>NZ_JBTKZC010000001.1:0-2953595 GCF_054457555.1 Castellaniella sp. WN | reverse complement strand
TAACTGTCGAACTCGGGCGGCCGTCATTGCCCCAGGTAAATTGTGATGATCGATGTCCATTCTTGCCCAAGTTCCCGGCTGATCTGATTGCCTCGGTCAGCGTGTTGGGGTTGGAATTTGATGGGCTCTTTTCGCCGCAAACAATCCGAACAGCGCATCCCCCGTATTTATTGCCAGAAACAAAAGCATGCGCTACGTTGGTAACCCCAAGTTCAACTCCCCCGTAGTAGCCATCCGATAACCCATCGCCTGGTAGCCACGCTGCCGCCTTTCCCACATGCGCAGCAGCGAAGGATGTCCGGCGTCGACAAAGTCGATGATGCGCACGTGCTGCTTGCCCGCCTGCTCTCGATGCAGACGGCCGGCATACTGTTGCAGCGTACCTTTCCATGAAATCGGCATTGCCAGTACCAGCGTGTCGAGCGGCGGGTGGTCGAAGCCTTCTCCCACCAATCTGCCACTGGCCAGCAACACACGAGGTACATCGACATCCAATACATTCAAGGCAGCGATCACGTTGGCGCGTTGTTTCTTCGACTGGCGGCCATGCAGCAGGAACAAGGGCTGGACACGCCCCACCAGCGCGGCATACAAGGCGTCAAGATGATCGGTCCGTTCGGACAAGGCCAGCACCTTGCCGCCCTGTGCAAAAGCCCCCGCGATCTCGTCGGCGATCTTGGTGGTACGGGTGACATCGCAGGAAAGCTGGCGGAATATGTCCTGGATGGCCGCTTCTTCGGGAAATGCGGTTCGCGCCGGCAGGTAGCGTGACACACACTCCAGCATCTGTGGCGCACCAGCCGGCTTGGCAGCGGTATGGCGGATCGGGCCACACTGCATGAACAGAATGGGTTGACGGCCATCGCGCCGGATCGGTGTGGCCGTCAACCCCAGTACGTAACGGGCGCGGACACGTTTGAGAATGGCCTCAAACGACACTGCCGAGAGGTGGTGGCATTCGTCGACGACGATGTGTCCGTAATTTTCCACAATGGGGTTGATTTCTCCCTGCCGATGTATGGACTGCATGACTGCGATGTCGATGCGGCCTGTCGGCTTGGACTTGCCGCCGCCAATCACTCCGACCATCTCCTTGCCACAACTCAGGAAAGTCTGCAGACGTTCCTGCCACTGCCTGAGCAGTTCCGTGCGATGCACCAGTACCAGCGTGTTGATGCCACGCCGGGCGATCAGCGCTGCGGCGGTGACGGTTTTTCCGAAGGCGGTTGGTGCACACAGGATGCCGGTATCGAAGCGGAGCATCGATCTGACGGCTTGCTCCTGGTCCTCCCGGAGTTGGCCTGCGAACTCAACAGCAAGGGCTTGGCCGCCGCAGCGCTCGTCCCGCAGTTCACAGCCGATAGCGTTCTCACGCAGTAGCTCGCGGACAGCATTGAAGCAGCCACGTGGCAGGGCGATATGGTGGGGGAAATTCTCGGCGCAACCAATCAGGCGAGGTTTGTTCCAGACCGGCAGACGCAGCGCCTGAGCCTGATGGAACTCAGGATTGGCGAAAGCAGCCAGACGGATGAGCCGGTTGGCCAATACCTGTGGGAGTGCGTCCTTCTCGATGTAGATGAGATTGGCCAGGGTCAACGTGAGCGAGACCGGCATCGCACCAACCAACCGTTGCCGGCTCCCTGCCGAATGCCTCCATGGCTCGTGCAGGTCTTTGTCGATAGCGAAGGTGACGTCCAGTGGATGAGAGCCGCCGGTGGCGTGAAGGATGACAGGCTCGATGTCGTGCGGCTCCATTGTCCGCAGCGAGGCAAGGAAGGCCCATTGATCGGGATGCGGTTGCAGGGCATCGTCCACGAAGACGCTTGCCCCTCGCTCTCGAGGGATCTTCTGCAGAGGCAGGGCAATCAGGTTGCCGAACCCACCCTTGGGCAGGGTGTCCTGGTTCGGGAACAGACGATCGTAGGAGCCCAGTGTCAATTGCCTCGTACGGGCGCAGGTGTGACTTATCAAAGCCGTTCCCAACCGGCGGGCATCACGGGCAGGGACACGGCCGGAAAAGAAGATCCAGGCATGGGCGCCGTTGCCAGAGCGCGAAATTTCCAGCGCTACCGGAACACCTAACTCACGGCAGGATTGAACGAAGGCTCGGGCATCATCACGCCAGTCCGATTCGTCGAAATCCACGGCAAGCAGATGGCAATCATCGCCTGACAGCAGTGGATAAAGGCCGATGGTATGGCGTCCCGCCAGGTGATCGAAAAGGACTTGATCGGTCAACGGCAACAGTTGCCGCTGCTGGCAGTCACCGCATTTGATGCGAGGCTTCTCGCAGACACCGGGACGCCACTCGTTCGCACATGCCGGCGAGTATCCGCTCTTGCCTGCCTTGCTGTCCCAGCGGACTGGATAGACGTCGGTGCGGCCCCGGAACAACCGACCAAAGAGCATGACTTTTCCGTCGGTGGTCAGCGATAAGGTTGCTGAAGGCTTGGGGATCGGCGCAGGCGCTTGCCAAGCGATGCCGTGCGCTTCGAGCAGAGCGACGAGGCGGGCGTTCTCGGCACGAAGGCGAGCGAGTTCGTCGTCGCGACCCATCATCGCTTGCGCTTTATCCTGACCACAAGCCCGCATCGGCCAGGCGACGCAGCAGGGCTGATCGCTTGGCGTGAGGGACAAGAAAGCGCCGCAATTGGCGTTCGAAAGCCTCCGGGCCAGCCACCAGCGCATAGCCCTCGGCCAGCACCTTCAACATATCGACCGTTTTTTCGTAGCCGGATGCACTTCCGCGGGATGCCTGTGTGTCCGCCTCGCGCCAGTATGTATCCGGCGTACTCATGATGCGGCGTAATTCGGCCTCGCGCTTTTGGCGACGTTCCGTCTCGCGCTTTGCATGCGCCTCGGCTTCGCGAGCCCGCCTACGCTCACCAGTCGATTGCGCCAGTTCGCGTAGTTCCACCACCTTGCGCTGGGGAGCCTCCGACGATGCCGGGCGTTGTGATTTGAGCCATGCCGCATAGTGCGACTTCACCTGGCGTTCTGCTTCCTGACCCCGACCCGTTGCGATTGCCTTGAGCACATCCTGCATATCCACGGTTTGCCAGGTTTCCATCCAGGTGGTTATTTGCAGTATTTCGTCGTGCGCTGGTGCCGCTGTAGCACTACCCATACTGGCGGCTTCCAGCAGATCCGGGTCGATCTCCAGGAATTCGATCAAAGCCTGCTGCGCTGGCGAAAGGTCTGCCAAACCACTCGGCACTTCCGGCTCCAGCGTGTCATCATTCAATTCATCACCAGCCGCCAGCCACCCCAGGTACAGCGGCCGCAAATCGCCACGCATCAACTCATCGCGCAGGGGAATCAACCTGCGCATCCAGCCACTGCCGTCGTCTTCCGCAAAGCGGTCATAATCTTCGCTTTCCTCCAGCGTCCAACTGAAAATCCAGTGTGCATCGGTGGAGTCAATTGACAGTACAGCCGAGCGAATAAAGGCATCCAGCTCGGCCTTGCGGAAAACGGCCTTCGGCAGTCGAAGCGACACATGGCAACTGCACCAATTGGCTGAATAGACAAAGGCATCGAAATAACGCTGCATCCAATCAGCAGGATCGGACTTGAGGTCGCCCCATTCGTAGTGATTGGCGAAACCGCTGGGGGTAATGACTGCCCGGGTAGAAACCGCACGCAGCTCGGCCATTTCGGTACCGGTCAAGGGTTTGTCGATCGCCGCGAACTCGTAGTACTGGTATTCACTCATGGTAAGGATGTCTTGTTGATTCTGTTCTCTGTCTTGCGTGATCGGCGTGCTTCAGTCCAGCCTCAGCGCAAGTCTCGGACTCAAAGACCAAAGTCCTCCCGCAAGCACCCAATCTGATGCATCTTTTCATGCAGGATGGTCACGATGCCGATGTCGCCGTTCGAGAGCCGACGCTAATAGACGAAATGCCGCTCATAACGGAAGAAATAGCCACCTATACCGAACTCCGCTGGAATGGCGCGAGATGCCGTCTGGTGTGTGGCAATACCCTCGAACGCCTCGAATAAACCCGTGATGTAGCGCTCGGCTTGTTGCGCGCCCCAACGCTCGTGCGTATAGCGATAAATACCGTCCAGCCGCCAGGACGCGGCTTCCTGAACACGTATCTGCGCCTTGACCATGACAGAAATCAGGCCCGGTTACGCGCGATGACGTCTGCTGCCGTCAAGGGCTTGTATGACGATTCCGGTGCCGCCCAAGCGTGGGTGAGTTCGGCCTTGAGCCGCTCGAACGCAGCTGCTTCCCTAGTTTCCTTGTCGCGACGAATCAGGTCGCGGACATACTCGCTGACGTTCTCGTAGTCGCCTTGCTCGCCAACATTTGCGGCAACGAATTCGCTCAAAGGGCCACTGAGGCGCACTGTCATGGTGGTGGTGTTGGCGCGGGGCATGATCAGTTCCTTACAGTCCTAATGTCTTCAATGTACTCAATAATGAATACATAGCCAAGCTTGTGGGTTGCAGGACCACGCGGATCATGCAACCTATAGCACGCCCATTTACACCCATTTCAGCAAGCCAGACAGCAAGCAATGATCCATGATGCGTCTTAGAGCACCATCAAGAGACACACATCAGCTTTGGGTCCAAGTACAGGTCCAAGCACGCCAAGAAAATCCAAAAATACTATTTATAATCAATAAGATATGTCTTAAAAAATCCTTCTGCATCGGGAAGAAGGATTCGCGGTGCCGGATGCCTGTCTCGCTGCGGCCGGCGGCGCTTATTCTTCCACCACCACCTCCGAATGCACCACCTCCGGCGCTTTCTCGAAATACCCGCCCACCAGCCCGCGCCAGGTCTGGAAATCGTCCGATTGACGGAAGTGGACCATGTGGTCGTCCAGGGTTTCCCAGTACACCATCAGCACGTATTGCTCGGGCTTTTCGATGATGTGGTGCAGTTCGACACGCTTGCAGCCGCGGGCGCGATGAAAGAGCGGCAGCGCCTGGCGGACGCCGGCCTCGAAGTCGGCCAGGGTGCCGGGTTTCACGGTGATGTGGGCCATTTCGCGGATCATGTCGGGTTCCTGTAGGTACGGGTTGAAGACGATGCCATGATTATGCACCGCGCCGGTCAGTGCATGCCCGGGCGTTGGATGACCTCGTCGGCGATCGCCAGGCAGGCGGTCAGGCCCGGGGATTCGATGCCGTACAGGTTGACCAGGCCGGGCACGCCGTGCGTGCGCACGTCCTGGATGACGAAGTCGGCGTCCTGCCCGGCGGGCACGGCCAGCTTGGGACGGATGCCGGCGTAGTCGGGGCGCAGGGCGCCGTCGCGCAGGTCGGGCCAGTAGCGGCGGATGGCGGCGTAGAAACCGTCGGCGCGGGCGGGATCCACGCTGTAGTCGATGGCGTCGACCCATTCGACATCGGGGCCGAAGCGGGCCTGCCCGCCCAGGTCCAGGGTCAGGTGCACGCCCAGGCCGCCGGGTTCGGGGACGGGGTAGATCAGGCGGGAAAACGGCGCCTTGCCCGACAGGGCGTAGTAGTTGCCCTTGGCGTAGCGGCCGGCGGGGATGCTGTCGGGCGGCAGGCCGTCGATGGCGGCAGCCATGGTCTGGGCGTGCAGGCCGGCGCAGTTGACGACGCGGCGGGCGACGAGCTCCATGGGCTCGTCGCCGCCGATGCGCAGCAGGATGCCGTCCGCCAGGACCTGGCCTGACAGGACGGGAGCCCGCAGAGCCAGCAGGCCGCCGGCGGATTCCAGGTCGCCCTGCAGGGCGAGCATCAGGCCGTGGCTGTCGATGATGCCGGTGGACGGCGATTCCAGCGCGGCCACGCAGCGCAGCGCGGGTTCGCGCGCCCGCGCCTGTGCTGCGTCCAGCAGGCGCAGGTCATGCACGCCGCTGGAGGCCGCCGCCGCGCCGATGCGTTCCAGGGCGCCGCGCTGTTCGTCGCGAGTGGCGACGATGAGCTTGCCGCGGCGCTCGTGGGCGACGCCGTGGGATGCGCAGTAGTCGTACAGGGCCTGGCGGCCCTGGACGCACAGCCGGGCCTTGAGCGAGCCGTGCGGGTAGTAGAGGCCCGCATGGATGACTTCGCTGTTGCGCGCGCTGGTGGCGGTGCCGATGGCGGTTTCGGCTTCGAGCGCCAGGGTCTCCAGTCCGGCCAGGGCGCAGGCACGTGCGACGGCCAGCCCGACGACGCCGGCGCCGATGACGACGCAGTCGACGCGATCCGTCATGGTGGTTTCCTTTCGAGTGTGTGGATGGCAGTGTATCGCCGCTTTTCCAGCGCCGGGGGCTTGGCCGGCTGCGGGTGACCGGTTTCCGCAGCTTCAATGGGTTCGGATTTTCCGAATTTTCCGATAAAAATATCGCTTGCGATTAAATCGCACGCTATATAAAATGAACCCATGAACCGGTCCGCCCCCTCTTCTTCCACCACGCCGCCCGCCAGCCTGATGCTGGACGCCCAGCTGTGTTTCGCGCTGTATTCGGCGCAGCTGGCGATGGGCAAGGTCTACCGGAAGCATCTGGTGGAGCTGGGCCTGACCTATCCGCAATACCTGGTGATGCTGGTGCTGTGGGAGGCTGACGGGACGACGGTCACGGCATTGGGCGAACGTCTGTACCTGGATTCGGCCACGCTGACGCCGCTGCTCAAGCGTCTGCAGGCCATGGGCCTGCTGCGCCGCGACCGAGCGGCCGACGACCAGCGCCAGGTGCGCGTGACGCTGACCCCGGCCGGACGCGATCTCCGGCACCGCGCCGGCGGCGTCCCCAAGGGCGTGCTGTGCGCCACGGGCTGCTCTCCCGATCATGCCCGGGTGCTGAAGGCCGAACTGGAAGAATTGCGCGCGCACCTGCTGGCCGCGTCCGCCACCCTCGAAAACCGCACGGCGCCGGACTGACCGGCCCGTTCACGGGACGCCGCCGATCGTGGTGCCGGCGGCGTTTCTGGAATCGCACCACAAGGAGTCCAAGCATGACAGTCGAAAACGTTCTCTACACGGCCCACGCCACGGCCACCGGCGGCCGCGAAGGCAGCGCCAAGTCGTCCGACGGCCGCCTGGCCATCAAGCTGTCCACGCCGAAGGAGCTGGGCGGGGCCGGCGGCGATGGCACCAATCCCGAACAGCTGTTCGCGGCGGGCTATTCGGCCTGCTTCCTCGGCGCGCTGAAGCTGGTCGCCGGCAAGGACGGCGTGAAGCTGCCCGACGCGACCGAGGTGTCCGGTTCCGTGGGCATCGGCCCCATCCCCACCGGTTTCGGCATCGCCGTGGAACTGAATATCTCCGCCCCGGGTGTGGATCGCGCCACGCTGGAAGGCCTGGTGCAGAAGGCGCACGTGGTGTGCCCCTATTCCGCCGCCACGCGCAACAATGTGGACGTGAAGCTGACGGTGCGGTAAATCCGGCGCCGTGGCGGCCGGCGAGCAACCGGCCGTCTTCGAATGCCGGCACGAGGTGTCCGCAAGGGACTTCTCAAATCAGGGTATCCCTCCACCTCGCGCCTCGCAAGGCGCCCGGATTCGACAGGCATGGAATAGCCCGCGGGCTATTCCATGCCCTGTCTCATCCCCCGCACCCGCCGCAGCAGTTGCCGTCTTCTCCGTGGACGGGCTTGAGGGCCTCGTAGCCGGCGTCCTGGACGGCGACCTGCAGGCGCTGGACGGAAACCTGGGCGGTGTCGAAGGTGATGGTGGCCTTTTCGTCGGCCAGGGAGATCGTGACCTGGGAGACGCCGGGCACGGCGGCCAGGGCGCGGTCCACCGTGTCGGCGCAGGACGGGCCGCGCAGGCCGACCAGGCGCAGGGTGGCGGTTTTCTGGGAAGAACGCTTCAGGGTTGCTGCTTCCATGGGGTCCTCGCGTACGGGGAAAGCCCTCAATGAGGGCAGGGTTATAGATTCATTTGAAATACATCTTCTAGGCCGGCTAGTATAGCAGGGCCGCCGCCTTTTCGTGCCGCGCCAGACACATGCCCGCCGCATCTCCCGCCCGCCGTATCGCGCATCTGGACATGGACGCGTTCTACGCGTCCGTGGAATTGCTGCGCCATCCCGGGCTGCGCGGGCAAGCGGTGGTGATCGGCGGGGGGGGCCAGCGGCCCGCGAACGGAGAATACGTCCGGTTGCGGGACTATGTCGGGCGCGGTGTGATCACGACGGCCACCTACGAGGCCCGAGCCCTGGGCGTGCATTCGGCCATGGGGATGATGAAGGCCGCGCGCCTGGCGCCCGACGCCGTGCTGCTGCCGGTGGATTTTCCTGCTTATCGCCATTATTCCCGGCTGTTCAAGGCCGCCGTGGCGGCGATCGCCCCTCGCATCGAGGATCGCGGCATCGACGAGATCTACATCGACCTGACCGATCTGCCGCAGGAATCCGCCGAGCTGGCCCGCGCCCTGAAGCGAGCGGTGCGCGAGGCCACGGGGCTGAGCTGTTCGATCGGCATCTCGCCGAACAAATTGCTGTCGAAGATCGCCTCGGACCTGGACAAGCCCGATGGCATCGCGCTGATCGGGCCGGGCGACCTGGAGCGGCGCATCTGGCCGCTGCCGGTGTCGAAGGTCAACGGCATCGGCCCCAAGGCCACGCGCAAGCTGCGGGATCTGGAGATCGAGACCGTCGGCCAACTGGCGCAGGCCGCGCCGGCGCTGTTACAGCGCCATTTCGGGCTCGGTACGGCGCAGTGGCTGCTGGATGTGTCGCACGGCATCGACGATCGTCCGGTGGTGACGCAGTCCGAGCCCAAGTCCCTCAGCCGGGAAACGACATTCGAGCGGGACCTGCACGTGCGCCGCGACCGGCCGCTGCTGTCGCGGATATTCCTCGACCTGTGCGAGCGCCTGGCGGAGGACCTGGCCCGCAAGGGCGTGCGCGGAGCGACAGTGGGCATCAAGTTGCGTTTCGATGATTTCCGAGTGGTGACCCGCGACCTGACGCTGGATGAGGCGGTCGGGGACGCCCGGGCCATCCATCGGGCCGCCGGGCAATGCCTGAAGCGGGTGCCGCTGGAGCGGCGGCTGAGGCTGCTGGGCGTGCGGGTCAGCAAGCTGGAGCCCGCGGGCGCCGGCGACCGGCCGCACCCGGTGCAACTGGACCTGTACTGACCGGCGGATGTTCCGGGACCGGGTGTTGCGTGACGGCGCCCGGCCGGGCCGGGATCAGAAATCGTATTCGGGCTCGATGGCGTCGCCCACCTGGAGCCAGGTCTCGCCGTCCGGCAGGGCGGCGACGGCGTTCATGCCGAACAGCACGCCTTGCTCGAACTGCCGGTGCCGCGCCAGGGTGCGGCCCGGTTCCGCCGCCGTGCCGCCCGTCAGCGGGTCCACGTTGGGGATGGGGCAGCGGGCGCAGGCCTTGACGAAGGCGAAACCGGCGTTGCCAGTGCGGAATCCCGCCAGGTGGTCTTCATCGTAGGGTTCCAGGCCCTGGAGCACGATGTTGGGGCGGAAGCGGATCATGTCGACCGGCGCGACGCCCTGGCCGTCCAACTGGCCGTTCAGCGCTTCCAGCGAGTGCCGGTTGGCCACCAGAAAGGGGAAGCCGTCGGCGAATGCGAAGGCGTGCCGGTCCACCGGCAGGAACGATTGCGGCCAGTCGGGGTGGGTCTGGATCCAGCGGGTGACGTGCGGCAGGCTGGCCAGGCGGTGCGCCCGGGGATGCAGATGCAGCAACCGGCAGGGTGCGCCGATGAACGCGCTCAGCCATGCGGCGGCCTCGTCGCCCTGGTCGGCGCCCAGGGTGGATGCGCCCCAGATGGCGACCGGCACGGGTTCGGCTTGCGCGGGTGGGGAAGGCACGAAGCAGTCGGTCTGGTCGGGCGCCCGCAGCCACAGGCCGTCCGTGGCGGGTTCCGGATGGATCAGCACCATGCGGGGGTGCTGGCGCTGGGTCATGAAGAGGCCCTGGGCGTCCACGATGACCCAGTGCCGGTCGAAGGCCAGGCCGGATCCGGTGACGCGGATGCGTTCGTGGGCGATGCCGGCGCAGGATTTGACCGGGTAGCTGTACAGGCTGTGGATGGCCAGGCGCATGGAAGTCTGCCGTGAGGGGGAAAGGAGGACATTCTAGAACGGGAACGCCGGTCCGCCGGCGCCCGCGGCGCCAGCCGCGGCACGGTTCCGTCGCCGCGCACGGCCCGGCCGCCCGTTCGTACAGGCCTGAAATGCCGTAGCATGCAGGATTCGCGCATCCTCGCGTTCCACACCAAGCTTTGAAGCGGGAGATTTCATGCCCTTGAAAGACATCCTGGCCGCCCTGGTCGTCATCGTGGTGTGGGGCGCCAATTTCGTCGTCATCAAGGTCGGCGTGGACGAGATCCCGCCGATGCTGCTGGGCGCCCTGCGCTTCCTGCTCGTGGCCTTCCCCGCGGTGTTCTTCGTGCCCCGGCCGGCCGTGCACTGGCGCTATGTCGCCGGCTACGGGGCGACCATCTGCCTGGGCCAGTTCATTTTCCTGTTCCTGGCGATCTACCTGGGCATGCCGGCCGGCCTGGCGTCCCTGGTGCTGCAGGCGCAGGCTTTCTTCACGGTGGCGATCGCCGCGCTGGTGCTGCGCGAGGCCATCCGCCCGCACCACGTCCTGGGCATCGGCCTGGCCGCCGCAGGACTGGCCCTGCTGGACCTGGGCGCGGGGGGCGAGACGGCGGTGCCGCTGGCCGGCTTCCTGCTGACCCTGGCGGCGGCCTTCAGCTGGGCGTCGGGCAACGTAGTGCTGAAATGCGCGGGCCCGGTGCGCATGCTGTCGATGGTGGTGTGGGGCGCCTTGCTGCCTCCCATCCCGTTCCTGCTGCTGTCGGTCATCTTCGAGGGGCCGGACCGGATCGTGGACAGCCTGGCCCATATCAGCTGGCGTGCGGCGGGGGCGGTAGCCTACCTGTCGGGGGTGGCGACGCTGATCGGCTACGTGCTGTGGGGGCGCCTGCTGGCCCGCCATCCGGTCGCCCGGATCGCGCCGCTCAGCCTGCTGATTCCTGTGGTGGGGCTGCTGTGCGCCGACTGGTTCCTGGGAGAACGTCTGGGCCTGTGGCAGTGGCTGGGGGGAGGTGTGGTGTTGATCGGACTGGCGGTCAATCTGTTTGGGGGGCGCTGGGCCGCGAAGGTTCGGGGAGCGTTGCGTCCGTCTTAGAATATCGGTTTGCGCGGCGCCGTGCCGCCGGGACTTTGTTTTTCAGGAATCTGCACTCATGTCGATCGATCGCGCCGGGCTGAACGCCCTGATGGAAATCACTTCGCGCCCGGAGCTGGTGTTCGTCCGGGGCCAGGGATCCTGGCTGGAAGACCACAACGGCAAGCGCTACCTGGATTTCATCCAGGGCTGGGCCGTGAACTGCCTGGGCCACAACCATCCGGCCATGATCGAGGCCTTGACGCGCCAGTCGCGGCTGTTGATCAACCCCTCTCCGGCCTTCTACAACCAGCCGTCCATCGACCTGGCCCGCCGCATCGTCGAGTCCTCGTGCTTCGACCGCGTGTTCTTCGCCAACAGCGGCGCCGAGGCCAACGAGGGTGCGATCAAGCTCGCCCGCAAGTGGGGCCAGCTGCATCGCAAGGGCGCCTACAAGATCATCACCTTCGATCACAGCTTCCATGGCCGTACCCTGGCCACCATGTCGGCCTCGGGCAAGGCCGGCTGGGACCGGAAGTTCGCGCCGCAGGTCGAGGGCTTTCCCAAGGCCGACCTGAATGACCTGGATTCGGTGCGCTCCCTGATCGACGACCAGACGGTCGCCGTGATGCTGGAGCCGGTCCAGGGCGAGGCGGGCGTGATCCCCGCGACGCGCGAATTCCTGCGGGGCCTGCGCGAGCTGACCCGCGAATGCGGCCTGCTGCTGATCGTGGACGAAGTCCAGAGCGGCATGGGCCGCACGGGGCGGCTGTACGCCTACCAGCATGCCGGCATCGAGCCCGACATCATGACGCTGGGCAAGGGCATCGGCGGCGGCGTGCCGCTGTCGGCGCTGTGCGCGCGCGAGGCCGTCTGCTGTTTCGAGCACGGCGACCAGGGCGGTACCTACAACGGCAATCCCTTGATGACGGCGGTGGGCGTGGCGATCTTCGATACGCTGGCGGCACCGGGCTTCCTGGACGAGGTCAACGCCCGGGGGCGGCAGCTGTCGGCCGGCCTGACGGCGCTGTCGGACAAGTGGGGCATGCGGGGCGAGCGCGGCCAGGGCCTGCTGCGCGCCCTGGTGATGGATCGCGACGATGGTCCGGCGCTGGTCCAGGCCGCGCGCGATCGCACGCCGGAAGGCCTGCTGCTGAACGCGCCGCGCGGCAACCTGCTGCGCTTCATGCCGGCCCTGAACGTCACGGCCGACGAAATCGACACCATGCTGGCCTGGCTGGACGAGCTGATCACAAAGGCGCGTGCCTGATCAAGTCAAGGATACTCTGAACAAGTTCAGAGTATCCCCAGCTTCTCAACGATTCTCACCCATTCCGCCAGCGAGCTTGCCTGCATCTTGCGCATGGCGTGTCCGCGGCGGACCTTGACGGTGATCTCGCTGATGTTCAACTGCGCTGCGATCTGCTTGTTCAACAAGCCCTGCACGACCAGGCGCGTGACGTCCTGCTCTCCAGCCGTGAGCGATGCCCACCTCGTTCGCAGTTCCGCCGCGCGCGCCGCGTGCCTGCGCCGCTCGCGATCCTTCTCGATGCCGTGATGGATCGCGTCGAGCAGGCTCTGGTCCCTGAAGGGCTTGGTCAGAAATTCGATCGCGCCGTTCTTCATCGCCTCGACGCCCATGGCGATGTCGCCGTGGCCTGTGATGAACACGACCGGGAGCCCAATTCCCAACTCGGCCATCTGCCGATGAAAATCCATGCCGCTCTGGCCGGGCATGCGCACATCCAACACCAGGCATCCCGGCGCGTCTTCGAGGCGGCGCGCCAGAAATTCCCGGGGTGATCCGAACGTCGAAACCCTCAGCCCGACCGAGGCGAGCAAGTCCTCGAGCGCGGCACGGACGGAGTCGTCGTCGTCTACGACGTAGACGACAGGATCGTCCTTCGCGGTCGCACGTGTTTGGGTCATGCACGCGTCCCCTGTGCCGCTGCGGGTACGGTGAATCGAAATACCGCCCCGCCCGCGGCCATCGACTCGGCCCCGATCTGGCCGCCATTGGCTTCGATGATGGCCCGGCTGATGCTCAGGCCGACGCCGATGCCTTCGGGCTTCGTGGTCCAGAAGGCCTCGAACAGGTGTCCGTGAACCCCCGCGGAAAAGCCTACGCCGGAATCAGCGATGGCCAGCGAAATCGTCCCGCCCTCGATACTCGAGGTGATCCGCATGACGTGCGTACGGGTCGAGACCGGGAGCATGGCCTCGATCGCATTCAGCACCAGGTTGCCGACCACTTGCTGGATCTGAACGCGATCGGCGAACGCGGGGGGCAGATCGGCGCGCAGATCCGTTTCAAGGATGATGCCGTTGCGATCGATCTCCGCCTGGGATTGCGCGATGACCTCCATGACCGCCTGGTTGAAATCGAAGGCGCTTTTATCCGGCGGCTCGCCCTGCGTGAGGCTGCGGACACGGGCGATGATGCTGCTCGCGCGACCGGCGTCGCCGAGGATGCGTTCGAGCGCCTGGCGAGCCTTGTCGAGATGCGGCGGTTCCTGCGCCAGCCAGCGTTGGCAGGCGTTGCCGCTTGCGACGATCGCGGCGAGCGGCTGGTTGATTTCGTGCGCGATGGAAGTAGTCAGCCCTTCCAGGCTCTTGACGCGCGCGATGCGCATCAACTGCGCCTGGGCGTCGTGCGCCGCCGTTCTTGCCGCTTCCATTTTCAGAATCAGGTAGGTGGTGATGATGATCGAGGCGATGCTGATGCCGGTATTGACCAGGCCCATGCGGAAGTGGCCATGCGGCGTCAGTGCGAAGCTCAGTGCCGTCAATCCGATGCAGACCGCGCTGAAAGCAATCAGCCATCGCCGGCGCAATAAACGGGATACCGCCAGAATCACGACCGTGTAAAAAACGGCTGCGGCAACTTCGTAGTTCGTTCTGGTATCCGCCACCAGAATCGCCGCCATGACGGTGCCGATGAGCGTGAGCTTCAGGGCGATACGAAATTGCGGCAAGGTGCGGATCAGAGACGGTGGCATGGCATGACCTGCGCAGGGATTCCTGATGGGAACGATGAACAGGATACAGGGTAGCGCATCGTCCCGCATGGGTAGCGCGCTGCCCTGTCAGCCTTCCTCTTTGGCGTTCCAGAAGGCTTGGCGGACTCCGGGCAGGTTTTCCACCGACGTCACGGCGGCTTCGAGTTCTTCGGGCTGGATGGCGGTGGCGTACAGCGTGATTTCGATTTCCACCTCGTTCTCTCCGAAGGGGGGGTCGTCCACCTGGCGTGCGGGATAGGTGGCCTGTTCCAGCATGTCCAGCACGGTTTCCCGCACGTCGGATTGATGTTCGCGCGCACACACCACGAAGACCATGTATGTCGCTTCGCTCGACGCTTCGTGGAAGGGGCGGCGATTGATCCGGTTCACGACGGGTCGCAATAGCGTGTTGCTCGCCAGCACGAACAAGGCGGCAAGCCCGGCTTCGCCCAACAGTCCGGCGCCGGCGCAGGCGCCGACCGCACCCGAGCCCCACAAGGTCGCGGCGGTGTTCAGCCCGGAAATGCTGGCACCTTCCTTCATGATGGCGCCGGCCCCCAGAAAGCCGATACCCGAGACGACATAGGCCACCACGTGGATAGTGCTCTGCGGCCCGCCATTGATCTCGAACAACCGCGCAGCCAGCGAGACGAAAATGGCTGCGCCGACGGCGACGAGGGTGTTGGTCCGCAGCCCGGCGGTGCGCTGGCGCAGTTGCCGTTCGATCCCGATCAGTGAGCCCAGCAGGAAGGCGGCCGCCAGGTTCACAAACATCGTCGCCAGCGCGCCGAGGCTGCTGAAGTGAATGGCGTTCATCAAGAGTCCGTTCTCGTTCATCGATTGCTCGGCCAGCCCGGCATCACTGCCAGCCGAACCTGCGGATGTAGAACCTCTTCATGACGGTTGTGAGAGCCGCATAGCTCAGCAGGATGCCGGCCAGCCACGGGAAGTAGCTCAACGGCAAGGCCTGGAGGTTGAAGTAGCCCGCCATGGGACTCATCGGCAGCATGATGCCGATGGTCATGATGATGATCGTCATGACCATCAGCGGCCAGGCGGCGCGGCTTTCGATGAAGGGTATTTTGGGCGTGCGGATCATGTGCACGATCAAAGTCTGCGTCAGCAGGCCGACAACGAACCAGCCCGACTGGAACAGCGACTGATCTTCCACGGTGTTGGCGCCGAAGACGAACCACATGAGCACATAGGTGGAGATGTCGAAGATCGAGCTGATCGGGCCGAAGAAGATCATGAAGCGGCCGATGTCGTCGGGCTGCCATCGCAGCGGCTTCTTCACCAGTTCCTTATCGACGTTGTCGAACGGGATGGCGATCTGCGAGATGTCGTACAGCAGGTTCTGCGTCAACAGTTGCAGCGGCAGCATCGGCAGGAACGGCAGGAAAGCACTGCCGACCAGGACCGAGAACACATTGCCGAAGTTCGAGCTGGCGGTCATGCGAATGTACTTGAGCATGTTGCTGAAGGTCCGGCGGCCTTCCACCACGCCTTCTTCCAGTACCATCAGGCTCTTTTCGAGCAGGATGATGTCGGCGGCTTCCTTGGCGATGTCCACGCCCGAATCCACCGAAATCCCGATGTCCGCCGCGCGTAGCGCCGGGGCGTCATTGATGCCGTCGCCCATGAAGCCGACCACGTGGCCGTTAGCGCGCAGGGCGCGCACGATGCGCTCCTTGTCCTGCGGCGTCAGGCGCGCGAATATCCGATGCTGTTCCACGGCCTGGGACAGGGCGGCTTCGTCCATGCGCTCGACCTGCGGGCCGAGCAGCACGTGATCATGTTCCAGCCCGACGCGCCCACACACATGCAGGGCGATGAGTTCGCTGTCGCCGGTCAGCACCTTGACCTGCACGCCGTGTTCGGCCAGCGCGCGCAGCGCCGGCGCGGTGGATTCTTTCGGGGGGTCGAGGAAGGCGATGTAGCCGATCAGGGTCAGTCCGGATTCGTCGACCACCGAGTAGGCCGTTTGCGTGGCCGGCAGGTGTTTCACCGCCACGGCGACCACGCGCAGTCCTTGCTCGTTGAGTTCGCGCGTGACGGAGCGCACGCGCTCCAGCAGGGATGCGTCGAGTACCTCGTCGCGCACGCCCTCGGCGGTCTGGACACGGATACGGTTGCAGGTCGAGAGGATTTCCTCGACCGCGCCCTTGCAGATCAGCTCGTGGTGGTCTTCGCGCTCGGACACGACGACCGACATGCGCCGACGCTCGAAGTCGAAGGGGATTTCATCGACCTTGCGGTAGTCCTGTACCACTCGCAATTCCTGGCGCAGTTCCACATGATCGAGCACCGCGTGATCGAGCAGGTTTTTCAGGCCGGTCTGGTAGTGGCTGTTGAGGTAGGCGTATTCCAGCACTTCGTCGGACGGGTTGCCGAAAACGTCGGTATGCCGCTCCAGTGCGATTTTGTCCTGCGTCAGAGTGCCGGTCTTGTCTGTGCACAGCACGTCCATGGCGCCGAAGTTCTGGATCGCGTCCAGGCGCTTGACGATGACTTTCTTGCGCGACATGATGACCGCGCCCTTGGCCAGGGTGGACGTGACGATCATCGGCAGCATTTCAGGCGTCAGCCCCACGGCTACCGACAGCGCGAACAGAAAGGCCTCCATCCAGTCGCCTTTGGTGAAGCCGTTGATCAGCAGCACGATGGGCACCATGGCCAGCGCGAAGCGGATCAGCAGCCAGCTCACGCTGTTGACGCCGGCCTGGAACGCCGTTGGCGCACGGTCCGAGGCGGTGATGCGCGACGACAGCGCACCGAAATAGGTGCGGCTGCCGGTGGCGATGACCAGCGCCGTGGCCGAGCCCGAAATCACGTTGGTGCCCATGAAGACCAGGTTGGGCGCTTCGAATACCGTCTCGAACGGCCGCGCGATGCCGGAGAATTTTTCCACCGGCAGCGATTCGCCCGTCAATGCGGCCTGTGAGACGAATAAATCCTTGGTCGCCAGCAGCCGGCAGTCGGCCGGAATCATGTCGCCGGCGGACAGATGGATGTGGTCGCCGGGGACCAGGTCGCGGATCGGCACTTCAGCGCGTGTCTCGGCCCGCTGCCGATGCATGTTCACGCCGCAAGGCTTTTCGCCGATCCCGGCGGTTTCCGCGCCGATGGACTGGCGCCGGAGCACAGTCGCGGTGTTGCTCACCATGTCCTTGAGCCGTTCGGCGGCGCGGTTGGAGCGCCCTTCCTGCACGAAGCGCAGCAGGGTGCTCAGGATCACCATTGTGGTAATGATGGCAGCGGCTTCCGTATCGTCGCTCAGAAGGGAGATGATGGCCAGAGTCGTGAGCAGCAGATTGAAGGGGTTCTTGTAGCAGTACCACAGGTGCAGCCACCCCGGCAGCGGCTTCTCATGCTCCACTTCGTTCGGACCCACGCGGTTGCGACGATCTTCCGCTTCGGCCTGGGTCAGGCCGTCCTCGTGCGAGGACATGCGCGCGATCGCGGCCGCGCTGTCGTCGGCCGCGATGCGGCGCATGTCGCGGGAAACGTTGCCGGAAACGCCGCCGGAAACGGACCGGCCTTCCCCCTCGCTCGAATTGCGCAGGGTTTCCAGAATGGCCTGGCGTTTGAATTGGCGGCTGGTATGCCGCCGGGCCAGAAATCCACTGAAGAGGTTCTTCAGCCTGCGATCAAGGGTGCTCATTGGATGGTTCTCCTGTTACCGGGGCAGGAATAGAGACGACAATGTCGCCGCGGGACGTGCGCAAGCCGGGTCGAGTGCGTGCCGGCTCCCTGTTTCCTGCAGGCGCAGGCGCGCGGCGCGGGACAGACGGTTCAGGACGGGGGCGCGATCCGATGCGAGCAGCATCGACAGCGCATCGGCGATGACGCGGCCGGAAAGGTCGGCAAGTGCGTGGGCGAAGGCTTGTTCGCCATGAGAGGCCAGCAGGGCGCGCAGAGCGGCGGGGTGATGCGTGGCGACGGCGGCGCGCAATGCGCGCAGTAAGGCGTCGTTGGGACGGGTGTGGCGAAACAGCATGAGATCCTCCTGGCGCGCGGCCACGGAGGCGTCTCACGCGCTCAGGCGAGTGAGGACCTCGGAGCCGATGCCCGCGTCATTGCGTTCAAGGATTGATTGGGTCGGTTGTGGGGCGCGCATAAGCGCATGCTCGGGTCGGGGTCCATACGTTTCCTCCTGCTGATACTGCGCGTGACGTCGTCGAACGCATCGGATTGACGACAGGACGCATTTTCCCATCGGCCGTTTGCCGTTGCCAGCAGGCATTGGGATCGCCGTGTTATACCAAGGTATATCTTGGTCTTGGGAACCTCCGAACAAGTCCTCGCGCCGCGCGCATCCGCGGATTCGGGCGATCCGCGGGGACTGCAATGTGTCCGGACTCATCCTCGCGATAGCACCGGCTATCGCTGCGGTTCGCGCCCTGCATCCCGTCCCGATCCGCGGCGCCCGCTTTCCGCTCGACTTGTTCAGAGGTTCCCTTGGGGTCAGGCCGACAGCAGACGGTTCAGCAGAAGCAGGCGTTCGCGGCCCAGCCGTTCACGCATGGGCAGGCGGGGGCGGTGTGGGGGCGGATCGGCGGCATCGAGTTCGGCGATCACCCGGCGGATCTGCGTTTCGTGCGCCGGCCACCAGGCCGCCAGCTTGCGATCCGGCGTCAGCGCGGACAGGCCCAGGCGGCGGAGTTCGGAGCGGTTGAAGTCTTTCAGGTTCAGCGTCAGGATTTCCACCGGACTGCCAGGATGCCGTTCGTGCATTTCCCGGGCGACGGCAATGACGTGCCAGTCCTTGGGATCGCTGTAGCGCAGCCCCTGTTTGTATTGATCGACCTCATGCGCCATGGCGTCGGGAAAGGCGGACCGCATGGCGTCCCAGTCCGCTTGCAGACTTTCCGCGGGGATGTCCCACAGGCGCCGGGCATTGCGCATCCATTCGTCGCCGATGCGTTCGCTCCAGGCGGGCTGAAAGACATTGCACGCACCCAGTGCCAGCATCAGGCGGCGTTGCAGGCCGGACATCATGACGCAGGCGTCGAGCACCAGGATGGCGGGCGGCGTCAATTCAGCCAAGCCAGCGCGCCCTTGGCCGCGGCGCGGCCTCCGGCAAGGCAGGCGGTCAGCAGATAGCCGCCGGTGGGCGCGTCCCAGTCCAGCATTTCGCCCGCGCAGAAGACGCCGGGCAGGGCGCGCAGCATCAGCCGTTCGTCCATCGCTTGCGGGCGGACGCCGCCTGCCGTGCTGATGGCTTCGTCCATGGGACGCATGCCGGTCAGCCGCACGGGCAGCTGCTTGATCGCCGCCGCCAGCCGGGCGGGATCGGCGTAGTCATCCTTGCCCAGGCATTCCCGCAGCAAGCCAGCCTTGGCCCCGTGCAGGTTCAGGCGCGAGCGCAGGTGGCTGGACAAGGACTTGGCGCCGCGCGGATACATGACTTGCCCGGCCACCCAGGCGGCATCGCGGTCGGGCAGCAGGTCGATGGTCAGCACGGCCTCGCCGGTCCGGTCCAGCGCCTGACGCAAGCCCGAGGACAAGGCGTAGACCAGCCCGCCTTCCAGGCCGTCCCGGGTCAACATGATTTCGCCGCGCCGCCAGGGGGTGTTTGTGTCGATGTCTGGCGGGGGCGTTTCGAGTACACAGGCCGCGACCGATTTCAGGGGTTCGCCCGCGTAGCGTTCCTGGAAATGCGCGCTCCAATCCGCTTGAAATCCGCAGTTGGCGGGCCGCAGCGGCGCGACGCCCACGCCTTTTTCCGCCAGCATGGGCACCCATGCGCCATCCGATCCCAAGCGGGACCAACTGCCGCCACCCAAGGCCAGGATGACGGCACCCACCTGGGCGTGCGTTTCGCCCGCTGGCGTGGAGAAGCGCAATCGGCCGGATTCATCCCACCCCGTCCAGCGATGGCGGGCGTGGATGCGCACGCCTTGTCCGCGCAGGCGATGCAGCCAGGCGCGCAGCAGCGGCGCGGCTTTCATCTCGGCGGGAAAGACCCGCCCCGAAGTGCCGACGAACGTGTCCACCTCCAGGCCATGCGCCCAGTCGCGCAGGGCTTGCGGGCCGAAATCGGCCAGCCAGGGAGCCACCCAGGGCGCATGTTCGCGGTAGCGCGACAAAAATGCGGGCAGGGGTTCGCCATGGGTCAGATTGAGCCCGCCGCGCCCGGCCAGCAGGAACTTGCGGCCCACCGAGGGCATGGCGTCGTAGAGATCGACGCATGCGCCCGCCGCTGCCAGTGTTTCAGCAGCCATCAGCCCGGCCGGGCCGCCGCCGATCACGGCAATCGAATTCGATTGCAAAGGAGTTGTCCTTGAAAACCCGCGTCACGTGTCAGCGGGGGGTGGGCGGGATTGTAGGAGATGCTGCACCGTTCGTCGCCGGCGTCGGGGATCGCCGCCACTCGATGGCGCCGATCACGATGCCGCTGCCGCAGATCACCGCGATGCCGAGCCAGGTGAGAGCGTCGGGGAAATCGCCCCAGACCAGCCATCCCAGGATCGAGGCCGCGACGATCTGCAGATAGAGGAAGGGGGCGAGCAGGGAGGCGGGTGTCAGGCGGTAAGCCTGGATCTGCAGGACGTGACCCAGGGCGCCCCAGAGGCCGGTGCTGGCCATCACCAGCCATTCCAGGAGGCCGAACTCGCGCAGGGCGGGCCAGGCCGCCGGCACGATGAAGGGCAGCGCCGCGGTCAGGCAGATCGTGCCGACGCCGCCGCTCCAGATCAGGGTGGTCATGGGGCTGTCGATGGCGACCAGACGGGTGCATACGTACTGGATCGAGAACAGCAGGGCGGTCAGCAGGCCGAAGGACACGCCGACCGGATCCAGGCCGCCGCCCGGTCGGATGATGATCAGGATGCCGGCGAAGCCGGCCAGGGCGGCCACCCAGCGCGACAACCGGGCGGGCTCGCGCAGGATCCACGGCGCGCAGGCCAGCACGATCAGGGGCGCCAGAAAGTTGATGGAGGTCGCCTCGGCCTGCGGCATGTATTGCAGCGCGGTGAAGAAAGAGAAGGTGGCGATGAGCATCACCGAGCCGCGCAGGAGTTGGGCATAGGGGCGCTTGGGGCGCAGCGCCGCACGCAGCGCCGAGGACGGGATCAGGGCCGTGACCAGGATCAGATGGACGGTGAACCGCACCCAGCATAGAAAAGCCAGGGGCAGGCCGGCCGCCATGATCCATTTGCCGCTGGTGTCCAGTGTCGACAGGGACCAGGAGGCCAGGATCACCAGGACGATGCCGGCGAAGGGCGACGTGCCCGACACGCGGCGGACGAAGCGGGGTGGACGCATGCTGTACGGTGAAGGCCCGGCGGGTTCGGGGGGCTGGCCAGCCCCAGGCATGCAGCATATCAGGATTCCACGGGCCGGGACGTTGGCCGTGCCGCCGTGCGGCGGCTCCGCGTTCAATCCAGCTGGTGGTAGATGGCCTCGGCCAGCACGTGCAGCCGCTCGCGCGGCAGGGCGGCGCTGACCGCATAGCCCCGGTGCCCGTCGATCCAGTAGAAGCCTTGGGCCGACTCATCGCCGGTCCACTGGAAGGCCACGGGTGCCGCGGCGGCCATGTCTTCCCGCGACAGCACCGAGACGTACAGCGTCACGCGCGCACCAGCCGAATCCTGGTACATGAACTGCGCACGCGCCTGACCGGCTTCGCCCGGCAGCAGGCGGCCGCCGACCAGGTGGAAACCCTGGGCATCGAGCACCGGCACCTTGAGCCGCACCCCCAGCCGCTTGGACAGCCATTGCACCAGGTGCGCCTGCTGCCGCGCCGCCACTTCCACGGGGTGGCGCTGTTCCGGCACGTAGACCGCGTGGGCGGCGGCAGCCTCGCGCACGAAGACCGGCAGTTGCGCCGGGGCGCCTGACTGCGGCGGCAAGGCGCCCGGTTCCCGGCCGCCCAGGCCGTAGCCCAGGCCCAACCCCAGGCTGAGCATCACCCCGGCCGCCAGCGCATGCGGCCAGCGCCATTGCAGCGGCGGCCGGCGCAGTGCGTGGCGCAGCCGCGGCGGCACCGGCTCGTCCAGCACCTGGGCCTGCAGGGCACGCAGGCTGGCGCATTGCGCCTGCAAGGCGGCCACACGGGCCGCCTCGTCGGGATGTTCCGACAGCCATTGCGCCACCTCCGCGGCGCGTTCGGGCGCAAGCTCTCCATCCATCCAGGCATGGAGTGTGGTTTCGTCGGGGCGGTTCATGGACATCGATCGCGTTCCTTCATTTGACGGCCTTCAATGTCACCGGGGAAGGCGCTTCCCCTTCCATCAGGCGCCGCAACTGCTCGCGCGCCCGCGCCAGGCGGGACATCACCGTGCCGATGGGAATGCCGAGCATCCGTGCCGTCTCGGCGTAGCTGTATTGTTCCATCGCCACCAGCAGCAGCACCTCGCGCGCTTGCGGCGCCAGCAGCGCCAGCGCGCGTTCCAGGTCGAGCCGCAGCCCCAGGTCCGAGGTGGGATCGTGCCCGGGCTCCAGGGTCTCGTCCCAGCCGACCGTGCGCTGCCGCGCCGCCTGCTGACACTGGTTGGCGAAGAGATTGTGCATCAGGGTGAACAGCCAGCCGCGCAGCGCCGCCTGGACCTGGTCCGCCGGCACGGCGGCGGGCGGTCGCCACAGCGCCCATTTCTGGCAGGCCCGCTCCAGCGTATCCTGCACCAGGTCGTCCGCGCGGGCGGTATCGCCCACCAGGGCCCGCGCGTAGCGGCGCAGACGCGGGATGTGGACGATGGCGGCGTCGATGTCCACGCGGGGCCGTGCTCAGGGCCTGGCTGCGTGCCAGGCATTGTTGAGGAAGCCGTCGCCCGTCTTGTCGCCGGGCTTGGCGTCCTTGCTCCAGTAGTAGAGCGGACGGCCCTTGTAGGCCCATTGCTTGCCGCCGTCGTCGCGGGTGACCACGCTCCAGTCACCGGTGGCGGTGGCCCCGCTGGCCGCCAGCAACGGCGGCCAGTTGGCGGCGCAGCCGCCGTTGCACACGCTCTTGCCGGAACCCGCGGTGTCTTTGTCGAAGACATAGAGCGTCATCTGGCTGGGGCCGACCAGCGTGCCATGCATGGCGGTGGCCGGGGATTGCGCCTGGGCCGTGGGCGCCATGGCGCTGGCGGCCAGCAGCACCGGACCGAGGATGCAAAAGGAAGCGGGACGAGTCATGGCAGTTCTCCTTGCGTGGGGTTGACCTGCGGTAAACAGTCCTGCCAGGCGTTTTATTCCATTGGGCACCGTATTGAAATCATCTTGGGACGGCCCGTTGCTGAAAAAACCGCCGGGACCGTGGCCGGTCCGGCGGTTTTTTCAGCAACGGGGACGTCGGGGCGATCAGGCCCTGGCGGCCAGTTCCGCCTTCTTCACCTGGCGCCAGTGGTGCAGCAGCGGCTCGGTGTAGCCGTTGGGCTGCTCCAGGCCCTTGAAGATCAGGTCGCTGGCGGCCTTGAAGGCGCAGGATGTGTCGAAATGGCCGTCCATCGGCTCGTAGGCGGGGTCGCCGGCATTCTGCTTGTCCACTACGGCGGCCATGCGGCGCAGGGTTTCCTCGACCTGCTCGCGGGTGGCAATGCCGTGCAGCAGCCAGTTGGCGATGTGCTGGCTGGAAATCCGCAGCGTGGCGCGGTCTTCCATCAGGCCTACGTCATGGATGTCGGGGACTTTCGAGCAGCCCACGCCCTGGTCGATCCAGCGCACCACGTAGCCCAGGATGCCTTGGCAGTTGTTGTCCAGCTCCTGCTGGATCTGCTTGGGCGTCCAGGTGGGCGCGGCGGTGACCGGCACGGTCAGGATGCGGTCGGTGTAGTCCTCGTGGTGGTTTTCCAGGGATTTCTGGACTTCGACCACGTCGACCTGATGGTAGTGCAGGGCGTGCAGGGTGGCGGCGGTGGGGGACGGCACCCAGGCGGTGTTGCCGCCGGCCTTGAGCTGGCCGACCTTCTGCTCCAGCATCGCGGCCATCAGGTCGGGCATGGCCCACATGCCCTTGCCGATCTGAGCGTGGCCGCGCAGGCCGCATTCCAGGCCGCTCTGCACGTTGTTCGGCTCGTAGGCCTGGATCCAGGTCTGGGACTTCATGTCGTGCTTGCGCACCATGACGCCGGCGCGCATGGAGGTGTGCAGTTCGTCGCCCGTGCGGTCCAGGAAGCCGGTGTTGATGAACGCCACGCGTTCCCTGGCGGCGGCGATGCAGGCCTTGAGGTTGACGCTGGTGCGGCGTTCTTCGTCCATGATGCCCATCTTGATCGTGTTGGGCGCCAGACCCAGCAGTTGCTCGACGCGGCCGAAGATTTCGCTGGCGAAGGCGACTTCGTCGGGGCCGTGCATCTTGGGCTTGACGATGTAGATCGAGCCGGTGCGGGAGTTCTTGCGCGCCTTCAGGTCGTGGATGGCGATCAGCGAGGTGCAGGCGGCGTCCAGGATGCCCTCGGGCACTTCGTTGCCGTCGCGGTCCAGGATGGCCGGATTGGTCATCAGATGGCCGACGTTGCGCACGAACATCAGCGAACGGCCGTGCAGGCGGGCGGCGGAGCCGTCGCGGGCGGTGTATTCGCGGTCCGGGTTCAGGCGGCGGGTGATGGTCTTGCCGCCCTTGACCAGGTCCTCGGCCAGGTCGCCCTTCATCAGGCCCAGCCAGTTGCGGTAGGCGATGACCTTGTCGTCCGCGTCCACGGCGGCGACGGAGTCCTCGCAGTCCATGATGGTGGTCAGCGCCGCTTCGACGACCACGTCCTTGATGTGGGCGGCGTCGGTCTTGCCGATGGGATGGTCGGCGTCGAACTGGATCTCGATGTGCAGGCCGTGGTGGCGCAGGACCAGGGCCTGGGGGGCGGCGGCGTCGCCGCGGTGGCCCAGGAAGGCGCCGGCGTCGGCCAGGCCGGTGGCCGTCCCGTCCAGCAGCGTGACGCGCAGGCCGCCCTGGACGACGGCGTAGGCCGTGGCGTCGCTGTGCGAGCCGCTGGCCAGGGGGAAGCTCTCGTCCAGGAAGCGGCGGGCGAAGGCGATGACGCGCGCGCCGCGCACCGGGTTGTAGCCACCGGCGCGCGTGGCGCCGTCGGTCTCGGGGATCGCGTCGGTGCCGTACAGGGCGTCGTACAGGCTGCCCCAGCGGGCGTTGGCGGCGTTCAGGGCGTAGCGGGCGTTCATCACCGGCACGACCAGTTGCGGGCCGGCCTGGGCGGTGATCTCGGTGTCGACGTTCGCCGTGGCGACGGCGACTTGCGCGGGGGCGGCCTTCAGGTAGCCGATGTCCTTCAGGAAGGCGCGGTAGGCGGCCGGGTCGGCGATGGGGCCCGGATGCTTGGTGCACCAGTCATCCAGGGCGGCCTGGAGGCGGTCGCGTTCGGCCAGCAGGGCGCGGTTCCGGGGAGCGAGATCATGAATGATCGCCGACAGTCCTTCCCAGAAGGCGGCCGGCTGTACGCCCGTGCCCGGCAGGGCTTCCTGTTCGAGGAAGCGGTGCAGCGAGGCGGCGATCTGGAGTCCATGGCTGGAAATGCGATCGGTCATGATGGTCCTTGGGTGAGCTGGAAGTCGATCCTGGATTATAGGCAGTCTTCTATAAGAGTTAAAGGGTGCCCGCGCATCCGCCGCGCGGCCGCGTATCCGCGCAAGTGTCTGTCGCACAAAAGAAAACGCCCGCTTCCTCGGAAGCGGGCGGGCTATATGCCGGGTCGGATAGTGCTTATACCTGCGCGATGTGCAGCAGGTTGGTGCTGCCGCTGCGTCCGAATGGCAGGCCGGCGATCACGATCAGTGTGTCGCCCGCCTCGGCCAGCCCGGCCTGGCGGGCGGCGGCGGCGGCCCGGTCGATCATTTCGGTCGATTCCCGCAGTTGCTCGGGAAAGAGGACCGGGCGCACGCCCCACGCCAGGGCCAGGCGTCGGGCCGTTTCCGGCTGCGGGGTCAGGGCCAGGATCGGCGTGGAGGGGCGTTCGCGGCTGGCGCGCAGGGCACTGAAGCCCGAGGCCGTGTAGGCCACGGTCGCGGCTGGCTCCAGCAGGCCCGCGACGCGGCGCAGGGCGCAGCAGATGGCGTCGGGGATGTTGGCCGCGGCCGGGCTGTGGGTGGCGTCCAGGTTGGCGCGCCAGGAAGGGTCGGCCTCCACTTCGTGGATGATGTGCTCCATGATGGCGACCGCCTCGACCGGGTACTGGCCCGAGGCCGATTCGGCCGACAGCATGACGGCGTCGGCGCCGCTGTAGACGGCGGTGGCCACGTCGGAAGCCTCCGCGCGAGTGGGCACGGGCGCGGTGATCATGGATTCCAGCATCTGCGTGGCGACGACCACCGGCTTGCCGGCGGCGCGCGCCCGGCGCACGATGCGCTGCTGCAGCACCGGTACGCGCTGCGGGGGCAGTTCCACGCCCAGATCGCCGCGAGCCACCATGATGCCGTCGGCCTGTGCGACGATGGCGTCCAGATGCTCGATGGCGGCGGGCTTTTCGAGCTTGGCCATGATCCAGGCGCGGTTGCCGATCAGGTCGCGCGCCTCGACGATGTCCTCCGGGCGTTGCACGAAGGACAGGGCGACCCAGTCCACGCCCAGCGACAGGCCGAATTCCAGGTCGGCGCGGTCCTTGGACGTCAGCGGGGAGATCGGCAGGATGACGCCGGGCACGTTGACGCCTTTGCGGTCGGACAGCGGGCCGCCCACCAGTACAGTGGTCGCGGCGAAGTCCGGGCCATGACGGTCCACGCGCAAGCGCAGCTTGCCATCGTCCAGCAGCAGGTCGGTGCCGTCCTCCAGGGCGGCGAAGATTTCCGGGTGCGGCAGGTTGGCGCGCGCGGCATCGCCTTCGGCGGGGTCCAGGTCCAGGCGGAAGGCCTGGCCCGCCGTCAGGACGGTCTTGCCCCCGGCGATCCGGCCCACGCGCAGTTTCGGCCCCTGCAGGTCCATCAGGATGCCGATGGGACGGCCCAGTTCCTGTTCGACCTGCCGGATGAGGCGGTGGCGTTCGGCGTGGTCCTCGTGCGTGCCGTGGCTGAAGTTCAGGCGGAACACGTTGGCGCCGGCCTGGGCCAGGGCGCGGATCTGTTCGAGGCTGGAACTGGCCGGCCCCAGGGTGGCCAGGATGCGGGCGCGACGGTCGGTTTTCATGAGCGGGCTCCCGCGTAGAGGTGGTCGGCGCCGTCCAGGGCGGCGACGCCGGCCCGGGCCACCTGGGCGTCCTGCCCGGCCCGCACGCCGGATACGCCGACCGCGCCGATGACGCTGCCGTCGAAATAGATGGGCTCACCGCCTTCCAGGGGCACGACCGGCATGGACAGGGCGGCGATGCGGCCCTGGTTGACCATGTCTTCGTAGACTTTGCTGGGCTTGCCGCTGAGGACGCAGGCGCGGGCTTTTTCCGGCGCGATCTGGGCGCTCATGAGGGGGGCGCCGTCCATGCGCTGCAGCCACAGGGCGTGGCCGCCGGCGTCGCAGATGGCGATGCTGACGTTCCAGCCGCTGCGGCGGGCCTCGGCTTCGGCGGAGGCCGCCATACGGCGCGCGTCTTCCTGTGTCAGGACTCGGAGGGTCTTCATGATGTGTCTCCTGGGGTGCGCCGCCCGGATCAGAGAACCAGGATGGCGCGGAAATCGTTGACGTTGGTCAGGGTGGGGCCGGTGATCAGGGAATCGCCCAGGCGTTCGAAAAAGCCGTGGCCGTCGTTGTCGTCCAGATGCGCGCGCGGCGGCATGCCGGCCGCCCAGGCGCGCGCCAGGGTGTCGGGGCCGATCAGGGCGCCGGCGATCTCTTCCTGGCCGTCGACGCCGTCGGTGTCGCCGGCCAGGGCGTGGACGCCTTCGGCGCCGTCCAGGGCGATGGCCAGGGACAGCAGGCATTCCACGTTGCGTCCGCCGCGGCCCCGGCCGCGCACGGTGACGGTGGTCTCGCCGCCGGACAGCAGCACGCAGGGCGCGGGGGCCGGCTGGCCGTGCGCGCGCACCTGCAGGGCGATGCCGCCCAGGACCTTGCCGACGTCGCGGGCCTCGCCCTCGATGCGGTCGCCCAGCAGCAGCGGCGCGACGCCGGCCTCGCGGGCCACCGAGGCGGCGGCCTCCAGGGCCATCTGCGGGGTGGCGATCAGGTGGGTCTCGACGCGGGCCAGCCGGGGGTCGCCGGGCTTGAGGGTCTCGCCTTCGCCGGATTCCAGCAGCCGGCGAGCGCCCGCCGGCAGGTCGATGCCGTAGCGGCGCACGATGTCCAGCGCGTCGGCGCAGGTACTCGGGTCGGCCGCGGTGGGGCCGGAAGCGATATCGCGGGGCTGGTCGCCGGGGACGTCGGAGATCAGCAGGTTGACCACGCGCGCGGGCGCGCAGGCCGCCGCGAGCCGGCCGCCCTTGATGCCCGACAGGTGGCGGCGCACGCAGTTCATTTCGGAAATCGTCGCGCCGGACTTCAGCAGGGCGCGGTTGATGGCCTGCTTGTCGGCCAGCGTCACCCCGGGGCCGGGCACGGGCAGCAGGGACGAGCCGCCGCCCGAAATCAGGCAGATCACCAGATCGTCGGCCGTCAGGCCGGACACCTGCTCGAACAGCCGCCGGGCGGCGGTTTCGCCGGCCTCGTCGGGCACGGGGTGGGCGGCCTCGACGATCTCGATGCGCTCGCAGGGCACGGCGTAGCCGTAGCGGGTGACCACCAGCCCCTCGATGGGACCGGCCCAGTGCCGTTCGAAGGCCTGCGCCATGGCGGCCGAGGCCTTGCCGGCGCCGATGACGATCGTGCGCCCCTTGGACCGTTGCGGCAGGAAGGCGGGGATGCAGTGTTCAGGCTGGGCGGCGCGCACGGCCGCCTGGAACATGCGGGTGAGGAGCTCGCGGGGCGAGAGGTTCATGGTGCGTCCATCCCGGAGGTGAGGGGCGGTGGGTCAGCGAAGTCGCAAGCCGCGACGGCCGGGAGGCCGCCGTGGTTTGCGCCCTGTCCGGCGGGGGCGCCGGACAGGATGCGGGGAGCGGCTTAAGCTTACTGGCCGATTTCGTGATTGGCCATGATTTCCAGCGCGCGCACCATGCCGGAGTGGTCCCAGCCGGCGCCGCCGTGGGCCACGCAGGCGTTGAACAGTTCCTGGGCCACGGCCGTGCTGGGCAGGGACAGCCCCAGCTGGCGGGCGGTGGTCAGGGCCAGGTTCAGGTCCTTCTGGTGCAGGTTGATGCGGAAGCCCGGGTCGAAGGTGCGCTTGACCATGCGCTCGCCGTGCACTTCCAGGATGCGCGAGCTGGCGAAGCCGCCCATCAGCGCCTGGCGGACCTTGGCCGGGTCGGCGCCGGCCTTGGAGGCCAGCACCAGGGCCTCGCCCACGGCCTCGATGGTCAGGGCGACGATGATCTGGTTGGCGACCTTGGTGGTCTGGCCGTCGCCGTTGCCGCCGACCAGGGTGATGTTCTTGCCCATCAGTTCGAAGATCGGCTTGCACTGGTCGAAGGCGGCCTGGCTGCCGCCGATCATGATGGTCAGGCTGGCGGCCTTGGCGCCGACTTCGCCGCCGGACACCGGGGCGTCCAGGTATTCGCAGCCCAGCGCGTTGATCTTCCTGGCGAATTCCTTGGTGGCGACGGGCGAGATCGAGCTCATGTCGATGACGATCTTGCCCTTGGACAGGCCGGCGGCCACGCCGTTTTCGCCGAACAGCACGGCCTCGACGTCGGGGGTGTCGGGCACCATGACGATGACGATGTCGGAGGCCTTGGCGACTTCGGTGGCGCTGGCGAGCGCCTTGGCGCCCGCGTCCAGCAGGCTCTGCGGCGTCTTGCCGTGGGTGAAGGTGGCCAGGGTGTGGCCGCCCTGGATGAGGTTGGCGGCCATGGGGGTGCCCATGATGCCCAGTCCGATGAAACCGATGTTGGCCATGCGAGTTCTCCTTGTGGATTCGGGTTTGAGTGCCGGGATGAGGGATCAGGCCAGCGCCTGGATCCAGCCCAGGCCGTCCTCGGTGCGGGCGGCCGGCTTGTATTCGCAGCCGATCCAGCCGCCGTAGCCGGTGGCGTCGATGTGGCGGAACAGCCAGCGGTAGTTGATCTCGCCGGTGCCGGGCTCGTTGCGTCCGGGATTGTCGGCGAGCTGGATGTGGCCGATGGAGTCCAGGTGCTTGCTGATCGTGTTGCCCAGTTCGCCTTCCATGCGCTGCGCGTGGTAGATGTCGTACTGCACGCGCAGGTTGTCGGAGCCGACTTCGGCGATGATGGCCAGCGCCTGGTCGGTACGCGACAGGAAGAAGCCCGGGATGTCGAAGGTGTTGATGGGTTCGATCACCAGGCGGATGCCGGCCTTCTTCAGTTCGGAGGCCGCGTAGCGCAGGTTCTCGACAAAGGTCTTGTGCGCCGTGGCCTGATCCACGCCCGCGGGAACCTTGCCGGCCAGGCAGTTGACCTGCGGGCAGTCCAGTGCCCGGGCGTATTCGATGGCGCGGGCGACGCCCCGTCTGAATTCCTCGACGCGGTCGGGGTGGCAGGCGATGCCGCGCTCGCCGGCGTCCCAGTCGCCGGCCGGCAGGTTGTGCAGCACCTGGACCAGTCCGTTGTCCTTCAGGCGCTTGGCCAGTTCCTGCTTGTCGTAGGTGTAGGGGAACAGATATTCCACGCCCTTGAAGCCGGCTTTTGCGGCGGCCTGGAAGCGGTCCAGGAAGTCGATCTCGGTGAACAGCATTGACAGATTGGCGGCGAATTTAGGCATGTCGTGTGACTCCTGTTGATTCGGCTGGGCCGTCGCAGGGGCGTGCGGCGGCCGGGATCCTGCTCAGTCCAGCAGGGTGATGGCGGTCGGGGCGTCCTCGCCGCGTTCGGCCAGTTCCTCGAATTCGTTGATCGCGTCGATGTCGTTGCCCATGGAGATATTGGTGACGCGCTCCAGGATGAACTCGACCACGACGGGCACGCGGAATTCCTTGATCCAGGCGCGGGCCTGGGCGATCGAGGGCTGGATGTCCTCGACCTTCTTCACGCGGATGGCCTTGCAGCCCAGGCCTTCCGCGACCTTGACGTGGTCCACGCCGTAGCCGTCGGTTTCCGGCGCGTTGATGTTGTCGAAGGCCAGTTGCACGCAATAGTCCATGTCGAAGCCGCGCTGCGACTGGCGGATCAGTCCCAGGTAGGCATTATTGACCACAATGTGGATGTAGGGCAGCTTGAACTGCGCGCCCACGGCCAGCTCCTCGATCATGAACTGGAAGTCGTAGTCGCCGGACAGGGCCACGATTTCGTCGCCGGTGTCGGCGGCCACCACGCCCAGCGTGGCGGGCACGGTCCAGCCCAGGGGGCCGGCCTGGCCGGCGTTGATCCAGTGGCGCGGGCCGTAGACGTGCAGCATCTGGGCGGCGGCGATCTGCGACAGGCCGATGGTGGTGACGTAGCGCACGTCGCGGCCGAAGGCCTTGTTCATTTCCTCGTACACGCGCTGCGGCTTGAGCGGCGACTGGTCGAAGTGGGTCTTGCGCTGCATGGACTTCTCGCCCCTGCGCGCACGGCATTCGCCGGCCCAGGCACCGCGGTCGCGCAGCTGGCCGGCGGCCTTCAGGCGCCTGGCCTCCTCGATCATCAGGCGCAGGGCCGCGCCGGCGTCCGAGGCGATACCGTAGTCGGGGCCGAAGACCTTGCCGATCTGGGTCGGATCGACGTCGATGTGCACGAAGGCGCGGCCCTTGGTGTAGACCGGAGTCGAGCCCGTGTGGCGGTTGGCCCAGCGGTTGCCGATGCCCATGACGAAGTCCGAGGCCAGCAGGCTGGCGTTGCCGTAGCGGTGCGAGGTCTGCAGGCCGACCATGCCGGCCATCAGCGGGTGGTCGTCGGGGATCACGCCCCAGCCCATCAGGGTGGGGATGACGGGCACGCCGGTCAGTTCGGCGAATTCCCGCAGCAGGTCTTCGGCCTGGGCGCTGAAGATGCCGCCGCCGGCGACCAGCAGCGGGCGCTCGGCCGCGTTGAGCATGGCCACGGCCTTGGCGGCCTGGGCCGGGGTGGCGGCGGGCTTGTAGACCGGCAGAGGCCCGTAGGTATCGATGTCGAACTCGATCTCGGCCATCTGCACGTCGAAGGGCAGGTCCACCAGCACCGGCCCGGGGCGGCCGGAGCGCATGACGTGGAAGGCCTGCTGCAGGATGCGCGGCACCAGTTCCGGTTCGCGCGCCATCACGGCCCACTTGGTGACCGGCTTGGCGATGGTCTCGATGTCCACGGCCTGGAAGCTTTCCTTGTGCAGTTGCGAGCGCGGCGCCTGACCAGTGATGCACAGGATGGGGATGGAGTCGCCGGAGGCCGAATACAGGCCGGTGATCATGTCCGTGCCGGCGGGGCCGGAGGTGCCCAGGCAGACGCCGATGTTGCCGGGGTTGGCGCGGGTGTAGCCTTCGGCCATGTGCGAGGCGCCTTCCACGTGGCGGGCCAGCACGTGCCTGAAGCCGCCGTTCTTGCGCAGGGCGGAATACAGCGGGTTGATGGCGGCGCCGGGCACGCCGAACAGCGTGGTGATGCCTTCTTTCTGCAGGACCGCGGCGGCGGCGTCGACTGCTCTCATTCTGGCCATGATTTCTCCTGGATCGATCGGATGGTCATTCGTTGACGGGACCAGAATAAGGAAATCGCCCTGGCGCAGGAATCCCATTCTCTCTCTGTTCTGTAGATACTATTTGTATGTATTGCGTCAGGTCCGGGGTAGAATTTCCTCTGCCCGGGATATGCCTGCAGGATCAGGGTTTTTCTTGTACAGCAGTGCTTTTCGGGTCTTTCCAGTCTGCGGGGGACCGTCTTGAGCCGCTATACCGAGGTGCGCAGTTTTGTATTGATTGCCGAGCAGGGCAGCTTCGCCGCCGCGGCCCTGGTCGAGGGCGTGACCCCGGTCATCATGGGACGCCGCCTGACGGCGCTGGAAAAGCGCCTGGGGGTCCAGCTGATGCACCGGTCCACGCGCGGCCTGGTGCTGACGGACCTGGGTGAACGCTACCTGGAGCACTGCCAGCAGCTGATCCAGGATTTCGACGCCGCCGACGCCAGCATCATGTCCCGGGGCCGGTCTCTCGCCGGCCACCTGGTGGTGTCGGCGCCGGCCTCGTTCGGCCGCCTGCACGTGGCGCCGCACGCGCTGGCGTTTCGCGAGCGCTATCCGGATCTGGCGCTGTCTTTCAATTTCACCGACAGCGTGGTGGACCTGGTGCGCGAAGGGTACGATATGGCGATCCGCATCGGCGAGGTCACCGACCCGAACTATGTGGCGGTGCGTCTGTATCCGAACCGCCGCGTGGTCTGCGGCACGCCCGCCTATTTCGAGTCGCACGGCGTGCCGCGCGTGCCCGAGGACCTGGCGCGGCACAACTGCCTGGCCTTCAACCTGCAGGGCGGGCAGCATCGCGGCTGGACCTTCGTGCGCGACGGCAAGCCGTTTGCGGTCCGCGTGCGTGGGGATCTGGCCTGCAACGACGGCGAGCTGTTGTACCGCTGGGTGCGCCAAGGGTTGGGCATCGGCTGGCGGTCCACCTGGGAGATCCAGCGCGAACTGAAGCGCGGCGAACTGGTGACGGTGCTCGACGAGTTCGCCCTGCCCGCCTACGACATCCAGGCCGTCTATCCGCAGCAGCGCTACCTGCCCGCCAAGGTGCGCTATTTCATCGATGATCTGAGAAGCCATTATCATGAGCCCGGTTACTGGGAAGGACAGAGAACGCCTTGAACACGAATGACCAAACGCCCGCCGCCGGAAACCGGCGGACCGCGGCCGGCCCGGGCATGCCGCCCGCCGATGCGGCGCGGCAGGCGGCGGCCCGCCGCAACGAACGGCTGGCGCTGCTGGCCCTGGCCGGCATGGCCCTGGGTTGGGGCTACAACTGGGTGGTGATGAAATCGGTGCTGACCTACGTGGGGCCCTTCGACTTCTCCGCCCTGCGCACTTTGTTCGGCGCCCTGCTGTTGCTGGCCGTGCTGGCGATCTTGCGCCGGCCGGTGCGAATCCGGGCCTGGAAGCGCGTCGTGGTGCTGGGGGTGCTGCAGACCGGGGCGTTTTCCGCCCTGATCCAGGTTGCGCTGCTGCATGGCGGCGCCGGCAAGACGTCCATCCTGGTCTACACCATGCCTTTCTGGGTGATTCCCATGGCCTGGGTGGCCTTTGGCGAGCGCATTCGCGGCCTGCAGTGGCTGGCCCTGGCGCTGGCAGCCGCCGGTCTGATCCTGATTCTGGAGCCCTGGACGCTGCACGCCGATTTCGCGAGCGAATTGCTGGCGGTGGCCGCCGGCCTGTGCTGGGCGCTGGCGACCATCGTGGCCAAGTGGATCAAGCGCGATCATCCCATGGACGCTCTGCCGCTGACCGCCTGGCAGATGCTGTTCGGCGCCCTGGCCCTGTGCGCGGTCGCCTGGGCCGTGCCCGAGAGGCCCATCGATCCGGCACCGTATTTTTACGGCGCGCTGGTCTACAACGCCGTCATCGCCACGGCACTGGCCTGGTTCCTGTGGCTGTTCGCCCTGCAGCACCTGTCGGCCGGCGTCGCCGGCATGTCGGCCCTGGGCGTGCCGGTGGTGGGTGTGCTGGCCGGCTGGCTGCAGCTGGGCGAGCAGCCGGGCGCTCTGGAACTGTCGGGGATGATCCTGATCGGAGTGGCGCTGGTGGTGATCAGCCTGCGATCGGTGGGCGGGCGGAAGTAGCTGCGATGCTGTCGGACCAGAGCCTGTCGCGCGTGCGCGACCTGAAGTTCAAGCAGCTGCTGGAACGCATCCGCCCCATGCTGGGTGATGCGCGCGCCTTGAGCGAGTGGGGTGGAGGCGCACGCGATCTACGATGACGAGCTGATGATCGTGGCGCGCGCCAGCCACCCCCGTCGCGGCGGCCGGACTGCGCCCCCGAGGACCTGCCGGACTATCCGTGGATCGTGCCGTCCGACGCGCCGCCGGTGCGCGGGCAGGCGGACCGGTTCTTTCGCGGCCATGGTCTCCCGATTACCCACAACCAGATCGTCTCGCTGTCGATGCTGACCAATCTGGGCATCCTGGCGCGGTCCGCCACGCTGGCCATGTTGCCCAGCGTGGCGGATCGGCCGCTGATCCACGCGGGGGGCCTGCTCGAGGTCCCCATCCGCGTGCGCGTGCCGTTCGGCACCATCGGCTACAGCCTGCGGGCCGACCGCGAGCCGGTGCCGGCGGCCCTGTTCATCGGCGTCCTCAAGGAAGTCGGGGTACGGGTGCAGGACACCGACGGAATCCCGCCGGCGGGCTGAACCCCGGCGCGGGAATCAGAGCGGCACGCGACCGCTCAGCGGCTTCAGCTCGCCGAGCACGATCTGCGAACAGATCTTGGTGACGCCCTTGAGCTTGTTCAGCCGGTTGACCACGAACCGGGAGAACTCCTCGAAATCACGGGTGCGCACGAGCAGCACGTAATTGGTCTCGCCGGTCACGATGTAGGCGCTGACCACTTCGGGCATCAGACCGATCTCGCGCGTGAAATATTCGTGCTCGGCTTCGCTGAGCTGGCCGATGTTCAGGTCGATCAGCGCCTGGATGTCGAAGCCCAGCTTCTTGGCGTTCAGGACGGCGTGGTAGCCGTCGATGTAGCCGCTTTCCTCGAGCAACTTGACGCGCCGGTGGCAGGCCGACGGTGACAAGGCGACCATGTCGGCCAGTTCGAGATTGCTCAGGCGGCCGTTCCTCTGCAGGATGCCCAGGATCTTGACGTCTACGGGATCCATTTTCATGATCAGAATATCCTTTGACTTATATTGTAGATACTCGAATATCATTCCGATATTTACACTTATGGTTAGAATATTCGAATAATTTCCCCGCGCTTCCTTGATAGACTTTTTTCAGGAAAACACAAGGAGGCATCATGATCACACTGGAACAGTGCCGGGCCCGCGACCAGGCCGATGGATTGGCCGGTCTCAGGCAGCAGTTCGACTTGCCCGAGGGCGTCCTTTACCTGGACGGTAATTCGCTGGGCGCCATGCCGAAGAATGCGCTGGCGCGCGCCCAGGACGTCATCCGCCGCGAGTGGGGCGTCGACCTGATCAACAGCTGGAACAAGAATGACTGGTGGACGATGCCCACGCGCCTGGGCGACCATCTGGCGCCGCTGATCGGCGCTGGCGCCGGCGAGACCATCGTCACCGACACGACTTCACTGAACCTGTTCAAGGTCGTGGCCAACGCCGTGGACATCCAGCGGCGCGCGCATCCGGAGCGGAAGGTCATCCTGGCTGAGCGGGACTCGTTTCCCACGGACTTGTACGTGATCCAGGGCCTGGCCGGGCTCCTGGAACAGGGATACACCCTGCGGCTGATGGACCGTCCCGAAGACCTGGACGCGGCCGTGACCGGTCAGACCGCCGTGGTGGTGCTGTCGCACGTCAATTACCGGACCGGCTACCTGTACGACATGCGGGCGGTCGATGAGCTGGTGCATGCGCGGGGCGCCCTGGCGGTCTGGGACCTGTGCCATTCGATCGGCGCCGTGCCCATCGGCTTGAAGGATGCGGACGCGGATTTCGCCATCGGCTGCACCTACAAGTACCTGAACGGCGGCCCCGGCGCGCCGGCCATGCTGTGGGCTCATCCCCGGCACCGGGCCGATTTCCGGCAGCCCCTGTCGGGCTGGTGGGGGCATGCGCGGCCATTCGACATGGCGACCGACTACGTGCCCGATCCCGGCATCCGCAGCTTTCTGTGCGGCACGCAGCCCATCGTGTCCATGAGCCTGGTGGCGTGCGGGGTGGACATCTTCTTGCGGACCGACATGGAGAAGATCCGCCGCAAGTCCCTCGCCCTGACCGACCTGTTCATCCAGCTGGTGGAACAGGAATGCGCCGGCCAGGACCTGACGCTGGTGACGCCGCTGGACCACAAGTACCGCGGCAGCCACGTCAGCTTCCGCCATCCCCGGAGCTACACCGTGGTGCAGGCGCTGATCGCCCGGGGCGTGATCGGCGACTACCGCGAGCCCGAAGTCATGCGCTTCGGAATCACTCCCCTGTACCTGCGCTTCGTCGATGTCTGGGACGCCGTCCAGCACCTGAAGGCAGTGCTGGAGCGGCGCGAATGGGACCGGGACGAGTTCCGCGAGCGCGGGCTGGTGACGTGACCCCGGACCCGGCCCTTGGGCCGGGCCGCCAACCATACAAAAACAAGATGGAAATCAGGAGACAGACATGGACGGATTCGACAAGATCCAGTCCCGCGAGGCGGGGCTGCACAAGAAATTGACCGCGCGGCAGATGAGCATGATCGCCATCGGCGGCGCAATCGGCACGGGCCTGTTCCTGGGCAGCAAGTTCGCCATCGGATTCGCTGGCCCGGGCGTGGTCGCGAGCTACGTCATCGGCGGCCTCATCGCGCTGCTGCTGATGGGCTGCCTGGCCGAAATGACGGTGGCGCATCCCACGTCCGGCTCGTTCGGCGCCTACGCCGAGCATTACATCAGCCCCCTGGCGGGCTTCCTGGTGCGCTACTGCTACTGGTCCAGCATCGTGCTGGCCGTCGGCACGGAAGTCACCGCGGTGGCCGAATATATGAAATTCTGGTTCCCGGACGTCGCCGCCTGGATCTGGATCGTCGGTTTCTCGGCGGTGCTGATCGGCGTCAACGCCTACAGCGTCAAGGCTTTCGGGTCGGTGGAATACTGGTTCTCGGCCATCAAGGTCTTCGCCATCGTGGCCTTCATCATCCTGGCGATTGGCGTGCTCGCCGGCGGGCGGGGCGCGGTGCCGGTGGTGGAAAACCTGACGGGCCAGGGCGGCCTCGTGCCCAATGGCTGGAGCGGGGTCTGGATCGGCGTGATCATCTCGATCTTCAGCTATTTCAGCATCGAAATGATCGCCGTGGCGGCGGGCGAGGCCGAGCATCCCGAGCAGGCCGTGCGCCAGGCCTTCAAAGCAACCGTGGCGCGGCTGGTGATCTTCTACCTGCTGTCGTTGTCCCTGATCGTGATGCTGGTGCCCAGGAAGACCCTGGTGGCCGACGGCACGACCAGCCCTTTTATCACGGTGATGCAGTCCGTGGGCATCCCCTACGCCGACAGCATCCTGAACTTCATCGTGATCGTCGCGGCCTTGTCGGCCATGAACAGCATGCTGTACATCTCGACCCGGATGCTGTTCAGCCTGTCGCGGGCCGGAGACGCGCCGGTGGCGCTGGGCTGGATCCGCTACAACGGGGTGCCGCTCAACGCGCTGGCGGTGTCCGCCAGCGGCATCGCGGTGGCGGCATCCGTGTATGTCGTCAATCCGGATGCGGCGTTTCCCATCATGATCGCCCTGTCCATGTTCGGCGTGCTGTTCACCTGGGGCATGATCTTCTTCACCCACCTGTTCTTCCGCCGCCGCATGGCCCGGGACAGGACGACGCTGGCATTCCGCATCATCGGCTATCCGGTGGGTACCCTGCTGGGCCTGGGCCTGATCCAGGCGATCCTGCTCACCACCTGGTTCATCGACATCTTCCACGCTACCCTGGTGTTCGGCGTGCCCTTCATGCTGGCGCTGCTGGCGGTGTACGGGGCGCGGCACCTGCGGCGGAGGATGGGCGGCGATCGGGCCTCCCGGCTGGCGGCCGGGCGGGATTGATCCACGCCTGGCGCAGGCTCGCCGCTCCGTGAGGAGGCACGATGGATCCGAGACTCTACGACAACAGCCGGACCGTCGCCGACGAGGCGGCGGTGCTGGCGGATTTCGTCCGGCGCAGCCGGCAGGCGTATCGGGACTTGCCGCATCGGCGGGACGTCCCCTACGCCGATGGTTTTCGCAGCACGCTGGACGTCTTCGAGTGTCCGGATGCCGTGGGAACGGTAGTGTTCATCCATGGCGGCTACTGGCAATGGTGCGACAAGGCGGATTTCGCTTTCATCGTCCCGCCGATGCGGCGGCAGCGCTATCGCTGCGTCCTGCTGGAATACGACCTGGCGCCGCGCAGCCGGCTGGCGGACATCGTGCGACAGGTCGGCCGCGCGCTGGATTTTCTGCAGCGGCAATCCTGGGCCGGCCGGCCATTGATCCTGACGGGACATTCCGCCGGGGCGCATCTGGCCGCCTGCCATATGGCTCATCCCGCCGTGGACGCCGTCCATCTGCTGAGCGGTGTGTACGAACTGGCGCCGATCCGCGACACGCATCTGGATGCGGCGCTGCAACTGAGCGATGACGACATCGAGCGCTACAGCCCGGCGCGCATGCGGGATGGCGTCCCGGTCCCCTGCGAAGTCGTCGTGGGCGCCCTGGAGCTGCCTGAACTGCGGTCGCAAAGCGCCCGGTTTGCGCGGCATCTGCGGCAGGCGCGCGTTCATGCTCCGGTGTCGAGCCGGGTGCTGCCGGGTCGCAATCATTATGACATCCTCGATGCCTATTACGCCTCGCTGCCGCGTCTTGCAGGGCATTAGGCTCGGGACCTGGATACCCTCTGCTTGACGGGCATCCACAGCCTGTGGATTTCATCATGGAACCACAAAGGCCGTTTACGAGTTTGTCGAGGCCGAAGTCCGGGACTCCGGCCACACCGTGCGCCAGGCGCGCACCCTGGACGCTGGCGCGCATCTATGAACTGTTGACCAAACTATGAACTGCTGATCCTGGACGAAGCCACCGAGGGCCTGTCGCCTCTGGTGCGCCAGGAGATCTGGGCTGCGCTGGCCCTGCTGCGTCGCGAGGGCATGGCGATTCTGGCGATCGACAAGAACCTGGCGTCGCTGCTGCAACACGCCGCTGCTGCAATTGGTGGACCGCCATTACATTGTCGAGAAGGGCCGGGTCGTCTGGGAGGGCGATTCGGATGCGTTCAGGTCCGATCCATCCGTCCGGGGAAAATACCTGGGCGCCTGACGGCGGCCGCCCCGGCCGGCATCGGGGCCGCCCACCGCGTGAACCCGTTCGCGGAATCGGGTCAGCCCAGTTCGGGAATCACGCTGGGCGCTTCCATCCGGACGATGTCGCAGTTATCGTCCGGACCGGCGCGATCGATGATCAGAAAGTCCGACACATCCTCCAGCGCCAGCAGCGGATGGTGCCAGACGCCGCGCGCATAGTTCACGCCCTGGTCGCCCCGGCACAGGAATACGCGCAGGTCGGCGACCGTGGGCGCGGACGCGGGGGCCGCGACCACGACGAGGTAGGGACGTCCGGACAGCGGGATGAAGGCCTGGCTGGCCTTCGGGTGGCGCTCCATCATGGTGACGGTGAACGGCAGCGTGCGCGGCAGGCCGCGGAAGATCGAGACGATGGCGCGGCCGTCCTCGCCTGGATCGATGCGTGCCAGGTCATGATAGCGTTCGGTGTTGCCTTCGTTGATGGTGAAATGCCTGACCGAGTCGTCCGCCTGGATCACATCGCCGAAAGGCGCGAAGGCTTCACGCGTCAGGGGTTCGATGGTCAGGGACGTCAGCGTGGTGGCGGTCATGGGGGACTCCGTGAAAATCCCGGTGCGGCGCCGGGATCGGGCGATGGATCATGCCGGATGACGCGGGGCCCGGCGGCCCCGGGCGTCAGACGGCGAAGCGGGCGTCGAGGCGGAAGCGCGCGATCTGCCCGATCTGCTCCAGGCAGGTGTCGAATTCGGCGTCCCGCTCATTGTGCAGCCGTTGTTCGATGGCGTCCATGATCTGGTAGCGGCTGCGGCCCTTGACGGCGATCACGAAGGGAAAACCGAACCGTTCGCGGTAGGCGGCGTTCAGGCCGCGCAGGCGCCGCAGCTCTTCGGGGCTGCACTGGTCCAGGCCGGCGCCGCGCTGCTCGCTGGTCGAGTCGCTGGTCAGGGTGCCGGCGGCGGCTTCCTTTCCGGCGAGCTCCGGGTGGGCCGTGATGAGGGCGAGCTGTTCGGCCGGGCCGGCTTCGCGCACCACGCGCATCATGGCCCGGTGCAGCGCTTCCACGTCGGCGAAGGGCCGGGCGGCCCAGGCGCGTTCCGGAATCCAGGGGGAATGTTCGAAGATCGCCCCGAGCTCCCGGGAGAATTCGGCCCGGGACAGGGAGGACAGTTCGTGCAAGGTCATGACAGGAAGGGATGAGTGCATCATGATGGAAAGTCTACGGTGTATCGCGCGCCAAAAGAAGGGCGCGGCGCGGTATAAGTGGTATATGCTGTGCCGCATTCCCGGGGGCTGGCGGATGCCGGACGGCCCCCGCCCGAATGGAGAGCCCCACGATGTCGACGCGACGCGGTAGCGAAACGCTGGATACGTACCTGCTGAAGGTGTTCAGCATCCTCATGGCCGAGCGCAGCGTGTCGCGCACGGCGCTGAAGCTCAACCAGTCCCAGCCCGCCATCAGCGTGGCGTTGAAGAACCTGCGCCAGATCCTGCGGGACCCGCTGCTGGTGCGCGAGAAGGGTGGCATGGTGCCGACCGACCGCGCGCTGGCCATCCTGGAACATGCCCGCACGGCGCTGAGTTCCATCGACTCGATGCTGGAAGCCGGGGAAACCTTCGAGCCCGGCAGCAGCCGCCAGATGTTCCGTATCGGCTCGCCGGACTACCTGGCGCCGGCCTTCGCCGCGTCGGTGGTGGCGCGCTTCCGCCGCGAAGCGCCGCATGCGCGGCTGGTACTGCATTCCCTGGGGCCGGATTTCGATTTCGAGCATTCCCTGGCCGAAGGCGAACTGGACGTGGTGATCGGCAACTGGCCGGAACCGCCCGACCGCATGCATTTGTCGGTGCTGCTGGAAGACGAGATCGTGTGCCTGATGGCGGCCGATCATCCGTTGGTGCGCCGCGGCATGACGCTGGAGGACTACCGGCGCGTGCCGCACGTGGTGCCGACCCCGTATTCCATCACCCAGCGCGGCATGATCGACACGGTTCTGACGTCCCTGCGCATCCAGCGCGAGGAATGCGTCGAGGCGCAATCCTTCATGCTGGCGCCCTACTTGCTGCCCGGCACGGACCTGGTGTTCACCACTACGCGGCATTTTGCCCGCTATTACACGGAGCTGCTGCCGCTGGCGGTCCTGAAATCGCCGGTCGAATTCCCGCCGATGCGGTTCTATCAGCTGTGGCATGCGCGCAATCATCATGCGTCCTCCCATCAATGGCTGCGTCACCTGTTGGGGGACTGCGGCCGGGGATTAGGCCGGACATAGGTATCTGCGGCCTGTCCTGTGCCTGCCGAATCGGAGCCGCTTGCAAGCGGCGAGGTGGAGAGCGGTTACAGCTGAAGATGGTCCGCTCCGGCCCTGAATGCTGGCCGGGGCGGGCCGCCAGCGCCACGGCGGTTCAGATGGCCCAGCCACCCAGGTAGAACACGGCCAGGGCAATGGCGATGGCCAGGGTGCCGACGTTCAGCTTGCGCCATTCGCCGGCGAACAGGCGGCCGATGACCAGGGTGCAGAAACCCAGCATGATGCCGGTGACGATGTTGCAGGTCAGCACGATGAACACGGCGCAGACCATGCCGGCCATGGTGTCCACGGTGTCGTCCAGGTGCAGCTTGCGCACGCCGCCCAGCATCAGCAGACCGACGTACATCAGGGCCGGCGCGGTAGCGTAGGCGGGCACCAGCGCCGCCAGCGGTGACAGGAAGATCAGGGCCAGGAAGCCCAGGCCGACGATGGTGGCGGTCAGGCCGGTCTTGCCGCCGGCCGCGGTGCCGGCCGCCGATTCGATGTAGGCCGCCGCCGGGGCGCCGCCCAGGCCGGCCGATACGATGGAGCTCACCGAGTCCGCCGTCAGGGCGCGGCCACCGTTGATGATCTGGCCGTTCTCGTCCAGCTGGCCGGCCTGGCCGGCCACGGCGCGGATGGTGCCCGTGGCGTCGAACACGGCCGTCATGACCAGGGCGAGGACGCTGGGGATGACCAGCGCGTTGAGCGCGCCGCCGACGTCCATGGCGCCGATCAGCGAGTGCTCGCCGCCGAAGGATGGCAGGGCGAAAAGTCCCTTGAAGGTCACGGCCGGATCCCAGACCAGGCCGAAGGCCGACAGCGTCACGATGACCAGCAGGATGCCGCCCGGCACGCGCCGGCGTTCCAGGCCGAAGATCGCCGCCAGGCCCACGACCGACAGCAGGGCCGGCATGGCGCTGATCGCGCCCAGGGACACCGGCAGGCCGGGGCCTGGGTTCTTCACCACCAGACCGACTTCATTGGCGGCGATCAGCAGCAGAAACAGGCCGATGCCGATGCCGGTGCCGTGCGCGATGCCGGCCGGCAGGTTGCGCAGGATCCAGCTGCGCACCCCGGTGGCCGAGATCGCGGTGAAGATGACGCCCATCAGGAACACCGCCCCGAGGGCGACGGCGGGCGACAGGCCCTGGCCCAGGACCAGGTCGAAGGCCGTGAAGGCCGTCAGCGAGATCGCGCAGCCCACGGCGATCGGCAGGTTGGCCCACAGCCCCATCAGCAGCGAGCCGAAGGCGCTGGTCAGACAGACGGCGATGAAGACCGAGGAAGTGTCGAAGCCCGCCTTGCCCAGTATCGCCGGGACGACGAACACGGAATAGACCATCGCCAGGAAGGTCGTCAGACCGGCCAGGGTTTCCTGGCGCACGCCAGTGCCGTGGGCCGAAAGCTGGAAGCGCCGTTCGAGCCAGGGCGCTGCGGTTGTGGAAGTTGCGGGGGCGCCAAGCCCCGCCGGCAAGGCGTGTTCCTGCTCGCTCATGAGCGGTGTCTCCTGAATGGTTAGCGCCTTCTGATGGGGCGGGCGCTTGAGGGGTTGGACCATTCTAGGGACGCGATTGCGGGCTGTGTGCGGGCCGGCCTGATGACGAATATCAAGCCCGGGTGATGTCTTCCGGGAGGCGTCAGGGTTTGTCGGGATGCCGCGCGCCGGCACCCTGGCGGTCGCTGTCGAGGCTGGCCTGCAGCATGGCGGCGACCTTGGCGATGCACTGGCGCAGCCAGACGACTTCCGGGGCGCCGTGGCAGCGGCGGTGCCACAGCAGGTAGAAGCGCATGGGCGGGAAGGGCAGGGGCGAGGGCAGGATGGAGATGGGCAGGTAGCGCGCGTAGTGCTGGGCGAACTGCCGGCCGGTGGTGAAGATCAGGTCGGTGCGCAGCAGCATGCCGGCCACCTGGCCGAAATACGGGATGGTCATCTGGATGTTGCGTTTCAGGCCCTGGGACGCCAGGTGGCCGTCGATGAAGCTCTGGCGTTCGGTTACGTGGGGAAAGGGCGCCAGGTGCGGCAGTTCCAGGTAGTGCTTCAGGGTGAGTTCACGGTGGGCGGCCGGGTTCTGGCTGCCGATCATACAGACGACCTCGTCGTCGAACAGCCGCGCCATGTGCATCTGCGGCGGCGGTTCGAGCCAGTTTCCGATCACCACGTCCAGGCCGCCGTCCTCCAGACCGCCCGCGTAGTCGTAATCGGCGTTGATCGGGTGTACGATGAACTTGGCGTGCGGCGCCTCCCGGCGCAGGATTTCGGCGATGTTCGGCAGGAACATCGCGTCCAGGTAGTCCGGCGCCCCCAGGTGGAATTCCCGCGTCGACCGGGCCGGGTCGAAGGCCCCCGGCGGCTGGGTGATGCGCTCGATGGCGCTCAGGGCCTCGTTGGCGTGCGCCAGCAGCTCCAGGCCGCGGCCGGTGGGCACCATGCCGATCTTGCCGCGCACCAGGATCGGGTCGCCGGTGATGTCGCGCAGGCGGCGCAGCGAATTGCTCAGGGCCGGCTGCGACAGCCCCAGCTTGATGGCGGCGCGCGAGACGCTCTGCTCGGTCAGCAGGATCTGCAGGATGCGCAGCAGATGCGTGTCCATGGGTTCGCGGGTTCGTTGCATCGGCCTATTATTCACGGGCGTGCGCCGCCCGTCCACCGAATCCCGGCATGATGTTCCCCATCATCCCGAGTGAATGGCCGGGGCGGTGACGCGGTGATATCGTGGACGCAACGCCTGTTCAATGAAAAGAGGGATGCGATGGAGACCGATGTCATTCGCTTTCACTATCGTGGCCAGATCCACGAAGTTTCCGGTCAGCCCACGACCCGCACCGTGCTGCAGTACCTGCGCGAGGACCTGGGCTGCATGGGCACCAAGGAAGGCTGCGCCGAGGGCGACTGCGGCGCCTGTACCGTCATGGTGGCCGAGTCCGACGGACGGGGCGACGTGGCCATGCGGGCGGTGAATGCCTGCATCCAGTTCCTGCCCACGCTCGACGGCAAGGCGCTGTACACGGTCGAAGATCTGCGCGGCGAAGACGGCGCGCTGCACCCGGTGCAGCAGGCCATGGTCGATTGCCACGGGTCCCAGTGCGGCTTCTGCACCCCGGGTTTCGTCATGTCCCTGTGGGGCATGTACCTGGCGCACGGCCCGCATGATCCCGCGCCCACGCGTACCGAGATCGACGACGCGCTGTCGGGCAACCTGTGCCGCTGCACGGGCTACCAGCCCATCGTGCGCGCGGCCGGCGAAATGTTCAACTACCCCGCCGTGTCCTTCGACCGGGCGGCCCTGGCCGACATCCTGGCCGCGCTGCGGCGCGACGACGTCTTCACCTACACGCACGAAGGCCATACCTTCCATGCGCCGCGCACCCTGGCCCAGCTGGCGCGGCTGCGCCTGGACCATCCCGACGCCCGCATCCTGGCCGGCAGCACCGACGTGGGCCTGTGGGTGACCAAGCAGTTCCGCGACCTGCCGCACCTGATCTACATCGGCCAGGTGGCCGAACTGCGCGACATCCGCCTGGAAGGCGACGACCTGCTCATCGGCGCGGGCGCGCTGCTGAACGACGCCTTCGATGCTCTGGTCGAGCATCTCCCCGAACTGGCCGAAATGCGCCAGCGCTTCGCGTCCTTCCCGATCCGCAACGCGGGCACGTTGGGCGGCAACGTGGCCAACGGTTCGCCGATCGGCGATTCCATGCCGGGTCTGATCGCCCTGGGTTCCAGCATCATCCTGCGCCGGGGAGACCGGGTACGCGAAATGCCGCTCGAAGACTACTACCTGGGCTACCAGAAGAACGCGTCCGAGCCCGGCGAATTCGTGCAGGGCCTGCGCGTGCCCGTGCGGGTGGCCGGCCGCCAGTTCCGCCACTACAAGCTGTCCAAGCGCTTCGACCAGGACATCTCGGCGGTGTGCGCGGCCTTCGCCGTGATCCTGGACGGGTCCGGCGTGGCGAAGTCCGTGCGCACCGGTTTCGGCGGGGTCGCGGCCACGCCCAGCCGCGCGCGCGCCGTGGAAGCCGTCCTGCGGGGCCAGCCCTGGGACGAGGCCCATATCCGCGCCGCGATGGACGCCGTGGGGCAGGATTTCAAGCCTCTCACCGACATGCGCGCCAGCGGCGAATACCGCCTGCTGGCTTCGCGCAACCTGCTGTACCGCTTCTACCTGGAAACCGCCCCTGGGGCGCCGCTGGCGACGCATCGGGTCAGCACGGCCGCGTTGGCCGACATCGCTTGAGGGATCCGTCATGAACATGCGCATCAATGTGCCGGTCGAACCGGACCGGCTGGCCGTCGCCAACGACCGCATTCCCCGCCCCGTCGAGGGCGAACCCGCCGCGGGCGCGTCCAGTCCGCACGAATCCGCCGCGCTGCACGTCACCGGCGAGGCCGTCTACACCGACGACATCCCGGAGCTGCGCGGCACCGTCTACGCCGCCCTGGGCCAGTCGGCCAAGGCGCACGCCCGCGTGCGCGGCATGGACCTGGACGCGGTGCGCCGCGCGCCGGGCGTCGTCGCCGTGTTCACGGCCCGCGACATTCCGGGCGAGAACAACTGCGGTCCGGTGATCCACGACGATCCCCTGCTGGCCGATGAACTGGTCCAGTACGTCGGCCAGCCGCTGTTCCTGGTGGTGGCCCGCTCGGTGGATGCCGCGCGCCGCGCCGCGCGCCTGGGCAAGATCGACTACGAGGAACTGCCTCATCTGCTGACGCCGGTGCAGGCGAAGGAAGCCGATTCCCGCACGCTGCCCGACATGCGCCTGGTCCAGGGCGACGTCAAGGCCGCGCTGGCCGCCGCGCCGCGCCGCCTGAAGGGCACGTTCGACTGCGGTGGCCAGGAGCAGTTCTACCTGGAAGGCCAGATCGCCTACGCGATCCCGCGCGAGAAGGACGGCATGCTGGTCTGGTGCTCCACCCAGCACCCGACGGAAATGCAGGCCGTGATCGGCCACACGCTGGGCTGGCACGCCCACCAGGTCCAGGTCGAATGCCGGCGCATGGGCGGCGGCTTCGGCGGCAAGGAATCCCAGTCGGCGGTCTTCGCGTGCCTGGCCTCGGTCGCCGCGCACCGGCTGCGGCGGCCGGTGAAGCTGCGCGCGGACCGCGACGACGACATGATGATCACCGGCAAGCGCCACGGTTTTCATTACGAATATGAAGTCGGCTACGACGACGAGGGCCGGATCCTGGGCATGCGCCTGGACATGACGCTGCATTCCGGCTTTTCCGCCGACCTGTCCGAAGCCGTCGCCAGCCGCGCCGTGTGCCACTTCGACAACGCCTACTACATCCCGGCGGCGGACGTGCGCGCCATGTGCGGCAAGACGAACACGCAGTCGAACACGGCCTTCCGCGGCTTCGGCGGCCCGCAGGGCGCGCTGCTGACCGAAGTCGTGATCGACCGCATCGCCCGCGACCTGGGCCACGACCCGCTGGACGTGCGCCAGGCCAATTTCTACGGCATCGAAACGCGCAACACCACTCCCTATGGTCAGGTGGTCGAGGGCAACCTGATCGAGCCGCTGGTGGCCGAGCTGGTCGCCAGTTCCGACTACCGGGCGCGCCGCCAGGCGGTGAACGATTTCAACGCGTCCAGCCCCATCCTGAAGAAAGGCCTGGCGCTGACGCCGGTGAAGTTCGGCATTTCCTTCAACGTGCCGGCCTTCAACCAGGCGGGCGCGCTGGTGCACATCTATCGTGACGGCTCCGTGCTGGTGAACCACGGCGGCACGGAAATGGGCCAGGGCCTGAACACCAAGGTCGCCCAGGTCGTGGCCAACACCCTGGGGCTGGACCTGGACTGCGTGCGCGTCACGGCCACCGACACCTACAAGGTCGCCAACACCTCCGCCACGGCGGCCTCCACGGGCACCGACCTGAACGGCAAGGCGGCCGAGGACGCCGCGCTGCAGCTGCGCGCGCGCCTGGCCGACTTTGCCGCCCGCAAGTACGGCGGCAAGCCCGAGGACGTGGTCTTCGCCTGGCGCCAGGTCAACGCCAACGGCCGCAACATCCCGTTCGGCCAGCTGGCCGACGAGGCCTACTGGGACCGCGTCCAGCTGTGGTCCGACGGCTTCTACGCCACCCCGGGCATCGTCTGGGACAAGGCCACCATGCACGGCCGGCCGTTCTTCTACTTCGCCTTCGGGGCGGCGGTGTCGGAAGTGGTGGTGGACACGCTGACCGGTGAATGGAAGCTGCTGCGTGCCGACATCCTGCACGACGTCGGGGCGTCCATCAATCCGGCGATCGACCTGGGCCAGGTCGAGGGCGGCTACATCCAGGGCACGGGCTGGCTGACCACCGAGGAACTCTGGTGGCGCGAAGATGGCCGGCTGATGACGCACGCGCCGTCCACCTACAAGATCCCCGCCATCAGCGACTGCCCGCGCGATTTCCGCGTGCGCCTGTTCAGGGCGCAGAACCTGAAGGACACCGTGCATCGTTCCAAGGCGGTGGGCGAGCCCCCGCTGCTGCACGGCATCAGCACCTTCAACGCGCTGTGCGACGCGGTGGCGGCGGTCGGCGACGGGCGGACCTCGCCCGACCTGACGGCCCCGGCCACGCCGGAAGCCCTCCTGAAGGCGGCCGAGGGCCTGCGGAAACGCAGCGCAGCCTGATGCACGCGTGGATCGATCAGGCCCTGTGGTGCCTGGATCGGCGACAGGCGGCGGTGCTGGTCACGGTCGCCTGGGTCCAGGGATCCGCCCCGCGCGAGGCCGGGGCGAAGATGCTCGTGTCCGCCGGCCACCAGTGGCTCACCATCGGCGGCGGGCACCTGGAATGGAAGGCCGCCGAGTTCGCCCGGGCCCGCCTGCGCGCGGACGACGGCCCCGACCGCTGGATCGAGGCCCTGCCCCTCGGACCGGCGCTGGGCCAGTGCTGCGGCGGCATGGTGCATCTGCTGTTCGAGCGCCTGCGGGAATCCGACCGCGGCTGGCTGGAAGCCCTGCGCACCGGCTTGCAGTCGCCGGCCGGCCGCATCCGCGAAGTCGGCCTGGGCGGAGCGGGCGCGGCGTCCTGGGTGCGTGTGTCAGCGCCGGACGAGGCGGATGCGGCGGCCGACGGCGGCCTCGCGGACGCGGCCGGCCCCGACGCCGACCGGCTGCTGCGTCCCGACCCCGTCCTGGGCTGCCTGACGCTGCGCGAGGCCGTGCGCCCCGATCCGCTGCATGTGGTGATCTTCGGCGCCGGCCACGTCGGCCAGGCCCTGGTGCACATCCTGGGCACCCTGCCCTGCCGGGTGACCTGGGTGGACGCGCGCGACGACCTGTTCCCGGACGCGGTGCCCGCCAATGTGTCGACCGAGGCGACCGACACGCCCGAGGCCGTGATCGACGACGCCCCGCCCGACAGCTGCTTCCTGATCATGACCCATGACCACGCGCTCGACCAGCGCCTGTGCGAACAGCTGCTGCGGCGCGACGACGTGGCGTATTTCGGCCTGATCGGCTCGCAGACCAAGCGGCGCAAGTTCGAGCATCGTTTCCGCGCGCGCGGCATCGCGCCGGAGCGGGTCGCGCGCATCGTCTGCCCCATCGGCGAACCCGGCATCGAAGGCAAGCAGCCCGCCGTGATCGCCGTCGCGGTCGCCGCCCAGCTGCTGCGCCTGCGGTCCGAGCGTGAACGGCGGGCCGCCGCGCCGGCACGGGCCGAAGCCCCCGTCCATTGATTCCGTCGGACCCACCGACCTCACCCCATTGAAGAACGCCGGGCCGCCGGCCCCGCCGCGAAGGCGGACCGCGGCCCGCAGACAACGACCGAGGAGACTCCATGGCGTCCACGACCCCGTCCGCACCCGCCCGATCGAACGCGTCCGGCCCGCAGGCCTACCGCGCCCAGCTGCTGTATTTCCGCGACACACCCAAGGCCGAGGACGAAGCCTGCGAATGGATCCGAGACGGATTGCTGGTCGTGCGCGACGGCCGTATCGAGCAGTGCGGCGACTACGACCGGCTGATCGGGAACCTGCCTCCCGGCACGCCGGTCAAAGACTGGCGCGGCCGTCTGATCACGCCGGGCTTCATCGATACCCACATCCACTACCCGCAGACGGACATGATCGCCTCGCCGGCGCCGGGTCTGCTGCCGTGGCTGGAGACCTACACTTTCCCGACCGAGCGGCGCTTCGAGAATCCGGAATACGCCCGGGACGTGGCGCGCTTCTTCCTGGACGAGCTGCTGCGCTGCGGCACCACCACCGCGCTGGTGTACTGCACCGTGCATCCGGGTTCGGCCCAGGCCTTCTTCGAGGAAAGCCACGCGCGCGACCTGCGCATGGTGGCGGGCAAGGTCATGATGGACCGCAACTGTCCCGAATACCTGCGCGATACGGCCGAATCCGGCGCCCGCGACAGCGAGGACCTGATCCGGCGCTGGCACGGCACGGGGCGCCAGCTCTATGCCCTGACACCGCGCTTCGCGCCGACCTCCACGCCCGAGCAGCTCGGCCTGTGCGGCGAGCTGGCCAAGCGCTATCCGGATGTGTTCATCCAGTCGCACGTGTCCGAGAACCGCGACGAGGTGAAGTGGGTGATGGACCTGTTCCCCGGCTACCGCAGTTACCTGGACATCTACGACCAGTACGGCCTGTTGCGGCCCCGGTCGGTCTACGGGCACTGCGTCTGGCTGGACGACGACGACCGCCGCCGCATGCGCGACGCGGGCGCCGTCGCCGCCCACTGCCCCACGTCCAACCAGTTCCTGGGCAGCGGCCTGTTCGACTTCGCGGCGGCCAGGAACTTCGGCATGCCGGTGGCCCTGGCCACCGACGTGGGCGGCGGCTCGTCCTTTTCCATGCTGCTGACCATGAACGAGGCGCACAAGGTCGCGCGCCTGTCCGGTTACTACCTGACGGCGCGTCGCATGTTCTGGCAGGCCACGCAGGGCGCGGCCAAGCACCTGGGCCTGACCGGCCGGATCGGCACGTTGGAGCCGGGCGCCGAGGCCGACTTCATCATCCTGGACCCCAAGGCCACGCCGCTGCTGGAACGCCGCAGCGCCCTGGCCGACTCGCTGGAGGAGTTGCTGTTCGCCCTGGCGATGCTGGGCGACGACCGCGCCATCGCCGCCACCTACGCGGCGGGGCGGGAGGTGCACCGGCGCCGCCATTGATAGACATTCCGGCCGTCACGAAGACCTGCCATAATCGGGCGCATGGAAAAATTCATCGATACCGCGCGTCCGACCCGGCTGCCGCCGCTGATTCCGTTCTCCAGCTACGAGGATGCCGACGCGGCGGTGGACCGGCTGCTGGAAATCTACCGGCGCAACACCGCCTTCATCCGCGAAGCCTTCCGCGGATACTGCGCCAACGGTCTGGAGACCGGCCAGCGGGTGCGCGCCTGCTATCCGGCGATTCGCATCCGGGTGCATTCCTACCAGGAAATCGACAGCCGCCTGTCCTACGGCCACCTGGTCGAGCCGGGGGTCTACATGACCACGGTCACCCAGCCCGCCTTGTTCCACGACTACCTGCGCGAACAGGTGCGCCTGCTGCTGCGCAACCACGGCGTGCCGGTGGAGATCGGCGAGTCCGACCTGCCCATCCCCCTGCACTTCGCCTTCCCGGAAGGCGAGTACGTCGAGGGTGAATATTCCGAAGTCCCCGGCCATACGCTGCGCGACCACTTCGACGTGCCCGATCTGGCGGTGACCGACGACGCCATCGTCAACGGTACCTGGCGCGGCCGTTCCAACCAGGCCCGCCCCCTGGCGCCCTTCACCGCGCCGCGCATCGACTATTCCCTGCACCGGCTGCAGCATTACACGGCCACGGCCCCGGTGCATTTCCAGGACTTCGTGCTGTTCACCAACTACCAGTTCTATGTGGACGGCTTCGTCCAGTGGGCGCGCGAGACCCTGGCCGCCGGCGAGGGCGGCTACACGGAACTGATCGAGCCCGGCAACCGCGTCGTCACGCGGGACAGCCTGGATGAGGTCCGCGCGGGGCCGGCGCCGCTGCCGCAGATGCCGTCCTACCATCTGAAGCGGCCGGGGCACACCGGCATCACACTGATCAACATCGGCGTAGGGCCGTCCAACGCCAAGACCATCACCGACCACGTCGCCGTGCTGCGGCCGTCGGCCTGGCTGATGCTGGGTCATTGCGCCGGCCTGCGCACCACCCAGCGGCTGGGGGACTACGTGCTGGCCCACGGCTACGTGCGCCAGGACCACGTGCTGGACGACGACCTGCCCCTGTGGGTGCCGGTGCCGCCGCTGGCCGAGGTCCAGGTCGCCCTGGAGCAGGCCGTGGCCGACGTGTCCGGCCTGTCGGGCTGGGAACTGAAGAAGATCATGCGCACCGGCACCGTGGCCACCATCGACAACCGCAACTGGGAACTGCGCGACCAGCAGGAGCCGGTACAGCGCCTGTCGCAGTCGCGCGCCATCGCCCTGGACATGGAATCGGCCACCATCGCGGCCAACGGCTTCCGTTTCCGCGTGCCCTACGGCACGCTGCTGTGCGTGTCGGACAAGCCGCTGCACGGCGAACTGAAGCTGCCGGGCATGGCCACCGCCTTCTACCGCACCCAGGTCAACCAACACCTGCACATCGGCATCCGGGCGCTGGAGCATCTGCGCGGGATGCCCGGCGAGCGCCTGCACTCGCGTAAACTGCGCAGCTTCATTGAAACCGCCTTCAAATAAAAAATCGTCATGGCCCTGCGCTCCACCGTCTACAAGGCGGAACTCCACGTCGCGGACAACGACCGCGCCTACTACGGCAGCCATGCCGTCACCGTCGCCCGGCATCCGTCCGAGACCGACGAGCGCCTGATGGTGCGGCTGCTGGCCTACGCCCTGTGGGTCGAGGCCGACGAACGGCTGGTCTTCACCCGGGGCCTGAGCGACACGGACGAGCCGGATCTCTGGAACCTGGACCTGACCGGCGCGATCCTGCAGTGGGTCGAGGTCGGACTGCCCGACGAGCGCCGCCTGCTGAAGGCCTGCGGCCGGGCGGGCCAGGTGATCGTGCTGGCCTACGGCCGGGGCGCGGACGTCTGGTGGTCCGGGGTGCGCGACAAGCTGGGCCGGGCCGCCAACCTGCAGGTCTGGGTCCTGGACGCCGAGGCCACGCGCGCCCTGGCGGCGCTGGCCGAGCGCGGCATGAACCTGAGCGTGAACGTCACCGACCGCACGGCCTGGGTGTCGTGCGAACGCGGGGACGTGAGCCTGGACCTGCGCTGCCTGCGCGAGGCGGGCTAGTACAGCATCCTGTAAATAGGTTTAATAATTATCGGGCTGCAAATACGGCTGCAAGAGTGTGGCGACCACCTGTGCCATCTCGTCGAGCGAGCCTGTGCCTGGCAACGGTTCCCAACGCCCACTATGGCTTCGAAAAGCCGCGCCATAATGATTACGGTCCAACTCGGTCAGCCGCGCCACCACGGTCAACTGTTCATCGTCCACACGTTTGATCAGCAGATGATGCCCGTAGGTTTGCGTAGCGATCTGCTCATGGCCGAGCAGATGGCGCAGTTGTCGTTGCAAGTGGGTGGCGTGTTCTTTGGCGGATAAGGCTGGCATGTCGCTCCTCGTTATGATTCGCCGGTTTGTAGCGGATAGCCCCGGAAACTCCATTTGAACGGGCGTGCCGCCTGATTATGCGTGCGGACAAATTGTGCCGTGCGCTCGCGCAGGTGCGCAGTGCTGGTGTGACTGGCATGGCGCAGCACTCGGCGTGTATACCGGGCAAACCAGAGTTCGATCTGATTGACCCAGCTCGCGTGCAATGGCGTGAAGTGAAAGTGAAACCGTCCGGCATGCCGCGCATTGAACGCCTGCCAGACGGCCTGGGCGCGATGCGTGTTCAAATTATCCCAGACGACATGCACCTGCTGGTCAGGGTACGCAGCGGCCAGGCGTTCCATGAAGGCCAGCAAATCGGCCTGGGTGCGCCGATCGCCACAGTCCGCCGTCACCTGCCCGGTATGCACATCCAGCGCGGCGATCAACGACTGGGTGCCATGGCGGACATACTCAAACTCGCGCCGACGCAGCCGCCCCGGCGCGGGATCGCGGCCCCGGTGCTTGCGCTCAATCGCCTGGATGCCGGTCTTCTCGTCGATGCTAAGCACCACCGCATCTCGAGGCGCTCTGCGGTACAACTTGCAAATCTCGTTGACCCTCTCGCGAAAGGCCGGATCCGGACTATGCAGCCATTGCTGGACCCGGTGCGGACGCACATCGCCGGCCTGCAAGATGCGCTGCACGTGGCTGCGGCTGATCTGCTCAACGACACCGCGTTCCAACGCGCGCGCCACGATCTCGTCGAGCGTGGGAGTGACCCGCCCCTCAGGCTCCTGCGCTTCGCACGCCAGTGCGATCAGTTGCAGCCGCTCTTCGTGCGTGATGCGCGCCGGGCGACCGCTGCGTTCGCCTTCACGAATACCCTGGGCGCCTTGCTGAGCAATGCGCTTGCGCCACAGGCAGACTGTTTGCACCGATACTCCCAGTTTGCGCGCAATGACCGTGCTGCTATGGCCCTCATGCGCCTCCAAGGCGATTCGTGCACGCATGACATCGCGCTGCGTAGCGGTCTTGCGCGCGATCAGCGACAGCAGTTCCTGTCTGTCCTTCTTTGCCAGCTTCACTGGCGTTGCAGGGCGGCCTCGGTTCATCACGACATGATAGCCGAGGCGATTAATTATTCAAAGTATTTAAGGGATGTTGTACTAGATTGCCGGGTCTGAGGTTGGTGGGGCGGGCTGCCGTCGGGGCCGCCGTGTTCCGTGCGATTGGAATGCTGGCCACCACCCTCCTAGCCTGGATTTGATAGTTGCAAGCACGGATTCTTCAGTTTGGATTGAGTGCAAGATGTGAGCCGGCACTTCGGTGAATGCGTGGTGGGCAAGGTGCTCTGGCGAAATGCGGATAAAGTACTTTATCTCCACCGGGGACACGGATTTTTCACTGGTAGCATCAAGGTCGAATACTGCCACATATGCGTTAAGCTGCGGTGCGGGTGGAGCACCGGCAGCAACTTGAAGACGTTTTATACCGGGTGACTCATCTTCTAGCTCGGGGGCGCCAAGGAATGGTTGCCAGCTATCCCAGACGGATTGTGGAATCGCTAACACGGTGCCGGCTGCTGTAGACCCTTCGCCAGCAAGGCGGAATTTGAGCAGCATCTGGTAGAAGGTTCGTTTGAAAACGTTCGCAATGTTGGGACCTTCAACGCCTTCTCCCGCCCAGCGCGCAAGATTGCCGCGAAGAGCCTCCGCGAATGCCTCCTGATGTAGACGTAAGCCGTCGCGTAAATTGGATACTGCGTGCTTGTATGTGCCGTGATAATCCATCGTCTGCAACTCGAGGATGCCGTAGCGCGAGACCATGAAACCGCCCTGATTATCAGGGCGTATCTCAACGAGCGTAACATCGAAAGCCATCTCTGGAGATCGACTAGTCCCGATGACTGAAATTTCACCACCAAGCTTGTCTTGGAAGAAAATGTAACCAACGCCGGTCGAGTTAATACATTCAGTTAATTCCGCTAATTTATCTGTATATTGAAGTATCGAGACAGGTACGGGCTCGATAGCCTCTGTGAGGCCAAAAATGCGTTGGCAGGCCTGCGTGACTATGGGAGAGTTGATTACTCGGTAAGGGCAAACCAGCCAGTCTTGCCTTGAGCCATTGCTGGAACTGTTGATGGTGCAAACGCCGCGGCTGTTTTCAGCTTTGACGCACACCGTTGTCGTGTGCAGGATATTGCTCAAGAATGGGCATCGAGAAGTGTTCGCACCTGTGATGGCGCTCACATCTAACTTAACATCGGGATAAATCCGCTGCCCAAACCATTCACTGACGTAGTTTCCGCGTACTTTGGTCATTGAATTTTTGCTTTTGCAGTTGTACGAACGCCTCTTGGGCATCAAAACCGATAGCACTCCTTCCGTGCTCCAACGCTACCTCGAGCGCCCGTCCCGTCCCTGAGAACGGATCAAGTACGACCCCGCCTGGGGGGCTTGAAGTCAGAATCCGTGGCTCAATCAGATTGTGCGGGAATGTCGCACTGTGCCCCCCTTCACCTGGCGTTACGCTCACTGTGATTACATCGCCAGCCCGAGGCTCTGCCAGCTTAATATCGTAGTAGTAGGTTGCTCGGCCGACGGACGGTTTTTTGACAAAATGAAACAGGTGCTCGTGCATTGAGCGCAACCTGTCTCCTTCCGGCCTTGGAACCGCATTTGGCTTATACCAGATCACATCGTTTCTGAGGATCCAGCCGCGTTCTTGCATTGCAATCGCGAAACGTGCGGGGATGAGCATGAGATTTTTCTCTGCTCGCATACCACCCAGCGGCGTTTTACGCCGATGGCGTTCTTCCGTGCCCAGGCCTTGCCGTCCTTGATCACGGATGCTGGCCCAGCGAGCGAAGTATGTGTCGCCGATGTTGATCCACATCGAGCCGCTTGCTTTGAGGCCCCAATTTGCTTTATCAAGGATTTCTGCAAGGTGCTGTACAAACCATTCAGGGTACGGCTCCAGCCCAAGTAGGCCGCCCATCTGTCGGTACCAGTCGTAGCCCGGGCTCACTGGCCCAACCTTTTTGACTGTTGGGATGTCGTTGAAGTAGTCCCAATTGTGGCTCAACCCGTAATCCCTGTGCCCCCAGTATGGGGGCGAGGTAATCACTAGGTCTATGGACGACTTGGGTAGCCCGTCAAACAGGTCGAAGGCATCGCCATGATGCACCGCCAACGTAGGCTTCTCGTGGCTTTCCTTTCTGACAGCGGTTACAGGAGCGGAGATGAGTTCTTCCATTCGGGCATTCTAAATTTTCTGAGGGGCTTTCTCAAGATTGACTGAAAAATGCACCGAGACAGTCTGAGCACGTCAGGGGGGCGCATGATCCATGCCAGCGCGCTGGGACGCGGCTCGCCGCGCGGGGCTTATTCCAGCAGCATCTTCACCGACACGATCAGCGCCATGACCACCATCAGGACGCGGATCAGCTGGTGGCCGCGCGTGACGGCCAGGCGCGCGCCGATGGTGCCGCCGATCCATTGGCCCGCCAGCATGGGCAGGCCGAAGGCCCAGACGATGTGGCCGCTGGCGGCGAAGAACAGGACGGAGGCCAGGTTGCTGCACAGGTTCAGCAGCTTGGCGTGCGCCGTGGCCTTGACCAGGTTGAAGCCCAGCAGCGTGACGCAGGAAATGGCGAAGAAGGTGCCCGTGCCCGGGCCGAAGAAGCCGTCGTAGAAGCCGATCAGCGGCGCCAGGGTGGCGGCGTACAGGGCGGGCGTGACGCGCTGGGCCCGGTCTTCCGCGCCCACGCGCGGCGACAGCAGGAAATAAAGGGCGAAGCCGATCAGCAGGAAGGGGATCACCTGGCGCAGCACGCCGCTGTCGATGCGGGTCAGGGCGATCCCGCCCGCCAGCGACCCCAGGAAGGTGGCCAGCATCATCCGGCGGCTGCGCTTCAGGTCGATCTGGCGCATGCGCAGGAAATGCAGCGTGGCGGCGGTCGATCCGGCGATGCCGCCGATCTTGTTGGTGGCGATGGCCGCCCCGGGCGGCAGGCCCGCGGCCAGCAACGCCGGGATGGTGATCAGCCCGCCGCCGCCGGCGATGGCGTCGACGATGCCCGCCAGCAGCGCGATGAAGAACAGCAGGACGGCGACGTCGAAGGTGATTTCCATGGGCAGGCCGGAGGGCGGAGGATGGTCGGCATCATACGCCGTCGCGGAGGCCGTTGGAGGGAAGGCGTGACCCGCCGTGCGCGGAAGGCGAGCCGCGCCCCGGCCCGGGCGCGGCGCCGCTGGATCAGCGCTTGGCGATGTCGGCCTGCGCTTGCTTCACCAGATCGGGGCCGATCTGCTTGGCCCATTTGTCGAACACCGGCCGGGTGGCCTTGGCGAAGGCGCCGATCTGCTCGGGCGAGAGCACCGTGACCTTCACGCCGTGGCCTTCGATTTCCTTCAGCAGGGAATCGTCGGTGTTGGTCACGCCTTTGCGGGCGATGACGATTTCCTGGCGGCCGGCCTCGATGGCGGCTTCGCGCACGATCTTCTGGTCGGCCGGCGTCCAGGAGTTCCAGACGTCCTGGTTGACCACGAAGATCAGCGGGTCGGCCACGTAGTTCCACAGGCTCAGGTATTTCTGGCCGACGTCGTACAGCTTCGCGCCGGCGTAGATGGACAGCGGGTTCTCCTGACCGTCGACGGCGCCGCTGGCGAGCGCGGGCTGGGCGTCGGCCCAGCTCATCTGGGTCGGGTTGGCCCCCAGGGCGGTGTAGATGTCGATGTACAGCGGCGAGCCGACCACGCGCAGTTTCATGCCCTTGACGTCTTCAGGCGTCTTGACCTCGCGCGCGGAATTGGACAGTTGGCGGTAGCCGTTCTCGCCCCAGGCGAGCGGCACCACGCCCTTCTTGGACAGGATACCGAACAGTTCCTCGCCGACCTTGCCCTGGGTCAGGGCGTCGATGGCGGGGTAGTCGGGCATCAGGAAGGGCAGGGAGAACAGGTTCAGTTCCTTGACCTGCGGAGACCAGTTGATGGTCGAGCCGATGGCCATGTCGATCACACCCTGGCGGATGGCGGTGAATTCACGCGTCTGGTCGCCCTGGACCAGGGAGGTGCCGGGGTAGACCTTGATGTTGATGCGGCCGTTGGTGCGTTCGCGCACCAGGTCGGACCAGATCACCGCCCCCTGGCCCCAGGGGAAGTTGGTGCCCACCACGATGGACAGCTTGTATTCGGATTTGTAGTCGGCGGCGTGGGCCGGCAGGGCGGCGGCCAGGGCCGTGAAGGCCAGGGCGGCGGCGCCGATGAGTCGCTTGAAACGCATGTCAGTCTCCTCTTTGAAAAATCCCCGGCGGGCCGTTCCGCCCGCTCGAATGAGCGTCAGTATCCCAGATAATGCGGCAGCCAGAGCGCGATCTGCGGGAAGATCACGACCAGGACCAGGGTGCAGAGCATGCCGCCCACCAGCCACAGCACCCAGGGCACCGTGCTTTCCATCGGGATCCGGGCGATCTTGCTGGCGACCATCAGGTTGACGGCCACCGGTGGCGTGAACTGGCCTACAGCGACCATCAGCGTCAGCACCACGCCCAGCCACACCAGGTCCCAGCCGAAGGCCACGGCGACCGGCTGGATCAGCGGCACGAAGATCAGGAAGATCGAGATCCCGTCCAGGAACATGCCCGCCACGATCAGCAGCAGGATCAGCAACGTCAGCACGCTGTACTGTCCCAGGCCGGAATCCACGATGGCGTGGGTGATCGGGTCGATGATCGACAGGGTGGACAGCGACCAGGCGAAGATCCCCGCGAGCGTGACGATCAGCATGATCACGGCCGACAGCTCCCCGGCTTCGCGCAGGATGAGGAACAGATCGCGCACGTGGATGGTGCGATGCACGAACAGGCCGATGAGCAGGCCGTAGAACACGGCCACCACGGCGGCTTCCGTGGGCGTGAAGTAGCCCATGCGCATGCCGCCCAGGATGATGACGGGAGCGGCCAGGCCCGGGATGGCCTCGAACAGGCTGCGCCAGAAGGGCGGGCGGGGTTCGGCGCGGGAGGCCGCGCCCATCTTGTGGCGTCGCGCCAGCCAGACGGCCGGGATGATCAGCCCGATGCCGGCCAGGATGCCGGGGAACATGCCGGCGGCGAACAGCGCGGGCACCGAGGCCTGCGGCACCAGGACCGAGTAGACGATCATGGCGATCGAGGGCGGGATCAGGATGTCGGTGGCCGCGCCGGCCGCCACCACGCTGGCCGAGTAGGCGCGGGGGTAGCCGGCGCGGTTCATGGCGCCGATCATGATGGCGCCTACGGCGGCGGCGCAGGCCGGGCCGGACCCGGAGATCCCCCCCAGGAACATGGCGACGGTGATGGCGACCACGGCCAGCATGCCGGGGCCGTTGCCGGTGATGGACTGGGCCAGGCGCACCAGTTTGGCGGCTACGCCCGAGCGGTCGAAGATCGAGCCCACCAGCACGAACATGGGGATGGCCAGCAGGGGATATTTGGCCAGGCCGGCGTAGAAGCTCTGCGAGACCGCCATCAGGCCGAACCAGTGGGTGTCGGGATTGGCCAGGGCGATGGCCAGCGTGCCTGCCGTCCCCAGGGCAATGCCCACGGGCACGCCGATGGCCATCAGGACGGCGAAGAGCGCGAACAGCAGGGTGGGGATCATGTCCGCTCCCAGGCGCGTCGCAGGACGCCGGCCAGACGCAGGGTGATGACCGCCGACAGCACGGGCAGCCACATGGAATACCACCAGGTGGGTACACCGATGGCCGGGGAGGTGTCTCCCCAGTTGTATTCGTCCAGGGCCATGCGGCCCAGCAGGATCGTCAGGCCGGCGAAGAACAGCAGCGACACGGTGCCCGCGGCCAGGGCGAAGCGTCGCCGCCGTTCGGTGTCGCCGCCGTCGGCCAGCAGTTCGATGCGAATGTGCAGCAGGCGGACGAAGGCCGAGGAACTGGCGCTCAGGGTGAGCACGATCAGCAGGAAAATGGAGATTTCCTCGGTCCAGGCGAAGGATTCGGCGGTCAGGTAGCGGACGATCACGTTGGCCAGGGTGATGCAGGCCAGTGCGCCCAGGGTCAGCACGGTCAGCCAGTCCTCGAATCGCAGCGGGACGCGCAGGGGGGGATCGGGAGGCGGGACATAGGCGGGCGGGTCGGCGGAATCGGCGGCGTGGTCGTCGGGCATGGAACGGATGGAGCGGGTGTCGGGCCGGATGGCAACACTGCATCCTACTGCGAAACGGCGCGCTTGCCAGTCGGGGCAATCCCCGGGGTGCCGGGGATTGCGCGGCGCGGTCCCGGCCGTGCCGGGGCGCGGTCCGAAACCGTATGGCGCAGGAGAGTGGCCGCGGAGCGGAGCCGCGCCGGTCCGGTCAGGGCTCCTCGGGCAGCGCCAGCATCGTGCCCCGGCATGCGGGCGCGCCGCAGCGGCAGCGGTAATTGCGCTTCAGCGCGCGGGTGAGCGGCTCGTCGATCACCAGGCCATAGTCGTAGAGCAGTTCCGTGCCGGCCGGGATATCACGCAGCGCGTAGATCGCCACGCGGGTGCCGGCCTCGTTCTCGCGCGCTTCGCAGTTGGGCGCACAGCCGTGGTTGATCCAGCGGGCGTCGTTGCCGCGCTGGCCGCCGTCGATCACCTGGCCGCCGCCGAGCGCGAAATAGAAGGTGTGGTAGGGGTCGTCCGGGTTGGCCGGCCAGCGGGCGTCGGCCTGTTCGGCGCTCAGGCGGCGCCCCGTGTAGTCCAGGATCCGGGTGTCGGCGGGGATGTCGCGGGCGGCGAAGACGCCGGTGCCGTGCAGAGTCGAGACACGCACGGCGTGCCAGGGCGAGCGGGGGGTGGCCATCGGATGCGATCGAGAAGGGACGGGATCGAAAAGGGATAAACTGGCCCACATTATCCTTGGGATGCTCCACGCAAGTCCACTCGTCCCGGCGGCGATCACGTCGGGGGCCGCCGCGCGCGAGGGGCGGCGCGGCATCCCCGATCCTTCCGTCCAGGTGAACGCCCGTGAATGCCCTTACCGCCGCCCATGCCGCCGCATCCGCTCCCGTCCTCGACCGCAATGGCGCCGAGGTCCTGCTGGATACCCTGATCGCCCTGGGCGTGGATACGGTGTTCGGCTACCCGGGCGGCGCGGTGCTGCCGCTGTACGACGCCCTGTACGCCGAGCCGCGCATCCGCCACGTCCTGGTGCGCCATGAACAGGCGGCGATGCACGCCGCCGAGGGCTATGCGCGTTCCACGGGGCGGCCCGGCGTGGTCTTCGTGACTTCGGGTCCGGGCATGGCGAACACCACCACCGGCCTGCTGGACGCGCTCTGCGATTCGATTCCGGTGCTGTGCGTCAGCGGCCAGGTGGCGACCGGCGCCATCGGCACCGACGCCTTCCAGGAATGCGACGCGGTCGGGATCTCGCGCCCGGTCACCAAATGGAACGCCCAGGTGCGCCGTTCCGAGGACATCGCCGACCTGGCGGCCAAGGCCCTGCGCCTGACGCGCGCCGGCCGGCCAGGGCCTGTGCTGCTGGACTTTCCCAAGGACCTGCAGATCGCCCGCGTGCCGCCGGAGCGCGCCGTCGCGGCCGTGGAACCCGAGGCCGCCGCCGAACCGCTGGCGCCCGTGACCGAGGCCGCGCTCAAGCGCGCCGCCGCGCTGATCGCCCGCGCCCGGCGGCCGGTGTTCTACGGCGGCGGCGGCCTGATCAATTCGGGCATCGACGCCTGCCACGCCTTCCGCGGCCTGGTGCAGGCGACCGGGGCGCCTTGCACTCTGACGCTGATGGGCCTGGGCGCCTATCCGGCCGGCGACGCGCAGTTCCTGGGCATGCTCGGCATGCACGGCACGCTGCAGGCGAACCTGGCCATGCACCACGCGGACCTGATCGTCTGTGTGGGCGCGCGCTTCGACGACCGCATCACCGGCCGGCTGTCGGACTTCTGCCCGCATGCCGACAAGATCCACCTGGACATCGATCCGGCCTCGATCGACAAGGTCGTGCGCGCCGACGTGGCGCTGGTGGGCGACTGCTACCCGCTGCTGCGCGCCCTGCACAAGGAACTGGGACAGTACCCGCTGGAATCCGGCCGCCTGGACGAATGGTGGCGGCGCATCGCCGTCTGGCAGGCGCGCGACTGCCTGAAATTCCAGCCTTCGGACGAGGTCATTCTGCCCCAGGATCTGATGCGGCGCATCGACCGGCTGCTGGCCGGGCGCGACGCAGTCGTGTCCACCGACGTGGGCCAGCACCAGATGTGGGCCGCCCAGTACATCGGCATCGACCGGCCCAACCGCTGGCTGACTTCCGGCGGGGCGGGCACCATGGGCTACGGGCTGCCGGCGGCCATCGGCGCGCAGATCGCGCATCCGGACAAGCCGGTGATCTGCGTCAGCGGCGACGCGTCCGTGCTGATGAACATCCAGGAACTGGCCACGGCCACGCAGCACCGCGCGCCGGTCAAGCTGATCCTGTGCAACAACGGCCACATGGGCATGGTGCGCCAGTGGCAGGAACTGATCCACGAGGGCCGCTACAGCCACAGCTACAACGCCTCGATCCCGGATTTCGTGGCGCTGGCGGGGGCTTTCGGCTGGGGGGCGGCGCGGGTCGAACACCCGCGCGACCTGGATGCGGCGCTGGCGGCCTGCATGGCGCACGACGGTCCGTACTTCCTGGACGTGGCGGTGGTGCCGCTGCAGAACTGCTTCCCGATGATGCCGGCCGGCTACGGGCACCAGCAGGTGATGCTGTCCGAAGACACCTGGTACGTCGAAGAGTGACTCTTTCGGCGCCTGGGTTCGCCATGCTGCGTTGCAAATCCTCGCGATAGTCTGACTATCGCTGCGGTTTGCGCCTTGCCTGGCAAGTCCAGGCATCCGAAATAGGTGGGGTTCTTAAGAAGCGTCAGATACACCGCCCGCCGTCGACCTCCAGGCAGGCGCCGGTGATGAAGGATGCCTCGTCCGAGGCCAGGTACAGGCAGGCGTGGGCGACGTCGTCCGGGGTCGAGAACCGCCCCAGCGGGATGCCGGCGGTGAACCTGGCGCGGTTTTCCGGCGTGTCCGGCACGCCCATGAATTCCGACAGCAGGCCGGTGGCGCCCACCACGGGGTTGACGCAGTTGACGCGGATGCGGTCCGGACCCAGTTCGGCCGCCATCGAGCGGCTGGTCGTCACCACGGCGCCCTTGGTGCCGTTGTACCAGGTCAGGCCGGGGCGCGGCCGGATGGCGGCCGTGGAGGCGATGTTCACGAACACGCCGCCGCCCTGCTGGCGGAAATGCGGCACGAAGGCCTGGGCGCTGAGATAGATGCTCTTGACGTTGATGGCGTAGATCCGGTCGAACTCGGCCTCTGTGACTTCGAGCATGGGCCGGTTGCGGTGGGTGGCTCCGGCGTTGTTGACGACGATGTCCAGTCCGCCGAAATGCTCCAGGGTCCGTGCCAGCAGTCCGTGCATGCTGGTCGCATCGGCGACGTCCACATGCGCGAATCCGGCTTGGCCGCCGGCCGCGCGGATCTGCTCGACGGTCTCGCGACCGTGCGCGTCGTGGATGTCGGCCACGACCACCCGGGCGCCCTCGCGGGCGAAGACCGAGGCGATCCCCCGGCCGAACCCGGAGCCGGCTCCGGTCACGATGGCTATCTTGTCGCGCAGGCGCATGTGTGTGTCTCCTTCAGGCGTCGTGACCGTAACGGATCGCCACGGTCTTCAGTACGGTGAATCCCAGCAGGGCCTCGAAGCCTTTCTCGCGGCCGTGGCCGCTGGACTTGACCCCGCCGAAGGGCAGTTCGACGCCGCCGCCTGCGCCGTAGTTGTTGACGAAGACCTGACCGCAGCGCAGGTGGCGGGCCATGCGCAGTTGCCGCGCCCCGTCGCGGGTCCAGACCCCGGCCACCAGACCATAGTCGGTCGAATTGGCCAGCGCCAGGGCGTGCGCTTCATCGCGGAAGGCCTGCGTGATCAGGACCGGTCCGAAGATTTCTTCCCGGGCCAGGGCGCTGTCCGGGGGCACGTCGCGGAACAGCACGGCCTCCTGGTAGTAGCCGTCCGGCGGCGCGTCGTCCAGGATGCGGCCCCGGGCGGCCTCGACCAAGCCCTCGCCGCGGGCGGCGTCCAGCATCCGGCGCACGCGATCGTACTGCTTGCGGTTGACCAGCGGCCCCAGGTCGGCATCCGACGAGGGCGGTCCGGCGCGCAGGGCGCGGAAGCGTTCGGCGACGCGCTCGACGAAGGCGTCGTGGATGCTTTCGTGGACCAGCAGCCGGCTGCCCGCCGAGCAGGTCTGGCCGCTGTTCTGGATGATGGCGTTGACGACCACCGGCAGCGCGGCGTCCAGGTCGGCGTCCTCGAACACGATCTGCGGCGACTTGCCGCCCAGTTCGAGCACCACCGGGCAGTGATGCCGCGCGGCGGCCTCGGCGACCTGCTGGCCGGTGGCGGTGGAGCCGGTGAAGGAGATGTGCCGGATGCCCGGGTGGGCGCTCAGGGCCGCGCCAGCCTCGTGACCGTAGCCGGTGACGACATTCAGCGCCCCGGGCGGGAAGCCCGCCCGGGCGGCCAGTTCGGCCAGGCAGAGGATGGACAGGCTGGCGTCCTCGGCGGGCTTGATCACGCAGGCGTTGCCGGCCGCCAAGGACGCGCCGACGCTGCGGCCGAAGATCTGCGCCGGATAGTTCCAGGGGATGATGTGGCCAGTGACGCCGTGCGGCTCGCGCACCGTCATCGCCAGGGTGCCTGTGTCGTAGGGCAGGGTGTCGCCGTGCAGCTTGTCGCAGGCGCCCGCATAGTATTCGAAGTAGCGCGCCAGGGCGGCGATGTCATTGCGCGCGGTGCGCAGCGTCTTTCCGGTGTCGCGCGCCTCCAGGCGAGCCAGTTCGTCGGCCTCGTCCAGCACGGCGCGGCTCCAGGCGGTCAGCAGGCGGCCCCGGTCGCGGGCGCAGGTCATCGCCCAGGGACCGTCGAACTGTTCGCCCATGGCCGCCTGGGCGGCCCGCACGGCCTGGTCGATGTCTTCGGGAGAGCCGCGGGCGATGCGGTCGAAGGCCCGGCCGTCCGCCGGGTCGATGACCGGGATGGTGCGCTCGTCGGGCACGGGCCGGCGGGTGTTGGCGATGAAGTGATGGGCGGGCATGACGGGTTCCTGGCGGATGGCGATGCGGGGCGGTCGGCGGGTCTTCGGTGAATGGCGGTCCGGATTCAACGGGCGCGGGCGACGTGGTCGGCGATGGCCTGGCCCATGTCGGCGGTGCGCGCCGCGCCCCCCATGTCGGGCGTCCGGGGGCCTTCGTACAGCACGGTCTCGATGGCCCCCAGGATGGCGTCGGCCGCCTGCTGCCAGGCGGGGTCGCCCTGGCCGAGGTGTTCCAGCATCATGGCCGCCGACCAGATCTGCCCGACCGGGTTGGCGATGCCCCGGCCGGCGATGTCCGGGGCGGAGCCATGCACGGGCTCGAACAGGGACGGGTGGCGGCGGTCAGGGTTCAGGTTGGCCGACGGGGCGATGCCGATCGTGCCGGTGCAGGCCGGTCCCAGGTCGGACAGGATGTCGCCGAACAGGTTCGAGGCCACGATCACGTCGAAGCGGTCGGGATGCCGCACCATATGGGCGCAGAGGATGTCGATGTGGAACTTGTCCCAGGTGACCGTGGGATATTCCCGGGCGATGGCCTTCAGGCGCTCGTCCCAGTAGGGCATGGTGATGGAGATGCCGTTGGACTTGGTGGCGGCCGTCAGGTGCCGCCCGGGCCGGCGCGAGGCCAGTTCGAAGGCGAATCTCAGGACCCGGTCCACCCCGATGCGGGTGAACACGGATTCCTGGATGACGAATTCGCGTTCCGTGCCCGGGAACATGCGTCCTCCCAGGCTGGAATATTCGCCCTCGGTGTTCTCGCGCACCACCAGGAAGTCGATGTCGCCGGGGCGGCGATTGGCCAGCGGGCTGGGCACGCCGGGCATCAACCGGGCCGGCCGCAGATTGACGTACTGGTCGAATTCGCGGCGGATGGCGATGATGGAATCCCAGATGGCGACGTGGTCGGGCACCCGGTCGGGCGCGCCCACGGCGCCGAACAGGATGGCGTCGTGCCCGCCGATGCGGTCCTTCCAGTCGGCCGGCATCATGCGGCCTTCGCGCAAGTAATGGCCGCAGCCCCAGTCGAAGGACTCGAAGTCCATGTCCAGGCCGAACCGGACCGCGGCGGCTTCGAGTACCCGCAGGCCTTCCGGCATGACTTCCATGCCGATGCCATCGCCGGGGATCACTGCGATTCTTCGTGTCATGTGCGCTCCCTGATGGGGCCCCGGGGCGCGCAGCCGGTGCCGCCGGTGCCGTTCGCGGCCGCGGCGGGCCGCCTGGCCGAGGATTCGAGCATACAGCCCGTGCGGATGGCGCACCAGTGGATTTTGCCTCGATTGGCCGGATGCGGACCGCCCCCTGTGATAACCCGGGGCCGCGAGCGGTTTCCATTGCGACAGGGCCTGACTTCATGTTAGAACACCTAGGCTTTGACATCGCGCCGCGCGCGGCGCCGGCCGGACAATACTCATATCGGAATTCGGGAGACGACACCATGTTCCAAGGTAAGAAATTCGCAGGATGGCTCGCGGCCGCGGCCCTGGTCGGCATGGCGGCGTCCGCTCCGGCCCAGGCCCGGACCACGCTCAAGATGGCCTACGCGCTGTCCGAGAATTCGCACTACGGCGCGGGTGCCGCCGCCTTCGCCAAGACCCTGGAAGCCAGCGCGCCGGACTTCAAGATCCAGCAGTTCCCGAACAGCGCGCTGGGCGGCGAGCGCGAGGTCATCGAGGGCCTGCAGCTGGGCACCATCGACCTGGCCATCGTGTCCACGGGCGCCACGCTGAATTTCGTGCCCCAGACCGGGGTGTTCGACATCCCCTTCCTGTTCCGTGATCTGGCTCACGCGCGCAAGGTCCTGGATGGCAAGATCGGCCAGGACATGCTGGCCGAATTTCCCAAGCGCGGCCTGGTGGCCCTGGCCTGGGGCGAGCAGGGCTTCCGTCATTTGACCAACAACGTCCGTCCGGTGAAGGAGCCCGCCGACATCAAGGGCCTGAAGATCCGCACGACGGAAAACCCGATCCACATCGCCGCCTTCAAGGAACTGGGCGTGCTGGCCACTCCCATGGCGTGGCCGGAAGTCGCCACCGCCCTGCAGCAGGGCACCATCGACGGCCAGGAAAACCCGCTGTCGGTGATCGTGTCCGTGAAGATGTGGCAGCTGCAGAAATACCTGTCGTTGACGGCGCACGTCTACGGCCCTGCGCTGGTCCTGATGGCGCCCTCCGTGTATGACGGCCTGGACGACGCCGGCAAGGCGAAGTTCAAGGAAGCCGCCGTCGCCAGCGCCAAGGCCATGCGCGCCTATGTCGATCAAGTCGAGAAGGACGGCATTGAAACCCTGAAGTCCAACGGCATGCAAGTCAACATGGTGGACCATGCCGCTTTCGTCAAGGCGGTCCAGCCGGTCTATCCGCAGTACTACAAGCAGTTCGGCCAGGCGCTGGTCGAGTCCATTCGTGATACGCAATAAATCGATGAGCGCGCCGGGCCGCCCCAAGCGCGAATTTCCCCCTGGGGGGACGGCGCGTAGCGCCAAGGGGGTGCCATGCGCGCGCTCGGCCTGATCGACCGGGGCCTGTTCCGGCTGGTGTCCTGGGTCGCCCAGGGCCTGTTGTGGTCCGCTGTCGCGGCGGGCTTCTATCAGGTCCTGGCGCGCTTCATCCTCGAATCGCCCTCGGCCTGGTCCGAGGCCTGGACGCGGGCCGCCATCATCTGGGCGGTGATGCTGGGGGTGGCCCTGGCATTCCGCCAGGGCGCCATGCTGGGCGTGGATCTGTTGCACAACCTGCTGGCGCCGTGCCGGGCGCGGGCGTTGGAGCATGTCGTCCTGCTGATCGTCGCGGGCTTCCTGGGATTCCTGGTCTGGATCGGGGCCGAGATGACCTGGAGAGTCCGCTTCCAGACCATGCCCAGCCTGGGCGCGTCGATCTCCTGGGTGTACCTGGCGATCCCCGTCGGAGCGACCCTGGCGCTGTTCGCCGCGCTGGCCTGCTGGGCCGAAGGTCCGCGACGCGTCCACGTTGAAACCGTCTGACCGGGGAACCGCATCATGTCGCAGTTGATGCTTCTTTCCATGCTGCTGTTCTTCGGCCTGACCGTGCCGGTGGCCGTGTCGATCGGCCTGGCCACCATGGCCGGGGTCGGCTTCGACGGCCACATGACCTGGCTGGTGATCGCGCAGCAGCTCTACGCCGCCCTGGACAAATACCCGCTGGTCGCTGTGCCCTTCTTCATCCTGGCCGGCAACCTGATGGAAGAGGGCGGCATTTCCGAACGCATGGTCGAATTCGCCAAGAGCGTGGTGGGCGGCGTGCAGGGCGGGTTGGCCTGCAGCTGCGTGCTGACCTGCATGATCTTCGCGGCGGTGGCCGGCTCCAGCGTGGCCACGACCTTCGCGGTGGGCTCGATCCTGATTCCCGCCATGGTCAAGCACGGCTATCCGGCGCCTTTCGCAGCCTCGCTGCAGGCCTCGGCGGCGGAACTGGGCGTCATCATCCCGCCGTCCATTCCCATGATTCTGTACGCGGTGTCCACCGACACGTCGGTGGGCGAGGTCTTCATCGCCGGCATCGGCCCGGGCCTGCTGATCGTCATCGCCCTGATGGCCTACGTCTGGCTGTACGCGCGCCGCAATGGCCTGGGCAAGCACGACGGCGACGGCCGCCTGCCGGTCTGGACCGCCTTCAGGAAGGCCTGGTGGGCGCTGCTGATGCCGGTCATCATCCTGGGAGGGATCTACGGCGGGATCTTCACCCCAACCGAGGCCTCGGCCGTGGCGGTGGTGTACGCCCTGCTCGTGGGCATCTTCGTTTATCGCCGGCTGAATGTCGCGACGCTGGGCCGCACGTTCCACCGCTCCGTGGTGTCCACGGCGATCATCATGTTCATCATCGCCAACGCGGGCGTGTTCGGCTTCCTGCTGAACCGCGCCGGGGTGCCGATGATGCTGGGCGAATGGCTCAGCCACCTGTTCGGCAGCGAGATCACGTTCCTGCTGGGGGTGAACATCGCCCTGTTCATCATCGGCATGTTCATCGAGACGTCCGCTTCCATCGTGGTGCTGGCGCCCCTGCTGCTGCCCGTGGCGACCCAGTTCGGCGTCGATCCGGCGCACTTCGGGGTGGTCATGGTGGTGAACCTGGCCCTGGGCATGGTGACGCCACCCTTCGGCGTGAACCTGTTCGCCGCCTGCACGGTCGCCAGGGTGCCCATCGAGCGCCTGATCCGGCCGCTGCTGCCCTTCGTCGGCGTGGTGGTGGTCTGCCTGATGGTGATCACCTACTGGCCGGACCTGTCGCTCTATTTCCGCGACCTGGTGTATCGCTGACCGGCGGTCCCGCGGCCGGGGCATGAAAAGATGAGAGCGGCCCTGGCTGAATGAGCCCGGGCACGGGATGGTCCCGGCGGACCGTCCCGTGCCCGGCGAATGCGGGCGGCTTGCAAGCCGCTCCGTGGAGAGTTGCCGCTGTTGTGGCTCAGCTGCGGGGCCGGTCGGTCCCCTGGCGGATGGCCTTCAACTGATTCTGCACCGCCTGCCAGACGGCAGGGCCGACGTTCTGCTTGATCTGTTCGTTGACGGGCTTGATCGTTTCGCGCATGCGCTCGATCTCCGCGGACGCGACCTCGTTGACTTGCATGCCATCGGCCTTCAGTTGCGCCAGGGCCTTGTCGGCTTCCGCGCGGGTGTCCTTGCGTTCGAAGTCGCGGCTGGTTGCGGCGGCCTTGAGCAGCACGTCGCGCTCGTCGGCGCTCAGGCCGTCCCACCATTTTTTGCTGGCGGTGACGATCCAGGGACTGTAGACGTGGTTGGTGATGCTCAGGTATTTCTGGACTTCGTAGAACTTGCTCGACAGGATGGTGTTGTAGGGATTTTCCTGGCCGTCCACCGTCTTGGTTTCCAGCGCGGTGAACAGTTCCGAGAACGGCAGCGGCACGGCATTGGCGCCCAGGCGCTGGAAGGTTTCCAGGAACACGTTGTTCTGCATGACCCGCAGCTTCAGGCCGCTGAAATCCTCCACGCGGGTCACGGGCTTCTGGCTGTTGGTCAGGTTGCGGAAACCGTTTTCCCAGTAGACCAGGCCGACCAGCCCTTTGTCGTTCAGCTTCTCGATGAGCATCTGGCCCGCCCGGCCATCGAGGATCTTGTCCGCCTCTTCGCCGGAATTGAATAGGAAGGGCGTGTCCCACATCGCCATTTCCGGGGTGATGCCGACCAGGGTGGCGGTGGAGCCCACCATCATTTCCTGGGCGCCGCCGATCAGCGCCTGCTGCATCTGGATGTCCGAACCCAGGGCGGCGGCGCCGACGGCGCGGATCTTCATCTTGCCGCCGGACAGCTTGGCGACCTCGTCGGCGAACACCTGGACGGCGCGCCCCTGGTTGGAATCCTGGTTCAGGCCATAGCCGAAGCGGATCAGGCGGGTCTGGATGTCGGCGGCCTGGGCCGGAAGGGCCATCGCGCCGGCCGCCAGGGTGGCGGCCAGGAACAGGGCTTTCAGTTTCATGGGGATTCTCCTTGGTGGAAATGTCCGCCGGACAGGGCGGTGTTGTTTGCCTCAGCCCAGCCAGCGGACCGGGGCGATGACGATCTGGGGAAAGGCCACCAGCAGGGCCAGCAGCAGCGCGTAGACCAGCAGGAAGGGCGCGACGCCCCTGACGACGGATTCCATCTTCACGCCGCCCACGCCGGCGGCGACGTTGAGCACCGTGCCCACCGGCGGCGTGATCAGGCCCAGGCAGCCGGTGAACACGAACATGAAGCCGAAATAGATCGGATCGATGTGCGCCTTCAGCGCCAGGGGCAGGCAGACGGGGGCGAAAATCAGGATGATGGGCGTCAGGTCCATGGACGTGCCCACCAGCAGCAGGAAGATCACCATGCAGGCCATGAACAGCGTGGGGTGCGCGAGGATGGGCTGGAACAGTTCGGCCAGCTGGTTGGGCAGGTCGGCCAGGGTGATCATGTAAGCGGCCACGGTCGCGGCGCCGCACAGGAACATGACGATCGCCGTGGTGATGCTGGAGGTCACCAGCACGTCGTAGGCGGCCTTCCAGGAGAGCGCCCGATAGATGAAGCGCGACACCAGGAAGGCATAGACCGCGGCCACCACGGCGGCTTCGGTGGGGGTGAAGACGCCGAAGCGGATGCCGCCCAGGATGATGACCGGCATGAAGATGGCCCAGACGCTGTCGGCCACGGCGCGGCGGCGTTCGGCCGGCGTGGCGCGGGGAGCCGTGGGCAACTGGCGGCGGCGCGCGACTATGCGCCAGGCCAGCAGCAGCGCGCCGCCCATCAGAATGCCGGGGACCACGCCGCTGATGAACAGCTTGCTGATGGAGGTGTTGGTGGTCACGCCGTAGATGATGAAGGGCAACGACGGCGGGATGATGGGACCGATGATGCCGCCGGAGGCCAGCAGGCCCGTGCTGTAGTCCATGGGATAGTTCTGCTGGCGCATCATGGGCAGCAGGATGGTGGCCAGCGCGGCGGTGTCGGCGATGGCCGAGCCGCTCATCGAGGCGAGCAGCACCGAGGCGAACACGGCAACGTAGCCCAGGCCGCCCGGAATGTGGCCGACGAAGGCGCGTGCCATGTCGATGATCCGCTGGCTCAGGCCGCCCACGTTCATCAGTTCGCCTGCCAGGATGAAGAAGGGCACGGCAAGCAGGGGGAAGCTGTCGAAGCCGGCCTGCAGGTTCTGCGCCAGCAGCTGGGTGTTGAAGAAGTCCAGGTGCCACATCAGGGCCACGCCCGAGACGAGCAGGGCGATGGCGATCGGGATGCCGATCGCCATGGAGGCGAACAGGACGGCGAGGAAGATCAGGGTGGTGTCCATGCGGTGAATTCCTTTCAGCCGCGCGGGCGATCGAGGACAGCCTGCTTGAAGAGCAGGACTTCCATGGCGGCGGCCATGAACAGGGTGGCGGCCGCGGCGATCGCCAGGGGATAGCCGATGACGGGGCTGTAGCTGTGCAGGCCTGCGATCACCTGGTCCCAGGCGCCCTTGACGACCATGCCCAGGACGATCGCGCTGACCAGTGCGGCCAGCGCGCCCATCGCGGCGCGTGTGCGCGGACCCACGCGATCCACCAGCAGGTCGAAGCTCAGGTGCCGTTTTTCATGGGCGGTGACGACCGTGCCCATGCAGACCAGCCAGACGAACAGCAGGCGGGACAGTTCCTCGTAGATCACCAGGCCCGTACCGAAGGCGTAGCGCAGCACGACGTTGCTGAACACGGCGATCACCATGAGGGCCAGGGTGATGGCCATGAAGGCCTCGGCGGCTTTGCGTATCAGGGGCTTGCGTGGCGCGCCGGCGGGCGTGTCAGGGGTTTGCATGGGGATTCCTTTGCAGCCATTCGGCGGCGCGTGCGATGAGTTCTTCCAGGGGGCGCTCGCTGTCCAGGTGCAGCAGGCCGGCCTCGTCGTGGGGCGGCTCCAGCGTGGCGAACTGGCTGTCGATCAGGGTGGCGGGAAAGAAATGGCGGTCGCCGCGGCCGGCGACGCGCCGGTGGGCCGCGTCCCGGCCGACTTCCAGCCAGATGAAGGCCAGGCAGGGCACGTGGGCGCGCAGCCGCCGGCGATAGGCCCGCTTCAGGGCCGAGCAGCTGAGGACGACGCCGTCGGCGGCATGACGCGCCAGTTCGCCGCCCAGCGCTTCCAGCCAGGATTCCCGGTCTTCGTCGGTCAGCGGGACGCCGGCCCGCATCTTCGTGTGGTTCCCTTCGCTGTGGAAGGCATCGCCTTCGACGAAGGCCCAGCCCTGGCGCCGCGCCAGCATCTCGCCGACCGTGGATTTGCCGCTGCCCGAGACGCCCATCACGACCACCGCGCGGTGCGGACAGTCCGGCGCGCAGGGTGTTCCGGCAGGAGAAGATAGCGCTATCTTTTGCATTGAAAAAAAACGGTCCTTACGTACAATGATGCCCGGAGCGTCGAGTGGGATCTGTGCCGACCGATCTTCCCGTAGGCGAGTGAGACGCAAAGATAGCGCTATCTCATGCCGTCCGACATTAGGGAATTCCTGTATGAATGACTCTTTTTCCGACGGCGGCCCCGGCTCCCGGACGACCGGGAGCCGGGGCCGCAGCCGGGCCACGGGCCGGACGACGCTGGCCGACGTGGCGGCCCTGGCCGGCGTCAGCCCCATCACGGCGTCGCGCGTGGTGGCGGGCAAGACGTCCGTGCGCCCGGAACTGGCCGAGCGGGTGCGGGCCGCCGTGGAGCGGCTCGGCTACCGTCCAGACCCGTCGGCGCGCGCATTGGCCTCGGCCAAGAGCAGCCACGTCGTGGTGCTGATCCCGCTATTGTCCAACACACTGTTCACGGAGTTGCTGGAAGCCGTCCAGGACGTGATGTGGGAAGCAGGCTACCCGATCTTCGTCGGAATCACCCAGTATCGGCCCGAGCGAGAGGCCGCCCTGCTGGACAGCTATCTGTCGCACCGGCCGGCGGGTCTGATCCTGACCGGCTTCGACCGCAGCGAGTCCCAGCGCCGCTTGATCGAGGCCAGCCACACGCCGTGCGTGCACGTGATGGAGCTCAGTGACGAGCCGGGCGTGCATTGCGTCGGCTTTTCCCAGACCGGGGCCGCGCAGGCCGTGGCCCGCCATCTGCTGGAGCGGGGGCGGCGGCGTATCGCCTTCGTCGGCGCCCAGCTGGATCCGCGCACGCTGGAGCGCGCCGAAGGCTTTCGCGGCGTTCTGCGTGCGGCCGGCTGCCACGATCCGCAACTGGAGATCCTCGATCCCCGGCCCTCGTCGGCCGCGCTGGGGGCGGAAGCCTTCCGCCGCCTGGTGGAGGCGCATCCGGACCTGGACGCGGTGTTCTTCTGTAACGACGACCTGGCCCACGGAGGCCTGCTGGAAGCCTTGCGACTGGGCGTCCCGGTACCGGACCGGGTCAGCGTGGTGGGCTTCAACGATCTGCCGGGCAACGCGCAGATGCTGCCCGCGCTGAGCAGCCTGCGCACGCCGCGCCGGGAGGTCGGCGACGCCGCCGCACGGATGCTGCTGCGGCTGATGCGCGGCGAGCCGGTGGACGCGCCCACCCTCGACCTGGGCTTCGAACTGAAGGTCCGCGCCAGCAGCTGAGCCGACGGCGCGCGGCCCGGCTGCTGGCACGCAGCTCAGAAGGCCGGGCCGTCGTCCTCGGGGGCGTCGGACCGGGTTGCCCGGGGCGCGGCTTTCTTGGCGGCTTTCTTCACGGCGGTTTTCCTGGCAGCCGTTTTCGCAGCGGTCTTGGAGGCTGTTTTCGTGGCGGACTTGCTTGCGGACTTGCTTGCCGCCGCCGTCTTGGTCGCCGCCGTCTTGGCGCCCGCCTTGGGCGCGCGCGGCTCGAACTCGAAGCCGACCTTGCCGTCGGCCTGGCGCACCAGGAAAGCCTTGAACTTGCGGTTGGTGCGGCTGGAAACGAAGCCGTCGAGCAGATCGGTCTTGCCGGTGGCCAGCAGCTTGCTCATCTGCGCGGCGGGGATTTCCTGCTGCAGGATGACCTTGCCGCTGCGAAAGCCGCAAGCCTTTTCCGGGCCCACGGCGTGCTCGCAAACGTAGTTCATGCCGTACTCGAAGACGCGGCCGCCACATTTGGGGCAGGCGCCCAGCGGGGTATGGCCGGAGAAGTCCACGGGCTCGGCATCCTCGTCCTCCCGCTGGCCGAAGTCGAATTCCAGCTTGTATTCGTCCGTGATGCGCAGCACCGCGGCGAAAGGTCGCCCCATCTTGCTGATGAATCCGGTCAGCGGGCCCAGTTCGCGCTTGTCCAGCAGTTCCTCGACCTCGGCGATCTCGAAGGTGCGCCCGCCAGGATGTTTGCCGATGGAGAAGTCGCAGGCCGTGCAGGCATAGCGGCGGTAGTTCTCCTTGACCACGCCGCCGCATTTCGGGCAGGGAGTCCGCAATGTGGCGTAGTCGCCGGGCACGGTGTCGCGCTCGTATTCCTTGGCGCGCTTGACGATCACCTGGGTCATCTGGGCGATCTCGCGCATGAAGGATTCGCGGTCGAGCTTGCGCTGTTCGATGAGCTTGAGCTGGTGCTCCCATTCGCCGGTGAGTTCCGGCGAGGTCAGCTCGTTGACACCGAGGCCGGCGAGCAGCGTCATCAGCTGGCGGGCCTTGGCGCTGGGCACCAGGTCGCGGCCTTCGCGGCGCAGGTAGGTCTCGTTGATCAGGCCTTCGATGATGGCCGCGCGGGTGGCCGGAGTGCCCAGGCCGCGCTCGGACATCGCCTCGCGCAGGGCTTCGTCGTCCACGAGCTTGCCGGCGCCTTCCATGGCCGACAGTAGCGTGGCTTCGTTGAAGCGGGCGGGAGGCTTGGTAGCCAGGCCGCGCGCTTCGATGTCCTCGGTGCGCACGCGCTCGCCATCGGCCACGGGGATCAGGGAATCGCCTTCGCCCTGGGATTCGCGGCCGTAGATGGCCAGCCAGCCGGGGTTGACCAGCACTTTGCCCTCGGTTTTGAAATGATGGCCCGAGACCTGGGTGATGCGGGTCGTGACGCGGAACTCGGCCGCCGGGAAGAAGACCGCCAGGAAGCGGCGCGTCACCAGCTCGTAGATCTTGAATTCGGCGTCGCTGAGTTCACGCGGCACCTGCAGGGTGGGGATGATGGCGAAGTGGTCGGAGATCTTCTTGTCGTCGAAGATGCGCCGGTTGGGTTTGACCCAGTCCTGCTTGACGACCTGGGCGGCGTAGGGCCGCACGGAACGGGCCGCGCCCGATTCGCTGTCGGCCAGGACGCGCATGGTCTGCTGCACGGTGCCGACGTAGTCCTGGGGCAGGTAGCGCGAATCGGTACGCGGGTAGGTCAGGGCCTTGTGGCGCTCGTACAGCGACTGCGCCAGGGACAGTGTGGTCTTGGCGGAAAAGCCGAAGCGCGAGTTGGCCTCGCGCTGCAGGGTGGTCAGGTCGAACAGGGCCGGGGACAACTGCGTGCTGGGCTTGGATTCCTCGGTCACGCTGCCGGGCTGTTCGCGGCAGGCGGCGACGATGGTCTGAGCGGCCGGGGCGGACCACAGGCGCGAGTCGCGGGCATCGGGGTCCTGCTCGTTCTTCTTGAAATCGGGATCGAACCAGCGGCCCTCGTACAGGCCGGCGGCGGCGACGAAGGTGGCGTGGACTTCCCAGTAGTTGCGCGACACGAAGCCGCGGATGCGGTCCTCGCGTTCCATCACGATCGCCAGGGTCGGCGTCTGGACGCGGCCCACCGGAGTCTTGAAGAAGCCGCCGTCCTTGCTGTTGAAGGCCGTCATGGCGCGGGTGCCGTTGATGCCGACCAGCCAGTCGGCCTCGGCGCGGGACCGGGCGGCGGCCTCCAGCGGCTTCATGGTCTCGTCGTCGCGCAGGTTGGCGAAGGCTTCGCGGATGGACGCCTGGGTCATGGATCGCAGCCACAGGCGCTGCACGGGCTTCTTCACCCCGGAATACTGGATGATATAGCGGAAGATCAGCTCGCCCTCGCGGCCCGCGTCGCAGGCGTTGATGACGGCGCCGACGTCCTTGCGCTTGAGCAGCCTGACCAGCAGCTTGAGCCGCTCGGCGGATCGCTTGTCGGTCGGCCCCAGTTCGAACTGGGGCGGGATGACCGGCAGGTGGGTGAAACTCCATTTGCCGCGCACCGGGTCGTTGGGTGCCACCAGACTGAGCAGGTGGCCGACGCTGGAAGACAGCACGTATTGCTCGCTTTCGAAATAGTCGCCTTCCCGGGTGAAGCCGCCCAGGGCCCGGGAAATGTCCAGGGCGACCGAGGGCTTTTCGGCAATAATCAGGGTTTTGGTCATGAGGTTCCAGTGGCGGCCTCATTTTGGGCCGCATTAGCGCGGATCATACGAGGGGACATCACACCATGCAAGTCGCCGAACCCAGGCTGCGAGCCGACGACGAGACCCGATGGCGCCGGATTCTGGCCCGGTGCGCAGGGCTGCTGGCCGCCGTGCTGGCCGGCGCGTCCCTGGTGTTCTGGGTCGCGGCGAACTGGTCCCGGATGACGCAGGACGTCCGTCTGGCGGGCGTCCAGGGGACGCTGGCCCTGCTCGTCGTTCTGGCCGCCGGCCTGGCCCGGCGCGGCAATCCCGCGGCGGAGCCGATGGCCGGCCTGGCGGCTCTGGCGACCGGCGCCCTGCTGGCCCTCGTGGGCCAGATCTATCAGACGGGCGCTGATGCCTGGGAATTGTTCCTGGCCTGGGCCGTGCTGATCCTGCCCTGGCTGGCGGCGATCCGCTCCGTGTTCCTGGTGCTGCTGTGGGCCGCGCTGTTGAACCTGTCATTATGGCTGTTCCTGAACGGTTCGGCCCCGTTTGCCTGGTGGCGGTGGAATGTGTCTGCGCTGCCGGGCGCCTGGCTGCTGGGTCTGGACGGGATACTGCTGGCGCTGGCCGAATGCCTGCGGCCAGCGTGGCGGGATCCCCGGGGCCTGATCCGCCGGGTTCTGGCGGCGGCGACGCTGGCCTGGGCGGTCGCCGTCGCTGCGCAGGGGGCCGTGCTGGACGGCGCCGGCGACGCCGGTCTCCTGGCGCTGGGCCTGGTCCCGGTCCTGGCAGTCTACGGCGTCTATGCCCGCTGGCGCCCCGATCCGGCGGTGGCGGCCCTGGCCCTGTTGGCAGGGATCGGGGTGGCCGGATTCGTACTGGCGCCGCGGGCGGACTCCCTGGAGGGCCTGCTCGGCCTGGCGCTGCTGGTGCTGGCCCTGGGGCTGTGGGCGATCCGGCATGCGCTGCGCTTGAGGGCAGCCGTGTCGCCGGCCGTGGAGGCCGGGCCGGCGCCTGCGGCCCGGGACGGTCGGGCGGATGCGGCGCCGGCGTCCCCGGAGAGCCGCGCCGATGAGGACGATGCGCCTTGGTACGTCACGGCGCTGCGGATCGGTATCCTGATCCCCGTCGTCCTGCTGCTGGGGATCTGGGTGGCGCTCAGTTTCGAGCTGGATTCCGCCGCCGAGGTCCTGGGCGCCGGATGGCTGCTGATGCTGCCGGGGCTGTGGCTGGGCAGGTCGGCGCCCCGGGCGCTTTGGCGGGAAGCGGGCGGCGTGCTGGCGGTCCTTGGCTTGCTGCTGTGCGCCGGCGGTGCGGCCTGGCTGATGGAAGAGAATGGTGCACGGGCGCTGTGTCTGTCGATCCTGTTGGCGGCGGGTGTCGTGGCTTATGCCGGGACGCGTCGGTTCGTCGTGCGTCTGGCGGCGGCCGGGCTGACGTTGTCGCTGGGATGCTGGCTGACGCTGCCCCCGGATTTCCTGTTCCGCTGGAGCGGTGGTCCGGACGGTGCCTGGGCCGCCGGCCTGGCTTGGCGCCTGGCGGTCCTGCTGGCGCTGGGCGCGGCCGCCTGGATCGGATCTCTGGCCGCGGCCCGCAGAGCGCTCTGGCGGCCCCTGGCCTGGGCGGCCATGACGACGGCGTCCATCCTGGCGGCTTTGCTCTCCTTCGAGGCCCAGGCTCCGTTTGGGGCCTGGCCGTTGTGGGATCGGGGCGCCCTGCTCGCCTGCGCGCTGCTGCCCGGCGTGTTGCTCGGGGCCTGGATGGCCGCGAACCGGCCGGTCTTGCCCGCCGGGCTGCGTCTGGGGGCGCCGGTGGCTTGCTGCGCGGCGGGCCTGGGATGGGTGGGCGCGCCGGTGTGTTCCGTGGCCCTGGTCGGCTTCGTCCTGGGAGGCTGGTCGGGAGACCGGCTGGCGCGGGCGCTATCGGTCTTGCTGGGACTGGCCGGGCTGGCGCTGTATTACTTCGATCCGTCCGATACCCTGGTCGCCAAGGCGGGGACGCTGGGCTTGACGGCCGCCTGGCTGGCCGCGCTGGCCTTGTGGTCGTGGTCGCCATGGAGCCGGACGGTCGTGCCGGCGGTCCCCGCCGCGCGCCGCGCCCGGGGCCTGCCCGTCTGGCTGCTGGCGGGCGGCGCGCTGGTTCTGGGCGCGGTCCAGGTCCGGGTGCATCATTATGAGGCGATCCTGGCCCAGGGGCGGCCGGTGGTTATCGCCCTGGCGCCGGTGGATCCCCGCTCACTGATGCAGGGGGACTACATGGCCCTGGACTACGCCGTGCGCCGTCAGGCACAGGATTGGCTGCGCGGCCAGGACACGGTGTGGGACGCTCTGGGAGCGGCCGGACGGGGCTGGCTGCTGCTGCGGCCCGACGACCGGGGTGTCTGGCAACTGACGGCGGTGACGGCCGAGGCGCCCGAGGCCCCGACGGGAGACGCCGTGGCGCTTGCCTTTCGCTGGCGCGCCGATGGGATGGATTGGGGCGCCCGCAGCTGGTTCTTCCCCGAGGGCCAGGGGGAGCGCTACGCAAAAGCACGCTACGGAGTGTTGCGGGTGGCGGCCGACGGGACAGCCCTGCTGGCCGGACTGCTGGACGAAGGGCGGGCACCGCTGTAGGGCGCATGCGCGGTCCCGCGCGGACCGCGGGATGCGCCCGCTCTCGCGGCCTCAGGTGCGCAGTGCCGGGGCCATCCCGAACCGTCGCGCCCAGCGCGCGGTAGCCTCCGGCCAGAACGCTTGCGGCGTGTCCGCCGGCAGGTCGGCGAATCCCAGGTCCCGCCAGGCCGTCCGCAGGCAGTCCAGGGGCCGCGAGACGTCCAGCGCGGGCGCGTGGTTCTGCTTGGACAGCTTGTGGCCGGCGGCGTCCAGGATCAGCGGCACGTGCAGGACGCGTGGCGGGGTCAGGCCCAGGGCACGGGCCAGTTGCCGCTGGCGGGCCGTGGAGTCCAGCAGGTCGGCGCCGCGCACTACGTCGGTGACGCCCTGGTCGCCATCGTCCACCACCACGACCAGTTGGTAGGCCCAGAGGCCGTCCGCCCGGCGGATGATGAAATCCCCCACTTCGGCCGCCACGTCCTGGGATTGCGGACCCAGCCAGCGGTCCGTGAAGGTTTCCACGCCGGGCTCGACCCGGAAGCGCCAGCTGCGGATCGGACGCCGCGCGGAGGGCGGACGCATGCCCGGAGTGGCGGGGGTGGATGAGCCGGCCTCTCGTGGCGCCGCGCCCCGCTCCGCGCCGGCGGGTGGCCGGCAGGTGCCGGGATACGGGCCGGGTGGCAGCTCCCGCCGGACGCAGGCGCAGCCGTAGGCGCGTCCGGCGGCCCGCAGCCGGGCGAATGCCCGTCCATATAGGGGATGCCGCTGTGTCTGCCGGACCGGCTCCCCGTCCCAGCGCAGGCCCAGCGCCTCCAGTTGCCGCAGGATGGCGCGGTCGGTGCCGGGCACGGTGCGGGGTTCGTCGATGTCCTCGATGCGCAGCAGCCAGCGGCCATGGTGCGCCCGGGCATCCAGGCAGCTGGCCAGGGCGGCGACCAGCGAGCCCGCGTGCAGGGGGCCGCTGGGGCTGGGCGCGAAGCGGCCCACGTAGGGAGAGTTAGCCAAACGGAGGGCCTAATGCGACAGCCGGCCTTCGTCGTCGGTCAGCAGTTCCTCGAACACCAGGTGGTCGACCTCGGCCTCCTGGCTCCAGAGGACCATCAGCGCCAGGACCTTGATTTCGGCCAGGGACAGGGGGGAATGGTCCGCCGCCTGGGCCGCCTCGATCAGGATTTCGCGCAGGACCGGGGGCAGGCTGCCGGAATGTTCCAGGAAGCTGATGAAGCCGATCGCCTCGGTGCCCAGCGTCGCGTATTCCGTGTCGGTGTAGACGCGCGCGGCATCGCGCCGGGCGTCGCGCATGACGGCCAGCGGCAGGCAGCGTTCGGTGGTGCTGGCCAGGTCGCGCAGCCAGTTCAGCGCGTCGTCGATGTCCTCGTGCTCGAATCCGGCGGCCGCCAGCTTGCTGGCCAGGACCTCGGCGCGCGGGCAGGCCTGGGGCGTGTAGTAGTTTTCGAACAGATAAACCAGGATGTCGTACATGGCGGTCATGAGGCGGTTGCCATTCCAGTTTACCGGATTCCTCCGGAAACGCATCCGGCCCGCGTCGCTGGATGGGCGGTTGCGCGGGCAGGATCCGGAATCCGGAGTCCCCCACGGATCAACCGGCCTCGGCGGCCTCCAGATCGATCAGGGTGACGCCTTCGGTCACCTGGTCGCCGACCGCGTAGAAGACTTCACGGACCGTGCCGTCATGGGGGGCCTCGATGGTGTGCTCCATCTTCATGGCTTCCATGACGATCAGGGGCGCGCCGCGCGTCACGGCGTCGCCCGCCGCGACGGCGACCGACAGGATCTTGCCCGGCATGGGGGCGGTCAGTCCGCCGGCCGCGTCGTCGGCGGACGCGGTCGCCAGGGCGAGCGGATCGTGCCATTCCAGGGTATGCCGCCGGCCGTCGGTGAAGACGTCCAGGCGCGCGCCGTCGCGGTGGATGTCGCCACGCGTTTCCTCGTCGCCCAGGCGGACGCGGATGCGGGCCGGGTGGCGGCCTTCGGCTTGCCAATGGAAGGCCTGCGCGGGGCGGTCGTCCACCGCCAGGGTCCAGTCCCGGCCGTCGCGACGGACGCGCACGGCCCGTTCTCCCCGGGCGTCCTGCAGAGGCAGGACGCGTTCGTAGCGCCCGCCCACGCGCCAGCCGTCGGCCTGGCGCCAGGGGCCGGCATCGGATGCGGCACCTGGGCGTGCCAGGCCGTCGTGGTGCAGCAGCGCGGCGGCGGCCAGGGCCAGCGCGGTATCCTCGCAGTCCCGGGGCGCGGGGAACAGGCGTTCGTGCTCGCGTTCGATCAGCCCGGTGTCCAGGTCGGCGGCGGCGAAGGCCGGATCGTCCATCAGGCGGCCCAGGAAGGCGATGTTGGTCTGCACACCGGTGCAGCGCACCGCGCCCAGCGCGCGCAGCATCCGCTGCCGGGCCTGCTCGCGGTCCTGGCCGTGGACGATGAGCTTGGCGATCATCGGATCATAGTGCGGGGAGATCGTGTCGCCTTCGCGCACGCCGCCGTCCACGCGCACGGGGCCGGTCTGGAAGACGACGTGCGGCGGCCATTGCAGAGCATCCAGGCGGCCGATGCTGGGCAGGAAGTCCTTGTCCGGGTTCTCGGCGTAGATGCGGGCCTCCAGGGCATGGCCCTGGAGGCGCAGCTGGTCCTGGCGCAGCGGCAGCGGCTGGCCGGCCGCCACGCGCAACTGCCATTCCACCAGGTCCTGGCCGGTGATGGCCTCGGTGACCGGGTGCTCGACCTGCAGCCGGGTGTTCATTTCCATGAAGTAGAAGCGCCCGTCCGGCTCGACGATGAATTCCACCGTGCCGGCGCCGACGTAGCTGACGGCCTGGGCGGCGGCCACGGCCGCCCGCCCCATGGCTTCGCGGCGCTCCGGCGTCATGCCGGGCGCGGGGGCTTCCTCGATGACCTTCTGGTGACGCCGCTGCACCGAGCAGTCGCGTTCGAACAGGTGCACGCACTGGCCGTGCGTGTCGGCGAAGACCTGGATCTCGATGTGGCGCGGCTTGGTCAGGTAGCGTTCGACCAGGACCTGGGCGCTGCCGAAGCTGCTGGCCGCCTCGCGCTGGCAGGAGGCCAGGGCCGCCTGGAATTCGGTGTCGGCGTGGACGATGCGCATGCCCTTGCCGCCGCCGCCCGCGCTGGCCTTGATGAGCACGGGGTAGCCGATGGCGCGGGCCTGCTCCCGCAGGAAATCGGCCTCCTGGCGCTCGCCGTGGTAGCCCGGCACCAGGGGCACGTCGGCGCCGGACATCAGGGTCTTGGCGGCGGACTTGCTGCCCATGGCGGCGATCGCATCGACGGGCGGGCCGACGAAGACCAGGCCGGCGTCGGCGCAGGCGCGGGCGAAATCGGCGTTTTCCGACAGGAATCCGTAGCCCGGGTGGATGGCCTGGGCGCCGGTGCGGCGGGCGGCGTCCAGGATGGCGCCGGCGCGCAGGTAGCTGGCGGCGGGTTCCGGGCCGCCGATGCGCACGGCGCGGTCGCAGGCCTGAACGTGGCGGGCGTCGGCGTCGGCGTCGGAATAGACGGCGACGGTGCGGATGCCCATGCGGCGGGCCGTGGCGGCGATGCGGCAGGCGATCTCGCCCCGGTTCGCGATCAGGAGGGTGTCGAACATGGCGGTTTCCTTACATTCTGAACACGCCGAAGCGCGTGGCTTCGGCCGGAGCGTGACGGGCGGCGGCCAGGCCCAGGCCCAGCGCCCGCCGCGTGTCCGAAGGCGCGATGATGCCGTCGTCCCACAGCCGCGCGGTGGAATAGTAGGGATGGCCCTCGTGTTCGTACTGGGCGCGGATGGGCGCCTTGAAGGCTTCTTCCTCGTCGGCGGACCAGGCGCCGCCCTTGCGTTCGATGCTGTCGCGCCGCACGGTGGCCAGGACGCTGGCGGCCTGTTCGCCGCCCATGACCGAGATGCGCGCGTTGGGCCACAGGAACAGCAGGCGCGGGCCGAAGGCGCGGCCGCACATGCCGTAGTTGCCGGCGCCGAAGGAACCGCCGATCAGCACCGTGAATTTCGGCACCGAGGCGGTGGACACGGCCGTGACCATCTTCGCGCCGTGCCGGGCGATGCCCTCGTTCTCGTACTTGCGGCCCACCATGAAACCGCTGATGTTCTGCAGGAAGACCAGGGGAATGTCTCGCTGGCAGCACAGTTCGATGAAGTGCGTGCCTTTCTGCGCGGCCTCGGAAAACAGGATGCCGTTGTTGGCGATGATGCCCACCGGCATGCCGTAGATCCGCGCGAAGCCGGTGACCAGGGTCGTGCCGAAGCGCGCCTTGAATTCCTCGAAGTCGGAGCCGTCCACGATGCGGGCGATGACTTCGCGCACGTCGTAGGGCTTGCGCGTGTCCTGGGGGATGATGCCGTCCAGCTCGGCCGGATCGTGCAGGGGTTCGGTCCAGGGGCCGGCGTCGGGCGGGACCGGGCGGTTCAGCCGGGCCATCGCGTCGCGCGCCAGGCGCAGCGCATGGGTGTCGTTCTCGGCCAGGTGGTCGGCCACGCCCGACAGACGGGTGTGCACGTCGCCGCCGCCCAGGTCCTCGGCCGAGACTTCCTCGCCGGTGGCGGCCTTGACCAGGGGCGGGCCGCCCAGGAAGATCGTGCCCTGATTGCGCACGATGATGGACTCGTCGCTCATGGCGGGCACGTAGGCGCCCCCGGCGGTGCAGGAGCCCATCACCACGGCCAGCTGGGCGATGCCCATGGAGGACATGACGGCCTGATTGTAGAAGATGCGCCCGAAGTGGTCGCGGTCGGGAAAGACCTCGTCCTGGTTGGGCAGGTTGGCGCCGCCCGAGTCGACCAGGTAGATGCAGGGCAGGTGGTTCTGCTGGGCGATTTCCTGGGCGCGCAGGTGTTTCTTGACCGTCAGCGGATAGTAGGTGCCGCCTTTGACGGTGGCGTCGTTGCAGACGATCACGCATTCGGTGCCGCCCACCCGGCCGATGCCGGCGATCAGGCCGGCGCCGGGCGAGGCGTTGTCGTAGACGTCGAGCGCCGCCAGCGGCGACAGCTCCAGGAATGGCGTGCCGGGATCGAGCAGGCGTTCGACCCGTTCGCGCGGCAGCAGCTTGCCGCGCGCCAGGTGCCGGGCGCGGGCCGTTTCGCCGCCGCCTTGCGCCGTGCGGGCGATGCGCTCGCGCAGATCGTCGACCAGCGTCCGCATGACGCGGGCGTTGTCCTGGAATTCCTGGGATCGTGGGTTGATGCGGGACTCGATGACCGGCATGTCGGTTCCTGGAAGTAAAGAAAAATGGCCTGCATGCCGCTTCGATTCGATAGGCATGAAATGGTCCGCAGGGACCATTTCATGTCCGATCTCATCCACGTCGCGCCTTGGAAGGCGCTCCGATTCGTCAGGCACCGAGCAGTCCGCGGGGACTGCTCGGTGTCCGGACTCATCCCGCGGGGCTTGCGGAGGATTTACAGCATTTCGACGGCCAGGGCCACGGCTTCGCCGCCGCCGATGCACAGCGAGGCGATGCCGCGCTTGCCGCCGGTCTTGCGCAGGGCGCCGATCAGCGTGGTCAGCAGGCGCGCGCCGGAGGCGCCGATGGGGTGGCCCAGGGCCGTGGCGCCGCCGTGTACGTTGACGCGGTCGTGCGGGATCTTCAGGTCGGCCATGGCCGCCATGGTCACTACGGCGAAGGCTTCGTTGATCTCGTACAGATCGACGTCGCCAGCCTTCCAGCCGGCCTTGTCCAGCAGCTTCTGGATCGCGCCGACCGGGGCGGTGGTGAACCATTGCGGTTCCTGGGCATGCTGGGTATGGGCGACGATGCGCGCCAGGGGCGTGGCGCCCAGCGCCTGAGCCCTGGAGGCGCTCATCACCACCAGCGCCGAGGCGCCGTCGGAGATCGAGGATGCGTTGGCCGCCGTCACCGTGCCGTCCTTCTTGAAGGCGGGCTTGAGCGTCGGGATCTTGTCCGGCATGGCCTTGGCCGGGCCTTCGTCGGTGTCGATCACGGTGTCGCCCTTGCGGCCCTTGATCGTGACCGGGGCGATTTCCCACTTGAAGCTGCCGTCCTCGGTGGCCTGGCGCGCTCGGCGCAGCGATTCCAGCGAGAAGGCGTCCTGCTGCTCGCGCGTGAAACTGTATTTCGAGGCGCAGTCCTCGGCGAACACGCCCATGGCGGTGCCGCGCTGGTAGGCGTCTTCCAGGCCGTCCAGGGCCATGTGGTCGTAGACCGTGGAATGGCCGTAGCGGTAGCCCTGGCGGCCCTTGAGCAGCAGGTAGGGGGCGTTGCTCATGCTTTCCTGGCCGCCGGCCACCACCACGTCGGCGGAGCCGGCCTTGATGATGTCGTGGGCCAGCATCACGGCCTTCAGGCCGGAGCCGCAGACCTTGTGCAGGGTGCTGCAGGGCACGCCTTTCGGCAGGCCGGCGCCCAGGGCGGCCTGGCGGGCGGGCGCCTGGCCCTGGCCCGCCTGCAGCACGTTGCCCATGATGACTTCCTGGACGGTGTCGCCGGCGATGCCCGCGCGTTCGACGGCGGCCTTGATCGCGACGGCGCCCAGTTCGTGCGCGGCCAGGCCGGACAGGCTGCCCATCATGCCCCCCATGGGGGTGCGGACGGCGGATACGATGACGATGGATTCGGACATGGTGTTGCTCCTTTTTCAGGGGGAATCCCTTGTTTCGCTCCGGATCGGCCGCGAATGGCCGTCCGGCGGCTGCAGCCTGCGCGATTGGTCGTAGGGGAAGATGTCCTCGATGCGACCCTGGGCGGCGCGCGCGCGGCAGTCCTGCCACCATTGTGCATCCAAAAGCGGCGCGTGGTATTTCAGGAAGGCGGCGCGCACCCGGGGGTCGCCCAGCAGGAATCGCTCGAATTCTTCGGGGAATACATCGTTGGCGCCCACCGGGTACCAGGGTTCGCCGGACATCTCGGCTTCTTCGTTCGGGGCGGGCGGGATGCGGCGGAACTGCATTTCCGTCATGCGCTGGATCTCGTCGTAGTCGTAGAAGACCACGCGGCCCAGGCGGGTGACGCCGAAGTTCTTGTACAGCATGTCGCCGGGGAAGATGTTGGCGGCGGCCAGCTCGCGGATGGCCTGGCCGTATTGCTGCACGGCGGCCTCCAGGGCGGCGTCGGAGGCGCTGGTCAGGAAGATGTTCAGCGGCGTCATGCGACGTTCGATATAGACGTGGCGCAACACCACCAGGCCGTCGGTCTCTTCGAGCAGGCTGGGGACTTCGCGGCGCAGGCCTTCGAGCAGGCGCGGCGAGAACCGGCCGCGCGGCAGGGCGACCTGGGAATATTCCCAGGTGTCGGCCATACGTCCGACGCGGTCATGCTTCTTCACCATCTGGTATTTGCGCCGTACCGTGGCCTCGTCCATGCCGTCCTTGGCGATGCGGTCGCGGATCAGCTTGAACACGTAGGGATAGGACGGCAGCGTGAACACCGTCATGACCATCCCCTGGATCCCCGGCGCGTAGTCGAAGGCGTCCCGGGAGTGGGACAGATGGTGCAGGAAGTCGCGGTAGAACAGAGTCTTGCCCTGCTTCTGCAGGCCGATGGTGGTGTAGATCTCGGCCTTGGGCTTGCGCGGGAACAGTGACGACAGGAAATCGACGTAGGCCGCCGAGGCCTCCATGTCGACCAGGAAATAGGCGCGCGTGAAGCTGAACAGTGTGCTCAGATCGTCGCTGGTGTGCAGCAGGGCGTCGAACTGGATGTGGCCCGAGGGCGTGTGCAACAGCGCCACGGCGAACGGGTGGATGGCGGTCTGATTGATCAGGCGGCCGACGATGTAGGCACCCTTGTTGCGGAAGAACAGGGTGTTGAGCACCTGAATCTGGCAGTCGGGCGCCAGCCGCTTGCCCAGGCCGCGCGGCAGGGTGCGGCGCAGGCGGCGCAGGCCCATCCGTGCCATGCGCCGCACGTCCGCCGGCAGGTCGTGATAGGGCGCGGCCAGGCCGAAGTCGGCCGCCATGCGGGTCAGGCTGGGCAGCAGGCCCTCGGTCAATGGATAGTAGGCCCGGTAGGATGGGTGTTCGCCGTCGATGTAGTCGGTCGCCACTGCCGGGCGCACGAACAGGAAGTCGTTGTTGAAGTAGTTGCGGTGCAGGATGCGGCAGGACACCGAGTTGAAGAAGGTCTCCGCGCACTCGGGCTGGCGGTGGCCGGCCAGCAGCGCGATGTAGCTGGTCTTGGCAGCCTGCCAGAATTCGATCTGCTCGCCGGTCAGGGCCGTGTCCGGCGCGGTGTGGGCGCGGGTGGTGCCGCGCAGCGCCTGGCCCAGTGCCGCCGCGCATTCCCTCACCCGGATGTCGTAGTATTCGATGCGCTCGCGCGAGAGCTGCTGGATGCCGTGCCAGTCGCCCGATTCGAACAGAGCCTTGGCCCGCTGCGCGCTGTAGCGGAACAGCGAATAGTGGCGATCGAACCCGGCCAGGATCATGCGCGCCACGGTCTCGGGGGACTGGCCCCGGGGCGTGACGGGTTCGATGCGGCGGTGGTCGCCGGTGTCGTCCATGGCGCGGCTCAGGCGGTCTCGCCGAAGATCTCGCGGCCGATCAGCATGCGGCGGATCTCGCTGGTGCCGGCGCCGATCTCGTAGAGTTTGGCGTCGCGCCACAGGCGGCCGGTGGGGTAGTCGTTGATGTAGCCGTTGCCGCCCAGGATCTGGATGCCCTCGCCGGCCATCCAGGTGGCCTTCTCGGCGCAGTACAGGATGACGCCGGCGCAGTCCTTGCGCACTTGGCGCGCGTGGCCGGCGCCCAGGCCGTCCAGGTTCTTGCCGACCGTGTAGCAGTAGGCGCGGCAGGCCTGCAGAGTAGTGTAGAGGTCGGCCAGCTTGCCTTGGATCAGCTGGAATTCGCCGATGGACTGGCCGAACTGCTTGCGCTCGTGCACGTAGGGCACGACCACGTCCATGACCGACTGCATGATGCCCAGGGGTCCGGCCGCCAGCACGGCGCGCTCGTAGTCCAGGCCGCTCATCAGGACCTTGACCCCGCCGTCGACCTCGCCCAGCACGTTCCCGGCCGGGACCTCGCAGTCCTGGAACACCAGCTCGCCGGTGTGCGAGCCGCGCATGCCCAGCTTGTCGAGTTTCTGCGCCACGGAGAAGCCGGGGAAGGTCTTTTCGACGATGAAGGCGGTGATGCCGCGCTGATGGGCCTCGGGATTGGTCTTGGCGTAGACCACCAGGGTGTCGGCGTCCGGCCCGTTGGTGATCCACATCTTGGTGCCGTTGAGCACGTAGCGGTCGCCGCGTTTCTCGGCGCGCAGCCGCATGCTGACGACGTCCGAGCCGGCGCCGGGCTCGCTCATGGCCAGGGCGCCGATCCGCTCGCCCGAGATCAGTCCGGGCAGATACTTCTGCTTCTGGGCTTCGGTGCCGTTGCGGTGGATCTGGTTGACGCACAGATTGGAGTGCGCGCCGTAGGACAGGGCGATGGACGCGCTGGCGCGCGAGATTTCCTCCATCGCGATCATGTGCGCCAGGTAGCCCAGGTTGGCGCCCCCATAGGTTTCCGCCACGGTGACGCCCAGCAGGCCCAGGTCGCCGAACTTGCGCCACAGGTCCATGGGGAACTGGTCGTCGCGGTCGGCCGCCGCCGCGCGCGGGGCGATCTCGGCTTGGGCGAAGTCGCGGACCGCCTCGCGCAGCATGTCGAGGTCGGAGCCGAGGTCGAAGTTCAGGCCGGGCAGATTCATGGGGAGGTCTCCTTTTCTAGGAATGACGGGCCAGCAGCAGCGCCTCGCAATCGGCCTGCTGGCGGCGGATTTCTTTCAGGGTCTCGTCCAGGTCGCGCCGCTGCTGTTCCAGTTTTGCGCGATGGTTGGCGAGGACCTCGGCGTACTGCCGCAGTTGCGCGTCGCTGCTGGCGCCGCCGCGGTCGTACAGGTCGATCAGGGTGACGATTTCGGAAAGCTGCAGCCCCAGGCGCCGCCCGCGCAGGGCGAGTTTGAGCCGTGTGCGGTCACGCGGAGCGTAGACGCGGTTGCGGCCTTCGCGCGCCGGGCTGACGATGCCGCGATCCTCGTAGAAACGGATCGTGCGCGGCGTGACGCCGAATTCGCGGGCAAGCTCGGAAATCGTCCAGGTGGCTTGGCTCATGAGGGCGGGTGGTGAAACGGGGGGACGGAATCAGCGTTCATTATGAATGACGTTTACGTCAACGTAAAGCAGAAACTCTGACATAATGCATAGGGGATCTCCGAACAAGTTCTCGCGCCGCGTGCATCTGCGGATTCGGGCTATCGCCGCAGTTCGCGCCCTGCATCCCATCCCGATTCGCGGCGCCCGCTTTCCGCTCGACTTGTTCAGACATCCCCGGAGAAAACCCGAATCTTCAAGGAGACACGGCATGAATCCGCTGGAAAACGAACTGGACTATCCCTGGGGCGACGCCCTGCCCGAACCCGGTCGCGCGCGAGCTGTAGCCGACGACGTGCGCTGGATCCGCATGCCGCTGCCCTTCGCGCTGGACCACATCAACCTGTGGCTGCTGCGCGATCGCATCGACGGCCGCGAGGGCTGGACGGTGGTTGATTGCGGCATCGACCGGACCGAGGTCCGCGATTGCTGGGAAACCGTGTTCGAGCAGGCGCTGGACGGCCTGCCGGTGCTGCGCGTGCTGGTCACGCACATGCATCCGGACCACGTCGGCCTGGCCCACTGGCTGTGCGCGCGCTGGCAGGCGCCGCTGTGGATGTCCATGACGGACTACGTGCTGGCGCGCTCGTGGTCGGGAACCTCGGTGCCCGATTCCTCGGTCGAGGGCAGCGGTCCGGCCGGCGGCGCGGCGGTGCGGCACTTCGCCCGCCACGGCCTGGTCGATCCGCAGGCGCAGGACATGATCCGCGCCCGCCACGACTACTACACCCGCCTGGTGCCCGACATGCCGCCCCGCTTCCACCGCCTGATGCATGGCCAGGAAGTGTCCATCGGCGGGCGCGGCTGGCGGGTCATCGTCGGCTACGGCCACGCGCCCGAGCACGTTTCGCTGTGGTGTCCGGACCTGGGCGCGCTGATCTCGGGCGACATGGTGCTGCCGCGCATTTCCACCAATGTCAGCGTGTTCGATCTGGAGCCCGAGGCCGACCCCCTGCGCTTGTACCTGGATTCGCTGTCCTCCTACGACGGTCTGCCGGAGGATACCCTGGTGCTGCCGTCCCACGGCAGGCCCTTCCGGGGCCTGCGCCGGCGCATCGCCCAGCAGCGCGCGCATCACGCCGAGCGCTTGGCCGAGGTCCTGGCGGTCTGTGACCAGCCGCGCAGCGCCCACGATCTGCTGCCCGTGCTGTTCCGCCGCAAGCTCGACCTGCACCAGCTGTCCTTCGCCATGGGCGAGTCCATCGCCCACCTGCACGCCCTATACTTCCAGGGATCCCTGCGGCGCCTCCTCGGCGAGGACGGGGTGTACCGTTTCCAGAAAAACTAGGACGCTTTCCGCCTTGAAGCGGCCGGGAAATACAGAACACGGATTCCGACATCATGACCACCCACGACTCCGACCGCACCGACACCCTGCTGCAGCACATCGGCCAGGCGCCCCTGGACCCCGTCACCGGCTCGGGGCCGGTGGCCCTGCCCTCGTACCGCACCAGCACGGTGCGCTTCGCCTCCATGGACGTGCTGGATCGCGCCCAGGCGGCCAAGCAGCGCGGCGAGCGCGTGCCCACCTACGGCCGGGTCGGCCTGCAGACCCACGAGGCCCTGGAAACGCTGCTGTGCCGCCTGGAAGGCGGGGAACGGGCGTTCCTGGCGCCGTCCGGCATGGCGGCCATCAGCATGACGCTGATGGCCCTGCTGGGCCAGGGCGACCACGCCCTGGTCGTGGATTGCGTGTACGGTCCGGTGCGCTACTTCCACAAGACCGTGCTGTCGCGCATGGGCGTGGCCATGGACTTCGTGCGCGGCGATCTCGCCAGCCTGCAAGCCGCCCTGCGCCCGGAAACCCGGGTGCTGTACCTGGAGTCCCCGGGCTCGCTGCTGATGGAAATGCTGGACATGCCCGCCTTGTCGCGCTGGGCGCGCGAGCGCGGCCTGACCGTGGTGGCGGACAATACCTGGGGCTCGGGCGCCATCTACCGGCCCCTGGCGCTGGGGGCCGATGTGTCGGTGATCGCGGCCACCAAGTACGTCGGCGGGCATTCGGACCTGATGCTGGGCGCGGCCGTGGCGCGCGACCCCGCGCTCGTCGGCAAGCTGCACGAAACCCATTACGCCCTGGGCAGCACCGTCAGCGCCGACGACGCCTGGCTGGCGCTGCGCGGGGCGCGCACCCTGGGGGTGCGCCTGCGCGCCTGCGCGGAACACGCGATGGAGGTCTGTCGCTGGCTGGATGCCCAGCCCCGGGTGTCGCGGATCTTCTTCCCCGCCTGGCCGGACGACGCGGGCCACGCGCTGTGGCGGCGCGATGCGACGGGGTCCAACGGCCTGCTGTCCGTGGCCGTGGATTTCGACGAGGCCCAGGTGCGCCGCCTGATCGACGGCCTGCGGCTGTTCGGGATCGGCTATTCCTGGGGCGGCTACGAAAGCCTGGTCACGCAGGTCGAACCCTCCGCCCTGGCCGCGCACGGCTACTGGGCGTCGGTGGCCGACGCCCGCATGCGCCAGGGTACGGTGCTGCGTCTGCACATCGGCCTGGAGGATCCGGCCGACCTGATCGCGGATCTGGCGCAGGCGTTCGCGGCGGCGTCGCGCGGTTAGGTGTTCGCCAAGCAGCGGGATGGGACTTCGGCGGATGGTACTAAAGCGCTGCCGTCATTGCCTCGAATGCCAGTTGCCTGTCAGGGCGCTTCCCGGTGAGGCCAACCAAGGCTGCAAGGTCATTGGCTGGCACGTTGGACAGTTCCCGGGGTTCAAGTTTATGCATCCCTCCGCCATACACACGGCCATTATCCAGCAGGACGGTGCCGTCGATGGCGTTGAGCGCATGCCATAGCGTGCGCAGCGCGGCAGGGTCGGCCCGGAGCTTGTCGGTCAGCAAGGGGGACGGATAAAGCATGAGATAAACATTCGTCGCTGTCGCCTGGCTATGATTCAGCAGGAAACGGAAAGGTTTGCCGTCGTGATCGCTGCGACCGATGTAGGTACAGACTATGGGCGCCGCAGGGCGGCGCTCCTGGGCGTACCAGTAGCGCCGTGAACGGCATAGATAGCGTTGCGCGACTTGTTCGCGCCCGGTTTGAAGATAAGCCCAGAGCGACGGATATTCGTGCTGGACTTCATGCTCCGGCAAGGTGCAGTCGAGCAGGAACAGGCGCTTCTCGAGCAGCGGAACCCCATGCTTGTCAGCCGTGATTTCATTGTCCTTCACATACCGGGTGCTTGGCAGGATCGGACGCAAGAACTGTGACGGAATATCAAGCGCGGCGGCGCGGTCTTCATCCAAGATGAAGAAATTGTTGTCTCCCGTGGCGAGCCCTCGCTTGATGGAAAACAAGTCGCCGAGTCGGTAGCCTTCGTGCGTGGATTCGGCGCTCCGTTTGGGAAACCTGGACCATTTGCTCGCGCGTTCCAGTTCGCCTGCATCCACTTTCCTGATCAGTGCGGGTTGTCGTAGTGTGCCGCCAAAGGAAAATGTGATCTGGTGGCCAACGGGTGGCTGCTGTTTCTTGAACCAGACGACAGCGGAGGACACCAGAGCATCGTCGAATTGCACGTCGTTGGGGTCAAATCGATGGATATGCAATAGCGTGACGTCTCGCAGCAAATATGTCTTGAGCGCCTTGCCGTAGTTCACGTCCATGAATTCGCTGGGAATGAGCCATCCGGCGACTCCGCCCTCGCTCATCCATCCGTGCGACAACGCCAGGAAATAGCAATAAAGTCCTGACAGCCCGGAGGCTTCGATGTGGGCGGCGGCTCGTGCGCTGCTTTGCAGGCGGCGTTTGTCGGCGCCGTCGATATGATGGTGTCGCACATAGGGAGGGTTGCAGATGAGCAGGTTGGATTTTTCCTCATCGTGCGGTGGCGGGTTTTGTCGCGTGAAGTCCGCGAGTGTGATGTCGAGAGGTGTTTCCCTCCAGAATTCCTGGGCGGGTTCGCCGTAGTGAGGGTCAATCTCGAAGCCGCGCGCCCAGGCCACAGGACGCTGACCATGGGTTGCTCGCAAGGCCGAATAGAATGAGCCTGTGCCGATCGCCGGGTCGAGAAAGCGAATGGCCTTGTTTCTGGGCAGCAGGCTCAGGCCGTAGGCGAGTATTTCGCGGGCAAGGCGAGTGGGGGTGGCGAATTGGCCAAATTTATTCCGTTCGGCCTGAGTCTTGCGGCCGTCAAGTTCTGTTTGGAGAGTCAGGCGCCACGCCTCCATGAGGTCGATTGTCTCGGTCTTTCGAGTCATGGTCATATCCCGAACAATGACAGGTCATCGATGCGGTGTTCCCATACCCAGTCGATGCCTTCCGCGGCCTCGTAGCCCAGATAGCCACTATCGAAATATCCACACAGGAATAGGTTGAAGCGCACATCGAGGCCGTAGGTATGGCGAAGCTGGGCCATCTTGATCGCTTCTTCCTTGCGCCGCTTGTTGGTGTTGGTGAAGTCGCCTGCGGATTTTGCCTCGAAGAACAACGGCAGATCCCCGTGCTTTGCCGTCTTCGGCATGATGATGGCATCGACAGGAATATTGATGGATTGCGTTCCATTCGCTTGCTGGATCGGTACATTCATCCGGAAGCTGAATGTGCCGGGCCGCATGGAGTCGAACCTGACTTCGTGGCCGGCATGGGTTTGTCGGTAGCCACGCTGCTCCAGATAGGTTTGAATCGTTGTGAGTTGCCGTTGTTCCTGTGCGTTGCGGATGATCGGATTCGCTACGGCACCGCATAGCCTGTCGGCAACAACGGTCGCGGCGCGGTGAATCTCCATTCCGGTCGCGGGCTCTTCACGCTGGAGCCAGACGAAAATATCCGGATCCGCCAGACGTTTGATCACTGCAGCCAGCTTTTCCAGTTCCTGATCTGCTTCCACGTCGGGCATGCGTATGGGCAGCCGCTGCTCTTTCTCCCCCGAGTTCGACAGTTATAGATCAGGCCCATAAATAGATTGAAATTCTGTCGATCTGATGCGATGCTTTGCGGATGGAAAAAGATGATGCAAGAAAGCTCAGTCCGGCCGAGCAGCATGAGAGGCGTCGGCAGGTGATTCGTGCGTACAAACGCGGACGAAGCAAACCTCAGATCGCCGTTGACGTTGGGCTGAGTCACACGGCGGTGAGCAAGGTGATCGCACGCTATGAGGCGGGGGGGATGCTGTCGCTGGCACCCCGTCGGCGTGGCCGTCGCCGTGGCGAGGATCGCGCACTGACCGCCGAGCAGGAACAGACGGTGTGCCGCATCATCTGCGACAAACGCCCCGAGCAGCTGAAGATGGACTTTGCGCTGTGGAGCCGTGCGGCGGTTATGCAGCTGATCGAGCGCGAGTGTGGTGTGACGCTGCATGTGCGCTCGGTGGGCAAGTATCTGGCCCGCTGGGGCTTCACCCCGCAGAAGCCGATCAAGCGTGCTTACGAGCAATCGCCCGCCGCGGTGCAAACCTGGTTGGAGGACACGTATCCGGCCATCGCCGAACGTGCCAAGGCCGAGGGCGGCGAGGTCCACTGGGGTGACGAGACGGCGCTGGTGAACACCGACGTGCGCGGTCGCAGCTATGCGCCCAAGGGCAAGACTCCGGTGGCGATGGCCATTGGCGGGACGCGGCAGAAGCTGTCGATGATCGCCAGCGTCACCAACCAGGGCAAGGCACGCTGGATGATCATTGATGGCGCGTTCAATCACGAAAAGTTGATCGAGTTCTTCGAGTCGCTGGTCCAGGATGCCGGGCGCAAGGTGTTTCTGATCCTGGACAACCTGGGCGTGCATCACTGCAAGCCGGTGAAGGCGTGGTTGGCCGCACACTCCGATCAGATGGAAGTGTTCTATCTGCCCAGTTACAGCCCCGAACTCAATCCCGAAGAACGCTTGAATGCCGATCTCAAACACGTCATCGGGCGCAAGGTTCCGATACGCACGAAGGCCAAACTACGCGCCGCTGCAGAAGAGCACATGCAAGTCGTCGCCAGCGAGCCGGCACGTGTCAAAGCCTACTTCCAAGACTTCCACGTCAAATACGCTGCGTAAAACTGTTTGAGGGCCGGATCAATAGAACCGCAACTCATTGATTTATAAAGAAGCGCCTTAAAAACGCTCCATTACAGATTAACGAAGGCCTCAGTTGCTGTGAGCTTTCCAACCTGCAGGCTCTTCAGGATGGCCGCCTGTTCGGCATCGATCGTCGAGATGCCCGTGATGGATTTGCCGCCCGGCAGCACGACCCGGTGGGTCTGGATGCGACGCAGAATCGACAAGGCGCGCTCGGGCGAGACCACGTCGGCCACGGGCTGTTCGCGCAGCCGCATGCGTATGACCCGTTGCAACACCAAGGCAATAAAGCAGATCATGGCGTGTGCCCGGATGCGATCGGGGCGTCGGTGGTAGACGGGTCCGATCTCAATTTCGGACTTGAGCACCTTGAAGCCCCGCTCGATGTCGGCCAGGGATTTGTAGCGGCTAATCACATCGGCTGGCGCCAGATCGCAGACGTTGGTGATCAGTAGCAGCTTGCCATCCATGGCGCGTGCCAGGGCCAGCGCCTTTTCATTGACCTGGTAGGTGAAGAGCTCACTTTTAAGGTCTACCCGGATGATGCGTGCGAGATGCGCTTCGCAGACCGCGTGATAGAACCGGGCGCGCGCGCCACCATCGGAGAGCTTGCGGCCTTTGCCGCGTACCCCAGCATCCTGGGCGTCCAGTTTGCCGACCCACTGGGCGGCCTGGGCTTCGAGCGCTGCAATTTTCTGATCGCGCTGGGCCGTTTGTTCGGCAGCCCGGTACCGATCATGGGCAACAACCAACCGCAGCCCTTGCCACGCCTGTTCGCCCACGATCTCGGGGCTGTCGCTCTCGATAGCCGCTTGGTTGATCGGTTCGAGCAGCTCGGCAAACTCGTTGTACCGTCGGCCGGGGACCGCCAGAATGAATTCCAACGGCTGGCCATTGGGCAGGCGCATGGCTTGCAAGTCTGCGAGGTTGTCAATCGACAGCAGCCCTCGATCGGCGACGGCGATTACCCGGCGCACCGGGAAGCGATCCATGACCTTTTGCAGCGAGGCCTTCAGCGTCCCCACTTCGGCCGTATTGCCTTCAAAGATCTCGTGATAGAGCGGGATGCCTTCAGCGGTTTGCACCAGCCCCAGCATGAACTGACGGGCAATGATGCCTTCCTTGGACTTGCCAAACTGGCGAATGTCATCCGTTTGCTCAGAGAGCCCTTCGGCACGAATCGTGGTCATGTCGTAGAAGACCACCGACAATTCTTCACTTACCAAGGGTTTGACGGCTGCGACCAGCGCCTGATCGATGACGGCCTGGTGCTCCACCATCGCGTCCATGGTGCGCAGCAATTGCTGGTGCTCAACCGATGCCAGATCGGTATCGGGAAAGCTGACGGTCTGTAGCCAGCGCAGGGTCCCAAGCTTTGAATCGGCATCGCTCAGGCGATTAAAGACCATGACGCGCAGTAGCGCCTCCAGGTCGATTTTGTGGCGGGTGCGCTGGCGCAGCACCTGACGCAGGCGATCCAGGCCCAGCTGCTTCCAGATCTGAGTCAGTGCCCAAAGGTCCCCGATGGCTCGTGAAGAATCGAAGCGGGCGGTGCCATCATCAAGCGCTGGTGAAGGCTCTATGCCCAGGATGCGCGCCAGGCCTTCGTGCAGGGACTTGATGGAATCACCCATCTGGTCCAAACGGCCAAGTGTCGCCACAGTGCGCTGCTTGGGGCACCCAGCGTCGTCGCGGTAGGCCTCCACGAGCTGCACATAGCGGCGGGGGCCTGACTTGGTGACTTTGATAAACATGCCATTACTATAATCACATATACACAGTATAGTCAATGCGCAATTATGATAACGTGCCATTACAAAATTATCGTTGTAATTCTGTGAAAGCCGCGTCGTTACTGCGTTTCGATCAAAAAGCAGGGGTCAAACTGTCGAACTCAGGTTCTCCATGCATTGGACAAGATGCGGCGATACGCCGGATAAACCGATGAGCCGGTCTACAGCAAGTGGTGGGCACATCGACATTCTCAGGGTCGGGAGAACCCCCGGATGTTGGCGCAGCAAAGCTGGCTGTACGTTGGTCAGGTTGGCGGCAGCGCAAAGCGCGGCCTTCACGCTCTGAGTGGTCTGGATTCGTGTGTCACGAAAGGCGGCCGGCGCAAAGTCCATGAACCAGCGGTTGTACATGTCGACCGACGCCGCCACGTCAGTCTTCCACAGGTGCGGCTTGTCAAGGTTGACGGGCATTTTTCGGGTCGTCCGAGTTCGTTCCAAGTGCCCCTGAGCGGGGCACCCTATCAAACCCGATTGTACCGGCGAGCCCATTTCGACTCCATGAGGAACCGGACAAAATGGTCGGGGCGAGGCGCCTTGCTTCGTTTCAGCCAATGTCCACGTGGTAGAACCAGGTCAGCTCGTCGGCGCGGACGGGCCTGCATGCCGAAGGAATTGAATGTGTGGGTGCAGGCCTGGTGGACCAGCCCCTGGACGGCGGCTTATTCGATGGTGCCCTTTGGCCTGGGTCAATCCCTGTCCTGCACGTGGATGGCCTGAAGACCTGTGCGCGCGGTTCTCTATCGGCCCTTGGTACGCTGGGGGCCGACGTGTCGGTGATCGCGGCCACCAAGTACATCGGCGGGCATTCGGACCTGATGCTGGGCGCGGCCGTGGCGGTGCGCTGTGGCGGCGCGATGCGACGGGGACGCAACGGCCTGCTGTCCGTGGCCGTGGATTTCGACGAGGCCCAGGTGCGCCGTCTGATCGACGGCCTGCGGCTGTTCGGGATCGGCTACTCCTGGGGCGGCTACGAAAGCCTGGTCACGCAGGTCGAACCCTCCGCCCTGGCCTCGCACGGCTACTGGGCGCAGATCGCCGACGAGCGCATGCGCAAGGGTACGGTGCTGCGTCTGCACATCGGCCTGGAGGACCCGGCCGACCTGATCGCGGATCTGGCGCAGGCGTTCGCGGCGGCGGGTCGTTAGCCGCTTTCAGGGGCGTTCATTCCGCTTGGCTCGCACCACGGCTTCCCTGGGGCCGCTAAGCCAGATTATTCGGATCGGCCTGGAATGGCTGAGAGGGGACCAATGTCAGCTTGTTTCGGGTTGTTATTGACCCATTGTTCGCCTCTTCCCCTATCGTCAAAGTCCCATCATGTCTGCTGTAAATTTGATTAAGCAGTGGATCGACTTGGCTTTTGCGATCAAGGTATGGTTCATATGTCTTCGTTCGGTAGTCGTCGAAGCATGAACTCAAAGTTCCTAATCGTGTGCTTGCAAAGTCGGCCGCGTCGCAGTCCTCATTCTTAAAGCTTAGGGGGTGATGAATATTCGTCATATAATAAATTAGAGGATGGAGCATGCGAAACTCAGTATCTCCTGTCAGCTCGCTTGTAGCATAGCCAATTGCGTGGAATTGTGTGTCGCAGTCAAAATTTCCGGCATTCAAAAACTTTAACGTATTTATATCATCATCTTTATCTGTATTGCAGGGTTGCCACAATACGGGGTTGGATGTGACATTTTCTTTTGGTCTATAAACTGCATAAATTTTCTGAGCCATTTCATTGGCCATGGCTTGACGAAACCGTCCTGGATCCTCGGCCGATCTGGCGGTTTTAGAAGCGGCAAACAGCATCTGATAGAATAGTTGCTTTTCATCCTCTTGCATCGTGGATGCTATGGTTCCCAGCGTAGTCGGAGTTATCTCTTCGGGAGGTTTGGCAGTACCAGTTGGATCAAAACAAGACATGCTAAATTCCGCGAAAACAGGTATGTGTGCCCTTGTATCATCCTTGCCTTTATAGAGAAAAAGAACATCTCGCAAATCGATCTGGCTGATTTCTTTTTCATTAAAAGAAATCAAGAGCATGCCTTTGTCATCGATCGCTTTGGAGAATTTCAAACCGGATTTTTCCTCAAGGACTCTTATAGATCAGGCCCATAAATAGATTGAAATTCTGTCGATCTGATGCGATGCTTTGCGGATGGAAAAAGATGATGCAAGAAAGCTCAGTCCGGCCGAGCAGCATGAGAGGCGTCGGCAGGTGATTCGTGCGTACAAACGCGGACGAAGCAAACCTCAGATCGCCGTTGACGTTGGGCTGAGTCACACGGCGGTGAGCAAGGTGATCGCACGCTATGAGGCGGGGGGGATGCTGTCGCTGGCACCCCGTCGGCGTGGCCGTCGCCGTGGCGAGGATCGCGCACTGACCGCCGAGCAGGAACAGACGGTGTGCCGCATCATCTGCGACAAACGCCCCGAGCAGCTGAAGATGGACTTTGCGCTGTGGAGCCGTGCGGCGGTTATGCAGCTGATCGAGCGCGAGTGTGGTGTGACGCTGCATGTGCGCTCGGTGGGCAAGTATCTGGCCCGCTGGGGCTTCACCCCGCAGAAGCCGATCAAGCGTGCTTACGAGCAATCGCCCGCCGCGGTGCAAACCTGGTTGGAGGACACGTATCCGGCCATCGCCGAACGTGCCAAGGCCGAGGGCGGCGAGGTCCACTGGGGTGACGAGACGGCGCTGGTGAACACCGACGTGCGCGGTCGCAGCTATGCGCCCAAGGGCAAGACTCCGGTGGCGATGGCCATTGGCGGGACGCGGCAGAAGCTGTCGATGATCGCCAGCGTCACCAACCAGGGCAAGGCACGCTGGATGATCATTGATGGCGCGTTCAATCACGAAAAGTTGATCGAGTTCTTCGAGTCGCTGGTCCAGGATGCCGGGCGCAAGGTGTTTCTGATCCTGGACAACCTGGGCGTGCATCACTGCAAGCCGGTGAAGGCGTGGTTGGCCGCACACTCCGATCAGATGGAAGTGTTCTATCTGCCCAGTTACAGCCCCGAACTCAATCCCGAAGAACGCTTGAATGCCGATCTCAAACACGTCATCGGGCGCAAGGTTCCGATACGCACGAAGGCCAAACTACGCGCCGCTGCAGAAGAGCACATGCAAGTCGTCGCCAGCGAGCCGGCACGTGTCAAAGCCTACTTCCAAGACTTCCACGTCAAATACGCTGCGTAAAACTGTTTGAGGGCCGGATCAATAGTGTCTCTATCTGATGTTCGGCTGGCATCCCGGACAGGATGTCGCGGATGTCGCTGATGTTTTGGACTCCAGCGAGAACGTCGAGCAATTCAGACTCGCCGATCAATTCTTCGTCAATATGAAAAGAAATGATCCCATCGGCATCGATCGTCTTGGTGAATCTGGATTTATCTGTTTCGTGGGCACAAGATTTCAATAAATTAAAAGCCTCTATCCGCTGTTTTGGTTCGCCATACACGGCATCATATAAAGCATTCAATGCGGTTTGTTTTTTTTCACTTCTGAACAGATCTATGAACTTATCCCATAAGCTCATATGCGTTGCTTGTTTCCTGTTCCCCACTTTTAAGCTGTCTATGTACGAACTGCTTATTGTGTGAGTCTGGAAATAATTCGAGGTGATGGACATTCTATGACTCCCGGCGAAGGAGCTCCCGGCGAAGGAGCCTGACAAGCGGTCAGTATCGTTTGGGGCGCGAAAGTTCCATCCCGGCGCCCGAGTGGAGCCGGAAACAGCCCGCTCAGCCGCGGAGGCTCCGCGAGCTTCGCGGTTCCATCACGGCGACCTTCTTGGCCGCGGCCTGGAGAATCGGGGCGGCTGCGAGAGCCCGCGGGGCGAGTGCCTGTTACTTTGCCAGCAACTGTTTCACCAGCTTGTCCGCCTCGTCGATGGCGCCCTGGTAGGTGCCGGTTTGCGCGGGCGAGGTCAGGTAGCGGCCGCCGATGGCCAGCGTGGGCGTGCCTTCGACGTGGTAGGACTTGGTCAGCTCGTCGGCGCGGGAGACTTTGGTCTGCACTCCGAAGGAGTTGAACACGTCGGTGAAGGCCTGGCGGTCCAGCCCCTGGGCGGTGGCCCAGTCGATGATTTCCTTGGCCTGGGTCAGGTCCTGGTGCTGCTCGTGGATGGCCTTGAAGACTTGCGGGTGCAGGTCCAGCCGGCCCAGGGCCTCCAGGGTGTAGTACAGCTTCTGCATGTCGCGCATGCTGGCGTTGAAGGCTACGGGGACGCTCTTGAAGGCCACGCCGTCAGGCAGGGTCTTGCGCCATTTCTCGACCATGGGTTCGATGGCGTGGCAGTGCGGGCAGGTGTAGAAGAAGAACTCCAGCACCTCGACCTTGCCCGGAGTGTCCGAGGGCTGGACCGGATCCAGGGTGTCGTAGGGCGCCGCCTGGGCGGGCGTCATGGCCAGCGCGGCCAGGCCCAGGACCAGGCCCGACAGCAGGCGGGAAAACAGGGCGATCTTCATGGGGGGGCTCCTTGGTGCGGCGGTTCAGGGGCGGACGACCGTCGATTCGATCTTTTCGTCGCCCAGTCGGGTCCGGGCGCGGTTCATCTCGTCGATGCCCTTGAAGGGGCCGACGCGCACGCGGTTGATGGGGGCGCCGTTGGATTCGCCGGTCTCGACGCGTACCGGCAGGCCCAGCAGGACGACCCGGGCCAGCATGGCCTGGGCCTCTTTCTGCGATCGGAAGGCACCGGTCTGCAGGTAGTAGGTGGTCTGTGTGCCGGGCGCAGGCCGGGCGGCGGGCGGCGGGGGTGGTGGCGGCGGGATCGGCTGGCTCGTCTGCGGTGCGGCCGGGGGCCTGGCCGGAGCCGGCGAGGGTTTGGTCTCGGGCTTGTCCAGTCCGGCGATGATCTGGCCGATGGCGTCGGACAGAGGGTTCTCCGGCGGCGCGCCGGGTTCCGGCGCCGGGGCCGGCGGATTGGTGCCGCTGCCGCCCTGGGCGGTCGAGCGGGTGCCGGCCGGACCGTCCTTGCCGTACAGGGCGATGTTCGGGTCCGGGGCGTTCTTCACGTCCGGCAGCAAGGTGGTCGGGGCGTCGCGGCTGGCCTTGTCCTTGAAGGGCATCGGGGCCTTGGTGACGAACAGGGCCACGGCCACGGCGGCCGCCACCCCCAGCACCATGCCCAGGACCAGGCCGAACCAGGCGCCGCCGGACCGCGAGGATTTTTTGCGCGTAGCCATGACGTTACATGCGCTCGGGGGCGCCGACCCCCAGCAGTCCCAGGCCGTTGGCGATCACCTGGGCGGTGGCGCGGGCCAGGCGCAGGCGGGCGGCGCCCAGCGCGGGGTCGTCCACCAGGATGCGTTCGGCGTTGTACCAGGCGTGGAAGTCGGCGGCGCAGTCGCGCAGCCAGAACGCCAGTTGGTGCGGGGCCAGTTCGCGGGCGGCCTGCGTGAGCACGCCGGGATATTCCGCCAGGCGCTTCAGCAGCGCGATTTCGGTGGAGGCCGTCAGCAGGGACGGGTCCGCCGCCGTGCCCTGGCCGCCGGCGTCGTGCTGGCGCAGCAGCGAGTGGATGCGGGCGTGCGCGTACTGGATGTAGTAGACCGGGTTTTCCTCGCTGCGCGACAGGGCCAGGTCGATGTCGAAGACGAATTCGGAATCGGCGCGGCGCTGGGCCAGGAAGAAGCGCACCGCGTCGCGCCCGACCCAGTCGATCAGGTCGCGCAGGGTGACGTAGCTGCCGGCGCGCTTGGAGATCTTGACTTCCGCGCCGTCGCGCATGACACGCACCATCTTGTGCAGTACGTAGGCGGGGTAGTCGGCCGGAATGCCCAGGCCCAGGCCCTGCAGGCCGGCGCGCACGCGGGCGATGGTGCCGTGGTGGTCGGTGCCCTGGATGTTGATGGCGTGGTGGAAGCCGCGTTCCCATTTGGCGACGTGGTAGGCCACGTCCGGCACGAAATAGGTGTAGCCGCCCTCGGACTTGCGCATCACGCGATCCTTGTCGTCGCCGGTGCCCAGTTCGGTCGTGCGCAGCCACAGCGCGCCTTCCTGTTCGTAGGTGTGGCCGGCATCGATCAGGGCCTGGACGGTGCGGTCGACGCGGCCGCTGGTGTAGAGCGAGCTTTCCAGGTAGTAGTTGTCGAAGCGCAGGTCGAAGGCCTGCAGGTCCAGATCCTGCTCGCGGCGCAGGTAGGCCACGGCGAAGCGCCGGATGGCGTCCAGGTCGTCGAGGTCGCCGGCTGCCTGGATGGGGTCGCCGTCGCTGGCCTGGACGGTGGCGCGGGCCAGGTAGTCGCGCGCGATGTCCTGGATGTATTCGCCCCGGTAGCCGTCGGCGGGAAAGGCCGGGTCGTCGGGCTCGATGCCGCGCGCCCGCGCCTGGACGCTGATCGCCAGGTTGTTGATCTGGTTGCCGGCGTCGTTGTAGTAGAACTCGCGCGAGACCTGGGCGCCCTGGGTGGCGAACAGGCGGCAGATGGAATCCCCCAGCGCCGCTTGGCGGGCGTGGCCGACGTGCAGCGGGCCGGTCGGGTTGGCGGAGACGAATTCCACCAGCACGCGCTCGGCGTTGGCGGGCCGGTGGCCGTAGCGTTCGCCCTGGGCCTGGATGGCGTCCAGAACGGCCTGGTGGGCGGCGGCCGACAGCCGGAAATTGATGAAGCCCGGCCCGGCGACCTCGGCCGAGGCGATCAGGCCGGCCGCGTCCGGGTGGGCCAGGACGCCTTCCACGACGGCCTGGGCCAGTTCGCGCGGGTTGCGCCGGGCCGCGCGGGCGGCCTGCATGGCGATATTGCTGGCCACGTCGCCGTGGGCGGCGACCTTCGGGCGTTCGAGGGTGACGTCCGGGGTCTGGCCGGGGATCAGTGTGTCCAGGACGGAGCGCAGGATGGCGATGAGCCGGGTGTGTTGCTCGGGTAGCATGGTGTCCGTATCTGAGGGTATCCCGAAATAATAGCCCGATTTCAGGGCCGCTGTGCCGGGGCGGCCATCCCGGGCAATCCCCGTTCGGTTTCCAGCCAGGCGCCGTAGGCCGCCATGTCCACGCTGCCGGCCACGGATCCCGAACCGCCGTCCGCGCCATCGGTGCGGCGGATGAAGGCTTCGACGATCCGCCGCTGCGCGTCGCCCAGACGGGCGTCCGCGCCCTGCGGCCCGATCGTCCGCGCGGCGGCGTCCTGCAGCGCCCGGTCGCCTGCCAGCAGGCGCAGGGCGGGGCCGCGCTCGTCATGCAGCAGCGGACGCGCCACCGCCCGGTCGTCCGGCGCCAGTTCCGACAGGGGCACCAGGGCGGCCAGGGCCTGCCAGCGCATCCAGTTCAGGGCCACGTCCGAGAGGTCGCCGTCCGGGATGGGTCGCAGACGCTCGTCCAGCAGCAGGCCGCCGCCGATGTCGGCGTGGGCGCCGATGAAGGGCGCCTCGACTGTGTTGTCCGCGTCGCCGGCCGCCGAGACCAGGGGAAACAGGGTGCGCAGTTCGTGCAGGGCCACGGCGTGCGCCACCCAGTGCCAGGCGCCGGCGATGCCCAGGTCGAAGCCGGCGTTGGCCGCGCCCAGCAGCCCGAATTGCGCCACGGTGTCGAACAGGCCCAGGAAGCGCAGGTCGACGCATAGGCCGATGGTCCCGCGCAGCGGATCGTCGTAGGAGAACCAGCCATCGCGGGTGTGCCGCGCGATGCGGTTGGCGAAATCGCGGGCCAGGGCCGCCCCGCGTGAATAGCCCAGAATGTCGATGGGCACCGGCGCGGCGGCGTCCTGTGCCCGGTCCAGGGCGTTCAGCAGGGACTGCCACTGGTTCCTCAGGATCTGGCGGCTGCCGGCGGCGGTGACCGCGTCCCAGTCGGTATAGTAGGCGTTGCCCGGTCCGGCGTGGTAGTAGGCCGGGCCGTCCGCGTAGGCCTGGGCGAGCTTCCAGACGTTGCTCTGGTTGCGCGGGCCGTAGCGCGTGCCGTCGAAGGCCAGCAGGATCAGGCCCAGAGGATCGACGTGGCGCAGGGGCTGCTGGGCGGCGTAGCCCAGGGCCTGATGGCCGGGCAGCGGCCCCAGGGGGTCGGGCTCCAGGTAGTGGCCGCGTCCGGGCAGGAAGGTGCGGAAGACGTTGTCGTGCCAGCCCGTCGCCGGATCCTCGTCCTGGCCAGGCCTGCGCAGCGGCAGGTCCAGGTCGCCGCGCAGGCGGGTCGCGCGGCCCAGCGCGTCGTAGCCGGCGGCCCAGCGCACCGCGCGGTCATCGTCGGTCGCCAGGACGGGGGCGCCCAGCAGGTCGGCGTGCAGGTAAACCAGGCGGACGCGGCCGTCGGCCTCCGTTTGCAGCAGGCCGACCGGGACTTCGTGGGCGTACAGGTAGCGCTGGGTGACGCCGAAGGCCGGGGAGCGGGCTGGCAGGGCCGATGGAACGGTGGCGCGAGCCGTTGCGGGGCCGGCGTCGTCGGTGGACATGGAGGCCGGCCGCCGCCAGATCGCCGCCAGGCGGTTGTCCAGGTAATAGCGTTCGGTTTCCTCGCCGTCCGCGATGCGGCGGATCTGCTGGCCCCGGGCGTTGTAGGCATAGCGGACCAGGGGACGGCCGTCCTCCCGGACCTCGGCCAGCCGGCCTTGGGCCTGGTAGCGCAGCGTTCTGCCGCCGACCGCCAGTGGCAGGCCGGCCGCGCCGCGGGGGATCGCGGGCGGCGGATCGGCATCGGCTTTCGCGCCGGCCGGATCCGACGGGCGGATGGGTCGGTCGAGGCGGGCGGCCAGGCGGCCGTCCTCGTCCCAGATCAGCCAGGTCCGGATCGTGCCGTCCTGGAGGCCGATCAGCCGGTCCTGCGTATCGTGGGCCAGGGCCTGATGCCGCCAGACACCCGACGCCAGGAACACGGTCCGGTGCGCGATCCGGCCGCGCGCGTCGTGGCGCCGCCGTTCGCCCCACAGGACGCGCGGTCCTTCGGACAGGATCAGGGTATCGGCCCGTCCATCCGGTCCGGCCGCCGCGCGCAGCCACAGGCCGTTGCCGTAGCGGTAGCCGGCCAGGCCCGGCATGGAATCGATCACGGTGCGGCGCGCGCCGTCGGCCGCCTCCCAGTCCAGGCGGCTCAGGCGACCCGTGCCGGACCAGGCATAGTGCAGCGCCCCGCCTTCCGGCAGGTCGTGGCGCGTCAGCCGTCCGTGCGCGTCGTAGGCGAAGCGTTCCCGGTAGTTCAGCCCGCCCCGGGAGCGTGGCCGGCGGACCGCGCGGGCCGTCACCCGGCCGTGCGCGTCGTGTTCCAGGAATTCGGTTTCCTCGGGATGCGTCAGGCGGATCGGCCGGTCGCCTCGCCAGCGCAGGCTGATCTCCAGCGGCGGTTCGCCCGGCGCCGCGTGCCGCAGCAGCACGGGGCGGCCGAGAGCGTCGCGGCGGATGTCCAGACGGCCGCCGTCGGCTCGATGCCGGCCGGTCAGGCGGCCGTGCGCATCGTGCGTCAGCCGGGTCGTGCCCGTGAGCCGGCTGGTCCAGCGCGCCAGCCGGCCGTCGGGACCGTAGTCCAGGCGCAGGCCGGGCCATCCGCCTCGCGCCTGCGCCAGCGCGCGGATCCGGCCGTCCGGCGCGTGGTGGATGCGCAGATCGCCGATGGCGCTCAGCCGGCCACGGGCGTCATATCCGGGACGTTGGGTGGTTCCGGGGCAGCCGGGGCAGGACGTTGCGCGCACCGTTCGCGGCACGGTCCGGCCGCCGCGCGCGAGGATGTCCACCTCGGCCGCGCCGCCGGCCGAGCGGATCCGGGTCGTGCCGGCGCCGGGCGGTCCGTCCGGGTAGTCCAGGTCCAGGCGGCCCGCCGTCGCATCGGGGGCGCCCGGGATCGCCTGGATGACGCGGCCTCGCGCGTCGTAGGTCCAGCTTCGGGCGCGCCAGCGCCGGCCATCGGCGGTCTCCAGCGTGACGCCGGTGATCGCGGCGGGGTGGCCGGCCTGCAGCCCGGACTCGTAATGGTAGCGGCGCCGCATGCCGTCGGGGCGCCGCACGGCGGACAGCCGCATTGGCGCTGACGTTTCGCCGGCCGGGGGCGTGCTCGCCGTGCCCGCATCGTCCGCGGCCTGGGTGTATTCGTAGTGGAAGACACCCAGCGGCGTGTCCAGTGTGCGCAGTCGGGGGATCGGTCCCGACGGATCGTAGCCGAGCCGCAGCACGGTATCGCCGCGACGGATGGCCCGGGCCAGGCCGTCCAGCGGGCCGCCGGCGTGGCGGTCGATGACGGTGTCCGGCCGTCCGGGGGCGGTGATCGTTCGCAGCCGGCCGCGCGCGTCGAAAAACAGCCGGCCGCCGTCGGCGCCTTGCCAGGCCGCGGACGAGTCCTCTGTTCCAGTGTCATCCGCGGCGCGACCGGCCCGGTCCGTGTTTGCGCCGGCCCGCGCGCTCCGGGCACGCGCGCCCTCCGGGTCCGGCGCCAGGATGCGCCCGTCGGTGGGGGCGGTCCCCAGGCCCCGGGCGTCGAAGCGCACGCGGCGCCCGTCGGGCAGGTCCAGCCGCCAGCCGTCCGGGGCCGGCCGCAGCCGGATGTCGTATTCGCTGGTCCAGCCCCGGCCCAGTGGCCCGTCCTCGGCGGACCCCGAGCGGTACAGGCGGATGAAGGACGGATGGGCGCCCGAGACCGGCTCGGGCAGGTCGGTTGCCCGCAGGAATTTCTCGCCAGTGGCCAGGTGCACGGGATTGGCGATGCCCGGGTCGGGGGCGGGCGCCGGCGCCGGTCCCCGGGTGGACCCCGCGCCGCAGGGCGCCTGGGCCTGCGGCGCGGCGCAGCTCAAGGCGGGCGCGGCCTGCGCGGGGGCCGGCGGGGGCCAGGGGGCGAGCGCCAGCGGCAGTCCGGCCAGCCAGGGCGGCACGCGGCGCGGGGCAAGGGTTTCGAGCATGGGGAACCTCCTGTCGGAGCGCTCATTGTGTCGCTTGGCAGGGGGTTGAAGATCGGTTAGTGTATGAATGTGTCCATTGCGGGAAGTCCACCATGCTCATTTTGTTTCAGTCGAAATCCGCGGCGGAAGTCCTGATGTTCGCCCAGCATGCCCGGCCCATTCTGCTGGCCGCCGGCAAGACCTTCGACGCGCCCGGCCTGCCGGAACGCGGCGTCATCACCCGGGCGCAACTGGACAAGGCCATCGCCGGCATCGAGGCGCTGGTGGCCGCCGATCCCGGCCATGACGACGCCTCGGGCGACCACGACGATACGGTCGAACACCCCATCGCCCAGCCGGTCGGCATGCGTCGCCGCGCATGGCCGCTGCTGACCATGCTGCGCCTGGCACGTGAAAAGGGCGAGGATGTCACCTGGGAACCCGCCCCTTCCTGGTAAATTCGCGCATTCCAGAGGTCCCTTTACACGGAGAAACTCCCATGCAGGGTCATGTGATCGTGATTTTCGATGCCCATCGTTCGCTGGAACTGCCCGTCGATGCACCGGTGGATCCCGGACGGGCGCGCGCCGCCCGCGAATGGTTCGAGCGAACCTGGGAGTCCCTGGGATGCGAGCCCCTGCGGGTCAGTGGCAAAGTCCTGCTGCTGGACAAGATCCTGGGGGTGGCCGATGCCCTGGGCTATACCCGCCTGTCCTCGCAGCCTGATCTGGCGCGGGAATTCGCCGGCCATGTCGTCCAGGCGCTGGAAAAGCCCCGGGTGACGGTGGACCTGCCGGGCCTGGCGATCGTGTATTGATCGGACTCCGGCGCGTGCGCAAGCAAAAGCCCCATCCTGTGGGACGGGGCCTGAACGAGGCGGGCGATCGTGGTGCCGGGTGAACCTCCGGGATACGGAGGCGGCGCCGCCCGATGGCGCTGAAGTTCCGATGACGGGCGCTCCGCGCGGAGCGCCCGTTTCACATTCGCGTCGAGGCGGAATCAGGCCGCGACCGAAGCGCGGGGCCGGACGTCGCCGCCCGCCGCCGCATGGCGGTTGACCGCGCTCAGGATCGCCAGGAAGGACGAGGTCACGATGTCCTCGTGGACGCCGACGCCGTAGCCGCTGGCCGAATCCTGGATGCGCATCTCGATGTAGGACGCCGCGCGGGTGTCGGTGCCGGTGCCGATGGCGTGCTCCTGGTAGTCCATCACGCGGGCGTCGAGGTCCAGCGCGGCGACGAAGGCCGAGATCGCGCCGTCGCCCCGGCCCGACAGGTGGCGAACCTCGCCGTCGACTTCCAGCTCGACCTCGATCATGAACTGCTTCTGGCCGGTGGTCTTGGGGCTGCCGGTGATGCGGTGCCGGATCAGCTTCATCGGCGTTTCACGGTCCAGGTATTCGCTGGAGAAGACTTCGAACACGTCCTTGGGCGTGACCTCGCGGCCGGTTTCGTCGGTAACGCGCTGGATGGCGCGGCTGAATTCGATCTGCAGGCGGCGCGGCAGGACCAGGCCGTGTTCCTGTTCCAGCAGGAAGGACACGCCGCCCTTGCCGGACTGGCTGTTGACGCGGATGACCGCGTCGTAGCTGCGGCCCAGGTCGGCCGGGTCGATGGGCAGGTAGGGGACTTCCCAGACGGTGCCTTCCTGGCGCATCGCGAAGCCCTTCTTGATGGCGTCCTGGTGCGAGCCGGAGAAGGCTGTGAAGACCAGGTCGCCGGCGTAGGGGTGGCGCGGGTGCACGGGCAACTGGTTGCAGTACTCGACACAGCGGCGGACTTCGTCGATGTCGGAGAAGTCCAGGCCCGGGTGGATGCCCTGGGTGTACAGGTTCAGCGCCAGGGTGACCAGATCCACATTGCCGGTGCGCTCGCCGTTGCCGAACAGGCAACCTTCGATGCGGTCGGCGCCGGCCATGACGGCGAATTCGGCGGCGGCCACGGCCGTGCCCCGGTCGTTGTGGGGGTGGACGCTGAGGACGATCCTGTCGCGCTGGGCCAGATGGGTGTGCATCCATTCGATCTGGTCGGCGTACAGGTTGGGGGTGGTGGCCTCGATCGTGGCCGGCAAGTTCAGGATGATCTTGTCCTGGACGGTCGGTTGCCAGGTGTCGACCACGGCGTTGCAGACTTCCAGCGCGAAATCGGGCTCGGTGGTGCTGAAGACTTCCGGCGAATATTCGTAGCGCCAGTGGGTTTCCGGATGCTTGGCGACCTCGGCCTTGACGATCCGGGTGCCCTCGATGGCGATGGCGCGGACTTCGTCGCGGCTCATGCGGAAGACGATCTTGCGGAAGGCCGGCGCGCAGGCGTTGTACAGGTGGATGATGGCGTGCTTGGCGCCCGCGCAGGCCTCGACCGTGCGCTGGATCAGGTCCTCGCGGGCCTGGGTCAGGGCGATGATGGTGACGTCGTCGGGGATGCGCTTTTCATCGACCAGCTTGCGCACGAAGTCGAAGTCGGTCTGGGACGCGGACGGGAAGCCGACTTCGATTTCCTTGAAGCCGATCTTGATCAGTTGTTCGAAGAAGCGCAGCTTGCGCTCCACGCTCATGGGTTCGATCAGCGCCTGGTTGCCGTCGCGCAGGTCGGTGCTCATCCAGATCGGGGGGGCGGAGATGCGTCGGCTGGGCCAGGTGCGCTCAGTGAAGTCGCGCGTGAACGGGGCGAACGGAACGTATTTGTCGGCGGGATTCTTGATCATGTCGGTACCTGTCTGGGCGGTTGCATCCGGATCACGGACGCGGAAATGCGAGGATGTGGCGAAACAGGTTGCCGAACTGCCACGCGGCGCTAGGCCCGGCAACCGATCGCTAGCAGCAGTAGACCCGACAGGGAGAGGGAGAACGACGGACGCGCGCGCCCGGCAGCGGAGAGCTGCGGGAAGTCACGGGAGGTGGCGCGCGTGGGGTTCATAAGTGGAAGTCAAACATATTTTCCGCCGCTTGGCAAGGATTTCATGGGAATACGGCCGGATGCCGGTCTCGTCCGCGGGTCTGCGCCGGAGCGGGGCGCTCCCTTCCGGTCATTGCCGCTGACGGGCGTTTTCCAGGACGGCGAGCTGTTCGGCCGCGCGGTGCAAGCGGCCGGCGCGGCCGGCGGACAGCTCGGTCCGGGTGAGCATCAGGTCGCCCACGCGCAGGGGTTCGTCGCGAGTCTGCCAGGCCCACAGCAGCACGTCCAGCGTGGCGCCGGACAGATGGTCGGCCAGTTGCTGGAAGGAGGCGGGATCGACAGGCCGCAAGCGGGCGCGCGCCAGGATCGCGCGCACGGTCAGCCAGGTCAGGTAGGCCAGCAGCAGGGAGCCGAACGCCACCAGCGCGCCCCAGAAGTAGGGGTTGTAGCGCTGCAGCAGAGCGGTGGCTTCCGCCCCCACGATGTGGTTTCCGGCATAATCGATGCCGTTGCCGAAAGCCAGCAGCCGGTTCAGCGCGTCATACCAGAGCAGGGCGACCACCACGACCAGGGCGGCCGCGAGGATCCTGGAGGTGGCTGTGAGCTTGAGCAGGATCCTGCGCAGCAAGGCATGGTCCCGACGGCTGGAGGATTCGTTTCGTTCCGGTTTCATGGCTGTATTTTAGATTGAACATGCCCTAGATAGAACATGCGCGCGCAACCGTCCCTGGAACTGGGCCAGCATCAGCATCTGACGCTGACGCCGCAGTTGCGCCAGGCGCTGGCCCTGTTGCAATGCTCGTCCCAGGAGCTGGATCAGGAGATCGCCCAGGCGCTGGCCGACAATCCGCTGCTCGAGGCCGTCGATCCGGAACCGGAATCGGCGGCCCAGGCCGAGCGGCTGGACCGCTTGTGGTCGCAGCCCGCGCGCGCCGTCCTGCCCGACGATCTGCCGGAGCCGGGCCAGCCCCCCAGTCTGATCGACCATCTGCTGCAGCAGTTGCACGCGACCCGCGCCACGGAGCGCGACCGCCTGCTGGTGGTGCGGCTGATGGGCGAGCTCGACGAGCGCGGTTACCTGGAATTCGATCCGGTGTCGCTGTCCGCGAGCCTGCCGCCGGAGCTGGAAGTCGAGGACGAGGAATGGCGTACGGCGCTGCGCTTGCTGCAGTCCTTCGATCCCGCGGGGGTGGGCGCGCGTAACCTGTCCGAATGCCTGCGGCTGCAACTGTGCGCGCGTGCCGACGAGTGGCCTGCGGACGTGCTGGCCTGCGCCCGCCGCCTGACGGATCATCTGGAGGACCTGGGCGCGGGCCGCTGGGGTCGCCTTTGCGAGGCGCTGGGCTGCGACCGCGCGCTGCTGGACACCGCCCACCGGGCGCTGCGGCGCCTGGATCCCCGGCCGGCGGGCGCCTGGCAGGCCGACCCCGTCCATTACATCGTGCCGGACGTGCTGTTCCATCGGGCGGCGGACGGCTGGCGGGTCAGTCTCAACCCCGCCATCGAGCCGCGCGTGCGCCTGAACCCCGAACTGGCGGACAGCCTGGCGGGCCAGGAATTGTCCCCCGACCTGCGGGATCGGATGCGCCAGGCCCGCAGCCTGATCCACAACCTGGACCAGCGCCGGCAGACGATCCTGCGGGTGGCGGAATACATCGCGCGGCATCAGCGGGCGTTCCTGGAATCCGGCGTCGCGGCGCTGCGGCCGCTCACCCTGCGGGAAGTCGCCCAGGCGCTGGAACTCCATGAATCGACGATTTCGCGCGCCACGCGTCTGAAATATGCGCAGACGCCCTGGGGCGTGCACGAGCTGAAGTTTTTCTTCGGCACGGTGGTGCAGACCCGCTCGGGCGAGGAGACCTCGGCGTCGGCGGTGCAGGCGCTGATGCGCGCGATGCTGGAGTCGGAGCCGGCCGGCAAGCCCTTGTCCGACATGCGGCTGGCGCGGATGCTGGCCGACCGGGACGTGGTGATCGCGCGGCGGACCGTGGCCAAGTACCGCGAAGCCATGGGCGTGCCTCCCGCCAGCGTGCGCAAGGCCCGCGGGCCCGCGGGCGCCTGAGGATCGCGCGCCCGGGCCCGGTAAAACTCGGTATCATCCTGTTTTCACCCGCTCGTTTCTCCATGCGGAATCGCCCGTCCACCGCCGACTCCCGCCACGCCGGCCCGCTGCTCCAGTACTGGCAGGCCGAGGCCGTGCGCTTGCGGGAAGCGCACTGGGGGCCACTGGAGGACCGCGCCGCCTGCCAGGCCGCCTTGCGCCGGCCGGCCGACCTGGGGGATCGCATCCTGGCGCGGGCCGCCTGGCTGGCCGAACACGGCGAACTGCATGACCGTCTGATCCAATGGTCCGTCGGCGCCCGCTGGGCGCTGGCCGCCCTCTGGCTGTGCGCCGGCCTGGCGGGCATCGGCACCGCCGCCGCCGTCCTGGGGCAGGGGCAGGTCAATCTGGCGCTGGCCCTGCTGGGGCTGCTGGGACTGCACACGCTCACCTTCCTGATCTGGCTGGCCGGCTGGCTGCCGGGGTTGCCCGATTCGACGGCCTTGTCGCGCCTGTGGCTCTGGCTGACCCGGCGCCTGGTCCGGGGGCCGGACGCCGCTCTCGCGGCCCAGGCCTTCCTTTCCCTGCTGGGCCGCGCGCGGGCCTGGAAGACCGCGATCGGGCTGATCAGCCATGGGGCCTGGACGGCCGCCTTCCTGGGGGCGGTGGCCACGCTGCTCCTGCTGCTGAGCGCGCGCCACTATACTTTCCATTGGGAAACCACCCTGCTGTCGCCGGATACCTTCGTCGGCGTGACGCGGGCGCTGGGCAGCGTGCCCGGGCTGCTGGGCTTTCCGGCACCGGACGATGCCCAGATCGCCGCCAGTCTGGGTCCGCGGCCGCTGGCCGCCGGCGTCCAGGCCGACTGGTCCCTGTGGCTGATCGGCTGCGTCGTTGTCTGGGGGCTGCTGCCGCGGCTGCTGGCGCTGTTCGCCTGTATGCTGCACCTGCGGCGCCGCCTGGCCGGACTGTCCGTGGATCCGGGCCTCCCGGGCTGGCTGGACTTGCGCGAACGGCTGCTGCCCACCCACGCCAGCCTGGGCATCGACCGCCCAGCGCCGGCCGCCGGTAGTCCGGTCGGCCCCGCCGCTCCGGTGGAGGCCGCCGACGGCCGGGCCGCGGTGCTGGCCTACGAGCTGGGGCCCGACCTGGACTGGCCCCCGGCGGGTCTGCCGGCCGATGTGGTGGATCTCGGCCGCTGCGACAGCCGGGATGACCGCGCCCGCATCCGCGCGCTGCTGCACGTGCCGCCCGCGTACCTGCTGTTCGTCTGCGACGCGCGCCTGACTCCGGACCGGGGCGCCGCCGCCTGGCTGGACGAACTGCGCCGTTCCTGTCCCGATCTGCGCGCCCTGTGCCTGGGGGGCACGCCCCAACGCTTGCGGGCCTGGCAGGACGCTCTGTCGCAACAGGCCGTATCCCGGATTCCCAGCCTGGACGGCTGGCTCGAACACATCGGAAGTCTCCGCCATGACTGACGTCTCGAATCCCATCGACCTGGCGGTCGTCGGCCATACCAATACCGGCAAGACCTCGCTGCTGCGCACGCTGCTGCGCGACGAGTCTTTCGGCGAGGTCGCGGACCGCCCCGGCACCACCCGTCACGTCGAAAGCGCCCAGTTGCTGACCGGGACCGGCCAGGCCATCCTGGTGCTGCGCGATACCCCCGGGCTGGAGGACGCCATGGGTGTCCTGGACTACCTGGACCAGCTGTCCCCGCCTCAGGAAAGGCACGATGGCCCGGAACGTATCCGCGCGCTGCTCGACAGTCCCGAAGCCGCCGGCCGGTTCGAGCAGGAATGCCGCGTCCTGGCCACGGTGCTGGAAACCGACGCCGCCCTGTACGTCATCGACACCCGAGATCCGGTCCTGCCCAAACATCGCGACGAACTGATGCTGCTGGCCGCCTGCGGACGCCCCATCCTGCCGGTGCTGAACTTCACCCGCACGCCGCTCTCGGACACGGCGGCCTGGCGCGACGCGCTGGCTCGCCTGGGGCTGCACGCCACGGTGGATTTCGATACCGTGGCGCCCGCGCTGGACGGCGAAGGCCAGCTGCTGGACCGCCTGGCCCTGATGCTGGACCAGCATGCGACCGCCCTGCAGACCCTGCGCGCGGACCTGGGCCAGCAGCGCCTGCGCCGGCTGCAGGACGCCACGCGCCTGATCGCCGAGCTGCTGGTGGACGCCGCCGCCCTGCGACTGCCCTGTTCCCAGGATCCGACCGACATGGCCGCGATCACCCTGGGGCTGCGCAAGCGCACCCGCGACCGGGAACAGGAATGCGTGCACGCGCTGCTGAAACGCTACCGCTTCAGCAAGACGACCTTTCCCCACCATCCTCTGCCGCTGGAGGGCGAGCGCTGGGGGATGGACTTGTTCAATCCCCAGGCCCTGCGCACGTTCGGCATCCAGGTCGGCAAGGGCTTGGCCACCGGAGCCATGGCGGGAGCCACCATCGACGTGCTGACCGGGGGCCTGAGCCTGGGAACCGCCGCGCTGCTGGGGGCCGCCATCGGCGGCGCCTGGCAGGGCGCCAGCCAATGGGGCAAACGCCTGGTGGGCCGGTTGGCGGGCAACACGGAAATGACGGTGGACGATCCGGTGCTGCACCTGCTGGGGCTGCGCCAGCTGGCCCTGGTGCGGGCGCTGGAATGCCGGGGCCATGCGGCCATGCGGCCCATCGACGGCGACCTGCTGGCGCGGATGGCGCCGCCCGAGCCCGAGCCGGCTGAGCCGGCGGCGGATGCCGGCGCGCAGGACACGCGCGAGGGCGTGGAACCGGTGCCTGAAACCTCGCCCGAACCCCTGCGGCACCTGCCGCCGGACGTGCAGCGCATGTTGGACGAGGTCCGTGGCCATCCGGACTGGTCCTCGATCGGCGAGGATCCGGCGCCCGACGCCCGGCGCGAGGCTCTGGTCGGCGCCATGGCCCAGGCGCTGTTCGCCGCGCTGTAGCCGGGGTTTCGGCGACCGCTTCCGGATCGGCCGGGCGCGCCAGCGCGTCGCGGTTCCGCTGGCTACCAGCTGCCGGATGCGCCGCCGCCGCCCCCGCGGCCACCACCACCACCACCGCCCCCGCCGCCGGAGGATCCGCCTCCGAATCCTCCGCCGCCTCCGAACCCTCCGCCGAAACCGCCCCCGCCGCCGTGGCCGCCGCCCCGACCTCCACGCCCGCGCGCGAGCCGGTCGGGGATGCGCAGGACCCGGCCCAGGATCCCCAGCGCCAGCCCGGCCAGCGCGCCGAGGCCGGCCCACAGCAGGCTTTCGGTCAGCACGAATACGAAGCCGCCCATCAGCAGGGCGCCGATGGGAGGGGTCATCACCAGGGCGAAGAAGGTCAGGGGCAGGAACATCACGCGCTCGTCGAGCATGTCGTTCTCGCTGGAGGATTCTGGGGGCGGCAAAGGTTCGCCCGCGATCAGGCCCGACAGGGCCGAGACCCCGGCTTCCACTCCGCCGTAGACGTCGCCCTGGGCGAAGCGCGGCGTGATCCGTTCGCGGATGATCCGTCCGGCATCCACATCGGTGACGGCGCCTTCGAGCCCGTAGCCGACCTCGATGCGCAGGCGGCGGTCCCGCACGGCCACCAGCAGCAGCACGCCGTCGTCAATGCCCTTGCGCCCCACGGCCCACTGGTCGAAGACCCGGCGCGCGTACTGCTCGATGGCCTCGTTACCGGTGGTGGGCACCAACAGCACGAACAACTGGGAACCATGTTCCCGTTCCAGAGTCCGGGCCTGCCCGGTGAGCATGCGGACCTGTTCGGCCGTCAGTGCGCCGGCCTCGTCCATGACCGGTCCGGTCCAGGCCGGAACGGCAACCGTGCCGCCCGCGTCTGGCGCGGCGGTCTGCTCGGCCCGGTTCGGTGCGGCGGCGGGCGCCTGCGCGGTTTCGGCGGCCGAGGCCGGGGCGGGCGCCACACCCATGCCCGCCAGCATCCACAGCGCCAGCAGGCCGTTCGCCAGCATGCGGCGCAGGTTCATTTTCCCTGCCCCTGGGGCAGATCGAACTTCACTTCGGGGTCGCGCATGACGGCGTCGGCCTTGTCCAGCCCGTACTGGGCCTTGGGTTGATAGCCGAACACGCGCGCCGTGATCAGGGTGGGGAACTGGCGGATCGTCAGGTTGTAGGACTGCACCGCGCCGACGTAGCGCTCGCGCGCCACCGCGATGCGGTTTTCCGTGCCTTCGAGCTGTGTCATCAGGTCGCGGAACAGGCCGTCGCTCTTCAACTGGGGGTAGTTTTCCGAAACCGCCAGCAGGCGCGACAGGCTGGAGGACAGGGCTCCCTGCGCCTGCTCGAAACGGGCCATCAAGGCCGGATCGTCCAGGTCGTCCACGCTGACGCGGACCTGGCCGACCCGGGCGCGCGCGTCCGTGACCTGCTGCAGCACGGTGCGCTCGTTCACCATGTAGGCGTTGACCGAGGACACCAGCTTGGGCACCAGGTCGGCGCGGCGCTCGTACTGGTTCAGGACCTGGGACCAGGCCGCCTTGACCTGCTCGTCCTGGCGTTGGATTTCGTTGTAGCCGCAGCCCGAAAGCAGCAGCGTGAGGGCTGCCAGCGCAGCAAGGTTCAGGTAACGTCGGAGCATCCAGGCCTCTCGTATGGCGCCCCCCGGCCGGGGGGCGGATGGTTTTATTTTAAAGGGCGTCCCAGCCGGCGGGCGCCGGGAATGCATTTTCCCGGGTCCGCCGGCGGTCACGCGAGGGGAGGGCGGCCCGATGCATCCGCCGCGCGGCGCGGGAGTCACGCTATAATGCATTGCTTCGCGTGGCCAACCAGTCGCCGCGCGACTTCTTTCGGCCCCGGCGGGCGCCTCGCGCGCTGGCGGCACCCCACCTGACACTCTTCATACGTCGGCCTCGATTGGTATCACTCGACTCGAGCGATAGGCGGTCGCTGGAGTCAATTTTCTTGGATACTTCGATTACCTTTGCCTCGCTCGGCCTGGCGGAACCCCTGCTGCGCGCCGTTCACGACGCGGGCTACACCCACCCCACCCCGATCCAGGCCCAGGCCATTCCGCGCGTCCTGGAAGGCGGCGACCTGCTGGCCGCCGCCCAGACCGGAACGGGCAAAACCGCCGGCTTCACGCTGCCGATCCTGCACTACCTGCTGGGCCACCCCGCCGCGGACCGCCGTCCGGGGCGCCCGCGCGTGCTGGTCCTGACCCCGACGCGCGAACTGACCGCCCAGGTCGAGGAATCCGTGCGCCTCTACGGCAAACACACGTCCGTGCGCTCCATGGTGATGTTTGGCGGGGTCAATATCAATCCCCAGATCGCGGCCCTGAAAAAGCCCCTGGACATCCTGGTGGCCACGCCGGGCCGCCTGCTGGATCACGCGCAGCAGAAGACGCTGGACCTGTCCGGCGTCGAGATCCTGGTGCTGGACGAGGCTGACCGCATGCTGGACATGGGTTTCATCCACGACATCCGTCGCGTGCTCAAGCTGCTGCCGGCCAAGCGCCAGAACCTGCTGTTCTCCGCCACGTTTTCCGACGAGATCCGCGGCCTGGCCCAGGGCATCCTGCGCAATCCCGGCGAGGTCTCCGTCGCCCGGCGCAACACCGCGTCCGAGCTGGTCAGCCAGCGCATGGTGATGACCGATCAGGCCCACAAGCGCGACCTGCTCAGTCACATCATCCGCGAGAGCGGCTGGCACCAGGTTCTGGTGTTCACGCGCACCAAGCACGGCGCCAACCGCTTGGCCGAGAAGCTGGCGAAGGACGGCCTGACCGCCGCCGCCATCCACGGCAACAAGAGCCAGGCCGCGCGCACCAAAGCCCTGGCCGGCTTCAAGGACGGCAAGGTGGCCGTGCTGGTGGCCACCGACATCGCCGCCCGGGGGCTGGACATCGACCAGTTGCCGCAGGTCGTCAATTTCGAACTGCCCAACGTGCCCGAGGACTACGTGCACCGCATCGGTCGCACCGGCCGTGCCGGCAGCACCGGCTCCGCCCTGTCCCTGGTGGACGCGTCCGAGATCAAGCTGCTGCGCGCCATCGAGCGCCTGATCAAGCAGACCATCGAGCCGATTACCGTGGAGGGCTGGAATCCGGCCGCCATGGTGACCGCCGATTCGGCCCCGGATGCCCGGGAGAAGCGCGCGATCGCGCGCCTGCAGGGCGATTTCGGCGGTCGGGGCGACGGTGGCCGGCGTAATGACGGCGGGCGGCGCGAGTCGTCCGGCCGCGACGGACGCCGGCCGGCGGCGGCATCGTCGCCGGCCGACCGCCGTTCCGGCCAGGAAGCCCGCCGCGGCGGCGGTCGCGCTCCGGGCGGACGCCCGGCCCGCGAGGGCGGCGCGCCCCAGGCCCCGCGCCGGGACGCGCGTCCCGCCTCGTCGGGACGCCCCGCGCTGTTGCACAAGGCCGACTGACCCGGACCGCCGGCGCACCGGAGCACTGGAGATCACGCATGGCCCTGTCCACCTGGCTGACTTTCTTAGCGGCGGCCTGGGCGATCTCGTTCTCGCCCGGCCCCGGCGCCATCTGCTCCATGGCTTCGGGACTGAAATACGGTTTTCGCCACGGCGCCTGGACCATCTTCGGCCTGCAGGCCGGCATCATCTGCCAGCTGGTCATCGTGGCTCTGGGCGTGGGCGCCCTGCTGGCCACGTCCGAAGCGGCCTTCACGATCGTCAAGTGGATCGGCGCCGCCTACCTGGTGTACCTGGGGGTGCGGCAGTTCCGCACCGATGCGGCGCCGGTGGCGGTCGAGGCGAGGCCGCCGCAAAGCGCGCACCCGATCCGCGACCAGCTGCTGCGCGGCTACCTGGTGAATGTCACCAATCCCAAGGGCACCATGTTCCTGCTGGCCGTGGTGCCGCAGTTCCTGGACCTGGGCCGGCCGCTGCCGCTGCAGTATTTCCTGATCGGCGCCACATTGTGCTTCACCGATCTGGTGGCCATGAGTTGCTATACTTCGCTGGCTTCGTGGATCCTGCGGATGTTGCGCAAGCCGGGCCACGTCCGCTGGCTGAACCGAGGTTTCGGTTCGATGTTCATCCTGGCCGGCACCGTCCTGGCCTCCTTCAGTCACAAGCACTGAAGCCCCACGCCCTGAAGTTCCACCCGACTTTCCCATGAGCCTGACCGACGAAGTCGCCCGCCGACGCACTTTTGCCATCATTTCCCACCCCGACGCCGGGAAGACGACCCTGACCGAAAAGCTGCTGCTGTTCGCGGGCGCCATCCAGATCGCCGGCAGCGTCAAGGCGCGCAAGGCCAGCCGCCACGCGGCGTCCGACTGGATGGAAATCGAGAAGCAGCGCGGCATCTCGGTGGCATCCTCCGTGATGCAGATGGAGTATCGCGACCGCGTCATCAACCTGCTGGACACCCCCGGCCACCAGGACTTCTCGGAAGACACCTACCGGGTGCTGACCGCCGTGGACGCCGCGCTGATGGTGATCGACGCCGGCAACGGCGTCGAGCCCCAGACCATCCGCCTGCTGCAGGTCTGCCGCGCTCGCAACACGCCCATCATCACCTTCATCAACAAGCTCGACCGCGAGGTGCGCGAGCCCCTGGACCTGCTCTCCGAGATCGAGGGCCACCTGGGCATGGACGCGATCCCGTTTTCCTGGCCGGTGGGCATGGGCCGCCATTTCGGCGGGGTCTTCGACCTGCGCCACGGCCGGATGCGGGTTTTCCGTCCGGGCTCGGAGCGTCACCGGGACGATGACGAGACCATCGAAGGGCTGGACAATCCGGAACTGGCGGCGCGATTCGGCGACGCCCACGCCAAGGCCAGCGAGGAAATCGAGCTGATCACCGGCGCAGTGCCGGCCTTCGACCGCGAGGCGTTCCTGGCGGGCCGCCAGACGCCGGTGTTCTTCGGCTCTGCGATCAACAATTTCGGCGTGCGCGAGGTGCTGGACGCCCTGGTGGACCTGGCGCCTCCGCCCGGCCCGCGCGCCGCGCTGGAGCGCAGCGTGCTGCCGGCCGAGCCCAGGTTCACCGGCGTCGTGTTCAAGGTCCAGGCGAACATGGACCCGGCGCATCGCGACCGCGTGGCTTTCGTGCGCGTCAGTTCCGGCAGGTTCGAGCGCGGCATGCGTCTGAAAGTCGCCCGCAACGGCAAGGAAATCCGTCCCAACAACGTCGTGTCCTTCCTGTCTCAGCGGCGCGAAATCGTCGAGGAGGCCTATGCCGGGGACATCATCGGCATCCCCAACCACGGCATCCTGCAGCTGGGCGACGTGCTGACCGAGGGCGAATCGCTGACTTTCACGGGCCTGCCGTTCTTCGCGCCGGAACTGTTCCAGGCGGTCGAGGTCAAGGACCCCCTGCGCACCAAGCAACTGCGCATCGGCCTGACGCAACTGGGCGAGGAGGGCGCCATCCAGGTGTTCCGGCCCGAGGCCGCCGGCGGCGCGCTGCTGCTGGGCGCCGTGGGCCAGCTCCAGTTCGAGGTGGTCGCCCACCGCCTGAAGACCGAATATGGTGTCGAGGCCCGCCTGATGCCGTCGCGCTACAGCCTGGCGCGCTGGATCACCTGCCCGGATCCCAAGGCCCTGAAGAAATTCATGGACGCCAATGCCGCCAACATTGCCCATGACGTGGTGGACGCGGCCGCCTTCCTGGCCAGCTCGCCCGCTCAATTGCGGGTCGCCCAGGAACGCTATCCCGACATCGAATTCCACACCATGCGCGAACATGCCGGGCGGGTTTTTGCTTAGCCTTTTTGCCGCTTGGCCGCCCCACGGCAAAAAGCGCCCTCTTGGGAGGCGCGGCGAGCGGTCGTGGGTTGCGGGGGGCGGTCCTGCGGCGGGACACAAGCGGTATCCGGCCGCGGGGATGGCTTCCTATACAATGCAGGGATCATCCGCACCGATCGACGAGGCGCGCCGTCCATGTCCTGGCGTCTGATTTTCGCTTTTCTGCTGCTGGCCGCGGGCGCATCCGCCTGGGGCGGCCTGCGGTTGGGCGACTGGCTGATCGCCCATGGGCCGGCCCAGATCCAGATGCCGAAACCGCATCCCGAACTGGACCAGCAGGCCGCCGTGCTGGACGCCAATGGCAAGCCCTATGTCGCCTCCGCTCCGCAGGTGCTGCCGGACGGCCGCCAGGGCGTGCCGGAACTGGCGCCACCCGTCGACTGGAAGATCCAGCCGGATTCCCTGATGGAGGATGGTCGGCCGATCGCCCTGGCGACCACCACGATTTCCATGGACGAGGCCATCGCGCTGGCGTCCCGGAACCAGTTGAGCGACGGGTTGCAGGGCATCGCCCTGCTCGGGGGGCTGGGAGGCAGCCAGGTGGTCCAGCCCATCGACGTCACGACGCCCTCGTCTCCGCCCCCGGCCCAAGCTGCCGCGAACGACGGCCAATGGCAGGCCGCCTTCCAGGCGGAGCTCAAGGCCTGCGAATCGCTGGGGTTCTTCTCGCGTCCCTCGTGCGCCTGGGCGGCCCGCAACAAATACTGCGAGCCCAACGATGCCTGGGGCCGTGTCCCCGACTGCCCGGCGAAGAAATCGGGTTTCTGATTCGGTACCCGGGCTCGCCATACTGCGTTGCTGATCCATGTCGCGGCTTGTACGCCGCTTCGATTCGTCTGCCATAGGACAGTCCGCATCGGACAGTCCTATGGCCCGCCTCATCCAGCAGGGTCACATCTGCGACTGCAGGTAGTTCTGGAGTCCGAGCTGCTCGACCAGGCCGATCTGCGTCTCCAGCCAGTCGATGTGCTCCTCGGTGTCGTTCAGGATGGTCAGGAACAGGTCCCGCGAGACGAAGTCCTGCACCGACTCGCAGTAGGCCATGGCCTCCTTGACCGTGGCCTGGGCGGCGGTTTCCAGCTTCAGGTCGCAGGCCAGGATCTCGGGCACGGTTTCGCCCACCAGCAGCTTGTGCAGGTCCTGCAGGTTCGGCAGGCCGTCGAGCATGAAGATGCGTTCGATCAGCAGATCGGCATGCTTCATTTCGCCGATGGATTCCTTGTATTCGTGTTCGCCCAGCGCTTCGAGGCCCCAGTGACGCAGCATGCGCGCGTGCAGGAAATACTGGTTGATGGCCGAAAGCTCGTTTTTCAGCTGCTGATTCAGATAGCGGATGACGGTTTTGTCGCCTTTCATGGCCTGTGCCTCCTTGGTGCGCGGCCCGGCCGGAATCGGACAGGCCGAAACAGCAAGGCTAGCACGCCCCGCGCGCCCGGGAAACCGGGGACGGGGAATGGAAGGCGCTGGTCGGGTTCAGGCGACGCGGCGAGTGGCGACGCGCGACAGGACGGTGACTTCGACCTGCCCGATCAGTCCGGTTGCCGCGGGGCCGGCGTCGGCCGCGTAGCGGCCTCCAGGCAGGTATTCCGTCGCCGTCTCGGCGCAATGGCCGCAGCAGGTCGCCACGCCCAGTCGGGCCTGGAGATCGCCCAGGTCCGTCGCGCCTTGGGCGATGGCGTCCTGGACTTGGCGTTCGCTGATCGCGTTGCATACACAAATATACATGAGAATGATTATCATGTTTTTTCTTTAGGATGGCAAGCCGTTTTGCGGCTTCCTTTTGCGCCGCAGCCAGGAACAGGACACTAGGGCGCCCGGCAGGGCCGCAGCAGCGTCACGTCGCCGTCGGTCGGCATGATGCCCAGCATCGGCTCGCAGCGCCCGTCGACGCACCAGTCGTAGTCGGCGGTGTAGGGCGAGCGCGACAGGCGCAGTTCGTCCAGCGGGCCGTTATGGGGCTGGTAGACGTACCAGCCGTCGGGACGCAGCGTGGCGTCCGGCGGGGGCTCCATGCCCGCGCCGGAACCCAGGATGCGCGCCTGGCCGGGAACCAGGAGCGGGCGGCCGTCCGGACTCGCACGGACGGTGTAGTCTTCTTCCCAGCGGATCTTCTCGATGGAGTGTGTCCAGGCCAGCGTGAAGGCCCTGGCCGGCACGAAGCGCGGCGGCACGCCGGGCGCCGCAGCCAGGGTCAGACAGACCCCCAGGGCGCCCAGCATCAGGCCGCCGCCCCCGCCGCGCGGGCGCGGCGGCTGCGTACCACGTGCCAGATCAGGAACAGCGCCGTGGCCGCGAAGCCGATGTCGTCGGTCAGCGGGATTGCGGCCACCAGCAGGATGGCCGCCGCGATGGCGTAGAGCCGCTCGAGCCAGCCGATCGGCGTCAGCAGGAAGCCGGTGATGCCGGCCGCCCACAGCGTGATGGCGACCAGGGCCTTGAAGACGATGTAGGCCACGTCCAGCGCGCTGCCGCCCTGCAGCATCAGGGCCGGCGAATAGACGGCCATGTAGGGGATCACGAAACCGGCCACGGCCACGCGCAGCGCCTGGATGCTGATCTTCAGGCCGTTCTCCCGGGCGATGGGCGCGGCGGCGAAGGCCGCCAGTGCCACCGGCGGGGTCAGGTCGGCCATGATGCCGAAATAGAACACGAACATGTGCGAGATGATCAGCGGCACGCCCAGTTTCAGCAGGATGGGTGCGGCCAGCGAGCTGGTGATGATGTAGTTCGGGATCGTCGGGATGCCCATGCCCAGCACCAGGCAGGTGATCATGGTCAGGAACAGCGCCAGGAACAGGTTGTTCTCGCCGATGGCGATGACCTGGCCGCCGAACTCGGCGGCCACGCCGGTCAGGTTGATGATGCCGATGATGACCCCCACCAGTGCGCAGGCCGCCGCGACCGACAGGGCGTTGCGCGCGCCCTCGGCCAGGGAATCGAGAGCCAGCCGCAGGGTGTCGCGCCCGTGCTTGCGGACCAGCAGCGCCAGACCCAGCACGGCGACGATGACGAAGAAGTCCGTGACGCCGAACTGGATGAAGCCCGCGCAGGCGATACCCAGCAACAGCCAGAAGACGTAGCGCAGGATGGCCGGCGAGGCGCCCTGGATGACGGCGGCGCCGAAGATCAGGATCACCGTCAGGCCCAGGCCGATGGTGCCGGAGAACAGCGGCGTGTAGCCGGAGAACAGCAGGGCCACCAGGCCGATCAGGGGCAGCAGCAGGTACCAGCGCTCGCGCACGGCCTTCCAGGGATCCGGGCAATCTTCCTTGGCCAGTCCGTGCAGGCCGCGCCGGCCGGCCTCCAGGTGGACGGAGATGAAGGCTGTGGTGAAATACAGGATGGCCGGAATGACGGCGGCCTTGACGACTTCCACATAGGGGATGTTGAGCGTCTCGGCCATGATGAAGGCGACCGCCCCCATCACCGGCGGCATGATCTGGCCGCCCATGCTGGACGTGGCCTCGACACCGCCCGCGAAGGCGGAGGAATAGCCGAAGCGCTTCATCAGCGGGATGGTGAACTGGCCGGTGGTCACGACATTGGCCACGCCCGAGCCGTTGATGGTGCCCATCAGGCCGGAGCTGACCACGGAGACCTTGGCCGGTCCGCCGCGCGTGTGGCCGACCATGCCCATGGAAAAGTCGCTGAACAGCTGGATCATGCCCGCCTGTTCCAGGAACGCGCCGAACAGGATGAACAGGTAGATATAGGTGGACGACACATAGGTCGGCGTGCCATAGATGCCCTCGACACCGAAGCTCAGGGTGCCGACGATCTGGTCGAAGCCGTAGCCCCGGTGCATGAAGGGCCCGGGGATGTACTGGCCGAACAGGCCGTAGGCCAGGAACAGGCCGCAGATGACGGGCAGCGCCCAGCCCATCATGCGGCGGGTGGCTTCGAAGACCAGCAGGATGGTGATGATGCCCACCACCATGTCGGCGTCGGTCATCTGGCCGGCGCGCGCCGTCAGGTCGGATTCATAGACCCAGTGGTACAGGCTCAGGGCGAAGCCCAGGATGCCGAGGCTCCAGCCCAGCGTCCGGTTCGCCCGGCCGCCGCCGGAATACAGGGAAAAAACCATCAGCAGCACGAAGCCGACGTGGATGCAGCGGACCACCTGGCTGGACAGGGGGCTGTAGGCGGCGGTCCAGATCTGGAAGCAGGAAAAGACGACGGCGATCCAGAAGATGCCGCGCGGCAGGGGCTGGGCCGCGGTATCGTGGGGAGAGCTCATAAGCGGAAACCTGGGGATTGAAAAGGCGGTTCAGACGCAGGTCGGAACCGCCCGGAGGGAGGGGAGGAGCGTCGTGGCCCCGGGGCGGTCCCGGATGCGGCGCGGCGCTCGCGCGGGATCATTTGATCAGGCCCACTTCCTTGTAGTAGCGCTCGGCGCCCGGATGCAGGGGCACCGGCATGCCCTTCAGGGCATTGTCGCGCTCGATCGACTTGGCGGCGTTGTGGGCGGACTTCAGAGTGTCGAGCTGCTCGTAGAAGACCTTGGTCATCTGGTAGACCAGATCGTCGGGCACCGTCGAGGCGGTCACCAGGAAGTTCGGCACCGCCGCCGTGGGCGTGTCTTCCGTCTGGCCCTCGTAGGTGCCGGCGGGGATGGTGGCCGGCTGGTAGGCTTCGTTGCCGATCTTGGCGATGACGTCGGCCGGGATGGGGACGACTGTGATCTTGACCGAGGTTGCCAGGTCGCGGATGGAGGATACGCCCAGGCCGGCGGACTGCAGGGTCACGTCCAGTTGGCGGTTTTTCATCAGTTCGACGGACTCGCCGAAGGGCAGGTATTCGACCTTGTCGAAGTCGGCGTAGGCCAGGCCGGCGGCCTTGAGGACGGCGCGGGCGTTCAGTTCCGTGCCGGAGCGGGCGGCGCCCACGGAGATGCGCTTGCCTTTCAGGTCGGCCAGGGTCTTGATGCCGGAATCGCCGTTGGCGACGATCTGGATGTAGTTGTTGTAGGTGGCCGTCATGCCGCGCAGGTTCTTCAGCGGGGCCTTGAAGCCGGCTTCGGCGTTGCCGGTGTAGGCGTCGGACACGGTGTCGGCCAGCGCGAACGCCAGTTCGCCGCGCCCGGCCTGCAGCAGGTTCATGTTCTCGGCCGAGGCCTTGGAGACCTGGGCGGTGGATTTGGCGTCGGGGATGTGCTTGTTGTAGATCTGGGACAGCGCCACGCCCAGCGGGTAGTAGACGCCGCTTTGGCCGCCGGTCAGGATGTTGATGAACTTGGTGTCCGCCTGCGCGGGTGCGGCGGCGATGGCGGCGGTGACCGCCACGGCGCATGCGGCCAGCCATTTCGTGATGGGCATGGTAGGTTCCTCTTCAATTGCGATGGGGATACGACCCTGCATAGTACCAAGGGTCGCCCCGCGTACCACTCCGTAATCACCCTAGAAAAACGGGGGATTTCCCGCGTCTGGTCCGGATGTTTCCCGGGCCGGACGGGGCGCGGGCGGCCAGCCCGGTTCGGGGCGAGGTGGGACGGCGGCCTCGGCTATACTGCCCGGGGTCAGGCCCGCATCGAGCGCGTTCGCGCCGTCCGAGCGGGGCTCCCGCGGCTTCCGCGCGCCGTCCGCCCCATGAAACTGCCCTCCGTATCCCGTATCGATCTGCTGGAGCCCGCCGTGATGCTGGCGACGGTGCTGCAATGGTTGATCCTGGCCTCTCTGACCGGGTTGGTGGTCGGCGCCGGCACCAGTCTGTTCCTGCACACGCTGTTCTTCGCGACCGGGCGCACCCAGTCCATGCCCCTGTGGGCCTACTGGATCCTGCTGCCCCTGGCGGGGCTGGCCAACGGCCTGCTGATGGGTTACGCGCGCCGCCGCCTGGAGGCGTCGGGGCTGAAGGATTCCATTTTCGCCGCCGTGCACGAGCAGGGCGGCCGCATGCCCTGGCGCACCCTGTGGATCAAGCCGGTGGCCGCCGTCATCACCCTGGCCAGCGGCGGCTCGGCCGGCAAGGAAGGCCCCTGCTCCCACCTGGGGGCGTCCCTGGGCGCGGTGATCGGCCAGGTGTTCCGGTTGAACTCCGACCTGCGCCAGCGCATCGTGGCCTGCGGCGTCAGCGCCGGCTTCGCCAGCGTGTTCGGCACGCCCATCGCCGGCGCTCTGTACGGCGTGGAGATGCTGATCATCGGCCGCATCCGCCACGACTTCCTGTTTCCCGCGCTGATCGCGGGGGTGACCTCGTACCAGGTCAGCAAGGCCCTGGGGATTCCCTACGAGCACTACGCCGTCGACGTGCTGCCGGTGTTTTCCGAATCGCTGTTCCTGCGCACCATCCTGGTCGGCATGCTGTGCGGGCTGGTGGCGCGCGTGTTCGTGGACCTGATCTACGCCGTGCGCAATGCCTGCCAACGGCTGCAGGCACGTTGGGCCGTGTGGCCGCCGCTGATGCCGCTGGCGGGAGGCCTGGTGCTGGCGCTGCTGGTCTTCGTCGCCATTCCCACGGACTATCTGGGCCTGAGCCTGCCGCTCATGGACCGGGCGCTGGCGGGCGAGACCATGCCCTACGCCGGTTTCCTGTGGAAGACGATCCTGGTGGCGGTGACCCTGGGCTCGGGGTTCTACGGCGGCATTGTCACGCCCCAGTTCGTCATCGGCGCCGTGGCGGGCAACGCTTTCGCGCACCTGTTCGGCATCAGTCCCGTTCTGGGCGCCGCCGTGGGGCTGGTGTCGGTGGTGGCCGCCGCGTCGAACACGCCGCTGGCCGCCATCCTGATGGGCGTGGAACTGTTCGGCGGCGCGGTCGGCACGCTGTACGCGGCCGGATCGGCCATCGCCGCCTATCTGATCATCGGCCATCGCAGTGTCTACCCGGACCAGCGCCTGGGACACGCCAAGTCGTCCTGGATGCGGGTGCGGCCCGACATTCCGGTCGGCCAGGAAAAGACGCACCTGTCCTACGGCCTGCTCAAGGGCTGGCGCCAGATGCGGACGCGGGGCTGGCGGGCCTGGCTGGGCGCCGGGCGGCGCGCGGGCGGCGGGCGGGCCGCCGACGAAGGAGACCGGAACGATGCGCAGCCCTGAACTGATGCTGGCCGGGATCGGCCTGATCGCCATGGGCGCCCAGTGGCTGGCCTGGCGCCTGCGGGCGCCGGCGATCCTGTTCCTGCTGCTGGCGGGCATCGCCGTAGGGCCGCTGGCCGGCTGGCTGGATCCGGACGCCCTGTTTGGCGACCTGCTGTTTCCCATCGTGTCGCTGTCGGTGGCCGTGATCCTGTTCGAAGGCAGCCTGACCCTGGAGTTCCACCAGACGCGCGGGCTGGAGCGGGTGGTGCGGCGGCTGGTGACGGGCGGCACGCTGATCGCCTGGGCCGTGGCGGCTGTGGCGGTGCACGCCTTCCTGGACTTCCCCTGGGACCTGGCGATCCTGTTCGGCGCCATCACGGCCGTGACCGGACCGACCGTCATCGCGCCGCTGCTCAAGACCGTGCGCCCCGTGGCGCCCGTGGCCCACGCCCTGCGCTGGGAAGGCATCCTGATCGACCCGATCGGCGCCCTGCTGGCGGTCGTGTCCTACGACCTGATGGTGGCCCTGCGCATGACTCACGAATGGAGCCATGCCCTGTGGGCCTTCGGCGCCACGCTGGCGGCGGGCCTGTGCGTCGGGGCGGCGGCCGGCTGGCTGCTGGGGACGCTGCTGCGGCGCGGCTGGGTGCCGGATTCCCTGGTCAACCTGTCGGTGCTGGCGCTGGTGTTCGCCGCCTTCGCCCTGTCCAATGCGGCGCAGCACGAATCCGGCCTGCTGGCCGTGACCATCATGGGCATCTGGCTGGCGAACCGGCCCGGCATTCCGGTGCGCGAGATCCTGGAGTTCAAGGAAACCCTCAGCCAGATCCTGCTGTCGGCCCTGTTCATCCTGCTGGCGGCGCGCGTGGCGCCGGGCCAGTTGCTGGGCCTGGGCTGGCCCGCCCTGGCCGTGTTGGCGGTGATGCTGTGGATCGGGCGGCCGGTGAAAGTGCTGTTCTCCACCTGGGGATCGGGGCTGAACTGGCGCGAACGCGGCCTGCTGGCCTGGATCGCGCCGCGCGGCATCGTGGCGGCGGCGGTGTCCGCCCTGTTCGCGCTGCGCCTGGAGAAGATGGACGTGCCCCACGCCGACCGGTTGCTGCCGATGACGTTCCTGCTGATCATCGGCACGGTGATCTGGCAGAGCCTGACCGCGCGGCCCATGGCACGCCTGCTGAAGGCGGCCGAGCCGGACCGGGTGGGCTTCCTGATCGCGGGCGCCAATCCCGTGGCCCGGGCCGTCGGCCAGGCGCTGCACGAGCAGGGCGTACCGGTGCGTCTGTGCGACAGCGATTGGTACAGCCTGTCGCTCGCCCGGATGATGGGCCTGCCCACCTACCACGGCAGTCCGGTCTCCGAGCATGCCCAGCGCAATCTCGACACCACCGGACTGGGGCGCCTGCTGGCCCTGGGCGTGCGCGACGACGCCAATCAGTTGATCACGGCGCGCGCCCGCGACGAGTTCGGCAAGCGCAGGGTCTTCAGCCTGCCCCGGTCGCGGGATGCCGGCCAGTCCGAAAAGCATCTGCTGGATGCGGCCTATCGCGGCCGCACCCTGTTCGCCCCGGACCTGGGCTACTGGAAGCTGTCCGCCCTGCTGGCGGCCGGCGCCCGGATCAAGGCTACGCGCCTGTCGGACAGCTTCGATTTTCCGCAGTACCTGGCCGCCCGGCCCGACCATCCCGTGATCCCGCTGTTCGCGCTGAATCCCAAGGGCTATGCGCTGCCGTTCACCCTGGACGAGACGCTGCAGCCCGGCGCGGGCTGGACGATCATCGGACTGCACGAGGACGACGCGCACGGGGCGGAGACATCGCCCGCGCCGGAGGGGGCATGACAGCCCGTCCGGCCGGATCGCCGCGGCGGCAGGCCGTCCACCCGGCGAGGGCGGAGGCCGCCGGCCCGCGCGTGTTCTTCGCCCTGTGGCCGGACGATGCGGCCGTCCAGGCCCTGTCCGGCTGGGCGCATCGGGCCCATGCGGCGTTCGGCGGACGCGTCATGCGACCCGACACCCTGCATCTGACCCTGGCCTTTCTGGGCACGGTGCCCCACGACCGGGTGGCGGATCTGGCGGCCCTGCTCGACGAGGCCGCCTTGATCGGCGGCCCTCTGCGCCTGGACCGCTACGGACGCTTCCGGGGGCCGCGGATCGTCTGGGCCGGCCCGACGGCGCCGGCGCCCTGGCTGGACGCGCTGCACGGGTGGCTGTGGCGGGCGCTGGCGCGCCTGGGTTTCGACCGGCCGATCGAGCCCTTCCGGCCGCACGTGTCGCTGCTGCGCCGGGCGGGACCGGGCGACCTGGACGCGCTGCCGGCGCCCGAACCCCTGGACTGGACGCCGCGCCGCTGCGTGCTGGCGGCCTCGTCTCCGCGTCCGGATGGTTCCTTCTATGAGATCCTGGCCGAGTGTGCGCTCCGGATTCCCTGAGCCGATCCCGGCGCGGCGGGCAGCCGCGACTCCGGGAACCTTCGTTTCCTGGCCGCGAAAGCCATCCAGCGCCGGGACGCGGCGCCAGATGGCAGAAAGGGGGGGACTCGAGCGGGTGGTCCGCCCTGCGCGGGTCGGTCCCGGGGGCGCAAAGGGAGTTGCCGCCCCGGAGCCCGGCCCGCGCCGGCGGATGGGCTACTTCTGCGGCCGGGGCGTGGCTTGCGTGCTCGGCGGCAGGGTGGGGTAGACGACCTGAGGCTGCTCGCCGGTCAGGGTGTGCAGGAAGCGGGTGATGACCTTGACTTCGCCGTCGTTCAGTTCCTGTCCGAGCTGACTGGACCCCATGATCGCCACGGCCTGCTCCAGCGACCAGACGTCGCCGCTATGGAAATAGGGGGCGGTCAGGGCGATGTTGCGCAGCGGACCCGCGCGGAACACGTATTCGTCGCTGGCGGTGTTGGTCACGGTGAAGCGGCCTTTGTCGTCCGGCGGCAGGATATCCGCGCCGGGCTTCTTCACCACCCCGAAGGGGAAGTAGCCCTGCCCACCGACGTTGACGCCCTGGTGGCAGGCCACGCAGCCCTTGCTCATGAACAGGTCCAGGCCCTTGATCTCGATCTCGTCCAGGCTGTCGGCACCGGCCAGGAACTGGTCGAATTTCGAGTTGGGCGTCACCAGCGTGCTTTCGAACGCTTCGATGGCGTGGGCCATGTTCTCGAAATTGACCGGGTCCTTGTCCTTTGGGTAGGCCTTCTGGAACAGGGCGACGTATTCCGGCAGGCTCTTGAGCGTTTCCTCGACCTGAGAGGGCGTGTTGTTCATCTCGACGCTGGCCTGCACGGGTCCCTTGGCCTGTTCTTTCAGGTCGGCTGCGCGGCCGTCCCAGAACTGGGCGCTGTTGAACAGCGCGTTGAGTACGGTCGGCGAGTTGCGCGGCCCGTGCTGCCAGCCGTGGCCGATGGATGTCTGGATGTTGTCGGCTCCGCCCGTGCCGACGCTGTGACAGGTGTTGCAGCTGATGATGTGGCTGCGCGACAGGCGCGGTTCGAAGAACAGCCAGCGGCCCAGTTCAATGCTGTCCGCGGAAATGCTGCGTTCTGCGATCACGGCCTCGGACGTGGGGATGGGCTGGAAGAGCTGCCGCGCGGCTTCCCGCACCGCGTCGGCGGCGGGCACGCCGGCGGCCAGGGCGGTGGCCCCTTTCAGGGCGAGGCTGGCCGCCAGGAGAAGGGTGGCATGCTTTCTCATGATGTTCCCCTTGTGGAGTGGTTATATCCACAATGAGAACATGGTCATTGATTCCCTGTATTGATAGGGGTCAAGGATCATCCGGACCGCGCCGGCCACCCTCAGCGCCCCGTCCCGCGCGCTGGGGGACGGATTCCCACCCGGACGTCCAGGGCGAGGGTACGGCCCTGGCGCAGCAGTGCCAGCCGGGCCGTCGAGTCCGCCGGCAGGGGCGCGAGCCGGTTGACCAGGTCGTAGGCGTCCTCCACGGGCTGGCCGTCCAGCGAGCGGATGATGTCGCCCACCCGAATCCCGGCGCGCGCCGCCGGGCCGCCCGGCAGGATACGGGCGACGATGGCGCCGCGCGTGCCCTTCAGGCCGAAGGCCCGCGCCAGGTCGGGCGTGATGTCCTGGGGCTCCAGGCCCAGCCAGCCGCGGCGCACGCGGCCGTGTTCCAGGATCTCGTCCAGGATGTGGTGGGCCGCGGCCGCCGGGATGGCGAAGCCGATGCCCAGCGAGCCTCCGGTCTCGGAATAGATCGCCGTGTTGATCCCGACCAGTTCGCCCCGGGCGTCGATCAGCGCGCCGCCGGAATTGCCCGGGTTGATGGCCGCGTCGGTCTGGATGAAGTCCTCGTAGGTGTTCAGTCCGAGGCGGTTGCGTCCCACGGCGGACACGATGCCCTGGGTCGTGGTCTGGCCCACGCCGAACGGGTTGCCGATCGCCAGCACCACGTCGCCCACGCGCACCGACGGATCGGGGTCGAAGGCGATCGCCGGCAGGTCCGGCAGATCGATCTTCAGTACCGCCAGGTCGCTCTCGGGGTCCGCGCCGACCAGTTTCGCCGCCGCCTGGCGTCCGTCGTGCAGGCGCACCTCGATCGCATCGGCGGCCTCGATCACATGATAGTTGGTCAGGATCGCGCCGTCGGCCCGCGCAATCACGCCCGAGCCCAGGCTGGTCGCCGCCTCCCGCCGCGTGAACCCCGGCAGGCCGCGCAGGAACCGCTCCAGCCCCGGATCGGCCGGCAGCGGCACCAGCGGCACGTCCACGTGCTTGGTGGTATAGATGTTGACCACCGACGGCGCGGCCCGCACCACGGCGGACGCATAGCTGAACGGCGCGCCGGCCGCGGCCGCGGGGGCGGCCGGGACCGTCCGGGACTCGGGCGCCCCGCCCGGCAGCCACTGGGGCCGCAGGGTCGCCACCAGGAACAGGATCCCCAGACAGACCGTTACCGTCTGGGCGAAAATCAGCCACAATCGTCGCATCAACATGGAATCACTCGACTTGCTTCAGGCTTGCCGCCCATTGCGCGGCCCGCATGCCGCCCGGATTCGCCAGGCGGCGGGAAGACATGCTAAAGGACATGACATGATCGCCAAAATATCACGTCAGGAACTGGCGGACTGGCTGAACGGCGTATTGCAGCCCGAACGCTTCCGTGATTATTGCCCGAACGGCTTGCAGGTCCAGGGTCGGGACGAGATCCGCCGCGTCGTCACCGGCGTCACGGCCTCGCTGGCCCTGATTCAGGCCGCCGCCGCCCGCGGCGCCGACGCCGTCCTGGTGCATCATGGCTGGTTCTGGAAGAACGAGGATCCCTGCATCCGCGGCCCCAAGCACCGCCGCCTGTCGGTCCTGATGGCGCGCGAGATCAGCCTGTACGCGTATCACCTGCCTCTGGACGCCCACCTGGAATGGGGCAACAACGCCCAGCTGGCGCGCGTCATGGACTGGACCCCGGACATCGGCCCCGACGGCGCGCCCCGGCGCTGCGGGCCCGACGACCTGGTCTGGCTGGGCACGCCCGTCCGGGATCTGACGGTGGGCGCGCTGGCCGCCGACATCGCCCGCAGACTGGGTCGCGAGCCCCTGACGATCGGCGACCCCGACCGCCCCGTGCGGCGGCTGGCCTGGTGCACCGGCGCCGCCCAGGGCATGATGGACGCCGCCCTGGCGGCGGGCGCGGATTGCTACGTCAGCGGGGAAATCTCCGAGCCCACCGTGCATCTGGCCCGCGAAGCGGATGCGGCCTACATCGGCGCCGGCCACCACGCGACGGAACGCTACGGGGTCCAGGCCCTGGGCGCGGCCATCGAGGCCCGCTTCGGCGTGCCCTGCGAGTTCGTGGATATCGACAACCCGGTGTAGGACGCGACCTATTTCTTCAGGGCGTCGCGGATCTCGCGCAGCAGCAGGATGTCCTCGGGGGGGGCGGCGGCCTCCGGCGCCGGCTCGGCTTCGAAGCGGCGCCGGGCATTGTTCACCAGTTTTACCATCATGAAGACCACCAGGGCCAGCAGCAGGAAGTTGACGAGGATGGTCAGGAAATGTCCCCAGGCGAACACGACCGCGCCCGCCTTGGCCAGTTCGGCCATCGTCATGGCGCCGGCATAGCCTTCGGGCAGGCGCAGCACCCAGAACAGGTTGTCGAAATTGACGTTGCCGCCGATGATGAAGTTGATCAGCGGCATGACCAGGTCGCTGACGACCGAGTCGATGATTTTGCCGAAGGCGCCTCCGATGATGACCCCGATGGCCAGGTCCATCATGTTGCCCTTGATGGCGAATTCTCGGAATTCTTTGATAAAACCCCCGGGTGCGCTCATTTCGGTATTCCTCCATCCATTTACCCCACTGGGCGTAACGCTATAATACGCGGTTGAAGACCCTTGCGGGGCCGCGGCCTCGCGCACGGGCAGATCACGTTCAAAACGCTCCGCCCCCGGGCGGCAACCAGGGATAACAGAATGAGTCAGCATCCGACACAGTCCGACGAGCAGGGCGCAGTCGACCCGAACCTGCCCCCCGATCCTTCGCGCCGCTTCTGGGTCGCATCGGCCTGTACGCTCGGCGGAGTCGCGGGTGTCTCCACGGCCGTTCCCTTCGTCGGCTCGTTCGCCCCCTCCGAAAAGGCCAAGGCGGCCGGCGCGCCGGTCGAGGCCGACATCTCCAGCCTGACCGAAGGCCAGATGATGACCGTCGAATGGCGCGGCAAGCCGGTCTGGATCGTGCGCCGCACGAAGGCCGAACTCGAAAACCTGCCCAAGCATGACGCCGAACTCGCCGATCCCAACTCCGACCGTCCCGGCTTCACGCCGGAGTGGGCGAAGAACGAATACCGCTCGCGCAAACCCGAATACTTCGTCTGCATCGGCATCTGCACCCACCTCGGCTGCTCGCCGACCGCCCACTTCCAGACTGGCGCCCAGCCCGGTCTGCCGACCGACTGGCCGGGCGGCTGGTTCTGCCCCTGCCACGGCTCCACGTTCGACATGGCCGGCCGGGTGTTCGCCAACAAGCCGGCCCCCGACAATCTCGAGATCCCGCCCTACGTCTTTTCCGCCGACGGCACCCGCATCACCATCGGCGTCGACGAAGACAACAAGGCCTGATGAACGGCCCCGTTCATCCTTTTGCGATATTGAATCTAGGAGCCTTCCATGGCCGATAAAAACGTCGAGACGACCGGGTTGCTGGGCTGGGTGGACCACCGCTTTCCGCTCACCAAAATGTTCAAGGAGCACATGTCCGAGTACTATGCTCCGAAGAACTTCAACTTCTGGTATTTCTTCGGATCGCTGGCCCTGATGGTGCTGGTGATCCAGGTCGTCTCCGGGATCTTCCTGGTGATGAACTACAAGCCCGACGCGCGCTTCGCCTTCGAATCCGTCGAATACATCATGCGCGAGGTTCCGGGCGGCTGGTTCATCCGCTACATGCACTCCACCGGCGCCTCGATGTTCTTCGTCGTGGTCTACCTGCACATGCTGCGCGGCCTGTTCTACGGTTCCTACCGCAAGCCGCGCGAGCTGGTCTGGATCTTCGGCGTGGCCATCTTTCTGTGCCTGATGGCCGAGGCCTTTTTCGGCTATCTGCTGCCCTGGGGCCAGATGTCCTACTGGGGCGCCCAGGTGATCGTGAACCTGTTCTCGGCCATTCCCTTCATCGGCCCCGACCTCTCCCTGTTCATCCGCGGCGACTACGTCGTATCCGACGCCACCCTGAACCGCTTCTTCGCCTTCCACGTGATCGCCATCCCGCTGGTGCTGATCGGCCTGGTCGTGGCGCACATCATCGCCCTGCACGAAGTGGGTTCGAACAATCCCGACGGCGTCGAGATCAAGCAGGGTCCGAAGGACAAGTACGGCCGCCCCGTGGACGGTATTCCGTTCCACCCCTACTACTCGGTGCACGACGTGGTCGGCGTGGCGGGCTTCCTGATCGTGTTTGCGGCGATCATCTTCTTCGGCCCCGAAATGGGCGGCTACTTCCTGGAATACAACAACTTCCTGCCGGCCGACCCGCTCAAGACCCCGCCGCACATCGCCCCGGTCTGGTATTTCACGCCGTTCTACACCATGCTGCGCGCCACCACCAGCGACTTCACCTGGGTCATGGCGGCGGGCGCCCTGCTGGCCGCCGTCCTGTTGTTCGCCAAGGGCAAGCTCTCCGGCATCTGGCGCCTGGCGGCGCCGGCCGTCCTGGTGGTCGTCGCCATCCTGATGAGGGTGCTCGACGCCAAGTTCTGGGGTGTGGTGTCCATGGGCGGCGCCGTCGTCATCCTGTTCTTCCTGCCGTGGCTGGACCGTTCCCCGGTGAAGTCGATCCGCTACCGTCCGGGCTGGCACAAGGCTCTATACGCGATCTTCATCGTCGACTTCCTGCTGCTTGGCTATCTGGGCACCCAGCCGGTCTCGCCGACCTATACCCTCCTTGGGCAGATCGGCACGGTCATCTACCTGGCCTTCTTCTTGATGATGCCGATCTGGACTCAGTTGGGCTCCTTCAAGCCGGTTCCCGACCGCGTCACCTTCCGGGCCCACTGAAGGCCGAACCACTGACTGTCACGGAAAGATCATGCTGAAAAAACTGCTCGGTGCCCTGGCCCTGTCCTTGACCTGCTCATTGACCTTCGCCGCTGGCGAAGGCCCGCAACTGGACCGTGCGCCGGACCGCATCACCGACCTGGCCGCCCTGCAAAACGGCGCCAAACTGTTCGTCAACTACTGTCTGAACTGCCACAGCGCCGGCGCCATGCGCTACAACAAGCTCATGGACCTGGGGCTGTCGGAAGACGACATCAAGAAGAACCTGCTGTTCACCGGCAACAAGGTCGGCGACCTGATGACGATCGCCATGACACCGGCCGACGGCAAGGCCTGGTTCGGGGTCACCCCGCCGGACCTGTCGGTGATCGCCCGCGCCAAGAACACGAACTTCGGCCCGTCGGGGGTGGACTACATCTACACCTACCTGCGCAGCTTCTATCGCGACACGAGCAAGAAGACCGGCTGGAACAACGTCGTCTTCCCCAGCGTGGGCATGCCCAACGTGCTCTGGGATCTCGAAGGACCGCGCAGCTATACCAGCATCGCGGTCCACCAGGCGGCCGACGCGAACGGTACCCCGCACTGGGAACGCACCACCACGGCCTATGACGCGGATGGCTTTTCCACCGCCACGTCCGAAGTTCTGAAGGACTACACGGGCGAAGCGTCCGTCACGAGCAAGTTCGACTCGGCCGACGCCAAGACCTTCAGCAAATTCGAGAACGACGTCGCCGATCTCAGCAATTTCCTGGGCTGGATGGCGGAACCCGGCCAACTGGTGCGCAAGCAGATCGGCGTCTGGGTCATGCTGTTCCTGTTCCTGTTCCTGTTTGTCGCCATCCGCATGAATGCGGCATACTGGAAACACGTCCGTTAGGATCATCCGGATCGGATGATCCCCGGGTCGGTCGCGCCCTCCGGGGCGCATGACCCTCCGGCCGCGTGGGCCGGGATGCCAGCCAGGCGTTGCCACGCCTGGCTTGCGCTTTCAGGACCGCGCGTGTTCTTCGTCTTTTTTTGCATTGGAACCCACGACATGATGGTGCTCTATTCCGGGACGACCTGCCCCTTTTCGCAACGCTGCCGCTTCGTGCTGTTCGAAAAGGGCATGGATTTCGAGATCCGCGACATCGACCTGTACAACAAGCCCGAAGACATCGCGGTGATGAATCCCTACGGCCAGGTGCCCATCCTGGTCGAGCGCGACCTGGTCCTGTACGAGTCGAACATCATCAACGAATACATCGACGAGCGCTTCCCGCATCCGCAGCTGATGCCGGCCGACCCGATCATGCGGGCGCGCACCCGCCTGTTCCTGTATAACTTCGAAAAGGAGCTGTTCGTCCACGTGTCCACGCTGGAGAACCGCGGCATCACCGACGAAAAGGTCCGGGACGCGGCGCGCGCCAACATCCGCGACCGCCTGGCCCAACTCGCCCCCCTGCTGGTGAAGAACAAGTACATGCTGGGCGAGGAGTTCTCCATGCTGGACGTCGCCGTCGCTCCGCTGCTGTGGCGCCTGGGCCATTACGGCATCGAACTGCCCAAGAGCGCCGCCCCGATCCAGAAGTACGCCGAGCGCCTGTTCTCGCGCCCCGCCTACATCGAGGCCCTCACCCCGTCCGAAAAGGTCATGCGCCGCTGAACATGCAGGAATCCTCGACCAAACCATACCTGATCCGCGCGCTGCACGAGTGGTGCACGGACAATGGCTATACCCCTTACCTGGTGGTCACCGTCGACGAGAACACCGTGGTGCCGCTCGCCCATGTCCACGACGGGCAGATCACGCTGAACATCAGCCACCTGGCCACCAATCGCCTGACGCTGGGCAATGAATACATCGAATTCGAGTCCCGTTTCAACGGCGCGGTGGAGCACCTGTTCATCCCGGTGGGCGCGGTCTCGGCGGTGTACGCCCGTGAAACCGGAGCCGGCATGGGGTTCGAGGTCGTGGCCTCGCGCCCCTATCCGGGCGGCGACGACCAGCCGGGGCCGCAAGCGTCCGGGCCGGACGTCCCGACGCCTCCGGACGATGGGCCGGAGGCTCCCAAGCCGTCCCACCTGAAGGTCGTCAAATAGGGCGTCTTCGTCCTGTAGAATGACGGTCCTTGCCGGCTTAGCTCAGTTGGTAGAGCAGCTCACTTGTAATGAGAAGGTCGGGGGTTCGATTCCTCTAGCCGGCACCAATAGAATCAGGCAATGACGCCAGCCCGTGCGGCTGGCGTTTTCGTTGCCGCGCCCCTAAACAGCAGGACGGGCATTCATCGGGCGCTGGCAAGGGTTCAAAACCTGATGTTGAGACTGGCCTTGATGGCATGATCGGCGACGCCGGAGCCGAATTGCCCGCCATAGGAGAGGCTCAGCGTGGTATTGGACTTCGCGACATAGTCCAGGCCGGCCTCGATCAGCGCCGCGTTGCGCGCGATGGGTGTGCCGCCGATCAGGAAGGCATCGCCGCCGCCGGCGAATCGCTGCGTCGAATGCGGTTCGACATCGCCGAAGGCGTGACGCCAGCCGAGCAGGCCCTTGACGGTGAGCTCGGCGCCGCCGAGCGTGATGCCCGTGGCGGCGCGCACGCCGAGCGTGGCGAAGGAGACATTCGATTTTTTCTGGCCGATGATCAATGCCGCCGCGTCTCCTTGTTCGGTGTAGCGGTCGGAGCGCAGGCGCGTGTGGGCCAGATTGATGAAGGGCTCGATGCGCGAGCCGCCCACCGCCATGTCGTAGCCCAGTTCGCCGAACGCCTGCCAGGCTTCGGCCTGGTAGGCGCCCGAGAGGTGGTCGGTCAAGCCGGGAAAGGACGCGTCGCGTCGGGTTTTCACGTAGTGCCGGGTGTAGGCCGCGCCCGTGCGCAGGGCGAGCCCGCCCCAGGCGGCGCCGCCGTAGACGCCCAGGTGGTAGTTGTGGCTCGAGCCCGACGAGGCGCGCTCCGCGGCCTTCGCATTCGAGTCGCTGTAGCCGGCCATCACGCCCACGCGTCCGCGGCCGAGCGGCCAGTCGACGCCGGCGATCAGGCCGTCGCTGTCGCGCTCCAGGCGCGCGGCGTTGCCGTTGCCGTGTGTCGCCCCCCATGAGCCAAAGCCTTGCGTCCAGAAGGCCGGGCCGGCGGGGTTGGCGGCCACGGGCGGCAGGAGGCCCGGGACGTCGCCCTGGGCGGCCAGCAGCACGCCGCCGGAGGCCGAGCCGGGCGCCGCTTGCGCGGCGCGCAGGCGATGATTGGCCGCATCGCGGATGAAGTGGCTGTCCTCGAGCAGCGCCGTGCGCATCGACGCATGGATTTCACCCGACAGTCGATCGAAGGCGGCGCGCGCCTGATCGGCCGACAGATTCAGTACCGCGTCGAATATCGGGCCCGTTCCGAGGCTTTCCACGCCCCCGCCGGTGGCGATCTGGTTCCGGGTGAGGCCGACGCTGGCGAAGGAGGCGTCGTTGCGGGTCATCGTCAGCAGGACCTGATTGGCGCCGTAGCCGAGCGAGGGGTCGAGGAAGGCGAGGTTGGAGGTTGCGCCGGAGAACGTTCCGTTGAGCCCGCCCGCGGCGCTCAGGATGGTGTATTGAGTGTGCGCCGCATAGTGGCCCGCGCCGGCCAGGACGCGCACCGAGGCGCCGTGGTCGATGGTGGCCGTGCCGGTGGCGATGATCCGGTCGCTGTTTCCGGCGGCATCCACTTCTACTTCGTAGACCGAGCCTGGCTCGAAGGCGAAGTCGCCGGCCACGTGCAGCGTGCCGATCGAATTGCCGGGCGCGACGGTGCCGTGGACGATGGTGTCGCCCACGGTGCCGCTGCCCTGCAGGCGGCCCGCCGCCTGGACGAGCAGCGTGCCGCCGAGCTGGCTGTTGACCGTCAGGATGCCGTGCCCGACTTCGGTGATGCCGGCGTAGGCCGCGTTGTTGCCGGTCAGGGACAGGGTGCCCGTGCCATTCTGGACGATTATGCCGGCGCCCGAGATGTCGCCGCCGAAGATCACGGCGTCGCTGCGGTTGAAGGCGAGGGTGCTGTCGCTGTTCACCTCCACGTTGCCGGTGATCTTGCCGGCCGTGCCGCCATTGCCGATTTGCAGTGTGCCGGCGTTGATCGTCGTGCCGCCGGTGTAGTCGCTGTCGCCGGTCAGGGTCAGAATGCTCTCGCCCGCTTTGGTGAGCGAGCCGTCGCCGCTGATTTCGCCGTCGAATGTCATGTCGTTGTTGTGATTGAAGGCGAGGAGGGCGCCGCTTTCTTTGGCGAAGGTGACTTTGCTGGTGTTGAGGCTGGCTGCGTCGCCATCACCGATTTGCAGCGTGCCGGCATTGATCGTCGTCTTGCCGGAGTAGGTATTGGCGCCGGTCAGGGTCAGGGTGTTCAAGCCGTATACGCTTCAAACGCTGATTGGCACACCTGTTTTGTGATGGATGGCAACTTCGAGGCGTTCCGTGCCTTGCTTCCAGGAAGCATGAGATGAAGTAACGGATGCAGGCCGATGGTTCCGTTCCCGAACGGGTTCGGCGATTTCCATCACATTCGTGATATTCACGACGACGGAAACCGGCTATCATGCATAGTTACATTTGAGTCGAGGCTGTCGCGGCGCTGGCGAAGAAGGCCGCCGGTCGGCGGACGGCATTCGGACAGCGTACGGACAATGAGCCAGACCCTTTCCCTCGGTATGAACTTTTCCCGGTCTATCGTCCAGGCGGCGTGGGTCGCGGCGGCGGCGTTCCTGCTGGCGCAGGCAAGCCTGTTGCTCCAGCCGGTGTTCGACCGTGCGGCCCTGTGGCCGGCGAACGCGGTCCTGGCCGGGGTGCTGCTGCGTCAGCAGGCGTCGATCCGGCCCTTGTCGTGGGCACTGGCGGGCGCCGGCCTGGTCCTGGCCCGCCTGGGTCCCGGCGACCCCTTTTCCCAGGCCGCGGCCGACGGCCTGGCGGATCTCGCGGGCGTCTGGGTGATCTGGCTCATTCTGGCGCGCTTCTGGCCTCTGGACAACTTGCGCACGCCCCGGGCAGTGGTCCGGATGCTGCTGGCTGGCCTGTCGGCGTCGGCAACCACGGTGGCCGTCGGCCTGCTCGCCGGCTTCTGGCGTCCGGCCGCCGAGGCTGCTCCGGAGGCCCTCGTCAGCGGCCTGCTCGGCCAGTGGCTGGGCTATTGCATCTTCCTGTTGCCCGTCCTGTTGCTGCCCAGGATGGAAATTCCCGGGATCGATCGTCGCCGCAGGGATCACGGCCCGCTGCGCCATCTGAAGAACTGGCCCGCGCGGATCCCGGGGATGCTGCTGGCGTTCAGCTTGGCGCTGTGTTTCCTGCTGGGCGGGCCCGGCGCCCTGCTCCTGCCTTTCGCCGCCTTAGTGTATTGCGCGCATGCCTACCAGCAGTGGACCTTGGCCTGGTTGGCGTTGCTGGCGGCCCTGGGGGTCGTGCTCGGCTTCAACGCCGACTGGTCCCTGGTCCCGGGAGATCTGCTGGCGTCCCTGTCCGTCTGGACACGGATTTCCCTGCAGCTGGGCGTCCTGCTGCTGATGACCGTGCCGCTGCTCATGTCCAGCGCGCTGGCCGCTCGGGGCGACCTGATCGTGTCGCTGAACCGCGCGCTGGACCACGACGACCTGACGCAGGCCTTGTCCCGCCCGGCGTTCACGCGGGGCGCCCAGGAATATCTGCGGCGGATTCCTCCGGCGCCGCACGGCAACGGGTTGATGATGTTGGACATCGACCATTTCAAGCAGATCAATGACCGGCACGGCCATGCCGCCGGGGATAACGTGCTGTGCGAGTTTTCCCGTACGATCCGCGAAGCCATCCGTCCTGAGGACCTGTTCGGGAGGCTGGGCGGCGAGGAGTTCGGCCTCGTCCTGCCCGACTGCTCGCTCGGGGACACCGTCGAGATCGCCGAGCGGCTGCGGGCCTGCGTGGAAAAGATCCATCTTTATCTCGACAGCGACGAGCCCCTGAGGATCACGGTCAGCATTGGCGTCGCGCATGACGGGCAGGGCCTGCCGGCTGGCCTGGACAAGCTGCTGTCGTATGCGGACCAGGCGCTCTACCAGGCCAAGCGCCAGGGCCGCAACCGCTGCCGCGTTCACGGGACCGAAGAAGAGGCCGAGGATCCGGTCGATCCGTCCCAGCCTTGGCGGCGCGCCTGAGCGCGGGGCTCAGCCCCGTCGTCTGTTTCGGCTGACTGATCCGGCCCCGCGGTGATGGAGCGCGTCGTCTTTTCGCCATGCCGAATCAGGCGTCCGGGGCGCGATCCGACAGTTTCGCCGGCTTTCCGTCATGCAGGCTGATGAGATGATCCGGCTCGGATACGAACCAGGCATGGGAACCCCATGCCAGTTCCGAGAGGCTCTTTTTGAATGGCGCGCCGGACCGGTCGAGGTATGCCGTCAGAAATGCCAGATGTTTTTCATCGAAACCGGCATCGATGGCGACCTCTGTCAGTACGGCTTTTCGCTCGCGATTGATCGGGCCGTCGGATGCGACGACCTCGGTAAAGACGACAAGCATGTCGTTGCCGCCGATGTCCGCGCCGAGATCGATCAGAATGATGTCGGGCAATGCTTTTGATGCGTCGATTCTCAGCTTGAGCGCTGAAGCCAGCCGTTCATCACGGGCAACGACTTTATTGCCGGACTCGGAAAGCCACAGCACTGCAGGCTGCTTGAGAAAGCGCGGCGCGAATTCCTCGATCACGGCTTTGGCGATCACGCTGGACGGCCCTGCCGCGAGTGTCCTTGTTTCGCCGTTGGGGAAGGTGACCGGGATGGCGGATCGCACCGCCGCGCCCGCGCCTTGCCTGACCAGGTGCTGCCGCGCCAATGCGGCCCTGGACAGGTGCGATGCCCGCCAGGCGACAATGGCGTCATCCAGCGCCGTGCCATCCAGCGCTGGGTCGAACAATGCGGCGAAATCATGATCCAGTGCATATTTTGGCGTGGAGGATGTGGTTGGGATGCCGTCCCGCTCGACAACCGCCCGGCACACGATAAACCCGGAGCGTAGCGTTTCATCGCGCACGGGCTCGCGTGTCGTGTCGGCATACCAGCGCACGCCGGATGGGCGATATCCGGGCTTGATGGATAGGCGGAACCATTCGGCACGCTCCGCATCGCTGGTACAGGAGGCTTGCTCGTGCGTCATGAAGTAGATGTGGCTTGGGCGAATCCAGCGATCTTTTCCCTCGATGGCGTCCGCATACAGCATGACGTAGACGGTGCGTGCCGCCATTTCCCGGATGACGTAGTTGCGATTCTCGGTCCCCTCCGGGAAGATTTCTGGCAGCCGCGCGGCAATCAGGGCGATGTCCGGAATGGCGGGGAAAGACATGTTCAGGCCATCCCGTAAAAAGAGGCGATTTGTCGCTCGATGATGGCCTTGGCGGCGCCTGACTGAATGGACCGTTCTACTTCAATCAGTTGCTGGATGGTCGGCAGGGGCAGGGCGTTCAGTTCGTAGGCCGAGACTGCGACACTGCCGCTGATGCATCGGAAGGCCCGATCGACGGCGTCGGAGCTCAGGAGGGCCGCGATCGTGCCCAGGGATACTCTTGGTGTCATGCCGACCGGAGCGTGCACGAGATTCAGGTGATTTTCGATCACCGCGCCACCGCGTCGATCGAGAAATGCCTGTGGCAGAACGGCCGCCAGCAATCGGCGATTCTGTTCCTTGGAGGTCGTGCGCTGAACCAGTATCGTCTCGTGGCGCGTCACCAGATGGGACTGGCTGGGTTCCACGTCGATATATGGCACATGGTTGCGCCGGTCGGCGCTGAATGAAAAGCCATTCGCCGTCACCGATTCCGCCCAGATCAAGGGAAGTGATTCCGCCCCCGCGGCAGTCCTCAACTGGCGCTTGTGACGATTCCAGACCAATTGGCCGGTGGTGACGACATATCCCAGATCCGCCAGCCTGGTCGGCATTTGAGCGATGGTATCGAGGAATACCACATCGCTGGCCGAGCGTGGCAGCAGCCATGGGGATCCCTCCTTGTCGATGTTGACGCATACGGCGCCCACTTTTTCGATGGCGGTGGCATTCAGACCTTTTGGAATGAGCGTGGCGACCGTGGTTGGCGCATCACGGGCGCCCTTGGTGTAAGTGGTGAGCAGCGTTTCCTGCAGGACGTCGTCGAAGACGCCTTCCCGGTCCGCCACGAAATCGACGGAGAAAGGAGTCGCTTCGTCATTGAGCAGCTGACGGAGCGCTTTGTAATATTGCCCGCCGAGAAACGAGGTGGGCGTGAGGTAGGCCAGGATGCCGGCGGGCTTGACCAGGCGCAGCGCCAGGTCGGTGAACAGCCCATACAGATTGGCGTGCCCATAAAGCGACCGCGCGTAATGCCTGCGCATGGGTTCTTCCAGTTTCACCCGGCCGTAGGGCGGATTCCCGATGACCAGATCGAACTGCCCATGATCATGGGGACGTAGCGCGTTTCCCACCATAACCACATCCGGCAGGCGGCGCTTTGCCGCTACGCACAGCGGCAATACGGCGGCCTCCAGCAGCACCGTCGTCATCCATGCGGCGAAGCGATCGATCTCAAGCCCTTTGAGACGCTTGCCCAGGCGGCGCAAGGTCCATTCTGGCGATGCCCCCCCATCATGCGCCACCATTCTGAGCGCCAGCGGCGCCAGAAAAGCGCCGCCGCCGCAAGCCGGGTCGATGGCCGTGCCCCGGGCAAGATCGAAACCGGCGGCCTCGGCCTGATCGAGGAGCCGCGTGACCAGCGGTGGCGGAGTGTAGTAAGCCCCCATTCGGGTACGCAGCGAGGACGGCAGCATGACGGTATAGATCGACCCGATCAAATAGCCCGCATCCTCCACGGGAAACTCAGCGACAAGCCGGCCGATATCGTCCGCCAGCCGATGCGCGTCCATTTCCAGGGCGGGCAGTGAGAGTGAAACGGGCCTGATCCGTAGCGCCGTGCCGTGCCGTTCGCACAAGACGCGCCAGAACGCCTTGATGGCGACCGCGCAAAAAGCGCGGGCATGGTCTTGCCGCGCGCTTTCTGATTGCCTGGCTTGCGCATAGCCGCGCGCCATCGCCTTGCATGCGTGATAGCGTGTCAGCGGATCGGCGCAAGGGTCGATGCCTTCGATTTGGACGAGCTGGCTGGACGCGGTCGTCATGCCTTACCTCTTCGGTTCATTCCCTTTCGCGGACAATCCAAACAATTCCAGTATCGTTCTGCCTGCGCGACATCCCTTCAGGTCGTTCCGGGATGGAGACGCGTCAACCGCCGACAACCGTGCTCCAGTTTAGGCCAGGTCGTTGAGCGGCACACAGGATGACGGGCTGTTTTTGTCCTGCGGGCGGATCCTGTTTGCGCGGGCGCGCCGCAGCCGCGGCGGCGCGCCCGCGCGGGCGTCAGCCCCGTTCGCGCAGGATCTTCGCCGCGGCGATGGCGAAATACGTCAGGATGCCGTCGCCGCCGGCGCGCTTGAAGGCCAGCAGGGATTCCATCATCACCTTGTCGTGGTCCAGCCAGCCGTTGGCGGCGGCGGCCTTGATCATGGCGTATTCGCCGCTGACCTGGTAGGCATAGGTGGGCATGCCGAAGGCGTCCTTGACCTCGCGCAGCACGTCCAGGTAGGGCAGGCCGGGCTTGACCATCACCATGTCGGCGCCCTCGCGGATGTCGGCGGCGACTTCGCGCAGGGCCTCCAGGCGGTTGGCCGGGTCCATCTGGTAGGTGGCCTTGTTGGACGCCCCCAGGCTGGCGGCCGAGCCCACCGCGTCGCGGAAGGGGCCGTAGAAGGCGCTGGCGTACTTGGCCGAATAGGCCATGATGCGGGTATGGATGCGGTCCTGGGCGTCCAGCGCCTGGCGCACGGCGCCGATGCGCCCGTCCATCATGTCGCTGGGGGCGACGATGTCCACGCCCGCCTGGGCGTGGGTCAGGGCCTGGCGCACCAGCATGGCCACCGTGGGATCGTTCAGCAGCTGGCCGTCCGCGTCGATCAGGCCGTCCTGGCCGTGGCTGGTGTAGGGATCCAGCGCCACGTCGGTCAGCACGCCCAGTTCGGGAAAATTCGATTTCAGCAGGGCCACGGTGCGCGGGATCAGGCCGTCGGGATTGGTGGCCTCAAGGCCGTCCGGCGTCTTCAGGGACGGGTCGATGTGCGGGAACAGGGCCAGCACGGGGATGCCCAGTTCCAGACATTGTTCGGCCGTGCGCAGCAGGACGTCGGGGGATTGCCGCGCCACGTCCGGCATCGAGGCCACCGGGTCGCGCACGTCGCGGCCTTCGCAGACGAACACCGGATAGATCAGGTCGTCCGCCGACAGGCGGGTTTCGCGCACCAGGCGGCGGGAGAAATCGTCGCGCCGGTTGCGGCGCAGGCGCATGGCGGGGAAGTCGGCGGGGGGCAGGAAGGCGGTCATGCGGTACTCCGGAAAACACCCGCCGCGCGCGGCGGGGCGATGAAGGGCTCGTGGGGGAAGGTCCCCTTGCGTTCAGGGCACGGCCTGGGGCGAGATCCAGTTTTCGATGTGGGCGGCGGCCTCGTCCAGGCCGACGCGGTGGGTGGCGGAGAAAGGCAGCGCGGTCAGCGTGCCGATGTCCGCCAGGTCCTTGCGCGCCCGGGCGGCGGCCTGGATGCGCTGGCCGTAGGGCAGCTTGTCGGCTTTGGTCAGCAGGGCCAGGGTTGGCAGGCCGCGCAGGGCGATCCAGCGGGCCAGGCGCCGGTCCAGGTCGGTGACGCCCCGGCGGATGTCGATCAGCAGCACCACGCCCGCCAGGCTGGAGCGCTCGTGCAGGTAGCCGCCCAGGACCTCGGCCCACTCGTCGCGCGCCGCGCGGTCCACGGCGGCGTAGCCGTAGCCCGGCAGGTCCACCAGGAAGCCGAGCCAGGCGTCCGGCGTGAGCGGATCGGGGATGCCGAACAGGTTGATCAGGCGGGTGCGGCCGGGCGTCTTGCTGGAGAAGGCCAGCCGCCGCTGATTGGTCAGGACGTTGATGGCCGAGGATTTGCCCGAGTTGGAGCGGCCGACGAAACAGACTTCGGCGGTGGTCGGGGCGGGCAGCTGGTCCAGCCGGGCGGCGGACACCGTGAACCGGGCGCGATGGAGGAGAGACACGAGGGGCGGGTTCGACAAGAGAGGGGGTGAAGCCTATTGTATAATTTCACATTGAATGTTGCCGCGCATCGCGTGTCCCGGGCGGATATGATGCCGGTCCTGTCAGGCGCCGGCCTCCGGCGTCGTGAACGAATCACCACCGAGGATCTCATGAAGCGTGCGCTTTCCAGTGTGTTCATGGCCGGCAGCCTGATTCTCGCCGGCGCCCTGCCCGGCCTCGCCCATGCCGAAGACGCGCAAAAACCCGATGCCAAGGCCGGCGAACAGCTGTTCCTGAATGGCGACATGTCACGCGGCGTGCTGGCCTGTGTCACCTGTCACGGCGAAGGCGGCAACAGCACCATCCCCATGAATCCCAACCTGGCCGCGATGCCGCACGAATACATCGCCAAGCAGCTGCGCGATTTCGCGCCCCAGGGCGACAAGCGCGCGGTGCGCACGGGCGCGGACGGCGCGCCGTCGATCATGTCCACCATCGCTCCCACCCTGACGCCCCAGGACATCCAGAACGTCGCGCTGTACCTGTCGCACCAGAAGATGGATTGGGACAAGGCCGGCACGGCCGCGCACGAAGCCTCCACGGAGCGCGGCCAGACCATCTGGCGTGCCGGCATCGCCGACCGCAAGGTCCCGGCCTGTGCGGCCTGCCACTCGGCCAACGGCGCCGGCCTGCCGGGCGAGTTCCCCCGCCTCGCCGGCCAGCACCCCTCGTATCTGCTGGATCAGCTCAAGCTGTTCCGCTCGGGCGACCGGGCCAACGACATCATGCGCAACATCGCCGACCGCATGACCGACCAGGATCTGGCCGCCGTCGCCGATTACGCAGCCGGTCTGCGCTAGGGAACGCCTGGACAAGTCGAGCGACAAGCGAGCGGATGCGCGCGGCGCGAAGGCTTGCCCGGAGGTTCCCCGGAATTTCCCGGTCGCGCACAGGGTCTTGGAGGGATCCCGGCGCGTACCGGTGTATCGTTAAAACTTAAAATTTCTGGACCGAGGGGGCACGCGCGAGCGCACCCCCTGTTTTTTTACCGCCGGGCCGACCCAAGGTAAAAAGCGCCCCTCTTGGGGGGCAGCGAGCCAAAGGCGCAACGTGGGGCATTTTATTTTCATGAGTCGAGCAGCCGTGGCGTCTTCCACCCGTTCCCGCGCCTTGGGCGCCGATGTCATCGAGCTCCTGGGCTCGATGCGCTTCGCCATCAGCCTGCTGGTGTTCATCTGCGTGGCCAGCCTGATCGGCACCGTGCTGCCCCAGAACCAGGGGACCAACGCCTACATCGACCAGTTCGGGCCTTTCTGGTTCGCAGTCTTCGACCGGTTCTCCATCTGGCACGTCTACAACAGCGCGTGGTTCCTGCTCATCATGGCCTTCCTGGTGGTGTCGACCACGCTGTGCGTGCTGCGCAACGCGCCGAAGATGCTGCGCGACATGCGCTCGTTCCGGGAGTACGTGCGCGGCTCCAGCCTCAAGGCCTTCCATCACCGGGTCGAACTGAGCAGCGGCCGGACGCCCGGCCAGGCCTGCGACGAAGTGGGCGCACTGCTGCGAGCCCAGGGCTTTCGCTACCGGGTGCGCGAGGACGGCGACAGCCGCATGGTGGCCGCCAAGAAGGGTGCGGCCAACCGCCTGGGCTACATCTTCGCGCACGTGGCCATCGTCGTGATCTGCCTGGGCGGATTGCTGGACAGCGAACTGCCGGTGCGGCTGCAGACCTGGCTGTTCGACAAGCAGCCGGTGACCGGCAACATGCTGATCTCCGATGTGCCCGAGTCCGGGCGCCTGTCGGCGCGCAATCCCAGCTTCCGGGCCAATATGCTGGTGCCCGATGGCAAGCAGAGCAGCGTCGGCATCGTGGCGGCGGGCCAGGGCGTGCTGCTGCAGCCCCTGCCCTTCACGCTGAAGCTCAATAAATTCCACATCGCCTACTACGACACCGGCATGCCCAGCGATTTCCGCAGCGACGTGACGGTGACCGACCTGGCGACCGGCAAGACCTTCGACCGCACGATCCAGGTGAACGAGCCGTTGCACTATCGCGGCGTCACCGTCTACCAGTCCAGCTTCGACGACGGCGGCAGCGGCCTGCGGCTGAAGGCCTGGCCCCTGCGGGGCGCCGGCGCGCAGCCGGTGGACGTCTCGGGCACGGTCGGGCGCGAGGCCAGGTTGCCCGCCAGTCTGGGCGGACTGACGGTGGACTACACCGGCTTGCGCGTGATCAATGTCGAGGACATGGGCGGCGGCCAGGATCCGCAGCCGGCCGACGTGGTCGCGCACGTGGCCGCCGTGACCGGCAGCGCGGCCCGGCCGCGCAACGACGGCCTGCGCAATGTCGGACCCAGCGTGCAGTACCGGCTGATCGGCGCCGACGGCCAGGCGCATGAATTCAACCAGTACCTGCTGCCGGTGAAGATCGACGATGCTCCGGTATTCCTGCTGGGGGTGCGAGACAACGCCTCGCAGCCCTATCGCTATCTGCGCGTCCCCGCTGATGGCCAGGGAACGATGGCGGAATTCATGCAGCTGCGCGCCGCGCTCGATGACGCCGGCCTGCGCGACCAGGCCGCGCAACGGTTCGCGGACCGCAACGCGCCCGCGGGCGAACAGCGCGACTTGATGTTCCAGGCCGCGCGCGGGGCGCTGCGCACCTTCGCGCGCGACGGCTTCAACGGCATCATCGATGCCGCGCCCCCGGACCAGCGGGAAAAGATCCTGAATTTCGCCGTGCCCATGATCCAGCTCGGCCTGACCGAGCTGCGCGATCTGGCGCGGGCCCGGCGCGGCGAGCCCGCGCTCGATCCCCAGGGGCCCGGCTCGGAGCGCGAGCGCCAGTGGATGCGCCTGGCCGTGCTGGCGCTGGCGACGCTGCCGGATTATCCTGCCCCTGTGGCTTTGCAGCTCACCGGCTTCGAACAGGTCCAGGCGAGCGTCTTCCAAGTGGCTCGCAGCCCCGGCAAGACCATCGTCTACATGGGCTGCCTGCTGCTGGTGCTCGGGGTGTTCTCGATGTTCTACATCCGCGAACGCCGCGTCTGGGTGTGGATCCGTCCGCAGGACGGGGGCAGCGCCTGGCTGGCCGCCATGACCACCCAGCGGCGTACCCTGGATTTCAACCACGAATTCGAGCGGCTGCGGGATGCCCTGCGCCGCCTGTCAGGAGGACCCGATCATGACGTCTGATTCCATTGCCGCGAGCGCCGCGGCCGCCTGGCCGCATGACATGAACGTCAGCGGCGACCGCCGCGGCCGCCGGGGGCGGCCCGACTGGACCGATCTCGGCTTTTTCCTGCTGCTGGCGGCGGGCGCCGGCCACGTGCTGACGCAATATGGCGCGTTCATGGATTACTACGAGAAGCTGATCCTGATCGGCGCGGTCGGTCTGTTCAGCTGGATGGGCTGGCTGTGGCGGCCGCTGCGCGTCCTGATGGCGGCCAGCGGCCTGACGGCACTGCTGGCGATCTGGCTCTACAGCCCCACCGGCGAACTGCTGCGGGGCGACCTGTCGCGGGCCGAGAGCGTCTTCCTGCTGAAGTACCTGATCTCATCGCAGTCGGCCATCCTCTGGATGTGCGCCCTGTTCGTCCTGGCGACGCTCTGCTACTGGATCGGCTTCGCCAGCCGCACGGCGGCCTGGCTGGGCACCATCCTGACCTGGACGGCGGTCTACGCCGGGGTGACCGGCCTGCTGGTGCGCTGGCGCGAAGGCCATCTGCTGGGGCCCGACATCGGCCATATCCCCGTCAGCAACCTCTACGAGGTCTTCGTCCTGCTGTGTCTGGTGACGGCGCTGTTCTACCTGTACTACGAGCGCCGCTACGCCACGCGCGCCCTGGGCGGCTTCGTACTGCTGGTCATTAGTTCCCTGGTGGTGTTCCTGCTGTGGTACTCCTTCACCCGCGACGCCTACCAGATCCAGCCGCTGGTGCCCGCCCTGAAGAGCTGGTGGATGAAACTGCACGTGCCGGCGAATTTCATCGGCTACGGCACCTTCAGCCTGGCGGCCATGGTGGGCTTCGCCTATCTGGTCAAGTCGCACGGCGAGACCCGCACCTGGAAGCCGCTGGTGCCGGTGTTCATCCTGGGGGCCGTCCTGTGCGCCGAGCCGCTGATCTTCGGTTCGCGCGAGCTGTCGGCCACCTGGATGCTGTATTTCGGCATCGGCGCGCTGATCGTGGGCTCGATTCTGGCGTTCCGTGCGCCGATCGCCCGGCGGCTGCCCTCGCTGGAGATCCTCGACGACATCATGTATCGGGCCATCGCGGTGGGTTTCGCCTTCTTCACCGTGGCCACGATCCTGGGGGCGCTGTGGGCGGCCGACGCCTGGGGCACCTACTGGCAGTGGGACCCCAAGGAAACCTGGGCGCTGATCGTCTGGCTGAACTACGCCGCCTGGCTGCACATGCGCCTGATGAAGGGCCTGCGCGGGGCCATGTCCGCCTACTGGGCGCTGTCGGGCCTGCTGGTGACCAGCTTCGCCTTCCTGGGGGTGAACATGTTCCTGTCGGGCCTGCACTCATACGGCGAACTGTGATTCGCCGAGGGCACCCATGCGTCCGGGGCCGCCCGGAAGACACGGCCCGATCCCTCCGGTTCCCGCCGGCGGCTCCTACGACAGGCGCCGCCCGCTGATCTCCTCGATGTAGGCGCGGGCGGCCGGATCGCCGACCAGCGGCAGGATGTTGTCGCAGGCCAGGATGTCCAGCGGCGGCCGAGACTTCGAAATCACGTAGCCCTGGACGTAGTCCACGCCCATGTCGGTCAGCGCGCGCAGGGTGGCGACGTCCTCGACCCATTCGGCGATGCATTCCATGCCCAGGTTGTGGGCCAGGTCCACGATGCTGTTGACGATGGCGATGTTGGCCTCGCTCGCCAGCATGTCGCGGATCAGGGTGCCGTCGATCTTGATCATGTCGGCCGGCAGTTCTTTCAGGTAGGAGAACGAGGTGTAGCCGGCGCCGAAGTCGTCCAGGGCCACGCGGGCGCCCATGCGCTGCAGCCGCCGCATGAACTGGCGGGTGCGTTCCAGGTCCTGCAGGGCAACGCCTTCGGTGATTTCCACGCACAGGCGCCGGGTGAATTGCGGCTGCTGGTTGAGGATGCCGAACAGGACGTTGATGAAGCGGTCGTCGTTCAGCGAGACTCCGCTGAGGTTGACGTTGACCTGGCGGGTCTGGCCGAGTTTCAGGTGATGCCTGGACATCCAGTCGAGCAGCGTCGTGAACACCCATTTGTCGATGGCGGTGACCATGCCGCTGTCTTCCGCCGCCTGGATGATCTTGCCGGTCTGGAGCGGGCGAGCGCCGGTGTTGCGCACCCGCAGCAGCGCCTCGAAATTGAGGGTCTGCAGGGGATGGCGCAGCGACATGATGGGCTGCATTTCCAGGAAGATGTCCTCGGACGTGCCGGTGCTTTCCAGCTGCTCGAACAGGTGCATCTCGTCGATGTGGTCGAACAGCTCGCGGGCGTTTTCCTCGTACAGGACGACGTCCTGATGCTGCTTGCGTGCGTCGCGGCAGGCGCGGCTGGCGGCGGCGATGGCGTCCTTGGGCGTCATGGTGCGGTCGATGTCGATCAGCCCCATGGCGCTCTTGAGCTGGAAGGCCCGTTCGCCGACATACAGGGCCGAGCCGTTCAGGCTCTCGATCATGTCCTGGGCCACGCGGCGGGCCTCCCCGGCCCGCATGCCGGGGAACAGGATGATGAACTCGTCGTTGCCGATGCGGCCCAGGGGCTGATCCTCGGACAGCGAGTATTTCAGTCGTTCGCAGACCATCTGCAGCAGCGTGTCGCCGGTCGAATGGCCGAACAGGTCGTTGACGCGCTTGAGGTGATCCAGGTCCAGGAAGGCCAGGGCGCAGGGCGTGCTGGTCTGCTGCAGGCCCTCGATGGCCTTTTGCATGGTCTTCTCGATCCCGCGGCGATTGAGTGTGTCGGTCAGGGGGTCGTTGTCGGCCATCAGGCGCAGCTTGCGGATGGTCTCGGTGCGGGCGCTGATGTCCTGCAGGGAGCCTTCGATGCGGCTGCCCACCAGGGTGGCGCGCAGCAGAAAGTTGCGGGCCGGGGCGTTCGGCGAGGCCTGGATACGCTGGATCTCGGTGTCGCGGCCCTGCTCCGTGGCCACGGAGATTTCCAGCCAGTCGACCTTGGGAAAGAAATCGCTCCAGGCGAGTGCGTGCAGGTCCGCCTCGGGAGCGATGTCGAGGATGTCGCGCGCGTTCGGATTGAGGTGCTCGAAATGCCGGGTGGCACCCAGCGTGAACAGGCCCAGCGGCGTGAGCGTGTCGCGGGCGATCAGGTCGTTGCGCTGGCGCAGGCGCAGCTGCCGATCCTCGCGCATCTTGTCGGCCGACGCCAGGGCGACCAGCACGTTGCAGAGCAGCAGTGCCGCCGTGCCGGGGAAAGGGGCGATCAGGCTCGCGCGTCCGAGGCCGATCAGGATCAAGCCCGTCAGCAGGACCGCCAGGGCCAGGCAGATGCCGATCGTATGCCAGAGCTGCGAGCGTGTGTTGAAGCGGAACAGGCCGTGGACCACGGTGACCGTGACCAGGGCGGTCGCCAGCCAGGCGGTGAGGAATGTCGTGAGCTGGAACCAGTCGTAGGGCAGCGCCAGCAGCGCCGCCAGCAGGCAGACCGCGCTCGAGCGGCCGACCAGACGCAGGCGGCGCACGGTGACGGCGTCCAGGCTGGGCTGGAACAGCGTGGTGAACAGCTGGATCGTCAGAACGTAGTAGATCAGGACGGTCAGCTTGCGGATCCAGATCAGGGGGAGGGGCGGGATGATGGCGCCCAGGAACTGATGATCCCAGCCCAGCGCCCAGGCGCCCAGGCGCAGGTTGCAGAGGATCCAGCAGGCCAGCACCGTGTAGGGCTGCTCGCGCATGGTCAGGGAAATGACGACCAGAAAGGCCGCGAGCGTCAGCAGCCCGCCCTCCAGCAGGCCGCTGGCCTGGGCGGTGTGCGCCGTGGTGTCGGACAGCTCGTGGCTCCGCCACTGCTCGATGGAGAGCCGGGCGGGGACGGTCATGTCCAGCCGGCACAGGATCTGGTCGGCCGTCGAGGTGTTCGGCAGCCGCATCTCCTGCCCGAGCAGCCCGTTCCGGACTTCGAGCGTTTCCAGGAGCGGCGGGTCGGATGCGGCTTCGTCGGCGGGACGGCCCCGGGTCAGCCAGCACCGGGGCGGGTCGGCCGGATGGGCCGGCACCAGGAGCGCGGGCCGGCTGTCCGGGTCGGTGTCGCCGCCGGCCGGCAGGTCGGCCAGCAGCCAGACCGGGCCGGCGGCGGATTCGGCGAGCCGGGTGGGTCGCTGCCGCAGCTGCTCCAGCGCCAGCATCGGTTCGAGTTCGGCATCGGCTGCGTGGATGAAGCGTGCCGTCAGCGGTTGGCCGGCGGAATCGGCGTAGCGTGGTTGCAGCAGCAGGGAGGCGATCAGCCCCAGGGCCATCAGGGCCGGGATGCCGACATACAGCAGGAACGACCAGACGCGCCCTGCGGTGGAGTGGGAGGGTGGGGCGGACGGGCGGTGAAGGAGCGTCTTGATCGCCATGAAACAGGAAGGTGGGACAACGTTCCGGTTCCGTGGAGCGCAAACCGGGGCTATGGGCGATTGACGTCCGGAACCGGCGGAAGTTTAGGGGCGGCGCGTCCGTCCGGGGCGTTCGTGGCGGGCATGGGCCGGGTTCATCCCTCCTGGGGTCGGTGGGGAATGCGTTCCTGGGCGTACAGTTCCTGGATCGTCTCGCGGGGGCGGATCAGCCAGGAATCCTGACCATCCACCAGGACTTCCGCGGCTCGGGGGCGAGAGTTGTATTGGCTGGCCATGGAGAAGGCATAGGCGCCGGCGGACTGGATGGCCAGCAGGTCGCCCTGTTCCAGGGGCAGCGCGCGGTCGCGCGCCAGCCAGTCGCCGCTCTCGCAGATCGGCCCGACGACGTCGTAGGTCTGGACCGGGGTGCCGGTGCGCGGGGCGACCGGCACGACGCCGTGCCAGGCTTCGTACAGGGACGGGCGCATCAGGTCGTTCATGGCGGCGTCGACGATGGCGAAGTTGCGCGCTTCGGTCCGCTTCAGGTATTCGACACGGGTCAGCAGCACTCCCGCGTTGCCGACCAGGGAACGGCCGGGTTCCAGGATGAGCTGCAGGTGGTCCAGCCCCCGGGCCGCCAGCGTGGCGAAGACCGGCTCCAGCAGTTCCGCCGGGTCGGGCGGGGTTTCGTCGGTGTAGCGGATGCCCAGGCCGCCGCCCAGATCCAGGTGACGCAGGGCGATGCCGTCGGCCGCCAGGGCTTCGATCAGGCCCAGCAGCTTGTCGAGCGCGTCCAGGTAGGGAGCGATCCGGGTGATCTGGGAGCCGATGTGGCAGTCCACGCCGACGATCTCCAGGCCGGGATGCTGCAGCGCCTGGCGATACAGCTCGGGTGCCTGGCGGATGTCGACGCCGAACTTGTTTTCTTTCAAGCCGGTGGAGATGTAGGGATGGGTGCGCGCGTCGACGTCCGGGTTGACGCGCAAGGACACCGGAGCGCGCACGCCCAGTTCCTGGGCGATGTCGGCCAGGCGTTCGAGCTCGGCCGCCGATTCGACGTTGAAGCACTTGATCCCGGCGGCCAGCGCCTTGCGGATTTCCCAGCCCTGCTTGCCCACGCCGGAGAACACGACGCGGTCGGGGCGGGCGCCCGCCGCCAGGATGCGCTCGAGCTCGCCGCCCGAGACGATGTCGAATCCGGCGCCCAGCCGCTGGAATTCGTGCAGGACCGCCAGGTTGGAGTTGGCCTTGACGCCGTAGCAGATCAGCGCATCGTGCCCGGCAATGGCCTGTTCGTAGCGGAGCCAGGCGGCGCGCAGCGCCGCGCGGGAATAGACGTACAGGGGGGTGCCGTAGCGGTCGGCGAGTTCGGGCAGCGGGATGTCTTCGGCATGCAGGATGCCATCCCGGAGGGGGAACTGGATATCTGCGGTCATGAAGGTCAGGGTCGCGAAGCGGGACGCGTGTCCGGCGTGGACGCCGGCGGCAGGGTGGGCGGGGCCGCCAGCGCGGCGTCGGCTGGCGGCGGGTCGGGCAGGCGCAAGGCGCCTTTCATGCCGCAGCCGGCCAGCGCGAGGGCCAGGCCGGCGCCGGCCAGGAGGCGCGCGGCATTCGGGAAAAGGGGCTGGGTCGTCATCAGAAGGGCACGCGGACGGGTTGGGGGGTGGCGCCGCCGGAGTCGGAATCGGTGTCGGAGCCGCCATGCAGCTGGTCCAGCAACGTGCCGATGCCGTCCAGGCCGCCGGCGGGCGCGCCGGATGCCGGGTCGCCCGGCGCGGGCAGGCCGACACGGGCGATGGCAGTGCCCGGCGGAAATTCGGAGAAATAGAAGTCGCCGTCGATGCGCGTCAGTCCGCTGGGCGGGGGGCCGGGCGGGATTTCCGGTTGGCCCGCGAGGGCCGCGCGCATGTAATCGACCCAGATGGGCAGGGCGGCGCCGCCGCCGGTCTCGCCCTGGCCCATGGATTTGGGCTGGTCGAAGCCCATCCAGGCCACGGCGACCAGTTTCGGGGTGAAGCCGGCGAACCAGGCGTCCTGAGAGTCGTTGGTGGTGCCGGTCTTGCCGCCGATGTCGTTGCGCTTGAGCTCGCGGTGGGCGCGCGCGCCGGTGCCGTAGGTGGCCACGCCGCGCAGCATGTCGTCCATGACGTAGGCAGTTCGCGGATCGATCACGCGCGCCAGGGTGTCGCCGGCCACAGTCGGCCGGGAACGCATGATGACCTTGCCGGCGCTGTCGGTGACGTAGTCGATCAGGTAGGGCGGCACGCGGTAACCGCCGTTGGCGAAGACCGCGTAGCCGCCGGCCAGCTGCAGCGGCGTCACGCTGCCGGCGCCCAGGGCCAGCGGCAGCACGGCCGGCTGGCGCGAGCGGTCGAAGCCGAAGCGGGTGATGTAGTCCTGCACGTACTGGGGGCCCACGGCCTGCATGATGCGGATCGAGACCATGTTCTTGGACTTGTACAGGCCTTGGCGCATGGTCAGCATGGGTTCGTAGGAGCGGCCGTAGTTCTTGGGGTTCCAGGCCTTGGAGCCGGTCTGCTCGGCCGTCAGGGAGAAGGGCTCGTCCGAGATCTGCGTGGCCGGCGTCAGGCCGCGCTCCAGGGAGGAGGCGTAGATGAAGGGCTTGAAGGACGAGCCCGGCTGGCGCCAGGCCTGGGTGACGCGGTTGAACTTGCCTTCGTCGAAGTCGAAACCGCCCACCATGGTCTTGATGGCTCCGTCCTGCGGACTCAGCGAGACCAGGGCGGCCTGGATGGAGGGCTTGTTGATGAGTTCCCAGTAGTCCGCCGTCTGATGCACATAGACGACCGAACCGCGCCGGATGCGCACGGAGTCCTTGGCGTTGGCGGCCAGGCCGCGCGCCACGACGCGCAGGGCGCGCTTGTCGGTGATGTCGATGATCTGGCTGGCGCTGCGCGCGACCCGGACCTCGGTCGGGCTGGCCGACAGGACGATACCGATGAGCAGGTCGCCGTTGTCGGGATGCTTTTCCTGCTGGTCGTCGATCAGGTCGTTGAGCGCTTCGGGGTCGGACTCGATGCCCTTGGGCAGGTCGATGTTTTCCTCGGGACCGGTGTAGGGAGCGCGGCGGGTGTAGTCCAGGATGCCTTCGCGCACGGCCTGGTAGGCGGCTTCCTGGTCCTTGGAGTCGATGGTGGTGTAGACGTTGAAGCCGCGCGAATAGATGTCGTCCTGGTAGACGCCGTACAACAGCTGGCGGGCCAGTTCGGCCGGGTAGTCGCCGTGCACGCCGTAGCGTCCGCCGGGGGAGTTGGCCGCCGAGCGGATCACGATGGTCTGGTCCATGGCCCGCTGGTATTCAGCGTCCGTCAGGTAGCCCAGGCTGCGCATGCGGCCGAGGACGTAGGCCTGTCGCGCCTTGGCGCGCTCGAAGTTGGAGATCGGGTTGAAGCGCGACGGGGCCTTGGGGATGCCGGCCAGCATGGCGGCCTCGGCAGGGGTGATCTCTGACAGCGGCTTGCCGAAATAGGCGCGGCTGGCGGCGGCGAAGCCGTAGGCCCGATGCCCCAGGAAGATCTGGTTCATGTAGAGATCGAGAATCTGGTCCTTGGTGAGGGTGGCCTCGATTTTGAAGGTGAGCAGCAGTTCGTAGAACTTGCGGGTGTAGGTCTTTTCCGACGACAGGTAGAAATTGCGCGCCACCTGCATGGTGATGGTGCTGGCGCCCTGCGTCTTGGACATGTGGATGGTGTTGGCCAGCGCGGCGCGCAGCACGCCCGTCCAGTCGATGCCGCCATGCTGGTAGAAGCGGTCGTCTTCGGCCGCGAGGATGGCGGACTTCATGACGTCCGGGATTTCATCGAAGCGCAGGACGTTGCGGCGTTCTTCGCCGAATTCGCCGATCAGGACCTTGTCGGCGGTGTAGATGCGCAGCGGCACGCGGGGCCGGTAGTCGATCATCGCCGTCAGGTCCGGCAGATTGGGCCAGGCCAGCGCCAGCGCCAGACTCATGAGCAGCGCTCCGCACAGGCCCAGGCCGGCGAAAAGCACGATCGCCTTGAGGACCAACCGCGTGAACCAGGAGCGGGCCGCCGGGGCCTTCTGCTTGGAGGAGGTATTGGTGGGTTTCATCAGAGGCGATTGTAAGCCCTGGCCGAATCGGGCCAGGAGGCGGGGGCGGAGTCTGTGTAACAGGATGATGCGCGCGGGCGGGGCCGGCCCAGCGGCTGATGCGATAATACACGCAAACGAACAGCCCGATGCCCCGCCATGACGATGGAATGCGCCGCCGATTCAACCCGGATTTCCCCCCAGGGGCGGGACGGCGCGCGGCCGATTTTCCTGGTCGGCATGATGGGGGTGGGCAAGACCACGATCGGCCGGCAGCTGGCGGCGGCGCTGGGGCGGGAATTCATCGACCTGGATCACGCCATCGAGGCGCGCTGCGGAGTGCGCATCGCCACCATCTTCGACATCGAGGGCGAGGAAGGCTTCCGCCGCCGCGAGACGGCCACGCTGGACGAATACACGCGTCGGCCCGGCCTGGTCCTGGCGACGGGCGGGGGCGCCGTGCTGTCCGAGGCGAACCGCCGCATGCTGGGCGAGCGAGGCTGCGTCGTCTACCTGCGGGCGGGGGTCGACGAACTCTACCGGCGCGTGGCAAGGGACCGCAACCGGCCGCTGCTGCGCACCGCCGATCCGCGCCAGCGCATCGTCGACCTGCTGGCCCAGCGCGAGCCGTTGTACGAAAGCGTGGCCGATGTCACGCTGGACACGGGGGAGCAGCCGGTTGCCCAGGTGCTGCGCAACCTGCTGCCGCTGCTTGCGGCCCAGCCCGCGGCCCAGGCCCGCGCCACTCAATAGGAAGCCATGCATACGGTCCAGGTCGAGACGCCCGGCGGGCGCTATCCCATCCACATCGGCGCGGGGCGGCTGGACGCCGTCGCGGACAGCATCCCGGCCGACGCCACGGCAATCGCCGTCGTCACCAGCACGACGGTGGGCGCCCTGTACGGCGCACGGCTGCGCGCGGCCCTGGAGGCCGCCGGCAGGCCGCTGTTGACCATCGAACTGCCCGACGGCGAACAGTACAAGACCTGGGAATCCCTGGATCGCATCTTCGATGCCTTGCTGGCGGCTGCCCTGGACCGCAAGGCCGTGCTGGTGGCGTTGGGCGGCGGTGTGGTGGGCGACGTCTGCGGTTTCGCGGCCTCGTGCTACATGCGCGGCATCCGCTTCGTCCAGGTGCCCACCACGCTGCTGGCCCAGGTGGATTCCTCGGTGGGCGGCAAGACGGCCATCAACCATCCGCGCGGCAAGAACATGATCGGGGCGTTCTACCAGCCCCTGGCCGTGGAAATCGACCCGCGGGTCCTGTCGACGCTGCCGCCCCGGGAAATCTCCGCCGGCCTGGCCGAGGTCGTCAAGTACGGCATGATCGCCGATCCCGAATTCTTCGACTGGTGCGAGGCCCATGTCGACGCTCTGCGCGCGCTCGACGACCGGGCCATCCGGCACGCCGTGCGCCGTTCCTGCGAACTCAAGGCCTGGGTCGTGTCCCGGGACGAGCGCGAATCCGGCCTGCGCGCCATCCTCAACTTCGGCCATACTTTCGGCCACGCCATCGAATCCGGTCTGGGCTACGGCCAGTGGCTGCACGGCGAGGCCGTGGGCTGCGGCATGGTCATGGCGGCGGAACTGTCAGCCCGGGTCGGCGGGCTGGACGCCGGGGCCGTGGACCGTATCCGGGCGCTGGTGGCGGCCATCGGCTGCCCTGTGGATCCCCCGGGCCTGGGCGCCGATCGCTGGCTGGAGCTGATGCGGGTGGACAAGAAGAACGAAGGCCGGCGGATCCGCTACGTGCTGCTGCCGGCCCTGGGGCGGGCCGAGGTCCGGGCGGTCGACGACGACGTGGTGCGCCCGCTGCTGCCGGCCGCCGTGGAGTCCTAGCCCCCGTCCATGGAGAGGAGTCGCGAAGGCATGAACAATCGGATCGATCCGGCTCCATACGCCTGCCACCCGGACATTTCCCGGGGGCGTCGCCATCCGGAGCCGCCGCCCGCCGGCCGCACCGATTTTCAGCGCGACCGCGACCGCATCATCCATTGCTCGGCCTTCCGCCGGCTGGAATACAAGACCCAGGTCTTCCTCAACCATGAGGGCGATCTGTTCCGCACCCGCCTGACGCACAGCATCGAGGTCGCGCAGATCGCGCGCACGCTGGCGCGCAACCTGGGGGTGAACGAGGACCTGACCGAGGCCATCGCTCTGGCCCACGACCTGGGCCACACGCCTTTCGGCCATGCGGGCCAGGACGAGCTCAACGCCTGTCTGCGCGAATTCGCGCCCGAGGCGGGGGGCTTCGAGCACAATCTCCAGAGTCTGCGGGTGGTCGACGAACTCGAGGAACGCTATGCGGCCTTCAACGGCCTGAACCTGTGCTTCGAAACCCGCGAGGGCATCCTGAAGCACTGTTCGCGCGGGCATGCGCGGCGGCTGGGCGAGGTCGGTGCGCGGTTCCTGGACGGCACCCAGCCGTCCCTGGAGGCGCAGTTGACCAACCTGGCCGACGAGATCGCCTACAACAACCACGACGTGGACGACGGCCTGCGCTCGGGCCTGATCACCCTGCCGCAACTGCTGGATCTGGACATCTTCGCGGCGCATCATGAACGGGTCCTGCGCCATTATCCGGACGCCGAGCCCAAGCGCCTGGTGTCCGAGGTCGTCCGCGCGATGATCAACACGCTGGTGCTGGACCTGACGCGCACCACGGCGGAACGGATCGCCCGGCTGCAGCCGCGGACGGTGGACGATGTCCGCGCCGGACCGCCGCTGGCGGCCTTCTCCGACGAGATTCGCGCCCAGGCCGATGCCCTCAAGCAGTTCCTGCTGAAGAATCTGTACCGGCATTTCCAGGTCATGCGCATGACGGGCAAGGCCCGTCGCGTGGTGCGGGAACTGTTCCAGGCGTTTCTGGGCGATCCCAGGCTGCTGGCGGATGAATACCGGTGCGACGACCCGGTGGCGCAGGCGCGGGCGATCGCGGACTATATCGCCGGCATGACGGATCGCTACGCGATCCGCGAGCACCGGGCGATTTACCGCATGGACTGACAGCCAGACGAATCCGGGCAGCCTGTAGACTGGAGGAGGAGGGATGCTTCGGCTTGGAAGTCACCGGACTGGGGGCATGCGATGACACACGATACGCCACCCTCGGATCACACCGGCATGCTGCGACAGATGCTGTCCGCGCTGGACGCGGACACGCCGCCCGGCATGCTGCGTGTGGAAGGTCGGGCGGGACTGGCCTCGCGCTATCCGGTCAGCGGTCTGGCCTGCGCCGGCATCGGCGCGGCCGCGCTGATGCTGGCGCAATGGGTGCGGCCCGGGGATTCCCAGCCAGTCCTGCTCGATCGGGCGCTGGCCTCGTGGTGGTTCGGCTTCAGCATCCGGCCACTGGGCTGGGAACGGCCGAACGTGCGTGACGCCGTCACGGGCGATTATGCGGCGCGGGACGGCTGGATCCGCCTGCACGCCAACGCGGCCCATCATCGCCGCCGGGCACTGGCCGCGCTGGGCCTGCCGGACGATGCCGTCCGCGCCGCGGTCGCCGACCGGATCCGGCGCGAGTCCGCCGAGGCGCTGGAAGAAGCCATCGTGGACCGGGACGGCTGCGCGGCCGCGCTGCGCGCGCCGGCCGCCTGGTTCGATCATCCACAGGGGCGCGCCGTCGCGGCGGAGCCGCTGGTCCACCGCCTGCCTGGGGCGGCCGGGACGCCGGACGCCGGATGGCCGGACGATCCGGATCCCGGGCGGCCGCTGGCGGGCATCCGCGTGCTGGATCTGACCCGTGTGCTGGCCGGACCCGCGGCCACGCGCTTTCTGGCCGCCTACGGCGCCCGGGTCCTGCGCCTGGATCCCGAGGACTGGGACGAGCCGGGCATGGTGCCAGAGGTCACCGTGGGCAAGCGCTGCGCCTTCCTGGACCTGCGCCGCCCCGACGGACTGGAGCGGTTCCGGCGGCTGCTGGCCCGGGCCGACGTGTTGGTCCACGGCTATCGGCCTGGAGCCCTGGACGCTCTGGGGCTGGACGCCGAAACCCGCCAGGCCATCCGGCCCGGCCTGGTGGACGTCTGCCTGGACGCCTGGGGCTGGACCGGCCCCTGGCGGGCGCGCCGGGGGTTCGACAGCCTGGTGCAGATGAGCGCCGGCATCGCCTGGGCGGGCGAGGACGCCGCGCCCGATCCCCTGCCGGTCCAGGCGCTGGACCAGTCGGCGGGCTATCTGATGGCGGCCTGCGTGTTGCGCGGCCTGGCATTGCGCCGGAAGACCGGCCAGGGCGGCGGCTGGCGCGTGTCGCTGGCGCGGATGGCGCGGCTGCTGCAGGACGCGGTCGACGCCGTGTCCGGAACCCCGCCGGAGGTTTCTTTCATCCTGGGGCCGGCCACCGATGCGGCCTACGACCCGGCGATCGAGCCGACTGTCTGGGGGCCCGCGCAAAGACTGCGGGCGCCCTGCCGGGTGGCGGGCGCCCGTTGGGGCTGGGATCTGCCGGCGGGGCTGCTGCGCAGTGGTCCGCCGGATTGGTGGTGAGCGCGGGCCGAAGCGCGCAGCCTGGACGGATCCTCAGTCGTCCGAGGCGACGAGGTCGGGCATGACGGCTCCGCCCTTCCGGAGCCGCTTCGCGCGACGCCGGCGCATCAGGGGCGGGACGACGACGATGAGCAGCGAGACGATCCACAGGCCCAGTGCGATCGGGCTGTCCCACAGGATGTGCAGTTCACCGTTGGTGATCGACAGCGCGCGGCGCAGGTTCTGTTCCATCATGTCGCCCAGCACGACCCCCAGCACCATCGGCGCCATGGGCACGCCGGCCTTGCGCAGCAGGTAGCCGATCAGGCCCAGGAAGGCCGCCATGGTCAGGTCGAAGGTGCCGGCGTTGATCGCATACACCCCGATATAGCTGATGCACAGGATGCCGGGCACCAGCAGCCAGTTCGGCAGCGACAGGACCTTGGAGAAGACCCGCACCATGGGGATGTTCATCAGGAACAGCAGCACGTTGGCGATGAACAGCGAGGCGACCAGGCCCCAGACCAGTTCAGGCTTGGTGTCGAACAGCACCGGACCGGGGGTGATGTTGTACAGGGTCAGCGCGCCCATCATCACGGCCGTGGTCCCCGAGCCGGGCACGCCCAGAGTCAGCATGGGCACGAAGGAGCCGACGGCCGACGCGGTGGAGGCGGCCTCCGGCGCGGTCACGCCGCGCAGGTCGCCTTCGCCGAAGCATGCATTGGGGTCGCGGCCCTCCTGGTAGCGCTTTTCATTGGAGTAGGCCACAGCGGACGCCACGCTGGCGCCGGCACCCGGCAGCACGCCGATGAAAAAGCCAAGGATGGAGCTGCGCAGCACGGTCCATTTGGTGAACAGCAGTTCCTGCAGGTTGAAGAGCTTGCGCTCGTTGGGCGGGACTTCCGGGGATTCGCCGCGGATGGAGGATTCCAGCAGCTCCAGCAATTCGGCGATGGCGAACAGCGCGATCACCACGACCACGAAGTCGATGCCGTCGAACAGGTGGACGGAATCGAAAGTGTAGCGGTAGACCCCCGAATTGGCGTCCACGCCAACGGTGGCGATCGCCAGACCCAGCATCGCCGACAGCGTGCCCTTGACCGGCTGGCGGCCCAGCAGGCTGGTCAGGCAGCAGAAGGCGAAGACGATCAGCACGAAGTATTCGGCCGGACCGAAGGCCAGGGCCCAGCGGGCCAGCAGGGGGGCCAGCAGGATTACGCCGATGGTGGCCACCAGGGAGCCGCAGAATGCCGACCAGCCCGACAGCGACAGGGCCACGTTGGACAGGCCCTTGCGCGACAGCGGGTAGCCGTCCAGCGTGGTCATGATGGCGCTGGCTTCGCCTGGCACGTTGATCAGGATGGCGCTGATGCGCCCGCCGTATTCGGCACCCACGTACACGGCCGCCAGCAGGATCAGCGCGGTCTCCGGGGGCAGGTTGAGGGCGTAGGCGATGGGGATGAGCATGGCCACGCCGTTGATCGGCCCCAGGCCCGGCAGCACGCCGACCAGGGTGCCCAGGAAGGCGCCCAGGGCGGCGACCAGCAGGTTCATCCAGGAGAAGGCGACATCGAAGCCGATGCTCAGATGGTCGAAGATCTGGCTCATGACAGGAACTCCAGGGGACCCAGGGGCAGCACGACGTCCAGCGCCCGGTCGAACAGCAGGAAGAACAGTACGCCCATCGCGACGCCGCCGATGACCATCTTGCCCCAGCCGCCGCCGAACAGGCGGCCGATCAGTACGGTGACGATGGCGGTGGCGATGATGAAGCCCAGGGTTTCGAAGAGCATGGCGTAGCCGAAGACATAGGCCACCATCAACAGCAGGCGCGGCCAGTCGATCGCTTCCCCGGCGCGATGTTCGCGCCAGTGCTTGAACATCAGCCAGGCGCCGCACAGTGCGATGATCAGGGCGATCAGCATCGGGAAGGCCCGCGGGCCCACCGGTTCGTAGGAAAAAGGGGCCTGCAGGTCGTGGCCGAACCACGCCATCAGGCCGGCGAAGATCAGGGCGCAGAAGCCCAGGGTGCGATCACTCATGGCGGGGTCCGGGGACTGGCTTTATTGACGAATCAGGCCGAAGTCATTGGCCAGCTTGGCATAGTCGGCGACGCGTTCCTTGACGTACTTGTCCAGATCGGCTCCCGACTTGTTGAAGGGGAACAGGCCCTGCTTGTCGCGGATGGCGGCGAAGGATGCGTCGGCCTGGGTCTTGTCGAAGGCCTTCACCCACCATTGGTAGTCGGCGTCGGAGACCTTCGGCCCGACGTAGAAGCCGCGGATGATGGGCCACTGGATGTCGAAGCCTTCTTCCTGGGCGGTGGGCACGGAGGACAGCTTGCCCGGCAGACGCTGGTCGCTGAATACGGCCAGGACGCGGATCGGGGCGCCGCCTTCGAGCATGGTGAAGGCCTCGGCCGCGTCGCCCATGTAGGCCTGGATATGGCCGCCGCGCAGGGCGGTGATCGCGTCGCCGCCGCCTTCGAAGGCGACGAAGCGCATCTTGCGGTAATCCACGTCCGCCGCGCGCGCCGTCAGGGCCGCCTTCATCCAGTCCTGGCTGCCGACGGTGCCGCCGGCGCCCAGGACGATCTTGCTCGGATCCTGCTTGAAGGCCGCCATCAGGTCCTTCAGGCTCTTGTACGGTGAGTCGTCGCGCACCACGGCCACGCCGTAGTCGGTGCCCACGGCGGCCAGCCAGCGCACGTCGTTCACGTCGTAGCGGCCGAATTTCTTCTGGGCGAGGTTCAGCAGCGAACCGCCGGAAAAGGCCACGATGGCGTTGGCGTCGTCCGGCTTCTGGGCGATCACGTGGTTGTAGGCCACGGCGCCGATGCCGCCGGGCATGTAGACGATGCGCATCGGGTCGGCCAGGGCGCCGGAGGCCTTCAGGCCTTCCTGGGCCAGGCGGCAGGTCAGGTCGAAGCCGCCGCCGGGATTGGCCGGCGCGATGCATTCGGGCTTGGTCGGGGCCGCGTGGGCCGCCAGGCCCAGGGACAGCAGTGCGCCGCCCAGCAGCAGCGACAGGGAACGGGATTTCATGGTGGGTCTCCTCGGATATCGGGGGCGCGTCGCAGGGGAAGGATGGCGCGCGTTGGCGACACCTTAGGCTGGCCAAGCTTTCCGCCGGCTTTCAAGAAGATGATTTCGCGGGAAAACCCTGATCGGCGGGGAAGACGAGCGAGACCTGGACGCCGGGGGCGGCGGGTTCGATGCGCAGGGCGCCGCCATGGCGCCGCATGATGGTGTGGACGATGGCCAGACCCAGGCCCGCGCCGTGGCCGCGTTTGCCGGCCTGGCCCCGGCGGAAGCGTCGCCCCGCCTTGCGGATGTCGGCCTCGGTCATGCCGGGGCCGGTGTCGCGCACGCTCAGGACCACGCCGGTGCGCGGGCACTCGATCCGCAGGGTGATGGAGCCTCCCTCGGGCGTGTACTTGATGGCGTTGTCCATCAGGTTGACGAGCGCTTCCCGCAGCAGCCATTCGATCCCGGCCATCGTGGCGTCGAGTTCGCCGCCGTCCATGGCGATGGTCTGCCGCTTCTGGCGCGCCAGGCTGTAGAGCTGGCGGATGACGTCCTGGGCCAGGGGCGTGAGCGCTACGGCCCGCAGCGATTCGGCATGGTTGTCGGCTTCCCGGGCGCGGGCGAGCGCCAGCATCTGCGCGGCCGTGCGTTGTGCCTGGTCCAGGCCGCCGCGCATGGCCAGCAAGGCGGCGCGCGCCTCGGCGGGGTCGGGTTCGCGCAGGGCGTAGTCCAGCTGGGTGCGCAGGACGGCCAGCGGCGTGCGCAGCTGGTGCGAGGCGTCGTCCAGAAACTGGCGCTGCCGGCGCGCCTGGCGGGCGTGGCGGGCGACGTGCTGGTTCACGGCGTCCACCAGCGGCTGGACTTCCCGGGGGAGTTCCGGCGCGGAGATCGGGCTGAGGTCGTCGGAGGCCCGGCCTTTCAATTCACGGTACAGCCGCGTGAGGGGACGCAGGCCGATCAGCACGCCGATGACGATCAGGCCGGTGGAAGCCAGCACCTCGATCAGGTCGCGCACGATGTTGCGGATCATCAGGTCCCGGATCACCTGGTTCCGGCCGGCGCGGTCCTCGCCTACCATGACGATGACACGGCCGTCCTTCTGTCCGTAGAGCGGCGGCGACATGGGTCGGGCCAGGGCGGCGATGCGGATGGAGGCGCCGAGGTAGTCGCGATCATAGAACACTGGGGTGTTCGAGGGCAGGCGCGCGTCGGGCAGCGGCAGGTCCTGGTTGCCGATGTCGGCCAGGCCGTCCTCGGTGAGGATCCGGTAGTAGACCGAGTCGTTGGCGGTCAGCTCGAAGAATTCGAGCATCAGGTAGGGCAGTTCCACGGCCAGGCCGCCGCTGGCGGTGGAGATGTTGTGATCGATGGCGCGCAGGGCGCCCGCCAGCGACCGGTCGTAGGCCAGGTCGACCTGCTGGTGCAGCTGGTGGCTGGAGAACCACAGGGCCAGGCTCAGGACCGCGATCTGGGCCGGCACCAAGACCCACAGCAGCAGGGACCGGAGGCTGACGGGCCGGCGCTCAGCCGGGCGCGTCATGCGTCGGCTCCAGGCAGTAGCCCATGCCGCGCAGCGTGACGATCTGCACGTCGGTGCCGGCCAGTTTCTTGCGCAGCCGGTGCACCAGGACCTCGATGGCTTCCAGGTTGATGGTTGTGTCGTCCGGGCTGATGCGTTCCAGGATCTGCTGCTTGGCGACCGGTTCTCCCGCCTTCTGCATCAGGACTTTGAGGGCCGCGTATTCCCGGGGCGACAGGTTCAGCGGCTCGTCGCGGCGCAGGAAGCGCTGGCCGCCGATGTCCAGTACCAGGTCGCCCAGGACCCAGCGGGGGTGCTCGCGGCCCCGGCTGCGCCGGATCAGCGCGTTGAGGCGGGCCTCGAGTTCCCCGATCGCGAAGGGCTTGTGCATGAAATCGTCGGCGCCCTCGTGCAGCGTGCCGATGCGCTCGGACAGCGAGTCGCGCGCGGTCAGCACCAGCACCGGGCAGCGGTCGTCGCGCCCGCGCAGGCGGCGCAGGAATTCGTGGCCGTCCATCCCCGGCAGCCCCAGGTCGAGGATGATGGCGTCGAACTCCTCGACCGCGAGGCGGCGTTCGGCCAGTTCGGCGTCATCGGCCCAGTCGACCATGAAACCGCCGTGGCGGGCCAGACCGCGGGCCAGCCATGCGGCCAGTTCGGATTCATCTTCGATCAGCAGGATGCGCATGCCGCCATCATAGAGTCGGCCGCCCTGGTTTGCCCAGTCCGTGTCTGGCCGCGAGGTGGGCGAGCGGGCGAAGCCCGCGCGGCGTGGGGGGCTGTTCCGCCGCCGGGCCGTCCCAAGGCGGAACGCGCCCCCCTTGGGGGGGCAGCAAGCAGCCGCAGGCTGCGCGGCGTGGGGGGCACTGTTTCCTAGTGGCGCGAAATGTATGCAGATGCGAAACTGCCGGAAAAAGGCTTGGGCGCCGGAGGTACGGGTTGAAGCGTACGCTGTCCATCGCGATCTTGCTGCTCCTGGGCGTCGCCGCCGTGCTGGGCACGGAACGCTACGACCGCTCACGCAGCGAGGCGCGCGTCGTGGCCGGCGTCCGCCAGCAGTTCGACGACCACGTCGTCCGCTTCCGAGATGACCTGCGGGCGCTGCAGGACATGAACGGGCGCCTCGCTGCCGCGCTGACCGCCTCGCCCGGAGGCGAGGCGGCTCCGTTCGCCTCGATCGCGCCCGACATGGCGCGGACCCGGCCCGATATCCGCAGCATCGTCTTCGTCCGCAAGTTGCGGATCGAACGGGTCTACCCGATCTCCGGCAACGAATCCGTCATCGGCCTGGACTACAGCCTGCGGCCCCGGTTCATGGCCAAGATCGCCTATATGATCCGGCACCGGGTGCCGGTGATCGACGCGTCCACCCGCCTGGTGCAGACCGGGCGGGCCGGCCTGATCTTCCGCGCGCCGATCTTCGACGCGCCGGATGCCGCCGGCGGCGACGGTTACCGCGGCATGACGGCCCTGACGGTCGATCTGGAGGGCACTCTGCGCCGCGCCGGGCTGATCGGACCGGAGACGGTCTTCGATCTGGCGATCCGCGGCCGCGAGGACGGCCGGCCCGCCTATGGCCTGTTCGGCGACACGGGGCTGTTCGACCAGCCGCACGTCCCGGCGACGATCACGCTGCCGGACGCCACCTGGGAACTGGCCGCCGTGCCCAAGGACGGTCTGGCCTATGATCCCGCGCGTGCCTGGTTGATCCGGGGGGTGGGCGCCACCGTGACGCTGCTCCTCCTGCTGACGGTGCTGTATCGCGGCGGCGCGTGGCGCTCCGGTCAGGGAGCGTGCGCCGTCCGGGACGGATTGGCATCCTTGCGCGCGCTGCTGCTGATCGCCACGCTGGCGCCCATGCCGCTGATGGTCGGCCTGGCGGGCTGGCTGGTGTTCACGGCCTCGATCCAGGCGGTCGAGGATCTCGAACGGCAGCAGGTCGACGAACTGGCCGACCAGCTCAGGGGCAAGGTCGTCGATTTCTTCGAGGTGCCGCGCGCGGCCGCGGCCTTCAATGCCAGCCAGTTCAAGAACGGGCTGGTCGGCCTGGACCGGCGGGAAGACCTGCTGCGCAGCTTCCTGCTGCAGTTGCGCCAGCAGCCTCTGCTGACGCTGCTGTCGATCGGCACGGCCGATGGCGGCTACCTGGCGGCGGGCCGGCCTCCCGCGGGAAATGAGCGTAGCCTGCGCATTCTGCAGGCCGATCCCGGCGGCGGGGCGCTGCGCATCGACCGGGTGGATGACGAAAACCGGCGCAGCACTTCGGCGGGCATCGGCAATCCTCGCTATGACGCCCGGGACCGGCCCTGGTTCGAGAACGCCCTGCGGGCAGAAAGCCTGCGCTGGTATCCGGCCTATCGCTACGCCATTCACGATCCGGGCGGTCTCTTCGAGGACATGGGCATGGGCATGTCGGTCGCCTTGCGCGATGGGACCGGCCGCCTGGAAGGCGTGCTGACGGCCGATGTGGCCTTGTCCCAGATCAGCCGGTTCCTGCGCGCGGAAGCGGCCAGGATCGACGGCATTGCCTTTCTGGCGGAATCCGGCGGGGCGCTGCTCGCCAGTTCCGGCGGCGAGCCGATCTATCGTCTGGAGGGCGGCCAGGTCCGCCGGGTGCTGGCGGATCAGAGCGGTACGCCAGAAATCCGCCTGCTGGGCGCTCGCATCCTGCATTCGGGCCGGTTCACGGGCCGGCTGTCCCTGGAGGTCGAGGGCCGCCGGTATGCGGCCAGCTGGCAGTCGATCCTGCTGCCGGACGGCCCCATGCTGACCATCGCCCTGGCGTTGCCGGAGAGCCGCTATGCGGAACCGGCCGAGCGGGCCTTGAAGCGCATCAGCCTGCTGATCCTGGGTTTCTGGGGGGTCGGGGTCGCGGTCGCGCTGCTGGCGGCCTGGTGGCTGTCGCGTCCCCTGCTGTCCCTCAGTCGCTGGGCGGAAGACCTCGCCGGAGGCGGGGGGCGGCTCAGCCCCTCGGTTCGCAGTCCGGTGCGCGAGATCGCCGCTCTGGCGCACGCGCTGGAGAGCATGGCCGAACGGCAGCGCAGTCACGCCCGGGATCTCGAGCGCCAGGTGGCCGAGCGCACGCAGGCGCTCGTCCAGGCCAACCAGCGCCTGGTCAGCCTGTCGCTGACCGACGGTCTGACCGGGCTGGCGAACCGCCGCCATTTCGACGAAGTGCTGGCGCGGGAGGGCGACCGGTCTCGCCGGGACCGGCGGCCGATGAGCCTGCTGATGCTGGATGTGGACTGGTTCAAGCACTACAACGACCAGCATGGGCACCCGGCGGGCGACGTCGTGCTGTGCCAGGTTGCCCGGATCCTGCTCGAGTCCGTGCGCCGCCCGGGGGACCTGGCGGCCCGCTACGGCGGCGAGGAATTCGCCGTGATCCTGCCGGGCCTGGATGCCCGTGCGGCGGGTGGGATGGCGGAGCGTATCCGCGCCAGCGTCGAGGCGCTGGCCATCACGCATGCGCATGGCCTGTCGGGCCGGGTCACGATCAGCGTCGGCGTGGCGGAAATGGACCTGGACGATGCCCACGCGGCCGAGATCCTGGTCGGCCAGGCCGACGCGGCGCTTTATCGGGCCAAGGCCGGAGGCCGCAACCGCGTCGAGATCGCCCGCGCGAACGTCGGGCCCGAAGGACCCGCGGCGCCATCCTCGGCCTGAATGATTCTAGTGTCCTGTCTGGTGAGTTTGGTCACTTGAATTCGGATGCATGGGCTTGTCAGGCGAGGCGCGAACCGCTTGCAAGCGGTGAGGTGGACAAGCAACGCAGCATGGCCAGCCCGGGCGCCGAAGGTAAGGATCGGAATTAGCCAGACAGGACACTAGGCGGCGGACGGCGCCAGCACGCCCTTGAGCCATTGGCCGGTATGGCTGCCGGGCGTGGAGGCCACGGTTTCCGGTGTGCCCTGGGCGACGATCCGGCCGCCGCTCGCGCCGCCTTCGGGACCCAGGTCCACGATCCAGTCGGCGGTCTTGATCACGTCCAGGTTGTGCTCGATCACCAGGACGGTGCTGCCCGTGTCCACCAGGCGGCGCAGCACGCCCAGCAGCACCTCGATATCGTGGAAGTGCAGGCCGGTGGTGGGTTCGTCCAGCACGTACAGGGTGCGCTCCGAGCCGCGCCGGGAGAGTTCCTGTGACAGCTTGATGCGCTGCGCCTCGCCGCCGGACAGGGTGGTGGCGCTTTGGCCCAGGCGGATGTAGGACAGGCCGACGTCCACCAGGGTCTGCAGCTTGCGGGCCACGGCGGGTACCGCCTGGAACAGTTCCAGGGCCTGAGCCACCGTCAGGTCCAGGACCTCGCTGATGGACAGGCCCCGGTAGCGGATGTCCAGAGTTTCGCGGTTGTAGCGGCGGCCCTCGCAGACCTCGCAGGGCACGTACATGTCGGGCAGGAAGTGCATTTCCACGCGCACCACGCCGTCGCCCTGGCAGGCCTCGCAGCGCCCGCCCTTGACGTTGAAAGAAAAGCGCCCCGGGTCGTAGCCGCGCAGGCGGGCCTCGGGCACCCCCGCGTACAGTTCGCGGATCGGCGTGAACAGGCCCGTATAGGTCGCCGGGTTGCTGCGCGGTGTGCGGCCGATGGGATTCTGGTCGACGCTGATGATCTTGTCGAAGGCCTCCAGGCCCTCGATGCGATCGTGCGGGGCGGGGTCCGCCTGGGCGCGGTTCAGCGCCTGGGCCAGAGCCGTCACCAGGGTGTCGTTGATCAAGGTGGATTTGCCCGATCCCGAAACGCCGGTGATGCAGGTCAGGCGGCCCACCGGAACGGCCAGGTCGACGGCCCGCAGGTTGTTGCCCCGGCAGCCCAGGGCGCGCAGCCAGGCCTGGTCCGGCCCGACCGGACGGCGCTCCGGGATGGCGATCCGCCGGGCGCCGGCCAGGTACTGGCCGGTCAGCGACTGGGGCTGGGCCATGATTTCCTCAGGAGTGCCCTGGGCGATCACACAGCCGCCCTGCTCGCCCGCGCCCGGGCCCATGTCCAGCACGTGGTCGGCGGCGCGGATCATGTCCTCGTCGTGTTCGACCACGATCACGCTGTTGCCCAGGTCGCGCAGTTGCCGCAGGGTCTCGATCAGTCGGTGGTTGTCGCGCTGGTGCAGGCCGATGGACGGTTCGTCGAGCACGTACATGACGCCGGTCAGGCCCGAGCCGATCTGGCTGGCCAGGCGGATGCGCTGGGCTTCGCCGCCGGACAGGGTATCGGCGCCCCGGTCCAGGGACAGGTAGCCCAGGCCCACGTTCACCAGGAAGTCCAGACGGGCGCGGATTTCCTGGATGATGCGGTCGGCGACCTCGCGCCGGGCGCCGTCCGGCGCCCAGTCCAGGAACCACTGACGGCAGTCGGCCAGCGACAGGGATTCGATTTCGTACAGGGCCCGGCCGCGACGTTCGCCGGGGCCCGAGTCCTGGCCGATGAGGACGTTGCGGGCCTCGGAGCACAGGCGGGCGCCGTGGCATTCGGGGCAGAGGACGAGGTGGCGCAGCCGGCCCAGTTCCTCGCGCACGGCGTTGGAGTGCGTTTCCCGCCAGCGCCGTTCCAGATTGGGGATGATGCCTTCGAAGGCGTGGCGGCGGGTGGCGGGCACGCCGTTTTCGCCCAGGTACTGGAAGACGATCTCCTGGCCGCCAGAGCCGTGCAGGATATGGTCGCGCACGGCCGGATCCAGCGCCTGGAACGGTGTATCCAGGTCGAAGCCGTAGTGCCGAGCCAGGCTGGCCATCATGGCGTAGCTGAAGGCGTTGCGGCGGTCCCAGCCGTGGATGGCGCCCGCGGCCAGGCTCAGTTCGGGGAAGGCGACGACGCGCGCCGGGTCGAAGGATTCCACCTGGCCCAGGCCATTGCAGGTCGGACAGGCGCCGGCCGGGTTGTTGAAGCTGAACAGGCGCGGTTCGAGCGCGCCCATGCCGCGTGCGCAGACCGGGCAGGCGTAGGCGGCGGAAAAAGCCTGTTCCTGGTCCGTGTCCAGGTCCAGCGCCAGGGCGCGGCCCTGCGCCAGTTCCAGCGCGGTCTCGAAGCTTTCAGCCAGCCGCTGGCGGCTGTCGGGGCGCACGCGCAGCCGGTCGACGACCACGTCCAGGTCCCAGGGGCCGTCCAGCGAGGCCTGCGGCGCGCCGCCGTCCAGTGATTGGATGGCGCCGTTGACGCGGACCCGCACGAAGCCCAGCGCCTGCAGGCGGCGGCACTCGGCCGTCAGATCGTCCTGCCGGGCACGGGCCACCGGGGCCAGGATGGCCACGCGGGTGTCCTCGGGGCGGGACAGGATCTGGTCCACCATCTGGCTGACGCTTTGCGCCCGCAGCGGCAGGTCGTGGTCCGGGCAGTAGGGGGTGCCGACACGGGCGTACAGCAGGCGCAGGTAGTCGTGGATCTCGGTGACCGTGCCCACGGTCGAGCGCGGATTGTGGCCGGCGGTCTTCTGCTCGATGGCGATGGCCGGCGACAGGCCGGTGATGACGTCCACGTCGGGCTTGTCCATCATCTGCAGGAACTGCCGCGCGTAGGCCGACAGGCTTTCGACATAGCGGCGCTGGCCTTCGGCGTACAGGGTATCGAAGGCCAGGGACGACTTCCCCGACCCGGACAGCCCCGTGAAAACGACCAGTTTCCGCCGAGGCAGATCGACTGAAACGTTCTTCAGGTTGTGGGTGCGCGCGCCGCGGATGCAGATGGCGTCCATGCTTGTGTGCTTCGTGGCTGATTCGTTCATGCGTCCTTCGTTCTTGCGGCCGGACTCGCATGCGGCCGGATCTTCCGGATGGGCCGAATCAAATTCAGAGGCTCCGTAGGGGAGTTCAGGTTTTTAAAAGGCCAACTTGATACTATAACGCGCAGCTTCTCTTCTTTTGGCCTTTCCCATGCCCGCACATTCCCGTCCGCGTTCGCCCGCGCTTCGGCTGACTCCCCTGGAACGACGCAGCAGCATCGCCCTGGCGATCCTGTTCGCCGCCCGGATGCTGGGCCTGTTCCTGCTGACACCGATCTTCGCCGTGGCGGCGCGCACTCTGGCCGGGGGCGATGATCCGGCGCGGGTGGGACTGGCCCTGGGAGCATACGGCCTGACCCAGGCGATCATGCAGATTCCGCTGGGCATGGCGTCCGACCGCTATGGGCGCCGGCCCGTGATCGTGTTCGGCATGCTGCTGTTCGTGGTGGGCGGAGTGATCTGCGCCCTGACCAATGATGTGGACTGGGTGACGGTCGGACGCGTGGTCCAGGGCCTGGGGGCCGTGTCGGCCGCCATCACGGCCTGGATCGCCGACGCCACCCGCCCCGAGGTCCGCACGCGCGCCATGGCCATGGTGGGCGGGTCGATCGGGGTTTCCTTCGCCCTGTCGCTGGTGCTCTCGCCCCTGCTGGTGGGCGAATTCGGCCTGTCGGGGCTGTTCTGGGCCATCAGCCTGCTGGGCTTCGTCTGCCTGCTCATCGCCATGTTCTTCGTGCCGGACGTGCCGCGCTCCGAAGCCGACATCGTCCAGGCCACGGCCCACGACGTGCTGGGCCACCGCGACCTGCTGCGCCTGAATTTCGGCGTCTTCTGCCTGCATTTCATCCTGATGTCGCTGTTCATGGTGGCGCCGGGCCTGCTGGGCCGCCTGGGAGGCTATGATTCCGCCAGCCTGTGGCAGGTCTACCTGCCGGTCATCCTGGCGTCCTTCGTCCTGATGGTGCCGGCGGTTTTCTACACCGAGACGCGCAAGGCCCACAAGCCCGCGCTCGAATGGGCGGTACTGGGACTGGCCGTGGTGCTGGGAGCGCTGCCCTGGCTGACCGATTCCTTCTGGCTGGTGGTCTCGGCCTTCGTCGCCTTCTTCGTGGCCTTCAACATCCTGGAGGCCCTGCAGCCCTCGCTGGTGTCGCGCGTGGCGCCGCCCGCCTACAAGGGCCTGGCGCTGGGGTTCTACAACACCGCCCAGTCCCTCGGGGTGTTCGCCGGCGGCGTGCTGGGCGGGATCCTGGCGCGCAGCGGCGGCGCGTCCATGGTGTTCTGGACCGGTGCCATGCTGGCCGCCGTCTGGCTGTACACGGCGCGGGGGTTCAAGGATCCGCAGCCTGGGCGCTAGTGTCCTGTCTGGCTAATTCCGATCCTTACCTTCGGCGTCTCGGACGGATCTCCGCGCCGCGCGCGTGTGCGCAGAGACATCCCGGATGCGGCCATTCTCAAGGCGGGGGACGGCAGTGCTGCAATCCAGCTGGCTGGCGTACTCAAGACTGGATGCCAGACCCCGGTCGCGCATGATTCTGCCGATACGGGAGTCCATGAGGACTTGCAGTGGCGCGCTGCCCCGATAAGCCATTTGTGCGGCCTGGGCTGCGTCGTTGCAGCGTATGGAGCCGGCAAGGCAGTGCTCGAGCCAGTGGGCCAGATGGCCAGCCCCATAAAAGTCTTCGAGGCTGAATTTCCCTTTGGATCCCGAGCAGACCAGCACGATATCCTCGGTGTCCGTGTGATTCACGACATGCTGAACGACTGCCAGGCCATTACGCAGGCTGGCGGCGTATGTCTGCTTGAAGAAGCTGGAGCGCCGCAATGCCACGGTGCCGTTGGTGGTCGCGTAAATCAGATCCCTGTCGGCGATGTCGGCGTTCGAAAGCGCGATCGGATCATAGGGCACGCCATCCCGGAACGGCTCCGCGTCCCTTTCACCTGCCAGGACCCGGTCCGCAGGGTTCAGGCGACTGCCGATGCTCCTGGCCTCATCAAGATCGAGAGCCGGAATGATCTGCCTTGCTCCGGCGTCGAGAGCTGCCGTCATGGAGGTCGTGGCGAATATGATGTCCAGCACGATGGCGCAGGCATTGGCGTGATGCCCGCTTCGCAATGCTTCCTTGCTCAATACCAAATGGATCTTACGCATGTGCTTCAGGTTGTTTTGCCGGACTGCAGGCGCTTGGGATTGCTGATCGACAGCTCCAGGTTCATCAGTGAATCCATCAATGAAAGCAGGGACGGCTGCTGTTCCACGGTGAAATGACCATCCCGGATGTCACGCGCCAGGTCGCTCAGTGCATGCCCGTCCCGGTTCGAGGCGTGAATCGCGTAGAAAGACTGCAGGAGTTGACGCTGTGCGTCCCGGACCGCATTCCCCAGTGTGTGCTCCCGTATTGCCATGCCGATGGCGTTCGCGATCATGTGAGCGTTGTAGCGCTGTTCTCCAGGCAGCACGGGAAGCAGCTTCTCCATGAGTTCCGAATGGGCGGCCTCCAGCAGGACAAGCGCGTCAGGTGAATCACGGCGCTGATCGCTTGAACGGCCGGGCCGCGCCGGGAGTTTGCCGCCTGTGGCGGGTGCGGTGGGCGCGCCGCCTGCGCCGACCATTGCCATGAGCTCACGCAAGTGGCGAAGCAGGTCTTGCTGAATCTCTGGCAGCATGCGTCCGGTCAGCGCAAGTTCAAGTGATGGCTGCTGGCCGGACAGGTGCCGATGGGATTGTTCCAGGGCCAGTACCGCCCAACGCGCATTGGCCATCAGTTCCCAGTACGCGAGCCGCACGGGATCGATCCGATTGCCCGAGACGCTTCCGTAACCGGCGAACAGATCGGCTTTGTCTCCGACGCCGCCCGCCTGCCTTTCGGGATGGCCGAATCTCCAGCACCGCGCGCACATCCAGCCGAGATCCTCGTAAGGATCACTCCAGGATGCGAACTCCCAGTCGAGGATGGCGGTCAGCGCGCCGTCGTCCACGAGGTAGTTGCCGGTTCTGAAGTCGCAATGGCAGAGCACGACCTCCCGGGTATCAGGGCAGTGCTGCGCCAGATACTGAATGCCGAGTTCGATCGCCGGGCAGGGAGTGCCCAGCTGATCCAGAAGCCGAATGCATTGCTGAAGACGATGTTGCGCGGGACTGCCCGCCGGGGGCGCGAGGAACGGCAGCGCGTCGGCGTCGGTCTCATATTGGATCTGGTGTAGCAAGGCCAGGTTTCTGCCGAGCTCGAACATCAGGCCGCGGCGCTGCTCCCGGGACAGGCTGTGATCCTTGGTCAGTGTTCTGGCGCTGGCGGTTCCGGGGGCCCAGTCCATGATGTAGAAGTCCTGTTCCAGGATGTCCTTGCCCGAACTGCACCAGAAAGCCCGTGGGGCTTTGACTCCAGCCGCACAGGCCATACGCAGGATCTCGAATTCCTCCGCCCGGCCCAGGCTGACCGACAGTGCGACGGGAGCGTCGCTCCGTATGACGAAGCGATGATCGCCAGGCATGGAACCGCCGGTCATGCGGACGCTCAGGCCATGATTCTCCTGGACGGCGCCTCCTGACAGGGGTTTGAATTCCAATACCTCGATCTGATCGGCATGCGTCCGGTCTTGAATGAATTTCAAGAACCCTTGCAGTTTTTCTGTGTCCGGCATCCGTCTATGTCCTGTACCTGAGTGCCCATTTCACAAAGTGGATTGCAGATGCCCGCCGTCGACGACGAGCGTACTGCCCGTCATGAAGGCGCTTTCATCGCTGGCCAGAAGCAGCAGGGGTGATCTCAGATCCTCGGTCCGCCCCAGTCTCCGCATGGGAATCCGGTGCAACAATGTCTGACCCTGCGGTGTTTCAAAGAAGCCGCGATTCATGGGGGTTTCCACATACCCCGGTGCCAATGCGTTGACACGGATGCCATAACGCGCCCATTCGAGCGCCAGGCAGCGTGTCATCTGTTCCAGGCCTGCCTTGGCCACCGCATAGGGCATCACGGCACCGGACACGCGGTGTCCGAGGATGGACGAGATCTGGATGATCGAGCCGGGACGGCCCGCCGTGACCAGCCTCCGGCCAGCTTCCCTCGATACCAGCCAGCAACCGGTCAGGTTGGTGCCGACCACGCGATTCCAGTCGTCGATCGTCAGGTCGAGCGCTGCCCGTGTCGTTGCCACCCCCGCGTTGCAGACGACGATATCGGCCAGCAGGCCCAGAGCGGCAATCTGCTCGAATGCGGCATGGACGCTGGTTTCGTCGAGGACATCCATCGCCACCGCGTGCGCGACGCCGCCGCCTCCGGCGATTCTTTCAGCGACGGGTCGCAGCGCGTCCATGCTTCGGCCTGTCAGCACGACCGTGGCCCCGCATTGCGCCAGATCGTGAGCGAATGCGCTGCCGAGTGCGCCGGATGCGCCGGTGACCAAGGCGGTCTTGCTCCGCAGATCATATTGGCGTCGCTGTTTCATGATGCTCCCTGGGCGATGCCGTCAGCTAGTGGTTGCGTTTGCCGCCTGGCCTGGGTCGCACGCTTGATCTTCTTGGCGAGTGACCATTTGTGCACCTCGGTGGGACCGTCATAGATGCGGAATGCACGGATCTCCCGAAAGATCTGCTCGACGACTGTGCTCTGCGACAGGCCCAGTCCGCCCATGGTCTGAACGCAGCGATCGGCGACCCGGAAAAGCGCTTCGGCCACTGTGGCTTTGGTCATCGAGCTCTCGACCGTGGCCATGCTGCCGGCGTCCAGTTCGCGCGCGCACCAGTCGATCATGAGAGCGGCCTGCTGAAGATCGATCTGATTGTCCGCCAGCATGAAGCCAACGGCCTCATGATCGATGAGCAGCTTGCCGAACGCCCGCCGTGTCACTGCGTATTCACTGGCAATTTCGTGTGCGCGGACCGCCGCTCCGAACCAGCGCATGCAATGTGAGAGTCGGGCGGGAGACAGCCTGACCTGGGCGTAACGGAACCCGTGGTGCGCTTCGCCCAGAACATTCTGGCTGGCGACCCGCAGATTGTCGATGCTGACGACGGCATGGCCGCCCGGCATGGAGCTGTCGATGGTATTGATCAGGCGTTCGATCTGAATCGCGGGATCGGGCAAGTCGACCAGGAACATGGTTGCCTGTGTTTTTTCGGAGGATCCGGTTCGCGCCATGATGATGCCGACTTCCGCGCCTTGGGCTCCTGTGATGAATGCTTTCCGGCCGTTGATGATCCAGTCGTCCCCGTCGGCGACGGCGGTCGTTTGCAGCATCGACGGATCGGATCCGGCGCCGCCGTCTTCCGCTGGTTCAGTCATGAAGAAGGCGGACCGGGCATGTCCGGAAATGATCTTGTCGAGGAAGTGCCGCTTTTGCGCTTCGCTGGCAACCTTGCCCAGCAGGAACATGTTGCCTTCGTCGGGCGCCATGGTGTTCAAGGCAACCGGCCCGAGCGGAGAGAGGCCGGAACGTTTAAGGATCGCAGCCGTTTCCATCTGGGTCATGTGCTGTCCGTCAGGCAGAATATGCGGGGTCATCAGGTCCGCGTGGCGTGCTTTTTGCCGGAGTTCCTCGACCAGGCCGGCTTCCGGGCCATGCGAATGACCGCGTGCGTGTTTCTCATAGGGAATGACGACTTCCCGGACGAAGGCCTCGACTCGCTCGCCGATGTGTCGGCTGCGTTCGGACGGATAGGGTGTGAACATGGGTGGGAATCCTTCTGGAAATCAGTCGCCCTGCGCCACGACGAATGAGGCGATTGTGGTCGTTGAGCCGCCGATGTTCAGAATGCCGGCCTGTCGAGCGCCGGCGACCTGACAGTCCCCGGCCTGACCCGTCACCTGGGCATAGGCATCGATCATCATGCGGACACCCGTCGCGCCAACCGGATGCCCGAGGCCGATCAGACCGCCGGACGGATTGATCGGCAGGCGTCCGTCCGCTGCAATGGTGCCGTCCTCGATCGCTTTCCAGCTTTCTCCGGGGGCCGTGATTCCGAAGCTGTCGATGGCTGCGTATTCGGTCATGGCAAAGCAGTCATGGGTCTCGATCAGATCCAGGTCAAAGGGCGACGCGATCCGCGCCCGCGCGAATGCATCGCGGATGCAGCGATTCACCTGCGGCAGGACGTAGGGTGTATTCGCGCCTTCGGCGATCTTGGCGGCAAAGCTCATGGGGGCTGTACGATGACCCCATCCGGCGATCCGCGCGATGTCGTGCGGATTCTTGCCATGGTGCCGCAGGTATTTGCGGGCGCCGGCTTCCGATGCCAGGAACACGACGGCCGCCCCATCCGTGATCTGGCCGCAGTCATTGCGGCGGACGGCGCCCTCGATGACGGGATTCAGCTCGTCATCGGTGGTAAACGCGCCCGGGTCGAACGACCATTGCCGGGTCTGAGCGTTCGGATTGCGCTTGGCATTGCTGTAATTGATGCGTGCGATTTCACCCAGGTGCGCATAGTTCAGTTCACCGAACCGGTCGGAGTAGACCTGGTACAGGTCCGAGAAGGCGCGCGGCCAGAGATAGTGCGCATCCGGCCATTCGACGCCGGCGAGTGCCGCGGCCCCGAGATATCGCGCGGCCTCGGCGCCGGGGACATTGCGCATCATCTCGACTCCCAGCACGCAGATCAGGTCGTAACGACCGGCCTCGATTTCCGCCATGGCGGCAAGGATGGCCATGGATCCGGATGCGCAAGCGGCTTCGTGCCGCATGGTGGGCACCCCCGACAGGGCAGGATCCATTTCTGCGACGAGGCCGCCCAGCTGTCCCTGGCCGCAGAATAGTTCTGCGACGAAATTGCCGACATGGACCGACTGGATGTCACTCGCTTGCAGGCCCGTGCGGTTGAGGCCATTGGCGAGCGCTTCCTTCATCATGTCCCCGATTGTGAGCTCCTCCCGGTGCCAGTTGCGCGCAAAATCCGTCTGGGCGCCGCCCAGGACATAAACGGAATTCCGGTGTTTCGATGCGATGGGCATTTCAGACCTCCAACCAGGATTTTCGGATATCAGGGGCCGCTCGCAAGGCCTCTGGCGTTCCTTCAAAAGCAATCTGCCCATGCCCCATGACGTACACCCGATGCGCGATGCGCATGGCGATCGTCAGCTTTTGTTCGACGAGCAGGACAGAGACGCCTCGTGTTGCGATGGATTGCAGCAGTTCTCCCACTTGATCCACGATCAACGGTGCCAGGCCCTCGGTGGGTTCGTCGACGATCAGCAGTTCCGGGCCGCTCATGAGTGCCCTGCAGATGGATAGCATCTGCTGTTCACCACCGGACAGCAGCTCGGCGGATGTGCCGGATCTGCGCCGCAACGATGGGAACAGCTGATATGCGGCGTCGAGCGACCAGGGCCGCCGGGCGGCGCCGTGAATTCCCAGCAGGAGGTTCTGCTCGACCGTCAGGCCTGGGAATACGGCGCGCTCCTCCGGCACATAGCCAATGCCGAGACGGGCGATCTGGTGCGGTTTCGCGTTTGCCGTTTCCACATCATTCACCCGGATGGAGCCCGAGCGTGCGGCGATGCCCATGATGGCCTTGCAAAGCGTGGATCGCCCGACACCGTTTCGGCCCAGCAGCGCCACGATCTCGCCGCGCGACACGTGCATTCGCACGCCGTGGAGGATATGGCTCAGCCCATACCAGGCATGCACGCCATCCAGGGCGAGCAGGGGTCCGGGGTTTTGCGTTGCGGGAGCGGGCGAGCCAGTGTTCGCTTCGGTCATGCTTCTGTCCCCAAGTACGCTTCCTGGACCCGTCTGTCCGTCCGGATGGCCTCTGGTGTGCCGGATGCAAGCAGCTCGCCATAGACCAGCACGGAGATGCGGTCCGCCAGGCTGAATACGACCCCCATGTCATGCTCGACCATGAGCACCGTCCGGTTTCTGGCGATCATGCGCAGAAACTCTGCGAACTGGGCGATCTCATTGTGGTTCATGCCGGCCATGGGCTCATCCAGAAGCAGGATCCTGGCATCCCCGGCGATTGTCATGCCGACCTCGAGCGCGCGCTGTTCCGCATACGACAGGTTGCCGGCAATATCGTCGCGCCGATGCCGCAGGCGGACGTCCTCCAGCAGTTGATCGACTTTTTCGGTGATTGAGCGGAAGTAGCTGGCCGGGCGCAGGAAGTTGTAAGCAACGCCCTGGGTTCCAAGCACGGCGCAGCGGAAATTCTCGAACACGGTCATGTTCGGGAAGATGTTGGTGATCTGAAACGAACGTGACAAGCCGAGATGGTTGATGATTCTGGGGGACTGCCCGGAAATGTCACGGTCGTCCAACAGGATATGGCCTGCAGTCGGTGCGATCCGGCCTGAAATCAAATTGAAGAGCGTCGATTTCCCGGCTCCATTGGGGCCTATCACGACATGGAATTCGCCCGATTGGACGGAGAGGTCGATGCCCTTGATGATCTCGATCTGGCCGAATGATTTCTTCACGTTCCGGAGCGTGAGGCTGGGTGCCGCGGTCCGCGTACCGGTGGTGCTCATGATGGCATCTCCTCGGCCAGGCGGGAGAGGAGCCGCATTTTTCTGCTGCGCCTGTCTCGCCAGAGCAGAAATACGCTTGCGGCGAGCAGGCCCAGAGCCAGCACCCAGTCGCTCGCGGAAAAGATGTCGTAGTTCATCCCGAGGATCGTCAGCGGCTCTGTCGGATCGAACGCATTGGCATGGTGATTGCTCATCTCGATGATCAGGATGGCTCCCAGACAGCCGGGCAGCAGCATCAGACACCAATAGACGCCCCGTTTCATTGTGGTTCCCAGGCCGTCCCGCCGGGCTGCGCCCGCCAGGCGCTCGAGCAGGCTCCAGACCCCCTTGGGGGCGAACAGGACGATGCTCACGAAGAGCAGACCGTAGTAGGTCAGCCATGCTTCCGTATAACGGGCCATGTTGAGTTCCAGGATCGTCACCAATGCCGCGCCCAGCACTGGTCCGAACACGTAGCTCGTGCCGCCCAGGTAGGCCGCGATCAATACGTCCGCCGACGTGCGCAGGCCGAAGATCTCCGAGTTGGATATCTCGAAGAGCAGCGCGAAAAGGCCGCCAGCGATTCCCGCAAACGTGCCGGACAGGCAAAACTGCATGTAGCGGATCCTGAATGGGCTGTATCCCAGGAAAACCACGCGCTCCGCGTTGTCCCGAACCGCATTGGCCAGTCGGCCCAGAGGGGTGCGGGTCAGGTATGCCATGGCGGCTATGGAAACCAGCGCCCAGAACAGGATCAACCAGTACAGTTGGTCGGGCCTGCCGTAATTCATTCCTGTCAGGGTCGTGTCAACCATCCGGTCGGTCGAGATTCCCTGTTCGCCGCCGAACACGGAAGGGAACACCATGGCGCCCACGGCTACCAGTTCCGCCAGCCCCAGGGTGATCATGGCAAAGGCGATCTGGCCACTTTTGACGGAGACCGGGCCCAGCAGCAGCGCGGCAATCAGGCCGCCCACGCCGGCTCCCAGGGGAACCAGCTCCAGCGGTATGGGCAGCGTGCCGGCTCCGATGCCGTTTGTCATGTACAGGGCCGAAAATACGCCGGTTCCGAAGTAGACGGCATGGCCGAAGGAGAGCAGGCCGGTCTGTCCCAGGAGCATGTTGTAGGACATCGCAAAGCTGGCGGCGACCAGCACCTGTGCGATCATCAGGGCCGTGTAGCGCGACCCGGAGAGGGGCGGCCAGACCAGGAGCAGCAGGATCAGCAGTGCGCAGATCAACGGAAGGATACGGTTCATGTCATCCGCTCCGTTTTCCAAGCAGTCCTTTGGGACGGAAAGTCATCAGCGCCACCATCAGGATGTAGGGCATGACGGGGGCCAGACGGGCGGGCGAGATCGTCCAGATTTCATGGAAGGGGCCGTCGTAGGCGGGGATGCCCGAGCGAAACAGCAGGTCGGCCAGGGTCACGTCGAACGACACCATCAAGGTTTGAAGAATGCCGATCAGGATCGAGGCCAGCAGCGCGCCCGCCATGGATCCCAATCCACCGACGACGATGACGAACAGGATCACGACCATTTGGTGCGCCATGCCGGGCTCCGTCACCAGATAGTTGCCGCCGATCACGCCCGCTAGGCCCGCGAGCGCCACACCGCCGCCAAAAAAGAACATGAACAGGCGCGGCACGTTGTGGCCCAGGGCCCACAGCACATCGGGTTGGTTCAGTGCGGCTTGAATCAGCAGGCCGGTCCGCGTGCGTCTGAGTATGTAGTACAAACCCAGGAACACCAGCACCGCGACCAGAAACATGAAACCGCGGTAGGCCGAGAATGCGGTATTGCCGACGGTGAACAGGGGAAAGTCCAATGCTTGCGGGATCGTGTAGGGGACGGGCTGACGTCCCCACACCATACGGACGACTTCCTCGAGGAGATAGGCGAGCCCGAAGGTGAACAGCAGTTCTGCGACGTGGCCATGCCGGTGCACCACGCGCAGGCCAAACCGCTCAATGAGGGCGCCCAGTATCGCCGTCAGCAAGGGGGCGATGAACAGGGCGACCCAGAACGAACTGTGCAAGCCGATCTGAAACGCAAAATACGCGCCCAGCATGTAGAAGCTTCCATGAGCGAAGTTGAGCACGCCCATGAGACTGAAAATCAGCGTGAGTCCGCTGGCCAGCATGAACAGCAGCATGCCGTAAAGCAGGCCGTTGATGATCGAAAATGCCAGTGTGTCCACCTTGGCTCCTTGAGGCTCGGGGGCTGATCAGGCTCAGGAAGGCTGCTTCACCTGGCAGGTGGAGTCGTCCTTCAGATCCTTTGCGAGTGTTTCCGAGACCGTCTTCCAGCCAATGCCCGTGTTCTCGGAGTCGTAATGGATGTTCTGGTCCGTAAAGATCGAGACGAAGAGCGGATGCAGCAGCTGATGGTCGCTTGGCCGCATGAGCATGTCCCCCGTCACGCCCTGGAACTTGGCGCCCGACAGGGCCTTTGCGACGGCCCTGGGTTCCGCTGAACCCGCCTGGTCGATGGCCTTTCCAAGCATCTGCATCTGAACCAGGATCTGGTAGTAGTACAGATCCTCGCCGTACTTTTGCTTGAACGTGGCAATCAGATGTTCGGCTTTCTGCGAGTGCTTCTCGATAGCGACCTCGGGGTGCCAGGGCGCCGCATCGTAGATGCGCCCGACCCCTCCCTTTCCGATGGCCGTCGGCGTTCCGAACGTGCCCGCGTACTGGGTGAAGAGCTTCGTTTTCAGACCGGCATCGTTGGCGGCCTTGACCAGCAGGGTCAGATCGGATCCGAAATTCCCCGTGATCACGGCATCGGCTCCTGAAGCCTGAATCTTGGCAATGTAAGGGGTGAAGTCCTTGACTTTGCCGATGGGGTGGAATTCATCGCCCACGATCTGGATGTCCGGACGCTTCCTGGCGAGCATTTCCTTCGTGTAGCGGCTGACCTCATGTCCGTGGCCGTAATCTTGGCCGATGATGTACACCTTGCGGATGTCTTTGTCGGCGGCGATGCGATCGGTCAGCGCGTCCTGCTTCATGCCGGAATGCGCCTCGAAGCGGAACGTATAGAAATTGCAGTGATCGCGGGTGATCGATGGATCGGCGGAGCCGTAATTCAGGTACAGCACGGGATCCTGCGGGTTCCGGCGGTTGTATTTCACCACTGCATCCTCGACGGCCAGCGCAATCCCCGAGTTCGTCGCCTGGGTGACGATTCGAATGCCCTGATCGATGGCGTCTTGCAGCGCCGTGACGGCGTCCTTCGCGTTCGCTTTGTTGTCGAACCTGACAATCTCCAGGGTCGAACCCTTCAGGACGCCGCCGGCCTCATTGACGAGGTCGGCTCCGAACTGCACATGCTTGCCATTGACGGTGCCGACATTGGCAAAGGCCCCGGAAAATGGGTCGATATGGGCGATCTTGATGCCGGCTGCCTGCGTTGCGGACCATGACGACAGGCCCGCAATGAGGGCGATGCCAAAGAATGTGTGCTTTTTCATGCTACTCCTCCTGGTGTCCGGGCCGGATGGTTGGCCCGATTGTCGATGCTCTGGGGCGATCTTGGTCGTGATGATGTCCGGATTCTAGCAAAATTGGTACGAGCGTCCAAAAATATAAGCCGATATCGGGGTAAACGAGGAGAGGCTATGGGTGAAACATAGGAAAATTGGCGATTTCTTGGCACAATAATGCGTAAAATTGTGGATCATCCAAAAAGAGAGAGAAATTTATGATACGACCGTTCCATTATGAGGATGCGAGTTTGGACCGGAGCCTGAGCGCCATCGTGACGGGAGCGGGTTCAGGCCTGGGTCGCGCCACGCAGGATGCCTTGCTCGAGCGTGGATACCGTGTGACGGCCGTTGACTGCGGCTTTGGACCGGCCTGCCCGGAGCATGATGGGCTGGTTCGGGAAACCGTCGACGTGGCCTCCGCCGAGGATGCGGAAGCGGTCGTTCAACGCCATGTGGCCCGATGGAAAGCTCCGAACGTATTGGTGAACTGCGCCGGGATTGCCGCGCCCGGCGCGACCTTGAGGCCGGATGGACCGATGTCGCTGGACGAGTTCAGGCACGTGCTGGAAGTCAATACCGTGGGCACGTACAACTACCTCAGACTGGCGGCACGCGAGATGCAATCCGCTCACGCCGATCCGGATGGCCAGCGTGGCGTCATCATCAACACCAGTTCCGTGGCAGCCTTCGACGGCATGGTGGGGCAGGCAGCCTACGCGGCATCCAAGGGCGCCATCGCGTCCATGACCTTGCCATTGGCGCGGGAACTGGGCAAGTTCGGCATTCGGGTGGTGGCCATTGCGCCCGGTGTGTTTTCCACCCCGATGGTGCACGGGATGAAGGAAAAAGCACGTGATATCGTTTCTACCCTGCGTCCGCCGTTTCCCGATCGTCTCGGGCATCCGGACGAATTTGCGACACTCGTGCTGTCCATCGTCGATCAACATTTGCTCAATGGCGTGGTGATCCGGCTGGATGGCGGTCTGCGCCTGCCCCCTCGTTGAACCAGGAAGATGATCATGGGTGAACAACATGAATCCTATGCCCCGAGGATCGAGAACGGGCGCTTTGTGGTGGACCCGAGCATCAATACGGTGAGGTCCGAACTGCATTTTGAAAATCAGGTGATCCGCTGCCTGGCGCAGCGACCCGCACGCTTTGACGAGCTTTTGCGGCATGCGGAAGCGACGACTCCGGACCACGAGGCGCTGAGCTGCGCGGGTGTCGGCCTGAACTATCGCGCCTTTGGTGAATGGGCGGATCGCGTGGCCTGGGCGTTGGAGAAGGCGGACATTCGTGCCGGGGATCGCGTTGGCGTGTTCCTGGGCAACGGGCTGCCGTTCTTCCTCGTCATGATGGGGATTGCCAGACGTGGCGCGATCGCCGTCCCGCTCAGTGCAAAGATGGCTGCCGGTGAGCTCGCTTATGTCTTGAATCACTGCGAGGCATCGGGCCTGATCTGGGAGGGCGGCTTGCGCGACCGGATACCCGCCTGGGATCAGCTCGGATCGGTACGCCGGCACTGGTGCGTCGAAAGCGACGATGGTTCGCTGGGGGACCTGGGCATCCATTTTCCCGTGGTCGCGAAACCCTTCCCCCCCGACCGGAGATGAGGATGACACGATTTTCCTCTTCTATACGTCCGGAACGACCGGGCGGCCGAAGGGGGCCTGTATCACGAACCTCAACATCGTCCATTCCGCGCTGCAGTATGCCTATGGCATTGATCTCAAGCCTGGACAGCGCGGTCTTCTGGCCATTCCCGGGTCGCATATTTCCGGATTCATGGCCTTGTTCGTCAACATGCTGAGTTCATGCGGCTGCACCGTGATCCTGCGTCAGTATGACACCCGCATCGTCATCCGGACCCTGCGGGCGGAGCGCATCACCTTCACGGTATTCGTACCTGCCATTTACCATCTGATCCTGATGCATCCGGAGTTTGCGCCGGATGCGCTTTCAAGCTGGCGCACCGGTATTTATGGAGGGGGCGTCATGGCGCCCGCAACGATCTCCCGCATGGCCGCCCTCATGCCGCAATTGCAGCTCATCAATGCGTATGGCGCGACGGAGACGTCTTCTCCGGTTTCTATCATGCCGGCGTGGGCGAGCCGCGACCGTCCGGCATCGATCGGCCTGCTGGTTCAATGCGGCGAAGCCTTGATCATGGATGACAATGGCGTGGAACTTCCCGCTGGTGAAATCGGCGAGCTCTGGATTCGCGGGCCCATGGTGGTGCCGCGCTACTGGAATGATCCCGCGCAGACCGAAGTCAACTTCAAAAGCGGATACTGGAAGACGGGCGACATCGTCAGCATTGATTCGGACGGGTATCTGTATATCCATGATCGGAAGAAGGACTTGATCAATCGGGGCGGGTACAAGATCTTCAGTGCCGAGGTCGAAAATGCCGCATTGTCCATCGGAGGCATCATGGAAGCGGCCGCCGTGCCCGTTCCCGACGATGTGCTGGGCGAACGGGTCTGCCTGTGCCTGAGGGCCGAGCCCGACGGTCCTGATGAACCCCGGGTCCGACGCGCCCTGGCCGAGCTTCTGTCAGACTACAAACAACCCGAGTTCTACATGATCGGCATGGAACCCTTGCCACGCAATGCGAATGGGAAGATCACGAAGGCCGCGCTGGTCGAGGCGGCCCGTCGGTTTGCGAGAAAACAATCGTGACCCTCGAAGAAGCATCCCACGATGATCCGCTTGCCTCGGACGAGCGGCGCCAGCGTCGAAGCCTTGTCACGCGTGCGAAGATCATTGCAGCGGCTGAGCGCTTGTTCGCCCATCGCTCCTTCACTTCGGTATCCATGCGGGAGATCACGAGCGAAGCGAACGTCGCATTGGCCGCCGCCCATTACCATTTCGGCAACAAGGAAGACCTCTTCAAGGCCGTGTTCCTGCAACGCGCGCGGGAGCTCAACAAGGAACGCTTTGAATTGTTGCATCGCGCCGCACTCAAAGCCGACGGAGGCGTCGTCCCCCTGAGGTCGGTGCTGGACGCCCTGTTGCGTCCCGGTGTGCGGTGGTCATTCGATGCGGGTGGACGCGGCTTGTTCATCCAGTTTCTGGAACGGGGCCATCTGGATCGTGATTCCCCGATATACGATATGCTGCACCATGACACCTCGCATCTCAAGCGATTCGTGCCGTATCTGCAGGCCGTGCTTCCGGAGCTCAGCCTCGAGGAAATCTACTGGCGGCTACATTTCGCGCTGGGCGCCTTGCACTACACGATCACCAGCCTGAGCCGGCTCAGCGCCCTGTCGGACGGCTTGTGCCAGACAGACAGCTTCGAAGAAACCTTGAGACGCATGATCCAGCACGTCGAGGCGGGCTTCCGCCTGCCCCCGCAGTCGAACTGAGCGTGCCGGCATTGTGGGCGGTGGCGGGTTCATGTCCGGCTGGCCCGCATTCCGGCCGGACATTCTCACGTTGCGCCAACGGGAAGCAGGGGCGGCTGCGCCAACAGCTTGTAGGTGTAATCCCGCCTGGGCGATAATGATCATTTGATGCATTTCGATGCGGCCCGGACGGGCATCGTCCCCGATAATGGCAGCCACATCGTTCACTACAGGATTCTGCACCATGGCCTCCGTCAATAAAGTCATCCTCGTCGGCAACCTGGGGCGCGACCCCGAAGTCCGCTACAGTCCGGACGGTGCCGCCATCTGCAACGTGTCGATCGCCACCACGTCCCAATGGAAGGACAAGGCTTCGGGCGAGCGCCGTGAAGAAACCGAATGGCACCGTGTGGTGTTCTACAACCGCCTGGCCGAGATCGCCGGCGAATACCTGAAGAAAGGCCGCTCGGTCTACGTCGAGGGTCGCCTGAAGACACGCAAGTGGCAGGACAAGGAGACCGGCGCCGATCGCTACAGCACGGAAATCGTCGCCGACCAGATGCAGATGCTGGGCGGGCGCGACAGCGGCGGCGAAATGGGCGGCGGCGATTCGGGCGGCTTCTCCCAGCCGCCGGCCCGGCGCGCGCCGCAACAACAGCAGCAACCGCGTCCCGCCGCCCCGGCGGCGGCCCCGGCCAGCAACCTGGCCGACATGGACGACGACATTCCGTTCTAAAGACCTGCTCTTGCGGGTAGCGGTCGGCGCCTCTTGGGAGGCGCCGACCGTTTTCCCCCGATTCTGAACCACCGAAGGCATCTTTCTCGCGGACCCTGGGTTCGTGCCCGACGATCGGTTCGATGGCGCTGCGCCGCCTGATCATCGCTTGCAACGTGTCAACGTCGGGGCGCGCCTCGTTTTACTCATGCCGCCCAAGCGTAGACAGCGTGTGTTGCGAGCGGTTTCCTCCCAGGCCGGCCATGATGGTGTCGGCGGCATCGCACAACAGCTCGGCACAATGGTGGATGTGCCTTGTATCGAACCGTTCTGTGGGGCCAGAAATACCGACAGCGGCGATCACCTGACCCGCGGAGTCGAAAATCGAGGTGCCCACACCTGAGACCTCGGCGCGCCATTCGCCGATGTTCACCGCATATCCCTGGCTGCGGATGAGCTTCAACTCCTTCAGCAATTGCTGCGGAACCGTGATGGTATTGGGACTGTGGGACGCCAGGTGTTGGCTCACCCGGAGGATGTATTCGTCGCTTTGGAAGGCCAGCATGGCCTTCCCCGTGGCCACGCAGTAGATGGGCGCCCGCCCGCCGATCTGGGTGTATGCCCGTATGGGGTTGCGGCCTTCGATCTTGTGAACGTACACGACTTCGTCGCGGTCGCGTACGGACAAATGCACGCTTTCCCCGGTGGCATCCGCCAGGGCCTCCATCACGTGTTCCGCATGGCGCTTGAGATCCAGTTTTGCGAGCACGGCCGAACCCAATTCCCAAAGCCTGATTGACGAGGCGTAAGCGCTGCCGCCAGGGACGCGGATGACATAGCCGCAGGCAACGAGCGCTTGCAATAGGCGGTGTACGTTGCCTTTGGAGATTTCCAGCGCGCGACCGATTTGCGAGAGGCCCATGGGTTCACGCTCCCGCGCCAGTAGCTCGATGATCCGCAGCCCCTTGATGAGTGTGTTGTTCATGGCGATTTCGTATTCGAGCAGGGCGTTGCCCATGGTGTGATTGCTGCAATGGGGACAAGAGCATCGGTCGGATGCCGTTCCCAAATACGGAACAATTGCGCTCCATTATGGAACGTGCCTATTCTACCTTCATGAGCTTGGTGACCATCTGCCACATGGCGGAGGAATCGATCACCTCGAATTGATGCCGGCTCACGAGGTGCCAATCGCTTGATTTCCGGTGGATCCCGGGCCGCCTCGAGGGAAATCGCAAAGATGCCGGATGCAAGGCGCCGTGGTCCGCATGATCTGACGTTGCGGCAATTTATAAATATCTATTGGAGACGGATTTTTATGAATAGCAATATACATGCGCCGCGTGATGAGGCAACAGAATCATTGCGGCGCGAGGTTGGGGGATTTCTGGATGGAATCATCACGAATGACGTGAGGCGCATGATGGAGGAAAGCGGCGAAGAGCATTCGCGTGAAATTACACAAGCAGTCGGTCGTGCGGGTTATTTGGGGCTTGCCTGGCCGAAGCGGATCGGCGGCCGGGGTAGGGGGCATTTGGCTCAGGCGATTGTTTTTGAGGAGTCTTCCTACCGGCGGGCGCCGGTGCTGGGGGCGGTGCTGAGTCAGATCGTGGGGAGCACCCTCGCGGCTCTGGAGCCGCAAGAAAAGCGGACTAAACAGGTGATTGGCGGACTCAGGGATGGCTCTCTGAATATTTGCGTAGGTTATACGGAACCCAAGGTCGGGAGCGATCTTGCGAGTCTGGAGACCACTGCGGTGAAGCGGGGCGACAAGTATGTCATCAATGGAACGAAAGCCTTTCAAAGCGTTGGCCACCTCTCTGATTTGTACTACGTCGCTGTACGTACCGATTCGACAGTGGAACGTCACGAAGGGATCAGCATGATGCTGGTGGATGCTGAATCCGAGGGCATATCGGTGAAGCCGGTGCATACCTGTGGTGGTTTCAGGCTGAATGAGGTCCATTATCAGGATGTCGCGGTCGATGCATCGTGCATCGTCGGGGGCCTGAATAAAGGGTGGTCAGTGCTCGGTACGAGTCTCACTTTTGGGCGGACCGTGCCGTGGCGTGTTGGACAGGTGCGTCGCCTGGCGGATCAGATCGTTGCGATCTACACCGGTTTTCCTTCCAGCGAAGAGAAGGAAAGATGGCGTGCCGCGGTCACGAATGCCGTGTCCAGGGCGCATGCCGCGACCCTCATGGTGTATCACGTACTGGATCTGGAAGAGAAAGGCGAAATCCCCATGGGGCCGGCCGCCTCGTCGAAGCTTTTCATCAGTGAGCTGATTCCACAGCTTGCGGGTATGGCGATGGACATGTTGGGGGCGGACGGCTATAGGTCCGTCAACAGCGAAGGCGCTCCGCTGAGAGGTGAAATCGAGTGGGCTTATCGACAGTTCCAGGAAAGGCGCTGGGCTGAGGGGGCGACTGAGATTCAGCGTGGCGTCATTGCGAAAGATGGTCTCGGCTTGCCGCGCCGGTGAATTTTCTTTTTCCAAGGTGGAGTGAGAAAGATGAGTGAGATGAGCGCAAGGAAGGATTGGATCATCGAGTCCTTGAAGAGGCATTTTGGCGGCGACATCATGGCGCGGCGAGACCTTCACGAGAATGGGCTGGATAGTGAACTGCTCGAGGAAATGCTCGGCGAGCATGATTTGGCGGCCGTAGGGATCGGCGCGGAGCTTTCCGATCTTGTCGCTCTGTCCTGGAGCATGGGATATTGGCTGGCGCAGGTTCCGCTATACGGAATGATGGGATGGGCGGCGGGTTTGGCGCGTCTGGGGGCCGCCGGGCCCCGGAAGCTGGCGGCGGATATCTTCGAGGTCGCTTCAGCGGGAGGCCCGGTTGTGCAGCTGGTGGGTGGTTGCGGCGCCGCCTTGCATCGCGCAGGCCGACCGATTGCATGCGGGCTGGTTCCGTATGCGGCGGCCGCCCGGATGTTTCTTGTCGCGCGCCAAAGCGGCGAAACGGTTTCTGTTCATGCGGTTCCGGCGAAAGGTGCTGGCGTGCGGGTTGAAGCCGTCTCCACGATGTTTCCCAACGCGAGTGCCGATGTGATGATGACGTCGTCGGCCATTGATGAATCGAAAATGATCGGTGTGGTGAGCGTCGATGAATTCAACTGCGCGGCGATGGTGGTCGATTTATTGCGTTCGGCTTATCTGGGTGGCGCCATGCACGCATGCCTCGATATCGCGGTGACATACGTCAAGGAGCGCAGGCAGTTTGGAAAGCCGCTTGGCACGATTCAAGTGGTTCAGCATACGCTGGCCGATGTCGATACTGAAGTCAATGCTGTGAGAAGGGTGCTCCACCATGCCCAATCCTTGCGGCTGACGAGCGGGAATGCCGCATATGCCTATTCCATCGCCGGCATCTTGGCCCGCGATGGGGGCGCTTGCGCCAGTGCGACCTGTATGCACCTGTTGGGCGGCAAGGGATTTCTTCGTAACGGCCCGATAGAGAAATATTACCGGGCCGCGAAGCAGCTTCAATTGGAGCAGGGGGGTGGGGAGCGTGAACGCGAGTCTCTGTCATCCGTTCTTGCTTAGGGATGGCAGGCGGGCATGACTTCAGTGTATGGCGCCGTCGTCAACCGTTATGGGCCGGATTGCGATGTTGCGTGGAAACCGGTTCAACTGGATGCGCCTGCTCCGGATTCAGTACTGATGCGCGTGGAGGCCGCGTCCGTGAACTATGCCGATTATCTGATGGTTTGCGGCAAATACCAGGTGAGGCCCGACTTGCCGTTCGTTCCGGGGAAATCGTTGATTGGAGTGGTCGAGGGGGTCGGCGCGGATGTCAGAGATGTCAGTGCCGGTTCGGTTGCACTGGCCTGGGTCACGCAGGGCGCCTTCCAGACTCGGGTCCTCGTGCCGCGCCACCGTGTCTTTCCGGTGGATTGCGACGTTCTGGATCGAGCCGTTGTCGTGGGCGGATTCCTGTCGCACCTGACGGCGGCTATAGCGGTCGATATTCGTGGACGAGTGGGACCGGGTGATGCGGTTCTGATTACGGGGGCGGCCGGAGACGTCGGGCGTGCCGCTGTGCATAGAGCCCGCGCCGCCGGTGCGCGGAGAGTGATTGGAGTTGTATCGGGCCGTGGACGTGAAGCGCGTTCCGGTGGGGCGATGCCTGATGAGACTCTGTATGCGTCTGACGGGAATATCCGGGAACACATTCTTGCGATGACATCGGGTGCCGGGGTTGATGTGGCGATCGATCTCGTGGGAGGGGATGTTTTTGATGATGTCCGTCGCAGCCTGGCCTGGAACGGCCGGTTGGTGGTTGTTGGGTTTGCTGGCGGCGCCATTCCGAAACTGGCCCTGAACTATGTTCTCCTGAAGGGGCTGACAGTGACCGGTTTTCAGTTGGGGGATTATCTGGACCGCGAGCCCGAGATTGTCTCGGCAAGCGTGGCGGCCTACATCGACGACCTGCGGGCCGGCCGTTTCCGCGTCCCTGTCGCGGCCCGCCTTCCTTTGCCGGATGCCGCTCGAGCGCTGCACCGGGTCGCGGAGGGAGGGTTCGTAGGAAAGATTGTGCTGACCGCCTGAGTGAAAGCGGCTACCGCCTGTGCTACAACGTGAATGACTACAACTCCGGATCGTCGAAAAGGAGCCGCCATGCGCGTATTCCAGCCCAGGATCGGACTGGCCCTCGGCAGCGGGTCGGCGCGCGGCTGGTCGCACATCGGCGTCATCCGCATCCTGGAAGAGGCCGGCATCGCGCCGGACGTCGTGTGCGGGACCTCGATCGGCGCGCTGGTCGGCGCGGCCTATGCGGACGGACAGCTGGAAAAGTTCGAGGCCTGGGTGCGGGGACTGACCTGGCAGGGCGTGATGGGTCTGCTGGATTTCACCGTCAGCGGCGGCCTGATCCCCGGTGAGAAGCTGTTTTCCTTCCTGCGTTCGCACCTGGATGACAAGACGATCGACAGCCTGCCCAGGGACTACGGGGCGGTCGCCACCGAACTGGCGACGGGACGGGAGGTCTGGCTGCGCGAGGGTTCCGTCATCGACGCCGTGCGCGCTTCCGCCGCCTTGCCGGGCCTGTTCACGCCCGCGCGGCGCGAGGGGCGCCTGCTGGTCGACGGCGCGCTGGTGAATCCGGTGCCCGTGTCCCTGTGCCGCGCGATGGGGGCGGACATCGTCATCGCGGTGGATCTGAACTCCGACCTGATCGGGCGTCGTCTCAAGCCGGACGAGGCGCCCGAGGCCGACGAGGCGGTTGCGCCTGGCGCCCTGGCCTCGGTGCTGAGCAAGCTGTCGTTGGGACTCGGGGGGGCCAGGAGCGGCGCGCCGGAGGCGCCGGGCATGCCGTCGATTTTCGACGTGCTGAGCATGAGCCTGAACATCATGCAGGTGCGCATCACGCGCGGCCGTCTCGCGGGAGAGCCGGCGGACGTGCTGATCCGGCCCCGGCTGGCGGATTTCGCCCTGATGGACTATCACCGCGCGTCGATCGCGATCGACGAGGGCGAGCGGGCGGCGCGGCGGGCGCTGCCGGAACTGCGGGACCTGGTCGGCCGGACCCGGGACGGCCGGATTGAATGAGGCCGGCCGGTCCGCCTGGGCGGGTCGGTATCCATAGGTTACATCCGCGCCGCCCGCTTCTCTTTAGCATGGTGGTTTTCTTTCCCGAGCGAAGGCGTCCGCCGTGAATCCGATTGCTGGTGTGCGTGTCCGTGGCCCCCTGGCGGACGCAGGAATCGAGAGCCTGTCGGCCTGGCTGTCCGATGATCGCTGGGCCGAAGCCGTCGAGGAGACGCGCGGGATCGATGCCCTGGGCGCATACCGGGATCTGCGCCTGGCCCGGGACGCGGCCGGGCGCTGGATGCCGGACGGCGACACGACGGAGCTCGCGCGGACCCTGGCCCTGGATCCGGAAGCGCATCGGGAGGACCTGGAAAAAGAGGTTTTCGTCGCCCTGCTGCGGTCGCCGGTGCGTGTCGATTTTCCCAGCGCGGGGGAGCTGGCCGCGGCCATACGTGTGCGCCGCCGCATCGTCCAGGCCGCCCGGCGCACCGTGCTGGCCTTCGACACCGAGCAGGCCGAACGCCCCGAATGCTGGTCCTGGGCCGAGGAAACCGGCTTCGTCCTGAAGCCGGGCCACGAACTGATTCCTTCGCTCGAGCGCACACTCTGGCCGGACCTGTCGGGCCGTCTCTTTTCCTTTTCGTGCTATCGGGCGACGGAATACGTGCTCCTGCTGGCGCTGGCCCAGGAGCTGGCCGAAAGCCACCCGGCCGCCCTGGGGGCGCTGCAGCGCCAATGGCGGACGCGGGCGATCCAGTCGGGCGCCTTCCACGACGTGTTCCTGCGGGAATACGGATCCCTGCAGGCGCCGCTGCCGTCCCGCTACTATGTTCCGGGCGACCGGCTGTGGTTCCGCAATCCGGACGCCGCCTCGGCCGAGGTCGAAGGCTACGAAGGATCCTGGGTGTTCTACCTGGGCTCGGGCCGTTTCACGAACTTCTGGAAACCCGGGCAGCCCTACACCCTGGTGTCGAAGTGCGTGGAGCTCTACCACTGGCGCGACGGCCTGCGCCGGGACGGCGGCCGTCCATGGATGGACGAGTCCGTGGTCGAGGCCCACGTGGCCGAGTCCCTCGCCGATCCGGAGGCGACGTCCCGGATACTGGAACGCATGATGCGTCTGCGCGATCCGGGCGGCGTGTATGCCGAGGGCGGATGCATCGACGCTTCGCGCGAGGCGTTGCGCTGCCTGCTGCCCGGCACCTGGGATCTGGGGTTGCCGAGCCTGGTGGCCACGGCCTGAGCGATTTCTTTTTCTCCACGCCGGACCGCTTCGATGAGAAGCGCCGCTGCCGGCGGGTCTCCGCATGGGAATGAGGGTGGCTCGCGGCCGCCGGTCTCGTGTCGCGTCGCGGCATCTCAAGCAAGGGTAACTACGGATTGTCCATCAGTGCGCGGACACGATAGCCTGCCATTAATCGTTCACTATACACGAATGGTGTTCACCACAGGTGAACAACATAGCGATCCGGATCAACGATCTCGATGCTCTTCACTTCTTCAGGAGTTTCAAATGAACGCTAAAGCGCAGCCCAAGTCAGTCGTCCAGGATATCGGAGACGATCTCGGTTTCGCGCCGGCCTGGGATGCGCCGGTGCGCTATATGGAGAGGACGGAGGCCTGGTATCTCGCCTTGGGCTACAACAATCCGTACCAGTGGGCCCATTACGAGGACGTGCCGTTCACGCCGCCGGGCAAGCCGCTCAATCGGATGCGCATCGCCTTGATCACGACCGCCGCGCCCTACCAGCCGGGCAAGGGGGATCAGGGGCCGGGCGCTCCCTATAACGCCCTGGCGAAGTTCTATAAGGTCTACTCCGCCGTCACGGACGGGAACCCGGACATGCGGATATCCCATGTCGGCATCGACAGGCAGCATACGACGGCGGAAGACCTCAATACCTATTTCCCCCTGCAGGCCCTCAAGCGCTTGCGGGACGAGGGCGTGATCGGTGGCATCACCGAGCATTTCCATGGGATTCCGACCAATCGCAGCCAGCGCCACACTGTGGAGGCGGATTGTCCCGACGTGCTGGCGCGCTGTCTGAAGGACGGCGCCGATGCGGTCATCCTGGTGCCGAACTGCCCGATCTGCCATCAATCGGTCTCGCTGACGGCGCGATACCTGGAACGGCACGGGATCCCGACAGTGGTGATGGGGGTGGCCAAGGACATCGTGGAACATGTCGGCGTGCCGCGTCTGTGCTTCAGTGACTTCCCCCTGGGGAACTCGGTGGGCCGGCCGCATGATCCGGCGTCCCAGGAGAGCACCTTGCGGCTTGCGCTGCGTCTGCTGGAAGCCGCTCCGGGCCCCCGGACCACGGTCCAGAATCCGTTGCGCTGGATTGAACCCACCGAATGGCGGCTCGATTACTGCAATCCCGAACGGCGGTCCCCGGAAGAACTGAAGAAGTTGCGCGCCGAGGTGGACGAGGAAAAACGGGTCGCCAAGGAAGTGCGGGAAGCGACGTATGGATGCGCCGCGCATGGCTGAAAAACACCCGAGCCCGACGCCGGCCGCATCGAGTGCCGCCGCGTCCCCGCGCCGGCACCTGAAGTCCCTGAACACCGCCATCGACGTGCTGGAAGTCCTGGGCGATGCGCACGACGCGGGCTGCCGCGTCACCGATATCGCCCGGCGCCTGGGCATCGGCAAGGCAACGGTGCATGGCGTCCTGAGCAATCTGGAGGCGCGAGGTTTTGTGTTGCGGGGGGCCGATGCCGTGTCCTATCGGCTGGGCCGCAATCTATGGAAGCTCGGGTTGATCGCGGACCGGCAGATCGACTTGAAGGCGCTGAGCCGCAAGCATCTCCGCGATCTGACCGAGGCCACTTCGGAAAGCAGCCTGCTCTCGGAATATTCGTCGGTCAATCATGTCCTGTATCTCGAACACGTCGTTTGCTCCAGCCCCGTGCAGGCATACGTCAGGATGGGCGATCTGGCGCCCGCCCATTGCGTCGCGAGCGGACTTGTGTTGCTGGCTCACCAGGACGAGGCCGAAATGGAGCGCGTATGCGCCGCGCCTTTGAAGGGCTATACGCCGCTCACCACGACCGACCCGGACGCGTTGCGCCGGCGGCTCGCGGAAATCAGGGCGCAGGGCTATGCCATCAATCGCGGTGAGTATCGCGCCGACATCGTGGGGATCGCCGCGCCGATCTTCAATCACGAGCATGTCGCGGTGGCCGCCATCAGTCTGTCGGGCCCGGCGTATCGGTTTTCCATCACTCCGGAAGCGCATTACGTCGATCTGATCCGGCGGTATGCGGACCGCATTTCCGGTGAGATAGGGGGACGCGGATAAAGCAGGCGTTTTGCGGGCGTGGCGACACGGCCCGGGACGGCGTCCTGGCCGTCGGAGTCGCGAACAAGTTCCATTCTGATCAATCTCCGGGTGCTTTTTGACATGTCTACGCCAAATATCGCAATCGAAGTCAATGACGTCACAGAAGAATTCAATCGGGGGGCGATCAAAGCCCTCGGGCCGGTGTCGCTCGAATTCAGCGAGGGTGAATTCCTGTCGATCGTGGGCCCGAGCGGCTGCGGTAAATCGACGTTGCTCAAGATCATCGGAGGCCTTCTGAAGCAGACGACTGGAACCGTCCGGATCGGAGATCAGGAAATCAATGGACCGCACCCCGCGGTCGGCATCGCGTTTCAGGCGCCGACGCTCCTGCCGTGGAGAACCGTCCTGCGGAACGTTCTCCTGCCCTTGATCATCAATAACGATTTGAATGAGGAAACGAACGCGAGGGCGCACGACCTGCTGCGGCTCGTGGGCCTGGAGGCGTTCGTCGACAACTTTCCCCACCAGCTCTCCGGCGGCATGCAGCAGCGGGTCGCGATCGCGCGCGCCCTGGTCACGAATCCGCGCGTGCTGCTGATGGACGAGCCATTCGGCGCTCTGGACGAGTTCACGCGCGAAACGCTGAACGATGAGTTGCTGCGCATATGGCATGCCGAGAAAAAAACGATTCTCTTCATCACGCACAGCATCGAGGAGGCCGTGTTCCTGTCGGACCGGATTGTCATCATGTCCCCGCGGCCGGGGGTGATCGAGGACATCATCCACGTGGATTTGCCCAGGCCGAGGACGCGCCGGATGCGCCAGAGCAGCGAAATGTTCGAACTGATCAAGCGTGTGCGCGGCGTCCTGTATCCCAACCTGGCGGAGGAGGAAGGCTCCATCGGCGAAGACGCGCCCGCGCTTGCCGGAATCGCATAGCCCCCGGCGCGGCGCGATCTCTGAACTTTACCTGGATGGTCTGGAATCATGGCAAACAGCATAAACACGGGGTACAAGCCGGTTCATTTTCTGATCACGGTCGTCATATTCATAGGCATCATGGCGATATGGCAGTCCGCCTATTCGTTCCGCTGGGTGTCGCATCTGGTATTGCCGGCGCCGGGGGATGTCCTGACGGCGCTGGCGCAGGGCTTCCGGGTGGGGAACTGGGCGCTCCACATGGGCGTGACCATCATGGAGGCATTGTTCGCCTTCGTGATCGGGATCGCCGTGGCTCTGGTGCTGGGTACGCTGTTCGCCTATTCCAATATCCTGCGGCTGTCCTGCTATCCCTACGTCCTGATGGGGCAGACCTTTCCCAAGATCGCGATCGCGCCGCTGCTCCTGACCTGGCTGGGCTATGGCTATTCCTCCAAGATCGTGATCGGCGCCATGCTCGCCTTCTTCCCCGTATTCGTGAACACAGTGGCCGGCCTCAAATCCGTGGACGGCGGGCAGGTCGATCTGCTGCGCTCCATGCGCGCGTCGGCATGGCAGGAGTTCCGGTATCTCAGGCTCCCGAATGCGACGACTTACATCTTTGCCTCGATGACGGTCGCCATCGTCAGTGCCTTGCTGGGCGTGATCGTCGGTGAATTCGTCGGCGCGCGCAGCGGGCTCGGCTTCCTGATCATCCAGTTGAGCACCGTGGGCGACATTCCGGGCGTATTCGGCGTTCTGGCGGTCCTGTCGTGCATCGCACTCGTCGGTTACGGGATTCTGTTCAGTTGTCAATATATCGTGACTCGCGCCATGGGAGGTGTTTCCGGGAACTGATTTTCCACGCAGGAGGAACGGCGCCGGGATCGTGTGTCCGCCGGTGCCCATGAACTAGGAGATAGGACGATGAAAACAGGCTGGAATAGAAGACAGGTGCTGTCCGCTCTGGGCGCGGCAGGCATCGTATGCGCCAATCACGCGAGCCATGGCCTGGCGATGGCCGCGACGGGGAGCAAACGCCCCCTGACCGATGTGGTGTTCGCGTTCACGGACCCGGGATATTCTCCGGCGTCCATGTATTTGTCATCGATCCCCATACGGATGGGTTTCTACCGGGATGAGGGGTTGAACGTGATCATGCAGCCCGTCAAGGATGGCGCGGCCGGCGCGCAGGCCGTCGCGAACGGCCAGGCGCTGATTTCCATCGCCGGGGCCGGAGGCTTCTACCCGTACATGGAAATCGCGGGCAACCTGAGGGTGGTCGCCTTCTATTCGGACGGGATCTATCGAATCCAGGTGGCGGACGAGTCGCCGATCAAGACCATGGCCGACCTGAAAGGGAAGGTCATCGGCGTCCAGTCCCTCGGGTCCGGGTCGTACCAGTTCGACCGGATCCTGGTTCAGAAGGCGGGGCTCGATCCGGACAAGGATGTCAGCTGGCTGCCGGTCGGGGTGGGCAATCAGGCGGCCGCGGCCTATCAGAGTGGCGCCATCCAGGCGATCGGACTGTGGGACGCGGCCAACGTGCTTGCGTTCAACATGATCGAAGTCGAGAAGGTGCGCACCCTGGATTCGCCGATGAACGGCTTGCCCGGGATGAGTCCCGTGATCGTGAGCAGCGATACGATCGAGAAATCGCCGGAGCTGGTCGTCGGCATGCTGCGGGCGTTCTGGAAGTCGATCGTGTGGGCCGGCGCCAATCCGGAGGCCGCCGTCGCCCTGCATTGGAAGCAGTTTCCCGAACAGCAGCCGCCCGCGGCGGACCGGGAGAAAAGGGCCGCTCTCGCCAAGCGTCTGCTGGAAACCCGGCTGGCCCTGGCTCAGCCGCATGGCGGCCTGTACGGAAACGCGACTCCGGAAGAAATACAGCGGGCCGCGGACCTTCTGCACGAGGCGGGCACGCTGAAGAAACCGTTCAACACGGAACGCTATGTCGATCTCTCGTTTGCGCAAAAGGCGAACGACTTCTCGATAGAAGAGACGAAGAAACTCGCGCCGCCGCGCTGACGGCCGAAGAGGCCGCCTTCATGGAGCGCGCGAAGGCGGTCTCGGTTTCTCGAACGGCCCGAAGGGCGTTCATGGCGCAACCGGTCAATGGATGAGACGGCATGGGCAGTTATGAGTGAAATATATCGTGAGGATCACGAACTCTTTCGACAGCAGGTGCGCCGCTTCGTCGAAACCGAGATCGCGCCGAATCATTACCGCTGGGAAAAAAAGGGCATCGTGCCCAGGGATGTGTGGCTGAAGGCGGGGGCGGCCGGGCTGTTGTGCTGCGACGTTCCCGAGGAATATGGCGGCGGGGGCGGGGATTTCGGGCACTCGGCCGTGGTGGTCGAGGAACTGATGCGGGTGAATGCGACCGGGGTCGGCTTTCCCACCCACTCGATCACGGTGGCGCCCTACATCATGAACTTCGGCACCGAGGAGCAGAAGCGGAAGTGGCTGCCCGGGATGGCGTCCGGGGAAGTGATTTCGGCGGTCGCCATGACGGAGCCCGGCGCAGGCAGCGACTTGAAGGCCATCAAGGCCTCGGCCGAGAAGGTCGGGGATGCCTACGTGATCAATGGGCAGAAGACGTTCATCACCAATGGCATCAATGCGGACATCGTCGTGGTCGTCTGCAGGACGGATCCCTCGGCCGCCGCCAAGGGGATTTCGCTGATCGTCGTGGAGCGCGGAACCGAAGGCTTCACCCGGGGCTCCATCCTGGACAAGATCGGATTCAAGGCGCAGGACACCGCGGAACTGTTTTTCGACAGCGCCAGGGTCCCCGTGGAGAATCTGCTGGGCAAGGAAAACGAGGGCTTCGCCTGCCTGATGCTGAATCTGCCCCAGGAGCGTCTGCTGATCGCGATCCGGGCGATCGCCATCCTCGAATCCATGCTGGACGAGACGATCGACTATACGCGCCAGCGGACGGTCTTCGGCAAGTCCGTCTTCGATTTCCAGAGCAACCGCTTCAAGCTGGCTTCCGCGAAGGCGGAGGTGGTGATGCTCAGAAGCTACGTCAACGATTGCCTGGAGCGCCATCTGAGGGGCGGTTTGACCGCGCTGGACGCGGCCATGGTGAAGCTGACCGCCTCCCGGATGGCGACGCGGCTGCTGGACGATCTGATGCAGATGTTCGGAGGGTACGGGTACATGGCCGAATACCTGATCGGCAAGGCATGGGTCGATTCCAGGCTGCTGAGGCTGTTCGGCGGGACCGACGAGATCATGCAGGAGATCGTGGCGAGATCCCTCTAGCCAGATCATCACACATTTCAAGAGCATATTGCCGACTATGGATGCTTTCCTTGATTCTTCCGCGCTGCCGTTGTCCGGCATCCGCGTCATCGAATTCTGCACGACGGCGTCCGGGCCCTATGGCGCCATGCTGCTGGCGGACATGGGGGCGGACGTCATCAAGGTCGAACCGCCGGGCGGCGACAGCTTTCGGCAATGGCCGCCGCTCACCGGGGGCTATAGCGAGAATTTCGCGTCCTTGAACCGGAACAAGCGGTCCGTGGTGCTGAACCTCAAGGACCGGGACGACATCGCCATCGCCCGTCGTCTGATCCTCGACTCGGACGTCGTGTTGGAGAACAACAGGCCCGGCGTCATGGACCGCCTGGGCCTGGGGTATGAGAGCTTTGCGGGGGAAAAGCCGGCCCTGGTCTTTTGCTCGATTTCCGCCTATGGTCAGAGCGGGCCCCGTTCGAACGAGGGAGGATTCGATCTGACGATTCAAGCAGCCGCGGGCGTGATGAGCGTCACCGGGGAGCCGGAGGGCGGGCCGGTGAAATGCGGCGTTCCCCTGGTCGATTTTTCTTCCGGCCTTTATGCCGCGTTCTCCATCGCCGCCGCTCTGGTGCGCGTCCGAGCGGGCGGTCCCGGCGCGCATATCGACGTGCCCATGTTCGGGTGCACCCTGGGTGTCGCGGCCTTGCAAACCAGCGAGTACTTCGGTACGAACCGCAGCCCGGGGAAATTGGGTTCGGCGCATCCGCGCAATGCGCCCTATCAGGCGTTCCGGGCGACCGATGGGTATTTCGCGATCGCGGCGGGGAACGACAAACTGTGGCATGGAGTGCTGGATGTGGTCGGCCTGCGGGAACTGGCGGAGGACGCGCGTTTCAGGACGACGACGGATCGCGCCAGGAATCAGGCCGCCCTCGAACGCATCCTGAAGCCCGTCTTCGGGAAGAGGCCGGTCGCGCACTGGATCGGCGCCTTCGATCGAGCCGGCGTGCCGCACGCGCGGATCAATACCTTTGAAAGTGCGCTTGCGGATCCGCAGACCGCCCACATGGGCTGGGTCCAGCCCCTGACGCTGCCCAATGGCCGGGAGACGCGAACCTTCATCGCGCCGATCCGCCTGAATGAAAAGAACTTGCCCGTGCGGCGGGGTCCTCCGCATCTCGGGCAGGATACCGACGAGATCCGGTCAGCGTATGGCAAGAAAGACTGACTGACAATTTTTTGGTGAGCCATGAAAGTAGAGCGGTTTGAGAAAAAGGTCGAACAGGCGGAGTCCTTCGGCGCATTGTTCGCGCCGGATTCCATCGCGATCGTGGGGGCGTCGGTCGATCCCCGCCGTTTCACGGGACGTATCGTGCCGACCCTGCTGCGCCATGGATATCCGGGCGCCATCTACCCCGTCAATCCCAAGCGCGCGGAGATCGGCGGTCTGACCGCCTATCCGACGCTTGCGGACGTTCCCGGTGGCGTGGCCTGCGTCCTTTATTGCGTGGACGCGGGCCGCATCATGGAGGTCCTGGCGCAGTGCAAGGCCAAAGGCGTGCGGCTGGTCGTCGTCGTCAGCGGAGGATTCGCCGAGGCGGGAACGGCGGAAGGCAAGCGTCTCCAGGATGATGCGCTGAAGTACGCGCATGCCCATGGCATCCGGCTCCTGGGACCGAACTGCATCGGATTCTGCAATTTCCAGGCGGGGGCCGCGGTGTCGGCGGCGGCGGTCATGGAGTGGCCGGAACCTCCGCGGGGCCGAATCGGCCTGGTGACGCAGAGCGGCGGCCTGGGGCTGGCGGCCGTCGCGTATTTCGCCTTCGAGGAAGAGATCGGCTTCAGCCATCTCATCAGCACGGGGAATGAAGCGGACATAGACACGGTCGAGGTCGGAGAATTCTTCGTCGATGATCCCGGTACCGACGTCATCGCGATGACCATCGAAGCCGTGAAGGATCCCGGTCGTTTCATCGAGTTCCTGCGGTCGGCCGGAGCCGCTCACAAGCCGGTCGTTGTGCTGAAGTCCGGACGGTCCAGCCTGGGCAAGACCATGGCGGCGTCGCATACGGGCGCCTTGGCGGGCCAGTCCGAAGTGTTCGAGATGGTCTGCGACCGGTATGGCGTGACCGTGGCGGACGATATCGACGATCTCTACCAGATCGCCTCCATGTTCTCGAAACTGAGGGCGTCGGGGAAGCTCCGCCGCTATGAGCGCCCCGGCGCGCACTGCGCGGCCCTGTCGCTTTCCGGCGGCAATGTGGGCCTGTTCGCGGACCATGGATCCCTGGCGGGCTTGGGCTTCCCGCCATTCCGCCAGGAAACGCAACCGGCGATCGTCGATGCGCTGGGTTTCGACGGGCATTTCCAGAATCCGCTGGATACGACGTCGCGGGTCATCGGCGATGATGCGTTCTGGGGGCGCTGCGTCCGTGTGATGATGGACGATCCGGACATCCAGGTGGTGGTGCCCATCATCACCGTGGCGCATTCTTATGGGGCGGCGATCGACGATTTCATGAAGATTTGCGTCGAACGCGAGGAAATCGTGGCCGTGGTCTGGGCGGGCGGCAGTTTCGAGCCGGGAGAACGGAAGCGCCTGAACGGCAGTCTCGTGCCCGTGTTCCGGACGACGTCCCGGGCGGCCCGGGGCCTGCGCGCGCTCGACCGGTATTGCGCTGTCTGGAACGCGCGCGCCGGACGGGCGTCGGATTCCCTCGGGGCGCCGGCCTCTCCCGCGGCGGCGCGCGACCTGCTGCTGGCTGCCGTGCGCGAGGGGCGGCGGGTGTTGACCGAGAGCGATGCCAAGCGGGTGCTGGCCGCCGCGGGCTTGCCGGAAACGCGGGAAATCGGCGTGTCCGGCCTCGCGCAGGCGAAAGCGGCCGCCGCGCGGCTGGGGTTCCCCGTGGTGCTGAAGGGAGAGCATGAGGAGATTCTGCATAAGTCCGATGCCGGCATCGTGTTCCTGGACGTGCCCGACGAGGCCGCGCTCGAGTCCGCGTTCGAGGCGATCCAGAGCCGTATCCGCGCCTTGACGGGGGAGACCGGTCCGGTGCGCGTCCTGGTCCAGGAACGGGTCCGGTTCGAACAGGAACTGATCCTGGGCGCCAATACCGACCCCGAGTTCGGTCCGGTGGTGGTCGTGGGCATCGGCGGCATATTCGTCGAGATCGCGAACGACATCGTCATGCGCCTGCCCCCCTTCGGCGTGGAGGAGGCGCGGGAAATGATCGAACGGCTTCGAGGCGCGGCATTGCTGCACGGCGCCAGAGGCAGGCCACCCGCGGATGTCGGCGCGCTTGCCGCGCTGGTCTCCGGATTCAGCGCATTCGTGCATGCCAACCGCGATGTGATCGCGGAGATCGACGTCAACCCGCTCGTGTGCGCTGAAGGAGGCGCCTCGTGGCGTATTCTCGACGCCCTGATCGTGCTCAGGGAGCCGAATCCTCCCGAGGCGGGGTGAGCCGTGGCTCGGGGACATGCACGGGGAGGCGGGGCCAGCGGTCCCTTGGCGGGCTACCGGATCCTGGAGATTGCCGGCATAGGGCCCGCGCCCTTTTGCGCGATGATGTTCGCGGACATGGGCGCCGAGGTGATCCGGGTGGACCGCAAGACCCCGGGCTTCCTGGGTGGGGGCGGTACGATCGTGGATCGCGGGCGGCGCAGCCTCGCACTGGATTTGAAGGCCCCGGGCGCCGCCGGGATCGTCCTGGACATCGTGGCGGAATGCGATGCCCTCATCGAGGGCTTCAGGCCTGGCGTGATGGAGCGGCTGGGCCTGGGGCCTGACGTCTGCCTGGCACGCAATCCCGGGCTCGTCTACGGGCGCATGACGGGCTGGGGCCAGACGGGGCCCTTGGCGCGGGCCGCGGGCCACGATCTGAACTACATCGCCCTTTCCGGCGCTTTGCATGCGATGGGTCATGCCGATCGTCCGCCCGCGCCCCCCCTGCATCTCGTGGGGGATATCGGCGGCGGCGGGATGATGCTGGCCTTCGGCGTCGTATGCGCCTTGCTCGAGGCGCGCGACAGCGGGACGGGCCAGGTGATCGACGCGGCGATCTCCGATGGCGCCGCCGCTCTCGCCACGGGATACCATGGCATGCTGGCGAAGGGGCGCTGGATCAACGAGCGTCAGGCGAACATGCTGGACGGCGGGGCGCATTTCTATGGCTGCTATCGATGCGCCGACGGCAAGTACGTTTCCGTCGGCGCGATCGAGCCCGCCTTCTATGAACTGCTGCTGGCCTTGTGCGGCATTGAGGACGAGGCGTTTGGCGCGCAGTGGGACCGGGGCCAGTGGGCCGCGCTGCGCGCCAAACTCGAGCGGTTGTTCGCCGGCAAGACCCGCGACGAGTGGTGCCGGCTGCTGGAAGGCACCGACGCCTGCTTCGCGCCCGTGCTGGATTTCGAAGAAGCGCCTCGGCATCCCCATCATGTCGCCCGCCGGACGTTCATCGAGACCGATGGCATCGTGCATCCCGCCCCCGTACCGCGATTCAGCCGTACGCCGGCGAAATCCGGCCCCATATCCGTCCCGGGCGCGCATACGGTGGAAATACTCCAGGAATTTGGCAGAAGCCCGGTCGATATCGAGGCGCTACGGCGGCGGGGGGTCATTCCCTGACGCCGGCTTCCGGAGCCCGGATTTTTCCATGCCTGCGCGGTCCGCGCCCGGCTCCCCCGGAGCCTACAGGAAATGATCCAGGATGCGGCGGCTGGCCTTGTCCAGCGCCGCCGTGTCGCGCACCAGGAACTGCACGCCGTGGGCGTCGACGATCAGCAGGGACGAGGCCGGCAGGCGGCGAATGTCCTCCTCGGCCTTCAGGGTCAGGCGGGTCGGCCCCCGGTCCGTGTCCACGTCCCAGTGGCTGGGCGTCGCCCAGGTCGAGGCGTGGCGGATGCGCAGGATCTCCGGCCTGAATTCCCGCTGCGCCAGTTCCTCGTCCACCGGGCGTCGCGTTTCAGCCGGCAGCGCGTCCAGGCGTTCGATCCAGGCCAGTTCCTGGCCTTGGGCACCGATCAGGGCGATGCCTTCGTCGGGCGCGGTGAAGGGAAAGCCGCGGACCGGCGTCACCGGCGTGTCGGCTTGCCCGGGACGGGCGAGGATCAGCCGGCCGAAGGCGTCGCGCGCCAGCGACCAGTCCGGGCGGATGGGCGCCGGATCGCCTGCCCGGGCAGGCGAGGGGCGGATGCCGGCATCCGCCGGCGCGGTGTCAGGACGCATCGGAAGTCTCCTCCGTGTCGTCGGCCTCGTCCCAGCCGGGAGGGTCCATCGGGGACTGGCCCTGCAGCTGGGCCCGGTGGAGCCGCGCATAGGCGCCGTCGCGGGCCAGCAGTTCCTCGTGGCGGCCGATTTCCACGATCCGCCCGCGGTCCATGACCACCAGGCGGTCGGCCTCGCGCAGCGTGCTGAGGCGGTGGGCGATGGAGATCGTCGTGCGGCCGCGCACCAGGTTGTCCAGCGCCTTCTGGATCTCGTTTTCCGTGGTGGTGTCCACGGACGAGGTGGCCTCGTCCAGGATCAGGATGGGCGGATCGATCAGCAGCGCGCGGGCGATGGAGATGCGCTGGCGCTCGCCCCCGGAAAGGGCCTGGCCGCGCTCGCCGACCAGTGAGTCGTAGCCGTGCGGCAGGCGCAGGATGAATTCGTGGGCATGGGCGGCGCGGGCGGCGGCGACTATCTCCGCACGGCTGGCGTCCGGGCGGCCGTAGGCGATGTTTTCCGCCACCGTGCCGTAGAACAGGAAGGGCTCCTGCAGCACCAGGCCGATGCGGCGGCGGTAGTCGGCGATGGCATAGCGGCGGATGTCCGTGCCGTCCAGGCGGATGGCCCCGCCGGATACGTCGTAGAAGCGGCAGATCAGGTTGACCAGGGTGCTCTTGCCCGATCCGCTGTGGCCGACCAGGCCGACCATCTCGCCCGGGGCGATGTCCAGGCTCAGGTCGTGGATCACCGTGCGGCTGCCGTAGCGGAAGCTGACGTGGCTGAGTTCGATGCGGCCCTGGACGTGTCTGGCGCGGTGGGGCGTGGCGGGCTCCGGCACGCTGGAGATGTGGTCGAGGATGTCGAAGATGCGCTTGGCGCCCGCCGCGGCCCGCTGGGTGGTCGAGACGATGCGGCTCATGGAGTCCAGGCGCACGTAGAAGCGGCTGATGTAGGCCAGGAACGCGGTCAGCACGCCGACGGTGATCGATCCCCTGGACACCAGCCAGATGCCGAAGATCCACACCACCAGCAGGCCCAGCTCCGTGAGCAGCGTGATCGTGGGCGTGAATAGCGACCAGAGAGCGTTGACGCGGTCATTGATGGCCAGGTTGCGGTCGTTGGCCTCGCGGAAGCGCGCGACTTCCCGGCGTTCCTGGGCGAAGGCCTTGACCACGCGGATGCCGGGGATGGTGTCGGCCAGCACGTTGGTGATGTCCGACCAGACACGATCGGCCTTCTCGAAGCCGTGGCGCAGGCGGTCTCGCACCCAGTGGATCATCCACAGGATCAGCGGCAGCGGCGCCAGCGTTGCCAGCGCCAGCAGCGGATCGATCGTCAGCAGAACGGCCGCCGTCATCACGATCATCAGCACGTCGGTGACGAAGTCCAGCAGGTGCAGGGACAGGAACAGGCAGATGCGGTCGGACTCCGAACCGATGCGGGCGATCAGGTCGCCGGTGCGCTTGCCGCCGAAGTACTGCAAGGACAGTTGCTGCAGGTGCTGGTAGGTGGCGGTGCGCAGGTCGGCGCCGATGCGTTCGCTGACCCAGGCCAGGATGGCGCTGCGTGCCCAGCCCAGCCCCCAGGCGAGGATCGAGGAGGCCAGCAGGCCGCCCAGGTAGAGCGTCACCAGGTGGTAGTCGATCGGGATTCCGTTCTGGAACGGGATCAGCACGTCGTCCATCAGCGGCATGGTGAGATAGGGCGGGACCAGCGAGGCTGCCGTGGCCGCCAGGGTCAGGATCAGGCCGGCGGCCAGTTGCCGCCCGTAGGGACGGGCGAAGCGCCACAGGCGGAACAGGGAACTGGCGCGCGGAGCGGCCGGCGCCGGGGCGGCGGCGTGCGTGTCGGCGGACGCCTCGATCGCCGGTTCGCGCAGGGCCTGCCAGGCGGCCGCCAGGCGCTGGGCCTCGGGCTGGCGTTCCAGTGTGTAGCGCCAGCGCGCCAGGCGGGCGTGGCCGTCGGTCAGTTCCAGGCTGCCCACCCCGGCGTGGTCCTGCAGCCGTGCCTCCAGATCGGGGCGCAGCGGCCAGGATCGGCTGGCCTGGGCGTCGGCTCCGCAGGCCAGCCAGCGGCGGTCGGTCAGGACGATCAACCCGTCGCCGTAGCGCAGATGGGCGTCCAGGTCGGTGCGCAGCCAGCCCAGGATGCGTTCATCGGCGGCGAGCTGCGCGGCCAGGACGGTGCGCCACGGCTCGGGCGGGCCCGGCGGGCACGGATCGGCCGGCGAGAAATCGGAGGGGAGGCCCTGCATGAACGGGGATGGTCGAGGGGGATGTCGCGGATCGGGGCGCGGGTGGATCGGGGCGGTGTTCAGGGGCCTGTCAGCGCGCTTTCAGGATATTTTCAGCGTAGGAAATCGCGTCACAATTTTCAACTTTTTTTCTATGCCGCGCAACAAGGGCGAGATTAATATGTGTGCCGATGTTTTTCAGCGGTCACCGGGAAAGATGGCCGTTTTCGCCGGCCCCGGCACCTGACGCATGGTTCGATCATGAACGAGAAGAATATTGAGTTTCTCAATATGGTGCATTTGCGGGGGCCGAACATCTGGGCCTACCGGCCCGTCATCGAGGCGCTGGTGGACATCCACGATCTCGAGGACTGTCCTTCCAACCTTATCCCCGGCTTCTACGAACGCCTGAGCGCCTGGCTGCCGTCCCTGGTCGAGCACCGCTGCAGCGTGGGCGAGCGGGGCGGCTTCCTCAAGCGGGTGCGCGAAGGCACCTGGCCGGCCCACATCCTGGAGCACGTCACGCTGGAATTGCAGAGCCTGGCCGGCATGCCGGGCGGGCTCGGGCGCGCGCGGGAAACGCCGTTGCGCGGCGTCTACAAGGTGATCGTGCGCGCCTGGCACGAGCCGCTGACGCGCGAGGCGCTGCACGTCGCGCGCGACCTGGTCATGGCCGCCATCGAGGACCGGCCCTTCGACGTGACCGACGCGGTCGAGCGGCTGAAGGACCTGGCCGATTCCCTGAGCCTGGGTCCCAGCACGGCATGCATCGTGGACGCGGCCGACGACCGCGACATCCCGGCGATCCGCCTGAGCGACGCCAACCTGCTGCAGCTGGGCTACGGCGCCCGCCAGCGGCGGATCTGGACGGCGGAAACCAGCCGCACCAGCGCCATCGCGGAAAGCATCTCGCGCGACAAGGATCTGACCCGTCGGCTGTTGCAGTCCTGCGGCGTGCCGGTGCCCGAGGGCCGCCTGGTGGACAGCGCCGCCGATGCCTGGGACATGGCGCAGGAACTGGGGCTGCCGGTGGTGATCAAACCCTCGGACGGCAACCACGGGCGCGGCGTCTTCACCTGCCTGAATACGCGCGAACAGATCGAGGCCGCCTATGCCGTGGCGGTGGACGAGGGCAGCGGCGTCATGGTCGAGCGCTTCATACAGGGCGACGAGCACCGCCTGCTGGTGGTGGGCGGTCGTGTGGTGGCCGCCGCGCGTGGCGAGGCCGCGATGGTGGTGGGCGACGGGACGTCCACCGTGCTGCAGCTGATCGAGAGCCAGCTCAATTCCGATCCCCGCCGCGGCCGCGACGAGGACCATCCGCTGAATTTCATCCGCCTGGATTCAGCGGCCCGCCTGGAGCTGGAACGCCAGGGCCTGCGCGGCGACGCCATTCCCGAGCGAGGCCGCGCGGTGCTCGTCCAGCGCAGCGGCAACGTGTCCATCGACGTCACCGATGATGTGCATCCCGAGGTGGCCGCGCAGGTGGCGCTGGCGGCTCGCGTGGTGGGGCTGGACATCGCCGGGATCGATCTGGTGGCGCGCGACATTTCGCGGCCTCTGGACGAGCAGCGGGGGGCCATCGTCGAGGTCAACGCCGGTCCGGGCCTGCTGATGCACCTGAAGCCCGCCGTGGGCAAGCCCCGGCCGGTCGGCCGCGCCATCATCGACGACCTGTTTCCCGCGCCCGAGGACGGGCGCATTCCGGTGATCGGGATCAGCGGCAGCCGGCATACCGCGGCGGTCGCGCACCTGGTCGCGCACCTGTTGCGCCTGGCCGGTCGCGTGGTGGGACTGGCCTCGTCCGAGGGGCTGTTCATGGGGGCGGCCCGGGTGACGGCGCAGGATTCCGCGTGCTGGGATGCCTCGCGCCGCGTCCTGCTGAACCGGGCGGTTGAGTACGCCGTGATCGAGAACGGCGGCCGCGCCATCCTGGGCGAGGGCCTGGCCTACGATCGCTGCCTGGTCGGCGTGGTCACCGGCATCGACCTGGGCGTGACCTGGCCGGAGTTCTACATGGAAACGCCGGAACAGCTCGCGCGGATCTTCCGTACCCAGGTCGATGTCGTCCTGCCGGGCGGGACGGCCGTCCTGAACGCGGACGACTCTCTGACGGCCGAACTGGCGCCGTTGTGCGACGGGACCGTGGTGTGCTACGGCCTGGATCCCGACGGGGCCGCCCTGCGCGCTCACCTGGACGCCGGGGGCCGCGCCGTGTCCGTGCACAGAGGCATGGCGGTGCTGGCCGAGGACGGAGTCCAGATCCCGGTGATCGGTCTGGACGAACTGGCCCCGGCGATCGATGCCGACGGGCCGGCGCCGGTGCTGGCGGCCCTGGCCGTGGCCTGGGCGCTGGGGCTGGACGTCGAGCGCATGCGCATCGGCCTGCGCACCTGGAACGCCCGCCGGATACCCGATGAGCCACCGCTCGCCGCCTAGGGCCTGTACACGACACTCATCCCTTCCGGGCCCGGCTGGACGGCCGTCGGACCCTCCCTTACCCTCCAAGGACATTGGCCATCATGGAAGTCTCCCGAGTCCGGGCCCTGCGCGGGCCCAATCTGTGGTCTCGCCAGACCGCGATCGAAGCCATCGTCGCCTGTTCCGAAAGCGAGCGCGCGATCGGTGACATGGACGCGTTCGAAACGCGCCTGCGCGCGCGCTTTCCGGACCTCGACCTGCCCCGTCCCCCGGGTCTGGAAGGCACCCATTCATTGGCGCACATCCTGGCGGCCGCAGCCTTGCGGCTGCAGACCCAGGCGGGCTGCCCCGTGGCCTTCTGCCGCGTCGCGCAGACCCTGGAGCCAGGCATCTACCAGGTAGCGATCGAGTACGTCGAGGAGGCCGTCGGTCGTCTGGCGTTCGACCGGGCGCTGGCGCTGTGCATGGCCACGCTGCGGGACGAGCCTTTCGACACGGGCGCGACGATCGCCGAACTGAAGGCCATGTACGAGGACATGCGGCTGGGGCCCAGTACCGGCGCCATCGTGCAGGCCGCCGTGCGCCGGGGCATCCCGTTCCGGCGCCTGACCGAGGGCAGCCTGGTGCAGTTCGGCTGGGGGCGTCGCCAGCGCCGCATCCAGGCGGCCGAGACCGATGCCAGCGGGGCCATCGCCGAGGCCATCGCCCAGGACAAGTCACTGACCAAGGCGCTGCTTGCTTCCGCCGGCGTTTCGGTGCCGCAGGGCCGCTGCGTGGAGGATGCCGAGGACGCCTGGGCCGCCGCTCGTGAGATCGGCGGCCCGGTCGTGATCAAGCCGTTGGACGGTAACCAGGGCAAGGGCGTGGCGGTGAACGTGCAGGGGCGCGAGCCGGTGATGGCCGCCTATGCCGTGGCCCGTGCGCACGGCTCGGGCGTGCTGGTGGAGCGTTATTTCCCCGGCCACGACTTTCGCCTGCTGGTGGTGGGGGATCGCCTGGTCGCGGCGGCGCGGCGCGATCCGCCCCAGGTGGTGGGCGACGGCTATCGCACCATCGCGGAACTGGTCGAGCAGATCAACCAGGATCCGCTGCGCGGCGAAGGCCATGGCACGTCCCTGACGCGCATCCGGCTCGACGAGATCGCCCTGAATACCCTGGCCTCCCAGGGCTTCGACCCCGGATCGGTTCCGGCGCCTGGTGTCTGCGTGGTATTGCGCAACAATGCCAACCTGAGCACGGGCGGGACCGCCACGGACGTGACCGATCACGTGCACCCGGACCTGGCGGCCAGCGCCGTCATGGCGGCGCGCATGGTGGGCCTGGACATCTGCGGCATCGACGTGGTGGGCCGGGACGTCTACCAGCCGCTGACGGCCGAGACCGGCTGCGTCGTCGAGGTCAACGCGGCGCCCGGCCTGCGCATGCACCTGAATCCGTCCTTCGGCACGGGGCGCGACGTGGGCGGCGCCATCATCGACATGTTGTTCCCTCCCGGTGAAACGGGCCGGATTCCGGTGGTGGCGGTGACGGGCACCAATGGCAAGACCACGACCGTGCGGCTGCTTGCGCACCTGTGCGGCCAGTCGGGCGCTTGCGTGGGCATGACCAATTCCGATGGCGTCTACGTCGGCGGCCGGCGCATCGACACGGGCGACTGCAGCGGGCCGCGCAGCGCGCGCAACGTGCTGCTGCATCCGGACGTGGACATGGCGGTCTTCGAGACCGCGCGCGGCGGCATCCTGCGCGAGGGTCTGGCTTTCGACCGCTGCGACGTGGCCGTGGTGACCAACATCGGGATCGGCGACCACCTGGGGCTGAACTACATCAGCACGGTCGAGGACCTGGCCATCGTCAAGCGCGTCATCGTCGAGAATGTGGCATCCACGGGCATGGTCGTCCTCAACGCCCAGGACCCCATCGTCGCCCGGATGGCGTCCGGCTGCACCGGCCGGGTCACCTTCTTCGCCCGCGACGGCCGTCATCCGGTGATCGAGACCCACCGGGCGCAGAGGGGGCGGGTAGTGTTCGTCGACCAGGGCGACCTGGTGTTCGCGGAAGCCGGCATCGAGACCCGTATCGAACTGGCCGCCGTGCCCCTGACCCGCGCCGGGAGCATCGGCTTTCAGGTCGAGAACGCCATGGCCGCCGCCGCCGCGGCCTGGGCTCTGGGGGTGGACTGGGTGCGCATCCAGGCGGGCCTGGCCTCGTTCGTCAACGACGCCGGGACCGTGCCGGGCCGCTTCAACGTGTTCGACCACCGGGGCGCCACGCTGATCGCCGACTACGGCCACAATCCGGACGCGATCCTGGCGTTGGCGGAGGCCGTGGAGACCATGCCCGCGCGGCGCCGCACCGTGGTGATCAGCGGAGCGGGGGACCGGCGCGACCAGGACATCCGCCGCCAGACGGAGATCCTGGGCGACGTGTTCGATACGGTCGTCCTGTACCAGGACCAGTGTCAGCGCGGACGCGGCGATGGCGAGGTCCTGGCCCTGCTGCGCGAGGGCCTGGGGTCGGCCCGGCGCATGAGCCGCCTGGAGGAGATCCATGGCGAGTTCCTGGCCATCGACACCGCGCTGGACGCCCTGGAGCCCGGCGACCTGTGCCTGATCCTGATCGATCAGGTCGAGGAGGCGCTGGCGCACCTCACCCGCCGGATCGAGCCTCGGAACGAGGAGATGGATACAATTTCCGCCAAAGAAGGAATAGTGCGAACGCATGCGTATCTGTAGTCCGAATCCACTCCGCAGCCCGAATCCACGGCGCCTGGTCGCGGGCCTGGCGCTGTCTGCCGCGGCCCTGACGGGCGCGCCGGCCGCCGCGCAAGGCTATATCGCCCGCACGCTCGACGTGCCTGTGCCGGGAGGGGTGGCGGTGGTGCCGCTGGGAGGGGCCGCCCAGGCGCCGCGGGCCAGTTATGCGGGCCGGCGCGTCATGGTGATCCGCGACAGCGATCAGCGCTGGATCGCCCTGGTGGGCGTCCCGCTGGACACCAGGCCAGGCCGCCAGGCCGTGCAGGTGCAAGGCCGGCCGACGGCCGCATTCGAGGTCCGCGCCAAGCAATACGCGGCCCAGCACATCACGCTGAAGAACCGCCGGCAGGTCTCGCCCGATCCCGACGACCTCAGGCGGATCGAGCGCGAGCTCGACTTGCAATTGGCCGCCTATCGCACGTACCGGGACGGCGTCGTGCCGAGCAATGTCATGCTGGACCGCCCCGTCGGCGGGCGCCTTTCCAGTCCGTTCGGTCTGCGGCGCTTCTTCAATGGCGAGGAACGCAACCCGCACTCGGGGCTGGATTTCGCCGTGCCGGCCGGCACGCCCGTCAAGGCGCCGGCCGCCGGCCGCGTGGCGCTGGTGGGGGATTATTTCTTCAACGGCAAGACCGTGTTCGTGGACCATGGGCAGGGCTTCATCAGCATGTTCTGCCACCTGTCGGCCATCGACGTGAAAGTGGGCGACGAAGTCGCGCGCGGCGCCGTGGTGGGCAGGGTGGGCGCCACCGGACGCGCCACGGGGCCGCATCTGCACTGGAATGTCAGCCTGAACGACGCGCGGGTGGATCCCGCCATTTTCATCGGCGCGGCGCGGCCGAACTGATCGGCCGCTCCGATCGCCAGTCATGGACCGGCCCGCAGGGACTGATCCGTATCCCGGCCCACCCCAAGTCTTTTCCAAACCGTAGATGAGTCTGAACTTGCAGAGAACAGGCTGTTCAGGCGGCCTTGGCGGCGGATCGTCGATGGATGGTTGCAAACAGCGCCGAGCGTGCCTTTTGCAGCTGTTCGGCGGCTTCATTATCACTCATGGCCCGCGCCTGGATGAGCAGGCTCTGTAGGGTGATACCGGGCTTGAGCCCACGGGCAGGCGCCGGCAGACTGTGCAGCTTCTCCAGCGGGGTTCGCACGAGCGCTTGAGGGTAGGTGGTGCGGATCTTGCCTTTGGCATCGATCGTCTGTTCGGGGAACAGGCAAGGGCGGTGCATGTTCAGGTAGGGCACGAGGTGCTGCTCACAGAACGCGTTGATGGGCCGGGCGTGCTTTTGCGGGATGTGGGCGTAGCCGAAGGTGCGCCGGATGACCACGCCGTTCTTGGCCTCGACCAGGGCATTGTCGTTGGTGTGGCGGGGCCTGGACTTGGTGAACTCGGCGTTCAGCTTGTCGAGCAGGGCGGCCACGCGGTGGTTGATGTATTCGCCGCCGTTATCGGCATGAACCCCGCGGATGCGAAACGGGAAGCAGGCGAGCATCTGTTCGAGCACGGGCAGCAGGAACGCCTCGGAGATGCGTTCGCAACAGGCGACGACCTGCCACTGGGTGATGCAATCCACGGCGTCGATGTAGTACACGCCCTTGATGCCGTCGTAGTCGCCCTGGTGCACGCTGTCGATGCGAATGAAGCCTGCGCGGCCTGCGGGCTCGGGGGCCTTCCTGATCGCGATGGAGACGGCTCGGCTGGGTCGGGTCGGCTCCCAGTGGCCGCGCGTCTGCCGGTAGCGCGCCTGGTGGCGTAGGTTGTACAGGTGGGAGACGGAGATCGTGGCCAGGCGCTCATAGCGCGCGTCGCCGTAGACCAGCCAGGCGCGTTGGCACAGGTGGCGAGTGGCCGCCCCGCTCAGGTTCTCGTGCAGGGCATCGAGCCTGGCCAGCGCGGTGATGTCCCCCTCGGTGTAGCGGCGCGTAAAGCCGTGCGCGGGCGCGTGGCGCTGCCCAAGCGGGGTGTGATCGCGGAATCGGGCGATCAATCGGCTCAGGTGCTGGCGTGAGTAGCCACTGGTCGCGAGCAGGTAGCGGATGACCAGTCCCTTCTGGACGCGAGTGAGCGAGGGGTATCGAAAGCGCTGCAGCACCGACAGGACGTGCACCTGGCGCTGCGCTTGGGTGCCAGCGGCGACCTGTGGCTCCAGGCCAGCGGTGCCGGCCAGGAATTGTTCCAGGCTCTCCAGGCTGGTGAGCCGTTCGTCGTGTAAGGTCAAGATCATCTCCCGATGATCGACGACCCGCGGCCAAAGCTCCAGACTCATCTGATGTTGGAATCACCAGGCCCCCTTCAGACTCATCTGATATTGGACAGGGCTCCCCATGGCCTCCCGGGCGCGCTTGATTTAATATAGAAAGCTTCACCTGCGCCGACCGCCCGCGGATCCGGGCCGGCCGGCGATTTCCAGTCAGTCGGCCCACAAGGCAGGCTTCCATTCGGAATCAATCATGGACACGTCCGTTTCCCGCACGCTCTTTTCCCAACGCGCCAACCAGCTCACCAGTTCGGCCATCCGCGAAATCCTCAAGATCACCGAACGGCCCGAGGTCATCTCGTTCGCCGGCGGCCTGCCTTCGCCCGAGGGGTTCCCGATCCCCGAGCTGAGGGCGGCCTTCGACCGGGTGCTGTCCACCCAGGGCGCCACGGCGCTGCAGTACGGCCGTACCGAGGGCTACACGCCGCTGCGCGAGTGGGTGGCCCAGGACCTGTCGCGCCCGGGGCTGGACATCGATCCCGAGGAAGTCCTGATCGTGTCGGGTTCGCAGCAGGCGCTGGACATGCTGGGCAAGCTGTTTATCGACGAGGGCTCGCCCGTGCTGGTCGAGGCCCCCAGCTACCTGGGCGCCTTGCAGTCGTTTTCCCAATTCCAGCCTGAATACCGGGCTGTGCCCACCGACGCGCTGGGCCTGGTGCCCGACGCCCTGAGCGACGATCTGGTGCGCGATGCGCGCTTCATCTACGTGCTGCCCAATTTCCAGAATCCCACCGGCCTGACGCTGGATCGCGCGCGCCGCCAAGCTCTGGTCGAGCGCTGCGCCCGCCTGGGCCTGCCCATCATCGAGGACGACCCCTACGGCGAACTGCGCTACGCGGGCGAGCCGCAGCCCGGCCTGCTCGAACTGGGCCGTCCGGCGGGCGCCACCGTGATCCGGCTGGGCACATTCTCCAAGGTCCTGGCGCCCGGCATGCGCCTGGGCTACGTCGTGGCGCCGCGCCACATCATCTCCAAGCTGGTGCAGATCAAGCAGGCCACCGACCTGCACACCGCCACCGTCACACAGATGGCGGTGTACGAGGCCGTGCGCAGCGGCTTCCTGCGCGAACACCTGCCGAAAGTGCGCGAACTCTACCGCCGCCAGTGCGGCTATATGCTCGACGCGCTGCAGGAATATTTCCCGTCCGACGCCCACTGGACGCGCCCGGAAGGCGGCATGTTCATCTGGGTCACGCTGCGTGACTCCATCGACACCACGCAATTGCTGCAGGCGGCGATCCAGCGCAATGTGGCCTTCGTGCCGGGTGCGCCGTTCTACGCCGTCGATGCGCCGGTCAACACCTTGCGCCTCAGTTTCGTCACCGTGCCCGAAGACCGCATCCGCGCCGGCGTGCGCACACTGGGCGAGCTCATCGGTCCGGCGCCCGCGCGCGGATGATGGCGGGCGGCACCCCCACCGGGACGGGACGGACCGGTCCCGACCTGTCGGACATGCGTTTCGACGACTGGGTGGCCCGCTGGCTGCCCGCGTCCTGGGGGCCGTATGCGCGGCTGTGCCGGCTGGACCGGCCCGTCGGCACCTGGCTGACCCTGCTGCCGGCGCTGGCCGCGCTGGTGCAGGCGGCCGACGGGTGGCCGACTCTGTGGCGTCTCGTGGTGTTCTCTCTGGGCGCGCTGCTGATGCGCGGTGTGGGCTGCACCTTCAACGATATCTTCGACCGGGATTTCGATCACCGCGTCGAACGCACGCGTTTCCGGCCCCTGACCAGCGGCCAGCTCACGCTGCGGGCGGCGCTGTGGTTCGCTGCCGCGCAGATCCTGGTCAGCGCCACGCTGCTGCTGGCCATCAACGCCACCAGTCGCTGGCTGGCGCTGGCGTTGATGCCGCTGGTGGTGATCTATCCCTTGTGCAAGCGCTACACCTACTGGCCGCAGGCCGTGCTGGGGGCGGCCTTCAACTGGGGCATGCTGATGGCCTGGTCCGACACGCGCGACATCGTGCCCTGGACCGCCGTGGCCATGTGGTTTGGCGCGGTGCTGTGGCAGATCGGCTACGACGCCATCTACGCCTACATCGATCTGCGCGATGACCGCATGCTGGGCCTGAAATCGGTCGCCATGCGCTTCGGCGACCAGGGCAAGGCATGGATCGGCGGCATGTACGCCGCCACGGCGGCCTTGTGGCTGGCGGCCGGCTGGGGCATGGGCCTGGATTGGCCCTACTACCTGGTCATGGCCGTCATCATCGCGCATTTCATCTGGCAGATGTGCGTCTTCGACGTGCGTCACCCGGAACGCGGCCTGCGGCTGTTCCGCTCCAACATGCAGGTGGGCGTGCTGCTGATCGCCGCCGCCCTGGCGGGCACGGTCTTGCGCCCCTGGCTGTAGGTCCGTGGACGCAGGCGGCGGGCCGCGGGCGATCCCGGACCGCCTGGCGCCGGTCCGGCGTTGCGGATAGACTGTTTCCAGCAAAACGACGAGGCCGCCCGACGGCCCCGCAGGAGACCGCACGTCATGACCGCAACAACGCCGGACGCCGCCGCGCTGGAATTCGATTACGTCATCGTGGGGGCCGGTTCGGCCGGCTGCCTGCTGGCGAACCGCCTGTCGCGCGAACACCGCGTCCTGCTGCTCGAGGCGGGCGGCGCCGACGACTGGCGCTGGATCCACATTCCGGTCGGCTATCTGTACTGCATCGGCAATCCGCGCACGGACTGGTGCTACCACACCCTGCCGGATCCGGGCCTGAACTACCGCTCCCTGGGCTACCCGCGCGGCCGGGTGCTGGGCGGCTCGTCCTCGATCAACGGCATGCTTTATCTGCGCGGCCAGGCCGCCGACTACGACGGCTGGGCGGCGATGGGCAATCCGGGCTGGGCCTGGGCCGACGTGCTGCCGCTGTTCCGCGACGTCGAGGACCACCATGCGGGGGCCAGCGAATTCCACGGCGCCTCGGGCACCTGGCGGGTCGAGCCCCAGCGCCTGCGCTGGGACGTGCTGGACGCCTTCCGCGACGCGGCGGCCCAGGCGGGTATCGAGCGCACCGACGACTTCAACCGGGGCGACAACGCCGGCTGCGATTACTTCGAGGTCAACCAGCGCCGGGGCGTGCGCTGGAACGCGGCCAAGGCCTTCCTGCGCCCCGTCATGCACCGGGACACGCTGCGTGTGATGACCGGCGTCCGGGTGGAGCGCATCCGCTTTTCCGGGCGCCGCGCCACCGGGGTCGAGTGCGTGGCGGACGGCGGTCGCCTGCATGCCACGGCGCGGCGGGAACTCATCCTGGCGGCCGGGGCGATCGGTTCGCCCCAGCTGCTCCAGGTCTCCGGCGTCGGTTCCGCCGAGCGCCTGCGCAAGCTCGGCATCCCGATGGTGCTGGACCTGCCCGGCGTGGGCGAAAATCTCCAGGACCATCTCCAGCTGCGCATGATCTACCGCCTGCAAGGCGCCCGCACCCTGAACACCCTGGTCCATTCCTGGTGGGGCAAGGCCTCGATGGGCCTGCAATATGCCTTGTTCCGCAGCGGGCCGCTGTCCATGGCGCCCTCGCAACTGGGGGCCTTCGCGCGTTCGGATCCGTCGCGGCCCCGTCCCAACCTGGAATACCACGTCCAGCCCCTGTCGCTGGACAAGTTCGGCGACCCGCTGCACGACTTCCCGGCCCTGACGGCCTCGGTCTGCAATCTGCAGCCTGGCAGCCGGGGCCACGTGCGCATCGTTTCGCCCAACGCCGCCGACGCGCCGGACATCCTCTGCAATTACCTGCAGACCCCGGAGGACCGCGCCGTGGCGACCGACGCCCTGCGCCTGACGCGGCGCATCATGGCCCAGCCCGCCCTGGCGCGCTATCGGCCCAGCGAATATCTGCCGGGCGATGCCGTCCAGACCCGGGAAGCGCTGGAAGCCGCGGCGGGCGACATCGGTACCACCATTTTCCATCCGGTGGGGACATGTAAAATGGGCGTCGATCCGTTGGCCGTGGTGGATCCGGAACTGCGCGTCCGGGGGCTGGAAAGCCTGCGGGTAATCGACGCGTCCATCATGCCGGTCATCACTTCGGGCAACACCAACTCGCCGACGATCATGATTGCCGAAAAGGGCGCGCGCCTGATTCTGGGCGGTGCCTGAATCTCCTTTCAGCCTCTCACACAGGACCCGGACATGGTCAGTCATACCGAGGTCGTGGCAAGCATTCTGTTTGCCATCGCCATCATCCACACGTTCTCCGTACCCGCTTTCGCCCGCCTGGCCAACAAGGGCGGGCCGCACGCGGGCCTGTGGCACCTGCTGTCGGAAGTCGAAGCCGTGTTCGGCGTCTGGGCCTGTGCGCTGTTCGTGTGGATGGGACTGACCCTGGGGGTGAAGGGGGCGGTCGAATATCTCGACACGCGCAACTTCACCGAGCCGGCCTTCGTCTTCGTGATCATGGTGGTGGCGGCCAGCCGGCCCATCATCGAACTGGTCCGCCTGTTGGTCGACGGGGTGTCGCGCCTGTTGCCGGCGGCCCGCGAACTGTCGCGCTTCTTCGTCATCATGACCCTGGTGCCGCTGGCGGGATCGCTGATCACGGAGCCGGCCGCCATGACCCTGGCCGCCCTGCTGCTGCGCCAGGCCTATTTCCGCCGGCCCGGCCAGGACGGGTTCAAGTACCTGGCCGTCGGCGTGCTGTTCGTCAATGTGTCCATCGGAGGGGTGCTGACGGCCTACGCCGCGCCGCCGGTGCTGATGGTGGCCCATACCTTCGGCTGGGACACGGCCTTCATGGCGACCCATTTCGGCTGGCGCGCGGCGATGGCCGTGCTGCTCAATGGCCTGATCCTGACGCTGATCTGCCGACCCTTCCTGCTCAACGGCAGCATCGGCGTCCAGGCGGACGAAAGCGAGCGCCGGCCGCCGGTGTCCCCGGTGGTCATGGCCGTGCATGTGCTGTTCCTGCTGGGCGTGGTGCTGGCTTCGCATCACATGCAGATCTTCATGGCCCTGCTGGTGCTGTTCATCGGCTATGCCCATGCCTACAAGCGGCACCAGTCGCCCCTGCTGCTGCGCGAAGGCCTGATGGTCGGCTTCTTCCTGGCGGGCCTGGTGGTGCTGGGCGGCCTGCAGCAATGGTGGCTCCAGGACCTGCTGGGGGGCCTGTCGCCCTACGTCCTGTATCTGGGGGCCACGGCTCTGACGGCGGTCACCGACAACGCGGCCCTGACCTACCTGGGTTCGCTGGTCGAAGGCACCGGTGAGCTCTGGCGCTACATGCTGGTGGCCGGCGCCGTGACGGGCGGCGGCCTGACCGTGATCGCCAATGCGCCCAACCCGGCCGGTTTCTCCATTCTGAAGGGCTGTTTTGGCGACGGCTCGATTTCGCCGCTGAAGCTGCTGGGGGCGGCCGCCGTACCGACGCTGGTGGCCGCCGTGATGTTCCTGCTGCCCAACTCGTTCAGTTGAATCCGGGCGGCCCGCAAGCCGCGGTGGAGAGTTGTTTCAGTGGCAGAAGCGCTTGTCCTAAAAGGATTAAAATCCAGGCGGTTGATTCATTTGGAATTGCTGTGCCTATCTACGCCTATCGTTGCAGCCGCTGCGGTCATGAGCAGGACGTGCTGCGGAAAATCTCGGATCCGCCGCTGAAGACCTGCCCGGCCTGCGGCCAGGACACCTATGAAAAGCAGGTGACGGCCGCCGGGTTCCGCCTGAAAGGCTCCGGCTGGTACGAAACCGATTTTCGCGGGGGCGGGAAATCCGCCCCGAAATCCGCCGACCCGGCGGGCGGGGCCTCGTCGAGCGCCGCGCCCGCCTCCGGCGGCACCGCGCCCGCCTCGACGTCGGGCTGACGCCTGGAACCCATGCGCTTTCTCAAACGCTACTTCATCACCGGTCTGCTGATCTGGCTGCCGCTGGTGGCCACGGTCTGGGTGCTGACCGTGCTGGCCGGCACGCTCGGCTCCCTGGTGCCGTCGTTCCTCTCCCCCGAGGCCCTGTTCGGGGTGGCGATCCCGGGCTTCGAACTGGCGCTGGTCCTGGTGGTCATCCTCGTCACGGGGTTGTTTTGCGCAAATTTCATCGGCCGCGCCATTCTGTCGCGCTGGGAATCCCTGCTGGGCCGCATCCCTCTGGTGCGCTCCATTTATAATTCGGTCAAGCAGGTCAGCGACACCGTGTTCGCGCCCAACGGCCAGGCCTTCCGGGAAGCCGTGCTGGTGCAGTATCCGCGCCAGGGCGCCTGGACTATCGGTTTCCTGACCGGGATCCCCTGCACCGAGATCGCCGCGCTGCTGGACGGCGATTTCGTCAGCGTCTACGTGCCCACGACGCCCAACCCGACGTCGGGCTTCTTCCTGATGATGCCGCGCGCCGATGTCCAGGTGCTCGACATGTCGGTGGAAACGGCACTGAAATACATCGTGTCCATGGGGGTGGTGGCGCCGCCCGGCCTGCCGCCCCAGACACAGATGGATCTGCCGGCCGTGGAATCCCCCGGCGGGCAGGCCCATTGAAACTCGAACAATTCCTCTGACGGAGCCATTCTTGAACCGCACTTGCTACACCGGCGAGGTGTCCAAAGCCCACCTCGACCAGACCGTGACCCTGTTCGGCTGGGTGCATCGCCGCCGCGACCATGGCGGCGTGATTTTCATCGACCTGCGCGACCGCGCGGGACTGGCCCAGGTGGTGGTGGACCCGGACAACGAGGCCGCGTTCGAGACCGCCGAGCGGATCCGCAATGAATACTGCCTGCGGATCACCGGCCTGGTGCGCCTGCGCCCCGCCGGGACCACCAATCCCGATCTGCTCTCGGGCGAGATCGAAATCCTCTGCCGCGAGATCGATATCCTCAACCCTTCGGTCACGCCGCCGTTCCAGCTCGACGACGACAATCTGTCCGAGACGACGCGCCTGACGCACCGGGTGCTGGATCTGCGCCGGCCGCAGATGCAACGCAACCTGATGCTGCGCTATCGCGTGTCCATGGTGGCGCGCAACTATCTGGACGCCTTGGGTTTCATCGACATCGAGACCCCGATGCTGACCCGCAGCACGCCGGAAGGCGCGCGCGACTACCTGGTGCCCTCGCGCGTGAATCCGGGCGAATTCTTCGCGCTGCCCCAGTCGCCGCAGCTGTTCAAGCAGATGCTGATGGTGTCCGGCTTCGACCGCTATTATCAGATCACCAAGTGCTTCCGCGATGAGGATCTGCGCGCCGACCGCCAGCCGGAATTCACCCAGATCGATTGCGAAACCTCCTTCCTGGACGAGGTCCAGATCCGCGAGATCTTCGAAGGCATGGTGCGTGAAATCTATCGCCAGGTGCTGGACGTGGCGCTGCCCGATCCCTTCCCCGTCATGAGCTGGGAAGAAGCCATGCGCCGCTTCGGTTCCGACAAGCCCGACCTGCGCGTGAAGCTGGAATTCACCGACGTGGCCGACCTGATGCGCGACGTGGGCTTCAAGGTCTTCGCCGGCCCGGCCAACGACCCGGCCTGCCGCGTGGTGGCCCTGCGCGTGCCCGGCGGCGCCAGCCTGCCGCGCAGCGAGATCGACGCCTACACTCAGTTCGTCGGCATCTACGGCGCGCGCGGCCTGGCCTACATCAAGGTCAACGACGCCGCCGCGATCCCCGAGGGCCTGCAGTCGCCCATCGTCAAGAACATTCACGCCGACGCCTTGCGCGCCCTGATCGAGCGCACCGGCGCGCGGAGCGGCGACCTGATTTTCTTCGGAGCCGATCGCGCCAAGATCGTCGCCGACGCCATCGGCGCCCTGCGCGTGAAGATCGGCCAGAGCGAGTTCGGCCGTGCCAACGGCCTGTTCGAGCCGGGCTGGAAGCCGCTGTGGGTGGTGGACTTCCCCATGTTCGAATACGACGAGGGCGAAGGCCGCTACACGGCCGCGCACCATCCCTTCACCTGCCCCAAGCCGGGCCACGAGGACCTGTTGGAGTCCGCTCCCGGCAAGGCGCTGGCGCGGGCCTACGACATGGTCATGAACGGCTGGGAAGTCGGCGGCGGGTCCGAGCGCATCCACCGCGCCGATGTCCAGCGCAAGGTCTTCAAGGCCCTGAAGATCGACGAGGAAGAAGCCCGCCTGAAGTTCGGCTTCCTGCTCGATGCTCTGCAGTACGGCGCGCCGCCGCATGGCGGCCTGGCCTTCGGCCTGGATCGTCTGGTGACGCTGATGGCGGGCGCGGAATCCATCCGCGACGTGATCGCCTTCCCCAAGACGCAGCGCGCCCAGTGCCTGCTGACGCAGGCGCCGTCGGCCGTGGACGAGAAGCAGCTGCGCGAGCTGCACATCCGCCTGCGCCAGACGGAAGCCAAGTAAGGGGCCAGCCATGCCCGCCCTGCGGATCGTCAGCTACAACATCCACAAGGGCCGTTCGGCCACGGGTGGGCGGGAATCGCTGGCCGACCTGCGGCTGGGCCTGTACGGCCTGCGGCCCGACCTGCTGTTCCTGCAGGAAGTCCAGGGCCGCAACCGCGTGCGTGGCAGCCTGGACGCGCAGCACGAGTCCCTGGCGGCGGCCCTGCGCATGCAGGCCGCCTACGGTTGCAACGCCGTGCGCCAGGCGACCGACCACGGCAACGCACTGCTGTCGCGCTACCCCATCCTGTACTACGAGAACCAGGACGTCTCCGACCATCGCCTGGAGCAGCGCGGCCTGCTGCATGGCGTGGTGCGGGTCGGCGACGTGCCGGTGCATTGCCTGGTGGTGCACCTGGGCCTGCTGGCGGGGGGGCGGTCACGCCAGGTGCAGGCGCTGGCCGACCGTATCCAGCGCCTGGTGCCCGCGCACGAGCCGCTGCTGATCGCCGGCGACTTCAACGACTGGAACAATCGCCTGGCGCCGCTGTTTGTCGAGCAGCTGGGCCTGGTCGAGGTCTTCGCCGCCGCGCCGCAAGGGTCGGACGAGATCTACCGGCTGCGCCGTACCGTCTCCCGCCTGCGTGAACGCCTGGCCTGGCTGCCGGGCCAGGTGCTGCGCCAGGCACCCGAGCTGTCCATGAACGGCCATGCGCGCCTGACGCCGCCGCCCCGGACCTTCCCGTCCGTGTTCCCCTGGCTGCGGCTGGATCGCATCTACCAGCGCGGCTTCGCCGTGCGGCGCGCGCGGGTGTTGCACGGCTCGCCCTGGAAGAAACTGTCGGACCACGCCCCGCTGGTGGCTGACCTGGAATTGCCCTGAGTCCGGGGAACTTTCCCGCGGGCGGGCCGCCTAAGCTTTGTTACCTTGAAATTAGCACTCTTCCTAATGGAGTGCTAACATGATTTCATTCAGTACGAGGATCTTGTCACCATGACCCCCTCTTCGTCCGCCCTGTCGCTCGCGCCGTCCCGGCTTTCGCTGGCGATCGGCAATCCTGGCGCGCTCGGTACCATCGACGCCTACATCGGCGCCGTCAACCGGCTGCCGATGCTGACCGCCGATCAGGAAGCCGACCTGGGACGGCGCCTGCGCGACCACAACGACCTGGACGCCGCGCGCGACCTGGTTCTGTCGCATTTGCGGCTGGTGGTCTCCATCGCCCGCCAGTACCTGGGCTACGGCCTGGCGCACGCGGATCTGATCCAGGAGGGCAACATCGGTCTGATGAAGGCCGTGCGCCGCTTCGATCCCGACCGCGGGGTGCGCCTGGTGTCCTTCGCCGTGCACTGGATCCGTGCCGAGATCCATGAATACGTGGTACGCAACTGGCGCCTGGTCAAGATCGCCACCACCAAGGCGCAGCGCAAGCTGTTCTTCAACCTGCGCCGCATGCGGCCCGACGGCCGCAGCCTGGGGCCGGACCAGGTCGCCGACATCGCCCGCGAACTCGACGTGCGTCCGGAAGACGTCGCCGAAATGGAAGTCCGCCTGTCGGGCGGCGACTGCGCCCTGGATGCGCCGGCCGACGACGAAGACCGTTACGCGCCGTCCGACTGGCTGGCCGACGAGGCCCAGGAACCCGCTCAGGTACTGGCGCGGCGCGGCATGGACGCGCTGCAGGGCGAGGGGCTGGAATACGCGCTGTCTTCACTGGACGCGCGTTCCCAGCATATCGTCCGCGCCCGCTGGCTGGCCGATGACGGCGGCGCCACGCTGCATGAACTGGCCGAAGAATACGGCATTTCCGCCGAACGGGTCCGCCAGATCGAATCGGCCGCCCTGAAAAAGCTGCGCGCCGCCCTGAGCGATCGCCAGGCGGATTTCCAGGCAGCCTGAGCCTTCCGGGTGATCCGCTTCCTGCGCGCGCGTCCGGCATCGGCCTTCCGTGCCGTGCCGCCACCCGCTGTCCCGTCCGGTCATATTCGCTTGCATCTTTCCCGTCCGGGCCGTGAACTTTCCGCGCTTCTGGCGGCCCAATCCTTCATGAACGCGCGCCGGCTTCGCCGGCCCGGCCGTTCTGTCGTCCGCTTCTGCTTCTCCTCTTCCCCTCCCTATCGAAGCGGATGTTCACGGGATGCCGCTTGGCATCCCTTTTTTTGTGGTACGCCCAGCATGGGCGTACTCCTGCGGGTGCGAGTCCCGCCGCGAGTTGGTCACAACGAGCGAAGTGAAGCGCAACTGCGCGAGGGTGACCGAGCGTGGGGAGGAAGCGTGAAGCGTAAATCGTGAGCCGATGAACAAGAACTGCATAGAAGGCGCTGCCGAGCAGGGCGAGCGGGCCACAAACCGCAAAGCTCTCGTGACCAAGGCGAAGCGGCGTAGATGCGGCGGTTGTGCGATGAAGGAGTGCGCTCTTATCTGGGGACGCCTCGCCTTGATCCTGAAAGGGTAACGGCGTCGAGCCGGAGCGAGGTCTCAGCAGCGGTCGTAGTAGTCGTGGTAGCGGGGCCGGTGAGGCTGAGAGCGAGGCGGCGAAGGACCAAACGAGAAGGAGTATTGCTCGACATGTCGATGCAGCTTGTATTGCCTCAGATGTCCACGTCGGTGGAGCGGGCGGGCGTAGCCTGCGGTGAAGCCGCAGGTGATTCAGCCAGCGAGGAAACAGGATGCCCGCGACATGGCAATGAGGATACAGGGTCAACGCTGCTGGTGGCGGCGTTGACGAGGGAGAACCTGCAAGCGGCATTCAAGCGGGTGCGGGCCAATAAAGGCGCCGCTGGAGTGGATGGCCTGGACATTGACCAGACCGCCGGCCACCTGGTGGCAGCCTGGCCTGCCATCCGTGAAGCGCTGCTGGCGGGAACGTACCGGCCCAGTCCGGTGCGGCGGGTGATGATCCCGAAGCCCGACGGCGGCCAGCGCGAGCTGGGCATCCCGACGGTGACGGATCGACTGATCCAGCAGGCACTGCTGCAAGTGCTGCAACCCTTGCTTGACCCCACCTTCAGCGAACACAGCTACGGCTTCAGGCCGGGGCGGCGTGCGCATGATGCGGTACTTGCCGCTCAGTCGTATGTGCAGTCCGGTCGTCGTATTGTGGTGGACGTGGATCTGGAGAAGTTCTTTGACCGGGTCAACCACGACATCCTGATTGACCGCTTACGGAAACGTATCCCGGAAGCTGGAGTCATCCGGCTGATCCGTGCGTATCTGAACAGCGGCATCATGGAGGGTGGTGTGGTCATCGAACGGTATGAGGGCACGCCGCAAGGCGGGCCGCTCTCGCCGTTGCTGGCCAACGTCTTGCTCGATGAGGTGGATCGTGAGCTGGAGTGCCGGGGGCATTGCTTCGTGCGCTACGCCGATGACTGTAACGTCTATGTTGGCAGTCGTCGGGCGGGCGAGCGGGTAATGGGTCTATTGCGACGGCTGTACGCCAAGCTGCGCCTGAAGGTCAATGAGGCCAAAAGCGCGGGCCCATGATTTGGGCGTGGTGGCCGAGTCCTGTGATCGCGTGGTGGTGATGTACGCTGGCCGCAAAGTCGAAGAAGCTCCGGTCCGGGACATCTTTGAGCGACCCATGCATCCATATACGCGCGCGCTGCTTGCAGCCATGCCGTCGATCAATGCAGGAGTGGGGCGTCTCGAGGAGATTCCGGGGTTGGTACCCGCCTTGCATGATCTGGGGCCTGGATGCAGCTTTGCCCCGCGTTGCCCTTTTGCGACGGACCGTTGCCGCTCTGCCGTGCCGCCTCTGGTGGAGGACAGTCATGGCCGCTTTGTGGCTTGTTTTGAGCATGATAGGGTTGTCGCGGCTGGCAGGATCCACGTCATGGCAGGGGAACGAGAGGCTCCCGATGATGGCGTGACAGCGCATGTCGGCTGTGGTGAACCACCCGGAGGGTGTCAGATTGCTGCCGGTTCGGTAGCTCCCTCCGACACACGGGGCCGGCAAGATGGGCCGGTGCCGGTGCTTGAGGTTCGCCATCTCAAGAAGTACTACCAAGGCTCGCATGTCTGGTTTGGATCGCAGCCGCCTGTGATTCGCGCGGTCGATGATATTTCCTTTAGTGTGATGCCGGGCGAGACATTGGCATTGGTGGGGGAGTCCGGATGCGGCAAGTCCACGACCGGAAAATCGGTCTTGCGCCTCATTCCGCCTACGTCGGGCTCCATTCTGCTGAATGGTGAAGAGATCATGGGTCTGAGCCAGGAGGATCTGCGTGAGCGACGTCGGGATATGCAGATTATTTTCCAGGATCCCTATGCTTCATTAAACCCGCGCATGACAGCGGGGCAGATCGTGGCTGAGCCGATGCTGAATTTCCAGGGCGCCGATACTCGGACGGCGCGTGGGCGTGCGGACCGTGTCGCGTGGCTGTTCTCCAAGGTCGGATTGCGTCCGGAAGCGATTGATCGGTATCCGCACGAGTTTTCTGGAGGCCAGCGCCAGCGCCTGGGCATTGCACGCAGTCTTGCACTACAGCCGAAAATCATTGTCTGTGATGAACCGGTTTCGGCGCTGGATGTCTCTGTGCAGGCACAGGTCATCAATTTGTTGACTGATCTGCAGCGCGACTTGGGGGTCGCTTATCTGTTCGTGGCACACGATCTGGCGGTGGTTCGCCATATCAGCCATCGTGTGGCTGTGATGTATCTGGGGCACATCGTCGAAATCGCTGATCGGGACACTCTTTTTTCCCGCTCGCTGCACCCTTATACGGAGATCCTGCTCTCCGCGGTTCCGCAAGCGCGCCCGGGAGTCCGCATCGAGCGAGCCCTTCTGCAGGGCGAGCCTCCGAGTCCCGCCCATCCCCCCGCCGGGTGCCCGTTCCACACTCGCTGTCCGCTTGCGACGGACATCTGCCGAGAGGTCCTCCCCGAGTTGACGCCCAGAGGCGCGTCCCATACCGGCGATGGAAGGCGGATGCAGCAGGTCGCCTGTCATCACCGCTGATATTTTGATAGAAATATGACGATGCCGGATTTGACCTGATCATGCGGGATGGAGAATGTGTGGCCGGTAGCCCGGCCGTGCGATCACGCTGAGGTGCGCAAGATAAACACATTACAGCTATTGGGGATCGGATCTGTCGAGTCGGCGGACGCTCCGCGATCAGGGCGGCTTTTTTCTAGTGTCCTGTCTGGTTAGTTTGGTCACTTGAATTCGGATGCATGGCGAGCCCAGACGCCGAAGGTAAGGATCGGAATTAGCCAGACAGGACACTGATATGGTCGCTTTCTGTCAATAGAAATAAAAATGATTTTATCTGTTGATGCTCAGTGGTACGGGGCGATGCGGCACCAGTCTGCTGCTGCGACGATGGATCAGACTGATATCCGTGGGTTGGTTACCACCGTGCATCGATCCGTCGTGGAAGCTGCCTCGCTCTAGTGACGCAGGTTGCCCCGTGGGGTTCTGTTGATTGTGTTCTCGAGGATTCTTCCTATCGTGATTCGTACCGCATCGCCTCGTACCACTGCTCTCCGGTTACTGCTGACGGATTGCGCCCTGGCGGGCGATCGCCCAAATAAAACCAGCCAATTCACGGGCCACGGCCACGCAAACCTTGTTCGGCTGCATGCCTCGGTGCGCGAGCTGGGAGAAGCGCGCACACAGGCGCAACTGCGCCTTCCAGGCATGGTTGCGAATCTCGGGGGCAAGATCCCGACTGCGCATGCGCAAGACATTGCTCATGCGCGCCGGGAAACGGTAATTCCACGCCGCCTCGGTGAGCAGCCGCCGGGCGTGGGCGTTGCCCGTCTTGGTAATCGAGCCACGCCTGACCGTGCCGCCGCTGGAATGCTCCGAGGGCACCAGCCCCAGGTAGCCCATAAGTTGACGCGCCGTGGCAAAGCGGTTGATGTCACCGATCTCGCACACCAGCCCGATGGCGCTGACCGTATCGATGCCGCGTAGCGCCCGCAAGGCTGCCACGGTAGGCGCAAACTGCCAGTCGGCGGCACTTTGCTCCAGCGCGTTGGTCAGCCGCCGCACCCGCTCATCGGCCGCCTGCACAGCCAGCTGATACTCAGTCAGCGCAATCTGGTCGGCGGGTTCATCAAATCGTTGGTCCGCAATCCAGCGTTCGTGCATCTTTGTCCAGGCCGTCTTGCCCTCGTACAGACGCCCGGCACGCAGCAGGAACGCCTTCAGTTGCTGGCGCGCCTTCACACGGGCATCGACCGCATCTTCTCGAGCCCGCCACAGGTTGCGGATTGCTTCATGAGCCGCATCGGGTACCCAGATGGCTTTGAGTTCACCGGCGCGAGACAGTTCGGCCAAACGGGCACAATCGCGCCGGTCGGTCTTGACGCGTTCACCCGCCCGCCGGGGAATGAGCGATGGCGCGATGATCTCGCATCGGTAGCCACGCGCTGCGAGCGCCCGCTGCAGTCCGTAGCCCGTCGGGCCCGCTTCGTAGACCACGCTTACCTGCGCCGCGTTGCCATACCGATGCAGCACCTTGAGCACCTGCTGCAGATCAGGCCCGACGGAACCCACGAAGCGGCTCGCCTCACGCCCTGGCTCGCACACAGCAACCGCCGTACTGTCCTTATGCACGTCCAGGCCGACATAGAATCTGATATCGTTGTCCATGGCTCGTCTCCATACGGTTTGCGGCTGGTCCGCCACGCCGCATGTGGCTCGGCACCCTCGTGAGAGCGCGCAATCCACGATACAGGAGACGGGCCGCTTCCGCTTAACGAGCGACCATTATGTCTAGTGAGGCAGGGAGTCGCCGGGTAACATGGCATACTGGTGACTCCATTTCTGCCACATGCCCATGAAAATCGGCCTCTTGGTGTTCGGCCTGGCTGGCCTCCTGGCCCTGGTGTCCTTCATGCCCCCCCTGGCGGGGCGCTTGCGTCTGCCCTATTCCGTGCTGCTGGCCATCGTCGGCTTCGTCCTGGGCGTCGTCATCCATGTGCACGGCTGGGCGCCGGGCGTCGTGGCCGACTTCCTGGACACGTTGCAGCATTTCGAGATTTCATCCGAAACGTTCCTGTTCGTCTTCCTGCCCGTGCTGCTGTTCGAGACCGCGCTGGCGACGAACCTGCGGCGGCTGCTGGACGATATCAGCCCGATCCTGGTGATGGCCATCGTGGCCGTGGTGGTCTGCACCGTGGCGGTCGGCTTTTCGCTGGCGGCAATCTCCACTTACGGGCTGGTGGTCTGTTTGATGCTGGGCGCCATTGTGGCCACCACCGACCCGGTGGCGGTCGTGGGCATCTTCCGCGAGGTCGGCGCGCCGCGCCGCCTCACGACCCTGGTCGAGGGCGAGGCCCTGTTCAATGACGCGGCCTCGATCGCCTTGTATTCGGTGCTGCTCAGCGTCCTGTTCGGCGGCACCACCCCCGCCGTGACGGAGATCTTCCGCGGCTTCACGATCAGTTTCCTGGGCGGCGGTCTGGCCGGCCTGGTCATGGGGCGGTCGGCCATCGAGCTGTTCCGCTGGCTGCGTGGCTGGCCCGCGGCCGAGGTCACGCTGACCGTGGCGCTGGCCTATCTGACTTTCTTCGTCGCGGAGCATTACCTGGGGGTGTCGGGGGTTGTGGCCACCGTGATCGCGGGCCTGGTGGTGGGCTCCAGCGGCCGTACACGCATGTCGCCCACGACCTTCGAACAGCTCGAAGGCGCCTGGGCGCAATTCGGCTTCTGGGCCAATTCCCTGATCTTCCTGTTCGCCGCCATGCTGATCCCGCGCATGATGGCGGAAATCACCTGGATGGAGGTCCTGCTGATCCTGGTCGTGTTCATCGTCACGCTGTGCGCGCGCGCGGTGATCGTCTACGGCCTGCTGCCCCTGCTGGGGCGCCTGCGGCTCAGCACCGAGGTGAGTCCGTCCTATCGGGCCGTGATGCTGCTGGGCGGCCTGCGCGGGGCCGTATCCCTGGCGCTGGCGCTGGCCGTCACGGAACAGCCGGCGGTGCCTCACGAGGCGCGGCAGTTCATCGCCGTGGCCACGACCGGCTTCGTGCTCATGACGCTGTTCATCAACGGCCTGACCCTGCGGCCGCTGATCCACCGGCTGGGGCTGAACCAGCTCTCGCCGGTGGACCGGACGCTGCGCGATCAGGCCCAGGTGGTGGAACTCGAAGCCCTGCGCCTGAAGATCGATGACATCGCCCACAACGAGCACATCGGCGGCGAGGTCCTGGAGCGTCTGCACGCGGTGTTCGACGCCAGCCAGGCCAGCATGGACGCCTCGCAGGTGCATCAGCTGTCCCTGGACCAGAAGGTCGCCGTCGGCATGGGCATGCTGGCGGGCCGCGAGGAAGAGATGTTCTTCGAGACCCTCAAGGCCCAGGTCGTGGACTGGCGTACGGCCGAGTCCCTGCTGGCGCGCGCGGAGCGGCTGGGGGACGCGGTGCGCTCGGGCGGCCTGCGCGGCTTCGAGGCCGCGATCGATGGCGACCTGCGCTATTCGCATTCGCTGCGGCTGGCGCTGCGCCTGCATCACCTGACCGGCTGGCAGGGCTGGCTGGTGCGCGAACTGGCCCAGCGGTTCACGAACCTGATGTGCAAGTGGTCCGTGGCGCGGCGCCTGATCCAGTTCGCCCGGACCGACGTGCAGCCGCTGCTGGGGTCGGAGGTCACGGAAATCATCGTGGCCGCGCATCAGCGCCGCCTGACGCTGCTGGAAGGCGCGTTGCAGGCCCTGGCGCTGCAATATCCAAACTACGCCCAGTATCTCCAGGAAGCCTATCTCGCGCGCATGGCGCGCGCCATGGAGCGCATCCGTTACCGCGACATGCTGGCGCACAACCTCATCAGCGGGGAAACCTATTCCGACCTGATCCAGCAGACGGACGCACGCTGGGGGAAGCTGGAGAAAAGCGGCGTGCTGGACATCACCATGAGCGCGGCGGCACTGGTGCAGCGGGTGTCGATGTTCGAGGGCATGGACGAGAGGACCATGGCGGCCATCCGCCGCGTGCTCAAGCCCCGCCTGGTCGTGCCGGGCCAGGAAATCCCCACCCGCTTCGGGCGCAGCCACGCCATGTATTTCGTGGCTTCGGGCGCTGTGGTCCTGGACCTGCCGGACGGCACCGTGGCCGAGTTGGGCAGCGGCCAGATCTTCGGGGAAATGGCGCTGGCCATGGACCAGGATTTTCAGGCGCGGGCGCGGTCGCTCGGGTACAGTCGCCTGCTGATGCTGCAGGAGCGCGACTTCAAGCGACTGCTGCGGCAGTATCCGATGCTGCGCGAGAAGATCGACCAGATCGTGCGCCAGCGTCTGCGGGCGGTGGAGGTCTGGCGGCAGTTCGAGTCCGGCGAGCGCCAGCACGAACGCCTGCCGGACCTCGGCCGGATCGTGGCGGCGGAAGCGCCGGCCGATGCCGGGGAGTCTCCGGCCTCCGGCGAGGCCGACCCCGCCGGCCTGGAGCCGGACGCGTCTCGTCGAACCGAGGCCGATGCGCCGCCTACAGCAGCAGCTTGATGTCGTGGGCCATGTCCTCGGGCGTCAGGGACGGCCCGAGCAGGGCGCGGGCCTCGCCCTCGCCATCGATCAGGTAGAAGGCCGACGAATGATTCATGGCATAGTGCTCGGGCGTCGGCCCGGGTTCCTTGGCGTAGAAGGCCTTGAAGGAGCGCGCGGTCTTGTCCAGCTGTTCCGGGGTACCCGTCAGGCCGATGAAGGACGGGTCGAAGGCCCGCACGTAGGCGCCCAGGACTTCAGGCGTGTCGCGCGCGGGGTCCACCGAGACCATGATGACGCGCACGTCGCGGGCCTGGTCGCCCAGCAGCTGCATGGCCTGGGCGGCCTGCGCCATGGCGGTGGGGCAGACGTCCGGACATTGCGTGTAGCCGAAGAACACCAGCAGGACCTTGCCCCGGAAGTCCGCCAGCGTGCGCCGCTGGCCCGTGGCGTCGATCATGTCCAGGTCGCGTCCCAACTGGGATCCGGTGATGTCGTTGCCCTCGAAGGGCAGAGGCTCGACCTTCGAGGTGCAGCCCGGCAGGGCCAGGGCGAGGGGCAAGGCGGCGAGGGCGCAGGCCAGGAGCCTGCGGCGGGGGATTGAGAACGGCATGATCCATCATCCAGGTCGGTGAATCGGCCGGGGCGGCGCCGAGGCGCGCGCCCGGGTCGGGGTTCCGCCGGGTCGGACCAGGAGGATTCGTTCAGAGGTTTCCCAGAACCAGGCCGACCCAGTGATCCAGCAGCAGCGCGGCGAACAGCAGCGCCAGATACAGGATCGAATAATGGAACAGTTTACGCGCCCTGGCATCCGAGTAGCTTCGATATAGCGCAAGAGATTGCCACACGAAGCGGCCGCTGAGCAGGCAGGCGGCGGCCAGGTAGGCGGGGCCGCTCATGCGCACGACGTAGGGCATCATGGAAGCCGCGAACAGCGCGATGCTGTAGAGCAGGATGTGCAGCTGGGTGAAATTCTGGCCATGCGTGACCGGCAGCATGGGCAGGCCGGATTTTTCGTAGTCGTGGTGGCGGTACAGGGCCAGCGCCCAGAAGTGGGGTGGCGTCCAGATGAAGATGATCAGCACCAGCAGCCAGGCCTCGGCCGGCACGGCGTCGGCCATGGCGGCCCAGCCCAGGGCCGGCGGCATCGCGCCCGACAGGCCACCGATGACGATGTTCTGCGGCGTGAGGGGCTTCAGGATGGCGGTGTAGATCAGGGCGTAGCCGACGAAGCTGGCGAAGGTCAGCCACATGGTCAGCGCATTGACCTGGGTGTGCAGGATCCACATGCCGGCGCCGCCCAGGATCCCGGCCATCAGCAGGACCTGATGGCTGCCGATCTGGCCGGAGGCCGTGCCGCGCCGCGCCGTGCGCAGCATGCGCGCGTCGGTTTCGCGTTCGACCAGGCAGTTGATGGAAAAGGCGGCCGCCGACAGCAGCCAGATGCCCACCGTGGCGCTCAGCGCCAGCCAGGGGTCGGGCAGGCCCGGCGTGGCCAGGAACATGCCGATCACCGCGCAGAATACGGCCAGCTGCGTGACGCGCGGCTTGGTCAGCGCCAGGTACTGGCGCAGCAGGGAAGGAGATCGGCGGGTGGCGGCGGCGGTGGTCATGTTGGCATTCTAGGCGCTTCGGGGCGCGCCGCGACTAATGGGTTTCCCTGCCCCGGGCGTGTGCGCCGGCCCGGGACAGGCGCCACAGCAGCGTGACGCCCACCAGGACCAGGCCGGCGGCTCCGCCGTTGTGCATCACCGCGATCAACAGGGGCCACTGGAAGAAGATCGTGGTCAGTCCGGTCAGCAGTTGCAGGGCCAGCAGGGCCAGCAGCAGGCGCGCCGGGCCGGCCAGGCCGGGCGTGCGGCGCCAGCGCCAGGCCAGGACGCCCAGCAGGGCAATGACGAGGAAGGCGAAGTTGCGGTGGGTCCAGTGGATGGCGGTGAGCGCGTCCTGGGAGATGATCTCGCCGGACGAAACCTGCCCCAGTCCGCGCAGCAGGGCGTAGCCCTCGCGGAAATCCATGGGCGGCAGCCAGGCACCGTGACAGGTGGGGAAATCCATGCAGGCCAGGGCCGCGTAATTGGTGCTGACCCAGCCGCCCAGGGCGATCTGCAGGAACAGCACGGCCAGCCCCAGGATCATCCAAGCGCGGCCGGCGCCCGGATCGTCGGGGACGGGGGCGTGGGCCTTTTCGCGGGCGGCCAGCCAGGTCATCAGGGCCAGCAGGCCCATGCCCAGCACCAGGTGCGTGGTCACCACCAGCGGCATCAGCCGGTGGGTGACGGTCCAGGCGCCGAAGGCGCCCTGAACGCATACCATGACCAGCACGCCGCCGGCCAGCGCCGGGCTGCGTCCAGGCTGGCGGCGCAGGCGCCAGGCGCATACGGCGATGGCGATGATCATCATGCCCAGGACGGCGCCCGCGTAGCGGTGGATCATCTCGATCCAGGCCTTGAAGGCGCTGACCGGGCCGTAGGGCATGGCCTCCAGGGCGGCGCGGATATGGTCTCCGGCGCCCAGGGGGCTGAGATGGCCGTAGCAGCCGGGCCAGTCGGGGCAGCCCAGGCCGGAATCGGTCAGGCGCACGAAGGCGCCGAACATGATCAGGTCCAGCGTCAGGAACCAGGCCAGGAACACCAGTTTGCGGTAACGCGGGAGTAGGCGCGGCCGGGACTGATCGGGTCCGACGGCGGAAGGGGCGGCGGCCGGGCGGTTCATCAGCCGATCCGCGAGTTCTTCAGCAGCGTGCGGATGTCGTCGCGCACGGCCTCGGGCTGTTGCGCGTCGGGGAAGCGCATCATCAGATGGCCCAGAGGGTCTACGATCCAGAGGCCACGCGACAGGGCGGCGTCGGGGTCAGCGGCGTCGGGGGCCAGCCAGGCCGCCAGTCGGGCGGGATCGGCGCGCAGGACGTGCGTGCCGGCATAAGCCTCTCCGACCACGGGGGCGGGAGGCGCGTCGTCGGTGATGAGCCAGACGCGCTCCAGCCGGTCGACTTCCTTGCCTTGGCTGGCGTGTGAGTTGCGCAGCACGAACAGTCCGCGCACGCAGGATTCCGGGCAGGTGCCTGGGCCCGTGCTGATCAGCAGCCACTGGCCTTTGAGCTGGTTCAGGTCATAGGGACGGCCCTGAACGTCCCGCAGGGCCAGATCGCCGGGGATGGGACGTTGCGGCTCGATGATCTGGCCGTAGCGCGTGCGCGTCTCGGGGCGCAGGCCCAGGGATGGCACGTAGTAGGCCAGCAGGGCGAACGCCACCGGAGCCAGGCAGACCAGCAGGATGGCGATGAGGGGACGGATGGAGCGGGGGCGGGCGGGGGCGGTCGTCATGCGTGCGGGGAAGGTGAGGAACGGCGCAGGGCGCGCCAGGCCATGATGCCGGCCGCGATCAGCGCGATCGCGGCGAAGCTGAACCATTGCAGGGCGTAATTGTAGTTCTGGCCGGCGCTCGTCGAGGGGCCGGGCCAGTCCTGGATCAAACCCGCGTCCTGCGTGGGCGCCTGCCGCAGCACGACCGGCAGCAGGTCCAGGCCGGTGGCCGCCGCCAGAGCGTCCAGCGGCAGGTTCTGCACGCGCGGCGGAATGCCGTCGGCGGCGGGGAAAGGCCTGGGCAGGTTCGTGTCGGCCCGGCCCGTCAGGCTGCCCAGGTCGAACAGGCGGGGCACCCGATGCAGCAGCGTGCCCTGGACCAGGACGGTACCGGGGGGGGCCTCCAGGTCCGGTAGCGAGGCGGGCGGCAGCGGGCGGGCCGTCCAGCCGCGCAGCACCAGCACGGCGGTGCCCGGACTGTCCCGCAGTTCCAGCGGGGTTGCCACCCACAGGCCGGGCCGACCTTTGAGGTTGCGATTGTCCAGGAGTACAGTAAACGGGTTGAGCCAGTGTCCGCGGACGCTGGCCGGATGCCAGTCGGGACCGTCGCGGTGCCGCGCGTCCAGCATCCGGGTTGGCGCCCTTTGGCCCGCCTCGATGGCGGCCAGCAGCGCTTCGCGTTCATGAGCGCGGCGCAACTGCCATTGGCCGGCGCCGATGCAGGCCGTCCCCAGCAGCACCAGCAGGACCAGGGCCAGGACGGCCTTCGTGCGGGTTGCGGGTTGCGGCGGGATCATACGTTGTTTACATCCAGTGTCATGGATCGGGAGTTCATGAATATGAAAAAGATGTCGGAATCGCTGTCGGGCCAGGCGCAAACCGCGGGGATAGCCGATGCTATCACGGGGATTTGCAACGATGCATGGCGGCGATCATCGGCGTTTTCATGAAATGAATTTCCAATCCATGACACCAGCATTCTGTTTGAATGGGTCAAACAGGATGCTGGTTGCGGGGGATATCCATGAAGATTCTGATCGTCGTGTTGTTCCTGGGGGTGCTGGTCAGCCTGGGGTCCGCCATGAAGTATCTGATGCAGGACCGGGGCCGTACCGACCGGATGGCCTGGGCCCTGACATGGCGGGTGGGCTTGTCGATCCTGTTGTTCCTATTCCTGCTGCTGGCGCATGCACTGGGGTGGATCGACGCGACCGGGCTGCAGGTTGGCGCGGGCCCGGGCATGGGATAGTCCCCGCGGCCTGTGCCATGCCAGGTGAATCCAGGCGCCCCGCGGGGCGCTTGGCGGTTGCGGCAACCCCCCGAGGATCGGCTACAGCCAGTACACGAAGATGTACAGGCCCAGCCAGACCACGTCCACGAAGTGCCAGTACCAGGCGGCGCCCTCGAAGCCGAAGTGGTGGTCGGCGGTGAAGTGGCCGCGCACCAGGCGGAACCAGATCACGGTCAGCATGGTGGCGCCCAGGATCACGTGGAAGCCGTGGAAGCCGGTCAGCATGTAGAACAGCGCGCCGTAGGCGCCCGAGGTGAAGCGCAGGTTCAGTTCAGTGTAGGCGTGGTGGTATTCGTAGGCCTGGCAGGCGACGAAAGTGAAGCCCAGGACCACCGTCAGACCCAGCCAGAAAATCGCCCTGGATCGATGCGCCGCGCGCAGGGCGTGGTGGGCGATGGTCAGGGTGACACCGGAGGACAGCAGCAGCGCGGTGTTGATGGTGGGCAGCCAGAACGGCCCCACGGTCCGGAAGGGCGCGATGGTGCCGGCCGGGCCCTGGTTCGGCCAGGTGCCGCTGAAGCCCGGCCATAGCAGCGTCTGGGTGTCCAGATTGCTCAGCCACGGCGTGGTGACTTCGCGGGTATACCACAGCGAGCCGAAGAAGGCCGAGAAGAACATGACCTCGGAGAAGATGAACCAGGCCATGCTCCAGCGGTAGGAATGGTCGATGCGCTGGCTGTTCAGGCCGCCTTCGGACTCGCGGATGGCGTCGCCGAACCAGCCGTAGAGCACGACGAACATGCTCAGGATGCCGGCCAGGCAGAGCCAGGGACCGATCGCATAGCTGTTGACCCACAGGGCCGCGCCGATCAGGGTGGCCAGCATGCTCAGGCTGGCCCGGATCGGGTGGACCGAATCCGGCGGGACATAGTAGTAGGGCGCCTCGCCGGTGTGGGCCATCTGGGCTGTCGTCATCGTTGTCTCTCCTCTGGATCTTCCGTCTTCTAGGCCGTCGCCAGGCGCACGGCCAGTATCAGCAGCAATACGAACACCGCCCCGCTGAGCAGGCCCGCCGCGATCAGGTGCGACGGGCGCAAGTGCGACAGGTCCTCGTCGTGGCCGGAGCGCTTGCGCAGCCCCAGGAACGCCCAGGCGACCGTGCGCATGGAGCGCAGGAAGGTGTTGCGTGGTTCCGTCATGACACGACCCCGTACAGGTTGGCGCGCACGAAGGTCCAGACCAGGATGGCCACGGCGAACAGGGCCAGGATCCATCCGGTGCGGCGATTGCGGCGGCGTTGTTCAGGGGTCATGTCGCGCATCTCAGTGGCTGGCCTCGTATTGGGGCGGCGTCACGAAGGTATGGTAGGGAGCGGGCGAGGGCACCGTCCATTCCAGGCCTTCGGCGCCTTCCCAGGGGCTGGCGGCCGCCGGGGCCCCGTGGCCGCGGAACGCCTTGATCACGATGTAGGCGAACAGCAGCTGCGACAGGCCGAACCAGTAGGCGCCGATCGTGGCGATCTGGTGGAAGTCGGTGAACTGGGCGGCGTAGTCCGCGTAGCGGCGCGGCATGCCGGCCAGACCGAGGAAGTGCATCGGGAAGAAGGTGATGTTGAACGAGATCATCGTCATCCAGAAGTGCCACTTGCCGAGGCGCTCGTCGTACATGTGGCCGCACCATTTCGGCAGCCAGTAATAGGTGGCGCCGAACAGGGCGAACAGCGAGCCGGCCACCAGCACGTAGTGGAAGTGCGCCACCACGTAGTAGGTGTCCTGGAGCTGGATGTCGATCGGGGCGATGGCCACCACCAGCCCGGTGAAGCCGCCGATGACGAACACGAAGATGAAGCCCACGGCCCACAGCATCGGGGTCTCGAAGGTCATGGAGCCGCGCCACATGGTCGCCGTCCAGTTGAAGACCTTGACCCCGGTGGGGATGGAGATCAGCATCGTGCCGTACATGAAGAACAGCTGGGCGGTGACCGGCATGCCGGTGGTGAACATGTGGTGCGCCCACACCAGGAAGGACAGGATGGCGATGGCGCAGATGGCATACACCATCGATGCGTAGCCGAACAGCCGCTTGCGGGCGAAGGTCGGGATGATTTGCGACACGATCCCGAAGGCCGGCAGGATCATGATGTAGACCTCGGGGTGGCCGAAGAACCAGAACACGTGCTGGTAAAGCACCGGGTCGCCGCCGCCGGCGGCGTTGAAGAAGTGCGTGCCGAAGTGGCGGTCGGTCAGCAGCATGGTGACGGCGGCGGCCAGTACCGGCATCACGGCCAGCAGCAGGTAGGCCGTGACCAGCCAGGACCAGCAGAACAGCGGCATCTTCATCAGGCTCATGCCGGGCGCGCGCATGTTCAGGATGGTGACGATGATGTTGATCGCGCCCATGATCGAGGAGGCGCCCAGGATGTGCACGGCGAAGATCGCGAAGTCCATGCCCGGGCCCATCTGCAGCGACAGCGGCGCGTACATGGTCCAGCCCGAGGCGTTCGCCCCGCCCGGCACGAAGAACGAGGTCGTCAGCAGGATCGCGCCCACCGGCAGCAGCCAGAAGCTGAAGTTGTTCATGCGCGCGAATGCCATGTCGGACGCGCCGATCTGCAGCGGGATCATCCAGTTGGCGAAGCCCACGAAGGCGGGCATGATCGCGCCGAAGATCATGATCAGCCCGTGCATGGTGGTGAACTGGTTGAACAGTTCCGGCTGGAAGAACTGGATGCCGGGCTCGAACAGTTCCGTGCGCAGCAGCAGGGCGAGCGTGCCGCCCTCCAGCAGCATGCAGAACGAGAAGATCAGGTACATCGTGCCGATGTCCTTGTGATTCGTCGCGAACACCCAGCGCCGCCAGCCGCGCGGGACGTGGTGGGCGTGTTCGTCATGCCCGGCATGGGGCGGGATGTGGTCGACCGTGACGCTGCTCATTGGATGCCTCCTTCCTGGAGCGCGCCGCCATCCGGGCGGCGCGAGGAAATTTTGTGTGAATTCGCCATGTGGGTTGCGGTCCGGATCAGCGCAGGGCCTTGACATCCGAGGGCTGGACGACGGGGTCCTGGCCCTTGCCGGTATTGTCCCAGGTGTTGCGCGTATAGGTGATGACCGAGGCGATCTGGGTGTCGCTGAGCTGGTCGCGGAATGCGGCCATCGCCGTGCCCGGATGCCCGTTCAGGACCGTGAGGATCTGGTCTTTCATCGGCCCCAGCACGAACTTGTCCCCGTTCAGGGCCGGGAATGTGCCCGGGATTCCCTGGCCATTGGCCTGGTGGCAGGCCACGCAGGTGGTGGAGAAGACCTGCTTGCCCTTGGCGACCAGGTCATCCTTGGACCAGGTCTTGTTCGGGTCCTCGGCGGCGGCCGCCATCGCGGACTTCTGCTGTTCGGCCCACTGGGTGTAGTCCTGCTGGGACTTCACTTCGACCACGATCGGCATGTAGGCGTGGTTCTTGCCGCAGAGCTCGGCGCACTGGCCGCGATAGATGCCGGGTTTCTCGGCGCGGAACCAGGTGTCGCGCAGGAAGCCCGGAACGGCGTCCTGCTTGACGCCGAATTCGGGCACCATCCAGGAGTGGATCACGTCGGCGGCCGTCAGCACGATACGGACCTTCTGGTTGGCCGGCACCACCAGGGGCTGGTCGACTTCCATCAGGTAGGTGTTGCCGATGGGCGCCTTGCCGTCGAGCTGCTCTTGCGGCGTGGACAGGTTCGACAGGAAGCGCACGCCCGCCGCCGGCCCGTCGAGGTATTCATACCCCCACTTCCACTGATAGCCGGTGACCTTTACGGTCAGGTCGGCACTGGTGGTGTCCTTCATGGCGACCACGGTGCGGGTGGCCGGAATGGCCATGCCGACGATGATCAGAAAGGGAATCACCGTCCAGGTGAGCTCCAGGCCGAGATGTTCCTCGAATTTGGCGGCTTTGTAGCCCCTGGACTTGCGGTGGCGGACGATGGAATACAGCATGACGCCGAAGACGCCGATGAAGATCAGCGTACAGATGATCAGGATCGTCCAGTGCAGGGAGTAGATTTCCCGGGAAATGGGGGTGACGCCCGCCGTGACGTTCAATTGATTGACCGCCGGACCTCCCGGCATGTCCTGAACCTTTGCTCCTGCGGCTGCCGCCCACGATAGCGCGATCATGCCCAACGACCCTCTGAACATCTTCATGTTGTCCCTTTGTTGGCGTGTATTTTTTCAGAGCGGGTTGATTTTCGTCAAAGAAGAGCGAGAGAACAACCGGGCCCTGCATACATGGATGGATCGCCAGGTCGTAAAATAAGTCGCGGTAGCTGCGGCCTGGGTACCCTTATAAACCTGAAGGGATTATAGCCACTGGTCACGGCTTGTGCAGGCCGGTTCATGTTCTGTTCATCGGCTTTTCCGGGTTTCCACCAATCCCCGCCTCTCGCAGGTATCCGTGGATTCATATCAGGCACGGCACATCTCCAGCCGCGGCATCTCTCCACGTCGCGCCTTGCAAGGCGCTCCGATTCGATCGGCAGGGCATCTCCAGCCCGCGGCATCTCTCCACGTCGCGCCTTGCAAGGCGCTCCGATTCGATCGGCACGGGACAGTCCGCGGGGGACTGTCCCGTGTCCGATCTCATCCACTACAATCCCCGGATGGATTCTTTTTCAGCGGCCTTTGTCTCGGACGACCTCCAGGCGCGCAGTGCGCGCCTGGTCCGCCGCGCTCAGCAATTGCCGCCCGCGGGCGCCCGACCGGCCACCGTCGCGGGTCGTGTCGGGGGCTGGATCGGCCCGGCCGCGCTGGCGGCCGTCGCCGGCCTGCCGGGCGTCCACGTCGAACCCGAAGCCGTGCATTTCACCGCCGCGCCCGCCGCGCGGCTGAACCTCGACGCCGTGTTGCGCGGCGTGGCGCTGGCTCTGCGGGACGCGGGCTGCATCCGCGCCTGGCGCGACGAACTGCTGGACGTCATGGCCGAAGGCCGGCCGCTGGGGCGCATCGAACGCGGCGCCGTGCGGCCCCTGGGCTTGCTGACGCAGGCCGTTCACCTGAATGGCTGGTCTCCGGACGGACGCCTGTGGGTGGCGCGCCGCGCCCTGAACAAATCCACCGATCCTGGCCTGTGGGACACCTTGGCGGGCGGCCTGGTCGCCGCGGGCGAGGATCCTGAATCCGCGCTGTTGCGCGAAACCCTGGAAGAAGCCGGCCTGCCGGCCGTGGCGCTGGCCGCCCATGGACCGCTGCGCACGGTGCTGCGCATGCACCGCCGCCTGGACGACGGCTACCAGGTCGAGAACGTTCTGCTCAGCGATTGCGTGCTGGACGCGGGCGCCGCGCCCCGGAACATGGACGGCGAGGTCCTCGAATTCCGCTGCCTGGCGATGGCGGAACTGTGGGATATGATCATCCATGGCGCCTTCACGCTGGAGGCCGAGTTGTCCATCCTGGATTCGCTGCGGCACCGCTTGTTGGCCGCTTCCGGCGGGGCGGCCGTTGCGCGGGCGTGAACAGATCCTGATTCAATCATCCCGGCATGGTGCCGGCGGAGGCAATCCATCATGGCGCAAGACTCCACCAATCCTTTCGTGCTGCCCGGTTTCGGCCAGCAGGGCGAGGCCGCCCGCAATCCGCTGTTCGCCGGCCTGGACATGATGCGCCAGGCCTGGCAGAACATGGCGGGCGCCAGCGGCCTGGATACCGCGCAACTCACGCCGATGTCGCTGGAAGACCTCGACAGGCGCATCCGCGAACTGCAGACGGTGCAGAACTGGCTGCAGTTGAACGCCACGATGCTGGCCAACACCATCCAGGGTCTGGAAATCCAGCGCAGCACCCTGAGCACTCTGAAATCCTTCGCCGGCGGCGCTTTTCCGGGCGCCGGGGCGACCGCCGATTCCGCCGGGCAGGCGGATGCGGCCGGCGCGGAGTACGCCCGCGCGGCGGGCGACTGGTGGAACCTGGTGCAGCAGCAGTTCGAGCAACTGGCGACCGCGACCGCCGCAGGCCTGCAGGGCATGGCCGATTCCGCCGAGCAGGCGGCGGCCCCCGCCGCGAAGCGTGCGGCTCCCGCCCGCCAGAAGCCGGCCACCGCCGCCCGCCAGAAGCCGGCCGCCGCCGCGCGCAAGGCGCCGGCCGGGAAATCCGCGGCCAAGAAGACCGCCCGACGGTCCCGCGCCTAAGGCTCGTCCACCCTCATCCCCCGGGCCCGGCCCATGTGGCCGGGCCCTTCGATTCCACACCCACGCGTCTTTTCATGCTGAACATCATCATTCTGGCCGCCGGCCTGGGCAAGCGCATGCAGTCCGACCTGCCCAAGGTCCTGCATCCGATCGCCGGCAAGCCCATGCTGGCCCATGTCCTGGATTCGGCGCGCGCTCTGTCGCCCGACCGGATCGTGGTCGTCACCGGCCATGGGGCTGAACGGGTCCAGGCGGCCTTCACGGAGCAGGACCTGTACTTCGCCCTGCAGCAGCCCCAGCTGGGCACCGGCCATGCCGTGATGCAGGCTCTGCCGCGGTTGCTTGAGGGTGGCGCGGACGATGTCAGTCTGGTGCTGTACGGCGACGTGCCGTTGGTACGCGCGGAAACCCTGCGGGCACTGCTCCGGGCGCGTGGCGAGGGCCTGGCGCTGCTGACCGAGACCCTGGACGATCCCGCCGGCTATGGGCGCATCGTGCGCGACGGCCAGGGCCGCATCCGCCGCATCGTCGAGCACAAGGACGCCGGCCCCGCCGAACTCGCCATCCGCGAGGTCAACACCGGCATCCTGGCCGCGCCCACGGCGGCGCTGCGCGATTGGCTGGGCCGCATCGACAACCGCAACGCCCAGGGCGAATACTATCTGACGGATGTCGTCGGCCTGGCTGTCGCCGACGGTATGCCGGTGTCGCATGCCCAGCCATCGGCGGACTGGGAAACGCTGGGGGTCAACAGCCGCGTCCAGCAGGCCCGGCTCGAACGGATCTGGCAGGGCGAGCAGGCCCGCGTGCTGCTGGAACAGGGCGTCACGCTGGCGGATCCGGCGCGTTTCGACCTGCGCGGCTCGCTCGCCTGCGGACGCGACGTCTTCATCGACGTGGGCTGCGTCTTCGAGGGCGAGGTCCACCTGGCCGACGGCGTGCGCATCGGGCCGCATTGCTTGATCCGCGACGCGCGCATCGGGGCGGGGTCGGTGCTGGATGCCTATACCCACATCGAGGGTGCCCGGGTGGCCGAGGCGGCCCGGATCGGGCCTTATGCCCGCCTGCGGCCGGGGGCCGACATCGGCCCGGACGCCCACGTCGGCAATTTCGTCGAGCTGAAGAAGACCCGCCTGGGGCGGGGGTCCAAGGCCAATCATCTGGCCTACCTGGGCGACGCCGAGATCGGCGAGCGCGTCAATGTCGGCGCGGGCACCATCACCTGCAACTATGACGGCGTCAACAAGTTCCGGACGGTCATCGAGGACGATGTCTTCATCGGTTCCGATACCCAATTGGTCGCGCCCGTGCGGGTGGGCAAGGGCGCCACGCTGGGCGCGGGCACGACGCTGACGCGGGACGCGCCCGCGGGCGAGCTCACCCTGTCGCGCGCGCGACAGCAGTCCGTGCCGGGCTGGAAACGGCCGACGCGCAAGCCGTGACGCCGCCGGGGGCGCCATGCGCATCCTGCACCTGAACCTGGAAAAAGGCTGGCGGGGCGGCGAACGCCAGACCCTGCTGACCCTGCGCGGTTTGCGCGCGGGCGGCCACGAGGTCGCCCTGGCGGCGCGCGCGGGCGGGCCGCTGGCCGAGTGCGCCGCCGCCGAGGGCATCCCGGTGTTAGGCTGCGGCGGCGCCCTGGGTCTGGCGCGCGTCCTGCTGACGGCGGGCTGGCGCTACGACGTGCTGCATGCGCAGACGGCCCAGGTCATGAGCCTGCTGGCGGTGTTGCGGCCAGTGTTGCGGCCCGTGCTGGTGTTCACGCGCCGCACGGCGTTCGACGCGCCGGATGCGGCGGCCCGCCGCCGCTGGAAATGGGCGCGCGCCGACGCGCTGGTGGCGATCAGCGAGGCCGCGGCGGCGGCTCCCAGGGCCTTGGGCCTGCCCGTGACCGTCATTCCCAGCGCGGTCGAGGCCGCGCCGGCCGATCCCGAAGGGATGCGCGACCTGCGGGCGCGCTTCGGCCTGGAGGGGCGGCGCGTGCTGGTCACGGCGGCGGCCCTCAGCCCGGAAAAGGACCCGCTCACCCTGATCGAGGCGGTCGGGTTTCTGCGCCGCGACCACCCGGACGTGCTGTGCCTGCATTGCGGCGCGGACGGCGCGGCGGCCAGCGCGGCGCGCGCGCGCGTGGCGGAACTGGGCCTGGAGGATCATTACCGGTTCGCGGGTTTCCAGTCCCACGTGGCCGATGCGCTGGCGCTGGCCGAAGTCTATGTCAGCAGCTCGCGCTTCGAGGCTCTGGGCACCAGCGTGCTGGATGCCTGCCTGGCCGGCCTGCCGGTGGTGGCCACGGATGTCGGCGGCCATCGCGAGATCCTGGCGCCCGACCGGGGCCTGCTGGCGCCGGCGGGCGATGCCGAGACCCTGGCGCGTCGCCTGGCCTGGGTGCTGGATCACCCGCGGGCCGCCCGGAACATGGGCGAGCGGGCGCGGGCGATGACGGCGCGGGAATACGCCGTGCCGGCGATGGTGGCGCGTTACGAAAGCCTGTATCGCGGCCTGCTGCGGGCGTAGCGCTTCGTAAGGCCACGCCAGTCACGTCATGGGAGCGGACGCAGCGTTTCGCGGTACTGCCGCCCGCGCTCGGCGTAATGGCGGGCGCTGTCTTCCAGGCCGGCGACTTCCTCGTCGCTGAGGGTGCGCACCGCCTTGGCCGGCGAGCCCAGGATCAGGGATCGTTCCGGGAAGGTCTTGCCTTCGGTGACCAGCGCGCCGGCGCCGACCAGGCTGTGGCGACCGATCACGGCGCCGTTCAGGACGACGGCCTGGATGCCGATCAGCGCGCCATCCTCCACCGTGCAGCCGTGCAGCATGGCCTGGTGGCCCACGGTGACGTTGCGGCCGACGCGCAGCGGTTTGCCGGCGTCCACGTGCAGCACGGCGCCTTCCTGGATGCTGGTGTTTTCGCCGACGACGATGGGCTCGTTGTCGGCGCGGATCACGGCGCCGGGCCAGACGCTGGCGCCGGTCCGCAGCGTGACGGCGCCGATCAGGGTGGCCTCGGCCGCCACGAAGGCGGACGGATCGATGTGCGGGGTCAGGTCCCCCAGGGCGTAACAGGTCATCGGCGGTCTCCGGGTCGGCATGGGCGGCGGGGTGTCGTTTCGATGGTAGCACGCCCGTTCGGACGGCATGGGCCGGCCCTATAATCGCGCCATGACGACCCGCATCCTCATCGTACGAACGTCCTCGCTCGGGGACCTGGTGCACATGCTGCCCGCCATCAGCGACATCGCCCGACACGTGCCGGACGCGTGGATCGACTGGCTGGCCGAGGAATCCTTCGCTGAAATCCCGTCCTGGCATCCGGCCGTGCACGAGGTCATTCCGGTCGCGCACCGGCGCTGGCGCAGGCACTGGTGGGCGGCCGACACCCGCCGCGAGCGCGCCGCCCTGCGCGCCACCCTGGGCGTGCGCCGCTACGACGTCGTCCTGGACATGCAGGCCCTGATGAAATCGATCTGGCTGGTCCGCCAGGCGCGCGGCGTGCGCCACGGGCTGGACTGGAAGTCCGCGCGCGAGCCGCTGGCCTCGCTGTTCTACGACGTGCGCCACCGGGTGGAGTTCTGGCAGCCGGCCATCATCCGCCAGCGGACCCTGGCGGCGGCCGTGTTCGGTTACGCGGTCGAAGGCCCGCCGGATTTCGGCTTGCGCGCCCTGACCGAAGGGGTGGCGATCGAACCGGCCGCCCTGGTCATGCCCTCGGCCAGCCGCGACGACAAGCTCTGGCCGGACGCCGACTGGCGGCAGGTCTTCGACGACCTGCAGGGGCGCGGCCTGGCGCTGCGGCTGCTGGCCGGCAACGAGGCCGAGCAGGCGCGCGCGCGGGAGCTGATCCGGGGGCGGGCGGACGCGGTCGTTCTGCCCCGCATGGGCCTGCGCCAGGTGGCGGATCAGCTCGCCCGGGCGCGGATCATGGTGGGCCTGGACAGCGGCCTGACGCACCTGAGCGCCGGCCTGGGTCGTCCCACCATCGGCATCTACAAGGCCTCGACTCCGGTGCGCACGCCGCTGCAGGGGGCGGCCTACACCGCCAGCCTGGGCGAACGCGGCCAGGCGCCCGACGCCGGCCGCGTGCGTGCCGCCATCGCCGAAGCCCTGGACGAGGCCCGCGCCGACCCGCCCAGGATGGGTTCTCCCGTCCCTGTGGACGGGGCCTGAGGTGGGCGGCGTGCCGGGTGCGGCCCGGTCGCCCGGGAACGCATGATGCGCGGGCTCTATTCCCTGTCGTTGCGGATCCTGTCCCCTCTGCTGCTGGGCTGGATGGCCCTGCGTGCCCGCCGCGCGGGTGGCCAGTGGTCGGTGATGGGCGTGGCGCGTTTCGGCCGTTACGGGCGGGCCGCGAGCGATCCCGGCGCGGTCTGGATCCATGCGGTCAGCCTGGGCGAGACCCGGGCCGCGCTCCCGCTGATCCGGGTTCTGCTGGATCGCGGGCACCGGGTGCTGTTGACGCACCTGACGGCCACCGGACGGGCCGAAGGCCGCCGTGCTTACGCGGCGGAGCTGGCTTCCGGACAATTGCGCCAGGACTGGCTGCCTTATGACTTTCCGGGAGCGACGCGCCGCTTCATGCTCCATCACCGCCCTGCGGTCGGGGTCCTGATCGAACGCGAGGTCTGGCCCAACCTGGTGCATGCCGCCGAGCGCGCCGGGGTGCCGCTGGTGCTGGCCAGCGCCCGCATGTCGGAAGCCTCGCTGCGCGTCACGCTGCGGCTGGGCGCGCTGCTGCGGCCTGCCTATGGCGCGCTGGCGCGCACCTATGCCCAGTCTCTGGCGGACGCCCGGCGGTTGGAGCGGGCCGGCGCCCGGCAGGTCGTCGTGTCGGGCAATTTCAAGTTCGACCTGCGGCTCGATCGCGAGCGGATGGACCGGGGCACCGGGTTCGCCGCCCGGTTGGGCCGGCGGATCGTGGTCGTCGCCAGCACCCGCGAAGGCGAGGACGCGCCTTTCATCGAGGCCATTCGCCACGAGGTCGAGCAGCGGCATGCCCGGGGCGACGACCCCGAACGGCCGCTGCTGTTCATCCTGGTGCCGCGCCATCCGGAGCGCTTCGATGCCGCCGCCGGCCTGCTGCGGGCCGCCGGCCTGCCCCACGTGCGGCGCAGCCGACTGCTGGACCTGGGCGACGACGGCAGCGCGGCCGTCGAGGCGTGCCGGGACGCCGCCGTGATCCTGGGCGACACGCTGGGCGAGATGGCCTGGTACTACGCCTGCGCGCAGGTGGCGATCGTGGGCGGCAGCTTCGCTTCTCTGGGAGGGCAGAACTTCATCGAGGCCAGCGCCCAGGGGCGGCCGGTCCTGGTGGGGCCGCACACGGCTCACTTCGAACAGGCGGTCGGCGACGCCCTGGCCGCCGGTGCCATCGCCCAGGCGGCCGATCCGGCCCAGGCCGTGCGCCAGGCCCTGCGTTGGCTGGACGACCCGGCCGGCCTGATCCGCATGGGCGAGGCCGCCCGCGACTGGGTCCGGCGGCATGCCGGCGCCGTGGCGCGCGTGGCCGACGGGATCGAGGACTTGCTGGCGCGGGCGCCGCGGCGTCCGCCCGGGACCTAAGGGCGGGGTCCGGCCTCCCCGCCGGAATGCCCGATGCTTGAGAATGCCGGAGCGTGCGCGCCGGCCAGGCGGGGCTTCGGAGGATCAGGCCGGTTCCAGACCGTGGTATTTCTTGCCCAGCGCGAGCGTCGCCTGAAAGAAGCCTTCCTTGCTGCCGCAATCGTAGCGGATCCCGTCGTAGCGGTGTGCCAGCACGCGGCGCTGCTTGAGCAGGTCGGCGATGGCGTCCGTGAGCTGGATTTCGCTGCCGACCCCGGCCCGGGTGCGGCGCAGGTGATCGAAGATCTCGGGCTCCAGGATATACCGTCCTACGACGGCCTGATTCGAGGGCGCGTCCCGCGGTTCGGGCTTTTCCACGATCTGGTCCACCCGTGTGTTGCGCGGGTCGATGACCGTGCCGGCGATCATGCCGTACTTGCGGGAATCGGCCGGATCGATGGTCTGGATGGCGAGCACGCTGCCATCGTGCTGGTGGGCGGCGTCCACCAGCTGGCGCGTGACGGAGGTGCCGGCGTCCAGCAGGTCGTCGGCCAGCAGCACGGCGAAGGGTTCGTTGCCGACGATGGGTTCGGCGCACAGCACGGCGTGGCCCAGCCCCAGCGGCTGGGCCTGGCGGGTGTAGATGCAGTGAACGTGTGGCGGCAGGATCGTGCGGATCGTTTCCAGCAGGGCCTGCTTGCCCTTGGATTCCAGTTCGGCCTCGAGTTCGGGCATGCGGTCGAAGTGGTCCTCGATCGCCCGCTTGTGGCGGCCCGTGACGAAGATCAGTTCCGTGATGCCCGCGGCCAGGGCTTCTTCGACGGCGTACTGGATCAGCGGCTTGTCGATGACCGGCAGCATTTCCTTGGGCATGGCCTTGGTGGCCGGCAGGAAACGGGTGCCCAGGCCCGCGACGGGGAAGACGGCTTTGCGGATCGGTTTCATCAGGGGGTGGCGGGGGGAGGGATGGGCACGCCCAGGGTCAGGGCCTGCTGGTTGCGCTGCGACAGCGGTCTGGGTGTGCGCCCCTGTTCGGCCGGCGGCGGGCCGAAGAAGCCCTGTCCGTAGGCCAGCAGCGCCAGGTTGGCGATGACGGCGAGGGTCAGCAGGAAACGCATGCGTCGGCCCGGATGAAAAGAAGGGAACACGCGCCAGTATATCAGCGGGTTTCCGGGCGGGCGGCGGGCGCGGCGAGGGAGGGGACAGGGACCGCCAGGCTGGCCAGTCCGTCCAGGACGGGGCTGTCCAGCCAGCGCGGCGGCTCCGCCTCCGCGCGGTCGGGTGCGGCGCGTTCCAGCGCCGCCCGCAGTTCCCCCTGGACGCGGGGCCAGTCTCCGCCGCTGACGAACAGCAGCGGCCGTGCGCCGGGATAGGCGTCGGCGGCCAGCCGCCGCTGGCGCAGCAGCGCGCCGGCCTGGGCGGCGGCGATGCCGCTGACGATGGCGGCGTCGGTGTCGATCGGAAAATCGGCGAGTTCGCCCCGGGCGAGGGGCAGGTCGGCAGTGCCCTGGGACAGACTGCGGGCCATGAGGGCCGCCCCCGGCAGGATCAGTCCGCCGATGAAGGCGGCCCGGCGTGTGCCATCGGGCCTTGCCTGCCAGGCCAGGGTGTCGATCGTGGTGGCGGTGCCGAAGCTGGCCAGGATGCAGGGGCCGCCTGCTTTCCAGGCCGGCTCGTCACGGACGTGCCGCAGCAGGCCCAGCAGACCCAGCCAGCGGTCGGCGCCCAGACGGGCCGGCTGGCGGTAGCCGTTCAGCAGCTGGTCGTGTCCATCGCGGGCATCGTGCCAGCGCACGGGCAGGTCCCAGGCGATACGGCAGACGTGTTCCAGGGTGTCGCGCACGCCGCCGCCGGCGACGTTGGATCCCAGGATGCGCTGTGGCGTGAAGCCCAGGCGGGCGGCCAGGCCGGGCAGCTCAGCATGTTCCAGGATCAGGGGCGCGGCATCGCGCCGGGATGCGCCCGGGGCCAGCCAGGAGATCTTGACCCGGGTGTTGCCGGCGTCGATCAGCAGGATCATCGCTGCAGCCGCACGGAGATTTCACCCACTGAAATGGGCTGGACGCCGTCGGCGTTGCGCAGCAGCAGGCGGCCGTCAGCGTCGATACCGCAGGCCACCCCCGTGTGCCGCAGGTGGCCGCCGTCGAGCACGTCCAGCACGCGGCCCGACAGGCCATCGACTTCCGCGTAGCGGGCGGGCAGGTCGGCGAAGCCCCGGGCGGTGGCGTGGTTCAGGGCATCGTACCAGGACCGGGCGGCGCAGGCGGCCAGATCGGCGGCCGTGGCGCGTGCGGCGACGGGATCGTCGGCCGCGACCCCGGCCCAGTCGGCGATGCGACGGTCCAGCGACTGCGACAGGGCGCGGGCGTCTTCCAGGTTCAGACCCATGCCGATGATGATCAGGTGGTGGTCGGCGGCCTGGGCGGTACCCGAGCGGGTGGACTCGATCAGGATGCCGGCCAGCTTGGCCTGATCCCAGAGCAGGTCGTTGGGCCACTTCATGGTCAGGCGCGGGCTGTGGCGGGCGCCGAGGCGCATGCGCAGGGCCTGGCAAGTCGCCATGCCGATCAGGGGGGCCAGGGTCGGCAGCTGGCGGGCCGGCAGGAAGACGTCGAAGGCGCAGGAGAACATCAGGTTGGCGCCGATGCGGTTTTGCCAGGTGCGACCGGCGCGTCCGCGACCCTGGGACTGCAGATGCGTGCCCAGCAGCCAGGGGCGGTCCGGCGGCCCTCCGGCGCGGCGCGCGCGTTCCAGCAGGTCGGCGTTGGTCGAGCCGGTCTGTTCGATCCAGTCCACCTGGCGGAATTGCGGCAGGGCCTCGCGCAGGGCGCCGGCCATGGCCTCCGGAGGCGGCAGGACGCGGGCGGGATCGGGGGGGGGGCCGGTCATATGGGTAGAATGAGGTCTGGAGCAGACAGGAGAATCCGCTCAGCCATGAGTTTACGCACAGAACAAGCCGCATGCCAGGGGCCGGCGGGTCTGATCGAGTACACCGCGGACCACCCGGAGGACGAGCCGTCCGGCTGGGCGCTGGTGCTGCATCCGCACCCGCTGCATGGGGGCACCCGTGACAACAAGATCGTCACCACGGTATCGCGCGCCTGCGTGCAGCATGGGCTGCTGGCCATCCGCCCCAATTTCCGGGGCGTGGGCGCCTCGGCGGGCGTATTCGACCGGGCGGTCGGCGAAACGGCCGACATGGTGTCCGTCGTCGAGCACGTCTTCCAGGCCTGGCCGCGTGCGGCTTCCGGGCCCTGGGTGCTGGCGGGTTTCTCGTTCGGGTCGGCGGTGGCCGCGCAGTTGTACGCCGACCTGGCCGACCGGGGCCTGCCGCTGCCGGCCCGCCTGATGCTGATCGGCTGCGCGGTGGAACGCTTCCGCCACCGGCCCCTGTCCATGCCGCCCGACACGCTCATGATCCACGGAGAGCACGACGAGGTCGTGCCCCTGTCCGAAGGCATGGACTTCGCCCGGGCGCATCAACTGCCCATGACGGTCGTGCCGGACGCGGGCCATTTCTTCCATGGCAAGCTGCTGATCCTGCGCCGGGTCGTCCAGTTCGGGCTGGCGGGGCTCTGACGGCTGGGGCACGCCGTTTCAGTTGCTTGCGTTTTGTCTCGAATTGGCCGGGCCGCGCGGGCATGGCGATTTTTGCGCTGCCTATAATGGGCGCTTGTCGCTCATTACCCAATCTTTCCGCCGCTCATGCCCATGAATGTCTTTTCGCCGCTCCTCCGTCGTTCCCGTCTGGCACCCCTGACGCTGGCCTGCTCGCTGCTGGTGTCCGGCGCGGCCTGGTCCCAGGCGGCGCCCGCGCCCGCCGCCACGCCCGCGGCCGCACAGGCTCCGGCCGGGGTCGGCATGGTCAGCAGCCTGTCCAGCATTCCCGCCCCGACCCTGGGCGCCAAAGCGTGGCTGACCCTGGACGCCACCAGTGGCCAGATCATCGCGGCCCAGAACCCCCAGGAAGCCGTCGAGCCGGCGTCCCTGACCAAGCTGATGTCCGCCTACGTGATCTTCGAGGCGCTGGAAAGCGGCCGACTGAAGCTTGACCAGAAGGTCCGCATTTCCGAGAAGGCCTGGAAGACCGAGGGTTCGCGCATGTTCGTCAATCCGAACACGGACGTGTCGGTGGACGACCTGCTGCAGGGCATGCTGGTGCAATCGGGCAACGACGCCACCGTGGCGCTGGCCGAGGCTGTCGCCGGCAGCGAATCGGCCTTCGCCGCGCTCATGAACCAGCAGGCCAAGGCCCTGGGCATGAAGCACACGCATTTCACGAACGCTCCCGGCCTGCCCGACCCCGATCACATGACCACGGTCGAGGACCTGGCGATCCTGGCGCGCGCGCTGGTCCAGCGATTCCCGCAATACCGGCACTACGACAGCCAGAAGGAATTCACCTACAACAACATCAAGCAGAGCAACCGCAACCGCCTGCTGTGGGCCGATTCCACCGTCGATGGCCTGAAGACCGGCCACACCCAGTCCGCGGGTTACTGTTTGGTAGCCACGGCGTTGCGCGACGGTCGGCGCGTCGTGTCGGTGCTGGTGGGCGCGGCCAGCGACGCCGCCCGCACCGAAAGCAGCCTGAAGCTGCTGAACTGGAGCTTCAAGAACTTCGACACGGTCAAGCTGCTGGACAAGGGCAAGCCGGCCGTGTCCGCGCGGGTCTGGGAAGGCGCGACCGAGACCGCCGAGCTGGGCCTGTCCGATGCCCTGTGGGTGACGGTGCCGCGCGGCCGCGCCGACGATATCAAGACCGAGGCCCGCTATACCCAGCCGCTGATGGCGCCCCTGACCGAGGGCGCCCAGGCCGGGACGCTGCTGATCAGCCTGGACGGCAAGGAACTGGACCGGCGGCCGCTGCGGGTGCTGCATTCGGTGGACGAGGCCGGGTTCTTCGGCCGACTGCTGGACAAGATCCGCCTGATGTTCGAATAATGACGGCATGAAACCGATTCGTCCCGAAGACTCCCTGATCGTCTACCCCTGTGACTTTCCGATCAAGGTCATGGGGCGCGCGCACGACGATTTCACACGCGCCATGGCCGAGGTGGCGCTCGGTTTCGATCCCGCCTTCGACCCCGCGACCATCGAAATCCGTCCCAGTTCCAGCGGCAATTACCTGGGCCTGACCCTGACGGTGCGCGTCACTTCGCGCGAGCGGCTGGATGACCTGTACCGCGCCCTGCATGGGCACGCGATGGTGTCCGTGGTGCTGTAGGCGCGGTACCGGCCATGGTCATGCAGGCGCGCTGGCTGGACCGCCCCGCTCCCTACCTGCCGGTCTGGCAGGCCATGCGGGATTTCACCGAAGGGCGCGGCGACGGCACGCCCGATGAACTCTGGCTGGTGGAGCACGCGCCTGTCTACACCCTGGGCCAGGCCGGCAAGCCGGAACATATCCTGAACCCGCACGGCATCCCGGTGGTGCATTGCAACCGGGGCGGCCAGGTCACCTACCACGGGCCGGGCCAGGTCGTGCTCTACACCCTGGTGGACTTGCGCCGCCAGGGGGTCTTCGTCCGGGAATTCGTCGCACTGCTCGAGCAATCCGTGCTGGACCTGCTGGCCGGGCTGGGCGTGAAAGGCGCCTGCCGCAAGCCCGGTGCTCCCGGTATCTACGTGCCCCAGTCGGCGCTGCGTCAGCCCCGGGGAGACGCCCTGGCCAAGATCGCGGCGCTGGGGGTCAAGATCCGCAATGGCCGCGCCTATCATGGCGTGGCCCTGAATGTCGCCATGGACCTGGAGCCCTTCCTGGGCATCAACCCCTGCGGCTACGAGGGCCTGCAGACGGTCGATCTGCGGGCCTGTGGCATCGAGGCCGACCCGGTCGCGACCGGAGACCGGCTGGCGGAGATTTTTTCGACGGCCTGGACGACCGCCGGCAATCAAGGAGATTCTCATGACGCAAGCCCCGATGGATCTGGTGCTGGATGATCGCCGCGACGGCGTCCTGACGCTGGCGCTGAACCGGCCCGACCAGTTCAATGCACTGTCCGAGGAGATGCTGGCGGCGCTGCAGACGCGTTTCGACGCCTGCCGGGACGACCCGGACCTGCGGGTCGTCGTGCTGGCCGCCACTGGCCGTGCCTTCTGCGCCGGCCATGATCTGAAGCAGATGCGCGGTCATGCGGGCGATCGGGACTACTATCGCGACCTGTTCGGGCGCTGCGGCCGGCTGATGCAGTCCATCGCGCGCTGTCCCGTGCCGGTCATCGCGCGGGTCCACGGCACGGCGACCGCCGCCGGCTGTCAACTGGTGGCCAGCTGCGATCTGGCGGTGGCCGCCGAAAGCGCGCGGCTGGCCGTGTCCGGCATCAATGTCGGCCTGTTCTGCGCCACGCCGGCCGTGGCGCTGACGCGCAACGTACCCTTGAAGCATGCCTTCGAAATGCTGGTGACGGGCCAGTTCATCAGCGCCCGCCAGGCCGCCGAGCGCGGGCTGGTCAATCACGCCGTGCCGGACGCGGACCTGGACCGGGCCGTGCAAGGGCTGGTCGACGCCATCCTGGCCAAGAGTCCGGTGGCGGTGCGCGCCGGCAAGGCCATGGTCTACCGGCAACTGGGCCTGCCGCTGGACCAGGCTTACGACTACGCGGCCGGCGTCATGGCGGAGAACATGCTGGCCGAGGACGCGGGCGAGGGCATCGACGCCTTCATGCGGAAGCGTCCGCCGCAATGGCGGGGTCGCTGAGTGCGCTCGACCGGGCACTCGATTGAGCCGTCACCACCACGTTCTACGCCGTCCACCCGTCACACCGGTACCTGGCGCACAGGATCTTCGTGCTTCTGGATTTTCAGGTAGAGACGTTTGATATGACGATGGTTTGAGCTTGGACAAGGCGCCGTGCCGCGCCTGCGTGTCCAATGGAGGGGATCCCGCTACGGAGCCTTTTCCATGATCACGAACTCGGGTGCGCGTTCCGCCCCGGCGGTTTCCATGAAACGCCTCGCCGCCCGCCTGCTGGCGGCCGGCGCCTGGATGGCGCTGTCTGTGCAGGGCGCTTCCGCCGCCATCGACGTCGTCGCCATTCCGGGCGGTGAATTCACGTATCAGGCGGCCGGCGAGTTTCTGGACCAGGGGCGGCCCGTGGACGCGCCCCGGGTCCAGGGTCGGGTCGAGGGAGGTCGTGCCATCATGCGCCGCCAGGTCAGCCAGGCGGAATACGCCCGCTGCGTGCGGGCGGGCGCTTGCAAGCATCTGGACAAGGGTTTCCGGGATCTGGATTCGGCCGACCTGCCGGCCGTAGGCGTGAGCTGGTTGGACGCCACCGCCTACGCTGCGTGGCTGTCGCGGGAAACCGGCCAGCGCTGGCGGCTGCCCGCCTATGCCGAATGGGTGCGCGCCGCCGCCGACCGCTACCGCGAGGAGGGCGCCCTGCCCTCGGATCCGACCGATCCCGCGGTGCGCTGGCTGGCCGAGTACGAGCGCGAGATCGTCCGCAGCCGGGGCCGGATCAAGCCCGCCCAGCCTTTCGGACATTTCGGCGCCAACGCCCTGGGCGTGAGCGACATGGGCGGCAATGTCTGGGAATGGACCGACACGTGCTTCGCCAGCCATAGCGTGGGCGCGTTGCCGCTGACGCCGCGCGAGAACTGCGACGTGCGCATCCTGGCTGGCGCCCATATCGCGGCCATGGCCGATTTCATCCGCGATCCACGCAACGGAGCCTGCTCCATCGGGCTGCCGCCGTCCAACCTGGGCTTCCGCCTGGTGCGGGAAGAATGACCGTGCCGGGTGGCGTGGCGGGCGATCCCGCCGGGGGCGGACGCGCCGCTGGCCGCGGGAGCGGTTTGCGTCACATCAATACTCTCCACGAACTCTGAACGTAGCCTGAACGGGCTTGATCCAGCGCAATAAGGGTTAACCCAGGCCATGACAAGATGGACGCGTCGAAACAAGACGACACATCAAATCAGGGAGTTGAATATGAAGGTATTTCGTCTGTGCATGGCCGCCACGGCTCTGGCGTCCTTGCTGGCGGGGGGCGCCGCGCTGGCGGATCCCGCCGACAAGCTGGAGCACATCAAGCCCGTGCTGGTCGCCCCGCCGAACGTGATGGCGCACGAGCAGGCCACCAAGGCCAAGCCGCGCGTGGTCGAATTCACGATGACCATCGAGGAAAAGAAGATCGTCATCGACGAAGAGAACGGCACGACGATGCAGGCGATGACCTTCAACGGCTCCATGCCCGGCCCGACCATGGTGGTGCACGAGGGCGACTACGTCCAGCTCACCTTGATCAATCCGGCCACCAACGCGCTGGAACACAATATCGACTTCCACGCGTCCACCGGCGCGCTGGGCGGCGGCGCGCTGACCAAGATCAAGCCGGGCGAGCAGACCGTGCTGCGCTTCAAGGCGGATCGCACCGGCACCTTCATCTACCACTGCGCGCCCGAAGGCATGGTGCCCTGGCATGTGGTGTCGGGCATGAGCGGCACCCTGATGGTGCTGCCGCGCGACGGCCTGAAGGACCAGGACGGCAAGCCGCTGCACTACGACAAGGTCTACACCATCGGCGAGTTCGACCTGTACATCCCGAAGGATGAGGACGGCAACTACAAGGAATACGACACCGCCCTGGAAAGCTACGGCGACACCACCGAAGTGATGCGCGGCCTGATCCCGTCGCACATCGTGTTCAACGGCAAGAAGGGCGCGCTGATCGGCGCGGGTGCCCTGACGGCCAAAGTGGGCGAGACCGTGCTGTTCATCCACTCCACGGCCAACCGCGACACCCGTCCCCACCTGATCGGCGGTCACGGCGACTACGTCTGGGCCACGGGCAAGTTCATCAACAAGCCAGAACGCAACCTGGAAACCTGGTTCATTCCGGGCGGCACGGCCGGCGTGATGATGTACACCTTCAAGCAGCCCGGCGTCTACGCCTACGTCAACCACAACCTGATCGAGGCGTTCGAACTGGGCGCCGCCGGTCACGTGAAGGTCGAAGGCAAGTGGAACGACGATCTGATGAAGCAGGTCGTGGCCCCCGGCCCCATCAAGAAATAAACCATAGTATCCGGGGCGGCCTGGCGGCCGTCCCGACTTCGGAGAGTGACAAAAAATGTTGAAGATCGTGAGCGTGATCGCCCTGTCCCTGGCCGTGCTGCCGGCCCTGTCGATGGCTTCCGACGGTGGCGACCATCTGAAGAAGGGCGAGAAACTGTACAAGTCGGCCTGCATCGCCTGCCACAGCACCGGGGCGGCTAATGCGCCCAAGCTGGGCAACAAGCAGGCGTGGGCGCCGCTGATCGCCAAGGGCATGGACGAGATGATGAGCGTGGCGACGCATGGCAAGGGCGCCATGCCCGCGCGCGGCGGCACCAAGGCCGACGACGAGACCCTGCGTGCCGCAGTGGAATACATGGTCAGCCGTGTAAAGTAAGCCTCGTCCCGCGGGTCGCTGCCGTCCTTCCGGGCAGTGCGGGATCCCCACCGATTGCGCAGCGCAACTCTACCGTCCGCTGATCAATTCACGCTCACCCAGCCGCTGCCTGGGCGGGCTGAACACCAGGGCTTGCGCCTGCTCAGAACAAGTGAGGACTATCGTCCCGATCGCTGCGCTCTCCCTCAAGGTGCGTTCATCAGGCGCGTATCCTCGTCGGGCTTCAGACGGACTTTCTGTTTGACGGCAAAGCCGATCAGCTTGGCTTGGTCACCGGATCTGGGGCTTGAGCAGGAATGCACCATGGTGTCGTTGTGCCTCAGCCAGTTGTTTGCGTCTTGCTTTGAATACATGTAATAGTGGCCGGAGATGGCATCTCCCGTCTGGATGATGACCTCTCTCGGTTCGAAGGTGACCATCCATTCATCGCCCGTTTGCTCGTCCAGCACCTTGAGCTTGACGTCGTCGGTGAACTTTGCGTTCAAATGCACCCGAATCGGCACGTATGACGAGGAGCCTACGTTCAAGGCGTTGATGTGGAGATTGAATCTGTGAAGCTCGGACAGATCGGGCACGGACCACTGCTTGATCTGGGTGACTTCCGTGTTTTCCTGGTCGCCCTCGTTCCATCGCAATTGCACCTTTTCCGGTTGGTGCGTCTGGTCCACGATGCCTTGCAGGGTGAGGTCCGGGTTGCTCACGGTCGTGTCGTGACAGTAAGACAACTCACTGGGCGAGCGGCGGCGCGTCTCCCCGTTGAGCAGGGATTGCTGGCACGTCATGGCGCAGCCGTCGATTTCTGAAAACCCGAATACGTCCGTCAGCTTCGCCAAAAACTCCTGCGCGTCGTTTTGCATGCCGATTATTTTGAATAAAAGCTGGCCGTTTTCTTCTCTCGTCTGGAAGATATCCAGTTCTTGCAGGCTTGAGAAAAGCGCGTGCAATTCTTCCTCAAGGGGAGAGTTTGTGCTAAAAGACGCGTTGATGACGTTGACGAGTTTTTCCGCGGCGTCCCGCTCGTTGCGATTCGTGGTGGTCTTGCTGAAATTATCGAGATGGTCGATCAGGTGCTTCTGGCCTATGGAACAGATCAGGAATTTCAAGGCGGAGTTGGCGTAACAGGTGTTGCCAAGATTCTTGAACCCGCAAATGTGCGGTGCTGCGGCACCTTGTGCGTGCCCGGTCGTATTGAACTGGTCTTGGGCGGTATTTATGAGTCGCTCAACGATCCGCTTCTGGAGCGGAGTTGCGCCCGTGAGGTCCACTTTGTTTCGTGTGAGTGCGACGTCTGCCGCCTCGGCGCCGAATTTTTGCGATAAGGCGGACAGGAACAGCCCCAGCGCCTGGGCATTGGCCTGACGATATTTGTTGACGTATTCGTTAACGACCTGAAGTTTCCTGAGGAAAGGCACGTGGCTGAGCGCCAACAGTATCCTTCCCTTGAAATTGACCTGAGCGGCTTGCGGCGTCGGCATGCCTTTGTTGTCGCGGACTTCGATCCGGTGCCCCAGGTTCGCCAATCTGGAGAATTCGTTCAGTTCGATCATGGTGCTCCTTTCTCGTGAAGAGAAGGCAAGATATTTTTCGATGCCGGTGAAATTTCCCGTTTTACCGGGTGTCCAGTTCCGCCACCATTTTTTCGAGTCGGTCGGCGAATGTGCCCAGAAATTCGTAAGCGCTCTCGGTATCCAGCTCGGAAACAGGGAGAAGGTGCGCGTACAGCAGGACGTCCGATTTGGACTCATAGGCGATCGAACCGGCCTGTTGTTCGGCCAGCAGTAGGTTGAGAGCCATCAGGTGCTGCCAGAAATCTTTCTCTTGCCAGCCTGCGCTGCTTTGCAATAAGCCATAGAACAGCCATCCTGAAGGCTTGCTTTCTATCGAGATGATCAGGGTCTGATCCAGCAGCAGGCAGCATTTTCCGTCATCCCCGAAAGTAAGACTCAGTCCCAGTCGGTCTCCCAGTCTGGACAATATGTTGCCCTGTTCTCTCATGCGCCCGCCTCCTGGTGCGGTATGGTCCCTGCCCTATTGCAGGATAGGTAGTCGATTCTGCAATAGGAAACCGGGGCGTATGGTTGCGTTCCGTCGCAGGCCGACGGATGGGATCGAACGTGCAGCAGTTCGATTAAAACCAGGCTGGGTGATGATTCAGGAGATCATCCGAGGCGTGGTTTCAGAGGCGCCGCAGGCCCTCGAAGCGGTCATGCGGTTCGACCGCGCCGGGGGCGTACACCGCCCAGCGGACGGTGGTTCCGGACAGGTCGATGTCGGCGGTGGCCAGGGTGTTTTCCTGGTCGGTGTCGCCGGGAGAGCGCCGCAGGATCGGTTCGGCGTCGTCGCCCGTGTCGGCCAGGATCGCCAGCGCCTCCGCGCCCTGCGCCAGCAGGGCCTCTCCGCGCGCCTGGCGATGCGCCGACGAGGCGGTGATCACCTGTGGCAGGTCCGCCTGGGCTTCGTGCAGGGCGTGGTTGGCGTGCACCATCGATGCGTGGGTCACGGGGCGGACGGACACGGCCGCACGGCTGAACTCCACGCTCCAGGTCTGCGATTCCCCGGCCTGTCCCAGGCCCAGGTGGAACGCCCCCATGCGCGGATGCGCCCGCAGGATCGACACCGCCGTGTTGGCCGAACCGGCGGCCAGCAGCGCGCGGGTCAGGACCATGCGGGGCATGCCCGCCCCGGTCCGGCGGGCGCGGATGTTGTTGACCGTCATCGCCAGGCCGGTTTCATTGACGGCGAAGGTGTGGCCGGGCAGCGACCCCGGATAGACGAAGGATACGAAGGCGGGCGCGCCGGCGGGGCGCACTTCGGCCAGGCCGCAGGACCCGGCGAAGCCCGGATCGCCGTCCTCGTTGTGGCTCAGGCGCCGCGGCGCCAGCACCGTGGTGCAGCCGTCCGGCGCCAGCGCCCACAGGTCGCCGCGGCAGTTCCACAGGAAGACCTCGTCCGGAGGCAGATCCAGGCCTACGGCCAGGCCGGCGAGTTCATCTCCGATCCAGGGAAATGCCTGGCGCAGCAGCGTCCGCATGGCCGGGATCTCCGGCCGGTCGCGGCAGGCTATGACCTGCGCCCAGGCGTCCGAGCGGACCAGATGTCGGTGGCAGGCTTCGGCCCCCCAGCGCCCCAGGGCGCGGCCAATGTCGTGGTGGGAACCGCGGGCTTCGACCCAGGCCGGTTCGGGCGGGAGGGAATCGGTCCGCGTGGCGGGCTCGTCGTTCATGGGATGCTCAGCGGTAGGCGCCGGAAGTGTGGAGCCGGGTCTCGGTGCGGCTCAGTTCGGCCAGGGCGGGTTCGCCGTGATGGACCAGCAACTGCCGGGCCAGCATTTCCACCAGTGCCTGAATGGCCACGGTGGTCGGAAAGAATGAGTGGCTCTGGGTGGAGAAGGTCAGCACGCAGTCGGCATGCAGCGCCATCGGTGCGAGCTGGCTGTCGCACAGGGCCAGCACGCGGCAGCCCCGGGAGACCTTCGGGTCCGGGGTGTCCCGGGGGCGCAAGGCCTCGGCCAGCTCGATGAGCTCGCGGGAATAGGGCGCGTAGCCGATCAGGACCACCGTGTCCTCGGGCCGCAGGTGGTGCGTGTCCTGGCTCAGGGTGCCGCCGGTGTTGTGCAGCAGGTGCACGTCGGGGCGGAACAGACCGCACAGGTAGCGCAGGCTGAAGGCGGCCGGGTAGCAGGACCGGAAGCCGGCGATCACGATGCGTCCCGCCTCGGCCAGCAGCGCCACCGCCCGGGTCATGGCGGCCTGGTTGGCTGGCTCCAGCGCCTGCAGATTGAGGATCTGCTGCTGGATGGTGGCCTGCCAGGCCGCCTGGTCGGATTCCGGGTGGTGGACCAGGGATAGGGCACGCGCCGCGTAGGCGCCCGGAGGGTGGAGTTCCTGGGTGAAGACGGCTTTCAGGGCATCCCAGCCCGCGTAGCCCAGGTGCTGGGCCAGGCGCACCAGCGTGGCCGGCTGTACGCCGGCCAGGGCGGCCAGCTTGCGCGCGGACAGGATGGAGACCTGGGTCGGGTGGTCGATCAGGTAGCGCGCGCCCGCCTGGAACTGGGGGCTGAGGTCCGGATACCGGGATTGGATGCGGCGGGTGAGCTCGTCCAGTGAGTGTGGTGCCGACATGACATATACAAGAAACTGTTTGATCTGGGTATGAATTATATGTTGCTTGATCTATGATACACGAAACATTTGTTGAGCCACGCCATGACCCATGTATTCCATCGCAATCCCCAGCATACGCTGAAGCGCGCCGTGCGCGGCCAGGGGATTTCCCTGTTCGACCAGGATGGCCGCCAGTATCTGGACGCCTCGGGCGGGGCGGCCGTGTCCTGCCTGGGACACGGGCATCCCGACGTGATCGCCGCCATCAAGGCGCAGCTCGATCAGGTGGCCTATGCCCATTCGTCCTTCTTCACCACCCAGGCCTGCGAAGACCTCGCGGACTTCCTGGCCGGCGAAGCCCCGGGCGACCTGAGCCACGTGTATTTCGTGTCCGGCGGGTCCGAGGCGATCGAGGCGGCGCTGAAACTCGCCCGCCAGTATTTCGTCGAGCGCGGGGAAACCGAACGCAGCCAGTTCATCGCCCGTCGCCAGAGCTACCACGGCAACACGCTGGGCGCGCTGGCCATCGGCGGCAACGCCTGGCGGCGCCAGCCCTTCCTGCCGCTGCTGGCGCCGGCGCATCACGTGTCGCCCTGCTACGCCTATCGCGATCAGCGGCCCGGCGAGACCGAGGAACAGTACGCCGCCCGCCTGGCCGACGAACTGGAGCAAAAGATCCTGGAGATCGGCGCGGACCGGGTCGCGGCCTTCGTGGCGGAAACCGTGGTCGGCGCCACGGCGGGCGCGCTGCCGCCGGTGCGCACCTACCTGCGCCGCATCCGCGAGGTCTGCGATCGCCACGGCGTGCTGCTGATCCTGGACGAGGTCATGTCCGGCATGGGGCGCACCGGCCACTTGTACGCCTGCGCCGAGGACGGCGTCGCCCCGGACATCCTGACCATCGCCAAGGGCCTGGGGGCGGGCTACCAGCCCATCGGCGCCATGCTGGCCAGCCGCCGCGTCTACGACACCATCGTGAACGGCAGCGGCTTCTTCCAGCATGGCCACACCTATATGGGCCACGCCACGGCCTGCGCCGCCGCGCTGGCGGTGCAGCGGGTGATCGAACGCGACGGTCTGCTGGCCAACGTCCTGGCTCGTGGCGAACAGCTGCGGGCGCGCCTGCGCGAGGTCTTCGCCGATCATCCCAACGTCGGCGACGTGCGTGGACGCGGGCTGTTCGTGGGTGTCGAGTTCGTCCGCGACCGGGCCGACAAGTCCGTACTGGATCCGGCCCTGAAAACGCACGCGCGCCTGAAGCGCCAGGCCATGGAGAACGGCTTGATGGTGTATCCCATGGGCGGTACCATCGACGGCGTTCATGGGGATCACGTGCTGCTGGCGCCACCCTTCATTTGCACGGCGGCGGACATCGACGAGATCGTCGCCCGGCTGGACCGCACGGTGCGTCAGGTCCTGCCCGCCTGATCGTCCGACTGATTCATGTCCCTGTCCCCGGCCTGCGGGCCGGGGACCGCCACGGAGACCCTCATGGCCCGAATCGATTATGCCGACCTGAGCCGGGGCGACGCCGCCGCGCTCGCCAGCCGCATCGCCGCCGAACGCGGCAGCGTGCTGCACCTGTACCAGATGCTTCTGCACAGCCCCCCGGCGGCCGAAGGCTGGCTGAATTACCTGACCGCCATCCGCCACCACTGCGCCCTGGACGGCGCGATCCGTGAACTGGTCATCATGCGCATCGCGCACCTGAACCGCGCGCCCTACGAGGCCGACCAGCACGCGCCCATCGCCCTGCGCGAGGGGCTGCGGCAGGACCAGCTCGACGCCTTGGCACTGGACGAGGTTCCGGCGGACCGGTTCGACGCGCGCGAACGGGCGGTGCTGGCCTATGCGGACGCCATGACGCGATTCGTGCAGGTGCCGGACGCCGTGTTCCAGGTCGTGCGGCGGCATTTCCCGGATCGCGAACTGGTCGAGCTGACGGCCACCATCGCGGCCTACAACATGGTGTCGCGCTTCCTGGAAGCGCTGCAGGTGCATTCCGACGACCGGCGCTGAGGCGCCGGTTTCAGGCGTCGCGCCGTTCCCATAAAGTGTCGGCCACTCCGGCGGCGCGGTTCAGGAAGCGCGCCAGCACGAAGCACAGATCCGACAGGCGGTTCAGGTAATGCAGCACGGGCGGGTTCACCGCTTCCTGGCGGGACAGCGCCACTACGGACCGTTCCGCCCGGCGGGCGATGGTGCGCGCCATGTGGGCATGGGCGGCGGCCGGGCAGCCTCCGGGCAGGATGAATTCTTGCAGCGGGCCCAGTTTGGCGTTGTAGTGCCTCAGGGCCTCGTCCAGGCGCAGGACGTGATCGTTCTTCAGCGCCGTCCAGCCCGGGATGCAGAGTTCCCCGCCCAGGTCGAACAGATCATGCTGGATGCGGCCCAGAAGGGCGTCCACTTCGGCGGGCGGGAGCGTGGTGCGCCACAGGCCGATGGCGCTGTTCAGTTCATCCACGTCGCCCAGCGCCGCGATGCGCGGGGCATCCTTGGGCACGCGGGTCTTGTCGCCCAGGCCGGTGGTGCCGTCGTCGCCGGTGCGGGTGGATACGATGGAGACGCGGATCGACATGGAAGGCTCCCGATGCGAATGCTGGAAGGGGCGGCGCGGCTCAGGCCCGGCCCGCGAGCCGCGACAGGGCGTCGCCGGTGACGCGCACGACGCGCCAGTCGTCCAGGATTTCCCCGCCATGGTGCTTGTAGAACTCGATGGCGTTCCGGTTCCAGTCCAGCACCACCCATTCGAAGCGGCCGCAGCCCAGTTCCAAGGCCAGCGCCGCCAGGTGTCTGAGCACCCAGCCGCCCAGGCCGCGTCCGCGGTGGGCGGGCGTGATGTACACGTCCTCCAGGTACAGGCCGCGCCGGTCCAGGAAGCTGGAGTAATTGTGGAACCACATGATGTAGGCGATGGCCGTGGCTGGATCCTCGACGGTCGTGATGACCAGGCAGCGGGCGGCCGGCTCCGGACCGAAGAAGCTCTGCTTCAGGCTGTCGTGCGTGGCCTGGAAGATGTCGGTCAGTTTCTCGAATTCCGCCATTTCGAGCATCAGGGCGTGGATGGCGGGGATGTCGGATTCGGCGGCGGTCCGCAGGTCGTAGCCGGGAACGGGGGTGGAGGCGGGAACGGGGGTGGAGGCGGGCAAGGGATTCTTCTCTGTTTCGCGGTATGCTGAGAGATCCTGGCGACGCGTCGCCGGGGGAACAGACAGGAGTGTAGCCCATGCGTTTTCGTGTCTTGCGGATCCGGTTCCTGGCGCTCGCCTGCGCCCTGCCCGTGGCGGGTGGGACGGCCGCGTCGCCGGGGGCGCTGGCCCTCGCGGCGTTCGGCGCCTGGAGCCTGCCCGGTGCGGCGCGCGCGGCGGAGCCTGTCCAGGCCAGGGCCAGCGGCGAGGTCGTGCGGGTGAACGCTGCCGCTGGCAAGATCGCCATCCGCCACGGCGCCATCGACAAGCTGGACCTGCCCGCCATGACCCTGGTCTACCATGTCGATCCGGCGCTGCTGGCGGGGATCTCGGCGGGCGACCGGGTCGAATTCACGGCCGAGCGCGTCGGCGGCCAGTACCGTATCGTCGAGTTGAAGAAGTAATCAAGCGGGGCCCGGGGCGCGGATCAGGTCGACCGCCTTTTCCGCGATCATGATGGTCGGCGCATTGGTGTTGCCGCCAATCAAGGTGGGCATCACCGAGGCGTCGATCACGCGCAGTCCCTGGACGCCATGCACCCGCAGCCGGGGATCCACCACGGCGAGCGCGTCCGTCCCCATGCGGCACGTGCCCACCGGATGGTAGACCGTGTCCACGCGGGCGCGCAGGGTGGACCGGATCTGCTCGTCGCTTTCCACGCCTTCGGTGTACAGGTCGCGGCCCAGGCGCTCGACCAGGGCGGGCGCCCGCAGCAGGCGCCGCGTCATGCGAAAGCCGCGCGCCAGATTGTCCATGTCCCGGGGGTCGGCCAGGAAGGCCGGGTCGATCAGGGGGGCAGCCTCGGGGTCGGCGCTGCGCAGGCTCAGACTGCCCCGGCTGTGCGGTCGAAGCAGGCAGACGTGGCAGGACACGCCATGACCCAGGCGCAGGGTACGGGCGTGGTCTTCGATCAGGGCCAGGACGAAGTGCAACTGGATGTCGGGCGCGGGCAGCGCGGGGTCCGAGCGCAGGAATCCGCCGCACTCCGCGAAATTCGAGGTCAGCGCGCCCCGGCGCCGCCGGCGGTAGCGCCAGGCTTCGCGCAGCAGGCGAGGACCCGCGCGGACCGACAGGCCGAAGGCGTCCAGGCTGCGCGTCTGGTAGCCGAACACGAAGTCCGGATGGTCCTGCAGGTTTCCGCCCACGCCGGGCAGATGGACGCGCACGGGCAGGCCCAGGCGGGAGAGCGTGTCCCCGGGGCCGATGCCCGACAGCATCAGGATCTGGGGCGATTGCAGTGTGCCGGCCGCCAGCAGCACTTCGCGCCGGGCGCGCAGGGTGCGCAGTTCGCCGTTCTGGCGGAATTCAACACCCACGGCGCGCGCGCCGTCGAACAGGACGCGGTGCGCCCGCGCCCGGGTCTCGACCTTCAGGTTGGGGCGCCTCAAGTAGGGCAACAGGTAGGCGTGCGCGGCGCTGCACCGTTCGCCGTCCCGCTGTGTCACCTGGTAGACGCCCAGCCCCTCCTGCCGCGCGCCGTTGAAGTCATCGTTCAGCGGGTAGCCGGCCTGCAGCGCCGCCTGGCGGAAGGCCTCGTGGAAGGGGTTGTCCGTGCGCGCGTCCGAGACCCACAATGGTCCCTCGCGGCCGTGCAGGGAGCCGCCCAGACGCTGGTTGCGCTCGCTGCGGATGAAATAGGGCAGCACTTCGTCGAAGGACCAGCCGGCGGCGCCTTGCGCGGCCCAGCCGTCGTAGTCGCGGGGATGCCCGCGTACATAGACCATGGCGTTGATGGCCGACGAACCGCCCAGGGTGCGTCCTCTGGGCTGATAGCCTTGGCGTCCGCCCAGGCCCGGCTGGGGCACGGTCTCGAAGGCCCAGTTGTTGTAGCGGGTGGGCACCATGGCGACCGCGCCCACGGGGATGCGGATGAGCCGGTCGGCGCCGTCGCCGCCCGCCTCCAGCAGACAGGCGGTGACGCGGGGGGCCTCCGTCAGCCGGCCGGCCAGGACGCAGCCGGCGGAGCCGCCGCCGACGATCAGATAGTCGAATGTCTCCATGGTGTGTTCCAGGGTTCAGGCGATCTTTTTGAGCAGGGCCAGCAGTGTCTCGAAAGCCCGGCCATAGGGAGGGTGCAGCAGGGGGGCGCCGCCCAGGCGGCTCTGGAGGAAGATTGGCTTCAGATGGCTGAACCGGTCGAATCCCCAGCGGCCGTGGTAGGCCCCGAAGCCGCTCATGCCCACACCGCCGAAGGGCTGTGCCTCCTGGGCCAGTTGCCATAGGCAGTCGTTGACGCAGACGCCGCCGGCGTGGGTCGAGCGCAGCACGTGGTCGCGCAGCTCCGGGTCCCGGCCGAACCAGTAGAGGGCGAGCGGCCGTTCGCCGGCGTTGACGCGGTCGATCGCTTCCTGCGGATCGCGGTATTCGAGGATCGGCAGGATGGGGCCGAAGATTTCCTCGCGCATCAGCCGGGCCCGGGGCGGCGCGTCCAGGACTAGGGTCGGCGGGAACTTGCGGGCGGCGGCGTCCGACTGCGCCGGCCACCCGGGCCGCAGGATGCGAGCGCCTTGTGCCCGGGCGTCTTCCACCAGTTCGGCCAGCCGCGCGTGGTGGCGTTCGCCGATGATGGCGGAATAGTCCGGCGTGGCCGGGAGTCCGGGGTACAGGCGGCCGATGGCCGTGGCCAGTGCGTCGGCGACCGCGTCGGCCTGGCCGGCGGGGACCAGCAGGTAGTCCGGGGCGATGCAGGTCTGGCCCGCGTTCAGCAGCTTGCCGAAGGCGATCCGCCGCGCGGCGTCGGCCAGGTCGCAGTCCGGCGCCAGGATGGCGGGGGATTTGCCGCCCAGTTCCAGCGTGAGCGGGGTCAGGCGCTCCGCGGCGGCCCGGGCCACCAGGCGTCCCACGGTGGGCGAACCGGTGAAGAACAGGTGGTTCAGCGGCAGGCGGGCGAAGGCGTCGGCAAGTTCGGCGCCACCCTGGACTACGGCCAGTTCGTCCGGCGCGAAATGCGTTGCGACGGCCTCCTGGAGCGCCTCGGCGAATCGCGGCGTCAGTTCCGAAGGCTTGACGAGGGCACGGTTGCCGGCGGCCAGGGCGGCGACCGCGGGGCCGATCGAGAGCTGGAAGGGATAGTTCCAGGGGGCGATGATGCCCACCACGCCCAGGGGCTGCGGCATCAGGCGGTTGCGGCCGGGCCGGAAATACGGCGCGGTGGGCATCCGCCGCACCCGCATCCAGCGGCGCAGGTGCCGCAGCGCATGGCGGATGCCCGAACGCACGACCAGCAGTTCGGCCAGGCGGGTCTCATGGGCGCTGCGTCCGCCAAAATCGGCGTCGATCGCCTGGATGAACGACGCCTCGTGGCGATCGGTGAGCAGCAGCAGGCGCTCCAGCCGGTCCCGGCGCGCGGTCGGCCCCGGGTGGGGGTCCGCACGGAAGGCTGCGCGCTGGCGCGCGAGCAGGGCGTCGAGTGATTCCAGGGAGGCGGGCATGATTCTGGCTCGGTCGGAAGTGCGCGGCGGCGAGAAGGGCAGGAGGCCATGATACGGACCGGCGCGGGTTGATCCCAATGGGCGGCGGGGCCATTCGTTTTAGAATTCAGGCCATTGGTCGGGACTTACGGGAAACCCCTGATGATCTTTCGGGATTTTGCGCGCGGGCCGGGCAGCGTGCGGCTGGTGCTGGAGTTCGGCGCGCATCGCGGCTTGCCTGCCGGATGCCTGCTGGCGGGCAGCGGCATCGGCCGGGCGCAGCTCGATGATCCGGAATGCCGCCTGCTGGGAGGGCAGGAGCTCCGGGTGATCGGGAACTTGCTCCGCGCACTGGGCCATCCGCCCGGCCTCGGCCTGGAAATGGGGCGGCACTATACCTTTTCGACCTTCGGCCTGTGGGGCTACGGCCTGCTCAACAACCCGACGATGGGGGACGCTCTGGCCTGGGCACTGCGGTTCATCGGCCTCAGCTTCGCCTATTGCTCGATCCGCTTTGCACAGCGCGGGGGGCTGGCCGTGCTGCACTATGCGCCGCCGCCCGGACTGTCCGCGGCGCTGGGTCGTTTCGTGGCGGAACGCGACATGGCGGCCAGCGCGAACCTGCTGCGGGAGGTGGGTGGCGAGAATTTCCGATTGTCGGCCTTCGAGCTCAAGGACGGCCGGGGACGGGCGTTCTCGCGGCCGGCCGATCCGCCCAGGCCTGGCGGCGCCGAGCCCTCGTTCCGGGGCGCGGTCTACCGGCTGGCCTTCCCCGTCGGGTTCCTGGCGCGCCGCCTGCCCCATGCCGATCCCCTGACGCTGTCGCTGTGCGAACGTCTGTGCCGCGAGCAGCTCGAACGGCAACGGATCCTGCCGGACGCCGCCCAGGCGGCGCGGGACTATCTATTGTCTTCCGACTCCGGGACGCCGCCCAGCCTGGGTGCGCTGGCCAGTGCCCTGCACACCAGCGAACGGACGCTCAAGCGCCGTCTGGGCCGCGCCGGTGTTTCGTTCCGCGTGCTGGCGGCGCAGGAGCGCGCGGCGCTGGCCGCCCGTCTGGTGGGCGAGGAACAGGACAGTCTGTCGCGGGTGGCCGAGCGCATGGGGTATGCCAGCTTGTCGAGTTTTTCCCAGGCGTTCCGACGCTGGCATGGCGTGCCGCCCTCCGCCTTCCGGCGCGCGGCGGCGCGCCGGCCCGACACGATGTCGAGATCGGCGTGAACGGGTTCTACAGCACGTAGCGCGCCAGGTCCTGGCTGCCAGCCGCCTCGGACAGCTTGTCGTTCACGTAGGCGGCATCGATCACCACGGTTTTCGAGCCCGGGCTGGCGGCTTCGAAGGACAGGTCCTCCAGCAGCTTTTCCATGACCGTGTACAGGCGCCGGGCGCCGATGTTTTCCGTGCGCTCGTTGACCTCGAAGGCCAGCTCGGCCAGGCGCCGCACGCCGTCCCCGGTGAATTCCAGCGTCACGTCCTCGGTGGCCAGCAGGGCGCTGTATTGCTTGGTCAGCGAGGCGTCGGTCTCGACGAGGATGCGCACGAAGTCCTCCGCCGTCAGAGAGTCCAGTTCCACCCGGATCGGGAAGCGGCCCTGCAGTTCCGGGATCAGGTCCGACGGACGGGACAGGTGGAAGGCGCCGGAGGCGATGAACAGGATGTGGTCGGTGCGCACCATGCCGTACTTGGTGTTGACGGTGGTGCCCTCGACCAGCGGCAGCAGGTCGCGCTGCACGCCCTGGCGCGAGACGTCGGCGCCGCCCTGCTCCTGGCGTGCGGCGATCTTGTCGATTTCGTCCAGGAAGACGATGCCGTGCTGCTCGGCCAGGGTGACGGCGTGGGCGCGCAGTTCCTCTTCGTTGATGCGGCGCGCGGCCTCTTCCTCGACCAGCAGGCGGAAGGCCTCCTTCACGGACAGCTTGCGCGACTTGGTCTTGCCCTGGGACAGGCCGGCGAACATGCCGCGCAACTGCTCGGTCATTTCCTCCATGCCCGGGGGCGCCATGATTTCCATGTGCGGCGGCGTCTGGGCGACCTCGATGTCGACCTGCGTGTCGTCCAGCTTGCCTTCGCGCAGGCGTTTGCGGAAGACCTGGCGGGTGTTGCTTTCCTCGCGCTCGGGCTCGCCGTGGGCATTGCGCGGGGGAGGCAGCAGGGCGTCCAGGATGCGGTCCTCGGCGGCGTCTTCCGCCTGGGTGCGCACGCGGCGCATCTCCGTCTCGCGCGTCTGCTTGACGGCGACCTCGATCAGGTCGCGCACAATGGTGTCCACGTCGCGGCCCACGTAGCCGACCTCGGTGAACTTGGTGGCCTCGATCTTGATGAAGGGGGCGTTGGCCAGGCGGGCCAGACGGCGGGCGATCTCGGTCTTGCCCACGCCGGTGGGGCCGATCATCAGGATGTTCTTGGGGACGATCTCGTGGCGCAGGGGCTCGGGCACCTGCTGTCGGCGCCAGCGGTTGCGCAGCGCCACGGCCACCGACCGCTTGGCCTTGTCCTGGCCGACGATGTGCTTGTCCAGTTCCGAGACGATTTCCTTGGGGGTCATGGGGGTGGCATCAGACATGGGGCGGGCCTAAAGCGTTTCGACGATGTGGTTCTGGTTGGTGTAGATACAGATCTCCCCGGCGATCTCCAGGGATTTCTTGACGATGTCGGCAGGAGACTGATCCGTGGCGTACAGCAGGGCGCGCGCCGCCGCCTGGGCGTAGGCGCCGCCCGAGCCGATGGCGGCAATGCCGTGTTCGGGCTCCAGGACGTCGCCGGTGCCCGTCAGGATCAGGGTGTGTTCGCGGTCGGCCACGATCAGCATGGCCTCCAGCCGGCGCAGCACGCGGTCGGTGCGCCAGTCGCGGGTCAGTTCCACGGCGGCGCGCATCAAGTGGCCCTGGTGCTTTTCCAGTTTGGCCTCGAAACGTTCCTGCAGGGTGAAGGCGTCGGCCGTGGCGCCGGCGAAGCCGGCCAGGACCGTGTCATGGTAGAGCCGCCGGATCTTGCGGGCCGTACCCTTGATGACGATGTTGCCCAGCGTGACCTGACCGTCACCGCCCAGCGCGACTTCTTCGCCGCGCCGGACGCAGACGATGGTGGTGGCGTGAAATTGTTCCATGCGGTTCTCTCGTGTGGAGAGAAACACATGGGGGCGGGAGCGGGGAATTCAAGCTCGCTTTGAAATACGGATGCCTGGGCATGCCAGGCAAGGCGCAAATCGTAGCGATAGTACGACTATCGCGGGATTTGCAACGCGGCGCGGCGCGGTCGGGCGCCGAACTCAATCCCCGTAGAGCTTCTGGCGCATTTCGCGGCGTTCCTGCGCTTCCAGCGACAGGGTGGCCGTGGGGCGGGCGAGCAGGCGGGCGATGCCGATGGGTTCGCCGGTTTCCTCGCACCAGCCGTATTCGCCCGCATCGATGCGGGCGATGGACTGCTGGACCTTTTTCAGCAGCTTGCGCTCGCGGTCGCGGGTACGCAGTTCCAGCGCGTGTTCTTCTTCGATCGTCGCGCGGTCGGCCGGGTCGGGCACGTACTGGGTTTCGCGCAGGTTCTCGGTCGTGGCGCCGGCGTTGGTCAGGATTTCGTGTTCGAGCTGGTGCAGGCGTGCGCGGAAGAACGCCAGCTGGGCATCGTTCATGTAGTCCTTTTCAGGCATCGCCAGCAGCTCTTTTTCCGTGAGCGGCTTGCCCTGGGGCTTGGTGCTGGATTTGGTAGCCATGTCGTGTCCTCTTTTCTTTATGTGCCGGGCCCTGTGTGCCGCGACCGGAAGGTACGGTGGGGCGGCGGCGGTGATGCGGTGTTCAGGCCAGGCATTGTTCGAGCCCCTGGGTGAAGATGTCCTGGGGCAGTTTACGGCCGATGAAGACCATGCGGGTATTCGGTTTTTCACTGGCTGGCCAGGGCCTGCCGGGCTCGGCGCCGAACATCATGTGGACACCCTGGAACAGCATGCGGCGGTTGATGCCCTTGATGTACAGGATGCCCTTGTAGCGCAGCAGGTCGGGACCGTAGACCTGGACGATGCCGCCGAGGAAGTCCTCCAGGCGTTCCGGGTCGAAGGCGCGGTTTGAGCGGAACACGAAGGCGCCGATCTCGTCGTCGTGATGGGCGTGGTGGTGATCGTGGCCGCAGGCGGGACCGCAGGCGTGGTGGCCGTCCTCGTCGTCGTGATCGTGATCATGGTGGCCGTGGCCGTGATGATCGTGCCCGGCGGCTTCTTCGGCGAGGAATTCGGGGTCGATGTCCAGGATGGCGTCCAGATCGAAGCCGCTGACGTCCAGCAGGGTTTTCAGATCGGTCTCGCCGAAATGCGCGGGCATGATGGAAGCGCGTGGATTGATCCGCACGAGGCGGGCGCGCAGGGCCTGGTAGTCGGCTTCGTTGACCAGGTCTTTTTTCGAGATCAGGATGCGGTCGGCGAAGCCGACCTGGCGCTGGGCCTCTTCCTGGCGGTCCAGGGTGGCCATGCCGTGCTTGGCGTCCACCACCGTGACGACGGCGTCCAGGCGGTAGGTGGCGGCGATGTCGTCGTCCATGAAGAAGGTCTGGCAGACCGGGCCGGGGTTGGCCATGCCCGTGGTCTCGATGATCACGCGATCGAAGCGCACGTCGCCGGCGGCACGCCGGGCGGCGAGGTCGCCCAGGGTGCGGATCAGGTCGCCGCGAACGGTGCAGCAGACGCAGCCGTTGCTCAGTTCCACGACCTGCTCGTCGCTGTCCTGGACCAGCAGGTCGTTGTCGATGTTTTCCTCGCCGAACTCGTTTTCGATGACGGCGATGCGCTGGCCGTGGAATTCCGTCAGGATGCGGCGCAGCAGGGTCGTCTTGCCCGCTCCCAGGAAACCGGTGAGCACGGTGACGGGAATCAGGGAATCGGCGGATGGAGCAGTGTTCATGATGGCCTCGAATGCGATGCGCCGTCCCCGACGCGCCGGCTGCGGGAGCGTTGGCCTCCCGGCGGCTGGCTGGGGTGCGGCGATCAGCATGCGATTACATCATAGCCCCGGGTTTAGGGCAAACTCGGAGTCTGGCGCCCCGGCGGTCGGGTCCACTCGGGCGCCGGGCGGATGAGACCCGCGGGTCGCAAGGGATTTCCCTGGAGACCTGGCGATTTCGCGTGCCCGGAGAATGCGCTATGTGGCCGCCGCCCTTGCCAGGAGAGCGATCAGCTGGCCCTGGCGGGTCGTGCCTGTCTTGCGGAACAGGCTGGCCAGCTGGCTGCGTACGGTGGTCAGGCCGACATGGCGTTCCTGGGCGGCCTCGCGCAGCGACAGGCCCCGCATCAGGGCCTGGGCCAACTGGGCTTCTTTGGGGCTGAGGTCGAACAGGGCTCGCAGGCGGGAGCAGACGTCCGGACCGACATCGGCCCGCAGGGACCGCAGCATGAGAGAGGCCAGGCCATCGTCCTCCAGTCCAAAGGGCCGGGCGTGGGGCAGTGGGGCGATGTGCAGGGCCAGCCGGGGGCGGCCGGCGGCGTCGCGCAGCAGCAGGTCGGCGCCGATCGGCCCGGCTGCGTGGCCGGCGCAGGCCCGCAGGAGCGCATGGGCCAGGCACGATGCCGCGGCGAGGTCCGGCGTGCCCAGCATTCCGCCGCGGACACCCAGGATGTCCGGGTGCCGGTCCAGCAGCGCCTGGGCGGCCGAGTCCAGGTGCCGCACGCGGCGGCCCGCGTCGAGGACCAGATGGCCCGGCCCGTCCGTGGACGGATGGCCGGCCCCGGACAGCAGCCGCAGCTGTTCGATGCGGCGCTGGTGGCGGACGGCATGGACCAGCAGGGGCCCGATCTGGCGGCAGGCCTTCAGGTCATCGGGGCCGTAGAAGGGTTGCGACCCGCCCCGGTTGAGCGCAAAGATGGCGGCGGTTTCGCCTTGTTCGTCAGGGAGCTTGATGAGGAGGACGCTGTGCCGGTCCTGGGGACGCAGCCAGTCGTTGAACAGGGCGGTCCGCTGGAAGCGGGTGCGGTCCATGACCGTCTGGTCGCAATAGACCCGGCGGGCCGGGACGGGGCCGGCCAACATCGGATCCCGGGAGGAGAAATCCAGCCAGTATCGCTGGGAGAAATCGGCGTCGCAATCGCTATGGACAGTCTGGAAAGTCGTGTTTCTGCGCACGACCAGCGTGGCGGCCATGCTGTCCAGGCAGCCGCGCAGCGCCTGGGCGGCCAGAGGCCAACAGTCGGCGTCGTAACAGGCGTCATACAGGCTGACGGACAGGCGTGTCAGGCTGCTCGCATCCAATGCCATGGTGGAACCCCTCCCTGGGCAGGGCGGATGGCCGGCTCGCGCGGGCCGCCTCCCGTCGGTTTTATTGTCCTTTTGTTTTAGGACTATAGGGTTCCGCGATGTCGAAGTAAAGGGTCGGCCCGGCCTTGTGGAGCCGCGAGCTCTCGCGGCGGGCGCATGATTCAGCCCTGCCGGCAGCGGGGGCAGAGCGCGCGCAGTTCGGTTTCCTGGCCGCTCAGGGCGTAGCCCGCCTGGGCGACGCAGGCAGCCAGACGGCGGCCCAGATCGGGGTCGCTGAGTTCGGCCACGCTGCCGCAGCGAGTACAGACGACCAGCACGTCGTGGGGCTGGCCGCCCGCGTCGGTGCAGGCGCTCCAGGCGTTGATGGCGTCCAGCCGGTGGATCAACCCCTGCTCTGTCAGGAAATCCAGCGCCCGGTAGACCGTGGGAGGCGCGGCGCCGGGCTGGGCGACGCGCAGCGCGTCGAGCAGTTCGTAGGCCTTGAGGCTGCCGTGATGGCGCAGCAGCGTTTCCAGCACCAGGCGTCGCAGGGGCGTCAGACGCGATCCGCGCTCGGCGCAGAGCCGTTCGGCCGTGTCCAGGTGCGCGGCGATCCCGGCATGCGAGCGGGAACTGATCTTCGTGTTCATGATAGTTATGTTATAACATAACAATTCAAGGCGATGCCGATCGCGGATCACCATGCCCCTTCCTTCTCTGTTTCCCAGACCGGGCCGCTATCGCGGTTCCTCCCTGTCGCTGTCGGCCGGCCGACGCATGCGCCGCGCCGCACTGGCCGTGCTGTTCCTGTGGCTGCTGACCGGATGGGCGCTGGAATGGTGGTGACTCCGACACCCGGCGCGGCGGCGCCCGCGATCGAACTGCAGCAGGTCTGGCTGGGCTGGCGCGACCGGATCGCGGTGCGTGATGCCAGCGGCGCGTTCCCGCGGGGCTCGCTGACGGCGGTGGTGGGTCCCAACGGCGCCGGGAAATCCACGCTGATCAAAGCCATGGCGGGCCGCCTGAGCCCCATCCGGGGGCGCATCCGGATCGACCCGGAGATCGCGGGCGACCTGGCTTGCCTGCCGCAGTCGGCCGAACTGGACCTGGACTTTCCCATCAGCACCTTCGACCTGGTGGCCATGGGGGCCTGGCATCGGCTGGGCGCCTGGCGCGGCCTGGACGACGCGGGCCGGGACGCCGTCGAGGCCGCGCTGCGCGCCGTGGGCCTGGCCGGCCTGGGCCGCCAGTCCGTGAACACGCTGTCCGGCGGTCAGCGGCAGCGCGCGCTGTTCGCGCGGTTGATGTTGCGCGACGCACGGGTGATCCTGCTGGACGAGCCTTTCGCCGCCGTGGACCGGGCCACGACGGAAGACCTGCTGGCGCTGCTGCACCGGTGGCATGGCGAGGGACGTACCCTGATCGCCGTGCTGCATGACCTGGACATGGTGCGCGCTTATTTCCCGCAGACGCTGCTGCTGGCGGGGCAGGTCGTGGGCTGGGGCGACAGCGGCCAGGTGCTGAGCGCGTCCAACTTGCACCTGGCCCGCCATTTGTGCGCCGGGGGAGCCGCCTGATGGACCTGTGGAATCTGCTGGCGCAGCCTTTCATCGAGTACGGCTTCATGCGTCGCGCCCTGGCGGGCGCCCTGGCGCTGGCCTTCGCCGCCGGGCCTCTGGGCGTGTTCCTGGTGCTGCGCCGCCTCAGCCTGATGGGCGATGCCATGGCCCACGCCATCCTGCCGGGGGTGGCGGTCGGTTTCCTGACGGCGGGGCTGTCCATGACGGCCATGACGCTGGGAGGACTGGTCACCGGCGTGGCGGTGGCCGTGCTGGCCGGCCTGGTGTCGCGCATGACGCCCCTGCGCGAGGACGCCAGTTTCGCGGCCTTCTATCTGGTGTCCCTCGGACTGGGGGTACTGCTGGTGTCCCTGAAGGGCACCAACATGGACCTGATCCATGTGCTGTTCGGCACTGTCCTGGGGCTCGGCGACGCCGCCCTGATTCTGGTCACGATCGTCAGCAGCGTCACGCTGCTGGCGCTGGCCGCGCTGCTGCGCGTGCTGGCGATGGAATGCCTGGATCCCGGGTTCTTGCGCGCCGAGGGTCGGGCGGGCGCCTGGGCGCACATCGGCTTCCTGCTGCTGTTGGTGCTGAACCTGGTGGCCGGCTTCCAGGTGCTGGGCACCCTGATGGTGGTGGGCATCATGATGCTGCCCGCGACGGCCGCCCGGTTCTGGGCGCGTCCGGTGGGCGCCCAGATGGTGCTGGCCGCCGCGCTGGGCGCCCTGGCGTCCTACGCGGGCCTGCTGGTGTCCTATCACACCGATGTGCCCGCGTCGCCCGCCATCATCCTGGCTGCGGGGGCGATCCATTTCATTTCGGTGGCGCTCGGGCCTCACGGCGGGATCCTGCTGGCCCTGCGCGAAGCGCGGGCGCGTCGCGCCCGGCTGCTGCAATCCATGAAGGAAGGGGGTCAATGATGAAGGATCGACGGGTTTTCGCGTTCGGACGGTGCGGCGCGCGGTTGGCGGGGGCCGCCTGCGCCCTGGTTCTGGGCATGGCGGCGGGCGCGCAGGCGGCCCAGGCCGAGGGTGTGGCGGACGACGCGCGCCTGCCCGTGGTGGCCTCGTTCTCGATCCTGGGCGACATCGTGCGCGAGGTGGGCGGGGATGACATCCGCCTGGACGTCCTCGTCGGGCCGATGCGCGACGCCCATACCTTCGAACCGACCCCGAAGGACGCGCGCGCCCTGGGCCGGGCCCGGGTGCTGGTGGTCAACGGACTGGGGTTCGAGTCCTGGATGCCGCGCCTGGTCGAGGCGGCCGGCTTCAAGGGACGCGTGATCGAGGCCTCGCGGGGCGTGCAGCCCCGGCGCCTGGACGACGAGGACGAGGCGGACGGGCACGGAGACGCGGACCACGACCACGCGCAGGCGGACGATGATCATGACCACGATCACGGACATGGCCACGCGGATCATGACCATGGCGGCGTCGATCCCCACGCCTGGCAGGACCTCGCCAACGGCGTGATCTATGCGCGCAACATCGCGCGCGGGCTGGCCGACGCCGATCCGGCCCACGCGTCCGCCTACCAGTCGCGGGCTGAGGCCTACGTGCGCAAGCTGCGCCGGACCGACGCTGAATGGCGCCAGAAGCTGGACGCCGTGCCCGCCGGCCGGCGCGTGCTGGCGACTTCGCACGATGCTTTTGGCTATTTCGGCGCGGCCTACGGGATCGAGGTCCTGTCGGTCGTCGGTCTGTCCAGCGAGGCGGAGCCCTCGGCGCGCGCCATGGCGGACCTGGTGAGGCGGATCCGGGCGCACCATATCCGGGCGCTGTTCCTGGAGCAGGGCGGCAATGCGCGCGCCCTGCGGCGGATCGCGGCCGAGACCGGCGTGGCGCCGGGCGGCACGCTGTACGCGGACACGCTGGACCTGCCGGGGCGCGAGGCCTCGACCTACCTGGGCATGTTCCGCTGGAACACGGAGCAGCTGCTGCGGGCGTTCGAGGCGCCGTAGGCGCCCCGCGGCGGGCCGCATGGCGGCCTGCCGGCTGGTTGCGGCCATCGGCCGATCGGTAGATCAGTCTCCGGTCTTGCGCTTCGCCCGGGGATGGGCCTGGTCATAGCTGGCGGCCAGGTGCTGGAAGTCCAGACGGGTGTAGATCTGGGTCGTGGAGATGTTGGCGTGCCCCAGCAGTTCCTGGACGGCGCGCAGGTCCTGGGCGGATTGCAGCAGGTGGCTGGCGAAGCTGTGCCGCAGGCTGTGCGGGTGCACGTGCAGCGGCAGGCCGACGCGCTGCGCCAGGGCTTGCAGGCGCAGCTGCACCACGCGCGGGCCGATGCGCTGGCCGCGCTCGCCCAGGAACAGCGCGGCCCGCGCGTCCTCGTCGGACCGGGGGTTCAGCATTCCGTCGCGGACGTCCAGCCAGGCCCGCAGGGCGGCCAGGGCCTGGCGCCCCAGCGGCACGATGCGGGTCTTGCCGCCCTTGCCCCGGACGACCGCCTCGCCCTCGTCGGCCAGGATCCAGCTATGCGAAATGTGGCCGGGCGCGCGCACCGGCCGCCAGTCCAGGCCGACCAGTTCCGACAGCCGCAGGCCGCCGGAATACAGGATCTCGAACATGGCCATATCGCGCCGTTCCACCGGGGTTTCGGCGGGCGGCAGGTGGCTGCGGTCCAGCAGAGCCTGGGCCTGGTCCACGGACAGGGCCTTGGGCAGGCTGTGCGGGATCCGGGGCGCGCGCACGCCGTGGGCCGGGTTGCGCGTCAGGCCGGCGGCGGGCGCGCGCCATTCGTAATAGCCGCGCCAGGCGGCCAGGGCGCGCGCCAGGCTGCGGGGCTGCAGCCCCGAGGCATGCAGCCGCCCCAAGGCCTGGCGGATCTGGGCTTCGCCCAGCGCGTCCAGCGGCTGGCCGGGGAAACACTGTCGCAGCGCCCGCAGGTCGCGGCGGTAGGCGGCGATCGTATGGTCGGAATAGCGCTGTTGCGCCCCCAGTTCGGACAGCCAGGCTTCGGCCAGAGCGTCGTCCGGCGCGGCTGCCTCGGGTGGGGATGCGGATGGCCGCGTGGAGGAGGCTTCGGCCTCCGTCCCCGCGCGAGGGCGCCGGCCGCCGGGGCGCACGTTCATGGCGGGCCGCCGTTCAGGCCGCCTCGGGCGCCGTGCGGGCCAGCCGCCCCAGGGCTGCGCCCGCGAGGGAGGCGATCAGCGACAGGAAGGCCGTGCCCATGTCCGGCGTGAAGCGCTGGGCGTCGTCCGATCCCAGGACCAGCAGGCCGATCGGTGTGGCGCCATTCAGCGTGCGCAGGGGCAGGATCGCCAGCGAGGCGGGCTCGGACGCCAGCCAGCGGGCGGCTGCCTGGTCCTTGATCGGGCCGCAGTAGGGCTGCGCCAGGTTCCCGGCATAGGCGCGGATATCGGTGTCGACGTCCTGGGCGAATTCGCTGTCCGCCAGCGCGGGCAGATCCCAGACCCGCAGGGCGATGGCGCTCAGGTCGAACTGGTCCGACAGGCTGCGGATGATGTGGGCCGGGATGCGGCCGGCATCGGGCTCGGCCAGCATGCGCGCGCACCACTGCATGAGCGACTGGTTGATGCGCTCGTTGCCCCCGGCATTGTGCAGCAGTTGCATCAGCCGGTGTTCGTGTTCCTTGACGCGCGCGCGCAGAGTCAGGATCTGCCGTTCCCCCAGCGAGATCGCTCGGGCCTGGTGGGGATGGGGCACGTTCAGCGAGGCGAAAACGTCGGCGTGCGCCTCGAAGAAGTCGGGGTTGCGGCTGAGGTAGTCCGCCACGTCCCGGGCGGTGAATGCGTCCTGTGTCATGTGGGCTTTCCGTCGGTCAGAAGAGGTGCGGCCGGTCAGAGGGTCGCGGCCAGGGCGTCGATATCGATCCGGCCGTGAAAAACCGTGGTCGCCGGACCCTGCATGCACAGGGTCCGGCCGTCCCATTCGATCCGCAGGATCCCGCCGCGCGTGTCCACCCTCACCGGGCTGTCCAGCAGGCCGCGCCGGATGCCGGAGACGGCGGCGGCGCAGGCGCCGGTGCCGCAGGCCAGAGTTTCGCCCGCGCCGCGTTCGTAGACCCGCAGCCGGATATGGTGGCGGTCGATCACCTGCATGAAGCCGGCGTTGACGCGCCGGGCGAAGCGGGGATGGGATTCGATCGCCGGCCCCAGGCGGGCGACGGGGTGCGTGTCCACGTCGTCTACCTGGACCACGGCATGCGGGTTGGAGACCGCCGCCAGCGAGCACCAGACCTCGCCCGCCTCGGGCGGGAGGTCCAGGCGGTACAGGGTGTCCTGGCCGCAGGCCCGGGTTTCCAGGCCGGAGGGGTCGAAGGCCAGGTCCGGGGGCGCGAAGGCGGTGCGGCCCATGTCCACGCCGACCTGGCCGTCCTCGGCCTCATGCAGCACGATCAGTCCCGTGGCGATCTCGGCGCGCAGCGGGTTGCGCCGCGACAGGCCCTGTTCGTGCACGAAGCGCACGAAGCAGCGCGCGCCATTGCCGCAGTGCTCGACCTCGCCGCCATCGGCGTTGAAGATCCGGTAGCGGAAGTCCGCGTCCGGGTGCAGGGGGTCCTCGACCAGCAGGATCTGATCGGCGCCGATGCCGAAATGGCGATCGGCCAGCGCCCGGGCGCGGGCGGGCGTCAGGTCGATGGGCTGGCGCACGCCGTCCAGGACGATGAAATCGTTGCCCGCGCCCTGCATTTTGGTGAAGTTCCAGATCATTGGTGCATTATCCTGCAAAATCCTGCGAGAGCGGCGCGCGGATGCCTGGACGTGCGCTCGCGCGTCCCGCGTCAATAAAACCCCTTCTCCCCCTCCGGTCGCGTCTTGAAGCGCCGATGCACCCAGTAGTACTGGGCCGGATCGCGGCGGACTTCGGCTTCGATCAGGGCGTTCAGGCGGGCGGTGGCGGCCTCGGGGCCGTCGCCGCCGGGGAAGTCCTCGACGGGCGGGCCCACGTCCACCCGGTAGCGGCCCGTCTCGGGGTCCAGGCGGCTGATGACCGGCACCACCACGGCGTCCCAGGATGAGGCGATCTGCGCGGCCGACAGCAGGGTGGCGGCGGGCACGCCGAAGAAGGGGATGAAGGCGCTGCCCTGGCGGCCGAAATCCATGTCCGGCAGGTAGTACACGGGGATGCCCTTGCGCAGGTGCCGGATCAGGCCGCGCACGCCGTCGTGGCGGCTGACCAGGTGGACCCGGTTGAAGCGCCCGCGCCCCAGGCGCACGATCTCGTCCACGTCGGCGTCGCTCTGGCGCGTGTACAGCGTGGCCGATTCCTTCAGGAACAGGGTCAGGCGCGTGGCGGCGGCGTCCAGGGCGATGAAGTGCGGCGCGAACATCAGGATGCGGCGCCCCTGGTCCAGCAGCGCCTGCAGGTGATGTTCGCCGTGCAGTTCCACCGTGTCCATGATGCGCTCGGGTGTACCGAACCAGCACAGGCCCCGGTCGACGAAGGACTGGGCCAGCAGGCGGAAATGGCGGCGCGCCAGGGCGTCCCGATCGGCCGGGGACAGGTCGGGAAAGCAGCGTTCCAGGTTCACCCGGACGATGTGGGCGCGCGAACGCAGCACACGCGGCGTCAGCCATCCCAGGACGCGCCCCCAGCGCAGCCGCGCGCCGGTGGAACAGCGGCCGAAATGGCCCAGGACGGCACGCAGCAGGGGTTTTTTATCGAAAGCCATGGTCGGGAAAGCGGGGAAGGACGGCGCGCCCGGCGCTCAGGACGGTCCCTGGGCCGCCGGCGCGGATTCGTCGGGCAGGGGCGGGGCGTCGCCCGGGATCTTGTAGCGGTTGTAGCTCCACAGGTATTGCTCCGGGAAGCGCCGGATCAGGGTTTCCATCGCCTGGTTGATGGCGGCGGCCAGCGCGGCCGGATCTCCGGGCAGCGGTTCGGGCAGGCGCAGGTAATGGATGCGCCAGCCGCGCCCGCCCGGCAGGCGCTCGCCGGCCGTCAGGATCACGGCCACGCCCGTCTGCAGGGCCAGGCGCGCGGCCAGGGTCATGGTCAGGGCGGGGCGGCCGAAGAAGGGCAGCCAGATGCCGTCGCCTTCGCGCGGCACCTGGTCGGGCAGCATGCCCACGGCCTCGCCGCGCTTGAGGGCGCGCACGAATTCGCGCACGCCGTTCCGGTTGGCCGGGACGGCGCGCAGATTGCGCATGTCGCGCGCGGATTCGACGATCGGGTCCAGCAGCGGGCTGCGCGATGGGCGGAACATCACCGTCAGCGGCCCGTATTGCGTCAGGTGGCGGGCGGTGATCTCGAAGCAGCCGAGGTGGGGCGTCAGGTACAGCACGCCCCGGCCTTCGGCCAGGGCCTCGCGTACCACGGATTCCTGGTCGCCGCCCGTCAGGGCCAGGCATTGCGGCGTGCGCCACCAGACCTTGGGGATTTCCAGGATCATGGCGCCGGACTCGGCGGCGGCGCGGCGGGCGAAGGCCGGATCGGCATAGCCCGCCTGGGCTGCGTTGGCCCGCAGGCGGCGGCGGTAGCGGCCGGGAAACAGGTAGACGGCCGTGCCGAGCAGCCGGCCGATGGCCTGGAGCCAGGACAGGGGCGGCGTGGCCAGCAGGCGGACGAGGAACAGCGGCATCGAGGGATTCTGGAGGGGGCGTCTGCATCCGGCGCATGGCACGATTCGCGCGGCCGCGCGAATCGTGCAAACACCACACCGGGGCATAAGCTTTCTTTCGGATGGATTCCATTTTCGCTTAAAATGGCGGGGATCGCTGAGTTAACCGACAACTTGCGGAGCGATCACCCGGCAGCGAAGTCTCGCCGGGCCACTTTCCGCTAAAGCGTCGCGCCCCGATATCCTGAAGAGGTGCAACGCGTTTCGTTCAACCTCGCGCCGGCGAACCCGGCGTTTTTACAGGACGCATCGCTGTGGCAAACAACGATTTTCTCTTTACCTCCGAATCCGTCTCCGAAGGGCACCCCGACAAAGTCGCCGACCAGATCTCCGACGCCATCCTCGATGCGTTGCTCGAGCAGGACCCGAATTCCCGGGTCGCCGCCGAAACCCTCTGCAACACCGGCCTGGTCGTGCTGGCCGGCGAGATCACCTCGCGCGCCAACGTCGACTACATCCAGGTCGCCCGCGACACGATCCGCCGCATCGGTTACGACAACACCGACTACGGCATCGACTACAAGGGCTGCGCGGTGCTGGTCGCCTACGACAAGCAGTCGCCCGACATCGCCCAGGGCGTGGACCGTTCGCCCGAGGAAATCCTGAACCAGGGCGCCGGCGACCAGGGCCTGATGTTCGGCTACGCCTGCGACGAAACCCCCGACCTGATGCCCGCGCCGATCTGGTATTCGCACCGCATCGTGCAGCGTCAGGCCGAACTGCGCAAGGACGGTCGCCTGCCCTGGCTGCGCCCGGATGCGAAATCCCAGGTCACCTTCCGCTACCTCGACGGCAAGCCGGCCGAGGTCGACACCGTGGTGCTGTCCACCCAGCACCATCCAGACATCTCCCAGGCGGAAATCCGCGACGCCGCCATCGAGCATATCATCCGCCCGGTCTTCGCCGACGGTCTGCTCACGGACCGGACCCGGTTCCTGGTCAACCCCACTGGCAAGTTCGTCATCGGCGGACCGCAGGGCGACTGCGGCCTGACGGGCCGCAAGATCATCGTCGATACGTATGGCGGCGCCTGCCCGCACGGCGGCGGCGCGTTCTCCGGCAAGGACCCGTCCAAGGTCGACCGTTCCGCTGCCTACGCCGCGCGCTACGTGGCCAAGAACATCGTTGCCGCCGGCCTGGCGCGCCAGTGCCAGGTGCAGGTCAGCTATGCCATCGGCGTGGCCGAGCCGATCAACATCACGGTCTACACCGAAGGCACGGGCGTGATTCCCGACGATCAGATCGCGCGCCTGGTGCGCGAGCATTTCGATCTGCGTCCCAAGGGCATCATCAACATGCTCGACCTGCTGCGTCCCATCTATTTGAAATCCGCCGCCTACGGCCATTTCGGCCGCAGCGAACCGGAATTCAGTTGGGAAGCCACCGACAAGGTCCAGGTCCTGAAGGCCGCGGCCTGACGATGATGGCCCGCTTCGGCGGGCCGTCTTCTTTTCGTGCGCCCCGGGCGTCGGGTCCGGGCTGATCCCGGGAGGCGGGCGTACCTGGACGCCCGCCGTCGTTCAACCGCCTTGCGCGGTGCGGGCGATGTGCTCGTCATATGCCGCGCGTAGGTGGGCGTAGATCGGGCCGGGTCGGCCTGAACCCACCGGACGGCCGTCCAGTTGCGTGATCGGCAGGATTTCCTTGGTGGCGGATGTCAACAAAATTTCATCGGCCTGCGCGACTTCCTCCCGGGAGATCGGGCGGGACTCGAAAGGGATACCGTCGATCGCCGCCAGTGTTTCCAGGAAGCCGTAGCGGATGCCTTCCAGGATCAGGTGGTTGCGTTGCGGCGCCCGCAGGACGTTGTTCTTCACGATCCAGATGTTGCAGGAAGAACCTTCTGACAGGTGGTTGCCGCGGAACTGCAGCACTTCGTCCGCTCCATTGTCCAGTGCGTATTGCTTGGCAAAGATGTTTCCCAGCAGCGAAACTGACTTGATTTCACAGTGCGACCAGCGTTCGTCGGGCATGCTGACGGCGATCATGCCGTTTTCGCGCGCCGCCGCGCCGGGCCGATTGAGCGGTGAAACCATGCAGAAGATCGTGGGCCGGCATTGTTTCGGATAGGCGTGATCCCGCTTCGCCACTCCTCGTGTGACTTGTAGATACACCATGCAGGTATCCAGGTTTGCGCGTGCCAGCATGTCCAGGATGAGCCGTTCCCAGTCGGTGGTGGACAGGCCGGTGTCGATGCTTACGGCCTTCAAGCTGCGTTCCAGGCGGGCCAGGTGCTCGTCCATCAAGAAGGGCTTGCCGCCATAGGCCGGCACGACTTCGTAGATCCCGTCGCCGAAGATGAATCCGCGGTCCAGGACTGAAATCTTGGCATCGCCCAGCCGGACGTATTCGCCGTTCAGATACACCACGCTGTCGTTGTCTACATCTGGAATCATGCTGTCCTCCTGGCGCTTCCGGGGCGGGATCGGATGGGCTTCATCCCTGCGTCGCTGTCAGCGGTATCCGGGTTAATCCCGGTGAAAATTTTTTTTCATTATCACATATTTAATGTAAATTTACTACCAATTCATTCATCGGGAATCTTTGAACCAGATCCGGTACGCACCGAACGTATCGCTCGATCCGGCACCTGTTTCCCATCACGGAGCCTGACATGGCTGAACAGACAATTGCCAGCCGTATCCAGGATGTCATGCCCACCCTGAGTGCGTCGCATCGCCGAATGGCCGATCATGTGCTGGCCCATCCCTTCAAGGTGGCCACGATGTCCATCGACGAATTCGCCCAGCAGTGCGGGGTTTCCGTGGCGACCGCCAACCGCTTCGCCCGGGCGCTGGGTCTGCCCGGCTACGCGCAGTTTCGTGCTGAATTGGCCCGGGGTTTCGAAGAGGCTCTGGCACCAGTCGAGCGTCTACGCCTGGAGCGCGGGAAGGCGGCCAGCGCGGCCGATATCTTTGCCGCTTCCCTGTACGAGGACGAGCGCAACGCCGAACGTACCCGCATGGCGTTGAGCCCCGAGCAATGCGAGCAGGCGGTGCGGGCCGTGCTGAAGGCGGAACGGATATTCATCATTGGGTTCGGTGCCAGCGGCTTTCTGGCCGGCTTGCTGCAGCGCGGCCTGAGCCTCCATTGCAGGATGGTCGAATCACTGGCCGGGCCGGGGGGCGTTTCTCACGCGGCCCGCCAGTTGTCGCGCTTGCAGTCGGGTGATCTGGTGATCGCCATCGCCTTTCCACGCTATCTGGCCGACACCATCACGCTGGCTCAGGCGGCGCGTCATGCGGGTGTCGCGGTCCTGGCGCTGACGGACAAACCCACGTCGCCTTTGGTTCCCTTGGCCGATATCTGCCTGTACGCCTGTAGCCAGCGGCAGTTGCTGGCGAATTCCGAAACTGCCGTGTTGGGCCTGATCGAGGCTCTGTCCGCAGCGGTCGCCTATCAGTCCCAACATTCCCTCGTCGCAGCCGCTCAATTGGCCGAGTCGGTCATGCCCTGGCTGATTCATGGAAAACCCCGTCATGACTGAACCCGTTATCGTCATTCATGGAGGAGCCGGGGCCATTGCCCGGCCCCGGATTACGCCGGATATGCGGCAAGCCTATGAAGAAGCGCTGTGCGCGGTGCTTCAGGAGGGGGGGCGTGTGCTGGCGCAGGGCGGTTCGGCGTTGGATGCCGTGACCGAAGCCGTGCGTTTGCTGGAAGAGTGCCCGCTGTTCAATGCGGGTCACGGTGCCGTTTTCACGCGGGACGCTCGCCATGAGCTGGATGCCGCTGTCATGGATGGCCGCACGCGGGCTTGCGGCGCGGTGGCCAACGTGCGCGTCCTGCGTAATCCGGTACTGGCCGCCCGGGCCGTGATGGAGCGCAGCCCCCATGTGTTCTTTGTCGGCGAAGGGGCCGAGGCATTTGCACGCGGGCAAGGACTGGAATGTGTGGATCCCGCGTTCTTCTCCACTTCACAACGTCTTGAACAGTTGCGTGAGGCTCAGCGGGCAGACGTTGAATTCATCTCCCTGGATCACGACGCGGCCGGCGTCGCACCACTGGATGAAAGCCGCAAGATGGGCACGGTAGGCGCCGTGGCGCTGGATGCGCACGGCAATCTGGCGGCAGCCACATCGACCGGCGGCATGACCAATAAGTGGCCGGGCCGCGTGGGAGACAGCCCCATAGTGGGTGCGGGCTGCTATGCGAACAATGCGACCTGCGCGGTGTCTTCCACCGGCAAGGGCGAGGCTTTCATCCGCACGGTGGCTGCCTACGACGTTTCCGCGCTGATGGAATATGGCGGCTTTTCGCTGGCGGAGGCCGCCCGTCGGGTGGTGCATGACAAATTGCCTTTGGTGGATGGGGCGGGGGGGCTGATCGCCGTCGACGCGCAGGGTCACGTTGCCATGCCCTTCAACACCGAAGGGATGTATCGCGGTTATCTGCGCTTGGGTGGTGAGCCCGATGTGTCGATCTACCGATAAATGGGCTAGTAGGATGCGGACCTCCGATCCATCTCACGACCTGGCGCCCACGCCTCTGGAAGAAGGGCGCGTGCTGCGTGTTACGAACCTGAGCGTCCAGTTCCGGGGTGCCGGATGTGTCGTGGATGCTGTGCGTGATCTGTCTTTCCACGTGGACCGGGGCGAAACCCTGGCTGTCGTGGGTGAATCGGGCTCGGGCAAGTCCGTGACCTCGTTGGCGCTGATGCGGCTGTTGCGCCACAGCGGCGGGCGCCTCTTGCGTGGTGAAATGTTGCTGCGCCGGCGCAGTGGCCAGGTCCTGGACCTGGCCACTGCCGGCATCGCACAGTTGCGCGGGGTGCGGGGTTCAGACATGGCCATGATCTTTCAGGAGCCCATGACCTCGCTCAACCCTATTTTCACAGTGGGCAACCAGATTGCCGAAAGTCTGATCCTGCACCAGAACATGGATGGTCGGCGGGCGTTGGCGGAAGCTCGGCGCCTGCTGGACCAGGTGCGTATCCCAGACGCTGCCGCCGTGCTCGGCCGCTTCCCTCACCAGCTGTCGGGCGGCATGCGCCAGCGGGTGATGATCGCCATGGCCCTGGCTTGCCGGCCGGTGCTGTTGATCGCCGACGAGCCGACTACCGCACTGGACGTCACTATTCAGGCCCAGATCCTGCAACTGATCCGCGAACTGCAGAACGACATGCGCATGGGGGTGATTTTCATCACTCATGACATGGGGGTGGTCGCCGAGGTGGCTGACCGGGTGTTGGTCATGTTGCGCGGGGAGCGGGTTGAAACCGGGGCGGCGCAGGATGTTTTCGACCGGCCTCGGCAGCCCTATACTCGCGCCCTGCTGGCGGCGGTGCCCCGCCTGGGTTCGATGCGGGGGACCGATCATCCACGCCATTTCCCCCTGGTGGACGCGGCGTCGATGCCGACGGCGGACGGCCCGCAGGCCACGCCGGTGGCGGAAACACCGGACCTGGCGCGGGAGGGGCCACGACCGGACCAGCGGGCAGACTCACCCATTCTGCGGGTGTGTGACCTGGTGACGCGTTTCGATATCCGCTCGGGGTTGCTGGGCCGCGTCACGCATCGCATCCATGCCGTGGAGAAGGTCAGCTTCGACCTCTATGCCGGTGAAACCCTGGCTCTGGTGGGCGAGTCGGGCTGCGGAAAATCCACTACCGGCCGTTCGCTGCTGCGCTTGGTGGAAAGTCAGGCAGGCGAGATCGAATTCGACGGGCGCAGCATCGGCGCTTTGAAGGGGGCGGAGCTGCAGGCTTTGCGCCGCAGCATCCAGTTCATTTTCCAGGATCCCTTTGCTTCCCTCGATCCGCGGTTGACCGTGGGCTATTCCATCATGGAGCCGCTGCTGATCCATCGACTGGCGGGTCCCCGGGAAGCCGAAGCCGCCATGCTGGCGCTGCTGGATAAGGTTGGTTTGCCGCGTCGGGCAGCACAACGGTATCCGCATGAATTCTCCGGCGGCCAGCGCCAGCGCATCTGCATCGCTCGGGCATTGGCGCTGCGTCCCAAGGTCATTATCGCGGACGAGTCCGTATCGGCGCTGGACGTGTCCATCCAGGCGCAGATCGTGAATCTGATGATTGACTTGCAGCGTGAGATGGGCCTTGCCTTTCTGTTCATTTCGCACGACATGGCCGTGGTCGAACGCATCAGTCACCGAGTGGCGGTGATGTATTTGGGCCAGATCGTCGAGATGGGGCCGCGCCGCGCTGTATTCGAGAATCCGCAGCATCCATACACCCGCAAGCTGATGGCGGCTGTGCCGATCGCCGATCCCGCGCGGCGGCGGCGGGATCGGCGGCTTCTGTCCGGCGAAATCCCCAGTCCCCGGCGTAGGGTCGGGGACGAGCCCTTGATACAGCCCCTGATCGAGGTGGCTACCGGTCATTTTGTCGCGCCGCATCAACCCGATGTGGCCTATTGAGGAGAGCACACATGCAGCATTTCAATCTCAAGCGGACTGTCGTGGCGCTGAGCCTGGGTGTCGGCCTGCTGGCGGGGATGCCCGCCATGGCGAGCGATGATGTCACGGTCGCGGTGCCGATTTCACTGGATTCCCTGGACCCGTACAACACGAATTCCACCCTGGCCCAGGCCGTGGGCAAGAGCTACTACGAGGGGCTGTTCGCCTTCGACAAGGATCTGAATATTCAACCGCTGCTGGCCACCGGCCACACGGTCAGCGAAGACGGCAAGGTCTACACCTTCGCCTTGCGTCAGGGTGTGAAGTTTCATGACGGCACGGACTTCGATGCCGAGGCGGTCAAGGTCAATCTCGACCGGGTGTTGGACAAGGCCAACGGTCTGGCGCGCTACAACCAGTTCAACAGAATCGAAAAGGTCGAGGTGGTCGATCCCTCGACTGTAAGGATCACGCTCAAGGAGCCGTTTTCGGCCTTCATCAACTCGCTGACGCACCCCTCGGCCATGATGATTTCACCTACGGCTCTGAAGAAATGGGGCAAGGACATCACCTTCCACCCGACCGGCACTGGTCCTTTCGAGTTCGTCGAATGGAAGCCCGCCACTCACTTGAAGGTGAAGAAGTTCGCGGATTATTGGCGGAAGGGCTATCCAAAGATCGACTCCCTGACTTTCCGCACGGTGACGGACAATAGCTCCCGGGGCGCCATGGTGCAGACGGGCGAAGCCCAGTTCACCTATCCGCTGCCTTATGAGCAGGCCAAGCTGTTGGAGAAGGACAGCAAGTTGCGTGTAGTGGCGGCCCCGTCCATCGTCGCAGACTATGTCGCCCTGAACGTGCAGCATAAGCCGTTCGACGATGTACGCGTGCGCCAGGCCTTGAACTACGCCATCAACAAGGAAGCTCTGGCCAAGGTCGCTTTCGCGGGTTATGCCTTTCCTTCCACCGGCGTGGTGCCCCAGGGGGTGCAGTACGCCGAGAAGATGGACCCCTGGCCTTATGATCCCAAGAAGGCGCGCGAATTGCTGAAGGAGGCGGGTTATCCCGAGGGTTTCAGCACGTCGCTCTGGTCTGCTTATAACGATGGCACAGCCGCCAAGGTCGTGCAGTTCCTGCAGCAGCAATTGGCGCAGGTCGGTGTCAAGGCATCTGTCGAACTGTTGGAATCCGGCCAGCGTGTTCAGCGGGTGCAGTCGGTTCAGGACGCGAAGACGGCGCCCGTGCGCATGTACTACGCGACCTGGTCGGCGTCGACGGGCGAGGCTGATTGGGCGTTGCGGCCGTTGTTCGCGAGTACCGCCTGGCCGCCGGTGTTCAACAATGTCTCTTATTATGCCGATGCCCTGGTAGACAAGGGTATCAACGACGCTTTGTTGACCACGGATGCGTCTGAGAAGACCAGGCTCTACAACCAGGTGCAAGAACGGATCCGGGAGCAGGCCCCCTGGATGTTCTTGATTACCCGGCGGCTATTGTCGGCTCAGAGCACGTCGCTCGAAGGTTTCTACGTCATGCCCGACGGATCCTTCCAGTATCGGGATGTTGCCCTGAAGCATTGATCGGCGGGGGGGTAGTGTCCTGTCTGGTTAGTTTGGTCACTTGAATTCGGATGCATGGGCTTGTCAGGCAAGGCGCAAACCGCAGCGATGGCCAGCCCAGGCGCCGAAGGTAAAGATCGGAATCAGCCAGACAGGACACTAGCCCCTCCGTGCATCGGCGAGCCACTATGTTCAGCTACATCATCAAACGTCTCCTGGGCATGATCCCCACCTTGCTGCTGGTCATGGCGGTGGTATTCCTGTTCGTGCATGCGCTGCCGGGGGACCCGGCCCGGCTGGCGGCTGGAGCGGAAGCCGATCAAGCCACTGTGGAGATCGTGCGCCATCAATTGGGACTGGATCGGCCGCTGCCGCAGCAGTTTGTCCGCTATGTCAGCCACCTGTCCCACGGCGACCTGGGGAATTCTTTGCGGACCAAGCGCCCTGTGGCGGAAGAGATCGGCGAGCGTTTCATGCCGACCCTGACCCTGACGCTCACGAGCATGATCTGGTCGGTAGTCTTCGGCCTGGCGATCGGAGTGGTTTCGGCCGTTTGGCGCAACCGCTTGCCGGACCACGTTGGTATGACTGTGGCGGTCTCGGGGATTTCCTTTCCGGCGTTTGCGCTGGGGATGGTGCTGATCCAGGTATTCTCGGTGCGGTTAGGCTGGCTGCCCACGGTTGGGGCCGACACTTGGCGGCATTACATCCTGCCGTCCTTCACTCTGGGTGCGGGCGTGGCCGCGGTCATGGCCCGTTTCACCCGAGCGGCCTTCATCGAGGTCATGCAGGAGGACTACGTGCGCACGGCACGAGCCAAAGGCCTGGCCGAGCGGGTGGTGGTGATCAAGCATACCTTCCGCAACGCACTCATTCCGGTGGTCACCATGATGGGGTTGCAGTTCGGCTTCCTGCTGGGCGGCTCGATCGTGGTGGAGGTCGTGTTCGCCTGGCCCGGCATGGGCAGTCTGCTGATCGATTCGGTGAACATGCGGGATTATCCCGTGATCCAGGGGCTCATCTTGCTGTTCTCGCTGGAGTTCCTGCTGATCAATCTGATCGTTGACGTGTTGTACGGTTTCATCAATCCGACGATCCGCTACAAATAGGTGAGGGCCATGACACAGACCATTTCCGCCGCGTCCCCGCCATTTCCGGAACCGGATGCGCGAGTGCGCACGCCCCTGCGTGAATTCTGGCGCAAGTTTCGCAAGCAAAAACTGGCCATGTGGGCCGGGGTATTCATCCTGCTGTTGGTCGTGGTCGCGGTGATCGCGCCTTGGATCGTACCTTACGATGCGGAAAATTTCTTCGATTACGATGTCTTGAATGGGCCGCCCAGCACGGTTCATTGGCTGGGTGTGGATTCCCTGGGCCGGGACATCTTCAGCCGCATCTTGATGGGCGCCCGAATTTCCTTGGTGGCTGGCTTCGTGTCAGTGGCTTTGGGGGCGCTGGTGGGTACGGTCCTGGGCCTGCTGGCGGGTTACTACGAGGGCTGGTGGGATCGCATCACGATGCGCCTGTCGGATGTGTTGCTGGCCTTCCCGGGCATTTTGTTGGCCATCGGGGTGGTGGCGCTGCTGGGATCGAGCATGGTCAACGTCATCATCGCCGTGGCCATTTTCAGCGTACCGGCCTTCGCTCGCCTGGTGCGCGGCAGCACGCTGGCGATCAAGCACATGACCTACATTGAGGCCATGCGTAGCGTCGGCGCTTCCGACTTTGTCATCCTCATGCGTCATATCCTGCCTGGCACGATCTCGCCCATCGTGGTATACGGCACGATGCGCATCGGAACCTCGATCATCACGGCCGCCAGCCTGTCGTTCCTGGGTTTGGGTGCCCAGCCCCCCACGCCCGAGTGGGGCGCCATGTTGAACGAGGCTCGCGCCGACATGTTGCTGGCCCCGCATGTGGCCATCTTTCCTGCGCTGGCTATTTTTCTGACTGTACTGGCTTTCAACCTGGTGGGCGATGGCCTGCGGGATGCATTGGACCCCAAGATCGAGCAATGAATTCATCTGACCTACAGGCATTTTCCGCGCTTCAAGCGCCTCGCATCGGAGTGCTGCCTGCCGGCGTGCGGGACCGGATCAGCGATGTGGCTGGCGTGCGTGTCGGACATGCCACCCTGGCACGGGGGGCCGTGCAGACCGGGGTGACTGTGATTCATCCTCATGAGGGCGACCCGTTCTTGGAGCGCCCGCCCGCCGCTGTCACTGTGCTGAATGGATTTGGCAAGAGTATTGGGTTGGTGCAGGTGCGCGAGTTGGGCGTAATCGAAAGTCCGATCGCGCTTACAAACACTTTCGCGGTCGGTGAACTGGCTATGGCGCAGTTGCGCCAAGTGATCGACCGGCACCCGCGGGTCGGTCGGGACTGGCCGACGCTCAATCCACTGGTGTTCGAATGCAACGATGGCTATTTGAACGACATCCAGGCATTTGCCGTGCGGCGTGCGCATTACGAGCAGGCATGCGCGGACGCCAGTGCTGATTTCGCCCTGGGCAGCGTGGGCGCGGGGCGTGGCATGTCCTGCTTCCAGTTCAAGGGCGGGATTGGCTCGGCCTCCCGTCTGGCTCGTTGGGACGACGGGCTGGAACATACGGTGGGCGCCCTGGTGCTAGCCAATTTCGGAAGGCAGGCCAGCCTCACGGTCGGGGGGGTGCCGCTAGGGCAGCGGATCGTCCAACAGGCGCGCGGCCAGGTACTGCAGGATGAGCCGGACAAGGGCTCCATCATCATGATTCTGGCGACCGACGCGCCGCTGGACAATCGTCAGCTGAGGCGCTTGTCGTTTCGTGCAGCGGCTGGTCTGGCGCGCACTGGCTCGGTGTACGGCCATGGCAGCGGTGACATCAGCCTGGCCTTCAGCACGGCTTATCGTATTCCCTTCTCGGCCCTGACACCCATGCCGGCGTTGGCCATGTTGCATGAAACTCGTATGGACGCACTCTTTGCCGCCGCCGCCGAATCGGTCGAGCAGGCTATTATTCACGCGCTCTGGTCGGCCGAAACCGTGACCGGCCGGGACGGTCACATGCGCGTGGCTCTGCGCGAGCAATGTCCGGACTGGCGCCGGCTGCTGGAACCGGCCTCCTCGTCCGTCGAGGACAACCCGCTGGGGTTGTAGGCGGCATGGCGGATTCGAACGATTGCTATCGAGGAACATGCTCGTCATGAAGATTCTGATCTCTGTCGATATAGAAGGGGTGGCCGGGGTTACGCATGCGGAGCAGGTGCGCCCGGGCAATCCGGAATATGAACGCGCTCGGGCCTGGATGACCGCTGAGGCCGATGCAGCCATTTGCGGCGCCTTCGACGGCGGAGCGAAGGAGGTTCGGGTGAACGATTCGCACGGCGGATTTCGCAATCTGCTGCTCGATCGCCTGGATGAGCGCGTGCGGATCATCACGGGCAAGCCGCGCAATCTGGGCATGATGGCCGGTGTGGAAGGCTGCGATGCGGCGTTCCTGATCGGTTACCATGCCGGAGCGGGCCGCCCTGGCATTCTGGCGCATACGATCAATAGCTTCGCCTTCCGGCGCATCAGCGTCAATGGCGTGGAGCTGAACGAAGCCGGACTCTACGGGGCGCTGGCGGCGGAGTATGGTGTGCCCGTGGCTCTGCTGGCCGGCGATGATGTCTTCATTGCGGAAACCCGGGATCGTTTCCCCGGCGCGCTGACCGTGCAGACCAAACAGGCGACGGGGCATGCCAGCGGTGTATCGCTTACTCCCGCGCAGTCCCGCGAGGCGATCAGGGCTGCTGCCGCCCGGGCCGTGGAGCAGGTGCGGACGTTGAGTGCTCGGCCGCTGTCGGGGCCGGTGCTGCGTTGTGAACTCGTGACGCAGACGCCTGGCTTGGCGGACCTGTTCTGCCAATGGCCGACCCTGGAGCGTCTGGACGCCGTGACCCTGGCCTTCGAGTCCGACCGCACGGAGTCCGTGGTCCGCATTCTGAATTGCCTGTCGGCCATGTCCACGATGCTGCGCTGATGCGGGCCGCGCCCGGCGGGATCCTCAGGATTCGAACGCCATCCGCTTCATGAAGGCCCTCAGGATGCGCTCGATGTCCTCGTCGCCCGGCGGGCTGCCCGCCAGCCGGTGCAGCGCGCAGCCGTCGCACAGCGCCATGAAGCCGAAAGCCAGGTCTTCCGGGCTCATGGACAGCACCAGTCCCGCGCGTTGCGCGAAGGCCTGGGCGTAGCGGCTCACGGCTTCCAGCAGGTCCTCCCGGAAACGGCGGAAATGGGGCGCGAAGGCCGCGTCCCGCGCCGCGTGCAGCCGGGCTTCCAGCATCAGCGCCAGCAACTGGGAGTCCTGGTGCATCCGGGCGTAGCGCGCCAGCAGACGCGATTCCAGCAGATCCGGGGACGGCGGGCCTTCCTGGCCTTCGGGGGCGGGCTCGTCCAGCAGCGCCTGCAGTTTCTCCATGATGCGTTCGTGTTCCCGCCGCAGCAGCGTCAGGAAGATGTCCGCCTTGTCCTGGAAATTGGAGTAGAACGCGCCTCGTGAGTAGCCGGCCTCCAGCGCGATCTGCTCGACGCTGGTGGCGGCATAGCCCTGTGCGGCGAACAGGGCGCGCGTCGCGTCCAGCAGCCGCTGCCGGGTCTGCTCCCGGCTCTGTTCGCGGGTCAGGCGGATTTTCGTCTTCATGATGTCCGGATTGTAGAAACAAACCGCGGCTTCGCGCATGCGTGGGGCCTGGACGTCCGGCATCCATCCAAATACATAAATGTATTTGAATCCAGGTTCGCATTGAAATAAACTGCCCGTCGGCATGGCGACCGGCGCCCGCGCGGGCGGGGGCCATGCGCCGGGTCCGTTGTCTGCCGCTCGCTGGGTCGCACATGAAAGACATCCTCGCACGTCCGTCGTACCGTCTGGCCCTGGCGACCGCCTGCGTCGCGCTGGCCGCCTGCGGCGTCCGGGAGCCGGCCGAACCGCCGCCGCGTCCGGCGCCGACGGTCGTGGTCCGGCCGGACGCGCATCCCGGCGTCTGGACCGCGCCGGGCGTGATCGCCGCGCCCGAATCCACGCCGCTGTCGTTCCGGCAGGCGGGTCTGATCCTGCGGCGCCATGCGGGGCTGGGCGACGCCGTGCGCGCCGGCCAGGTCCTGGCGGAACTGGATCCCGGGCCCTGGCGCCAGAACCTGGAGTCGGCTCAGGCCCTGCACCAGGCCGCGCGCGAGGCGCTGGACGTGGCCGAGCGGCAATGGCGACGGGACCAGGCCCAGGGGCGCGAGGGGCTGATCGCCCAGGCACAGGCGGAGCGGACGCGCGGACAATTGGCCCAGGCGCGGGCACAGTTCGAACAGGCCCGCCAGGTCCTGGCGCATGCGCGCGACCAGATGGGCTACACGCGGCTGACCGCCGGTCACGACGGCGTGATCGTCGCCGAGCAGGCCTGGACGGGGCAGAACGTCGCGGCGGGGCAGCCTGTTTATACCCTGGCCTGGGGGGACGGCCTGGAGGCCGTCGTCGATCTGCCCGAACGCCGGGTGGCGGAGGTCGAGCCTGGACAGGCGGCCGAGGTCGAACCGGTGGCGCGGCCGGGTATGTGGCTCTCCGCCCGCGTGCGGGAAATCGCCCGGGCCGCCGATCCGGCGAACCTCGGTTTCCGGGTGAAGCTGCGGCTCGATTCGGCCGCCCCGGCGCTGCGCCTGGGGATGACGGCCACGGTCCGCTTCCGGGCGCCCGAGACCGCCGGGGCGCGCTACACCCTGCCTGCCACGGCGCTGTTCCACCGGGAGGATCGGCCGGCGGTCTGGGTCGTGGGCGCGGATGGCACGCTGGTCCCGCGGACAGTCGAGGTCGCCGCCTACGGTGCCGACACCGTGACGATCTCGTCCGGCGTCGAACCCGGACAGGTCGTGCTCGCCCAGGGCGCCCATACGGTGTCCGAAGGACAGCGGGTCGAGGCGACGCCCTATCGCCCCCATGCCGCCGCGCCGGGCGGAGACAGCCGGTGAACGGGCCGTCCGCGCCCCATCCGGCGGATGGGGGGTTCAACCTGTCGCGCTGGGCGATCCTGCATCGCTCGCTGGTGATCTACCTGATCGCGGTCATGGTGGCGGCCGGCACGATGGCGGGCCTGCGCCTGGCGCAGTCCGAGGACCCGCCCTTCACCTTCCGCGTCATGGTGGTCCAGACCCTGTGGCCCGGCGCCACGGCGGAACAGATGCGCGAGCAGGTCACCGACCGCATCGAGCGCAAGCTGCAGGAAATGCCGCATCGCGATTACACCACCAGCTATTCGCGGCCGGGGCAGTCGACGATTTTCTATTTCATGAGCGAGGCCGTGGCGGCCGACGAAGTGCCCGAAGAGTGGTACCAGGTGCGCAAGAAGATCGGCGACATGGCCGCCGAGCTGCCCGCCGGGGTGGCAGGGCCGTTCTTCGACGACGAGTTCGGCGACGTGTACACCAACATCTACGCGCTGGCGGGCGACGGCTACACGCCGGCGCAACTGCGTGATCAGGCCGACATCCTGCGCACCGTGCTGCTGCGGGTGCCGGGCGTGGCCAAAGTCGATTATTTCGGCGATCAGGAAGAGCGCATCGAGGTCCGCATCCCCAATGCCGTCATGGCGCAGTCCGGCCTGACGCCCGTGCGCATCGCCCAGGCGATCGCCGCGCGCAACGCCGTGGCCGATCCTGGCGTAATGACGACCTCGTCCGACCGGCTGTACGTGCGACCCACGGGGCAGTTCCACAGCCTGGATGACCTGGCCGACACGCTGGTTCCCGTCGGCGACCGGCTGGCGCGCCTGGGCGACGTCGCCGAGATCCGGCGTGGTGCGGCGGAGCCGCCGTCCACGCAGATGCGGCACGGCGGGCGGCCGGTACTGGGGATCGGTGTCACGGCCGCCGAAGGGCATGACGTGGTGGATCTGGGGCGGGCGCTGCGGAGCGCGGTGGATGGCCTGCGGGCACGGCTGCCGACGGGCTTGTCGCTGGAGGAGGTCGCCAGCATGCCCGACGCCGTGACGGCCTCGGTCGACGAGTTCCTGCGCGCCGTGGGCGAGGCCGTGGCCATCGTGCTGCTGGTCAGCCTGGTGTCGCTGGGGCTGCGCACCGGCATGGTGGTCGTGATCTCGATTCCGGTGGTGCTGGCGCTGACGGCGCTGGTCATGGACTGGATGGGGATCGGGCTGCACAAGGTGTCCCTGGGTACCCTGATCCTGGCGTTGGGCCTGCTGGTGGACGACGCCATCATCGCGGTCGAGATGATGGCCGTGAAGCTCGAACAGGGCTGGGACCGGCTAGACGCGGCTGCCTTCGCCTACACCAGCACGGCGTTTCCCATGCTGACGGGCACGCTGGTCACGGTCGCGGGCTTCCTGCCGATCGCCCTGGCGCGCTCCAATACCGGGGAATACACGCGGTCGATCTTCCAGGTGTCGGCCATTTCGCTGCTGGTGTCCTGGCTGGCCGCCGTGATCCTGATCCCGCTGCTGGGCCACGCCGTGCTGCGTCCGCACGGGCATCCCGCGCTCGCGGACGGCGCGCCCGCGCGGGACATCTACGATTCGCCCTTCTACCGCCGGCTGCGGCGCTGGCTGCATGCCTGCGTGCGTCGCCGCGTCGTCGTCGTCGCGGCGACGCTGGCGCTGTTCGTGGCCGCCCTGGCGGGCTTCCGGCTGGTGCCGCAGCAGTTCTTCCCCGATTCCGCCCGGCCGGAACTGCTGGTGGACCTGCGTCTGCGCGAAAGCACCTCGTTCGAGGCGACGCTGGAACAGGCCAGGCGCCTGGAGGCGTTGCTGAACGGGCGTGCGGAGGTGGCGCGCGCGGTCGGCTTCGTGGGCACCGGCGCGCCGCGCTTCTACCTGCCGCTGGATCAGCAGCTGCCGTCTCCGAATTTCGCGCAGTACGTCGTGACGGCGAAGTCCATCGAGGACCGGGAAGCGCTCAAGCCCTGGCTGGAATCGGCGTTGAGGACCGGGTTCCCGGCCGTGCGCGGACGGGTGTCGCGGCTGGAGTCGGGGCCGCCCGTCGGCTTTCCGGTCCAGTTCCGTGTCAGCGGCGACGACATCCCGCGCGTGCGCCAGGCGGCGGAGGCCGTCGCCGCCGTGCTGCGCGCCGATCCCCGCGCCCGCAACACGCAGTTCGACTGGGACGAGCCGTCGGCCCGCGTATCGCGTTTCGAGGTCGACCAGCAGGCCGCGCAGCGGCTGGGCATCGCCTCGCGCGACATCGCGGATTTCCTGGCCATGACCCTGTCGGGCCGGGCCGTGTCGCAGTACCGCGAGGGCGATCGCCTGATCCGCATCGACCTGCGCGCGCCGGAATCCGAGCGGGACGGCCCCGAGTCTCTGGCGCACTTGTCCCTGCCCTCGCCCCGGGGCCCCGTGCCCCTGGGGGTGCTGGGCGGGCTGCGCGACGGCCTGGAGCCCGCCATCGTCTGGGAGCGCGACCGGCAGCCCACGATCACCGTGCGCGCCGAGGTGTCGCCGGGTGTCGAGGGAATCGACCTGACCCGGGCCGTGGACGCGCGGCTCGCGGGCATCCGTGCCGGCCTGCCGGTGGGCTACCGGATCGAAGCGGGCGGCGCGGTGGAGAACAGCGCCAAGGCCCAGGCGTCGATCGATGCCGAGGTGCCGATCCTGGTCGTGGCCGTGCTGACGCTGCTGATGGTCCAGTTGCAGCGGTTCTCCCGGGTGGCGCTGGTGGTCCTGACCGCACCTCTGGGGCTGATCGGCGTCGTCCTGGCGCTGCTGCTCTTCGGCAAGCCGTTCGGTTTCGTCGCCCTGCTGGGGGTGATCGCCATGTTCGGCATCATCATGCGCAATTCGGTGATCCTGGTGGACCAGATCGAGCAGGACATCGCGGCCGGCCGTCGCCGCATCGACGCCATCGTGGATGCGACCGTGCGGCGCTTCCGTCCCATCACGCTGACGGCGGCGGCGGCCGTGCTGGCGCTGATCCCGCTGCTGCGCAGCGATTTCTTCGGCCCCATGGCGACCGCCCTGATGGGCGGCATCACCAGCGCCACCGTGTTGACGGTCTTCGTGCTGCCGGCCCTGTACGCGCTGATGTTCCGGGTCAGGGACGAGGGCGAGGCGTCGGAGCCGGATGCGGGGCGTGCCATGAGGGAGGGGCCATGAACGGCTGGCGGATGATGGCGGCGACCGCGCTGGGCCTGGGCCTGTCGGGCTGCGCCCCGGGGCCCTCGGGACGACCGCCGGCCATGCCCGGGCCGGCGCGCTACGCGGCCGGTCCGCCGCCGATCGCCGTGTCGGCGGGCGGCCCGGAACTGGTCGCGGCGCGGGCGCCGGAGGCGTCCTGGTGGACGGGGTTCGGCGCGCCCGAGCTGGACGCGCTGGTGGCCGAGGCGCGCGCGGCCAACCCCGACCTGGCCGCCGCGCGCGAGCGCCTGGAGGCGGCGCGTGAGATCCTGCGGGCGCAGTCCGGGGCCACCGAGCTGCCGTCGGTCGATCTGGGCGCCCAGGTCGCGCGCCAGCGCGCGCTCGGCCTGCCGCTGGAACTGCCGCCGCCTCTGCCCGAGCTGCCCCGAACCTCGGTCTACGATACCTTCGTCGGCCAGGCCCAGGTCCGCTACACCTTCGATCTGTTCGGCTCGATCCGCGAACGCAACCGCGCCCTGGCCGACCGGGTGGAACAGCGGGCGGCCCAGTGGCGCGCTGCCCGCGAGGCGCTGGCGGCGAACGTGGTGTCCGGCGCGCTGACCCTGTCCGCGCTGCAGGCCCGTGTGCGGATACTGGAATCCGTGGCCGACGGACTGCGGTGCGACGAGGCGGAGTCCGTCCGCCGGCGGGCCCTGGGCGCCGCGTCGCGCGCCGACGTCCTCGACGCTCGTCGCCAGGCCGAGGCCGTGGCGGCGCAGATCCCGGGCTTGCGGGCACAGGCGCTGGCGATCCGGCATGCCCTGGCCGTGCTGCTCGGACGCCCCCCCGACCAGGCGCCCGGGGCCATCCCGTTCGAGCGGCTGGCCTTGCCCGCGCGCATCCCCGTCCTGGTGCCGTCCGCGCTGCTGTCCGCGCGGCCCGATGTCCAGGCGGCGGCGGCCGCCCTGCGCGCGGCCGCCCACGACGCGGGCGCGGCGAGCGCCGACCTGTTTCCCAGCCTGACGCTGACGGCGGCCATGGGGCGCGGCGGCTACGACTGGCCGTCGGCGTTGTCGCCCGCCGGTGCCTTGTGGAGCCTGGCGGGCGGCCTGACGGCGCCGCTGTTCCACGGCGGCGCCCTGCGGGCGCAACGGCGCGCCGGCCTGCGGGCCTATGCGGCGGCCGAGGACGATTACCGGAGCACGGTGCTGGCCGCCTTCCGCGAAGTGGCCGATGCGCTGGCCTCGCTGGAGCAGGCGGGCGCCGCGCAAGCCGCCGGGGATGCCGCCGCCGGGGCGGCCCGGGGTGCCGCCGCCGACGCGGCGCGGCGCGCGGCCCTGGGCGCGGTGCCGCCGTCGGCCGCCCGCGCGGCCGGCCGCCAGGCCGATCTGGCGGAACTGGACGCCCTGGAAATCCGCTCGCGGCTGCTGCTGGATGCCGCGCGTCTGTTCCATGCCCTGGGCGCGCCGGCGTGAGCCGGGACGCCGGGCATTTTCATCCTCTTTGGTGGTGGTCCGGCGGGCGGTTCGGGCGCGGCCGGAGAATCATTTCGGGAAATTGATTTGCATCATGGCGTCGGCCACTTCGGGTCTGGACAATCACATCACTCCGGAATAAGTGTTTGCCGGGCTTTCAACCTTATCAGCGATAAGAAAAGCCCCCGGAGGTTGCCACGAGAGGAGACAGGCATGGATCACCATGATGACGAGGACGAAAAAGTGCCGCTCATCCAGCAGTTGCTGGACAGCCCCTTTTTATTGCTGTTTCTGGGTGTGATCATCCCCATGGTTGTTTACAACCTCTGGGGTTTCATCGACATCCTGACCATTCCCGCAGCCAGATAAGGAAGCACCATGAGCGCAATCCTCCCCCCGTCGGAGCGGCTGTGGTGGAAGCACCCACTCGACCGCCTGGAAATCACCTGGATCGTCATTGCCTTCATTTGGTGCATGATCATGTTCTTCATGATGGTGTTCTGGCACGTCTACGGCAAGCAGAACCTGGCGACCGAGACCTACAAGACCAATCCCGCGAAGTTCATGGCCCAGACGCAGGCCTTCGTGGACAAGTGGACGGTCCGCACCGAAACCGAACAGAAGATCCCCGTGGTGGCGCCGCCCGAAGGGTCCGACGTCTACCTGATCGCCCGCCTCTGGAGCTGGTGGCCGATCCTGGAACTTGAAAAGGGCAAGACCTACAAGCTCCACCTGACCGCGATGGACTACAACCACGGCTTTTCCCTGCAGCCCGTGAACATGAACATCCAGGTGGTGCCGGGCTATGAGCACGTGATCAAGGTCACGCCGAACGAGTCGGGCACCTTTTCCATCGTGTGCAACGAGTATTGCGGCATCGGCCACCATGAGATGGTGAGCCGCCTGTACGTCAAGTAAAGCGGGGATCGACATGGCCACCCATACCACTTATCGCACGTGTCCGCGCTCGGGACTGCAGTTCGAGGACCAAGCCGAAAAGCTCATCAGGATCAATGCCGTCACGGCCATCGTGGCGCTGCTCGTCGGGGGGCTGCTGGCCATCGGCGTGGTGCTCACCCGCTGGCCCGCCGTGCACTGGCTGCCGGCCGACACCTTCTACATGGTGCTCACGGCGCATGGCCTCGACATGCTGATCTACTGGATGCTCTTCTTCGAGGTCGCGGTGATGTACTTCGCCGCATCGACCCTGTTGCGCTGCCGCATCGCCACTCCCCGGCTCGCCTGGCTCGCCTATGCGCTCATGCTCGTTGGCGCCGTGGTCAACAACATTGCCGTGTTCCGGGGCGATTCCAGCGTGATGATGACTTCCTATGTGCCCATGATGGCCCATTGGTCGTTCTATCTCGGCCTGATCGTGTTCGCGGTCGGCGCGCTGATCGCCTGCGGTGTGTTCTTCGGCACGATGGCCGTCGCCAAGCGGGAAAAGACCTACGAAGGTTCGGTTCCCCTGGTGACGTTCGGCGCGATGACGGCGGCGATCATCGCGGTCTTCACGCTGCTTTCCGGCGCCATCATCCTGATCCCGACTTTCTTCATGTCCATCGGCGTCCTGAAGAACGTGGATCCGCTGGTGTACCGGGTGATCTGGTGGGCGCTGGGCCATTCGTCCCAGCAGATCAACGTGGCGGCCCACATTTCGATCTGGTATGCCGTGGCGGCGATCGCCTTCGGCGCCAAGCCCATGTCCGAGCGCGTCAGCCGCGGCGCCTTCCTGCTGTACATCCTGTTTCTGCAGCTCGCCAGCGCCCACCACATCCTGGCCGATCCGGGCGTCAGCACCGAATGGAAGATCGTCAATACCAGCTACTTCATGTATTTCGCCGTGCTGGCCTCGATGATCCATGCCTTGTCGATTCCCGGCGCCATGGAAGTCGCGCAGCGCGCCAAGGGCTTCAACAAGGGCCTGTTCGAGTGGCTGCGCAAGGCGCCCTGGGGCAATCCCATGTTCTCCAGCGTGTTCATCTCGCTGGTCGGCTTCGGCTTCCTGGGCGGCATTTCCGGGGTGATGATGGGCACCGAGCAGCTCAACCTGCTGATCCACAACACCATCTACGTGCCTGGCCACTTTCACGCGACCGTCGTCGTCGGGTCCACGCTGACCTTCATGGGCCTGACCTATTTCCTGATTCCGGTGCTGTTCAGGCGCGAGATCATTTCGCCCGACCTGGCGAGGATACAGCCCTACCTCTTCGGCTTCGCGATGTACTTTTTCTGCCTCGTGATGATGGGCGCCGGCACGCTGGGCGTGTCCCGTCGCCACTGGGACATGGCCTTCAGCGGCCATGCCCTGGCCTACGAATGGCCGGGCTCGGCCTACCTGATGATGGGACTGGTGGGAATCGGCGGGGTCGTGGCCATCATCGGCGGCGCGCTCTTCGTCTATCTCGTGATCGGTTCCCTGCTGTTCGGCAAGAAACTCGATGCCGGCGTGGTGAGCCCTCATTTCACGCCGGTCCCGCGCGCCGCGCCGACGGCGGCGGTCCAGACCTACGGATCGGCGGGGTTCGTCGCGCCCGGCACCTTCGTGCTCGCCATGGTCTTCCTCCTGGCTTTCGTACTGTACTACTTCATCAACTGGAAGTATCTCAGCCAATTGTGGGGCCTGAGCTGAGGGGCGCGCGACATTGGGGCAGATGGTGGCGTCCGGTTCGTCGATTCTCTCCCGCCTGTGGCGTGGAGCCGTGATATGCGGCCTGGGGCTGGCGTCGTCGATGATGCCGGTCCCGGGCCGTGCCGATGTGGCTGGAACTCCCGGGCTGGATTCCGCCCGGGCCCTGCGTTCCAGCCAGGCGGCGGTCGGGCGGCGGATCGGCGAGCACATCCTGCTGGATCGCCAGGGCCGCCCGGTGGCCCTTTCCTCTTTCCGGGGCAAGCCTTTGCTGGTGAGCTTCATCTACACCGGCTGCTTCCAGATCTGTCCCGCCACCACCCGTTCGCTGCAGGAGGCCGTCGAGTCTCTGCAAAAGAGCGTGGGCGTCAGCCAGTTCGGCGTCGTCAGCATCGGCTTCAACCAGCCCGCGGATTCGCCGCGGGCGCTCAAGGCGTTTGCCGCGCAGTACGGGATCACGGCGCCCAACTGGAACTTCCTGAGTCCGCCGGCGGCCATCGTGCCGGCGCTGACGGCGGATTTCGGCTTCGACTATGTCGCTACGCCGGCGGGGTTCGACCATGTGCTCCAGGTCTCCGTCCTCGATGCCGACGGGCGCATCGTGCGCCAGATATACGGCGAGGACGTCGCGGCGGGCGAGCTGGGCGAGCCATTGAAGATGCTGCTCGCCGGGCTGCCCATGAGTCCGGCGAATTCCACGCTCGACAATCTGATGGACCGCATCCGCATCCTCTGCACGGTGGTCGATCCCGAGACCGGCGCCTATCGGGTCGATTACACCTTGCCGATCCAGATTGCCGGGGGCGCGACCTTTTTCATTCTGATGATGGCCTTTTTCGTCCACGAATGGCGTGCGAACAGGAAAATTTCGAGCAAGAAGAGGGAAAGGGCGCGCGGCGTCGCCTGACGTGCTTCCGTCCGAGCGGGATGGCGGGCGTCGGCCCGGCATCCGGATCGCGGATCCGCGCCCGAGGCTTTCCGCCCCCGAGGAGAGATGATGAGACGCATGTTCGGCTGGACGGGCCAGGCCCTGCTGTACGGTTGTTTCGCCGTGGCGATCGGCGTTTTTTCGCGCTGGCCCGCCTACCATCCCCTGCCTCCCGGCATGGCGCAGATCAAGGTCAGCTTCATGCACCACGGCGCGCGGCTGGCCGATTGCCGGCCCTATACCGCCGAGGAACTGGCCCGGCTGGCGCCCAACATGCGCAAGGCCATGAAATGCGAGCGGGAACGTTCGCCGGTGAGCATCGAGGTGGATCTGGACGGCAGGCCGGTCCTCAGCCACGTCGCCGCCCCTTCCGGGCTGTCGCGCGACGGCGCCTCCACCCTGTACCGGCGCCTGGATGTTCCGGCGGGCGAGCACCGGATCGCCGTGCGCTTCAAGGACAGCCAGGCGGTCCAGGGGTTTACCCACCGGCGTGAAGCCACGGTTTCTCTTGCACCGGCCCAGGTGCTGGTGATCGATTTCAATGCGGACCAGGGAGGCATCGTCCTGCAATGAACATGAGCGCGAATCCTTGCCACGTGCCGGGTCCGCGGGGTGGTCCGGCCTCTCCGCCGCCTCCGGCGCGCCTGGGCGCGGACTATCAGCTGGACGTCTTCGGGGATGCGCGCCTCGCGCTGGGGCGCGCCTGGCTCGGCCTCGGGCTGGCTGCCTTGATCGGATCGGGCGTTTTCTCCGTGCTGCTGGTGGCTTCGCGCACCCCGGTCGTGAACCAGTGGCTGCCGGCCGCCGATTTCTTCAGGATTTCCCTGGTGCTGCACGTGGACCTGTCGGTGCTGGTCTGGTTCGTCGCCATGGCCGGCCTGCTCTGGAGTCTGTATGGCACCGCGCGCGCGCAATGGATGGCCCGGCCGGGGCTGTGGATCACCGCCGCCGGTACGCTCGCCATGGCGCTGGCCCCCTTCCTGGACCCGGGTGAGCCTGTCATGGCGAACTATATTCCGGTGCTCGAATCGCGGCTTTTCCTGGCGGGCCTGTCGATGTTCGGCCTGGGCGCGGCGCTGCTGGTGCTGCGCAGCCTGCTGGCGGCGCCCCGGCTGGGCATGCGGTATGACGGGCGCGGCGCGCTGGGTTTCGGCCTGGGCGCGGCCGCCGTCGCCGCGGCCGTCGGCGTGCTGAGCTTCGCCTGGTCCTGGGCCGTGCTGCCCACCGCGTTGCATGGCAAGGCCTACTACGAGGTCCTGTTCTGGGGCGGCGGGCATGCCCTGCAGTTCACCTGGACTCTGCTGATGCTGGTGGCCTGGCTGTGGCTGGCCAGCGCCTGCGGAGCGCGTTCCGCGCTGACGCCGCGCGTCACGGTCATGATGTTCTCCCTGGCGCTGGCGGGGGTCTTCGTCACGCCCTATGCCTATCTCGCCCATCATGTGGCATCCGTTGAACATCGCGACCTGCTCACCTGGGCCATGCGCCTGGGCGGCGGCCCCGCCATCCTGCCGGTCGGCCTGTCGGTGGTCTACGGCGTGCTCGCGGCCCGGCTGGACGCTCCCGAGCAGCGGCCGCTGCGCGCGGCGCTCCTGTCCTCCGTGCTGGTGTTCGCGGCGGGCGGCGTGATCGGTATTTTCATCGCCGGCAGCAATGTGCGCATCCCGGCCCATTACCACGGCTGCATCGTCGGCGTGACGCTGGCGTTCATGGGCGTGGTCTACCGCGTCCTGCCCGCGCTGGGCTACCAGGCGCCGCATGGCCGCATGGCCACCTGGCAGCCATGGCTCTATGGGGTGGGGCAGCTCATCCACATCATCGGACTGGTCTGGTCCGGCGGCTATGGGGTGCAGCGCAAGGTGGCGGGCGCCGAGCAGGTGCTGCGCGGCACGGGAGAGGTGATCGGCATGGGCATGATGGGCCTGGGCGGGCTCGTCGCCATCATCGGGGGGCTGCTGTTCGTGGTGGTGGCGATCCGCGCCATCCGCCGGCCGGTGGTGCGTCCGAAGGGAATCCAATGATCAAAAGAATCCAGGGCGCGCTGCAGTGGCTCTTCCTGTCCGTCGAGGGGCTGTTCAACGCCGCGTTCGGCGACCGCGTCAATCCCTTCTATCACCTGGGCGCCATCACTTTTTTCCTGTTCTGGGTGGTGGGGGGCAGCGGCCTGTACCTCTATGCATTCTTCGAGACCGGAATCCCCGACGCGTACAATTCGGTGATGGCGCTGAGCACGGCGCAATGGTGGCTGGGCGGCATCCTGCGCAGCGTGCACCGCTACGCTTCGGATGCGATGGTGCTCACCATGGCGCTGCACATGCTGCGCTACTTCGCCTTCGACCGGTTCCGCGGGTTCCGCTGGTTTTCGTGGCTGACGGGGGTGATGCTGATCTGGATGGTCTATGCCACGGGCATCAACGGCTACATGCTCCCCTGGGACCAGCTGGCGCAGTACGTGACCGTGACCGCCTTCGAATGGCTCGACTGGCTGCCGATCTTCGATGGCGCGCTGATGCGCAATTTCCTCTACTCCGGGCACGTCGGCAACCGCTTCTTCACCCTGCTGTCCTTCATGCACGTGGGTCTGCCGCTGGTGGTGCTGATGGTCATGTCGATCCATGCCCAGAGGGTGCCGAAGGCGCGCACGACGCCGCCGCGTCCCATCGTCGGAGGCTTGGCCGCGACTCTGCTGGCGCTCGCGATCGTCGCGCCCGTGCATAGCCAGGGCGGCGTCAGCGACCTGTCCAGGGCGGTCGTCCGGGTGGAGCTCGACTGGTTCTACATGGCGATTTTCCCGCTGATGACGCAATGGCCGATGAGCTGGGTGTGGGCCCTGGTGGTCGGCGGCTCGGTGCTGCTCGCGTTGATGCCCTGGTGGCCGCCGCGGTTCCGGCGCGGCGAGCGGCGGCTGGCGCGGCTCGTGGTGCACGGCGAGGACGGCGCGAGCGCACGGTTCCAGGCGCGCGAGGGCGAGACCATCCTCGACGCGGGCCTGCGCGAGGGCCTGGGCCTGCCCTTCGAATGCCGCAACGGCGCCTGCGGCCTGTGCGTCTGCACCGTGCGGCGGGGCGCCTATGATCACCGGCCTTGCAGTCCCGGTGCGCTGACCGGCGACCAGAAGGCCCGGGGCATGGCCCTGATGTGCTGCGCCGTGCCGCTCGGCGACATGGTCGTCGAGGTCGAGGGATTCACCGGTGGCGCGGCCCTCGCCGTGCGGGAATACACCGCCGCCGTGGTCCGCCTCGAGCCGCTGTCCGGCGACGTGATGCTTCTCGTCCTGCGGCCGTCCGACGACGCGATCCTGGATTTCAAGGCGGGCCAGTACATCAACATCGTGCTCGAGGATGGCCAGCGGCGCGCCTTCTCGTTCGCGAACCCGCCGCGCGGCGACGCGCTGATCGAGCTGCACGTCCGCCTCGTTCCCGGGGGGCGCTTCACGACCCACGTGTTCCAGGGCATGCGGGTCGGCGATGTCGTGCGCTTCGAGGGACCGCTGGGACAGTTCACGCTGCGCGAGAGCCCGCAGCCCATTCTTTTCGTGGCGGGCGCCACCGGCTTCGCTCCGGTCAAGAGCATCGTGGAGGACGCCTTTGCGCGCGGCGTGTCGCGTCCCATGCGCCTGTACTGGGGCGTGCGCCGGCGCGCGGACCTGTACATGCTCGGACTCTGCGAGCGGTGGCAGCGCGAGCACGCCAACTTCACCGTGGTGCCGGTGCTCTCGGAATCCGTCGAGGGCGATGCCTGGACGGGACGCACCGGCCTGGTTCACGAGGCCATGCTGGCCGATTTCCCGGACCTGAGCGGCTATGAAGTCTATCTGTGCGGCTCGGTCAGAATGGTCGAAGCGGCGGTGCCGGCGTTCATCGCCCAGGGGCTCGGCGAGAATGCCTGCATCTCCGACGCCTTCCTGATGGCGGCCAGGCTCCCCGCGGACACCGCATCCTGAACTCCGCCGGAGCGCGCACGTTATAATTCCCGCTTGCCCGAGGGGCGCTGCACCGGCGCGGCGACGGGGTCCGATGGATCCCGCGCGCGCCGCCAGGCTCGGGATTCCTTTTTCAAACGGCGCCCATCGCCGTCCTGCGCGGGCGGGGTGGGCGGGGCGCAGCCGTTCCGCTCCCCGCCGGCGCAGGCTCTACAGGACCACCATGAGCACTGCACACGACTACGTCATCGCCGACATCGCCCTGGCCGACTGGGGCCGTCGCGAAATCGCCATCGCCGAAACTGAAATGCCCGGCCTGATGGCCACGCGGGAAGAATTCGCCGCCTCGCAGCCCCTGAAGGGCGCGCGCATCGCCGGCAGCCTGCACATGACCATCCAGACGGCGGTGCTGATCGAGACCCTGAAGGCCCTGGGCGCGGAAGTCCGCTGGGCCTCGTGCAACATCTTCTCCACCCAGGACCACGCCGCCGCCGCCATCGCCGCGGGCGGCACGCCGGTGTTCGCCGTCAAGGGCGAGTCCCTGGAGGACTACTGGCGGTACACGCACCGCATCTTCGACTGGCCGGGCGAGCAGGCCAACATGATCCTGGACGATGGCGGCGACGCCACGCTGCTGCTGCATCTGGGCGCGAACGCCGAGAACGACGCTTCCGTGATCGCCAATCCGGCCAACGAAGAAGAGCGCGTGCTGTTCGCCGCCATCAAGGCGCAGCTGGCCCGCGATCCGAAGTGGTATTCCACCCGCCTGGCGCGGATCCGGGGCGTGACCGAGGAAACCACCACCGGCGTGCATCGCCTGTACCAGATGTCCCAGCGCGGCGAACTGAAGATTCCCGCCATCAACGTCAACGATTCGGTCACCAAGTCCAAGTTCGACAACCTGTACGGCTGCCGCGAATCCCTGGTGGACGGCATCAAGCGCGCCACCGACGTGATGGTCGCGGGCAAAGTCGCCGTGGTCTGCGGTTTCGGCGACGTGGGCAAGGGCTGCGCCCAGGCACTGGCCGCCCTGCGCGCCCAGGTGTGGGTGACGGAAGTCGATCCCATCTGCGCGCTGCAGGCCTCGATGGAAGGCTACCGGGTCGTGGACCTGAACGACGCGGACGTGGTCGAGCAGGCGGACATCTTCGTCACGGCCACCGGCAACTACCATGTCATCGACCGTGACCACCTGTACCGCATGAAGGACCAGGCCATCGTCTGCAACATCGGCCACTTCGACAGCGAGATCAATGTCGCTTCGGTGGAAGACCTGCCATGGGAGGAAATCAAGCCGCAGGTCGACCACATCATCTTCCCGGACGGCAAGCGCGTCATCCTGCTCGCCAAGGGCCGCCTGGTGAACCTGGGCTGCGCCACCGGCCATCCGTCCTTCGTGATGTCGGCGTCCTTCACCAACCAGACCATCGCCCAGATCGAGCTGTTCACGCGCGGCGGCCAGTACGGGACCGGCCAGGTCTACGTGCTGCCCAAGCACCTGGATGAAAAGGTCGCCCGCCTGCACCTGAAGAAGCTCGGCGTGCGCCTGACGCAGTTGACTCAGAAGCAGGCCGACTACATCGGCGTGCCGGCCGCGGGCCCGTTCAAGCCCGACCACTACCGCTATTGAAAGGAGTTCCATCATGCTGCTGCTCGTCTGGTTCCTGAACGCCGTGGCCCTGCTCATCGTGGCCTACATCCTGCCCGGCATCACCGTGGCCTCGTTCGGCTCGGCCCTGATCGCCGCGCTGGTGCTGGGCCTGCTCAACGCCGTGGTCAAACCCTTGCTGATCCTGCTGACCCTGCCGCTGACCATCGTCACGCTGGGCCTGTTCCTGCTGGTGCTCAATGCCCTGGTGTTCTGGTTCGCCGGCTCCATCCTGAAGGGCTTCCAGGTGGATGGCTTCTGGTGGGCGGTGATCGGCGCGCTCGTCTACAGCATCGTGTCCACGGCGCTGTCGGGACTGCTGGCCTCATGAGCAATTCCCCCTCGGCCATCAGCCTGGAATTCTTTCCGCCGCGCGATATCGCCGCCCAGGAACGCCTGGTACGTTCCGCCAAGCGGCTGGCGGCCCTGCGGCCGGCCTACGTCAGCGTGACCTTCGGCGCGGGCGGATCCACCCGCGCGGGCACGGCCGACACCGTGCGGATGCTGCAGAACCTGGGCGTCGACGTGGCGCCGCATCTGTCCTGCATCGGCGCGACGCGCGCCGACCTGCGCGTCATCCTGGACGACTACCGCGCACGCGGTATCCGCCGCCTGGTCGCCTTGCGCGGCGACCTGCCCTCGGGCATGGGCGGCGATACGGGCGAGCTGCACCACGCCGCCGATCTGGTGCGCTTCGTGCGCGAGCATTACGCAGACCACTTTCACATCGAGGTCGCCGCCTATCCCGAAATGCATCCCCAGGCCGAAAGCGCGGCATCCGACCTGCGGCATTTCGTGGACAAGGTCCGCGCCGGAGCCGACGGCGCCATCACCCAGTATTTCTTCAATCCCGACGCCTATTTCGATTTCGTCGACCGGGTGCGCGCGCAGGGACTGGACATCCCCATTACGCCGGGCATCATGCCGGTGACCAACTACACCCAGCTGGCGCGATTTTCGTCCATGTGCGGGGCGGAGATCCCGCGCTGGATGCGGCTGCGGCTGCAGGACTTCGGCGACGACAAGGCATCCATCCGCGCCTTCGGTATCGACGTGGTCACGCGGCTGACCGCGCGACTGCTGGAGCAGGGCGCGCCGGGGGCGCATTTCTACACCCTGAACAACGCCGACGCGGTGGCGCGGATCTGCGCCGACCTGGGACTCGACGCCTGAGTGCCGGCGCCGGCGGGGTTTCCGCGCCGGCGCCGTTCCGGACGGATGCCCGCGGCCTACAGTTCGGGCGCCGGCACGGCCCAGCCCTTGTCGGTCAGGACCGCGTCGAGCCGGACGTCGTGCGCGGCGGGCGCGTAGGGTTCGCCGCTCAGATCGCCGCAGACCCAGGCGATGCCCACCGTCGTGAACGCATGGCCGGTCGCCTTCAGCGCGGCCAGGGTGCGGTCGTAGTAGCCGCCGCCGTAGCCCAGGCGATCGCCCTGGCGGGTGTAGCCCAGCGTGGGCACCAGCACGACGTCGGGGGCCGGGGCGTCCGGACCTTCGGGCTCGAGGATTCCGTAGGCCCCCGGTTTCATGGGAGTGTCCGGGGTCCAGGCGCGGAAGCTCAGCGACTCGCCGGGCACGGCGACGACCGGCAGCGAAACCGTCAAGGTTTCGTCTTCCGCCCATTGTCGCAGCAGGGCCTGCAGGGCGGGTTCTTCGGCCATGGACCAGAACGCGGCGATGTGGCGGACGTCGGGGCGGCCCGATTCGCGCAGGCGGGTCCGGTTGGTCGCGAGCCAGGTGTACAGGCGGCCACGGATCAGCAGCGCGCCCCGATCGCGGTCCTGGGGCGGGATTCCGGCGCGGCGCTGTTTGAGTCGCGCCCGCAGGGCGGCTGCGTTATCCTGTGCATTCTGATTCATGTGGTGACTGGTTCGCGGAGTTTTCGACTATGGGGCGTAGTTTTATAGGATATCCGGGATTCGTCGGGGATGCAGGGCCGGCCTCGTCCCGGTCGCGCCCTGGCGCCCTGGCCTGGGGCCTGGCGGCCCTGCTGGGGCTGGCGGGCTGCGCGGGCGCCCAGGCGCCCACGGCGGCCGAGCAGCAGGCGGGCGAGGCTCCGCGCGTCGCCCTGGCCGCGCCGGCGGCCGACGCGGCCACGCCTGCGCCCGCGTCCGCGGCGCCCGAGATTCCGCCGCCCCCGACCCCTGCGCCGGCGCTGGCGGCGGTGCCGCCCGCCGCCCGCCAGGCCGTCGTGGACGCCTACGAGGCCGTCCAGAAGCGGCGCTGGGCCGATCTCGACCGCCTGGCGCCGCTGGCCGCCGCCGACCCCGTGCTGGGACTGTATCCGCGCTACTGGGCCCTGCTCAACCGGCTGCAGGACCGCGCACGGCCCGTCCCCGACGCCGAAGTGCGCCAATTCCTGGCCGACGCGGCCGGCGCCTATCCCGCCGAGCGCATCCGCGCCGAGTGGATCCTGGCGTCGACCCGGGCCGGCGACTATGCCCAGGCCCTGCGGATTCCGGAGGTGGCCGATCCGTCGGCATCGGTGCGCTGCGCCTTGCTGCTGGCGCGCCACCAGAGCGGCAAGCGCGCCCGCCCGGCCGAGGTCCTGGACGCGTTCCAGCCCAACGCCGACTGCTGGGACCTGTTGGACCGGGCGGTGGCCGACCACGTCCTCAGCCGCAAGGAACTGAACGGCCTGTTGCGCGACACCCTGGAAACCGGCAAGCAGGGCAACGCCGACCGCATGGCCGGCGTGGTGTTCGACGACGTGGCCATGGTGCAGTACGCCGCCTTGATGAAGAACCCGCGCAAGTGGCTGGAATCCCGCGGCCAGCCGCGCACGGCCATGGATTTCGAACTGGCCGTCATCGCCCTGTCGCGCCTGGCGCGCAGCGACGACCGGGCCGAGGCCGCCCGCTATATCCAGGAACGCTGGGCGGGCTGGATACCGAAAGCCGACCTGCAATGGGTCTGGGGGCAGTTCGGTCTGGTGGCCGCGCTGAACGTCGATCCCGAGGCCGCGCGCTGGTACCGCCAATCCGGCTTCGTGCCGATGACCGACTACAACCACGCCTGGGAAGTCCGCGCCGAATTGCGCGCCGCGCCGATCGACTGGGACCGGGTGGCCTCGGCCATCCGCAAAATGAGCGCGCGGCAGGCCGACGAGCCCGTCTGGCGCTACTGGTACGGCCGCGCCCTGGAGGCCCAGGGCAATGCCGTGGCCGCGCGCCAGTATTACGAATCCATCGTCGGCGATCAGGGCTTCTACGGTCTGCTCGCGGCCGAGGAACTGGGCCGCACGCCGGCTCTGCCGGCCCAGCCAGGCCCCCTGGATCCGGCCTGGGTCGCTCAGGCGCGGGCCAATCCCGGCCTGCGGCGCGCCGTGGTGCTGTTCGACCTGGGCTGGCGCAAGGAAGCCGTGCCCGAATGGAACTTCGCCCTGCGCGGCATGAATGATCCCCAGTTGCGCGGCGCGGCGGAGTTCGCCCGCGAGCAGCACATCTACGACCGGGTGGTGAATACCTCGCTGCTGACCCGGAACGTGGCCGATTTCAGCCAGCGCTTCATCGCCCCCTTCGAGGGCCAGGTGGCCGCCAAGGCGCGCCTGATCGACCTGGATCCCGCCTGGGTCTATGGCCTGATCCGCCAGGAATCGCGCTTCATCACCGATGCCCGCTCACGCGTCGGGGCGTCGGGCCTGATGCAGCTGATGCCGGCCACCGCCCGCCACGTGGCGCGCAAGATCGGCATGAAGGACTTCAAGCCCGGCCAGGTCAACGATTTCGACACCAACACGATCCTGGGCACCAACTACCTGAACATGGTGCTGCAGGACCTGAACGGGTCCGAACTGCTCGCCACGGCGGGATACAACGCCGGACCGGGCCGGCCGAAACGCTGGCGCGCCCAGTTGCAGGCGCCGGTCGAGGGCGCGATCTTCGCCGAGACCATTCCCTTCACCGAGACCCGCCTCTACGTGAAGAACGTCCTGTCCAACGCGGTCTACTACTCGATGCTGTTTTCCGGCCAGCCTGATTCGCTGAAGGCGCGCCTGGGCACCGTCGGCCCCATGGCCGGGACGCGGACGGCCCTGCCGTGACCATGCGCCGCGGCGCCCGGAGAGGGGACGATCCGGCCGTCGCCGGCCTGGAGGTCTACATCGTCGGCGGCGCGGTGCGCGATGCCTTGCTGGGCCTGACGGCGGGGGACCGTGATTGGGTGGTGGTGGGGGCCAGCCCAGAAATCATGGCGGCGCGCGGCTTCACGCCGGTGGGCGGGGATTTTCCCGTCTTCCTGCATCCGCGCACGCACGAGGAATACGCCCTGGCGCGCACCGAGCGCAAGTCCGGCCGGGGGTACCGGGGCTTTGTGTTCCACGCCGGGCCGGACGTCACCCTGGAAGACGACCTGCGCCGCCGCGACCTCACGGTCAACGCCATTGCGCAGGCACCCGATGGCGCGCTGATCGATCCCCTGGGCGGGGAAGCCGACGCGCGCGCGCGCATGCTGCGCCACGCGGGGCCGGCCTTCGTCGAGGATCCCGTGCGCTTGCTGCGCCTGGCGCGCTTCGCCGCGCGTTTTCACGATTTCTCCATCGCCCCGGAAACCCTGGACCTGTGCCGCACGCTGGTGCGCGACGGCGAGGTCGACGCCCTGGTGCCCGAGCGTGTCTGGCAGGAGTTCGCCAAGGGCCTGATGACGGATCATCCCGGCCGCATGCTGGACGTGCTGGCCGAATGCGGGGCACTGGACCGGGTCGCGCCCGGCCTGGTGTGGCGGGCCGACGTGGCCGATGGCCTGGCGCGCGGCGCCTCACGGGGCCTGGATCTGGCGCAGCGCTATGCGTTGCTCTGCCGGGGTTCGGCTCCCGGGCTGCAGGACCGGCTGCGGGCGCCTTCCGTTTGCCGCGACCTGGCACGGCTGCTGCCAGGCGTGCTGGAACGCCTGGCGCGGGCTTCGGCGGCCGACAGCGCCGATGCGCAAGCGGGCCGGACCGATGCGTCGGCGAGTATGCGGGAAGGGCATGCTGCGGAACTGGACGGCCCCGCCGCCTGGCTGGCGCTGATGGAATCCTGCGACGCGCTGCGCCGCCCGGATCGTTTCGAGGCGCTGCTGGCGGCGGCCGGTTGTGTGCTGGGCGACGTCGATCCGGCTGCGTGGACCCGGCGGCTGGCGGCGGTGCGCGCGGTGGACGCCGGCGCCGTCGCTCGCGCGGCCGGAGGCGACGCGGTGCGCATCCGCGACGATCTGCGCGCGGCGCGGCTGCGGGCCCTGGAGGCGCTACAGGTCGGAGCCTGAGTATCCGGCGCCGTCGAGCCGGAGCGATGGGCGGGGTGGCGGTCAGTGGTGGCCGCATGCGACGGCCGGGATCCGCTGCGTGCCGCCATCCCCCTGGGATGAGCGCGGGTTTACTCGAATACGGGCGCCGGCCGGTTCGTGTGAGAATGCCGACGATTCACGCCGCCCGCCGGCCTTTCGCTCATCACGGACCTGACCATGATGCCACTTCCGCGATTCGCCCGCCGTGCCGCGGCCATTTCCATTCCTTCCGGATTCTTTTCGCGGCGGCGCCCGTCGTTCGCGCGGCGGCGTTTGTCCGCCTTGTTGAGCGGGCTGGGGGTGTCAGCCGTCGCGCTGGCCGCGCCCGGGGATTTTCTGTTCGATCCGGCCGATTTCGTGGATGCGGAATTCCGGCGCAGCGGGGCGCTTGAAAGGGTTGGCGCCCAGTACGCCTACGCGCGCGGCTATACCGGCAAGGGCGTGCTGGTGGCGGTGCTGGATTCGGGGCTGTACGCCCGGCATCCGGAGTTCCGGGGCCGCGTGGTCGGCGGCTGGAATTTCCGCTCCGACCAGCAGCCCCGGGATTACGCGGACACCGAACTGGATGAAGACACCGGCCGGATCCAGGGGCATGGCACCCATGTGGCCGGGATCATCGGCGCGGCGCGCGACGGCGCGGGGATGCACGGCGTGGCCTACGAGGCCGTCCTGCTGGGCCTGCGCACGGATTTCGACCGCGACTGGACCGCTTTCGATCATGCCATCCGCGCGGGTGCGCAGGTCCTGAACGGCAGCTACGGTCCCAACGGCATGCCGCCGGTGACGATGCCCGATCCCGCCGATCCGGACGGTCCCCGGATCCATAACCCGGGCTATTGGGACAATGTGGTCGCGCATCCCGAGCTGCTGAAATACCAGAACGTTCCGATCAGCATGCTGCGGACCCAGGCGGCCATGCTCCGGCGCGCGGCGGCGGCCGATATCTTGATGGTCTTTGCGGCCGGCAACGACTACCGGGAATACAAGGACCAGGCTTCGCATGTGTCGGGCTATGGCATGTACCACCTGATCACGCCGGATTTCTTCCTCCATGGCGGCGTCGATCCCATGTTCCGCTTCCTGGACGACGAGGCCACGCCGGATCCCTACGATCCGGCGAAGTTCGTCGTCGTCGCTTTCAACGACACCCGCGTGAGCGGCCTGGACTTCTCCGATCTGGGCGGCAGCATGCTGTCCGTGGTCTCGGTGGGACCGTCTGGTGCGATCGCCAGCTACAGCAACCGGTGCGGCCAGGCGGCGATGTGGTGCCTGGCCGCGCCAGGCGGGGACGGAGGCTCCGACGGCGATCCGATCTGGTCCACCAATCCCGACCCGGCCAACGGCTACTACGTCACCATGGGCGGCACCTCGATGGCCGCGCCGGTGGTGACGGGCGCCGCGGCCGTGCTGCGCCAGGCCTTTCCCTACATGAGCGCGCGCCAGATCATCGAGGTCATCCTCACGACCACGAACGATGGCGGCATCTACGCCGATCATGATGTCTACGGGCGCGGCCTGCTGGACCTGGGCAAGGCGATCCGGGGACCGGGCGAGTTCGGCGCGGACGGTTTCGCCTCGATGTTCCGGGCCGATACGAGAGGCCATGATTCCTGGTTCGGCAACGACATCGAGGGCGACGGCGGGCTGGTCAAGGCGGGCGCGGGGACCTTGTTCCTGGATGGGCACAACCGCTATACGGGCGATACGATCGTGGAGGGCGGGCGCCTGTCAGTGAATGGCGATACGCGCACGTCGAAATTCACGGTGCTGTCCGGCGGCATACTGGCCGGAACGGGCACGGCCGGCCCGACCGAGGCCTTCGGGCGGGTGGCGCCGGGCAATTCGATCGGTGTCCTGACGGTGGCGGGCGATTACGTCCAGGCGCCTGGCTCGGTGCTGGAAATCGAGATCGACGGCGCGGGCGGCGCGGATCGGCTGGACGTCCAGGGCAATGCCGATCTGCGGGGCGGCGAGGTTCAGGTTCCGGGGCTGCGGGGCGGGTCTCTGGGGCGCGCGATGACCTTCATGACGGTTGGCGGGGTCATGGGCGGACCGGGCTTCGCGGGAGTGCGCGACGACTACGTCTTCGCCGACCTGAGCCTTTTGCAGTCCGCGCCGACGCAGTTCGACCTGGCCGTGGTCCGCAACGCCACGAGCTTCGCTTCGCTGGGGCGCACGGCCAACCAGCGCGGCGCGGCGGGTGCGATCGAATCCATGGGCGCGGGGACCGTGCCTTATGAAGCCCTGATCGACCTGCGCGACGCCGGGCGGGCGCCGGACCTGTACGACCAGCTCTCGGGCGAGCTGCACGCGACCGCGCGCGCGATGATGTTCGAGGATGCGCGCCTGGTGCGCGGCGAAGTCCTGGGGAGCCTGGCGATGGACGGTGCGTCGTCCCCGGTCGCTCGGAGCGGAAACGGGCTGTGGGGCCGGACGATGGCCGCCTGGAGCCGGCATGACGGCGCCGGCGTATCCCGGGACGCCGACCGGCGGGCGACCGGCTTGATGATCGGCCGCGACGTGTCGTGGGCGTCCGGCGCGCGGGCGGGCGTGGCGTTGGGCTATACGCGTTCTCGCGTGCGCGCCGAGGCGCGTGACGAGGCGATGCTCGACGGCTACCATGCGCTGGCCTACGGCGGCATGGCCGCCGGCCCCTGGCGTCTGCGCGGCGGCATCGGGCAGTCCTGGCATGTGGCGGACACGCGCCGCGAGGTGGACGTGGCGGACCTGGGACGGCAGACGGCGCGCTATGGCGGCTGGACGGCGCAGGTGTTCGCCCAGCTCGGATACGCGCTGGCGCAGGGGGCGACGGAAGTCGAACCCTATGCGGAGGCTGCGCAGTCCTGGCAGCATGTGCGTGGCTTCGACGAGGAGGGTGATGCGGCGCTGTCGGGACGTTCGGGTTCGTCCTCCAGCACCGAGACGACGCTGGGTGTGCGGGCGGGCCGGCTCGTGCCGACCCGGGCCGGCGATTTGCGGCTGACGGCGGGCGCGGGCTGGGTCCATGCCTGGGGCGGCCTGGCTCCTCGGGCGCGGCTGGCGTATGCGGGTGGTCCGACGTTCGAGATCTCGGGCGTCCCGGCCGCGCGCGACGCCCTGCGGCTCGAGGCGCGGGCCAGCCTGGCGCGCACGCGCACGACGCGGGTGGAGATCGGCTACGCCGGTCGCCTGGGCGGCGGTGTGCGGGACCATGGCCTGCGCGTCCAGGTGAACCACGCCTTCTGACGGCCGGAGGCCAGCCAGAGAAATCCGGCCAATGCAAAAAGGAGGACAATCTCCTTTTTTTCCATGAATTCCCCATGTCCGCACTGAACGCCGATCCGGACCAGCCCGTCCTCGTCTTCGATTCCGGCATCGGCGGCCTGACCGTGCTGCGCGAGGCCCGCGTGCTGATGCCCGATCGGCGCTTCCTCTACGTGGCCGACGACGCCGGCTTCCCCTACGGCGGCTGGGCCGAGGACGCCCTGCGGGACCGGATCGTGCATCTGTTCGCCGGCCTGCTGCGCGATCATGATCCGGCCCTGTGCATCGTCGCCTGCAATACGGCGTTCACCGTGGCGGGAGCGGCGCTGCGCGCGGCCTATCCGGGCATGACCTTCGTCGGCACCGTTCCGGCCATCAAGCCCGCGGCCGAGCGCACGCGCTCCGGGCGGGTGTCGGTGCTGGCGACGCCGGGCACGGTGCGGCGCGACTACACCCGCGACCTGATCCAGTCCTTTGCCACGCAATGCCATGTGACCCTGGTGGGGTCGCCCCGGCTGGCGCGCATGGCGGAAGCCTACGTCCGCGGCTTGCCGGTAAGCGACGAGGCCGTGATCGCCGAGATCGCTCCCTGCTTCGTGGAGGACGGCGGCGTCCGCACCGACATCGTGGTGCTGGGCTGCACGCACTATCCCTTCATGGCCAACGTATTCCGGCGGCTGGCGCCCTGGCCCGTGGACTGGCTGGACCCGGCCGAGGCCATCGCGCGGCGCGCCCGCAGCCTGCTGCCGCGCCGCGCCGACGCACCGCATCCGGACAAGGACGACGCGGCGCTGTTCACCGGCGGGCGGCCGGATTTCGCCACGCGGCGCCTGATGAACAGCTTCGGCCTGAAGGTGGCGTAGGCTTTACAGCCGGTCGCGCCGGTCCCCGCGCGTAAAGCCCAACAGGGGCGCGTCCAGGCCCCGGCCGATGGCCAGGACCTTGAACAGTTCGCCCATCTCGGCCTCGGACAGCAGCGTGTTCAGGGCGGTCAGCTGGCGTGCGCGCTGCGCCGGATCGTCGCCTGGCGCGCGGATCAGGTCCGTCAGGCCCGCGTTCATCAGGAAGCGAGCCTGCGACGTGTAGCCCAGCACATCCAGGCCGCCGTCCAGCGCGGCGTCCGCCATGGCGGTGAAGTCCACGTGGGCGGTGATGTCCTGCAGACCCGCCAGAACCAGCGCCTGGTCGTGGGCGTGGTGGCGGAAATGGCACATCAGCGTGCCGTGCAGGCGCTGGGGGTGGTAGTACTCGGCCCGTGGGAATCCGTAGTCGATCAGCAGGGCCGCGCCCCGCTGCAGCCAGCGGCCCAGGTCGCGCACCCAGGCCTCGGCCTGCGGATTCATTTCCGACTGGTAGCCGGGCAGGGGCGGCATGCGGGCGGCCAGGGTCGCCGCGGTGGGGGGCGGCGCCTCGCGCGCCGCCCAGCGGAAGGGCGCGGTGGCCTCGGGCCGGGCGTCCAGGGCGACGCCCAGCAGTTCCGGCGCGCCCGCGGCGTTCCAGCGGAACAGGACGGCGGGCATGGCGTCCAGGACTTCGTTGGCGATCACGCAGCCGCTGAAGGCCGCCGGCAGCGCGTCCAGCCAGCGCACCTGGCCAGCCCAGGCCGACAGGCGGTCCCGCTGGCGGGCGCGCAGGTCGGCGGACAGTTCCAGGATCTCGTAATCGGCCTCGAATCCCAGGTCCCGCAGGGCCGGAATCAGCGCGGCGGCCAGGGCGCCCGAGCCGGCGCCGAATTCCAGGACGCGGGTGGACCTGCTGGCCTGCAGCACCTGGGCGACCTGGCGCGCGAGCGCCTGGCCGAACAGGGGGCTGGTTTCCGGAGCGGTGGTGAAATCACCCTCGCGGCGGAATTTGGCGCTGCCGGCGCTGTAGTAGCCCAGGCCGGGCGCATACAGGGCGGCCTCCATCCAGCGTTCGAACGGCAGCCAGCCGCCGGCGTCGCGGATGCGCTCCGCGAGCATCGCCTGGACGCGGGTGCCGTGGGCGCGTGCGTCGGCGTCGGGTTCCGGCAGGCCGGAGGGCGTGTGGACGGCGGGCAGTTCGATCATGGGCGAAGCATAACAGGCGGACATCGGCAACGCCGCAAACGAAAACCCCGGCCTGTGCCGGGGATGAGCCTGTGCCTGCCGAATCCGAGCCGCTTGCAAGCGGCTCGGTGGGCCGACAATACCGCGGAGGCGCCGGAGCTCAGGCGAAGCGGGGGCGCTGCGCGCGGGCCTGATCCTGGCGGGCCTGCCGCTTGAAGGACGACTTGGCGCCGACCTTGCCGGCGGGCCGGGCGGTGCGGGGCGCATCGCCGTCGCGGCCCTGGCGCGGAGCAGCGCCGTGAGGCGCGCGGTCGGCCTTGGGGTGGAAGGCGGAGCGGCCCTCGCCTCGATCCGGGCGCGCGAAGGCCGGCTTGTCCTGTTCCCAGGGCTTTCGGGCACGCACCGGCCGGGCGCTATCGGCCTGATCGTCTTGCTGCCAGGAAGGCTTGCGGGCGTAGGCCGGGCGGGTGTCCTCGCCCGCCTGGGCGTCCTGCTGCCAGGGCTTGCGCGCGCGCGGCGCGGCGCCGGTGGCGGGGCCGTCCTTGTGCCACGGCTTGCCGTGGGGCTTGCCGCCTTGCGGCCGGGCGCCCCGGGCGGGCCTGTCCTTGTAGGTGGGCCGCACGGACCGCTGCGGCTCCAGGCCGGGGATGGTTTCCATGGGGATGGCCTGACCGATGAAGTGCTCGATGCGGCGGACCTTGTGGCGCTCGGCGTGCACGGCCAGGGTGATGGCCTGGCCGTTGCGTCCGGCGCGTCCGGTGCGGCCGATGCGGTGCACGTAGTCCTCGGCCTGCAGGGGCAGGTCGTAGTTCACGGCGTGGCTGATGGTCTGCACGTCGATGCCGCGCGCGGCCACGTCGGTGGCCACCAGGACGCGCACCTGGCCTTTCTGCATCAGGCCCAGGGTGCGGGTGCGCTGGCGCTGGTTCATGTCGCCGTGCAGGGCGGCGGCGGCGAAGCCCTCGTCGGACAGGTGGTCGGCCAGGTCGTCGGCGCCGCGCTTGGTGGCGGTGAAGACGATGGCCTGGTCCAGGCTGGTGTCGCGCAGCAGGTGATCCAGCAGGCGCAGCTTGTGGGCCTTGTCATCCGCGTACAGCAGATGCTGGGTGATGTTCGCGTGCTTTTGCTGAGGGGGGGTGATCTCGATGCGCTTCGGGTCGCGCATCAGGTTGGCCGCCAGCTTGGCGACCGTGCCGTCCAGCGTGGCCGAGAACAGCAGCGTCTGGCGATCGTCCGGCGTGCTGCGGACGATGGTCTCGATGTCTTCGATGAAGCCCATGTCCAGCATGCGGTCGGCTTCGTCCAGTACCAGGGTCTGGACGGTGGACAGGTTCACGCGGCGCGCCTGCAGGTGATCGATCAGGCGGCCCGGGGTGGCGACCAGCACGTCCACGCGGCGCGACAGGGACTTGATCTGCGCGCCGTAGGGCATGCCGCCGACCACGGTGGCGATGCGCAGGCCGTCGATCTGCTTGCCGTAGGACCGGGCGGCGTCGGCGACCTGCATGGCGAGTTCGCGCGTGGGCGTCAGGACCAGGACCTGCACGCCGCGTCCGCCCGCGCCGGCGCGGTGGCTCAGGCGCTGCAGGGCGGGCAGCATGAAGGCGGCGGTCTTGCCGCTGCCGGTCTGCGAGGACACCATCAGGTCGTGACCGGCCAGCGCCTGGGGAATGGCGGCGGACTGGACGGAGGTGGGCGTGTCGATGCCGAGGTCGCGCAGGGCGGCCACGAGCCGGGGAGCGAGCCCCAGGGAGTCGAAGGACATGAGTTTCCTTGCGCCCGCGAGCGCGGGCGGTGTGCCGCGGGGAACGAATCGGATGTCCCCGCTGGGTTGCTGCCGCGGATGTCTGCCGGGCAAGAATCAGTCGCATGTGCCGACCGAATCAACCCAAACGGCGCACTTGGCGTGAAACCGAGGTCAGAAGGTCAGAAAACAAGCAATTCATAAGTTTCGCATAGGGATTTCCCAGGGTCAATGTAATTGTGGGTCGAACCCTCTCGTTTTCCCGAATCATGTTGGATTGGCGCCTAATTGGTCCGAATTCCAGTGCTCCCGCCCGATGCGTTCTGTTATAGATCAGGCCCATAAATAGATTGAAATTCTGTCGATCTGATGCGATGCTTTGCGGATGGAAAAAGATGATGCAAGAAAGCTCAGTCCGGCCGAGCAGCATGAGAGGCGTCGGCAGGTGATTCGTGCGTACAAACGCGGACGAAGCAAACCTCAGATCGCCGTTGACGTTGGGCTGAGTCACACGGCGGTGAGCAAGGTGATCGCACGCTATGAGGCGGGGGGGATGCTGTCGCTGGCACCCCGTCGGCGTGGCCGTCGCCGTGGCGAGGATCGCGCACTGACCGCCGAGCAGGAACAGACGGTGTGCCGCATCATCTGCGACAAACGCCCCGAGCAGCTGAAGATGGACTTTGCGCTGTGGAGCCGTGCGGCGGTTATGCAGCTGATCGAGCGCGAGTGTGGTGTGACGCTGCATGTGCGCTCGGTGGGCAAGTATCTGGCCCGCTGGGGCTTCACCCCGCAGAAGCCGATCAAGCGTGCTTACGAGCAATCGCCCGCCGCGGTGCAAACCTGGTTGGAGGACACGTATCCGGCCATCGCCGAACGTGCCAAGGCCGAGGGCGGCGAGGTCCACTGGGGTGACGAGACGGCGCTGGTGAACACCGACGTGCGCGGTCGCAGCTATGCGCCCAAGGGCAAGACTCCGGTGGCGATGGCCATTGGCGGGACGCGGCAGAAGCTGTCGATGATCGCCAGCGTCACCAACCAGGGCAAGGCACGCTGGATGATCATTGATGGCGCGTTCAATCACGAAAAGTTGATCGAGTTCTTCGAGTCGCTGGTCCAGGATGCCGGGCGCAAGGTGTTTCTGATCCTGGACAACCTGGGCGTGCATCACTGCAAGCCGGTGAAGGCGTGGTTGGCCGCACACTCCGATCAGATGGAAGTGTTCTATCTGCCCAGTTACAGCCCCGAACTCAATCCCGAAGAACGCTTGAATGCCGATCTCAAACACGTCATCGGGCGCAAGGTTCCGATACGCACGAAGGCCAAACTACGCGCCGCTGCAGAAGAGCACATGCAAGTCGTCGCCAGCGAGCCGGCACGTGTCAAAGCCTACTTCCAAGACTTCCACGTCAAATACGCTGCGTAAAACTGTTTGAGGGCCGGATCAATAGGCTACGATCTACACCCTTTCATTTCAGGCTTAAAGGATTGAGTCCGCATCATGATGCCTGACCATTTCTTCGTCGTCGGCGAAGGGCCGGGCTCCCTGGTCGAGGGCGCCTGGCAGCCCGGACTGGTCCTGTTGTCCGTCGCGGTGCCGATCTTCCTGTCCCTGATGGCGCTGCAGACCTCGCACATCGCCCGCCATACCCGCAGCCGTTTCTATCGCCATGTGGTCATCGGCACCGGGGCCGTCGCTCTGGGCGGCGGGATATGGACCATGCACTTCATCGGCATGATGGCGTTCCACCTGCCGGCGCCCATGCACTATCGCGCGGACGTCACCCTGTTGTCCCTGCTGCCTGGCCTGGCGGCCTCGTGGATGGCCCTGTGGATGCTGGCGCGGCCCGAGCCGGTCGGCTGGCCGCTCGTGATCGGCGGCGTGGCGGTCGGCGCAGGCATCGGCGCGATGCACTACGCCGGCATGGCGGCCATGGTCAGCACGCTGGAAATGCGCTACGACCCGCTGCTGTTCGGCCTGTCCATCGTCGTGGCGGTGGCACTGGCGATGCTGGCGTTGTGGATCCGCTTCGGCCTGCGCCATACGCCGTTTCCGCGGCGGATGCGATTCCTGATCAGCGGGGCGGTCATGGGCGTGGCGATCGCCGGGATGCACTACACCGGCATGGCGGCTGCCCGCTTCTATGGCGATCCGGGCATCATCGACGCCGAACACGGCATCCGGTTGGGCACCATCTGGGCGTCCCTGGGGCTGGCGTCCCTCAGCCTGACGGTGGCGGTGCTGGTCGCTTCGCTGAACGGCCTCATCCGCACCCGCGAACTGTACCGGGAGGTCGGCGAGAGCCAGTCGCGCCTGCAGGCCATCCTGGATACGGCCGTGGACGCTCTCATCACCATCGACGACCAGGGCATCGTGCAGGCGTTCAGCCATTCGGCCGAACGCCTGTTCGGCTATCAGGCCCGGGAAGTGGTCGGCCGCAACATCAAGATGCTGATGCCCGAGCCCTATCACTCCGAGCACGATGGCTACTTGCGGCGCTATCGCGCGACCGGGGTGCCGCACATCATCGGCATGGGCCGAGAGGTCGTCGGGCGGCGCAAGGACGGCAGCCTGGTGCCGGCGCGGCTGGCCGTCGGCCGTGTGCCCTTGCCCAATCAGGAGATGCTGTTCGTCGGCATGCTGACCGGCATCAGCGACAAGCAGGCGCTGGAGGCATCCCTGCGCGAAGCGGCGGAACGCGCCGGGCAGGCCGCCGCGGCCAAGAGCCATTTCCTGGCCAACATGAGCCATGAGATCCGCACGCCGATGAATTCGATCATCGGCTTCGCCGATCTGCTGCTGCAGACAGATCTGGCGCCCGCCCAGCGCGGCCACCTGAACACTATCCGCCAGTCGTCCCGTAGCCTGCTGCGGCTGCTCAATGACATCCTGGACACGTCCAAGCCGGACAGTGGCCGGCTGGAACTGGAAAGCCGCGATTTTTCACTCAAGAGCCTGGCGATGCAGATCGAGTCCTCGCTGCGGCTGGGCGCGCAGGCCCGGGGTCTGCGCCTGACGACTCATTACCCGGCCGACATGCCGGAATATTTCAAGGGCGACACCCTGCGCCTGCTGCAGATTCTGACCAACCTCGTGGGCAATGCCATCAAGTTCACCGAGACCGGAGGGGTGGACGTGCTGTTTTCCCTGGAGGGCGGGGTGGTGCGCGTGCGGGTGCGCGACACGGGCATCGGCATGAGTCCCGCGCAGGTCCGGTCGATCTTCGATCCCTTCACCCAGGCCGATGCCTCGATCAGCCGGCGCTTCGGCGGCACGGGACTGGGTACGACGATCGCCCGTCAGTTGGTGGAAGCCATGAAGGGGCGCATCGAGGTCGAGAGCGAGCCCGGCCGGGGCAGCACCTTCCACGTGTGGTTGCCGCTGGCGCCGGGCCGTGCGCCCGATGATCCTCAGTCCCCGGGCGAGGCGCCGCGGCTGCCGCCCTTGCGCGTGCTGATCGCCGATGACGTGGAGCAGAACCTGGAACTGCTGGCGCTGGTGCTGCGGTCCGGCGGCCATCATGTGGAGGCCGCGCGCAACGGCGAACAGGCCGTCGAGGCGTTCCTGGCCGGCCACTTCGACGTGGTCCTGATGGACATGCACATGCCGGTGGTCGACGGCCTGCAGGCCACGCGCCTGATCCGCCAGCACGAGCGCACGTGGGGCCTGCTGGCGACGCCGGTCATCGCCCTGACGGCCAGCGTGATGGCCAACGACCGGCGCGAGGCGCGGCAGGCGGGCATGAGCGGCTTCACCGTCAAGCCCCTGGACATCCCCCGGTTGTACGAAGAGATCGCCCGGGTGCTGGAAGGGCGGCCCGAAGCGCCCGAGGACCCGTTGTCATCCGGTTGCGCGGCGGGGCGGGCGACGAACTGCTGAACGCCGCACCCATGCACGATGTGGGCAAGATCGGCATTCCCGACGCCGTGCTGCTCAAGCCCGGCAAGCTGGACGCTGTGGAATGGGCCATCATGCGCCAGCACATCGTGGATCAGCGTGCGCCCCTACAAGCCAGCCTTGCCCGTCGAGGACGCCGTGGCGCACATCCGCAAGGAAAGCGGCCGCCATTTCGATCCCGAACGGGTCGAGGCATTCCTGCGTTGTCTGCCGGACATCCTGGAGTTCCGCGAGCGCTGGGCGGACGTGCCCGAGACGCAGGAACTGGACCAGGTCCGCTGAATCAGGGGGCGAGCGGAATCCGGGTGTCGAATTTACTGCGCCGCGTGGCGAAGAAGCTGCGCACGTTGCGCACGCGCGGATCGCCCGTCAGGCGGCGCAGCGCCAGGGCCTGGTAGGCCGCCATGTCCGCCACCAGGGCGACCAGCACGAAATCCGGCCCGCTGCTGACCCGGTAGCACTGCTGGATGGCCGGTTCGGCCAGCAGCTGGGCCTCGAAGGCGTCGGCTTGCGCGGCCGCCTGCGCGTCCAGCGTGACCTCGATCAGGACAGTCAGGGCCGCGCCCATCAGGGCGGGGTCCAGAACCGCCACCCGCCGCTGGATGATCCCCGTCTTGGCCAGACGACGCACCCGCCGCAGGCAGGTCGGCGGCGAGGCGTGCACGCGCGCGGCCAGGTCCTGGTTGCTGAGAGCGCAGTCCTGCTGCAGGATGTCCAGGATGCGGCGGTCCAGATCGTCGAGTTCGATGGCGGGCATGGAGATGTTTCCGGGACGCAACAGGCGTGGGGAAGAGCAAACGCGGGAGCCTGATATTTGCGTTGTTCAATTCATTCACAGCGATTTTATGAAATAAAATTTCATAATGAATATTATATGAAATTTTATTTCATATTCTAGGTGAAATAGAAATCTTATTTCCTTCTCCCCGGTCCACAATAGCGCAGAACCGGACCGGCCCCTACCGGTCCCCACTCGTCTTTCCGAATCAGGAGCATCTTTCTATGTGTGGCATCGTCGGCGCAGTGGCGCAGCACAATATCGTTCCCGTTCTGCTCGAAGGCTTGCGCCGCCTGGAATACCGGGGCTATGACTCCTGCGGCGTGGCCGTGCACACGGGCACCGGGCTGCGGCGGGTGCGCAGCACCCAGCGGGTCGCCGAACTCGCGGCGCAGGCCGCGCAGGACGGCGTCCAGGGCCTGACCGGCATCGCCCATACCCGCTGGGCCACGCACGGCGCACCGCTGACGCACAACGCGCATCCCCATTTCTCCGGCCCGGATCAGGGCGCGCCGCGCATCGCGCTGGTGCACAACGGCATCATCGAGAACCACGACGTCCTGCGCGCGGAACTGCAGGCCGCCGGCTACATGTTCCAGAGCCAGACCGACACCGAGGTCATCGCCCACCTGGTGGACCACCTCTACGACGGCGACCTGTACGCCGCCGTGCAGCAGGCCGTGCGCCGCCTGGACGGCGCCTACGCCATCGCCGTGTTCTGCGCCGAGGAACCGCACCGCGTGGTCGGCGCGCGCCAGGGCTCGCCCCTGGTCGTCGGCCGTGGGGCCGACGGCAACTACCTCGCGTCCGACGCGCTGGCGCTGGCCGGCACCACCGACCAGATCATGTACCTGGAAGACGGCGACGTGGTGGACCTGCAGCTGGCGCGGGTGTGGGTGACGGACGCCCAGGGCAAGGCCGTGGAGCGCGCCGTGCATACGGTCCAGGTCCATACCGGCGAGGCCGAGCTCGGCCCCTACCGGCATTTCATGCAGAAGGAAATTTTCGAGCAGCCGCGCGCCGTGGGCGACACCCTGCAGGACATCGACGCCATCATGCCGGAACTGTTCGGCGACGGCGCGCATGCTGTGTTCCAGGCCATCGACCGCGTGCTGATCCTGGCCTGCGGCACCAGTTACTACGCCGGCCTGACGGCGCGCTACTGGATCGAAGCCCTGGCCGGCATCCCCGTCAACGTAGAGATCGCCAGCGAATACCGCTACCGCACCAGCGTGCCCGATCCGCGCACCCTGGTCGTCACCATCTCCCAGTCCGGCGAGACCGCCGACACCCTGGCGGCGCTGAAGCACGCCCGCGGCCTGGGCATGGACCAGACCCTGACCATCTGCAACGTGGCGACCAGCGCCATGGTGCGCGAATGCAAGCTGGCCTTCATCACCCGTGCGGGGGTGGAAATCGGCGTGGCCTCGACCAAGGCCTTCACCACCCAACTGACCGCCCTGTACCTGCTGACCCTGGCGCTGGCCCGGACGCGCGGCCGTCTGGATGCCGCCGCCGAGGAACAGGCCGTGAAGTCCCTGCGCCACCTGCCGGCGGCCGTGTCCGCCGTGCTGGCGCTGGAGCCGCAGATCATCGCCTGGGCCGAACGCTTCGCCAGCAAGGAAAATGCCCTGTTCCTGGGGCGCGGCATGCATTACCCGATCGCCCTGGAAGGCGCGCTGAAGCTGAAGGAGATCAGCTATATCCACGCCGAGGCCTATCCCGCCGGGGAGCTCAAGCACGGCCCGCTGGCCCTGGTGACCGATGCCATGCCCGTCATCACCATCGCGCCGCACGACGAACTGCTGGAAAAACTGAAGTCCAACATGCAGGAAGTGCGCGCGCGCGGCGGCGAACTGTACGTCTTCGCCGACGCGGATTCCCAGATCGCCAGCGCCGAGGGCATGCACGTCATCCGCATGCCCGAGCACTACGGCAAGCTCTCGCCCATCCTGCACACCGTGCCGCTGCAACTGCTGGCCTATCACACCGCCTGCGCGCGCGGCACGGACGTGGACAAGCCGCGCAACCTGGCCAAGAGCGTGACGGTGGAGTGAACCTCGGCCGGCCCGGTGTCCTCGGTCGGGTCGGCGGGAAACCGGGCCAGGCGCCACGGCGGCATGGCCTGGGCCTGCGGCCCGATGGGCAGGGCGCAAGCGCGGTGCCGACGTTGAACAGCGTCGCGGTGCCGCCCGGCGGCGGGCCGGCATGGGCCGCGCTGCGCGGCGACTGTTCCTAGCGTTTACCCTGGGATTAACGCTGCTGAAACCGACTCTTTCTCAAATGAAAATTGTGAGGCATTGACTGCGAGAGCACACTCCACGAAGCATCAGGCGTGCTCTTGCCCGGACGGAGGAGCCGCCTGCATGACGCCGAGGCCATGCCACAAGACCTCGCCGACAAGATCAGGAGACAGACATGTTGCCCTTCAAAAAAACGCTTTGCTTCGGTTTGCTGTTCATGGCTGCCTGGAGCCTCCCGGCTTCAGCGGCAAATCTCACGATAGGCGCGCTATTTCCCATGAGCGGCCCGAACGCCACCTATGGCGACGTATTCGGCTCCGGGGTCAACCTCGCCGTGGAGCACATCAATGAAGACAAGATGATCGACGGGGGGCTGTCGGTCCAGTATGAAGACAGCCAGGCCCTGCCGCAGCAGGGCGTCATCGGCATGAACAAGCTGGTGAACGTCGCCAAGGTGCCCTATGTGCTGTCCGCGTTCACGGGAGTTTCCAAGGCCATCTCCACCACGGCGGCACGCACCAAGACCGTCGCGGTCAACGGTGGTGGCGTCGGCCCGGATCTCGCGGATCTGGGCCCTTATTTCTGGAACATCATCCCTCTGGCCAATGACGAGGTCCGGGCGGTGCTGCCCTACCTGGTCAAGGAGCGCGGGATGAAGCGCTTCGTGCTGGTCTATGTCGATGATCCGCTGGGCGCGGGGATCCGCAAGGAACTGAAGGACACGCTGCCCAAGGTCGGTGGCGAACTGATCGAAGCCCTGTCCGTGCCTGCGACGGCCCAGCAGTTCAGCGGCATTGCCGCCCGCGTGCGCTCGGCGAACCCGGATGTGATCTACATCGCGTCCTATGGCGCCCAGCAGTCCCAGATCGTCAAGCAGTTTCGCGACAACGGCATCAAGCAGCAGCTGGTGAGCTACACCGCCTTCTCGGTGCCGGAGATCAACGCGCTGCCGGAAGCCAAGGGCGCCCTGTACACCAGCCAGAATATCGACTGGAATTCCCAGGATCCCGTCACCAAGCGCTTTGTGGACGACTATCGGAAGAAATACGACAAGATGCCGACGGCGTATATCGCCAATTACTACAACGCGGCCCGGTTGTTCGGATTGCTGGCCCACGAGCTCGAACAGCAGGGCAAGCCCGTGACCGGAGAGAATCTGCTGGCCCAGCGTCTGAAGGACAAATCCTTTGATCTGGTGGGCGGGCAGGTAACCTTCACGGAAAACGGGACGGTCGTCAGCCCGATGCAGATCAACGAGATCGACGGCGCTGGCGGCAAGGTGGTGTCGGTCGTGGCCGAGTAATCGGGGGGCGGGCCGACATGCTGCTATTGCAACTGTTGATCAATGGCGTGCAGGTCGGAGCCCTGTATGCCCTGATCGCCGTAGGATTTTCGCTGATCTTTGGTTCGACCAAGATATTCCACTTCGCCCATGGCGCGACCTTCACCATTGCGGCGTATATCTTCTATTACCTGTATTCCATCCTGCAGCTGCACTGGACAGTGGGCGTAGCGGCCGCGACTGCCGCGGTGGTCGTGTTCGGGGTCTCCCTTGATCGCTGGGTCTATGCGCCGATCCAGCGGCATGAGGGCTCTTTTTTCACGGTTTTCGTGGCCTCGCTGGGCATAGGCATCATTGTTCAGAACCTGATCGGGATGATCTTCGGCCGAGGATTCGTCTCGGTCACCTCGCCGCTATCGCGCAGCATGGAGATCCTCCCGAATCTTTATGTCGCTCCGCTTTCCGGGATCGCCATCCTCTGCGCGCTGGCGTTCTTTTTCGCCTTGCAGGCGTTTCTCATGCGCACTCACGTCGGCATGGGCTTGCGGGCGCTGTCCGAAAATCCCGAACTGGTCCGTGTCTATGGGCTCAGTCCGCGTCGCCTGTCGATGGTGGTGTTCGCTCTGGGGTCCTTGCTGGTGGTCCCCGCCGCCGTACTCAGCGCCAGCAGTTCGGGTTTGAATCCCGCTGTCGGACATCACGTCATGCTGATCAGCCTGGCCGCGACCATCGTGGGCGGAGTGGGCAGCCTGCGCGGCGCGGCCTATGCCGGCTTGCTGCTGGGCATCACCGAGAACCTCGCCCTGATGTATCTGGAACCTCAGTGGAGCGAAGCCGTCACCTTTGTCGTGCTGTTCCTGTTCATCCTTTTCCGGCCGTCCGGTTTTTTCGGCCGCGCCATTGCATCGTGAGGAACCGGGAATATGACCGCCTACATCCTGAACCTTGTCACGCTGATCAGCATCAACGCAGTGCTGGCGATCACACTCAATTTCATCATGGGGTATGCCGGTATCTTCTCCATGGCGCACGCGATATTTTTCGGCGTCGGGGCTTATACGGCCGCCTATTTTGCACTGCATTTCAGTGCCTCGCTCTTTCTGGCCGTTCCGGTCGCCATGGTGGCGGCAGCGGTCCTGTCGTTGGTGCTGGCATTGCCGGCCCTGCGGGTGAGGGGCGAATATTTCGTCGCGGCCTCGCTGGGCCTCCAGGTCCTGGGGGTCACGATATTTGCCGAATGGAAATCCTTTACGGGCGGCCTGGGCGGCATCATCGGCATTCCGCCTGTCGAACTGTTCGGCTTCGCGGTCACCGATCCCGCCTATTTCGTGCTGCTGTCCTTGGGCTGCCTGATCGTGGTGCTGCTGATCACCAATGTCCTGCTGCGCTCCAGCTTCGGCCGCAACCTCAAGGCGATCCGTGACAGCGAGTCGGCCTCCCACGCGTTCGGCAAGAATGTCGCGGTCATCAAGACACTGTCGGTCATGATTTCCTCGGCGCTGGCGGCCATTGCAGGCGCCCTTTACGCCTTTTACCTGGGGTTCATCAACGTCGAGAGCTTTACCCTGGACACGTCGGTCCTTCTGATGGCGATGGTCATCATCGGCGGCACAGGGACTTTGTTCGGGCCTGTCGTAGGAACCGTATTGCTCATGCTGCTGCCCAGTCTCTTCAGCTATATGTGGTTTCTGCCTTCTTCAGAGGTCGGCGCAATCCAGCAGATCGCCTATGGTGCGGCCATGGTGTTGCTCATGATATTCCGGCCGGGCGGAATCGTCGGGCCTTGGGGCGGCAAAGGAAAAGCACAATGAACGCACCGAAGCACGACGTCCTGCTGCGGATTTCGGATCTGCAGAAAAATTTCGGCGGCTTGAAGGTCACCAACAACGTGTCTCTCGACCTCCGCGCCGGGATCGTCACGACGCTGGTGGGGCCGAACGGCGCGGGCAAGACCACGCTGTTCAACCTGATCACCGGCCATCTGACCCCCACTGCGGGAGACATCGTCTGGAAGGGCGAATCGATCGTCGGCCAGGCGCACTGGAAGATCGCGCGCAAGGGAATCGCCCGGACCTTTCAGGACCTGCGACTGTTTGATCAGATGACTGTCGAAGAGAACGTCCGTACCGTGATGGAGCCGGCGTCCTGGATATGGCAGCCGGGCGGCCAGGCGGGCAAGAAGGCCCGTGAAGAACGTGTGCGGCACATCCTGGAAAGAACCCGGCTGTCCGGCAAGGCGAAGGTCCGGGCCATCGACCTCGCGTATGCGGAGCGCAAGTTTCTCAGCATGGCGCGGATCATGGCGGCGGATGCGAAGCTGTGGCTGCTGGATGAGCCGGCCTCGGGCCTGGACCGCGGCTCGTATGACCTCTTCCTGGAGCTTTTGCGCAGCGAAGTCAGCCAGGGGGTGACTGTCTGCATCATCGAACACAATCTGGACATCGTCATCGGAATTTCCGACCGCATCGCTTTTCTGGACCAAGGCACCTTGTTGTCCGAGGGCGATCCCGACGTGATTCTGAAAGACCCGCATCTGGCGGCTATCTACTTTGGAGAGCAGACGGCATGAATGGAAGTGTGCTCAGAACCGAAGGCCTGGTCGTCGGCTACGGAGGACGGCCGGTCTTGAACGACTTCAACTTTGAACTGCGTGCGAACGAGGTCCTCTGCCTGATCGGCCATAACGGCGCCGGCAAGTCCACGCTGCTCAAATCCCTGTTCGGACTGGTGGCGCGCCAGGCCGGCCGGATCTACCTGGACGGAAAGCCGCAGGACGCCCCCCTGGAACCTCGCGCGCTCACGGCGGCCGGGCTGTCGCTGGTGCCCGAGGGCCGGGGCGTCTTTCCCGGCCTCACGGTGGCCGAGACCATGAAAATGGGCCTGTGGGCCGCCAATGTCCCCAAGTCCGAACGCACCGAGCGCCTGGAGTGGGTGATGACGATATTGCCTGCCATGGGCAAGTTCTTCCATCAGAGGGCGGGCACGCTTTCGGGTGGACAGCAGCAGATCGTGTCGATTGCGCGTTCCTTGCTGAGCCGTCCGCGCTGCCTGTTGATGGATGAGCCTTCGATCGGCCTTGCGCCGAAACTGTTTCAGGATCTCCTCGGCCCCATTCGAGAACTGCAATCCAGAACCGGCATGTCGATCCTGCTGGTCGAGCAGAACGTCAAGGAGGCGCTGAAGATCTCCGACCGCGTGGTCGTGATGAAGTCTGGAGCCATCATCGCCGAGGCGCTGCCCGGCGACCTGGATGACAACGCGAAACTGATGGAGTTGTACTAGAACATGTCGAGCTTGCAGACCCTGGAGGCCCTTCTGGCGGAGCAGGTTGCACGTCAGCCGGAAGCCATTGCCCTGATCGAGGAACACCGCAAGGTGACCTACGAGGAATTCAGCCGGCTGTGCGCCGGTACGGTGTCCTGGCTTGCCGCCCGGGGCATCGGCCGGGGAGACAGGGTTGCCGTCTGGCTGGTCAACCGTCTGGAATGGCTGGCTCTGTTCTTTGCGCTGGGGCGGCTCGGGGCCACGCTGGTGGCCGTCAATACCCGCTATCGAGCGCATGAACTCGAGCACATCCTGGAAAAATCACGCGCGCGTCTGCTGGTGCTCGAACTCAATTTTCGCAAGATCGACTTTCCCGGCATCCTTGCCGACGTGAATCCGGACGCGGTCCGCGCGCTGGAGCGGGTCGCCGTGTTGAATCCGGCGCAGCGGGCCTTGCCGGATACGATACTGGGCAGGCCCACCGTGGCGTTCAGCTTGGACGGCTTGCCGCCTGGCAAGACGGAAGGCAGCGGACGTGCGGACGACCTCAGCATTCTCTTCACCACGTCCGGCACGACCAGCGGACCGAAGCTGGTCATGCACACTCAATACACGATTTCCACGCACAGCCGGCGCGTGGCGCAGGCATACCAGTTCCTGCAGGATGAGGTCTGCCTGCTGGCCGCTTTGCCTCTGTGCGGGGTTTTCGGTTTCAACGCGGTCCTCGGCGCTTTTGCGGCCGGCAGGCCGGTCGTCCTGATGGACGTCTTTGACGGCGGGAAAGCCGCCCGTCTGATCGGGCTTCATCGGGTGACCCACATTTTCGGCAGCGACGAGATGTTCCGCCGGATCACGGAGCATGGCGTCGGCGATCGCCCCTTTCCCTCGCTGCGCGTCTGCGGCTTTGCGGCCTTTCATCCGGGGGTGGAAACATTCGGCCGGGCCGCCTGGCAGCGGGGCATCCCCATGTATGGCCTGTACGGATCCAGCGAAGTCCAGGCCTTGTTTTCACTGAACCGGCCGGATGGCGACGTCCAGGACAGGTTGAGGGGCGGCGGGCTGCCGGCCAGCCGCTCGGCCCAGGTGCGGGTTCGGGACGTGGATACTGGCCGGCTCCTGCCGGCGGGGCGGAGCGGCGTGATCGAGATCCGTTCCGACACGAATTTCATCGGGTATCTGGACAATCCCGACGCCACGGCCAAAGCGGTCACGCCGGATGGCTATTTCATCACAGGCGACGTCGGCTATCTGCGCGATGACGGAGGATTCGTCTATCAGACCCGGCGTGGCGACACCATGCGCCTGGCGGGATATCTGGTGGATCCTGTGGAAATCGAAAATGCCCTGAAGGAACTTCCGGGCATTGCCAACGCCCAGGTGGTCGAGTTGCAGCAGGCAGGCGGTCGTACCGCATGTGCCGCTTTCGTCATCCTGGCGCCCGGGGCCGGCCTGGACGAAGACGAGGTCAAGGCGGCACTGGGCAGTACGCTGGCGGCGTTCAAGGTCCCGGCCCATGTCTGGCCGATCGCCGAGTATCCGACCACCCAAAGCCCCAATGGCGCCAAGATCCAGCGGACCAAGCTGCGCGACATGGCGATGCAAAAAATGAAGGAAGCATCATGAAGACATACTATCTCGAGGATTTCAAGGTCGATCAGGTCTTTGAAAGCGGTGGGCGGACGATTACGGAAGCTGATCTGACGTTCTTTTCCATGCTCTCGGGCGATTGGAACCCTGTGCATGCAGATGCCGAGGCCGCGCGGTCCACGCGCTTCGGACAGCGGGTGGTCCATGGCGTCCTGGGAATGGCCGTCAGTACCGGAATGCTGCATGACATCGGCATCTTCCATCAGTCGGTCGTCGCCATGCTGGGTTTCCGGCACTGGAATTTCCTGGCGCCTCTGTTCGTCAACGATACCGTTCACCTGAAGCTGACCATTCTGTCGGTGGAGCCCGGAAAAAGCGGCCGGAGCGGAAGGCTCGGACGACGCTTCCAGCTCATCAACCAAAGGAACGAGATCGTCCAGGAAGGCGAGAGCGATGTCCTGGTGCTGACCCGTCAGGGCCGGGATGATGCGGCCGCCGCCCCGTCACAATCATGAGCAGGCCGGCGGGATACCGGCCTTGGCCGGCGAATCCCTCCCATCAGGCATACAGGAATCCCATGTCCGCGAACAGACTTCCTCCCGCGCTGCAGAATCTCACCGTGCCGGTGATTTCCGCGCCGATGTTTACCGTGAGCTATCCCGAACTCGTTCTGGCCCAATGCAAGGCAGGCGTGGTCGGTTCCTTGCCTGCGCTGAATGCTCGTCAGCCCGAATTGCTGGACGAGTGGCTGGGCCAGATGAAAACGGAACTCGCCGCTTACCGTGATGCCAATCCGGGAGCCGTCGTCGGGCCGCTGGCGGTCAACCAGATCGCCCATGCGTCGAACGTCCGGCTGGAGCGCGATGTGGCCACCTGCGTACGGCATCGGGTTCCCATCCTGATCACCTCGCTGCGGGCGCCGGTGCGGGAGATCATCGATGAAGTCCACGCTTACGGCGGAATCATCCTGCATGACGTCATCAGTCTGCGGCATGCCCAGAAAGCGATCGATGCCGGCGTGGACGGCCTGATCCTGGTCGCGGCCGGCGCGGGCGGGCATGCGGGAACCCTGTCTCCTTTCGCGCTGGTGGGAGAGGTACGCAAGTTCTATGATGGCCCCATCGTACTTTCCGGGTCCATCGTGTCCGGTGACGGCATACTGGCCGCCCAGGCCATGGGCGCCGACTTCGCCTACATGGGCACGCGCTTCATCGCCAGCCGCGAGGCGAATGCCAGCGCGGAATACAAGCAGGCGCTGTTGAATGCGTCGGCTGCCGATATTATTTACAGCAGCTATTTTTCCGGGATACATGGCAACTATGTGCGCGAAAGCATCGTCCGCGCCGGCCTGGATCCTGATCATCTGGATGATTTGCCGGCGCCTCGGATGAGTTTCGCGGACGGCCGCTCCAAGGCGAAGGCCTGGAAGGACATCTGGGGCGCCGGACAAGGGGTTGGACTGATCGACGACCTGCCCTGCGTGGCCGAGATCGTGAGTCGTCTGAAGCAGGGCTATCAGGCGGCTCGCGAGCGTCTGGCACTCACTATCACAACGCGGCACGGCTGTTCGGATTGCGCGACGGAATGACCGGCAGTCGGAATTGAAGGGCGGGGAGCCTCCGCCCGGCGGCCTGCACGGGATCGCCGTTCAAAGCGCCTGGACGAGTTCGGGCACGGCCTGGAACAGGTCGGCCACCAGGCCGTAGTCGGCCACCCCGAAGATCGGCGCCTCGGCGTCCTTGTTGATCGCCACGATCACCTTCGAGTCCTTCATCCCCGCCAGATGCTGGATCGCCCCCGAGATCCCGACGGCCACGTACAGCTGCGGCGCCACGATCTTGCCCGTCTGACCCACCTGCCAGTCGTTGGGCGCATAGCCCGCGTCCACCGCCGCGCGCGAAGCCCCCAGCGCCGCGCCCAGCTTGTCGGCCAGCGGATCCAGGATCTTGAAATTCTCCGCGCTGCCCAGCCCCCGTCCGCCCGACACCACCACCTTCGCGGCGGTCAGCTCCGGACGGTCGCTCTTGGCCAGCTCGCGGCCCACGAACCGCGACTTGCCCGCATCGCCCACCGCGTCAACCGTCTCGACCGCCGCCGAGCCGCCCGTCTCGGCCACCGGATCGAAGGCCGTCGTGCGCACCGTGATGACCCGGGTCGCGTCGGCCGACTGCACCGTCGCCAGCGCGTTGCCGGCGTAGATCGGACGCACGAACGTGTCGGCCGATTCCACCGCCACGATGTCCGAGATCTGCGCCACGTCCAGCCTGGCCGCCACCCGCGGGGCCACATTCTTGCCCGAGGCCGTGGCCGCGAACAGAATATGACCGTAGCCGCCGGCCAACGCCAGCACCTGCGCGGCCAGATTCTCCGCCAGCCCCTCGGCCAGCGCCGCGCCGTCGGCCAGCAGCACCTTGCTCACCGAGGCCACCCGCGCGGCCTGGTCGGCCACGGCGCGCGCCCCCGAACCCGCCACCAGCACGTGCACTTCGCCCCCGATGGCCGCGGCCGCCGCCACCACGTTGCGAGTCGCCGCGCCCAGCCGGGCGTTGTCATGTTCAGCAATGACCAGAATGCTCATTTACACCACCTTCGCTTCGTTCTTGAGTTTGTCCACCAGCGCGGCCACGTCGGGCACGATCACGCCGGCCGAGCGGCTGGGCGGCTCGGCGACCTTCAGCGTCTTCAGGCGCGGCGCCACGTCCACGCCCAGGTCCCCGGGGGCGACGCTGTCCAGGGGCTTTTTCTTCGCCTTCATGATGTTGGGCAGCGTCACATAGCGCGGCTCGTTCAGGCGCAGGTCGGTCGTGATCACGGCCGGCAGCGCCAGGCTCAGCGTCTCCAGCCCGCCGTCGACCTCGCGCGTGACCTGGACGCGCTCGCCCTGGACCTCGACCCGGCTGGCGTTGGTCGCCTGCGGCCAGTCCAGCAGCGCGGCCAGCATCTGGCCGGTCTGGTTCGCGTCGTCGTCGATCGCCTGCTTGCCCAGAATCACCAGGCCGGGCTGCTCCTTGTCCACCAGCGCCTTGAGCAGCTTGGCCACCGCCAGCGGCTGCAGCTCGGCGTCGGTCTGCGCCAGAATGCCCCGGTCCGCGCCAATCGCCAGGGCCGTGCGCAGCGTCTCCTGACACTGCGACACTCCGCACGACACGGCCACGATCTCCGTGGCCGCGCCCTGTTCCTTCAGCCGCACCGCCTCTTCGACCGCGATCTCGTCGAACGGGTTCATCGACATCTTGACGTTGGCGATGTCCACGCCAGTGTGATCGGATTTCACGCGCACCTTGACGTTGTAGTCAACCACGCGCTTGACCGGTACAAGTATTTTGATATTGCCCCCGTTTTTCGTAGTCCTTAGTTCGGGGTTCAGGCAGCGATTTTATAGTGATTCGCGTGCCAGATTTTTTCGTATTCCATTGGACTGGTGTAGCCCAGTGCCGAATGCAGTCGCCGGTGGTTGTAGAACGTAATCCAGTCCATCACGGCAACTCTGGCTGCGCGGTGGGAAGCAAACTTTCGGCCATCAAAGCAAGCGGCCTTCAAACGCGCCCAGAGGCTCTCTGTTGGCGCATTATCCCAACAGTCTCCCTTCCTGCTCATCGACGGATGGATCTTCCAGGTGCGCAGCGCCTGCTGGAAGTCATGGCTGCAATACTGGGCGCCCCTGTCGCTGTGGAAGATCAGTCCCGGTGCCGGTCGGCGGCGCAAATAGGCCATCTCCAGGGCATCCTTGACCAAGCTGGTCTGCATGTGCGGCTTCAGGCTCCAGCCAACGATCTTACGGCTGAACAGGTCGATCACGGCCGCCAAGTACAACCACCCTTGGTCCGTACGCAAATACGTGATGTCGCCGCACCAGATCCGGTCCGGTTGCGGCGGATTGAATTGCCGCTTCACCAGATTTGGGGCTACTGGCAAGGCATGCCTGCTGTCGGTCGTCACAACATATTTGCGTTTGACGCGAGCGCGTATTCCGTGGGCTTTCATCAGCAACCGAACCCGCTCCTTTCCTACCTTCAGCCCACGTCGCCGAAGCTCCCGATAGATCCTCGGCCAGCCGTACTCTGCCTTCACCTCACGGTGGATGACGCAAATGTGAGCCAGTACCCGTTCATCGGGCAAGCGAGTACCTGCCGAGACACGTCCAGAACGCTGCCAGCCGTAGTAGCCGCTTTCGCTGACACACAACACCCTGCACATCGCACGAATCGGCCAGCGACCTTTCATTTTTTGAATCCAGGCGTACTTTGCAGCGTGTCCAGCGCAAAGTACGCCGCGGCTTTTTTTGCAATGTCACGCTCCATCCGAAGCTGGGCATTCTCAGCTTTCAGACGGGCAATCTCCATCTGTTCCACCGAGACTGGCGCTGTCGCTTTCGTGGGCCCTGGGCCTAGATCCCCGAGCTCGTGTTGACGTACCCAGTTGCCTAAACTTGCCTTCGGAATCCCCAGCGAATCGGCCACGGCACGGATTGACGATCCCGCCAGCACCTGACGCACACTCTCTTGCTTGAACTCCTGCGTGTACTTCGCACGCCTTCTCAAATCTGTCATTTCTTACTCCTTGAGTTCCAATTTAACTGGAACTAAGGACTTCGTCATTCAGGGGCAAGCTCAACATACAGCCCACGATCGTCCTTGTGGCGTCCACCGAGGAAGCTACGGATTCCCTGACTGCCCATCTGCCCTTTGCGGTGCTTGACCTCCACGACGATACGCGGGTGTTCGAAACCAAAGCCGTCCGGCGAAGCCACGATGTCCTTGCCCCGATCCGAGCCGGGTGGCGAGACTTGGGTCTTGTAGCCCATGGCGCGCAGAATGCCAGCGACCAACTGCTGCATGTCGTCCCAGTCGAGTTCGTTGACCCGATCCTTGATGCGCTCCAGCGCCTGGGACTCGATGTCAGCCAGAGGATCGGCGATGACTTCCTCGGCTTCATCTTCCACGGCTGGAGCTGGTTTACCCCTCAGCGCCGCCAGCACTTCGGCTGCCGCGCTGGACGGCACCTCGAACAGGGTCAGGGTCGAACCTAGGCTGTTCTTTGTGCTGGTGTCCAAGCTGTCGCGTGGCAATTCCTGCGTTTGCCACTGCACCTTGCGCGCCAGTGGCATGCCTTGTTCGGCCCACTCGGGGTGGTGTTCGGCTGGTCCCGTGACCTTGCCGATCGAGTACAGGCGATTGGCTGGCGAATAGGTGATGACCCAGTCGCCATCCTGGATGTCGTTAACGAAACGCCAGACCTGGGATGCACCCGATACCACTGTGCCTTGCTTTGCCTGTGGCTCGGCAGACTGGTACAGGGCGATTAGCTGCTTGCGTCCGACACCGGGTTTGGCATGGGCTGCCAATTGATTCCAGCCCACGGCAGCTACGCCGCGTTCTCGGAAGGCGTCATACAAGCTGCCACCTTCGCCGCGCACCATCCACATCCGTGCCATTGTATTCCCTCTCTTATTCGTAGCCATCAATCCAGCACCACCAGAAACTCAGTCGCCAGTGCGGTCGGCTGAACATCCCGAACATTGCGCTGCAGCGAAACCAGGCCGTAATCCGCCATCATTCTCAGAGTGCGTGACAGGTTCGGCACCTTGCGGCCACTGAGTTCGGCCAGTTCGGTCAGAGACTTGGGTTGTTTGTCATGGATCAGGCGCAGCAGGCGGCGGTTGTCGTCCGACAGCACCGCTGCCAGTGATGCCAGAGACGGAAACCAAATGCTGGGAGTTTCGCTTCCCTTCGGTGGCGAACCGTCTGGCTGTCGGATACCCACAATGCAGCGTTTCATGATCGCGAATCCAATGACACGTTGATTTACAATCATATCAGTATCTGATAATCATCGTCGATCATAAATGCCTGCCACGGAGGAAAAAGGCAGAGAAAAGGGAATGGCAATCAAGGGGCAACGGCCCTACCCAAGAAAGGGAAAAGGCCACCAGCGCCTCGGACGGACTTACACCACCAGATTTGCCGACGGCGTATAGGTCTTGTCCCTGGGCTTGAGCGCCTTGAGTGGGTTGTCGGTCAGTGCCACCTCATCCTCCGTATGTCCAAGTAGGGAGATGAAAGACAAGAATCCAGCTACTTAGGACCAAACTTGGACATAACATAGACCCCACCTCACTTCCCAATACAAAACCTAGAAAAAATCTCCCCCAGCAGATCATCGCTGGTGAATTCCCCCGTGATTCCGCACAGCGCCTCGTGCGCCAGGCGCAGTTCCTCGGCGAACAGGTCCAGCACCTGGTCGCTGTGCGCGGCATGCCCGGCGGCGGCCTGCAGATGTTCGCGCGCCGCCTCCAGCGCATGCACGTGCCGCTCGCGCGCCAGCCAGGGGGACTCCGTCCCCGGCGTCCAGCCGGCGATGGCCAGCAGCCGGGCGCGCAGCGCATCCAGCCCGGCGCCGGTGTGGGCGGAAATGAGGAGAGGGACGTCGGGAGATCCCTCCACCTCGCTGCCTGCATGCCGCTCGGACTCATCAGACACGACATCGTCCGCGGGGCTCGCCGCCAATGCCAAGAGGTCAACCTTGTTCCACACCCTCAGCACCGGCACGCCCACCGGCAACCGCCGCACGATCTCCGCGTCCAGCGGGTCGTCGGGATGGCGCGCATCCTGCAGATGCAGGATCACCTGGGCGCGGGCGATCTCGGCCCAGCTGCGCTCGATGCCGATACGCTCGACCGTGTCCTCTGTCTCGCGCAGGCCGGCCGTGTCCACGATGTGCAGGGGGATGCCGTCGATGTGAACCTGCTGCACCACCCGGTCGCGTGTGGTGCCGGCAATCGGGGTGACAATGGCCACGTCCTCGCCCGCCAGGGCGTTCAGCAGACTGGACTTGCCCACGTTGGGCTGGCCCGCCAGCACCACGTGCAGCCCCTCGCGCAGCACCAGCCCCTGGCGGGCGGTACGCAGGACGCCGTCCAGCGCGGCCGTCACGGCGTTCAGGCGGTCGGCGGCCTGGTATTTTTCCAGGAAGTCGATTTCCTCCTCGGGGAAATCCAGGGTCGCCTCGACCAGCATGCGCAGCTGGACGACGCGCTCGCTCAGCGCGTCGATCTCGGCGGAAAAGGCGCCCGACAGGGACGCCATGGCGCTGCGCGCCGCCGCCGTGGAACTGGCCTCGATCAGGTCGGCCACGGCCTCGGCCTGGGCCAGGTCCAGGCGGTCGTTCAGGAAGGCGCGCTGGGTGAATTCGCCCGGCTGCGCCAGGCGCAGGCCGATGTCCGCGCCCCGCGCCAGGCAGTCCTCCAGCACGCGCCGCAGCACGGCGGGACCGCCGTGGCCCTGCAATTCCAGCACGTCCTCGCCGGTGTAGGAGTGCGGGCCGGGGAAGAACAGCGCCAGCCCCTCGTCCAGGGTCTCGCCATGACGGTCGCGAAACGGCAGATAGTGGGCATGCCGGGGGCGCAGCGCCAGCGCGCACAGCGCATCGGCCCAGGCTTTCAGGTCGGGGCCGGAAACCCGGATCACACCGATCCCACCCCGGCCGGGGGCCGTGGCGATGGCGATGATGGGGTCGGTGGAAGACGAATTCATGCTGATCACCCTGATACAGCCTGCATCATAGACACAAACTGGGATCGGATCATCGGGATCTCGAACACGGAAACGGTATTGCGCCAGGAGGCGCGGGGCATCAGGTTGCCCGGGCGCACGGTCGGCCGGTGCCGAGGGCTGACGAAGGGAGCGCGGGAGAAGTCGGCGGGGGTGTCTGAGCCGCGCAGCGGCGAGTTCGCCCGCCGCCCGTGCGGACGAGGCAGACTCGGGTGGTCCGGCCTACGGCCGGACCACCGGCTGGGGCACCCGGGCAGCCTGATGCCCCGCGCCTCCCTCCAGACTCAGCATCAGCTCGACGCCGCGGCCGCCTTTTCCCGGTCCAGCCGTATCATGATGATGCGCTGCTGGATGATGGAAATGGTGTTGTTCACGCACCAGTACAGCACCAGGCCGGCCGGAAACATGAACATCATTCCGCCGAATACCAGCGGCATGATCATCATGATCTTGGCCTGGGTCGGATCGGGCGGCGTCGGATTCAGCTTGATCTGCAGGAACATCGTCGCCATCATGATCGCCGGCAGGATGAACCAGGGATCGCGCACCGACAGGTCGTGGACCCACAGGATCCAGGGCGCGCCGCGCATCTCCACGCTGCCCAGCAGCACCCAGTACAGCGCGATGAACACGGGGATCTGCACCACCATCGGCAGGCAGCCGCCCAGCGGATTGATCTTCTCGGTGCGGTACATCTCCATCATCGCGGCGTTCAGCTTGGCCTTGTCGTCGCCGAACTTTTCCTTCAGATGCTGCATGCGCGGGGCGACCAGCTTCATCTTCGCCATCGAGCGGTAGCTGGCGGCCGACAGCGGGTAGAACACGGCCTTGATCAGCAGCGTCAGCACCACGATGGTCCAGCCCCAGTTGCCCAGCAGCCCGTGCAGCCAGGTCATGAAATGGAACATGGGCTTGGCGATGATGGTCACCCAGCCGTAGTCCACCACCAGTTCCAGGCCCGGCGCCACCGCGCTCATGGCCTTCTGGTCCTGCGGGCCGACCCACAGGTTGGACTCGACCGAGCGCTGGGCGCCCGGGGCGATGACGCCGACCTGCTCGATGGTGCGGATGGCGTACAGGTTGTCGGCCAGGCGCAGCGCCTGATTGGTGCGCACCGTGCCCTGGGGCGGCACCCAGGCGCTGGCGAAGTAATGCTGCACGATGCCGATCCAGCCATTGTCGGCCTGCTGGATGTAGCTGGCCTTGCCCTTGGCGATCTCGTCGAACTTCACCTTCTGGAACTTGTCTTCCGACGAATACACCGCCGCGCCCGTGAAGGTGCTGTAAAAGCCCGAGGTGTTCGGGGGATCATTGCCGTCGCGCGTCAGTTGCAGGTACAGCGAAGGATCGATCGGCTGGTCACCCAGGTTGGTGATGTCGTGGCGCACGCGGATGTCGTAGCCGTTGCGCGGCACGACGAAGGTCTTGACCACCTTCACCTGGCCGGCGGAGGCCTCGAAGGCGATTTCCACGGTATCGCCCTTGACGACGGGCTCGGGCGTCACCAGCGAGAACGGCGTCAGGTGGGTCGGGTAGCCGCCGCCCTGCGGGGCGCCGACCACACCGGTCTGAGCGACGTAGAGGTCGCCCGGCTGGTCGTTCAGCAGGTACATCGGGGCATCGTCGCCCTTCAGGGACTTATAGTGCAACAACTCGGCCCGCACCAGCTGGGCGCCGGTGGTGTCGAAGGTCAGGTCGTAGACGTCGGTCTTGAGGTGGACCTTCTGCCCCTGGGGCTCGGCGGACGAGCCCGGCACCGTCGCGGGCGCCCCGGGCCGGGCCGCGGCGGCGGACGGCACGCCGGCGGACGGATGGCCATCCTCGGACTTGGCGGCCTTGGACTGCTCGGCGGCGGGCGGCGTCAGGGAAAACAGCGACGGCTGGCCCCGGTAGACCTGCCAGTTGTTCCACAGCAGCAGCAGCGAGAAGGAAAAGATCATCCAGAGGATGGTGCGTCGAATGTCCATTGGCGCCTGTATATTCGTATGGGTTCGGAGCAAAAGCCCACCAGTTTAACGTAGCAATCCTGACTGCGGCCCTAAGGATGCCCTGAACAAGTCCCTGTCGGGAAACGGAATGCCGGGAATCACCGGCGATCCGCGTCGCGGGGCGGGACCGGATCGTGGCCGCCCCGACACCAGGGGTGGCAGCGGGCGATGCGCCGCGTGCCCAGCCACAGCCCCCTCGCCACTCCGTGGGTCTCGATGGCCTCGATGGCGTAGGCCGAGCACGTCGGAGTGAAGCGGCACTGCTGGCCCACCCAGGGGCTGAGGAAGTACCGGTAGAAGCGGATCGGGGCGATGAACAGTGCGCGCATCATGGCGCAATCCTCGCCAGCAGGGCGTCGGCCTCGGCCCGGACCTGGCGCTTCAGGACGGCCAGGCTGGCGGCGGCCGGGCGGTTCACCAGGCGGAACACCAGGTCCCCGTCGGGCAGCGCGTCCCGACGCAGGCGAAAGGCTTCGCGCAGGACCCGCTTGATCGCGTTGCGGGTCACGGCCAGCGGAGCATGGCGCTTGGGCACCACCAAACCCAGCCGGGCCGGGCCTTCAGCCGGTCCGCGCGGGCCGGACACCACGAACAAAGCCCCTCGGGCGATACGCCGCCCCTTCAGGGCAGCCGCGTATTCCGAGGGGCGATGCAGCCGGGCCGCCGGAGGAAAAGCGGTTGGCATGGCGATCATTCCACCGCCGCTTGACGCGGCGGCGAAAGAAAAATCAGACGGCCAAGCGCTTGCGGCCCTTGGCGCGGCGGGCGCTCAGGACGGCACGGCCGGCGCGGGTCTTCATGCGCACGCGAAACCCATGGGTGCGCTTGCGACGGGTAACGGAAGGCTGGAAAGTGCGTTTCATGGTGGATCCAAAAGAGCTCGGGGCAAATGGCCAGGGGCGGGCCAGGGGCGACGTAAAGACCGCCCCGAAGGCGATGCCCCCGGGATGAAGCCGACGGGCACAATTCGCCCACGGCATCGAAAAGCCCATCATTTCATCAAATTTTTGAAATCGTGTCAATCACTTGAGAGTTTCCGAAGTCCGCGGCTCCTCAAGCAGAGGCATCCCTCCACGCCGCGGCTTGCGGACCGCGCCCGCCCGTCTGGCCAATGACGGTGCTCAATGGACCGCCATCAGTTCCGCCTCGCCCAGGCTGTGGATAACTTCGGGCGGGAAAGGGTAGAATCGAGGTTTGGCAAGATGACCCCTATGAATGAATTCTGGCAGGCCTGCGTCCAGAGACTGGAACAGGAACTTCCCCCGCAACAGATCAACGCCTGGATCCGGCCCCTGGTGCCCCTCGCCTACGACGAGGAACTCGCGGTCCTGAGAATCGGCGCGCCCAACCGCTTCAAGCTCGACTGGGTCCGCAAGAACTTCTCCACCCGCCTGGAATCGATGGCCTCCGACTGGTATTCCCAGGCGGTGCAGATCCATTTCGAACTGTCGGCCCCGCTCGGCCGCGCGACCGCGCCGGCCGCCGCACGCCCCTCCCCGCCGCCATCCACCCCGATCCGGTCCGCGGACGCCGTCGCGGCCGTGCCGGCCGTGATTCCGGCGCCACAGCCGGCTCCCGTCCAGGCCGCCACCGACGAATCCATCCAGGACCACTCCCGCCTGAACCGGGACCTGACCTTCGACAACTTCGTCATCGGCAAGGCCAACCAGCTGGCCCGCGCGGCGGCCATGCAGGTCGCGGAAAACCCCGGCGTGTCCTACAACCCGCTGTTCCTGTATGGCGGCGTCGGCCTGGGCAAGACCCACCTGATCCACGCCATAGGGAACGCCCTGCTGGCCAGCGGCGCCAGCACGCGCGTACGCTACGTCCACGCGGACCAGTACATCTCCGACGTGGTCAAGGCCTATCACCGCCGCGCCTTCGACGACTTCAAGCGCTACTACCATTCGCTGGACCTGCTGCTGATCGACGACATCCAGTTCTTCGCCGGCAAGAACCGTACCCAGGAAGAATTCTTCTACGCCTTCGAGGCCATGGTGGCCCAGCGCAAGCAGATCATCATCACCTCGGACACCTACCCCAAGGAACTGTCGAACATCGACAACCGCCTGATCTCGCGCTTCGACTGGGGCCTGACCGTCGCGATCGAGCCGCCCGAACTGGAAATGCGTGTCGCCATCCTGTTGCGCAAGGCCCAGACCGAACGCATCGTCATGCCCGAGGAAGTCGCCTTCTTCATCGCCAAGCACCTGCGCAGCAACGTGCGCGAACTCGAAGGCGCCTTGCGCAAGGTGTCGGCCTACGCCAATTTCCACGGCCGCGACGTGCTCACCGTCGAAGTCTGCAAGGAAGCCCTGAAGGATCTGCTGTCGGTCTCCAACAGCCAGATCACGGTCGAGAACATCCAGAAGACCGTGGCCGATTTCTATAAAATCAAGGTCGCCGACATGTATTCCAAGCGTCGGCCCGCGAACATTGCCCTGCCCCGGCAGATCGCCATGTACTTGGCCAAGGAACTCACCCAGAAGAGCCTGCCGGAAATCGGCGACCTGTTCGGCGGACGCGATCACACTACCGTGCTGCACGCGGTGCGCAAGATCACCGACCTGCGCGCCAAGCAGACCGAGCTGAACCACGCACTCCACGTACTCGAGCAAACTCTCAAAGGATAAGAAGATGCAACTCATTCAAGCGACTCGCGATGCCGTGCTCAAGCCCCTGACGATGGTGGTGGGGATCGTCGAACGGCGTAATACGCTGCCGATCCTCGCCAACGTGCTGATCCGCAAGCAGGGCGACCGGCTCGAATTCATCGCCAACGACCTGGAAGTCCAGATCACCACCCGCGCGAACTTCGGCGTGGGAGACGAGACCCAGGCCACCACCGTGGCCGCCCGCAAGCTGCTCGACATCCTGCGCGCCCTGCCCGAATCGGGCGATGTCCGGCTGTCCCTGGACGAGGCCAAACTCACCGTCCAGTCCGGTCGCAGCCGCTTCGCCCTGCAGACCCTCGACGCGGCCGACTATCCCACGGTCACTCAGGCCGAACAATGGTCCGCGTCCTTCTCCATGCCCCAGAAGGCTCTGAAGAACCTGTTCAACCAGGTGCACTTCTCCATGGCCCAGCAGGACATCCGCTACTACCTGAACGGCCTGCTGCTGGTGCTCGAACCCGGACGCGTGCGAGCCGTGGCCACCGACGGCCACCGGCTGGCCCACGGCGGCGTGGCTGTCGAAAGCCAGGAATCCACCCTGGACGTGATCATCCCGCGCAAGACCATCCACGAAATGCAGCGCCTGCTGTCCGACGACGATCAGGCCACCGTGCTGATCGACGTCACGGCAGGCCAGATCCGCTTCCGCTTCGACGAAATCGAAGTCGTCTCCAAACTGGTCGAGGGCAAGTTCCCCGACTACCGCCGCGTCATCCCCGCCGGCTACACCCGGCATTTCGACATCGCCCGCGACATCCTCCAGGCGGCCCTGCAGCGCACCGCCATCCTGACCACGGACAAGCTCAAGGGCGTGCGCCTGCAGCTGGGCGACAACCTGCTGCGCCTGTCCTCGTCCAACGCCGAACAGGAAGAAGCCCGCGAAGAACTCGAGGTCGACTACGCCCTGGAATCGCTGGACGTCGCCTTCAACGTCAGCTACCTGCTCGACGTGCTGTCCAACATCAAGACCGACACCGTGCGCTGGTCCGTCCAGCCCGACGCCAACGCCTCCGTGCTGATCACGCTGCCCAACGACGAGGAATTCAAGTACGTCGTCATGCCGATGCGCATCTGAGCGGCGTCCCGACGCCCGCTCCGCCGACGGATTCAACCACAGGATTTTCATGTCAGACCTCACCCCCCAGAACACCGCGGCCGCCGGCTACGGCGCCGATTCGATCAAGATGCTCAAGGGCCTGGAGGCCGTGCGCAAGCGGCCAGGCATGTACATCGGCGACACGTCCGACGGCACCGGCCTGCACCACATGGTCTTCGAGGTCGTGGACAATGCCATCGACGAGGCGCTGGCGGGCTATTGCGACGACATCGTCGTCACGATCCACGCCGACAACAGCATCTCGGTCACGGACAACGGCCGCGGCATCCCCACCGCCATCCACAAGGACGATGAACACCACCGCAGCGCGGCGGAAATCGTCATGACCGAACTGCACGCCGGCGGCAAGTTCGACCAGAACTCCTACAAGGTCTCCGGCGGCCTGCACGGCGTGGGCGTGTCCTGCGTCAACGCCTTGTCCGAGTGGTTGCGCCTGACGATCTGGCGCAACGGCGAAGAACACCAGATGGAATTCCGGCGCGGCGAAAGGGTCGCCCCGCTGGCCGTCACCGGCCCGGCGGAACGCACCGGCACCCGGGTCCAGTACCTGGCCGACGCCGAGATCTTCGCCAACATCGACTACACCTACGAAATTCTCGCCCGCCGCCTGCGCGAACTATCCTTCCTGAACAACGGCGTGAAAATCCGCCTGGTGGACGAGCGCACCGGCCAGGACGAGAACCTGGCCTTCCTGGGCGGGGTCAAGGGTTTCGTCCAGTACATCAACCGCGCCAAGACCGTCCTGCACGACAACGTCTTCGCCGTGACGACCGAATCCGAGGCCGGCGGCGTGCGCGTGGGCGTCGAAGTCGCCATGCAATGGAACGACAGCTACGCCGAGACCGTGCTGTGCTTCACCAACAACATCCCGCAGCGCGACGGCGGCACCCACCTGACCGGCCTGCGCGCCGCCATGACCCGGGTGCTGAACAAGTACATCACCGACAACGAACTGGCCAAGAAGGCCAAGGTAGACACCACCGGCGACGACATGCGCGAAGGCCTGGCCTGCGTCCTGTCCGTCAAGGTGCCCGAACCCAAGTTCAGCAGCCAGACCAAGGACAAGCTCGTCTCCAGCGAAGTCCGCCCCGCGGTCGAGGAAGCCGTCAGCCGCACCCTGGAAACCTGGCTGCTCGAGAATCCCAACGACGCCCGCGCGCTGTGCTCCAAGATCGTCGAGGCCGCCCGCGCCCGCGAGGCCGCCCGCAAGGCCCGCGAGATGACCCGCCGCAAGAGCGTTCTGGAAGGCGCCGGCCTGCCCGGCAAGCTGGCCGACTGCCAGGAAAAGGACCCCGCCCTGTGCGAACTCTACATCGTGGAGGGCGACTCGGCAGGCGGTTCCGCCAAGCAGGGCCGCGACCGCAAGTTCCAGGCCATCCTGCCGCTGCGCGGCAAGGTCCTGAACGTCGAAAAAGCGCGCTTCGACCGGCTGCTGTCCAGCGAACAGATCACCACCCTGATCACCGCCCTGGGCACCAGCATCGGACCCGACTTCAACATCGACAAGCTGCGCTACCACCGCATCATCATCATGACCGACGCGGACGTGGACGGCGCCCACATCCGCACCCTGCTGCTGACCCTGCTCTACCGCCAGATGCCGGCGCTGATCGAGCGCGGCTACGTCTACATCGCACAGCCGCCGCTCTACAAGGTCAAGGTCGGCCGCGAGGAACGCTATCTGAAGGACGACGCCGAGGAAGCCCAGTTCATGCTGCAACTGGCACTCAAGGATACGGAACTCACGCCCCGCGCCGGCGCCACGCCGATCACTGGCGACGCCCTGATGGACCTGGCGCGCCAGTACGTCACCGCCGATTCGGTCATCGCCCGCCTGTCGCGCACGCTGGACGCCGAGGCCCTGTCGGCCATGGCCGAAGGCGTGCAGCTCAGCCTGATCGACGAAGCCGCCGCCCGCGCCAGCGCCACCGCTCTGGAACAGGTCCTGCGCGATCCGGCCGATCCCCACGGCGTCCATGTGGAAGCCCAGTACGACGAAATCGAGGAAGCCTGGCGCCTGGCGGTCATCCGTCCGCATTTCGGCAATATGCGCGTCAGCGTGTTCGACCGCCATTTCGTGCGCGGCGGCGACTACGCCGTCCTGGCCCGTACGGCCAAGACTTTCCTGGGCCTGATCGGTGAAGGCGCCGTCGTGCGCCGGGGCACTGGCGACAAGCTCAAGGAAAAGACCGTCTCCGACTTCCGCGAGGTCATGCAATGGTTGCGCGCCGAGGCCGAGCGCGGCATCAGCAAGCAGCGCTACAAGGGCCTGGGCGAAATGAATCCGGAACAGCTCTGGGAAACCACCATGGACCCGACCGTGCGCCGCCTGCTGCGCGTGCAGATCGAGGACGCCATCGCCGCCGACGAGATCTTCGTCACCCTGATGGGCGACAACGTCGAACCGCGCCGCGCCTTCATCGAGACCCACGCATTGCAGGCGGGGAACATCGACGTGTGACCTGTGTTGGATTTCGGAAAAGATGGCCAAGTGTTGTGGGAAAAGTTGGCCATCCAGCGGAGCATAGAAATGACCGCCTGATTGGCGGTCGTTTTTTGGTGCGGCTTTGACCAAGGTGCAGCCTCTGTCAGCCCCTCGAGCCCCCTAGATCAATCCGCTGCCCATCATGAAGAGCTCATGCACGAGCTCAATCAATGCGCCCAGGTTCCTCGCGGGCTCCGTTACTTCAAATAAGCGCGAATTACGTCGACGAGCTCGTCGGCAGCAGCACGGCGCGCGCTTTCGTCTGCAATCTCGGGATTGACAACGTGCGTGCGAATATGCTCTTCCAGCACTTCGATCATCAGCCCGTTCATGGCTCCGCGCGCAGCGGCAATCTGGTGCAACACCTCGGCGCAGCCTTGCTCAGCTTCGAGCGTGCGCTCCAAAGCCTCGATCTGCCCACGGATACGACGCACGCGGTTCAGCAGCTTGGATCTATTCCTGATCGTGTGACTCATACGTGTGACTCATCAGATATATACCCTATTGGGGTATAGTATATGCGTTATGAAAACCAAAGTAATCTGGTCTTCATCTGTTTACGCCGCGCTGGGCGCAGCACTACTCTTTGGCGCCAGTACGCCGTTTGCCAAGTTGCTGCTGAGCGACACCTCACCGGTGCTGCTCGCTGGGCTGCTTTATCTGGGTAGTGGTGTGGGCCTCGGGCTGATTCGGTTCATTCGCGACCGAGGTTGGCGCACACCCTCCATGTCCAGTGGCGAATGGCTATGGCTGCTGCTGGCCATCGGTTTTGGTGGCGTACTCGGACCATTGCTCCTGATGCTGGGTCTAACAAGGACTTCGGCTGCCACGGCTTCGTTGCTGCTCAATCTGGAAGCCGTGTTGACTGCTGTGATTGCCTGGGGGGTATTCCGCGAGAACACTGACCGTAATGTTGTACTTGGCATGGTCATGATCGTTGTGGGCGCGGTGTTGCTGGCATGGCCCAATTCATCCCAAGACGCGGGCCAACTGGGATGGGGGGCGCTGCTGATCGCGGGGGCCTGTCTATGCTGGGCACTGGATAACAACTTTACGCGCAAAGTCTCGGCTTCCGACGCACTGTTTCTAGCTGGCCTCAAAGGCGGCGTGGCCGGTATCGTGAACACCGTCGTCGCATTGGTGCTCGGGGTCACGCTTCCTGCTGGCGCCACGATTGGCGCGGCTATGGTGGTGGGCCTCCTGGGCTATGGCATCAGTCTGGTGCTGTTCGTGCTAGCCTTGCGTGGCTTGGGCACGGCGCGCACCGGTGCGTATTTCTCAACCGCGCCTTTTCTGGGCGCTGCCATTGCCATTCTTGCCTTGGGCGAACATGAACATGCTTCGTTGCTATTCTGGATTGCGGCGGCGCTCATGGCGTTGGGAGTATGGCTCCATCTGACCGAACGCCACGAGCACATGCACACGCATGAGGTGATCACCCACACACATCGTCATGTGCACGACGCGCATCACCAGCACAAACACGATTTTCCATGGGCCGGACGCGAACCCCATACGCACGAGCACACTCACGCACCCCTCACGCACAGCCATCCGCATTACCCAGATATTCATCACCAACATCGACATATGTGACGAGGGGGTTATCCTTGTCCGACGAGGTAAAACTCATCCTCCGCACGCTGAATCCTTCCGATCTGCCCGGCCTGGACCTCATCCAGGCCCATTGCTACAGCGCATCCATGTTCGAACCGGCGGCCGTCCTCGACCGCCGCCTGCGGGCCGTCCCCGACTGGATCTGGGGCATCCAGGACGACGGCGGGCTGTGCGCCTACTTGTTTACCTATCCGACGCGTCGAGGCCACCTGTCGCCCCTGAACGGCGACTTCCACCCGGCCCCGGACGGCGATACCCTGTACCTGCATGACCTGGCCATCCATCCCCGGGCACGCGGGCGCGGCCTGGCGCAACGGCTGGTCCAACATGCCTGGGCTCGCGCCCGGACAGCCAGGCTGCGCCATTCCGCGCTGGTCTCTGTCCAGAATTCCGAACGTTTCTGGGCCGCACACGGCTACCGCGCATGTACCGAACTGGACGACCACGGGCGCGCCTGCCTGGCCGGCTACGAACAGCCCGCCACGTACATGACTCGCTTGATGAACTGAACTCCAGTTTCCCGGAACAGATGCCGGCCCGGATCGATTTCACCCGCCCGACGCATCTCCCGGATTCTGAATCAACAGCACCGGCCGATGCGTCAAGGCCAGCACCCGACCCGCGACCGACCCGATGACCGCATCCAGCAGCACCCCGCGCCCGTGCGCGCCCATCACGATCATGTGAGCGTCGACCTCGTCGGCGTAGCGCGTGATTTCCTGGGGAGCGAAACCGATCCGGAATTCGACCATATGAGGCACGCCCGCCTCGCGCAGAATGTCGGCGGTGGGGTTGAGAACCTTGGCGGATTCATCCCCGTACCAATCCTGAATTGTCGCGGCATCCACGAAGCGGCTCACCCGGGCGGGCAGATTGGCCGCCACATGGAGAACCCGCACGATCCCGCCATCGGGCAGCAACCCGGATTGCGCGATGAAACGCGCCGCCTGAAGGCTGTACGCGGAGCCGTCCGTCGCCAGCACGATATCCTTCGCCATGTGAGTTCTCCTGTCTTACTGTGCGCGGGCGCATGCCCGCTCATCCAATCTACCGCACGCCGGGACTCGGCAACCCGATCCACCGGACAAAAACCTTGCATTGACTCAATCAATCGCATCCATTGTCCTGATCTTCTTCCCGAAGGACAATAGCAAGATGAACCCGACCCTACTCCATACCCTGGATGCCCAGCCCCTGGCCATCATCGGCGACATTCACGGCGAGATCCAGGCGCTGGATGCCTTGTTGGACCAGTTGCGCCAGCGCCCGGAAACACGAAACCGCCTGCTGGTGTTCATCGGAGACCTGTGCGACCGCGGTCCAGACAGCGTGGGCGTCATCCGCCGGGTACGCGAACTCGTGGACCAGGGCCGTGCGCTCGCCATCCTGGGCAACCACGAGATCAATCTGCTGGCCAACGATGCAAAAGACGGCTCGGGATGGTTCTTCGACAGCCGGGAAACCTCCGACCTCCCCTTTTACGCGCCCTTTTCCCGGGCCTCGGCCCGGGAACGGCCGGAAATCCGCGATTTCCTGCGCCGCCTGCCCCTGGCGATCCGCATGCCGGGGCTGCGCATCGTTCATGCCGCCTGGGATCCGGCCTCCATCCAGGCAATCGAGAATTTCCCCTGCGGCAGCATCCTGGAACTGATCCACGAACAGGAACAGAACATCATTCAGGCGGCACGCGTCGACGACCTGCATGCCCGCTACCGCGCAGAGCTCGACCGCTGGGGCAAACAGCTCGAAGACCCGAACGATCCTCCGCCCTACCTGGACGCCGTGGCGGATTTCGAAACGCTCAAACAACGCCTCAATCCCATCAAGCGCCTGACATCCGGCATCGAAGCCCGCAGTCCGCAACCCTTCTTTTCAGGCAACCGCTGGCGCTATTCCGACCGCACGGCCTGGTGGAATGAAGATACGGATTCCACTCCCGTGCTGATCGGACACTACTGGCGCCTGTTCGAGTCCCCGGATCGAAGCACGGCCTGGCGCTATGGCCTCCTGTTCAAGAACGTGGCGCCCACATCCTGGCACGGACTGCATCGGCAGGCATTCTGCATCGACTATTCCGTCGGCGCCCGATGGCGGAGCAGAAAATCGCCCGATAGGGACACTGAAGACCACTATCGGCTGGCCGCCATGTTATGGCCGGAACGCACCCTTCTGTTCGACGACGGCGCCCTGATCCAGACGACAGAGCCCCCCGTTTCCGCCTGATTTCCGATCGACGGGCCTGTGGATAAACCCAGAGGCGGCCTCATGTGCCTATCCTGTCGACAAGTTGTTCATAAGCACGAGCGTTTTCGCAAACCTGGAAACCATCCCCAAAGCATGCCCTAGCAGCGCACAAAGACACTCACAGAAGAAAATATTCCAAGTGTTTGATTTTTATGGGAATATATAGTTTTCCCAGTTGTCCACAGGCTCACATCATTCCTACCAGGTTTATATAAAAGAAAAGAGAAAAACATAAAGACCTCAGCCAGCCAGCCCCGGGCTCAACCCGCGCAGACGTTCCAGCGCCCGGTCCAGCGTGGCGTCCAGCTTGGCGAAACACAGGCGCAGCAGTTGGTGATTGGCTTCGGACCGGTCCGGATCTGCGTAGAAAGCCGACACTGGGATGCTGGCGACGCCGATATCCCGGGTCAGACGGACAGCCAGTTCTTTTTCCCGCCCAGGGCCCAGCGCCCGAGTGTCCACCAAAAGGGAAAATGTTCCCTCGGAATGCAGGGGACGAAGAGGTGTTTCTTTCAAACCGGAAACCAGTCGGTCCCTTTTTCTCTGGTAGAAAGCCGACAGTTCCGAAGGCAGATCGGAATTTCTCAGATATCGGGCAATGCCCACCTGCATGGGAGTGCTGACGGAAAACACCGTGAACTGGTGAACCTTGCGGATTTCCGCCATGATGTTCGAGGGAGCACAGCAATAGCCGATCTTCCAGCCGGTGGCATGAAAAGTCTTGCCGAAGGACGAAACCAGCACAGTGCGCTCTGCCAGCGAGGGTCGGGAAACGGGACTCAGATGCGCGTGCCCGTCGAATACGATATGTTCGTAGGCTTCGTCCGAAAGCAGCAGGATCGAATGTCTGGAAAGAATGGTTTCCAGGGCATCCAGGTCTTCGGCTTTGAGCGTCGATCCGCTGGGGTTGTGCGGGAAGTTCAGGACCAGCATTCGAGTCCTTGTCGTGATGGCGGATTCCACCCGGGCCCAGTCCACACGAAACGCAGGGTCGTCTGCTTTCGGCGCTTGCATGGGGACACGGATCGCTTTGGCGCCGGCCAGGCGTATCGAAGGCGCATACAGATCGTAGGCCGGGTCGATCAAAAGGACCTCGTCTCCTGGATGTGTCAGCGCCAGCAGACTGCTCATCAGCGCTTCCGTTGCTCCTGAAGTGACAGTGATTTCTGATTCCGTCGAATAAGTTCGTCCATGCCGTCCCTGGACCTTTGACGCAATGACTTCCCGCAACTGCGGCAGGCCCTCCATGGGAGCGTACTGATGATGACCTTGTCGCATGGCTTCGCACACAGCCTGAATCAGGGGTTCGGGCGGCGGGTAGTCCGGGAAACCCTGCCCCAGGTTGATGGCTTGACATTGTTGGGCCAGCACGCTCATTTCGGTGAAGATGGTGCTACCGACGTCGGGTAACTTGGATGGCAGATTGTTCATTATTTGTGTTTGGTCAATGAATTTGTGTTGGTTTTAAGACGCGTTTTGCGCACGCTGGGACTGGTTGCGGATACAATCGCGCATAAGGGAAAACTATGATTTGACTTTTCATGTTGCGTAGTTATGCTCCCTGTTGCAATGCAATCTAGCAGTACGCACGTTTCGCACACGGCATGCCTTGTTGCTACTCGCACTCCGGCACGATCTGTTTCGTTTCAGCGTTCTTGATTCATTGTTTTCTTTCATTCATTTAGGACGTTTCAGATCATGGCTCAAACGGGCAAAGTCAAATGGTTCAACGCTGAGAAGGGCTTCGGCTTCATCACGCCGGACGCCGGTGGGACCGATGTGTTCGCACACTTCTCCGCCATCGAAGGTCGCGGCTATCGCAGTCTGAACGAAGGCCAAGCCGTGCAGTACGAAGTCAAGGATGGCCCCAAGGGTCCTCAGGCTGCTGAAATCCGCCCGCTGTAATAAGCCGGCGCTTTTCTTGAAAGGCACTCTTCGGAGTGCCTTTTTTATTGCCTGAAATTTTCTTGAGAATAACTTGCACCTTCCTTGTTCAGAGTTTGTCCACAGCTTTATTCACAGGAGGTATGTATTCATGATATTTGACGGGCGTGTGTTTTATTGTTCACGATGATGTAGAGGAGAGCGAGGTGGCGCAACACTGCAGACGCCTTGTCTGACATGGATCGGCCGATCAGAGATGAAATTTTATTCTGGTGATGTTCCACGTGGAACGTTGAGTTTGTTTGTTGTTTATGATCCTGGATTCCTTGGTTGTTCACCTTTATTCTGAACTCATGTAATTGGGTATTGTGGTATTGATTAGTTGGCAGACTGAAGTGTTTTTCTTATCTGTATGTGAAGTCCTACTCTGTCCGGACTTTTATTGTCTTGATCAAACATTCAATGCAGTTATGGGTTGCCGCATCAGGCACGAATTTCTTTATTCAGGCAGGTGAATGATTTTTCAGTCATTGACCGACAGAGATAACTTTAAAGTGCAGCAATTTGGGCGAATTATTGTTCCGCTTATGTTTCACGTGAAACATACAAACCCTGTTTCACGTGGAACATTTTCACTTGAGGTCTACGAAGTATAATTTCGGGAATTTCCTCGTCTTTCCCTATGAATTACTCTGAAGAATTTGATGTCCTCGTGATTGGTGGTGGTCACGCCGGGGCTGAAGCCGCATTGGCTGCAGCTCGTATGGGTGCGTCTACGCTTCTGTTGACCCACAACATGGATACCCTGGGACAGATGTCCTGCAATCCTTCCATTGGTGGAATTGGCAAGGGGCATCTGGTCAAGGAAATCGATGCCTTGGGTGGCGCCATGGCCTGGGCTGCGGATCAAGCAGGCATTCAGTTCAGGATTCTGAATCGTTCCAAGGGGCCGGCGGTGCGCGCGACGCGTGCCCAGGCAGACCGATCGCTGTATCGTCGCGCCATTCGAATGATTTTGCAGGGTCAGAAAAATCTGATGATCTTTCAACAAGCGGTGGATGATCTGATTTTGGAAGGTGACTGTGTGGTGGGTGCGCGCACCCAGATCGGACTTGTATTCCGGGCGCGCGCGGTGATCCTGACGGCAGGCACGTTCCTGAACGGTCTAATGCACGTCGGACTGTCGCATCATGCAGCAGGCCGAGCCGGTGACCCGCCTGCAACCAGTTTGGGAGAACGGCTCAAGGAACTGAAACTGCCTCAAGGCCGTCTGAAAACAGGCACACCACCGCGTATCGATGCGAAGACCATCGATTTTTCAAAAACCGAGGTTCAACCTGGAGACACAGATCCGGTGCCGGTATTTTCCTTCCTGGGACGGGCCGACATGCATCCCGAACAGGTACCCTGCTGGATCACACACACCAATGAAAGATCGCACGAGATTGTGCGCTCCGGTCTGGACCGTTCGCCGATGTACAGTGAGAGGGGGACGATCGAAGGGATTGGTCCGAGGTATTGTCCCTCGATCGAGGACAAGATTCATCGTTTTGCTGACAAGGCCAGTCATCAGGTGTTTCTGGAACCTGAAGGAGCGTCCTCCTGCGAGATCTATCCCAACGGAATCTCCACCAGTCTGCCGTTCGATATCCAGTTCGCGCTGGTGCGCAGCCTGCCTGGTTTGGAGAACGCGCGCATCATGCGCCCCGGCTATGCAATCGAATATGACTACTTCGATCCCCGGCATTTGCATGCCTGGCTGGAAACCCGCGCGATCCGGGGGCTGTTCTTTGCGGGGCAGATCAACGGCACCACAGGGTACGAGGAAGCCGCCTCCCAGGGACTGTTGGCGGGTGCCAATGCCGCCTTGCAGACGATGGGGCGCGAGCCTTGGACGCTGGATCGCAGCCAGGCCTATCTAGGGGTGCTGGTGGATGATCTTGTAACAAAAGGAGTTACAGAACCGTACAGAATGTTTACGTCGCGGGCGGAATATCGTCTCAGCCTGCGCGAGGACAACGCCGACCTGCGCCTGACGGAAATGGGGCGGATGCTGGGTCTGGTGGACGACGTGCGCTGGGATGTCTTCTGCCGCAAGCGCGACGCCGTGGCGGCCGAAATCCAGCGGCTTGGCGAGACCCGCGTCAATCCGGCGGTGCTGGATGCCCATGCCCGCGAACATCTGGCCCTGCAGCGGATGGATCGCCATCCCAGTCTGCTGGATCTGCTGCGGCGCCCCGACGTCGAATACGACACATTGATGGCCCTGCGAGACGAACAGGGTGCGTTGCTGGCCGGTCCCGGGCTGGAAGACTTCGTGCAGGCCGAACAGGTTGGCATCCAGGCCAAGTACGCCGGCTACGTGGATCGTCAGCGCGACGAGATCGAGCGCCAGAAGGCCCAGGCGGATCAGGCGGTGCCGGACGACTTCGACTATGCCGGCGTCGTCGGCCTGTCCACCGAGGTGCGTCAGCGCCTGGAAATCTCGCGTCCCGCCACCATAGGCCAGGCGGCGCGGATTTCCGGTATCACGCCGGCCGCTGTGTCGCTGCTGCTGGTCCATCTGAAGCGGCACGCACGCGGGCGCCGGGCGGCATGACCGGCGGCACACCCTTTCACCAGTTCCAGGAACGCCTGGAATCGGCGCTGGATGCCCTGGACATGCGGGCGGATCATGCGCGCGTCCCCGCGCTGCTGGGCTATCTGGGACAGCTGCAGCATTGGAACAAGGCCTACAATCTGACGGCCGTGCGCGATCCCGGAAAGATGCTGGTGCAGCACGTGTTCGACAGCCTGGCCATCGTGCCCGAGTTGCGGGCCCGCTGGCCGCGTTGTGCCTTGCGTGTCGCGGACATGGGTTCGGGCGCCGGTATACCGGGTATCATTCTGGCCATCTGCCAGCCCGATTGGTCTGTCGTCTGCGTGGATGCCGTGGGCAAGAAGACCGCGTTCATCCGCCAGGCGGCCGGCGTCCTGGGACTGAAAAACGTGCGCGCGGAACACGGCCGCATCGAATCCATGGACAGTCTGCAGGCGGATCTGGTGATTTCGCGCGCGTTCGCCTCGCTGTCGGACTTCGTGCGCGTTGCCGCCCACCACCGCGCCCCCGGCGGCACGATGCTGGCCATGAAGGGCCAGGATCCCGTGGCCGAGCGGGTCGCCCTGGAAGCCGGCACGGGCTGGTCCGTGACGCGTACCGTCGAGCTGCGCGTGCCCGAAATGGACGCGCGCCGCTGTCTGCTGGAACTCGAATATGAACAGACCCTGACCGGTCCCGAAGGAACCCCATGACTGCCGATCGTCCGAAATCCGCCCGCGTGTTCTGCATCGCCAACCAGAAGGGCGGCGTAGGCAAGACCACCACGGCTATCAACCTGGCCGCATCGCTGGCCATGCACGGTCAGCGCGTGCTGCTGGTCGATCTGGATCCGCAGGGCAACGCCACCATGGGCAGCGGAATCGACAAGAACGCCGCAACTGTCAACCTGTACCAGGTTCTGATCGGCGAGGCCGACGTTGCCCAGGCCCGCATCCGTTCCGAGACCGGCGGATATGACGTGCTGCCCTCGAACCGGGAACTGTCCGGCGCCGAAATCGATCTGGTGCAGATGGACGACCGTGAAATGCAGCTGAAGCAGGCCCTGTCCAAGGTCACCCGGGATTATGACTTCATCCTGATCGATTGCCCGCCGACGCTCTCCCTGTTGACGCTGAACGGACTGGCGGGCGCCCATGGCGTGATCATTCCCATGCAGTGCGAGTATTTCGCGCTCGAAGGCCTGTCCGATCTGGTCAACACCATCAAGCGGATCTACCGCAACCTGAATCCCGATCTGGAGCTGATCGGTCTGCTGCGTGTCATGTTCGATACGCGGATGACACTGCAGCAGCAGGTCTCCGCCCAGCTGGAATCGCATTTCGGGAACAAGGTCTTCAAGACGGTCGTGCCGCGCAACGTGCGCCTGGCCGAGGCGCCCAGCCACGGCCAGCCCGGCGTGATCTACGACAAGTCGTCCCGGGGCGCCAGGGCCTACCTCGCCTTTGGCGAGGAACTCATCCGCCGTGTCGGCGGCCAGATTCGTCCGCGCGCGGCATGAGCGACCCCGCCCGGCACCATCCATAGGAAACACACACAATGGCCACACGCAAGAAAGGACTCGGACGCGGTCTGGATGCCCTGCTGGGCGCCGACAATGGCGCGCTGGACGCAGTGGGTCGCCAGAAGGACGACTCCCCCAGCCAACTGCCGGTCGGCGCTCTGCGCGCGGGCCGCTACCAGCCACGCACCCGCATGGACGAGGGCGCGCTCAATGACCTGGCCGAATCCATCCGTGCTCAGGGCATCATGCAGCCCATCCTGGTGCGCCCCCTGGAAGACGAGCCCGGCCAGTACGAAATCATCGCCGGCGAGCGCCGTTTCCGTGCCGCGCGGATCGCCGGCCTGGACATGGTTCCCGTCCTGGTGCGCCGGGTGGCGGATGAAAATGCCGCCGCCATGGCCCTGATCGAGAACATCCAGCGGGAAGACCTCAATCCGCTCGAAGAAGCCCACGGTGTGCGTCGCCTGCTGGACGAATTCAGCCTGACCCATGAGCAGGCCGCCACCGCCATCGGCCGTTCACGCTCGGCCACCACCAATCTGCTGCGCCTGCTGAACCTGGCCGAGCCCGTGCAGACCATGCTGCTGGCCGGCGATATCGACATGGGCCATGCCCGCGCCTTGCTGGCCACCGACGCCGCGCAGCAGATCCTCCTGGCCAACGAAGTCGTCGCCCGGCGGCTGTCCGTGCGCGAGACCGAAAAGCGCGTCGCGCGTGCGCTGCGAGAAGCCGACGAACCCCTCACCACGCCGGCCGGCCGTGCGGCCCGGGGTGCGTCCGCCGCCCGCTCCGGCGACCTGGACCGGCTGGAAAAGGCCCTGTCCGACCATCTGGCGACCCAGGTGAGGATCCGCACGGGCGCCCGCAAGGGCGGGCAACTGGTGATCGAATTTTCCGATTGGGGGCATTTGGATGCGCTGCTGGAGCGTCAGGGACTGGGCGGTGTGCTGACGGATCGGGACGCGGTCGCAGTCTTTTCCAAACCGTAGATGAGTCTGAACTTGCAGAGAACAGGCTGTTCAGGCGGCCTTGGCGGCGGATCGTCGATGGATGGTTGCAAACAGCGCCGAGCGTGCCTTTTGCAGCTGTTCGGCGGCTTCATTATCACTCATGGCCCGCGCCTGGATGAGCAGGCTCTGTAGGGTGATACCGGGCTTGAGCCCACGGGCAGGCGCCGGCAGACTGTGCAGCTTCTCCAGCGGGGTTCGCACGAGCGCTTGAGGGTAGGTGGTGCGGATCTTGCCTTTGGCATCGATCGTCTGTTCGGGGAACAGGCAAGGGCGGTGCATGTTCAGGTAGGGCACGAGGTGCTGCTCACAGAACGCGTTGATGGGCCGGGCGTGCTTTTGCGGGATGTGGGCGTAGCCGAAGGTGCGCCGGATGACCACGCCGTTCTTGGCCTCGACCAGGGCATTGTCGTTGGTGTGGCGGGGCCTGGACTTGGTGAACTCGGCGTTCAGCTTGTCGAGCAGGGCGGCCACGCGGTGGTTGATGTATTCGCCGCCGTTATCGGCATGAACCCCGCGGATGCGAAACGGGAAGCAGGCGAGCATCTGTTCGAGCACGGGCAGCAGGAACGCCTCGGAGATGCGTTCGCAACAGGCGACGACCTGCCACTGGGTGATGCAATCCACGGCGTCGATGTAGTACACGCCCTTGATGCCGTCGTAGTCGCCCTGGTGCACGCTGTCGATGCGAATGAAGCCTGCGCGGCCTGCGGGCTCGGGGGCCTTCCTGATCGCGATGGAGACGGCTCGGCTGGGTCGGGTCGGCTCCCAGTGGCCGCGCGTCTGCCGGTAGCGCGCCTGGTGGCGTAGGTTGTACAGGTGGGAGACGGAGATCGTGGCCAGGCGCTCATAGCGCGCGTCGCCGTAGACCAGCCAGGCGCGTTGGCACAGGTGGCGAGTGGCCGCCCCGCTCAGGTTCTCGTGCAGGGCATCGAGCCTGGCCAGCGCGGTGATGTCCCCCTCGGTGTAGCGGCGCGTAAAGCCGTGCGCGGGCGCGTGGCGCTGCCCAAGCGGGGTGTGATCGCGGAATCGGGCGATCAATCGGCTCAGGTGCTGGCGTGAGTAGCCACTGGTCGCGAGCAGGTAGCGGATGACCAGTCCCTTCTGGACGCGAGTGAGCGAGGGGTATCGAAAGCGCTGCAGCACCGACAGGACGTGCACCTGGCGCTGCGCTTGGGTGCCAGCGGCGACCTGTGGCTCCAGGCCAGCGGTGCCGGCCAGGAATTGTTCCAGGCTCTCCAGGCTGGTGAGCCGTTCGTCGTGTAAGGTCAAGATCATCTCCCGATGATCGACGACCCGCGGCCAAAGCTCCAGACTCATCTGATGTTGGAATCACCAGGCCCCCTTCAGACTCATCTGATATTGGACAGGGCTGTCGCTTGACATTCCATTCCGATGTCTTCATAATTCGGGATTCGCTTCGGTGGGGTGCCCGAGTGGTTAAAGGGGGCAGACTGTAAATCTGTTGGCCTTGCGCCTACGTTGGTTCGAATCCAACCCCCACCACCATGCGAACGACTCCCGCGCTTGATTGCAGGGCTGTCGCAGGGATTCCGAATCGCGGGTGTAGCTCAATGGTAGAGCAGAAGCCTTCCAAGCTTACGACGAGGGTTCGATTCCCTTCACCCGCTCCAGCGGGTCCGGTTCGACTGATGTCGAAATGAATACCGCCCATGTGGCTCAGTGGTAGAGCACTCCCTTGGTAAGGGAGAGGTCATGCGTTCGATCCGCATCATGGGCACCACAACATCTTGGATCATTCCATAGTCAGGAGTCAGCCATGGCAAAAGGCAAGTTTGAACGGACCAAACCGCACGTGAACGTGGGTACGATCGGCCACGTTGACCACGGCAAGACGACGCTGACGGCGGCGATCACGACGGTGCTGGCCAAGGCGGGCGGTGGCGAGGCCAAGGGCTACGACCAGATCGACAACGCGCCGGAAGAGAAGGCTCGCGGGATCACGATCAACACCTCGCACGTGGAATACGAGACGGCGAACCGTCACTACGCGCACGTGGACTGCCCGGGTCACGCGGACTATGTGAAGAACATGATCACGGGCGCGGCGCAGATGGACGGCGCGATTCTGGTGGTGTCGGCCGCCGACGGTCCGATGCCGCAGACGCGCGAGCACATTTTGCTGGCGCGCCAGGTGGGCGTGCCCTACATCATCGTGTTTCTGAACAAGTGCGACATGGTCGATGACGAGGAGCTGCTGGAACTGGTCGAGATGGAAGTGCGCGAGCTGCTGTCCAAGTACGACTTCCCGGGCGATGACACGCCGATCGTGAAGGGTTCGGCCAAGCTGGCGCTGGAAGGCGACGAGGGTCCGCTGGGCGCGCAGGCGATCATGCAGCTGGCCGCGGCGCTGGACAGCTACATTCCGACGCCGGAGCGCGCGGTTGACGGCACGTTCCTGATGCCTGTGGAAGACGTGTTCTCGATCTCGGGGCGTGGCACGGTGGTGACCGGCCGTATCGAGCGCGGGATCGTGAAGGTCGGCGAGGAAATCGAGATTGTGGGGATCCACGACACGGCCAAGACGACGTGCACGGGCGTGGAGATGTTCCGCAAGCTGCTGGACCAGGGCCAGGCGGGCGATAACGTGGGGATTTTGCTGCGCGGCACCAAGCGCGAGGAAGTCGAGCGCGGCCAGGTGCTGGCCAAGCCCGGCTCGATTCACCCGCACACGAACTTCACGGCTGAGGTGTACATTCTGTCGAAGGAAGAGGGTGGACGCCACACGCCGTTTTTCAAGGGGTACCGTCCGCAGTTTTACTTCCGCACGACGGACGTGACCGGGACGATCGAGCTGCCGGCCGACAAGGAGATGGTGCTGCCGGGCGACAACGTGTCGATGACGGTGAACCTGATTGCGCCGATCGCCATGGAAGAGGGCCTGCGCTTTGCCATCCGCGAGGGTGGCCGTACCGTGGGCGCCGGCGTCGTCGCCAAAATCATCAAGTAATTATGTAGTACAATGGTGGGCTGGTCGCCCACCAATGCGTTTCAAAAAACGGGGGTGCGGCAGCGCCACCGTTTTTCGAGGTTTAGGGGTATAGCTCAATTGGCAGAGCGTCGGTCTCCAAAACCGAAGGTTGAGGGTTCGATTCCTTCTGCCCCTGCCACCGATCTCATTGCCGCAGCGGCGGCGTCGAACACCCGTATATGTCTCACCAGAACGTAGAAACCGTCAGCCGTGCCGCCGAACGCATCAAGCTCGGCCTGGCCGTGCTCGTGATCGTTGCGGGTATCGTGGCGTATTCGGTCCTCGTGAACCAGCCCGGCTACGTGCGCGTGGGCGCCTTCATCGCGGGCCTGGTCCTGGCCACGGTCATCGTCTGGTTCAGCGACACCGGTCGGCGCACTCTCGCCTTCGGCCGCGAATCCTACAACGAGACGCGCCGCGTCGTCTGGCCCTCGCGCCAGGAAACCACGCGCATGACCGCGATCGTGTTCGCCTTCGTGCTGGCCATGGGCGCTCTGCTGTGGATCGCCGACAAGCTGCTGGGCTGGATCATCTACGGCCTGCTGCTGGGCTGGAACTAAGGAACGAAAACCGCATGAGCAAGCGCTGGTACGTCGTCCATGTCTACTCGGGCATGGAAAAAAGCGTCCACAAGGCCCTGGCCGAACGCATCGAGCGCGCCGGGCTCCAGGACGCTTTCGGCCGCATTCTCGTGCCTTCCGAGGAAGTCGTCGAAATCAAGGACGGCCGCAAGTCGATTTCCGAGCGCCGCATTTTTCCGGGCTATGTCCTGGTCGAAATGGACCTCACCGACGAAACCTGGCACTTGGTGAAGAGCACCAACCGTGTCACGGGCTTCCTCGGCGGCTCCGGCAACCGTCCCGCCCCCATTTCCGAAAAGGAAGTGGAAAAGATCCTCTCCCAGATGGAAGAAGGCGTGGAAAAGCCGCGCCCCAAGGTTCTCTTCGAGATCGGCGAGACCGTCCGCGTCAAGGAAGGCCCGTTCGCGGACTTCAACGGCAGCGTCGAGGAAGTCAACTACGAGAAAAGCAAGGTCCGCGTGTCGGTCACGATCTTCGGTCGCGCCACTCCGGTCGAGCTCGATTTCAGTCAGGTCGAAAAGGTCTGATTTTTCACCTCCAGGCACCGCGTGGCAGCTGTTTTGCCGCCGGGCCGTCCCAAGGCAAAACGCGCCCCCTCGGGGGGCAGCAAGCCGAAGGCGCAGTGTGGGGGCTTTCATTAACCCGGGGAGCCGGTTCCGTCAGGAATCGGCGCAATCACCCGACAGGAGCATCGCATGGCGAAGAAAATCGTCGGCTTCATCAAGCTGCAAGTGCCAGCTGGTAAGGCCAATCCCTCTCCCCCGATCGGTCCGGCGCTGGGTCAGCGCGGTCTGAACATCATGGAATTCTGCAAGGCGTTCAACGCCAAGACCCAGGGCATGGAGCCCGGTCTGCCGATTCCCGTGGTGATCACCGCCTTCGCCGACAAGAGCTTCACGTTCATCATGAAGACTCCGCCGGCCACGATCCTGATCAAGAAGGCCGCGAACGTCCAGAAGGGCTCCGCGACGCCCAACTCGGCCAAGGTCGGCACGCTGACGCGCGCCCAGGCCGAGGAAATCGCCAAGACCAAGCAGCCCGACCTGACGGCGGCCGACCTGGACGCCGCTGTGCGGACCATCGCCGGCAGCGCCCGCAGCATGGGCATCGACGTGGAAGGAGTCGTCTGATCATGGCTAAGCTGAGCAAACGCGCCGCCGCCATCGCGGCCAAGATCGATCGCACCAAGCTGTATCCGGTGGCCGAAGCCATCGCGCTGGTCAAGGAAACCGCCACGGCCAAGTTCGACGAGTCCATCGACGTCGCCGTGCAACTGGGCATCGACCCCAAGAAGTCCGACCAGCTGGTTCGCGGCTCCGTGGTGCTGCCCGCCGGTACCGGCAAGACCGTGCGCGTCGCCGTCTTCGCCCAGGGCGAAAAGGCCGAGGCCGCCAAGGCCGCCGGCGCCGACATCGTCGGCCTGGACGATCTGGCCGCCAGCATCAAGGCCGGCAACATCGACTTCGACGTGGTCATCGCCTCGCCCGACACGATGCGTGTCGTCGGCGCCCTGGGTCAGGTCCTGGGCCCCCGCGGCCTGATGCCGAACCCCAAGGTCGGCACCGTCACGCCCGACGTCGCCACCGCCGTCAAGAACGCCAAGGCCGGCCAGGTGCAGTACCGCACCGACAAGGCGGGGATCATCCACGCCACCATCGGCCGCGCGTCTTTTGACGTCGAAAAGCTGCAGACCAATCTGGCCGCGCTGATCGATGCCCTGAACAAGGCCCGCCCCACGGCGGCCAAGGGTATCTATCTGCGCAAGGTCGCCGTGTCCTCCACCATGGGTGGCGGCGCGCGCGTCGAGGTTGCATCGCTGGCCGCTTGAGGCCGGTCCACAGAACTTTGGGCTGCGCCCGTTCCTCGGATCGGGCGCCGCTGTCAAAGACCGCTGGAGCCGATCGCCCCTGGCGTGACGCTTAATCCCGGGCCGTATCGCCGGATCCAGCGTAGACGGCGCCCAGGAAGAATTCATTCATGAACTCGACCAGGCGCGCCGCATTCGGTTGATGCCGGGGGGTTTCCCCGGCGTCGTTAGATGGAGTGTTCAACCATGAGTCTCAATCGCCAAGAAAAGGCGGTCGTCATCGAGGAAGTCTCGGCCGAAGTCGGTCGCGCCCAATCGATCATCGTCGCCGAGTACCGTGGTCTGGACGTCGCCTCCGTAACCGTATTGCGCAAGACTGCGCGTGAATCGGGCGTGTACCTGCGCGTGTTGAAGAACACGCTGGTGCGCCGCGCGCTGGCCGGCACCCCCTTCGAGGGGCTGTCCGCCCAGCTCACCGGTCCGCTGATCTACGGGATCAGCGCCGACCCGGTGGCGGCCGCCAAGGTACTGGCCGATTTCGCGAAAAGCAATGACAAGCTGGTCATCACAGGCGGGGCCCTGCCCAACAGCCTGCTGAACCAGGATGGCGTGAAGGCCTTGGCCACCATGCCGTCCCGCGAGGAACTGCTGTCGAAGCTGCTGGGCACCATGCAGGCGCCCATCGCTCAGTTTGTGCGTACGCTCAACGAAGTGCCCACGAAGTTCGTGCGCGGCCTGGCGGCCGTGCGCGACCAGAAGCAGGCCGCGTAAGCGGTCCGCCGGTATCCCTTCGTTGCTGGAAGCGACAACCAAACCTGGCTTATTCAAAATCATCTGGAGTTCTTAAAAAATGGCAACTAAAGCTGAAATCCTGGACGCGATCGCCGCCATGAGCGTGCTCGAACTGTCCGAGCTGATCAAGGAAATGGAAGAGAAGTTCGGCGTGTCCGCCGCCGCGGCCGCTGTCGCCGTGGCTGCCGCCCCGGCCGCCGGTGGCGCTGCCGCCGCCGCTGAAGAGCAGACCGAGTTCACGGTCGTCCTGGCCGAAGTCGGCGCCAACAAGGTCAACGTCATCAAGGCCGTGCGCGAAATCACCGGCCTGGGCCTGAAGGAAGCCAAGGACCTGGTCGACGGCGCTCCGAAGCCCGTCAAGGAAGGCGCGGACAAGGCGACCGCCGAAGACGCGAAGAAGAAGCTGGAAGAAGCCGGCGCCAAGGTCGAACTCAAGTAAGACCTCATCGCCGCGCCCGGGAAGCCCGGGGAAGCGTCGGAGACCCGTTTCGGGCCCGTCCGGCGCTTTCCAAAGCCTCCCGGGCTTTTGCGTTTCCAGAAAACCCGCGTTCGATGCCCCGCCGCATCACGCCGAGCCGGGTTTTCCGGAGTCGTAAACCATGGCCGTGGTTGACGGCCTAAGCAACCCTCGAGTCGGAGTGCTCATGCCTTATTCGTACACCGAAAAGAAGCGCATACGCAAAAGCTTCGCCAAGCGCGAGGACGTCCAGGACGTCCCCTACCTGCTGGCGACGCAGCTGCAATCGTTCAAGACCTTCCTGCAGTCGGACGTCCCCCCGTCCAAGCGCAAGGAGGAAGGACTGCAGGCGGCCTTCAATTCGATATTTCCGATCGTCAGCCACAATCAGATGGCGCGGCTGGAATTCGTCAGCTACGTGCTGGGCACCCCCGTGTTCGACGTCAAGGAATGCCAGCAGCGCGGCCTGACCTACGCGTCGCCGCTGCGCGCCAAGGTGCGCCTGGTGCTGATGGACCGCGAAGTCAGCAAGCCCACGGTCAAGGAAGTCAAGGAGCAGGAAGTCTACATGGGCGAGATCCCGCTCATGACGGACACCGGCTCCTTCGTCATCAACGGCACCGAGCGGGTCATCGTGTCCCAGTTGCACCGTTCGCCCGGCGTGTTCTTCGAGCATGACCGCGGCAAGACCCACAGCTCGGGCAAGCTGCTGTTCTCCGCGCGCGTGATTCCCTACCGCGGCTCGTGGCTGGACTTCGAGTTCGATCCCAAGGACATCCTGTTCTTCCGCATCGACCGCCGTCGCAAGATGCCGGTGACGATCCTGCTGAAGGCCATCGGCATGACGCCGGAAGCCATCCTGGCTTATTTCTCCAGCTTCGATCACATCGCCCTCCACCAGGAAGGCGGCATGCTCGAGTTCGTGTCCGAGCGCTGGAAGGGCGAGATCGCGCGCTTCGACATCGCCGACAAGAAGGGCAACGTCATCGTCGAGAAGGACAAGCGCATCAATGCCAAGCACCTGCGCGACCTGACCGCCGCCAAGGTGGACCACATCTCGGTGCCCGAGGACTTCCTGCTGGGCCGCGTCCTGGCCAAGAACGTCGTCAACCCGGATACCGGCGAAGTCCTGGCGCAGGCCAACGACGAAGTCACCGAATCCCTGCTGGCCGAATTCCGCGCGGCGGGCATCCGCGACATCGAGACGCTCTACATCAACGAGCTGAACGAAGGCGCCTATATCTCCCAGACCCTGCGCACCGACGACACCGCCGACCAGATGGCCGCGCGCGTGGCCATCTACCGCATGATGCGTCCCGGCGAGCCGCCCACCGAGGAAGCCGTCGAGGCCCTGTTCCAGCGCCTGTTCTACTCCGAGGAAACCTACGACCTGTCGCGCGTCGGCCGGATGAAGGTCAACAGCCGCCTGGGCCGCGACGCCGGCAACACCGGCCCGCTGACCCTGACCGACGAGGACATCCTCGACACCATCAAGCTGCTGGTGGAATTGCGCAACGGCCGCGGCCAGATCGACGATATCGACCACCTGGGCAACCGCCGCGTGCGTTGCGTGGGCGAACTGGCCGAGAACCAGTTCCGCGCCGGGCTGGTGCGCGTCGAGCGCGCCGTCAAGGAACGTCTGGGCCAGGCCGAGACCGAAAACCTGATGCCGCACGACCTGATCAATTCCAAGCCGATCTCGGCCGCGATCAAGGAGTTCTTCGGTTCCAGCCAACTGTCCCAGTTCATGGACCAGACCAACCCGCTGTCGGAAATCACGCACAAGCGGCGCGTGTCGGCCCTGGGACCGGGCGGCCTGACGCGCGAGCGTGCGGGCTTCGAGGTCCGCGACGTGCACCCGACCCACTACGGCCGCGTCTGCCCGATCGAGACGCCCGAAGGCCCGAACATCGGCCTGATCAACTCGCTGGCTCTGTACGCGCGCCTGAACGAGTACGGTTTCCTTGAAACGCCCTATCGCAAGATCATCGACGGCAAGGTTTCCGATCAGATCGAATACCTGTCGGCCATCGAGGAGAGCAAGTACGTCATCGCCCAGGCCAACGCCGTGCTGGACGAGGAAGGCCGTTTCGTCGACGACCTGGTCGCCTGCCGCGAGGCCGGCGAGACCATGCTGACCGCTCCGGCCAACGTACACTATATGGACGTCGCGCCGTCCCAGATCGTGTCGGTCGCCGCCTCGCTGATTCCGTTCCTGGAACACGACGACGCCAACCGGGCCCTGATGGGCGCCAACATGCAGCGCCAGGCCGTGCCCTGCCTGCGGCCTGAAAAGCCGCTGGTCGGCACCGGCATCGAGCGCACCGTGGCGGTGGACTCGGGCACGACCGTGCAGGCCGTGCGCGGCGGGGTCGTGGACTTCATCGACGCCGAGCGCGTCGTGATCCGCGTGAACGACGACGAGAATGTCGCCGGCGAAGTCGGCGTGGACATCTACAACCTGAAGAAGTACACCCGCTCCAACCAGAACACCAACATCAACCAGCGGCCCATCGTGTCGCGCGGCGATCTGGTGGCGCGCGGCGACGTGCTGGCCGACGGCGCTTCCAGCGACCTGGGCGAGCTGGCCCTGGGGCAGAACATGCTGATCGCGTTCATGCCCTGGAACGGCTACAACTTCGAGGACTCGGTGCTGATCTCCGAGCGCGTCGTCGCCGACGACCGCTACACTTCGATCCACATCGAAGAGCTGACCGTGGTCGCCCGCGACACCAAGCTCGGACCCGAGGAAATCACGCGCGACATCTCCAATCTGGCCGAGATCCAGCTCAACCGTCTGGACGACTCCGGGATCGTGCACATCGGCGCGGAAGTGCGCGCCGACGATGTGCTGGTCGGCAAGGTCACGCCCAAGGGCGAGACCCAGCTCACGCCGGAGGAAAAACTGCTGCGCGCGATCTTCGGCGAGAAGGCCTCCGACGTGAAGGACACTTCGCTGCGCGTGCCTTCCGGCATGGTCGGCACCGTCATCGACGTGCAGGTCTTCACCCGCGAGGGCATCGAACGCGACAAGCGCGCCCAGTCCATCATCGACGATGAACTGCGCCGCTACCGCCAGGACCTGAACGACCAGTTGCGCATCGTCGAGAACGACGCCTTCGACCGTCTGCGCAAGACCCTGATCGGCAAGACCGTCAACGGCGGCCCGCGCAAGCTGGCCAAGAACACCGCGCTGTCGGCCGAGTACCTGGACGATCTGGACCGCTGGCAGTGGTTCGACATCCGCCTGGCCGACGAGGAAGCCGCCGTCGCCCTGGAACAGGTCAAGGATGCTCTGGAACAGAAGCGCCACCAGTTCGACCTGGCCTTCGAGGAAAAGCGCAAGAAGCTCACGCAGGGCGACGAGCTGCCTCCGGGCGTGCTGAAGATGATCAAGGTCTACCTGGCCGTCAAGCGCCGCCTGCAGCCCGGCGACAAGATGGCCGGCCGCCACGGCAACAAGGGCGTGGTCTCGCGGATCACCCCGGTCGAGGACATGCCGCACATGGCCGACGGTACTCCCGTGGACATCGTGCTCAACCCGCTGGGCGTGCCTTCGCGGATGAACATCGGCCAGGTGCTGGAAGTCCATCTGGGCTGGGCCGCCAAGGGCCTGGGTCAGCGTGTCGCCGACATGCTCGACAAGGAACGCGGCATCCAGGTCAAGGCCGTGCGCAAGACGCTGGAAACCATCTACAACGCCTGCGGCGGCTCGGTGAAGCTCGAACAGCTGACCGACGACGAGGTCCTGTCGCTGGCCGACAACCTGCGCCGCGGGGTGCCCCTGGCCACGCCGGTGTTCGACGGCGCGACCGAGGAAGACATCACCCGCATGCTGGAAATCGCCTATCCGGACGATGTCGCCGAGCGCCTGAAGCTCACCAGCGGCCGCACCCAGGCCTGGCTGACCGACGGCCGCACCGGCGAGCAGTTCGAGCGTCCCGTGACCGTGGGCTACATGCACTTCCTGAAGCTGCATCACCTGGTGGACGACAAGATGCACGCGCGCTCCACCGGCCCGTACTCGCTGGTGACCCAACAGCCGCTGGGCGGAAAGGCCCAGTTCGGCGGCCAGCGTTTCGGGGAAATGGAAGTCTGGGCGCTGGAAGCCTACGGCGCGTCCTACACCCTGCAGGAAATGCTGACGGTGAAGTCCGACGACATCACAGGCCGGACCAAGGTCTACGAGAACATCGTCAAGGGCGATCACGTGATCGACGCGGGCATGCCCGAATCGTTCAACGTGCTGGTCAAGGAAATTCGATCCCTGTCCCTGGACATGGATCTGGAGCGTAAATAATGAAAGCGCTACTCGATCTCTTCAAGCAAGTCTCCCAGGACGAGCAATTCGACGCCATCAAGATCGGCATCGCATCGCCGGAAAAGATCCGTTCGTGGTCCTTCGGCGAAGTCCGCAAGCCCGAGACCATCAACTACCGCACCTTCAAGCCCGAGCGCGACGGCCTGTTCTGCGCCAAGATCTTCGGGCCGATCAAGGACTACGAGTGCCTGTGCGGCAAGTACAAGCGCCTGAAGCACCGCGGCGTGATCTGCGAGAAGTGCGGCGTCGAAGTCACCGTGGCCAAGGTGCGCCGCGAGCGCATGGGCCACATCGAGCTGGCCAGCCCGGTGGCGCACATCTGGTTCCTGAAGTCCCTGCCCTCGCGTCTGGGCATGGTGCTGGACATGACGCTGCGCGACATCGAGCGCGTGCTCTACTTCGAAGCCTGGTGCGTGATCGAGCCGGGCATGACGCCGCTCAAGCGCGGCCAGATCATGTCCGACGACGATTACCTGGCCAAGACCGAGGAATACGGCGATGACTTCCATGCCCTGATGGGCGCGGAGGCCGTGCGCGAACTGCTGCGCAACATCGATATCGATTCCGAGGTCGAAAAACTGCGCGCGGAACTGAAGGCCACCGGCTCCGACGCCAAGATCAAGAAGATCTCCAAGCGCCTGAAGGTTCTGGAAGGCTTCCAGAAGTCCGGCATCAAGCCCGACTGGATGATCATGGAAGTGCTGCCGGTGCTGCCGCCGGACCTGCGTCCTCTGGTGCCGCTGGATGGCGGACGTTTCGCCACGTCCGACCTGAACGACCTGTACCGCCGCGTCATCAACCGCAATAACCGCCTCAAGCGTCTGCTGGAACTGAAGGCGCCCGACATCATCCTGCGCAACGAAAAGCGCATGCTGCAGGAAGCCGTCGACTCGTTGCTGGACAACGGCCGTCGCGGCAAGGCCATGACCGGCGCCAACAAGCGCCAGCTCAAGTCCCTGGCCGACATGATCAAGGGCAAGAGCGGCCGCTTCCGCCAGAACCTGCTGGGCAAGCGCGTCGACTATTCCGGCCGTTCCGTGATCGTGGTGGGTCCGCAGCTGCGCCTGCACCAGTGCGGCCTGCCCAAGCTGATGGCGCTGGAACTGTTCAAGCCCTTCATCTTCAACCGCCTGGAAATGATGGGCCTGGCGACCACCATCAAGGCGGCCAAGAAACTGGTCGAGAGTCAGGAGCCGGTGGTCTGGGACATCCTCGAAGATGTCATCCGCGAACACCCGGTGATGCTCAACCGCGCGCCCACGCTGCACCGCCTGGGCATCCAGGCCTTCGAGCCGCAACTGATCGAAGGCAAGGCCATCCAGCTGCACCCGCTGGTCTGCGCGGCCTTCAACGCCGACTTCGACGGCGACCAGATGGCCGTGCACGTGCCCCTGTCGCTGGAAGCCCAGCTGGAAGCCCGCACCCTGATGCTGGCCTCCAACAATGTCCTGTTCCCGGCCAACGGCGAACCCGCCATCGTGCCGTCCCAGGACATCGTGCTGGGCCTGTACTATGCCACTCGCGAACGCGTCAACGGCAAGGGCGAAGGCATGTTCCTGGCCGATCTGGCCGAGGTTCAGCGCGCCTACGACAACCACGAAGTCGAACTGCAGACACGCATCACCACCCGTCTGCCGGAATATGTCAAGGACGAGAACGACGAATGGAAGGCCGTGGTCGGCCGCTTCCAGACCACCGTGGGCCGCGCCCTGCTGTCCGAGATTCTGCCCATGGGCCTGCCCTTCGCCGTGCTGAACAAGGCGCTGAAGAAGAAGGAGATCTCGCGCCTGATCAACATGTCGTACCGCCGCTGCGGCCTGCGCGCCACGGTGATCTTCGCCGACAAGCTGATGCAGTCGGGCTTCCGCCTGGCCACGCGCGGCGGCGTGTCGATCGCCATGGGCGACATGATCGTGCCCGACGTCAAGAACGAAATCCTTGCCCAGGCCTCGAAGGAGGTCAAGGAAATCGACAAGCAATATTCCTCCGGTCTGGTCACGGCCCAGGAACGCTACAACAACGTAGTGGATATCTGGGGCAAGGCCGGTGACCGCGTCGGCAAGGCCATGATGGAGCAGCTTTCCACCGAGCCGGTCATCGACCGCCACGGCAAGGACGCCCGCCAGGAATCGTTCAACTCCATCTACATGATGGCCGACTCCGGAGCCCGGGGTTCCGCCGCCCAGATCCGCCAGTTGGCGGGGATGCGCGGGCTGATGGCCAAGCCCGACGGCTCCATCATCGAAACCCCCATCACGGCGAACTTCCGTGAAGGCCTGAACGTGCTGCAGTACTTCATCTCGACCCACGGCGCGCGCAAGGGCCTGGCCGACACCGCCCTGAAGACCGCCAACTCGGGTTACCTGACCCGCCGCCTGGTGGACGTGACCCAGGATCTGGTGATCACCGAAGACGATTGCGGCACCACCCACGGCTATGTGATGAAGGCCCTGGTCGAGGGCGGCGAGGTCATCGAACCGCTGCGCGACCGCGTGCTGGGCCGCGTGGCGGCCGTGGATGTCGTCAATCCCGACACCCAGGAAACCCTGATCCCGGCCGGCACCCTGCTGGACGAGAATCTGGTCGAACTGCTCGACGAAGTGGGCGTGGACGAGGTCAAGATCCGCACTCCGCTCACCTGCGAGACCCGTCACGGCCTGTGCGCGCATTGCTATGGCCGCGACCTGGGCCGCGGCTCGCTGGTCAGCAAGGGCGAGGCCGTCGGCGTCATCGCGGCCCAGTCCATCGGCGAACCCGGCACGCAGCTGACGATGCGGACCTTCCACATCGGCGGCGCCGCCTCGCGTTCGGCCATGGCGAGCTCGGTCGAGACCAAGTCCGCCGGCACGGTGGGCTTCGCCATCGGCCTGCGCTATCTGACCAACGCCAAGGGCGACCGTATCGCTGTGTCCCGTTCCGGCGAGATCGTCATCTATGACGACAACCGCCGCGAGCGCGAACGTCATAAGGTTCCCTATGGCGCCACCATCGCCGTGGGCGACGGCGATGTCGTCAAGGCCGGCGCCAAGCTGGCCACCTGGGATCCGCTGACGCGTCCCATCGTGTCCGAATACACCGGCACGATCCGCTTCGCCAACATCGAGGAAGGCGTCACGGTGGCCCGCCAGGTGGACGAGATCACCGGTCTGTCCACGCTGGTCGTCATCACGCCCAAGACGCGCGGCACCAAGGGCGCCGCCGCCCGCCCGCAGATCCTGCTGCTCGACGAGCAGGGCCAGGAAATCAAGGTGGCCGGCACCGATCACGCGGTGGCGATCTCGCTGCCCGTGGGCGCGCTGATCACCGTGCGCGACGGCCAGGCCGTGGGCGTGGGCGACTTCCTCGCCCGGATTCCGCAGGAATCCCAGAAGACCCGCGACATCACCGGCGGTCTGCCGCGCGTGGCCGAGCTGTTCGAGGCCCGTTCGCCCAAGGACGCCGGCATGCTGGCCGAAGTCACCGGCACGGTCTCCTTCGGCAAGGACACCAAGGGCAAGCAGCGCCTGGTCATCACCGACATGGACGGCGTCAGCCACGAGTTCCTGATTTCCAAGGAAAAGCAGGTGCTGGTGCACGACGGCCAGGTGGTCAACAAGGGCGAGCTGATCGTCGACGGTCCGGCCGATCCGCACGATATCCTGCGCCTGCAGGGCATCGAGCCGCTGGCCTCCTACATCGTCAACGAGGTCCAGGACGTCTACCGTCTGCAGGGCGTGAAGATCAACGACAAGCACATCGAAGTGATCGTGCGCCAGATGCTGCGCCGCGTGAACATCAGCAACTCCGGCGACACCAGCTTCATCACCGGCGAGCAGGTCGAGCGCTCCGAACTGCTGAACGAGAACGACCGCATGGATGCCGAAGGCAAGATCCCGGCCACGTACGACAACGTGCTGCTGGGCATCACCAAGGCCTCCCTGTCGACGGATTCGTTCATCTCGGCGGCGTCCTTCCAGGAAACCACCCGCGTGCTGACCGAGGCCGCCATCATGGGCAAGCGCGACGAGCTGCGCGGCCTGAAGGAAAACGTCATCGTGGGCCGTCTGATTCCGGCCGGCACGGGCATGTCCTACCACATCGCCCGCCACGACAGGGAAGTCTTCGAGGCGGCCGAGCGCGCCGCGGCCCGCGAGCTGGCCAATCCGTTCGGGGAACCGTCGGAGATGGCCCATGTGGGTTCCGAGGACGTCCATCCGGACGTCGACACGGCGGCCGACGGCGCGGCACCGGCGCGGGATTGATCGCGACGGGCGGCCTTCCGGCCGCCCGCGACGCGTCATCAGGGCACCAGGCCCCGTCCTCGGAAGAGGACGGGGTTTTCTTCATCGCGCTCGACATGGGCGCATACCTGCAGGTGAAAGTCCTGCCGGAAGCTGGTCGCGACGAACGAGGCGAAGCGCAACCGCACGAGGGTGGCCGCATGCTTTATAGTCGAGAGTCTTCCTTGGACATCGCATGACTGATCTCTACGCCGTCATCGGCAATCCCATCGCTCAATCGAAGTCGCCGCTGTTGCATGCGGCGTTCGCCCGCCAGCTCGGCCACGACCTGCGCTATGAGGCCATCCTGGCCGAGCCGGACACGTTCCGCGCGACCGTCCTGGCCTTCGCCGCCGCCGGAGGGCGCGGCATGAATGTCACCGCGCCGTTCAAGCTGGCGGCGGCCGAGTTGGCGGATACCCTGACCGAGCGTGCGCGCGCGGCTGGGGCCGTCAACACGCTCAAGTTCGGTCCTGAAGGCATCCTGGGCGACAACACCGATGGCGTAGGACTGGTTGGCGACATCCAGGATCGGCTGGGTGTGTCCCTGGCCGGACGCCGGATTCTGGTCATTGGCGCGGGCGGTGCGGCGCGCGGTATCCTGCTGCCGCTCCTGCGGGCGCGGCCCGCCGATATTCTGGTGGTCAACCGCACCGCCGCCCGCGCCAGGGCCGTGGCGAGCGCGCTGGAATCCGTGGGTCGTATCCGGGGCGGATCGCTGGAGGCCGCCGGAGGGCGGGAATACGACGTGGTCATCCACGCGACCTCGGCCGGCTTGAACGAAGGGGAAGCGCCCGCTGTGGACTACCGTGTGGCGGCCGGCGGGCTGGCCTACGACCTGGCTTACGGGGAGGACACACCCTTCATGCGGCAGGCACGTGGTCGGGGCGCCGCCCTCGCGGTCGATGGTCTGGGCATGCTCGTCGGCCAGGCGGCCGAGTCCTATCGTGTCTGGCGCGGCGTGCTGCCTGATGTTCGTCCCGTCCTGGAGCAGATCAAACTGGCTTGAACCCATGGATGCGAACCGTCCCGCCCGGGTCTGGCTGGGGCCCCTGCTCATGTGCGTGGCCAGTCTGTTTTTTTCCGTCCTGGACACGGGCACCAAGTATCTGACGTCCGGCTACCCGGTGACCCAGATCGTCTGGGTGCGCTACATGGCCCAGGCGCTGGCTGTCTTCCTGATCTTCCAGCCGCGCATGGGGCGCAACCTGTTCCACGCGCGCCGGTACGGCATCCAGCTGTTTCGCGGCCTGTGCCTGTGCTGCGGCAGCGTGATGGTGATCAACGGCCTGGCGCGGCTGCCTCTGGCCGAGACCACGGCCATCGTCTTCATGGCACCGGTGCTCATCACACTGCTGTCCGGACTGGTGCTGAAGGAAAAGGCCCGCCGCCTGGACTGGGTCGCCGTGGCCTGCGGGTTCGCGGGGGTGCTGATCATCGCCCGGCCCGGCGGCGGCCTGCTGACCTGGGCCATCCTGTTCCCCTTGGGTTCCGCCATTTGCAATGCGTGCTACCAGCTCGTTACGCGCTCTTCCCGCAGTTCCGAGCACCCCGCCACCAGCAATCTGTACACCGGCCTGATCGGCGCGCTGGCCCTGACGCCCTGGGGCGTCACGACCTGGGCGTCCATGGCCTGGGGCGACCTGCTGCTGGTGATCGGTCTGGGCACGGTGGCCGCGCTGGGCCATCTGATCATGACTCATGCGCTGCTGCACGCGCCGGCCGCCACGCTGGGGCCATATGGCTACACCCAGATCTTCTGGGCCACCCTGTTGGGCTGGCTGGCCTTCTCGAGCGTGCCGGACGCCATGACCTGGCTGGGGATGCTGATCATTGCCGCGGGCGGCCTGCTGCTGTCGTCCGGACCCTTGCTGCGGCGCGGGGCCTCAGCCTGGCGTGGCTTCGTCCGCCATCGCTAGGGCCGCCCGCAGGCCCAGCAGGTAGCTGTCGGCACCGAAGCCGCAGATCTGGCCCCGCACCACGGGCGCCAGCACCGATTCGTGGCGGAAAGCTTCGCGCGCGTGGATGTTCGACATGTGCACTTCGATGACGGGGATTCGCAGGATGGCGATGGCGTCGCGGATACCGTAGCTGTAGTGCGTCCAGGCCCCGGCGTTGATCAGCACCGCGTCGGTGCCGTCGGTATGGGCCTGATGGATGCGCTCGACCAGCTCGCCTTCGTGGTTGGTCTGGAAGCAGGCGACCTTGGCGCCCAGCTCCCGGCCCAGCGCCTGCAGGTGCGCGTCGATCTGCGCCAGGGTGACCGAGCCGTACTGGGCCGGGTCGCGCTGGCCGAACATGTTCAGGTTGATGCCGTGCAGGACGAGAATATTCATGGGGGGCGATGGGCGTATGGAAATCACTTGGCATCATAACTGGTGCGGCAGTGCCTGGCTTCGTCCCGAAGGCTCGCGTGCCGGGATGGCAATAACTCTTTGCCCCATAAAAACAAATCATGCTACACTTCTTGGCTTGCTGGGTTAATGGCATCTGGTCACGGTATGCGCCGTCGATCTTGTGCCTGCCTTTCGTCCCGGCAACACCGAAGGCCAGCTGCCTTCGGTGAGCAAGCCATCGTGCAAGACCCGCTCTTTACGTCATTCGTTTCAGGCGGATTTTGCGCACATCGCCTGAAAATGCCCCCGCCGCGCGCCCTGCGCGGCCAAGCAGGCCCGGGCACTCTGAATATCGACGTAAAACGTACGCAAGTACAAAGGATGCGTAAAGGTCATGCCTACCATTGCTCAACTGCTGCGCAAGCCGCGCCAAGTCAGTCGCGAGAGCAGCAAGAGCCCGGCGCTGGAAAACTGCCCCCAGCGCCGCGGCGTCTGCACCCGTGTCTACACCACCACCCCGAAGAAGCCGAACTCCGCCCTGCGTAAGGTCGCCAAGGTGCGCCTGACCAACGGCTACGAGGTCATCTCCTACATCGGCGGCGAAGGCCACAATCTCCAGGAACACTCGGTGGTCCTGGTGCGCGGAGGCCGCGTGAAGGACCTTCCGGGCGTGCGCTACCACATCGTCCGCGGCTCCCTGGACCTGCAGGGCGTCAAGGATCGCAAGCAGGCCCGTTCCAAGTACGGCGCCAAGCGTCCCAAGAAGTAATCCCGCGCATCACAGCAGTATCCCGGCCTTTTTGACCGGACCGTGCAGCCGCAGCCATGGGGTTGCGGCACGTAAGTGGCTTTCCCGATGGAAGCCGTGGCCGCCCGGCGGCTCAACTGAATCGTCACAAGGAAACAGAAATGCCTCGTCGTCGCGAAGTACCGAAACGTGAAATTCTCCCCGATCCCAAATTTGGCAGTGTCGAGCTGGCCAAGTTCATGAACGTCGTCATGCTGTCCGGCAAGAAAGCCGTGGCGGAACGCATCGTGTACGGCGCCTTGGACCAGATCCAGGCCAAGACGGGCAAGGAACCCATCGAAGTCTTCAATACCGCCATCAACAACATCAAGCCGGTGGTCGAAGTCAAGTCCCGCCGCGTCGGCGGCGCCAACTACCAGGTGCCGGTCGAGGTGCGCCCCGTGCGCCGCCTGGCCCTGGCCATGCGCTGGCTGCGCGAAGCCGCGAAGAAGCGCGGCGAGAAGTCGATGGACCTGCGTCTGGCGGGTGAACTGATGGATGCCGCCGAAGGCCGCGGCGGCGCCATGAAGAAGCGCGAGGACACCCACAAGATGGCCGAGGCCAACAAGGCCTTCAGCCACTTCCGCTGGTAATCCAGCCGGTCAATCACCAGGAAATACATCATGGCCCGCAAAACTCCCATCGAGCGCTATCGCAACATCGGCATTTCCGCGCATATCGACGCAGGGAAGACCACCACCACCGAGCGCATCCTGTTCTACACCGGCGTCAATCACAAGATTGGCGAGGTCCATGAAGGCGCGGCCACCATGGACTGGATGGAGCAGGAACAGGAACGCGGCATCACCATCACCTCCGCGGCCACCACGGCCTTCTGGAGCGGGATGGAGCACCAGTACCCGGAACACCGCGTCAACATCATCGACACCCCGGGCCACGTCGACTTCACCATCGAAGTCGAACGTTCGATGCGCGTGCTCGACGGCGCCTGCATGGTGTATTGCGCCGTGGGTGGCGTGCAGCCGCAGTCCGAAACCGTGTGGCGCCAGGCCAACAAGTACGGCGTGCCCCGCCTGGCCTTCGTCAACAAGATGGACCGCACCGGCGCGAACTTCTTCAAGGTCTACGACCAGCTCAAGCTGCGCCTGAAGGCCAACCCCGTGCCCATCGTCATCCCGATCGGCGCCGAAGACAACTTCCAGGGCGTCATCGACCTGACCAAGATGAAGGCCATCATCTGGGACGAAGCTTCCCAGGGGACGAAGTTCGAGTATCACGAGATTCCGGCCGAACTCGCGGACAGTGCCGCCGAATGGCATGAAAAGCTGATGGAATCGGCCGCCGAGGCCAACGAGGAACTGATGAACAAGTACCTCGAAACCGGCTCGCTGACCGAACAGGAAATCGACCAGGGCATCCGCCTGCGCACGATCGCCTGCGAAATCCAGCCCATGCTGTGCGGCACCGCCTTCAAGAACAAGGGCGTTCAGCGCATGCTCGACGCCGTCATCGACTACCTGCCTTCTCCGGTGGACATCCCCCCGGTCCATGGCACCGACGACGAAGGCAACGAGATCAGCCGCAAGGCCGACGACAAGGAAAAGCTGTCCGCCCTGGCGTTCAAGCTGATGACCGACCCGTTCGTGGGCCAACTGACCTTCATCCGCGTGTACTCGGGCGTGCTGTCCTCCGGCGACACCGTGTACAACCCGATCAAGGGCAAGAAGGAACGCATCGGCCGCATTCTGCAGATGCACGCCAACAACCGCGCCGAAATCAAGGAAGTGGTGGCGGGCGACATCGCGGCCGTCGTGGGCCTGAAGGAAGTCACCACGGGCGAGACCCTGTGCGACGTGGGCGACCACATCCTGCTGGAAAAGATGGAATTCCCCGAGCCCGTGATTTCCCAGGCCGTGGAACCCAAGTCCAAGGCCGACCAGGAAAAGATGGGCATCGCCCTGCAGCGTCTGGCCGCCGAGGATCCGTCCTTCCGCGTGCGCAGCGACGAGGAATCCGGCCAGACCATCATCTCCGGGATGGGTGAACTCCACCTGGAAGTGCTGGTCGACCGCATGAAGCGTGAATTCAATGTCGAAGCCAACGTCGGCAAGCCCCAGGTGGCCTACCGCGAAACCATCCGCAAGACCTGCGAGGAAATCGAAGGCAAGTTCGTCAAGCAGTCCGGCGGACGCGGCCAGTACGGTCACGTCGTGCTCAAGCTCGAACCCCTGGAAGCGGGCGGCGGCTACGAGTTCGTCGACGCCATCAAGGGCGGCGTGGTGCCGCGCGAGTTCATCCCGGCGGTGGACAAGGGCATCCAGGAAACCCTGCCCGCGGGCGTGGTGGCCGGCTACCCGGTCGTGGACGTCAAGGTCACGCTGTTTTTCGGTTCGTACCACGATGTGGATTCGAACGAAAACGCGTTCCGCATGGCGGCCTCGATGGCGTTCAAGGACGGCATGCGCAAGGCCAATCCGGTCCTGCTCGAGCCGATGATGCACGTCGAAGTGGAAACCCCGGAAGACTACGCCGGCACGGTGATGGGCGACCTGTCGTCCCGCCGCGGCATGGTCCAGGGCATGGATGACATGGTCGGTGGCGGCAAGGTCATCAAGGCCGAGGTTCCCCTGGCCGAGATGTTCGGCTATGCGACCAGCCTGCGTTCGCAGACCCAGGGGCGCGCCACCTACACGATGGAATTCAAGCAGTACGCCGAGGCGCCGCGCAACGTCGCCGACGAAGTCATCGCCGCTCGCGGCAAGTAACGCACGGCCCGGCCGCCTGGCCGGGCAAACACTTTTCATTTCCTAGGAAATACGGGATATATCATGGCAAAAGGCAAGTTTGAACGGACCAAACCGCACGTGAACGTGGGTACGATCGGCCACGTTGACCACGGCAAGACGACGCTGACGGCGGCGATCACGACGGTGCTGGCCAAGGCGGGCGGTGGCGAGGCCAAGGGCTACGACCAGATCGACAACGCGCCGGAAGAGAAGGCTCGCGGGATCACGATCAACACCTCGCACGTGGAATACGAGACGGCGAACCGTCACTACGCGCACGTGGACTGCCCGGGTCACGCGGACTATGTGAAGAACATGATCACGGGCGCGGCGCAGATGGACGGCGCGATTCTGGTGGTGTCGGCCGCCGACGGTCCGATGCCGCAGACGCGCGAGCACATTTTGCTGGCGCGCCAGGTGGGCGTGCCCTACATCATCGTGTTTCTGAACAAGTGCGACATGGTCGATGACGAGGAGCTGCTGGAACTGGTCGAGATGGAAGTGCGCGAGCTGCTGTCCAAGTACGACTTCCCGGGCGATGACACGCCGATCGTGAAGGGTTCGGCCAAGCTGGCGCTGGAAGGCGACGAGGGTCCGCTGGGCGCGCAGGCGATCATGCAGCTGGCCGCGGCGCTGGACAGCTACATTCCGACGCCGGAGCGCGCGGTTGACGGCACGTTCCTGATGCCTGTGGAAGACGTGTTCTCGATCTCGGGGCGTGGCACGGTGGTGACCGGCCGTATCGAGCGCGGGATCGTGAAGGTCGGCGAGGAAATCGAGATTGTGGGGATCCACGACACGGCCAAGACGACGTGCACGGGCGTGGAGATGTTCCGCAAGCTGCTGGACCAGGGCCAGGCGGGCGATAACGTGGGGATTTTGCTGCGCGGCACCAAGCGCGAGGAAGTCGAGCGCGGCCAGGTGCTGGCCAAGCCCGGCTCGATTCACCCGCACACGAACTTCACGGCTGAGGTGTACATTCTGTCGAAGGAAGAGGGTGGACGCCACACGCCGTTTTTCAAGGGGTACCGTCCGCAGTTTTACTTCCGCACGACGGACGTGACCGGGACGATCGAGCTGCCGGCCGACAAGGAGATGGTGCTGCCGGGCGACAACGTGTCGATGACGGTGAACCTGATTGCGCCGATCGCCATGGAAGAGGGCCTGCGCTTTGCCATCCGCGAGGGTGGCCGTACCGTGGGTGCCGGCGTCGTCGCCAAAATCATCAAGTAATTGATGGACCGGCGGGGGGAGCGCCCCCCGCCCCTCTCGTTCTTTAGGGATTCCCATGAAAAGCCAGAAAATCCGTATCCGCCTGAAGGCGTTCGACTACAAGCTGATCGACCAGTCCGCCGCCGAGATCGTCGATACGGCCAAGCGCACCGGCGCCGTGGTTCGCGGTCCCGTGCCGCTGCCCACGCGCATCCGCCGTTACGACGTGCTGCGCTCGCCGCACGTCAACAAGACCTCGCGCGACCAGTTCGAGATGCGTACTCACCAGCGCCTGATGGACATCGTCGATCCCACCGACAAGACCGTGGACGCCCTGATGCGTCTGGACCTGCCGGCCGGCGTGGACGTCGAGATCGCTCTGCAGTAATCATTCCGCTTGGGCCGCCCGCACGGGTCCTTCCGGATCGAACCGCCCTGTCATCTAGGCAGGGCGGTTTTTTCATGTTAGAATCAAGGGCTTCGTCGTCCATTTTGCTTTTGTGGGCGGCAAGACAAGCAGCCCCGGCCAATCGCAGTCGGGATCGAAAACTGTGGGGAAACACCCCCCGGAGAAAACAATGTCGAATTCGACACCTACGCCCGCCGCCTGGCGGCTCGGGCTCGTGGGGCGCAAGGTTGGCATGACCCGCATCTTTACCGAGGAAGGCGTATCCATCCCGGTCACGGTGCTGGACGTGTCCAACAACCGCGTCGCCCAGGTCAAGACGCCTGAAATCGACGGCTATGCGGCGGTCCAGCTCGCCTACGGCGAGCGTCGCGCTTCCCGCGTGACCAAGGCCGAGGCCGGCCACTACGCCAAGGCCGGCATCGAAGCCGGCTCCATCCTGAAGGAATTCCGCCTGGATCCCGTCCGCGCCGCCGAATTCACGGCCGGCACCGTGGTCGCCGTGGAGTCCGTGTTCGAGGTCGGCCAGCAGGTCGACGTCACCGGCACCACCATCGGCAAGGGCTTCGCGGGCACGATCAAGCGCCACCACTTCGGTTCTCAGCGCGCTTCGCATGGCAACTCGCGGTCGCACCGCGTGCCGGGCTCCATCGGCCAGGCCCAGGATCCGGGCCGCATCTTTCCCGGCAAGAAAATGTCCGGTCACCTGGGTGATGCCACCCGCACCGTCCAGAACCTGGACGTCGTGCGCGTGGACGCCGAGCGCGGCCTGCTGCTGGTGAAGGGCGCCGTCCCCGGCCACAAGAACGCCGACATCGTCGTGCGCCCCGCCGTCAAGGCGACGCCCAAGAAAGGAGCCTAATCATGGAACTCAAGCTCCTGAATGATCAGGGCCAGTCCTCGGCCACCGTGGCCGCCGCCGACGAAATCTTCGGCCGCGACTTCAACGAAGCCCTGGTCCACCAGATCGTCGTGGCCTACCAGGCCAATGCCCGCATGGGCAATCGCGCGCAGAAGAATCGCGAAACGGTCAAGCATTCCACCAAGAAGCCCTGGCGCCAGAAAGGCACCGGCCGCGCCCGTTCCGGGATGACTTCCTCGCCGATCTGGCGTGGGGGTGGCCGCGCCTTCCCGAATTCGCCGGACGAGAACTTCAGCCACAAGGTCAACAAGAAGATGTATCGCGCCGGTCTGCGCGCGATCTTCTCGCAGCTGGTCCGCGAAGACCGCCTGGCCGTGGTCGAGAACTTCACCCTCGAAGCCCCCAAGACCAAGCTGGCCGCGGCCAAGCTCAAGGACCTGGGGATCGCCGAGCCCGTCCTGATCATCACCGATGCCCTGGACGAAAACGTCTATCTCGCGACGCGCAACCTGCCCCACGTGGCGGTCATCGAAACGCGCTACGCCGATCCGCTGTCCCTGGTCCACTACAAGAAAGTGCTGATCACCAAGCCGGCGATCGCCCAACTCGAGGAGTTGCTGGGATGAATGCCGAACGTCTGATGCAAGTCATTCTGGCGCCCGTCGTGACTGAAAAGTCCACGATGATCGCCGAAAAGAACAACCAGGTCGCTTTCCGCGTTGTCGCCGACGCCACCAAGCCGGAGATCAAGGCCGCCGTCGAACTGCTGTTCAAGGTCGAGGTCGAGTCCGTGCAGGTCGCCAATCGCAAGGGCAAGGAAAAGCGCTTCGGCCGTTTCATGGGCCGTCGCCGCAACGAACGCAAGGCCTATGTCTCGCTCAAGGCCGGGCAGGAAATCGACTTTACGGAGGTGAACTAAATGCCGCTGGTCAAAGTCAAGCCCACGTCCGCCGGTCGCCGGGGCATGATCAAGGTCGTGCACCCTGAACTGCACAAAGGCCCGGGCTACGCCCCCCTGCTCGAACCGCAATCGCAGAACTCCGGTCGCAACAACAATGGCCACATCACCGTGCGCCATCGTGGCGGCGGTCACAAGCAGCACTACCGCGTCGTCGATTTCCGTCGCAACAAGGACGGCATCGTCGCCAAGGTCGAGCGCCTGGAATACGACCCGAACCGCACGGCGCACATCGCGCTGCTGTGCTACGCCGACGGCGAGCGCCGCTATATCATCGCTCCGCGTGGTCTGGAAGTCGGCGCCACGGTCGTTTCCGGTTCGGATGCTCCCATCCGCGCCGGCAACACGCTGCCGATCCGCGCCATTCCGGTCGGTTCCACCATCCACTGCATCGAAATGCAGCCGGGCAAGGGCGCCCAGCTGGCCCGCTCGGCCGGCGCGTCCGCCGTGCTGATGGCCCGCGAAGGCGTCTATGCCCAGGTCCGCCTGCGCTCCGGCGAAGTCCGCCGCGTCCACATCGATTGCCGCGCCACCATCGGCGAAGTCGGCAACGGCGACCACAGCCTGCGCCAGATCGGCAAGGCCGGTGCGGTGCGCTGGCGTGGTATCCGCCCGACGGTCCGTGGCGTCGCCATGAACCCGGTGGATCACCCGCACGGCGGCGGCGAAGGCCGCACCGGCGAAGGCCGCGAACCCGTCAGCCCGTGGGGTACTCCCGCCAAGGGCTACCGGACACGTCGTAACAAGCGGACGGACAATATGATTGTCTCTCGCCGCAAGCGCAAATAAGGGGCGAAGACTATGTCACGTTCTGTCAAGAAAGGCCCGTTCGTCGATGCGCATCTGATCAAGAAGGTCGATGCCGCCGTCGGAGGCAAAGAAAAGAAGCCGATCAAGACCTGGTCGCGCCGTTCCACCATCCTGCCCGAGTTCATTGGGTTGACGATTGCCGTGCACAACGGCCACCAGCACGTTCCCGTGTACATCAACGAGAACATGGTCGGCCACAAGCTCGGCGAATTCGCCCTGACGCGCACCTTCAAGGGGCACGCGGCGGACAAGAAGGCCAAGAGGTAAGCCATGGAAACTACCGCAGTTATCCGCGGCGTCCATATTTCCGCGCAGAAGACCCGCCTGGTGGCGGACCTGATCCGTGGGAAGTCCGTGGCGCACGCCCTCAACATCCTGACGTTCAGCCCCAAGAAGGCCGCCGGCATCCTGAAAAAGGCGCTGGAATCGGCCATCGCCAATGCCGAACACAATGATGGCGCCGACATCGACGAACTGAAGGTCACCACGATCTACGTCGACAAGGCCCAGTCGATGAAGCGGTTTTCCGCGCGCGCCAAGGGCCGCGGCAACCGCATCGAAAAGCAGACCTGCCACATCGTGGTCAAGGTCGGGGCGTAAGGAGTCGCAATGGGACAGAAAATTCACCCGATTGGGTTCCGCCTCGCGGTCAACCACAACTGGACTTCTCGCTGGTATGCGAACGACAAGGTCTACGGCAGCATGCTCGCCGAAGACATCCGCGTGCGCGAATACCTGAAGAAGAAACTGAAATCGGCTTCCGTGGGCCGCGTCATCATCGAACGCCCCGCCAAGAACGCCCGCATCACCGTGTACTCGGCCCGTCCGGGCGTGGTGATCGGCCGTCGCGGCGAGGACATCGAAACGTTGAAGGCCGACCTGCAGCGCCTGATGGGCGTGCCCGTGCACGTCAACATCGAGGAAATCCGCAAGCCGGAAACCGACGCGCAGCTGATCGCCGACTCGATCACCCAGCAGCTCGAAAAGCGCATCATGTTCCGCCGCGCCATGAAGCGCGCCATGCAGAACGCCATGCGCCTGGGCGCCCAGGGCATCAAGATCATGTCCTCGGGCCGTCTGAACGGCATCGAGATCGCCCGCACCGAATGGTACCGCGAAGGCCGTGTGCCCCTGCACACCCTGCGCGCGAACATCGACTATGGTTTCTCGGAAGCCCAGACGACCTACGGGATCATCGGGGTCAAGGTCTGGGTCTACAAGGGCGACATGTTGCCCAACGGCGAAATGCCCCCGGAAACCGCCGCCCCGCGTGACGAAGAACGCCGTCCGCGCCGCGCTCCGCGTGGCGATCGCCCCGGCCGCCCCGGCGACAACCGAGGCCGCGGCCGCGGTCCGCGCCGCGATGCCGCCTCGGCCGCTCCGGCGCCTGAAGGAGAATAAAACATGCTGTCACCCTCTCGCAGGAAGTACCGCAAGGAACAGAAGGGCCGCAACACCGGCCTGGCCACGCGCGGCGCTCAGGTTTCCTTCGGCGAGTTCGGTCTGAAGGCCACCGGTCGTGGCCGTCTGACCGCTCGCCAGATCGAAGCCGCCCGTCGTGCCATCAACCGCCACATCAAGCGCGGTGGCCGCATCTGGATCCGGATCTTTCCGGACAAGCCCATTTCGCAGAAGCCCGCCGAAGTCCGGATGGGTAACGGCAAGGGCAACCCGGAATTCTGGGTCGCGGAAATTCAACCCGGCAAGGTGCTGTACGAAATGGAAGGCGTGAGCGAGGAACTCGCCCGCGAAGCCTTCCGCCTGGCCGCCGCCAAGCTGCCCATCAGCACGACCTTCGTGTCGCGCCGCGTGGGCGCCTAGGAGAGATCAGGATATGAAAGCCAGTGAACTGCGCGCCAAGGACGCCGCCGGGCTCCAGACCGAGCTCGAGAGTCTGCTGAAGGCACAATTCAACCTGCGCATGCAGCGTGCCACCCAGCAGCTTTCCAACACCAGCCAGTTGGGCAAGGTGCGTCGCGACATCGCGCGCATCCGCACCATCATGACTGAGAACGCAGGAAAGTAACATGACCACCGAAACCCAGAAAGACATCGCCAAGCGTCAGCGCACGCTGGTCGGCAAGGTCGTCAGCGACAAGATGGACAAGACGGTCGTCGTCAGCGTCCAGACCCGCGTGAAGCATCCCGTGCTGGGCAAGTTCGTCAACCGCACCGCCAAGTACAAGGCGCATGACGAGGCCAACCAGTACAACGAGGGCGATACCGTCGAGATCGCCGAAGGCCGCCCCATCTCCAAGTCCAAGTCCTGGACGGTGGTGCGCCTGGTCGAAGCCGTGCGCATCATCTGATGCCGCGGGGCGGCGGGTCATCCCGCCGCTGCGCGACCGTGCGCGGCTCAGGCCGCGCACCCCGGACCCCGCCCTGTGCGGGGTCTGTCTTTTTGCGCCTCCGGGCCGTCGCGTCGCCTGTCCGTGATCCGGCGCAAGCGGGACGAGGCCTGGTGTGCCGTGTGAATCAACCAAACGGCACGCGAGAGAAAGAGTGGGCCGGCAAAATCTTGTAGGATGAAGGTTTTCTCAAGGGCCGCCATGGACATCACCTGTTTCGACGATCTGCTGCGGGCCGCGCGCTTGCAGCCCGAACCGCAGCGTCTGCTGTTCGTCTTTGCCGCCAGCACGGTGTCGGACGATGCCACTCCGGAGTTGAAGGCCCGGCATGCGCGGGGCGAGGGCGGCGAACTCACGCCTGTCCTGTGCGTGGACAAGACACCCGACGAGCTGGACGCGTTCGCGGCGCTGGCCGAGGAATCGCGTCGCACCGGCCAGGACTGGCAGGTGGTGTTCGTGGCCGCCATGGCGGACCAGTCCGCCTACCTGCCGGACAGCAAGGACGTGGACCAGGCCTTCCAGCGCATGACCCAGATGATCAAGTACGGCACGATCGGCTCGCTGCTGGCCTTCGACCGGGAAGGCGAGCCGATCATGTTCGGCGCCGCCTGACGCGACACTCCCCATCGGTCTTGACGGCGGCGGGCGGGTTCCTGCTACCCTCGGGGTGGCGATGCCGGAACGCGGCATCCGGAGAACGCCCATGAAAACGCCTTCCCCCATGCGCTGGCTCGGCCTGGGTCTGTTCAGCCTGCTGGCCGCCTGCGCCTCGCCCCGGCAGTCCGTGCCGCCGGCGGTGGCCGCGCCCCCCTCCGCCACCCGGGCCGCCGCCGCGGCCTACGATGCCGGCCTGGACATCTTCCATCCGGTCGCCGCGCGCCGCGGCATGGTGGTGTCCGAGCAGGCGCTCGCCAGCCGGGCCGGCCTGGACATGCTCGAGGCCGGGGGCAATGCTGTCGATGCCGCCGTGGCCGTGGGGTTCAGTCTTGCGGTGGTCCTGCCCAATGCCGGCAATCTCGGCGGCGGTGGTTTCATGATGGTGCACGAGGCGCGCGGCGGTGGGGATCACGCCCTGGATTTCCGCGAGACGGCGCCGGCGCGGGCCAAGCGTGACATGTACCTGGACGCGGGCGGCCAGGTCGTGGACGGCCTTTCGCTGCACACGCATCAGGCGGTGGGTGTGCCGGGCACGGTGGCTGGCCTGACGCACGCGCTGGAACGCTGGGGCTCGCTGCCCCTGCGGCAGGTCATGGCGCCCGCCATCCGCCTGGCGGAGCGGGGTTATCCGGTCAGCCAGACCCTGGCGGATACACTGGTGAAGAACGCCGGACCCATGGGCCGGTGGCCGGCGACGCGCGCGATCTTCTGGCGCGATGGCCGTCCCCTGCGGGCGGGCGAACAGCTGGTTCAGCGCGACCTGGCGCGGTCCCTGCGCCTGATCGCGCAACGGGGGGACGATGCGTTCTATCGGGGACCGATCGGGGATCGGATCGATGCCGAAATGGCGCGCCACGGCGGCCTGATCACGGCGCGGGATCTGGCGGGCTACCGGGCCGTCGAGCGCCCGCCCATCGCCGGTACGTATCGCGGCTACCGCATCGTGACCATGCCGCCGCCCAGCTCCGGCGGCGTCCATCTGGTGCAGATCCTGAACATGATGGAAACCTGGCCCATCGCCGCATGGGGCGCCGGCGGCGCGCGGACTCTCCACCACATGGCCGAGGCCATGAAGCTGGCCTATGCCGACCGTGCGGAATACCTGGGGGATACGGATTTCGTGACGGTGCCCGTGGCCGGCCTGGTTTCCAAGGCCTACGCCCGGCATCTGGCCGCCGGCATCGCGCCGGACCGCGCCCGGCCGGCGGCCGACATCCGCCCCGGCCGGCCGCTGCCTGACGAAAGCGGCCAGACCACGCATTTTTCCGTGGCGGACGCGGCGGGCAACGCGGTGGCCGTCACCTATACGCTGAACACGAACTTCGGCAGCGGCATCGTGGCCGCCGGCACCGGCATCCTGCTGAACAACGAAATGGACGATTTTTCCGCCAAGCCGGGGGTGGCCAATGTCTACGGCCTGACTGGCGGCGAGGCCAACGCCATCCAGCCCGGCAAGCGGCCGTTGTCGTCCATGACGCCCACGATCGTGCTGCGGGATGGCCGGCCCTGGCTGGTGACCGGCAGCCCGGGCGGCGCGCGCATCATCACCACGGTGCTGGAAACCGTGGCCGACGCCATCGACTTCGGCATGAACCCGGCCGAGGCGGCCGCCCAGCCGCGTTTCCATCACCAGTGGCAACCCGACGAGCTGCGGGTGGAAAAGGGCTTCAGCCCCGATACGCTGGCCTTGCTGCGCGGCTATGGGCACCACGTCGTCGTCAAGCCGGCCATGGGACGCACGCAGACCATCCTGATCCGCGACGGCGTGCTGTATGGCGCCTCGGACCCCCGCAATCCGGACGGCGCCGCGCTGGGGTATTGAGGCCGGCGCGCCGCGGCCGGGCCGCCCCGCGCCGGCGCGAGGCACGGCCGGCCTGCTCTAGGCCGGCTGCTTCACTTCTTCGTTGCGCAGCTCCTTGCGCAGGATCTTGCCCACGTTGCTGCGCGGCAGTTCCTCGCGGAATTCCACGAACTTCGGCACCTTGTAGCCCGTCAGCAGCTTGCGGCAGTGGGCGATCACGTCGGCCTCGGTCAGGTTCGGATCCTTGCGGATCACGTAGAGCTTGACCACCTCGCCGGAGGCGCCGCCGGGCACGCCGATGGCGGCGGCCTCCAGGATGCCGGGGTGCTCGATGGCGGCGGCCTCGACCTCGTTCGGGTACACGTTGAAGCCCGACACCAGGATCATGTCCTTCTTGCGGTCCAGCAGGAACACGTAACCCTTGTCGTTCATGTAGCCGATGTCGCCGGTCAGCAGCCAGCCGTCCGCGTCGAAGACCTTGGCGGTTTCCTCGGGGCGGTTCCAGTAGCCGGACGTGACCTGCGGGCCCTTGACGCAGATCTCGCCCGATTCGCCGATCGCCATGGTGCGGTTGTCGTTGCGCACGGCGACGTCGGTGGACGGCACCGGCAGGCCGATCGAACCGTTGAAATCGACCTTGTCGAGTGGATTGATGGTCACGGCGGGCGAGGTTTCCGTCAGCCCGTAGGCCTGGGCGATGGGCTTGCCGGTGGTCTTCAGCCAGCGCTCCGCGATGGCTTCCTGGACGGCCATGCCGCCGCCCAGCGTGATGTTCAGCCTGCTGAAGTCCAGCTTGCCGAAATCGGGATTGTTCAGCAGGGCGTTGAACAGCGTGTTCACGCCTGTCAGGGCGGTGAATTTCGTCTTGCCCAGTTCCTTGACGAAGCCGGGGATGTCGCGCGGATTGACGATCAACAGGTTGCTGGCGCCCAGCCGCATGAAAGTCAGGCAGTTCGCCGTCAGGGCGAAGATATGATAGAGCGGAAGCGCGGTTACGATGCATTCGCGGTCGCCCTGGCAGTAGGGCCGTACCCAGGCGTAGGCCTGGCAGACGTTGGATACCAGGTTGCCGTGGCTCAGCATTGCGCCCTTGGCCACGCCCGTGGTGCCGCCGGTGTACTGCAGCGCCGCCAGGTCGGCATGTGCCAGCGCGGGACGCCGGTACGGCGCCCGGGCGCCCTCCGCCAGCGCGTCGCGCAGGCGCACGGCGCCCGGGATGTTCCAGGCGGGCACCATTTTTTTCACGTGGCGGACCACCAGGTCGGTGATCAGGCCCTTGGGAAAGCCCAGCAACTCACCCAGCGAGGTCACGACCACGCGCTTGACCCCGGTGCCTTCCATCGCCTGCTGCAGGGTGAGGGCGAAGTTCTCCGCCACCACCACCGTGGTCGTGCCCGAATCCGTCAGTTGGTGGTGCAGTTCGTGCGGTGTGTAGAGGGGGTTGGTGTTGACCACCACCGCGCCCGCCATCAGCGTGCCGAACAGGCAGATCGGATATTGCAGCAGGTTGGGCATCATCAGCGCGACGCGGTCGCCCTTTGTCACGCCCTGGGCCTGCAGCCAGGCCGCGAAGGCCCGTGCCTTGTCCAGTGTCTGCGTGTAAGTCATGGACGCACCCATGCTGACGTAGGCCGTGTTGCCGGCATACTGCCCGCAGCTTTGCTCGAACAGGTCGGCCAGCGAATCGTAGGCGGCGGCCTGGTCGGTGATGTCAGCCGGCACCCCTTCGGGGTAGTGTTCCAGCCAGATGCGTTCCATGATGCGGTTCCTTTATGTCAGATCAGTTGTGTTTGGATTCCTGGCCCAGCAGGGCCGCCTTCAGGGATTCCTGGGCCGGGTGGGCGCCCAGCCAGACCTTCAGGAGCGCGGTGGCGAAACGAGGATCCTCGACCTCTCCCAGAGCCTTGCCCTTGAATGATACCGAGACCGTTCCCCGATTGAAAACCATGTCCACCAGGTCGCCCGAGGCGCCCTCGCCGCCGGTCTTCATGAAGGCTTCGAAATGGGCGATGGTGTCGGCCATGTCCCGCAGTTCGGCTTCGGTGCAGTTGGCCTTCAGCCCGTCGTTGAGCGCGTCGGTCAGCGCCTTGCTGTTGATGTCGCGCAGCAGGGTCAGGCGCAGCATCTGCGGCTCGGCGCTGTTCAGGATCGCCTCGGCGTCCTTCGTCGGCCGCGGCCGGTACAGGGCGGCGACGTAGACGTGGAAGACGAAGCGCTGGCGCAGCCCGGCGCCGTTCAGCATCAGGTTCTGGCCCGCGACCGACTGCTGTTCCGGCACGTCCACGTTGGCCACGGTCAGGGCCAGGGCGGGCGGGGCCGCGCACAGGCTGGCGGCGGCCAGGACCAGGGCGGCGAACGTGCCTCGCAGCAGGCCGCGAGGCGGGCGGCGCGCGGCGTCAAGGGGGCTCCATGAGACCGGAGTGTTCGGATGGGTCATGATGATGCGTCTCCCGCCGCGCCGGGGCGCGGCTTGCGTTGTTTGTAGTAGGCCTTGTCGGCCAGGTAGATGGTGCGCCGGACTTCCGTGTGCACCGTGCCGTCGGCATCCTTCAGGTCCACCTGGTAGACCCGCTCGGCCTCGTGATTGAGGTCCAGTTCTTCGCGGATGCTCCGCAGTTCGGCCTCGGTCAGGACGAAGTCCGCGTACAGCGTGCGGAATGCGGGCTTGCGGTAGCGGATCTCGGCGGCCTTGTCCCAGATGATGGCGTCCCGTTCCAGGCGGGCCATCAGCATTCCCACGTGCACGCCGTCGGTCACGGAGAACAGTGAGCCGCCGAAGATCGAGCCCACGATGTTGCGCGTGCGCCGCGTCAGTGCCAGACGCACGCGCACGTGCAGCAGGTCGTGGGACACGTATTCCACCCGCCCTCCCGTCGAGCGGAAGGCCGGATGGAGATTGAAGCCCGTGCGCATGGCACGCGCCCGCCACCGGGGCGGCAGGCGTTTCAACTGCGACAACTTCATGCCAGGCTCACGGTCGGCTCGCTCAGAACTGATGCGAAAACTGCACGCCGATGATGTCCGCGCTGCTGTCGTAGCTGCCCTTCAACACGCCGGCGCCCTTGGGGTCGGACGTGTTGTTCACCGAGGTGTCCTTCACGAACAGGTGGGCGTAGCCGACATCGACCTTGGTGTTCTTGTTGAAGCGGTATTGCGCGCCCAGGGACACCCAGTAGCGGTCGTTGTCGGGCAGGGACGCGGGGCGGAAGGCGTCGTCGCGCACCGGCGACTGGTCCCAGGCCACGCCGCCCTTGAAGGTCCAGGTATCGTTGTAGCGGTAGTGCGCGCCCAGGGCCACGCGCCAGGAGTCCTTGAAACGCAGATCCAGTTCGGCGTCCGGGATGCCGCTGTTCTTGATCTTCAGCTCCGGGATACTGCTCCAGCCGGTCCAGGACACGTCGCCCAGCAGGGTCCAGCGGTCGTTCAACTGGTGCACCACGCTGAAGATGGCGGTATCGGGCAGTTCGACCGTGGTCTCGGCGTCATGGGTGCCGATGACGCCCAGGCCGGTGAGCGCGCCGGCGGCGACCGCGTTGAGGGATCGGTTGCTGACCTTGGTGGTGCCGTCCGCGTCGATCTTGACTCTGGAGCGGTAGGACAGGCCGAAGCGCGTGTCCGGCGTGGCCTGCCACAAGACCCCGGCGTTCCAGCCCCAGGCGTCGCCCTTGGCCTTGACGCGGGCCTCCAGGTCGCCGGTCCCGAGCAGACCGGCCAAGGGGTGTACGACCGCCGCATATTGCGCCTTGCGATAGTCCGCGTCCAGGTGCATGTAGTTCACGCCCAGGCCGAAGGACAGCGTGTCGGTGGCCTTGAAGGCGATGGACGGGTTGATGTTGAGGCTCTTGATGGAGAATCTCTCCGAGTGGTAGCGTCCGGCCCAGCCTTCCTCGTAGTCGGTCATCAGGCCGAAGGGCGCGCCAACGCCCAGGCCCAGCCAGATGCGCGGATTCACCTGCCAGGTGAAGTAGGCGTCGGGCACGGCCGCCCAGGAACCCGCGTCGCCGCCATCGGGGCCGCCGGTCGGGCGACCGCCGAGCGGGCCCAGGGGGTTGCCGCCGAAGTGCGTCGGCCCGGTGCTGCCGTCGTTCGAGAACTTGAAGCTCGGTTTGATCGCCACAGCGCCCGCGCTGACGTTCATGCCCGGCAGCATCGTCATGCCGGCGGGATTGTAGTAGACGGTGCTGGCATCCTCCGCGATGGCGGCGGAGCCGGCGTAGGCGTTGCCCAGGCCGCTGCCGTTCTGCTCCAGCAGCTGGAAGCCGGCGCCGTGGGCGACGCCCATGGCGCCCAGGCCCAGGATCAGGGCCGACAGGGTCTTGAGCGTGTGTTGCGTTTTCATCGTGTCACCTCCGGATGTATGGATGAAAAGTCGTCTTCGTGCGCAGGCATGCCTGCGATTGGGTGCTGCCCGACCAACCACATCGGGCTTAGGGTTAAAATCCAGGGACGAACGTCCCCTGGCCGCGCGGCGGGTGCTTGCGGCCTTTCAAATCAAATCAGCAAAAACTCCCCCCGCCGCGCGATTCGCGCAGCGTCGTTCAGGTCGGCGACGGGGCCGGGATCAGACCGGCTTCAGGGCGAAATCAATCGTCTTCTAATGTCATGGGTCCCCCTGTATAGGGTGCGTAGCCCGTTCCGAAGATCACGCCCGCGTTGGCGAGTTCGGAATCGGCGACGACGCCGGCCGCCAGCTGGCGGCGGGTGGCGTCGATCAAGGGTTGCAGCAGGCGGCGCGCCAGCCCGGCCGGGGCCGTACCGGCTTCGGCGCGGACGGGCTTGCCCTCGCGCCAGCGGTAGAAGCCCTGGCCGGACTTGCGGCCCAGTTCATCGCGGTCCAGGTGGCGCGCCAGGCAGGCGGGCGGCTCGGCCCCGCCGGTCAGCTGCGCGCCGGCGTCGCGGGCGATGTCCAGGCCCACGGTGTCGACGAGTTCGATCGGCCCCATGGGCATGCCGAAGGCCTTCATCGCGGCGTCGATGGTCTCGGGGCGCAGGCCCTCGTCCACGCAGCGCATGGCTTCCAGCATGTAGGGCGCCAGCACGGCGTTGACCAGGAAGCCGGGCACGCTCTTCACCGGCAGGGGCAGCTTGCCGATCCGGCCGACGAAGGCGCAGGCGGCGGCCTGGGCGCGCGGGTCGGTGCCATCCGCGGCTACGACCTCGACCAGGGGCATCTTCGCGACCGGATTGAAGAAGTGGATCCCCACCAGGCGTTCCGGCCGCGCCAGGTCGCGGCCCAGGTCCTCCAGCGACAGGCTGGAGGTGTTGGTCGCCAGCAGCGCGCCGTCCTTGAGGCGTGGTTCGATGGCGGCGTACAGACCGCGCTTGGCTCCCAGGTTCTCGCTGATGGCCTCGATGACCAGGTCGGCGCGGGCGATGCCCAGGCCGTCCGGGTCCGGGATCAGGCGGTCGGCGGTCAGCCTCGCCTCGCGGGCGGGCCGGACCTTGCGGGCATACAGCGCCTGGGCGCGGCCGATGGCCTGGGCGATGCGCGTGCGGTCCGTGTCCTGGAGGGTGACGGTCAGGCCCTTGAGCGCGCACCAGGCCGCGATGTCGCCGCCCATCACGCCCGCGCCCACCACGTGGACGTGCCGCACGGGCGGCCGGCCCCCGGCTTTGCCGAAGGACTTGAGGCGTTCCTGCATGCGGAACACGCGCAGCAGGTTGCGAGCGGTGCCGGACTGGACGATGCCGTCGATCAGCCCGGGCGCGGCCAGCGCGTCGCCGCCGTGATGCGCCCAGATCTCCAGGATGGCGCGCGGGGCCGGGTAGTGGCCCTGCGGGTCGCGCTTTTCCAGAGTCTTGCGGGCCTGGCGCAGCAGCAGCGGTCGCAGGATCGGATGGCTGAGCCAGGCGTCCTTGCCCCGGGGACCGCGCACCGGCTGGCCGGACAGGACGTGGCGCGCGGCGGACTGTTCCGCCAGGCGGGGCGGCACGCACAGGTCGGCCAGCCCGGCCGACGCGGCGCGGCGCGCGTCCAGCGCCCGGCCGGTCAGCATCATGTCCAGGGCCAGCGGCGCGCCCACGCGCCGGGGCAGGCGCAGCATGCCGCCCCAGCCGGGAAAGATGCCCAGCATGACTTCGGGCAGCGACAGGCGCGTGTCGGGCTGGTCCACGACGATCCGGTAGCGGCACGCCAGAGCCAGTTCCAGGCCGCCGCCCATGCAATGGCCCTGGATCAGGGCCAGGGTCGGCCAGGATACCGCCGCCAGACGGTTGAAGGTCGTCCAGCCGCGTTCGACGAAGGCGCGCGCCGTGGCGGCGTCGTTCAACCGGGAGAACTCGTCGATGTCGGCGCCCGCGACGAAGCCGGCGGCCTTGCCCGAGCGGATCACCATCGCGGCGGGCGGGGTGGACTGGAAATAGTCCAGGACGCGGCCCAATTCCGCCAGCGCGTCGCCCGACAGGCGGTTGACGGCGCTGCCGGCGCAGTCGATGGTCAGCCAGGCGATGCCCTGCGGGTCCACCGCGCAATGGAAATGACGCAGGCCCAGGGATTCGAAGCTCATGCCAGTCCCTCCTGTCCGCAGAGCTCGACCAGCATGGCGCCGCCCTGGCCGCCGCCGATGCAGATGGCGGCCATGCCCCGGCGCAGGCCCCTGGCCTGCAGGGCGCGCACCAGATGCAGCACGATGCGGGCGCCCGACGCGCCCACCGGATGGCCCTGCGCGATGGCGCCGCCGTCCACGTTCAGCCGGTCCATGTCCAGGTCTCCCAGCGCATCGCGCCCCAGGTGTTCCCGGCACCACGATTCGTCGCGCCAGGCGGCGAGACAGCCTAGCACCTGAGCGGCGAAGGCTTCATTGATTTCCCACAAGTCCAGGTCGTTCAGGCCCAGGGCGTGGCGCGCCAGGATGGCCGAGGCCGCGTGCACCGGGCCCAGGCCCATGACGGCGGGATCCAGGGCGGCCCATTGGGCGTCGACGATGCGGGCGACGGGCCGCAGGCCGCGTTCGCGCACGGCGCGTGCCGACGCCAGCAGCAGGAGCGCCGCGCCGTCGGTGACCTGGGAGCTGTTGCCCGCCGTGATGTTGCCGTAGGGCTTGTCGAAGACGGGCTTGAGCCGGGCGAGCTTTTCCGGCGTGGAATCCGCGCGCACGCCGTCGTCGTCCGCGTACAGCGCGCCCTTGGCGTCGACCAGGGGCACGATTTCGCCGAAGGCCCCCCGGCCGCGCGCGGCCAGGGCGCGGGCATGGCTCTGCGCCGCGTAGGCGTCGAGCTGTTCGCGCGTCAGGCCGAAGCGATGGACCAGGTTTTCGGCGGTCTGCCCCATGGACAGGCCGATCACCGGATCACTCAGGCCTTTCAGCAGGCCGATCACAGGCTTGAAGTACGAGGGGCGGAAGCGTCGCAGCAGCGGCAGGCGCTGCGCCAGGGCGCGGGCCTGGTTCCATTGGGCCAGCCAGTGGACCATTTCGTCGGGGAACAGCAGCGGCGCGCGCGACAGCGCGTCCACGCCGCCGGCCAGGACCAGGTCGTGGCGGCCGGTCTGCAGGCCCATGGCGGCGGAGTCCAGCGCCTGCATGCCGGAGGCGCAGTTGCGCATCACCGTCCAGCCGGGCACGCGATCGCCGCAGCCCAGACGCAGGGCGATCACCCGGCCGATGTTGGTTTCGTCGGCCGAAGGCGCCGCGCAGCCGATCACGACCTCGTCCAGTTCCGTGGGGGCGAAGGGCTGGCGCAGCAGCAGCTCGCGGCCCGTCTGCACGGCCAGGTCGGACGCGGAGAACGGGCCCGGCGCGTTGCGGGCCTTGAGGAAGGGGCTGCGCGCCCCGTCGATGATGTAGACGGGTTCGAAGGCCATCAGGATCGGACTCCTTCGGATTCGGCCCGGGACGTGCCCTGGAGGTCGGGGGCGAAGTCGTCGACGGCGATGACGCGGTCGCGCAGCGCGTTGCGCGCGCGGATGCGGTTCAGTTCGTCGTCGGTGATGCCGCCGGCCGCATGGATGGCCTCGGCCATGTCGCGCACGTTGGCGCGCGGGTCGGCGGCCGGCACGCGGCCAGTCTTTTCGAATTCACGCATGCGGGCCTCGATGGCCTGCGTATCCAGCACGGCGGCGAAGGCGGCTTCGATGGCGCCGACAGGCTCGTCCGGATCCCGGGGGACGTAGATGTCTTGCGTCAGGCGGTCGCGCGCGCCGCCGGGCTGGCTGATCGCGTCGGCCACGGCCGAGGAGAGCTTGTCGGACGGCGCGGCGAACGGCAGGCCCCAGGGGAACAGCAGCGCACGCAGGGTCCAGGCCAGGGGGCGGTTTGGGAAGTTGGCCAGCACGCCGGCGAAGGCGTCCTGGGCGCGTCGGAACGCATCCTGGATCGCCCAGTGCGCCAGTGGCGCGTCGGCGGCCTGGCGGCCCTCGTCCTGGTAGCGCTTCAGCGTGGCGGAAATCAGGTAGAGCTGCGACAGAATGTCGCCCAGGCGGGCGGAGATCGACTCGCGGCGCTTCAGCGAACTGCCCAGTGTCAGCATGGACACGTCGGCCAGGGTGGCGAAGGCTGCCGAGAAGCGTGTCAGCTGCCGATAGTAGCGGGCCATTTCCGGGGCGACGGCCGTGTCGGGGCGGGCCAGCAGTGCGTTCGTGAAGCCGTGGCCGACGGCGCGCAGCGTGTTGATCACGGTATGGCGCGCATGGCCCCAGAAGGCGCGGTCGAAGTCCGGCAGCCCCTGTTCGGGATCGGCGGCCTGGGCGGCGCGCATTTCGTCCTGCACGTAGGGATGGCAGCGGATCGCGCCCTGGCCGAAGATGATCAGGCTGCGCGTGAGGATGTTGGCGCCCTCGACGGTGATGCCCACCGGGATCTGCTGGTAGGCGCGGCCCAGGAAGTTCCGCGGGCCCAGGCAGATGCCCTTGCCGCCGATGATGTCCATGCCGTCGTTGACCACGATGCGGCCGCGCTCGGTGACGTGGTATTTGACGATGGCCGAGACCACGGCGGGCTTTTCTCCCAGGTCCACGGCGCCGGCCGTCATGACGCGGGCCGCGTCCATCAGGTAGGTGTGGCCGCCGATGCGCGCCAGGGCCTCGGCGATGCCTTCGAACTTGTGGATGCGGGTGCGAAACTGGTCGCGCACCACGGTGTAGGCGCCCACGGCGCGCGCGGTGAGCTTGGCCATGCCGGTGTAGGACGAGGGCAGCGAGATCGAGCGTCCCGCCGCCAGGCATTCCATCAGCATGCGCCAGCCCTGACCGGCCATGGCCGGCCCACCGATGATGAAGTCCAGCGGCATGAACACGTCCTGTCCGCGCGTGGGGCCGTTCATGAACATGGCGTCCAGCGGGAAATGGCGGCGGCCGGTTTCCACGCCGGGGTGGTCGGCCGGCACCAGGGCGCAGGTGATCCCCAGGTCGGGCGTGTCGCCCAGCAGGCCGTCGGGGTCGTACAGGCGGAAGGCCAGGCCCAGGATGGTGCACACCGGCCCCAGGGTGATGTAGCGTTTGTCCCAGGTGACGCGCATGCCCAGGACTTCGCGGCCCTGCCACTCGCCCTTGCACACGATGCCGTGGTCGGGGATGGCGGCGGCATCCGAGCCGGCCCAGGGGCTGGTCAAGGCGAAGGCCGGGATATCCTCGCCGCGAGCCAGACGCGGCAGGTAGTGGTTCTTCTGCTCGTCGGTGCCGTAGTGCAGCAGCAGTTCGGCCGGCCCCAGGGAATTGGGCACCATGACGGTGACCGACAGCGCGGAGCAGCGCGTGGACAGCTTGGCGACCACGGCGGAGTGCGCCAGCGCCGAGAAGCCCAGTCCGCCGTATTCCTTCGGGATGATCATGCCGAAGAAGCGGTGCGTCTTGATGTATTCCCAGGCGTCGGCGGGGATGTCCAGGTCCTGCCGGGTGACCCGCCAGTCGTCCACCATCGCGCAGACGGTCTCGACTTCATTGTCCAGGAAATCCTGTTCGGCCTCGGTCAGGCGTGGGGCGGGGATGGCGTGCAGGGCGCGGGCGCTGGGGCGACCGCGGAAGAGCTCGCCTTCCCACCAGACGGTGCCCGCCTCCAGGGCTTCGCGCTCGGTGTCCGACATGCGCGGCAGGATGCGGCGGAAGGTCCGGTACAGCGGGCGGCTGAGGTGTCTGACACGCAAGTCGTGGCTGGCCAGCACGAAGACGGTGGCCGCCAGCAGCAGGGCGAGGAGGATCAGAAGGAACGTCATGCGGGGGCTCCCGGTAGCGGCGCGCCGGTCGACAGCGGGGCGCGCAGGCCGCCCAGCAGGAAGGCCATCAGGCGGCTGAGCAGGGCCTGGGCGTCGATATTGCTGGTGTCGCCGGGCAGGTTCATGGCCCGGCTGGAGCTTTCGGCGCCCATGATGGCGTAGGCCGTGGCGCCCAGCATGAAGTGGAAGCGCCAGACGATCTCGGCCTCCGGCACGCCGGGCAGCGAGGTCAGAAGCGCCCGGGTGAAGCGGTGCGCGACCGCCGAGCGTTCGGCGGCGAACAGGGCGCTGATGGCGCCGTTCGGGTCGGACATGGTGCTGGATTGCAGCGGCATGAAGGCGCGTCGCTCGGCGCCGGCGCTGCAGGCGTGGCGCACCAGGGGACCGAAGTAGGCTTCGACGATGGCGGAAGGCTTCAGGGGCTGGCCGCCGGCCTTGGCCTCGAGGTCGTCGAGGATGCTCAGGCGCTCGTCGTTCAGCGCGTCCAGGCGGCGCTGGAACACGGCCTCGACCAGGGCATCCTTGGAACCGAAATGGTAGTTCACGGCGGACAGGTTCACCCCCGCCGCCTGCGTGATCTGGCGCATGGACGTGTTGTCGTGCCCGTGCTCGGCGAACAGGCGTTCGGCGGCGTCGAGGATGGCATCGCGGGTGAGAGTCGAGCGGGAGGTGGCCATGGATTAATTCAAACGTTTGTTTTAAAACTATACACAACCTGCCTGGATTGGGTATCCGTGTTACCCCTTAGAACGCAGGGGGAGGCGGGTGTGCGCCAATGATTGGTTTCTTGGGGAAATGCCGCGTCCAGGATACACTTTCAAGGATTCGTTTCCATGGTCCTAGAGGGTGCGCGATGGCTTCCGTGCGACAGCTGCTGGTGATTTCGTCCCTGGTCATCGCCTGCATCCTCGTGGGCATGCTGGCGATGGGCACCAGCCTGATGGAGCGACGGCTCGATGCCCAGCTGCAGACCGACGGCGAGAACGCCGTCGCCACGCTGGCCCTGCTGGTCAGCGCCCAGCCCGACGCCGTCGCGCGTGCAAGGGTGCTGGACGCGGCCTTCCAGCAAGGGCGTTTTTCCGACCTGGCGTTCACGCCCGATGATCCGGCGGCACCCGCCTTCCAGTCCCGCCGTCCGGGGCGCCTCGCCGGGGATGCGCCGGACTGGTTCACTTCCCTGGCCGACATCCAGCCCCATCAGGCCTCCCGGCAGGTCGCGGGCATCGGCGCGCTGCGGCTGACCCTGGATCCGGGGCCGGCGCGCGACGCGCTCTGGACGCACGTGCAGCAATGGACCTGGCTGGCCCTGGGGCTGGCGGCTTTCTGGGCCCTGTTCGTCGTCGCGCTGGCGGCCCGGGTGCGGCGCGAGCTGTCCGCCGCCGTGGTCGACGCGCCCGAAATCAAGATCAAGCGCACCGAGCCGGTCGAGGACGCCGAGCTCATGGACGACGTCCGCGAACGCGTCGCGCCCACGATGGACGAACAGATGGCGCGCATCGAGCGGCTGGAAATCGAACTCAACCGCGATCCGGTCACCGGCCTGGCCAACCGCAGCTATTTCCTGAACGAGCTCAAGCGCATGCTGCGCGACGATTCCCGCCAGGGCGCGGTCAGCGGCTATGTGCTGCTGGTGCGCAGCCGCGACATGGCGCGGCTGCAGAACCAGACGGAACGCCAGGAACTGGACGACTGGCTGCGGCTGCTGGGGCGGCGCATCATCGAACTGCTGAACGAGTCCCCGCAGGCGCGGGCGCTGCCCGCGCGGCTGACCGGCGGCGACTTCGTGGTGCTGTTCCCCGTGGGCGGCGGGCCCGAGGTCATGCGTCCGGTGCAGAAACTGCGCGAGCTGCTCGAAACCTTGCGGGTCAAGCTCGACAGCCACAACCTGTCGCGCTGGGCCTATGCCCTGACGGATTACACCATGCAGTGCACCACCAAGGAAGTCCTGACGCGCCTGGACCAGGCCCTGATGTGCGCCGAGAGCGCCGGCCACGAGGAAATCGAGTTCCTGTCCTACGCCGACCACGAGGACGGCGAGCTGCTGATGGGCGAGGCGTCCTGGCGCACCCTGATCAGCCAGGCGCTGGATCACGACCGCCTGTCACTGGACGTGCGCCGCGTCCAATACGAGGGCGACGACGTCGACGACCGCCACGAGGCCGCGCTGGCGCTGCAGGAAGACGATCCCGACCAGCCGCGCATGTCCGGCTTCCTGTTCATGCCGGCCGCCGCGCGCTTGGGCCTGTCCCCGGCCTGCGACATGCGTGCGCTGTGCCTGGCGCTGAACTGGCTGGGCGAGCATGACGGCGTCCTGGTCATCCGCATGTCGATCGCCTCGATCCTGGACGCGCAGTACCTGGATGAGATCCGCCAGATCTGCGGCAACGCCGACCCCGAATTGCTGCATCGCCTGGTGGTGGAACTCGACGCCTACGGCCTGAGCCGCCACCTGGAAGCCTTCCGGGCCTTCGCGCGGGGCATCATCGCGGCCGGCGCGCACGTCGGGTTGCGCGGCCTGGACCAGCAGCCCGACGCCCTGCGCCAGATCCACGAGGTCGATTTCGCCTATGTGAAGCTGGGCGGGACCTTTGTGCGCGAACTGCTGGCCAGTCCGGGCGGCGTGCAGATGATGGTGGCCGTCACTGAAACCGCGATCGGCATGGGCATGCGCGTTTATGTGGATGATGCCGAGGATCAGGGCACGCGCCGGATGGTGATGGAATACGGCGCGCTGCCGCGCGCCGCGTGAGCGCGCCGCCGTGCGCCAACATTTTTCAGAAAGGGCTTGCCATGCCCACATCGGCATCCTATAATGGCTGTCTTGCCCTATAGGGTGCGGTTTGTCATGAGCCATTCTTTGTGCGTGGCTTTCGCGTGGCATCGCGCCGGACCCTTGCTTTGGGCAATGGTTGTTATCGAATTTCAACCCAGGGTGTACTTGGCCAACCAATTGGCGAACCCAAGCGGCGAGCCAAGTATGCCTGACGGGACCAAAACTGGCTGCGTGGCCGGGGATTCATGCCCTGGGCTTCGTTGTTAAGTTGGAACAGGAAAAATCATGATCCAAATGCAGACCACGCTGGACGTGGCCGACAACACGGGTGCGCGTTCAGTGATGTGCATCAAGGTGCTGGGCGGCTCCAAGCGCCGTTATGCCGCCATTGGCGACGTCATCAAGGTGTCCGTCAAGGAAGCGGCTCCCCGCGGGCGCGTCAAAAAGGGCGAAATCTACAACGCCGTGGTGGTGCGCACCGCCAAGGGCGTCCGCCGCAAGGACGGCTCGCTGATCCGCTTCGGCGGCAACGCGGCCGTGTTGCTCAACGCCAAGCTCGAGCCCATCGGCACGCGCATCTTCGGACCGGTCACGCGCGAACTGCGCACCGAGAAGTTCATGAAGATCGTGTCCCTGGCGCCCGAAGTGCTGTAAAGGAGCCGATCATGCAAAACATTCGCAAAGGCGACGAAGTCATCGTGCTGTCCGGCCGCGACCGCAGTCGCCGCGGCACCGTGGTGGCCCGCGTCGATGCCGACCACGTGCTGGTCGAAGGCATCAACGTCGTGAAGAAGCACGCCAAGGGCAATCCCATGGCGGGCACGCCCGGCGGCATCGTCGACAAGACCCTGCCCATCCACATCTCGAACGTGGCGATCTACAACCCCGAAACCGGCAAGGGCGACCGCGTCGGCGTCAAGGTCGTGGATGGCGCCAAGGTTCGCATTTTCCGCTCCAACGGCGCCGTCGTTGGCGCGAAGGCATAAGGGGCGCGCACAAAATGGCTCGTTTACAAGATTTCTATCGCTCCAAGGTCGCTGCCGACCTGCAGGCGAAGTTCAGCTACCAGTCGGTGATGCAGGTTCCCCGCATCACCAAGATCACCCTGAACATGGGTGTGTCCGAAGCCGTCGCCGACAAGAAGGTCATCGAGAACGCCGTCGGCGACATGACCAAGATCGCCAGCCAGAAGCCAGTGGTCACCAAGACCCGCAAGGCCATCGCCGGCTTCAAGATCCGCGAAGACTATCCGATCGGCTGCATGGTTACTCTGCGCGGCCAGCGCATGTATGAATTCCTGGATCGCCTGATCTCGATCGCCCTGCCCCGCGTGCGCGACTTCCGTGGCGTGTCGGGCCGTGCCTTCGACGGCCGCGGCAACTACAACATCGGTGTGAAAGAACAGATCATCTTCCCGGAAATCGAGTACGACAAGATCGATGCCGTGCGCGGGATGAACATCAGCATCACCACCACCGCAAAGACCGACGAGGAAGCCAAGGCGCTGTTGAGCGCATTCAGCTTCCCCTTCCGCAACTAAGGGGCTGACGTGGCAAAACTTTCCCTCATCAATCGCGATATCAAGCGCGCCAAGCTGGCCGAGAAATTCGCCGCCAAGCGCGCCGCGCTGAAGGCGATCATCGCCGACCAGTCGAAATCCGACGAAGAACGCTATCAGGCTCGCCTGGCGCTGCAACAGCTGCCGCGCAACGCCAACCCCACCCGCCAGCGCAATCGCTGCGTGGTGACGGGCCGCCCCCGCGGCGTGTTCAGCAAGTTCGGGCTGACCCGCCACAAACTGCGTGAAATGGCCATGCGCGGCGAAGTGCCCGGCATGACCAAGGCCAGCTGGTAGGAGAATCACACATGAGCATGAGCGATCCCATCGCCGATATGCTGACCCGCGTGCGCAACGCGCAAATGGTCAACAAGACGTCGGTTTCCATGCCCTCCTCCAAGCTGAAGGCGGCCATCGCCGCCGTGCTGAAGGACGAAGGCTACATCGAGGATTTCCGTATCGGCGGCGAACAGGCCAAGCCGGAACTGGAAATCACCCTGAAATACTATGCCGGCCGTCCGGTGATCGAGCGCATCGACCGCGTCTCGCGTCCCGGCCTGCGCATCTACAAGAGCAGCAACGCCATTCCCCAGGTCATGAACGGCCTGGGCGTGGCGATCGTCTCGACCCCCCGCGGCGTCATGACGGACCGCAAGGCCCGCGCCAACGGTGTCGGCGGCGAAGTGCTCTGCTACGTGGCATAAGGAGCTCAACCATGTCACGCATCGCCAAATACCCCGTCGCGCTGCCGAAAGGCGTCGAAGCCACCATCAGCGCCGGGCAGATCGTCGTCAAGGGCCCGCTGGGCACCCTGACCCAGTCCCTGGACGGCAACGTCCGGGTCTCCCAGGAAGACGGCCAGCTCACCTTCGTCGTCGCCAACGATTCCCGCCAGGCCAACGCCATGTCGGGCACCGTGCGCGCGCTGGTGAACAACATGGTCACGGGCGTCAGCGCCGGCTTCGAACGCCGCCTGAACCTGGTCGGCGTGGGCTTCCGCGCCCAGGTCCAGGGCAACGCCCTGAAGCTGCAGCTGGGCTTCTCGCACGATATCCTGCACGACATCCCCAACGGGATCAAGATCGAGTGTCCCTCCCAGACCGAAATCGTGGTCAAGGGTGCCGACAAGCAGGCCGTCGGCCAGGTCGCCGCCGAAATCCGCGCCTATCGCGAACCCGAGCCCTACAAGGGCAAGGGCGTGCGCTACGCGGACGAACGCGTGATCCTGAAAGAAACCAAGAAGAAATAAGCACGCAGGCAAGGACGAATCATGGACAAGAAAACTTCCCGTTTGCGTCGTGCCGCGGCCACCCGCCGCAAGATTCACGAACTGCGCGTGCATCGCCTGGCGGTGCATCGCACGAATCTGCACATCTACGCCAACATCATTTCGCCGGAAGGCGACCGCGTGCTCGTCAGCGCCTCGACGCTCGAGCCCGAGGTCCGCAAGGAACTCGCCAGCCAGAAGGCCAATGGCGGCAACGCCGCCGCCGCCAGCTTGGTCGGCAAGCGCGTGGCCGAGAAGGCCAAGGCTGCCGGCATCGAACTCGTCGCCTTCGACCGTTCGGGCTTCCGTTACCATGGCCGCGTCAAGGCGCTGGCCGAAGCCGCGCGTGAAGCCGGCTTGAAGTTCTAAGGGAATCACATGGCTAAAGCACAAGGCAAGCACGCCCCGGAGCAGGAACGCGACGATGGCATGCGTGAAAAGATGATCGCGGTCAACCGCGTCAGCAAGGTCGTCAAGGGCGGCCGCACCATGAGCTTCGCCGCGCTGACCGTGGTCGGCGACGGCGACGGCCGCATCGGCATGGGCAAGGGCAAGGCCCGCGAAGTGCCGGTCGCCGTCCAGAAGGCCATGGAACAGGCCCGCCGCGGTCTGCTCAAGGTGGCCCTGAAGAACGGCACGCTGCACCATACCGTGGTCGGCAAGCACGGTGCCTCGACGGTGCTGATCTCGCCCGCCGCCGAAGGTACCGGCGTGATCGCCGGCGGCCCGATGCGCGCGATCTTCGACGTCATGGGCGTGCGCAACGTCGTGGCCAAGAGCCTCGGTTCGAGCAACCCGTACAACATGGTCCGTGCGACGCTCAACGGTCTGCGCGCCTGCTCCACGCCCGCGGAAATCGCGGCCAAGCGCGGCAAGACCGTCGAAGAGATCCTGGGGTAAGACATGGCACAGAAGCAAATCAAAGTCACGCTCGTGCGCTCTGTCATCGGCACGCACAAGTCCCACCGCGCCACCGTGCGCGGCCTGGGCCTGGGCAAGGTGAACAGCAGCCGCGTCCTGGTCGATACGCCCGAGGTCCGTGGGATGATCCGCAAGGTGGATTATCTGGTCACCGTCTCGGAAGCCTAAAGGAATTCAGATGTCCGTCACTCAACTGAACACGCTCGCTCCCGCCGAAGGCGCCAAGCGCCCCCGCCGCCGCGTGGGCCGGGGCATCGGCTCGGGTCTGGGCAAGACCGCCGGCCGCGGCCACAAGGGCCAGAAGTCCCGCGCGGGCGGTTTCCACAAGGTCGGTTTCGAAGGCGGCCAGATGCCGCTGCAGCGCCGCCTGCCCAAGCGCGGCTTCACGCCGCTGGGCCGCCACCTGTTCGCCGAAGTCCGCCTGTCGGACCTCCAGGCGCTGCCGGTCGACGAGATCGACCTGCAGGTCCTGAAGGCCGCAGGCCTGGTCGGCGACCTGGTCCGCACCGTCAAGGTCATCAAGACCGGCGAACTGTCCCGCAAGGTCACTCTGCGCGGAATCAATGCGACGGCCGGCGCTCGCGCCGCGATCGAAGCGGCCGGCGGGTCGCTGGCGTAAGGGGCGGCTGTGGCCAAAGCTCAGGCACATAAGCCCAGCGCGGGATACGGCGACCTCAAGCGCCGCATCCTGTTCCTCGTGCTCGCCCTGATCGTCTACCGCCTGGGGACCCACATTCCCGTGCCCGGCATCAATCCGGACGCGCTGGCGGACCTGTTCCAGCAGAATCAGGGCGGCATCCTGGGCCTGTTCAACATGTTCTCCGGCGGCGCCCTGGAACGCTTCTCCGTGCTGGCGCTGGGGATCATGCCGTACATCTCGGCATCCATCATCATGCAGCTGATGGCGGTGGTCGTGCCGACTCTGGAAGCTATCAAGAAGGAAGGCCAGTCCGGGCAACGGAAGATCACCCAGTACACCCGCTACGGTACGGTGTTCCTGGCGCTGTTCCAGGCGGTCGGGATTTCGGTCGCCCTGGAATCCCAGCCGGGCCTGGTCATCGACCCGGGCCTGCTGTTCCGCTTCACCACGATCGTGACGCTGGTCACCGGCAGCATGTTCATCATGTGGCTGGGCGAGCAGATCACCGAACGCGGCCTGGGCAACGGCATCTCGCTGCTGATCTTCGCCGGGATCGTCGCCGGTCTGCCCGGCGCGCTGGGCGGCATGCTGGACCTGGTGCGCACGGACTCGATGTCCATCCTGTCGGCGCTGTTCATCCTGGCCCTGGTGGTGGGGGTGACCTACTTCGTGGTCTTCGTCGAGCGCGGCCAGCGCCGCATCACGGTGAACTACGCCAAGCGCCAGGTGGGCAACAAGCTCTATGGCGGCCAGTCCTCGCACCTGCCGCTGAAGCTGAACATGTCCGGCGTGATCCCGCCGATCTTCGCCTCGTCGATCATCCTGCTGCCCGCGACGGTCACCAGCTGGTTCTCCAGCAACCCGAACATGCGCTGGCTGGGCGACCTGGCGGCGGCCCTGTCGCCGCAGCAGCCGCTGTACGTGACGCTGTATTCCGGTCTGATCATTTTCTTCTGCTTCTTCTACACGGCGCTGGTGTTCAACAGCCGCGAGACGGCGGACAACCTGAAGAAGAGCGGCGCCTTCGTGCCCGGGATCCGTCCCGGCGAGCAGACCGCCCGCTACATCGACAAGATCCTCATGCGGCTGACGCTGTCCGGCGCGATCTATGTCACGCTGGTTTGTCTGCTGCCCGAACTGATGCAGATGCGCTGGAACGTGCCTTTCTATTTCGGCGGCACGTCCCTGCTGATCATCGTCGTCGTCGCGATGGATTTCATGGCGCAGGCGCAGGCTTACATGATGTCCCAACAGTATGACTCGCTGCTCCGGAAGGCGAACTTCAAGGGCGCCGCGGGATTACCCATGCGCTGAAGAACATGTCCAAGGACGACGTCATCCAGATGCAAGGGGAGGTCATCGAAAACCTTCCCAACGCAACGTTCCGCGTCAAGCTGGAAAATGGCCACATGGTATTGGGCCACATTTCGGGCAAGATGCGTATGCACTACATCCGGATCCTTCCGGGTGACAAGGTCACAGTGGAGCTCACGCCCTATGACCTGTCGCGCGCCAGGATTGTTTTCCGCTCCAAGTAGGTAGCGGCCGGTCAAGAACCAGGAGATCACCATGAAGGTAATGGCATCGGTAAAGCGGATCTGCCGCAACTGCAAAATCATCAAACGTCACGGCGTGGTGCGCGTCATCTGCACCGACCCGCGTCACAAGCAACGCCAAGGCTAAGGCCGGGCATAACGGATTTCACGAGGAACAGTCATGGCCCGTATTGCTGGCATCAATATTCCGCCGCACCAACACGCCGAGATCGGTCTGACGGCCATCTTCGGCATCGGCCGCACCCGCGCCCGCAAGATCTGCGAAGCGACCGGCATCGAGTACTCGAAGAAGATCAAGGATCTGACCGACGAGGAACTGGAAAAGATCCGTGAACAGATCAACGGCTACACGATCGAAGGCGACCTGCGCCGCGAAGTGCAGCTGTCGATCAAGCGCCTGATCGACCTGGGCACGTACCGTGGCATGCGCCACAAGCGCGGTCTGCCGGTGCGCGGCCAGCGCACCCGCACCAACGCGCGCACCCGCAAGGGCCCGCGTCGCGCCGCAGCGTCCCTGAAGAAATAACCTGAGGAAAGAACATGGCGAAAGCTCAGAGCGGCGCCGCGCGCGTCCGCAAGAAAGTCAAGAAGAACGTGTCCGACGGGATTGCCCACGTCCACGCGTCCTTCAACAACACCATCATCACCATCACCGATCGCCAGGGCAATGCCCTGTCGTGGGCCACGTCCGGCGGCGCCGGCTTCAAGGGCTCGCGCAAGTCGACGCCGTTCGCCGCACAGGTGGCCGCCGAATCCGCCGGCCGCGTGGCCCAGGAATACGGCATCAAGACGCTGGAAGTCCGCATCAAGGGCCCCGGCCCCGGCCGCGAATCCTCCGTGCGCGCCCTGAATGCCCTGGGGATCAAGATCTCCAGCATTTCGGACATCACGCCGGTGCCGCACAACGGCTGCCGTCCGCCCAAGCGTCGTCGTATCTAAGGGGAACATCTTGGCTCGTTACACTGGACCCAAATGCAAGCTTTCGCGCCGCGAAGGCACCGACCTGTTCCTGAAGAGCGCCCGCCGTTCGCTGGACTCCAAGTGCAAGCTCGAATCCAAGCCCGGCCAGCACGGCCGCATCTCGGGTTCGCGCACGTCGGATTTCGGCCTGCAGCTGCGTGAAAAGCAGAAGCTCAAGCGCATGTACGGCGTGCTGGAAAAGCAGTTTCGCAAGTACTTCGCCGAGGCTGATCGCCGCCGTGGCAACACCGGCGAGACGCTGATCCAGTTGCTCGAATCGCGCCTGGACAATGTCGTCTACCGCATGGGCTTCGGTTCCACCCGCGCCGAAGCGCGCCAGCTGGTGAACCACCGCGCCATCGAGCTGAACGGCCGCACCGCCGACATCGCCTCGATGCTGGTCAAGGCTGGCGACGTGGTCACCGTGCGCGAAAAGGCGAAGAACCAGTCCCGCATCAAGGAAGCCCTGGAACTGGCGACCGGCAACGGCTTGCCCCAGTGGGTCGAGGTCGACGCCGCCAAGCTGTCGGGCGTGTTCAAGCAGGCCCCGGATCGCGCCGACGTCGCCCACGACGTCAACGAATCCATGGTCGTGGAACTGTATTCCCGCTGATCCCCCGAGATCGGCGGCGTGCGCTGCCCGCCGTCCCCCTCCGGGGCGGCGGTTTTACCTCTTGTTTTCCGTCAGCCTTATCGGTGTAACGAGCCGAGGGTATTGAAAAGGAACATTCATGTCTGCACAAGGTTTTCTGAAACCCCGCACCATCTCCGTCGAAACCCTGGGCGCCCATCATGCCAAGGTCGTGATGGAGCCCTTCGAGCGCGGCTATGGCCACACGCTGGGCAACGCCCTGCGCCGCATCCTGCTGTCCTCCATGGCGGGCTACGCTCCCACGGAAGTCCAGATCAGCGGGGTCGTGCACGAATATTCCACGATCGCCGGAGTGCGCGAGGACGTCGTCGACATCCTCCTGAACCTGAAGGGCGTGGTGTTCAAGCTCCACAACCGCGACGAAGTCACGCTGCAGCTCAACAAGCAGGGCCCCGGCGAGGTCCGCGCCCGCGACATCGAACTGCCGCACGACGTCGAGATCATCAACCCGGATCACCTGATCGCCACCCTGACCGACAACGGCCGCCTGGAAATGCAGGTCAAGGTCGAGCAGGGCCGCGGCTACGTGCCGGGCAATGTGCGGGCCCTGGTCGACGACCGTTCGGCCACCATCGGCCAGATCGTCCTGGACGCCTCCTTCAGTCCCGTGCGTCGCGTCAGCTACGCCGTGGAGAACGCCCGCGTCGAGCAGCGCACCGACCTGGACAAGCTGGTGCTGGACGTGGAGACCAACGGCGTCATCAGCCCCGAGGAAGCCGTGCGCCAGTCGGCTCGCATCCTGATGGACCAGATCTCCGTGTTCGTGTCGCTGGCCGACAAGGACGCCGGCCAGTTGACCACCAGCCTGCCGGTGGGCGGCCAGTCGGCTCCGATCGACCCGGTGCTGCTGCGCCCGGTCGACGACCTGGAGCTGACGGTGCGTTCGGCCAACTGCCTGAAGGCCGAGAACATCTACTACATCGGCGACCTGATTCAGCGCACCGAGAATGAGCTGCTCAAGACCCCGAACCTGGGTCGCAAGTCGCTCAACGAGATCAAGGAAGTCCTGGCCGCGCGCGGCCTGACCCTGGGCATGAAGCTGGAAAACTGGCCGCCCGTCGGCCTCGAGCGCCCCTGATCGCAGCACCGGCATGCGCATGGCCACCGTCGTGGCTGAGCGCGTGCTAATATCCCGCCTCGGTCGCTTCGGCGGCCGGGGTTCAACCCCACCCGGGCCGCGGTGGGGACCCTTTGCACAAGCCGGGCGGTAAGCAGGCTCCGTGGATTCGGGTTGGATGCAAGGCGCGAACCGCGGCGATGGCAATAGCTATCGCGAGGATGAGCAACACGGCAGACAGCCCGAAGCCGCAGATGCATGCGGCGCGACGACTCGTTCAGAGGGTCCCCGATCCGATAGAAGATCCGGGTTCCATAGATTCAAAAGGAAATCGAAATGCGCCATCGTCACGGCCTTCGCAAACTGAACCGCACCAGCAGCCACCGTCTGGCCATGTTCCGCAACATGGCGGTCTCCCTGCTGACCCACGAAGCCATCAAGACCACCCTGCCCAAGGCCAAGGAACTGCGCCGCGTGGTCGAGCCCCTGATCACCCTGGGCAAGAACCCCACGCTGGCCAACCGCCGCCTGGCCTTCGCCCGCCTGCGCGATCGCGACGTCGTCACCAAGTTGTTCAACGACATCGGGCCGCGCTTCGCCGCCCGCAACGGCGGCTATACCCGTGTGCTGAAGATGGGCTTCCGCCAGGGCGACAATGCCCCCATGGCCTACATGGAACTGGTCGACCGTCCGGAAACCGAGGCGCCGGCCGGCGAATAAGTCGTCCTCCGCGCCGCCTTCCGGGCGGTGAATCGGCAAAACGGGCCCTGCGGGGCCCGTTTTGCCTTGGGTCATGGATGCTCAGGGTCAGCACGGGTACAATGAATTCGATACCCACACTGCGCCCGAAAACCATGAAAGAACAGACACCTGGCGGCGATCCCGCCCTGGTGGTGCGCCAGGCCGGCGCCTCCACCGATACCGTGGTGGTGCTCAGCACGGCGCCCGACGAGCTCCTGGCCAAGCGCATCGCGCACGTGCTGGTCGAGGAATCTCTGGTGGCCTGTGCCCAGGTGGGGCCGGCCATCGTCTCCATGTACCTGTGGCAGGGGGAACTCGAAGGCACGGATGAAGTCCAACTCGTGTTCAAGACCACGGCGGACACGCTGCCCGCGCTGTATGCGCGGCTGTGCGACCTGCATCCCTACGAAATCCCCGAGTTTATGGTGCTGGGCGTGCCCGCGGGCAGCCGCGCTTACCTGGATTGGGTCGTCCAGTCCACCCGTCCCGCCATCCAGGGCGCCTGACGGGTATCGCCGTCGCCGTATTCAAGGAAGTTGTCGATGCTGTATCCGTCGGACCTTGGCCCGTGGCTGTCGCCGGGCTCGTGCCTGTTCATGCGCGCGCGCGGCTTGCCGCGCCGGGCCGCGGCCCTGACGGGCATCCTGCTGCTGGCACTGTGCGGCCTGCTGGGCTCGGGCCCGGTCCGGGCGGCGGACGACTTCCTGGATCCCGAACTGGCCTTCGTCGAATCGGCGGCCATGACCGACCCCCTGACCCTGGACGTGCATTGGAAGATCGCGCCGGGCTACTACATGTACCAGGACCGGTTCGAGGTGCGCATCGAAGACGCCCGGGGCGGACTGCTGCTGTTCCGGCGCTCCGACCTGACGCCGGCGGATGCGGAGACCCGTGCGCCGGCCTGGGGGGACGCCCTGCGGCTGCCGCGCGGGCAGGTCAAGTACGACCCCACGTTCGAGAAGGACATGGAGGTCTTCCATGGGGGCGTGACACTGCGTGCGGCCCTGAGGCCCGGCGCCGAGGGCCCCCTGCGGGTCGCCGTCACCGGCCAGGGCTGCGCGGACGAGGGCCTGTGCTATCCGCCCATGACGAAGACCTTCGTCCTGCAGGCCGATGGCGACGGCTACCGCGCGGTCGGCGAGCAGGTCCGCGACCGGGTGCCGCCGCCGCGCGACGAGACGCCCGCCTCCGCCTCGGCTTCCTCCGGACGGGCGCCCGGCGCGGGCGTCGGCCTGTCGGCCGCCCTGCGCGGCGGCGCCGGAGCCGGGACTGCGCCGCCCCCGGCGGGCGGGCCCGGGGCCTCGTCCGCGGCCTCCGGACCGGACGGCGAATCCTGGCTGGACCTGGGCGACGTGGGCATGGCGGCCTGGCTGCACCAGGCGCCGCTGTGGCAGATCCTGACGCTGAGCCTGGCGCTGGGCGCCCTGCTGTCGCTCACGCCCTGCGTGCTGCCCATGGTGCCCATCCTGCTGGCCGTGATCTCCGGAGGCGGGGGCGTGGTCGGCCGGGCGCGCGGCCTGGGGCTGGCGGCGATTTACGTGCTGGGCATGTCCCTGGTGTATACCGCCCTGGGCGTGGCGGCCGGCCTGCTGGGCGCGGGCCTGGCTGCCTGGCTGCAGTCGCCCTGGGTGCTGGGCACCTTCGCCGTGTTGCTGGCGCTGTTCGCGCTGGCGATGCTGGACGTCTTCACCCTGCAGGCCCCGGTGGGCCTGCAGTCGGCGATGCAGGCACGTCTGCGGCGCCTGCCGGGGGGCCGCGCGGGCGGCGTGTTCGTGATGGGCCTGCTGTCGGCCCTGATCGTCGGGCCGTGCGTGGCCGCGCCGCTGGCCGGCGTGCTGCTGTTCATCTCGCAGACCGGCGATGTGGTGGTGGGCGGCGCCGCCCTGTTCGCCCTGGCCTGGGGCGAGGGCCTGCTCCTGCTGGCCGTGGGCGCGGGCGCCGGCGCCCTGATGCCGCGCGCCGGGGCCTGGATGACGCCGCTGAAGGCGGGCTTCGGCCTGCTGCTGCTGGCCACCGCCTGGTGGATGGCGAGGCCGCTGCTGGCCGACGGGCTTTACGTCGCCGGCTGGGTCGTGCTGGCGTTGTGGGCCGCCCTGCTGGCCTGGTCAGCCGCCGCCCAGGGCGAGGGCGAGGCCGGGCCGCTGCGGCTGTTGACGCGCGCCCTGGCCCTGATGCTGGCCCTGTGGGGACTGGCGCAGGGTGCCGGGCTGTTGGCGGGTGGGCACGACATGCTGCGCCCTCTGGCGCCGTTCACCGCCGGCGCGGGCGGGACCGGAGCGGGTGGCGTGTCGGCGTCCACGGATCCCGCCGCCATCCGCGCCCGCTTCACGCGCGTGCGGTCGCTGGCGGACCTGGACGCGCGGCTGGAGGCCGCCGACCGGCCCGTGATGCTGGATTTCTACGCCGACTGGTGCGTGTCCTGCCTGGAGATGGAGAAATTCACCTTCAGCGATCCGGCCGTTGCCGAACGGATGGGCCGGATGCGGCTGCTGCAGGCGGACGTGACCCGCATGACGGACGAGGATCGCGCCCTGCTGGCGCGCTTCGACCTGTTCGGTCCGCCGGGCATCCTGTTCTTCGATGCCCGGGGGCGCCTGATTCCCGAGGCCCGGGTGGTGGGGTTCAGGAAGGCGGACGCCTTCCGCGAGGTGCAGGATCGGGTGCTGGACGGAAATTAGACCGGAAGAAGGGCCACCCGCCGGGCGGCGGGATGGGTCGGCCGCATTCAGTCTTCCGATTCGCCGGTGGGCTCGTCCGTGCGGACCGGCTCGTGGGCTGAATCCGCGTCGTCCCGGGCCGGCTTGCGCTTTTCGATGGCGGCACCGGCCAGGATGCCGATTTCGTACAGCAGGCACAGCGGCGCGGCCAGCAGGATCTGGCTGAGGACGTCGGGCGGCGTCACCACGGCGGCGACGACGAAGGCGCCGACGACCACGTAGCCGCGGATCTCGCGCAGTTTCTTCACCGTGACCATGCCGGTCTTGACCAGCAGGACGACCGCGATCGGAACCTCGAAGGTCACGCCGAAGGCGATGAACATGGTCAGCACGAAATTGACGTAGGCCTCGATGTCCGGCGCCGGAGTGATGGACTGGGGCGCGAAGTGGGCGATGAAGTTGAAGACTGTGTGGAAGACCACGAAATAGCAGAACGCCATGCCCAGCAGGAACAGCAGGGTGCTGGAGATGATCAGGGGCAGCGCCAGGCGCTGTTCGTGGCGGTACAGGCCCGGGGCGACGAAGGCCCAGGCCTGGTACAGGACAACCGGCAGGGCCAGCACGAAGGATGCCAGCAAGGTGACCTTGATCGGCACCATGAAGGGCGTGATGACCCCGGTGGCGATCATGCGCGTGCCCTGGGGCAGCGAGGCCAGCATGGGCTGGGCCAGGATGTCGTAGATCATCGACGGGCCCGGATAGATGAACAGCACCACGAAGATGCCCAGCACGGCCATCACGGCCCGCAACAGGCGCGTGCGCAGTTCGATCAGGTGGGAGATGAACGTGTCCTGGGACGAGGCGTCGGAAGCGTCTGTCATGCCGTGCTTCAATGGCTGGTGTCGGTGGCGGCGGGCCGGGGGGCGGGCACCGGTTCGGGCGCCGGCGCGGTGGTCCGTTCAGTGGCCGGCGCCGGGATCGCGGGGGCGCCGACGGCGGGATCGGCCGGAGCGGTGCCGGATGCGGCGGCATCGGCGGGGGCGGATAGCGGGTCCAGCGCCTGGCGGGCCTGGTCCAGGGTGTCCTTGAGCGCCTGAGTGGGCTGGGTGACGGCGGCCTTGAGGTCGTCCACCGACGAGGTCATGGAGGACTGCACGGAACGGGCGGCATCCTCCATCTGGTGCTTGATGTCGCCGATTTCCTTCAGGTCCATTTCCTTCTGGATGTCGGACTTGACCTCGTTGACGTAGCGCTGGGCGCGGCCGAGCAGGTGCCCGACCGTGCGGGCGACCTTGGGCAGGCGTTCGGGGCCGATGACGATCAGCGCGATCACGCCGATCAGCATCAGTTCGCTGAAGCTGACATCAAACATGGCGGGTCCGGTGCGCGGCGGTCGGGATCAGGCGTCGGTCTTTTCGCGGGCCTGGACGTCCACGGTATCGGCGTCGCGGGTCTGCTGGGTGACGGCCGGCGTGGTGGTGGATTCGTCCTGCGCGTCCTTCATGCCTTTCTTGAAGCCTTTGACGGCGCCGCCGAGATCCTCGCCGATGTTGCGCAGTTTTTTCGTGCCGAAGATCAGGGCCACGATGACCAGGACGATCAGCCAGTGCCAGATGCTGAAGCTACCCATGAGAACTCCTTAGGCGGCGGGGGCCGCGCGGTTTGACCAGGGGCGTTCGCCCCCCAGGATGTGGAAATGCAGGTGATCGATTTCCTGACCGCCTTCGGCGCCGGTGTTGGACACCAGGCGGAAGCCGCCGGCGGGCATGGGATTGCAGCCGTTGGCGAAGGCGAGTTCGGGCGCCAGGCGCAGCATGCGGGCCAGCCAGTCGCCGTCGGCGACGCCGATGTCCGCCAGGGAGGCCACGTGATGTTTCGGGATCAGCAGCAGATGCACGGGAGCCGCCGGATTGATGTCGTGGAATGCGAGGAATTCGTCGTCTTCGTGGACAATGCGGGCGGGGATTTCGTGCCGGGCGATTTTACAGAACAGGCAATCGTGGCTCATGAGGACCTACGGGGAGGGGCCGGACATCGACCCGATCAATCCCGTATGTTGCCATATTTTCGCGGAGGCCGGTTTGATCGGGAGGGGGGAGGACGCCTCGTTTGCGGGTATGTCCCGAGAGATTCTCCCGGCTCGACTCGTCCAGGGCATCCCGAGCAGGCGCCGGGCGGACGAGGGCGTGCGGACCCTAGTCCTTCGGACGGGACGCCTTTTCCTCCAGCCCGGACAGCCCTTCGCGGCGGGCCAGTTCGGCCAGCACGTCCTCGGGACGCAGGTCGAAGTGCGTCAGGGCGACCAGGCAGTGGAACCAGAGGTCGGCGGTCTCGGCGACGATGCGCTCGCGGACGCCGTCCTTGGCGGCCATGACCAGTTCGGTGGCTTCTTCGCCGATCTTCTTCAGGAAGGCGTCCGGGCCGCGCGCCAGCAGCTTGGCGGTGTAGGACGTCTGCGGGTCGCCGCCGCGGTCGGGGCGGCGCGTCGCCAGGGTGTCGGCCAGCCGGGCCAGGGTGTCGGCGGTGGAGGAAGTCGTCATGTGGAGGAGTCCGTGATCGAAGGAGGCCCGGGCCCGGCGCGGCCGGCCCGTGCGGTGCATGCGTTCAGTGGCCGTGCGGGTGCGAGTGGCCGTAGATGGACTCGGGGTCCTTCAGCACCGGGTCCTGGGCGACCCAGGCCGGCGGATCCCCGGCCAGGTCCAGGCCCCGGTAGAAGCAGCGTTCTCGCCCGGTGTGGCAGGCGATGCCGCCGATCTGGGTGACCTTGAGCAGCAGCACGTCGCCGTCGCAGTCCAGGCGGATGTCGTGGACCTGCTGGACGTGGCCGGATTCCTCGCCCTTGCGCCACAGGCGCGCGCGCGAGCGCGAGAAATACACGGCGCGGCCGGTGCGCACGGTTTCGCGGACGGCTTCGGCGTTCATCCAGGCCATCATCAGCACGGTGCCGGTCCTGGCGTCCTGGGCGATGGCGGGAATCAGGCCCCGGTCGTCGAAGCGCAGGGCCGCCAGCCAGTCCTCCGGCGCGCAGGGGGCGGGTTGCGCGGGTGCCGTCATGCGGGCGCCTGCGCGGGAGCGGGTCGCACCGGGATGCCCTGGGCGGCCAGGTAGGCCTTGGCTTCGGCCAGGGTGTGCTGGCCGAAGTGGAAGATGCTGGCGGCCAGCACGGCGCTGGCGTGGCCCAGGGTGACCCCGTCGGCCAGGTGCTGCAGGGTGCCGACGCCGCCGGAGGCGATCACCGGCACCGGCACGGCGTCCGAGACGGCACGCGTCAGTTCCAGGTCGAAGCCGGACTTGGTGCCGTCGCGGTCCATGCTGGTGAGCAGCAGTTCGCCGGCGCCCAGGTCGGCCATGCGGCACGCCCATTGCACGGCGTCCAGCCCGGTGGCGCGACGGCCGCCATGGGTGAAAATTTCCCAGCGCGGGGCCTCGTCCTCGCCGGAGACGCGGCGGGCGTCGAGCGCCACGACGATGCATTGCGAGCCGTGGTGGCGGGCGGCCTCGGCCACGAGCTCGGGGCGGGCGACCGCCGCGCTGTTGATCGAGATTTTGTCGGCGCCCGCGTCCAGCAGGCGCTGCACGTCGGCCACCCGACGTACGCCGCCGCCGACCGTCAGGGGGATGAAGACCTGGCGCGCCACGGCTTCGATGATGGGCAGGATCAGGTCGCGGTCGTCGGACGTGGCCGTGATGTCGAGGAAGGTGAGTTCGTCGGCGCCCTGTTCGTCGTAGCGCCGGGCGATTTCCACCGGGTCGCCGGCGTCGGTCAGGTTGACGAAGTTCACGCCCTTGACCACCCGCCCGGCGTTGACGTCCAGGCAGGGGATGATGCGGCGGCACAGGCCAGACAGGACCGGCTGCCCGGCTGGAGCGTCGGACGGGGTCATGCGTCGGCGTCCTCGCCGGCCGCGTCCTCGGCCGGGGGGCCGGCCAGGTCGTCGGCGAGGGCCTGGGCGGCGGCGAAGTCCAGGGTGCCCTCGTACAGGCTGCGGCCCAGGATGGCACCTTCGACGCCCTCGTCGGCCACATCGCACAGGGCGCGGATGTCGTCCAGCGAGGCGACGCCGCCCGAGGCGATGACAGGGATGCGGACATGCTGCGCCAGGCGCACGGTGGCTTCGATGTTGACGCCCGAGAGCATGCCGTCGCGGCCGATGTCGGTATAGATGATGGACTCGCAGCCGTAGTCCTCGAATTTCCGGGCCAGGTCCAGCACGTCGTGGCGGGTCAGCTTCGACCAGCCGTCGGTGGCGATCTTGCCGTCGCGCGCGTCCAGGCCGACGATGATGTGCCCGGGGAAGGCCGAGCAGGCGTCGCTGAGGAAGCCCGGATCCTTGACCGCCGCCGTGCCGATGATGACGTAGGAGATGCCGTTGTCCAGGTAGTATTCGACCGTGTCCAGGTCGCGGATGCCGCCGCCGATCTGCACCGGGATGGATTCATCGACGGTGTCCACGATGGCCTGGATGGCGGCGCGGTTGCGCGGCTTGCCGGCCACGGCGCCGTTCAGGTCCACCAGGTGCAGGCGGCGCGCGCCCTGGGCGACCCATTGGGCCGCCATGGCGGCGGGGTCTTCGGAAAACACGGTGGCCTGGTCCAGGTCACCCTGGCGCAGGCGCACGCAATGCCCGTCTTTGAGGTCGATGGCGGGGATGAGCAGCATGGTCGTCGTGGTCGGTGCGGAAAGGATACGGGATGCGGTGCCGGGAGCCGGGTGGTTTCAGGGCTGCCAGCGGGTGAAGTTGCGGTACATCCGCAGCCCGGGGGCTGCGCTCTTTTCTGGGTGGAACTGTACGGCAAAAATATTGTCGTCCGCAATGGCGCAGCAGAACGGCAGGCCGTGGCGGCTGATGCCGGCGGTGAGCGCCGGGTCGGCGGGTTCGGCGTAGTAGCTGTGGACGAAATAGAACGGTGTGTCCTGGGCGATGCCTTCCCATAGCGGGTGGGCGCGAGTCTGGGTGACGGCGTTCCAGCCCATGTGGGGGACTTTCAGCCGTTCGCCGCCGTCGGCGGCGTGGTCGAAGGCCGGCCCCTGGAAGCGGCGCACGCGGCCGGCGAACAGGCCCAGGCCGGGGGTGTCGCCCTCGTCGCTGGCCTCGAACAGCATCTGTTCGCCCACGCATACGCCCAGCAGCGGCTTTTCGCGGGCGGCTCGCAGCACCGCGTCGCGCAATCCGGAGGTATCCAGCGTGCGCATGCAGTCTGGCATGGCGCCCTGGCCCGGGAATACGATGCGGTCGGCGGCGCGGATCTCGTCGGCGCTCCGGGCGATGCGGATGTCATGGCCGGGTGCGGCGGCTTGCAGGGCGCGGGCGACGGAATGGAAGTTGCCCATGCCGTAGTCGACGATGGCGATGCGGGTCACGATGCGGAAGTCCTCTGGGGAAACAGGATTACAGCGAGCCCTTGGTCGAGGGGATGGCGCCGCCGGCGCGCGGATCGACTTCGGCGGCCATGCGCAGCGCGCGGCCGAAAGCCTTGAAGATGGTCTCGCACTGATGGTGGGCGTTTTCCCCGCGCAGGTTGTCGATGTGCACGGTCGCCTGGGCGTGGTTGACGAAGCCCTGGAAGAATTCGCGCGCCAGGTCGACGTCGAACGTGCCGATGCGCGGCCGGGCGTAGGCCACGTGGTAGAACAGGCCGGGGCGGCCGGACAGGTCCACCACCACGCGCGACAGGGATTCGTCCAGCGGCACGTAGGCGTGGCCGTAGCGGCGCAGGCCTGCCTTGTCGCCCGTCGCGGCGGCGAAGGCCTGGCCCAGGGTGATGCCGACGTCCTCGACGCTGTGGTGGTCGTCGATGTGGGTGTCGCCGTCGCAGCGGACGTCCAGGTCGAACAGGCCATGGCGGGCGATCTGGTCCAGCATGTGGTCCAGGAAGGGCACGCCGGTGTTCAGGCCGCGGGAGCCGGTGCCGTCCAGGTTCAGGCTGACGCGGATGCGGGTTTCCTGGGTGTTGCGTTCGATGGTGGCGGTGCGCATGGGCGATGGGTGGGTCGGTCGGGGGTGGAACCGCGCGGCGCCGGAAGGGCCGCGCGGGCGGGTTAGGGCCTGTTTACACTGATCAGGGGGACCCCTTGATCAGTGTAAACAGGCCCTAGGGCTGCGCGTCCAGGCGCAGCGAGGCGCTGGCGGCATGTGCGTGCAGGCCTTCCCCTGTGGCCAGGGTGGCGGCGATGCGGCCCAGGGTCTGGGCGCCGGCGCGCGAGACCTGGATCAGGCTGCTGCGCTTCTGGAAATCATACACGCCCAGCGGCGAGGAGAAGCGCGCGGTGCGCGCGGTGGGCAGGACGTGGTTCGGTCCGGCGCAATAGTCGCCCAGGGATTCGGAACTGTAGGCCCCCAGGAAGATCGCGCCGGCGTGGCGGATCAAGGGCAGCAGGGCCTGCGGGTCGCGGGCGGAGATCTCCAGGTGTTCCGGCGCGATGCGGTTGACGATGTCGCAGGCCTGTTCGAGGCTGCCGGTACGGATCAGGGCGCCCCGGTTGGCCAGGCTGATGCGCAGGATGTCGGCGCGCGGCTGGGCCGGCAGCAGGCGCTCGATGGCGGCCTGGACGGCGTCCAGATAGTCGTCGTCCGGGCACAGCAGGATGGCCTGGGCGAGTTCGTCGTGCTCGGCCTGGGAGAACAGGTCGATGGCCAGCCATTCGGCGGGCGTGGACCCGTCGGCCAGGATCAGGATCTCGGACGGGCCGGCGATCATGTCGATGCCGACCGTGCCGAACACGCGGCGCTTGGCCGCCGCGACATAGGCGTTGCCCGGCCCGACGATCTTGTCCACGGCGGGCAGCGTGCGCGTGCCGTAGGCCAGGCCGCCCACGGCCTGGGCCCCGCCGATGGCGAATACGCGGTCCGCCCCGCCCAGCGCGGCGGCGGCCAGCACCATGGGGTTGCGCGCGCCGCCGGGCGTGGGCGTGACCATGATGAGTTCGGGCACGCCGGCGACCTTGGCCGGGATGGCGTTCATCAGCACCGAGGACGGGTAGGCGGCCTTGCCGCCCGGCACGTACAGGCCGACGCGGTCCAGCGGGGTGACCTGCTGGCCCAGCATCGTGCCGTCGGGCTCGGTGTAGGTCCAGGTCTCGGCGCGCTGGTGCTCGTGGTAGCGACGCACCCGGTCGGCGGCGGCCTCCAGCGCCGCGCGCTGGTCGGCGGGCAGGCCGTCCAGGGCCGCCAGCCAGTCGGCGCGGGGGATTTCCAGGGCTTCCAGCCGGTCGGCCCGGACGTGGTCGAAGCGCGCCGTGTAGTCCAGGATGGCCGCGTCGCCGCGCGCCCGCACGTCGTGCAGGATGTCGCGCACGGCGGTTTCGATGGCCTCGTCCTGGGAAGCGTCGTAGGCCAGGAGCCGGGCCAGCGCCGCGTCGAAATCGGGGGAACGGGCATCCAGTCGGTGAATCAGGGACATGATGGAAATCGGGTCGGAAGCGGGGTGCGGAAAATTGGACGGCGAACGGCCGCGCGGGCCGCTCGCGGCGGCCACGACGTGTCTATCTTAGCCGGAATTCCCGCAGTCCGAGCGGACGGCGGCCGCGGACGGTCCTCAGGCCATCGCGGCCGAGGCCCTGGCAAAGGCATCCAGGAAGGGCTGCAGGCGCTCGCCCTTCATCTTGAGCGCGGCCTGGTTGACGATCAGGCGCGAGGAGATCTGGCGGATTTCCTCGACCTCGACCAGGCGGTTGGCGCGCAGTGTGCCGCCCGAGGACACCAGGTCTACGATGGCGTCGGCCAGGCCCACCAGCGGGGCCAGCTCCATCGAGCCATAGAGCTTGATGATGTCCACGTGCACGCCCTTGGCGGCGAAGTGCTCGCGCGCGGCGCGCACGTACTTGGTGGCGATGCGCAGGCGCGAGCCCTGGCGCACGGCGGCCTGGTAGTCGAAACCCTCGGGGGCGGCCACGCACAGACGGCAGCGGGCGATGTTCAGGTCGATGGGCTGGTACAGTCCGCCGGGGTGCTGCGCCATGTGTTCGTGCAGCACGTCCTTGCCGGCGATGCCGAAGTCGGCCGCGCCGTACTGGACATAGGTGGGTACGTCCGAGGCGCGCACGATGATGATGCGCAGTTCGTCCGAATCCGTGGGCAGGATCAGCTTGCGCGAGGATTCCGGGTTTTCCGGCACGCCCACGCCGGCGGTGGCCAGCAGTGGCAGGGTTTCTTCAAAGATGCGGCCTTTGGACAGGGCCAGGGTCAGAGGGGAGAGGGCCATGTGGAGCCTGTCGCTTATTGGATGCGTTGGATGTCCGCGCCCAGCGCCTGGAGCTTGTGTTCCATGCGTTCGTAGCCGCGGTCCAGGTGGTAGATGCGTTCCACCGTGGTCTGGCCGCTGGCGGCCAGACCGGCGATCACCAGGCTGGCCGAGGCGCGCAGGTCGGTGGCCATGACGGTGGCCCCCAGCAGCCGCGCGACGCCCTGGACCACGGCGGTGTGGCCGTCGATCTCGATGTCCGCGCCCATGCGGTGCAGTTCCTGCACGTGCATGTAGCGGTTCTCGAAGATGTTTTCGGTGATGACGGCGGTGCCTTCGGCCAGCGTGTTCAGGGCCATCAGCTGGGCCTGCATGTCGGTCGGGAAACCCGGGTATTCGCTGGTGCGGAAGCCCGTCGCGCGCGGCCGGCCGGCCATGCGGGCGCGGATCCAGTCCGGCCCGGTGGTGATCTCCAGCCCGGCGTCGCGCAGCTTGTCCAGCACCGCGCCCAGTGTGTCGGGGGCCGCGTGGCGCAGGGTGATGTCGCCGCCCGTGGCGGCCACGGCGCACAGGAAGGTGCCGGCCTCGATGCGGTCGGGCACGATGCGGTGGGCGGCGCCGTGCAGGTGTTCCACGCCCTCGATGACGATGCGGTCGGTGCCGTGGCCTTCGATGTGCGCGCCCATGGCGATCAGGACGTTCGCCAGATCGACGACTTCCGGTTCGCAGGCGGCGTTTTCCAGCACGGTGCGGCCTTCGGCCAGGGCGGCGGCCATCAGCAGGTTTTCCGTGCCGGTCACGGTGACCATGTCCGTCAGGATGCTGGCGCCGCGCAGGCGGTCGGCCTCGGCCACGACGAAACCGTGGTCGATGTGGATGCGCGCGCCCATGGCGGCCAGGCCCTTGATGTGCTGGTCCACCGGCCGCTGGCCGATGGCGCAGCCGCCGGGCAGGCTGACCCGGGCGCGGCCGAAGCGCGCCACCAGCGGTCCCAGCACCAGAATGGACGCCCGCATGGTCTTGACCAGTTCGTAGGGGGCTTCCTGGCTGGACACCTGGTCGGCCTGGAGAGTGACGCGGGTCTCGTCCCCGCGTTCCGTGCGCACGCCCATGCGCTGCAGCAGGGTCAGGGTGGTGCCGATGTCGCGCAGGGCCGGGACGTTGTCCAGTTCCAGCGGATCGGCGGTCAGCAGCGACGCGCAGAGGATCGGCAGGGCGGCGTTCTTGGCGCCCGAGATGGCGACTTCGCCCCGCAGCGGGCGGCCTCCCTGGATCAGCAGCTTATCCATTGCTCTTGGTGGCTTCGTATTCGGCCGGCGTCAGGGTGCGCATCGACAGGGCGTGGATTTCCGCGCGCATGCGTTCGCCCAGGGCCTGGTAGACCACCTGGTGGCGGGCCAGCGTGCGCTTGCCCTCGAAGACGGAACTGACGATCAGGGCCTCGAAGTGGGCACCGTCGCCGTAGACTTCGAGGTGCTCGCAGGGGAGGTTGTCGGCGATGTACTGGCGGACGTGGTCGGGGGTGGGAGACATGGGTCAGCTCCGTAGTTTGTAGCCGCGCGCCAGCAGGCGCAGGGCGAACAGGCTCAGGGCCACGGCGACGGCCAGCACGATGGCCAGGCCGCGCCAGGGGGAAACGTCGGACGCCGCGAAGAATCCGTAGCGGAAGCCGTCGATCATGTAGAACACCGGATTCCAGCGCGAGACTTCCTGCCAGAAGGGCGGCAGGCTGTGGATCGAGTAGAACACGCCCGACAGGAAGGTGGCGGGCATGATCAGGAAGTTCTGGAAGGCTGCCAACTGGTCGAATTTTTCCGACCACAGGCCGGCGATCAGTCCCAGCACGCCCATGATCCAGCACGATAGCACCGCGAAGACCAGCAGCCACAACGGGGCCGTGACCGGCAGGCGCACGAAGAACAGCGCCACCAGCCAGACACAGGCGCCCACGGCCAGCCCGCGCGCGACCGCCGCCAGGATGTAGGCGGTGAAGATCTGGCGGTGGGAGAACGGCGGCAGCAGCACGAAGATCAGGTTGCCGGTGATGCGACTCTGGATCAGGGACGAGGACGGATTGGCGAAGCTGTTCTGCAGCATGCTCATCATCATCAGCCCGGGGATCAGGAAGGCGGTGTAGGAAATCGCGTCGTACACCCGCACACGGTCTTCGAGCACGTGGGAGAAGATCAGCAGGTACAGCAGCGCCGTCATCACCGGGGCGGCGATGGTCTGCAGGCCGACCTTCCAGAAGCGCATCAGTTCCTTGTGCAGCAGGGTCGGAAAGCCCGAGCCCATCGCGGGGCGGGCCTGGGAGACGGGGCGGATCACAGCTCGGCCTCCAGCACGGAATCGTCGTGCATGATGCGCACGAAGGCGTCTTCCAGATCGGCGCCGCCGACCCGCGCCATCAGCGCCTGGGTGGTGTCCAGCGCCACGATCTGGCCGGATTTCAGCATCGCCACGCGTCCGCACAGGGATTCGGCTTCTTCCAGGTAGTGGGTGGTGAGCAGGATCGTGTGGCCGGCCTGATTCAGGCGCGTGATGAAATCCCACAGTGTGCGGCGCAGGTCCACGTCCACGCCGGCGGTGGGCTCGTCCAGGATGATCACGGGCGGGCGGTGCACCAGGGCCTGCGCCACCAGTACGCGGCGCTTCATCCCGCCCGACAGTTCGCGCATATTGGCCTCGGCCTTGTCCAGCAGGCCCAGGTTGTCCAGGATCTCGTCGATCCAGTCGTCGTTGTTCCGCAGGCCGAAATACCCGGATTGCAGCCGCAGGGTCTCGCGCACGGTGAAGAAGGGGTCGTAGACGATTTCCTGGGGCACGACGCCCAGCGACTGGCGGGCGCGGCGAAAATCGTCGACCACGTCGTGGCCGCAGACCCGGGCGCTGCCCCGGGTGGCGCGGGACAGCCCGGCCAGGATGGAGATCAGCGTGGTCTTGCCCGCCCCGTTGGGGCCCAGCAGGCCGAAGAATTCGCCGTGCTCGACCGTCAGGCTGACGTCGCGCAGGGCCTGGAAGCCCGCGGACGCGGGACGGCCGCTCAGACGGTCGCGCCAGGATCGCTGGCGCGGAGCATAGACTTTGGAGACGTGTTGCAGGTCGAGGGCGGGCATGGGCTGGCGATGCGCCCCGAAGTGGGCGCCATCGGACATTATAGCGGTCGGGACGATTGGACTTGCGCGGCTCAGACACCCCCGCCGACTTCCCCCGGCTTCCCTTCGGAAGCCGCCGGCGCCTCACGCGGCTGCCCTGCCTCCCACGCCACTCCCGGGACCGGGTTTGCGGCCTGAGAGGGGATCGAGAGCCGCGTCACTGCTTCGCGTTCAAGGCCGAGATCAACCCGTCGATCCCGCCGCGGTTGATCTCGGAGGCGAACTGGTTGCGGTAGTTCTGGATCAGCCAGATGCCCTCCACGTTCAGGTCGTAGACTTTCCAGCCCGCGTCCGTCCGCTCCAGCCGGTAATCCACACCGATCGCCGCGCTGTTCGGCTGCGAGATCGTCGTGCGCACCACAGCGTCGTCCGCCTGCGGATCGCCCCGGAACGGCAGCAGCGAGATCGTCGTGCTGGACGTCACTCGCGTGAACGCGCCGCTGTAGGTGCGGATCAGCGTTCCCGTGAACGCCTGGATCAGCGCTTTCTTCTGCGACGCCGAGGCTTGGCGCCAGTAGCGGCCGGCCGCCAGGCGGGTCGTCTTGTCCATGTCCACGTATGGCAGCGCGTAGCGGCGCACCATATCCGCGATATGGCCTGGATCGCCCTGCAGCGCCTGGGGATCGGCCTTCACCGCGTCCAGCATGTTGTTGGCCACGGCTTCGAGAAAATCGTTCGGCGCGGCCTGGGGGGCGACCGTGCGTTCGGCCGTGCCCGCGGATGCCGTGGACAGGCCCAGGATGGCGCCCAGCAAGCACAGGCCGCCCGCCCGGCGCAGGATTTTCAGGAAGGAAGGAAAATACATGATCGTCTCCGTGTGCGCCCGCCCGCGCGGGGCGGGTCGATGCCCGGGCCGGACGCGACCCCGGGCGGGTTCAGTTCGCCGGTGCCGCGTCCGGATCTTCGTAGACCGGCAGGCCCTGGTCGGCCGGCGGCGAAGCCGGATGGTTCAGGTCGTCCGCCGTCGAGGCGCGGCCGTTCCGCAGGCGGCTGTCCAGCATGGCCTTGCGGCGCTGCAGGTAGGCGTCGCGGATGAAGCTGTACTTGTCGAGCGCGATCTGGTCCACCAGGCGGTCGGCTTCCAGCAGATCGGCGCGCATGTCCACGACGTACAGGCTCAGCAGCGAGTTGCGCACCGGCACGTCGTCGATGGCGAACACCGCGCTGACGGGCGAGATCGGCGACGCCAGGGAAATGGCCCAGGCGGTGCCGTCGCGCACCGTGCTCGAGCCCAGGAACGGCAGTACCACATATGGGCCGGGGCCGAAGCCCCAGACGCCCAGGGTCATGCCGAAGTCGTTGGGAATCTTGCGCGCCCCGTGCATCGAGGCGATGTCGATGCAGCCGCCCAGGCCCGCCGTGCTGTTGAACAGCACCCGGCCGAAGGTGTCCACGAAATCGCGGCCTCGTCCCTGCAGCAGGCTGTTGATGCCCGACCAGACATCGACCAGGTTGCCGTAGATGTTGTGGATACAGGTACGCACCGGGCGCGGGGTGACGGTTTGGTAGCCCGTGGCGATCGGCTTGAGCACGGCACGGTCCACCGTGTCGTTGAAGCGGTACATGCTGCGGTTGTAGGATTCCCAGGGATCATTGGGCGAGGGGTGCGGCACCTGCGCGCAGCCGGCCATCAGTGCGGCGGTCGCCAGGACCAGCCCGGTGCGGGCCGGGAGGCGTCCGGAACGCGGTGTGGCCGTCGTCGGGGCGGTGGGATTCATGTCGTGTCTCGTGCGGTCGATGTCAGGGCAGCGTGAAAGTGTCGCACATTGTAAGGGGAGCCGGTCAATGGCCGGCGGCCGGCGCGGCGGCGCCCTGGCCTTCCTTCGAGCCTTCCTTCTCGGCCGAGCTGTAGAGGAACTTGCTGATCAGGTCCTCCAGTACCACGGCGGATTGCGTGAATTCGATCGTGCCGCCATCGGCCAGGTCCTTGTCGTCGCCTCCCGGCGTCAGGCCGACATACTGCTCGCCCAGCAGGCCCGAGGTCAGGATCGAGGCCGAGGTGTCCTTGGGGAAGGCGTAGGACTGCTCCAGCGACAGCGTGACCGTGGCCTGGAAGCGCTGGTTGTCGAAGCCGATTTCGGCGACCCGCCCGACCACCACGCCGCTGCTTTTCACCGGCGCGCGGACCTTCAGCCCGCCGACGTTGTCGAAATGCGCATGCACCTGGTAGGTGGGGGCGAAGGAAAAGGAGCTCATGTTGCCGGCGCGCAACGCCAGGAACGCCAGGGCGATCAGGCCCAGCAGGATGAACAGGCCTACCCAGAAATCGGTTTTTTCACGTGTCATGAACTCGTTCCGCAGGTTTCGGTTGACGAAGAATCGGGGTTAGAGCCTGTTCACACGAATCGAGGAGCCGCCTTGATTCGTGTGAACAGGCCTTAGTGGGCGAACATCAGCGCCGTCAGCAGGAAATCCAGCCCCAGCACCGCCAGGGCGCCGCTGACCACGGTGCGGGTGGTGGCGCGCGAGACGCCCTCGGGGGTGGCGCGCGCCGTCCAGCCCTGGTAGAGGGCGATCAGGGTCACGACGACACCGAAGACCAGGCTCTTGATGACGCCGTTGAGCACGTCGTCGATGACGTCCACTCCGTCCTGCATCTGTGACCAGAAGGCGCCCGGGTCGATGCCGATCAGGATCACGCCAACGAACCAGCCGCCCAGGATGCCAACCATGGAAAAGACCGCCGCCAGGACCGGCATGGCGATCACCCCGCCCCAGAAGCGCGGCGCCAGGACGCGGCGGATCGGATCCACGGCCATGACTTCCATGGCGGCGATCTGCTCGCCGGCCTTCATCAGGCCGATTTCCGCCGTCAGCGACGTGCCGGCCCGTCCGGCGAACAGCAGTGCCGTGACCACCGGCCCCAGTTCGCGCGTCAGTGACAGGGCCACCAGCAGGCCCAGGGCCTCTTCCGAGCCGTAGCGGTTCAGCGTGTAGTAGCCCTGCAGGCCCAGCACGAAGCCCACGAACAGGCCGGAGACCCCGATGATCAGCAAGGAATGGTTGCCGATGAAATGGACCTGCTGGCCCGTCAGGCGCGGGCGGCGCAGCACCACGCCGCTGCGCGCCAGGATGGCCGCGAACAGGCGGGCGAAGGCGCCCAGGCCGGTGATCATGGACACGAAGCCGTGCCCCAGCGCGGCGATGCGGCTTGCGAGCGTGCTCATGAGTCCCTCCGGGAGGCCAGCCAGCGTTCGAAGGCCGGCGTCAGGGGGTAGTGGAAACCGATCGGGCCGTCGGGCCTGCCCTGCAGGAATTGCTGCAGGTATTCGTCCTGCGAAGCCGACAGTTCCGCCGGCGTGCCCTGGGCGATCAGCCGGCCCTGGCCGATCAGGTAGACCTGGTCCACGATCGCGAAGGATTTCGCGACGTCGTGCGTGATCAGGATCGAGGCGCAGCCCAGCTGGTCCGTCAGAGTACGGATCAACTGCGCCGTGATCCCTAGCGAGATCGGGTCCAGCCCCGCGAAGGGCTCGTCGTAGAGGATCAGTTCGGGCTCCAGCACGATCGCCCGCGCCAGGGCCACGCGCCGCGCCATGCCGCCGGAAATTTCCGAGATCCGCAGATGCGCGGCGTACCGCAGGCCGACGGCCTGGAGCTTGTCCAGCACCCGTTCCAGGATCTGCTGTTCGGAAATATGGGTGTGCTCGCGCAGCGGAAAGGCGACGTTCTCGAAGACGTTCAAGTCGGTGAACAGGGCGCCGCTCTGGAACAGCACGCCCATGCGCTGGCGCGTGGCGCGCAGCGGTTCGCCGCTCAGGTCGGCCATGTCCTGGCCGAACACCCGGATTTGCCCGGCCTGCGCCGGCAGTTGGCCGGTCATGGCCCGCAGCAGCGTGGTCTTGCCCGAGCCCGAGCCGCCCATCATGGCCACGACCTGGCCAGGCATGGCCCGCAGGTCGATGCCGCGCAGCACGGTGAACTCGCCGTAGCCGAGCGAAACGCCATCGAAGGTGACAAGGGGATCGGGGGCAGAATTCATTGGGATCGGATAACCGCATCGGACTAACATGGATTGTACCTGCACCCGCCGGGCCGGCTGGATGGAGCCTGTCCCGAAGCCCTTCCGTTTCCCTGGCAGGGAACTTTTTACGTCCTCTTTCGTTGGAGTGGGTGTGGATGCCGATGCCGAACTCGAAGACGACCGCCATGCGGCGCGTGCCAGCGCCGGGGATGCGCATGCCTATTCCTGGCTGGTGGCGCGCCACCAGGGCGCCGTCTATCGCTACCTCGTGCGGTTGATCCAGGCGCCGGAAATCGCCCGGGAGCTTACCCAGGACACGTTCTTGCGCGCCTATCAGGCCATTCGAGACTGGCGGCCGGAGGCCAGGTTCCGGACATGGCTGTTTCGCATCGCGCACAACCTGGCGCTGGACCATTTGCGGCGGACCAGCCGGGTGCGCATGGAGCCCCTGGACGCGGGCCTGGACGTTCCGGATCCGGCGCCCGGCCCCGACAGGCTGCTCGAAACCGCGCAAAGAGTACGTCGGCTGGAGCAGGCCCTGTCCGTCATCGCGCCGACGCATCGTGAAATCCTGCTGTTGCGCGAGATCGAGGGCATGTCCTATGAGGACATCGCCCGTACCCTGAACCTGAATCCGGGCACCGTGCGCTCGCGCATCGCCCGTGCCCGGGCGGCCTTGCTGGCCGTCCTGAAGGCCTGACAAAGGAGAAGTCAATGCCTTGCCCCCGAACCGTACTGCTCTCCGCCTGCCTGGATCCGGACTGGACCGGACGCAGGCGCGACCTGATCCAGGCGCATGTCGCAGGCTGCCCGGTCTGCGCGGCCGAATCGCAGGCGCTACTGGCCATGATCGTCGACCTGAAGGCATTGCCTGATCCCGTTGCGGTGCCGGATTTTTCCCGTTCCTGGCAATCCGCGTCCGTCGGGCGGCGCATTGCGGTCCGGCCCTTCAGGGATGTCTTGCGGGCCTGGCTGGGCTGGTTGCCGGCCGCGATGGCCGTCACGGCTTCCCTGGCGGTCGGCATCGGGCTGGCGAACTGGTCCTGGCCTGTGGAGAGTCCCGCGCGGCCTGATGTTTCGATGGCTCGTCTGGATGCTTTCAGCCCGGTACCTCCGGGCGGGCTGTGCGCCGCCGCCGGCCTGTGTGGAACCCTCGAGGAGAGAACATGAGCCCACGATTCCGGAATATCCTGCTGGCCGTCTCGCTGGCCTTGAATGTCGGTTTCGTAGCCACCGCCGTCCAGCGGCACTGGATGGGTGGCGGTGACGGTCCGCCCGCGGAATCCCTGGCGCAGCGCCTCGGGCTGTCGGCCAGCCAGCAGACCGCCTGGACGCGGCTCGAAGGCCCGTTCCTGGCGGACCTGGCGCGGAATTGGGCGGACATCCGCGCGCAGCGACAGGCCTTGCTCGACGAACTCTTCGCCACGAAACCGGACACGACGCGGCTGGACGGCATCCAGGCGAAGATCGCCGCTTTGCAGGACGAGCAGCAGAAGCATGTGATCCGCCAGTTGCTGGCGGAACGAGACGTCCTCGATGCTCGCCAGCGGGCCGTGCTCAAGGAACTGTTGATGCAGGAGTTCGCCGCGCAGGCGACCCGGGCGGAGCAGCTGCATCGGAAGGCGCCAACGGCCCGCTGAATTCGTGCGGCAAGTGGCCAGCGTGGAACTTTTCCATGCATGGCGCGTTAGAGGAGGTGTCGGAATGACATTGCCCCCCTTTTTTAGGAGCTGAATCATGAAAACCCATCCCTCCCGCCTGCTGCTCGCCCTGGGTCTCGCTCTGCCGCTTGCGTTGGCCACCGGCCCCCTCCGGGCGGCGGAGACGCACGATCACGGCCATGCATCGCCGGCGACGCCGACCCTGGACCATGGCCAGAAGTGGGCCGCCGATGTTCCGCTGCGCCAGGCCATGGGCAATCTTCGTCAAGCCGTGGCGCGGGCCCTGCCCGACGCGCACGCGGGTACGTTTTCCGACGCAAGCTACGATGCGCTCGGTGAACAGGCCAATCGCGAACTGGCGTATATCGTCGAAAACTGCAAGCTCGAACCGCAGGCCGATGCCGTGCTGCATGTGATCCTGGCGGACGTGGTCGAGGGCGCGGGCATCGCGGGCGGTCAGCAGGCCGGACAGCCCCGTGCCGCGGGGGTCGTGCGCCTGGCCGAGGCGTTGAACCGCTATGGCGCCTATTTCGATCACCCGGGTTGGCAGGATATCCAGGTGCCGAAGGAATCCTGATGGCGATCCCCGCCGCCGCGGCGGCGGGGATCGCATCTGGCCGCGTCAGCGCGGCAGGACCGACGCCCCCATCAAATACTCGTCCACCGACCGCGCGCACTGCCGCCCCTCGCGGATCGCCCACACCACCAGCGACTGCCCGCGCCGCATGTCCCCCGCGGCGAACACCTTCGCCCGGGAACTGCAGTAGTCGTCCGTATTCGCCCGCGCGTTCCCGCGCCCGTCCGCTTCCACCTCGAATGCGTCCAGCACCGAGCGCACCGGCGACACGAAGCCCATCGCCAGCAGCACCAGGTCCGCCTGGATATCGAACTGCGAATCCTTCACCTCGCGCATCTTCATCTGGCCCGTGGCCTTGTCCTTCAGCCATTCCAGGCGCGTCGCGACCAGCTTTTCCACCTTGCCGCCCTTGCCCTCGAACGCCTGGGTGCCCACCGCCCAATCGCGCTGGCAGCCTTCCTCGTGCGAGGACGAAGTCCGCAGCCGGATCGGCCAATAGGGCCAGGTCAGCAGCTTGTCCTCTTCCTCCGGCGGGCGGAACATCAGCTCGAACTGCGTCACCGACGCCGCCCCCTGGCGGTTGCTCGTCCCCACGCAGTCCGAACCCGTGTCGCCGCCGCCGATCACCACCACGTGCTTGCCTTTCGCGCTGATCGGCTTGGCGATCCGGTCGCCATGGTTGATCTTGTTCTGCTGGCGCAGGAAGTCCATGGCGAAGTGCACCCCGCGCAGTTCGCGGCCGGGCACCGGCAGGTCGCGCGGCTGCTCGGACCCGCCCGTCAGCACCACCGCGTCGTGCTGCGCCAGCAGCTCTTCGGGCGTGACCACCGTCAGCCCGTCCTCCGCGTGTTCCGCGCGGCCCACGTAGGTCGAGGGGAAGAATTCCACTCCTTCGGCCTCCATTTGCGCCAGGCGCCGGTCGATGTGCGACTTTTCCAGCTTGAAGTCCGGGATCCCGTAGCGCAGCAGCCCGCCGATGCGGTTGCTCTTCTCATAGACGGACACGCTGTGCCCGGCGCGCGCCAATTGCTGCGCGCAGGCCAGGCCGGCCGGTCCCGAGCCCACGATGGCGACCCGCTTGCCCGTCTTGCGCGCGGGCGGCTGCGGCACCACCCAGCCTTCCCGCCAGCCGCGCTCGATGATCGTGTGCTCGATCGACTTGATGCCGACCGCGTCGTCGTTCAGGTTCAGCGTACAGGCCGCCTCGCAGGGCGCGGGGCAGATGCGGCCGGTGAACTCCGGAAAATTGTTGGTCGACAGCAGCACGTCCAGCGCGCGCTTCCAGTCCTGGCGGTAGACCAGGTCGTTCCAGTCCGGAATGATGTTGTTGACCGGGCAGCCGTGCGTGCAGAAGGGCACCCCGCAGTCCATGCAACGCGCGCCCTGGACGCGGGCCTGTTCGTCGGTCAGCGGCGAGACGAATTCCTTCCAGTGGCGCAGGCGGGATTCCGGCGCCTCGTAGGCGGGTTTGACCCGCGCGAATTCCATGAAGCCAGTGATTTTTCCCATGATGTTCCTTCAGGCGGCCTGGGCCTGGGTCTGGGCCGCCTGCCACAGTTCGCCCAGGGCGCGGCGGTATTCGATCGGAGAGACCTTGACGAAGGCGCGGCGCGCCTGGTTCCAGTCTTCCAGGATTTCCCGGGCGCGGAAGCTGCCGGTGTGGCGGAAATGGTTTTCCACCAGACGGCGCACGATCGCCTCGTCGGTCTCGCGCGGGCCGTTGCGATCCAGGCTGTGCCAGAATTGCGGCTCGCCGGCTTGTCGCTGAGCCTCGTCGGTCTCCATCGGATCCAGGCGCACCATGCCGGTGTTGCAGCGGCGCGCGAAGACTTGCTCCGGATCCCAGACATAGGCGATGCCACCGGACATGCCAGCCGCGAAATTGCGGCCCGTCTCGCCCAGCACCACCACAGTGCCGCCCGTCATGTATTCGCAGCCGTGGTCGCCCGTGCCTTCCACCACGGCCGCGGCGCCCGAATTGCGCACCGCGAAGCGTTCGCCGGCCACTCCGTTGAAATAGGCCTCGCCGCCGGTGGCGCCGTACAGCACCGTGTTGCCGGCAATGATGTGGTCCGGGCCGAAGCCACGGAAATCGTTGGGCGAGCGCAGGATCAGGCGACCGCCCGACAGGCCCTTGCCGACGTAGTCGTTGGCTTCGCCCACCAGGTCCAGGGTCACGCCGTGGGCCAGGAAGGCGCCGAAGCTCTGGCCGGCCGCGCCGTTGCACTGAATGTGGATGGTGTCGTCGGGCAGGCCTTCATGGCTGTAGCGCCTGGCCACCTCGCCGGACAGCATGGCGCCGATGGTGCGGTTGCGGTTGCGCACCGGGGTGATGAAGGACACTTTCTCGCTGCGCTCCAGCGCCGCCTTGCTGCGCTCGATCAACTGGTGATCCAGCGCGTGCGTCAGGCCGTGGTCCTGGGGGTCCGTGTGATGCACCGGGTCCCCGGTGGGCACCTGATGGAAGATACGACTGAAGTCCAGTCCGTGCGCTTTCCAGTGCTCGATGCCCTTGCGCATGTCGAGCAGGTCGACGCGGCCGATCAGCTCGTCGAAGGTGCGGATACCCAGCTGCGCCATGATCTCGCGCACTTCCTCGGCCACGAAGAAGAAATAATTGACCACGTATTCGGGCTTGCCGTTGAACTTCTTGCGCAGCTCGGGATCCTGGGTGGCGACCCCCGTCGGGCAGGTGTTCAGATGGCATTTGCGCATCATGACGCAGCCTTCGACGATCAGCGGCGCCGTGGCGAAGCCGACCTCGTCGGCCCCCAGCATGGCGGCGATGGCCACGTCGCGGCCGGTCTTCATCTGGCCGTCGGCCTGCACGCGGATGCGGCTGCGCAGGCGGTTCAGCACCAGGGTCTGCTGCGTCTCGGCCAGGCCCAGTTCCCAGGGAATGCCGGCGTGCTTGATCGAGGACACGGGCGAGGCGCCCGTGCCGCCGTCATGGCCGGCGATGACCACGTGGTCGGCCTTGGCCTTGGCCACGCCGGTGGCCACCGTGCCCACGCCCACTTCCGCCACCAGCTTCACCGAGATCGAGGCGCGCTCGTTGACGTTCTTCAGATCGTGGATCAGCTGCGCCAGGTCCTCGATCGAATAGATATCGTGGTGCGGCGGGGGCGAGATCAGGCCCACGCCCGGCACCGAATAGCGCAGTTGCGCGATGTAGTCCGTGACCTTGTGGCCCGGCAGCTGTCCGCCTTCGCCGGGCTTGGCGCCCTGGGCCATCTTGATCTGGATCTGGTCGGCGCTGCACAGGTATTCGGCGGTGACGCCGAAGCGCCCCGAAGCCACCTGCTTGATGCGGGAGCGCAGCGAATCCCCGGCCGCCAGCGGGATGTCGGCGACGATGCGGTCCTGGCCCAGGACGGATGCGATGGTATCGCCCTTTCTCACCGTCGGCTTGCCCGCGCGCATCTCGGCGCGGTAGCGCAGCGCGTCCTCGCCGCCCTCGCCGGTGTTGGACTTGCCGCCGATGCGGTTCATGGCCACGGCCAGGGTCGCGTGCGCCTCGGTGGAGATCGAGCCCAGCGACATGGCGCCGGTGGCGAAGCGTTTGACGATTTCCTTGGCGGGCTCGACTTCCGACAGGGGGATGGCCTTGGCCGGATCGACGCGGAACTCGAACAGGCCGCGCAGCGTCATGTGGCGGCGCGACTGATCGTTGATGAGCTGGGCGTATTCCTTGAAGGTTGAATAATTGTTGGCGCGCGTGGCGTGCTGCAGCTTGGCGATCGAATCGGGCGTCCACAGGTGCTGTTCGCCACGGATGCGGAAGGCGTAGTCGCCGCCCTCGTCCAGCGCGTTGGCCAGCACCGGATCGGCGCTGAAGGCCGCCTGATGGGTGCGCAGGGCTTCCTCCGCCACCTGGAAGATGTCGATGCCCTCGATGTTGCTGGGCGTGCCGGTGAAGTATTTCTTCACCAGGCTGCTGTGCAGGCCCACCGCCTCGAAGATCTGCGCGCCGGTGTAGGACATGTAGGTCGAGATGCCCATCTTGGACATGACCTTTTTCAGCCCCTTGCCGATCGCCTTGATGTAGTTCTCGGTGGCCTTGGCGGAGTCGGTGATCGCCGTCGGGGCGCCGGGCTCGGCATGGGGCCCCACCCCCGCGGCGAGGGTCTCCAGCGCCAGCCAGGGGTGCACGGCCTCGGCGCCGTAGCCGCCCAGCAGCGCGAAATGGTGCGTTTCGCGCGCCGAGCCGGTTTCCACGATCAGGCCGGTGCGGGTGCGCAGGCCGGCGCGGATCAGGTGCTGGTGGATGGCCGAAGTCGCCAGCAGCGCGGGGATCGCGACGTGCTCGGCATCCACGCGGCGGTCGCTGATCAGCAGGATGTTGTCGCCGCTCAGCACCGCGTCGGCGGCGGTGGCGCACAGCGAGGCCAGACAGGCCTCGATGCCCTCGGGGCCCCAGGCGACCGGATAGACGATGTCCAGTTCGCAGCAGCGGAACTTGTCGCCGGTCTGGCGGCTGATGTGGCGCAGCTGGGCCATGGCGGCCCGGTCCAGCACCGGCTGGCTGATCTCCAGGCGCAGCGGCGGATTGACGTTGTTGATGTCCAGCAGGTTGGGCTTGGGGCCGATGAAGGACACCAGCGACATGACCATCTGCTCGCGGATCGGATCGATCGGCGGGTTGGTCACCTGGGCGAACATCTGGCGGAAATAGTTGTAGAAGGGCTTGGGACGGTCCGACAGCACGGTCAGCGGGGCGTCGTTGCCCATGGAGCCGATGGCCTCCTCGCCGTTCTTCGCCATCGGTTCCAGGATGAATTTGAAGTCCTCCTGGGTCCAGCCGAAGGCCTGCTGGCGATCCAGCAGGCTGGCGGACGGCTCGGGTGGATCGTCGGCCTTCAGGGCGGGCAGGTCATCCAGCTTCAGGCGCAAGCGCTCGATCCATTGCGGGTAGGGGTGCGCGTTGGCCAGTTGGGACTTGATCTCCTCGTCCTCGATGATGCGGCCCTGCTGCAGATCGATCAGCAGCATGCGGCCGGGCTGCAGGCGCCATTTCTTGACGATGCGGTGTTCCGGGATCGGCAGTGTGCCGGCCTCGGACGCCAGGACCACCATGTTGTCGTCGGTGATCAGGTAGCGCGCCGGGCGCAGGCCGTTACGATCCAGCGTGGCGCCGATCTGGCGACCGTCGGTGAAGGCCACCGCGGCCGGGCCGTCCCAGGGTTCCATCAGGGCGGCGTGGTATTCATAGAAGGCGCGCCGCGACTCGTCCATGTCGGCGTGTTGCTCCCAGGCCTCCGGGATCATGATCATCATGGCATGGGCCAGGGAATAGCCCGACATGACCAGCAGTTCCAGACAGTTGTCGAAGGTGGCGGTGTCGGACTGGCCTTCGTAGACGATGGGGTAGAGTTTGGACAGATCCTCGCCCAGCACGGCCGAGCTCATCGCGCCTTCGCGGGCGCGCAGCCAGTTGAAGTTGCCCTTGACGGTGTTGATCTCGCCGTTGTGGGCGATCATGCGGTAGGGGTGCGCGAGCGGCCAGGCCGGGAAGGTGTTGGTGGAGAAGCGCTGGTGCACCAGGGCCAGGGCCGAGACGGCGCGGGTGTCGGCCAGGTCGCGGTAGTACAGGCCCACCTGGCTGGCCAGCAGCAGGCCCTTGTAGACCACGGTGCGCACCGAGATCGAGGGCACGAAGTATTCCTGGCCGTGCGCGAGCTGCATGCGCTGGATGGCGTGGCTGGCGGTCTTGCGGATGACGTAGAGCTTGCGCTCCAGGGCGTCGGGCACCATGATGTCGTGCCCGCGGCCGATGAAGAGCTGGCGGATGACGGGTTCGCAGGCCCGCACGGCGGGCGACATTTTCATGTCGCGGTCGACGGGGACGTCGCGCCAGCCGAGCACGACCTGGCCCTCGTCGCGCACGGCGCGTTCGAGCTCGCGCTCGCAGGCCAGGCGCGAGGCGGTTTCCTTGGGCAGGAAGACCATGGCGACGCCGTAGTCGTCGGGCTGCGGCAGGGTGACGCCCTGGGCGGCCATTTCCTCGCGGTAGAGCTGGTCGGGGATCTGGATCAGGATGCCCGCGCCGTCGCCCATCAGTTCATCGGCGCCGACGGCGCCCCGGTGGTCCAGGTTTTCCAGGATCTTGAGGGCCTGCTGGATGACGGAGTGGCTCTTGTGGCCTTTGATGTGGGCGACGAAGCCGACGCCGCAGGCGTCGTGTTCTTGTTCGGGGCGGTATAGACCCTGGGCGGCCGGCGGGCCGGGGGGACAGGAGGCGGGGTGGGTCATGGCAGAACTCGCGTGGCGGAATACAGGTGCCGTTCCGGGCGGCGGAAAGTGGAAATTACAGCCACAAGTCCTTGTTGACAATAGGATTTTTTATTGATACGTCCCTATTTATTATGGGTATGTCATTAATTATTAATATATAGGGACGTATCAAATCACATGAAATATAAATATTGTGATCGGCTGGATATGCCCGGATTGCCAGGGAAACCCCCGGGGGAGTGGTGGAAAAATATTCGTCTGTGGATTGCGGACGTGGCGGTGGGGCCGCCTGTCCCGGCTCGGAAACGGGACCTCCGAACGGTCTTGTCCCGGTCACGTTCGTGCGGGACGTGGACTGGAAAATCCGGGTTTCGTGTGATCGGATTTCGAGTTTTTTTGTGTTGCTGGTTCACATATCCAGCGTGGCGCCGCCATCGACCCGCAGGTCGTGCAGGGTGATGTGGCTGGCCTGGTCGGAAAGCAGGAACAGGACGGCCCGGGCGATTTCGTCGGGGGTGGCGATCTTGGCCAGGGGGATGCCCAGGCGCCAGCGGGCTGGATCGCCGGCGATGACGGTTTCGCGCGAGCTGCCCAGCGCCCACATGGCCTGCTGCATGGCGGTGTCGGTGGAGCCGGGCGAGACGATGTTGACGCGGATGCCGTGCGGGGCGAGCTCCAGGCCCAGGCAGCGGGCGATCTGAGTGGCGGCGGCCTTGGAGGCGGCGTAGGCGGCCATGCCGGCGCGCGGGGTGGTGGCGGCGTTGGAGCTGACGACGGCGATAGCGCCGGCGCGACGTTCCCGCAGACGGCGGGCGACGGCGCGGCAGACGTGGAAGACGCCGGTGGCATTGACGGCGAAGCAGCGCGCCCATTGGGTGTCGTCCAGGTCGATGATGTCGCCCATTTCCAGGACGCCGGCGACGCTGGCCAGCCCGTGGAGCGGTCCCAGGGCGGACTCGGCCTGGGCGACGATGTGTTCGACCCGCGCGGCGTCGCGCACGTCCAGAGGGGCGGTCCACAGGCGGGCGGACGGGTCGGAGCCGCCGGCGGCGGCGTCCGTCGCATGCGCATGCAGGCGTTGCAGGCCGGCACCGTCGAGGTCGACGGCGGCCACGCGGGCGCCCCGGGAGAGCAGCTGGCGGGCGACGGCGGCGCCGATGCCGCTGGCGGCGCCGGTGACGAGGATGTGGCGGTCCAGGAAGTCGTCCTGGCGGTGCGCGGCCGGGCTGTCGCGGCCAGTGTCGGGCAGGGTGTTCATCGTGCGTGGATCTCTCGGGTGGACGGGGTCGCGGCGTCTTGCGCCAGGGCGCCGAGGATCTGGTCCGTGGTCAGGCTCACGCCGCAGCGGCGCGCGACGTGCGTGACGGCCATGCGGTGATCTTCCGGGCTGAAGTCCGCGCAGGCGTCGATGGCCAGGAAGGGCTGGACATCCTGCATGAAGGCCTCCAGCGCGGTGGCCATGCAGCCGATGTGGGCGTAGACGCCGGTGATGATGAGCTGGTCGCGGCCTTGCGCGCGCAGCCGTTCCCGCAGGTCTGAGCGCTGGAAGGCACTGTAGCGCCACTTGGTCAGCACGGTGTCTTCCGGGCGGGGACTCAGGGCCGCGACGATGCGCGCGCCGTCCTGGTGTTCCGGCGCGGTCAGGCCCGGCCCCCAGAAGTCGTTCAGCAGCGCCCGGTCGGCCTCGGGCTGCACGGGCGGCTGGGCGGTGTAGAACACGGGGATGCCCAGGTCGCGGCAGCGGTCGCACAGGTGGACGATGGCGGCGATCAGGTCGGGGATCGGCTCTCGCGCCACGTCATATTTGCCGAGGAAGTAATCCTGCATGTCGTGGATCAGCAGGGCGGCGCGGCGCGTCTCGGGGCGCCAGTCCACGCGGTTGCGCGCGGGCTCGCGGGGCATGGCGTAGGACGGCAGGGAGGGGATGCTCATGAAACGGAACTCCGGGAATAGTCTGTTCAAAGAAGCCCCGGGGCTCCTTTGAACGGGTCGAGCGGAAAGCAGATGCATGCGACGCGACGGCCTGTTCAAAGCAGGCCCAGAGCGTCCAGGACGGTGCGCAGCTTGTTGCCGGTTTCCAGGTATTCGAGTTCGGGGACCGAGCCGGGGACGATACCCGCGCCGGCCGACAGGGTGATCCGGCGACCGCGGGCGTGGGCGCAGCGGATGGCGACCGCCCAGGAGCCGTCGCCGGCGGCGTCGCACCAGCCGACGGCTCCGGCGAAGTAGCCGCGCTCGAAGGGTTCGAGCCCGGCGATGGCGCGCCGCGCGTCCGCCGTGGGCAGGCCGCAGACGGCCGGGGTGGGGTGCAGGGCGATGGCCAGGTCCAGGGCGCTGATGGCGGGATCGGCCAGTTCGCCTTCGATCGGGGTGCCCAGGTGCCAGAGCCGGGCGGTCGAAGTCAGGCCCGGCTGCGCGGGAACGTCCAGCGTGCGGCACAATGGCCGCAGCGCGGCCTCGATCGCCTCGACCACGACGGCGTGTTCCAGCCGGTCCTTGGGCGAGTCCAGCAGCGCCCGGGCGATGCGGGCGTCCTCGGCGGCGTCGGGGTGGCGCGCGGCCGTGCCCGCCAGGGGATGCACGCGCACCCGGCGGCCTTCCCGGCGCACGAGCAGTTCCGGGCTGGCGCCCAGGAAATAGTTCTGGCCGGCCCCGGACACGGGCAGCGCGTAGGTGTGGCCGTGCGGGCTGGCCCGCCACAGTCGCGCCAGGACTTCCGGCAGGTCCAGCGGGCGGTCCAGTTCCAGCTCCAGGGTGCGGGACAGCACCAGCTTGCGCAGGACGCCGTCCCGGCCGAGCCGTTCGAGCGCCGCGCTCACGCTGCGTTCGTACCCGGCCTGGCCGGGGTGCTCCCGGCGCTGGAGGATGGCGCCGCGCCGCGCGGGCGGCAGGTCCGGCGGCGCGGCGATGCGCCGCAGCGTCCGGGGCACGCGCAGCAGGGCAGGCGCCGGGCCGGCCGGGTCGTAGGGCAACAGACCCAGCAGCAGGGGACGCGCGTCTCTCGCGTTGCTCTCGGCGTCCGTGTCCGTCCCGGCGCGCAGTTCGGTCGCCTGCGCGAGCAGGCGGGCGGCGCAGGCGCTCACGTCCTCGCGGGGGGCTGCCTGCAGCAGGCAGCCCTGGCCATGAAACCCCAGACCCCGCGCGGTGAACAGGCTGTCGCCCGGCTGGAAGCCGGCCAGGTCGCCGGTGCGCGGATCCGGTGGCGTGCGGGCAAGCATATCCATGATCAGCGGTGGACCTCGATGCGCACCAGGCGGTCGCCGCGCGGGTCGTCCTTGCTCTTTTTCACCAGCACCCAGGCGTTGCCCTGCGGATCCAGCGCGATGTGGTTCGGGGCGGACCCGGTGTCCACCTGGGCCTGGACCATGCCATGCTCGTCCACGACGGTGACGGTGCCCGCGCCGCGGTTGGCGACATAAGCCAGGCGGTGCACTGGATCGAAGGCGACGTTCAGGGCGCCGGCCCCGGTCGCCAGGTGCCGCAGGACACGGCCGTCCCGGGCGTCCAGCACCGTCAGGTCGCCGGATTTCTGGGACGCCACGTAGATCCGCGACGCCTGGCTGTCCACGGCGATGCCGGAAGCGCCCTGGACGTCGGGCACGGTGTAGCGGGCAGCCTGGCGGCCGGTGGCCGTGTCGATGGCGAAGACTTCGGCCGTGTTCAGGCTGACGGCGTACAGGCGCTGGCGGTCGGCGTCCAGCGCCAGGCTCATCGGCCTGGGCGCTTCGCCGGCGCCGGAGAGCGTGATGCCGGGCAGCGGCTGCAGCGTGGCGCTGTCGAACACGTGGATGACGTTGGAGGCGGGCGAGGAGACGTAGGCGCGGTCGTGCGCGGCGTCGACCAGCACGTCGCGCGCATGCGGCGTCACGTCGTCGGGGAACTGCTTGACCAGGGACAGGTCCGATTGCCGGTAGACGGCGACCGAGCCGCTGCGGGTGTTCGTGGTCCAGACCTGGCTGCGGGCGTCGTCCACCGCCAGGCCGTAGACGGCCTGTACCTGGCCGTCCGTGCGGCTGGCTTGAGGGGCCGGGACGACGGAGGCGACGACGCGCAGGCTGGCCGGATCGATGGCGAGCAGGTGCGATTCTTTCACCGGCGGGCGGCCGATGGCCGAGGTCACGTACAGGCGCTGGGCGCGCACGCTGTAGGCGCCCTGGTAGACGCCCGGGAGCAGGTCGATGGACTGCGCCGTGACGGACCAGGTCGGCGCGGCGGCCGACGGGGTCGCGGGCGCGGATTGCCGCGCGTCCGGGCCCGTGGCCGCGCAGCCGGCGGCCAGGGCCAGGGCGGCGCCGGCCAGCAGGATGCGAACGCCGCGCCGCGGCGCCGGGTGGTGGATGATGTGCGTGTTCATGCGGTTTCCTCGTGCGATCGATAGGGCTGGAATGGGGTTCAGGCGGACGCGGCGGTCGTTTCCGCATGGTCGGCCGCCCGCAGGCTGGCGTCCAGCACGGGGGCGATGAGGGCCGTCGCGGCGGTGCCCGGCAAGCCGGCGTGGGTGCTGTCCACCGCATGGCGGGTCAATGCGCCGACGTGCGGCCGCCACATGTCCGGGTTCAGGCCGGAATCGGCGTGGTCCAGGGCGGCCTGGAAATGCAGCGCGGGGCCTTCGTAGCGCGCGTGCCGGTGGCCGCGCACCAGGCGGTTGGTGTGGCCGACGGTCTCGAAGACCGCGTCCAGCCGCGCGTCGGACAGCTCGCCCAGCGGATGGTCCCGGACGCGCAGGAATTCAACGACGCCGCGCCGGTTCAGGCGTTCCGGCGGCAGGGCGCCCGGGTCGGCGCCGGCGACGTGCAGCAGCGCCTTGTACAGATCCTCGGGGGCGGGCTCGGGGCGGTCCCGCCAGGCTTCGCAGGGATAGGCGTCCAGCAGGGCGATCACGCCCACGGCCCATCCGCGCGCCTGGAGTTCGGCGGCCACGGCCTGCGCCAGGATGCCGCCCACGGACCAGCCGGCCAGGTGGTATGGCCCTTCGGCCTGCAGCGACAGCACCCGGTCGGCGTAGGTCCGCGCCAGGGCGTCCAGGCTGTCGGCGGGCGGCTGGCCGTCCAGGGCCAGGGCGGACGCCTGCAGGCCGTGGACCGTGCGCGGCGTGGGCAGGGCGCGGGCCAGGGCGCCGTAGCACCAGGACAGGCCGCCGGCGGGGTGGATGCAGAACAGCGCCGGCCGGCCGGCGGCCTCGCGCAGGGTCACGACGGAGCCGAAGCCGGCCTGCGCGGCGCCGGTCGCGCGCGCGTCCTCGTCTTCCAGGTGGGCGGCCAGGCGCGCCACCGTGGGGTACTGGAAGACCGCGCCCAGCGACAGGTCGTGGCCGTCGCGCAGCGCCAGGGCCAGGTGCGCCGCCAGCAGCGAATGCCCGCCCAGGGCGAAGAAATCATCGTCCGCGCCCGGCGGGTCCGGCAGCCCCAGCACGGCGCGGAAGGCCTCGGCCACCCGGCGCTCGGCCGCGGTGCGCGGGGGCCGCGCCGCGCACCGGACCGGGAGATCGGGGGCGGGCAGTGCCTTGCGGTCGAGCTTGCCGTTGGCCGTGACCGGCAGTGCGGCCAGCGGCACCCAGGCGGCCGGTGCCATGTAGTCCGGCAGGCGATCGGCTATGTGGGCCGCCAGGACATCGCGGTCGAAGGGGCGGCCGGACTCGGGCACTACGTAGGCCGCCAGCAGCGCCTGGCCGGGCCGGTCCTCGCGGGCCAGGACGGCCGCCCGGGCGACGTCCGGGTGGGAAGCCAGCACGGCTTCGATCTCGCCCAGTTCGATGCGTTGGCCGCGCAGCTTGACCTGGTGGTCCAGGCGGCCCAGGTAGACCACCGCGCCGTCCTCGCGCCGCGCGGCCAGGTCGCCGGTGGCGTACAGGCGGTCGTCCGGCAGGCCGGCCGGAGCCGGGATGAAGCGCTCGGTCGTCAGGTCGGGCCGGCCCAGGTAGCCGACCGCCAGTTGGCGGCCGCCCAGGTAGAGCTGGCCGGGCGTGCCGGGCGGCACGGGCCGCAGGCGTTCGTCCAGCACGTGCAGCCGGGTGTTCCAGACCGGCCAGCCGATGGGGACGGGCTGGCTGTCGTCGTCCGCGCCGGCCGGCCAGTACGACACGTCCACGGCGGCCTCGGTGGGGCCGTACAGATTGTGCAGTTCCGCCCGGATCGTGCGGTGGAAGCGGTCGCGCAAGGCGGCGGGCAGGGCCTCGCCGCTGCAGAATACCAGGCGGGCCTCCAGCCCGCGCGCGGCGGGCTCGTCCAGTACGGCGGCCAGCATGGACGGCACGAAGTGCAGCACGGTGATGCGCCGTTCGCGCACCAGGCGGCACAGCCAGGCCGGGTCGCGGTGCGCGTCGGGCGGGGCGACCACCAGGCGGGCACCGCTCAGGAAGGGCAGGAACAATTCCCAGACGGACACATCGAAGGTCGCCGGGGTTTTCTGCAGGATGCGGTCCCCCGGCCCGATGGCGTAGTGCGCGCGCATCCATTCCAGCCGGTTGACGATGGCCGCGTGGGACACGATCACACCCTTGGGCGCGCCGGTCGAGCCGGAAGTGTAGATCACGTAGGCCGGGTCTCCGGGGCTGGCGCCGGCCGTCGCTTCGGCCATCGGTCCGGGCGCGCCGGCGCCGGACCCGGACGGGGCGACCGCTTCATCGGTGTCGCCCAGCGTGTCCGCCGTCAGCGGCCGGGTGCGCAGGCCGTCGCACAGTCCGGCCGGGCCGATCAGGACGCGGGCGCGGGCGTCGTCCAGGATGCCGCGCAGGCGCGCGGCCGGCTGGCGCGGGTCCAGGGGCAGGTAGGCCGCGCCGCTGCGCAGAATCGCCAGCATGCACAGTACGCGCCGCGCCGAGCGCGGCAGGGCCACGGCCGCCAGGACGCCCGGGCCCGCGCCCAGGGCGCGCAGGCGTCGCGCCGCGCGCGCCGTCCAGGTGTCGATGTCGGCATAGGTCCAGGCGCCGGCGTCGTCTTCCAGGCCGACGCGATCGGGCTCGGCGCGCAGCCGGTCGCGGATGCGTGTCCAGAGCGTGCCGGCGGGAATGGGGTGGTCGGTGCGGTTGGGGGCCATCGCCCAGCGCTCGTGCTCGTCCGTCGTCAGGGTGGGGACGCCGGCCAGGCGGGGGGCGGTCAGGGAGGCCGCCAGGAAGGCTGTCAGGCGCCGCAGGTGGGCCCGGGCCTGGTCCGGGGCGTACAGGGCAGGGTTGGCCTCCAGTTCGATGCGCAGGCCGCCGCCGTCGGGCGCCGCCCGGAAACTGATGGTCAGGTCCTCGACCGGACCGGTGCACAGCACGGCCTGCGAGGCGTCCAGGCCGGCGGCCTCGTAGGGGGTATCGAAGGGCAGGATGTTCAGGATCGGGCCGTGCAGGCGCGGCAGACCGCCCGGCAGCGCCAGGTCGCGGCGCAGGTGCTCGGCGCGGTAGCGGCTGTGGCGACGCAGGTTGCGCAGCGACCGGGCGGCGTCCCGCAGGGTTTCGGCCAGCGGGGCGTCCTCGTCCGGGGTCCAGGTCCAGGGCAGCACGTTCATCACGGTCGCCACGGCCCGGGCGCTCTTGCTGCCCAGGCGGCCCATGGCGGGCACGCCCGTCACGCATCCGGACGGCCCCAGGTGGCGCGCCACGTAGGCGGCGCTCAGGGCGGTGAGGATGTCGGGCCAGCCGATATCGGTGGCGGCTTCCAGGGCCCGCAGCGCCTCGGCCAGCGCGGCGGGCGCGTCGAGTTCCATGCGCAGGCAGTCGTGGGCGCTCAGCGCCGACCCCGCGGCCAGGCTGGCGGCGGGCACGTGGCCCGCGCATTGGGCCAGCCAGAATTCGCGGGCCTGCGCGCGCTTCGGATCGGCGCGCCAGGCGCGGTCCTCGTCCCAGACGGGCGCCAGCGGCGCCAGCGGCGGCCCCCAGTCGGCGTCGTCCTCGCCCAGCGCCCGGTACAGGCGGATGGCGCGGCCCTCGATCAGGGCCATGCCGTAGCCGTCGGCGGCCAGGTGGTGCACACGCTGGTACCACAGCGTCAGCGCCGGGCCGCACAGGAACAGGACCTGGCGCGAAAGCGGATCGCGCACGGGGTCCACGGGTCGCCGCAGGTCGACCCGGATCCAGTCGTCCGCCTGCGCGCGCGCCTGCGTTTCTGGCAGGCGGCTCAAGTCGCGGATCTCCAGGCGCGGCGCGCGCGCGGGGTCGGTGCGTTGCGCCGGGCCGTCGGGGCGGTCCTCGAAGCGCAGGGACAGGGACTCGGCCTCGGCCAGCGCCTGGTTCACGGCCCGCTCGAAGCGCGGCACATCCAGCGGGCCGCGCAGCGTGGTGCAGTGCGCCGGGTTGAAGATCGGATTGGACGGGTCCAGGCACTGGGCGTACCACAGGCCCTCCTGAGCCTCGGTCAGCGGCGCCCAGGCCGAAACGGCGGCGTGCGGGGCCTGGGCCATGCCGCCGGCTGCCGTCTGTTCGGGTTGCCGGTTCATGCCTCGCGCGCCTGGCCGCGCGCCACGATCGCCCACCAGTGCGCCAGGGTGGCGTCGGCGGCGAGGTCGGCGAATTCCAGCCGCGCGCCGGTCGCGCGCCATTGCGAGGCGAGCTTCATCAGGCGCATGGAATCCAGGCCCAGGTCCATCAGGTTGTCGTCGTTCCGGATCTCGTCGGGCGATTCATGCAGCATGCGTGCGATGTCGGCGCGCATGGATTCGAGGCTGAGGGCGGTCATGTCGGTGGTACGTATCGGTGAAAGGTCGGGCGCCGGGCTCACTGCGCGGCGCGTTCCCGCTGTTCCTGTTCCAGCAGTCGGGCGCGCAACTGGGCGCGCAGGGCTTTGCGGCTGATCTTCAGGGCGGCGGTGGACGCGAACCGGTCCACGAACACGATCTGGTCGGGGACCTTGAAGTCGGCGATTCCGCGCGCGCGGATCCAGCGCTTCAGGTCCGCCGGACGCGGGCGCTCGCCCTTGGGAATGACGAAAGCGCAGCTGCGCTCGCCCAGGTATTCGTCCGGCACGGACACGACGGCGGCGTCGAAGACCCGAGGGTGCGACAGCAGGTGGTCCTCGATCTCCTCGGCGGAGATCTTCTCTCCGGCGCGGTTGATGTGGTCGCCGGCGCGGCCCTGGACTTCCAGGCAGCCCTCGGGCGTCATGCGCACCACATCGCCGGTGCGGTAGTAGCCGTCCTCGGTGAAGGAGCGCGCGTTGGCCGACGGGTTGTCGTGGTAGGCGCGGATCGTGTACGGGCCGCGTGTCAGCAGGTGGCCCGCCTGGCCCGGCTCGACCGGCCGGCCCTCGTCGTCCAGGATCAGGATCTCGTCGTCGGGGCTGATCGGGCGGCCCTGGGTGTGGATGATCAGCTCGTCCGGGTCGTCGAGACGGGTGTAGTTCACCAGCCCCTCGGCCATGCCGAAGACCTGCTGCAGCGTGGCGCCCAGCGTGGGGCGCACGCGGCGGGCGATTTCCGCCGACAGCTTGGCGCCGCCCACCTGGATGGCGCGCAGGCTGCCCAGGTCGCGCCCCGAGGCGGGCGCGCGGTCCAGCCATTGCAGCAGCAGCGGCGGCACCAGGCTGGTGACCGTGACGCGCTCGCGCTCGACCAGCGCGAAGGCCGACTCCGGATCGGGCGAGGGGCAGAGCACCACGCGTCCGCCCGCGTACAGCGTACCCAGGAATCCGGGCGAACTCATGGGAAAGTTGTGCGCGATCGGCAGCGCGCCCAGGAAGACGGTGTCCGCGTCCAGCCCACAGATGCGGGCGGATTCGCGCAGAGTGTAGATGTAGTCGTCGTGCGTGCGCGGGATCAGTTTGGACAGCCCCGTGCTGCCGCCGGAAATCTGCAGGAAGGCGACGTCCTGGCCCTGCGAGACGCTGGCCGGGACGGCGTCGCCATCGGTTGCGTAGAGCGCGTCCAGGCGCGGGAACGGGTCGGCCGGGGCCGGTTCGGCGGATGCGCCTTGCGGGGTGCCGGCGGGTTCGGCGATCCAGACGTGCTCGACGCGCGGCTGGCGCGCCTGGAGTTCGCGAGCCAGCGCCGTGTAGTCGAAGCCGGCGTGCGCGGCGGCTGAGACGTAGGCGCGCGCGCCCGAGCCCCGGGCGAAGTGCTCGATCTCGGCGATGCGGTGCGCGGGCAGGGCATAGACCGGGATCAGTCCGGCGCGGAACAGGCTCATCACCACGGCGATGAAGTCGGGGATGTTGGGCAGGTGCACCAGCACGCGGTCGCCCTGGCGCAGTCCGGCGCGCAGGAACCCGGCCGCCAGGGCGCTGGCGCGCCGGTCCAGTTCGGCGTAGGTCCAGCGCTGGTCGCCGCCGACCACGGCCAGGCGGTCCGGGTGGGCCGTGGCGCGTTCGCGCAGCCAGGCGCCGAAGGTCTCGTTGCGCCAGTGGCCGGCCGTGCGGTAGCGGGCGGCGAACGCCTCGGGCCAGACCTGGACGGGGCGCGGCGGTTCGTCGGGCGCTCCTTCGGCAGGGCTGGGGGCGGGCGGGAGGGATGGCATCGTCATAGTTCAGGCGCCAATGATCTGAGTATGATAATGAGAATGATTATAATCCATGAGAGCTCGGGATCCAGTCCATGGATTCAGCTTGCAGTCAGATTTCCGGGCCGGTCCGTGGCGTTCGTCCGCGAATCCTGTCCCCGGCGCCGGTCGGTCGATCCGGCCCGTCAGTCCGGTCCGTCGATCCAGTCGGCCAGCGCCAGCGTCCTCAGCGACCAGGCGTCGGGAGGCGGCGCGTCATGGCGGCCGGAGCCGCACGCGGCAGGCATGGGTGGCGCCGCGCCTCGCAGGCACAGGGCGGCGCAATGGTCCGGGAATGCCCACAGCAGCCGCACCCACAGGCCTTCGACCTCGGGCCGGCCCGAGACCGGCTCCCAGCCCGTCGCTTCGGCGACCGCCAGCCGCAGGGCTCCGGGCCCGGCCGCCAGTCCCAGGCCGCAGGTCTTGAGGATCGCCTCGCGGCGGACCCATTGGGCGCAGAAGGCCTGGGGATCGGGCGCGATTCCGGGGCCGCCTGGAGCCGGAAGCGGATGGCCGGTGGCCAGACGCCACAGGTCCGCGTCCACGTGATCAGGGCAATGTTCCACGTCCACGCCCAGCGGCCCGGGGCCGACGCCGACCAGGACGAGGTCGCCGCTGTGCGCGATGTTGAAGTGCCAGGCGGAGTGCGTCGTGCCGGGCGCGGGGGCGCCGCCGCCCGGGCTGGGCGGTTCGCCCGGATCGCCGCCGGCCAGCATCGGCTTGCCGCGCGGCCCCGCGCGCAGGGGGACGTTCTCGGGGGCCAGGTCCAGGCGCCGGCCCAGGAGGCGGCGGGCCAGGGCGCGGCCGATCAGGCTGCGCAGGCGGTCGTCGGGGCGGCGCAGGCGGTCGATCCAGCGCCGTTCGGCCTCGGGCAGGTCCCGGCGCAGGCGCGCGGCTCCGGCTTCGTCCGGCAGTCCACGGGACAGGACCAGCCGGTACGGGGCGGAGGTGTCCGGGGCGTGCATGATCGGCCTGGCGGCGGATGGCGCCGTCCGGCGCGCGTCAGGCAGCGGCGAGCGTCAACGCCCGCCGCGCGCTGGCTTGCAGCGCATCGCCGTGGTGGGTGCCGTCCAGGCGTTCCAGCGAGCAATCCAGCCAGGGAATGTCCACCAGGCGTCGGCACAGCGTCTCCAGCCGGGGCAGGGTCGGGATGCCGTCGGCCGGGCGGCGCGGGTTCGCGGGGTCGAGGGGCCGGGGAAACCAGCGCTCGTCCGTGCCGGCCATGAGCGTCAGCCGGACCCGGGACGCCGCCGGGTGCGGGTGGGGCGCGCCCTCGGCGGGGCCGGCCCGATGGGTGCCCGGGCCGGAAGGCAGCGCGCACGGCAGACCGTCGAGCAGGGCCTCGATCCGTCCTTCGCGCCACCAGAGAGAGGGGCTGGCGCAGATCGTGTGGGCGAATCGGCCGGGATGGCGGACCAGCGCGTAGAGCGCGCACAGGCCGCCGTAAGAGTGGCCATACAAGCTCAGGCGGACCGGATCCAGGGGCGCCTGGGCGGTCGCCCAGTCCAGCATGGGGCCCAGCAGCGCGTCCAGGAACGCGTCCGCTCCGCCGCATTGCCATTCGGGCCGGCGCGGATCGGGCCAGCGGCCACCGCCGGGCGCGGGCGGCGTGAAATCCAGCGCGCGCCGCGCCAGGGCCTGCGCCTGGGAACCGGCCCGGGCCGGCACGCCCCGCCTTGCCAGCCGGGGCGGAACGGGGCCATGCCGGCCGCCGTGGCCCGGAATCAGCACGGCGCAGGCCGTTCCGCCTTCGGGTGGTGGGTTTTGGGGCCAGACCCAGTCTCCATCCAGCAGGACCAGCAGCGGCCAGCCGTCGCGGGGCGGACGTCCGTCCGGCACGTGCAGGCGCAGGCGGCGAGCGTCGGGTACGCCAGCGGCCAGCATGGTTTCCCGCGGGCTCATCGGACGGACCCGGTTCCGGGCTTCAGATCGACCAGATACGTGCCTTCCAGGGGGACGGCCAGGAACCGTTCGTTGATTTCGCGCAGTGTCCCGGCCGGATCCATGTCGGCGAAACGGTCCGGATGGATCCAGTGGGCCAGGGCCTCGATGAACACCACATGCAGCGGTGAATCGTTGAAGGCGTGCCAGATGCCGTGGCTGTTGCCCGAGCGTACCGCCGGCAGCGCGTCCAGGCGGTTGGACTCGATCAGGTGCGCCAGGCTGGCGCGGGCGCCGGCCTCGGTCACCCCGGCGCCGATCGCCAGGCCCGCGCCTTTGCGCGCGCCGGTGCCGGTGGCGACGTAGACCTGGGGCGCGCGCGCATTGATGTATTCGAAGTTCAGCTTGCCCGTGGCCGCCTTGAGCACGTCCGCGCCGATGTTGTGGCCGCCCGCGTAGGCGATCATTTCATTGAAGGTGCCTGTGCCCGGTGAGTTGCAACAATCGGTGCTGCCCGCGTGAGCATGGACGAAGACCGGCGGGCGGCGGTCCGCGGGCAGGTCCGCCAGCCGTTCGGCGACGGCGCGCATGTGCCGCTGGTAGAAGTCGATGAAAGCCTCGGCGCGGTCCCCCTGGCCGATGGCATGGCCCAGGGCGCGCAGGCTGGGCACGGTGTTTTCCATCGGCCGGATGAAGAAGTCGATCACGATCACCGGCACCCCGGCGGCCTCCAGCCGGCCGATCAGCGGCGACTCGCCGGCTGGTTGTCCGGGAGCCAGGCCGGCGAAGGTGGCGGTCATGACCACCAGGTCGGGGCGCAGGGCCAGCGTGCGTTCCACCGAGAACGAGTCCGGCGTGTGGCGCCCCACGACCGGCACCTGCGCCAGGGCGGGGAAGCGCTTCAGGGCGGCCTGGTAGTCCGGCGCGAACGAGGTCCGCAGTTCGTCGGACCAGCCCGCCAGCAGAGCGGCGGGATCGGGCGCCAGCAGGGACAGTACCTGGAAATGCCGCGCCTGCGCCAGCACGACGCGGTGCGCGGGACCGGGCAGTGTGACCCGCCGGCCCAGGACGTCGGTGACCTGGATGGGGGCGGCCGTCGCCGCGCCGGCCAGGCAGGCCAGGCCCAGCAGCAGGGCGCGTAGAGAGTTCAGGAAGAAGGGCATGGCCTGCTCCATCTCAGTCAGGAAGCCGGGGCGCACAGCCCGTCGATCAGCACGTGGGACAGCCCGCGCGAGCATGTTTCGACCCGGGCGTCGACATGGTAGACGTCGGCCAGGGATTCGGCCGTGACGACCTGGTCCGGGCGGCCGTGGCCGACCAGTTCCCCTTCGCGGATCAGCAGGGCCTCGTCGCTGCGCTGCAGGGCGATGTTCAGGTCGTGCAGCACGATCAGCGTGGTCAGGCCGTGCTCGCGAGTTTCCTGGGCCAGCAGGTCCATCACGTGGCACTGGTAGTTGAGGTCCAGGGCCGATAGTGGTTCGTCCAGCAGCAGCAGGCGGGGCGTGCGGATCAGCGCCTGGGCCAGGCCCACCAGCTGCTTCTGGCCGCCGGACAACTGGTCCAGGTAGTGCATGGCCAGGTGCTCGATCCCCAGGCGTCCGAGCACGTCCAGGATGCGCTGCGGGCTCGCGTCCTGGGCGCGCGGATCGAGGTCCGAAGCGCGCGCGGCCACCATCACGGACTCGAAGACTCGCAGGTGCACGGCCGCCGGCAGGGATTGCGGCAGGTAGACCACGCGCTGCGCACGGCGCTCGAACGACAGCTTCGTCAGATCCTGGCCGTCCAGCACCACTTGGCCGCGGGCGACCTTCAGCAGGCCGGCCAGAGCCTTGAGCAGCGTGGACTTGCCGCTGCCGTTGGGGCCCAGCAGGGACACCACCCGGCCGGGCAGCAACGGCCCGGCGGACAGTTCACGGATGATGGGGCGGCGGCCGTAGGCGACCGACAGGTCCTGGATCTGCAGCATGCTAGGCCCTATTTCATTTGACGGCGCAGTACGACCGCCAGGAAGAACGGCACCCCGACCAGCGAGGTGACGATGCCCACCGGTACGATGATGCCGGGCACGATGTTCTTGGAGGCGATCGAGGCCAGCGACAGGATCGTCCCTCCCACCAGGGCGCTGCCCGGCAGGTAGAAGCGGTGGTCCTCGCCGAACAGGCGGCGCGCGATGTGCGGGGCGATCAGCCCGACGAAGCCGATGGTGCCGACGAAGGACACGGCCAGCGCGGCCAGCACGCTGATGCGCACCAGCGCCGTCAGCCGCAGGCGCGGTACATCGATGCCGAAGCTCGCGGCGCGGTCCTCGCCCAGGCGCAGTGCGGTCAGCTTCCAGGTGTCTCGCAGCGACAGCGGCAGCAGCACGGCGAAGACCAGCAGCAGGATGCCGACCTTCGGCCAGGAGGAGCGCGCCAGGCTGCCCATGGTCCAGAACACCAGGCCTTGCAGGGCCTCGGCGCTGGCGACGAACTGCACCAGCGATACCGCCGCGTTGAAGGAGAACACCAGCGCGATGCCGAACAGCACCAGTCCGGACGTGCTCATCGAACCCCAGCGCGCCACCGCGTCCAGCAGCAGCGCCGAGATCAGCGCGAAGACGAAGGCGTTGGCGGCGATCGTCCAGGACTGCGGCACGCCAGGCAGCGACAGGCCCAGCACGATAGCCAGCGATGCCCCGAACGCGGCTGCCGAGGAGATCCCCAGCGTGAAAGGGCTGGCCAACGGATTGTTCAGAATGGTCTGCATTTCCCCGCCGGCCAGGCCCAGGGACAGGCCCACCGCCACCGCCATCAGGGCGTAGGGCAGGCGGATGTCCCAGACGATGACGCGGGTGGTCGGATCGGCCAGGTCGGGGTGGAACAGTGCATGGCTCAGGTCCGCCCAGCCCAGCCCCGATGGCCCCAGCATGAAGTCCGCCAGGATCGAGGCCAGGATGACGATCGACAGCAGCGCGACCAGCAGCCAGCGGCGGCGCAGCATGCGCCGGTAATCCATCAAAACCGGGGCGGGAGTCGTCAGCGAGGCGTCCATGCGAAAGAGGCGGCGGACCACCGCGCGGGGCGGCGGGTGCGGAACCTGGGTAGGCGGGTGAATGAATGTATAGAATGAGAACCGTTTACGGCTCTGCCAGTATAGTGGAACATGACCCCGCTTGCCTTCGACCTGCCCCTGGAGGACGGCCGTGCCTGCGCCGTGCGCATCGCCGTGCCGCCCGGTCTCATGCCGGTGGACGGCTGGCCCGTGGCCTACGTGCTGGATCTCAAACAGTTCGACTCGATGCGCGCCGATCCGGCGGGCCTGCCTGGCCTGCTGGTGGGCCTGGGGCCGGGCAGGCCCGAGGACCGCCGCTGGGACTATGTGCCGGCGGGCCGGGGCGCGCGCGGGCTTGCGGGAGCCGATCCCGCAAGCCCCGGCGTGGCTGGTGACGGCCGAATCCCGCCCGGCATGCGGGCGGGCGCGGCCCGCTGGCTGCGCGTCCTGGATCGGGTGCGCGCGCGGGTCGCCGACGACTGGCGCCTGGATCCTCGCCGCCAGGTACTGTCCGGCCATTCACTGGGCGCGCTGTTCGCCCTGTACGTCCTGACTCACCGGCCGTGCGCTTTTGACGGTTACGTGCTGTCCAGTCCTTCGGTCTGGTGGGGAGGCCGCTATGCCGCCCGCCTGCTGCGCCGCCGTCGGCCGTGGCTGTGCGCCCGGGGCGTGCCGGCGCTCGGTGTCCGGCTGACCGTGGGGGAGCACGAGCAGGGCCTGGCGCCCGAGGAGTGCGGCCCCGGCATCGATGAGGAAGAACGGGCCCGCCGTCTGGCCCTGCGTCGGGCGCGCGCCATGGTGGACGGCATGCGGGACCTGACCGGAGAATTGACCCTATGCCCCGGCCTGCGCCTGGATGGCGCCGTGCTGCCCGGGCGCACACACCGGACCGCGCCGCTGGACGCTCTGATGCCTGGGTGGCGCTGGCTGCTGGCAGGCGGGCGGGGCCGGCCGGCGGAGCGCCTGGCCGGCTGATGTTGCGTGGCGAGGTGCGCGATGCTCAGCGCCCCGCCTTGCCCGCCATGCGAAGGATGTCGTCCAGTGCGTTGCCGTCGCCGTTGGCGTCGAGCAGGCTGTTCAGACCGCCGAGCAGGCCGCCCGAAGATTGCTGCGTGCCGCCCTGGCCGCCGAGCCCGCCCAGCAGGTCACCCAGCAGACCGCTCATCGGCGCGGCCGGCTCCGCCTGGCCCGTGCTTCCCTGGCGGGACATGAAGCCCGCGACCAGCGTGGCCAGCAGGGGCAGCATCTGCTTCAGCAGCGCGGGATCCAGCCCGCTGCCGGAGGCCGCATGATGGGCCACGGTGCGGCTGACATCCTTCGAGCCGAAGATCTGCCCCAGCACGTCGTTTCCCCGGGCCGTGTCGGCGGGATCCAGATCGTCGGCCGTGGCCGGCAGGTTCGCGCCGCCCAGTTGGGCCAGCAGGCCGTCGAGCCCGCCCGCGCCCTGCGCCTGTTTCCGGAAGCCGCCCATCACGGCCGGCAGCAGCGCCTGGGCGCCGCTGGCCGCCTGGGTTTCGGTGATGCCCAGCTGGCGGGCGATGGGGCCCAGCTCGTTCGCCAGGGCGAGGATATCGGCGATTTGCATGGTGTGTGGCTCCTGGCCGGCGGCGCCGGCCTCGGGGTGGTTCAATCCAGCAGGTCGGCGGGCACGTTGCCGCCATTTTCCGCCAGGCGGGCCAGCACGGCCTTGTGCAGCCACATGTTCATCTGCGCCGAGTCGCCCATCTTGTCGGCCGGGCAGCCCAGTTCGGTGGCCAGGTCCTTGCGCGCCCCCAGGCTGCTGTCCATGTCCAGCAGCTTCATCAGGTCGACGATGGAAGTCTTCCAGTTCAGTTTCTGGGAATTGGCGGCGGCCTTTTGTTCCAGTTGACCCACTACGTCCACGACGGAAATCGCCTGGCTGGCCGGCACGCTCGCGGCGGCGGACGCGTCGGGCGCCGGAGCGGCCTGCGCGCTGCCGAAGCCCAGTTTTTCGAGGATGGTGCTGAACAGACCCATGACGATCTCCTTGGGGGGTTCTATGAATGAAGGTCAAGGGATTTGATCATTTCCGGTGTGGGGCGGGGGAATCCTTGACATTGTTTGATCAGATCCCGGAGCGGGAATTGTAAATAGAAACAGTTATCGTTTATATTCTCATTTATTTCATAATCCAGACAGCAATCCAAGGAATCCACATGTCCGCTTCCAATGTCCAGGGCCGTACCCTGCCGCCGATCGGCCTGCTCATCGCCCTGGGCCTGGTCGCCGCCCCGGCCGGCGCGCAATCGTCCGACGGCGTCGCCCAGCTCGACCGCGTCGTCGTCAAGGCCGAGCAGGAACTGAAGCAGACCCCGGGCGCGTCCACCATCACGTCCGAGGACATCCAGAAATCCCCGCCCGCCACCGACGTGTCGGAGATCATCCGTACCATGCCGGGAGTGAACCTGACCGGCAACTCCTCCAGCGGCCAGCGCGGCAACAACCGCCAGATCGACATCCGCGGCATGGGCCCGGAGAACACCCTGATCCTGATCGACGGCAAGCCCGTATCCTCGCGCGGGTCGGTGCGCTTCGGCTGGCGCGGTGAACGCGACACGCGCGGCGACACCAACTGGGTCCCGCCCGAACAGATCGAGCGCATCGAAGTCCTGCGCGGCCCCGCCGCCGCGCGCTACGGCAACGGCGCGGCCGGCGGCGTGGTGAACATCATCACCAAGCCGATCGCGGACAAGCTGACCGGCTCGGTCACCGTCTACGGTAATTTGCCCGAGCACAGCGACGAGGGCTCGACCGCCCGCACGACCTTCAGCCTGGCCGGTCCGATCTCCGATACCCTGGGTTTCCGCTTGAACGGCAGCGCGGCGAATTTCCAGGGGGATGCGTGGGACATCAACGAGGGGCATGAGTCGGCGCGTGGCGGCAGCAACAAGGGTACTTTTCCCGCCGGCCGAGAAGGTTTCAAGAATCGAGACATCAACGGGGTGTTGAGCTGGAAGCCCGCCGCCGGCCATAAGATCGACTTCGAGGCCAGCTACGGTCGCCAGGGCAACATCTACGTCGGCGATACGCAGAACACCAATACCAACGACATGGTGAAGCGCGAGCTGGGCGGCGAGACCAACCGTATCTACCGCCAGGCTTATTCCATCACCCACAACGGCGACTGGAACGCCGACACTCATACCTTGAGCTACCTGCAGTACGAACAGACGCGCAACACCCGGCTGCTGGAAGGGCTGGCCGGGGGTACCGAGGGCGCGTTCAATGATCCGACCAATCCCAAGGTCAAGGACGGTGGTTACGGCGACATCGATCTGCGCACGCTGACCGCCCATACCGAACTGAGCCGGCGCCTGAACTGGGGCGGCATCGACCAGATGGGGACGTTCGGCCTGGAATGGGTGCGCCAGGATCTGGAGGACTATTCGTCCGATCTGGCCTCGCGCAATCTGCCGAACGCCAAGATGCCCAAGGTGCCTTTTGCCTACAGCCCCAAGGCGCATGCCAACATCTATTCACTGTTCGCCGAGGACAATCTGTACATCGGCGATCGCTGGACCGTGACGCCGGGCCTGCGTTTCGACCATCACAGCCTCCAGGGCAACAACTGGAGTCCGTCGCTGAACCTGGCCTACATGGTCAATGAGCAATGGACGGTGAAGGCCGGCGTCGCCCGGGCCTACAAGGCGCCCAATCTGTACCAGAGCAATTCCGGCTATCTCCTGTATAGCGCGGGCAATGGCTGCTGGGGCAACCCGCCGGGCGGTACGGATGGCTGCTTCCTGCTGGGGAATTCGGATCTGAAAGCGGAAACCAGCATCAACAAGGAGTTGGGGATCGAATTCCGCAGTCCGGATGGACTGGGCGCCAGCCTGACCTATTTTCACAACGATTACCGTGACAAGATCGAGGCGGGGCGTACCACTGTCAGTTCGTTCACCGGGAGCACCGGTTTCAAGCAGAATGTCTTTCAATGGGAAAACATCCCCCGCGCCGTCGTGCAGGGTATCGAGGGCAACCTGACCTGGCCCTTCGCCCGGGACTGGCTGTGGTCCACCAACTTCACCTACATGATCGAATCGAAGAACAAGGAGACCGGCGAACACCTGTCCACCATTCCCGAATACACGGTCAACAGCACCCTGGACTGGTCCGTGACGCCGGCGTGGTCGTTGCGCGCCAAGGCCACCGTCTACGGCGAGCAGGAAGGGCCGAAGTATGACTACTACGGCCAGCCGTTGACCGGCAGCGCCACCGACAAGATCCCGCCTTACGCGATCTTCGGCCTGAGTACGCAGTACAAGGTCGACAAGCACCTGCGCGTGACGGCGGGCGTGGACAATGTGTTCGACAAGCGTATCTTCCGCCGGGGCAATGCGATCGGCGTCAACATGGACAACGCCAACTACATCCACGGCGCCGGCGCCTACACTTACAACCAGCCTGGCCGCACCTTCTTCATGGAAGTGACCAGCTCGTTCTAAGCGTTTCTTCCCAGGTGCCGGCATCTCGCTTCTGAACGGTTCACGCCGTCCGGATATGACAAAAACGCTCCGCCCCCACTATTCGTCGTGAAGGCGGGGCGTTATCCTTTGCGCGGCAATCGGCAATCGGCAATCGGCAATCGGCAATCGGCAATCGGCAATCAGCAATTGGCAGTCGGCAGTCGGCAGTCGGCAGTCGGCAATCGGCAGTCGGCAATCGGCGGGCAGGGGCCGAGCGGTCTGTGGTGAATGGGCTACGGTGGGTCATGGCGGCAATTGGCAGCGATGGTTGAATCGCGGTACGGAAGGCTGAATCGCGGTACGGAAGTCCGCTGAGGTATGGAAGAGTCTTCACAATCTGGCATGATCAGAACGGCAGTACCCGAGGTACATAAGGGTTCCACCAGAGAAAAGTGGTCGATGTGACCTCATATGCGCTTTTACCCCTCTAAAGCGTCGTATATGGTCTCTCTGGCCAGGAATTTGAAAGGAACATCATTGCTCTGTCTTCCTTGGCGCCGCCCAGCCCTTCTTGGCCGAAACCTGGACTGGGCTTGAGTCGGATGACTCATCACAGGACACAGGAGGCACTCGTCCATGGCTCACACCCCACCCTCGCGCAGACCGTTGTTTCGCAGAATTCCCCAGGAAAAACTCGACCTGCGCTATGAAGCGAACCGGGCGTTGGCCGAGAGTCTGGCTAGCTTCCGGGCGCAGAGGCAGACGCTTCAAGGTCACACGTTTCAGCAGCCGGCATCCCGGAAACCCGTCCCGCCTCCGCAGGTGCCGGCAACTCGGGAGAAGACCGTTTCCATGAAGCGGCAGGTGGAGGCCCACAGCCGCCGATCCTGTCGCGAACAGGCCGCGACCCGGCTGGCGGAATGGGGAATGTGCATCCGCTACCGCCGCGTGAGTCAGGGCATCAAGGCGCAGGCGCTTTGCGAACGAGTGGGTGTGTCGCTATCCACCTTGCGGCGCGCCGAGCGGGGAGACGCCACGGTGGCGGCCTCGACCTACCTGATCGCCCTGGCTGAACTGTCCATTCTGGGTGAACTGCTGCAGGAGCCGTCCGAATACCTGCTGCGCAAACCAATCGCGGATGGCCGCCTCTCGGACACCCACTATCCCCGCAGCCGGATCCGGAAATGGGAGCGGCGCACCGTCTGGTTATGAGTCCCGGTCGCCCTGCCAAACGGTTTGCCGCATGTAACGGCCTCGCAATCCGAGGGACGGCGAACGAGGCGCGCGAGCACGAGGCCCAGGCGTGGTGCAATGGCCTGATGAATGATCTGGCTCTGTCGTGCTGACGGCGCACCGGAAACGCGCGGCTGTCCGTCGCCGCACGAGACTACCCCGCTGTCTTCCTCGGCCGTCCGCGCGGCGCCGGGCTGACGCGCCGGGACGCCAGGCGCCCCAGGTGCGCCAGAAAGATCTTTTCCCCCAGCGCCCATTGGCCCGCCAGCGCCGCCTCGATCCGCAAGCCTTGCGATTCGCCCAGTCCGGCGGCCAGCCGGTTACGCCAGGCGGCCTGGCGGGCGAAGGGCGTATCGCCTTCGCGCCAGTAGTCGGGGTGGTCCGTCAGGGCCGGGCGGGCTCCCGCCGGGACCGCCTCCCCGTCCGGGTCAGACGGTCCCGGCGCGCTCCCAAGGCCCAGCCCGGCGTGTTCCGCCGCCGACGACCAGGGCCATTGCGTCGCCGCGCCGACCTGGCCGGTCGAGACCGGCAGCGATTCCAGCCAGATCATGGCCGGCAGCACCCAGCGTCCCGGTTCCAGCAGCGCGTTGCGATAGCGCCCCGTGTACACACGCGTGCGCATCAGGCCCGAGCCCATGCGTCGTCCCAGCGCCTGCATCAGGCGCGACAGCGCGGCCTCGTCGCCCGGCGTGGCCAGCAGCGTGATCCGGTCCGGCAGGACGATCCAGCCGTGCAGGGCCACGGCGCCGGCCTCGCCCGCCGCCGCGCGCCCGGCTTCCTCCGCCAGCCAGCCGCGGATCCGGTCCAGCGCCGTCGCCGGGGCGGGGGCGTCGGCCGGCGCCAGCGGATGCGCGAAGCGCGCCTGGGCCAGCTGGGGGATGCGGGGGGCGTAGAGGCGGGGCAATCGAGCCATGACTATAGAGGCATCTTTAAATTCAAACGGTTGTTTGAATTTTCATCACAAATCAGCGACAATCAAAAAATCGGCCCGGGAAGGTTCTGAAGAAATCCGCCCGAAGCGTGCAGCAGCCGGGTGAACCTGTTCGGCACCCACCCAGGCCATCGGCCAGCCCATTAAAACCAGCGAGGACACAATATCATGCAAACCAGCCAGTCCGCCCCCCTGTTCATCCGCCGCGTGGCGGTGTGCGGCGCCGGGGTCATGGGCGCGCAGATCGCCGCCCACTGCGTCAACGCCGGCGTGCCGGTCGTGCTGTTCGATCTGGCCAAGGACGACGGCCAGGGCGGCAAGAACGGCATCGTCCAGCGCGCCATCGCCCAGTTGAAGAAGCTCAACCCCGCGCCCCTGGGCGTCGACGCCCTGGCCGACCTGATCACGCCGGCCAACTACGACGAGGATCTGGCGCTGCTGGCCGATTGCGATGTCGTCATCGAAGCCATCGCCGAACGCCTGGACTGGAAGCGTGACCTCTACCACAAGCTGGCGCCGGCCCTGAACCCGCACGCCATCGTCGCCAGCAACACCTCGGGCCTGTCCATCACGTCCCTGTCCGAGGCCCTGCCCGAGACCCTGCGCCACCGCTTCTGCGGCGTGCACTTCTTCAATCCGCCACGCTACATGCCGCTGGTCGAACTGATCCCCACCGGCGCCACCGAGCCGGCCCTGCTGGACCACCTGGAAACCTTCCTGGTGTCGCAATTGGGCAAGGGCGTCGTGCGCGCCAAGGACACGCCGAACTTCATCGGCAACCGTATCGGCGTATTCGGCATCCTGTCGGTCTTCCATCATACCCAGGCCTTCGGATTGCCCTACGAGTTGGTGGACGATCTGACCGGCACCCGCCTGGGCCGAGCCAAGTCCGGCACCTACCGCACCGCCGACGTGGTCGGCCTGGATACGCTGGCGCACGTCATCGACACGATGAAGAACCAGTTGCCCGACGATCCCTTCCACGCGCATTTCGGCGTGCCTCCCGTACTGGCCGCCCTGATCGAGAAGGGCGCCCTGGGCCAGAAGACCAAGGCCGGCTTCTTCAAGAAGGAAGGCAAGGCCATCCTGCGTTTGGACCCCGCCGCCGGGCAGTACGTGCCCTCCGGAGAGAAGGCCGACGACGAGGTCAAGGACATCCTGAAGGAACGTGATCCCGCCAAGCGCCTGAAGGCGCTGCACGATTCCACGCATCCCCAGGCGCAGTTCGTCTGGGCCGTGCTGCGCGACACCTTCCATTACAGCGCCGTGCACCTGGTCGACATCGCCGACAGCGCGCGCGAGCTGGACCAGGCCATGAAGTGGGGCTTCGGTCACAGCTTCGGACCCTTCGAGATCTGGCAGGCCGCCGGCTGGCGTCAGGTCGCCGAGTGGATCAACGAAGACATCGCCGCCGGCAAGACCCTGTCGGATGCGCCGCTGCCCGCCTGGGTCACCAGCGGCGTCGTCTGGGACAAGCAGGCCGTGCACACGCCGGAAGGCTCCTTCAGTCCGGCCACCGGCGCCTACGTGCCGCGCAGCGCGCTGCCCGTCTACCAGCGCCAGATCGGCGCGCCGCGTCTGGTGGGCGAAGGCCCGTCGCTGGTGCCGCATGTCGTCCATGAGGACGACGCGGTGCTGTGCTGGACGCTGCCCGCCCCGCATCCCCAGGACGTGCTGCTGGTGTCGTTCAAGACCAAGATGCACACCCTCAGTCCGGACGTGGTGCGCGGCGTGGTCCGCGCCGTGGATCTGGCCGAGCAGGGCTACAAGGCCCTGGTCGTCGCCCAACTGGACGACCCGTTTTCCGCGGGCGCCGACCTGAAAGCCATGCTCCCCGCCTTCATGTCCGGCGGCGTCAAGGCCGTCGAGCCGATCCAGAAAGAAATGCAGGACATGGTCATGCGCCTGCGCTATGCCCAGGTGCCCGTAGTCGCGGCCGTGGCCGGCCTGGCCCTGGGCGGCGGCTGCGAGCTGTCCGTGCATTGCGCCCGCCGCGTCGCCCACCTGGAAAGCTACATCGGCCTGGTGGAAGTCGGCATCGGTCTGGTGCCGGGCGCGGGCGGCATCACTTTCAGCGCCCGCCGCGCGGCCGAGATCCAGGCCCAGTCGGCCCCGGACGCCCCGTTGCTCGCCTACGTGAAGAACTTCGTCCTGGCCGTGGCCACCGCGCGCGTGTCCAAGTCCGCCCTGGAGGCCCGCGAGATCGGCTTCCTGCGCGACTCCGACCCCATCGTGATGAACCGCCATGAACTGCTGTACGTGGCGGTGCGCGAGGCCGCCAACCTGGCCGGACAGGGCTGGCGCCCGCCGCTGGCCGCGCGCTTCCCCGTGGCCGGCCGCGACGCCATCGCCACCCTGAAGGCGCAGCTGGTGAACATGCGCGTGGGCGGCTATATCTCGGACTACGACTTCCACATCGCCGAACAGGTCGCCACGGCCATCTGCGGCGGCGACGTCGATCCGGGCAGCCTGGTCGACGAAGCCTGGATGCTGCGGCTGGAGCGCGAGGCCTTCCTGGGCCTGCTCGCCAACCCCAAGACACAAGAGCGCATCGCCGGCCTGCTGCAAACTGGCAAGCCCGTGCGGAACTGACGCGTCGCAGACGAAGCCCGGGCCGCCGGCCGGCCCGGAACCCCGAACAAGGAGACTTTCAATGACTGCCCTTCAACAAGCCTATATCGTCGCCGCGACGCGCACGCCCATCGGCAAGGCCCCGCGCGGCATGTATTCCCACACCCGCCCCGACGAACTGCTGGCCAAGGCCATCCAGGGCGTGATGGCCCAGGCGCCCGGCCTGGATCCCGCCGCGATCGAGGACGCCATCGTCGGCTGCGCCATCCCCGAAGGCCCACAGGGCCTGAACGTCGCGCGCATCGGCGCCTTGCTGGCGGGCCTGCCCCAGTCGGTGGGCGGTGTGACGGTGAACCGCTTCTGCGCGTCCGGCCTGACCGCCGTCGCCATGGCGGCCGACCGCATCCGCGTGGGCGAGGCCGACGTGATGCTGGCCTGCGGCACCGAGTCCATGAGCCTGGTACCCACCATGGGGATCAACACCTCCTTCAGCCCGGACGTCTACCTGAAGGAGGAGAACATCGGCATCGCCTACGGCATGGGCTCCACCGCCGAACAGGTCGCTCAGCGCTGGAAGGTTTCCCGCGAGGATCAGGACGCCTTCGCCCTGCGCTCGCACCAGCGCGCCCTGGCCGCCCAGCAGTCCGGCGAATTCAACGACGAAATGCTGCCGGTGGAAATCGTGCGCCGCGCGCCCGACCTGGCGACGGGACGGATACGCGAAGACCGCCGCACCGTGGCCCTGGACGAAGGCCCGCGCGCCGACACCAGCCTGGAGGCCCTGGCCCGTCTGCGCCCCGTGTTCGCCGCCAAGGGCAGCGTCACCGCCGGCAACAGCTCGCAGACCTCCGACGGCGCCGGCGCCCTGCTGGTCGTGTCCGAACGCGCCCTGAAGGAACACAACCTGACGCCGCTGGCGCGCTTCGTGTCCTTCGCCGTGCGCGGCGTGCCGCCCGACATCATGGGCATCGGCCCGAAGGAAGCCATCCCGGCCGCCCTGAAGAAAGCCGGCCTGACGCTGGACCAGATGGGCTGGATCGAGCTGAACGAAGCCTTCGCCGCCCAGTCCTTGGCCGTCATCCGCGACCTGGGCTTGAACGAGGATGTGGTCAACCCGATGGGTGGCGCCATCGCCCTGGGCCATCCCCTGGGCGCCACCGGCGCGATCCGTTCCGCCACCACCATCCACGCCCTGCGCCGCCGCAAGCTGCAATACGGCATGGTCACCATGTGCGTGGGGACCGGCATGGGCGCGGCGGGGATTTTCGAACGCTGCTGATTGCCTTCGGCGGCCTGAACGCCCCGGCTCCGCCCGCTGCGAGGAGGGAGAGCCGGGGCGTTTTTTACATGGCCGCATCATGGCATCATGACATAATGACCGGCGACCCCGCCGATCCCGATCCCGTCGCCATGTCCGATCGCATCACTCCCACCGACACGCCCGCTCCCCTCACGGACCTTCCCGAATGGAAGCGCTTCGCGCTGGCGGCGCAGACCTGCGCGCCGCGTGCCGACGCGCTGGACCTGATCGAAGCGCCCGGCCTGGCGCTGGATTCCAGCGGCCAGCGCCACTCGCCCGATCTCATGGCGGCGGGCGAGGCCCTGCTGCGTGCGCGGAATTTCGAGACGCAGCGCACGTGCCTGCTGGCGGGCGGGTCCGTCAATGTCACGGAAGGCCGCGCGGCCTGGCACACCGCGCTGCGTGCGCCGGAGGCGCCGGCCGAGGTGCGGGCGGAACGCGAGCGCATGGATGCCTGGGTGCAGCGCGCCGACGCGGGAAGGCGCTGGCGCCACGTCGTGCACGTGGGTATCGGCGGCTCGGATTGGGGCGTGCGCCTGGCGGTCACGGCCTTCGGCTATGCCGGCACCTGGCGCGACGTGCGCTTCGTCGCCAATATCGACGGTCATGCGATCGAGGGCGGTCTCGCGGGGCTGGACCCGCGCGAAACCCTGGTCGTGCTGGTCTCCAAATCCTTCACCACCGCGGAAACCCTGGAAAACGGCGCGCGCGCCCGCGAATGGCTGGCCGGCGCCGGGCTGGACCCGGCCGCCCACCTGGCCGCGGTCACCGCCCGGCCCGACCGCGCCCGCGCCTGGGGCGTGCCGGAAGGCCAGATCTTCCAACTGTGGGATTGGGTCGGAGGGCGGTTCTCCCTCTGGTCGGCGGTCAGCCTGAGCACCGCGCTGGCCGTGGGCGTCGACGTGCTGGAGGGCCTGCGCGCGGGCGCCGCCGCCATGGACGCGCACTTCGCCCAGGCGCCGCTGGCGGAAAACGCCCCGGTGCGCATGGCGCTGGCGGGCGTCGCCAACCGCAGCGTGCTGGGACAGGGATCGTTGAACATCGCGCCCTACGACTCGCGCCTGGCGAACCTGGTGCCCTACATCCAGCAATTGGACATGGAATCCCTGGGCAAGTCGGTGGACGTCGCCGGCCGGCCCGTGGGCGTGCCCACCGGCCCCGCCGTCTGGGGCATGCCGGGCACCGACGCGCAGCACACCTTCTTTCAGTGGATGCACCAGGGCAGCGACGGCGCCCCGGTGGACTTCATCCTGTGCCGCGAGGCCGACCACCATTGGCCGGCGCACCACCGCCAACTGCTGGCCAACTGCCTGGCCCAGCGCGAAGCCCTGATGCGCGGCAAGACCCTGGCCCAGGCGCGAGCCGAATGCCTGGCCGAAGGCATGGATGCGGCCCGCGCCGACTGGCTGGCCCCGCACCGCGTCCACCCGGGCGGGCGCCCCAACCACCTGATCGTCCTGCCGCGCCTGTCGCCGTATTCCCTGGGCGCGCTGCTGGCCCTGTACGAGCACCGCGTCTTCACGCAGGGCGTGATCTGGGGCATCGACCCCTTCGACCAGTGGGGCGTCGAGTACGGCAAGATCCTGGCGCGCGGCATCATCGCCGAACTGGACCCGTCCGGCCAGGCGCGCGCGACCGCACCTGCCGCCGATGACCTCGCCGTCCGCCACGACGCCTCCACCCGCCACTGGATCGACCGCCTGCGGGAATGATCCGTGATGATCATCCCGGGTCGTGGCTGCTCAGCCAGACGGTGATGTCGGCGTGCAGCAGAACAGCCTGTTGCAGACAGGCGGATGCGGTCGATTCGGAAACCAGGTCGCCGGAATAGTCCGACAGGTGGCGCGCCAATCCGGCTCAATCGGCTCCAGGCTGATGCCCACCAAGTTCCGCAAGCTCATGTTCGCCGCCCTTCAGGAATAGTTTGGGCTTGGAAAGCACGTCTCGCAGGAATGCGTCGCCCGCCCGTGCCTTGAATTCTGGCACGGTCAGCACGACCGGATTGATCTCCCGTCGCAATTTTGCCTGGGCGGGCCAGAGATGTTCGACCACGTGGTCGAAGTGGGCCGGACCGATCAGCATCAGGTCGACGTCGCTGGTCGGAGCCGCCTGATTCCTGGCGGTCGACCCGAAAATGAAGGCGATGACGATGTCGTCGTCCAGGGGCGCGATGGCTTCGGACAGCAGGACGGCGATACCGGATGTCTTCAGCAGGATGCTGGAAAGCTCATGGAAGATGGGACAAGTCGTATCGGCCTGATAGATCCGCTGGTTGCCGCGGTTAGTCCGCGTCAGCAGGCCGGCCTGCGCCAGTTTGGACAGTTCGCGCATCGTCGCGCCGGCCGGCAGGTCCGTGCGGCGGGCGATTTCCCGCCCATGCAGCGGCTCCGTCGGATTGAGCAGCAGCAGCTCCAGTATCCGGCGCCGGTATTCCGGCAGGAGGAGGGAAATCAATGAATGATCCATATTTGAGGTCAATGGTCTCTTTTTTAGGATCACTTGGCAAGCAAGAGGTGGATCATGAATGCGGCCGGGCCATGCAGGTCGGGGAACATCGGGATGTCTTTCGAGCGCTCCGAAGCCTGCACCCATAGGGACTTTCCCTGCCATCCCCGTCCGGTTCATGAATATTTCCTGAAAACCCCAGGGTTTACCCGGGATTATGCGCCCGGTCGAAAAGCCCTTATCGTGCTTTGCGCATGGTTGCCCGCAGAGGCCTCCGGTAGAGTGGCCGCAAGACGCCGGAAAGGCGCTTTCAGACTTCCGACTTCAGACAAGAGGGAGGCCCCGGGCACGGAGGCGTCCCGCTCCTTGGAGACAAGACATGAGCAAAACCGTCGCTCCGGTGGATGAGATCCTGCCGTTGGGCCAGCTGACGGCCCTCGGGCTGCAGCACGTGCTGGTGATGTACGCCGGCGCCGTGGCCGTCCCTCTGATCATCGGCCGGGCGCTGGGCCTGGACTCGCACGAAGTGTCCCTGCTGATCGCGGCCGACCTGTTCGCCTGCGGCATCGCCACCATCATCCAGTCCCTGGGCGCCACGCAGTGGTTCGGCATCAAGCTGCCCGTCATCATGGGCGTCAGCTTCGCCCCCGTCGGCCCCATGATCCACATCGCCCAGTCCACCCCCGGGCACGAGGGCGCCCAACTGCTGTTCGGCACCATCATCGCGGCGGGGATCGTCACCATCCTCATCGCGCCCTGGATCAGCCGGCTGCTGCGCTTTTTCCCGCCGGTCGTGACCGGCACCATCATCGCCATCATCGGCATCACCCTGATGCGCGTGGGCATCAACTGGATCTTCGGCAACCCCGTCGGGCCCACCGCGCCGTCCCTGGTCGATCCCAATTACGTCAACTGGCTGAAGGACATCCAGGCGGCGGCCGGTGCGCCGGGTTCGCCCCTGCCGGCCGTGCCGCAGGGACTGGCCATCATGCCGACGCTGCCCAATCCCAAGTACGCCAACCTGACCGGTGTGGGCATCGCCGGCGTCGTGCTGCTGTCGATCCTGGCGATCGCCAAGTTCTGCAAGGGCTTCCTGGCCAACATCGCCGTGCTGCTGGGCATCGTGATCGGCGCCGTCATCACGGCCGCCATGGGCATCATGTCTTTCGAGAAAGTCGGCAAGGCCGCATGGGTCGACGTGGTCCTGCCCTTTCATTTCGGCATGCCGAAGTTCGACTTCTGGATGATCCTGACCATGGTGCTGGTCATGATCGTGATCCTGATCGAGTCCACCGGCATGTTCCTGGCCCTGGGCGATATGACCGGCAAGAAGATCGGCCAGAAGGACCTGGCGCGCGGCCTGCGCACCGATGGCCTGGGCACCCTGATCGGCGGCATCTTCAACACCTTCCCGTATTCCAGCTTCTCCCAGAACGTCGGCCTGGTCGCCGTCACCGGGGTGCGCAGCCGCTACGTCTGCGTGGCCAGCGGCGTCATCCTGCTGATCCTGGGCCTGCTGCCGAAACTGGCGGCGCTGGTCGAATCCCTGCCCACCGTCGTACTGGGCGGCGCCGGCATCGTGATGTTCGGCATGGTCACCGCCACCGGCATCCGCATCCTGGGCGGCGTGGACTTCGTCAAGAACCGCAACAACGCCATGATCGTCGCCATTTCCATCGGCATGGGCATGATCCCCGTCGTCGCCCCGAACTTCCGCCAGTGGATGCCGCACGCCATCCACCCGCTGATCGAATCGGGCATCCTGCTGACCTCCCTGTCGGCCGTGCTGCTGAACCTGTTCTTCAACGGCGCCCCGCACGACACCGACGCCGCCGTCGAGGCCGCGAAGCACGCGGAGGCTTGATCTTTTCCCGGATCAATGCCGCATCGAGCGCTCCATGGAGCGCCCGATGCATTTTCACCAGTTTTTCAGCATGACGAAATCAGCCATGAGGAATTGACCGACTGTCTGTCTGGCTAACGATCATGGTGGTAGGCACCACCCCTGAAGATGAAAGAGACTTTGGGGTGGAAGGTGTTGGGTGAAGGTCGTAAAAGTTTTTGGCGGCTCGACCCCGCGGCTAACGTGACCGGCCGGACTGACTCGCACCCCGGATTGCTTCCCTAGAGAGCGCACGCTAAACAGGCCGTTGGCGACATGTCGCCTTCAGGCACGTTCAGTCCCGGCACCCGCCACCTTCCACCCTTAAGTCTAATCGACAGGAGGTGGTATGGAACTGGGAGCGTTATACAAACGGGTGATCGGTCTGGACATTCATCAGGCGCAGATCACGGCCTGTGCGCTGATCGAGGAAGCAGACGGCTGCGCACGCATCGAGCAACGTCAATTCGGCGCGTTCAAGCGAGACCGTCGGGAACTGGCCGACTGGGTGGCGTCACTACGCCCCGACGAAGTCGTGATGGAGAGCACCGGCATTTACTGGAAGAGCCCGTATGCGGCACTGGAAGCGCGTGGCATCTGCGCCAAGGTGGTCAATGCGCGACATGTGAAGAACGTGCCGGGCCGCAAGACCGATGTGGGTGATGCCCACTGGTTAGCGACGCTGGCGCGAGCGGGATTACTGCGCGGCTCGTTTGTACCGCCGGCCAAGCTGCGGGAACTGCGCCTGATCGCCCGCCAACGACAGAAACTTGTCGGGCAACTGGCCAGCGAGAAGAACCGTCTGCACAAGGTGCTCACCGATAGCGGCGTGCGCCTGGGGGTGGTGGTCAGTGATCTGCACGGCCAGTCGGCACGCGCCATGGTCAAGGCGATCATCGCCGGACAAGCGCCGCAGGAGGTGCTCAAGCTTGCCAGTCGCCGCCTGAAGGCCAGCCGCGAGGAAATCTTCGACGCCCTGCAAGGCGACCTGACGGCCAGCCATCACTTCGTCCTGGATGAACTGATGCAGCATGTCGAGGAAATCGAGGCCCGTATCGTTCGCTTCGATACCCGGCTGCTCGCCGAACTGAAATCCGAACACAACGCCTTGGCCCTGCTGCAAACCATTCCCGGCGTCGATCAGATCGGGGCTGCCATGCTGTTGGTCGAAATCGGCTCCGACATGGATGTCTTTGGTAGTGCCGATCGTCTTGCCTCCTGGGTCGGCATCTGCCCCGGCAACAACGAATCAGCCGGCAAGCGTAAATCCGGTCGTGTTCGCAAGGGCAATCTGTATGTCCGGCGCCTGTTGTGCGAGTTCGCTCACGCCGCTAGCCGTACTCAATCCGTCTTCAAATCGAAATTCCAGGCCTTGATGGTGCGCCGTGGCTATAAACGGGCCATCATCGCCATCGGCCACAAAATACTGCGAACGATCTTCTTCATACTCCAGCGTGGCGAACACTACCGGGACAGCGCCACCGACTATGAGGCCCTATCCGTTCAACGCAACGCTCCACGCTGGATCAAGGCTCTGACCAAGTTCGGATTTATCCAACCTGCCAGCGCCTGAGCCGCACCGCCCTAGCCCTTACAGCCTTCGATGGCTGGGGGGGCGCTCGGTCAGAAATGCCTGTCTTTCACGCTAAATGCCCGGCACAGTTCTGCCTGGATCATTGACGGTGTTAGCAACTGATTAATAGTTGCTATCAACCGCACTTCGAGGCATCATTCATGTCCAGGCATCAAAAACTGGTGGACCGGCTCAGTGCCGTTCCTTCGCCGCGTGACTTTCGATTTGCGGATCTTGTGGCGTTGCTGTCCGGTTTCGGATTCATCTTGTGGGAACATGGCGGCGGATCGTCGCACAAGTCGTTCATTCACCAGCGTGCGCAAGGCGGCGAGTATAGGATTGTCTGCGCGCGACCGCATCCGGGCGGTGTGCTGAAGGTCTATCAGGTTCGCGAGATATGCGCCAGACTGCGTCAATGGGGCTTTCTATGAACAATGTGCTGGAATACAAAGGCTACCTGGGTTCGGTCGAGTTCAGCGCCGAAGACCAGTGCCTGTGCGGCAAGGTCGAGTTCATCAACGATCTGATCCTGTTCGATGGCATCAGCGTGGACGAAGTCCTGCACTCCTTCCGTGAGGCGGTCGATCAGTACCTACAGTCTTGCGCGGAACGAGGCGTCCAGCCGGATCAGCCGTTCAAGGGCAGCTTCAACGTGCGCGTCGGCGGTGATTTGCACCGACAGGCTGCCCAGGAAGCCCGACGCCGCGGAGTGGCCCTGAACGAACTGGTCATTCAGGCGCTTAGAAAAGAATTGCATGCCTGAAGATCTTCCCTCCGCCTGGTACGTCGTCCACACCAAGCCTCGTCAGGAACGCACCGCGGCCGAGCAATTGCGGCGCCAGGACTTCGAGGTCTATCTGCCGCTGTTCAAGGTCTTCCGGGAACCGGGGCGGCGGCGCGCGTCCGCGACGGCTTGCGCCGCCCCGGAGCCGGCCATCGGCGCCGGCGTCCAGCCAGGCGCTCATGCCGATCCGGCCCTGACCGCCCACGAACCCATGTTCCCCCGCTACCTGTTCCTGCGGCCCACCCGGGCCACGCAGTCCCTGTCCGTGGTGCGCTCCACCGTGGGCGTCAGCCGGCTGGTCATGTTCGGCCACCAGCCCGCGACACTGGCCGATGCCGCCGTCCATGCCATCCGCCAGGCCGAAGGCCTGCGCGAAACCGCCGCCCTGGCCGACATCGGCCCCTATCGTCCCGGCATGGCCGTGCGCTTGCGGGACCCGGCGCTGGCCGGCGTCCAGGCCCTGGTCCAGGCGGTCTCCGCCGATCGCGTCACCCTGCTGCTGGACATCCTGGGCCGCCCGCAGACCGTGCAGGTCGAATTCGGGCGGATCACGCCGCTGTAGCGGGGCGGAAGCTCCGCCTTGCCTCCAGTGCAGGTTGTGATCAATCCATCACAGCCCACCTCGCTTACCAAGACAGATATCCATAAGATGGGCGATGCAACATGCTCCCATCCCGTCAATGTGTCTATAGAAAGATGGATCATTGATTTAAATGCATCTACAATCAGACCATGGATATCGAATTTGATCCGTATAAATCGAGGATCAATGAGCGAGAACGCGGCCTGCCGTTCGCGTTGGCGTCCCAGTTCGAGTTCGAGACCGCGGTATTCAAAGTCGATGCACGGTGCGATTACGGCGAGGTACGCATCCGGGCGCTGGGCAAGATCGATGGCCGTGTGCACGTGGTGGTATTCACAGAGCGCGAGCATGCGATCCGCATCATCAGCTTGCGCAAGGCCAATCGGCGGGAGGTGTATTTGTATGAGCAAGAAATCAGTCGACCCTGAGCGCGTGGATGACGACAACCCGGAATGGACTGAGACCGACATGCGCACGGCCGTGCGCCTGGATGGATTGCCTGAGTCGCTTCAGCGGAAATTACGCGGACAACGCGGACCCCAGAAGGCACCGCGCAAGATTCAGACCGCAGTCCGTTACGACGTCGATATCATCAATGCCTTCAAGGCCGGGGGGCCCGGCTGGCAGACCCGCATGAATCAGGCCTTGCGGGAGTGGCTGCGTGGTCGGGAAAAAGTCTAGTCCCCGACCGCCGCGTCCCGTTCCGCCTGCCGCATCGCAGCCCACAGCACCGCCAGGGACACCAGGAAGAACATCACCCCGTTGTTGCGGCCCAGGATCACCTGGGTCAGGCCGTAGGCGGCGAAGGCGGCCGGCAACGCCGCCCCGCAACAGGCCAGCACCCGCACCGCCGGTTCGGGCGCGCGCAGGCGGCGGCAGAAATACCAGAAACTGGCGATCAGCAGCGCCAGGCACGCGATCAGTCCCAGGCTGCCCTGGTGCAGCCAGATCTCGATGAACTGGTTGTGCGTGTTCGCCAGCGTACCCACGATGGGCGCCACGCGACCGGCGCCGATCAGTTCCCGCAGATGGGCATCGTACTGCGCGTGCCCCCAGCCCAGCAGGGGGCGTTCCGGGATACTGATCAGCGCGGCCTTCCAGGCCTCCAGGCGGGAACCGACATTGTTCGTGGCATCGCCCCGCTGGCTGTAGGCGTGCCATTCGTCCAGCGCGGCGCCGTAGCGGCTTTCGGCGATGTGGCCGGCGGGCAGGACGGACAGCGCGATCGCCGCGGCCGCCGCCAGGATGGCCACGCCCGCCAGCAAGGGGCGCAGATGCGTACGGCGCAGCAGCGCGACCGCCGCCAGCACCAGCAGGATCGGCAACGCCACCAGGCTGCCGCGCGAGGCGGAGGCGATCATGGCGTAGATCCCCGCCAGCGACCCGGCCAGCAGCAGCGCGGCCCCGCACCAGCGCCGCCGGATCGCCGCCAGGGCGGCGCCCATCAAGGACCAGAACCCCATTGTCAGGGACATGTCGCCGAACGGGATGGCGCTGGTCACAAAGCCCGTTGCGCGTTCGTAGCCCATGCCGATCGTCTGCCACGCGGCGACCCCCGCCGTGGCGAACAGGCCCAGCGCCAGCCCCGCCGCAAGCCAGTCCAGGCGCAGTTGGACGCGCCGCAGCCCCGCCAGGATGGGGATGGCCAGCAGATAGCGGACACCCTGGTCCAGGTATTTGCCCGAATCCCCGTGCCACAGCACGGCCAGTGCATTGACGGCGAACACCGCCAGCAGCAGCGCGCACAGCGTGCGGTCCTCGGTCGTCCAGGGCGCGGCCACCCGCCCGTCCGGCATGCCCGCGGGATGCGGACGCCCCGGGTGCCGGCCCGTCCACCAGACCGCCAGTCCGCCCAGCAGCAGCAAGCCGCCGCCCACGGAATAGCCCGATGGCACCGACAACATCAGCAGAAAGGACAGCGCGGCGCAAGCCGACATCCAGGTCGACAACCAGGCGGGTGGAGTGGCCGGGGGGGTGGGCATGGGGGCATCAATGGACAAGGGGATGGTGAATTGTAGCGGGAGGCCGTGCCCGCGGCCCGATCGGCGGGAGCCCGTCTTCGAAGAGCGCGGATAACCAACCTCTGAGAGGTTCGACGTTATGAAAACCATAGCCGACCTGGTCAGGCAGGCGGCAGCGGACGAGGCTGACGCCATGCAAGGTTAGTTTGGTCACTTAAATTCGGATGCATGGCCAGCCCAGGCGCCGAAGGTAAGGATTGGAATTAGCCAGACAGGACACTAGGTCATCGGCTGGATCAGGCTTGCGGCCGGAATGCCAAGTTCCCGGTGCAGCTTCCGGATCATGGGCAGAGTCAGGGCGCGTTTCCGGTTCAGGACCTCGTAGACCCGATTGCGCCGTCCGATCATCGGCTCCAGGTCTTTGGCGCTCAACCCCGATTGCTCCATGCGGAATTTGATGGCTTCGATCGGGTCCGGCAGATCGACGGGATAGTGGCGGGCCTCGTAAGCCCGCACCAGTGTGGCCAGCACGTCCAACCGGTCGCCGTCGGTCGTGCCGGGAGCGGGATCGAGATCGAGATCGAGATCGACCAGACGAGATACTTCCTTGAGTGTCGCCTCGTAGTCGGCTTCAGATCGGATGGGACGGATTTTCATAGCGGACCTATGCCATTTCAATGGACGTCCGCCGGTTGTTGCCAGTTGGCTTGGCGAACTTCGTCCACCCAGGCCTGGATGGATTGCTTTGCGCCCGGATGTCGCTCCCAGAATTGCCGCAAGGTACGCGTGGCAACGATGCGCATGGCTTAATCAAGTCCCACAATGGGACCATGACAATGGAGGATAGAACCGACAAACTACCTGTTCTCGCTTCAGCGGGCCATTCGCAAAAGTCGAACCCTGTCCGCGCCCAGCGCCCCTTGACCCATCCTAATTCCACCGCACACCAGGCCCCACACGCCATCCGTCTTCTGTAAAACCAGGGTGTCACATTCAGTGACATATAACCCTGACAGGAGACAAGCATGTCCATCTTCAAGACCCGTCATGTCCGCGCCATCCTGGCGCTGTGCTGCCTGGGCCTGCCGCCGCCGGCCCTGACGCAGGCATCGACCGAGGCGCCGTGGGACGATTCCCCGGCGCCTTTTGTTTTGCGTGGAGAATCGATTACCGTCACCGCCGACCGGCGCATCGAATGGAGGCTGCAACTGGAAGGCGCCAGCGGATTCCGGGTCGCCGACGGCCGGACCCTGTGGCTCCAGGGCTCCGTCCTGGGCCATCCCGCCGATCCCCTGATCCCTGTGTCGTTCTGGAAACTGGGCGGCGGGCACCTGGAGCTGGCCGGAGCCAGCACCCTGACCGGCCAGGTCATCCTGGCCGAAGGCAGCCTGGGCCTGGCGCACGATGCCGCCCTGGGCGCGCCAGGCAACAGCCTGGAAATGGCGGCCGGCACCCGCCTGGAACTGCGTCCCGGCGTGCGTATCGGGCAGATTCTGCAGGTCCGTTCCGCAGCCACCGCCCAGACGCCGCCGGCGCACTGGGGGCTGCCGCCCGTCGCCGGCCTGTCCGGCGCCGCCGTCTGGCGCGTCGCATCCGGAGAAGCGACGCTCGCGGGAAATATCCAGGCCGAGGCGCCCATCGTCAAGGACGGCACAGGCACCCTGCGGCTGGCGGGCGCCGGCTTCAGCCCCGGCCGCGATCCCCTGATCCTGGCGCAGGGCGGCCTGCGGGTCGACCAACTGTGGTGGGGGCCGGTTCTGACGCAGCCCGGCACTGTGCTGTCGGGCGTCGGCCAGGTGGACGAGGCCCGCGTGGCGGGCCTGCTGCAACCCGGAGCACCGGATCGGACCGGAACCCTGCTGATCGGCCAGCGCCTGGCGCTGCTGCCACAATCGCAAACCCGCATCCGTATCGGCGTCGACGGCCAGGCCGACCGGATCCGGTCCTTCGGCACCGCGCGCCTGGGCGGCGAACTGTTGATCGAACCGGCAACCGGCGCCTGGACGCCCGCCCGTCGCTGGATCGTCGTCCAGGCCGACGGCGGTCTGGAATACGGGGCGGATCCCGGCGGTGACCCGGTGCCTGGGGATGGCCGCTACGTCCGTGCCCTCAGTGCCTTGCGCTACCTGGATCCCGTCCTGGACTACGGCGCCAGCACCGTCACTCTGGGCCTGCGATACAACGCCCGGGGCCTGAGCACCGCCGATGCAGCCTGGCGCGGCGCCCTGCTGGACGACAGCCGCTTCCCGCGGGAATCCGCCCTGGCGCATATCGCTGGCGGCAGGGCCTGGATCCAGAGCTGGGCCGTCAACACCGAACGGTCCGGCGCCCATGGCCTGTCGGGCGACGACCGGGATACCGGTGGCCTGCAGATCGGCGTCAGCCGCCCGGCAGGCGCGCACAGTGCCCTGGCGGTCTTTGCCGGTGCGCAGGACACGCGCCTGTCGACCGGGCCGGGCGGGGAAGATCGCATGGCCAGCGGCGCCTATCGCCTGCGCGACCGGTCCGTACACCTGGGCCTGGGCGCCAGTCTGGCCCGGGGCGCCTGGCGCCTGACCCTGGGGACCACGCAGTCCTGGCATCGGGCCGACATCAGCCGCCAGGCCGACCCGGCCGAATCCCCGCTGCGCAGCAGGCCCGCCGCGCGCTTGACCCAAGCCTGGCTGCGTGCCCAGCCGGACATGCCCGTGGAGCAGGGCGCCTGGCAACTGACGCCCTACGCCCAGGCGGTCTGGCTGCGCCTGCATCGCCCCGCCGCGCATGAGGGCGGCGGACTGGCCGCCGTTGCCCTGGATGCGCAGACCGACCGCCGGTGGATGGGGCAATTGGGCGTCCAGGTCCGGCGCCCCTGGCCCACGCCGCATGGCGACGCCCTGATGGCGCTGGATCTGGGTGTGCGCAGTCTATGGGGCGGATCGACCCTGACCAGTCCGCAGACCTACCGGGCCGATCCGGGGCGGCGCTTCGACGCCGAAGGCCTGCCCTTGCCGCGTCATGCCCTGCGTCTGGATCTGGGCGTTCAGGCGTCTATCGCCCGCCGTGTCGATGTCGTGCTGGCCTATACCGGCCAGCACGGAGGAGGGCAGATGCAGCACGGGGTTTGGCTGGGGGTGAGGGCCGATCTCAAATGAGGATGATCTGCTGTGTGCCTAGGGATATTCCTGGCGAGCGTGCAGGATGGCCATGACCTCGATGTGAGCTGCTTCGAACTCTGCGATGTAATCGATGATATGACCCAGGTCATCGGCCGCCGCGGCGCTCCAGGAGATGGGGAGCATGGTTGTCTGGTTCGTCTTGTGCTGATGCCGCGTACTCAGACGTCACGACTACGGGAGCGGGAGGTGGTTTTGTCCTGGCCTTTCAGCCTGGCGGCCAGTTTCTCACGAATCAGTGCCATCGCCTGATCGTGGGGAATGCTGGGGCGCGGGTCGTCACGGCTGGCTTGTACCTTGGCCTGAAACCAGCGGTCGTAGCTGGCCGCTTGTTCTTTGGTCTCGAATTCGGAAACGATGGGAGAGAGGGCAGTGCTCATGGCAAGAGCTCCTTTGGAACTTGATAGTGTAAGGTACTTCATGCCTCGCCGCACCCGCCAGACTGGGAAGTGCGAACGGATAAAAACGTCATGCCGAGGCCGGTTTCAGATAATTCCTATAGGCATTTCCGGGTTTTAGTGCTCATCCAGGTGATGTATGATCGCGTTCACCCGATGAACATCACCTGGCGCTTGCTGACCGTGTCACAGCACGGCGGTAGCGTGCCCGAAACATCCAAAATCCCAAGTCGCTGAAACCCATGCCCCACTACCAACACGAAACCGCCATCGTCGATCCCGGCGCGCAGATTGGCGAAGGATCCCGCGTCTGGCATTTCGTCCACGTCTGCGGCGGTGCCCGCATCGGCGCCGGGGTGTCCCTGGGCCAGAACGTCTTCGTCGGCAACCAGGTCGTCATCGGCGACCGTTGCAAGATCCAGAACAACGTCTCCGTCTACGACAACGTCACCCTGGAAGAGGGCGTGTTCTGCGGCCCCAGCATGGTGTTCACCAACGTCTACAACCCCCGCTCGCTGATCGAGCGCAAGGATGAATACCGCGACACCCTGGTCAAGAAAGGCGCCACCCTGGGCGCCAACTGCACCGTCGTCTGCGGTGTCACCATCGGCGAATACGCCTTCGTCGGCGCGGGCGCCGTCATCAACAAGGACGTCAAGCCCTATGCCCTGATGGTCGGCGTGCCGGCTCGCCAGATCGGCTGGATGAGCGAACACGGCGAACAGCTGGACCTGCCCCTGAGCGGCGACGGTGAGACCACTTGCACCCATACCGGGGCTACCTACCGCCTGACCGATGGTCAGTGCGTCCGTCTCTGATTTTCATCCCACATTCACTGTCACCATGCAATTCGTCGATCTACAAGCCCAGTACCAGCGCCTGAAATCCGAAATCGATGCCGGCATCCAGCGCGTGCTGGCCCACGGCCAGTTCATCCTGGGGCCGGAAGTCGCCCAACTGGAAGAACGGCTGGCCGCCTATACCGGCGCCAAGCACTGCATCACCGTCGCCAACGGCACCGACGCCCTGCAGATCGCCCAGATGGCGCTGGGGATCGGGCCGGGAGACGAAGTCATCACCCCGGGCTTCACCTACATCGCCACGGCCGAGACCGTCGCCCTGCTGGGCGCCAAGCCCGTCTATATCGACATCGATCCGCGCACCTATACCTTGGATCCGGCCAAGCTGGAAGCCGCCATCACCCCCCGGACCCGCGCCATCATCCCCGTGTCCCTGTATGGCCAGTGCGCCGACATGGACGCCATCGACGCCGTCGCCGCCAAGCACGGCCTGACGGTCATCGAAGACGCGGCCCAAAGCCTGGGCGGCATCTACAAAGGCCGCAAGAGCGGCAATCTGTCCACGATTTCCTGTACCAGCTTTTTCCCCAGCAAGCCCCTGGGCTGCTATGGGGACGGCGGCGCGATCTTCACCAACGACGACGCCCTGGCCGTTGTGCTGCGCCAGATCGCCCGCCATGGCCAGGACCGCCGCTACCACCACATCCGCGTCGGTGTGAACAGCCGCCTGGACACCTTGCAGGCTGCCATCCTGCTGCCGAAGCTGGCCGTGCTGGATGACGAGATCGCCGCCCGCCAGCGCGCGGCGGACACCTACACCCGCCTGTTTCAGCAGGCCGGCATCCAGGCCACTCCGGTCATCGAAACCCATAACGTCTGCGCCTGGGCGCAATACACCGTCCAGATCGACGGGCGCGACGCCGTGCAGGCCGCGCTGAAGGGCGCCGGCATCCCCACCGCCGTCCATTACCCCATCCCCCTGAACCGCCAGCCCGCCGTGGCGGATGACGGCGTTTCGCTGCCGGTCGGCGACGCCGTGGCCGGGCGGGTGATGAGTTTGCCGATGCATCCGTATATGGATGAGGCAATTGTGGAGCGGGTGGTGGAAGCCGTGGCGGCCGTGGTGTCCGATGCTTCGAAGCGCAGCTGATTTCCGGATCTCTCCGGCAAACAAGACTCGCTGGATTCAAGTTCGTATGCCATGTCCGCCGACCACCCCCTTCACGAAGAAAGCCACCTGAAGGTCTTGCGCTTGTTGGAGGCCAATCCCGGCCTGAGTCAGCGGGAGCTAGCCCGGGCCTTGGGCATCAGTCTGGGCAAGGCCAATTATTGTGTGCGTGCACTGTTAGATAAAGGGCTGATCAAGATGCAGAACTTTCGGCACAGCGATAACAAGCTGGGCTACGTCTATCTGCTGACGACGGCGGGTATTGCCGCCAAGGCTGAATTGACGCGCAATTTCCTGAAGATCAAAATCCGGGAATATGAAACCCTGAAGCGGGAAATCGAGCAATTGCAGCGGGAATCACAGTCCACTCTCTGAGAGAGTCCATTTTGTTCAACCAGTATCCCTTAACCATAAACTCTACGACAATGAAGAACTTCGCCTTGGTCGGCGCAGCCGGCTATATCGCTCCGCGCCACATGAAAGCCATCAAAGACACCGGCAATCGTCTGGTGGCCGCTCTGGATCCCAATGACTCTGTGGGTATCATAGACAGTCATTTCCCGGATGCGGAGTTCTTTACGGAGTTTGAACGCTTTGATCGGCATATCGACAAAATGCGACGGTCCGAAAAGTCGGTAAATATCGATTACATTTCAATCTGTTCGCCCAACTATCTGCATGATTCGCATATGCGGTTTGCCTTGCGTTCAGGCGCCGACGCCATCTGTGAAAAGCCTTTGGTGCTGAATCCCTGGAACATCGATGGCCTACAGGAGATCGAGCGCGACACGGGCCGCAAGGTCAACACCATTTTGCAACTGCGCGTGCATCCGGCCATCATCGCCTTGCGCGACAAGGTCAAGGCGCAAAATAAGGGCACCAAGCACGAGGTCGATTTGACCTATATCACATCCCGTGGGCATTGGTATTTGCAATCCTGGAAGGGTGACGCGAAGAAATCAGGCGGTATTGCCACCAACATCGGCGTGCACTTCTTCGACATGCTGCACTATATCTTCGGCGAGTTGCAGACCAATGTTGTGCATGCCAGTGCAGAAACTTATGCGGGTGGCTATCTAGAATATGAACATGCGCGGGTGCGCTGGTTCCTGTCCGTAGATTATGCTTATGTACCGGAAGCGCAAAAAGCCATCGGCCAGCGCACGTATCGGTCCATTACTGTGGATGGGGAAGAAATCGAGTTCTCCAGCGGATTCACTGACCTGCACACGCGCAGCTACGAGGAAATACTAGCGGGCCGCGGATTCGGGTTGGAGGAAAATCGTGTGGCCATCGAAACCGTGTCCACGATCCGCAATGCACCCATTGCGTCGCTGAAGGGTAATTATCATCCGTTCTTGAAGCGTTGAGCATTATAAGAAAAAGGCGGTTGTATGAGTAGAAAAGTTTTGACGGTAGTTGGCGCGCGCCCTCAATTCATCAAAGCGGCGGCTGTTTCACGGGAAATGCTCAAGCATTCTGGACAGATTGAGGAGGTTATGGTCCACACGGGCCAACACTATGATCCGAATATGTCGCAAGTCTTTTTCGATGAACTGGAAATTCCAGCGCCACGCTATAACCTTGAGGTTTCCGGTGGAGGTCATGGCGCGATGACCGGACGCATGCTTGAGGGTATTGAGCAGGTCATTCTGTCTGAAAAGCCCGACTGGATGCTGGTCTATGGTGATACCAACTCGACCTTGGCTGGAGCACTGGCTGCGGCCAAGCTACATATTCCGGTGGCGCACGTTGAGGCGGGGTTGCGCTCGTTCAACATGCGCATGCCAGAAGAAGTCAACCGCATTCTATCTGATCGGGTGTCTCACCTATTGTTTTGCCCAACCGACGTGGCAGTGGCCAATCTGGCCCGTGAAGGTATCCAGCAGGGGGTCTGCAATGTCGGCGACGTGATGTATGACGTTGCCTTACATTACCGGGATAAAGCCAGTACGGATAGCTGTATTTTGCAAACTTTGGGATTGGTGGAAAAGGGTTTTGCCTTGGCAACCTGCCATCGTGCTGAAAACACGGATATACCCGAGCGTTTAGGCGAAATTTTGTCTGCTTTGGCTGAGATTGCTCGTGATTTACCCGTTGTGTTGCCGTTGCATCCTCGCACCCGCAAGCTGGTAACAGAACATGGGCTGGAGCGCTTCCTGAGTTCCATGACGATTGTCGATCCTGTATCCTTTATGGATATGGTGGCGTTGGAACAAGCAGCTAAGGTCATTTTTACTGATTCTGGTGGTGTGCAAAAAGAAGCCTTCTTCTATCGCGTGCCTTGCATCACCATGCGCGATGAAACCGAGTGGGTGGAAACGGTGGCTCTTGGTTGGAATCATCTGGTTGGTGCCAGTCAGGCTCGCATCCTGGATGCTTACGCCAAACTGACCAGTCTGCCAATCGTCGAGCAAGGTGTTCCTTATGGCAATGGCACGGCGAGCCGTCTGATTCTCCAAGAATTGATGCGGGGACTCTGATGCTCCACACGCCGGTGGATATCTTTGCCCTGCGCGACTCGACGAAAACAGCACAGTTAGCATCTCAAGTTGATGGTGGTGCCAGATGTCATCGGCCAAGCGGTGGTGATCAACGTATCATTCATCAGCGTCGCCATGTTGCAGTCATCAGTGCCAGATCACTAGCTCTCATTGGCAACATGGGGTGGTTTTGCTGGTGCGGTGTTGGTGAGAGTTTCGCGTGAGCTTTCACAAGAACGTCATTGCGATGTTGTCTGGCACGGCGGCGGCGCAAGCAATTCCGCTGACCCTATCTCCGATATTGGCGCGCTTATACAGCCCCGATGCGATCGGGTTGCAAACGCTTTTCATGGGATGGACGGCGGTGCTCGGTGTGGTGGCGACGTGCCGCTATGATTTAGCGGTGGTGTTGCCGGACTCGGACGACGAAGCAGACGGCATCGCCGCTGCCGTCTTGGCCATCGCTACGCTTGTGCTGCTGGTGTTGGTAATCGCGGTTGCGCTTGCGGGTGGCAATTTGGCCAGTCTATCCGGTTATGGTAGCTACACAGCTTGGCTATGGCTGTTGGTACCTATGGTTTTTGGCACGACGTTTACGTTGTTGGGGAACGCTTATGCGTCACGTGCACGCAGTTTTACCTACATTGCCAAGGCCGCTGTATTGAACCAGGCAGGCTATGCCCTTATCGCGGTTGGCGCTGGCCTGCTGGGAACCCATGTCGAGGGCTTGGTCTGGGCCAAGATGGGTGGGCAGTTGCTGGGCCTGACGGTCATTTTGGGTGGTACTGGGTACGCGCTGAGGCGGATGGTGCGGAACTGGGATTGGCTGCGGATACGCGCAGTAGTACGTAACTACCGTCAGTTCCTGTACTACAACATGCCATACAGTCTGATCGGCACGGTCGCCCGTGATATGCCAATCTTTGTATTTTCTGCTATGTCCGCCACTGCGGATGCCGGCTTTTATGGCCTGACACGCACAGTGTTGTTGGCGCCTACCCTGCTGGTTTCTGGGGCGCTGAGTCAGGTGTTCTTTCGTGAGGCGGTTGCATTGAAGAATACTCCTCGATTGGAGGAACTGACCGAGTGTTTGCTGAAGTTGGGCTTACTAGCCGGTGCACCGCTGTTCGCATTCTGTGCTATTTGGGGCGACGTGCTGTTCGAGAATCTGTTTGGCGTCGATTGGAGGCAGGCGGGTTATTTTGCCATGATTATGGCGCCAGCTGCCTGGATGTCGCTACAAACAGGTTGGCCAGAACGCTTATTTGAAGTTTCCATGCGGCAGGATGTATCGTTTAAGGTTCAGATCATCGCCGACATCATCACCGCCGCTGCAGTCATTGTTCCATTATTCTTGGGTATGGATGCTATTGTTTCAGTCGTCGCGTTCACCGCGACCAATCTGCTTTATCACAGCGTCTACATCGCTGCGATTTATCGGGTAAGTGGATTTGCGGCTAATAGGCTGGGTTGGTTACTGAGCCAGGGCTGGATCGTCTTTGGGTTGTCGTGTCTGATATTGGGCGTTTTACGCCTGCTGCCCGGATGCCCCTTGATCATTGCGATTGCCGCAGCAACCCTCGCCTCTGCCTCCGCCGTTCTGATGGGGCGCAAGTTGTGGAGGGATGTAGCCCTAATCATGTACATAAAGGAAACAGCAACATGATCGCTATCGTTGATTACGGCGTCGGCAATGTCGGGTCAGTCCTGAACATGCTCCGTAAAGTCGGTGCCAAGGCAGAGATCACACGGGATCCGGCAGCGTTGCGTGCTGCCGAGAAGTTAGTGCTACCTGGCGTAGGCGCCTATGATGAGGCTATCGCCAACCTGCGGCGCTTCGAACTGTGGGACTTGCTCAACGAGTTGGTCCTGATCGAACGAAAGCCTATCTTGGGTGTTTGTTTGGGCGCCCAGCTGATGACTCGGTCTAGCGAAGAAGGTATGCAGCCAGGCTTCGGATGGTTGGACGCACATATCCAGCGGTTCCGCGTTCTCGAGGGTGCTTCACTACGTGTCCCTCATATGGGCTGGAATATCGTCAAGCCCACACGCCCTGATATAAATATTTTCAAGGGAGTGGCGGATCCCATGCGTTTCTACTTTGTTCATTCTTACCACATGGTCGCCGATTTGCCAGGAATAACGCTCGGTATCACATCATATGGTCAGGATTTCGCCAGTGTGTTGGGGTGCGGCAATATCCTTGCGATGCAATACCATCCGGAAAAAAGCCATAAGTACGGCCTCCAGATCTATCGTAACTTCGTCGGGCGATTTCAATCGTGCTGAAAATCCGTATCATCCCCTGTTTATTGCTACGGGGTCGTGGTCTCTATAAGACTGTCAAGTTCAAGGATCCTACGTATGTCGGAGATCCGGTTAACGCGGTGAAGATCTTCAACGAGAAGGAAGTGGATGAGTTGATCCTGCTCGATATTACTGCAACCCAGGAAAAACGTGAACCGAATTTTGATTTGATCGAGGACATCGCCAGTGAGTGTTTCATGCCGCTCAGTTACGGCGGCGGCGTGACTTCGATGGAGCAGATGCGCAAACTGTATCGACTAGGTATTGAAAAGATTGCTTTGAATGCTGCGGCATTTACCAATCGCAGGCTGGTTCAGGAGAGTTGTGCTGCTTTTGGAAGTTCTAGTGTCATAGCCTCGATCGATGTTAAGAAAGCTTTCTTCGGAAAATATGAGGTCTGGATCAACGGCGGTAAGATCAATACCAAGGAAGACCCCATCCGTTATGCTGAGGATCTGTCCAAGGCTGGCGTTGGCGAGATTCTGGTTAACAGCATTGATCGTGATGGAACGATGACAGGATACGATATCGCGTTTTTAGAAAAGATGTCGAGTACCGTGGATACGCCCATTATCGCTTGCGGTGGGGCCGGCAGCTTGCAGCATATGCGCGAAGCGGTCGACAAGGCTCATATTCCTGCATTTGCCGCCGGCAGTATGTTTGTCTTTCACGGCAAACACCGTGCTGTCTTGATTAATTATCCTAGTCAGAAGGACGTAGATCAGTTGTTTTCATAGTAACTCTTTCCAGAGTTTCAGATTTCAGCACCCATTTGCACTCCGGTCTGGCTGTTATCGTTGGCTGATGATGGCCATAGCCGGGCACGTACTTGAACCTTCTTCGAATCCCCCCTTTCTCTCTTTCTATAGATTAATCTGCCTGCTAACTTAATAGGCAACAGGATTTTATGAATATCCGTACCTACCAGAGATGTACCAGTTGCGTCATGGACACTACCGACCCAGACATCACCTTCAACAAACAGGGTGTATGCAACCACTGCCAGCGCTACGATCGGCTGGTCCGTGATGTTGTGGACCGCGCTGCCCGTGGTGAGCGAACGAAAGAGCTGAATGCCATGGTCGAACGCATCAAGGAAGCAGGCAAAGGCAAAGACTATGACTGCATCATGGGTTTGAGCGGCGGTGTTGATAGTTCGTATGTTGCTTATACAGCCAAACGCCTGGGACTGCGTCCGCTGGCGGTGCATTTCGACAGTGGATGGAATTCTGAGTTGGCAGTAAATAATATCGAGAACATCGTCAAACAGCTTGGCATTGACCTGTACACCCATGTTGTGAACTGGGATGAGATGCGCGACCTGCAATTAGCTTTTTTCAAAGCTTCGGTTGCCAACTGCGATATTCCGACAGATCATGCGTTCCCGGCCATCCTGCTGCGGCAGGCTGCGCGCCATGGTATAAAATATTTGTTGTCTGGCAGCAATTACGCCACGGAATTCATCCTACCATCGTCTTGGGGTTATCAATCAGGTGATCTTAGACACTTGAAGGATATTCACCGCCATTTTGGCCGAGGTCGTCTTCATGACTACCCTACCATTGGATTTTTCAGGCAGTATGTCTGGTATCCTTATATAAGAAAAATAAAAACAGTCAAGTTGTTAAATTATATTCCTTATAATAAATTTGATGCCAAGAAGACCATTATTAAAGAACTTGGGTGGCGAGATTATGGCGGTAAGCACTATGAATCTATATTTACCCGTTTCTTTCAGGGGTATTACCTCCCCAGGAAATTTGGTTACGATAAACGCTTGGCTCATTTGTCTTCTTTGATCAAGTCTGGGCAGATGTCCCGCGAAGCGGCCTTGGAAGAGTTGCAGAGACCGACCTATGACCCTTCGCTTCAGGAAGATGATAAAAAATTCGTCGCTAAGAAACTTGGGGTAACTGTTGGCGAGTTGGAGGAAATATTCTCTAGGCCCAACAAAGATTACACTGACTACGCCTCATATGCGAAGTTGTTCGATATTGGATTGCGGATTAAACGAGCAGTCACTAAGCTGTGAAGGGTACTGCATGCTAGATCTGATGTTACGGCACCGCGTTTTTTCCGCGTATTGTGCATCGCTATTGTGGCTGACAGTTGCGTGCTTGTGGTTTGCAGAGCGGGCCCACAAGGGGCTGGGCCATGCTCCGGTCGTGGTTGCCATCATCGTCGGCGCAATCATGTCGTATGCGCTTATCTGGAAGATACTCTCCTTAGTGGCCCCAAGCCTGGTCAACTGGTTGAGCGAAGCGCATGATGTACCGCCCGTGCTATCGCGAGCCAAATCATTGGCGCTATTGGCGCTGGTACTCCTATTCGCGGCGGTGTTTGTAGCCCACATGGCAACGCTTGGTTACATCCCGATCCTGGCTGCGCTCTCTTCATCGGACGATTATGGCATCAGCGTCATTCGGCAAGAAGGGTATTTTAGTTTACCACTGTGGCTGCGCTACATGAGCGACTATAGCTTTAAGGCGTTAGGCCCGGCGCTCCTTGTCATAGCTTACTCATATCGAAAGCGGCTATTCTGGTTTGTATTGGTCATGGGTTCGCTATACTCTCTGGCGATGTTCGTCCGAATTTTGCCCGTCCTCTTCCTGACCCCCTTGCTATTGCTGCTACTGTTCCAGCGTCGTTGGTTACACTTGATGTCGGCCGTCGCCCTACTGGTCCTACTTATCACAGTGGCCGCATCGGCCTCTGCGCCTGATATCCGCAACAGCTTCGTTCCAGACGCGGATACGCTGCTGATTAGCCAGACGGACAAGGATCTGGCCTCCGGCTACTCTACTGCTAACGCTCCTGACAAGGACTGGCAAAGCGGATCGGCCTTGTACGCTATCTTCGAGCGCGCTTTGTTTGTGCCCGGACAAGTGATTGATCAGTGGTTCTATTTTTATAGTCGCCCCGAAGTGCGGGAACATGGTTGTGGCTACCGAATTCTGGCGCGTTTCATGGAATGTAAGTATGTACCTGTTCCCACCAAGCTGTATCAGGCCTTCTATCAGGAGAATGTTCAGCGGGGCATGCGTGGTAGTCTGAATGCAGCGTCATTCATGAACGATTATGCCAACTTCGGCCTCGTTGGCATCGCAGCGTCGACCGTCCTGACTACGTTGCTTTTCTGTGTGATCACTGTGATTTATCGTGATCATCCCTTGGCCTTGCCATTGAATATCCCGTTGATAATAGTTTCAATGGAAACCAGTATCATAACCGCTTTGAATTCAGGCGCAGGTTGGCTCGTCATGACTGCGCTGTTTCTATACTTCTTTCGTACCAAATAAAGCATGACTTCCAGTCAATTCTCCCAGAGACCCTATCAGCAATGTTCTCGGTGTTTGATGGATACGTCTGACCCAGATATTGTCTTTGACGACAATGGTTGCAATCATTGCACCCGCTATTTCTCACGAGTAAAGAATGAGGTGCGCCACAGCGCACAGGATAAAGCCATACTGGGGAAAATTGTCGATCGCATCCGTGAGGAGGGTAAAGGTAAGGACTATGATTGTATCGCTGGCGTCAGCGGCGGTGTTGACAGTACCTATGTTATCTATAAGTTGAAAGATCTGGGATTACGTCCGCTGGCGGTGCATTTCGATAATGGCTGGAATTCTGAGTTGGCTGTTAATAATATTAAAAATGCGCTGGACAAGCTGGGCATCGATCTCTATACCTATGTTGTTGATTGGGAGGAGTTCAAGGATTTGCAAATGTCGTTCTTGCGCGCATCTGTGCCGAACTGTGAAATTCCGACTGACCATGCCATCACCGCTACGCTACTCAATACAGCTAAGCGTGTCGGCACGCCTTATGTCGTCAATGGTAGCAATGTTATTACCGAAGGAATTCTGCCCATTTCATGGGTGTATTACAGCCATGATCTCAAGCACATCCGTGCCGTACACTCCCGCTTTGGGAAGGTCCGTCTGAAGACATTTCCGCAGATCGGACTGCCTTCGTTCATGTTGCGCATCTTGACTGGCAAGTATCGCATGGTCAACCTACTAAACTACCTGGATTACGACAAAGCCACTGCCATGAAGATAATGCAGGAGCAACTGGGCTGGCAGTATTATGGCGGCAAGCATTACGAATCCATCTATACCCGGTGGTACCAAGGCTACTACCTTCCTGCCAAGTTTGGTTTCGACAAGCGCCGCGCCCATCTTTCCGCGCTGGTATGTGCTGGGCAGATTACTCGCCAACAGGGTTTGGACGAGTTAGCGCAGGATCCGTACATGAACAATGATCTGGTAAATGATACGGAATTTGTGCTTAAGAAGTTCGGCATAAGTCGCGCTGAACTGGATCGCATCGTCACTGCACCTAATCACAAGCACACTGATTATCCAAATCAGAGCCAGTTTATCGAAGGTTTATCCGGATTACGTACCTATATTCGCCGGCGCGCCAAGTCGATCTGATATGGCATCCACTAATATTCATATCTACCCATCGCCGTTGACGCATGAAAGTCGGATTCTGCGCATTACTGATGCCCTTGCCAATTCGGAAATATTCGATCAGATTGAGATCTACGGCGTAAGCGCTTCGGGCTTGCCAGATTGCCAGCCCATCGATGCCAAGCGGACTATTATTCGCTACCCTAGAAAACTCTTTGGCGTGAGTGGTGGTTTTATCGCGAAGTTGATCAAGACTCTGGAATGGTCAGGGCGAATTCTTGTAAGCTTGCGTGATCGGAAGATCGCTTGCGTGAATGCACACAGTCTTGCTGTGCTGCCGCTTTGCTATATGATCAGCTGTATGACCGGTGCGAGCTTAATATATGATACGCATGAACTGGAAACGGAGACCACTGGCTATAGGGGTATGCGTCAGAAACTCGGCCGCATGATTGAAAAGCGGTTGATTCGGCGTTGCAAGTATGTATTCGTGGTTAGTGATGCTATCGCCGACTGGTACGTTAGCCGTTACGGCATTGCGCGCCCTCAAGTTATACGCAATATTCCTCAATTCCCCACTGTTGCATCTGCATCGCCGGTCCAATCTGATTTGCGTGGGGAAATGGGCATTAAGCCGGATGATCTGCTTTTCGTGTATCAGGGTGGATTTATATCTGGTCGAGGTATTGAACGATTGCTTCGAGTATTTACGCAGATGCCGGACAGTACGCATCTGATGTGTATGGGTAGTGGTCCATTGCGCGAGCAGATCGCGGCAGTTGCAGCAAATCATCTGAATATCCACCTGCTGCTGCCTGTGGCCCCTCATGAAGTCCTTGAGTACACCAAAGCGGCTGATGTTGGTATCTGCTTAACTGATAACTCGTGTCTGTCACACTACTATTCGCTGCCGAACAAAGTTTTTGAATACATGCATGCTGGTCTGCCGATTATCGTGAATCCATTGCTAGAGCAGCAACGCATCATCCAGCAGTATCAGTGCGGTTGGGTTGCTCCCAACGATGACGGGGAACTGATCACGCTGTTGCGTAGCATTACACGCGAAGCGCTGATTTCCTGCCAAGCTGGCGTCAAGCAGGCCGTTGTCGCGTTTGATTGGAATAAGGAGGCTGCCAGTCTGGTGCAACGCTACAGGAGTCTCAACTTTGACTGAGCACCCCATGAAGGGCCAACTGAATATCTGGTACGTGCATCCCTATGCCGGTGGCCCCGGCGTAGGTCGGTATAGCAGGCCCTATTACTTGGCACGGCAGTGGTTGCAATCTGGCGCGCGGGCTGCAGTTTTCACTCCTGCTTTTCATCATCTGCTCGATACGCCACAAGCGGCTGGAACGCGCGAGATTAAGGGTGTTTCGTACGAATTCGTACCCACGCGTTCTTACCAGGGAAATGGCGTGGGCCGTTTGTTGCACATGGCGGCATTTAGCCTGAAGATGTGGCTGAATGCAGGAAAATACGCACGTCGGCACGGCTGTCCAGATTTAGTGGTAGCTTCCAGCCCCCATCCCTACATATTCTTGGCTACGCATGCGTTAGCACGCAAGTTCGGCGCACGGTCGATATTCGAAGTGAGAGATCTGTGGCCTCTCAGCCTGACAGAACTGGCCGGTATCGCCCCTACCCACCCGTTGGTGCGGTTCACCGGTTGGGTGGAGCGCTATGCCTATCACCATGCCGATACAGTGGTCTCCCTGCTTCCCTGCACACTTGAACACATGACGGCTACTGGCATGCCGCCAGATCATTGGCAGTATATCCCCAACGGTGTGCACGCAGATGAGAGTGCCTTGCCCATCAGCACCGAGGATCAGCCTTGCGTCAAGCAGGCGCGTTTGTGGCGCGAAGCCGGCCGCAGCGTCGTAGTCTATGCTGGTGCCCTGGGACGACCTAACTACGTCGACTCCCTGGTGCAAGCGATCGCACATTTGAAGGATCATGGTGATACGAACGTGTTCGCCATCGTTGTTGGTCGCGGCGAGCTTCAAGAGGAATTGCGAGCCACGATCAATCGTATCGGTTTGAGTGAGCGTATCGCCCTATTCGAGCAAATGCCTAAGCAGGTTGTGCTGGCACTGCTGGCTCATGCAAGTGTTGGCTATATCTCGCTGCGTAAGGAACCCTTATTCCGCTTTGGCGTAAGTCCCAACAAACTGTTCGACTATATGCTTGCCCGCTTGCCGGTGTTGTTCGCTGTACAGGCGGGCAACGACCCCGTGCAGGAAGCTGCTTGCGGCATATCGGTCAGTCCCGGTGACGTCGTGGCCATTGCGGACGGTTTGCGCCGCCTGGGAAGTATGAGTGAGGCTGAGCGGCGGGATATGGGTGAGCGCGGGCATGCCTATGTGCTGGAGCAGCATAGCTATGATGCCCTGGCACGAGCATATCTGGACTTGGCCAACCCTAGCAAGGAGTCATGATGATGCGCATTGCCATCACCGGAGCCTCGGGGTATATCGGTCTTGCATTGCTGCGCTGTTTTGCCTCACGCGGCCATCAGGTACTTGCATTTGGACGCCGTGAGGTAGCGGGAGACCACTCGGCGGTGCGCTGGCTTCTCAAGCCCGATGGCTGTCCCGATAGTATCGATCTTCAAAACTGCGACGCGATCGTGCATCTTGCCGGCCGTGCGCACACCCGCATCGCGCAGCAGGATGGCACGGACCTCTTCGATTACGCCAACCGTAAGCTCGCGTACGTTACAGCGACTGCTGCACGCGATGCTGGTGTTGCGCGTTTCGTGCAAGTCAGCACGTTGGGGGTGCATGGCAATTGGTCTGCCCAGCCGATCAATGAGACCTCTGCAGTGATCGGTGACACGCCATATACGCGTTCCAAAATCGCTGCCGAACAGGAGCTACGTGTGCAACTGAGCGGCAGCGGCACCGCTCTGACGATCCTGCGCCCACCGATGGTTTATGGCGCTGGATGTCCCGGCAACTTCCCACGCTTGGTCAAGCTGGTCAGGAGCGGCATTCCGCTCCCGTTCGGGAGTGTGGTCGGAGTCCGTTCGTTCATCCATGTGGATAATCTAGCATCCATGCTTGCGTACTGCATTGAAACGCCATACATGGATGGTGTGTTTGTCGCTGGCGATGGATCAGACTTTGAGTTGCCTGAACTGATCCGCATGATTGCTGCTGGCGTGCATACCCCTTCACGGTTGGTGCCCTTTCCTCCTGGATTGCTACGTCTAGCCGCTAAAATCGTGGGTCGGCAACGCGAGATCGACAGCTTAACCCGCCCCATGTTAGTTGATTGCTCCAAGATCCGTGCTGCAGGCTGGACGCCCGCATTGGACGCTGCCAGTGCTTTGGCTAGCACGCTTGATAGTTACGTCCCCTAAGTTCGAAATGCCGACATGCTCACGCTTTACATACTTTTTCTTGTGGTTTTCCTGATTGCGGTATTCACAACCCGGGCCAGCATCGCCTGGGCGCATCATCGCAATATTCTGGACCAACCGAACCATCGCAGTTCGCACTCGCGCCCGACTCCGCGCGGCGGCGGTATTGGCATCGTGGCCGCCTGTGTGGTCGGCATTGCCGGCGCTGTGGCATTGGACTTCTTGCCGATCCGAGTCGCGGCCGCCTTTGCCTGCGGCTTGCCAATAGCCGTCGTTGGCTATATCGACGACCGCCGTTCGCTGTCTGCCCGCAGCCGCCTGCTGGTGCAACTCGCCTGCGCGGCCGGCGCTCTCTGGCTACTATCGCCACTGACAACGCTGGCTATCTTCGGCATGATTCTGCCCTCGGAGTTTTCCTCAGCAATTTATCTGATCGGCATCATATGGATGACCAATCTGTATAATTTCATGGACGGCATCGACGGCATCGCTGCTGGGCAAGCAATTGCTATCGGCTTGTGCTGGGCAGCCGTTGCCGGCGTGACACACGCCGTCGCCGGTATCATATTCGCCTTGGCGGCGGCCGGTTTTCTTGTATTCAACCGCCCGCCTGCCAAAGTTTTCATGGGAGATATAGGCAGTGCATTCTGCGGGTTCTTCATTGGCGTTGCCGCGTTGCAGATGCAGCAGGCCACTGATGAGAGCCTGATATTATGGTTGCTTCCTGCAGCGCTATTCATTCTGGATGCTACGATTACTCTACTGGTGCGCCTGATGAGAAAGCAACACCCGAATGAAGCACACCGCTCGCACGCATACCAGATCCTTTCTCGGAAAGTCCGCGGCCACGGTCCGGTAAGCTTGGGCTACTTCCTGATTGCAACACTCTGGTTCGGCACAGCCCTCTGGTGGGGGCTTGGTCACGAGGGTGCTTTGTCGCCGGAGGCTCTTTTCCTTCTGACTGGCTTACCTTTTATCATCGTGGGACTTGCATTGGGCGCGGGAAGAAACAATTAGTTCTGTCCCCCTCCCCCTCCTCAGATTATCTGCCAAGAATATAATATAGCTAGCTAGCTGCTGCGCTTATCGCCTGGGAGTCACGACGCCATGCAAATCGGTGTTTCAGGCGCATGATTGGCTTCTCGAAGAGATAGTAACTCGCAACGGAGGCAACGAAAGCCCAAGCCAAGCCTTCATACAAAGGGGGAGGAAAGACTGGGAATTCGCGATATGTACCGTTGCCTCCGAGCACTCCTTGCCATACATACAAGCCATAACTGATTGTTCCGATCCAAGCCAATGGGCGCCATTCTAAGATACGAGTCGTGGCTGAATTCTGCCTGCGATATATAAAAATGATTACACCAAGGACTGCCAGATAAATTCCATGACTCCTGAGTTCGACAGTTTGACCCCTGCTTTTTGATCGAAACGCAGTAACGACGCGGCTTTCACAGAATTACAACGATAATTTTGTAATGGCACGTTATCATAATTGCGCATTGACTATACTGTGTATATGTGATTATAGTAATGGCATGTTTATCAAAGTCACCAAGTCAGGCCCCCGCCGCTATGTGCAGCTCGTGGAGGCCTACCGCGACGACGCTGGGTGCCCCAAGCAGCGCACTGTGGCGACACTTGGCCGTTTGGACCAGATGGGTGATTCCATCAAGTCCCTGCACGAAGGCCTGGCGCGCATCCTGGGCATAGAGCCTTCACCAGCGCTTGATGATGGCACCGCCCGCTTCGATTCTTCACGAGCCATCGGGGACCTTTGGGCACTGACTCAGATCTGGAAGCAGCTGGGCCTGGATCGCCTGCGTCAGGTGCTGCGCCAGCGCACCCGCCACAAAATCGACCTGGAGGCGCTACTGCGCGTCATGGTCTTTAATCGCCTGAGCGATGCCGATTCAAAGCTTGGGACCCTGCGCTGGCTACAGACCGTCAGCTTTCCCGATACCGATCTGGCATCGGTTGAGCACCAGCAATTGCTGCGCACCATGGACGCGATGGTGGAGCACCAGGCCGTCATCGATCAGGCGCTGGTCGCAGCCGTCAAACCCTTGGTAAGTGAAGAATTGTCGGTGGTCTTCTACGACATGACCACGATTCGTGCCGAAGGGCTCTCTGAGCAAACGGATGACATTCGCCAGTTTGGCAAGTCCAAGGAAGGCATCATTGCCCGTCAGTTCATGCTGGGGCTGGTGCAAACCGCTGAAGGCATCCCGCTCTATCACGAGATCTTTGAAGGCAATACGGCCGAAGTGGGGACGCTGAAGGCCTCGCTGCAAAAGGTCATGGATCGCTTCCCGGTGCGCCGGGTAATCGCCGTCGCCGATCGAGGGCTGCTGTCGATTGACAACCTCGCAGACTTGCAAGCCATGCGCCTGCCCAATGGCCAGCCGTTGGAATTCATTCTGGCGGTCCCCGGCCGACGGTACAACGAGTTTGCCGAGCTGCTCGAACCGATCAACCAAGCGGCTATCGAGAGCGACAGCCCCGAGATCGTGGGCGAACAGGCGTGGCAAGGGCTGCGGTTGGTTGTTGCCCATGATCGGTACCGGGCTGCCGAACAAACGGCCCAGCGCGATCAGAAAATTGCAGCGCTCGAAGCCCAGGCCGCCCAGTGGGTCGGCAAACTGGACGCCCAGGATGCTGGGGTACGCGGCAAAGGCCGCAAGCTCTCCGATGGTGGCGCGCGCGCCCGGTTCTATCACGCGGTCTGCGAAGCGCATCTCGCACGCATCATCCGGGTAGACCTTAAAAGTGAGCTCTTCACCTACCAGGTCAATGAAAAGGCGCTGGCCCTGGCACGCGCCATGGATGGCAAGCTGCTACTGATCACCAACGTCTGCGATCTGGCGCCAGCCGATGTGATTAGCCGCTACAAATCCCTGGCCGACATCGAGCGGGGCTTCAAGGTGCTCAAGTCCGAAATTGAGATCGGACCCGTCTACCACCGACGCCCCGATCGCATCCGGGCACACGCCATGATCTGCTTTATTGCCTTGGTGTTGCAACGGGTCATACGCATGCGGCTGCGCGAACAGCCCGTGGCCGACGTGGTCTCGCCCGAGCGCGCCTTGTCGATTCTGCGTCGCATCCAGACCCACCGGGTCGTGCTGCCGGGCGGCAAATCCATCACGGGCATCTCGACGATCGATGCCGAACAGGCGGCCATCCTGAAGAGCCTGCAGGTTGGAAAGCTCACAGCAACTGAGGCCTTCGTTAATCTGTAATGGAGCGTTTTTAAGGCGCTTCTTTATAAATCAATGAGTTGCGGTTCTAACTGTCGAACTCGGGATGACTGCTTGTTCCCGGATAGACGATAGCAAACAGAGAAGTGCACAGAATTATGCCGCCGATCTTATCGAAAGCATATGTCAGATATTTACTATTGCAGAAGTATGCTCCTATACAACCGATCGCAATTGGTGCTGCCGCTGGAATGCTCCAGCGATTAATATAATATTTTTCTGAAAACGAGGCAAGCCAGAAAGAACCGTTTGCCGAAACTATCCAGCATATTAGAACAACCAGAACCATGAAAACTAATGCCCAACGTCTGAGCAACAGGAACACTAAAGGCCAAATAAGGTAAAAGTGCTCCTCCACGGCCAATGACCAGAAATGACTATAAGACGCCAAGACACACTCCTTGGGCGCAAAATTCATGGTGTAAGTGAATGCATGCCAATAGGTGCAGTTCGAAAGCCGGATAAGCTCCATATACTGCAGAACCGGCGCTATAGAGAGAGACAGAAAATACAGTGGGAAAATACGCAACGCCCTCCGCATGTAAAATCCAAGTAGGCTTACTGTGCCAGTGACACGCCTCTCTTCAAAGAGGAGTGATGTGATTAAGAAACCAGACAATACAAAAAAGATCGTCACCCCTAGTTCGGCAGTCAGTGTTCTGGCAAAAATTGTGTGATCCACGTTCAATAGCGTCCAAAATCCTCCGTGCGAAATGATTACTAACAACACGGCTAATCCACGCAGACCATCGAAGCCTTTGATTTTTTTCATATATAAAAACTGATATGCTGTAAATTTGCGGCAACTGGACGAGAGCTATTTCAAATTGACGCATTGCGCCGTATTTGGCGCTAACCACACTTCGCGATCGCGGGAACCTTTCATGGAGACGCGAATCCAGCCTTTCTCTAAGAATTTATAGAGCGGACTAGTCTTCCAGATTTCCGGGCTATATATAAATGCAATCATTTGTATCTTCATCTCTTTCAGCACGTCGCGCACTGTGTCTATGCTTCCGGCTAGTAATAACGGGCGCACAGGCTGCGTATATACAAACGCGGGGGGACGATCTGTGAAATATGGGTTCCACCCATCGTCATCTATCAGCCAGTTGTCTTGAGGACTGAGGCAATTCACCGTTCGTTTCATGAAATCTATCTGCTCCAGGTCCTCGGTAAATGGCTTGGAACTGAGCCACTGCGGGCTCAGTAGCGATTCATAGGCAAGCCATGCCGCGAACACGGTGACCAAAACCGCTCCCCCTTGGCGCCACCTTCCTACGGGAAGTCTTGCTGCTAAGGTGCGCCCCAGCAGCGCCAGACCAGCCCCGATCAGCAACGCCGACAGAAGAAAATATGAAAGCGCATACCGTTCATTTGCGATCAAGGCATTGCGCAAGTTGATGCTTGACTGATCGATCAGTCCGGAGAGGGTGACCAGCAAGGGGCTGTATAATGCCAAGCCGATACAATGATAAGTGATTCGACCCCGTCCTTTCGTAAACAGCACTGTGAGCAAGCTGATCACAACCGCCGCCAGCTGCAGGTGCTGGTCGTAGCGCTCCAACAGAATACCCAGCGCCTCCCAAGCACCGGTATGCTTGTTCGTCCAGGCTGCGGCGAGCAGCGGCTCCAACCACGTACCGCGATAGATGGAATACTGTAGTCCGTAGCCCATGAAATTACCGGTTTTCCGATAATATTCGGCATACCTGAACGTCGATAGCGCAACCAGGACGAGCACAGGTAGTGCATATCTGGCTGCGGTCGTCCATCCTAGTTTATTTCGGATAGCGGCATAGCTTAGGATGAAGAGGCTGGTAAGTCCGATCAGCATCAGCCCCAGCGTGTGGGACATGATAGCTAAAGCTGCATAGGCGCCGGCAAGCAGTCCGCGCCGTAGCATCGCACTGCGAGCATTTAGGCACAGTGAACTCAGCAGCACTAGGTAGCCCAGCACCGGCACCATGCGAAAGCCATCCCGGCTCAGCGTGCTAACAATATAATAGACCCAGGGAATGCACAGTGCCAGGCATACCGCAGCGACTGCTCCCCACCGTGCCCCCATGGCGAGAGCCGTGCCGAACAATGCAAAACAGAGGTAAAGCATCGTGAGCTGCTGGCCCAGTCGCGGCAGAAAGTCAAGGGGTGGGAAGGTCGTATCTGGGCCAGCCAGCAGCACCGCCTGCGAGAAATAAGCTTCGTAGATAAACGAATGTGGATGTACAACAATGATATCGCCCGCTTTGCCAAAGAAGCTGGGTATCGCTTCCATAGATGGCGCGACGGCGAATTTCTTCGCACCCGTTAAGTATACGTTGAAGTCATGCGCCAGCGGATTCAGGGTCAGCGAATTTTCCACGATGGTCGAAATCAGCTGGACCAGAACCAGTGTCGCGATGAAGGCGATTACTGCGGTACTGATATTCACTTGCGAGACCGCCTGGCCGATTCGCCGGTACACGGCTCCGCCGCAACTGCCTAATCCGATCAGGCTGAGGCCAAGTGCGGTTGGCAGATGCGCATAGATGCTAGGCGCGGACACTCCTAGCATGGCCAACGCCATTACGCACAGGCCGATGACTTGCGGCGTCAGAGCGGCGGCGAGCAACATGCGTGGCGTCATACCCGTATGGAACCATCTCGCGCCAGTGCCAGCGCATAGAGCAAGGCCAAGTGCTAGGAAAATATGCTGCAGCAGGTAGTAAGCAGTCATTTTTTTATCGCCCTCGCAACCAGGGCAACTCCGAAAAAACAAACGTCTGCTACGACCCAAAGAGCGCGGTTCAGCAAAGCTGCATCCAGCATTGTGGTGGCGGAAACATCATACATCTGCCTAGCCAGTACCAGCACTCCCTCGCGCACGCCTGCTCCGGCAGGCGCAAAGATGGCGACCATGCCGGCGGTAAAGGCAACAGCATACGTGCCAACCATCCACAGCCATTCAAGCCAACCACCGAATGTAGCGAGCAGTAGGAAAAAAGACGTGCCCATGGCAACCCAGCCTAGCATCATCACTGCAAGCGCCAGGCTACCAATCCCGACGCTGGCCCGCGAAATCACGACAACCCTGCGGCGCAGCAGCCGCACCCCTGCCCAGACCATAACGGTCACGACCGTAGCAATGGCCGACCATCCCTGGCCGCCCAGCCAGCCTGCCTTTGAAGCCATGGCTATTGCGGCCGGTGTTCCTAACATCAGGGCAGTGACACCGAGGCCCAAGTTTTCCAGCAAAAGGGCCTTCGAGATGGCGCCAGCCGATAGGCCCAGGTCCCTATAGTGCATCACTCGTCCAACGATGGCCCATACACCGCCAGGCATGTACTTTGCCACATCCGAAGAAGCGTAGATCCAGGAACTAGCTCTCCAACTTGGCGACACCAGTATCGACATCCGCAACGACGCCTGCATGAGAAAGAGAGCCGAGAACTTGCCGGCCATGATGCAGAAGAACGCAGCGATCAGGTGGGTTTTTGAAATAGCTGCGAGCGTCGCGGCGATGTGTATGCCATTCTTCCAGATGTAAAGTCCCAGGGCCAAAAGAACTGCCCCGGTCCAGCATTGCTTCGCGATAGTCAGTGCATAGTGGTTTTGGTGGAGGGGTTTCATGAGCGTACGGTAGGACGAGCAGCGCGCAGTACTCGCTTGGTACTGTTGGCGGCCAGGTCCAACGCTTTTACGCCGCAGTAGTCGATAAACGAGGCACTCCATCTTTCCGGATGTGTACTTATGTATAGCGGCCTAATCGTCTGCGTAATAAAGCGTTGAAATGCTTGGCCGGCGTTCGGCAAGGCGTCATGCGGCCATGCATCCCCGACACGATCGCGCAGATTTGACTGCGTGGCCAGCCATCGGCCACCGGTATCGGTAAGGTAGAAGGGGTTGAACGGCCGCACAGAGGCGACAGCGTCGCCAAGCAGGCCTGCGAGCTTCAGGTCATCGGTATGCAACAGATCCTGATTATCATGCCTGCTGAGCGGTGCACCGTGCATGCTTACCGTTGTGCATGGCGCCAGCTTGCGGAGTTCGGATAGGTTGCGATGAAAGCGCGCCAGTGCCTGTGCGCGGTTTCCGCCGCATGCGCCCAGGTCCTCGTAGTGGTAACCAACCTCGTGGCCGTTACCGACGATGTCGGCAATGGCAGCAGCCGGGAATTCTCCTGCTGCTGTCACGCGGAAATAATACGTACTTCGAACTCCGGCTGCACGCTCCAGGCGAGCTAACGCACACGACTTTGCGGGGCGGCGGTCCACATCATGACGCAGAATTACCCGCCCCTGCTTATCTTCAGCTTGCAGGAAATCTTCCACACCACCTAGGCGCTTTCGTACGGCGTCAAGCGACTCAATAAGGGATAGATAATCTCTATGCCAGAATGACATTATTTATTTGAAAAAAGATTCATGAGGCGCTTGACGAAGACGCGCGGCGCCAAGGTTATGAATAGATATTCGAATACCTGCCAGGGAATATAAAACGGTCGCAGTATGAGGACATTTCTCAAGCGAATTTTTAGCAGATCTATCAAGGCATACTTGTAATGCTTGAAGGCAGGATGATCGAATTCCTGATAAGTCACCAGTTCCGGCACGGGCATGCCCAGCCATCTGGCCACCCGGATGTATGCCTTTGCATGGCGCCGATTATCAAGCGTATAGCCTTGTGATTCAATCAACTCTTCGCGGTCCAGCTGTTCATCCTGCAACACGCCGGCCTTGATGGCTTCTTCATACCAGCGTAGCCCGCGCTCATTTCGTACAACCACGGCTGAATATCCCAACCCCTGCTTGGAGCGGAATCTGGGCAGATGCGGATCCCCCACCGCAATGTCCGCGAAATCGCTGACTTGATCGGGGCACATCCTACACCGCGCTAGCATCCAATAGCCTTGGAACGCCACAACATAACGCAGGATGTTCCAACGTGAATTGCCGCGGATGCGCGCAACCTCATGCGCTTTTCCGACATTATCCACCAGCCTGATCTTACCCGGCCAGGCGCCATACCGATAATCGATGCTTTGCGAAGTCTGCAGGGAAACACCGAACTTCCGAAGATAGTAGTCAATGCCGCCGAAGCGGTTTATGCCGCCGCAGAACAGTCCAATGGAAAGAACATGACGCGCGGCCAGCCGCGCATCGGCCGCTTTCATTCGCTCCAATGCCGCCACTTCGCATGGTAAGCCCACGAAAGCGAACCGTTCGTCGCCCTCGATCAGCGCCTGCAGTTCGCCGCCCAGTACCGCAGGCTGATATACGGAGCCGTGGATGTGTTTCAGCCCGGCACGGTTGCGTATGATCATTCCGGCACGCGTATTGGGATCGCCTTCCGACACGACGCAGTAGGCCGCATCGATCGCCCCCTGGTCGAACAGGTACCCTAAAAGCCCCATTGTCACGCCGCCCGAAGCCGCTCTTTGACGTACGTCCGCATCCACGGCATACGCTGCGCGAATCCGCACATGTTCGCCAACCAAGCTATCCGTAGGTTCATGGCCGTACTTTTGTCGCGCGATGTCGGGCATATGCATTTCCACGCCAGGACAGACCACTTGCGGCGCTTCCCGCCCATCATCGACAACGATAGGTATCGCATGATCATGCTTGGCGCTGTATGTCATGCGTACTAGCGGCTCGCTGCGTCCGGCGTTGGCCGCGGTGCATACGCCACAGCCGATACACAGGCCCTTTTCCACCACTGCGGTGGGCAATTCAGTGACGCGCATGCGATGCTCCCAATTGGCGTTCGACGATATCGAAATTGCGTATCGCCGCCGCCTTGATCGCCGAACCATTGTTGACCAGCCGCTTACGAGTTGCCACTCGGCGCTGCCATGCACTATCGAACATATCCGTTAGTGCATCTTCGAAAAAATTTGCGAAATCCATGCTTGGGATATTGGCATCAAAACCCTGCGCCATCTCGCGATACTTATGACTCCAGCCGAGTATCAATGTTGGTACGCACATGATGAGGGCTGCAACGACCGCGTGGAACCTGCAACCTATGAAGAAATCTGCCTGTCCGATCAAGGCACGCAGCAACATCGGATCTTGCCGAGGCACATGCATATATACCTGCGCATGCCCGTGCAAGCGTGCATGAAGCTGTTGACAAAGGTCGATATCGTTGTTTTTACTCGCACCGGTGCCAAGGCTGTGCGGTAATATCAGGACGTTCGCGTCGTACCGCCCCAGAAGCGTCTCGATAAAGGCTGCCATCTGGCCGAGGAAATTGATGCCCCGCTTTTGGCACAACCTGCTCACGACCCGGCTGGGCGAAACGACAATCCATGGCCGCTCCTGTGCCCCCAGATCTCGGAGGCAGGCCTGCGCCTCAGCCTCGATTTCCGGTGGGATTATCATCGCAAATGACACATCAGGTAGTACCTCCGCATCCCGTATGCCCAATTCCTCCAGGAACTGTCGGCTCTGCTCACCTCGTGCGATTACCGCAGCACAGCGTGGTAACAACAAGCGCGCGGCTAGGCGATTCGCATTGGTGTGGAATGGTCCCAATGCCTGCGATAGCTTGAACACTGGCTTGCCCCATATGATGCCGGGCAGCGCGCACGACATGTTGTACCAGAGTAACGACAGGCCGCGCTTGTCTACGAAGGCAATACCCGATAGATCGATCACCGCATCTGCTTCCGCGATAGCATGAAAGAATAGACTGTGCTGAGCCATTGACCGACGCAACCACTCGCTCAGGCCGGCGAGAAGCGTAAGGGGCATATACCACGCAAGCAGTCGTAGCGGCCGTGCATCAATGATTTCGAGATCTGCATCGCCACCGATGGCGCGGTCAGCGTCGGGATAAATGCTGAGCAATTGAAAGTGCGCACTGGGATAACGATGGCGTAGCTGTTGCAATGCGGCCGACAGCATGGCGGCGCCCCCCATATTGCCGCTCAAAGTAACCCCTGTTATCACGAAACGGAAAATACTCATTTATACCTTTCTTGCTATCACCGTCAGGATGTCGCCCAGGTTGACCGGAATAGCCCAGGAGAACGAAGCGCCCGCTAATGGACCTTCCAGATATTTCAATCCAAAGCTGCGCGCCAATTTCAATAGCATAAAATTGGCGGAAACACGCTTGGCTAGATATTCCATTCGCACGATCTCGAAACTATGCTTGTCCAATAATTCCTTAATACTTCTCTTCGAGAAATAATGCAGGTTCACCGGTGGGATCCACAGCGGCCAGCGTGCCCCGGCAATGCGGCAAGCAAGCGAATCCCCCATTGGCAAGGTAAAAATGACATGCCCTCCTTGCCGTAGGATCTGAGCCGATTTCTGTACGGTTGCATGTAAATTTGTCATGCTTGCGAGGACATCCCAGAACGTCAAGACGTCGAAGAATCCGGGAGTATAATTTGCCTCAAGAAAAGCACCGCTCGACAAGCGTATACCGAGTTCTCGTCCATATTTCGGAGCATCCTTCGAGTAGTCGATGCCTTGCGCGTCGAAGACTGACGACGCCATTTGTACAAAATAGCCGCGACCTGCCCCCACATCCAGCAGTTTTCCGTGCAAACCATTGGCTGTCAACCAGCGTACACGTTGTGTCGCATTGATAGATATCGAAGAGCCGGGGCCAGCCGCTCGCTGCTGACTGGTTGAATGAAATGCAGCACCATATACTTGGTCGAGAATTTCCTGGGAAATTGGCCCGACTGCGTAGCGATGTCCGCAACTATTGCACCTATGTATCGTATAAAATAGGCTGTCGATATAAGGCGAATTCAGCTCATAAATCTTTGCGGTTGCCGTCCCTTGACAGACAGGGCAAGTCTTGCTCTCGGCATTACCGCACTCAATCGGCATGTTGAGGCCTCGTCCGCCGGACTTCGACGCATAGCTCCTTATTGACTTGGAAATCAAGTGCGAATGCATTCAATAGCAACTGGATCATCACGCTGAATGTTGTGCTGAACATGATCATTGCAAGCATTGGAATGGCTCCTGTCATACTCCATTTGATAATGAGATATATGAATAGCGCCCCGGAAAGGGAAAAAAATAGCCCAGCGGTCAAGTAGTACAGGACGATGGGGTGACCACTCAAGTATATGTATTTGCGATACATTCGATGTAGAAACAGCCTCCACATCAACCCTAGAATGGGAAAAACGACACGGGTGATCTTCATTTTGCTGCTCCAGTCGACACCGTATCGGGGCTTGACGTCGACTTCAACTACGCGCATTTCCGCCACATTTAGGCGCGTTAGAATGTCGTTTGGACATCCGTAACGAGGATATACGTCTTCCCAGCGCACAGCGGCCAATGCTGCCCGATTGATCACGGTATAGCCGCACTGCGTGTCGCTAACGTGCCAATATCCGGAGACGATTTTGGTTAGGGCGGACAGCACCAAGTTGCCGAATAACCGGATCAGTGGAATCCGGTCGCCCGATGCAGCCTTAAATCGATTTCCCTTTGCGTAATCTGCATATCCGGATGCGATGGGTTCCAGCAGCGACGCTAGGTCATCAGGATCCATCTGGCCGTCGCCGGCCATAACAGCCACCAGGTCGAAATTGTCCGCATAGGCACGCTTGTAACCCGCACAGATCGCAGCACCGACCCCTGCATTTTTTTCCTGCTGCACAACAGTCAAGACCACGCCGCACTCGACGGCAGCCTGTTCGGCTACTTGGACACTTGCATCGTGCGACGCATCGTCGACGAGATAGACGCGGTCGACCAACTTCGACATCGAACGGAGCACATCGGCAATTTTGCGCTCTTCGTTATAGCAGGGAACAACCACCGCCACCTGTAAGCCCTTATACATCACGTCTCCTGAACAACCCTGCTAGATGGTAGAGATATTGTCGCCTCGAATAGCGGACAAATTTTCAAATTATAGTTGGGAACGCTGCTATGGTCTAATTTGAATAGGCACCTTGATCAGTCATAGTCTTTTCCAAACCGTAGATGAGTCTGAACTTGCAGAGAACAGGCTGTTCAGGCGGCCTTGGCGGCGGATCGTCGATGGATGGTTGCAAACAGCGCCGAGCGTGCCTTTTGCAGCTGTTCGGCGGCTTCATTATCACTCATGGCCCGCGCCTGGATGAGCAGGCTCTGTAGTCGGTTCTGAATAAAGCAGTTTTTGATAGATTCCGCGAGGCCGTCACACAGCGTCGGGACGCGGACCGCCGATAACGCTCACCATGAACATCAGCACATAGGCGTAAAAGCGCCGCAGCAGGCGCAGCAACAGCCGGATATTGTGGCCCGCGCCACACAGGATCGCATGCAGCGCGTCACCCAGCCGGCCCTTGAGCCAGTTCCTGTCCAGTTTTCCGTCGGACTTCGTGTACCCGATCGTCGGCTCGATGGCGCTGCGCCGCTTGATCATCGCCTTCAGACCTTTGGTGACGCCCCGGCGTTGACCTGATCGCAGGATGCGCGTGCCCGGCACCTCGACGCCACGATAGCCACGATCGACCACCGCCGTCTCAATCGCCGTATCGCCCAGAATCGCCGCCTGCTCCAGCGCCTCGGGCAGTGTGTGCCCATCGTACGGGTTGCCCGGCATGGAACGCGCACCCAGCACAAAGCCTTCCTTCAGCGTGGTGGTGATCGACACCTTGACCCCGAACTCGTAGGGCGTGCGGGCCTTGCCTTTCGAGATGCATTCCACCTCCGGCGCATGCAAGGCGTACAGCTTGTGCTTGTCCTTGGGCCGCTGCGCCAGGATCCGTTGGGTGCGTGCCATCAAGTCATCGAGCTTGATCCGATCTGCGCCCGTGACGCGGTCACGCTGACGATCAATGTCGCGCCAGACGCGGCCGACCCGCGAACGCAGCGTGCGCAGGGTGTTATTCATGCGTTTGAACTGACGGGCATGCGCATAGCGGCCGATTTGCAGCGCCAGCCTGGGCGCTTCGCGGTTGTAATTCTGCCACAGCTTCAGCCCACACTGACTGGCCGCACGGACCAGATGCTCGCGACTGCGCTCGAGCAGGCGAGAATCCGTCGGATGCGCCACGGCCTTGGGCATGACCGTGGTGTCCACGATCACCGTCTTCAAGCTGCTCTTGCGCACCGCGCCGCTGCGCTGAGCGACGGTGATGGTGGCCGCCAGCAACTCCTCGATGCCTTCCTCACCCAGGCGCTGGCGCCAGCGCGTCAGGCTCGAGGGATCAATCGGCGGCTCGATCTGCAGGTACGTTTCACCGGTAAACACTTGCCAGTAGGGGTTCTCCACCCAGCCCCGGTGATTGTCAACCTATCTGTCGCATTTTCTGAGTGACTCAAGCCGCCCGCTTGAGGTCTGAATTTCGCTTGGCACAGGACGCGTGACCCTTCTGCGGGTTGAGGAAGACCTCGTCGACTCTTGTCCAGTTGCGGGTCCTGCCGCTCCAGCGCTCCGGGTGCTTTTCGCGGGCCGCCCGATAGAGGGCATGGCGCCGTTCGAGCAGGCCGCGATCGCGCCCACAGTGACGCTGCTCAGGCGTCACGAAGCCGATAGCGCTGTGCCGGTGCTCGGTGTTGTACCAGCGCACGAACTCACCGACCCAGGCCCGGGCAGCCAGCAGACCGGTGAAGGGCTTGCGAGGGTAGCGGGGGCGGTACTTCAGAGTCCTGAACAAGGACTCTGAGTACGGGTTGTCATTGCTCACCGCTGGCCTGCTGAACGATGGCGCCACACCCAGCTCCCGTAGTGTCGCCAGCATGGTGGCGCCCTTCATCGGGGAGCCATTGTCGCTGTGTAACACCACCTGCCCTGGGAGGATGCCCTCGCGGCGGCAGATATCGCGCATCAGCTCACTGGCACGGGCGCTGTCCTCGGTGTCATAGACCTGCCAGCCCACGATGTGACGGCTGAACAGGTCAAGAAACAGGTACAGGTAGTAGTACTGGCCCCGCACGGTGGCGGGCAGATAGGTGATGTCCCAGCTGAAGAGCTGCCCTGGCGCAGTAGCCGTCAGCGCCCGAGGCCGATGCACCGGGCCAGGCGTGCGATCAGGCGTGCGATGCACCAGTTGCCCGGCGGTACGCATCAGCCTGTAGATCGTCGATTCACTGGCCAGATAGACCCCCGTATCCGCCAGGCGTGGCACGATCTGAGAAGCGGGCAGGTGGCCGTACTCGCTGCTGTTGACCACCCGCAGGATGCGATCACGCTCGGCATCGCTCAGGCGGTTGCAGGGCCGCTGTACCCGCGTGGGGCGCCCATCGCCTTGCTCCGGGGCCCGCCGCCAACGTTGCAGTGTGCGTGCGCTCAGATTGATTGCTTCACAGGCGCGTGCCTGTCGAGCACCAGCCGTGACCGCCTCAGTAATCAATGCCATGATCTGTCGGCGCTGTGTCAGTGAGGTCATTTGTCCTCGTCCTCCCACAGCGCCTGGTATTTTTTTTGCAGTACCAGCAGGGCTGCCGCCTCCGATAACGCCTTGTCCTTGCGGGCCAAATCACGGCGCACGCCAACCAGTTCCTCTTTGAGCCGACGCAGCTCCTGGATATCGGCTGCGGGCTTGTTCCCCGACTGTTCGAGCTCATGCTTCCAGGCCGTGAGCTGATGGGCGAAGATGCCCCGTTCCCGGCACCAGGCGTTGCGCGCCTCTTCGGCCAGAGAATGGGTCTCAAGCAGGGCCTGCAGCCGCTGTGCGGATGTCCACCGACTGGCGGGGGCCTCTTCTGAGGATTGCCTGCGCAAATGAGCCATCTTCGGATTGCGAATCCAGTTCTTCAGCGTATGGACCGACATGTTCAACTCCTGGGCCATGTCAGCCACCGTGCGCGTGCCGCGCTGCAGGGTCTTGCGGATCGCCTCCTCTTTGAAGGCCGTGCTGTAGGTCGTCAAATTCATCTAATCGTTCCAAATCCGATGCGACAACTAGTCTGACACAGGGGGGCCCCACACCACGTCTTCGTCGGACAGGCCGAAGGCATGCTGCAAGTACAGCAGACCGGCGATCAGGCGCGGCGCTGTAGCGGGCCTGCCACGCTTGGAGACAAAGCGCGTGGTGCAGACCGCCTCGATGCGATCCCAATCGATCAGATCGGCCAGGCGAACCAGCGGATGCTTCAGGTTGATCTGTTCACGCAGCGTTGGGCGGAACAATTCGCCAGACGCAGGAGTCATCGGCTTGGGACCCATCGTCAATCCGGATAAATTTGCAGGAAAACGAGCCTGCATTATCTCAAATCCTGCAATTCAAGACCACGGAGATTGCCCTGAAACCCGCATGAATGCTTGCGATCTGGATTGTTCAGGACCGACTCTGTAGGGTGATACCGGGCTTGAGCCCACGGGCAGGCGCCGGCAGACTGTGCAGCTTCTCCAGCGGGGTTCGCACGAGCGCTTGAGGGTAGGTGGTGCGGATCTTGCCTTTGGCATCGATCGTCTGTTCGGGGAACAGGCAAGGGCGGTGCATGTTCAGGTAGGGCACGAGGTGCTGCTCACAGAACGCGTTGATGGGCCGGGCGTGCTTTTGCGGGATGTGGGCGTAGCCGAAGGTGCGCCGGATGACCACGCCGTTCTTGGCCTCGACCAGGGCATTGTCGTTGGTGTGGCGGGGCCTGGACTTGGTGAACTCGGCGTTCAGCTTGTCGAGCAGGGCGGCCACGCGGTGGTTGATGTATTCGCCGCCGTTATCGGCATGAACCCCGCGGATGCGAAACGGGAAGCAGGCGAGCATCTGTTCGAGCACGGGCAGCAGGAACGCCTCGGAGATGCGTTCGCAACAGGCGACGACCTGCCACTGGGTGATGCAATCCACGGCGTCGATGTAGTACACGCCCTTGATGCCGTCGTAGTCGCCCTGGTGCACGCTGTCGATGCGAATGAAGCCTGCGCGGCCTGCGGGCTCGGGGGCCTTCCTGATCGCGATGGAGACGGCTCGGCTGGGTCGGGTCGGCTCCCAGTGGCCGCGCGTCTGCCGGTAGCGCGCCTGGTGGCGTAGGTTGTACAGGTGGGAGACGGAGATCGTGGCCAGGCGCTCATAGCGCGCGTCGCCGTAGACCAGCCAGGCGCGTTGGCACAGGTGGCGGGTGGCCGCCCCGCTCAGGTTCTCGTGCAGGGCATCGAGCCTGGCCAGCGCGGTGATGTCCCCCTCGGTGTAGCGGCGCGTAAAGCTGTGCGCGGGCGCGTGGCGCTGCCCAAGCGGGGCGTGATCGCGGAATCGGGCGATCAATCGGCTCAGGTGCTGGCGTGAGTAGCACTGGTCGCGAGCAGGTAGCGGATGACCAGTCCCTTCTGGACGCGAGTGAGCGAGGGGTATCTAAGCGCTGCAGCACCGACAGGACGTGCGCCTGGCGCTGCGCTTCGGTGCCAGCGGCGACCTGTGGCTCCAGGCCAGCGGTGCCGGCCAGGAATTGTTCCAGGCTTTCCAGGCTGGTGAGCCGTTCGTCGTGTAAGGTCAAGATCATCTCTCGATGATCGACGATCCGCGGCCAAAGCTCCGTCCTTCGGCTTGCGCTTGGGCGTGTAGTCGAGCACGCGGGCCTCTAAGCCGGCAAGTTGCGGCGCGGCGCACGTCCCGAGTGCCGACCGTACAAACCCGCAAGCCGCTCTTCGCTAAAGCGCGCTCTCCACGTCGCAATGAAGCGCGAATCGCAGCCCAACGTATTCATGATCGCATCCCGCGACATCCCGTCATCGAGCAGAAGAATCAGCTTCGCGCGTCGCACCTGCGCCACTGGCGCCGCACGCTTGCGCTGCAAGCTGGTCAGTTCATCCCGTTCGGCCTCCCCCTGTGTCAGACTAGTTGTCGCATCGGATTTGGAACGATTAGATGAATTTGACGACCTACAGCACGGCCTTCAAAGAGGAGGCGATCCGCAAGACCCTGCAGCGCGGCACGCGCACGGTGGCTGACATGGCCCAGGAGTTGAACATGTCGGTCCATACGCTGAAGAACTGGATTCGCAATCCGAAGATGGCTCATTTGCGCAGGCAATCCTCAGAAGAGGCCCCCGCCAGTCGGTGGACATCCGCACAGCGGCTGCAGGCCCTGCTTGAGACCCATTCTCTGGCCGAAGAGGCGCGCAACGCCTGGTGCCGGGAACGGGGCATCTTCGCCCATCAGCTCACGGCCTGGAAGCATGAGCTCGAACAGTCGGGGAACAAGCCCGCAGCCGATATCCAGGAGCTGCGTCGGCTCAAAGAGGAACTGGTTGGCGTGCGCCGTGATTTGGCCCGCAAGGACAAGGCGTTATCGGAGGCGGCAGCCCTGCTGGTACTGCAAAAAAAATACCAGGCGCTGTGGGAGGACGAGGACAAATGACCTCACTGACACAGCGCCGACAGATCATGGCATTGATTACTGAGGCGGTCACGGCTGGTGCTCGACAGGCACGCGCCTGTGAAGCAATCAATCTGAGCGCACGCACACTGCAACGTTGGCGGCGGGCCCCGGAGCAAGGCGATGGGCGCCCCACGCGGGTACAGCGGCCCTGCAACCGCCTGAGCGATGCCGAGCGTGATCGCATCCTGCGGGTGGTCAACAGCAGCGAGTACGGCCACCTGCCCGCTTCTCAGATCGTGCCACGCCTGGCGGATACGGGGGTCTATCTGGCCAGTGAATCGACGATCTACAGGCTGATGCGTACCGCCGGGCAACTGGTGCATCGCACGCCTGATCGCACGCCTGGCCCGGTGCATCGGCCTCGGGCGCTGACGGCTACTGCGCCAGGGCAGCTCTTCAGCTGGGACATCACCTATCTGCCCGCCACCGTGCGGGGCCAGTACTACTACCTGTACCTGTTTCTTGACCTGTTCAGCCGTCACATCGTGGGCTGGCAGGTCTATGACACCGAGGACAGCGCCCGTGCCAGTGAGCTGATGCGCGATATCTGCCGCCGCGAGGGCATCCTCCCAGGGCAGGTGGTGTTACACAGCGACAATGGCTCCCCGATGAAGGGCGCCACCATGCTGGCGACACTACGGGAGCTGGGTGTGGCGCCATCGTTCAGCAGGCCAGCGGTGAGCAATGACAACCCGTACTCAGAGTCCTTGTTCAGGACTCTGAAGTACCGCCCCCGCTACCCTCGCAAGCCCTTCACCGGTCTGCTGGCTGCCCGGGCCTGGGTCGGTGAGTTCGTGCGCTGGTACAACACCGAGCACCGGCACAGCGCTATCGGCTTCGTGACGCCTGAGCAGCGTCACTGTGGGCGCGATCGCGGCCTGCTCGAACGGCGCCATGCCCTCTATCGGGCGGCCCGCGAAAAGCACCCGGAGCGCTGGAGCGGCAGGACCCGCAACTGGACAAGAGTCGACGAGGTCTTCCTCAACCCGCAGAAGGGTCACGCGTCCTGTGCCAAGCGAAATTCAGACCTCAAGCGGGCGGCTTGAGTCACTCAGAAAATGCGACAGATAGGTTGACAATCACCGGCCTTGCTCAGGTTCATTTTTCCCATGCATCCTATATGGGGTGTGATCTCATTGTTTCAATGGGCTAGGATTCAGATCTGGAGGAGCTTGAAGGGCGTCCTGAAGGCTTACAATGTCTCGCCGCCAAGTCAATCATCTAGGCTGTGACGTGTTGACTCGCTTCCGCTGTTCTTGTGTTTTGCTCCCTATTGAAAAAACCGCCGCATGATCAATGTCCGATCGTTTCTAGTCTTTGCCTTTGACCTAGCTGCGGTACTGGCTGCTTGGGTTGGGGCGTTTCTGCTGCGCTTCAACCTGGAATGGCCGCGAGCGTTTCAGCGGGAGATTTTTTACTGCGCTTTGATCCTGATGGCGGCACAATTGGCAGCGTGCCGCTGGGCGGGGCTGTATCGTGGGATGTGGAGCTTTGCCAGCCTGCCGGATCTGCGGCGCTTGATCCGAGCGGTATCGGTGTCGATGATCGCCGTGCTGGCCCTGGCCGCGTTTGGTGGCACCTGGCTGTTGATTCCGCGCTCGATTGTCCTGCTTTACCCCTTGCTGCTACTCATGATCATGGGCGGTGGACGGATCGCGTGGCGCTTGTGGAAGGAAGCTCGGCTGGCGCCTGTATCGGATGCCGAGCGCAAGCCGGTTGTGGTAGTCGGCGCGGGAACTGCTGGCGCGATGCTGCTGCGGGAACTGGCCCGCAGCTCGGATTGGCAGGTCGTGGCGCTGGTGGACGATGATCGGCACAAGCGAGGCCTGGAATTGAGCGGTTGCCGGGTAGAAGGCGCGACCAGGGATCTTCCTGAAATCCTGCAGCGTCATGGGGCGCGGCATGTGATCCTGGCCATGCCTTCGGCGTCGGCCGAGGCTCTGCAGGCGGTGACGAGGTTGGCGACGCAGGCGGGGGCGGCCCTGTTCACGATCCCCGGCCTGGCTGAACTGATGAGCGGCCGCGTCGCCATCAACATGATGCGGCCGGTGAAGATCGAAGACCTGCTGGGCCGGGAATCGGTGCGCATCGACAACGACAACGTGCGGGCCATGCTGACCGGCAAGCGCATCCTGGTGACGGGCGCCGGCGGATCGATCGGCAGTGAATTGTGCCGTCAGTTGGCCCGCTTCGAACCGGCCTGTATCGTCCTGCTGGAATCCAGCGAATTCGCCTTGTACATGATCGAGCAGTGGTTCGGCGAGCATTGGCCGGAAGTGTCCGTCGTGTGCTTGGCGGGTGATGTGAAGGACGAATCCCGGATGGCCCAGGTCTTTGCGGAACACCGCCCCCAGGTGGTGTTCCACGCGGCGGCCTACAAGCACGTGCCGCTGATGGAGGTCGGCAACGCCTGGCAGGCCGTGCGCAACAACGTGGCCGGTACGCTGGTCGTGGCGCGTGCCGCGCGGGACGCGGGGGCGGAGCGCTTCGTGCTGATTTCCACCGACAAGGCCGTGAACCCCACCAATGTGATGGGGGCGACCAAGCGCGTCGCCGAAATGGCCTGCGAGGTGCTGCAGAACGGCCCGGGCACGACGCGCTTCCATATCGTGCGCTTCGGCAATGTGCTGGGCAGCACGGGCAGCGTGATCCCCAAGTTCCAGGCCCAGATCGCGCATGGCGGACCGGTGACTGTGACGCACCCGGAGATCAATCGCTATTTCATGTCCATTCCCGAAGCGGCGCAACTGGTGCTTCAGGCCGCCGCGATGGGGCAGGGTGGCGAGATCTTCGTCCTGGACATGGGGGCGCCCGTCAAGATCGTCGATCTGGCGCGCAACATGATCCGCCTGTCGGGTTTCACCGAAGACGAGATCCGTATCGAATTCACCGGACTGCGCCCCGGGGAAAAGCTGTACGAGGAACTGCTGGCCGATGCGGAGGAAACCCTGCCGACTCCGCACGAAAAGCTGCGCATCGCACGTTCACGCGCGGTGCCGGATGGGCTTTATGAGGGTGTGCTGGCGTGGCTGGCGCGGGAGCCGCAAGAGGATGCCGATGTCCGGGCAGAGTTGAAGCGATGGGTGCCGGAGTATGAGCCGAAGATGTAATCGTGTTCAGGGTTGTCCGAGACGTGCAGTCGTTTCCGCCTGTCGCATTGCTGCCCAGAGCACGGTCAGGGACACCAGAAAAAACATTACGCCATTGTTGCGGCCCAGAATAGCCTGGGTCAGACCGTAGGCGGAGAATGCGGCGGGTAGCGCGGCCCCGCAGCAGGCCAGTACCCGCACGATCAGGATGGGCGAGCGCAGGCGGCGGCAGAAAAACCAGAAACTGGTGATTAGCAGTGCCTGCAGAGCCGACAGCCCTAGAATACCTTGATGCAGCCAGACTTCCAAGAATTGATTGTGTGTATTGGCCAGCGTGTTGGTGAAAGGCGCGATGCGCCCGGCTGCGATTAGATCCTGCAGATGTGTATCGTACTGCGCTTGTCCCCAGCCTAGCACGGGCCGGTCAGGGATGCTGATCAGTGCGGCTTTCCAGGCTTCCAGGCGGGCGCCGACACTGCTCGAGGCTTTGTGCTGTTGGTTGTAGGCGTGCCACTCAGCCAGGGCGGCCGTGTAGCGGCCTTCGGTGATCTGGCCAATTGGCAAGGTCGCCAGCATGAGAGCCACGGCTGCGGTCAGGATGGCGATGCCCACCAACAAAAGGCGTAGATGTGCGCGGTGTAGTAGGGTCATGCCTGCCAAAATCAGCAGGATCGGTAGTGCGATCAGACTGCCACGTGTGACGGCAGCGATCATGGCATACGTGCCCGCCAGAGCGCCCGCCAGCAGCAAGGCTGCCCAGCCCCAACATCGCTGTATCGCTGCCAAGGCTGTTCCCATCAGACTCCAGAATGCCAGGGTCAGCGCTATATCAGAAAATGGAATGGCGCTGGTGACAAAACCAGTTGCACGTTCGATGCCTTGTCCGAGGGTCTGCCACGCAGCAACCCCCGCTGTGGCAAACAAGCCCAGTGCCAATCCTATCGCCAGCCAATCCAGCCGTAACTGGACGCGCCGCAACCCAACTAAGATGGGGATAGCCAGCAGGTAGCGGATGCCTTGATCCAGATATTTTCCCGAATCTCCATGCCACAGCACAGCCAGCGCGTTGATGGCGAACACGGCCAACAATAAGGCGCACAGCGTGCGATCTTCAGTTGTCCAGGGGGCGGCGATGTGCTCCTGGCTACTCGGTTGCAGTGTGTGCGGAGTTTGTGACGTGGTGCGTCGACCTGCCCACCATGCCGCCAGCCCGCCCAGCAACAGTAAGCCACCACCCAAGGAATACCCTGACGGCGTCGACAGCGTCAGCAGAAGAAATAGCGCGGCGCTGGCTGACATCCAGGTTGAGAGCCAAGCAGGCGTAGTTGGGATCGGGCGCATTGAGGGAAATGCTGGATATGAAGGGAGCCTCGAATTGTAATGTGGAATGGTGTTGCTGTCGGGCTAGCTGTGGATGCTTTGGAGGCGCATAGATGGTGCATGCTAGCCCATTGAAACAATTAGATCGCACCCCATATAGGATGTATGGGAAAAATGAACCTGAGCAAGGCCGAACGGGATGAACTGACCAGCTTGCAGCGCAAGCGCGCGGCGCCAGTGGCGCAGGTGCGACGCGCGAAGCTGATGCTTCTGCTCGATGACGGGATGTCGCGGGACGCGATCATGAATACGCTGGGCTGCGATTCGCGCTTCATTGCGACGTGGAGAGCGCGCTTTAGCGAAGAGCGGCTGGCGGGTTTGTACGGTCGGCACTCGGGACGTGCGCCGCGCCGCAACTTGCCGCGCTTGGAGGCCCGCGTGCTCGACTACACGCTCAAGCGCAAGCCGAAGGACGGAGCCGTGCGGCGGTTATGCAGCTGATCGAGCGCGAGTGTGGTGTGACGCTGCATGTGCGCTCGGTGGGCAAGTATCTGGCCCGCTGGGGCTTCACCCCGCAGAAGCCGATCAAGCGTGCTTACGAGCAATCGCCCGCCGCGGTGCAAACCTGGTTGGAGGACACGTATCCGGCCATCGCCGAACGTGCCAAGGCCGAGGGCGGCGAGGTCCACTGGGGTGACGAGACGGCGCTGGTGAACACCGACGTGCGCGGTCGCAGCTATGCGCCCAAGGGCAAGACTCCGGTGGCGATGGCCATTGGCGGGACGCGGCAGAAGCTGTCGATGATCGCCAGCGTCACCAACCAGGGCAAGGCACGCTGGATGATCATTGATGGCGCGTTCAATCACGAAAAGTTGATCGAGTTCTTCGAGTCGCTGGTCCAGGATGCCGGGCGCAAGGTGTTTCTGATCCTGGACAACCTGGGCGTGCATCACTGCAAGCCGGTGAAGGCGTGGTTGGCCGCACACTCCGATCAGATGGAAGTGTTCTATCTGCCCAGTTACAGCCCCGAACTCAATCCCAAAGAACGCTTGAATGCCGATCTCAAACACGTCATCGGGCGCAAGGTTCCGATACGCACGAAGGCCAAACTACGCGCCGCTGCAGAAGAGCACATGCAAGCCGTCGCCAGCGAGCCGGCACGTGTCAAAGCCTACTTCCAAGACTTCCACGTCAAATACGCTGCGTAAAACTGTTTGAGGGTCGGATCAATAGGGAGAAGGCCGGCCCCGTGACTTATTCGTTGAATTGGGTAGACTGTCACTGATTCAATTCAGGCAGTCCTCGGGCTTGCGAGGCATCCTGGCGTTGGCGTGTCCACGATCAATAAAAAGGGGCGCTTCCCATGTACGAATCCCGCAACGAGCCCTTGCTCCTTCCCGCGCATTTCCGCCGCCGCCTGGCCTGGCATATTGGCTATGCCTTGCTGCTCGTCGCCGCAACCTTGCTGATAGGGGCGCTCGGCCACAGGTTCATTGGCGGCCATGATTGGCACGATGCGCTGATGAACGCGGCGTTCGTCATCGGCGGCATCGGCACCTATGCAATGCCGGAGTCGTCGGGCGGCAAGATCTTTTTCGCCGTCTACGGTTTCTTCGTCGGCCTGGTGGTGATGGCGACCCTGGGCGTCGTGCTGGCGCCGATCGCTCATCGCATCATGCACAAGTTTCATTTGGACGAGGCGGACGATTGAGGCCGCCATGGCGGATTTGAAGAAGTGAGGGCATTGGACAGAAGTGAGGGCACCGGACTGGTCGGTTGACCGCCGTCAATGACGCTTCACTTTCCACGCCCGGGCCGCTTGAATTCCAGTACGAGAAAACCCATATTGAAAGCATGGGCGGGGTGGTGTATGTCCATGTGCGCCGTCCGCGCCTTTTCTTATGGTTGACCGCATTGGGAGGTTCGACATGGCAAATCATCTGACACGTTTCAATCCGTTCGGGGATCTGGCGGGTTTCGAGAGCCTGCGGGGTATCGACGACTTCTTCAATCGTTTCCCGCTGACTTCGGCACTGTCCGGCCGCGGCGACGAGCCGCGCCTGAACGTCGACGTGACCGAGACGGAACAGGCCTATGCCGTCAAGGCCGAGGTCCCCGGCGCTCGCAAGGAAGACATCAAGGTCTCGATCGAGGGCAATGTGGTGTCGATCCGGGTGGAAAAGACCCGGGAAGATGTGGAGAAGGAAGGCGAGACGGTGCTGCGTCGCGAACGCTATCACGGCGTGCAGATGCGCCGTTTCAGCCTGGGCCACGACATCGACGCGGCCGGGGCGTCCGCCCGCTGCGCGGACGGCGTGCTGGAATTGACGCTGCCCAAGAAGGAGAGCAGCCAGGGCGCCCGGCAGCTGGACATCCAGTAGGCGGGCGTTGGCCCTTCGGAACAGAGGCGGAGCGGCTTTCAAGCCGTTCCGCCTTTTTTGCGGTACGCCCAGCATGGGCGTACTCCTGCGGGTGCGAGTCCCGCCGCGAGTTGGTCACAACGAGCGAAGTGAAGCGCAACTGCGCGAGGGTGACCGAGCGTGGGGAGGAAGCGTGAAGCGTAAATCGTGAGCCGATGAACAAGAACTGCATAGAAGGCGCTGCCGAGCAGGGCGAGCGGGCCACAAACCGCAAAGCTCTCGTGACCAAGGCGAAGCGGCGTAGATGCGGCGGTTGTGCGATGAAGGAGTGCGCTCTTATCTGGGGACGCCTCGCCTTGATCCTGAAAGGGTAACGGCGTCGAGCCGGAGCGAGGTCTCAGCAGCGGTCGTAGTAGTCGTGGTAGCGGGGCCGGTGAGGCTGAGAGCGAGGCGGCGAAGGACCAAACGAGAAGGAGTATTGCTCGACATGTCGATGCAGCTTGTATTGCCTCAGATGTCCACGTCGGTGGAGCGGGCGGGCGTAGCCTGCGGTGAAGCCGCAGGTGATTCAGCCAGCGAGGAAACAGGATGCCCGCGACATGGCAATGAGGATACAGGGTCAACGCTGCTGGTGGCGGCGTTGACGAGGGAGAACCTGCAAGCGGCATTCAAGCGGGTGCGGGCCAATAAAGGCGCCGCTGGAGTGGATGGCCTGGACATTGACCAGACCGCCGGCCACCTGGTGGCAGCCTGGCCTGCCATCCGTGAAGCGCTGCTGGCGGGAACGTACCGGCCCAGTCCGGTGCGGCGGGTGATGATCCCGAAGCCCGACGGCGGCCAGCGCGAGCTGGGCATCCCGACGGTGACGGATCGACTGATCCAGCAGGCACTGCTGCAAGTGCTGCAACCCTTGCTTGACCCCACCTTCAGCGAACACAGCTACGGCTTCAGGCCGGGGCGGCGTGCGCATGATGCGGTACTTGCCGCTCAGTCGTATGTGCAGTCCGGTCGTCGTATTGTGGTGGACGTGGATCTGGAGAAGTTCTTTGACCGGGTCAACCACGACATCCTGATTGACCGCTTACGGAAACGTATCCCGGAAGCTGGAGTCATCCGGCTGATCCGTGCGTATCTGAACAGCGGCATCATGGAGGGTGGTGTGGTCATCGAACGGTATGAGGGCACGCCGCAAGGCGGGCCGCTCTCGCCGTTGCTGGCCAACGTCTTGCTCGATGAGGTGGATCGTGAGCTGGAGTGCCGGGGGCATTGCTTCGTGCGCTACGCCGATGACTGTAACGTCTATGTTGGCAGTCGTCGGGCGGGCGAGCGGGTAATGGGTCTATTGCGACGGCTGTACGCCAAGCTGCGCCTGAAGGTCAATGAGGCCAAAAGCGCGGTGACGAGCGTCTTTGCTGATCGTAAATTCCTGGGCTACAGCTTCTGGGTGGCACCGAAAGGCGTCATCAAGCGCCGGATGGCGACCAAGGCGCTGGCCACGTTCAAGCAACGTGTGCGGCAACTGACGCTCCGCTCAGGTGGGCGCAGCATGCAGCAGGTGGTTGATCGGCTACGGGTCTATCTGCTGGGATGGAGGGGTTACTTCCGGTTGGCGCAGACTCCGGGAATCTGGCGAACGCTGGATGAATGGATGCGGCATCGGCTGCGGGCTATCCAACTTAAGCAGTGGAAACGTGGCAAGACCATGTTCCGGGCGCTGCGCGCGCTGGGTGCTTCAGTCGCGGTTGCCCAGCGTGTGGCGGCTAACAACCGTCGCTGGTGGCGTAACAGTGGAAAACTGCTCAATAGCGTGCTCGACCTAGCCTGGTTTGATCGCCTCGGATTACCTCGGCTCTCCTGACCTCAACTTCTCGAACCGCCCGGTGCGGACCCGCATGCCGGGTGGTGTGGCAGGGGCGCAGCTCATAAGAACTGCCCCCTATGCCGATTCTGGGAGAGTTGTCTGAGGGTGCCACCGCGACCTTTGCATCCGTTCGTATTTCCCAGTCTGGCGGGGGCATGTGGGTCTTGCCCAGAATGAGGCTTCCAACTCAGGAAGCGCCTCATGCCCGCCCGGAATGCTCCACCGTCCGTCGCACCCTCCGATGACCACGACAGCCCATGGAAGGAGGCCTTGGAAATCTTCTTCCAGCAAGCCATCGAGCTGTTGGCCCCCGATTTGTACGCGATCATCGACTGGTCGGCCGCCCCGCGGTTCCTGGACAAGGAGTTGCAGACTATCGGGATTCCCGACGGCTTTCACGGCGAGGGGCGGCTGCATGCCGACAAACTGGTCCAGGTGCGTCACCGGAATGGTGCGGACGCCTGGATTCTGGTTCACGTCGAAGTGCAGGGCGGTGATGTTGGCCCCCGGGCGATCTCCCGGATCACACACCGCATGTATCGCTACCGCATGCGCATCGGAGACCGGCATGAAGGGCTCAGTTCTCGGGCCGGGCAGGCTTCGCCCGCGCTCTTCAGCCTGTGCATCCTGGTGGCCAGCCGCTCAGGTCCCGATTACCTGGAATACCGGTGCGAATTCCTCGGCCAGGGTGTGAGGTTTTCCTTTCCTGTCGTACACTTGGCTCGATGGCTGCGCTGTTGGGACGAACTGGAATCGCTGGCCCGAACCAATCCATTCGCCGTGGTGATCATGGCGCAGTTACGGGCCCTGCAATATCGGGATTGGTCGCGGCGGGTGGAGCCCGCCGTGTCCTTGGTGCGGATGCTGTATGGGTACGGCTATGATCGGGACCGGATCCAGCCGTTGCTGCGGCTGATCGAATGGATGCTGCGCCTGCCCGAAGACCTGGAGCCGGTCTATCTGGCGGCTGTGGGACACCTGGAACAGGAGCATAAGATGAGCTATGTCACGATCGCGGAACGCCTGGGCATGAAGCGGGGACTGGAAAAAGGCATGGAAAAAGGCATGGAGAAAGGCCAAGCCGACCTGTTGCTGCGCCTGATCCACCGCCGTTTCGGTGCCGTGGATGCCAGCACCGCCCAGCGCATCCAATCCGCCCGGTTGGCGGATCTGGAGGCCTGGTCGCTGAATTTCGTGGATGCGGCGACTCTGAACGAGGTCTTCGGGGACTGAACCCGTCGGGGCGTCTGGCGCGCGAAGCTTCGTCCGTCGCGTCTCCCGGTAGAATATCCGCTCCATTACTCAACCATTGGACGTGCGATATGCGCCTCATCATTGCTCTGCTTCTGCCCTGGCTGGCGTTCTTCACCATCGGCCGCCCCATCGCGGGGATCATTTGCCTGATCCTGCAGATCACGCTGATCGGCTGGATCCCGGCGGCGATCTGGGCGGTCTATGCGCTCAGCCAGTACAACACCGACAAGAAGATCGAAAAGGCGATGGGCGGCCGTGCCTGATTTCCAGCGGGCTGCTGGTTTTCGGCGGCATTGCTCCATCCGATGATTTCGCTCTGGCAGGGTGCGTGGTGGTGCCGAGCTTACCTGCTTGAAGTGTCAAATTTTGATAAAACCCCAGCCGGGAAAGCGTGGCCGGGACCGCTTGCGATATAGTGTCCGGGCAAGGGCGGGCGCGGTCAGCGCCGCGCCCGGAAGATCAGGATCTCAAGAACCGGAGACGAATCCATGAGCGGCGATTACATCCTCAAGCGCAGCGGCGAACAATTCATGTTCAACCTCAGGTCCGGCAACCACCAGGTGATCCTGACCAGCCAGCGGTACGCCTCCAAGGCATCCGCCCAGCAGGGCATCGAATCGGTGCGCAAGAACGCCGCCGCCGATGCCCGCTACAACCGCCTGACGGCCAAGGATGGCTCCTTCTATTTCAATCTGGCCGCCGCCAATGGCGAAATCATCGGCAGCAGCGAGATGTACACGACCGCCGCCGCCCGCGACAAGGGCATCGATTCGGTCAAGGCCAACGGCCCGGCCGGCGTGGTGAAGGACGAAACCTGAAGGATGTCCCCCGGCCGTTTTTTGCCGCCGGGCCGCCCCAAGACAAAAAGCGCCCCCTCGGGGGGCAGCAAGCCGAAGGCGCAGCGTGGGGGCATTTTTTGCCGCCGGGCCGCCCCAAGACAAAAAGCGCCCCCTCGGGGGGCAGCAAGCCGAAGGCGCGGCGTGGGGGCATTTTTTGCCGCCGGGCCGTCCCAAGACAAAAAGCGCCCCCTCGGGGGGCAGCAAGCCGAAGGCGCGGCGTGGGGGCATTTTTTGCCGGGCTGCCGCGGGGCCGCCGGCGATCCGTGCCGCCGGCCCATTGAATCATGCCTGCCTGCCGTCCGGTCCGTGCACCGGCGGCACGGCCTTTCCGCTCAGCCGTTCGTAATTGTCCCGCAATAGAAGTCCCGCGTAGTACACGTGCTCGCGCATCAGCTGTTCGGCGCGCGCGCCGTCGCGCTCGATGACGGCGGCGACGATGCGGTGGTGGTCGTTGTGGGACCTCAGGATCACCCCATGGTCGTCCCATAGCATGATCCGGTCCGACGCGAACGGCGCCGTCTGCGCCTGGGTGGCGAAACGTGTGACCCAGGAGTTCTCCGCCGCTTTCAGCAGCGTTTCGTGCAGCGTGATGTTCATCCGCTGATAGGGCTGGTGGTCCTCGGGCAGCAGTACGCCCTTGGCCAGGATCGCATCGCCTTCGGCCAGGCAGGCCTTGAGCCGGCTGATGTCCAGGCCGGACAGGCCCTTGTGGGCCGCGCGCCGGCAGGCCAGGCCCTCGAGCACGGCGCGCACTTCGTAGGCGCCGATGATGTCCTCGTACTGGTAGACGCGCACCGCGTAGCCGCGCTTGGGCTGGTGTTCCAGCAGCCCTTCGTTGCCCAGGTTGGCGAGCGCCGCGCGGATGGGGGTGCGCGAGACCCCGAGCTTCCCCGCCAGGGGGATTTCCTCGAGGCGTTCCCCCGGAGCCAGGATGCCTTGCAGGATCCAGTTGCGCAGGGTCTCGGTGACGTGTTCAGCCAGGGTATTCATCGGATTATTGTATACATGAACCATAAAAAATGATGAAACAAAAGGGCCATAATCCATGAGTCTAGGGGGAAACCCGGATAACTGGCTGGTTTTCATGTATGCATAATAAATCTAGATCAAGAATTTCCGTAATTTTTCCTTGGAACTGATAGGAATGATTCCGGGATTCGATTCTCTATGTATACATGAAGGGTCGGGCATGGCGGGATATTCAGATACGGAACAGCGCAGGATCGCTCTGGTGACGGGAGCGGGCGGGGGCATCGGGACGCGGATTTGCCACCGGCTGGCCGGCGACGGCTACCGGGTCGTGGCATGCGATCTGGCTGAGGATCGGGCGGCTGCGGCGGTCCAGGGGTTGGAGGGCGGGCACCAGTGGCGTGCGTTCGACGTCAGCGACGAATCCCGGGTCGAGCGGGCCTTCGACGAGATCGAGGCCGGGCTGGGGCCCATCGCCGCCGTGGTGTCCGCCGCCGGCCTGCTGCTGTTCCAGCCCGATGGACAGCGTCCGCTGATCAAGTCCACACCCCTGGACACCTGGGAACGCAGTTTCGCCGTGAACACGCGCGGGGTCTTCCTGTGCGCGCGCGCCTACATTCGCCATCGCGAGAGCCGGCCGGTCCCGGACGGCCGTTTCATTACGTTCAGCTCGGTGGCCGCGCAACTGGGGGGCTACCGCTCCAGTGCTTCCTACATCGCGGCCAAGTCCGCCGTGCTGGGCCTGACCAAGGCCATGGCCCGCGAAGTGTCGCGCATGGGGATCACGGTCAACAGCGTGTCGCCGGGGCTGATCGACACCGACATGCTGCGCAGCACGGTGAGCAGCGGCGGCGCCTTGCGGGATGCGGCCGAGGCCATCCCGCTGGGGCGGATCGGCACGCCCGACGATGTCGCGGACGCGGTCGGTTTCCTGGCCTCGCCGCAGTCGGGCTACATCACGGGCAGCGTCATCGACGTCAATGGCGGTTATCGCATGCAGTAGGCCGGACCGGCGCCGCCGGGGCGGAGGTCAACGAGCAATCCACGAGGAGACATCATGAAATTCAGCATCGTCAAGAAAGCGGCCCTGTGCGCGGCGGTCGCGGGCCTGGGCCTGGGGATGTCCGCCCGGGCGGCCGAGCCCGGCATCACCGATTCCACCATCCGGATCGGCCTGTTCTCGCCCTTGTCGGGCAGCGGCATGGCCTACGGGTTCGACGTGGTGAACGCGGCCAAAATGTACTACGACAAGGTCAACAAGGAAGGCGGCATCCACGGCCGCAAGATCGAGCTGGTCGTCGAGGACACCCGCTGCAATGCCAACGACCTGGTGGCGGCGGTCAAGAAGCTGGTCGAGCAGGACCACGTGTTCCTGCTCAACGGCGGCTCGTGTTCGGCGGCGGTGGTCGCGGCCAAGGAATACGTCGAGCGCGCCAAGGTCCCCTTCCTGATGCTGAACGCCTCGGGCGACGGGGCCCTGTATCCGCCGTCGAAATACATCTACGGCGCGTTCTCGATCTCGCAGTACGCGGTGGGCGGGTCGATGGTCGAGTTCGCGGTCCAGCACCTGAAGGCCAGGAAGATCGGCTACATCAACCACGACGACGCCTATGGCGGCTGGAACCTCACCACTGCGGAATTCCAGGCCAAACAGCATGACGGCGTCTCGCTGAGCGTGCAGTCGGTCAATCCGGGCATCAACGACGTCACGGCGCCGATGCTGAAGGTGCGCGCGGCCAATCCCGACGTGCTTCTGCTGACGACCTACGCCCGCCCGGCGGCGCTACTCATCAAGAAGGCGCACGAGCTCGGCTGGAACAAGCCCATCGTGCTGGCGGTCACCGGTACGGCCGACCTGACCCAGCTGGTCGAGAATGTCGGTGGCCCGGCGGCCCTGAAGAATTTCTACATCCAGGACGTGGTGGCGGGCCTGCCGTCGGATCCGAAGATGAAGTGGGTCTACGACATGTACAAGGAATACTACCCGGACCTGGCCGCCAAGCCGGGGCACCCGCAGAGTTACATGCCCTATGGCCTGCCGCCCGCGATGACGGTGGTGCAGGCGCTGAAGGACGCGGGTCCGGAGCCCACGCGCGAAAAGGTCCTGGCCGCCCTGCAGCATTTCAAGCTGGACACGGGCGTGATGGCCAGTCCGGTCGAGTTCACGCCGGACGACCACGCGGCGCAGAAGTCGGCGATCTACCTGAAGTTCGACGGCCAGCACAAGGACCTGATCTCGGGCTCCTTCAAGAGCGCCTGGACCTACAAGCCGAAGCAGTGAGCCCTTCGCCCGGTCGGGGAGCGCCTCGGCGTTCCCGGCCCGGCGGAGCGTTCGCCGATGGGCGCGCCGGCGGCGCGGCGTCTGTGGAGCAATCGATGAGTTTTGCGGATATCTGGCTTTTTCTGCAGCAGGGCGTGTGGTCCGGCCTGGTGACGGGCAGCATCTACGCGTTGCTCGCGGTGGCGGTCGTGATCGTGTTCAAGACGACGGACGTGCCGAACTTCGCGCAGGGCGAGATCTTCATGGTGGGCGGCTATGTGGCGCTGTTCATGATCCTGGTGCTGGACTGGCATTACGCGGTGGTCATCCCGGCGACGCTGGCGGCGGTCGCGGCGATCTGCGCACTGTTCCAGCGCGTGGTGATGGAACGGGTGATCCGGGCCAAGGGCGTGGGCGTGCAGTTGGTGATCGCCACGCTGGGCCTGGCCTACGTGCTCAAGGGCGCGGTGCGTCAGACCGGTCTGGGGGACGCGCCGCGTTCGCTGCCGGCGCTGGTCTCGTCCGATACCGTGATGATCGGCGACGCGGTACTGACGCGCCTGGATCTGATGATCCTGTGCGCGGCGGTCGCGGTGATGCTGGCGCTGTACATGCTGTTCAACCACACGCGCATCGGCAAGGCGATGCGGGCGGTGGGCATGAATCCCCGGGCTTCCCAGATCGTGGGCGTCAGCCTGGTGCGCATCCGCATGGCGGTCTGGGCGTTGGCCGGACTGATCTCGGCCGTGTCGGCGATCCTGATCACGCCCAAGATCCTGATCACGCCGGACATCGGCCATGTGGCGATCCTGGCGTTCGCCGCGGCGATCGTGGGCGGCATCACCAGTATCCCGGGCGCGGTCGTGGGCGGTTTCATTATCGGCGTCGCCGAGAACCTGGTGGGCCTGTTCGTGTCGACCAACGCCATTGTCGTGGCGCCGTTCCTGGCCATCCTGATCGTTCTGATCGTCCGCCCGCAAGGCATCCTCGGCGGCAAAGCGCAGGTCAAGAAAGTATGAAAAACCATTTCGACACATGGGGCCTCGCGGCGCTGGCCGTGGTGCTGGCGGTGCTGCCGTTCACGGCCAGCGGCTACGTACTGTATATCGTCAACCTGCTGATGATCTACATCGTGCTGGCGCTGGGCCTGCACATCGTGATCGGCGAGACCGGGCAGTTCGCCCTGTCGCACGCCGCCTTCTACGGGATCGGCATCTATGCGGCCGGCATCATCAACAACACCTGGCATCCGAATTTCGTGGTGTCGGTGCTGGCGGCCGGCGTGATCACGGCGGCGCTGGGCTATCTGCTGGGCGCCCTGGCGATCCGGATGCGCGACATCTACCTGGCCCTGTCCACCTTCGCCTTCGGCGAGGCCATGCAGTGGGTGTTCCTGAACTGGACCGAAGTGACCAACGGCTCGAACGGCTACCAGATGTCGCCGGCGCGGTTTTTCGGGCTCGAACTGACCTCCGACCTGCGCGCCTATCCCTTCGTGGTCCTGGGCGCCGCCCTGATGCTGTGGCTGACCGTGCGGCTGTCGCGTTCGCAGCTGGGCGCGGCGTTCCGCGCGGTGCGCGAGAGCGACGTGGCGGCGCGGGCCATGGGTATCGACGTCAACATCGTCAAGCGGGTCGCCTTTATGTGCTCGGCCGCCTACGCGGGGGTGGCGGGCGGCCTGTACACGACCTTCGCGTCTTTCATCCATCCCGAAAGCCTGGGCTTCTGGACCACGATCCTGATCCTCATCATGATCGTGGTGGGCGGGATCGGCTCGGTGCGCGGCGCCGTGATCGGCGCCGTGATCTTTGGCCTGATCTCGGAACTGTTGCGTCAGGTGCTGTCCTTCCAGGAAATCATCTACGGCCTGATCCTGATCGGCTTCATGATGTTCGCGCCCCGGGGCCTGTTCAGCGGACGCGTCCGCGCGCGCAAGGCGGCGCCGGGCGAGTCCGCCGGGAGGGCCGGGACATGAGCGCGAGCCCGACGATGCTGTCGATCGACGGCCTGACGGTGCGCTTCGGCGGCCTGACCGCCGTGGACGACCTGTCCTTCGAGGTCGGCCGGGGACGGATCCATGCCCTGATCGGACCCAACGGAGCCGGCAAGTCCACCACCTTCAACTGCATTTCCCGCTATTACGACCCCTCGGGCGGCGCGATCGCGCTCGCGGGCGAGGACATCACGCGGCGCGGCGCCTCGGATATGGCGGCGCTCGGGGTCGCGCGCACGTTTCAGAACCTGGAGCTTTTCAACGAGCTTTCGGTCGAGGAGAACGTGCTGCTGGGCACCTATGCCTACGGCGCCCGGGGCCTGTCGCGGCTGTTGCGCCGCCCGTCGGCCGAGAACCGGGAATTCGCCCGTCACCTGCTCGAACGCGTCGGCCTGGCGGATTTTCCGGATGCCAAGGCCAATGGCCTGGATTTCGGGCGCCAGAAGATGCTGGAACTGGCGCGCGCGCTGGCGATCAAGCCGAAGCTGCTGTTGCTGGACGAGCCGGCGGCGGGGCTGCGCAACCGCGAAATCGACAAACTGGACCGCATCCTCACCGAACTGGCGGAGCGCGAGGGTGTGACGGTGCTGCTGGTCGAGCACGTCATGCAGTTGGTGATGTCGATTTCGGATCGCATCACGGTGATGTCCTTCGGGCACAAGATCGCGGAGGGCACGCCGGCCGAGATCCGTTCGGACGCGCGCGTGATCGAAGCCTACCTGGGCAAGGGGACCGATGATGCGTGAGCCGTTTCTCTCGATCGAGTCCGTCTCGGCCTCCTACGGCAATATTTCCGCCCTGCACGACGTGTCCCTGGAAGTCCCCGGGGGCGAGATCGTCGCGCTGCTGGGCGCCAATGGCGCGGGCAAGTCCACGACCCTGAACGTGATCTCGGGCCTGGTGCGCCCGACGCGCGGGACGGTGCGCTTCGACGGCGAGTCCATCCATCGCATGGCGACCGATCGCATCGTCCGGCAGGGCATCATCCAGGTGCCCGAGGGACGCGAGATCTTTCGCGACATGAGCGTGCGCGAAAACCTGGAGATGGGCGCCTACACTCGCAAGGACAGGACGGCGGTCGCTCGCGACCTGGATTCGGTGTGCGACCTGTTTCCGCGCCTGCGCGAGCGCATCGCCCAGAAGGCCGCCACCCTGTCGGGGGGCGAGCAGCAGATGCTGGCCACGGCGCGCGCCATGATGGCCCGGCCCCGCATGATCCTGATGGACGAGCCTTCCATGGGGCTGGCGCCGCTGGTGGTGGAGCAGATCTTCGAGACGGTGCGCACGCTGAACCGCGAGCAGGGCATCACCATCCTGCTGGTCGAGCAGAACGCGAAGCTGGCCCTGTCGGTGTCCAGCCACGCCTACATCCTGGAAAACGGCGAGATCGTGCTGCAGGGCGCCTCGGCGGACTTGCGGAACGACGAGGCCGTGCAGCGGGCCTACCTGGGGGGATGATGGCGCTGCTGGACGACAAGCTGGCCCTGGTGACGGGCGCGGCGGGCGGCCTGGGCACGGCCATCGCGCAAGGGTTCGCCGCGCAGGGCGCGCGGGTGATCGTGGCCGATCTGGACGGCGCGCGCGCCCGGGATCTGGCCGATCGCATCCGCGCCGGGGGCGGCCAGGCCTGGGGCGAGGCGATCGACGTGACCGACCGCGAGGCGGTCGACCGCTGGGCCGCGGACCTGGCGGCGCGCCTGGGGCCGATCGACATCCTGGTGAACAACGCGGGGGTCGCGGGCCGCGCGCGCATCGACGATCCGCAGTCCCGCGAGGTCTGGGACCGGGTGGTCGCGGTGAACCTGGACGGCCTGTTCAACGTTACGCACGCGTTCGTCGGGCAGATCAAGGCCACGCGCGGCTGCATCGTCAATCTGTCGTCGGTCGTGGCCTTCGTCAGCGGGATTTCGTCGGCGGCCTACGTCGCGTCCAAGGGCGCGGTGCGTTCCTTCACTCAGGCGCTGGCGCGCGATCTGGCGCCGTTCGGGGTGCGCGTGAACGCGGTGGCGCCCGGCCTGATGCTGACCGAGATGGCGGCGCCGCAGCTCGCGGCGCCCGGCGGCGCGGACTGGTTCATGACGCGCGCGCCGATGGGCCGGGGCGGTGAACCCGGGGAAATCGTCGGCCCCGTCGTGTTCCTGGCCTCGGAGATGGCCAGCTATGTGACGGGTGTCGTGCTGCCGGTGGACGGCGGCTTTTTATCGGCTTGAAGCGAGGAAATCGGCATGAAGGCAGTGGCATTGGTCACCGGAGCGGCGGGCGGCATGGGGCAGGCGATCGTCCGGCGTCTGGCGCTGGACGGTTTCAGGGTCGTGGCGGTCGATCGCGGCGAAGCGCCCCTGCGCGCGTTGGCTGACCGTCTGCGGGACGAGGGACTCGAGATCGATCCGCGCGTGGCGGACCTGGCCGACGAGGCGCGGATCGATGCGCTGATCGGCGGGCTGCCGCCGCTGGCGGCGCTGGTGAACAGCGCGGGCCTGTTCGACGAGCGCAAGTTTTTCGAGGTGTCGCAGGACGATTTCCGCCGCATGTTCGAAGTGAATCTGATCGCGGCGGCCAGCCTCACGCAGAAGGCCGCCGCGCGGATGGCGGCCGGCGCGAAAGTGGTGAACATCGCCTCGCGCGCCTACCTGGGGGCGCGCCACCACGCGCACTACGTGGCGTCCAAGGCCGCGCTGGTGGGCTATACCCGGGCGAGCGCGATGGAGCTGGCCGAACGGGGGATCCTGGTCAACGCGATCGCGCCGGGCCTGATCGACACGCCGATGCTGCGCGCGCTGACGCCGGAGCGGCTGGCGGCCCAGCTGGCCCTGCAGCCGACGGGCCAGGCGGGCACGCCCGAGGACATCGCCCACGCGGTGTCGTTCCTGGCGGGGCCGGCGATGTCCTTCATCACCGGACAGGTGCTGTTCGTCGACGGGGGCAAATCCCTGGGCGGATCGGGAGCGTGAAGATGGACGACGTGCAATGGGACGAGACCGTCGATGTGGTGGTGCTGGGATCGGGGGCGGCCGGCATGTCGGCCGCGCTGACGTGTCATTTCGAGGGCCTGCGGGCGCTGCTGCTGGAAAAGACCGATCGCATCGGCGGTTCGACCGCGGTGTCGGGCGGGGCGGTCTGGATCCCTCTGAACCCGGGGGCCGCCGCGGCCGGCCACGGCGACGATACGATCGAGCGGGTCCTGGAATACCTGCGGCGGACCGTGGGCGACGCCTCGCCGCCGGAGATGTTGCGGGCCTACCTGGACAACGGCCCCGCCATGGTGGAATACCTGCAGGCGCGCGGGGCGCTGGCGCTGGCGGCGCGGCCGTATTCGCCGGACTACTATCCCGACAGGCCCGGTGCGTCCCTGGGCGGCCGGGCCATGGACCCGCTGGCCTTCGACGGCAAGCGGCTGGGCGCGCATTTCAAGGAACTGCGCGATCCCCTGAAGGAATTCGTCGTCCTGGGCGGCATGATGGTCAACGTCACGGACGTCTACCATCTGCTGGGCGCCTGGCGCTCGTTCAAATCATTCCGGCACGGCGGCCGGCTGGTGCTGGCCTACTGGATGGATCGCCTGCGCGGCTATCATCGCGGCACGCGCCTGCTGCTGGGCAACGCCCTGGCCGCGTGGTTGTTCCACGCCGTCCTGCGGGAGCGGATCCCCTACCGCCTGAACACGCCGGCCCGGCGGCTGCATCGCGACGCGCAGGGCCGCGTCGCGGGGGTCGAGGTCGAGCAGGGCGGGGCCGCGCGGCGCATCCGGGCGCTCCGGGGCGTCGTCGTCGCCACCGGCGGATTCCCCTGGGACGCCGAACTGCGGGCCGCCTGCTATCCGCAACCCACCGGGCCCTGGTCCATGGCGCCCGAGGGCAACCGGGGCGAAGGCATCGGCCTGGCGCGCGGGGCCGGGGCGGTCATGGGAACGGGCCATGTGTCGCCGGCGTTCTGGGCGCCGGTGTCCCTGTGGCGCAAGGCGGATGGCACGGTGGTCCGCTATCCGCACCTGGTCTGGGACCGCGCCAAGCCGGGCCTGATCGCCGTCAACCGGCGCGGCGAGCGGTTCGTCAACGAATCGGCCTCGTACCACGAGTTCGTCAGCGTGATGTATCGGAGCGATCCGTCGCCGGAAATCCCCGCCTGGTTGATCTGCGACCATGCCTTCATCGAGACCTGGGGCCTGGGCCTGGCCTTGCCGGGCGGCCGTCCGCGCCAGCATCTGATCGACGACGGGTATCTGATCCGGGCCGCCACGCTGCCCGATCTGGCGGCGCGCCTGGGGATCGATGCGGAGCGCCTGGCCGCGACGGTCGAACGCTACAACGGCCTGGCCGCACGCGGCGAGGACACCGATTTCGGCAAGGGGTCGACCGCCTACAACCGCTACCTGGGCGACCCGGCCCATCGCCCCAACGCCTGCCTGCGTCCCCTGGGGCGGGGGCCCTTCTATGCCGTCGAGGTGGTGGCGGGCGACATCGGCACGGCCTGCGGCATCCGGACGGATGAACGGGCGCGGGCGCTGGACGCGCAGGGGCATCCGATTCCCGGCCTGTTCGTCGCGGGCAACGACATGCAGTCGGTGATGGGGGGCGCTTATCCGGGGCCGGGCATCACCCTGGGGCCCGCGCTGACGTTCGGCTGGGTGGCGGGCCGCGCGCTGGCGGCGGACGGCTGAACGCGCAGGAGCGCGGGCGCCGGGCCGTTCGCGGCCCGGATCGGGATATTGGAATTCTGGTACTTGGAGAGCTTCATGAAACTGTATTACTCGTCCACCTCGCCCTACGTGCGCAAATGCCTGATCGCCGCTCATGAGCTGGGCCTGGCCGACCGCATCGAACTGGCCCCGGTCGTCACCATGCCCACGGCGCACAACCCGGAACTGATGCGGGACAACCCCCTGTGCAAGCTGCCGACGCTGATCACGGACGACGGCCAGGCGCTGTACGACAGCCGGGTCGTGTGCGAATACCTGAACGATCTGGGCGGGGGCGGGCTGATCCCGGCCGGCGGCGGCAAATGGACCGCCCTGGTCGACCAGTCCCTGGCCGACGGGATCCTGGACGCCGCGCTGCTGATGCGCTACGAAGTCGTGCTGCGTCCCGCCGAGCGCCAATGGCCGGCCTGGCGCGAGACTCAGGAAGAAAAGGCGCGCGGCGCGCTGGCCCGGTTCGAGCAGGCGGTGGGCGGATGGCCGGCCGGCCGGCTGGACATCGGGGTGATCGCGCTGGCCAGCGCGCTCGGCTATCTGGACCTGCGGTTTCCGGACCTGGACTGGCGCGGCGCTTGTCCCGGCCTGTCGGCCTGGTTCGCCGTCTTCGACCAGCGGCCTTCGATGCGGGCCACGGTGCTGAAGGCCTGACGCGGCGGGGCTGCCGGTCTTCAGCGGGTCGGGGTCAGTCCGTGATGCCTTTGACCTGCGCTTCGTAGTCGGCCAGACGACCCTGGATTGCGCGTGTGCCGTAATAGAAGGCCAGCACCGCCGCGGGCCACTGTCGCAGCTCGCTGCCATCGACCTGTCGTTTGCCGAACTGTGTGCGGGTCGTCGACCAGGCGATGGGCAGATGGTTGTTGTGTACGAATTTCATCAGTCCTTTCAGGAGTTCCGGCCGGCTGATGAAACGATCGCTCCATTTGATTTCCAATGCGGCGATGGGCTTGAGCGCCGGGGATGATTCCACGAGGTCCACTTCGTTGTCCGCAGTGCCCCAGTGCGCATAGTTCAATCGGGCGTTTTCGTGGAAACGCTGTGCGAACAGCGCGGTTTCCACCAGATGCCCGAAGTCGGCGTCGTCGGGAGACCTGACGCCGAACAGCCCCGTGTACATGGCCGGGTTGGTCAGGTATATCTTGAAATTGCGCTCCCTCTGGTAGCGCTTGCCGTCCTGATCGACACGGAATACCCGTTTGATGAGAAAGGCGGCCTCCAGGTATTCGATATATCTCTGGATGGTGGGTTTGCCTACGCCGCTGCGCTTGGACAGTTGCTCGAATGAGACTTCTTCCGCCGTGTTGAAGGCCAGCAAGGTGAACAGGGAATTCAGTTCCTGGATGTCCTTGATGCCGTATAACTGTGGCAAATCCCGAAGCAGCACTTTGTCCACGATGTCGGATTTGACGAAGCGTTCGGGATCGTTGCGGATGGCGGGCGACAGGGCAAGTTCGGGGTATCCGCCGAATTTCACGTAATCGACGAATTGGTCATTCAGATGATGGATATCCTTGAGCGCGTACAGGCCGGGGGTTTCTTCCAGAATGGCGGGGGGCTCCTGACGGAGCTGCAGGTACTCGGAAAAGGTGAGCGGCGGCAGCAGAAAATCGGTGAAGCGGCCTGCGCCCGATTCGGTGCTCAAGCGGCAGAGCACCGAATCGGGTGCAGGCCGGGTTCCAACAGCAGTTGCCGGATGGGGGCGAGGTAGGCCCTGGGATGCATGGCCAATGTGTCGGCATCCATCCGACCGGTTTGCCACCACAGGTTCAGTCTCTTAAGATGATCCGTAACCTGTTGATTTGAAACGTCTCTCATCCAAGAATCCAGTTAAGCATGATTTTTTGTGCTTAACTCTATCATGAGAGCGGGACCTCGGTCTCGCCTGGCTGCTACGCCACCAGCGCCACCGCGTGCCGATACCCCGCGCACAGCGTCAGCACCCGGGCTTCCCGCGATCCGGCGTCCTCGTGCCGGTCCATGTCCAGCGGCCGGCGGTCCGCGTCGCGCCGCGCCAGGGACAGCACGGCCTCGCTCACCCGCGCGTCGTGCATCAGCACGTCGGCCTCGTTCAGGGCGCGCAGCTGGCTCAGGGTGATGTCGCCCGGGTCGGCGGGGCAGGGGGCGATCCAGCTCAGGCGACGTGGCGGCGCGGGTTCGGCGCCGGCATCGCCCAGGCGGGCGAGCAGCGCGCGTCCCGCTTCGATGGCCTCGTCCGCGCGCAATTGTTCCAGGACCGGGCCGTCGTACAGCCAGTCGTAGAAGCGGCGGCGCGCGCCGTGGTCGGGATGCGGCGGGCGTCCGCCGCCGCCTTGACGCGGGCGTTGAGCGCGCGGCCGTCGGTGGCCGCCACGACCAGCCAGGCGGAGGCCAGCCAATCGTCCCGGAACGGGCCGTCCAGGTGCGCGAGGTGGCCTTCGTCGGCCCAGGCCCGCAGCGCGCGGGTCAGGCGCGGCGCGCCGACCCGCACTTTGGCGTCGCAGTTCAGCAGGGCGCGCGCCTTGCGCTCGGCCACGGCGCCGCCACCCACGATCAGGACCGGATGGCCGCCCAGGTCGGCGAACAGGGGGTAGAGGGCCTTCATGCGGGGCAGGCCGTGGGGCTGGTGGCCGGGCGGTCGCGCCGGACCCCGACGTGATCGTGCTCGACGAGCCGACCTCCGCGCTGGACATCTCCGTCCAGGCGCAGATCCTCAATCTGCTGGGGGAACTGCGCCGCGCGCACGGTCTGACCTACGTGCTGATTTCGCACAATGTCGCGGTCGTGCGCCACCTGTGCGACCGGCCGCAGACGCTGCAGGCCCGGCCCGACGCGCCGCTGCACGCGTACCGCTGCCACGTGGCGGGGACGCGGTAGCGCGTTTTCGGGCCACGGTCGATGCGCGGGGTCCAGTGCCGCTGCGCCCTATTGTGGAAACTACGGCCGTAGTTTTGCGACTGTCCGCGGTGTCGCCGTTCTTCTATCCTGTCCCCACCATACGAACAGGAGCAGCGACATGCGGGAACGACTGGATTGCGCGGTTCTGGCGCCGGGCAGGGAAGACTGGGCGGGGGCCCTGCGCGGCCCCCATCTGGGGGGACGGCTGGTGCTGCATGTTCCGCAGCAGCCGCATGGTTCGGCCGCCGCCGCGCTGGCCGATCCGGCCATGGCGCGGGGCCGCTACGACGCCGGGCTGCTGTATGTGGACGAGGCCTCGATCCGCGACTGGCGCACGGCGCTGGCCGCCCTGGCCGGCCGCCCGCCGGCGGTGCTGCTGGCCTACGCGGTGGGCCTGCGCGCCCAGGCGGTGCGCGACCTGATTGCGCTGGGAGCGGCCGATTTCTTGCGCCCGCCCTTTTGCCCGGAGGAACTGCGCGCCCGCCTGGACCATGCCCTGAACCGCCTGGCCCCCGCCTGCATCTCCGAGCACGTCCCGGCTTATGGTGCCGGCCTGTCGGGGCCTGGGGCCGGACCGGTGTCGCCGCGTTCGTCCGCGGTGCGGGCAGGCGCGGCGGATCCCCCGGTCTCCGAGTCCGAGATCGCGTTCTGCGACACGATTCTGGACCGGTCCGGCAACGAACTGGAGGCCTATGCGGTGGCCGTGGCCATGCAGCGGGCCACCTCGCGGGAATCCTTCCGCGCCGCCAAATGCCAGGTCGTCGCCCGGTTCGAGCGCGCCTACATCCGCGCGGCCCTGGGGCGGCACGCGGGCAATATCACCCTGGCGGCGCGCATGGCCCAGAAACACCGCCGCGCGTTCTGGGCCCTGATGCGCAAGCACGACATCGATCCCGCGCCCTACCGGCGCACGCCGGCCTCGGGATGAGGCGGAGCGGCATGCGGGCTACGGGGGGGAGCGGCGGTCAGGCGCGCCGGCCGCCCTGCTCCTGGAAGTATTCCCGCGTCAGCTTCACCACCAGCGGGCTGAGCAGGATCAGCGAGATCAGGTTGGGCAGCGCCATCAGGCCGTTCAGCGTATCGGCCAGCAGCCAGGCGAAATCCAGCTGGCTGATGGCTCCGAAGGGGATCACCAGGACCCAGACGATGCGGTAGGGCAAGGTCGATTTCGTGCCCAGCAGGAATTCCCAGCACTTCTCGCCGTAGTAGCTCCAGCCCAGGATGGTGGTGAAGGCGAACACGACCAATGACAGGGTCAGGACGGCCCCGCCGATGCCCGGCATGGACACTTCGAAGGCGGCGGCCGACAGGGCCGCGCCGCTGGCGCCGCTGCTCCAGACGCCGGAGCACACGATGGCCAGGCCGGTGATGCTGCAGATGATGATGGTGTCGATGAAGGTGCCCATCATGCCGATCAGGCCCGACTGCACCGCGTTGGTGGTGGTGCCGGCGGCCTGGGCGATCCCGGCCGATCCCAGGCCGGCCTCGTTGGAGAATATCCCGCGCGCCACGCCGTAGCGGATGGCGGCCATGACGGCGGCGCCCGCGAAGCCGCCGGTGGCGGCGATGGGCGAGAAGGCGTGCGTGAAGATCAGGTCCAGGGATTCGGGGATGCGCTCGGCGTTGACGGCCAGCACGACCAGGCCGGCCAGCACGTAGGCCACGCACATGAAGGGCACCAGGGATGCGGCGACCGCGCCGATGCGCTTGATGCCCCCCAGGATCACCAGCCCGATCAGGATCATCGTGACCACGCCGGTCACCCACAGCGGGATGGAGAAGGCCGATTCCAGGGCCTGAGCCATGCTGTTGACCTGGACCATGTTGCCGATGCCGAATCCGGCGAAGCCGCCGAAGATCGCGAACGCTACGCCCAGCCACAGCCATTTGCGGCCGAGGCCGTTCTTGATGGCGTACATGGGGCCGCCGGCGTGTTCGCCGCGGTCGTCCTTTTCACGGAAATGGACGGCCAGCACCACTTCGCAGTATTTGGTGGCCATACCGACCAGGGCCGTGCACCACATCCAGAACAGGGCGCCCGGACCGCCAACGGCGATGGCGGTGGCCACCCCGGCGATGTTGCCGGTGCCGACGGTGGCGGCCAGGCAGGTCATCAGGGCCTCGAACGGGCTGATCTCGCCGGTGGCGGTGTCGCCCCGGTGGCGGCCGCGCCAGATCATCGCGAAGCCCGTGCCGATGCGCCGCAGCGGCATCAGCTTCAGGAGCACCATCAGGAAGAAGCCGGTCCCCAGGATGAGGACCAGCATCGGCGGCCCCCAGACCAGGCCGTTGATCTGGTTGACAAGTTGATTCAGGAATTCCATGTCTAAAGCACCCTCCGATATAGAAATTTCGTGAATGCTAACACCGTGGTTTCAGATGAAATACCTGAAATTTCCATATAGGCAGGAAAAAATCCTGTTTAGATGGCAAAAAGGTCAGAATAAGGGTAAACCATGAGGCCAGGAAATGGGCACTCATCCCCGCGGGGGCGGGCCGGGCCGGCGGGATCGGCGTGGCGGCGATGCCGGCCCGGACGGTTTCAGAACGAGATGGCCAGGCCGATGTTGCCCGCTGCCTGGCTGCCGCCGTCGCGCCCCGTCGTGGCGGTCACCTGTCCATAGAGGTCGACGGATTTGCTCAGGCTGGCCGTGACGCCCGCCGTCCATTCCATCCAGCTGCCATCGGGCGCGTCCAGGCGAGTCGTCCAGTCTCCCATCGTGGAGGCGACGCCGCTGGTGACTGTGCGTTCATCCCGATTGAATTCGTGGGCGAACGCCACTTTCGCATAGGGGGTGTAGCGGCCCGCGATGTCCATGCGCGCCTGCCATCCGAGGCGACCGATCAGGGATTCGATCTTCTGGTCCGAGAAGCGCATGCGGCTGCTGCTGTCTCCCTGTTCCGTGAAATGGGAGACTTTCACGCGGGCGTAGTCCAGGCCGATCACTGGCCCGGTCCGGATGCGGCCGATCGTCGCATCGTAGCCGCCATGCAGGCCCAGGCCGTATTGGCGCTGGTTCGGGTTGCCTTCCAGGGTCAGGGTCCGCGGTCCCAGGACGACCTGACGGCGGGTGTGCAGCTTTCCGCTGCCGGCGTGGATCGTCCCGTCGATCCACAGGTCGCCGGGGGCATAGCCGGCATAGGCGCTCAGGAGCGTGCTGCGGTCCTTCACGCTGCCGGGCGCTCCGCGGTAGCTCAGATCCGTGTCGCCCGTCTGGCGCGATACGGCCATGCCGATGACAAAGGCTTCGGACGTCTGCAGATCGATTCCCAGGGTGTAAAGCTGTCCGTGGTCGTCGAGGCCGGTCGGACCGGATTCGGTTTTGGTGCCGTCGAAGCCGCCCTGGACGTACAGGCTGGTGGTGCCGGCGAGGCGGGGCTGCGCCCGCAGGGCCGCCAGGCGGTTGTCCAGGCCGGCGCTCAGCTGGCGTGCATTGCCCAGCCCGGCTTCAGGCAGACCGCCGGCGAAGTAGGGCGCCTGCAGCAGGCCGGTGATGTAATCGGCGATGATGCCGTGGGCGCCCGGAGTCGGGTGCAACTGGTCGGTGAAGACATAGCCGGCCGTCGCGCCGGTCGGATCGTTGCAATACAGGGCGCTGGCCGGGCAGGCGGCGCCCACGACATTCGTGAAGCCGAAGGCGGCCGGGTCCGCCAGGATCTCCCGGAACAGGCCATTGATATCCGCGCGGATGATGCCGTGGGTTTGGCCGGTGGTGTTCAACCCCATGTCCACGAGCTGGTTGTAGCCGGAGGACGCCTGCTGCAGCCCGGGCCGGACGAGGGCGTAGACGCCCGCAAGCGTACCGGGCTGCAGTCCGGCGGCGACGTCGGCCGCCGCCAGCGCCCGGGCGATGGCGGCGGGGTCGTAGGCGCCGTTCGCGGTCGACAGGCTGGCCCATGCCGCGCCCCAGGCGGCGGCGATGGCTCCGGGCGCGGCGGTCTGGATGGCGGCGAAGACGGCCAGGGGCGCGGCGCCAACGTCCGGCAGGTTGGGCAGCAGGATGGTCTGTGCGCCCACGCCTTTCAGGGCGCCGACGACACCGACCGTGCTGGCGGCGGATGTCGTCAGATAGGCCGTCGCCCCTGGGCCGAGGCCGGCGGCCGCGATGACGTCGTTGCCGCCGATCCAGACGGAATACAGGGCGTTGGCGTCAGCTCGGCCATGCTGCGCCAGATACGTGCCCAATTGCCCTTGAAGGTTGGCGACCGGAATGGCGTCGCCGGTGGGAACGCCCGTCGGATCGGTCGGCTGCAGCACGGTGCCGGCCGGATTCGCCTGGGCGCCACCCTGGGCGTAATTGTTGCCGCCGCCGGGAACATGGGGGTTGGCGGAATTGTTCGGCCTGGAGGCGAGGCCGAAGTGGGCGGCCAGGGCATCCGTCCAGTTGGCGCCGTAGTTGGTGGTCCAGCGGGCGTTGGCCGGCAGGCCGCCCAGGCCGCCGAATGCGCCGACGTCCGACAGGCTGTCGCCGAAAAAGTAAATGTTGCTGTAAGCCTGCGCGGCGGCGGGCAAGGCCAGGGCGACGGATAACGCCATGGCGGTCAGTGCGGGATGTTTCATATGTCTCCTTGTTTGGCGTGGATGGCCGTTTTTGTGAAAGAGCCTTTCCATGCACGGCTCTATTGGGTGGTTTTTCGATCGGAAGTGGTTCCTTAATTCAAGTATTTTTTAAAACAAACGTTTGTTTGTCAATTGTCCGCCGCCTGCCATGGGTGGCGCTGCTCCCCATCCCCGGATGTCCGGGCGGGTGTCCCGATCAGTGGCTGGGATGGTGTATTTCCGCTCTTTGTTATTGAAGCTTGATAATTATCATTTGCGTTTAGTAGGGTTTCTGCCGACAATCCAAAGGATTCGTTCCGGCTGTTGCGCATGACTTCCCGACTTCCTCCGTTTCTCGTTCCGCCCTCCGGCGGCCTGCCCGTCCGTGGCGCTCGGCGCCGCGCACTGCTGGGCCTGGCGCCCGCGCTGGGGCTGCTGTCGATCGCGTCGGCTCATGCCCGGACGCCCGATGCGTCCGCCGCGCCGCTCGACCGGCCCCTGGTCCTGTCGGGACCCCCGGCCACGGTGTCCTATCCCCTGGTCCACATGGCGGATTCCGGCGCGCTGGCCGACTTGGCGCCCGCAACGCGGTTCCAGTTGTGGCAGAACCCGGACCAGCTGCGCGCCTGGGCGGTGCGCGGCGGCGCGGATTTCATGGCGGTGCCGTCGAACGTGGCGGCCAATCTGTATAACCAGGGCGTGCCGCTGCGTCTGCTGGACGTATCCACCTGGGGCATGTTGTGGCTGGTGACGCGCGATGAGTCTCGTCGCACGCTGGAAGACTTCCGGGGCGAGGAAATCGCCATGCCGTTCCGGTCGGACATGCCCGACATCCTGTTCGGCCTGCTGGCGGACCGCCTGGGGCTGGACCCGAAGCGGGATTTCTCGCTGCGCTACGTGCCCACGCCCTTCGACGCCATCCAGCTGCTGCTGACCCGGCGGGCGGACCACGCCCTGCTGCCGGAACCGGCCGTGTCGATGGTGCTGCGCAAGAGCGAGTCCTTTCCGGTGTCGGTCGTGGCGCCCACGCTGTATCGCGGCGTGGATCTGTCGCGGGCCTGGGGCGAAATCCTGGGCCGCGAACCGCGTATCCCGCAGGCCGGGGTGGCGGCCGTCGGACCGCTGCACGCGGACGCGCGCCTGGCCGACCGGGTGCGGCGGGCCCACGCCGATTCGCTGGCCTGGTGCCTGGCGCATCCCGGAGAATGCGGCGAACTCGTCGCGCGGCACATTCCCATGCTCACGCCCGAGGCGGTCGCCGATTCGATCGCGCAGGCGCGGGAGCGCGCGGTGGACGCGCGCGAGGCCCGGCCGGAACTGGAATATTTCTTCAATTGTCTGCTCGGCGGACAGCCCGCGCTGGTGGGCGGGCGGCTGCCGGACGATGGCTTCTATGCCTGATGCGCCGGACTCGATGCGCGGCCCGGATGCGTCCGCCGGATGGATGACCGCCGCGCCGCGGCGCCTGGCCGGCGGCGTGGGAGCGGTCCTGGCCTACCTGTGGAGCGGCTGGGGCGCGATGGCCAGTCTGCTGCTGTTCTGCGCGCTGTGGGAATGGGGCGGGCAATACTATGGGCCGCTGATCCTGCCCGGGCCGCTGGCGACGTTCGAGCGGCTGGGCGACCTGCTGGCCTCGGGCCTGGCCGCGCCGGAACTGTGGATCTCGGCTCGCCGCACCCTGACGGGCCTGGGCGCGGCGGTGCTTGCGGGCAGCGTGCTCGGCATGCTGGCCGGACGCTCCCTGACGGCGGCGCTGGTGTCCCGTCCGCTGGTGACGCTGCTGCTGGGCATGCCGCCGATCGCCTGGCTGGTGCTGGCCATGCTGTGGTTCGGCATGGGTGACGCCACGCCGGTGTTCACGGTGGCTGTGGCCTGTTTCCCGATCGTCTTCGCCGGCGCGATGCAGGGTGCGCGCACGCTGGACGGCCAGCTCACCGATGTGGCGCGGGTCTACCGGCTGCCCTGGTGGACGACGCTGCTCGATGTGCATCTGCCGCACGTGGTGTCGTACCTGCTGCCGGCCTGGATCACGGCCCTGGGGATTTCCTGGAAGGTCGTGGTGATGGCCGAACTGCTGGCGGCCTCGGACGGCGCGGGCGCCGCGCTGGCGGTGTCGCGCGCGCAACTGGACATGGCCGGTTCGATGGGCTGGATCGTGGCGGTGCTGGGGCTGCTGCTGGGCATCGAATACCTGCTGCTGGAACCGCTCAAGCGCACCATCGAGCGCTGGCGCGCGGTGGACGCATAGGGCCGGCGATGAGCATGCTGACGATTCGCCGCCTGGGCCACCGCTACGGCCTGACCTCCGTGCTGTCGGGCGTGGACCTGGACCTGCGGGCGGGCGAGACTCTGGCGCTGGTCGGCCCCTCCGGTTGCGGCAAGAGCACGCTGCTGCATGTCGTCGCCGGCCTGCTCGAACCGTCCGAGGGGCGCGTGCGTTCGACGTTCCGAGGGATCGGTTGCGTGTTCCAGCAGCCCCGGCTGATGCCCTGGAAGAACGCCGTGGACAACATCGCCCTGGGGATGAAGGCCTTGCGCGTGCCGGCGGCGGCGCGCCGCCGCCGCGCCCTGGACTGGGCGGCGCGCATGGGCCTGGCCGCCGGGGACGGGCGCAAGTACCCCCACGAGCTGTCCGGCGGCATGCAGAGCCGCGTGGCGCTGGGTCGCGCGCTGGCGGTGGCGCCCGAACTGCTGCTGCTCGACGAGCCTTTCGCCGCGCTGGACGTGGGCCTGAAGCTGGAGCTCTACGCCGTGCTGCGCGGGCAGGTGGAACGGGGCGGCAGCGCGGTCCTGATGATCACGCATGACCTGATGGAAGCCGTGCGGCTGGCCGACCGTATCGCCGTGATGGCGAGCGGGCCGGGCCGCGTGCTGCACGAGTTCGCCGTGGAACGTCCCCAGAGCGCGCGCGGCGAGGCCTGGATCCACCGGACCACGGCCGAGCTGATGGGCATGCCGCCGGTGCGCGAATGCTTCGGGCTGGCGCCGGCCCTGGAAGCCGGGGCATGAGCGGCCGAGGCATGGACGGCCAAAGCCTGATCGGCCGGGACATGGGATGGACCGCCCGTCCGCTGTGGTCCTGCGGCTTCCGGCCGTTCTTCGTGCTGACGGCCGCGGGCGCCGTCGGCTTCCTGGCCGTCTGGCTGCTGATCCTGGTCGGCGCGGGTCCGTCGGGCTGGGCGCCGCCGGGCGGCGTGCTGTCCTGGCACGCGCACGAGCTGGTGTTCGGCTTCGGCCTGGCGGCCGCGGCCGGCTTCCTGCTGACGGCGATTCCCGAATTCACCGGCGCCGCGCCCATTCCCGCCCGTCCGCTGGCGGGGCTGGCGGCCCTGTGGCTGGCGGGCCGCGTCGCCTATGCGCTGGGCCAGTGGCTGCCGCCGGGCGCGGCCGTCGTCCTGGCGGCGGCGCCCAACCTGCTCTTCACGGCATTCTTGCTGGGATACCTGGCGCCGGCGCTGTGGCGCGATCCGCGTCGCGCGCACCTGGGCTTCGCCTGGACGCTGAGCGGCCTGCTGCTGGCGCAGGCCGGGTTCTTCGCCGCGCTGTTCGCCGGCGGCGACGGGCTGGCCTGGATCCACGGTGCCATCGACCTGACGATGATCCTGATCCTGCTGGCTGGCAGCCGCGTGTCCATGAGCGTGCTCAACGGCTACATCGAGGCCGGCCGTCCGGGCGCGCCGCCGCCGTCGGACGAATACCTGGCCCGCCCGCCGCGCCGCTACCTGGCGATCTTCGCCATCGGGCTGTGCGGCGTGGCGCAGGCGGGCCTGGGCGGCGGCCCCGTGGCCGGCTGGACGGCGCTGGCCGCCAGTGCGGCGATTCTCAACGTGCTGAACGACTGGCACGTCGGGCGGGCGCTGTTCACGCGCTGGGCGCTGATGCTGTATGCCTGTTTCTGGCTCATCGCCCTGGGGTACGGGGCCATGGGCCTGGCCTGGCTGCTGGACCTGGGGTCCGCGTCGGCGGGCCGCCACCTGCTGACGGCGGGGGCGATGGGCCTGTCGGTCTTCACCATCATGAGCCTGGCGGGACGCATCCATTCCGGGCTGTGGCTGGATCGCCGGCCCTGGCTGCTGACGGCGGCCGGCGCCCTGGGGATCGCCGCCCTGGCGCGCGCCGCCGCCGGGCTGCCGGCGCTGGCGCCGTGGTCCGGCGCGCTGATCCTGGCATCGGGCGCGGTCTGGGCGGGGGCCTACGCGGCCTACTTGTGGCATGCCTGGCCGGTGCTGGCCGGGCCGCGCGCCGACGGCCGCGCGGGCTGCGCCGAGCCCGCCGGCAAGGCGCCCAGCCCGTTCTCGGGGCCGGAATCCGGCTGCTGAGGAGGCGGCGCGGCCTTCAGTGCAGCGTGCAGCAACTGAACAAGCCCTCGTCCTGCGGGCCCATGGCGGGCGCGGCGCGCCGTTTCGGGTCGGGCGGCGGCAGCCGGGCCTGTCTGCACAGGGCTTCCACGTCGAGCAGCACCAGTTCGCTGTTGCGCCCGCCGATCAGGCCGTCGCGGCGGAAGGCGCCCAGCATGCGCGACAGGTTTTCCGGCGTCATGTTCAGCTGCCGCGCCAGCACGCGCTGGCGGGCCGGCAGGGTCAGCCAGGCGCTGCCCTGCTCGACGTAGAGGTTCAACAGGTAGGTGACGAGGCGCTGCATCGAATTGGCGATGGTCAGCAGGTCGATGCGGCCGATCGCCTGCGTCATCTGGCCGGCCACGACGCGCAGCAGTGCGCAGGAGAATTCCGGCGAGCGCCGCGCCATGTCGAGCAGCGGCGCGCCGTCCAGCCGGTGCAGCACGGTGCGCGCGTTGGCCTGGGCGGACACGGGGTAGCGCCGGTCGTTCGAGAACATCACGGTGGCGGCCACCAGGCAGCCGTCCTCCAGGACCTGGAACACGCGCTCGTCGCCGTTGTAGCTGGGCAGGTACAGGGTGACGCCGCCGGTCTCGATCCAGTAGAAATGATCGGCGGGCTCGCCCAGGTGGAACAGGTGCTGGCGGGCCGACAACACCATGCGCCGGGCGCTGGCCGCCAGTGCGCTCAGGCCGTCGGGGTCGGCGTGGCGGAACGCGGGAAAGCTCGCGAAGGCCTTGTCCAGGAATGAGGAAGACATGATGGTCCGGGAACCGTGGCGACTGGAAGCTCATTGTATTTTTGATGAGAATAATTATCAATACTATCTAAAAGGTCATCCGCCGGACGTTCGGACGCGCCGGCGGCGTCCTCAGAAATTCTTCCGCAGCTGCAGCGAGACTTCATTCTGCGTATAGCCGTAGAAGATCGAATTGCTGTGGTTGACGATGTGCTTGAAGCGCAGTTCGGGGTAGACGCCCCAGACCGACAGCCGCGTCGATCCCAGGGTGGCGATGTAGAGCTGTTGTTCGTCGCGGCGCCGGACGCCGAGGAAGAAATCGCGCTCGTCGTTGCGGCTGACGCGGTAGAGGGCCAGCAGGTTGACGAAGGCGCCGGACTGCCCGAAGGCGTGGTACACCCCGGCGCGCACGGCCAGGTCCTTGCCGCTTTCCGTGGACATGGGGTATTTCCGGCGGGTGAAGTCGATGCCCGCCTGCAGACTGGTGTTCGCCGTGGGCATCCAGGCGATTCCCAGCCCGGCGGCCTTTTGCGTGTAGTCGCTGAAATAGCGGCTGTCCTGTGCCTTGTAGGCGTAGCGCTTGACGCTCGCCTGGGCCGTCAGGCGCAGACTGGGCGTCAGTGCCCGGCTCCATTCGGCCTGCAGGCCGGGGGCCTGGTAATTGGTGTGGCCGTCGCGGGCGTACAGCTCCATGAACGGCAGCAGGCTGATTTTCCGCCGCGCATCGGCGTACTGGTAGCCGGCGTACAGCACGTGGGTCTGCTGGCTGTAGTCCTCGATCGCGCGCCCCTCCGGGGCGGTCTCCTGGTAGAACGTCCCGTAGCTGACGGGGCGCAGCAGCAGATTGTGATGGCCGGCCAGCGCGATCCGCTTGCTCAGCACCAGGTCGTAATTGGTGAAGGTCGATGCGATCGGGTCGGGCAGCTTGAGCCGCGCCAGGCACAGGGTCAGAAAATACATCGAACATTGCTCGAAGCCGTTGGCCTGGTTGATGTTGTCGTTGTGGCCCCGGCCCACGGCGATGGACCCCTGCCAGTCGCCGCGCCGGTCCACGGCGTCCACATAGCTCTGCAGCAGCTGGCGGGTGTCGGGCGGCAGGCTGTTGCCGATGGCCTGCTCGAACAGGGCGCGCGATTCCCGGTCCTGGCCGTCCTCGGCGTAGGCGCGGGCCAGTTCCATCTGCGTGCGCGCGTCTCCGGGGGCGTCGTCGCGGGCGTCTTCCAGCAGGCCGATGGCCCGGCCGTAGTCGCCCTCGGCCCGCGCCGCCAGGCCGTCGGCCAGCAGGACCAGGTGCGGCTTGTGGCCCGCCAGCCGGCGGTACGAATCCGCCAGCGCGCGCGCCTCGCCCCACTGGCCCCGGTTGATGGCCACGTACAGGGCCGGTTCCAGGTCCTGCAAGGTGGGCTTGACCCGATAGGCCCGGCCCTCGATGGTGAGGATCAGGCCCCCGGGGTGCGGGGCCAGCGCCCCCGCCCCGCTGTCCCGCTGGCGGCCGATGCGTCCGGCCTGGTCCAGCAGGTAGCGGGTGTCGTCCTCGTCCGCCCGGGCGGGCGGGGACGGCAGCAGGGCGCAGGCCAGGAGCAGGGCCGGCGGGAAGTGAAGCTGCGTCCAGTGGATCGTCATCGTGCCGGTCCCGTCCCCGCTTACTGCCGCGCGCCGCCGAAGGCGACGTGATCCTGCACGGACGAGCCGCCGGTGTAGATCCCCGCCAGGGCCTCGGCCTGCGAGCCGTAGAAGTGGCCGGAGATCGTCGAGTTGTTGGTGAATGCGCCGTGCTGATCAATCGTCGTGTTGACGAAATTCACGGAATCGGCGCCGCGCACGATGCTGCCCGTCAGCGAGTTGTTGCCGCTGCCGTAGTTGGCCGTCAGCACGCCCTGGTAGACGCTGGGGTTTTCCGGGTTGTGCTGATTGATGCCCACGACGTTGTACTGGGCGCTGACCAGGGTCGGCATGGACGCGGTGGGGTTTTCACCCACGTACCACACCGTGCGGTCGGCGCTGCCCATGTTCAGGTCGGCGTTGTCCGGGGCGGAATAGTTCGGCCCCTTGGGCGCCCATTCGCCGAAGTAGACCGGCGAACCGTCGACCTTGCCGATCACCAGCCCGCCGAAGTCGGGCATGAACGGCAGCGGCGGCACGATCATCTGGCGCACGCTGTTGATCGTGGTGGTGTCGCCGTTGTAGACCACGTCGTTGCGCCATACCTGGGCGATCTGGGTGTTGCCCAGGATCAGGCCGGCCAGGAAGTTGATGTCGCTGCCTTTCAGGTAGGTGTTGCCGCTGGCGTCGGGACCGCGGCTGATGGCGTTGTTCGACTGGGCGACGGGACCGCCGGCCAGATCGATCGCGGCCGAACCGCCGTTGAAGATCAGGCCGGCGTTGCCCGATCCGAACAGCGTCGAGGACGCCGGGTTGACGTTGGCGGCGTTGGACGTGCCACCCAGCACGGTGGCCGCCGGGGCGTGGGAAGCGGCCAGGGCCAGGGAAGCGCCGAGGAGGGCGCGGGACAGGGATCGTTTCATATCAACTCCTTGAAGAAAACGATGGAAAGACCTGGTTTTTTTGCCGCCGGACCGCTCCAAGGCAAAAAGCGGCCCCCTTGGGGGGAGGCAAGCCGAAGGCGCGGCGTGGGGGCTTTTTCGGGAAAGCCAGGAAACCCTGGAACTTCGGGACTGCTAGAACTGCGCCCGCATGCCGACGGTGATCGTGCGGCCCGGGCCGGGGGCGGGGATCTTGGCCATGGGGTCCAGGTAATAGCGGTCGGTGATGTTGGTGACGCCCAGGCTCAGCGTGACGTTCTTGGTGGCGCGCCATTGGGCCGAGGCGTCGAGCAGCATGACGGGGTGCCAGTACAGCTGGCGCATGCTGTTTTCCTTCCAGATGGATGGGCCGTAGGGGGTGTTCAGCAGGTCGTCCAGTTGCTTGTTTTCCGCCTTCGAGTGGTAGACGGCGCGTAGCGCCAGTTCCAGCCGGTTCTGCAGCAGCCGGGTGCCCAGTTCGGCATTGATCGAATAGCGCGGCTGCAGGCTGGTGGCGGTCAGCATGTCGGGAAAGCCGCCGGTCATGCATTCCGGCATGCGGTTGTAGAAGGGGTCCAGGCCGTAGGCGTAGTCCTTGTCGCACAGTTCCTGCTTGAGCCGGTAGGTGGCGCCCAGGCCGCCGAAGAACCGGCCGCTGTCGAAGCGCGACTGGAACTCGATCCCGGTGGTCTTCTTGCGGTCGAACTGGATCACGTTCAGGTAAGCATCGCGGTCGATGAAGTCCTGGATGGTGGTGTCGAAATAGCTCAGGCGCACGTCCGCCTGGCGCAGGCCCGGCAGGAACGGGGCCAGGTCCTGGGCATAGCCGATTTCCCAGTTGGTGCTGCGTTCCGGCTTGCCGGCGCCGCTGCCCAGGTAATAGGTGTTGCCCAGGCCGACCGAGGTGGAGGCGATCTCGAAGATGCTGGGAAAGCGCGTCATCTGCGCGTAGCGGGCGTAGACGCTGATGGTGTCGGTGACGCGCGTCGTGGCGGAAAAGACCGGCGACCAGGCGTGGCCGTATTGCCGCTTGGGCGGCGCCCATTGCTGGCCGGCGGCGGGGGTGGCGTAGACGGTGGAGGTGCCGACCGGAATGATTTCCTGGAACTCTCCGGTCTTGCCTTGAGGGTTGGTCGCCGTCTGGGAGGGATCAATGCCGCCACCGGCGAAGGGGCTTTGCGAGGCATCGACCTTGCCGTCCACCACGGGGACGACGATTTCTTTCTTCCAGTACAGGGCATTCGTTTGGAGGAAGGTGCCTTGTCTGTCATCGCCGTAGAGAAAGGCGTCGTAGGTGGCTCTCTGAGCCAGATAAGCCGCCATGGCGGGGGTCGTGATGCCGAGTGCGAGTTGATCATTGTCTGCCTGGACAAGGGCAGATTGAGCGGCAGCGGTGGCGTTAAACAATGCATGCCATTGGGATGCTTCCGCATCCGTCAGCAACTGGCCGTATTGCAACAGGACCCCGGTCCGTTGCCCGGTGATCTGTGAACCGTCCACCTGGTTCGCGCGCCGTTCGGCCAGGCCGTCGTCGTAGGCCGAATATTCGTTGTAGCGGGTGCCGGCGGTCAGGGTGAGCCAGTCCGTGGGCCGCCATTCCAGGTTCATGGTGGCGGCCCATTCCCGGCGGGTGCCGGAACGCGGGCCGAACTTGATGGTGGATTCGGCCAGGGCGGCGCCGCCGAGGCCGGTGGCGCCGCCGGTCAGGTCCAGGTTGACGACGCGCTCGTCCAGCTTTTCGTGCTGCAGTTCGCCGCCGACGGTCAGGCGCAGCCGGTCGGTCAGGGTGAAGCGGTTGCTGAAATCGAAGCCCTTGCGGTCGTGGCTGGTCCATTGCGCGCTGCCGGCGAAGATATGACCATCGTGGTCGGGTTCGACGGGCGCGGTACCCCCCAGGGCGGGGTTCAGGGCCGGGTTGGTGAAGCAGGTGAAATTGAGCGCGCCGCTGGGCAGGGTCGGATTGGCGAACGGGTTGCCCCGGCACACGTCCCAGTCGGCCTTGAGGGTCTGGTAGGCGTCCAGCGCCCCGCTGCGGGGGATGTAGTAGGCGGCGCTGCCGCTCTGGTGGCGTTCGCTGTCGGTCTTGGTCATCCAGAGATGGGCTTCCAGGTCGACCATGCGCGAGCCTTCCGGCTTCCATTCGTAGTCGAGCTTGTACGTGTCCAGCCGGATGTTCGAGCGGGGATATTCGGCGACGAGCTGGCCGGGCAGACCCTGCCCCGAGGGTTTGGACAGTTCCTCGGCGATGCCCATCAGCATGATCGACTGGCCGGTGGAGGTTTCCGCGAAATCCAGGTCGGTGCGCATGAAGCTCAGGCCGATCTGCTGGTCGTGCGGCAGGTACCAGCGGTTTTTGAGCAGCAGGGTTTCGGTCTTGCTGGCCGTGCTCAGCACCTCGTTGCCCGGGTGGTAGAGCTTGGTCAGGTTGGGAAAGTAGGCCGAGGTGTCCTTGGCGTAGGCGTCGTTGTCGGTGTAGGCGTCGGCGCCGTTCTTGCCGGCGAAATAATTGCCCCGCTTGCGGTAGCTGTAGGCCAGCAGGGCGTCGGTGCGGTCGTTGCGCCCCGCGATGGCGAACATGAAGCTCTTGTCCTGGAAATTCATGGCGTCCCCGGCGCCGCGGTCGCGCGGCACGGGCTGGGGGATGTTGACCGCGTAGTCCGAACCCAGCGTCGCGCCCGGAATGTCGCGGTAGTCCTTGCCGAAATAGCTGTTGGCGTCGACGGCGGGCGCAATCGTGTTGCCGGAGGTCTCCAGCTTGACTTCGAGGCCCAGGCTGTCGCCGTCGGGGATGATGTCGGACGGGTCGATGGTGCGCACGTTCACCGCGCCGCCGATGCCGCTCTTGATGCCCCGGGAGAGCGACGGGCCTTTTTCCACCTCGATGCTGCGGAACAGGGCGGGGTCCACGTAGTTGCGGTTGCCGGCGCCGTAGACCTGCAGCCAGACGTTGACGGACTGCTCGGTGCCGTCCACCGTCAGCGGCACCCGGCCTTCGCCCGACAGCCCGCGGATGTTCGGGGTGATCGACGAGCCGTTGCGCGAGTCCATGCTGTAGACGCCGTTCATGCCCTTGAACACGTCGGCGGGGTTGGTGGTCTGGTAACGGTCCAGCTCCTTGCGGTCGACGTAGAGGTTGGTGACGTTCTTGCGGAATACGTTTTCGTGTCCCTGAACGTCCGGATCCCGGATGCCCCGGACCAGGACCGGCGTGAGCGCCTTGACGGCGGCGTCGTCCCCGGCCGCTTTGTCCGCGGACTCTGTCGTGCTTTGTTGGCGAGGGGCGGCTTGTGCGCCATCGGCGAGGACAGCTTGCGCGATGGCGGGGGCAGGGACGGCGGCCGCCAGGCACAGGGCGGCGGCGAGGGAGGTCAGGACGGTCGGCCCGGCGGCTTGCGGCGCGGGCGCGGTTTCCTCGAAGAACATGATGATGGCCACGGAAAGGAGACGAAGGGTGCCACGCGCGCCGGCGGGACCGGCGGGCGGCTTTCGGGTGTACCTTACGGGGGTGGCGATCTAAATGAGAATGATAATTATCAAGTATAGTTTTCCCGGATTCGGGATGCGCTGGCGGGAGATCGGCGGCGGTTCCTGCGCGGGCACCGCCATTTCCGGCCCCGATTCCCCAGGCCGGGTAAAATCCAGGCAACGTCCCCGCACGGACGATTTCCCGGATCCGTGGTGGGCACCCGTACCACCGGATCCCGCGCCGTTCTCCTAGGATCCGCTGTGCCCGAACTGAAAAACGACACCTTCCTGCGCGCCCTGCTGCGCCAGCCCGTGGCCTACACCCCGATGTGGATGATGCGCCAGGCCGGGCGCTACCTGCCCGAATACAACCGGACCCGGGCGCGGGCCGGATCCTTCATGGGGCTGGCCCAGAATCCGGAATACGCCTGCGAGGTCACACTGCAGCCGCTGCGGCGCTTCGACCTGGACGCGGCCATCCTGTTTTCCGACATCCTGACTGTTCCCGACGCGATGGGGTTGGGGCTGCAATTCGTCGCGGGCGAAGGGCCGCGCTTCGAGCGCCCCCTGCGCGACGAGGCCGCGATCCAGGCATTGCAGGTCCCCGATCTGGACCGCCTGCGCTACGTGTTCGACGCGGTGTCGCTGATCCGCCGTGAACTGGCCGGCGCGGTGCCGCTGATCGGCTTTTCCGGCAGCCCCTGGACCCTGGCCTGTTACATGGTCGAGGGCGCGGGCAGTGCCGACTACCGCCAGATCAAGACGCTGCTGTACGGCCGGCCCGACCTGCTCCACCACATCCTGTCGGTCAACGCCCAGGCCGTGCAGGCCTACCTGAATGCCCAGATCCGGGCCGGCGCCCAGGCCGTGATGGTGTTCGACAGCTGGGGCGGGGTGCTGGCCGACGGCCTGTTCCAGCAGTTTTCCCTGGCCTACACCCGCCAGGTGCTGGACGGCCTGATCCGCGAACACGAGGGCCGGCGCGTGCCGGTCATCGTCTTCACCAAGGGTGGGGGACAGTGGATCGAGGACGTCGCTGGCACAGGCTGCGACGCCGTGGGGCTGGACTGGACGACCAACCTGGCCGCCGCCCGGTGCCGGGTCGGCGACCGGGTTGCCCTGCAGGGCAACCTGGACCCCATGACCCTGTTCGGCGGCGAGGCGGCCATCCGCGCCGAGGTCCGCAGGGTGCTGGCCGATTTCGGCACGGTCGGGGCCGGGGGACACGTCTTCAACCTGGGGCACGGGATTTCCCAGCACACGCCGCCGGAGGCCGTGTCCGTCCTGGTGGACGAGGTCCACGCCGCCAGCCGCGCGTATCATGGGGGTTGATCCCGGGCGTTGTGGCGCATGGTGTTTCGGCTCAGGGGAAATGGTGTGCTTCAGACTCTCCCGGGACCGGGGTCTTTCGTCGCCCGGGACCCGGAAACTGGCGTGTGGCGGCCTGTTTGGAGTCGAAAACCCCGCTTGATGCGGCTTGCGGCGGCTTCGAGGTTTTGTGCTTATGCACAAAAATATCAAGAATCAGGGTTTACGCTGATTATTGAAGACCGATTCTCGCTATATCGCGCAATGCATTGTTTTTAATACATAAATTAGTCTCTTGCGGAAAGCATCGAGAGACTTGACCATTTGAGCGGCTTGGTGTTGACCTCTTTGCGCTGTGATTCTCCACAAAGTTATCCACAGGCTGGGCGCATCAGAGCGGCGGCGGAGCGGCCATGCCGGTGAAACGGCCGGCGGACGCGGCTTCCGGCGATGCGGGCGGTTCCGGCGCTCCGGCCCCGGACGCCGTCCGGGCGTCCGCGCCGCCCCCCGGGACGGGAGAAACGGTCTATCTGGCCGTGGCGCTGGACGTGCCCTTGCCCGGCCTGTTCGATTATTCCCATGACCGGCCCGTGGCGCCCGGGGTGCGCGTGCGGGTGACGTTCGGCCGCCGGGCCATGGTGGGCATGGTGTGGGCCGTGCGCGACACGCCCGGCGTGGCGGCGGACCGTGTCCGGCCGATCGAGGCGGTCCTGGACGACCTGCCGCCCATGCCGGCCGACTGGCTGCGCCTGGCGGAATTCGCCGCGCACTATTACCATCGTCCGCTGGGCGAAGTGCTGCTGCCGGTGCTGCCGCCGTCCCTGCGCAAGCCCGCCGCCTATACCGGCGCGCGCTCGGCGGGCGGTCCGGTATGCCGCGCCGACCGGCGTCCCGGCGCATCGCGCGCCGCCCGCAAGCGCAAGGACGCCGTCCAGGCCCTGACCGACGCGCAGGTCCGCGCCCTGACCGGTCTGGAGGACCTGCTGGCGGCCGGCGCCGGCGTGGCGCTGCTGCATGGCGTGACGGGCAGTGGCAAGACCGAGCTTTACCTGCGTCTGGCGCGGCGGGTGATCGCGGCGGGGCGGCAGGCGTTGTTGCTGGTGCCGGAAATCAACCTGACCCCGCAGCTGGAACAGAGCGTGCGCGCGCGTTTGGGCGACCGGCTGGCGGTGATCCACAGCCGCCTGTCCGAAGGCGATCGCCTGCGCGCCTGGCTGCGGGCGTCGCGCGGCCAGGCCGATATCCTGCTGGGCACGCGACTGGCCCTGTTCACCCCCCTGTCGCGCCTGGGTCTGATCGTGGTCGACGAGGAACACGACGCGTCCTACAAGCAGCAGGACGGCCTGCGCTATTCGGCGCGCGACCTGGCGGTGTGGCGCGGCCACGACCTGGGCATCCCGGTGGTGCTGGGCTCGGCCACGCCGTCCCTGGAGACCTGGCGCCATGCGCAGGAAGGCGACTACCGGCTGCTGTCGCTGCCGGACCGCGCCCAGGCCCAGCCCTTGCCGGAAATCCGCCTGGTGGACACGCGCCGCGCCCGGCTGGAACAGGGCTTCACGCCCCAGTTGCTGGATGCGCTGGAAGCCCGTCTGGCGCGAGGCGGGCAGAGCCTGGTGTTCATCAACCGGCGCGGCTATGCGCCGGTGCTGCGCTGCGCGTCCTGCGCCTGGGTCAGCCAGTGCCGGCGCTGCACGGCGCACATGGTGCTGCACCGCCTGGGCGGTCGCCACGTGCTGCAGTGCCACCATTGCGGCGACGCCATGCCGGTGCCGCGCGCCTGTCCCGACTGCGGCGACCCCGACATCCAGCCCATGGGGCGGGGCACGCAGCGGGTCGAGGAATTCCTGGCGGAACGCTTTCCCGGGGCGCGCGTCCTGCGCATCGATGCGGACGCCACCCGCCTCAAGGGCAGCGCCGAGGCCCTGTTCGCCCGGGCGCACGCCGGCGAGGCCGACATCCTGGTCGGCACGCAGATGGTGTCCAAGGGACACGATTTCGCGCGTCTGGGGCTGGTGGGCGTGCTGAACGCCGACGCCATGCTGTTCTCCCAGGATTTCCGCGCGCCGGAGCGGTTGTTCGCGCAGCTGATGCAGGTGGCCGGCCGGGCCGGCCGGCGCGAGGGCGGCGCCCGGGTCATCGTGCAGACCGACTATCCCGAGCAGGCGGTCTACCAGGCGCTGCTGCGGCACGATTACGCGGGCTTCGCCGCTTACGCCCTGGAAGAGCGCCGGGATCTGGGCCTGCCGCCGTTCTCCTGCCAGGCGCTGCTGACGGCGCAGGCGGTCCGGGTGCGCGACGCGCTGGACTTCCTGGAAGCCGCGCGCGCGCGGTCGCGGTCGCTGCCCGAGTCCGCCGGCGTGCGGATCCACGATCCCGTGCCGCTGCGCATCGTGCGCGTGGCGCGGGTCGAGCGCGCCCAGTTGCTGTTCGAATCGGACGGGCGCGGCGCGCTGCACCGGCTGCTGCGGGCGCTGCTGCCCGGCTTGGACGAACTGGCCCGGGGCGCCGTCCAGCACTGGGGGATCGAGATCGATCCCCAGGAGATCTGAGGCCGTGGTGCCGGGATCCACCCTGCCGCAGGGTCTGAACGCCCGCCAGCGCGAGGCCGTGCTCTACCTGGACGGCCCGTGCCTGGTGCTGGCCGGCGCGGGCAGCGGCAAGACCCGCGTCATCACCCAGAAAATGGCCTATCTGCTGCGCGAGTGCGGCTATCAGGCCCGCCACGTGGTGGCGCTGACCTTCACCAACAAGGCGGCGCGCGAAATGAACGAGCGGGTCCGCGCCCTGGTGGACCCCCGGCTGCTGCGCGGGCTGACAGTGGGCACTTTCCATTCCCTGGGGCTGCGTTTCCTGCGCGAGGAATACGCCGGCGCGGGATTGAAGCGCGGTTTTTCGATCCTGGATGCGACCGACGCCCAGGGCATCGTCCAGGAACTGCTGGCTACGACCGACCGCGCCCGCCTGCGGGCGGTACAGCAGACGATCTCCCTGTGGAAGAACGCCCTGCTGGACCCGGACGGCGCGTCGCGGATCGCCCAGGGGCCCGACGAGGCCGAGGCGGTGCGCGTCTACCGCAGCTACGAGGCGACCCTGCGGGCCTACCAGTCGGTGGATTTCGACGACCTGATCCGTCTGCCCGCGCGGATGCTGGCGGCCGACGAGGCCCTGCGCGCGCGCTGGCAGGCGCGGGTCCAGTACCTGCTGGTGGACGAATACCAGGACACCAACGCCTGTCAGTACCAGCTGGTGCGCATGCTGTGCGGGGACCGGGCCATGTTCACGGCGGTGGGCGACGACGACCAGGCGATCTACGCCTGGCGCGGCGCCACGGTGGAAAACCTGGCTCAGCTGGCGCGCGACTATCCGTCGCTGCGGCTGATCAAGCTGGAGCAGAACTACCGTTCCGTCCAGACCATCCTGGAGGCGGCCAACCGGGTGATCGGCCACAATCCCAAGACCTTCGACAAGACCCTGTGGTCGGACCTGGGGGTGGGGGAGCCCATCGTGGTCACGCCCATGGATTCCGACCAGGCCGAGGCCGAGTCCATCGCCATGCGCCTGTCGGCGGCGCGCTTCGAGCGCCAGGCCCAGTGGAAGGATTTCGCCGTGCTGTACCGGGGCAATCATCAGGCCCGGGTGATGGAGCAGGCCCTGCGCACGCTGAGGATTCCCTACACGGTCTCGGGCGGACAGAGCTTCTTCGACAAAGCCGAGATTCGCGACGTGCTGGCCTGGCTGCGGCTGATCGCCAACGAGGACGAGGATCCGGCCTTCATCCGCGCGGCGACGACTCCCCGGCGCGGCATCGGCCAGGGCACCTTGCAGGCCCTGGGCGCCGAGGCTGCCCGGCGCGGCGTGTCGCTGTATGCAGTGGCCGCCGATGTGTCCGAGGCCGTCCTGCCATCCGCCCGGCAGTGCGAGGCCGTGCGCGGCTTCGTCCGGCTGGTGGGCCACTTTCAGGCGCGCGCGGCGCGGCGCGGCGGCGTGGCGCCTCCCTTGCCGGGCGCGGAGATCCAGGGCGATCTGCTGGCTTTCGATCCGGATCCGCCGGCGTTCGACGCGGACCCGGCCGCTCGTGCGCCGGGAAGCCTCCCATCGGAAGCCTTGCGGGCGGCCCGGACCAGCGTGCCGGCCGGCCTGGCGGGCGCCGCCACGGGCATCGACGGCCTGCGCGGCGACGATGCCGGCCGGGTGCTGGACGACCTGCTGGCGGCGATGAACTACGAGCGGCACCTGTACGACACGCTGGACGAGCGCCAGGCCCAGTCCCGCTGGGCCAATGTGCTGGAATTGCTGGACTGGCTCAAGCGCAAGGCGGACGAGGACGACATGACCTTGCTGGAACTGGTCCAGCACGTCGCTCTGGTCACTATGCTGGAGCGTGCCGATGACGAGGAGCCCGATGCGGTGAAGCTGTCCACCCTGCATGCGTCCAAGGGGCTGGAATACCCCCACGTCTACCTCATCGGGGTCGAGGAAGGCCTGCTGCCCCACCGGGGCGGCGACGACGAGGGAGATGTCGGCGAGGCCGCCGTGGCGGCCCGCGCGCGCCGCATCGAGGAAGAGCGACGCCTGATGTACGTGGGCATCACGCGCGCTCAGCGCACGCTGCGGATCAGCTGGTGCCGCAAGCGGCGGCGCGGGCGCGAGGACACTATCTGCGAGCCCTCGCGCTTCATCGCGGAAATGGGCCTGAGGGCCGAAGCGCCGCGGCCGGTCGGCGACACCGATCCGGACCGGACGCTGGATCGGCTGAAGGCCTTGCTGAAACGCTGAGGGACCTCTGATTCAGAGGCCCCTCAGCGAATTGGAGAATACTGGGAATTACCAGGGAGTGCGGCTGTAGCGCATGTCGCGCGCGCGGGCTTCGGCCTGGGCGTTGATCACGTTGGCGATGAAGCGGCCGGTGGCGACGGCGGCGCGGCCGAGCGTGCGGCCCAGGCCGCGGATGGCCTTGCCCAGTTGCAGGGGCTGCTGTGTGGCGTCGAGGAGGGAGCGGCTGTAGGCGCGTTCGAGGGCGTCGGACAGCAGATTCGGGGTTTGCGTAGCGTACATGACTGACTCCTGTTTCAGAAGCTTCAGATTTCAACAAGAGTCAGTATAGGGTAAACCCTAGGATAAAGATAGGGGAAAACCCTAATATTCCGTAAGAGAAAGAAATTGCTGCCTGAAAAACAACAGGCGGATCCGGGCGGGACGGAACCCGGCTCCGGAGCGAGGCGCGCCGGAGCCGGCGCCGCCTACTCGGCGGATTCCTTGCGGGCGAAGAACGTCCGAAAAGCCGCCTGGGCCTCGGGGGACTTCAGTCGTTCGAAGAACGCCGCGGCCTCCGTGTCCAGGACGCGATGGACCTCGGCGCGCCCGGGCTCGCGCAGCAGGCGCTTGCTGGCGCGCACGGCCTGGATCGGCTGGGCGGCCAGCGAATGGGCGCAGGTGCGCGCAGCGGCGAGCGGGTCGTCCGCCAGGGCGGTCAGCAGTTGGCCGGCCAGGGCGTCCTCGGCGCCGAAGGGCTCGGCGCCCAGCAGCCACCGGGCGGCCCGGCGATCGCCCGCGATCCGGGGCAGCAGCAGGCTGGAGGCGCCTTCCGGACACAGACCCAGGGACACGAAGGGCAGGCGGAACACGGCGTCGGGGGCGGCATAGACGAAGTCGCAGTGTTGCAGCAGCGTGACCCCCACGCCCACCGCCTGGCCCTGGACAGCGGCGATCACCGGTACATCCACCGACGCCAGGGCATGCAGGAAGGCGATCGAACCCACGTCGCGGCTGTCCTGCGGCATCTGGAATTCCGCCAGGTCGTTGCCCGCGGTGAAATGCCCGCCCGCGCCGTGCAGGATCACGGCCGCGCAGGCGGGGTCCGCGTCGGCCTCGCGCAGGGCGCGCTCGATGTCGCGGTACATGGCGTCGGTCAGGGCGTTGCGCCGTTCCGGCCGGTCGATGAGGATTTCCAGGACGGCGCCCTGGCGTTCGGCGCGGATCATGCGCGGACCTCCTCGACGAAGTGGTCGCACAGCGCCTGGGCGGCCTCGCGATATTCGTCGCGCAGGCGGGCCACGATGTCGGCGGTGGGCAGCACGCCGTCGATGTTGCCCACGCCCTGGCCGGCGCCCCAGATGTCGCGCCAGGCCTTCTTGCTGTCGCTGCCGAAGTTCGTGCCCTGGGCGGCCGGCAGGTTGTCGGGATCCAGGCCGATGTTCCGTACGCAGGGCTTCAGGTAGTTGCCCGGGATGCCGGTGAAATATGGGGTGTAGACGATGTCGGCGGCGGCCGTGTCGACGATCATCTGCTTGTATTCGGGCTGGGCGTTGGCTTCGGTACTGGCGATGAAGCGCGTGCCGATGTAGGCGAAATCGGCGCCCATGGCGCGCGCGGCCAGCACGTCCTGGCCCCGGCTGATGGCCCCCGACAGGCAGACCGGACCGTCGAAGATGCGCCGGATCTCGCCGAGCAGGGCGAAGGGCGACAGCGTGCCCGCGTGGCCGCCCGCTCCCGCGCACACCAGGATCAGGCCGTCGACGCCCGCGTCCAGCGCCTTTTGCGCGTGGCGCAGCGTGGTCACGTCGTGGAAGACCTTGCCGCCCCAGCCATGGATCGCGTCCACCACCTGATTGGGCGCGCGCAGGCTGGTGATGATCAGCGGCACACGGTGCTCGGCGCAGACTTCCAGGTCGTGCTGCAGCCGGTCGTTGGACTGGTGGATGATGTGGTTGATGGCGTAAGGCGGAACCGGCCTTTCCGGATCGGCGGCGCGCAGGGCCGCCAGGCTGGTCTCGATCTGCGTCAGCCATTCGCCCAGTTTTTCCTGGGGCCGCGCGTTGAGCGCCGGCATCGAACCGATGATGCCGCTGGCGCATTGGGCGATCACCAGTTCCGGACTCGAGACGATGAACATGGGCGCCGCCATGACGGGCAGCGTCATGGACTGGTGCAGCGCCGTGACAATGGGGTGGGACATGAGGATGGGTCTCCCGCGTGAGCATGAGGCCGCCAGGACCGGCCGGGGCGGGCTGGAACGCCGCCCGTCGGCGCCGGCTCGGGCGGACGAACCCCGGCTGGCCCGCCGGGTGGTGCCCCATTCTAAATCAAACAATTGTTTGAAAACATAGTGGATATACCGAGACCGGACCGGTCCCGTCGGCCGGAAATGAAAACCCCGGCTTTTTCGGGCCGGGGTGGAGGGACCGCGATGACGAGGGCGGTCGGGGCGGCGCGCGTCGAATGTCTACTTCGCGGCATCCACCATGTACTGGATGGCGGCCTTGAGCTCCTCGTCGGAGGCTTGCGAGCCGCCGCGCGGGGGCATGGCCTTGATGCCGGAGATGGCGTTCTTAAGCATGGTGTCCAGGCCCGTTTTGACGAAGGGTTCCCAGGACGCCTTGTCGCCGAACTTGGGCGCGCCGGCCAGGCCGATGGAGTGGCAGGTGATGCAGACCGACTCGTAGAGCTTCTTGCCGACGGCGTTGCCGGCGTCGGCCTGGGCGGCGGGCTTGGCCTCGGCCTGGGGCGCGGCGGCCGGGGTTTCGGCGGGTTTGGCTTCGGCGGCCTTCGGGGCTTCGGCCGGCGCGGCCGGCGCGGCGGCCGTTTCAGTCTTGGCGGCGGCGTCACCGGCCGCCGGTTCCTTGGGTTCGTCGAAGTGGGCGCCTGACTGGTTGGTCATGTAGACCACGGCGCGCGCGACCTCGAGGTCGGCCAGCGCGGCATTGCCTCCCCTCGGAGGCATGGCGCGGATACCGTTGATGGCGTTCTTGACCAATTCATCGTAGCCCAGTGCGATGTACTTGGCCCAGGCGTCCTTGTCGCCGAATTTCGGCGCCCCCGCCACCCCCGTGCCGTGACAGGCCGAACAGGTGGACTGGAAGACCTGTTCGCCGGTCTTGAGGACCTTGGGCGCATCGGCGTCGACCAGCTTGAAGCCGGCCACGGGCTGGATGCGCCGGGCGATGGCTTCTTCCGACTGGCTGTCGGAACCCGCGCCCGTGCGGATGGACGATCCGACCAGATTGACCAGCAGGATGATGACCGCGATCGGGATCAGGAAGGCCAGGATGACCGTGATCAGCAGCTGACGCGGGGTCTTGATGGCGCTTTCGTGTCCGTGGGCGTGTTCGGGGAGGCTCATGATGGGATCCTGATAATCGTTTGTGTTACAGGCTTCAACCGTCGATTATAGCGACTGGCCTGTGCCGCTGCATGGCGCGCATGCGGTCATGCCAGCGGGAGCGGCGCAAACACGCTACAATGGCGTCCCCATGCCGCGCCTGTAGTTCAATGGATAGAATAGGAGTTTCCGAAGCTTCTGATACAGGTTCGATTCCTGTCGGGCGCGCCAATCAAATCAGGCTCTACCCCAGGCCCTACCCCATAAACGGTGGATGGGCCTTCATCGGACACGGTTGATGACACCGTTCCAGCCGTATTGAGCCAAGACTCTGATGCGGTAATTCTCAAAGTTCCTGAAGCCGTAGGCCCTGCGCGAGAGCATGGTTTTGATGGTTTTGTCGCCCACGATCACGCTTCCAGGGATCAAACGGAGGCAGGCTTTGAGGGCCGGTGTATCGCCGGAATCGAGCAGATCATCGAGGTCGTCAATGCCGTCCGCGATCGACTGGTAGAGTCGTTTCAGTTTCTGCTCGACGCTTGCGACTTCAGCCTGGAGGGCGACGAGCCGGCTGTTGGCGGCAGTCGTGCGGGCCGCACGGCGCTCGGCGAGCGACGAGAGCGGCTCCGTCAGGCGTTTTTGCGTGAATAGGTTCTCCTTCAGGGCGCGAACCACTCCCGTGTCGAGCATGGGAATGGAATTGCCTTTGCGGTCGGACCTCAATTGTCGTCGGAGCCTGTGCGCCCTGATGCGTTACCCTCACGGAGGTCGAGGCGGCGACAATGAGAGGCAATGGGAATACACGCGGGCGTGTCTGGCGGTCCTGGCTCGCCGCGCCTAGCGTCGCGGCGTCAGCGCTGCACCATGTTCGGGTTCAGGCCGTGCGCAATGGCGATGCCTGCAACCGAAGCGCTCGGCCGGTCACAAGCCTCAAGAATCTGTGCCTTGAAGGCCTGGCTGTGCTTGCGCCGCGCGGGCCGCTGCGCCGAACTATCCGGACCCATGGATAGTCCCCATCAAAAACAAGTGGGGACTATCGTTCACCGATCACCAAGCTCCCTCGAGGTGTGTTCGGCGGATACTTGCAAATTTGCAACAGAACCAACGATCGACGTAAGGAGATAACCTTGAACAAAAAGATTCCCGCTGATGAACAACCAGCCAGCGAGACGAACAGTTCAGGCCGCAAGGTCCGGTGGGTCGTAGACACGATCGGATCGTCCATCGCGAGCGGAGAGTTCAGGCCAGGAGAAACCCTGCCCATTGAATCGATCATGTGTCAGCAGCTCGACGTGGGACGAAACGTCCTTCGAGAGGGGTTGAAAATCCTTGCTGGAAAGGGCTTGGTACATACTATCCGTCGGGCGGGCACGTCTGTGCTTCCGCAGTCCCGATGGAATATGCTCGACCCTGACATCCTGCGATGGATTCTGGCGACAGACAACCTTCGCGCCGAGATGCTGTGCGAACTCGCCAAGCTACGCAGAATGATCGAGCCGGAGGTGGCGGCACTTGCCGCCGTCAACGCAACAACGACCGAGGTTCTCCGTCTATTCGCAGCTTACGAGGAGATGGAGCGCTTCGAGAGCGACGCTGCACGGGCAATCGAGGCCGATATTTCATTTCATGAGCGTATGTTCGAAGCAGCGCATAGCCCGCTCTTGTCGAGCCTTCTGCGGGCATTCATGGTGTTGTTGCGTGCGAACTTCGAAATAACCGTCATAGGTTATTCTGGAAATCTGATCGGACATCGCCTTGCAGCCGAAGCTATCCGAGATCGCGATCCACAGGCAGCTCGCACGGCGATGCTGAGGCTTCTCACCAACAATGAAATTGCCATGACCAAGGGGGAGGAAGCCGTAGGGTAACAGTTATCCTGTGGCTGAGGGTCTTTTGGGCACAAGCACTGCGCAAGACAGCGCTCCCGAACGCTGTAGGCCAGTCGCTGGTAGTGGCTATTGGCCTAGTGTCCTGTCTGGCTAATTCCGATCCTTACCTTCGGCGCCCGGGCTGGCCATGCTGCGTTGCTTGATATTGCCCCCGTTTTTCGTAGTCCTTAGTTCGGGGTTCAGGCAGCGATTTTATAGTGATTCGCGTGCCAGATTTTTTCGTATTCCATTGGACTGGTGTAGCCCAGTGCCGAATGCAGTCGCCGGTGGTTGTAGAACGTAATCCAGTCCATCACGGCAACTCTGGCTGCGCGGTGGGAAGCAAACTTTCGGCCATCAAAGCAAGCGGCCTTCAAACGCGCCCAGAGGCTCTCTGTTGGCGCATTATCCCAACAGTCTCCCTTCCTGCTCATCGACGGATGGATCTTCCAGGTGCGCAGCGCCTGCTGGAAGTCATGGCTGCAATACTGGGCGCCCCTGTCGCTGTGGAAGATCAGTCCCGGTGCCGGTCGGCGGCGCAAATAGGCCATCTCCAGGGCATCCTTGACCAAGCTGGTCTGCATGTGCGGCTTCAGGCTCCAGCCAACGATCTTACGGCTGAACAGGTCGATCACGGCCGCCAAGTACAACCACCCTTGGTCCGTACGCAAATACGTGATGTCGCCGCACCAGATCCGGTCCGGTTGCGGCGGATTGAATTGCCGCTTCACCAGATTTGGGGCTACTGGCAAGGCATGCCTGCTGTCGGTCGTCACAACATATTTGCGTTTGACGCGAGCGCGTATTCCGTGGGCTTTCATCAGCAACCGAACCCGCTCCTTTCCTACCTTCAGCCCACGTCGCCGAAGCTCCCGATAGATCCTCGGCCAGCCGTACTCTGCCTTTACCTCACGGTGGATGACGCAAATGTGAGCCAGTACCCGTTCATCGGGCAAGCGAGTACCTGCCGAGACACGTCCAGAACGCTGCCAGCCGTAGTAGCCGCTTTCGCTGACACACAACACCCTGCACATCGCACGAATCGGCCAGCGACCTTTCATTTTTTGAATCCAGGCGTACTTTGCAGCGTGTCCAGCGCAAAGTACGCCGCGGCTTTTTTTGCAATGTCACGCTCCATCCGAAGCTGGGCATTCTCAGCTTTCAGACGGGCAATCTCCATCTGTTCCACCGAGACTGGCGCTGTCGCTTTCGTGGGCCCTGGGCCTAGATCCCCGAGCTCGTGTTGACGTACCCAGTTGCCTAAACTTGCCTTCGGAATCCCCAGCGAATCGGCCACGGCACGGATTGACGATCCCGCCAGCACCTGACGCACACTCTCTTGCTTGAACTCCTGCGTGTACTTCGCACGCCTTCTCAAATCTGTCATTTCTTACTCCTTGAGTTCCAATTTAACTGGAACTAAGGACTTCGTCATTCAGGGGCAAGCTCACCTAATCGTGGGTTACCTGAAAGGAGACAAATCTTGAGCGTGGATCGAGCTGAACCGTTGCGGGGCTTCGACGTGGGTAGTCAGGCGGCAACTCTTAATTCTGGCGTTCGAAAGGCGGTTGGAGCGGCCACAGTCGGGACACTCATTGAGTGGTACGACTATGCGCTCTATGGCGCCGCCGCCGGATTGATCATCAACAAGCTGTTCTTTCCCAATCTATCCGAGGCGAGCGGCATACTTGCCGCCTTCGCTACATTCGCGGTCGGTTTCGTCGCTCGACCTCTGGGGGGAGTTCTGATTTCACACATCGGAGACAAGTTCGGCCGCAGACCGGCTCTCATCCTCACCATCATGCTGATGGGCGGCGCTACGGTAGCAATGGGCTTGTTGCCTACTTTTGCCCAGATCGGGATCTGGGCGGCGGTACTGCTCGTGTTGTTTCGTCTGATCCAAGGCTTCGGCGCTGGCGCGGAGTTGGCCGGTGCAGTCGTACTCGTTGCCGAATACGCCCCGCCGCGGCGCAGGGGCTTTTACACCGCGATTGTCAACGCGGCTCCTGGCGGCGGGATATTGCTTGCCACACTCTCGTTCCTTGCGATTTCAGCATTGCCGGAGGATGTGCTTCTGGGTTGGGCGTGGCGTGTCCCTTTCCTGCTGTCGGGCCTGCTTTTCGCGGTCGCGCTCTATATCCGAAAGCGCCTCGACGAAACTCCCGAATATACCGCTGCCGTCGAGAAGGCGAACGCACAAAGCATGCAGCAGCACACGCCCTTGAAGGAACTCTTCGCAAAGGGACGGAAGGAGCTGATTTGCGGTTTTCTTTCCGTTACCGGCCATAATGCAAATGCCTACATCCTGGCTGCCTTTGCGCTGAGCTATCTGATCAACACGGTTGGAATGAGTCGTTCGGAGAGTTTGCTTGCCGTTACGATTTCGACGATGGTTGCCATCGTTAGCGTACCTTTGATGGGTGCGCTTTCGGATCGTATTGGCCATGCCAAGGTCTTTTCGCTTGGCGCTCTGTTTGCGATCTTGTTCGCCTTCCCGTTCTTTTGGATGCTCGATACTGGCAACCTCGCCATCGCCACGCTGGCGATGAGCCTCCTCTACGGAATCGGATACGGCGCAATGGCCGGCGCGCAAGGTGTATTTCTGTCCGAGTTGTTCGAAACAAGATACCGCTTTTCAGGGTTGGCCCTTGCGCGCGAACTCAATGGCGCATTGGTCGCCGGCCCTACGCCATTCATCGCTGCGGCGCTGGTCAACATCGCTGGCGGCAAGCCGTCGCTCGTGGCCTGCTACCTCATGTTTTGCTGCGTGCTGACGATAGTTGGCGTCACGATAGCCAAGCGGGCAAGCAGAACTCGTATTCGATGGTGAGGGCGGCGAAATGCGCCTCACCGTCGAAAAATCAATCTCCCAGCTCTGGAAGGCGGGGATAACCGAGCGTCTTTCGGGTGCGTCCGCCCCTTCCACTTTGTCGCGACCAATGGCTGTCATGCGGCAGGCATGTCGCCTCTGCATAACCGTCGCATGAAACAACTGAAATCAGAAAAGGACATAGTACGATGACTGACCTCACACAGCGCCTGGGTGCCTGCTATTCCGGTGCGGTCTACGACATCATGCGCGACATGGGGCGCCCCGATTGCGTCTTGCCGCGCCAGATCCGGGCCATCGATCCAGACACGCGCGTTTTTGGTCGCGCATTTACCTTGCGCGGAACGCCGGATGCCCAGCTCTCTGCGGAGGAGAGCATGCTGGAATGGACGCAGTTCCTTAGCATCGCGCCTCCAGACCACGTCGTTGTCTGCCAGCCCCAGGACGACATGCGCGCGCTGATGGGAGAACTTTCCGCTGAAACGTTGCAGTACCGCAAGGTTCGGGGTTACATCGTCGATGGCGGATCGCGTGACAATGCGTTCATCCGCAAGATCGGGTTCCCGCTGTTTTCACGCTTCCAGACGCCTCGCGATGTGGTCGCGGCTTGGCGACCCGAGGCGCTCGGCGAGCCGATCACTATCGGCCATGTCCGCATCGAAACCGGAGACTATGTGCTGGCTGACATCGATGGGATCGTCATCATCCCGCAGGCAATCGCGGAGGAGGTGGTTTCAAAGGTCGAGGCGGTGATCAACACGGAGAACTTCGTGCGCAAGGCTATCCTCGAAGGCACCGATCCGAAGCAGGCCTATCTCCATTTCGGCAAGTTCTGATCCCGGCTTGGCGTTGCCCGCGCTTCGGCTTCGTTGTTCATGGGCGTGGGTGCGGTAAACGGTGATCTGATGGCGACTGGATAGGGGCGGGCGGACGCCACCCACCCATTATTGATCCGGCCCTCAAACAGTTTTACGCAGCGTATTTGACGTGGAAGTCTTGGAAGTAGGCTTTGACACGTGCCGGCTCGCTGGCGACGACTTGCATGTGCTCTTCTGCAGCGGCGCGTAGTTTGGCCTTCGTGCGTATCGGAACCTTGCGCCCGATGACGTGTTTGAGATCGGCATTCAAGCGTTCTTCGGGATTGAGTTCGGGGCTGTAACTGGGCAGATAGAACACTTCCATCTGATCGGAGTGTGCGGCCAACCACGCCTTCACCGGCTTGCAGTGATGCACGCCCAGGTTGTCCAGGATCAGAAACACCTTGCGCCCGGCATCCTGGACCAGCGACTCGAAGAACTCGATCAACTTTTCGTGATTGAACGCGCCATCAATGATCATCCAGCGTGCCTTGCCCTGGTTGGTGACGCTGGCGATCATCGACAGCTTCTGCCGCGTCCCGCCAATGGCCATCGCCACCGGAGTCTTGCCCTTGGGCGCATAGCTGCGACCGCGCACGTCGGTGTTCACCAGCGCCGTCTCGTCACCCCAGTGGACCTCGCCGCCCTCGGCCTTGGCACGTTCGGCGATGGCCGGATACGTGTCCTCCAACCAGGTTTGCACCGCGGCGGGCGATTGCTCGTAAGCACGCTTGATCGGCTTCTGCGGGGTGAAGCCCCAGCGGGCCAGATACTTGCCCACCGAGCGCACATGCAGCGTCACACCACACTCGCGCTCGATCAGCTGCATAACCGCCGCACGGCTCCACAGCGCAAAGTCCATCTTCAGCTGCTCGGGGCGCTTGTCGCAGATGATGCGGCACACCGTCTGTTCCTGCTCGGCGGTCAGTGCGCGATCCTCGCCACGGCGACGGCCACGCCGACGGGGTGCCAGCGACAGCATCCCCCCCGCCTCATAGCGTGCGATCACCTTGCTCACCGCCGTGTGACTCAGCCCAACGTCAACGGCGATCTCGGTGATTGTCAACCTATCTGTCGCATTTTCTGAGTGACTCAAGCCGCCCGCTTGAGGTCTGAATTTCGCTTGGCACAGGACGCGTGACCCTTCTGCGGGTTGAGGAAGACCTCGTCGACTCTTGTCCAGTTGCGGGTCCTGCCGCTCCAGCGCTCCGGGTGCTTTTCGCGGGCCGCCCGATAGAGGGCATGGCGCCGTTCGAGCAGGCCGCGATCGCGCCCACAGTGACGCTGCTCAGGCGTCACGAAGCCGATAGCGCTGTGCCGGTGCTCGGTGTTGTACCAGCGCACGAACTCACCGACCCAGGCCCGGGCAGCCAGCAGACCGGTGAAGGGCTTGCGAGGGTAGCGGGGGCGGTACTTCAGAGTCCTGAACAAGGACTCTGAGTACGGGTTGTCATTGCTCACCGCTGGCCTGCTGAACGATGGCGCCACACCCAGCTCCCGTAGTGTCGCCAGCATGGTGGCGCCCTTCATCGGGGAGCCATTGTCGCTGTGTAACACCACCTGCCCTGGGAGGATGCCCTCGCGGCGGCAGATATCGCGCATCAGCTCACTGGCACGGGCGCTGTCCTCGGTGTCATAGACCTGCCAGCCCACGATGTGACGGCTGAACAGGTCAAGAAACAGGTACAGGTAGTAGTACTGGCCCCGCACGGTGGCGGGCAGATAGGTGATGTCCCAGCTGAAGAGCTGCCCTGGCGCAGTAGCCGTCAGCGCCCGAGGCCGATGCACCGGGCCAGGCGTGCGATCAGGCGTGCGATGCACCAGTTGCCCGGCGGTACGCATCAGCCTGTAGATCGTCGATTCACTGGCCAGATAGACCCCCGTATCCGCCAGGCGTGGCACGATCTGAGAAGCGGGCAGGTGGCCGTACTCGCTGCTGTTGACCACCCGCAGGATGCGATCACGCTCGGCATCGCTCAGGCGGTTGCAGGGCCGCTGTACCCGCGTGGGGCGCCCATCGCCTTGCTCCGGGGCCCGCCGCCAACGTTGCAGTGTGCGTGCGCTCAGATTGATTGCTTCACAGGCGCGTGCCTGTCGAGCACCAGCCGTGACCGCCTCAGTAATCAATGCCATGATCTGTCGGCGCTGTGTCAGTGAGGTCATTTGTCCTCGTCCTCCCACAGCGCCTGGTATTTTTTTTGCAGTACCAGCAGGGCTGCCGCCTCCGATAACGCCTTGTCCTTGCGGGCCAAATCACGGCGCACGCCAACCAGTTCCTCTTTGAGCCGACGCAGCTCCTGGATATCGGCTGCGGGCTTGTTCCCCGACTGTTCGAGCTCATGCTTCCAGGCCGTGAGCTGATGGGCGAAGATGCCCCGTTCCCGGCACCAGGCGTTGCGCGCCTCTTCGGCCAGAGAATGGGTCTCAAGCAGGGCCTGCAGCCGCTGTGCGGATGTCCACCGACTGGCGGGGGCCTCTTCTGAGGATTGCCTGCGCAAATGAGCCATCTTCGGATTGCGAATCCAGTTCTTCAGCGTATGGACCGACATGTTCAACTCCTGGGCCATGTCAGCCACCGTGCGCGTGCCGCGCTGCAGGGTCTTGCGGATCGCCTCCTCTTTGAAGGCCGTGCTGTAGGTCGTCAAATTCATCTAATCGTTCCAAATCCGATGCGACAACTAGTCTGACACAGGGGGATCTGAGGTTTGCTTCGTCCGCGTTTGTACGCACGAATCACCTGCCGACGCCTCTCATGCTGCTCGGCCGGACTGAGCTTTCTTGCATCATCTTTTTCCATCCGCAAAGCATCGCATCAGATCGACAGAATTTCAATCTATTTATGGGCCTGATCTATAGTAAATCGAGCAAACGGATGACCAATCTAGCGGGCCCCCCGGGGGGGGCGGTTGTTGACCCGGCTATTATCGAGTTTCTCCAACGGTCCGGGCTGCTGCAATATGACCAGCCGTGGACGATCGAGCCGCTTGTCGGGGGTGTCGCATCGGATATCTGGAAGGTCCAGGGACAAGGGGCGGCCTTCGTCGTCAAGAAGGCGCTGTCGAGCCTGCGTGTAGCCCAGGAGTGGAAAGCTCCGGTCGCACGCAATGCCAGCGAGGTTGAATGGTTGCTCGAGGTTTCCAAGACCTCTCCGGCCATGGTGCCCCGCATCCTTGCGCATGATCCGTTGATTGGCGCGTTCGCCATGACCTATTTCGATCCTTTCGAGAATCCGGTCTGGAAAGAGGCGCTTAGGCATGGACGCGCCGACGCCGGCTTCGCGCGCAGACTGGGCAGCAGCATCGCCGCAATCCATTCTGCGACCGCGCGGTCGCAGGAGCTTGGCCGGCGATTTGCCAATGACGAGGTGTTCCAGTCGATCCGGCTCGAACCCTATCTCGAAGCCACGGCGCGGGTTCATGCCGATCTTTCGGGGCCGCTGCTTGCCCTTTCACGGGATGTTTTGAACACGAAGCTGGTGCTGGTTCATGGCGATGTCAGCCCCAAGAACATTCTGGTCGGCAGCGAGGGCCCCATCATTCTCGACGCCGAGTGTGCCTGGTACGGCGATCCGGCCTTCGACATTGCTTTTTGCCTCAATCATCTTTTGCTGAAGTGCGTCTGGCGCCGACAGGACGCGGCCGGGTTTCTGGCCTGTTTCCAGGCGCTTGCGGAAGCGTACCTCGATGGCGTGAGTTGGGAGCCGCGGGCCGAACTGGAGGCTCGGGCATCGAGGTTGCTGCCGGCGCTTCTGCTGGCCCGTATAGATGGCAAATCGCCCGTCGAATACATCACCGCGGAGGCGGACAAGAACTTCGTGCGTCAATTCGGACGAAAGTTCATCCAGTTACCCCCACTTTCCCTAGTACAACATCCCTTAAATACTTTGAATAATTAATCGCCTCGGCTATCATGTCGTGATGAACCGAGGCCGCCCTGCAACGCCAGTGAAGCTGGCAAAGAAGGACAGACAGGAACTGCTGTCGCTGATCGCGCGCAAGACCGCTACGCAGCGCGATGTCATGCGTGCACGAATCGCCTTGGAGGCGCATGAGGGCCATAGCAGCACGGTCATTGCGCGCAAACTGGGAGTATCGGTGCAAACAGTCTGCCTGTGGCGCAAGCGCATTGCTCAGCAAGGCGCCCAGGGTATTCGTGAAGGCGAACGCAGCGGTCGCCCGGCGCGCATCACGCACGAAGAGCGGCTGCAACTGATCGCACTGGCGTGCGAAGCGCAGGAGCCTGAGGGGCGGGTCACTCCCACGCTCGACGAGATCGTGGCGCGCGCGTTGGAACGCGGTGTCGTTGAGCAGATCAGCTGAATCACCCCGGGTTTTGAGGAGGCTCCAAGCTTTGAGAGAATGGAGCCATGGTCAACAATCAAACCAAATTTTCACCTGAGATCCGTGAACGGGCCGTGCGCCTGCTCCTGGAACACCGCGACGAGTACGCGTCGCAGTGGGCTGCCGTCACATCGATTGCACCCAAGATTGGCTGCTCGCCGCATTCGCTGCTCAAATGGGTTCGGGCCCAGGAGGTGGAGACGGGTGTACGTGCCGGTATCCCGCAGGCCGAGCAGGAACGCATCAAGGCGCTGGAGCGCGAGGTCAAGGAGCTGCGCCGAGCCAACGAGATTCTAAAGACGGCCAGCGCTTTTTTCGCCCAGGCGGAGCTCGACCGCGTCCTGAAGAAATAAACGCCTACATCGATCAGCACCGAGACTTGTACGGGGTCGAGCCGATCTGCAAGGTATTGCAGGTCGCCCCGTCAGCCTACAGGCGCCATGCCGCCCGGTGTCGCAATCCAGATCTACGCAGCCACCGGGCCAAACGGGACGAGCAGCGCATGGTCGACATCTACCGCGTCTGGGATCAGAACTTCCAAGTCTACGGCGCGCGCAAGATCTGGCGCCAGATGCATCGGGAGAACATGCCCATTGCCCGCTGTACGGTCGAGCGACTCATGGGCCGCCTGGGGATCGAGGGAGTGCGCCGGGGCAAGCGGATACGCACGACGGTTCCCGATGCCTCCAAACCCTGCCCGCGCGATCTGGTGCGTCGGGCCTTCCATGCTGATCGACCCAATCGCCTGTGGGTGGCTGACTTCACCTACGTATCCACTTGGCAGGGATGGATGTACGTGGCCTTCGTCATCGATGCGTATGCCAAGCGCATCGTGGGCTGGCGCACGAGCTCGCGGATGACCACAGACTTCGTGCTCGATGCCCTGGAGCAGGCGCTCTACGACCGGCACCCCGATCCGGCCGCAGGCCTTGTCCATCATTCGGATCGCGGTTCGCAGTACGTGTCGATCCGTTATTCCGAACGGCTGGGCGAGGCGGGTATCAGCCCTTCGGTGGGGGCCACGGGCGACGCCTATGACAACGCCCTGGCCGAGACCATCAACGGCCTGTACAAGGCAGAACTGATTCATCAGCGTGGCCCCTGGAAGACCAAGGCTGCCGTGGAATTAGCCACCTTGGAATGGGTGGCCTGGTTCAATCATCAGCGGCTGCTGGAATCGATTGGCGACATCCCCCCCGCCGAGGCCGAACAACGGTACTATCAAGTGCTTGCAACACCCGCTGCTGAGGCGGTTTTACTTTAACCAAACAGCCTCCGCGATTCCCGGGGTGATTCACAGCCGCAGCCACGTGCAGCGCATCTTGCAGGCCGGCGATGTGCGTCCGCACCGGGTCCAGCAATGGCTGCATAGTCCGGATCCGGCCTTTCGCGAGAGGGTCAACGAGATTTGCAAGTTGTACCGCAGAGCGCCTCGAGATGCGGTGGTGCTTAGCATCGACGAGAAGACCGGCATCCAGGCGATTGAGCGCAAGCACCGGGGCCGCGATCCCGCGCCGGGGCGGCTGCGTCGGCGCGAGTTTGAGTATGTCCGCCATGGCACCCAGTCGTTGATCGCCGCGCTGGATGTGCATACCGGGCAGGTGACGGCGGACTGTGGCGATCGGCGCACCCAGGCCGATTTGCTGGCCTTCATGGAACGCCTGGCCGCTGCGTACCCTGACCAGCAGGTGCATGTCGTCTGGGATAATTTGAACACGCATCGCGCCCAGGCCGTCTGGCAGGCGTTCAATGCGCGGCATGCCGGACGGTTTCACTTTCACTTCACGCCATTGCACGCGAGCTGGGTCAATCAGATCGAACTCTGGTTTGCCCGGTATACACGCCGAGTGCTGCGCCATGCCAGTCACACCAGCACTGCGCACCTGCGCGAGCGCACGGCACAATTTGTCCGCACGCATAATCAGGCGGCACGCCCGTTCAAATGGAGTTTCCGGGGCTATCCGCTACAAACCGGCGAATCATAACGAGGAGCGACATGCCAGCCTTATCCGCCAAAGAACACGCCACCCACTTGCAACGACAACTGCGCCATCTGCTCGGCCATGAGCAGATCGCTACGCAAACCTACGGGCATCATCTGCTGATCAAACGTGTGGACGATGAACAGTTGACCGTGGTGGCGCGGCTGACCGAGTTGGACCGTAATCATTATGGCGCGGCTTTTCGAAGCCATAGTGGGCGTTGGGAACCGTTGCCAGGCACAGGCTCGCTCGACGAGATGGCACAGGTGGTCGCCACACTCTTGCAGCCGTATTTGCAGCCCGATAATTATTAAACCTATTTACAGGATGCTGTACTAGTCGATGTTCACCGGGCCTGGGCCGAGGAACTATACAAATGAACGGGACGCAAATTGCTCACATCAAGGGCCGGCGCGTATGGGATTCGCGCGGCCACCCCACGGTCGAGGCGGAAGTTACGCTCGCCAACGGAGTGCAAGGGCGCGCCATCGCGCCGGCGGGCGCCTCGCGGGGAGCACGGGAGGCAATCGATCTGCGCGATGACGGCAAGCACCTGCGCGGCAAGGGCGTTGCGAAAGCCGTTGCCAATGTCAACGGGGCCATCGCCGGTGCGTTGGCTGGAAGGGACGCCGCCGATCAGGCCGATATTGATGCGGCGCTGCGCAGACTCGATCCGTCGCCCCTGAAGGACACGCTCGGCGGCAACGCCACGGTTGCCGTGTCCCTCGCCGTGCTGCATGCCGCCGCGGTCGCCGCCCAGACGCCGCTGTGGCGGCACATAGCCGGCATGTATGGCCGCCAGCCCTCGATCCCGCTCCCGGAAATCCAGATCTTCGGCGGCGGGGCCCATGCCGGCAGGCGCGTGGACGTACAGGATTTCATGATCATGGTTCCCGGTGCGTCCAGCTTCGATGAGGTGATGGAGATCACCAACGAGGTGTACTTCGCGGCAGGCGATATCATGGCGCGGAAAGGCTGCCTGGCGGGCGTGGCGGACGAGGGCGGCTGGTGGCCGGTATTCGACAGCAACGAAGAGGCGCTCGAAACGCTGTGCGAGGCCATCGCGCTCGCGGGGGAAAAACCGGGCGACCGGGTTGTCATCTCGCTTGATGTCGCGGCCTCCGAGTTCGGGCGCGACGGCCGATACAAGCTTGCCCTGGAAAATCGCGAACTGGACTCGGCCGGTCTGATCGATCAGCTCGGCCGATGGCTCGACACATATCCGATCGTATCGATCGAAGATCCGCTGGCGGAAGACGATGCCGAAGGGATGGCCGCGTTTACCGCGCGTTTCGGCGACCGCGTCCAGATCATCGGTGACGACTTTCTGGTGACGAATGCGGCTCTTGTCCGGGAGGCCGCCGGCAACGGCGCCTGCAATGCCGTGTTGGTCAAGGCCAATCAGGTGGGCAACGTCACGGAAGCGGTGGAGACGTTTCTTGCCGCCGAGCAGGCTGGCTGGCGGTCAGTCGTGTCCGCGCGCTCAGGGGAAACCGAGGACGTGTCCATCAGCCATCTCGCCATCGGGCTCGGTGCCGGCCAGTTGAAGGTCGGCTCGTTCACGCGGTCGGAGCGGATGGCCAAATGGAATGAATGCATTCGCATCCAGGAACAACTTGGCGCCAAAGCCTTTGCTGCCGGCGTGCCGCTGAACGGGACCTGGTGGGGCAGAAAGAACGGAGGGACAAGAGCATGAAATTACTACGGGTAGGCGAAATCGGCCGCGAAACGCCCTGCGTCATCGACGCAAGTGGCAAGGCGCGGGATGTATCCTCATTAATCGGCGACATCACGCCGGCAACGATCGGGTTTGTAGCCGAACGGTTGGCAGGAAGTGATTGTTCCGCGCTTCCTGAGGTCGCCCTCGGATCAAAGCGCATCGGCGCGCCCGTGAACCAGCCGCGCAACATCTGGTGCATTGGCCTCAACTACTCCGATCATGCGGCGGAGGCCGGTCTGCCTGTGCCGCAGGAACCTATTCTTTTCAACAAGTCCTCTGCGACCTATTGCGGACCGAACGACCCGATCCTGTACTCGAAGACGATGACCAAGCTCGATTGGGAGGTGGAACTTGGCGTCGTCATCGGCAAACGAACACTGGGCGTTACGCCGGAGGACGCCCTGGATCACGTTTTCGGCTACACGATCGTCAATGACGTCTCCGAGCGCGCCTGGCAGATGGAGCGGGGCGGACAATGGGTCAAGGGCAAGAGCTATCCCAATTTTTGCCCGGCGGGACCTCTGCTGGTCACGGCTGATGACGTGCGAGATCCACAACAGCTGACCATGTGGCTGGACGTCAACGGGACACGGATGCAGTCCGGCTCGACCCGCAACATGATCTTTGATGTGCGCACGATCGTCTCTTACATGAGTGAATTTTGCCAGCTCGAACCCGGCGATCTCATTTGCACGGGAACGCCGCCCGGCGTTGGCGCCGGCATGAAGCCGCCTCGCTACTTGACCGTCGGCGACGTTGTCGAACTCGGGATCGAAGGTCTGGGTGAACAACGTCAGACCGTTAAAAGTGCGGTGTAGCCGCCAAAACAACTTGGGATAGACATCATGATTACATATGAAAATCCTTCGCGGCGTCTTTCAGGCAAGATCGCGGTCGTGACGGCGGCAGGGCAAGGAATCGGCCGCGCAGTTGCGGAACGCTTCCTTGCCGAAGGCGCAACGGTATATGCCAGCGATTTGAGGGGCGATCTCGTTTCCGACCTGAACGGTGCACGGACCAGCAGCCTGGATGCCACCGATTCGGCGGCGATCGAACGGTATTTCGAGGGCTTCGACCGTATTGACGCTTTGGTGCATGCGGTCGGCTATGTCCATCAAGGAACGATCGAGGAGTGCGGCATTGAAGATTGGCGCCGCTCGACGGCGATCACTCTGGACAGTGCATACTATGTGCTCAGGGCCTCGGTTCCCAGGATGAAGACGCATGGCGGCAGCATCACGACGATTGCGTCGGTTGCATCGTCGATCAAAGGCCTGCCAAAGCGGGCGGCCTATGGCGCGGCCAAGGGCGGGGTAATCGGGCTAACGATCATGGTGGTAGGCACCACCCCTGAAGATGAAAGAGACTTTGGGGTGGAAGGTGTTGGGTGAAGGTCGTAAAAGTTTTTGGCGGCTCGACCCCGCGGCTAACGTGACCGGCCGGACTGACTCGCACCCCGGATTGCTTCCCTAGAGAGCGCACGCTAAACAGGCCGTTGGCGACATGTCGCCTTCAGGCACGTTCAGTCCCGGCACCCGCCACCTTCCACCCTTAAGTCTAATCGACAGGAGGTGGTATGGAACTGGGAGCGTTATACAAACGGGTGATCGGTCTGGACATTCATCAGGCGCAGATCACGGCCTGTGCGCTGATCGAGGAAGCAGACGGCTGCGCACGCATCGAGCAACGTCAATTCGGCGCGTTCAAGCGAGACCGTCGGGAACTGGCCGACTGGGTGGCGTCACTACGCCCCGACGAAGTCGTGATGGAGAGCACCGGCATTTACTGGAAGAGCCCGTATGCGGCACTGGAAGCGCGTGGCATCTGCGCCAAGGTGGTCAATGCGCGACATGTGAAGAACGTGCCGGGCCGCAAGACCGATGTGGGTGATGCCCACTGGTTAGCGACGCTGGCGCGAGCGGGATTACTGCGCGGCTCGTTTGTACCGCCGGCCAAGCTGCGGGAACTGCGCCTGATCGCCCGCCAACGACAGAAACTTGTCGGGCAACTGGCCAGCGAGAAGAACCGTCTGCACAAGGTGCTCACCGATAGCGGCGTGCGCCTGGGGGTGGTGGTCAGTGATCTGCACGGCCAGTCGGCACGCGCCATGGTCAAGGCGATCATCGCCGGACAAGCGCCGCAGGAGGTGCTCAAGCTTGCCAGTCGCCGCCTGAAGGCCAGCCGCGAGGAAATCTTCGACGCCCTGCAAGGCGACCTGACGGCCAGCCATCACTTCGTCCTGGATGAACTGATGCAGCATGTCGAGGAAATCGAGGCCCGTATCGTTCGCTTCGATACCCGGCTGCTCGCCGAACTGAAATCCGAACACAACGCCTTGGCCCTGCTGCAAACCATTCCCGGCGTCGATCAGATCGGGGCTGCCATGCTGTTGGTCGAAATCGGCTCCGACATGGATGTCTTTGGTAGTGCCGATCGTCTTGCCTCCTGGGTCGGCATCTGCCCCGGCAACAACGAATCAGCCGGCAAGCGTAAATCCGGTCGTGTTCGCAAGGGCAATCTGTATGTCCGGCGCCTGTTGTGCGAGTTCGCTCACGCCGCTAGCCGTACTCAATCCGTCTTCAAATCGAAATTCCAGGCCTTGATGGTGCGCCGTGGCTATAAACGGGCCATCATCGCCATCGGCCACAAAATACTGCGAACGATCTTCTTCATACTCCAGCGTGGCGAACACTACCGGGACAGCGCCACCGACTATGAGGCCCTATCCGTTCAACGCAACGCTCCACGCTGGATCAAGGCTCTGACCAAGTTCGGATTTATCCAACCTGCCAGCGCCTGAGCCGCACCGCCCTAGCCCTTACAGCCTTCGATGGCTGGGGGGGCGCTCGGTCAGAAATGCCTGTCTTTCACGCTAACCAAGGCGGTCGCGGCCGACTACCTCGCGAGCAACATCAGATGCAACGCCGTTTGTCCGGGCACCGTGGATTCGCCGTCATTGCGTCAGCGCATCGAAGCCTTGGCGGAAACCATGGGCGATCCGGACAAGGCTTATCGCTTCTTTATCGACAGGCAGCCCAGCGGACGGTTCGGAACCGTCGACGAGATCGCCGGAATTTGCATGTACCTGGCGTCCGATGATGCCACGTTCATCACGGGCCAGACCATCAACGTTGATGGCGGAATTACAATCTGAGACTTGACCATGCGAAAACCCGGGGCTGTCGTTTCGTTGGCCCAGGACGGCCCCGGGGTGCCGGCGACGTGCTCGTGTCTTTATTCGGTCGGACGCGCCACCTGTTCAATGCTCAGCCACGGCTGGGCATTCTTCATTTCGGGCCGGCATCAGTCCGCCAGCCGGTCCGCCGCGTCGCGCAGTCCTTCCAGTCTGACATTTGTATCACTCGCCTCAACGCGTCGGCGCCGGCCCCAGCGCCGCGTGGAAGCGCGCCACGTAGTCCTCGAAGGGCATCGTGTCGGCGGCCTCGATGGCGGCCTGCTCGGTGATGGATTCACGGGCCGCCGCGTCGTAGGCGGCCAGAGTGCCGTCCGGCAGTCCTCGCGCGCGCAGGAAGTCCCAGTGAGCCTGGCTCTGCACCAGGGTCCAGTCATGGAACTCCCGGCCTTCGTCGCGCAGGGCGGCCAGCAGCCGGGCCGAGGGCGTGGCATCCGGGTCTCGGGCCTTGGCGCGCTGCGGATCCAGGGCGATGACGTGGCCGCCGTCGCCTGAATGCGCGTCCAGCAGCCGGGCATAGGGTTCGATCCGGTCCAGGGTCTCTTCGGCCCAGTCGCGCAGACTGGCGGCACAGCCGTCGCGCTGCAACAGCAGGCCGGGGCGGCGGCCTTCGCGGGCGACCAGGGCGAAATTGTCCTGGCTTTCCTGGCAGAAGCCGGGCGGCGGGAACAGCGGGCTTTCCTCGACCGCGCAGTACAGCAGGAAGGCGTCCAGGAACCGGCTGGTTTCGGCCGCGATGCCGGCGGGCGTCCAGGGGTCGATGTCCATGCAGCGGGCCTCGATGTACTGGATGCCGCGCTGGCGCAGCACGGTGTTGGGCCGTTCGCAGCGGCCGGTGGTCTGCTTGGGCCGGATGCTGGAATAGTATTCGTTCTCGATCTGCAGAATGTTGGTGTTCAGCTGGATGCGCCGTCCGTCGCGGTGAGTGCCGATGGCCTCGTAGGCGGGCCATGGGGTGGTGACGGCGCGGTGGATGCGGGCGGTGAAGGTGTCCAGGTCGTTGTAGCAGAGCTGCAGGTCGGACTGGATCGGGCTCTTGTAGCCCAGGTCGCTCATGCGCAGGCTGGTGGCCCAGGGCATGCAGTAGGTGTCCGGGCTGAGTCGCGTGAGCCGGGTCTCGAAGCCGGCGCGCTGCAGGAAACTGCGGGACACGGCGGGCGAGGCTCCGAACAGGTACATCAGCAGCCAGGCATGGCGCGTGAAATTGCGGATCAGGGCCATGTAGCCGGTGTTGCGGCGATCCTGCGGCGTGTCGCCGTCGGCCAACAGGTCCCAGGCGGCTTCGGGCAGCGAAAAGTTGTAGTGCACGCCGGCGATGCATTGCATGACCTTGCCGTAGCGCCAGGCCAGGCCCAGGCGGTAGACGTGCTTGAGCATGCCGGTGTTGGACGTGCCGTACCAGGCGACGGGGATGTCGGCTTCCGGCGGCAGGTGCGCCGGCATGGACTGGTTCCAGATCGGTTCGCCGGGGTTGCGCAGGGCGACGAAGCTGTGGATGTCGGTCAGTTCGCCGATCAGCGCCTCGGCATCGGGCAGGGGGCGGGTGATGAGCTCCAGCAGGGATTCGGAATAGTCGGTGGTGATGCGGGGGTTGGCCAGCGCCGATCCCAGCGGGGACGGGTGCGGGGTCATGGCCAGATTTCCCGATGCGTCCACCCGCAGCCCTTCTTTTTCGATCCCGCGCCGGATGGCGCGCAGCAGTTCTGGTTGCGCCGCCAGGTGGGAGCGTCGTTCCGAGGCCAGGCTCATGATGAATGGGTACCGGGTTGGTCTGAATAAGAGGGATTTTAGCTGCATGATGGCCCGTCCCGGATCGCCGCCGGGTCGTCGGGCCGGATCGGGCGACGTACAATGCGGCCGACGGGCGTCCGGCGCCGCGGGCGCGCCGGACGGGTTCGAGGCACGGGCGGGAGACACGCATGTTCAGGGCTCTAGCGGTGGGGGTGTGCGCGGTCCTGGTGGCCGCCTGTTCGCCGACCTTCGACTGGCGGCCGGTGGCCTTCGGACAGGGGGGCGCAGCCGGGGTCTTGCCGGATACGCCGCGGACGCAGACGCGGCCGGTGCCGTTCGAGGGCCGGACGCTTGACCTGACGATGCGTTCGGCGCGGGCCGGCGGCGTGCTGTTCGCGCTGGGGGTGGCGGAACTGCCGCCCGGCTGGGCCGACGACGCGGCGGTCCGCCGGCGCCTGGCCCGCTGGGCGGTCGATGCCCTGTACCGCAACGCCGGAGCCGAGCCGCCCGGTCCGGACGCCGATCCGGAACAGCGATTTTCTTTCTCGGGACAGGGACCGCAAGGCCCGGTGCGGGTCGAAGCGCAGGTCAGGGTGACGGCGACCGAGTGGCTGGAGGCGGTGGTGATTGCCGGGCCCGACGCCCATGCGCGTGCGCCGGTGAGTGATTTCTGGCTGTCGTTGCGCTGGCCTGGCGGGGCGGGGACAGGAGATCCTGCCGCATCGCCGCGGTGATGGCGGCCTGGCGGGTACGCACGTCCAGCTTGTCGCAGAGGTTGGCAATGTGGAAATTGGCGGTTCGTTCGCTGATGCCCAGGATGCATCCGATTTCCCAGCTGGTCTTGCCTTGCGCAGCCCAATACAGGCAGTCGTGTTCGCGCGCGGTCAGCAATTTCATGTGACGCGTCCCTCCGTCGGATTCATTCACGCCCTAATGAAAGCCATCGTGAGCAAATGTATCATCGCCATCCCGTTTACCGAACGGAGAATCCAGAAAACATTGATGTGCCTTAATTTCAGGGCGGCGCCCGGCCGGTTCGTGGCGCGTCGGCTCATCCGGCATCGGAACCCGTACCGCCGATGGGCGAAGGACCGATGAGCCGGGCTTGCCAGCGTGACAGGCCGCGGTGCTAGAATGAAACACGAATTGGCGCCGATTTGCCTGATCCGCTTGCGGGCGCTCCATAAATCCAGCTAAAGAGGTCCCATGACCACGACCGCCGTTTCCTCCGCGCCCGCCCTTGCGCCGGACGCTCCCGCCATCGATCCACGCGCCGTGCCGGAAGGCAGCGTCGGATTCGTCTCCCCGGAATTCCTGCACTTTTCCGAACCCTTGACGCTGTCCAGCGGCCAGGTGCTGCCGTCCTACACCCTGGCGGTGGAAACCTACGGCCAGCTCAATGCCGCGCGCAGCAATGCGGTGCTGGTCTGCCATGCCCTGAACGCTTCGCATCACGTGGCCGGCATGGACGCCGAGCGGCCGGACCAGGTCGGCTGGTGGGACAATATGGTCGGTCCCGGCAAGGCCGTGGACACCGACCGGTTTTTCGTCATCGGCATCAACAACCTGGGTTCGTGCTTCGGCTCCACGGGGCCGGCCACGATCAATCCCGCCACCGGCCGCCCCTGGGGGGCGTCGTTCCCGCTGCTGACGGTCGAAGACTGGGTGCATGCCCAGGCGCGCGTGGCCGATCACTTCGGCATTGAACGCTTTGCCGCCGTGATGGGCGGATCGCTGGGCGGCATGCAGGCCCTCAGTTGGGCGATCGCCTGCCCGGAGCGGGTGGGCGACTGCATCGTGATCGCCAGCACGGCGCGCCTGTCGGCGCAAAACATCGCCTTCAACGAAGTCGCCCGTCGCGCCATTCTGACCGACCCGGATTTCCGCGGCGGGGATTACCACGCCCACGGCGTGGTGCCGGCCAACGGCCTGTCGGTGGCGCGCATGGTGGGCCACATCACCTACCAGTCCGACGAGGTCATGGCCTCGAAGTTCGGGCGCGCGCAGCGCGCGCCCGGGCCGTCGGGCGACTACCGCTACAACTACGATGTCGAATTCGAGGTCGAATCCTACCTGCGCCACCAGGGGGAGAAATTCTCCCGCTATTTCGACGCCAACACCTATCTGCTGCTGACCCGCGCCCTGGATTATTTCGATCCGGCGCGTGCGCACGGCGGCGATCTGGCCCGCGCGCTGGCGGCGGCGCAGGCCCGTTTCCTGCTGGTGTCCTTCACCACCGACTGGCGCTTCGCGCCCGAACATTCGCGCGAGATCGTCCGCGCGCTGCTGAAGAACCAGCGCGAAGTCACTTACGCCGAGATCGACGCGCCCCACGGCCACGACGCCTTTCTGCTGGGCGACCGGCGCTATCATGCGGTGGTGCAGGGCTATTACGACGGCATTGCCGCCCGCCTGGGCCTGGGTGAACGCCGCCGCGTCACGGGAGTGCTGGCATGACGGCGGTGCAGGCTTCGGTGCCGGCGCGGGCCACGCAGGATGTGGCGGGGAAGGACCAGCCGCTGCGGATCGACCTGCTGCGGATCGCCGAATGGATCGAACCGGGCAGCCGGGTGCTGGACCTGGGCTGCGGCGATGGCCGGCTGCTGGACTACCTGCAGCGGACTCGCCGGGTGCGCGGGGCGGGGGTCGAACTGGACGATGAGCGCATGATCGCGGCGGTGCGGCGCGGGGTGCGCGTGATCCAGCAGAACCTGGAAGAAGGCCTGGCGCTGTTCGACGACAAGCAGTTCGACACGGTGGTGCTGTCCCAGACACTGCAGTCCATGCACCATACGGAACACATCCTGCGGGAAATGGCGCGGGTGGCCCGATACGGCATCGTGTCCTTTCCGAACTTCGGCTACTGGCCGCATGGCTGGTCGATCCTGCGCGGGCGCATGCCGGTCAACGACCAGATGCCCTACCAGTGGTACGACACGCCCAACATCCACCTGTGCACCCTGCGGGATTTCCAGGACCTGGCGGCGCAGCTGGGACTGCGGGTGACGCACTTGGCGACGTTCCGGGGCGACCAGGAAATCCATTGGCTGCGCGGCTGGCGCAGCCAGTTGGCGGTCTACCGCTTCGAATCGCCCGGGAGCGGGCGCGCATGACGCAGGCGCGGGGCGCCGACCCCGACGCGGCCGGCTCCGGGAATACGGTGCGGGGCTGGCGGGTCTACGGCGGCCGGCGCGTGGCTCCGTTACTGGTTCTGGGCTTCGCCAGCGGGTTGCCGCTGGCGCTGACGTCCGGCACGCTGCAGGCCTGGGCCACGGTGGCGCAGGTCTCGCTGCAGAGCATCGGCTTCCTGACGCTGGCGGGCACGGCTTATACGCTGAAATTCCTCTGGGCTCCGCTGGTGGACCGCTACGCGCCCCCCTGGCTGGGGCGGTGGCGCGGCTGGGTCTTCCTCACGCAGTGGCTGCTGGCGGCCTCGATCGCCGCCATGGGCCTGTTCGATCCGGGGTCGGAACTGAAAACGCTGGCCCTGCTGGCGGTCTGGGTGGCTTTCCTGTCCGCTACCCAGGACATCGCCTTCGATGCCTATAGCACCGATGTGCTGCGCCAGGACGAGCGCGCCGCGGGTGCGGCGCTGAAGGTCATGGGCTATCGGCTGGCGATGGTGGTGTCCGGCGGGCTGGCCCTGATCCTGGCCGACCAATGGCTGGGCTGGGGTGCCATGTACATGCTGATGGGCGGGCTGATGGCGCTGGCGTCCCTGGCGACCCTGCGGGCGCCGGAGCCGGAGAGCGCCGCGCGGCCGCCGCGCACCCTGCGCGAGGCCGTGGCCGAGCCGCTGAAGGAGTTCTTCGGTCGCCGGGAGGCCTGGGCCATCCTGCTGCTCATCGTGCTGTACAAGCTGGGCGACGCGTTCGCGGGCGCGCTGTCCACCACCTTCCTGATCCGGGGAGCCGGCTTTGACGTCACCGAGGTCGGCATGGTCAACAAGATCTTCGGCCTGGCCGCCACCATCGTCGGCGCGCTGGCCGGCGGCGCGTTGATGACGCGTCTGGGCCTGTACCGCGCCCTGATGGCCTTCGGCCTGCTGCAGGCGGTCTCGAACCTGGGCTACTGGATGCTGGCCGTCACCCCGCCGCACCTGTATTCCATGGCCCTGGTCGTAGCGGTGGAGAACCTGTGCGGCGGCCTGGGTACGGCGGCCTTCGTGGCGTTGCTGATGGCCCTGTGCCAGGCGAAGTTTTCCGCGACGCAGTTCGCGCTGCTGTCGGCGCTGTCGGCCGTGGGCCGTACCTATCTGGCCGGGCCGCTGACGCCGGTGCTGGTCGCCGCGTTCGGCTGGCCGGTCTTCTTCGTTCTGACCGTGGCGATCGCCCTGCCTGGACTGGGCCTGCTGTGGTGGATGCGCGAGCGGGTGCGGGAACTGGATGCGCCGGCCTGAGGGGCCGTTTTTCGCCCCGGTCGTCTCGCCGGACTGCCGCGTCCCGGCTGCTTAGCGGGGGACCGGCTGATCGTCTTCACGAGCCCCCGCGGCGAACGCCCGGGGCGTGACGCCGGTATGCGCCCGGAAGGTCGCGATGAAGGATGACAGGCTGTCGTAGCCGCAGGCCAGGGCCACGTCGGTGATACGGTCGCCGCGTTCCAGCAGCGGCAGGGCATGCACCAGCCGGGCGCGCTGGCGCCACAGCCGGAACCCCAGCCCTGTCTGTCGCTGGAACAGGCGCGTCAGGGTCTTGTCCGATACCCCCAGGCGGCGGCTGAATGCGCCCAGGTCCGGGGCGCTGTCGGGATGGCTCTGCAACTGGCGGCACACGGATTGCAGGCGCGGGTCGGTGGGCCAGGGCAGGATCAGCCCGGCGTCCGGGCAGACGGCCAACTGGTCGGCCAGCACCCGGGCCAGGCGGCCTTCCGGGCCGTCGGCGTCGTATTCGATGGGCAGGGTGCTGAAGCGCCGGATCAGTTCGTGCAGCAGGGGGCTGACGGCCAGCACCCGGCAGGCGGGCCAGTCCAGTCCCAGTGCGTCGGCGTCCAGGTACAGGCTGCGGATGACGGTGTGGGGCGATTGCCGCACCTGGTGCGTCACCCCGGCCGGAATCCAGACCGCGCGCTGCGCCAGGGCGACGAAGCGGGCGTCCGGCGTCCAGACCTGCAGGTATCCCTGGGTGGCGTAGGACAGCTGCGCCCAGGTGTGCTTGTGGCGCCGTGGGATCAGGATGTTCGACTGGCTGTCGATGTGGCCGTAGACGGGGCGGGGCAGGCGGCGCAGGCCGCCGCGCCGTGGTTGCGCCGGCCCTTGGAGGGCGGCGTTCGCGGGACCGTCGCCGGACCGGGCGGTTCCAGCGAGGCCTGGGGTGTCTTTTCGCGAATATTTCATAGCTGTTTACCGCCAAACATGGCTTTCCTCCCAGTTTAACCTTCTCTTCGAGAGCCCCGGACCGCCGGAGCGCCCATTTCCATGATGTCGAAATTACGTCTGCTGTTCGATCGTTTCACCCTGATCCTGATCGCGGTCGTCACGGCCGCCACGGTCTTGCCAGCCCACGGTCAGGGCGCGGTGTTCTTCGAGCGGCTCACGGCCGCGGCCATTGCGTTGCTGTTCTTCCTGCATGGGGCCAAGCTTTCCCGCGAGGCCATCATCGCAGGCGCCACGCACTGGCGGCTGCATGGGGTGATCTTCACCTGGACATTCGTGATTTTCCCCATCCTGGGGTGGGTGTTCCGGCCGGTTCTTCTGCCGTTGCTGGGCGAACCGCTTTACGTGGGCATCGTCTACCTGACGGTGCTGCCCGGCACGGTCCAGTCGGCCATTGCCTTTACTTCGATCGCGCGCGGCAACGTGCCCGCGGCGGTCTGCGCTGCCTCGGCGTCCAGCATCGTCGGCATCGTCATCACCCCCTTGCTCCTGCAATGGCTGCTGGGCGCGGACACGTCCGCCCTGGGCGGCAGTTCGCTGCTGCAGGCGATCGGCCGCATCAGTGTGCAGATCTTCCTGCCGTTCGTCGCCGGCCACCTGATGCGTCCGGTGATCGGCCGCTGGATGGATGGCCATCGCAAGCTGGTCACCAGCGTCGATCAAAGCTCGATCCTGCTGGTGGTCTACACGGCATTCAGCGAGTCGGTGATCGGCGGGCTGTGGCAGACGGTGGACCCGGCTTCGCTGGCCTGGCTGGTGGTGGTGTGCTGCGTGCTGCTGGCGCTGGTGCTGGTGCTGAACACGTGGTCGGCACGCCGCCTGGGGTTCAATCGGGCGGACGAGATCACGATCGTGTTCTGCGGTTCGAAGAAGAGCATGGCCACGGGCGTGCCGATGGCGGGGGTGCTGTTCAGCGCGGGGGCCATCGGGCCGGTGCTGCTGCCGCTGATGATCTTCCACCAGATCCAGCTGATGGTGTGCGCAGTGCTGGCGCAGCATTATTTGCGGTTGGGGCAGGAGCGGGGGAAGGATTCCGGGCGCCGGCGTGCGGCTGCTTGATTCGGGCTTTTAGCTGGCAATTTCCAGCCTGCGTTTTTCTGGTGATCAGGGGCTATTGATGGCCCCTGTTTGCGTTTGTGGTTTGAGTTCTTGACCCGCCCGCCGCCCTCGCACCCCGCCGGGGCCAGGTCGGGACGGCTCGGGCGCAGGTCGTGCGCCCTCGGCCTGACGGCTACCCGTCCCTCCAACAGGCCCCGTCGGGGCGCAAGAGCGTCGAGCTGGCGGTGGTGAATAAGTGGCAGTTGAGGGCTTGATCTGTGGGGAACAGGTCTGTCCTGCTCAGGCCTTCTTGACGAATTCCGACTTCAACCCCATCGCACCGAAGCCGTCGATCTTGCAGTCGATGTCGTGATCGCCATCCGCCAGGCGGATGTTCTTGACCTTGGTGCCGACCTTCACCACCGAGGACGAACCCTTCACCTTCAGATCCTTGATCACCACCACCGTGTCGCCGTCCTGCAGCACGTTTCCGTGCGCATCGTGGACGACGCGCGCCTGCTCGGCATCCGCCGCGGCCGCCTGGGACCATTCGTGGGCGCACTCAGGGCAGACGAAGTGGTCGCCGTCTTCGTAGGTGTATTCGGAGTTGCACTGAGGGCAGTTGGGGAGCTGGGTCATGGGTTTCCTTATATTCAATCGTTCGATTCAGTGTATCGTGACTGGCTGAGAGTTGTTGTTGAGGATGCGCACTTGCGGTGGATGTGGCCAGTGGCGGTGCGAGACGCGACGTGCTGGGTTGAAGGTTATTGGCTGCTATCGGCTGTGGATTCAACCGGCCGTTGATGTTTGGCCCCGCTAGCGGACGTCCCGGTCGGAATCTTTGCTCCATATTGTTGACGTTGTTATATGAAGGCGGCCTTGCCGGCCTCTTGTCTGGCGGGGACTGTTCATAATAGGTTGACGCATACAAATCCATATTTGAATCGAACAGGTTCATTCAATAATCACCCGCGATGCATGGATATGAAACCAGGCTCATCTCTTGAAAAAGACGTCCAGCGTGTTTATAGCTTTCTTCTCAACATGCGAGACGAAGGTGTCATGGTTGGCAACCCTGTCTTTATGACCGGTAAATCAGGCCAACAACATGAAATCGATGTGTACTATGAATTCACAAAGGCCGGCATCCGTCACCGAGTTGCCATTGAGTGCAAGGATTGGGCCACGCCGGTATCAAAAGGCCAGATCCAGGAATTCGAATCTAAGCTGCGAGATATTGGAAATGTTACCGGGGTGGTGGTTTCAAGAAATGGATACCAAAGCGGGGCTGAAGGCTTCGCAAAATTCAACGATATTCTTCCGCTTTGCTTTGATGATTTGCCTTCCTTCAACAGACTTCTGGCCGAACGCCTTGAAACAGTTGCGCTGCCAGGCGAAGGCTATGTCGGTGAGCCATTCTGGATAATCATGGAAACCCGGGATGGAAAAGTTACGGGATCGCACTACGGAACGACCTTTCCTGGATTCAAAGAACGCCTAATCCCACTCACCTTTTCCAGGCAACATGCCGAACGAATATTCAGGGAAGCCAGTCTTAATCCGAGCCAATGGTCCATTCGAGGCCTGCCCCGCTTTGCACTGAGGGCATTTCTTGTCACCCTTGAACTGTATGAAAAGAAAATGAACGCCGGCGCCATCATTTGTTTTATTCCGCCGGGGGCAACTCCTGATGCTCAGTTCGTGGGCATTCGCGCTTTCCGTGAAGACCTAATTCGAGATTATTATGGCGAACCGATTCCTTCTATCGAAGATGCTGTCAATCGCCATCAATCCGCTGAGCCCAATTCCTGACCGTCAGCCTTTCACCACTGGCAGCTTCCGGTTTGGGTCGTAAGCAGCCGTTCGTGTGCAGTTGCTTCGAGCGCCAACGAAAAAAGGCCTGGAAACCCAGGCCCCAATCCACGGAGAAAAGCGGTGCGTCAGGCAGTCACATGCAGCAGCGTGCCGACCATGCCGCCGTTCGCCAGCTGCGGGGCGGAGGGCACTGAGTTGACCAGGCTGAGGATGGTGTTGGCCTGGCCGTCCAGGACCTTGCGCAGCAGCAGGTTGTCTTTTTCCTGCATCATGGCCCAGTTTTGCAGGCCGGTGGCCGCGGCGACGGTGCTTTCGACGGAATCGGACATGGCGGGCTCCTGTGGGGGTTGCGGCCTTCACGCGATGAGGCCTGGCGGCAAAAAGCGGACTGAGGGCCTCTTTTACGACACCGATTGTACGTTCTTTAGGTTTGCATGTCCCCTGGGTTCAGGTTCGCATGCCGGGAGTTCAGGTTTGTACGCCCGAGGTCGCCCCGGTGCTCACGACCAATCGTAATCGATGGTCAGCGGGGCGTGGTCGCTGAACCTCGGTTCCCGATGGATCGACGCGGCTCGCGCACGCGCGGCGATGCCGGGGGTGGCGATGTGGTAGTCGATGCGCCAGCCGACGTTCTTGGCCCAGGCCTGGCCGCGGTTGCTCCACCAGGTGTAGGCCTCGCCGGTGGCGTCCGGGTGCAGGCGGCGGTAGACGTCCACCCAGCCGTGCTCGTCGAAGACCTTGCTCAGCCAGGCGCGTTCCTCGGGCAGGAAGCCGCTGTTTTTCAGATTGCCCTTCCAGTTTTTCAGGTCGATTTCTTTGTGGGCGATGTTCCAGTCGCCGCAGATGACGAATTCGCGGCCGGTGTCGCGGTGTTCCCGCATCAGTCCGTCCATCCAGGTCTCGAAATGATCCAGGAAGCGGTATTTGGCCGTCTGGCGTTCGTCGCCGCTGGATCCTGACGGCAGGTAGGCGCTGATGACGGTCAGGCCGGGCCAGTCGGCGCGCAGGATGCGGCCTTCGGCATCGAACTCGGGGCAGCCCATGCCCTCCGTGATGGCGTCGGCCGGTTGGCGCAGGTAGAGCCCCACGCCGCTATAGCCTTTTTTCTCGGCGTGGTGGAAATGACCGGTCAGGCCGTCCGGATGGCGCAGGTCGTCGGCCAGATCATCGTCCTGGATTTTGATTTCCTGCAGGCAGACGATGTCGGGACGGGCGTCGGCCAGCCAGTCGGCCAGCCCTTTGCGGAAGGCCGAGCGGATGCCGTTGACGTTCAGGGAAGTGATGCGCAGCACGTGGGTATCCGGTGATCGTTGCAAGCCTGAACTTTAACCCAGGATGCAGGGGGATGACGTTCGCCCGGTGCGCACGGACGCGTGACCGCCGGCTTGCGCTTCAATCGAAGCGGAAGCTGGATACGGTCAGCCCGCCCGCCGCCTCGGTTTCGTGGTGGCAGAGGCTGGCGGGGCGATCCCCCGACGCGCCATTGGCGACGAACAGGGGAACCAGGTGGTCCTCCATGGGGTGGGCGATCCGGGCGGCGGGGGCCTCTTCCCAGGCCCGCAGCCGTTCGTGGCGCGCCGCCGTCGTGGCGGGCGCCAACGCTTCTTGGAGCCAGGCGTCGAATTGGGCGGAAGGCTCGCGGCCCGCCGGGCCGAACAAACGCAGGTTGTGATAGCTGAGCCCGCTGCCGACGATCAGGACGTTCTCGTCACGCAGCGGCGCCAGGGCGGCGCCCAGCCGGCGGTGCCAGTCCGGATCGAACCCGCGTTCGATCGACAACTGGACCATGGGGATGTCCGCCTTCGGGAACATCACGTGGGCGGGTACGAAGGCGCCATGATCGAAGCCGCGCTGCGCGTCGAAATCCACGGGGATGCCGCCGGTCCGCAGCAGATCCGCCGCGCGCGCGGCCAGGTCCGGCGATCCGGGGGCGGGGTAACGGATTTCATAGGTATGGTTGGGGAAGCCATAGTAGTCGTACAGCATGCCCGGCTGCGGGTGGCTGCCCAGCAGTACGCCGCCCCGGGTGATCCAGTGCGCCGAGACCATCAGGATGGCCTCGGGCCGTTGGGGCAGGGCGGCGGGAATCGCCCGCAGCGCGGCGGTCAGGGGCGCGTAGGCGTCACGCGCCTCGGGCATCCAGGGCCAGGGGCCTCCGCCGTGGGACAGGAAATAGACGGGTTGGCGCATGGGGTGCCTCGTCGGGCCGGGATCGTGGAAAACACATCATAGCCGTGCGCTGGGCCGCGCTCCATTGCGTTCCCGCCGCCATCGCTTTCAATGGCTGGATGGGCCCGGTCCTCGCGCCTGGACACGCGACCGTCCCGCTCAAATATCCGATAATGTCGCCTTTCCCGCACAGAGATCATTCGCCATGCCCGGTTCCCGCGCTCAAGCCTTCGTCCGTTTCGCCCTGGAACAGGGCGTCCTGAATTTCGGGGACTTCACGATGAAATCCGGCCGCCGGAGCCCGTATTTCTTCAATGCGGGCCTGTTCAACGACGGCGCCAGCGTCGGCCGCCTGGGCCAGTTCTACGCCCAGGCGCTGGCCGATTCCGGGCTGGACTTCGACATGCTGTTCGGCCCCGCGTACAAGGGCATCCCTCTGGCCACCACCGCCGCGATCGCCCTGTCCAACCACCTCGCGCGCGCCGACCGCCCGGTGCCGTTCGCCTTCAACCGCAAGGAAGCCAAGGACCACGGCGAAGGCGGCATGCTGGTCGGCGCGCCGTTGAAGGGCCGCGTGGTGATCATCGATGACGTGATCACGGCGGGCACGTCCGTGCGCGAATCCGTCGCCATGATCCGCGCCGCCGGCGCGCAGCCCGCCGCCGTGCTGATCGCCCTGGACCGCATGGAACGCGCCGGCGCGGACGGTGCGCTGTCCGAAGGCTCGGCCGTCCAGGAAGTGGAGCGGGCCTACGGCATCCCCGTGATCAGCATCGCCTCGCTGGCCGACATCATGGCGCTGCTGGAAAACGACGCCACCCTGGCCAAGCACCGCGACGCCGTGTCGGCGTACCGGGGCAAATACGGAGTGTGAGTTCGCGTTGGCGCGGGGGCACGCACCGGCCGAGATCTACACGGGGCGCACGCCGGCCGAGATAACAGCCCCAGCCAAGACCGATTACGAATCCAGCTTCCGCTTCAGCACATCATTCACCTGCTGCGGATTCGCCTTGCCCTTGGCCGCCTTCATCACCTGGCCCACCAGCGAATTGAACGCCTTTTGCTTGCCCGCCCGGTACTCCTCCACGATCGCCGGATTCGCCGCCAGCACCGCGTCGATCATCGCCTCGATCGCACCCGTGTCGCTGATCTGGCGCAGCCCGCGCGACTCGATGATCGCGTCCGGATCGCCGCCCGATTCCCCCGCCCACATCGCCGCGAACACATCGCGCGCGATTTTCGTCGAGACCGTCCCGTCCACGATCCGGGCGATCAGCGCCGCCAGACGCTGCGGAGACACCGGCGACGCGCCGATGTCCAGATCGTCGCGGTTCAGCGCCGCCGACAATTCCCCCAGGATCCAGTTCGCGGCCTGCTTCGCCTGACCGACCGGCAGGGCCGCCGCCGCGGCCTCGAAATAATCCGCCGTCGCGCGGTGCAGCGTCAGCTGGGCCGCGTCGTAGGCCGACAGGCCCAGGTCGGCCTCGAAGCGCGCGCGCTTGGCCGCCGGCAGTTCCGGCATCGCCTGGCGCACCTGTTCGACCCATTCCGGCGCCACCACCAGCGGCGGCAGATCGGGATCGGGAAAATAACGGTAATCGTCGGAGTCTTCCTTCGTGCGCATGCTGCGGGTTTCGTCGCGGTCGGCGTCGTACAGGCGCGTTTCCTGCACCACCTTGCCGCCGTCCTCGATCAGCTCGATCTGGCGGCGCGCCTCGTATTGGATCGCGCGTTCCAGGAAGCGGAAGGAATTCAGGTTCTTGATCTCGCAGCGCGTGCCGAATTCGGCCTGGCCGCGCGGGCGCACCGACACATTGGCGTCGCAGCGGAACGAGCCTTCCTGCATGTTGCCGTCGCAGATGCCCAGCCACACCACCAGCCCGTGCAGCGTGCGGGCGTAGGCCACGGCCTCGGCGGCCGAGCGCATTTCAGGTTCCGTCACGATTTCCAGCAGCGGCGTGCCGGCGCGGTTCAGGTCGATGCCGCTGGATGATTCCCCGTGCGGTCCCGTGAAGTGCTCGTGCAGCGACTTGCCCGCGTCCTCTTCCAGGTGGGCGCGCGTCAGGTTCACCGTGTATTCCTGTTCGCCCACGAAGAAGGACAGCTTTCCGCCCACCACGATCGGCAGCTCGAACTGGCTGATCTGGTAGTTCTTCGGCAGGTCCGGATAGAAATAGTTTTTGCGCGCGAACACCGAGCGTTCGGCCACCCGGGCGCCCACGGCCAGGCCGAACCGGATCGCGCGTTCCACCGCGCCCCGGTTCATGGCCGGCAGCGAGCCGGGCAGGGCCATGTCCACGGCATTGGCCTGGGTGTTGGGCTCGGCGCCGAAACGCGTGCTGCTGCGGGAAAATATTTTCGACCGCGTGGAGAGCTGGGCGTGGGTTTCCAGCCCGATGACGATTTCCCAATCCATTATGCGTGTCCCGGAATGCGTTGGTGCCAGTCGGTGGCCTGCTGGTAGCGGTCGGCCAGGGCCAGCAGGCGGCCTTCGTCGAAATAGCGGCCGATGAGCTGCAGTCCGATGGGCAGGCGGCCCGATTCGCCGCCGAAGCCGCAGGGGATGGACATGCCCGGCAGGCCCGCCAGGCTGACGCCCAGCGTGTAGATGTCGCCCAGCCAGTCGGCGATCGGGTCCTGGCGGTTGTCGCCGATGCGACGGGCCACGGCGGGGGTGACCGGTCCCATGATCACGTCGCATCCGCCGTACAGCGCGCGCTGGAAATCTTCGGCGATCATGCGCCGCACGCGCTGGGCCTGCAGGTAGTAGGCGTCGTAGTAGCCGTGCGACAGCACGTAGGCGCCCACCAGGATGCGGCGGCGGACCTCGCCGCCGAAGCCCTCGGAGCGGGACCGGCTGGTCATGTCGGACAGGTCGGCGTATTCGGCCGCGCGGTGGCCGTAGCGCACCCCGTCGTAGCGCGACAGGTTGCTGGAGGCCTCGGCCGGGGCGATCACGTAGTAGGCCGGAATCGACAGGCGCGTGCGCGGCAGGGACACGTCCACGCGGACCGCGCCCAGGGATTCGAAGACTTGCAGGGCCGATTCCACGGCGGCGCCGACCTCGGCGGACAGGCCCTCGTTGAAGAACTCGCGCGGCACGCCGATGCGCAGTCCCGCCAGCGGGCGTTCGCCGCCCGTCTGGAAGCCGGCCTGGGCGGCGTCGAACGCGGCCTGGACGCGGCCGGGCGCGTTGGCCGCGCCGTCGCAGGTTTCCAGGCTGGTCGAATCGCGGGGATCGAAGCCGCTCATGGCGTCCAGCAGCGGTACCAGGTCGCGAGCGCTGCGCGCCAGCGGGCCGGCCTGGTCCAGGCTGGAGGCGTAGGCGATGATGCCGTAGCGCGAGACCGTGCCGTAGGTGGGCTTGATGCCGCTGACCCCGCACAGGGCGGCGGGCTGGCGCACCGAGCCGCCGGTGTCCGTGCCGGTGGCGCCCAGCACCAGGCCGGCGGCCACGGCGGCGGCGGAACCGCCGGACGAGCCGCCCGGGATCCGTTCCGGATCCCAGGGATTGCGCACCGTGCCGAAGGCGGAATTCTCGTTGCCCGAGCCCATGGCGAACTCGTCGCAGCTGAGCTTGCCCAGCGAGACGGCGCCGGCCTCGCGCCAGCGGTCGACCACGGCGGCGTCGAAGGGGCTGACGTAGCCGGCCAGCATCTTGCTGGCGGCGGTGGTGCGCCAGTCGCGCGTCACGAACAGGTCCTTGTGGGCGACGGGGATGCCGGTCAGCGGTCCGGCGACGCCTTCGGCGATGGCCTGGTCGGCGGCGCGCGCCTGTTTCAGGGTCAGTTCGTCGTCGATGTGCAGGAAGACATTGGAGTCGGCATACGAGCGGGCCGCGCGCAGGGCGTCGGTTGCCAGCTCGGCGGCGCTGACGCGCCGGGCGCGCAGAGCTTCGCCCAGCGCCTGGATGCTGCGGAATTCTGAAAGCTGGGTCATGGCATCATTCGATGACGGTGGGCACGAGGAACAGGCCCTGGTGGGCGGCCGGGGCGTTGGCCATGCAGGCGTCGCGCTGCCCGGGCGTGAGCGCCGGGTCGGGCGCGTCGTCGCACAGGCGCAGGGCGATGTCCTGGTGGGCGGCCAGCGGGTGGGCCATGGGTTCGACGCCGGCCGTGTCCACGGCCTGCAGTTCCTCGATCAGGCCCAGGATGCGGTCGAGCTCCTGGCGGGCGCGGATCTGGTCGTTGGAGTCCAGCCGCAGGCCCGAGAGCCGTGCCAGCCGGGCGATGTCCTGTTCGGTGAGTGCCATGTCGTCGTGCCGAGGGGCCGCCGCCGGGGGCGGCCGGATTGAGTGTGTGCGGATGTGACTGGAGCGGCTAAAAGCGGGAATTTTGCAAAACATTCCCCTCTGATCCGGGCCTAGCCGTAGGGGATTATAAGTTATCATTGCTGATTCCATGCGGTTTGCCCGGCCTGCGCCTTCGTTCTGGCGGTCTTTGTTCAGCATCAGTCGGCACGCTCGCGCGGATCCACCAGACACCCCCATTTTATTAGTGCGCCCATGTTCGGATTCCTACGCAGCTACTTTTCCAGCGACATGGCGATCGACCTCGGCACGGCGAATACGCTGATCTATGTCCGCAGCAAGGGCATCGTGCTCGATGAACCCTCGGTCGTCGCCATCCGCCATGACGGCGGCCCCAATGGCAAGAAAATCATCCAGGCCGTCGGCCACGAGGCCAAGCAGATGCTGGGCCGCGTCCCCGGCAACATCGAAGCCATCCGGCCCATGAAGGACGGCGTGATCGCCGACTTCACCGTGACCGAGCAGATGCTCAAGCAGTTCATTCGCATGGTGCATCCGCGCAGCATGCTGGCCCCCAGCCCACGCATCATCGTCTGCGTGCCCTGCGGTTCCACCCAGGTCGAGCGCCGCGCCATCCGCGAATCGGCCCTGGGCGCGGGCGCCAGCCAGGTCTACCTGATCGAGGAGCCCATGGCCGCCGCGATCGGCGCCGGCCTGGCGGTGTCCGACGCCAGCGGCTCGATGGTGGTGGACATCGGCGGCGGCACCACCGAGGTTGCCGTGATCTCCCTGGGCGGCATGGTCTACAAGGGCTCGGTACGCGTCGGCGGCGACAAGTTCGACGAGGCCATCATCAACTACATCCGCCGCAACTACGGCATGCTGATCGGCGAGCCCACGGCCGAACTCATCAAGAAGGAAATCGGCTCGGCCTTCCCGGGCTCCGAGATCCGCGAGATCGAGGTCAAGGGCCGCAACCTGTCCGAAGGCGTGCCGCGCAGCTTCACGGTGTCCTCCAACGAAATCCTGGAATCCCTGACCGACCCGCTCAACCAGATCGTGTCGGCGGTGAAGACGGCTCTGGAGCAGACTCCGCCCGAACTGGGCGCCGACATCACGGACAAGGGCATCGCCCTGACCGGCGGCGGCGCGCTGCTGCACGACCTGGATCGTCTGCTCCAGGAAGAAACCGGCCTGCCCGTGGTGGTCGCCGAAGACCCGCTCACCTGCGTGGTGCGCGGCTGCGGCGAGGCGCTCGAACATCTCGAGCGCCTGGGCGGGGTGTTCATCTACGATTGACCGTCAGCCAGGCGTTCCTCGTCATGCATGAACCGGGAACCCTGAGACTCTTCAAGCGCGGCCCCAGCATCGAAGTCCGGCTGGTCATGCTGCTGGTCCTGTGTCTCGGGATGGTCGTGACCGATGCGCACTGGCCCGTGCTGGGTCCGGTGCGCAGCGCCCTGTCCGTGGTTCTCTATCCTTTCCAGCGCATCGCGCTGGCTCCGCGCGATGCGCTGGAATATTTCGACAGCTGGTCGCAGGCGGCCACGCTGGCGCGCGACGAACAGGAAGCCCTGCGCCGCCAGCGTATCGAGATGGCCCAGCTGTCGACACACGCGGCCCAGCTGGCCGCGGAAAACGAACAGCTGCGCCGTCTGTTGAACGTGTCCGGGTCCATCGCCCAGCAGTCCGTGGCGGTCGAAGTCTTCTACGTGCCGTCCAACGCCTTCAGCCATCGCCTGATCTTCAACAAAGGCTCGCGCGCCGGCATCGCCCCGGGCATGCCGGTGATCGACGAGGGCGGGGTCGTGGGCCAGATCGTGCGCGTGACGCCCTTCACCTCCGAGGCCGCCCTGCTGATCGACGATCAGGTGTCCATCCCCGTCCAGGTGCTGCGCAACGGACTGAGGCTGATCGCGTTCGGCGGCAACGAGGTCGGCAAGCTCGAAGTCCGCTACTTGTCGGCCAATGTGGACGTGCGTCCCGGCGATGCGCTGGTGACCAGCGGCATCGGCGGGCTGTTCCCGGCCGGCCTGTCGGTCGGCCGTGTGGAACGGGTCGAGCGCGATCCGGGCACCGGCTTCGCCATGGCGATCGCCGAGCCGCTGTCGCACCCCGAGCGCTATCGCCACTTCCTGGTCCTGCGCGTAGACGTGGCCGACGTGCCCCGGCCCGAGGAGATCGAGCGTGCCCTCGACGAACAATAGGCGCCCGGGGGGCTCTTCCCTGATGGATCTGCAGCCGGTGGACGCCGGCGCGTTCCAGAGCGCCGCCTCCGGCTGGCTGGTGTGGGGGTCGCTGATCCTGGTATGGGTGGCTTCCCTGTTGCCCTGGCGGCTCTGGCAGCCGGTGCCCGACGTGCTGCTCCTGCTCATCCTGTACTGGTGCCTGCACGCGCCCGCCCGGGTGGGGCTGACGACGGCCTTCGTGTTCGGCCTGCTGATGGACGTCCAGGACGCCGGCCTGCTGGGTCTGCATGCCCTGTGCTACGTGCTCGCTGCCTATGGCGTGCTGCGGCTGAGCCAGCGGTTGCGGCATTTCAGCGCCTGGCTGCAGACCCTCCAGGTCCTGCCGGTGTTCGTGGCCGCATGCACGCTGTCCAGCCTGCTGGGCGCCTGGCTGAACGGTGCCTGGGAAGGCTGGGAATGGCTGTGGTCGGCGCTATTCACCGGGGCGCTGTGGCCCTTGCCCGACATCCTCATGTCCTTGCATCCGCGCCGCCTGGGCGGCGACGGCGCGGGGCCCTAGGGCCGGCATGTTCGAGTTCCGCAAGACCGGCCATCGCCAGCGGCAGACCGTGCTGCTGCGTGCCTGGGTGGCAGGGCTGTTCGCCCTGGTGTGCCTGCTGCTGCTGGCCGGCCGCCTGTGGTATCTGCAGGTCGTGCGCTACGATACCCTGGCGGCGCGCGCCGAACAGAACCGCATCACCATCGTGCCCGTCCCGCCCCGGCGCGGGCAGATCGCCGACCGCAACGGCGCGGTGCTCGCGCAGAATCTGCGCGACTACACTCTGATGGTGACGCGCGCCCAGGTCCGGGGCGACATCAACGACGTGCTCGACCGGCTGGGAGAACTGGTCTATCTGAGCGAGGGTGACCGGCGCAAGTTCATGCGCTTGTACCAGCAGAGCGGCCGCTACGCGCCGGTCCTGCTGCGCAACAACCTGAACGACATCGAGGCGTCCTGGTTCGCCGTCCACGCCTACCGCTTTCCCGGTGTCAGCCTGGAGGCCCGCTGGGTGCGGTCCTACCCCATGCACGAGTCGGCCGCGCACGTGCTCGGCTTCGTCGGACGGATTTCCGAGGAGGACCAGCAGGAGCTGGAGGAATCCGGCCAGCTCGGGAATTACCGGGGCACGCTGGTCATTGGCAAGAAGGGCGTCGAGAAGACCTGGGAAAAGGCCCTGCACGGCCGCACCGGGGTCGAGGAGCTCGAAGTCACGGCGGGCGGGCGCCCGGTGCGCGAGTTGAGCCGCACGGATCCGGTGCCCGGCTCCAACCTGGAACTGTCCCTGGACATCGGCCTGCAGCAATTGGCCGAAGCTCAGTTCACCGGCCGGCGCGGCGCGCTGGTCGCCATCCAGCCGCATACAGGCGAGATCCTGGCCTTCGTGTCTTCGCCATCCTTCGACCCGAACCTGTTCGTGGACGGCATCGATGTGGAGAACTGGCGCAAGCTGAACGAATCGCCGGACCATCCGCTCATCAACCGGCCGCTGTACGGCACCTATCCCATCGGCTCGACCTACAAGCCCTTCGTGGGCCTGGCCGCCCTGGAAATGGGCCTGCGCTCGGCCAGGGAGCTGGTCCCCGATCCGGGCTACTTCGAGCTGGCCGGGCAGAAATTCCGCAACGCCGGCGGAGCGGTCTACGGGCCGACCGACATGCACCGGGCGATCGTCGTGTCCTCCGACACGTATTTCTTTTCGCTTGGCGCCCAGATGGACGTGGATGCCCTGCACGATTTCACCAGCCAGTTCGGCTTTGGCCGGATCACCGGCATCGACCTGGACGGAGAGCGCCGCGGCGTGCTGCCTTCGCGCGACTGGAAGCGCAAGACCTACAAGAAGCCGGAGCAGCAGCATTGGTACCAGGGCGAGACCGTGTCCGTCACCGTGGGGCAGGGCTACAACGCCTTCACCCTGCTGCAACTGGCGCAGGCGACCTCGGTGCTGGCCAACGACGGCGTCTACATGAAGCCGCACCTGGTGCGCCGGATCATCAATCCGCTCACCGGCCGGTTCAGCTACCCGGTGGTCGGGTCGCAATACACCATCGACCTCAAGCCGGACAATCTGCGCGTGATCCGCGAGGCCATGGTGGACGTCGTGCGCAAGGGCACGGCGCGGCGCGCCTTCGAGGGCGCGGCCTACCAGGCGGCCGGCAAGACCGGCACGGCCCAGGTCTATAGCCTGCGCGGCGCCAAATACAAGGCGCACTCGGTGGACGAGCGCCTGCGCGATCATGCGCTGTTCATGGCTTACGCGCCGGTCGAGGATCCGCAGATCGCGGTGGCCCTGATCGTGGAAAACGGCGGCTGGGGGGCCTCGGTGGCCGCGCCGATCGCCCGCACGGTGTTCGATTACTGGCTGGATCCGGCCCGCGTGGCGCGGCGCAGCGCGCGCCTGCAGGCGGAGCAGGCCGCGCGGGACGCCCAGACGGGTCCGGCGACCGCCTCGCCGGGACGGCCCGACGCGCAGCCGGCGCCCGACGACGAAGAGGCGCCGGAGCCGGCCCCCCTGCCCGACGATGCCTCGGCGCCCGAGGACGGCGCCCAGGAGGAGAACCCATGAAACTGATCGTGCAGGCGGTACGCCGCATGTTCGCCGTCCTGGACTGGCCGCTGCTGGTCCTGCTGGTGGTCATGGCCCTGGTCGGCATGGCTACCATGCATTCGGCGGTGGGCAACACCGACTGGCGCTTCGCCGACCAGTTGCGCAACTTCCTGCTGGCGTTCGCGGCCATGTGGGCCGTCGCGCTGCTGCGTCCGGCCTGGATCATGCGCTCGGCGCCGCTGTTCTACGTCCTTGGGGTGGGGCTGCTGGTGGCGGTCATGCTGTTCGGCGAGACCAGCAAGGGCGCGACCCGCTGGCTGAACCTGGGCATCGCGCGCATCCAGCCCTCGGAAATGATGAAGATCGCCGTGCCGCTGATGCTGGCCTGGTATTTCCAGCGCCAGTCGGCGAACCGCTTCCGCATCCTGGACTTCCTGGTGGCTGGCGTGCTGCTGGCGGTGCCGGCGGGACTCATCATCGACCAGCCGGACCTGGGCACGGCGCTGCTGGTGCTGGCCTCTGGCTTCTGCGTGATCTATTTCGCCGGTCTGTCGTTCAAACTGCTGATCCCGGCGGTGCTGGCCGTCACGCTGGCGCTGGGGACGCTGGTGGCCTACGAGGACCAGATCTGCCAGCCGGAGGTGGACTGGGTGGTGCTGCACGACTACCAGAAATACCGCGTCTGCGTGCTGCTCAATCCCGGGTCGGACCCGCTGGGCAAGGGTTTCCACACCATCCAGTCCATGATCGCCGTGGGCTCGGGCGGCCTGTATGGCAAGGGCTACATGCAGGGCACCCAGACACACCTGGATTTCATCCCCGAGCGGACCACGGATTTCATTTTCGCCGTGTTCGCCGAGGAATTCGGTCTGTATGGCGGGGTGACGCTGCTGGTCCTGTACGCACTGCTGGTGCTGCGCGGCCTGACCATCACCGCGCGCGCTCCTACCCAGTTCGGGCGGCTGCTGGCGGGCGCCATGTCGATGATGATGTTCGTCTACGTCTTCGTGAACATCGGCATGGTGACCGGGGTGCTGCCGGTGGTGGGGGTGCCGCTGCCTTTCATGAGTTATGGCGGCACGGCGCTGATGACGCTGGGCGTGGCCTGCGGCCTGCTGATGAGCATCGGCGCGCACCAGCCGCGTCCGGATCCCTGATTCAGCGCGGTGGGGGCGCGCCGTCCCTCGCGATCGCACCGGCCATCGCTGCGGTTCGCGCCTTGCTTCCAGCCCGGATCCTCAGTACCTGTTTTCCGCTCGACTTGTCCAGAGGGCCCCCAGCAGCCGGGCGACGGGCGCCGGCATGCCGTGGGCGTCCAGGTCCGCGATGGGCGCCCAGGTCCGGTCCGCGCCGGGCTGCTCGGGCGCGGCGCCCGGCATCCGCAGCCAGCAGGGCTGGATGCGCAGCCGGAAATGTGTGAACACGTGATCGATCGCCGCCAGCGCCAGCGGCGGCTCGGTCGCGGCCAGGCCGGCGCAGGCGGCCCGCAGCGCGTCGGCGTCCTCGAATTGCGGCAGGGTCCACAGGCCGCCCCAGATGCCTGTGTCCGGCCGGCGCTCCAGCAGCACGCGGCCTTCGCATTCCGCGATCAGCATCCAGCAGTGGCGCAGCGGCTGCGCCCGGCGGGCGCGCGGCGTCGGCAGTTCGTCCTGACGGTTCTGGATGCGCGCCCGGCAGTCCGGCGCCAGCGGGCAGCGCGGGCAATCGGGCCGTGTCCGGGTGCAGATCGTGGCGCCCAGGTCCATCTGGCCCTGGGTGTAGGCCGCCATGTCCAGGCCGGCGGGCGCGGCGTCGATCAGCGCCTGCGCGTGGGCCCAGAGCCGCCGCGCCGTGCGTGCCGCCGTGGGGTCGCCCTCGACGGCGAAATAGCGCGCCAGCACCCGGCGCACGTTGCCGTCCAGGATCGGCGCACGCTCGCCGTAGGCGAAGGCGGCGATGGCGGCGGCGGTCGAGGGGCCGATGCCGGGCAGCCGCGCCAGTTCGGCGGCGGTGTCGGGGAAGCGTCCGCCGTGCTCGTCCCGCAGGGCCTGCGCGCAGCGGTGCAGATTGCGCGCGCGGGCGTAGTAGCCCAGGCCGGCCCAGACTCGCAGGACCGCGTCCTGCGGCGCGTCGGCCAGATCGACGACGGTCGGGAACAGGGCCAGGAAGCGCTCGTAGTATGGGACGACGGTGGCGGCCTGGGTCTGCTGCAGCATGATTTCCGACAGCCAGACGCGGTAGGGGTCGCGGGTATGCTGCCAAGGCAGCCCGTGGCGCCCGGCCCGGCGCTGCCAGGCGGCGATGCGCGACGCGGCGTCGTCCGGGGCGGCGGATCCGCCGGGACCGTCGGGGGTGCCGCGCGCCATCAGAACCGGGTGCGCCGCGTGACCGACAGGCGCGCCGCGATGGCGCCCAGCAGGGCGACCAGCAGGCCGGACAGCAGCAGATCAGGGACGGCCGGCAGGCGGATGGCCCAGTCCACGCCGTAGCTGCGGGCGAAGCCGCCCAGGATCGCGTTCAGCGGGGCCAGCGCCAGCCAGGCCAGCAGCAGCGCGAGCAGGCTGGCGGCCAGGCCGGTCAGGGCGCCCAGGTACAGGAAGGGGCGGCGGACGAAGGATTCGGTGGCGCCCACCAGCCGGGCGACGGCGATTTCCTCGCGTTGGGTCAGGGCCTGCAGGCGCACGGTGTTGAACACGGTCGCCAGCACGACGACGGCCACCGCGCCGGCCAGCATGCCCAGGCCTACCCGCACGAAGGAAAGCAGGGATTCCAGGCGCCGCACCCATTCGCTGTCGAGCTGGATTTCCTGGACTTCCGGCCACTGGCGCCAGGCCTGCGCCAGGTCGGCGGCCTCGCGCGCCGGGGCGTCGGAGTCGCGCAGGGTGACGATGAGGGCGTCGGGCAGGGGATTGTCGGGCAGGGCGTCCAGGGCGCGGGCCCAGGTTGGATCGGCGCGCAGCTGGGCCATGGCCCGGTCGCGCGGCATCAGCCGGGCCTGGGCGATCCGCTCGCCGGCCTCTTCGCGCACGCGCACCAGCAGGGCCTGCTGGGCGGCTGGCGGCGTGCCGGCCTTCAGGAACAGGGTCAGTTCCGGCGCGACCGCCAGTTGCCGGGCCAGCGGCTGGCTGGACTGCAGGACCGAGGCGCCCAGGATGGGCACGGCCAGCATCAGGGCGATGACCGCGATGTTGGCCAGGGACGAGAAGGGATGCTGGCGCAGGCGCCGCAGCGCCACGCCCAGGGCATAGCGGTGATGTCGCAGCCAGCGGTTCATGTCGTCTCCTTGGCGCTGTCGGGGCGGCCTTGCGCGCTCATTCGGTCACTCCCGGAATATCCTCGAACCGCCCGGCGTCGATGCGCAGGGTGCGCCGCGCATAGCGGGCCATGAGCGCAGTGTCGTGCGAGGCGATCAAGGTCGTGACGCCGACCTGGTTGAAGTCGCGGAATACGTCCATGATGCGGGTGGCGCTGTCGTGGTCCAGGTTGGCTGTGGGTTCGTCGGCGATCAGGATGGCGGGCCGGCCCACGATGGCGCGGGCGATGGCCAGGCGCTGCTGCTCGCCGCCGGACAGTTCGATGGGCGACAGGTCCTCTTTGCCGCGCAGGCCGACCTTTTCCATGGCGGCGCGGGCGCGGGTCGCCGCCGTGGCGCGGTCCAGGCCCAGCACGGCCAGGGGCAGCATGACGTTGTCGAAGGCGTTGCGGTCGAAGAGCAGGTGGGCGTCCTGCAGGATCAGGCCGACGGTGCGGCGCAGGTAAGGCAGCGTGCGTGCCGACAGCCGGTCGATGCGGTGGCCGTTGACCGTGACGGCGCCCCGGCTGGCGGGCTCCAGCCCGCCGACCAGCTTCAGCAGGGTGGATTTGCCCGCGCCCGATGGCCCCGAGACGAAGACGAATTCCCCCGGCGCGATGCCGAAATTGACGTCCGCGAGGATGTTGCGCCCCCGGCCGAAGGATTTGAAGACGTGCTGAAATTCGATCATGCGTATTTGGTGTGCCTGGCGGGACGATCCGGGGCCGGTCGGCGGGCTCCCTGCACCTGATATGGCGCATCGCCATGACAGGTGCAGGGATATCCCGCATGTTTCATGCCTGCGATGGCAGGCTACGATCTAGGCCAGACGGACCAATTCCACGAGATTGTATTCCGTGTCGTTCACCACCACTTGCTCAAATCGGGAAAGGAAGATTATGAAACTGATGAAACTCGCAGCCGTCAGCGCGGCGCTGTTGTTCGCCGGCGCGACCGCTCAGGCAGGTGAAACCTACAACGCCGTCAAGGCGCGCGGCTTCGTGCAATGCGGACTGAACGCCGGCTTGCCGGGCTTCTCCCAGGCCGACAGCAAGGGTGTCTGGCAAGGCATCGACGTCGACATGTGCCGTGCCGTGGCCGCCATGGTGTTCGGCGATGCCAGCAAGTTCAAGGCCACTCCGCTGACCACGCAGCAGCGTTTCACCGCCCTGCAATCCGGCGAAGTCGACGTCCTGACCCGCAACACCACCGCCACCATGACCCGCGACACCACGCTGGGCCTGATGAGCGCCGGGGTCAACTACTACGACAGCCAGGGCGTGCTGGTCAAGAAGAGCCTGGGCGTCAAGAGCGCCACCGAACTGGGCGGCGCCGCGGTCTGCGTGCTGCAGGGCACCACCACCGAACTGAACCTGGCCGACTGGTTCCGCGCCCACAAGCTCGACTTCAAGCCGGTCGTGATCAACACCTCCGAAGAAGGCTTCCGCACCTTCGAGTCCGGCCGCTGCGACGTCGTCACCAGCGACAAATCCCAATTGGGCAGCCTGCGCGCGTCCTCGGCCACGCCGGACGATTACGTCATCCTGCCGGAGGACTTCTCCAAGGAACCCCTGGGCCCCATGGTCCGCCAGGGCGACGACGAATGGTTCATGGTCGTGCGCTGGGCGCTGAACGCCATGATCGAGGCCGAGGAATACGGCATCGACTCGAAGAACCTGGACGAGATGCTGAAGAGCCCCAACCCCAACATCCAGCGCATCCTGGGCGTGTCCGGCGACATGGGCAAGGGCCTGGGTCTGGACAAGAAGTGGGCCTACAACATCATCAAGCAGGTCGGCAACTACGGCGAATCGTTCGAGCGCAACATCGGCATGGGCTCCCCGCTCAAGCTGGAACGCGGCCTGAACGCCCAGTGGACCAAGGGCGGCGTGATGTACGCCTGGCCGATCCGCTGATCGCCTGATCCGGTCCACGGCTCTTTCGGCCGCCGGGAGTCTCCCGGCGGCCGGATTCCGGCGGCGGCGGCCGCCGCCTTCACCGCCCGCATCCTATGACTGAAACGACACCTCGCGCACCCAGGGCGCCGCGCCGGCGCTGGTCCTGGAACGATCCGGCCACGCGCGCGCTGATCTACCAGGTCCTGATCCTGGGCCTCGTCGCCCTGGGTGTGTGGTACCTGGCCTCCAACACGCTGCACAACCTGGCGGCGCGCAACATCTCCACCGGTTTCGGTTTCCTGCACGAGGAAGCCGGCTTCGCCATCGGCGAATCGATGGTGGACTATTCCCCCGCCGACACCTACGGCCACGCGGTCGTGGTCGGCCTGCTGAACACCCTCAAGGTCTCCGTGATCGGGGTGATCGCCGCCACCCTGTTCGGCACGCTGCTGGGCATCAGCCGCCTGTCGAAGAACTGGCTGCTCGCGCGCCTGGCCGGCCTCTACATCGAGGTCATGCGCAACATCCCGCTGCTGCTGCAGTTGTTCTTCTGGTATGCCCTCATCACCGAGATCATGCCCGGCCCCCGGCAGGCGCTGCAGCCCCTGCCGGACGTCTTCATCTCCAACCGCGGCTTCAAGATCCCCTGGTTCAAGGGCGACGCCATGGACTGGATCTTCGGCGGGCTGGCGCTGGCCATCGTACTGATCGTGCTGCTGGCCCACTGGGCGCGCCGCCACCAGGACGCCACCGGCAAGATCTTCCCCCTGGGGCGGGCCGCCCTGGGCCTGTTGATCGTCGTGCCTCTGCTGGCTTTCTGGATCAGCGGCGGCTCGCTGGAGCTGGACCGGCCCGAACTCAAGGGCTTCAACTTCCAGGGCGGGCTGAACATGTCGCCAGAATTCTCGGCGCTGCTGCTGGGGCTGGTGACCTATACCTCGGCCTTTGTGGGCGAAGTCGTGCGTTCCGGCATCCAGGCCGTCAGCCAGGGCCAATGGGAGGCCGCTTCCTCGATCGGCCTGTCGCGGGCGCGCACCCTGCGGCTGGTGATCCTGCCCCAGGCCATGCGGGTGATCATCCCTCCCATGACCAGCCAGTACCTGAACCTGACGAAGAACAGTTCGCTGGCCGTGGCCATCGGTTACCCCGACATCGTAGCCGTCACCAACACCATCCTGAACCAGACCGGGCAGGCCATCGAGGGCATCATGATCATCATGGCGGCCTATCTGGTGGTCAGCCTGTCGATCTCGATCTTCATGAACTGGTACAACAAGCGCATCGCGCTGGTGGAGCGATAGATGGACCGCACTCTCCCTGGCACCGATCGCCTGCCGCCGCGCGCCGACACGGGCGTGCTCGGCTGGCTGCGCAGCCGGTTGTTCTCCTCGCCGCTGAACGCGATCCTGACGATCCTGGTCCTGTGGATCCTGCTGCTGGCGATCCCGGCCCTGATCGACTACCTGTTCGTCAAGCCCGACTTCGCCGCCACCACGGCGGCCCAGTGCCGGGAAACCGGCGGCTATTGCTGGGCCTTCGTGCGTGAAAAGCACCGCCTCATCCTCTTCGGCATCTATCCCTACGACGAGCAGTGGCGGCCCTTGCTGGCCTCCGCGATCCTGGTGGGGGTCATCGTCTGCAGTTGCATCCGCTGGTTCTGGAAGCCGTTCCTGGGGCTGCTGTGGATCGCCGCCCTGGTGGCCGTCGGCGTGCTGATGTGGGGCGGGGTCCTGGGCCTCACCTACGTGGAAAACGCCAAGTGGGGCGGCCTGCCGCTGACCCTGATCCTGTCGACTTTCGGCATCGCCTTCGCGTTCCCCTTCGGACTGCTGCTGGCCCTGGGGCGGCGGTCGCACATGCCGGGCGTCAAGGCCGTGTGCGTGGTCTACATCGAGCTCATCCGCGGCGTGCCCCTGGTCAGCCTGCTGTTCATGTCCTCGGTGATGCTGCCGCTGTTTCTGCCGGAGGGCTTCTCCATCGACAAACTGCTGCGCGCCCAGATCGCCATCATCCTGTTCGCGGCGGCCTACGTGGCCGAGACCGTGCGCGGCGGGCTGCAGGCCATCCCCAAGGGCCAGTACGAGGGCGCCGATTCGCTGGGACTGGGCTACTGGCAGCAGATGCGCAAGATCATCCTGCCGCAGGCGCTGAAGATCGTCATCCCGCCGCTGGTGGGGATCTTCATCTCCCTGTTCAAGGATACGTCCCTGGTGGTGATCATCGGCATCTTCGACCTCACCCAGGCGGCCAAGGCTGCCGTGTCCGACGCCGTCTGGCGCGGCTTCAGCACGGAATCCTACCTGTTCATCTCGGTCATCTACTTCATCTTCTGCTACTCGATCTCGCGCTACAGCCTGTCGCTGGAACGCAAGCTGGATCAGGGGCAGCGTCGTTAATCTTCGTGTACCGGCGGGGCGACGACCCCGCCGCAGGAGCCTCCGCCCATGTCGGAACCCATCATCCGCCTGCAGAACGTCAACAAGTGGTACGGTCAGTTCCACGTCCTGAAGGACCTGAACCTGGACGTCGCGCCCGGCGAACGCATCGTGATCTGCGGACCTTCCGGGTCGGGCAAGTCGACCATGATCCGCTGCATCAACCGCCTGGAGGAGCACCAGGAGGGCCGGATCATCGTCGATGGCACCGAACTGACCAACGATCTGAAACAGATCGAGGCCATACGCCGCGACGTCGGCATGGTGTTCCAGCACTTCAACCTGTTCCCCCACATGACCGTGCTGGAGAACCTGACGCTGGGCCCGGTCTGGGTGCTCAAGCGCCCCAAGGCCGAGGCCGAGGCGACCGCCATGAAATACCTGGAACGGGTGCGCATCCCCGACCAGGCGAACAAGTTTCCGGGCCAGCTCTCCGGCGGCCAGCAGCAGCGCGTGGCCATCGCCCGGTCGCTGTGCATGAACCCCAAGATCATGCTGTTCGACGAGCCGACCTCCGCCCTGGACCCGGAAATGGTCAAGGAAGTGCTGGATGTCATGGTCGAACTGGCCGAGGAAACCGGCATGACGATGCTGTGCGTGACCCATGAAATGGGCTTCGCGCGCAAGGTCGCCGACCGGGTGATCTTCATGGACCACGGCGAGATCATCGAAGAGAACGCGCCGGACGCCTTCTTCGACAATCCGCAGAACGAGCGCACCAGGCTGTTCCTCAGCCAGATCCTGCACTGATCATCTTTTTTCCGGCTCGATCCCGACGGGCGCGGCTTGCCGCGCCCGTCCGCTTGGCGCATCCCGCGCGCCCGGGCGTTTCCGGCGGAAATGTCGTGTCGTTTTTCGCAGCATCGACTTACACCGCCTTCCGGGCTTCTTGCTACGCTGTCCCCGTTCGCACAACAAGGAGAACGCGATGCGCACAGCAACGGAACGGGCCGCCCGGACGGCGGTGATCGGCAGCCTGGTGCTCTTGACGGCCTGCGCCAATATGTCGCCCCAGGGCCAGAACACGGCGGTGGGGGCCGGCGCGGGGGCCGCCCTGGGCGCCGGGCTGGGGGTCCTGATCGGCGACAGCAGCCAGGCGGCCCTGATCGGCGCCGGCCTTGGCACCGTGGTGGGCAGCGTCGTCGGCTACAACTGGAAAGTGGTCAAGCAGGACGTCGAGAAATCCGGCGCATCCAGTCTGGGGATCGCCGTCATCGAAATGCCCGACGGCACCCTGAAGGTCAACATCCCCAGCAACGTTTCGTTCGACACCAACAAGGCCGTGCTGAAGCCGGCGCTGCTGCCGGTCCTGGACAGTGTGGCGCGAGCCCTGAGCCAGCATCCCGAACTGCGCGCCAAGGCGATCGGCTACACCGACTCCACGGGAACCGACGCCATCAACGTGCCGCTGTCCCGGCGCCGGGCCGGCGCGGTGACGCAGTACCTGGCGGGACAGGGCGTGGCCGCCGATCGCCTCATGGCCGAAGGCCGCGGCGCGGCCAGCCCGGTGGGCGACAACAATACCGCCGAGGGCCGCGCACTGAACCGCCGCGTGGAATTGTTCCTGTACGCGGTGAAATAAGCTTGCACCAGGTCCCGGTGTCTGGAACTTGGTCTTGTTGGGTTTGGCGGGAGAAAGCAGAAGCTGACGGGTCCGTCAGAGGCGAATTTGCTCGAAGCGGCCCGTCATTCTCCAGGGTATGCGTACAGCGGCGCCGCCCTGAATACGGGCTTGGTAATCTTCGATTGCAGGCCACCATTTCACCAGATTCCGGGCTTTGGCCCAATAGGCGTGATCCATCCATTGTCTGGACAACACAAAAACGGCGAGCCCGCATTTGCGTAGTGCCTCGCGCTCCAGGTCATTCTTGCGAAAACCGTCTTGGGATACGCTGGCCCAGCCGCCCTCTACTGACAGCGCGGTGATCCATTCGTGATCCGGCGCATTTCGGGGGAATTTCTGGCCCAGGTGAATGACTTGGTGCCGCGAAGCGCCTTGGCAAAGCTCATGCAATGCCGCAGCGAAATGGGGTGACAGATTGTTGTCGAACAGGAATCTCACGTCGCCATGAGCTGCGCTTCGAACTTTACGGCGGATACGTCGGCAACCGGGATATCGTATTGCGCAGCGACCTGTTTCTTGTCGCCTTCGACTTTGACGGCGGTGGCGATGACTTCCGTGGGGATCCCGAATCTGCTCAGGGAGGGGCGCCCGAAGGACAGCTTGGGGTCCAGGATGACCGCCTTGCTGTTCTTGAGTGGATACCATCGTGTGGCCGTGCCGTTCGCATCGAATTCAATGCCGGCATAGAGGCTCGGGCGGATGATGGACTCGAAGATCATCTGTCTTTTCAGCAGGTCCGTGAGCAGGGGTTCTTGATTGATGGCCTCATGAAAAATGGATTTGCCGTCAGTCAGGAACCGGTTTGCGGTGAAAGGATATGGCGTGTTGAATAGCTGGCGCGCCGATTGGATCGCTGCCCGGATGGTTTGCATAGGAACGCCGTGGCGTGCGAAGGCCTTGACGATACGCAGCTCCATCAGGTCCATGAAGCCGATGATTTTTTCGTCGGACTGGGCGAACTGGGGTTGCCAGAGCGGGGGAAGCCGTTCGCCGGCTTGGTTCTTGTACCCGAACAGCCAGCGGCGAACCTCACGGGGGTTCGCCCCCGTGAGGCGAGCCGCCTGAGTGGGCGTATAGAGTCCGAGACCGATCAGTTCCATGGCGTTAGTGTTCGGTCTTATTCGTCGTTGAGGCGAGAGGTGTGCTTGTCATGTCTCGTCCCGTGAGCGGTGCGCAAGGTGCGGGGGCTCACTTGCCCGCACCGCACGCTTGTCACGCCTTCTGGTAGATTTCCGCCCCCTGGCTGATGAACTCCGCCGACTTCGCGGCCATGCCCTGGGCCAGGGCCGCGGCTTCGTCCAGGCCGTTCTCCCTGGCGTAGTCGCGCACGTCCTGCGATATTTTCATGCTGCAGAACTTGGGGCCGCACATGGAGCAGAAGTGCGCCACCTTCATCGAGTCCTTGGGCAGGGTCTCGTCGTGGAAGGCGCGCGCCGTGTCCGGGTCCAGGCCCAGGTTGAACTGGTCCTCCCAGCGGAACTCGAAGCGCGCCTTGGACAGGGCGTTGTCGCGGATCGCCGCGCCCGGGTGGCCCTTCGCCAGATCGGCCGCGTGGGCGGCGATCTTGTAGGTGATGATGCCGTCCTTCACGTCCTTCTTGTTGGGCAGGCCCAGGTGCTCCTTGGGTGTGACGTAGCACAGCATGGCCGTGCCGTACCAGCCGATCAGCGCCGCGCCGATGCCCGAGGTGATGTGGTCGTAGCCCGGCGCGATGTCCGTGGTCAGCGGGCCCAGGGTGTAGAACGGGGCCTCGTGGCAGTGCTTGAGCTGCAGGTCCATGTTCTCGCGGATCATCTGCATGGGCACGTGGCCCGGACCCTCGATCATCACCTGCACGTCGTGCTCCCAGGCGACCCGGGTCAGCTCGCCCAGCGTGCGCAGTTCCGCGAACTGGGCCTCGTCGTTGGCGTCGTAGCCCGATCCCGGCCGCAGGCCGTCGCCCAGCGAGAAGCTGACGTCGTAGGCCTTCATGATCTCGCAGATGTCTTCGAAGCGTTCGTAGAGGAAGCTTTCCTTGTGGTGCGCCAGACACCACTTGGCCATGATCGAGCCGCCGCGCGACACGATGCCCGTCATGCGGCTGGCCGTCATGGGCACGAAGGGCAGGCGCACCCCCGCGTGGATGGTGAAATAGTCCACACCCTGCTCGGCCTGCTCGATCAGCGTGTCGCGGAAGATCTCCCAGTTCAGCTCCTCGGCGATGCCTCCGACCTTTTCCAGCGCCTGGTAGATGGGCACCGTGCCGATGGGCACGGGGGAGTTGCGGATGATCCATTCGCGCGTCTCGTGGATGTGCTTGCCGGTGGACAGATCCATCACCGTGTCGCCGCCCCAGCGGATCGCCCAGGTCATCTTCTCGACTTCCTCGCTGATGTCGGAGCGGATGGCGGAATTGCCGATGTTGGCGTTGACCTTGACCAGGAAGTTGCGCCCGATGGCCATGGGCTCGACCTCGGGATGGTTGATGTTGGCCGGGATGATGGCGCGTCCGCGGGCGACCTCGTCGCGCACGAACTCGGGCGTGATCCGTTCGGGGATGGCGGCGCCGAAGGATTGGCCGGGATGCTGGCGGGTCAGGCGCTCGGCCAGGCGGGCGCCGTCCGGGCCGCTCTGGCGCAGCGATTCGACGTACTGTTCGCGGCGCAGGTTCTCGCGGATCGCGACGAATTCCATTTCGGGCGTCACGATGCCCCGGCGGGCGTAGTGCATCTGGGTCACGTTCGCGCCGGCGCGGGCGCGGCGCGGCGCGCGCTTCAGGTCGAAGCGCAGCGCGTCCAGCTCCGGGTCGGCCAGCCGGGCGCGGCCGTACTGGCTGGTGAGGCCGGGCAGTTCCTCGGTGTCGCCGCGCTCCAGGATCCAGGGCAGGCGCGGGGCGGACAGGCCCTTGCGGATGTCGATGGTCGCGTCGGGGTCGGTGTATGGGCCGCTGGTGTCGTAGACCGTCAGGGGCGGGTTGGACTCGCCGCCGAACAGGGTGGGCGTGTCATCCTGGCTGATTTCGCGAAAGGGCACGCGGATGTCGGACCGGGAGCCGGTGACGTGGATTTTGCGGGATTGCGGCAGCGGCTCGACGGCGGCCAGGTCGACGGTGGCGCGGGCGGCCAGGAATTGCGGATTGGCGTTCAAGATGTAGCTCCAGGTTCGAAAAGGATTCGGAAATGGAGCCGAGTCGGGGAGGGGGGAAGCGCGTTCCAGGGAGGAATGGTTTCGGGAATGAACTGGAAACCGGGGAGGAAACCGCGCACGCTCCCAGCATCGGCATTATCCGTACTGGTACGAAGGGTTTCTCTCAACACGCCGGTCGGGCCGGCGAGTACCCCTGCGTGTGGTGCAGTATACCCGCCCCGCGGGGGGGAGGGGGCCTTTCGCCGTCGGGTCGCCCTTGGCCGGAAAGCGCTGTCTTATTCTTTCCCTGAAATCAGCAGGCTGTCGATCAGGGCGCCAACGGCGCTTTCCACGACCAGGCGGTCCTTGCGGGTCAGGGTCCAGAATTGCCGGGGGTCGATCGAGGAGAAGGGCCAGGCGCCTTCCCCCAGTGAGTCGGTCGCGCCGGGGACCGGTGTCATGTCGCCCAGGCCGCGGCTCAGCCAGTAGATGTCCACTTCCAGAACCTGGGCCAGGTTCAGCAGTTTCTTCGGTGATTGGCGGGTGCCATTCTCGTAGCTGGAGATGGCGCTTTGCGACAGGCCACAGGCGCGCGCCAGTGCCTCCTGCGACAGGCCGCGCAGGAGCCGGGCGTGCCGGAGCCGTTCTGCAAAGGTTTCCACCCGCCCATTGGACTAAAAAGATGAATCACATTGGTGTTCGTGAAATAATACATTTGTAATATTCAGCGGATCGATGAAGGGGAATCGTATGCAAGGCCGCCGGATCTGGGCGTTGGCGCCGGAGGACAACGCCAACTTGCGGTACCTGCGGGCCGAGGGGTGCCGGGTGCGGCGCTGCGGCTCCATCGAAGACGCCGACCGGGAAACGGTCCGGGCCGGCATGCTGGCGTGCGATGCCGCGCTGCTGATGGCGGACGCGGCCGCCAATTGCCGCGCGGCCAGGCTGGCCCGTGATATGGATCTGCCGCTGGACCTGGTGGCCGTCATGGGGCCCGCCCGCCGGGGCGAGCTGACGGCGCTGCTGCGGGTCGGGGTGGATTGGGTGATGCGGCAGGGTGAACCGCCTGTCTTGCTGGCCGCCGTCCTGCGGGCGCTGCGTCTGCGCCGTCTCGACCGTGTCGTGGACATGGCGGTCGGCCCGGCGCCCGGTATCGGTCCCTGGTTCCTGGAGGACCAGGGCTGGAGCCTGCGGCATCGCGATGGCGCTTCGCTGCGCCTGACGGTCTCGGAGCGCGCGATCCTGGTCTGCCTGTTCGAGGCGCCCGGCCACGTCGCCAGCCACGCCATGCTCAACCGGGCTCTGCTCCAGGCCTGGCGGCATGCCTGCGGACGCCATCCGCACGATCCCAAGCCGCGCGGCGTCATCAGCCGCCTGCGCTGGCGGGGGCTGCGGGCCGGCATGGAGCCGCCGGTCGAGTCCCTGCGCGGCTACGGTTACGTCTGGGAAATCTGAGCCGGCCGCTGGTCAGTGGTAGCGCTGGACGCCCAGGTCGTCGTGGCGGATATCGGTCTGCCTGCCGGACACGATGTCCGCGATCAGCCGGCCGCTGCCGCAGGACATGGTCCAGCCCAGCGTGCCGTGGCCGGTGTTCAGGAACAGGTTGCCCAGCCGGGTGGGGCCTACGATGGGCGTGCTGTCCGGGGTCTTGGGGCGCAGTCCGGTCCAGAAATGTACGTCGCCCGGGGCGTAGCTGCCCGGGAACAGGTCGTTCAGCACCATTTCCAGGGTCCGCTGGCGGCGCGGGTCCAGGGCGGTGTCGTAGCCCACGACCTCGGCCATGCCGCCGACGCGGATGCGCTGGTCGAAGCGGGTCAGGGCGATCTTGTAGGTCTCGTCCAGCAGGGTGGACACCGGCGCCCGGTCCGGGTCGGCGATGTCCACAGTGATGGAATAACCTTTCATGGGGTAGACCGGGATATTGACCAGGCCGCGCAGGAGCAGGGGCGAATACGATCCCAGCGCGACCACGTAGGCGTCGGCCCGCTCCAGGCCGGAGGTGCAGTGCACGCCCGTGACGCGGTCGCCCGCCGTCTGCAGGGACTGGATGGTCTCGCCATACTGGAAGCGCACGCCCTCGGCCTCGGCCAGCCGGGCCAGGGCCTGGGTGAACAGGCGGCAGTCGCCGGTCTCGTCGTCCGGCGTGCGCAGGCCGCCGACCAGCTTGTGGCGGACCTGGGCCAGCGCGGGCTCGTACCGGGTCAGCCGGTCGCCGTCGACCAGTTCGTGGGCGACGCCGGCGTCGCTCAGGGCCTGGACGTCGCGCTGGGCGTCGTCCATCTGCTTCTGGGTGCGGAAGACCTGCAGCGTGCCCTGGCGCCGGCTCTCGAACTGGATGCCGGTGTCGGCCTGCAGCGCGTGCAGGCACTGGCGGCTGTAGGCCGACAGGCGCAGCATGCGGTCCTTGTTGGCGGCGTAGCGGGCCGGCGTGCAGTTGCGCCACATGTCCAGCATCCAGCGCAGCTGGAACAGACTGCCGTCGGGCCGGATGGTCAGCGGGGCGTGTGGCGTGAACAGCCATTTGAGCGCCTTCAGCGGAATGCCGGGCGCGGCCCAGGGCGAGGAATAGCCGAAGGACAGCTGGCCGGCGTTGCCGAAGCTGGTTTCCTCCGCCGTGCCGGCCTCGCGGTCGATCACGGTGACTTCATGCCCTTGCCGGGCCAGGTAATAGGCGCTCGTGACGCCCACGACGCCCGCCCCTAGAACCAGAACCTTCATGATGTATCCTCGATGGATTAATTTTTCATGATGATAGGCAATGTACCCAGATAAATTTTTATGAAAAAATGAAGTTTTCATGAAAATCTGCAAGTAATGGCGAAGACCCGTGTGGGTGCGCAGGACAAAATCCTGGTGCGCCGCACCGTGTGCGCGTCCCGGGGCTTTTCAGGGCGGTTTTTCGCGCGCGGACGCGGGTTCGAACCCCTGTCGATCCCCCTTTTCCGGAGAATCATCATGCGCGTGCAAAAGGAATCCGTCCATGCCCTGGACAAGATCGACCGCCGCATTCTGGACCTGCTGCAGCAGAACGGCCGCCTGTCGATGACGGAGCTGGCCGATGCGGTGGGACTGACGGTGACGCCCTGCATCGAGCGGGTGCGCCGTCTGGAGCGCGATGGCGTGATCACGGGCTATCACGCCCGGGTCTCGCCCTCCGCCCTGGACGCCGGCCTGCTGGTGTTCGTGGAAATCAGCATGTCCAGCAAGTCCGGCCGCACCTTCGAGGACTTCCGCCGCGAGGTGCTGTGCGTGCCGCAGGTGCTCGAATGCCACCTGGTGTCCGGGGACTTCGACTACATGATCAAGGCGCGGATCAAGGAAATCGGCCAGTACCGCAATCTGCTGGGCGAGATCCTGCTGCGCCTGCCGGGGGTGACCCAGACCAAGAGCTGCGTGGTGATGGAAGAGGTCAAGGAGACCCAGTTCATTCCGGCGCAGCGCTAGCCGGCGCGGGTCCGGCCGATGCTTCTCCCGAGGGAACGCCGAAGGAGGGGGGCGTTACTCATTGAACGATGCCGGACCGGCCCCGCCGGAGGCAGGGAGAACGCGCGCCTGGATTCCGGGTCGCGCGGCGGGCACGATGGATACGTGGAGGGTGGCATTATGGGTGTCGATTCATTTAAGCTCAATACAGGGAACGCCGGTTCTTTCGCGCAGGGCGCTGCGGTCAATAAAGATAAAAGTGGCGCTTTGAACGGAGCGGGGACAAGGCCAGACGCTGCCTTTACCGCGCAGAAAGGTGACGCCTTTCGGGCCAAGCTCAGTACGCGGCAAAGGTTCAGCCAGTTCCTGACCCGGGTCGTGGCGGTCAAGACCGGCCTCGTGCCACGGGCGCTGCGGTCGCGGGTGTATTCGGCGCGTGATAATCAACGCTGTATCAACAATCTGTTGGGTAATCTGGCGCGGGTTGATGATTCGAAGGCGTACCGGTCGATCGCGCTGGCCGCGGTTGAACTGGCGGAAAGGTCCGGTGGGGAGTTGACCACGCTGCGGGGCATAGAATCACTGCGGTCGAGTTTGGACGCTCAAAAGTTGCGCTCCGTGAACACAAAATTGAATGATTCTAAAGCAGAGGAAGTGTTGAAACATGTGCATCCGACTCAGCGAGAGCAAGTTGCCGCCGTGTTGAAACAGGTGCGGGAACAAGTGCGGGAACAAGTGCGGGGACAGGAGCGGGAACAGGTGCGGGAACGGTTGAATGGATTCAAACCGTTGTACCGGGAACGTTTAGCGGATATTCGCACACGTTTGCCTGAGGAGTTGGCGGCGGTGGGCACGCCCGAGCGGCAGGAGCAGTTGCGTGCTGTGAAGGAAGCGCTTCAATCCATAAGTTTCAGTGAGGTATGGCGAGGGGACGGGGCTTGGCAATTACGCGCTGACATGAACGCAATCGTCACGAACGGCGAGGACGGAAAGGACTGGGTCAACAAGCTGAGTAACGCTTCGAAGATATTGAGAGGGCAGGATAATGTGGAGTCGAGCCAGGAAAAATCAATGTTAGCAATGTTGGAACGGCTGGCGATGTATATTCCTGTAGAGCATATTCCTGTAGATCTTTCCGCTGAAAAGTAGCCGGCGGCCTTTCCAGAAGATTCCCGCGGCAGGCGGAGACGCGGGGGCGGGCCGGCGTCCTAGGCGCGCGGTCGCGCCACGACCATGTTGTCGCGGTGGATCAGTTCCGGGTCGGACAGGTGGCCCAGGATCTCCGCGATGCGGGCGCTGGGCTGGCGCAGGATGCGCGCCGTGTCGGCGGACGAATAGTTGATCAGGCCGCGTCCGCATTCGACGCCGTGCTCGTCCACGCAGGCCACCACGTCGCCGCGTTCGAAATCGCCCTCGACGGCGATCACGCCGATGGGCAGCAGGCTGCGGTGGCTCTGGGTCAGCGCGCGCACGGCGCCGGCGTCCAGGGTGACGCGTCCGCGCAGGCGCAGGTGGTTGGCCAGCCAGCGCTGCCGGGCCGAGCGGACCGGCAGGACGGCGCGCAGTTCGGTGCCGATCGGTTCGCCCGAGGCCAGGCGCCGCAGGACGGCGGGCTCGCGGCCGGACGCGATGATGGTGTGGCCGCCGCTGTTGGCGGCGCGCCGCGCGGCCAGGACCTTGGTCAGCATGCCGCCCGTGCCGATGGCGCTGCCCGAACCGCCCGCCATCGCTTCCAGCGCCGGATCGCCCGCCTGGCCCTGGTGGATGAAGCGCGCATCCGGATGCTTGCGCGGATCGGCGCTGTACAGGCCGGACTGGTCGGTCAGGATGACCAGCACGTCGGCCTCGATCAGATTGGTCACCAGGGCGCCCAGGGTGTCGTTGTCCCCCACGCGGATCTCGTCGGTGACGACCGTGTCGTTTTCATTGACGATGGGCACCACCCCCAGGGCCAGCAGGGTGTTCAGCGTGCTGCGCGCGTTCAGGTAGCGGCGCCGGTCGGCCAGATCCTCGTGCGTCAGCAGGATCTGGGCGGTGCGCACGCCGTGGCGGGCGAAGGCCGCCTCGTAGGCCTGGATCAGGCCCATCTGGCCCACGGCCGCCGCCGCCTGCAGTTCCGGCATGAGCTTGGGCCGTCGGGGCCAGCCCAGGCGCGCCATGCCTTCGGCGATCGCGCCGCTGGACACCAGCACCAGTTGCCGGCCCGAGGCGTGCAGGCCCGCGATCTGCTCCGCCCATTGGGCGACGGCCTCCAGGTCGATGCCCCGGCCCTCGTTGGTGACCAGAGAGGAGCCGACCTTGAGGACGAGGCGTCGCGCGTCCTGGGCGACGGAAGAGGGAAGATCCGGACGGGTCATGATGGTGGGCGGCACGAGGCGGAAAACGGAGGCGGAAATCTCAGCGGGCGAAGCGAGGGTCGTCCTGATCGGGGACGTCCGGCGCATCCGGGGCCGTGCCCGCGCCCGGGGGCGTATCGCCGCGCCTGAAGCGGGGGTCTTCGTCGTGAGCGTGGGCGCCGCGCCGCTGTTCGTCCAGCCAGGACTGCAGCGCGCCTGTCAGGGCCTGGGTGCCCTCGCCTGTCAGGGCGGAGATGCCGAAGACCGGCCCCGTCCAGCCGAGTTCGCGGCAGATGCGGTCCTGGACGGCGGCGGGGTCCTCCACCATGTCCATCTTGTTCAGCACCAGCCAGCGCGGCTTGGCGGCCAGGTCCGGGCTGTAGCGCTCGAGTTCGCGCGCGATGGCCTGGGCGTCCAGCACGGCCTGGGCGCAGGCGTCGATGTCCGGATCGGGCGAATGCACGTCCAGCAGGTGCAGCAGCACGCGGGTGCGGCTGAGGTGGCGCAGGAACAGGTGGCCCAGGCCGGCGCCTTCCGAGGCGCCCTCGATCAGGCCGGGGATGTCGGCGATGACGAAGCTGTGCGACGGCGAGGTGCGCACCACGCCCAGGTTCGGGTGCAGGGTGGTGAAGGGATAGTCGGCGATCTTCGGGCGGGCGTTGGACACGCGCGTGATCAGGGTGGACTTGCCCGCGTTGGGCATGCCCAGCAGGCCCACGTCGGCCAGTACTTTCAGTTCCAGGCGCAGGCGGCGCTGTTCGCCCTCGCGGCCGGGGGTGAACTGGCGCGGCGCGCGGTTGACGCTGGACTTGAAGTGCAGATTGCCCAGGCCGCCGTTGCCGCCCGCCGCCAGCGTGACCTGTTCGCCGTGGCGGTCCAGGTCGAACAGTTGTTCGCCGGTGTCCGCGTCGTAGACCACGGTGCCGACCGGCATGCGCAGGACGATGTCGGGCGCGCCGGCGCCGTACTGGTCCGACCCCCGGCCATTCTCGCCATTTTTGGCGCGATGCAGGCGCGCGTAGCGATAGTCGATGAGGGTGTTGATGTTGCGGTCGGCCACGGCCAGGATCGATCCCCCACGGCCGCCGTCGCCGCCGTCGGGGCCGCCCATGGGAATGAATTTTTCCCGGCGGAAGCTGGCGACGCCATTGCCGCCCTTGCCGGCGATGACCTCGATGGTGGCTTCGTCTACGAATTTCATGGTGGATTCCGGGGCCTTGGCCCGAACGGTGAGGCGGTCTCGCGCGCGATGGACGCGCGGGATTCATTTTATCCAATACAAAAAGGCCCTGCCGGCAGGCAGGGCCTTTGCGCGCATGGCGACCGGGATCAGTTCGCCGCGTTCACCGAAACGGTGCGCTTGTTCAGCGCGCCCTTGATGGAGAATTGCACGACGCCGTCCACCAGGGAGTACAGCGTGTGGTCCTTGCCGATGCCGACGTTGACGCCGGGGTGGAACTGGGTGCCGCGCTGGCGGATGATGATGCCGCCGGCCGAGATCCGCTGGCCGCCGTAGACTTTCACGCCCAGTCGTTTCGATTCGGAATCGCGGCCGTTGCGAGTCGAGCCGCCGCCCTTTTTGTGTGCCATGATGAGCTCCTAAATACGATGACCGGATCAGGCCGCAACGGCGTCGATGCGGATTTCGGTGTAGTTCTGACGATGGCCCTGGTGCTTCTGGTAGTGCTTGCGACGGCGCATCTTGAAGATCTTGACCTTGTCGTGACGGCCTTGTGCAAGAACGGTGGCTTTGACCGCGGCGCCTTCGACGAAGGGGGCGCCGATTTTCAGCGTTTCGCCTTCGCCGACGGACAACACCTGGTCGAGCGAGATTTCTTGCCCAATGTCAGCCGGTATCTGTTCGATTTTCAGTTTCTGGCCGGCGCAAACGCGATATTGCTTGCCGCCGGTTTTTATGACCGCGTACATGGGGATTTCCTGTGAGAATGCCCGGGGCCGTGCGACGTTCAGGGGATGGATGCCTGGGGATGGCCCTTGGTATCGGTGCCTGCCCGTCGACCTGCCGGGTATGCCAAAAACGGCCCGATCCGATGGGGACAAGGCCAAGCCCTGTATTTTATGCGGAATTCCTTTTGTAAATCAAGCGGTTTCTGGATAAGGCGTCCGTAGGCCGTTTTCCTGGTTCGGGGTTAGTACCGACATAGCCTGGGCCTAAGCGCCCATCAACAAAGAGTATTGGCCGCTGCCTTCGATTGTTCTTAGACTGCTTCCAATTCACGGGCTTGCCCACGCATGGCCCGCATCAGCTGGAAGCGGAGGACGAACGACATGACGGAAAGCATCAAGACCATCCTGGTCGACGGCAAGTGGCGGGAGGCCCGCAACGGCGATGTCATCGAGGTCGTCTCGCCGAGCACGGGGCAGCGGATCGGCGCCATCTCGCGTGGCGGCAAGGCAGACATCGATGCGGCGGTCGCGGCCGCGCGGCGGGCCTTCGAGGGTGTCTGGGGGCAGACTCCGGCGGTCGATCGCGGCCGCCTGCTCTCGAAACTGGGCCTGAGGATCGCCGAGTGCGCCGAGGAACTGGCCCGGATCGAAGCTCTCGACACCGGCAAGGCCATGAAGCTCGCTCGCAACGACGTGGCGGCCACCGCCCGGTATTTCGAATACTACGGGGGCGCGGCGGACAAGCTCCATGGCGAGACGATTCCCTTCCTGGAAGGCTACCAGGTGCTGATCGTGCGCGAACCACGGGGTGTCGCGGGTCACATCATCCCCTGGAACTATCCCGCGCAGATGTTCGGACGCACGATCGCCGCCGCGCTGGCCGCTGGCAATACTGCGGTCCTCAAGCCCGCCGAGGAAGCCTGCCTGAGCATCGTCCGCTTGACCGAGCTGGCGATCGATGTCGGCATCCCGGCCGGGGTGATCAATCTGGTGACGGGCTATGGCGAAGAGGCGGGCGCGGCGTTGACGGCGAACCCCGATGTCGATTTTCTGTCGTTCACGGGATCCCCCGAGGTCGGTACCCTGGTGCAGAAGTCGGCGGCCGACAATCACGTGCCCTGCGTGCTCGAACTGGGCGGCAAGTCCCCGCAGATCGTGTTCGACGATGCCGACGTGGAAAAGGCCCTGCCCGTAATCGTCTCGGCCATCATTCAGAACACCGGCCAGACATGCTCGGCGGGCAGCCGGGTGCTGATCCAGCGGACGATCTACGAGGAATTCGTCGCCGCGCTGGCCAAGCGGGTCAATGCCGTGCGCGTCGGCTCCCATGACGCGGACCTGGATTGCGGGCCGGTGATCAGCGCCGTGCAATGCGAGCGGGTCCGGGGCTTTCTGGAGCGGGCGCATGCCGACGGCATTGCCGTGATCGGCGAGGGCCGGCTGGATGCCAGCGCGGTGGGCGGCGGCTTCTACGTCAAACCGACGTTGCTGGGTCCCGTGGATGAGAACCACGAACTGGCGCAGGACGAGGTGTTCGGCCCTGTGCTGGCCGCCATCCCGTTCGATGACGAGGACGATGCGATCCGGATCGCCAACGGCACGCATTTCGGCCTGATCGCCGGCATCTGGACGGAGAACGGAGCGCGCCAGATGCGCTTGGCCAAGAAGCTGCGCGTCGGCCAGGTCTACATCAATGGCTATGGCGCGGGCGGCGGGATCGAGCTGCCGTTCGGCGGCTTCAAGCGCAGCGGCCACGGCCGTGAAAAAGGCTTCGAGGCGCTGAAGGAATACACGGTCGCCAAGACGATCGTGATCAACCACAAGTGATCAACCATAAATGAGTCCGGCAAGACCGCCGGGAGGAGACGACACCATGTTCAAGTCATTCAAGACGACCCGCCCCAAACTGACCGCCCTGCTGGGGACGATCCTGGCCATCGGGATGCTGCAGGTTGCGCCGGCATCGGACGCGGCGAACCTCAAGCTCCGGCTGGGGCACGTGTTCGCGATCGACAGCCCGGTGGACCAGGCGAGCCAGGCATTCGCCAGGCTCCTGAAAGAGCGGACCCACGGCGAAATCGAGGTGGCGGTGTTCCCCAACAGCCAGATCGGCGGCGACGAATCCCTGGCGCGGGATCTGGCCCGGGGCTCGCTGGATCTGGCGTTCGTCAATCCCGGGTCTCTCTCGGGTCTCGATCCCCTGCTGGATTTCCATTACCTGCCGTACATCGTGACCAGCTTCGATGAGGCGGACAAGATCTTCTACAACCCGAAGGGCATTTTGCAGACCACGCTGCGCGAGACCATGGCCAAGCATCGCATGGTGACTCTGGGTTTCTTCGAACTCGAGTTCCGCGCGGTCACGAACTCCAGGAAGCCTGTCGAAAAACCTGCGGACCTGGAAGGCCTGAAGCTGCGGGTGCCCGGCTCCGCCGGCATCCGCGACTTCTTCATCGCCGCGGGTTCCCAGGCCGTGGCCATGCCGTTCCCGGAATTGTTCACCGCGCTGCAGCAAGGTACGGTCGATGGGCAGGACAACGGGGCCAGCATCACTTACAACTCGCGGCTGTTCGAGGCCCAGAAGTACATGACGACGACCAATCACGTCTACGCGATGGGCGCGATCGCGGCCAGCCGGCGGCTGTGGGACCGGCTGAGCGAGGAGCAGAAGCGGATATTCACGCAGACCGCCGAAGAGGTCGCGGCCAAGGAAATCCAGGCCAACCGGGCGCTGAACGCCGACTATCTCAAGAAGATCGCCGAGGGCGGCGTGCAGGTGACGACGCTCTCGCCCGAGGCGCTGGCCGGGTTCCGGGCAGTCGCCGACAAGGTCTGGTCCAAGCTCGAGCCTGTCTATGGCAAGGAGCGCGTCGCGGCCCTGCGCAAGGAAGTCGGGGCGTTGCCTCGGTAAGCGCGGCGGGGGGGGGGGACGGATCATGCGCTGGACGAACGCGCTGGAAGACCGCTTGTACGCAATCGAGAACCTGGTGTGCTCGCTCAGCCTTCTGGTCATGCTGGCGACCGTCGCGCTGGGCGTCTGCATCCGGGTTTTCGATTGGCCCGTGCCCAACGTGGCGGAGTGGGCGATGGCGGCGATGTCGCCGCTCGCCTTCGTGGGGTCGGCGATGTGCGCACGCCGGCGCGAGCATATTTCCGTGGATGTCATCGAACAGGTCCGCTCCCCGCTCGTCCGGCGCCTGGCGGCGATGGTGGTCGCCTTGCTCATGCTGGTGTTCTCGGCGATCTACGCCTGGCTGGGTTGGGGGTTGTTCGAAGACGCCCGGCTGACCGGCGAGCGCTGGCTGGACATGGGCACACCGCTATATGTGCCTATTTTCTTCTTTTTCGCCGGGATGGTCTGCATGGCCGTCCATGGCGTCTGCGACGTGCTGCGCGTATTCCGGCGCGGTGGGGTGGGGCCGGCGCAAGACCGCGCGCGGCAACCGGAGTCCGCATCATGATCGTGACCGCACTGCTGGCTCTGTTGTTGGTGGGCGTCCCGATCGGGGTCGCCTTCGCTCTGATCGTGATCGTCAACGCCGAGGCATGGAACATCGATCCGTTTTCGCTGGCAGCGCTGCCTTTCGATATCGTATCGAATTTCGCCCTGCTGGCGATTCCTCTGTTCCTGTTGGTCGGCGAACTGATGAACCGTGGCGGTCTGGTCCGGCAGTTGACGGCGGTGTGCGATCTGTTCATGTCGCGCATCCGGGCGCCCATGGGCCATATCATGGTCATGGCCAGCGCCCTGATGGGGGCCATCACCGGATCTTCGGTCGCCACGGTTGCGGCGATGGGCGGGACCGTGGGCGTCGAGATGCGCCAGCGCGGCTATTCTCCTGGCTATACCGCCGCTCTGAACGCATCGACGGGGCTGCTCGGGGTACTCATCCCGCCGTCGATCCCCCTGATTCTGTACGGCGCGATCGTCGGCGTCTCGATCACCAACCTGTTCCTCGCGTCGATCGTGCCCGGCATCCTGACCGCCGCCGTGTTCTCGATCATTCACGCGTTCCTGTCGAGGCGGGTCTTGCCGGGAGGCGTGGAATCCGCTCTCGCCGCGGTCCCGACGCAGCGCGACGAAGCGCCGCGGGGCAAGGGCGGAGTCCTGTTCAAGGCCCTGCCGGCGCTGATGCTGCCGATCCTGGTCCTGGGGGGGATCTACAGCGGAGTCTTCACCGCGACCGAGGCAGCCGCCGTGGCCGGCGTCTACGCCCTGGCGCTCACGTTGCTGACGCGCCAGGCCTCGGCCTCGGACCTGCGCAAGATACTGGAAAGTACGGCGCTGGCCAGCGCGGCCATCCTGGCCATCATCGCGTTCACCAGCATCTTCAATCGCGCGATGATCCTCGAGCAGATTCCACAGGCGCTGTCGGCCGCCGCCACGGGTCTGACCGCGGATCCCCTGGTCTTCCTGCTGGCGGTGAACGTCGTCCTCATTCTGGTGGGCATGTTCATGGAGACCAATGCCGCCACCTTGCTGATGGGGCCGCTGCTGGCGCCCGCCGCGGTGGGGTACGGCATCGATCCCGTCCATTTCGGGGTCGTGCTGGTCACCAACATCGAGATCGGCCTGCTGACGCCCCCCATGGCGGCGAACCTGTACGTGGCCCAGCGGGCCAACGGCGCCAGGCTGATCGACATGTTCGGCTATGTGTTCTGGTTCCTGGGCGGCGCGTTGGCCGTGCTGGCCCTGATCACCTACGTGCCCGCGTTGACGACGTGGTACCGGTATTTCTTCTGAAGGATCGCATATGTCCGCTCTGCCCGGATTTTCCAAGGCCGCCGTCCTGCGCAAGTTCAAGGATCCCCTGAGGATCGAGGACGTGCCGGTGCCGGCGTATCTCGAACCGCGGGCCGCCCTGGTCAAGATGGAGGCCTGCTCGATCTGCGGCACCGACGTCCACCTGTGGCAGGGTTCACTGTCGCTCAAGGTTGACCTGCCTGTGATCATCGGCCATGAAATGGTGGGCAGGATCGTGTCGCTGGGGGATACGGTCCGCACGGACTCCGTGGGCCAGGACCTGAAGGTCGGTGATCGCGTCGTCTACACCCATACGTCTTGCGACAACTGCTTCTTCTGCACCACGGCGCGCCAGCCGACGTTGTGCGTCAACCGCCGGGCCTACATGTACGAGACCATGGAGAAGGCGCCCCACCTCATGGGAGGGTTTTCGGAATACGGCTATGTGCTGCCCGAATCCGGCCGGCTGAAAGTGCCCGACTCCGTGCCCAGCGAACTCGCCAGCCTTTCCAGTTGCGCGCTGCGCTCGGTCATGAACGCGATGTCCCAGCTCGGCCGGATCGAGCCCTACGAGACGGTCCTGGTACAGGGGGCCGGGCCGCTGGGCCTGCTGGCCACGGCCAACGCCAAGGTGCGTGGCGCGCGCAAGGTCATCGTGATCGGTTCGCCCGCCGCGCGCCTGGAGATGGCGCGGGAGTTCGGCGCGGACGTCTGTATCCCGGTCGAAGGGACGACCCCCGCCGAACGCCTGGAGCAGGTGCTGTCCCACACGCAGGGCAGGGGCGCCGATATCGTCATGGAGTTCACCGGGGTGCCCGCCGCGTTCAATGAGGGCCTGCAATTGGCGCGCAAGGGCGCCCGCTACCTGATCGTCGGCCAGTTGGGCGAGGGCAAAGTCGAGATCCAGCCCTCCATGATCGTCAAGAAGAACATCCAGGTGATCGGTTCCTTCTCCGGGGATGCGCGCAGCTATGCGCTGGCCCTGGACTTCATGGAGGCGCATCAGGGTGTGTTCCCGTTCGAGCGGATGATCACGGGGCGCTATCGCCTCGATGAAGTGAACGTGGCGCTCGAACGCATGAAGAATTACCAGGAAATCAAGCCGGTCATCACTTTTTGAAGCAGGAAGGCGAATCGATGGAAACTTTTGATCCGGCGCGCGAAGGCCCGTTGAAGGATGTACGGGTCCTGGATTTGTCCCGCCTGGTCGCGGGCAACATGCTGACCCTGTTCCTCGCCGATTTCGGGGCGGACGTCATCAAGATCGAGCGCGAGGGCAAGGGCGACGACCTGCGCAGCTGGCGCGAGGCCGACGAGGCCATCTACTGGAAGGTCTACGGGCGCAACAAGCGGTCCATGGTCCTCGATCTGAAATCCGAGGAAGGTCTGTCGCTGCTCAGGCGCCTGGCGCGCCATGCCGATGTGCTGGTCGAGAACTTCGTGCCGGGCGGCCTCGAAAAGATGGGCCTGGCGCCCGGGGCGCTGCTGGAGATCAACCCGCGCCTGGTGATCGTGCGGGTGTCCGGCTGGGGGCAGACCGGGCCGTTCAGTCACAAGCCAGGGTTTGGCACGCTGGTCGAGGCCATGTCGGGGTTCGCCTACCTGAACGGCTATGCCGACAAGCCTCCCGTATTGCCGCCGCTCGCGCTCGCCGACATGATCGCCGGCATCTACGGCGCCGCCGGCGTTCTGACCGCCTTGCGCGTGGCCGAACGGGAAGGCAAGGGCCAGGTGGTGGACTTGTCTCTGTTCGAGCCGATCTTTTCCTTCATTTCCTCCGAGGCCCTGAAATCCAGCCTGACCGGACAGCCCACCATGCGTTCGGGCAACCAGTCCACGCATACCGCGCCGCGCAATGTCTACGAGTGCGGGGACGGCAAGCATGTCGCCATGTCGGGATCCATGCAGTCGATGGCGATGCGCATCTTCGATACCATCGGCCGGCCGGATCTCAAGGAGGATCCCCGGTTCGCCACCAACGACGCGCGCGTGCGCAACCGCGATGAGCTCGACGCCATCATCGGGCAGTTCATCCGCGGGCGCACGCAGCGGGAAAACCTGGACCTGTTCGAGCGGGCCGCCGTCACCGTCGGACCGGTCTGCTCGGTGGCCGATCTGATCGGCCATCCCTACATCGAGGGCCGGCAGGCGATCGTATCCCTCGAGGACGCCGACCTGGGCGAAATCAAGGCCCACAACATCATTCCCCGACTGAGCGCCACGCCGGGGGCATTCCGCCGTCCCGCGCCCGTCCTGGGCGAGCACACCCGCGAGATCGTCGATGCCCTAGAACGCCTGGAAGCCGAGTCCGGCCACCGGAGGTCCCATGCTTGAGATGAAATACTGGCGCTCGATCCTGTTCGTCCCGGCGACCAGTGACCGCTTCGTGGAAGGCGCCCTGCGACGGCCCGCCGACGTGCTGCAGATCGATCTCGAAGACAGCGTGGCGCCGGACGAGAAGGAACTTGCCCGCGGGCGCGTCCGGACGATCGCCGGCCGGTTCGCGCAGGCGGGCTATGGGGTGGCTGTCCGGATCAACCGGCCCTGGCGCCTGGCGGTGCGGGACATCGAGGCGTCCGTCTGCGAGGATGTCGCGGTGCTGACCCTGCCCAAGGTGCCCGACGCATCCTGTGTCCGGTTCGTCGGAGAGATCCTGGACGCCTGCGAAGTCGAGCAGGGACTGCCCGTCGGCCACACTCGGCTGATCGCCATGGTGGAGGATCCCGAGGGGTTGGCGAACATGGGGGCGATCGCCGCGGCCAGCCCGCGCATGTACGGCATGATCGTGGGCGCCGAGGATCTCGCGGTCAGCATGCGGATGGCGGTCGGCGACGATTCCCTGTACATTCCCAATGTCATGGCGGTGGCGGCGTGCCGCCGGGCCGGCATCACGCCGATCGGGTTCGTGGGGTCCGTCGCCGATTTCGCCGATCCTGACGATTTCCGCGGCCGGATCCGGCGCGCGCGCGCCCTGGGATTCGATGCGGCGTTCTGCATCCACCCCAGACAGGTTGAAATCGTCAATGAGGCCTTCCTTCCCGACGCAGCAGAAGTGGACGAGGCACGGCAATTGATCGCCGAATTCGAGGCCCAGATGGCTCAGGGTCGCGCCGCATGCACGTTCAAGGGGCGGATGGTCGACCTGCCCGTGGTGCTGCGAGCCCGCCAGCTCCTCGGGCGTCATCACGCGTATTTCCCCCCCGGATGAACCTGCGCCAGCTTTCCTATTTCATCGCCGTCGCCGATCATCGGTCCATCATCAAGGCGGCCGAGGCGCTGCACATTTCCCAGCCGTCGGTCAGCACGCAGATCAAGTTGCTCGAAGAGGAGCTCGAGGTCCAGTTGTTCGAGCGCAGGCAGGATGGCACCATCCTGACCCCGGAGGGCAAGGAGTTCCTGGGGTACGCGCGCAGCGCCCTGGATACCCTGGCGGCCGCGAAAGCGGCCCTGAGGTCGCGGCAGGTTACCGAGGTCGGTTCCGTGACGGTCGGCATCCCCGGTTCCCTGAGCACCATGCTGAGCCTGCCGCTGATCGAGCAGGTGCGGCGCCAGTGCCCCAACATCGCGATCAAGGTCGTCACCGGCCTCTCGGGCCATCTCTCCAAATGGATCATGGACGGCACGCTCGATTTCGGTCTCGTCTACATCGATGCGCCGGTCCTGGGGCTGGACCTGGAATTGCTCATGAAGGAGCATCTGTTCCTGGCCGTCGGCGAAAAGAATTCGGCGGAAATCCGGCGGCAGTCCGTCCGGGGGGACCTCGCCTTTGCCGACATGCGCCATACTCCGCTGGTCATGCCCAGCCGCGAACACGGCCTGAGGGCGTTGGCCGAGAAAGTCGCCGCGGGCGTCGGCCTGAAGCTCGACGTGCGTACCGAACTGGACGCATCCGAACTGCTGGTGCAGTGGGTCCTGCGGACGTCCGACGCGACCATTCTCTCTCTGGCCGCCCTGCAGGGGACCCGGCTGCGCGAGGGCGAACTCTATACCGCCCACATCGTCGATCCAGTGATCGAGCGCCGGATATCCCTGGCCTACGCTTCGGACCGGCCGCTTACGCGCACGGCGAGGCGCGTCGAGATGATCCTGCGGGATCTGCTCAAGGCCAAGTCGCGCGAGGGCTGGTGGAAGTTCGCGGAGATCAACGAATGAGACGGCATGGCCTGCGCCGCCGCCTCTACGACCGGTAGTCCGCGTTGATGCTGACGTACTCGTGCGAGAAGTCGCAGGTGTACACCGTGTCGGCCACGTCGCCGCGTCCCAGGGCGACGCGTACCAGGATCTCGGATTCCTTCATCACGCGCTGGCCGTCTTCCTCGCGGTAGCCGGGGTCGCGGCCGCCTTGCGAGGCCACGCGCACGTCGCCCAGCCACAGCGTCAGCTTCGAGACGTCCAGGTCTTCGACGCCGGCGTAGCCGATGGCCGCCAGGATGCGGCCCAGGTTGGGGTCGGAGGCGTAGAAGGCGGTTTTGACCAGCGGCGAGTGGGCGATGGCGTAGGCGATCTTCAGGGCTTCGTCCGTGGAGGCGGCCTGCTCGACGCGGATGGTCATGAATTTCGTCGCGCCCTCGGCGTCGCGCACGATCTTCTGGGCCAGGTCGCGGGCGGCGGCCGTGAGGGCCTCGGCCAGGACGGCGAAGCGCGGATCCTGCTCGGATTCGATGCGCGCGCCGCTGGCGCCGGTCGCGATGAGGATGAAGGAGTCGTTGGTGGAGGTGTCGCCGTCCACCGTGATGCGGTTGAAGGACTGGTCGGCGATGCGTCCGGCCAGGCCGCGCAGCAGCGCGGGCGGCAGGCCCGCGTCCGTGCCCAGGAAGCCCAGCATGGTCGCCATGTTGGGGCGGATCATGCCGGCGCCCTTGCTGATGCCTGTGATCGAGACCTGGGTGCCGCCCAGGTCGATCCGGGTGGAGTGGATCTTGGGCTGGGTGTCCGTGGTCATGATGCTGTGGGCCGCCTGGAACCAGTGGTCCGGGCGGGCGTCGTCCAGGGCGGCCGGCAGGCCGGCGATCAGGCGGTCCACGGGCAGCGGTTCCAGGATGACCCCGGTGGAGAAAGGCAGGATCTGCTCCGGCGCGGCGCCCAGCCGGTCAGCCAGGGCGCGGCAGGTGTCATGGGCGGCCCGCAGGCCGGGTTCTCCGGTGCCCGCGTTGGCGTTGCCGGTGTTGATGACCAGGGCGCGGATGCCGGCGCCGGCGGCCAGGTGCGCTTCGCTGACCTGGACCGGCGCGGCGCGGAAGCGGTTGCGCGTGAAGACCCCCGCCACCGAGGTCCCTTCGTCCAGCAGCAGGACGGTCAGGTCGCGACGTCCGGCCTTGCGGATGCCGGCCTCGGCCGTGCCGATGCGGATGCCGGGAATCGGGTGGATGGCGTCTTGCGCCGGGATGATCAGGTTGATGGCCATGGCGAGGGAGTCCGGAGGCGGTAGGGTTCGTCGGCAAAAAAACAGCCCCCATTCTATGCCGAATGGGGGCGTGGGGGATGCCGCGCGCGGGGGTCAGATCGCCGGCAGGCGCGCGTAGGTGGATTGCTTCAGGTCGCCCAGGAGCTCGAACAGCGCCGTGCGCGCGTTCGGCGCCAGGCCGCCCAGCAGGGACTGGATCCACGAGGCGTGCGCCCGCTGCATGCGGCGGTGGTAGCGGCGGCCTTTCAGCGTCAGGCGGATCAGCGAGCTGCGGCGGTCGGTGTCGTCCTTCAGGCGTTCGACCAGGCCGTCTTTTTCGAGCTGGTCGGTGATGCCGGTGATATTGCCGTTGGTGACCATCATCAGACGGGACAGCTCGCTCATTTTCAGGCCCTTGGGGGCGTGGGTGAGCTGGGACATCAGGTCGAAGCGCGGCAGCGTGGTCTGGAATTCCGCGCGCAGACGGCTGCGCAATTCGTTTTCGATCAGCGTGCAGCAGCTGAGCATGCGCAGCCACAGGCGCAGGTCCTGCGGCTCCTGGCCGGTGGCCTGGGTTTCGAGATCCGGCACCGGAGGGGTGACGGAAGGATGCTGGGTAGCGACGTATTGAGTGTAGTCGGTCATGACGCGCCTCCGGGCGGACTTGATCAGAGCGTCCCCAGTTTAGGGAACCGCCGGAGGCGTGTCCTTGTCCTGCGTCAAGAAACTTGAAGTTCGGATTATTTAAGCCGGGCGAAGACCCGGTCGGCCGCGTCCAGCGTCGCCTGGATGACGGCGTCGTCGTGGGTGGCCGAGACGAAGCCGGCCTCGAAGGCCGAGGGTGCGAAATGCACGCCTTCGGACAGCATGCCGTGGAAGAAGCGCTTGAAAGCGTCGATGTCGCAGGCGGAGACCTCGGCCAGGCTGGTCGGCACCGTGTCGCGGAAGTACAGGCCGAACAGGCCGCCCTGCCAGTCGCCGCTGAAGGCCACGCCGTGGCGCCGCGCGCGTTCGACCAGGCCCTGGATCAGCAGGCCGGTCTGCCGGTGCAGGGCGTCGTAGAAGCCCGGCTCGGCCAGGCGGCGCAGGGTGACACGCCCGGCGGCGACCGCCACCGGATTGCCCGACAGCGTGCCCGCCTGGTAGACCGTGCCCAGCGGCGCGATGCCGGCCATGATGTCGCCACGGCCGCCGAAGGCGCCCACCGGCATGCCGCCGCCGATGATCTTGGCCAGCGTCGTCATGTCGGGCGTGACGCCGCACAGGCCCTGCATGCCCTGTGGGCCGACGCGCAGCCCGGTCATGACCTCGTCGAAAATCAGGACGGCGCCGTGGCGGGTGCACAGGGTGCGCAGGCCTTCGAGGAAGCCAGGCGCCGGACGCACCAGGTTCATGTTGCCGGCGATCGGCTCGACGATGATGCAGGCGATGTCCTCGGGGTACTGGGCGAAGGCGGCCTCGACGGCGGCCAGGTCGTTGTAATCGAGCACCAAGGTGTGCTGGACGAATTCGGGCGGTACGCCGGCCGAGGTGGGGTTGCCGAAGGTCAGCATGCCCGAGCCGGCCTTGACCAGCAGGCTGTCGGCGTGACCGTGGTAGCAGCCTTCGAACTTGATGATCTTGGGCCGGCCAGTATGGCCGCGCGCCAGCCGGATCGCCGACATGGTGGCCTCGGTGCCGGAACTGACCAGGCGCACCTGTTCGATCGAGGGGATGCGCTCGATGATGGCCTCGGCCAGATCGATTTCGGCCTCGGTCGGCGCGCCGAAGGACAGGCCGTCCACGGCGGCGGCCTGCACGGCGGCGACGACTTCGGGATCGGCGTGGCCCAGGATGGCGGGACCCCAGGAACCGATGTAGTCGATGTAGCGGGTGCCTTCGGCGTCCCACAGAAAGGGGCCCCGGGCGCGCTGGATGAAGGGCGGGGTGCCGCCTACGGAGCGGAAGGCGCGCACGGGGGAGTTGACGCCGCCCGGGATGGCGCGGCAGGCGCGTTCGAAGAGTTCTGTGTTGCGGGACATGGCAGGATTCCGGTTGCTGCGGGGTTTCAGGAAAGATCGGTGTCGAACAGGGCGGCGCAGCGCCGCGCGGCGGCGCGGATGTCGGGGGCGTCGAACAGGGCGCTGATGACGGCGATGCTGTCGGCGCCCGCCTGGATCACGGGGGCGGCGTTGTCGGGGGTCATACCGCCGATGGCGACGACCGCCGCGCGCCGCATCCTCCCGGAGGGCGCCTTGCCGGTCATCCCGCTGGCGGGCGCGCCGTTGATGTGTGCTTCGGCCAGGACCCGGCCGGCGCGGACGTGACCCAGGGTGGCGCGCGCGGCGTCGGGCTTGATACTGGACGGATACATCGCGCCGAAGGCGATGTAGTCGGCGTTTTCCCTCAGCCGTCGGGCGGCCAGTTCGGGCTGGTCGTAGCAGGAACAGCCGATCAGCTTGTCTGAGCCCAGCGCCAGGCGTGCCTGGGCGACGGCGCCGTCGTCCTTCCCCAGATGGGCGCCGTCGGCGTCCAGGTCGGCCGCCAGTCGCCAGTCGTCGTTGACGATCAGGACCAGGCCCAGCCGCAGGCACAGGTCGCGGACCGCGTGGGCCTGGGCGCGCAGGTCGGCCGGGGCGCCGTGCTTGCGGCGCCATTGCAGAGCGGTCATGCCGCCCGCGTGGGCCTGTTCGATGGCGGCCAGCAGGCGGTCAGTGTCGGCCCAGTCCGGCGTGACGCCGTACAGGCCGCGCGGGAACAGGGGCGTATCCGGTGCGTTCATGCTACCCCCTCGGTGCCGCGTGCAGCAGGATGCGCTGTCCCATGCCGGGGTGGAAATGCCGGTCCAGCAGGGCGGTGGAGGCGGCCACCGCCTGGGAGACGGCCTCGGCCGGGTCGAGCCCGCGGGCCAGCAGGCAGCACAGCACCGTGGCCAGCAGGCTTTCGGCGTCGCCCGTGCGCACGCGCGGAGCGGGCCAGGGCCAGCGGCGGCCGGCCTCGTCCCGCGTGTGCAGGATCAGGCCGTTCAGCCCGGGTCCGAGCGCCGCATTGCAGCACAGGACGAGCGGCGCGCCGAACTCGTGCAGGGCGCCGATCGGATCGTCGGCCCGTGCGGAGGACAGCAGGCCTTGGCCAGCCCATTGTTCCGGCAGGCGGGCGTCGACGACGACGAGATGTGCCTGGGGCACCAGCAATTCGAGCAGCGCGCCGACGGTTTCCTCTGGATCCAGGTCTTCCAGGTCAGGCACCGGCGGCGGCGCGCACAGTTGCAGCACCAGGGGCAGGGCGCTGTAGTCGGCCGCGATTTGCGCCAGCGTCGAGATGGTCTCGGGATCGTATTGCGGGCCGATCTTCAGGGCGCCGATGGCCATGTCTTCCAGCAGGCATCGGGCCTGGTCGTCGATCAGTTCGGGAGCCAGCCGCTGGATGGTCTCGGTGCCGGCGGTGTCCTGAACGTGGATGGCGGTGGCCACCGAACCCGCGTGCGCGCCCAGACCGGCGCAAATGACCGCGTCGATGGGCAGGTGACTGGCTCCGCTGGGATCGAACGGGCCGAAAATCAAGGGTAGGGGGACGGAAGGGGAATCGGGCGCGGACATGATGGCGGAAAGGAAGCCGGTCGCCATGGCCGGCGGTTTGTGTACTATGGCATCCATTCTAATGGATGAGGCCGGACACAGGTCAGTCCCCGCGGACTGACCTGTGCCTGCCGAATCCGAGCCGCTTGCAAGCGGCGAGGTGGAGAGCTGCCACGGTTGGAGATGCCCCGTGCCTGCCGAATCCGAGCCGCTTGCAAGCGGCGAGGTGGAGAGCTGCCACGGTTGGAGATGCCCCGTGCCTGCCGAATCCGAGCCGCTTGCAAGCGGCGAGGTGGAGAGCTGCCACGGCCGGAGATGCCCTGTGCCTGCCGAATCCGAGCCGCTTGCAAGCGGCGAGGTGGAGAGCTGCCACGGTTGGAGATGCCCTGTGCCTGCCGAATCCGAGCGCCCTGCAAGGCGCGAGGTGGACACGCAACGCTGCGGACGGCCCGAAGCCGCAGATGCATGCGACGCGAGGATTTTTTCAAAGATAGGATTTCATTGCCATGCGAACCTGGATGTGCCTGATCTGCGGCTGGATCTATGACGAGGCGGCCGGCTTTCCGGAAGACGGGATCGCGCCCGGCACGCGCTGGGAGGACGTGCCACCCAACTGGGTCTGTCCCGAATGCGGCGCCCGGAAGGAAGACTTCGAACTGATCGAAATATGATCCCCGACGATCCGTTCGTGATTCGGCCCGTTTCTGATACTCTAGCGTCATGGGCCGCGGGGCCGGACTACAGGGGATTGCCATGACGAAAGTACCGCATGCTTCCGACACCGGTTCGCGCATCGACCTGTCCCGGCAGTTCCTGCTGGCCATGCCGGGAATGGTGTCGGGCGAACTGGCCAATACCGTGATCTATGTCTGCGAACACACGGAACACGGCGCGCTGGGGCTGGTGATCAACCGGCCCACCGATCTCACGATCGGCGACCTGCTGCAGCGCATCGACCTGCCCCTGTCGCTGGAAATCGGTCCGGTGCGGGAATCGCCGGTCTTCTTCGGCGGGCCGGTGCAGACCGACCGAGGCTTCGTGCTGCACGTGCCGCGCGGCAAGTACAGTTCCAGCATCGAACTCGGGAACGACGTGGCGTTGACCACCTCACGCGACGTGCTCCAGGATGTCGCCGCCGGCCACGGTCCGGCCCGGCTGCTGGTGACGCTGGGCTATGCCGGCTGGGGCGCGGGCCAGCTGGAAGACGAACTCGCCCGCAACGCCTGGCTGAACGTGCTGTCGTCCAACGACATCCTGTTCGACACGCCCGCCGAGGACCGCTACGACGCCGCCCTGGCCCAGCTCGGCATTCGCGCCTCGATGCTGGCCAGCGACGCGGGCCATGCCTGACCACGTGCCAAAGCGCCAGTCTTGCCCTTCAGGGCAAGATCAAGCGAGGCCATTCCTATCCGGTGCCGAAGGCACCCCCATTGGGTGGCGGAAGAACTCCGGCCCCCGGGCCGGAGTTCTTCAATCCGAGCAGACGCTGCTGGCCTTCGATTTCGGCCTGAAGAAAATCGGCGTGGCGCTGGGCAATACCCTGACGAACCAGGCGCGTCCGCTGTGCATCCTGACGCCGGCCACACGCGAGCAGCGCTTCGCCCAGGTCGGCGCCCTGCTGGCCGAATGGCAGCCCGACCGGGTGGTCGTGGGCCTGCCCCTGACGCTGGATGGAGGCGAGCAGCCCGCTTCGGGGCACAGCCGCCGCTTCGCGCACCAGATCGAGGGCCGTTTCCGCGTGCGCGTCGTGCTGGTGGACGAGCGCGGTTCCAGCCTGGAAGCCCAGCGCATCCTGGGCACCCACGCGCCCGATGACGCCGTGGCCGCCGCCGTGATCTTGCAGCGCTATCTCGACGACCCGGCCCGGACGGCTTGATCTTCGGCCGGGTATGATGGGCGCCATTGCCCATTCCGGGCGGAGGATGCCGGTGGCGCCGTTTCTTTTCCTGTTCCGTTTCGTCTGCGTGTCGGTCTGGATCCTGCTGGGTCTGCTGATCGAGTTGGTCGTGTTCCCGGGCCTGAGCCGCGCAGGGAGGCGCCGGGTCGTGGGCGCATGGTCCCGGGGGCTGCTGCGGTTGTGCGGGATCCGAGTGCGCCGCCAGGGCGAGCCCGTGACGCGGGGCGCCGTTCTGTGGGCGGCCAATCATGTGTCCTGGGTCGATATCTTCGTGCTCAACGGCGTGCGCACGACGTCCTTCGTGGCCAAGAGCGACATCCGGCGCTGGCCGGTGATCGGACTGCTGGTGGCATGGGCGGGCACGCTGTTCATCGACCGGCGCCACAGGCACGCGGTGCGTGCGGCCGGCCGCCAGATGCGCGCCTGCTTCGACCGGGGCGACGCCGTAGGGCTGTTCCCCGAGGGCACGACCACGGACGGTTCTGACGTGCTGCCCTTTCATGCGGGCCTGTTCGATGCCGCCGTGCGGGCCGGCGTGCCCACGCAACCGGTGGCGCTGCGTTTTCTGAAGCGCGGGCGATGGGCGCCGGAGCTGGCCTTCGTCGGTGAGCAGACCCTGGTGGCGAATCTGTGGTTCCTGCTCGGGGCCCGGGGCGTGTCGGTCGAATGCGTCTTCCTGGCGCCGATCCCCGCGGCGGACGTTCAGGTGCGGGGAGAACTGGCGCATCGCGCGCGTGCCGCCATCCGTGCGGCCGTGCTGGGTGAATGAGCGCGGGCCGGCTCTGACGGAAATCGCGGGACGCGATGTCCTCGCGCAGCCTCAGCGGCAGGCGGCGCAGTCCTGCTGGATGATGCGGTGGTCGCGCAGCCGCAGCGCGGTCAGCGAGCGCCCCCAGACGCAGCCGGTGTCCAGGCAGATCGCGTCCGGGCGGATGAGCAGTCCAAGGGCGGACCAGTGGCCGAAAACCACCGGCTCGGCCGGATCGCGCCGCCCGGGGATCTCGAACCAGGGCACCAGGCCCGGCGTGGCGTGGGGTTCGCCTTTGTGGTGGAAGTTCATGCGGCCGTCTTCGGCATGGCAGACCCGCATGCGGGTCAGGGCGTTGACGATCACCCGCATGCGGTCCGGCCCTCGCAGGGTGTCGTCCCATTGCAGGGGTTCCTCGCCGTACAGGTCGTGCAGGGCGGGATGCCAGTCGGGCCGGCGCAGGGCGGCCTCGATCTCGCCCGCCAGGGTCTGGGCCTGGTCCAGGGTCCAGGCGGGCAGGATGCCGGCGTGCACCAGGACGTGGCCCCGGTCGCGCACCAGCAGCGGCCGATGACGCAGCCAGTCGATCAGTTCGGCGGCGTCGGGCGCGTCCAGGACGTCCTGGATCGTATCGGATCTGCCGGGCGGGCGCACGCCGGCAACCACGGCCAGCAGGTGCAGGTCGTGGTTGCCCAGGATGGCGCGGGCTCGGAGGCCGAGAGAACGGATCAGGCGCAGCGCGCCCAGGGAATCGGGGCCGCGGTTGACCAAGTCCCCGGCGAACCACAACTCGGTGTCGGGGCGGGAAAGCTCGGGATGGGCCAGCAGGGCGCGCAGGGCGCCCGCGCAGCCCTGGACGTCGCCGATGACCCAGACGTCGCCCCGGGAATCGCCCGCCGCCGGGGCTGTTCCGGAAAATGTCATGCGGGGCTCCGCTGGAGTCGGCGCTGGCGCAGCCACAGGGACAGCGGGTGGCGGTGCTCCATGCCCAGCAGGGCCAGCAGGGCGGCCGCCTGGCCGGCCAGGCTGGGCACCAGGGCCGTGGCCCAGGGCGGCCAGTCGCCCAGCATGCCGGCGTTCAGGGCCAGCTGGTTGAGCATGAAGAAGCCCACCCCCAGGATGATGCCGGCGAAGACCTTGAGGCCGACTCCGCCCCGGCGCGTCTGCATGAAGCCGATCGGCGCGGCGATGGTGACCATGACCAGCAGAGTGAAGGGATAGGCGATCTTGCGCCACAGGGCGACTTCCTGACGGCTGGCCTCCAGTTGGTTGTTCTTCAGGTAGCGGATGTAGTCCAGCAGGTCCGAGATCGCCATGCGTTCGGGCGTCAGGATGCGGGCGATCAGGCGTTCGGGCGTGAGCGAGGTGGGGATGCTGCGCTCGTCCAGGCGGACGAGTTCGCTGATGGGCGCATCGGGGATGCGGGCGTCGGCCAGGGCGCTGGCCGACTGCGGGTGGATGCGGGTCTCGGTCAGGTCGCGCAGCACCAGACGTCCCTGTTCGAACTGGCCGTTGGCGGCCTGGACGACGTCACGCAGCGTATCGTCCGGCGCGAATTCGTAGAGCACCACGTCGTCGACCCGGCCCTGGCCGGTGAGCTGGCCGATGTTGATGATGCGGGTGCCGCCCTGGTCGTCGGCTTCCTTGAACCAGTAGCCACTGGACAGACGGCCGCCGTCGGTCCGGCCCAGCAGCGCCAGGCGGGATTCGCTGCCGCGCAGTTCAGCCGCCGGCGTGATGAATTCCGACAGGATGAAGGCGCCCAGCACCAGCGGGATCGTGATCAGCCACAGGGCGCCCAGCAGGCGCATGCCGCTGACGCCGGAAGCCCGCAGGATGGTGAGCTCGTTGCGCTGCGCCAGCCCCGCGAGCGCCAGCACCGCGCCGATCAGCAGGCCGATGGGCAGCAGTTCGTACAAATGGTTGGGGAGGTCCAGGGCCTGCAGGTAGAACAGGTTCAGCAGAGTCAGGCGCTGGCCGACCTTGTCCAGGCCCTCGATCAGCGCGAAGAACATGAAGAGGCCCACCAGAGCCACCAGGACGACGGCGGTCGAACGGTAGATTTCGCGGGCGATGTAGCGTCGTGCCGTGCGCATGGAGGAAAATGCGGTGGAAACCTCAATAGTACCCTGAACGGCGGCGAAGGCCGGAACCGCGCGCCGTGCCGGCGCCCATCTCTCCCGGGGCACGTCCCGCCTACGGGGCTGCGACCTGCGACATGCGCGCGCGTACGGTGGCCGCATGCGACCGCAGAAAGGCGGTGGCGCCGTGGCGGTCGTAGTAGGCCGGGTTGGGCAGCATGGCGGCCAGTTGCGCGGCCTGGCCGGACGACAGGCGTGCCGCGTCCGTGCGGAAGTAATGCCGGGCGGCGGCCTGGGCGCCGAAGGTGGCGGCGCCCCACTGAGCCACGTTCAGGTAGAGTTCCAGGATGCGGCGTTTGCTCATGACCGCCTCGATCATGTAGGTCAGGATCAGTTCCTGGCCCTTGCGCAGGTAGTTGCGTGAATTCGACAGGAACAGGTTCTTGGCCAGTTGCTGGGTGATCGTGGATCCGCCGCGCCGCCGTGAGCGGCCCAGGTCGGCCTGGCGCTGGTTGTAGCTCCAGGCCTTGCGGATGGCGTCCCATTCGACTCCGTCGTGATCCATGAAGCCGCTGTCCTCCGAGGCAATCACGGCGCGTTTCAGGTTCGGGCTGATGCGCTCGTAGGGCACCCACTCGTGCACCAGCCTGGCCTGGGGATCCTCGGCCCGCAGGGTGTTGAGCGTGTCCTGCATGATGGGAGTGTTGGCGGGGTTGCGGAAGTTGAACCAGACCACCATGCCCAGCAGGCCGATCTGGTACAGGAAGGCCGCGCACAGCGCCGCCAGCAGGGCGGTGGTGATGATCTTCCGGCCCGGCGCGCTCATGGCGCCCCTGTGTCCAGACCGTCGCGGGTGAAGTGCCAGGTCCGCGTGATGGCCAGGATGTCGGTGTGCCGCGCCAGTTCCGGCGGCAACGGGTCGAAGGGCGCGGCCAGTTCGATGATGCGCCGGGCGGCACCGTTCAGGACGGCCTGGTTCGAGGGGCGGTCGAACTGGATGTGGTCCAGGCTGCCGTCGCGCCGGATGTAGACGGTCAGTTGCAGGTCGCCGTAGATGCGGCCGCGCGCCTCGGGCGGGTAGTGCTGCGTGCCGATCAGTTCGATGCGCTGGCGCCAGGCCTCCACATAGCGGGCGTCGTCCGAGGCCCGGGCCGATGGGGCGGTGAAGGTCTGCCGGGGCAGGGCGTTGTAGCGTTCGATGCGCTCTTTCAGGGCGGCGATGCGGGCACTGAGCACCAGGCTGTCCTGCTGGCGGTCGTCCTCGCCCGGGTCGGCGCTGCGTCCCAGCAGTTCCTGGGACGGCCGGGCCGCGGCGACCGTGTCCAGGGATTCCAGTTGCGTCAGCAGGCGGCGCTGTTCGGCCTCGAGTTCGGCCTGCCGCCGCCGCAGGGCGGCCAGCACGGTCTCCTCGGCGCTGTCGTCGGTGGTCCGGGGCAGGGGGGAAGAGGCCATCCCCCGCGCCTGGTCGCCGCCGCCGTCCAGGTTCTGCTGGGCCAGCGCCTGGGGATTCAGGGGCGCCTGTTCGCTGCGGCTGTTGACCAGGGTGACTTCGAGCGTGGACGACTGCGTCGCCGGCTGCTCGGGCAGGACGCGCCAGGCCAGCAGCGCCGCGTGCGAGGCCAGGGACAGCAGCAGGGCCGCCGCCATGCGGCCTCGGCCCTCATGCCGGCGCTCCAGCAGTTGCAGCGGCAGCGTGTCCATGGCGTCCCCCTCAGCCTGTTTCCCGCAGGCGGAATTCGACTTCCAGTCCGATCTCGTCGTAGCCCAGGATATCCAGCCGCACTTCCTCGCCACGTTCGAACTCGGGCAGGCCGTTGATGCGGGTGACGAAGGGCGCGCAGGCCAGCCGGACCAGGTTCTCCCGCAGCACATGGGCCCGGACTTCCTTCAGCCCCTGCTGCCGCATCCAGCGGATGCACCAGTAGCGTTCCATCGAGGACTGGAATTCGCCCCACAGTGTGTATTGCGAGTCGAAGGCGCCGATCAGGGCGTACAGGTCCGCGTCCTTGGGCTTGAAGGGCGCCGCCAGGCGCGCGGAGACGCCGTGCTCGGCCGCCGCCAGGATCTGGCCCTGGTTGACCAGGTCCACGTAGCGGCGCAGCGGCGAAGTCGACCAGATGTACTGCGGCACGGCGATGGATTCGTGCGGCAGCGCCTGGGTGGACATGCGGGTGCGTCCCATTTGCTGGGACCGGTAGATGCCGGGTACGCCGTGGCGGGCCAGCAGCGCGCCCCATTGCGTGTTGGCGAGGATCATGTATTCGGCCACCAGCCGGTCCAGCGGGGCGTTGCGCTGGCGCGGCACCAGGCGGACGATCGAGTCCGGGTCGCCGGGCGGGCCATCGATCTCGAAGCTGTATTCGATGCGGTCGTTGTTTTCCGGCTTGCCGCGCACGCGGTCGCGCACGGCGCACAGCGCCTGGGCGAATTGCCACAGGGGGCGCAGCCAGTGGCCGTGCGGCAGGGGTGCGTCGGGGTCGGCCAGCGCAGCCTCCGTGACGTCGCCGCCGATCAGGCCGTGGCGCAGGTTGGCGGTCACCCGGATGCGTTCCAGACGGGTTTCGGTGTCCAGGATCTCGCCGTCTTCCAGGCGGCCGGTGACGTACAGCGACAGGGCCGGGCGCCACTGGCCTTCGTCCAGGGAAAAGGCGGCGATCAGCTCGGGCGACAGCATGGGGATCTTGTCGCCCGGCATATAGACGGTGGACATGCGCGCGCGCGCCTGCTCGTCCAGGGTGCCGCCGCGCGTGACAGCCAGGGCCGGCACGGCGATGTGGATGCCGACGCGGACCGTGCCGGGCGCGGGAATCGAGACCGACAGGGCGTCGTCGATCTCGGTGGTGCTGGCGTCGTCCAGGGAATAGGCCTCGATCTCGGCCTGCGGCAGGTCCGCGCCCCAGCCCTGGATCTCCACGGGCGGCCAGGCTGTGCCGCGGGGGAAGTGGGCCGACAGGAACCGGTCGCGCATCATGGCCAGGGGATGGGGCCAGACGCCCAGCGACAGCAGCAGCCGTTCGGGGCTGATGCCCGAGCGCTGCACGGCGGCGTCGAAGGCTTTCCATTCCAGGGTGTTCTTGTCGGGCCGGTCCAGGAAGGTGGCGGCGACGGGCCGCAGGGCTTCGGGCAGCGTGCCCGCCAGCATGGCCTCGGTCCATTCGTCCTGCAGTTCGGCCTGGCGGCGTTTTTTCTCGATGGCGGCCAGGGCGGCCTGCAGAATGTCGGGCGGCGCGGGACGGAAGGCGCCCTTGCCGCGCCGGTGGAAGTGGGCCGGCGCCGCCGACAGGGCCAGAATCGTGGCGGTCTTTTCCACCGCGTCGGGCGTGTGGCCGAAGTAGTCCTCGGCCAGGGCGGCGGCCTCGAATTCCTGCTGCGGCGCGCATTCCCACAGGAAGCCGGCGTCCAGCGTGGCCGCCAGGGCCTCGGCGGCGGGCAGCAGGCCGTCGGGGGACGGTCGTTCGAAGGTGAACAGCACGGCGTTGCGCTTGATCTTGCTGCGCTTGCCGCTGGCCGACTCGACCTGCAGCGAGGTGTCGGCTTCGGAGAAAATGGTTTCGGCCTTGAGTTTGCCGGCGTCTTCGTAGAGAACGTGCATAAATGAGAGAAGGGACCGCGGGGTTCAGTGGGGGGACCGGAGGCGCCGCCGCGCCAGCCGGTCGAGCAGGGTCTGGTGGATGTCGCCGAAGCTGCCGTTGCTCATGACGAGCACCTGGTCGCCGGGCTGCGCCACGTCGCAGACGGCGTCGGCCAGGGCGTCCAGATCGTCGCCCGTCCACAGGCGTTCGCCCAGGGAGGCCAGCACCTGCCGGGGATCCCAGCCCAGGGCGTGCCGGCCCTGGGTGGCGCCGTGGCAGAAGACCATGTCGGCGCCGGCCAGCGCTTCCGGCAGCCGGGCGGCCATCGTGCCCAGCTTCATGGTGTTGGAGCGCGGTTCGATCACCGCCAGGATGCGGATTTGGGGGCCGACGCGGCGGCGCAGGCCGTCCAGCGTCGTGGCGATGGCGCTGGGGTGGTGGGCGAAATCGTCGTAGACGGCCACACCATCCTGCGTGCCGCGCAGTTCCAGGCGACGGCGCACGCCCTGGAAGCGGTTCAGGGCGGCGATGCCGTCTTGCGCCGAGATGCCGGCATGGCGGGCGGCCGCCAGGGCCGCCAGCGCGTTGGCCTGGTTGTGGGCGCCGGCGAGCGACCAGTCCAGCACGCCGACCGGCTGGCCCCGGTGCAGGATGCGGCAGCGACGGCCGTCATCCGTTTCCGGTTCCGCCCGCCAGTCGCCGCCGGGACCGAAGGTCTCGACCGGAGTCCAGCAGCCGCGCGCCAGGACGCGGTCCAGGGCGTCGCCTGCCGCCGGGCGGACGAGGTGCCCGGACGCCGGGACGGTGCGTACCAGGTGATGAAATTGGGTCTCGATCGCGGCCAGGTCGGGGAAGATGTCGGCGTGGTCGTATTCGAGGTTGTTCAGGATGGCGGTGCGGGGCCGGTAGTGGACGAACTTCGAGCGTTTGTCGAAGAAGGCCGTGTCGTATTCGTCGGCCTCGATCACGAAGTGGCGGCGGGCGGGGTCGTAGCGGGCCGAGACGCCCAGGTCCGGCGCCACGCCGCCGATCAGGAAATTGGCGGGCTCGCCGGACTGTTCGAGGATCCAGGCCAGCATGGCGCTGGTCGTGGTCTTGCCGTGCGTGCCCGCCACCGCCAGGACGTGCTGGCCGCCCAGGACGTGGTCGGCCAGCCATTGCGGGCCGGACGTGTAGGGCAGGCCGAGGTCCAGGATGGCCTCCATCAGCGGGTTGCCCCGGCTGACGACGTTGCCGACCACGTACAGGTCCGCGCCCAGGCCGGTCTGGCTGGCGTCGAAGCCCTCGATCAGGTCGATGCCCTGTTCGCGCAGCTGCGTGCTCATGGGCGGGTAGACGCCCGCGTCGCAGCCGGTGACCCTGTGGCCCGCCGCGCGGGCGATCAGGGCCAGGCCGCCCATGAACGTGCCGCAGATTCCCAATATATGTACGTGCATCGCATCCTCCGGCCTGTATTGTAAGGTTGTAAGGACCCGATGCTATGATGAGCCGGTATCACTGGATGGACGGCGTTTTTTACCGTCGGGCCGCCCCAAGGTAAAAACGTCCCCTCGGGGGGATGAGCCAGGACACGAGATTATTTCGAGCCTGACGAATCCGGGCAGCATGCAGGCTGCGAGGTGGATGTAAGCCCGAAGGGCGCAGCGTGGGGGCATTTCTCAAATGGATAGGCGGAATTTCTTGTGCACGGCTTCCCTGGCGGCGCTGGGGCTCGCGGGCGGGGTGCGCGGTGCGGGGGCCTCGATCCTGCCGGCCGACCCGGTGTTCGGGCGTTCGTTCGCCGATCTGCAGGGGCGCGACCAGGCCCTGTCGGCCTACGTGGGACGGCCGGTGCTGATGAATTTCTGGGCCAGCTGGTGCGCGCCCTGCGTGCGCGAGATGCCTCTGCTCGAGACCTTGCACCAGCGCTATCCCGACCTGGCCCTGCTCGGGCTGGCCATCGATACCCGGGCCAACGTCGAGCGCTTCCTGCAGAAAGTCCAGGTGTCCTACCTTCTGCTGCTGACCGGCACCCAGGGGATCCCGCTGATGCGGGAACTGGGCAACAAGGGCGGCGGTCTGCCGTTCACCTTGCTGTTCGACCGCGGGGGCCGCGTTGCCGATTCGATCATGGGCGAACTCGATCCGGACGACATCGAGAGGCGCCTGGGCCAGATACTCTAAGTTTCAATACTCAGCTTGCGGCTCCTCGCGGGGCCTGTTTTTATGGACAAATCGGCGGTTTTAGCGTAAAAAAGCGCTTTGAAGGGTACCCCCATACCCAGGATCAGGCGGCTTCGGGCAGTAACCGAAGACTGCCCGCTGGCAGCAGCAACACATGTGGCCGTCGTGGATTCTCCCCGCATCGTCGGGGTCGGACCGACGGCGTATTTGTTTTCGCCGCCCGGATCCGATCATCGGACGGCCCCCTCATGCGCGGGCCAGCACACAGGAATTTATCGTCATGGATCTCCGAAAACTGAAAACGCTGATCGACCTGGTGGCCGATTCGGGCATCGCCGAACTGGAAATCACCGAGGGCGAAGGCAAGGTCCGCATCGTCAAGTTCTCCCAGACCGTCGCGGGCGCTCCGGCGGTCGTGGCCGCCGCGCCCGCCCAGGTCGTGGCGGCGGCTCCCGCCGCCGCGCCGGCCGCCGCGCCGGTGCCGGCCGCCCCGCAAGGTCACCAGGTCAAGGCGCCCATGGTGGGCACGTTCTATCGTTCGCCCAATCCGAACGCGGCGGCCTTCGTCGAGGTCGGGCAGGCCGTCAAGGAAGGCGATCCCCTGTGCATCATCGAGGCGATGAAGCTGCTGAACGAGATCGAGGCCGACAAGTCCGGCGTGATCAAGGAAATCCTCGTCGAGAACGGCGAGCCGGTCGAGTACGGCCAGCCCCTGTTCATCATTGCCTGAGCGCCATGTTCGAAAAAATCCTGATCGCCAATCGCGGTGAAATCGCCCTGCGGGTCCTGCGCGCCTGCCGCGAACTGGGCGTCAAGACCGTGGTCGTGCACTCCGAGGCCGACCGAGAGGCCAAATACGTGCGCCTGGCCGACGAATCCGTTTGCATCGGGCCCGCCACGCCGCGCGACAGCTACCTGAACATGCCGGCGCTGATCTCGGCCGCCGAAGTCACCGATGCCGAGGCCATCCACCCCGGCTACGGCTTTTTGTCGGAAAATGCCGATTTCGCCGAGCGGGTCGAGAAGAGCGGCTTCGTCTTCATCGGGCCGCGCCCCGAAAGCATTCGCACCATGGGCGACAAGGTCAGCGCCAAGCAGGCGATGATCGCCGCCGGCGTGCCGGTCGTGCCGGGCTCGGGCGGCGCGCTGCCCGACGATCCCAAGGAAATCCGGCGCATCGCCGCCGAGGTCGGCTATCCGGTCATCATCAAGGCCGCGGGCGGCGGTGGCGGGCGCGGCATGCGGGTGGTCTACACCGAGGCCGCCCTGCTCAACGCGGTGGCCATGACGCGCACCGAGGCCGGCGCCGCCTTCAACAACCCCGAGGTCTACCTGGAGAAATTCCTGGAGAACCCTCGTCACATCGAGATCCAGGTGCTGGCCGACGGCGAAGGCAAGGCCGTCTGGCTGGGCGAGCGCGATTGCTCCATGCAGCGCCGCCACCAGAAGATCATCGAAGAGGCGCCCGCTCCGGGTATCGACCGCGCTCTGGTCGAGCGCATCGGCGAGCGCTGCGCCGAGGCCTGCCGGCAGATGCGCTATCGCGGCGCCGGCACCTTCGAATTCCTGTACGAGAACGGGGAATTCTTCTTCATCGAGATGAACACCCGTATCCAGGTCGAGCACACGATCACCGAAATGATCACCGGCATCGACCTGGTTCAGCAGCAGTTGCGCATCGCCGCCGGCGAGAAGTTCACCCTGCGCCAGCGCGACGTCCATCTGCGCGGCCATGCGATCGAGTGCCGGATCAATGCCGAGGATCCCTACAAGTTCACGCCCAGCCCGGGCAAGATCACCAACTGGCACACGCCGGGCGGTCCGGGCGTGCGCATGGATTCGCACGTGTTCACCGGCTACACCGTGCCGCCTTTCTACGACTCGATGATCGCCAAGCTCATCACCTATGGCGACGATCGCCTCCAGGCGATCATGCGCATGGACATCGCTCTGTCGGAAATGATCGTCGAGGGAGTGCACACCAATATTCCGCTGCACCGCGAGTTGATGCAGGATGCCCGGTTCGTCGAAGGTGGCACCAGCATCCACTACCTCGAACAGAAGCTCGCCGCGCGCGCCTGAGGTCCGGCATGCGAGAGCTGGTGCTGAACTGCGCGGAAAACCAGGCCGAGGCCTGGTCCGACGCCTTGCTGGAAGCCGGCGTCCTGTCTGTGTCGGTCGAGGACGCCGACGGCGACACGGAGCATGAACAGGCGCTGTTCGGCGAACCGGGCACGGAACCCGAGGTCCTGGCCTGGCGGCGCAACCGCCTGGTGGCCCTGCTGGCCGATGGTGACGATCCCGCCCTGCTGCTGGCCGCGCTGGACGGCCTGGCCGGGCCGGCGCCTGGCGCGGACGACTGGTTCCTGCGCGACGTGCCGGATGCCGACTGGGTGCGCCTGACGCAGTCCCAGTTCGGTCCCATCGTGGTGAGCGAGCGCATCTGGATCGTGCCGAGCTGGCACCGGGATGATGCGGGCCTGCCTTCGGCCGGGGCTCGGGATGGCGTCGTACGCATCGAGCTCGACCCTGGACTGGCCTTCGGCACCGGCAGCCATCCCACCACGCACCTGTGTCTGGAATGGCTGGCGGCCCATCTGCAAGGCGGCGAGACTGTGCTGGACTACGGCTGTGGTTCCGGCATCCTGGCGATCGCCGCGCGCCTGCTGGGCGCCGGTCCGACCCGGGGTGTGGACATCGACGAGCAGGCGGTGCTGGCCACGGCCCGCAATGCGGCCGCCAACCGCGTGGACGTCCAGGCTTGCCCGCCGGACGCCCTGCCCGCCGGAACCAGCCAGGTGGTGGTCGCCAACATCCTGTCCAATCCGCTCAAGCTCCTGGCTCCGATGCTGGCCGCCCGGGTCGCCCCCGGCGGCCGGCTGGCATTGTCCGGCGTGCTGGAACGCCAGGCCGACGAGGTCCGCCGGGCCTACGAGCCTCATCTGCCCCTGCGGGTCTGGGCGGCCCGCGACGGCTGGGTCTGCCTGGCGGGGCGCAAGGCCTGACGGGGTGCGACGGTGATGGACCTGACCACGCGCTGCCCGAAATGCGGGACTGTGTTCCAGGCGGGCCTGTCGGATCTGCAATTGCGCAAGGGCTATATCCGTTGTGTGCAATGCGCTCATATCTTCGACGGCTATGCCGAGGTGGTCTCGGATACCGGGTCCGAAACGACGTCCGCGCCGCGTCCGGTCGCCGCGCCCGAACCGCCCGCCGTCTCGCCGCCGCAGGTGATCCGCAGCGGCCGGCCTCCGGCGCCGTCCGATCCCGCGCCCGCGTTCCGCATCGGCGTGGCGCCCTGGCCCGACGACCGGCCCGAGCCCCGGATCGGGGAAGCGGCGGGACGGGCCGACCCGCGTCCTGTCGAGGAGATACTGGCCGATGACGGGTGGGTGCCCGATCCCGGCGGCAAGCCGGCCTTCGGCCGGGGCGAGCCGCCCGCCCAGGAGGCGCCCTTCGTGGTCGAGCCCCGGCCAGGCCATCGCAGCCAGGGCGGGTCCGCAGCCCCCTTGCTGCGGGACGAGGGTGCCCTGGGCTGGTGGGATGCTCTGGTGCGTTTCTGTGCCCGGCTGCTGTTCGTCCTGCTGCTCCTCCTGCTGGCCGCGCAGGCTGTCTACGTCTACCGGGCCGGCATCGCCCGGATGGTGCCGGCCCTGCGGCCCGCGCTCGAACGGGCCTGCGGGCCGCTGCGCTGCCAGGTGCCCTATGCCCGGGACATCGCCCGGATCGCCATCACGGGCTCCGCGCTCAAGGCGGCCGATGCCGACGCCATGGCGGATCGGCCCGCCAGCGCCCAGGAACCCGCCGAGCAGCATTTCGTGCTGCACGCCACCCTGCGCAATCAGGCCGAGCAGCCGCAGGAATGGCCCACCCTGGTCCTGGACCTGAAGGACGCCGCAGGCACGCTGCTGGTGCGCCGCAATCTCTCGCCCGCCGACTACCTGGGCCCGGCCCGCGCCGCCAGGCCCTTCGCCGCCCGTAGCGAGATCCTGGTGCGCATTCCCCTGACCCTGAGCGGCGTCCGCATCAACGGCTACCAGCTCGATCTCTTCTATCCCTGAAGGAATTCCATCGCCATGTCCAAGGACGTCCTGATCTGCGGCTCCATCGCTTTCGATACCATCGCCGTGTTCGAGGGGCGTTTCCGCGACCATATCCTGGCCGACAGCATCAAGTCCCTCAGCGTGTCGTTTTTCGCGCCTTCGCTGCGCAAGGAATACGGTGGCTGCGCGGGCAACATCGCCTACAGCCTGAAGCTGCTGGGCGGCCGGCCCGTGCCCGTCGGCACCGTGGGCCAGGACGCCGACGATTATCTGCAGCGTCTGCGCGACCTGGACATCGATACCCGCCTGGTGCGCGTGCTGCCCGACACCTACACGGCCCAGTGCCACATCATCACGGATCAGGAAAACAACCAGATCGCCTCGTTCCACCCGGGAGCGATGCTGCGCTCGGCCGAGAACGACCTGAGCGGCAACCCCGCGCGCTGGGCCATTGTCTCGCCCGATTCCAAGGACGGCATGTTCAGCCATGCCGAACGCCTTCGGGCCGCCGGGATCCCCTTCATCTTCGACCTGGGGCAGGCGATGCCGCTGTTCGACGGGGACGATCTGCGGCGCATGCTGGACATGGCCAGCATCCTGACCGCCAACGATTACGAGGCCAGCGTGATCGAGGAGCGCACAGGCCGGTCCGTCCAGGAACTCGCCGCCGGCTTGCGGGCGGTGGTGGTGACCCGGGGTGGCGAGGGCGCCTCGCTCTTCATCGGCGACGCCCGCACCGACATTCCTGCTCCGCCCGTGGCCCGGGTCGTGGACCCGACCGGCTGCGGCGACGCGCACCGCGCCGGCCTGCTGTACGGCCTGGCGAATGACTGGTCCATGCGGGATGCCTGCTGCTTGGCGAACGTCATGGGGGGCTTTAAAATTGCCCACAGAGGTCCGCAGAACCATAGTCCGTCGCGAGCCGACATCGCGACGGCGTTGCAGACGCACTACGGCATCGATGCGGGCCTGCTCGCCTGATCCGGACACGGCCCCCCCTTTTCATTTCAGGAGTCAGCCCATGGCGATCCTCACGCATGCTCTTCATTCCCGCACGGCGCGCCTCGCCGCCGTCGCCGGGGTATCCCTGTCCCTTCTCGTTCTGGCCGGCTGCGCCAGCCAGTCCGCCTCCAGTTCCGTCTACACCTACGGTCAGGCCCAGCAGGAACAGATCGTGCGCTACGGCACCGTGGTGTCCGTGCGTCCCGTGGTCATCCAGTCCGACAAGTCCTCTGGCGTGGGCGCGCTCGGTGGCGCGGCGTTGGGCGGGGTGGCGGGCAGCGCCATCGGCGGCGGCCGCGGCCAGATCCTGACCTCGATCGGCGGCGCCCTGCTGGGCGGCCTGGCCGGCAACGCGGTCGAGAACCAGGTCAGCAAGACCAATGGCCTGGAAATCACCGTGCGCCTGGACAACGGCGAAACCCGTGTCATCGCCCAGGCGGCCGACGTGGCGCTCAGTTCCGGCCAGCGTGTTCAGGTCATCAGCGGTGGCGGTCCCACCCGCGTGGTGCCGATGTAATCGATCCGGCTTCCGGATGCGCGAAGGCCCGGCGATTGCCGGGCCTTCGCGTTGGAGGCGAACCAGCGGCGTGATTCGCCCGGATGCGGATCCGGATCAGGCGCCGAAGGTCGTGAAGACCAGGTGGTTCAGCATCATCATGGCGATCTGTGCCAGCACCAGCAGCACCAGGGGCGACAGGTCCAGCCCGCCCATGCGCGGCAGCAGCCGGCGGATGGGGTCGAGCAGCGGCGCGGTCAGGGTGTAGAGCACCGGCATGATGGGCGACAGGGGGTTGATCCAGGACAGGATGGCCTGGATCAGCGTCACCCAGACGATCACGTTGAACAGCCATTTCAGGCCGACCAGCAGGCCCGACAGCAGCAGGGGGCCGATGACCGAGGCGGCGGGCATCAGGCCGCCCATGGCGACCAGCCAGGTGAGCAGCAGGTACAGGATCGCCGTGATCCAGCAGGCCAGGATGCTGGGCCAGTCGAACCGGCCGCCGCCGGGGACGATCCGCCGGATCGGCTGCACCAGCCAGTCCGTGGCGCGCAGGATGGCCTGGGAGAACGGGTTGAAGGGATGCAGGCGGATGGCGAACATCCAGGCCCGCAGGATCAGGCCGATGCCGAAGAGCTGGAAAACGATGTCGATCAGGAATTGCAGGATGTCTTGGGCCATGCGGTGCTCGTGGGCTGCGGAAAAGAAGCGGTCATTGTCGCATCAAGCACCCCCGTCTGGCGAATGGAACTCCGGTAAATGAAGAGGCCCGGCGGATGCCGCCGGGCCTGGTGTGCCGGAGTCCGTTCCCGCCCCGGAAAGGGCGGGAACGATGCGCTCAGGGGCGCTTCGCGGTGGGAAACGGCCAAGCGCCCGCCGGATTGGCATCCGTGCGGGCATCCGGGGCCGGGGTGGCGGGCTTGGTGGCCTTCCGGGCCGCCGGCTTGCCCGCGGCAGGCTCGGATTTGGCGGGCGCAGGCTTTTCCGCTTTTTTGGCGGGGGCCTTGGCCGCCTTTTTGGCGGGCGCTTTCTTGGCGGCGGCTTTCTTGGCGGCGGCTTTTTTCGCCGGCGCCTTTTTTACGGCGGCGGTCTTCGTCGCGGCTTTCTTGGCGGCCTTCTTGGCTGGAGCGGCCTTCTTCACCGCGGCCTTTTTTGCGGGCGCGGCTTTCTTCGCCACCGCCGTCTTGGGCGCGGCCTTCTTCACCGCGGCTTTCACCGGCGCAGTTTTTTTGGCGGCGGCCTTCACGGCGGTTTTCTTGGCGGGCGCGGCCTTCTTGGCTGTCGGGGCCTTTTTGGCAGCGGCCTTCACGGGCGCGGCTTTCTTGGCAGGGGCGGCTTTCTTGGCGGTGCTTGCGGGGGAGGTTTTTCTGGCGGCCGGGGCGGACTTCTTGGCTGCCGGTTTGGGTGCGGACTTCGGGGCTGCGGATTTCTTGGCGGTTGCCATCGTCATGCTCCTTGGGATCGAAGAGAGTGTCCACCCATTTGATATGACCCCCGCGGGATGCGCGGCTCATCTCAAATGGCGCAGGCGCGCAATATCATGAATATTGCACGCCTTCAAGTCTAGCGTAAGCCCTGTCGCGTTCCAAGCATTATTCCCGGCGCGGCGTGCCACGGGATCGATATTCGATTGCGCCTGTCTCGAAAAAGACGCGTTCCCGGCGGTGATCACCACTGCAGATAGAACATGGCCTTGGCGAGAAACACGATCAGGACGACGTGGCAGAAGACACTGAGATGGATGATCTGGAAGTGGCGGGACTTCAGCTTGCCGGTGCCGCTGAGCGTCATGGCGGTGATGAAATGGCCCAGCACGCTGAAGGCCAGGATGATCTTGATCCACAGCAGCGTGGCGAAGCTGCTGGCGAAGGGATGGGCGAGCGCCTCGCGGAATTGCCAGGCCATGCCCAGACCCGCGCCGAACAGCACGATCATGGCGAAGGGCATGATGCGACGCGCGCGCCGGCCGATCGCCAGCTCGACGTTGCGCATGGCCTCGCGGCCGAGCGGCTTGCGGATGCCTTCGAGGATGAGGACTTCGAAGAATACCGTGCCCACGAACAGGATGGCGGCGAACAGGTGCAGCGTAACGAGTAGTGAGTGGCTCATGTCGGTAGAATGGTGACTTGCCCGCGGAACGCGCGCGCACCGGGAAATTGTAGGCCGGAAGGTCCGGCCTCCCCGCCGCGGCCCTGCGCCGATCCCGGGTATTGAATGACATTTGTCGTGGATGGGAATCAAGCAATGGATCGCATTCGTATTCATGCCTGGGCCGCTTGCGCAGCTGTTCTGGGCACCCTGACCGCCTGCGCGCCGATCAAGCCCGCTTCTGCGCCGGCCGAAGCCCCCGTCGTCCGGCCTTCCTGCTCCGCGGCGGCAGCGGGCGATCCCGTGATCGGCAACTGGCTGTCGGTCAGTTCGCAGAAAGGCGTCGCGGGCGCGCTGCGCACGCTCTATACGCTGAATCCCGACGGCACCATGAATTACGTCGAGCAGGTCAAGCGTCCGCGCGCGCCGTCGCAGGGCCTGTACGAATCCGGCTGCTGGTCGCACGAGGGGCGGACGCTGATTCTGCGTACCCTGGAATCGAACGGTTCGCCCATCAACCTGGAGGATCCGATCTACACCAACCGCTATCGCGTGGACCGGGCCGATGCGACGGAACTGCATCTGAGCGGCCCGGACGGCGCCGTGAAGGCGCGGCGCATGTCGCCGGGCTACCGCCTGCCGTTCTAGAAATCACAGCCGGGCCAGGCGTTCCAGCACGGTTTCCCGGCCCAGCAGGGTCAACACGGCGCCGATGGACGGGGTGTGCTTGCGGCCGGTGACCGCCACCCGCAGGGGGATCGCCAGCTTCGGCATCTTGACCCCGTGGTCTTGCAGGATGGTCTTGATCAGGTCGTCGAGTTCCGCCTCGGTCCAGCCGGGCAAGGCGCCGGCCCGCTGGCGGAAGTCGTCCAGCAGGATTCGGGCCGCGTCATCCAGGACTTCGGCGCGCAGGGCGTCGTCGGCCGGTGTGTAGGGGCCGCAGAACAGCATGGCGCCTTCGGCCAGGTCTTCCAGGGTTTCTCCGCGGTCGCGCAGCAGCGACATGATGGCCGGCAGGTCGGTCGACGCCGGGTCGCCGCCCCGGCGGGCGATGCGTGGCGCGACGCGTGCGGCCAGGTCGGCCGGGTCGAGCGCGCGCAGCGCGTGGGCGTTGACCCAGTTCAGTTTCTTCGGATCCCATTGGGCGGCCGAGCGGCTGAGATTGCGCGGGTCGAACCATTCCACGAATTGTTCGCGGGTGAAGAGCTCGTCGTTGCCGTGGCTCCAGCCCAGCCGGGCCAGGTAGTTGATCATGGCCTCGGGCAGGTAGCCCATGCGGTCGTATTCCATCACGCTGACGGCGCCGTGGCGCTTGGACAGCTTTTCGCCGTCCGGCCCCAGGATCATCGGCACGTGGCCGTAGCGCGGTAGTTCGCCGCCCAGGGCGCGCAGGATGTTGATCTGGCGCGGGGTGTTGTTGACGTGGTCGTCGCCGCGGATGACATGAGTGATGCGCATGTCCCAGTCGTCCACCACCACGCAGAAGTTGTAGGTGGGCGTGCCGTCGGGCCGGGCGATCACCAGGTCGTCGAGTTCGCCGTTGTCGAAGCTGATGGGGCCCTTGACCAGGTCGTCCCAGGCGGTGACGCCGTCCTGCGGACTGCGGAAGCGCACCACGGGCTTCACGTCGGCTGGGATCGGCGGCAGGGTCTTGCCGGGCTCGGGCCGCCAGGTGCCGTCATAGCGCGGCTTTGCGCCGACGGCGCGGGCGCGCTCGCGCATGGCCTCGACTTCCTCGGGCGTGCTGTAGCAATGATAGGCCGTGCCCTGGGCCAGCATGTCGGCGATCACGGCGCGGTAGCGGTCCATGCGTCGCATCTGGTAGAACGGCCCCTCGTCGGCCTTCAGGTCCAGCCATTGCATGCCGTCCAGGATGGCCTGCACGGCTTCGGGCGTGGAACGCTCCAGGTCCGTGTCCTCGATGCGCAGCACGAAGGTGCCGCCGAAGTGGCGGGCGAAGGCCCAGGAAAACAGGGCGGTGCGGGCGCCGCCCAGGTGCAGGTAGCCAGTGGGGGAAGGGGCGAAGCGCGTGCGCACGGGGCGCGAGGAGGAGTCGGTCATGGTGATGGTTCGAATGGGGGTTGGTGCAGTGCAACAAAACACCGAGGAACCCCTGTAGAATCGGAAGGTCGATGTGCTATTTTAAGGGACGACCCGTTCGGGGGCGTCCGGAGTCCTTCACATGCTGCGCCACCGCCTGGCGGCCTTGTTCGAGCCGCGCTCTCTGCTGATCCTGAGTTCCCGCGAACTGCCCATCGTGCGAACGCCGCCCGCCCTTCTCAAGGGGAGGATCGCCGATGTGCGGATCGGGGGCGACGGCCGATGGCGGATGCCCCAGCGGCTGGACTTCCTGCAAGAAGGCCAGCGCCTGGACATGGCCTTGCTGTGCCTGGATCCCGCCCGGCTGCCGGCCGCGCTGGGGGCCCTCAAGCAGCACCAGCCGCGCGCCCTGGTGCTGTTGCCGCACTCGACGCCCGCGGCCGATCCCATCGAGACCCGCGCCTACTGTCAGTCCTGGGGACGGATGAACGGCTGCCTGGTGCTCGGCCCCGGCGCCCTGGGTGTCCAGCGCCCGCATCTGGGGCTGAACCTGGGGCTCGATCAGCGCGGCGCTCCCGTGGGCCGGGTCGCATTGGTTGCGCAGTCCCGCATGGTGGCCGCCGCCGTGCTGGACTGGGCGGGCGACATCCAGCTCGGTTTCTCCGCCGTGGTGTCGGCCGGCGACTCGGATGGCGTCACCGTGGCCGAGGTCCTCGAATATCTGTCGATGGATCCGCGCACGGACAGCATCGTGCTGTATCTCGAAGAGGCCGATTCCTCGCGCCGTTTCACCAGCGCGCTGATGGCCGCAGCCAGCGTCAAGCCGGTCATCCTGCTGAAGGCCGGACGTTCGGACATGGACCCGGCCGCCGACGCGGTGTTCGACGCGCTGGTGCGGCGCACCGGCGCGGTGCGGATCCGGTTCTTCGTGCAGCTTTTTTCGGCACTGAAGGTCCTCGTCCATGCCAAGCGCCAGCGGGGGCGCCGCATCGCGCTGTTCTCCAACGGCTACGGCGCGGCCCATCTGGCGCTGGATGTCATCGGCGGCAGCGGCCCGGTATCGCGGGCAGACCTGTCCATGCAGACGCAGCGCGATCTGGCGGCGCTCCTGGAGCCGGGCGCGGCCCTGGGCAATCCCGTCATCAGTCATGCCCCGCTGGATCCAGCGCGGCTGCAGCAGGCCCTGGGCGTGCTGGCTGGCGACGCCAACGTGGACGGCGTGCTGGTTCTGATCGCGCCGGACGCCCTGTCGGACATGGATGGCGCCGCCGAGGCCCTGGCCCGGTTCTCCGAGGCATCCTCCAAGCCCATCATGTCCTGCTTTCTGGGCGACGCCGCGATGCGCGCCCAGCGCCATCGGCTGGACTCGGTGGGGCTGCCAGCCTTCCGCACACCGGAATCGGCCGCCAACGCCTTCGGCATCCTGGCGTCCTACCAGTACAACCAGACCCTGGCGCAGCAGACGCTGCCGCCGGAAATGCTCAGCCGGCCTCCGCGCCTGGACGAGGCCCGCGCGCTGCTCAACGACGCCATCATGTCGGGCCGATCCGAACTGGACCAATCCAGTTGCCGCTGGCTGCTGGACTGCTTCCACGTGCCGATCCGGCTGGACGACCAGCCCGTGCCCGACGCCGCCCGCGAGCATGTGCCCATGGCCATCCGCGTGCGCCAGGATGCGCGCTTCGGGCCGTACATGCAATTCGGCCCGGGCGGCGATGCCGCCCGGCTGGCGTCCCCTCACAGGGAAATCGAGCTGCCGCCGCTGAACAACTACCTGGCGCGCCAGTTGATCCAGCGGGGCAAGTTCTGGTCTCGCGTGCTGGAGCGCGACCTCAGTCCGGCCGCGTTCGAGCAATTGCGCGAGGCGCTGGAGCGGATCTCCGAGATCGTCAGCGAACTGCCCGGCATCCGCACGCTGTCGATCGATCCGGTCTGGTGGGATGACACCAGTCTGTACGCCGGCGGCATCCGGGTCGGGCTGGATCCGGACTACGACGGCGAGCGCCCCGAGAACCGCGCCTATCGCCACATGGCGATCCATCCGTATCCGCGCCGCCTGGTCCTGCCGATGATCCGGGAAGACGGCCAGGAATGGCTGCTGCGGCCCATCCGGCCCGAGGACGCCGTGCTGCTGCAGGAATTCGTGCGGGACCTGTCCGACGAGTCGCGCTACATGCGGTTCGTATCGATGCTGCGCGAACTCACGCCGCGCATGCTGGCGCGCTATACCCGCATCGACTACGACCGCGAGGTCGCCCTGGTCGCCACGACCCAGGTGTCCAATCCGGAAAACCGCGGCCTGTTGCGCGAGCGCATCGTGGGCTTCGCGCACTACCTGCGCAACGCCGATGGCCAGGGAGCGGAATACGCGCTGGTGATCGCCGATGACTGGCAGAGGCGCGGCGTCGGCGCGGCGCTGATGCGCAGCCTGATCGACGTCGCGCGGCGCCAGAGCCTGAGCTACATCGAAGGCATTGTCCTGGCGACCAATCGGCCCATGCTGGGCTTGATGACGTCCCTGGGCATGCGGAACGATCCCGACGAATCGGACCCCGGCATGCGAAGGCTCTGGATGCGCCTGGACGCCTGACAGTCCCTTGCGGACTGTCAGGCGCCTGGCGCATCGGAGCGGCTTGCAAGCCGCGACGTGGAGGGATGTCTCAATCCAAGAGTCCCTTGCGGACTGTCAGGCGCCTGGCGCATCGGAGCGTCGGGTCAGGCGCCTGTCACCCGTGCCAGAAACGCCCGGATGTCGTCCAGTTCCCGCGGATGCAGGCCGTGCGGCATCGGGTAGGTGTGCCATTCCACCGGCTGCCGCTGCGCGGCCATCGCGTCCCGGCTGGTTTCCGCGTAGGTCATGGGTACTACCGTATCCATCGTGCCGTGCGCCATGAAGACCGGCGTGCCGGCATTGGCGGGATGACGTTCCGCGGCCAGGGTGTTGCGCAGCGGCAGGTAGCCCGACAGGCCGATCAGGCCGGCCAGGCGTTCCGGGTGGCGCAGGCCGGTGTACAGCGCCGTGGCGCAGCCCTGCGAGAAACCTGCGAGCACGATGCGTGCGGCGGGGATGCCGCGCCGGTTCTCCTGTTCGATCAGCTCGGTGATCGCGTGGCGGGCGGCGCGCAGGCCGTCGATGTCCTCGCGCATGTCGCGGTCCAGGCCATACAGGTCGTACCAGGCGCGCATCGGCAGGCCCTGGTTCAGGGTCACCGGGCGCACCGGCGCGTGCGGGAACACGAAGCGCAGCGCAGGCAGGAGGGGACCGTTTCCGGGGCGGGTCAGCTCAGGCACGATGGGCTCGAAGTCGTGGCCGTCGGCTCCCAGGCCGTGCAGCCAGATCACGCTGTGCGTGGGCTCGGGGCTGGTCGTGCGTTCGATGGTTTCCAGGGTCGGGGTCATCGGGAAGTCTCGTCCTCGAAATCCAGGGTCTTCAGGGTCTGGAACAGGGCGCGGTAGTGCCTGCGAGCCGGTTCGCGGCCCTGGGGCAGGGCGGCATTGTCCCGGGCTTCCTTGCGGGCGGCGCGGATCTGGGCGCGCAGGGACTGGATATCCAGTCCCGGGAATCGTTCCAGCAGTTGCGTCAGGACCTCGTCGCTGTCGATCAGACGGTCGCGCAGTTCCTCCAGCCGGTGCATGGCGCGGGTCTCCTCGCGAGAGCCGTTGGCCCACAGGTCGAGCTGGGCGCGCAGGGCCTGGGCGTCGGCATGGCGCATCAGCTTGCCGACGTAATGCACCTGGCGGCGCCTGCCCTCGTTGCTGTGGATGCGCTGGGCCAGGGCGATGGCCTCGCGCAGCGGCTCGTCCAGCGGCAGCCGGGCCAGCCTGGCGGGAGGCAGCGCGATCAGCTCGCGGCCCAGGTCCAGCAGGGCGTGCATGTCGCGTTTGACCTGGGATTTGCTGGGCCGCCGGTCTTCCGGGAAGTCGTCCGGCGGGGCGGGCAGGGGCGTGTCATCCATGGGTTCGGGCATAAAATGGTCCGTGATTGTCTATGATAACCGTCCCGAACAACCGTCTCGACACCAGCGGATTTTGCATGAATCAACGAACCGACGATTTCCTCGATGTTCCCGCCCAGCAGGCCCATTTCCGCGAACTGGCCGGCGATGCGCTGCGCCATGCGAAACAGGCCGGCGCCACGGATGCCGCCGTGGAGATTTCCGAAAGCCGGGGGCTGTCCGTCTCGGTCCGCCATCGTGCCATCGAGACCATCGAGCAGACACGCGACCGGTCGATGGCCGTGACGGTGTTCGCCGGTCAGCGCCGGGGTTCGGCCTCGACCTCCGATTTCTCCGCCGAGGCCCTGCGCCGCACCGTGGACGCCGCCTGGCACATCGCCCGCTACACCGCCGAGGACCCGGCCGCGGGCCTGCCCGAGCCCGAACTCTTCGCCCTGCACTATCCGGATCTGGACCTGCACCATCCGTGGGCTATCGACGCCGAGGACGCGGCCCGCCTGGCGATCCGGGCCGAACGCGCCGCGTTGGCGACCAGCAAGCGGATCACCAACTCCGAGGGCGCCTCCCTGGACACGATGGAAGGCCATTTCGTCCTGGGCAATTCGCGCGGCTTCCTGGGAGGCTACCCCTATTCGCGACACAGCCTGTCGGTGGCTCCCATCGCGGGGCGCGGCGACGGCATGCAGCGGGACTACTGGTACACGTCCGCGCGTCGGGCCAGCGACCTGGCCGCGCCGGCCGCGGTGGGCCGCTACGCGGCGGAGCGCGCCCTGTCGCGCCTGGGCGCGCGTCCGGTCAGGACCGGACGCTACCCGGTGCTGTTCGAGGCCCCCCTGGCCGTCGGCCTGCTGGGCGCGCTGGTCCAGGCCGCCAGCGGCGGCGCGCTGTACCGCAAGGCCAGCTTCCTGCTGGACACGCTGGGCAAGCCCGTCCTGGCCGATCATCTGGACGTGGTCGAGAACCCCTACGTCCCCGGCGCCCAGGGCAGTTCGCCCTTCGATGCCGAAGGGGTCCGCCCGCAGGCCCGCCGGGTGGTGGACCAAGGCGTGCTCACGGGGTATTTCCTGTCCACCTACACGGCCCGCAAGCTGGGCATGCCGACCACCGGCAACGCGGGCGGCTCGCACAACCTCAGCCTGCGCTCGCGCCTGACCCGGCCGGACGACGACCTGCCCGCGCTGTTGCGCGAGATGGGTACCGGGCTGCTGGTCACCGAGCTCATCGGCCAGGGCGTGAACTACGTCACCGGTGATTATTCGCGCGGGGCCTTCGGCTATTGGGTGCAGGATGGCGTCATCCGCCACCCCGTCCAGGAAATCACGATTGCCGGCAACCTGGCGGACATGTTCCGCCGGATCGTCGCCGTGGGGGCCGACGTCCATGCGCGGGGCGCCAAGGCCACCGGCTCGGTGCTGATCGAGGACATGGCGGTTGCCGGGCTTTAGCCCGCGCGGTTTTCCATGTGGCGCGGCGTGCAGCGCGGGGGCGTGCAGTGTAATATCGAAGGGCTTGGTAGCGACCTCTACCGAATATTCCAACAGACAGGAGATCCTTCATCATGCAGCGTCGCGCATTTCTGAAAAAGGCGGGCCTGGGCGCGGTGGCGGGCACGGCGGCGGTGGCCGCCCCGGCCATCGCCCAGTCGGCCCCCCAGATCAACTGGAAGATGACCTCGACCTACGGGCCGTCGCTGCCGCCGCTCTTCTCGACGGCGCAGATGTTCTGCGACATGGTCAAGGAAATCACCGACGGGAATTTCAACATCCGCCTGTATCCGGCAGGCGAACTGGTGCCGGGCTACGGCGTGATGGACGCCGTCGGCAACCGTACCGTCGAATGCGGCCAGACCGCGTCCTACTACTACTACGGCAAGGATCCCTCCTTCTGCTTCGACACGGCGGTGCCCTTCGGCCTGAACGTGCGCCAGATGAACGCCTGGATGTACGAGGGCGACGGCCTGAAGCTGATGCGCGAGCTGTTCGCGCCGCGCGGCATCGTCAATTTCCCCCTGGGCAACACCGGCACCCAGATGGGCGGCTGGTATCGCAAGGAAATCAAGACCATCGAGGACCTGAAGGGCCTGAAGATGCGCACGGCCGGTTTCGCGGGCGAAGTCCTGTCGCGCCTGGGCGTGATTCCGCAGCAGATCCCTCCCGGCGACATCTACCCGTCCCTGGAAAAGGGCGCGCTGGACGCGGTGGAATTCGTCGGCCCCGTGGATGACGAAAAGCTCGGCTTCCAGAAGGTCGCCAAATACTATTACTACCCGGGCTGGTGGGAAGGCTCGGCCCAGGTTTCGCTGTACGTCAACGACAAGGCCTACGCCGAACTGCCCAAGGCCTACCAGCGCGTCATCGACGTTGCCTCGCGCGCCGCTGGCTCGAAGATGGTCCAGGACTACGACGCCCACAATCCCGAGGCTCTGCGCCGCCTGATCGCCGGGGGCGCCGTGCTCAAGAGCTTCCCGCGCGAAGTCATGGATGCTTCGTTCGAGGCCTCCAACAAGGTCTACAAGGAATTCTGCGACAAGGATCCCGGCTTCAAGAAGATCTTCGACAACTACATGGCCTTCCGCGACAACATCGTGCCCTGGTTCCGGGTGGCCGAAGGCTCCTACGACAACTACCTGGGCGCCGCCCTGGCCCGGAAGAAATAGTTTCCTGGCCGCACGGAAAGGGGGTGCTTCGCGAGGAGCGCCCCCTTTTCAATGCATGTCCGGGGATCGCGCCGGCGTGTCCGGCCCGCGTGGCCACCCGGCGTGGACCGTCCTGTGCTCTCCGGTTCGGAGCTGGTTTCGGTTTGTCCATCCAGCGTCTTCCATGTACAATGGTAGGATTTTCGTTCGAGTTCGTACCGTACGGGTTGCGGGGCCGGCTTTGCCCGCCCTCCTATAAAGCCCTGGCGGGTCGGCGAAAATCCTTTCATTCATTTCATCAGGAACACCATCATGAAGACCTTTGTGGCCAAGCCGCATGAAGTCAAGCGTGACTGGTTTGTGATCGACGCCAAGGGCAAGGTCCTGGGTCGTGTGGCCAGCGAAGTCGCACGCCGCCTGCGTGGCAAGCACAAACCGGAATTCACGCCGCACGTGGACACGGGCGATTACATCGTCGTCATCAATGCCGCCGATATCGTCGTCACGGGCGCCAAGGCGCAGGACAAGCGCTACTACCGTCACTCCACCTATCCGGGCGGGATCACGGAAACCAACTTCCAGAAGATGCAGCAGCGCTTCCCCGGCCGTGCCTTGCAGAAGGCCGTCAAGGGCATGCTGCCCAAAGGCCCCCTGGGCTACGCCATGGCGAAGAAGCTGAAGGTCTATGCCGGTGCCGAGCACCCGCACACCGCGCAGCAGCCGCAACCCCTGGACTTCTGAGGATAGGCCATCATGATCGGTAACTGGAATTACGGCACTGGCCGCCGCAAGACGTCTGTGGCGCGTGTGTTCCTGAAAAAAGGCACGGGCAAGATCGTCGTCAACGGCCGCCCCGTCGATGAATATTTCGCTCGCGAAACCGGCCGCATGGTCGTGCGCCAGCCGCTGGAAGTGACCAACCACCTGGAATCGTTCGACTTCCACGTCAACGTCCACGGTGGCGGCGAATCCGGCCAGGCCGGTGCCGTCCGTCACGGCATCACGCGCGCCCTGATCGACTACGACGAGACCCTGAAGTCGCCGCTGAAGCAGGCGGGCCTGGTGACCCGCGACGCCCGCGAAGTCGAGCGCAAGAAGGTCGGCTTCCACAAGGCCCGCCGGCGCAAGCAGTTCAGCAAGCGCTGATCCGGCATCCGGGCGGCCTGCCGCCTGGCGCGAAGAAAAACGCCGCTCCGGTTTTCGGGCGGCGTTTTTCGTTTTCGCGGCCTGCCGCGGCTTACAGGGCATGCCATAATCTGGAAGATGAACCGTGAAGCGGTTCCGCCCGGACAGACGAGCGGGCCGCTGTGTTTCCAGACAGGATCCCTCGCATGAGCAAGAATACCTCCACCCCCATCAAGGCCGGCATCGTCGGCGGGACCGGCTACACGGGCGTGGAACTGCTGCGTCTGCTGTCGCAGCATCCCGATGTCCGGCTGCGCGCCATCACGTCCCGCAAGGAATCGGGGATGCCGGTGGCCGACATGTTCCCCAATCTGCGCGGCCATGTGGACCTGCGCTTCCAGACGCCCGAGGAAGCCGCGTTGAGCCAGTGCGACGTGGTGTTCTTCGCCACCCCGCACGGCGTGGCCATGGAACAGGCGCGCGGCCTGCTGGAGCACGGCGTGCGGGTGATCGACCTGGCGGCGGATTTCCGCCTGCAGGACGTCGATACCTTTCAGCAGTGGTACAAGATGCCGCACAGCAGCCCCGACGTGCTCAAGGACGCCGTCTACGGCCTGCCGGAACTGGATCGCGATCGCATCCGCCAAGCCCGGGTCGTGGGCAATCCCGGCTGCTATCCGACCACGGTGTTGCTGGGACTCGCTCCCGTGCTGCAGGCCGGCCGGCCCCTGATCGACACCGCGCACGTCATCGCCGATTCGAAATCCGGGGTGTCCGGGGCGGGGCGCAAGACCCAGGTCGGCTCCCTGTTTTCCGAAGCGGCCGACAATTTCGCGGCCTACGGTGTGGCGGGGCACCGCCATCATCCCGAAATCTCCGAATGCCTCGCCCGCATCGCGGGCGCGCCGGTGGGCCTGACCTTCGTGCCGCACCTGGTGCCCATGATCCGAGGCATGTTCTCCACCCTGTACCTGCGCATCCTGCCGGACGCCCTGGACACTGATTTCCAGGCGCTGTACGAGCAGCGCTACACTGGCGAGCCCTTCGTGGACGTCATGCCGGCTGGCAGCCTGCCGCAGACGCGCTCGGTGCGCGCCTCGAACATGTTGCGCATCGCCGTGCACCGGCCGGCCGGCGGCGATACCCTGGTTGTCCTGGTGGTCCAGGACAACCTCGTCAAGGGCGCCGCGGGCCAGGCCGTGCAGAACATGAACCTGATGTTCGGTCTGCCGGAAACCACCGGTCTGCGGCACGTGGCGGTGCTGCCCTGAGGAGACACGCATGACGCAATCCTCCACGGCGCGCGGCGGCGGTCTCAGCCTGTGGCTGGTGCGCGGCCTGTCCCGGCTCATGCTGCTGGCGGTGGTGTTCGCCATCGGGGCGCTGGCCATGCATTTCGGCATGCACTCGGGGGAACGCGACGCGCTCCAGGCGCGGCAATCCCAGGTCGAGTCCCTCCAGGCCGAACTGGCCCGGGTCCAGGCCGATCTGGCGGCCCTGCGCAGCGAAGCCGAAGTCCAGGCGGGCACCCAGCGCGTGCTCCAGGACAAGAACGCCGAGCTGCAGCAGGAGCTGGGCCGTACCCGCGACCAGTTGGCCTTCTACGAACAACTGATCCCGCCGGGGCCTGCGGGCGCCGTGGCGGTGCGCGCCTTCGACATCCAGGCGGATGGCGAGTTCCTGCGCTACCGGGTGCTGCTGACGCGCAACGCCGCGCCCCAGGCCGAACCCTTCAAAGGCCGCATGCGATTCGTGGCCAATGGCCGTTCGCAGGGTAAAGACGTTAAAATCGAATTGAGCCCGCCAGTGGCCTCCGCCGCCGGCGAGGTCTCCGCGTCCGCCCCGGGGGCGGATCCGCTGGCCCTGGTCTTCGACCAGTTCCAGCGCAGCACGGGCGTCCTGCGGCGGGTGCCGGATCTCTCGATCCAGTCGGTCCGCCTCGAAATCCTCGAAGGCGACACGGTCCGGGCCTCCCAGGACGCCGACCTGAACCGCGCGTCCCCCGAACGCGCAGGAGTCTTGCCTTGAGCACCATCGAACATGCGGATCTCGACGTTCCGCCCAGCCCCCTGATCTTTACCGATGCCGCCGCCGCCAAGGTCCGCGAATTGCTGATCGAGGAACACAACCCTGATCTGAAGCTGCGGGTCTTCGTCCAGGGGGGCGGCTGCTCGGGCTTCCAGTACGGCTTCACATTCGACGAGGACGTGGCCGAGGACGACACCACCATCGAACGCGACGGTGTCCAGTTGCTGGTGGACCCCATGAGTTTCCAGTACCTGGTCGGTTCCGAGATCGATTACAAGGACGACCTGGAAGGCTCGCAGTTCGTCATCCGCAACCCCAACGCCAACACCACCTGCGGCTGCGGTTCCTCTTTCTCGCCTTGATTGCGCCGCCGGCGTGAGCCCGGACACGGCGGTCCCCGCGGACTGCCGTGTGTCCGACCTGACGAATCCGGGCGGCACGCAGGCCGCGGGGTGGGCGAAGACCTGCTTATGCGGGATACAGGCAACCGGCGATGGTCGCGCGCCGCGCGCCCGTGACGGCGGGCAGGCAGGCGGAGCGGCCTCGGATGTGCGCCTGCGCCAGCCAGGCGAAGGCCAGCGCCTCGACATCCTGGGCGGGTACGCCGTAGGCATCCGTGGTCGTCAGGCGGCAGGGCAGGGCCCGCGCCAGGGCAGCCATGAACACCGGGTTCCGGGCGCCGCCGCCACAGGCCAGGATTTCCCGTGTGTCCGGCGCATGGCGGCGCACGGCGTCGGCGATCGAGTCCACCGACAGGCGCAGCAGGGTGGCCTGGACGTCGGCGGGTTGCGGCCGGTCGCCGGCGGGCAGGGCATCGAGCCGGCTGTCCAGCCAGTCCAGGCTGAACAGGTCGCGCCCGGTGGATTTCGGCGGCGTCGCATCGAGCCAGGGTTCGGCCAGCAGCGCGGCCAGCAGGCCGCCGTGGCAGCGGCCTTGCGCCGCCCAGGCTCCATCGCGGTCGTAGGGCTGGCCCCGGTGGCGCCGGGTCCAGGCATCCATCAGCATGTTGGCCGGCCCGGTGTCGAAGCCGCGCACCGGGTCTTCCAGCACGGTCAGGTTGGCAATCCCGCCCAGGTTCAGGACCGCGCGGCCCTCGCCGCGGCCGAAGCGCGCCGCATGGAAAGCCGGCACCAGAGGAGCCCCCTGGCCGCCGGCGGCGACGTCGCGGCTGCGGAAATCCGCCACGACCGCGATGCCGGTCCGCTCCGCCAGTCGAGCCGGTGCGTTGATCTGGATGGTATAGCCCGATTCAGGCGCGTGGCGCACCGTCTGCCCGTGGGCACCGATGGCGAGGACGCGGGTGGCGGGCAGGCCGGCCTGCGCCAGCAGATCGCGGACGACGGCCGCGTAGCAGTCCGCCAGCGCGTTGGCCGCCCGGGCCGCCCGGGCGAGCTCGTCGGGGCCGGGGGCGTTCAGGGCCAATAATTCATGACGCAGTTCGTCCGGCAGGGCCAGGCCGGCGCTGGCCAGCATCCGGATCGAGCCGCCGCCCAGGTCCGCCAGCACGCCGTCCACGCCGTCCGTGCTGGTGCCCGACATCAGGCCGATGTACGGTTCGGTCGCCCGATCGGGGGCCATGCGGCGGTTTCCCGGGCCTGTTCGCGGCGGGCCGCCCTATTGCTGGGCGACCTGGATGCGGCTGTCCTGCAGTCGCGCCATCAGTTCGATCTGAGGCTGGTAGCGGGCCACCACGGCCTGGAAAGCCTTGCGATCGGCCGTTTCCAGGGTGCGCGCCACCGGCAGGTCCACGGACAGCGGATCGACCGGCCGCTTGTCGATGCGGAATTCATAGTGCAGGTGCGGGCCGGTCGCCCAGCCGGTCGATCCCACATAGCCGATCAGCTGGCCCTGCTGGACGCGATCGCCCTTCTTCAGGCCCTTGGCGAATCGGCTCTGGTGAGCGTACAGCGTGGAATACTTGCCGAAGTTCTTCAGGATGATGACGTTGCCATAGCCGTTCTGCCGGCCGATGAATTCCACCGTGCCATCGGCCGTGGCGTGGATCGGCGTTCCCGAGGGCGCCGCGTAGTCCACGCCCTTGTGACCGGTCCATTGCTTGTGGATCGGATGCATGCGCATGCCGAAGCCCGAACTGATGCGGGTGAACTTGATCGCGGTGCGCAGGAAGGCGCCCTTCAGGCTGGCGCCGGAGAAATCATAATAGCCGCCCGGCGCCTGGCCATTCTGGAACCAGACGGCGCTGTAGGTCTTGCCCCGGTTGATGAATTCCAGGGCGCGGATGTGACCGGTGCCGACTTCTTCGCCGTCGTGCATGTAGGCGTCGTAGACGATCCGGAAGCGGTCGCCCTTGCGCAGATCTTTCAGGAAGTCGATGCGGCTGCCCAGGATGTCCACCATTTCCATGGTGATCGCATCCGGGACCTGGGCCTGGTCGGCGGCGCCGAACAGGGAAGTGGCGATCTCGCCTTCGGCGATGCGGGTCTCGCGGGCGGCGGCGATGGTGCGTTCCTGGGCGGAGAAGCCTCCGTCGGCGGCGGGCCGGACTTCCAGCCAGGAAGAGTCGAGGCCCGCTTTGCTGGTGGCGCCCGGCGTGTGGGTGTAGCGCAGCCACACCATCCGGCCCTGGTCGTCCAGGGCGGCCTGCACGGTACGGCCCGGGTAGAGCTTGTAGATGGAGCGCGCGCGGGCGTCGTGCGTCAGAAAGGCCAGCAGGCCGTCCTCGTTCACTCCCAGGCGGTTCAGCAGATCGGCCACCGTATCGCCGCGGCGGATGCGGGTCGAGGCGATATAGGGCGCGGCGTCGTGGCCGGCCCGGGCATCCAGGGGCGGCAGGTCGAGCGTCTGGCGGGCCTGGAAGATGGGTTCCGGAGGAGCGGAGGGCTGGACGACGGCCAGCGCGGCCGCGGTCAGGAACAGGCCTCCGGCGGCGAACAACAAACTGCGGGTAACGTGGCGGTGGCGTTGCGGCGGGGTGGCCTCAGGCATCATGGGCGGAATCGGTGCGGTGGATTCGGGCTGCGCGCATCCTGGGTGAAAAGGGGGGTTCTGCTAACATGAGATCCCCGCCGCCCGGACTGGCGTCGAATGTGTTGTACAGAAGCTGCGATGGCACGTTATGCTAGCGCATACCTGCTGTTTTTTCGAGCGGTTTTTCATTTTTTTCTGGTAAAAGCGTATATCATGTCGTCCCCCTCCGACCCTGCCGACCCCCGGATCGCCGAAGATCTGCGCGTGGCCCAGCGGGGTTGCGACGAATTGCTCGTCGTTTCCGAATTCGCCGCCAAACTGGCGCGCAGCCGCGCCACCGGCACGCCCTTGCGCATCAAGCTCGGCCTGGACCCCACCGCACCCGACATCCACCTGGGCCATACAGTGGTGCTCAACAAGATGCGCCAGCTGCAGGATCTCGGCCATACAGTCATCTTCCTGATCGGCGACTTCACCGCCCAGATCGGCGATCCCAGTGGCCGCAACGCCACCCGCCCGCCGCTCACGCCGGAACAGATCCGTGAAAACGCCAAGACCTATTACGCCCAGGCCAGTCTGGTGCTGGACCCCGACCGCACGGAAATCCGCTACAACTCCGAATGGTGCGATCCGCTGGGCACGCGCGGCTTGATCCAGCTGGCATCGCGCTACACCGTCGCCCGCATGATGGAGCGCGATGATTTCACCCGCCGCTTCAAGGGCGGCGTGCCGATCTCCGTGCACGAATTCCTGTACCCGCTGCTGCAGGGTTACGATTCCGTGGCCCTGAAGGCAGACCTCGAACTCGGCGGCACCGACCAGAAGTTCAATTTGCTGGTGGGCCGGGAACTGCAGAAGGAATACGGCCAGGAGCCCCAGTGCGTCCTGACGATGCCGCTTCTGGAAGGCACCGACGGGGTCGAAAAGATGTCCAAGTCCAAGGGCAACTATATCGGCATCACCGAGGCGCCGGATTCCATGTTCGGCAAGCTGATGTCGATCTCCGATACCCTGATGTGGCGCTATTTCGATCTGCTGTCCTTCCGCTCCCTGGAGGATATCGGCGTCCTGCAGGCGGAAATCGTCGCCGGCCGCAATCCGCGCGACGCCAAGGTCCTGCTGGCCAGCGAGATCGTCGACCGGTTCCATGGCGCCGGAGCGGGCGCGCGCGCGCTGGAGCAATTCAACGCCCGGTTCCGCGATGGCGTGATTCCCGACGACATGCCCGAAGTCACCGCCGGGGTCGCGCCCATGGGCATCCTCAAGGTGCTGCGCGAATCGGGGCTGGCGGCCTCGGCGTCCGAGGCCCAGCGCAATATCGAGCAGGGCGGCGTGCGCATCGACGGCGACCGCGTCGAGGACAAGTCACTGCTGCTGCCGGCGGGCACCTACGTCATGCAGGTCGGCAAGCGCAAGTTCGCCCGGGTCACCCTGACCTGAGCCCGCAGCACCCACGGAGGCCCCCATGAAACTGCACAGCGAATCCTTCCCCGACCAGGGGGTCATTCCCGAACGCAACGCCTTTGCGCGGATCGATTCGCAGGCCCACGTCACCCTGGCCGGCAACCGCAATCCGCACCTGGCCTGGGCGGACGTGCCCGAGGGCACGCGATCCTTCGCGATCCTGTGCGTCGATCCTGACGTGCCGACGCGGCCCGACGATGTCAACCAGGAGGGTCGCGAGGTCCCGGCCGATCTGCCGCGCACCGATTTCTTCCACTGGGTCCTGGTGGACGTGTCGCCCGACACGCGCGCCGTCGCCGAAGGCGACTACTCCAACGGCATCACGCCGCGCGGCAAGGCCGGCCCCCTGGCCCTGGACGGCACGCGCCAGGGTCTGAACGACTACACCGGCTGGTTTGCCGCCGACCGCGATATGAATGGCGACTACTTCGGCTATGACGGTCCCTGCCCGCCCTGGAACGACGCGCGGGTCCATCGCTACGTCTTCACGGTCTATGCGCTGGACGTGGCCGAGTTGGGTGTATCCGGCCGCTTCACGGGCGCGCAGGCCCTGGAGGCCATGCGGGGGCATGTCCTTGCGCAGGCATCCCTGACCGGAACCTATACCCTGAACCCTCGCCTGCACGCCCTGTAGGGGTGTGGAGGGTTCGCGCTAGAATGACCTGACTTCCCTGATTTTTCTGACCTTTCTGCATCCAGGACCACTACCTCATATGTTTGACCGTTCCCGCACCCTCGATCAGGCCGACCCGGACATCTGGGCCGCCATCCAGCAGGAAAACACCCGCCAGGAACAGCACATCGAGCTGATCGCCTCGGAAAACTACGCCAGCCCGGCCGTCATGCAGGCCCAGGGTACGCAACTGACCAACAAGTACGCCGAAGGCTATCCCGGCAAGCGCTACTACGGCGGCTGCGAATACGTGGACGTGGTGGAACAGCTGGCCATCGACCGCCTGAAGGCGATCTTCGGCGCGGAAGCGGCCAACGTGCAGCCGAACTCCGGCTCCCAGGCCAACCAGGGCGTGTACATGGCGGTCCTGAAACCGGGCGACACCGTGCTGGGCATGAGCCTGGCCGAAGGCGGCCACCTGACGCACGGCTCGCCGGTGAACGCCTCCGGCAAGCTGTACAACTTCCATTCCTACGGCCTGGACGCCAACGAGGTCCTGGACTACGACAAACTGGAAGAACTCGCCCGCACCCACAAGCCCAAGCTGATCGTCGGCGGAGCCTCGGCCTATTCGCTGCACATCGACTTCGAGCGCATGGCGCGCATCGCCCACGACAACGGCGCCCTGTTCATGGTGGACATCGCCCACTACGCGGGCCTGGTGGCCGGCGGCGTCTACCCAAATCCGGTGCCGCATGCGGACTTCGTCACCTCGACCACGCACAAGTCCCTGCGCGGCCCGCGCGGCGGCGTGATCATGATGAAGGCCGAATTCGAAAAGGCCGTCAATTCCTCGATCTTCCCCGGCATCCAGGGCGGCCCGCTGATGCACGTCATCGCCGCCAAGGCCGTGGCCTTCGGCGAAGCCCTGCAACCCGAATTCAAGGCCTATGCCGCCCAGGTGGCCGCCAATGCTCGCGTGCTGGCCGACACCCTGGTCAAGCGCGGCCTGCGCATCGTGTCCGGCCGCACCGAAAGTCACGTGATGCTGGTGGACCTGCGCGCCAAGGGCATCACCGGCAAGGCCGCCGAGGCCGTCCTGGGCCAGGCGCACATCACGGTGAACAAGAACGCCATCCCGAACGACCCGGAAAAGCCCTTCGTCACCAGCGGCATCCGTCTGGGCACGCCGGCCATGACCACGCGCGGCTTCAAGGAGGCCGAGGCCGAACTCACCGGCAACCTGATCGCCGACGTGCTCGACAATCCGAATGATGCCGACAACGTCGCCCGGGTGCGCGCGCGGGTCAACGAGTTGACCGCGCGCCTGCCGGTCTATCGCTAAACCAACCGGAACGGGCGCCCATGGGCGCCCGTAGCGCAGATGAAGTGTCCGTTCTGCAGTTGTGCCGATACGCAGGTCGTGGATTCCCGGGTTTCCGAGGAAGGCGACACGATCCGCCGCCGCCGCCGCTGTACGGCTTGCGACCGGCGTTTCACCACCTACGAGCGGGTCGATCTGATGATGCCCGCCATCGTCAAGCGCAACGGCACGCGGGTCGATTTCGATCCGTCCAAGCTGCGCGGCAGCATGGCCCTGGCGCTGCGCAAGCGCCCGGTCAGCGCCTCGGCGGTGGACGCCGCCGCGGCGCGTATCCAGGAACGCCTCCTGACCAGCGGTCGGCGCGAGGTTCCTTCGGACTACATCGGCGAACTGGTCATGTCGGAATTGCGCCAGCTCGACCCGGTGGCCTACGTGCGTTTCGCCTCGGTTTATCGCAGTTTCGAGGACATCCGCGAATTCGTCCAGGCCATCGACGAATTTCGCCGTGCGGACGATGCCGATGACACGGCCTGAATCCACCTTCTCCACCGAGGACCACCGTTGGATGCGGCGCGCCCTGAGGGTGGCCGAGCAGGCCCTGTTCGTCAGCAGCCCGAATCCGCGCGTCGGCTGCGTGCTGGTGCGCGACGGCCGCTGGCTGGCCGAGGGCAGCACCCAGCGGGCGGGCGGGCGCCACGCCGAGGCCCAGGCTCTGCACGAGGCCGCCCTTCAGGGCGTGGACGTGCGCGGCGCCACGGCCTATGTCACGCTGGAACCCTGCAGTCACACGGGCCGCACTCCGCCGTGCGCCGATGCGCTGGTCGCGGCCGGCGTCGCGAGGGTCGTGATCGGGCTTCGGGACCCCAACCCCAAGGTGGCCGGCGGCGGGATCGAACGGCTGCGCGCAGCCGGCATCCAGGTAGACGTCGGCCTGTTCGCCGAGGACGCTCTGGCGCAGAATCCCGGCTTCTGCGCCAGGATGACGCGCGGCACGCCCTGGCTATGGCTGAAGTCCGCCTCGTCCTTCGATGGGCACATGGCCTTGCCCGATGGGCGCTCGCAGTGGATCACGGGGGACGCCGCCCGCGACGACGGCCACCGCTGGCGGGCCCGGGCTTGCATGGTGCTGACCGGTATCGGCACGGTCCTGGCCGATGATCCCATGCTCGATGTGCGCGCGGTCGAGACACCGCGCCAGCCGGTCCGCGCCGTGCTGGACACGCAATTCGTACTGGGCGAACAGGCCCGCATCATCAACGGCGATCCGGTCTGGATCTTCACCACGCGGCCCGATGCCGGCAAGGCCGCCCGCCTGGCGGCGCGCAACGTGCGCGTCATCGTGCTGCCCGCGGACGACCGCGGCGGCCTGTCCCTGGAGGCACTGACGGGCTGGCTGGGTGACCATGAGATCAACGAGGTCCATGTCGAGGCCGGTGCGCGGCTGCAGGGCGCATTGGTCCAGGCCGGGCTCGTCGACGAATGGGTGGCCTATCTGGCGCCCAGTGTCCTGGGCGACGGCCAGGGTCTGGCGGCGCTGCCCGACCCTGTCGCGGGCCTGGACCGGGCCTATCGGTACGAGTTCCTGGATGTCCTGCAACTGGACCGGGACATGCGGCTGCGCCTGCGCGATCCGGCCCGCTGGAGGACGCTGGTCGAAGCCTGCGGTTTGAAAATAGGATAGTCCCATGTTCACTGGAATCGTCGCGGCCGTGGGCCGCATCACCGAGGTCCACCCCCTGGGGGGTGGCGAGGATGCGGGCGTGCGCCTGTCCATTCAGGCCGGCGGCCTGCCGCTGGCGGCGGCCCGGCTGGGCGATTCGATCGCCATCCAGGGAGCCTGCATGACGGTCGTCGCCTTGCATGGGGACGCATTCGAGGTCGATGTCTCGCGCGAGAGCCTGGACCGCACCTGCGGCCTGGACCGCCCCGGCGAGGTCAACCTGGAACATGCCCTGCGGCTGGGCGACAGCCTGGACGGGCACCTGGTGTCCGGCCATGTCGACGGCGTGGGTCGCGTGACCTGCTTCGATGCCGTGGGGGAATCGACGGAACTGCGCATCATCGTCCCGGCCCACCTGTCGAAGTACCTGGCCTACAAGGGTTCGGTCACGGTCAATGGCGTCAGCCTGACGGTCAATCGCGTGGACGACCAGGAGGAGGGCACGGAAATTTCCATCAACCTGATCCCCCACACGGTTCAGGTCACGACCTTGCGCAACCTGGAGGTCGGCTCCCCGGTCAACCTGGAGATCGATCTGATCGCCCGCTACGTCGAGCGCATGGTGGGCGGCATGGGGATGGCCACGCCCGCGGGCCGTGGTGTCGCTTGATCGCACTGGCCGCGGCCCGGTTCCGGGTCCTGGTTCCGTGCTCAGACAGATCGGGCGTTCTTCTGTTAGAATAGCGGACTTCGTCTGCCGCCATGTCGTGCGGACGTGCAGGACAGGTGGCCGAGTGGTTGAAGGCGCACGCCTGGAAAGCGTGTATACGTGAATAGCGTATCGGGGGTTCGAATCCCCCCTTGTCCGCCAGGATCCATCGAGCCCCTGGTTCCATATCTGCTGGAACCAGGGGCTTTTTCATTGGTACTGTCGCGATGATCACGTTCCAGCAAGCGCCGGTGCCGGCGCTGCGTCCCTTCATCGATCGCCTGTGGGGCTGGGAAGCGGCTCCGGGTGAGTCCATCGCGCTGCCGGTCCTGCTGCCGGGCACCGGCGCCGAACTGTATTTCCACTACGGCGTCCCCTTCCGCCCGCGCGTGCCGGGCGCTCGGGCGGCGCCCCTGGCGTCGGGCCACCTGCTCTGCCTGCGTCGCGCCGTCCTGGATCTGGCGCCTCAGTCCGGAGTCGGGTTCGTCGCGGTCCGCTTCAGGGCCGGCGCAGTGGGCCGGTTCATGCCGACGGCGGAGTCCGTGCTCCGGGACGAGGCGCCTTCATTCTCCCGGATCTGGGGGCCCGAGGGTCGGCTCTTGCGGGATCGTCTGTCGGATGCGGCGGACCGGGTCGAGCGTGCCGGGCTGCTCCAGCGTTTCCTGCTGGCCCGCTTGCGTCCCGATGCCCCCGACCCGTGGGTCGAGGCGGGCATGGCTCTGTCGTACCGGAAAGGCGGGCGGTTGCGGATCGGCGATCTGGCTGCCGAACTGGGCCTGGGGCGCAGGCAGATGGAACGGCGCTGGCGGGCGCTGACGGGCCAGTCGCCGGCGGAGTTCGCCCGCCTGGCGAGATTCCAGCGCACGGTGCGCCGCTTGATGCTGGACCCGCGGGCGCGCGTCGTCGACGCGGCGCTGGAGGGCGGGTACTGGGATCAGGCGCATTTCGTCCGGGATTTCGGGTGCCGGGTAGGCATCACGCCGGGCGCCTACCTGGCATCGGCGCGGGCCAGGACGCATTTCTACAATACTCGCCTGGAGGCGGCTGGCATGCTGTGTGCTCCATCCCGTTCAGATGAAGGAAACATGCCATGCATATTTTGATGGTGGAATTACGCGGCCGCCCGGAGCGGCTGGACGAACTGGAGTCGGTGCTGCGCTCGCTGGTTACGGTGGCGGAGACCGAGTCCGGGGTCGCCTGTTATGCCGTGCAGCGCCGCGAGGACCGGCCCGACGTGTTTCTGCTGTGCGAATGGTATCGGGACGAGGCCGCCTGGGAGACGCACATGGCGTTGGCTCCGGTGCGCGAGGCGCTGGAGCGCTTCGATGCGCTGCTGGCTGCGCCGCCTGGGATCACGCGCTGCGACCCGGTTGCGTTGGCGTGCCGACCGGCCTGACTGGTCGCGTACCTTGGCGGACAGCGTGCCCGGCGGCTTCGCCGCCGGGCCTCAATCCATGCCCGGCACAGTGTTTGAGAAACCGCAGTCCACGTGCAGGATTTCGCCGGTGATGCCGCTGGCCAGGTCCGACAGCAGGAAGGCGGCGGCATTGCCGACGTCCTCGATGGTGACGTTGCGGCCCAGGGGAGACTGGGATTCCACGTATTTCAGCATGTTGGAGAAGTCGCGGATGCCGCTGGCCGCCAGGGTCTTGATCGGGCCGGCGGAGATGCCGTTGGCGCGCAGGCTCTTCTTGCCCATGGATTTGGCCAGGTAGCGCACGCTGGCTTCCAGGGACGCCTTGGCCAGGCCCATCATGTTGTAGTTGGGGATGGCCTTTTCCGCTCCCAGGTAGGTCAGGGTCAGGACCGAACCGTTGCGGCCTTCCAGCATGGGCAGCGCGGCCTTGGCCAGGGCGGGGAAGCTGTAGGCGGAAATGTCGTGGGCGATGCGGAAGTTCTCGCGCGTCATGCCGTCCAGGAAATCGCCTTCCAGGGCGTCGCGCGGAGCGAAGCCGATGGAATGCACCAGGCCATCCAGGCCGTCCCAGTGCTCGCGCAGAGTCGTGAAGGTGGCTTCGATCTGGGTGTCGTCGGCGACGTCGCAGGGGATGACGATGCTGCTGCCCAGCTCCTCGGCGAAGCCGCGCACACGGCCTTCGAAGCGTTCGCCGACGTAGGTGAGGGCCAGCTCGGCGCCTTGGGCGCGGCAGGCGTGTGCGATGCCGTAGGCGATGGATCGGTTCGAGAGTACGCCGGTGATCAGGATGCGTTTGCCGTTCAGAAAGCCCATGGTGTGTTCCTGTCTAGAAAGTTCAATTGGAGCGAAGATCTCCCCACCGCGCGGCTTGCAAGCCGCTTGGATTCGTCAGGCACGGTCCAGTCCGCAGGGGACTGGACCATGTACTGTCTCATCCTTGCACCTCGGTCCCCGGCACGCGCAGGCGCTGGCCGGCCGACAGGGAGGAGCCCTTCAGGTTGTTGAGCTTGCGCAGGGCGTCCACCGAGGTGTTGTAGCGCCGCGCCAGCGAATACAGGGTGTCGCCCTGGCGGATCGTGTGAGTGCGGACGCTGGGCTTGGGACGCAGGTTCGGCGCGTTCAGCCGGGCTGATGCCTGGGTCGGAGCGCCCGCCCGCCTGGCCGGGGCCGCCCCGGCCGCCGGTTCCGTGGCGGAGGTCTGGTAGGACGCCAGCATGAGGCCGCCCGCGGGGACTTCCCGGGCGGGGATCAGCAAGGTGGCGACGGTCGCGCGGGTCTGCTTCGATCCCAGCTTGTTGGCTTGGCGCAACTGGTCCAGGGTGATGCCGTGCGCCTTGGCGATGCTGGCCAGGGACTGGCCCTTTTTCGGGTGGACGACCTGCCAGGACGACAGGCGGCCCGTGTAGGATTCCAGGTTTTCGTTGAAGACGCCGACCTTGTCCAGGGGCAGGTGCAGGGCGGGATTGTGCGCGGCCAGAATGACGGGCCGGTTGTACGAGGGATTCAGCGCCTGGAAGTCCTCCAGCGGCATTTCCGCCAGGGCCGCGGCCACGGCGATGTCCATGTCGCGTGATTTGCGCACCGTGGTGAAGTACGGGGCGTTGCTGACGTTGGGCAGGGTGATGCCGAACTTTTCCGGGCGGGCGATGATGTTCTTGATGGCCTGGAGCTTCGGCACGTAGTTGCGGGTCTCGTCGGGCATGTCCAGGGCGGTGTAGCCGGTCGGCTGACCGGCTCCGGCTGCCTTGTCCATGGCGCGCTTCACGGCGCCTTCGCCCCAGTTGTACGAAGCCAGCGCCAGGTACCAATCGCCCTGGAAATCGTACAGGTAGCTCAGATAGTCCAGCGCCGCCTGGGTGGAGGCCACCGGATCGCGCCGCTGGTCGCGCCACCAGTCCTGTTCCAGCTTGTAGTGCAGGCCGGTGCTGGGGATGAACTGCCACAGGCCGGACGCCTGGGACCGCGACAGGGCGTTGGGATTGTAGGCGGATTCGACGAAAGGCAGCAGCGCCAGTTCCGTGGGCAGGCCGCGCCGGTTGAGCTCGTCGACGATGTAGTACAGGTACTTGCCCGCCCGCTGGCTCATGAGCAGCACCGATTGCGGGTGCGAGGCGTAGTAGTCCGTCCAGTAGTCGACCCGCTCGTTGCGCAGATTGGGGATGGCGAAGCCGCGCCGGATGCGGTCCCACATGTCGCGGGGCGGATGGGTCAGGTCGACGGTGCGTGAGGTGTCTTCCGCCACATAGGCCTGGCGCTGATCGGCCGTCTGGTGGCGGGTGGCGCAGCCGGCCAGCACCACCAGGATCAGCGGCAGGAGAAGTCGCAGGATTTTCATGGGTGGATCATCGGGGGATTTCAGGGCGCGAATTTCCCGATTTTACCCAGGGAATCACATGTTTGTGCGAGGTATTTGAGAAATCGCCCGAATCGTCGCATCCGGTCCGGCCCCGGAGGCGGCCTCGCCGGGTGGCGCCGCGTCGGTCGGGCAGCGTTGTCCTACCGGAAGTCGTTTTTCCATTGCCGCAGGGCGGCGAAGACCGCCTGGGGCGTGTCCAGGGATGCCCGGGCATGCCGGTCGGCCGCCGCGCGGACGTCGGCCCGGCCTGTGCGCAGGAACGGATTGGTTTCCCGCTCCAGGCCTATCGTGGAGGGCACGGTGGGCAGGTTCCGGGCGCGCAGCCGGGCCACGTCCCGGGCGCGCCGCAGCAGGGCGGCGTTGCCGGGCTCGACCTGCAGGGCCCAGCGGACATTGGATTCCGTGTACTCGTGCGCGCAGCACACCAGGGTGTCCGGCGGCAGCCGGGCGAGCTTGTCCAGGGAATCGAGCATCTGGTCGGGGGTGCCTTCGAACGGGCGTCCGCAGCCGGCGGCGAACAGCGTGTCGCCGCAGAAGACCGCCAGCCGTCCGGGGTCCAGCTGGCCGACGTAGGCGATGTGGCCGGCCGTGTGGCCGGGGATGTCCAGAATCTGGAGCCGCAGTCCCGTTCCAGGCAGGTCCACGGTGTCGCCCTCGGACAGGGCCACGTCGCGGACCGGGATGTTTTCGTGGCGCGGCCCGTAGACGCGCGCCCCGGTTCGCTGTTGTAATGCACGCACCCCGCCGACGTGGTCGCCGTGATGGTGCGTGATCAGGATGGCTTCCAGGATCGGCCCGTCGCGCAGCAGGGCCTCGACGGGACCGGGTTCTCCGGGGTCCACGACGAGCGCGTAGCCGTTTTTCTGTACCATCCAGATGTAGTTGTCCGACAGGGCCGGGATGGGCGTCAGGATGGCCTGCGCGGCTTGGGAGGGGGCGGACGGATTCATGGCGAAGGAGTCAGGGTGGCAGCGCAGCGCGAAATGCCGATCGAATTGGCCGAATGGCTGGAAACCCCGGCGGGGCGGTATGTGCGCGCCTGGGAACAGCGCCAGGTCGATGGCATGGTCAGCAATGCGTTCGGTTATCATGCCATACAAATCGGGCTGCCGCACTGGAACCTGCTGCAGGCCAACCGCATCCCCTACAAGGCCTGGGCGCACAGTCCCAGCGCGCCTTTCGGTACGCAGGCCGGCCGCCTGGTCTGTGAACCGGAGCAGTTGCCCTTCGACACGCAAAGCATCGACTTGGTGGTCATGCCGCACACCCTGGAATGGTGTGTGGATCCTCATCAGGTCCTGCGCGAGGTCGAGCGGGTCCTGATGCCCGAGGGACGGGTGGTGCTGACCGGCTTCAATCCCTACAGTCTGTGGGGGCTGCGCGAATCCCTTCCGGGCCTGGACCTGCGCCTGCCGGTGCCTGTGCCGTCCCAGGTTTCGCCGGCGCGCCTGAAGGACTGGTTCAGACTGCTGTCCTTCGAACTGGACCGGGGCCGCTTCGGCTGCTATACCCCCTTGTGCGCGACCCGGGCCTGGCTGCATCGCTGGCGCTTCATGGAGCATGCGGGCGACCGCTGGTGGCCCGCCGGCGGTGCCGTGTACGCGATCGCGGCGGTCAAGCGGGTGGCGGGCATGCGTCTGGTCGGGCCGGCCTGGCGCCAGCCGCGCCGCCGCCGCGTGCGCCGAGGCGCCGTGGCGCCCGTCGCCAATCGAATCAACGAGGATACACATGGCTGACTCCAGGGACGGTCTGAAGAACGAGCCCTCCGAACCCAGGGTGGATGCCTGGACGGACGGCGCCTGCAAGGGCAATCCGGGTCCGGGGGGATGGGGCGTGCTGCTGCGCCAGGGCCGGCACGAGAAGTCTCTGCACGGTGGCGAGCCGGACACGACCAACAACCGCATGGAGCTGATGGCCGTGATCCAGGCCCTGCGGGCGCTCAAGCGGCGTTGCGTGGTGACGGTGCATACCGATTCCTCCTATGTCCAGAAGGGCATGACCGAATGGCTGCCCAACTGGAAGCGGCGCGACTGGCGCACGGCGGACAGGAAACCGGTGAAGAATTCCGATCTGTGGCAGCTCCTGGACGGGCTGGCCGCCGGGCATGAATTACACTGGCGGTGGGTCAAGGGCCATGCCGGCGACCCGGGCAACGAGCGGGCGGACGCCCTGGCCAATCTCGGCGTCGAGGACCCGCAGGGCACCCGCGCCTCCTGAATTTCGCCATACGGCCGGCTCTCGCGGGCCGGCGGGGGATCCCATGCGTCAAATCATTCTGGATACTGAAACCACGGGCCTGGAGCCCGATCAGGGCCACCGGGTGGTGGAACTGGCCTGCGTCGAAATCCTCAATCGGCGGGTCACCGACCACCACCTGCACCTGTACCTGAACCCGGATCGCGACAGCGACCCCGAGGCGCTGCGGGTCCACGGACTGGAGACCGAATTCCTGTCCGGCCAGCCGCGTTTTCCGGAAGTCGCCCAGCAACTGGTGGATTTCGTGCGCGACGCCGAGGTCATCATCCACAACGCGGCCTTCGACGTGAAGTTCCTGAACGCCGAGTTGCGCCGCGCCAAGCTGCCGCCGTTTACTGAATTGTGCGGCAAGATCACCGATTCCCTGCTGGTGGCGCGTGAAATGTTCCCGGGCAAGCGCAACAATCTGGATGCGCTGTGCGAACGGTTCGGCATTTCCAACGCGCACCGGACCCTGCACGGTGCTTTGCTGGACTCGGAGTTGCTGGGCGAGGTGTGGCTGGCCATGACGCGCGGCCAGGATTCCCTGCTGGACGAAGCTCCCGACGACGCGGCGGGCCGCGCCGGCGCCGGCGCGGCCGGAGCCCCGGGCAGGTTCGATGCCTCCAGCCTGCCGGTCATCCAGGTCGACGCCCAGGCCCTGCGGGCCCACGAGGCTTATCTGGACGGACTCGACAAGGCCGCGGGCAGGCCCTGCCTGTGGCGCCGGATCGAGGTTCCCGCCGAAGTGGACGGCGTGGCGGGCTGAGACGGCGCCGGCGGGCCGACGAAAAACCATGTACAATAGCCGTCTTTCCAGTCGGCTGATCCCGGGCGTTCCGCGCGGATCCTGAACAGCCCGATTGGGCGGTTAGCTCAGTGGTAGAGCACTGCCTTCACACGGCAGGGGTCACTGGTTCGAACCCAGTACCGCCCACCATCCAGCCTTCGTCACCCCATCTCGATCCGATTCTTGCCCGCGCGCTTCGCCGCATACAGGGCGGCGTCCGCACGTTCCAGCAGACCCTTTCGAGCTTCATCGAAATATACGTTCGGAGCGGGAACGTCCGTCATGCTCGCGACTCCGATGCTGACCGTGACGCGCCGTTCATGGGCCGAAAGAGGGTGTTCCAGGGCGGCGTCGGACACCGACGCGCGGATGGCCTGCGCCATGGCCATGGCCTGGTCCGGGCCGGTGTCCGGCAGCAGCACTGCGAATTCCTCGCCGCCGTAGCGGGCCACCAGATCGGTCGTGCGGGACGCCACCGAGGAAATCGCCTTCGCGACATGTTGCAGGCAGTGATCGCCTGTGACGTGGCCGTAGTGATCGTTGTAGTGCTTGAAGTCGTCGACGTCGATCATCAGCACCGACAGGGGCCGGCCGTGCCGGATCGCGCGGTGCCAATCTTCCCGGAGCCGCTCCTCCAGCGCCAGCCGGTTGGCGACCTCGGTCAGGGGATCCCGCCGCACCTGCTGCTCCAGCAGGCGCTTGAGCGTGTGTTCACGGCGCCAGGCCTGGTGCTGCACGTAGGCCAGGACGAGCCATACGCATAGCATCCCGGACGTGATCGGCGCGGCGATGCGCAGCAGTTCCCGCCAGCGGCTGGTCAGTGCTTCCTGCGTATCGATCTTGGAAACCAGGTACCAGGGTGAGCCGGTCATGGACGAGGCCATGGCGATGACGGGTTGGCCGCGGTAGTCGTGTGCATAGAACAGGCCGCGCATGCCGGTGACGGCCCGGACCATCGGGTCGTCCGCCCGGGCCAGCGGGATGCGCAGGTTCGGCGCCGCGTCGGGTCGGTCGCGCAGCGGGCTCAGCACCCGCGCGTGATCGTCCTCCAGCACGACGAGGGCGGATTCCGCCGTGCGGCTGGCGGAGGGCCATTTTTCGAGCAGGGGATACAGCGAGGCGCGCACGTCCACGGCCATCCAGACGGCCGCGACGGGCTCGTCGTCAGCGTAGACCGGCGCCAGGAGGCTGAAAAAGGGGAAGGCGAACACCGGGTCCCGGCGGGGCTCGACCGTGGCGGGTTGGGCCAGGGAGAATCCCCGACTCAACGCGCGGGATTCCGGAGCGGGCAGGCGGCCCGTGGCGTCGCCTTCAGGCGAAAGCAGCAGGGTGCCCCCGGGATCCACCAGGAAGGCGGCATCGTAGCCGGCCTGCTCGCGCAGCAGGCGCAGCCTGCCCTGGATCAGGGCGCGCAGCGCCGGCTCGTCGGCCAGACCTGCGGCGGCGGCCAGCCGCCATTGCGCCACGACGCGGCTGAACGGCACGTCGCCCATCAGGGTCTGGGCATCGGCCAGCCGGGATTCCCGCCAGGTCCTCAGGGTCTGCAATTGCAGCCTGTTGACCAGCAGCAACTCACGTTCGGCCAAGTGCTGGTGACGCTCCTTGATGTCCTGGTAGATCAGGCAGCCGCCCAGGATCAGCAGCAGGCCGGAGCCGAGTACCATCAGCAGGGCTGACCGCAGCCAGGGGTTCAAGTTATCATGGGCCATCTTCATGCCTGACGAGCCTGTTTCCAGGCCGGGGTCCTGCTCTTCCCGCTCCGCGTCGCGCGGTTGCTCCGGCGGCGACGATCGCATCTTACCGCACCCCCGCGACGCTTGATGGCTGAAGCATCCGGATCCAGCCGAGGAATCTCCAGGTGATTTCCCGTCGTATGCTCCTCTCCTTGCCGTTCGTGGCCGTCGCCGCCGGAGCGCCCTTGCGGGCGGAGGCGCGGGACCGGTCGCTCGTCATCTGCCTGTCCCTGCGTCCCGAGAGCCTGGACCCGACTTCGGTGGCTTCGGCCGCCGTCGGCGAGGTCGTGCACGGCAATGTCCTCGAAGGCCTGACCCGGATCGAGGAAAACGGCAAGGCCGCTCCCTTGCTGGCGCAGGACTGGGACATGTCCGATGACCGGCTCCGCTACCGCTTCCGGCTGCGTCCGGACGTCCGGTTCCACGATGGCGCGGCGCTGGATGCGGCGGTCGTCGCCTACAGCCTCGAACGGGCGAAGTCCCTGGGCCATGCGAACAAGCTGGCCGGGACGCTGGCCAACGTCGAGGCTGTCCGGACGCCGGACGCGCGGACCGTCGAACTGAGCCTGCGGCATGCGGATCCTTTCCTGCCGTTCCGGCTGGGTGAACCGCCGGCTGTGATCCTGCATCCGGACAGCGCGCAGCGGGCCGCGCAGCTCCCCGTCGGCACGGGCCCCTACCGGCTCGCGCGGCGGCCGGACGGCGACATCGAGCTGAAGCGGTGGGAAGGATTTCGCGACTCCGGCCGGATCCGGATCGATGCGGCGGCCTTCCATTTCATTCCCGATCCTGAACAGCAGATCCAGGCGGTCCTGGATCGGCGGGTCGATCTGTTGTTCCGGGCGGCGACCACCAGCATCGACCGGTTCGACGCGAGCAGCGATTACGAGGTCCTGGCCGGCAGCTCGTCCGGCAAGGGCATGGTGGCCATCAATCATCGGCGCGCGCCCCTGGGCGACGTGCGCGTCAGGCGCGCGCTGACGCACGCCATCGACCGCGAGGCCTTCATCCGCGAGGTGCTGCATGGCCGGGGCCGGGCCATCGGCTGCCATTTCGTGCCGACCGACCCGGACTACGTCAACCTGACGGCGGTTCATCCCTACGACCCGGACCGGGCGCGGGCGCTGTTGCGGGAAGCCGGCGTGCGGACGCCGCTCGAACTGGACTTGACCCTGCCGCCGACGCCCTATGCGCTGGCGGGGGGGCCGGTGATCGCGCGCGACCTGGGCGCCATCGGCATCCAGGTTCGCCTGGTGCGGGTTTCCTGGGCCGAATGGCTGTCCGGCGTGTTTCGCGGTCGGTTCGACCTGTCCCTGATCCTGCACGTCGAGCCGCTGGACTACGATATCTACACCCGGCCGGACTATTACTTCGGCTATGACAATCCGGCGTTCCGCACGCTGGTGGAACAGCATGCCGCCAGCACCAATCCGCGCGTGCAGAGCCGCCTGTTCCGGCAGATCCAGCGCCATCTGGCCGACGACGCGGTCAACGTCTGGATCTTTTCGCCGGAAATCATTTCGGTGGTGCGCAAGGGCCTGAACGGCGTGCCGATGGATTATCCGGTCTTCGCCCATGACGTGGGCGCCATGTACTGGGAATGAGCGGGCGGCGTCCCGGAGCGGCGCCGCCCCCGCGCGCCGCGGGAGGGCGCCGCGCGGGGGCGGACAGGGAGCCGGCGCGGGCGCCCGGGGCGCCGCCGGAATGGTCGCCGGAGGTTACAGCGGATAGTGTTCACTTTCGCCGATGATCAGTGAGCCGTCGGCGCGCGCGGCGGCCAGTTCATCCAGGACCTGGGCGCGGGTCATGGAGGCGCCTTCGGATCGGGCCTGAGGATAGTGCGTCTGTTCGCCGAACTCGACCTGGCCCTGGACCTGGGCCAGGCGCAGCGCGTTGACCACTTCCGTGCGGCTCAGAGTGCTGGGCGTGTTTTCGACCGGGTAGCCTGACTGTTCGCCGATGGTGGCGATGCCCTGGGCCTGGGCCAGTCCGGCAGTGGCGAGGCCGAGCGTGAGAGCGGCGAGGGTGGTGGCGACTTTCATGATGGTTTCCTTCAATCAAGGTGGGTGAATGGAGCAGGGCGCTGCGGGCTTTCCGTTTTGCGCGCTATGTCCTGCTTCGTTGAAACGTATTTTGCGCTGTGGCTGCCTCGCGATAAATGAGCCGGATGCGAATTCAGTTTTCCACTGATGAAGGCAATGAAGGTGGGAATGCGGGACAATGCCGTGCCGGGGCCGCCGGGCTCCGCCCAGGAAAGAAGCCATGTCTCCTTCATTGAACGATATCGAACTGTTCGTCGAGGTGGCGCGCGGCAGCAGTTTCACTCGCGCGAGCGAGGCGCTGGACATGCCCGCCTCCACGATTTCGCGGCGGGTTTCCCTGCTTGAAAAGTCCATCGGCGTGCGGTTGCTGAACCGCTCCACCCGCAAGGTGGGCCTGACCGAGGCGGGCGCGGCCTATTTCGCCCGCTGTCAGCGCATCGTGGAAGAAGCGCGCATCGCCCATGAGATGCTCATGGACGAGACATGCAACCCGCGCGGGCGCCTGAAGGTCTCGATGCCGCCCTCCCTGGCTATGTCCTTCCTTTCGGATGCGTTGCGGGAATTCTCGCTGCGCTATCCGGAAATCGAGTGCGAATACGACCTCAGCATCCGCCGGATCAATCTGCAATCGGATCCCTATGACGTGGTGATCCGGGTGGGGCAGCCGCCCGATTCCGGAGTGGTGGCGCGGCGGCTCGGGACTCTCGTCCTGGGCTTGTACGCGTCCCGAGGGTATCTGGATGCGTGTGGCATCCCCGCCAGTCCGGCGGACCTGGCGCGCCACGAGTGCCTGCGCGCCACCACCGAGCGGGGGGATTCCGTCTGGACGCTGTTTTCCGGGGATGGCCAGGAACAGCAGGTCCGGGTCAAGGGACGGATCGCGCTGAATCAGTTCATGATGCTGCGCCGCATGGGGGAATCGGGCATGGGGATCGTGCCCCTGTCCATCCAGGACATGAAGGGCGGCGGCCTGGTCCGGGTGCTGCCGGACTGGTCCTTCGCGCCCGTGCCCATGGTGGCTTTGTTCCCTTCGCGGATGATGCCGGCCTGGGCCCGGGTGTTCATTGACTTCGTCAAGGAACAGCTCGCGGGGGTGGACCTCCTGGCGGGCACCGCGTGGATCTCGCAGGGGTAGCGCCGCGCCGGGACGACCGGGCCCCTCGTGCACGCCCGGACATTTTTCTGTGCACGGGTGGACAATTGGCGGCCCCCGGGGATGGTTAAGCTTCAAATAACCAAACCTGGAAGAGAGGCAGACATGACCGCGACGGACACGCGTCCCGAACTGGCCGCCATACGCGAACACATGATCATCGATGGCCGGCCCTGCGTGCAGGGAGAAGGCCGTCTGCCGGTCCATGATCCGGCCACCGGCGAGATCATCGCGCATCAGGTGGAGGCCGGGCCGGCCCAGGTGGACCAGGCGGTGCGCGCCGCGCGCCGGGCCTTCGACGCCTGGCGTGCGATGCCGCCGGCGGGCAGGGAGCGCCTGCTGCTGGCACTGGCCGACCGCGTCGAGGCCGAGGGGGAATCCCTGGCCCGGCTCGAGACGCTCAACAATGGCAAGCTGCTGGGTCTGTCCCGGATGCTCGAGGTCGGCGCCAGCGTCCAATGGCTGCGCTACATGGCGGGTTGGGCGACCAAGATCACGGGCGATACCCTGAGCCTGTCCATCCCGTTCCCGCCGGGCGTTCATTACGATGCTCATACTCGGGCGGAGCCCGTGGGAGTCGTCGCTTCCATCGTGCCCTGGAATTTTCCGTTGCTGATGGCGGTCTGGAAGATCGCGCCGGCCGTGGCGGCGGGCTGCGCGGTCGTGCTCAAGCCGGCGGAGGAAACCCCGCTGACAGCCATCCGTCTGGCGGAACTCGCGCTCGAGGCGGGGTTTCCGCCCGGGGTGATCAACGTGGTCACGGGCCGGGGCGAGACGACCGGCGCGGCGCTCGTCGCCCATCCCGGCGTCGACAAGATCGCCTTCACCGGTTCCACCGAGGTCGGCAAGCTCATCGGCCATGTGGCGATGGACGGCATGAAGCGGGTCTCGCTCGAACTGGGCGGCAAGTCGCCGGTCCTGATCATGGACGATTGTCCGCTCGACCAGGCTATCCGGGGCGCGGCCGACGCCATCTTCTTCAATCAGGGCCAGGTCTGCACGGCGGGGTCGCGGCTGTTCATCCAGGAGGGCCTTTACGACCGGGTGCTGGAAGGCTTGGCGGCGGCGGCCGACAGCCTCAAGATCGGTTCCGGTTTCGACCCGGACACGCAGATCGGTCCCATGGTGTCCGCCCGCCACCGTCAGCGGGTCTCCGAATTCATCGCGTCCGGGAAGACGTCAGGCGCGCGCCTGCTTGCGGGTGGGCGGGACTGGGATGGGCCGGGCTATTTCGTGCGGCCGGCCGTGTTCGACGGCGCCGCGCCTGACGCCGCCATCGTCCGCGAGGAAATCTTCGGTCCGGTCGTCGTGGCGGCGCGCTTCCGCGACGAAGACCAGGCCGTGGCTCTGGCGAACGACACGCGGTTCGGCCTGGGGGCCAGCATCTGGAGCAACGACCTGGGGCGCGTGCATCGCCTGGTGCCGCGCATCCAGGCCGGCACGGTCTGGGTCAACACCCACAACATGCTGGACCCGAGCATGCCGTTCGGCGGCTACAAGCAATCCGGGATCGGGCGCGAGCATGGCCATGCCGTGATCAGCAACTACATCGAGACCAAGTCGGTCTGCATCGCTTATCCAGGGGTGGCCTGATGGACGGTCCCGGACGGGCGATGGATCGCCTTCCGGGCGGGTTTTATCGAATGAGTTCCATGGTTTAGCTTCCACGATTTTTTTATTCCATCAGAGCCGGCCCTGAAGCCGGCCACGAGGAGACAGAGAATGACGATGATGCGCAATATGCGCCGGTTTGCGCTGGCCGCTGCCCTGGCGGCGGCAGGTTCTTCCGCCCATGCGGGGGATCCCAGCGCGCGGGACTGGATTCCGGCGCCGCCGGGCACCGGCGTGTTCGCGGCCTACCTGCTGGGCCTGAATTCCCACGGCTTCTACGATCATGGCCAGCGGGTCCCCGACGGGCCCTCCGTGGATGTGCAGGGTCTGGTCCTGCGGCCCATGTATTTCAGCGAGGTCCTGGGCAAGACCGTCCAGTACGAATTGATCCTGCCCGCCCTGCGCACCACCATCGGGCTCGACGGCTTGCCCGACGATCGCGTCACGGGTGTGGGCGATGCCCAGCTGGGCGCGGCGGTCTGGTTCGTCAACAACCAGGAAACCAGGACCTGGTTCGCCTGGGAGCCTTTCATCACGGCGCCCACGGGCCTGTATCGCAGCGGCCATGCGGACGCCTCGCCGGGCAGGAACCGCTGGACCACCGTGCAGGATTTCGCCTTCGTCCAGGGGGTCGGGGAATCGACCTTCCTCGAAGCCGTCGCCGAATTCGAGTTTTTCGGCGACAACCGCAATTACTACGGCGGCACCCTGAAGAAGGCGCCGGCCATCCGCCTGATGGCGCTGGCGTCGACCAACATCACCGAAAGCACCTACGTCGGCATGCGCTACCGCTACGAAACGGGCGGTCGCGAAAAGGTCGACGGAGTCGAGACAGTTTCCCGAGCCAACAACCACCAATTGGCCTTCGAGATCACCCACCAGATCAATGACGCCAATCAGGTGCAATTGCAGTATATCCACGACCTGAAGGTCGAGAACGGCCCGCGCATGCGCGGCGTGCAGTTGCGCTACGTCTACGCCTTCTAGGCCGAACCCAGGAGACTCATGCCATGAAAAAACCAGCCTTCAGGATCTCAACCGGGGCGGGCCTGCTGTCGGCGGCCCTGCTGCTGGGGTCCGCCCCGGGCGTCCAGGCCGCTCCGCCCCTGCCGGTCGAGCAGTTGACGGGCGGCCATTCGGTCAAGGTCGCCCCGGCCGAGCGCATCTATGTGATGGATGCCGTGTTCTTCCACCTGACCGACAGCCGCCTCAACATGTTCGATCGCGGCACCGGGAAATTCCTGGGGATGATTCCGACCGCTTTCAACGGCCATGCGCAATTATCCAAGGACGGCAGGCAGGTCTACGTCGCCACCACCTACTTCGAGCGCATCACCCGGGGCGAACGCACCGATGTGGTCGAGGTCTGGGACAACGAAAAGCTCAGTTTCGTGCGTGAAATCAAGATTCCGCCCAAGCGGGCGGGTTCCCTGAACTACGACGGCATGTTCCGCCAGACGGGCGATGGCCATTTCGTCCTGGTGCAGAATGCCACGCCGGCCGCCTCGGTCAGCGTGGTCGACATGCGGAAGAACGCCTTTGTCGATGAAATCACCGCCACGGCGGGCTGCTGGAGCATCATTCCTTTGCCGGGCACGCCGCGCAGCTTCTCCACGATCTGCGGCGACGGCGCCTTGCTGACCGTCACGCTGGGAGACGACGGCAAGGTAGCGTCCCAGAAGCGCAGCGAGCCCATGTTCCCGGTGAAGGACGATCCCATCTTCATCACTCCGGGCCGCCTGACCGACGGGCTGGTGTTCGTGTCTTTCTACGGCAATGTCTACACGGCCAGACCGCAGAAGGACGGCGCCATGAAGTTCGAGCCCGTCTGGTCGCTGCTCGACGAAGGGGACCGGGCGAAGCATTGGGTGCCGGGCGGCTACAACCTGCTGGCGATCGAACCGCGCAGCGAACGGCTGTACATCTTCATGCACCCCGATGGCGTCGAGGGTTCCCACAAGCATCCCGCCGCCGAGATCTGGGTCTACGACCTGAAGACCCGCAAGCGCGTGGCCCGTGTGCCGGGCAAGGATGCGCTGTCCATGTCAGTCATCCCGGGCAAGAAGCCCCAGTTGCTGACGCTCGACGGCGGAAACGTCAATATCTATGACATCTCCGGCCCCGAGCCGAAGCTGGTGCGCACGATTACGGGAGCGGCCGAGACATCCTTGCAACTGATGGGCTACGCGGGAGGCGGCAATGGGTGATCCCGTCATCGCGTATGCCGCGCTGGCCGTGCTGACGGCGATCTTCTGGCTGGGCGCCCTGCACAAGCTGCGCGACTTCGCCGGGTTCGAATCGGCCGTCGCCGGCTACCGTCTGCTGCCCGCCGTCCTGCATCGGCCGTTCGCCTTCGCGTTCATCGCGGCCGAACTGCTCGCCGGGGGGCTCCTGCTGTGGCCCTCCGCGCGCGCGGAGGGCGTCCTTGCGGCCCTGGCCGTCCTGGCCGCCGCTTCGCTGGGCGTGGCGGTGAACCTGTTGCGCGGGCGGACCGACATCGACTGCGGTTGCGGCGGCCTGTCCCGGGCGCCGGGCAGCCTGTCCTGGTGGATGGTGTCGCGCAACGGCCTGCTGGCCGCACTGGCCCTGCTCTCCTGGCCGCGGGTGGATGGTTCCGCCACGCGCGACCTGGCGTGGCTGGATGGCGTGACTTTCTTCGGCCTGTCGCTGGCTCTGCTCGGCCTCTACCTCGCTTTCAATCAGTTGCTCGCATCCCATCTCGAGATGCGAGAAAGGAGTCAATCATGACGGCATTGATCGTATCCAATATCGTGTTGTGGGCCGTGATACTGGCTCTGCTGCTGGTGGTGCTGGCCCTGTCCCGGCAGATCGGCGTCCTGTACGAGCGGGTCGCCCCGATGGGAGCCCTCACCATCGACAAGGGGCCGGCGGTGGGCGCCGCATCGCCCCGGTTCGAGCTCGACGATCTGTTGGGCCGCGCCCTGCGCATCGGCCATGGTGGCGTGCGCAGCCAGCTGCTGTTCTTCGTGTCTCCCTCGTGCCCGGTGTGCAAGAAGCTGCTGCCCATCCTGAAGTCTGTGGCGCGGACCGAGGGCGCCTGGCTGGACATCGTGCTGGCCAGCGACGGTGAGATGCCCGAGCACCTGGCCTTCTACCGCAAGGCCGGCCTGGAGTCCTTCCCCTATGTTCTCTCCACCGAGATCGGCATGCGCTTCCAGGTCAGCAAGCTGCCCTACGCCATCCTGATCGATGAGCAGGGCATCGTCCGGGCCAAGGGCCTGGTCAATTCGCGTGAACAGCTCGAAAGCCTGTTCACGGCCAAGGAAATCGGCGTGGCCTCGGCCCAGGAGTGGCTGGAGCGCGGCGTGCCGGTCCAGGAAATTTCACGCAAGGAGAATGGCAATGCGCTGGCTTGATCATTTCGGGGAATCCCTGACCCGCAAGGTGGCCCATGCTTCGTCCCGGCGCAGCGTGCTGTGCTCGATCGGCAAGGTCTTCGTGGGCACGGCCTTCGTCATGCCGGTTTTGCCGGTCGCCCGGATCGCGCGGGCCGCGGAAGCGGCGCCCAAGACCGACCTGGAAACCGCGACCGAGGAAGAACTGGCCTCGTGCGACTACTGGCGCTATTGCGCGGTGGACGGGTTCCTGTGCACCTGCTGTGGCGGTTCGGCCACCACCTGCCCGCCGGGCAGCGAGCCTTCGCCCATCTCGTGGGTCGGCACCTGCCATAATCCCAAGGATGGCAAGGATTATCTGGTCAGCTACCACGATTGCTGCGGCAAGACGGCGTGCGGCCGGTGCTACTGCGGCGGGCAGGTGCGCGAACGGCCGGGCTACGAGTTCTTCCTGCACAACGATGTGAACTGGTGCATGGCCAACAGCAACACGACCTACCATTGCACGGTTTCCACCATCGTGGGGCTGGGCAAGAATTGACTTTCGCAGGGGGCGGATCGTGTCCAAGTTCATGAGCGGAATCCGGGTCGGCCTGCTCCTCTGCCTGGCGCCGGCCCTGTCGGCCGGGGCCGGGGAAACCGGGCCCGCGCCGCATGCGATGCTGGAGTCCATGGGGGCCAGCGTATCGGCCTACAAAGACTACATGCTCAATTGCGGGGGCTGCCATCGCTACGATGGCGAGGGCGTCGCCCGCAACGCGGTGCCCAGCTTTCGCAACTCCATCGGCTTGTTCACCCGCCTGCCCGAGGGTAGGGAATACATGATCCGCGTCCCGGGCGCCGCCCAGTCGCAACTGGGCAACGCCGAGCTCGCGGACGTCCTGAACTGGATGGTCGCCAACTACAGCCCCGACGAGCCGGCACCCGATTTCAGGCCGTTCACGGCCGGCGAAGTGGGGGCGGCCCGGCCGTATCGCTTCGACGACGTGGTGGCCGAGCGGCGGCGGCTGGAAGCCAGGCTCGGGCAACTGGGCCTGACGCCCGCTCCGTACCTCTATGGGTCGAACTGACTCCACGCGCGGTCCGGGGTTTTCCGGATGATCGCCGGTCCGTGCCGGGGTATTCGGTGCCGGCGTCTGGCTAGGGGTTTGCCCTGCTGGCCGTGATCCTTTCCGGAGGCTAGATTCCCTGAATATCAGGAAGTGAGATCGACATCATGTCCGCTCCCATGCCGAAGTCCGCGGTATCCGCCTCCGCCCCGATGTGGCTGAGCGCGCCGTTGCGTCGGTTCGATACGCGCGGCGCCTGGGCGGACACCATTTCCGAGCATTTCGTGCCCCTGGAGGTCGAGCCCAGGGGAAATGGTCCGTTCCGCAACCTGGCGGCCAACGAGACGTTCGGCTGCCTCCAGGTCTCCGAACTGGTGACCTCGGCGCAGCGGGTGCGGCGGACGCGCGTGCTGGCCAGCCGCTCCGAAAGCGCGCAATACAAGTTCAGTGTCCAGATCTCCGGCCGTACCCTGATCGCGCAGGACGGGCGTTCGGCCCTGCTCGATCCGGGCGACTGGGGCATCTACGATACGTCGCGGCCCTACGAGATCAGCGAGGAACCGGATGCCCATTTCCTCGTGCTGCAGGTGCCGGCGCATGTGCTCTCCGTGTGGGAATCCTGCATCCAGTCGCAGCTCGCCCGGCGCTTCGGGTCTGGCAGCGGCAGTGCGCGGGTCGCCATGGATGCTTTGCGGGCGTTCGTGTCCCAGGGTCCGGCGCTGGGTCCGGAGCTGGCGTTCGAGGTGTCCTCGACCGTGATGCGGCTCTTCGCCCTCAGCCTGGGCGAACATGCCGACGGGGGCGGCGTTTCGAGTCTGGAGGAGGTCCGCCAGGGCCAGTTGCGCGTCATTCTGCGCCATGTGCACGAGCACCTGCACGATGGCGGCATGAATGCCGATACGCTGGCGGGGCGTTTCCGGATGTCCCGACGCTACCTGTACAAGCTGTTCGCCGCCCGGGGTCTCACCCCGGCGGACTACATCCTGGGGGCCCGCCTGGAGCGGTGCCGGGATCTTCTGGCGGATCCAGCCTGCGCCCGGCAGATCGGCGAACTGGCGTATGCGCATGGATTCACCGACACTTCGGCGTTCAGCCATGCCTTCCGGCGCCGCTTCGGGCTGTCGCCCAGCGAATGGCGGGCCCGGCACTCGCGTCAGGTCCCCGATCGCGCCGTCAGCGATGCGGTGCAAGCGTCCGCAGGTGTTCGTGCAGGATCCGTCTGATTTCCAGGATGGCCGGCGGGGTTTCCTGGATGCTGTGCGAGCCCGGAATGACCTTCTCCGATTCGGCGCCTTCCAGGTGAGCGCTGCGCCAGGACACCAGGCCGTCGTCGGATTCCTCCAGCGGGCCGGCCTCCGAGCGGCGGGCGATGATGCTGTGGTAGTGAACGGCGGGTGAGATCGACATGCCGTTGCTCAGTTGCAGGTAGTGGTCCTTCTCGCTCAGATTGTCGATGCCGTTGGCGACGAGGGCGCGGTCAGCCTTGCCCGGCTGCGCCAGCCGGGTCAGGCCGCCGAACTGCTCGATGAGAGTCAGTGGCAGGCGGACCAGGGACGAGGCCAGCCGTGCCAGGTTGTTGTCGGCGTAGGGGGTGCCGCGATGCGGCGCGGCGATGAACACCGCGCGGCTGATGCCCGCGACCGGGGTGAAGTGCAGCAGGCCGCCGAAGTCGCGGACGATCCGGGCCTGCAGATCCGGCCCCGGCTGGTAGCGCGCCTGGATGGCGTCGTACAGGATGTTGCCCGACGAGGACACCAGCAGGCGACCCAGCACGCCGCCCATGCTGTGGCCGATGAGCACGATGTCGCGGGCGGCGGGCGCCGCGCGGCCGGGGTCGAAGTGGGCCAGGGTGTCCTGGAATGCCTGGCGGATGGCCCGGTTGTTGTAGGCCAGCGGCTGGCCGGTGGGATAGTAGACCTGCCAGATCTGATAGTTGCGGCGCAGCTCCTCGTCGCCCAGGACTTCGTTGGACACGTTCACCCAGGCCTCGGGGCTGCTGGCCAGGCCGTGCAGCATCAGGACGATGCGCCGTTCGGGGTCGTAGGGTTGCAAGAGGTAGATGCGCGGCGCCCGCAGGCCGTCGGCGCTGCCCAGGACGTTGCGGATGGCCTGGATGGAGAAGCCCGAGCGGGCGAGCCACAGGCCGTAGCCTGAGGTGAAGTTGGCCGCCAGCGGCACCGTGTCGCCGGCCAGCCGGATGGCGTCGTGCCGATAGGGGTCGTAGACCGTGAGGACGGCCTCGCGGGTGCGCAGGACGGTCTCGAGGTCGTCTCCCGGAAACGACAGGACGGCGGTCACGGCCGGAAAGGCGGGTTCATTCCAGGGATGCGGGAAGTCCCCCGTGTCCTTGCGGCTGGCCCGGGTGACCGCGACCAGTTCGGCGCCCAGGCCATCGCGCCGGTAGATGTTGCGCAGGCCCCTGAATGTCAGTGTGCTGGCGGGAATCAGTTCATTGGGCAGGCGCTCACCCTCTGGAAGGCGCAAGTCGGCGTTGCGAATGCGCAGCCGCCAGTCCGATGTCCGCAGCACGGCGCCGCCGCGCAGGGACTCGGCCGGGTGCTCCAGGTAGTGGCGGTAGGCTTTCAGGGAAGCCTGCTGGGTGGCGTAGTTGTAGTAGTCGCGCACCTGGGTCTGGCGGTCCTCGAAGGCGCGCAGGGCGGGCGGTCTCGCGGTGCGGAACAGGTAGGCATAGGCGTACCGGGCCGCTTGCAGATAGGTGTCCAGGCCGGTGGCGCCGTCGGATGCTTCCTCATTCAGGGCCTGTGCCAGCCAGAGCTCCGCCAGCGCCGAGAGCCGTTGTTCCGTGGCCAGGCCCGAAGGGCTGGACAGCGCTTCGATGCAGGGAGCGGGGTTCCGGCGGCAGGGAGCGGGGTCCCGGCCCGTGATGGACAGGGCATCGCGGGCGGCGATGCTGAGTGTGCCGGAACTGAGGATGTCGCCCCGGCGCTGGGTGATGAATTCCTGGGTGCTCACGGGGCGGGTCCGGACGCCGGCGCAGCCGGCCAGCAGGCAGCCCGCCAGCAGCAGGCCGATCCAGCGTGAAAGGCGGGCCGGGGATGCGCTCCGGCGTCCGGTTTCCAGGGGGGTCATGACGGATGCGCAGGCTCGGCCGCCGGTTCCGGCGCGCGGATGCGCCGGGAGAACTCCTCCGCGGCCCCCGGCTGGGCGGCGCGGCGCGTGATGTCGGCCCGGGCGCGTAGGGCCTCCAGAGGCAGGCTCGTGTCCAGGCCGCCGTGACTGTACAGATATTCGGGCAGGTAGCCCGACAGGATCAGCCGGATGTCCAGCGGCAGGCCGGGGACCAGCGGGCGGACCATGTCGTAGACCAGGGTCGTGCAGTTGGCCGTCAGCGTGTGGTAGAAGCGCGGCTCGTCCGCGAGTCGGTTGGCGCGCTCCACGTAGGACCGGAACAGGGCGCGCATGGCCGGTGCGGGCATCCGGATCGGATACAGGAAGACCCGCTCGCCCCGGGGGCCGGCGCGCACATGCAGGATGTCGCGTTCCTCGGCGGCTACGATGGCCAGTTCGAACTGCTTGAGGAAACCGCCCAGGGTGGAGAAGGCTTCATCGCGCTCCCTGCGGATCTCGACGGAGAACACCACATGGCGCCCGTCCGTGAAACCGAAGGACACCAGTGTGTGCGCGATGGCTGGCCCCATCCAGTAGGACAGCGCCATGTCCACGGACGCCAGAGCTTCCAGGTCGTAGACGCCGTCGCGCCAGCGCGCGGTGTAGTCCGTGTCGCTGCGCCAGTCGAAATCGCGGATGTCGCGCAACGTGACGAGGGAGCCCTGGATGTCGCCGCGCAGGGGGCGCGAGACTTCGTCGGCCCAGTCGCGGTCGTTCGATGGCTTCAGGTTCAGCCACCAGACCGCCGGCACGACGAGGGCGAGGGCGAAGGCGACGAGGATCCAGCGGACCATGGCGGCCTTAGGGCGCGTCCGGCCTGCGCACGCGCGGCCGGGCGATCACCTGTTCGACGGGGACGTCCGCGTCGCGGATCTCGTCGTCCTCGTCCTCGGAGAAGGCGGGTGCGGAGAAGTCTTCCTCGTCGAAGGCGAGATCGCCGTCGGCGTCGGCGCGTCCCGTGGGCCGCAGGCCGGCGAAGTCCATCAGCCGCGGGTCCATCAGGTGCGAGGGCACCACGTGCGACAGGGCGCGAAAGATGTTCCAGGTGCGATTGGTGAAATGGCGGTCCCATTCCTCCAGCATGCGGCCCACTTCCTTGCGCTTCAGGTTTTCCTGGGAGCCGCACAGATTGCAGGGGATGATGGGGAATTCGCGCAGCCTGGCGTAGGCGGCCAGGTCCTTTTCGCGCACGTAGGCCAGCGGCCGGATGATGACGTGCTCGCCGTTGTCGGACACGAGCTTGGGTGGCATGGCTTTCATGCGCCCGCCGTAGAACAGGTTCAAGAAAAAGGTCGCCAGGATGTCGTTGCGGTGGTGGCCCAGGGCGATCTTGGTCGCACCCAGTTCACGGGCGACGCGGTACAGGATGCCGCGCCGCAGGCGCGAACACAGGGAGCAGGTGGTCTTGCCTTCCGGGATCAGGCGCTTGACGACGGAATAGGTGTCCTGGTTCTCGATGTGGAAGGGGACGCCGCGCGCGCTCAGGTAGTCGGGCAGGACGTGTTCCGGGAACCCGGGCTGCTTCTGGTCCAGGTTGACGGCGACGATCTCGAAGTCGATGGGCGCGCGCTGGCGCAGGGCGAGCAGGATGTCGAGCAGGCCGTAGGAGTCCTTGCCGCCCGACAGGCAGACCATGACACGGTCGCCATTCTCGATCATGCCGTAGTCGCCGATGGCCTTGCCGGTTTCGCGCAGCAGGCGCTTGGCGAGCTTGTTCTCGTTGACGCTGCGGCGCTGCGGCGTGCGCGGCTGCGCGGCGGGTGGCTGGAGCGGAGCGGTGCCGGGGGCCGCCACGGACGGTGCCGGAAAAGGAGTGTTCATAGAGCGGGTGGGGACGGGTTCAGCGGCGGCGGGACTGTTCGACGCAGACGGTGCAATCGCCGAAGGCCGCCGGTTTGCAGATGCGGATTTTAACGCCCAGGACGCCGGGGAAATCGCGCAGGATGCGGTCCAGCGCACGGTCCACCAGGGTCTCCAACAGATCGGTGTGGGCGCGGGTGGCTTCCTCGACCAGGGCGGCGCGCAGCGGGCGGTAGTCCAGCACCGTGCCGATGTCGGCGTCGTCCACGGGCCGCGAGGCGTCGGTGTCGAATTCTGCACGGATCGTCAGCGGCTGCGGCGCGCGGCGCTCATGGTCCAGCATTCCGATGGGAGCCTGGACGCGCAGGTCGTCCAGGATCACGCGCCGGGTGTTCACGCGTATGGCGCCCCCTTGGCGCTGGCGCGCCGTCCCCCCGGGGGGGAATTCGCGCTTGGGGCGGCCCGGCGCGCTCATGGCGCTCCGCCGCCGACCCGCCGCAACTGGTGGCGCGGGGGGGCCGGCTTGCCCAGCCGCACTGTGTACTGGCGCAGTTCGTCGCGCCGGAACACGTGCAGGGTGAGGCGCTCGCCCGGGCGGCGCGCGTCCAGCAGGCGGTCCAGGCCGGCGGTGTCGGCGATGCGCAGGCCGTCGCCGGCGACCAGCAGGTCGCCGGCCGACAAGCCGGCGCGGTGCGCGGGGCCGTGTTCGTACACGGTGGCCAGGCGCAGGCCCGCCGGATCCGCCTGGGTGCGGACGTCCAGCGAGGGGCGGTCGTTCTCGGGCTGCGCGGATAGCTCGATACCGACGCGGGCCAGGGCGGCTTTCAGGGGCACGTCCTCTCGGCCCAGGGCATGGCGGGCGATGAAGTCCGTCGCGTCGGCGCCGGTGGCGGCACGGATCAGGTCCGGCATGGCGCCTTCGGCCACGCCCCGGGGGCGGCCCTGGTAGAAGTCGCGGCCGTAGCGCCGCCACAGCAGGCGCATGACGTCGTCCAGGCTGCGTGCGCCGCCGGACTGGTGGCGGATTTCCAGGTCCAGTCCCAGCGCCACCAGCGCGCCCTTGGTGTAATAGCTGACCAGGGCGTTGGGCGAGTTCTCATCTTGCTTGTAGTAGCGCGTCCAGGCGTCGAAGGAGCTTTCCGCCACGGATTGCTTCAGGCGCCCTCCGGCGCGCAGCACTTGGTCCAGGGCGCGGCCGACCAGCTTCAGATAAGCGGGTTCGTCGATCACGCCCGCGCGCAGCAGCATCAGATCGTCGTAATAGGACGTGAAGCCCTCGAACACCCACAGCAGTTCCGTGTGATTCGGGCGGCTCAGGTCGTAGGGGACGAAGGCGGCGGGCTTGATGCGCTTGACGTTCCAGGTGTGGAAGTATTCGTGGCTGAGCAGGCCCAGGAAGGTGACATAGCCTTCGGGCGCTTCGCGGCCCCGCGCGGGCAGGTCGGCGCGGCGGGTGATCAGGGCCGTGGATGCGCGGTGTTCCAGGCCGCCGTAGCCGTCGCCCGTGACCGTCACCAGGAACACGTAGCGGCTGGCGCCGTCCAGGAACGGCGCGCGGCGGGTGTCGGGTTCGAACAACTCGATCTGGGCGGTGCAGATCTTCTGCGCATCGGCGGCGATGCGTTCCAGGTCCAGTCCGGGAACCCGGCCGGTGAACACCAGATCGTGAACCGCACCGTGGGCCTCGAAACTGATGCACTGGGGCGTGCCGATCTCGACGGGATGGTCGATCAGTTCATCGTAGTCGCGGGCCCGGTAGAGACCGAAGCCTCGCAGGGGGGCCGCGCCTGGATGGCCGGCGGCGGACGGCAGGCTGGTGTGGACCCGCCAGCCGCGCGCGTGGACGGGTGGACGCAGGTCCAGCAGGCAGGGCTGCGATTCCTGGCCGACGGCGGCCAGGAACAGGCTGCAGCCGTTGAAGAAGGCGTGGCTTTCGTCGAAATGCGCGCCGCGCACGGACAGGTCCCAGGCATAGACCTGGTAGTCCACGGTCAGCGGTCCGGCGCAGGGGGCGCAGCGCCAGGTGTGGCTGTCCATCTTGCGCACGGCGACCGGGACGCCGCCGGACGAAGCCTGCAAAGTTTCGATCTGTCGGGCAAAATCACGGATCAGGTAGCTGCCGGGGATCCAGGCGGGCAGGCGCAGGCTCTGGCCGGCCGGATCGGGGCGCGGGACTGTCAGGCGGATGGCGTAGCGGTGCCCGGCCGGGTCGGCCAGCAGTACTTGGTATTGGATCATCTGTTCGTTTTTCATACTGATAGTTTACTTTGGAGGCATCATGAGCGAATCGTTCGTCAAGGTCGAGGTCCGGGGCCGTGTCGGCTTGCTGACCCTGAACCGTCCCCAGGTCCTGAACGCCCTGAGCAACGAGGTCATCGATGAGTTGTCGGCCGCCGTGCGCGCCTTCGAAGCCGACGACGGCATCGGCGCCATGGTGCTGACCGGCAGCCAGAAGGCCTTCGCAGCCGGGGCCGACATCGGCGCCATGTCGGACTGGTCCTACATGGACGTCTACAAGTCCGACTACCTGGGCGGCAACTGGGACGCGTTGCGCCGCGCCCGCAAGCCCATCATCGCGGCCGTGTCCGGCTATGCCCTGGGCGGGGGCTGCGAACTGGCCATGCTGTGCGACTTCATCATCGCCGCCGAGAACGCCAAGTTCGGCCAGCCGGAAATCAAGCTGGGCGTCATCCCCGGCTATGGCGGTACCCAGCGCCTGCCGCGCGCGGTGGGCAAGGCCAAGGCCATGGACCTGGTGCTGACGGCCCGCATGATGGATGCCGCCGAGGCCGAGCGCGCCGGGCTGGTGTCGCGAGTCGTGCCGGTCGAGCGACTGCTCGACGAGGCCCTCGAGGCCGCCGCGGTGATCGCCTCGATGTCGCTGCCCGCCGTGATGATGGCCAAGGAATGCGTCAACCGCGCCTTCGAGGCCACGCTGAACGAAGCGCTGCTGTTCGAGCGGCGCAATTTCCACGCCCTGTTCGCCACCGAGGACCAGAAGGAAGGCATGCGCGCCTTCGTGGAAAAGCGCAAGCCGGACTTCAAGCACCGCTAAGGAACCTCCGGCCGGGTCATACAGGGTCGCGGCCCGGCCATTCTGCGGATGGGCGGGCCTAGCCCGAATGGCCGATCGGCCATTCGTCCCTTACGGACGCGCCGGAAAACCCTTATCGTCGCCAGATACAGAATGTCTTGAATGACTTGATCCTGGTTACGGGGGTGCGATGGCTGAGACGCAACTGCCGCATGGCCGCAACGATGCACCGGCCGCCCTGCGGGAGCATCCGGTCGCGAGGGCGCCGCGCGAGGCCGATCCGGCCGACCGCAAGGCGTTCCGGAGGGCTCTGGCCCATTGGCCGCTGCTGGCGGAAATAGACCGATACCTGGGCTGGGAACGGCGGGCTCCGGCCATGCGGGACGATGATCCGGGTGCCTCGCGATGAACATCCTGACCTTGACGGGGGTGCGCGGGGGCGGTGGCACCACGACGGTCGCGGGGATGCTGGGGGACGCCCTGCATGCGCTGGGTCAGCGGGTGCTGCTGGTGGATCTGAATGCCTCGGATCTGCTGCGCCTGCATTTCGACGTCGCGCATGGCGACGGTCATGGCTGGATCGTCGCCGGGTTTCCGTTCGAATGGCGGCGTCAGGCGTTCGAACTGGCGCCCGGCCTGATGCTGGTTCCGTTCGGGCGCACGGCCGTCGAAGACTCCGGAGTGTCGCCCCTGCTGCATGGCGATGACTTCTGGGTGCGGGCCTTGCCTGGCCTGGCGGGGGATTTCGACTGGGTGCTGTTTGATTGCCCGTCCTATCCGGGCCGCCAGGCGCCCGCCCTGAGATTCCACAGCACGCTGGACGTGCTGGTCGCCCGCCCGGACATCGCCGCCCATGTGTTGCTGGCGCAGATCGGGCTCGACGCCACCAGGCACCTGCTGATCAACGACTTCGAACCGTCCCGGCCGCTGGAGCGGGCCGTCGTGCTGGACTGGCGCCATCACTATGGCGCGCGCGTGCTGCCGCAGGCCATCTGCCGCGACGAGCGCCTGCACGAAGCCCTTGCGTGCAAGCAGCCGGTCACGCGTTATCGGCCCGATGCCGCCGCGAGCCGGGCGGCGCGATCCATCGCGCAATGGTGCCTGTCGGTGTGAACAGATACCTACGCCGCCGTATCGCGCGGCGCCGCGGCGGGGTCGTGCCATCCCAGCGTCGCGCCGCGCGATACGGCGGCGTAGACTGCGGCATTGCGGCTGTTGACCGCCAGGCGCTGGTAGAGCGCTTCAGCGTGGGTCTTGGCGGTCGCTACCGAGATGTTCAGCTCCCGGCTGATCTTCTTCAGCGGGTAGCCCTTGGCCAGGAGCACCAGCACTTCGTACTGCCGATGTGTCAGGTGCAGCAGGACGGCTTCCCGGACGATGAGTTCCCGGGTGATCGTCTGGATTCCGGCCTGCGGCGCGGCCGGCGCAGGCGCGGCTCCCGGAAGACACAGGAGATTGTCGGGGATGGTTTCGTCGTGCCGGACCGCGGGGGGAGCGCCCTGGTGATCGTACCAGCGCCGTCTCGGCTGGTCGCGACCGTCCGGCTGCGGGTCGCCGGCATGGCACATGTCGGGGTGCGGGAAACATTTGCCGCCGGCCAGGACGAGCATGACGGACGTCTTCAGCACTTCCTGCGATGCGTGCTTGGAAATGTACCCGGCCAGCACGGGGGGCAGGTTGAGGAGCGAATAGGGCAGGGTCGGGGCTTCGGACAGCAGCAGGAGGTGGCGCGGCGCGTAGTGTTCCTGCGCCGCGGTGACGAGCTCGATCATCCTGTCGTAGGCATCCGGCACCGACAGCAGCATCAGGTCCACGTCCGTGCGTCGCGGCGCGCTGTGGAACAGCTGCGCATAGTCGATGCCCGTGCTGGTGAGGGCACAGCCGAGCGTTCTCAGCAGGGTCAGGAGGCCCATGCGCAAGAGCGCGTTGGGCTCCACTACAGTGACGTTCACCATCGTGAAGCTCCCCTTTCGAAGGACCCCGCGCCGCACACACTGTGAGGCGCATGTTCATTCTTTATTCCAGAGTACGTTTTGGCAATCCTTGATTTGCCATGTGTGACTCATTTTTCTGTTCGTAATCAAATTATGTGCACTATTGTTTCATTTGTATGAAATTGCGGGCGGAGTCCTGGCCGCGGGCGAAATCGATCATGCTGATCCGGCCCTCGTCGGTATGGTGGACGAGGATCGTCCGGCTGGCGCGCAGGATCTGGAGCTGCGCCGGGCTGACGTCGAAGTGGCCGGCCAGTGCGGTGGACAGCGTGTCGCCGGGCGGTTTGCGTCGGTCCAGACCGCCGAAGCGCACGGCGTTGTAGCAGGCCCAGGCGGATAGCAGCAGCCCGATGCAGGCCACCGCCAGTGCATATGCCACCAGGGCCTGCACATCGGGCAGCAGCCGGGACACGGCGGGGACGGCGGCGTGCGCCGGGTCCGTCAGCAGGGAGTGGATGCCCGATGCGAACAGGGAACCGAACGCGGCCCATGCCAGCGCCGTGAGCAGGCCGTCGGTCGCGGATGCGAGGGCGGAGCGGGGGGTCTTGACGATCATCATGATGAGGGCGCCTTGATGCCGCGGTCGGGGCTTTCCCAGCGGGCCCGGGCGTGGCGCCGCCCGAGCATGACCAGGGGGAAGCCCCACAGCGTGGTGAACAGGCTGATCAGCCAGTAAGCCAGGGGATACCAGATCACCCAGTACAACGAGCGGAACAGGCCGCGTTCGTAGCGGTGGTCGATGAAGACGCTGACGCAGAATTGCAGCAGGCAGGTCGCGGCCAGCGCCATGCCCGTGAAGGCGGGCGGCATCAGCGTTTCGATACGGATGTGGCCGGGCAGCGCCACGAACAGGCCGGCCGCCCACAGCGCCACGGACAGCGCCAGGGCGAAGGCCCAGATCGTCGAAACGCAGTACTCCAGCGCCATGGGCCAGAGGCGGCGGTGGCGCCAGGCCCTGATGCCCGGGACGTTCTTCAGGAAGACCTCGGCGCCCCCCTTCGCCCAGCGCAGCCGCTGCTTCCACAGGCCGCGCAGCGTCTCCGGCATCAGGATCCAGCACAGCGCGCGCGGTTCGAAGAAGATCGACCAGTGGTCGCGTTGCAGCTTCCAGCTGATGTCGATGTCCTCCGTCACCATGTCCAGGCTCCAGTAGCCGACCCGGTCCAGCGCCCTGCGCCGGAAGGCGGCTACTACTCCGGATACCGTGAAGATCTGGCCGTAGACGCGCTGGGTGCGCTTGATCAGGCCCACGATGGAAGAGAACTCGCCCACCTGGACCTGGCCGATCAGCGTGGACCGGGTGCGCACGCGCGGGTTGCCGGTGACCGCGCCGACCCGGGGGTGGTCGATCATGGGGGCCGCCAGATAGGCTGCGGCGTCGCGCTCCAGGATGGCGTCGCCGTCGATGCAGACCAGGTACTCTCCGCGGGCCGCCAGCGCGCCCATGCGCAGGGCCATCGCCTTGCCCTGGTTGCGGGCGAGATGGATCACGCGCAGGCGCGGGCGCGTTTCGGCCAGCCGGTCCAGCATGGCGCCCGTGCCGTCCGTGGAGCCGTCGTCGATGGCGATCACCTCCACCCGCGGGTAGCGCTGGCTCAGCGCCGACAGCACGGTGTCGGCCCCGTGTTCGGCCTCGTCGTGGCAGGGGATCAGGATGGAGATCCAGGGCTGGCCCTTCAGTTCCGGCGGAGCGATCTCCGGTCCCCAGGGCCAGCGCCGCTCCCAGTGCAACCAGTAGTACAGCCCGCCGAACATCCACAGGCCCGACATGAGCAGGGGATAGAAGAAGATGAAGTCCAGGATCAGGTTGCCCGTCCACAGCAGGGCCGCCCCGAAGGGCACGCCCGCGACGAGGCACAGGAGCAGGAAGGCGAGCAGTCGGTCCGTCATCGCGGGCTCTCCTCAGCGGTGGGGATACCAGGCGGTCGAGATCGCGGGCCGGATGGTTTCCAGCGCCGGCCGGTTCTGCGCGAAGTCGTCCGGGTAGTAGCCGAAATGCCGGGCGCCGGCGCGCTGCAGGCGCCGCATCCACTCGGCCAGGACCTGGCTGTCCACGGGCGGCTGGCCCGGAAGGCCCCAGTCGCGAGCCTGGAGCTCGAACACGGTGCGCTGCATCGCGCCGGGTCGCCGCCGGATCGCCGCGACCAGGCGGTCGATCCAGGCGTCGGCCCGCGAAGCGGGGATCCTTTCCATCAGCGGCATGGCCATGGGCACGGTCCAATCGTAGGCACGCAGGAAGTCGTCCGGGTTCTGCGCATACCAGGCTTCGCTGGCCGGGTTCAGGACCGGCTCGGCGTACAGGTTGCGGGCGGTCTTCACTTGCGGTCCGCGGATGGCGCGGACGCGCTGCGCCAGTTCGAGGGTGAAATCGACCAGCGCGCGGCTCTTGAAGCGGGTCCAGCGTCGTAGAGTGGCCGGATCGGCGCGCAGCGCCGGGATCGAGTCCGGCAGGCCCGCTTGCCGGTAGGCGGCGAGCGCCGCCGGACCGGCATCCTCGAAGTCGCTCAGCACGGCATCGTCGTGGAACAGGATGCCGTCGATCGGCGCGGCGCGCGCCATGTCTTCGTACAGGTCCGCGATGGCCGCCCGGGCCCTGGGATCGAAGGGCGACAGCCTGCGGTATTGCACGGGGTCCGGACCGGGCGGGTCGTCCGGATGACCGGGATCCTGCCGGACGACGCGGGCGATGTCGGGCGGCAGGTCGAAGCTCAGGACCGGCATCCAGGCGTAGACTTTCACGTGGGCGCGGTTCCGCAACTGCCAGACGGCGCGGTTGAACAGGTCGGCGCGCATGGGCAGCCGGCGGTTGGGGAAATAGACCGCGCGCGCCAGGCCGTCGCCCGCGGGATCAGCGTAGGCTTGCAGGAAGACCGTGTCGATCCGCAGGTCGGCGATCCGCTGCACCAGGGCCCCCAGGTTCCTGTCTTCCTGGGCCGGGTCGGGATCGTGGACGTAATCCAGGTCCACTTGCGCCACCCGGAAGTCGCCCCGGGACTCGGCGCCCAGCACGGACCGCGCGAACGTCTGCATGTCGGGCGAGTCCGTCACCAGCATGCGGGGCATGGACAGGGGGGCGTCCACGTCGCCCAGGCCCTCGTCGAGGGTCAGGGCCATCCGGTATCCCTGATCGCGGATGATGTCCAGCGCCTCGCCGCTCGCGGCTCCGTAGGGCCAGACCCAGACACGGGGCGCCTTGCCGGTTGCCCGGAGGATCTTGCGCGTGATGCGCCGGACGTCGTTCTCGATCCGCCGACGGTAGGCGGCGTCGGTCTCGTAGGCGCGCGTTCCGGCGTCGTAGCGGCGCGTGGCGGCGGCCGGTTCTTCGTTGCCCTGGGGGTTGGCCGGGATGCCCTGGTGCAGATCGTCGCTGTGCGAAGCGATCTCGACCAGGCCGGATCGGGCCATTTCCCGGATGTCCTCCCACGTCGCGAAGCGGTCCCGGGGCACGCGCAGGTCGCCGAAGCGCACGGGCTGGCCGGGCGGGGTGTCGATCCAGCGTCCCACAGGGGCCCAGACGGCCGGCCAGCCCATGGCCTTCAGGATGGGGAAGACCCGGCTGCGGAAGCTGCGGTAGCCGTCGTCGAAGCTGAGCAGCACGGCCTTGGGCGGCAGGGGCTCGCCACCCTGGCTGGCGGCCAGGATTCGGTCGACGGACACGGCCTGGTAGCCGTTGTCCCGCAGCCATTCGAGCTGGGCAACCAACTGGTCCGTACGCACGGCGAGGAAGCGCTGGTCGGGATCGTCGTCTTCGACGTCGTGGTAGGCCAGCGCCAGCACGTGATTGGCGGGCCAGGGCCGGTCGACGCTGGCCACCGGCCGGTCGGCGGGCGGCACGAATGCCGGGATGTCGCGCGCACATCCGGCGCACAGCGCCAGGCAGCAGGCCAGGAAGAACAGGCGCGGGCCGAAGGTGAAGGATCGTGGCATGGCGCGCTCCCGAGTCAGAACCGGACCGTCATGTCGACGAGGAAGTTGAAGCTGCGCTCGCGCCGGCCATCGTAGGGCCGCGAGGTGTCCGAGGCCAGGAAGCCGATCTCGAACGCGCGGCCATAGTGGTAGCGCTGGCCGTAGCCGAGGGTGTAGAGGCCGCCCGTGCCGTGCCCCTGCTGCGCATAGGCGCCGGCGGCGAGCAGGAATTGCTGTTCCCAGCGGGCTTCGTCGCGCTGGTACAGGGTGTGCGTCATCCGCAGGGCCGGCAGGATCGTCAGGTCCGACCTGGGGTTGAAGTACGGCGCGTCGTCGGACGTGTTGCGGGAGGCGGACAGGTCCAGCAGCGCGTCGATCCGGACCCGGGGAGCGGTGTACAGGCGCTGGCGGCCGGACAAGCCGGCTTCCAGACGGCGGTTGCCGTCGGAAAAGAAGGAGGGCGTCAGGGTCAGGATCCATTCCCGGCGTTCATCGCCGCGCCAGCGGAGGGTGGCGTTCAGCGTATTGGCCCTGATGTCGTGCTTCAGAGCACGCAGCGGCGTGTCGCGCGACAGCAGGGCGGCGCCGGCGCCCGCCTGCCAATGGTCGTCCAGGTCCACGAAGGCCGAGAACGCCGCCCCGGCCCGGGTGCCGTGGCCGTAGCGGTTTCCGGAGGCCTCGGCCTGGACCGTCAGGTCCCGGCCGCGCCATTCGAGGCCGGCGCGGGCCCAGGTGTAATGTCCGTCTCCTTCGTCGAACCGGCCTTCGGAATAGCCCGTGCCGGCGAACACGCGCCAGTTCTCGCCGATGGGCGGCGAATACAGTACGGAGTCGATGCTCGCATCGCGGCTGCCCAGCACCGGGCTGCCGGTGGCCGCGCCCCGGCTGGCGGTCGTCCGCCATTCGGCTTTCTCGTGCGCGGTCCATTCCCGGTCCAGCCGCCGCACGGCAGGGTTCTCCGGGACACGGGCCACCAGGTCGTCGCGCAGCAACTGAGCCTGATGCCATTCTTGCAGGGCGAGGGCGGTTTCCGCCTGACCGGTTTCGACCTCGACGGACCGGGGCGCCTGGGTTTCGGCGATCTTCAGGTCCAGCTCCGCCTGGCGCGGGAGATCCCGGGCACGCCAGGCCTCGGCCCGCGCGACGCGCAGGCTGGTGTTGCCGGGCGCCTCCCCGACCATCCGGTCCAGGTCGGCCTGGGCCTTTGGCGTGTCGTCCTGGTACAGCGTGCCCAGAGCGCGCGCCAACTCGGCATCCAGCTTCGCGGGATTCGGGCGGCGCACGGGGTTGCCCTTGTAGCGGACCCAGGTCGGCAGCGCGGCCAGCGTCTTGTCCAGCCCGGCGCCGGCTTCGTCGTGCCGGCCCGATTCGGCCAGAGCGTAGGACAGGCCAATGCGGTCGGCCATCTGCGCCGACTCCTGGCTCGCGGCGTCGGAGGCCAGGGATCGCTGGAACAAGGGGGCCGCGGCCTCCGGCTGACGCAGGGCCAGGTAGGCGTTCGCCGCATCGCCCAGCGCGTAATCCGGAACGGGCGCACCTTCCGCCCGCATGGATTCGTAGCTGGCCGCGAGTTCCCGCATGCGGCCTCGCGCGCGCAGGGCCTGCAGGCGATCCGCCTCGGCGCGCCGCACGTCGTCGCGGGCCTCCGGACCCAGTGCGCGCCATTGCGGGATCAGCCGGTCATACTGGGCCAGCGCACGGTCTGCCAGAACGTGCCGGTCGGCTTCGCCCCGGGCGTCGGCCGACGCCGCCCGGGTCAACTGGGCGGCGACGTCGGCCTGCAGGGATCGAGTCTGCGACGGGCTCAGCAGGCCCGGATGCGCGGTGGCCAGTTGGAGTGCGCTTTGCGGCAGTCGCGCATCCTGCTGGGCCAGCACGTAGGCGCGCACGACGTAAGGACGGTCCGGGGCCTGCGAGTAAGCCTGGGATGCGTGTGCCAGGGCCGCATACGGTTCCGCGTTACGGCCATATGCGTAAGCCAGTGCGAGATGCGCATCCGGGTCGCCGGGACGGCGCGTCACGAGGGTCTTGCCGCGTTCGATCGCATCGTGCGGGTGTCCCGCATCCGCCAAGGTCATGACATGCCCGTAGGCGAACATCGCCTGCCCGGGAAATCGGCGCTCTCCCTGGCTGAACAGACGGATGGCCATTGGCCACTGCCGCGCGTCCCGGTATGCGCGCGCCACCGCATCCAGGGCGGGGGCGGGAAGCGTCGCGGGCGATCCGGCTTGTTCGTATGCCCGCAGGACGGCGGCGCGATCACCGGCCCATCCGGCGATCACCAGGTAGTCGGCTACGGTCCGGCTGTCCTCGGGGTTCCGGTCCAGCCGGAGCTTCAGCATGTGCAGCGCCGGGGCATAGTGCCCCGTGCGGGCTTCGCGGATGCGAGCCTGGTAATCGGAGGCCGCCGCTTCCTCGCCGGTGGCAGGAAGTGCCAGGAGCGTACAAAAGGTAAATGCGACGGAGCGCAGGGCGTCGTTCATTGCGGGTCTCATGGCATGGAGATGTCAATGAGAACGGGGGCAGGCGAAGCGATAGGTGCCCGCCCGGACGCCCTGAGAGAAGATGAGGAGCTCGATCCGGCACTGATCGCGGACCCCGAGCGACATGGAAAATTGCGTCAGCGCGGTTGGCTGGTCGGCCGGAAGGTCGATGGAACCGCTCTGCACGATCCGCGAGGTGCCCGAAGGCCCTTGCTTGATGGCCTGGATCCGATAGTCGATCATGCGGCGTTCCGGGCTCTGGACGTAGGGCACGATCATGCCGGCCCGCGCTTCGGTCCCGCTGTCCAGCCATACCTGGAGATTCAGATCCGCCGCCATCATGACCATGCTCCGGAAGAGGGAGAAATATCTCTGGCGGGCCATGGAGGTCCCGCCAGAGATCCTGGCGCAAAGGCCCGCGTGTTTACCAGCCCGTCTGATTGAACGTGGCGGTGTTGCCGTACCCGATCTGCACCGCCGTGGCGGAGAGGTTGGAGCCCGTCTGCATCACAGTCGCCGAGTTGACCCATCCGTCCTGGTAAAGATCGGCTTTCTGGTTGCTCCCGAACTGCTGCGTCACCGTGCTGGTGTTCTTGTAGCCGGCCTGGACGATCTTCGCGTCGGCATCGTAGGTCCATTTCTGCTTGACGTCGGCGGAGTTGTTGATGCCGCTTTGGTAGATGTCGGTCGTCGCATCCAGGCTGTGCTCCTGGGTGGAGTTCGCGACGTTCTTCCAGCCTGTCTGGACGATCTTGGCGCTGGCATCGCCGGTCCAGGTCTGCTTGACGTCGGCCGAATTGTTCACGCCTTCCTGGTAGACATCCGATCGGGCGTTCACATTGTGGTTCTGGTCTGTGTTGACCACGTTCTTCCAGCCCTTTTGCACGACCTTGGAACTGGCGCCCACGTTGTCCGACTGTTTGGCGTTGGCGTAGTTGTTGTACCCCTTCTGATAGATGTCGATCTGGGCTGTGCCGAAGAAGTTGTTGGACTGGTTGGCCTTGGCCACGTTGCTCGCCTCGATCTGAGTGATGAGCGTGGTGGCATTCCCGTTGTATGCCTGAGTGATCTCGGCGTCATTGTTGAAGCCGTTCTGGTAGGTATTGCCGGTGCTGCCCGCGAATGCCGCCGTGCCGGCGAAGGCCAACGCAAGACCGGACGCCAGTGCGCAAAGAGAGTGTTTCATGTTGAAGCTCCTTGAGTCGACAAGACCAGTGAGAGAAAAACGCTGTCCGGCGGTCTTGGAACCGGGCGTCGTCGAAAGAAAGAGTTCGAGTGCGTCAGCGGTACACGGAAAGCCTCAGGCCGCTGCCGATCTGGGTGATGGGCGCCAGCGGGCCCGGCGTGGTGAGCGTCACCGACAGCTGATTGAAATTGCCGATCTGATTCAGGTTCGCGTAGCTGTTGCTGGCGTACTGCTCCAGCCGGCCGCGGTTGGATACGCCGGTCTGATGGATTTCGCCCCAGATCCCCATTCCAGCCTGGATGATCTGGGCGTCGTTGTTGGCCCCGGCCTGCTGGATCACGGCCGTGTTGCCCACGCCGGACTGCGAGGTGTCCGCTCGGTTGTGGATGCCGTCCTGGAAGATGGATGCTGCGGAATCTGCGCCTTTCTGGGTGATTTCGCCGGTGTTCAGGCCGCCTCGCTGGGCGATGTGCGCCCGGATGCCAGCGTTGACCAGCTCCAGGGGCGGCAGTTCGCCGGGGGTGGAAAGATCGGAGTCGGCGCTGTGGCCGGGCAGAGGAGTGGCGCTCAGCAGGGCCGCGAGACTCAGACACAAGCAGAGGCGACCGAGAGGTGGACCGAAGCGGGAAAGAGAGGATGTGTTCATGGCTTCGCGACTCCTTGATTCGTGTGAACAGGCCCCAGGCCGTGTTCAAGGCGGTTATTGGGTTTGGGCCGGGGTGGCCGCGGTGTCCGTGTCGACCGCCTGGCGCGGCGTCACCGTCACCACCTCGCTGTTTTCGGCAGCCAGGTAACGCTGAATCAGCGTGCTGTTCCAGTCCGCCGGATTCTTCAGGCGCCACAGGTTGTTCTTGATCCCCTGCACTGTCAGGTGCATGACGGCGGCATCGATGGCTTCTTTCACGGCCAGCTGGGCGGGCTCGTTGTGGGTGTAGCCTCCTTCGATCTCCAGCAGGTCGTAGTAATTGACGAAGCGGAAGTAGCTCGGATGGATCTCGTACGAGAAGATCGCTTTGGTGGTTGAGACGCTGCTCAGGATTTCTCCTGTCGTGACGTCCACGGCCCGCAGGCTGATCGTGACCTGATCGACGCTGTACTGCGTGCTCATGCCGATCCCCAGGAACTTCGCGCCGAGGCCGCCGGTTCTTGTGTTGGTGTCATAGGCGATCACGCCGCCCTCCAGGATGATGGAGGCGGGCAGCAGGTTCGGGACTCCGCCGCCGTGCTGCGTGCCCTCGTCCACGGCCCGCAGCACCCGGCGCTCGGTCAGCAGGGATTGCAGGCCCTCGCGTTCGACGGGGATGTACCAGCCGGAGTCCTTCAGGGCCTTCATCAGCATCGATGCCGCGCCCTGGGTCACCGCCGTGGAGAACGCGCTGCTGGGGGAAGGCTTGTATTGGCCGGTTTCATCCCGGAAACCGTAGACGGCGGCCACGATCTTTTTCTGTGGCGGGGGCAGCTGCAGCAATGCGGTGGCCGATGGGGTCGGAGGAGTCAGCTGCGCTTCGTTGGAAACATTGGCGGGCTTCTGGATCGCGCACGCGGACAGGGTCAGCGCCAGTACCGGAGCGATCCATGAACCGCGTACCGACGTGAATGCGCGGGCTCCAGGCATCTTCAGGGTGTCCATGACGGGCCTTTCCGGTTCCGGATCAGTTGATGGGGGCGTTGCCGGCATCGGCATTGCCAAGATCGATGGGGTGTGAATTGCCATTCAGGTCGACCCAGTAGAGCTTGTCGCCTTTCTGGATCAGGAAGCCGTTGTCGGTTTGCAGGATCTGTCCGATGTTGTCCAGGCCGAGATCGTCCATGGGGTAGGGGTATCGCTTCTGCGCCTGCGCGCTCTGCAACAGGGTGGGGCCGTTCAGCGGGTTACCGCCGAAGCTGGGGTTGACCGGGGTGTAGAGCAGCTGTTCCGCCGATGCGGGCAGCGATGCCCATGGCAGCGCGATCAATGCGCTCAGGAGGATCGCGGCGGGCTTGCGGGGCCTGATGCGGGGGGTGCGTGTGGACTGGCTCATTTACATCTCCTCGGGCCCTAGATCGGTGTTCTGGATGAACTGCCTTTGGGCATTGATGATGTCGATGTTCTCCCGGACCGCCTGGACGACTTCCCGGCTCTGATCCTTTGCCCGCGAACGGGCCGGGGACAGGAATGTGTGGAAAACGGTCTGATCCAGGTAGCTGATCCAGATCTCGCTGCCGAATTGCGCGGTCGGGCGTTCAATGACCGTCATCGTGTCCCGCGAATCCGGGTACAGCGCTTGCCACACTTGCGTGAAGTTGCTGTAGAAGTCCCATCCCATCACGGTGACGGTGCGATTGATGATCAGGCCCTTCAGGGGGTCGCTGTTGATCCGACCCTCGTCGAGGTTGCGCCTGGGCGGCTCAGGCTCCTGCGCCGCGACCAGCGAGGTCAGCAGCGACATCATCACCAACGCGAGGCGGAACTCGTCGAAAAACACAGCGATCTCCCCGATGGGATACGTCTTTTTCTGAACGTATCGAACTGTGATCCGTGGGAGAAATGTTAAGAGCCCGCCTGCGTGAGACCTATAGGACGGAAGGGCTACGCTTTTTGGTGGCAGGGCATTCCCTTTCGGCCAAAAGGCGTAGCCCTTTGTCCGTGAGGGCGATGGGCACGCGAATACAAACTGCGTTAAAATGGTGCGCCTTTTGGGGCGGCGTGCTGAACGCCAGACCAAAAAAAGCTATAATTCAATGGTTTGACTGTATCGCCTTGCGCCGTGGGCGCCGGGCTGTGGACGGGCTTTATGGGTGATCGGTCCGCATCGGATCCGCGCTGTGGGTTGGATGGCGGGTCGTCCGGTCCGCTCGGCATGCTGGTGCTCGGCGATGCGGAACGCGCGCTGATCGCCCGCCGTTCGCGGGTCGGCCTGTTTCGGGCGCTGGCGGCGCAGGCATTCACGGGAATGCTGGTGGTGCTGGGCGCCTGGGGGATTGCGGGGAAGGACGCCGGGGTTTCCGCCCTGATCGGGGCGGGGGCCTATTTCGTACCCAACGCGCTGTTCGCCTTGCGGCTGCTGCTGGGGTACTTCGGGCCGAAACGCCCGGGATCGCTCGCCTTTTTCTGGGGCGAATTCCTCAAGCTGCTGACGGTGGCGGGGGTGGTGGTCCTGGTGGCGTGGCGGTGGGGCGGCTGGCTGAACTGGCCGGCCTTCCTGCTGGGCCTGCTGGGCGTCATGAAGGGGTACGTGGTGTTGCTGGCCTTGCGCCGCCTGCCATGATTTGAATACGAAAAAGGGTTTCCGATGACCGACGCTGTAACGACGCCTCAGTCCGAATACATCCAGCACCACCTGGTCCACCTGAACAACCTCGGGCACAAGCAGGACATCATCGCCAACTTCGATGTCGTCAACTACGACTCGCTGTTCTGGTCGATCCTGATGGGCGCCATCGTCATCTTCTTCCTCTGGCGAGCCGCCAGCCGGGCCACCACCGACGTGCCGGGCCGCTTCCAGATGGCCATCGAAATGCTCGTGGGCATGGTCCACGAGGAAGCCAAGGGCATCATCCCCAACGAGACCACGCGCAAGTTCGCCGCGCCGCTGGCCCTGACCGTGTTCCTCTGGATCACGCTGATGAACACGCTCGACCTGATCCCGGTCGATCTGGCCGGCTGGATCTTCCGCATCACCGGCCTGGGCGCTCATCACGCCGACCCGCTGTACTACCACCGCATCCTGCCGACCGCCGACCTGAACGTCCCCATCGGCATGTCCCTGGGCGTGCTGGTGCTGATGCTGTACTACGGCATCAAGATCAAGCATCCGGGCGGCTTCGTCAAGGAACTCTTCACCGCGCCCTTCCACGCGCACGGCGTCGCGGCGCTGATCCTGGCGCCCTTCAATTTCCTGCTGAACCTCATCGAATATGCGGCCAAGTGCGTGTCGCTGGGCATGCGGCTGTTCGGCAATATGTATGCGGGCGAACTGCTGTTCATGCTGATCGCCTTGCTGGGTGGTGCCTGGACGGGGGCGAATGCTTCCAGTATCAGCCTTGCGTTCGGACACGTGCTCGCCGGTTCGGCATGGGCGATCTTCCACATTCTGATCGTGCTGCTGCAGGCGTTCATCTTCATGATGCTGACCCTGGTGTATATCGGGCAGGCGCACGAAGGCCACTAAAAATTCGCCCGGGCCTCCCGGGCGGGCTCGCGGGGCTTGCCCTGATTTCTGGTTTTTGATTTTTTGACTAAACAACGTTTACTTACCAAGGAGTTGTTATGACCAACGTTGCGTTCGTTGCTCTCGCTTGCGGTCTGATCATCGGTCTGGGCGCCATCGGCGCTTGCATCGGTATCGGCATGATGGGTGGCAAATACCTCGAAGCCTCCGCGCGCCAGCCCGAACTGATGAACACCCTGCAGACCAAGATGTTCCTGCTGGTCGGCCTGATCGACGCGGCCTTCCTGATCGGTGTGGGTCTGGCCATGCTGTTCGCGTTCGCCAACCCCTTCGTGGGCTGATGACGGCGTAGGCCTGCGCTTTTGCGGGCCAGGGGTTCGTCGGCGGCCTGCGGGCCGTGGACGGCCGATTAGGTGCCTTGCGGAATCGCCGCAAGGCACGAACGGGTAAATTAGGAAAACGACCGTGAATTTAAACGCGACTCTCTTTTTCCAGATGATCGTGTTTTTCGTTCTGGGTTGGTTTACGATGAAATTCATCTGGCCGCCCCTGACGAAGGCAATGGATGATCGTCGCCAGAAAATCGCCGACGGTCTGGCCGCCGCCGAGAAGGGCAAGGCCGACCTGGCCCAGGCCCAGGCTCGCGTCAGTCTGATGGAGGCCGCCTCCAAGACGGAAAACCATGCGCGTCTGGCCGAAGCCGAAAAGCAGGCCTCCGCGCTGATCGACCAGGCCCGCCGCGAGGCTGAAGCCGAAAAGGCCCGGATCGTCGCCCAGGCCCGTCAGGACGCCGCCCAGGAAGTCCAGCGCGCGCGTGAAACCCTGCGCGCCGAAGTGGCCGTGCTGGCCGTGAAGGGCGCTGAACAGATCCTGCGTCGCGAGGTCGATGTCAAGGCGCACGCCGAGCTGCTCGACCAGCTCCAGGCGCAACTCTGAACCAGGGCGAGTCATGGCTGAACTGTCTACTATCGCGCGGCCCTACGCCGAGGCCCTGTTCGAATCCGTGCGCGGCGACGCGCGCGGGCTCGAATACTGGTCCGGCGTGATGTCGCTGCTGGCCCAGGTGTCCGGCATGCCCGACGTGCTCGAGGCCATGGCCGATCCGCGCCTGTCCGATGCGCAGCGCACCACGCTGCTGACGGGTCTGGTGCCCCAGGAACTTCCCGCGCAGGCGGCCAACCTCGTCGCCCTGGTGGTCGAGAACGGCCGCGTCCAGGCGCTGCCCCAGGTCGCCGAACAATTCGAGCTGCTGCGCAACAGGCTCGAGGGCACCGCCCTGGCGCGCATCACCAGCGCCTACCCGCTGAACGACGCCCAGGTGGCCGGCCTGCTGCAGGGGCTGGAACGCAAGTTCGGCCTCAAGCTCAAGTCCCAGGTGACGGTCGACCCGGAACTGATCGGCGGGGTGCGCGTCGCCGTCGGCGATCACGTGCTCGACACTTCCGTGCAGGCCCGGCTGGCCGGTCTGCGCGATACGCTGGCCGCGTGATGGCGGGCCAACCAACAGGATTCCAGGAGTCTTACCATGCAACTTAACCCGTCCGAGATCAGCGAACTGCTGAAGAGCCGCATCGAAGGCCTGGGCGCATCCACCGATGTCCGCACGCAGGGCACGGTCGTGTCCGTCACCGACGGCATCACCCGCATCCACGGCCTGTCCGACGTGATGCAGGGCGAAATGCTCGAATTCCCCAACAACAAGTTCGGCCTGGCCTTGAACCTGGAACGTGATTCCGTGGGCGCCGTGGTGCTGGGCGACTATGTCGGCATCTCCGAAGGCGATGCCGTCAAGACCACCGGCAAGATCCTTTCCGTGCCGGTCGGCCCCGAGCTGTGCGGCCGCGTGGTCGACGCGCTGGGCAACCCGATCGACGGCAAGGGTCCGATCAACGCCAAGGAAACCGACGTGATCGAAAAGGTCGCGCCCGGCGTGATCGCCCGCCAGTCCGTGTCGCAGCCGCTGCAGACCGGCCAGAAGGCCATCGACTCCATGGTGCCCGTCGGCCGCGGCCAGCGCGAGCTGATCATCGGCGACCGCCAGACCGGCAAGACCGCCGTGGCCGTCGACACCATCATCAACCAGAAGGGCAAGGGCGTCACCTGCGTGTACGTCGCCATCGGCCAGAAGGCTTCCACCATCAACAACGTGGTGCGCAAGCTCGAAGAACACGGCGCCATGGAATACACCATCGTCGTGGCCGCCGCCGCGTCCGACTCCGCCGCCATGCAGTACCTGGCCGCCTACTCGGGCTGCACCATGGGCGAATACTTCCGCGACCGCGGCGAAGACGCCCTGATCGTGTACGACGACCTGACCAAGCAGGCCTGGGCCTATCGCCAGGTGTCCCTGCTGCTGCGCCGCCCGCCCGGACGCGAGGCCTACCCCGGCGACGTGTTCTACCTGCACTCCCGCCTGCTGGAACGCGCCGCCCGCGTGAACCCCGAGTACGTGGAAAAATTCACCAACGGCGCCGTCAAGGGCAAGACCGGCTCGTTGACCGCGCTGCCGATCATCGAGACGCAGGCCGGCGACGTGTCCGCCTTCGTGCCGACCAACGTGATTTCCATCACCGACGGCCAGATCTTCCTGGAAACCGACCTGTTCAACGCCGGCATCCGGCCCGCCATCAACGCCGGTATCTCGGTGTCGCGCGTGGGCGGCTCGGCCCAGACCAAGATCGTCAAGAAGCTCTCCGGCGGCATCCGGACCGACCTGGCCCAGTACCGCGAGCTGGCCGCCTTCGCGCAGTTCGCCTCCGACCTGGACGACGCCACCCGCCGCCAGCTGGAACGCGGCAAGCGCGTGGTCGAACTGCTCAAGCAGCCTCAGTACCAGCCGCAGCAGGTCTGGGAACTGGCGGTGGCCCTGTACGCCGTGAACAACGGCTATCTGGACGACCTCGAAGTCGGCCAGGTGCTGGCCTTCGAAAAGGCCCTGAAGGACTACCTGAAGGCCAAGCACGAAGCCCTGATCCAGCGCATCGAAGACGTGAAGGAACTCTCCAAGGAAGACGACGCCGCCCTGGGCGCCGCCATCCAGGAATTCAAGAAGCACGGCACGTTTTAAGTAGCGCCCGGGGCGCGCGGCGCGCGTCCCGGACAGCCCTGACAGGATAGTGGAATGGCCGGAATCAAGGAAATTCGAACCAAGATCAAGAGCGTGCAAAACACGCGCAAGATCACCAAGGCGATGGAAATGGTCGCCGCGTCCAAGATGCGCAAGGCGCAGGACCGGATGCGGACGGGCCGCCCCTACGCCACCAAGGTGCGCGCCATCGCGGCCCACCTGATGCAGGCGAACCCGGATTACACCCACCCCTACATGGTGGAACGCCAGAAGCTGTCGTCCGTGGGCGTCGTGCTGGTCACCACCGACAAAGGTCTGTGCGGCGGCCTGAATACCAACATCTCGCGCCTGGTGCTCGCGCGGATCAAGGAATTCGAGCAGCAGGGCGTGCGCGTCCAGGCCACGGCCCTGGGTTCCAAGGGCCTGGGTCTGCTGAACCGCGTCGGTGTCAATGTGGTGTCCTCGGAAGTCCAGCTGGGCGACGCGCCCAACCTGGAACGCCTGATCGGCGCCATCAAGGTCCAGCTCGACGACTTCGTCGATGGCAAGGTGGACGCGGTCTATCTGGCGACCAGCCGCTTCGTGAACACCATGAAGCAGGATCCCAGCTTCATCCGCCTGCTGCCGCTGCCCTCGGGCCTGGAAGATCCCTTCCAGACGGGTTCCCAGGACGAGGACGCCCTGAAGAGCCAGTACGGCTGGGACTACCTGTACGAGCCGGACTCCCAGACCGTGATCGACGAGCTGCTGCTGCGCTACGTCGAGGGTCTGGTCTACCAGGCCGTGGCGGAAAACATGGCCAGCGAGCAGTCCGCCCGGATGGTCGCCATGAAGGCCGCGTCGGACAACGCCAAGAAAGTCATCGGCGACCTCCAGCTGGTCTACAACAAGACCCGCCAGGCGGCCATCACCAAGGAAATTTCGGAAATCGTGGGCGGCGCCGCCGCGGTCTGATCGACGCAAGCACCGGCAACCCAGAGATACTTATAGGACTAAACATGAGCAACGGTACCATCGTTCAGTGCATCGGCGCCGTGGTGGACATTCAGTTCCCCCGCGACGGCATCCCCAACATCTACGACGCGCTCACCTTGACCGACGAGTCCTCCGCATTCGCGGAACAGGGCCTGACGTTCGAGGTCCAGCAGCAACTGGGCGACGGTGTGGTGCGCACCATTGCCATGGGCTCGTCCGACGGCCTGCGCCGCGGCATGTCCGTGGCCGGCACCGGCGCGCCGATCTCCGTGCCCGTGGGCACCGGCACCCTGGGCCGCATCATGGACGTGCTGGGCCGTCCCATCGACGAGCGCGGCGACATCCAGTCCGATGAGAAGCGCGCCATCCACCAGGCCGCCCCGAAGTTCGACGAACTGTCGCCTTCGGTCGAACTGCTCGAAACCGGCATCAAGGTGATCGACCTGGTGTGCCCCTTCGCCAAGGGCGGCAAGGTCGGCCTGTTCGGCGGCGCCGGCGTGGGCAAGACCGTGAACATGCTGGAACTGATCAACAACATCGCCAAGGCCCACAGCGGTCTTTCGGTGTTCGCCGGCGTGGGTGAGCGTACCCGCGAAGGCAACGACTTCTACCATGAAATGTCCGACGCGGGCGTCATCAAGCTCGACAACCTGGCGGAATCCAAGGTCGCCATGGTCTTCGGCCAGATGAACGAACCCCCGGGCAACCGTCTGCGCGTGGCCCTGTCCGGCTTGACGATGGCGGAAAAGTTCCGCGATGAAGGCCGCGACGTGCTGTTCTTCGTGGACAACATCTACCGCTACACCCTGGCCGGTACCGAAGTGTCCGCCCTGCTGGGCCGGATGCCGTCCGCCGTGGGCTACCAGCCGACGCTGGCCGAGGAAATGGGCAAGCTGCAGGAACGGATCACGTCCACCAAGACCGGCTCCATCACGTCCATCCAGGCCGTGTACGTGCCGGCCGACGACTTGACCGACCCGTCGCCCGCCACCACCTTCCTCCACCTGGACTCCACCGTGGTGCTGTCGCGCGACATCGCCGCCCTGGGGATCTACCCGGCCGTGGATCCGCTGGACTCGACCAGCCGCCAGCTCGACCCGCAGATCGTCGGCGAAGAGCACTACAACATCGCCCGCGGCGTGCAGCAGACGCTGCAGCGCTACAAGGAACTGCGCGACATCATCGCGATTCTGGGCATGGACGAACTGTCGCCGGAAGACAAGCAGGCCGTGGCCCGCGCCCGCAAGATCCAGCGCTTCCTGTCGCAGCCCTTCCACGTGGCCGAAGTCTTCACCGGCTCGCCCGGCAAGTACGTGCCGCTGGCCGAGACCCTGCGCGGCTTCAAGATGATCGTCGAGGGCGAGTGCGACGCGCTGCCCGAGCAGGCCTTCTACATGGTGGGCGGCATCGACGAGGCCTTCGAGAAGGCCAAGACCCTCCAATAAGGATTGCACATGGCGACTCTGCACATCGAAGTGGTCAGCGCGGAAGCCTCGATCTTTTCCGGCGAGGCGGCCTTCGTCGCCCTGCCGGGCGAATCGGGTGACCTCGGCATCCTGCCGGGGCATACTCCGCTGATCTCGCGCGTGCGTCCCGGCACGCTGAAAATCCGGCGTGACGACGGCACCGAGGAACACATCTTCGTGGCCGGCGGCATCCTGGAAGTCCAGCCGCACGCCGTGACGGTGCTGTCCGACACGGCCATCCGCGCGGCCGATCTGGACGAGGCCAAGGCCGTCGCCGCGCGCGAGCGCGCCGAGGAAGCCCTGCGCAACACCAAGGAAAAGTCCGACATCGCCGTGGTCGAAGCCGAACTCGCCATGCTGGCGGCCCAGGCCGCCGCCGCGCGCAAGTTCAGCCAGAAGCGCAGTTCGCACTGATCCGGCCGGTTGCGCGGCCATGGAAAGGCGCCCTCGGGGCGCTTTTTCCTTTACGGCGGTAAGATGATGCGGCCGGGGCGCGGCAAGCGGTTTCTCGGCCGTATCCGGAACATGCGCGCGCATCCGTTCGTGGGCGTGAACCCAGCCAACAGGATATGACGGAGCATCCTCTGGAATCCCACCGGCAAGACCCCACCGATCCTCGGGCCGACCCGCCCCGCGCGGGCTCCGGATCCCAGGCCGCCGTGCCGTGGCTTCTGGGCGCCTGCTGCTTCGCCAGCATTGCCTCGATGCGGGCCTGCGACACGCTGCTGCCCGCGCTGGCGGCCGAGTTCTCGGTCACGGTGGGCCAGGCGTCCCGGGTCATCTTCGTCTTCGCGGTGGCCTACGGTGTGTTCCAGCTCTGCTTCGGTCCCCTGGGCGACCGTTATGGCAAACTGCGGGTTATCGCCCTGTGCGCCCTGGCCTGCGTGATCGGCAACGGCATCGCTTTCTTCTCCCCGACCCTGGACTGGCTGGTGGCGGCGCGCGTCGTCTCGGGCGCCTTCGCGGCGGGCATCTACCCGATGGCCATGGCCTGGGTGGGCGACAACGTGGCCTACGGCGAGCGCCAGGTGGCCCTGGCGCGGCTGGTGAGCGCCAGCGTCCTGGGCACGCTGGCCGGACAGTGGCTGAGCGGGCTGATCGCCGAGTGGGTCGGCTGGCGCCCCATGTTCGCCCTGCTGGCGGGGCTGTTCCTCGTGGCGGGCGGCCTGCTGCTGCGCGCGGCGCGCGGCGACGCGCTCCCGGCGCGGACGGCCGGGCAGGGGCGTCCCGCGCTGCTGGGCATCCTGGCGTTGCCCGCGGCGCGCTGGCTGCTCGCCGTCACCGCTCTCGAAGGGGCCTTGGCCTTCGGCGCCCTGGCCTTCATGCCCAGCCTGCTGCAGCGCCATCATGCGGCCTCGCTTTCGATGGCCGGCGGTCTCACGGCGTTCTACGGGGTCGGCGGGTTCGTCTACTCTCGGGTGGCCGGCCGGCTGCTGCGCCGTATCGGCGAATCGGGCCTGGCCCGCCTGGGGGGCGCATCGCTATGCCTGGGGCTCCTGGCCTTTGCCCATGCGCCGAGCCTCGTCTGGATTCCGGCGGCCGGCACGCTGTCGGGCTTCGGCTTCTATTGCCTGCACAACACCCTGCAGACCAACGCCACCCAGATGGCGCCCTCGACACGCGGCGCCGCCATGGCGCTGTTCGCCTGCGTGCTGTTCCTCGGCCAGTCGGTGGGTGTGCTGGCGGCCGCCTGGATCGCCGATCATCTGTCGGATACGTTGATCTTCGCCGTCGCCGGCCCGGGACTGTTGATGCTGTCCCTGGTCGCGGCCCGGCGGTTCCGGGCACGCGCGCTCAAGGAAAGCACCTCATGATGATCCACGTCCGGGGCGCGCTCGCCGTCCAGGCGGTCCTGCTCGGCTCCATGGCGATCTGGGGCTTGAACGTCACGATCGTCAAGCAGTTGACGAACACGCTCGATCCGACCACGATCGCGATGCTGCGCATGCTGGTCGCCAGCACGACGCTCATCGCGATCTGGTTCGTCCGGCGTCCGGTCCTGGCCCGTCTGGACCGCCGCCAGTGGACCGGCCTGATCGCCTGCGCCTTCCTGATGGTCTACATGAATCAGATCCTCTTCACCGAGGGCATGGTGCGCACCAGCGCCACCAACGGCGCCTTGATCATGGCGCTCGGCCCGCTGGTGTCGGCGCTGCTCGCCGCGCTCGCCTTCCGCGAACGGCTGGGGCCTTTGCGCCTATTCGGTGTGCTGCTGGGTTTCGGCGGCGTCGCCGTCATCATCCTCGGCCACAGCGGCGCGCAGCTTGCCGTGATGGGCGCCGGCGATCTGCTGGTGGTGGCCGGCGTCCTCAGTTTTTCCTGCGGCGGAGCCCTGATCCAGGGGATCGCGCGCCGGCTCGACGCGCTGTCGATCAGCGGGATCATCTACGCGATGGGCACGCTGATGCTGATCGCGCATGCCGGGCTCTGGGGCCCGGGATACGGCGGCGCGCTGCCGGACAGTCCGTGGCTCTGGTTCCTGATCGTGTTCTCCGGGGCCGTCTCGACCGCCCTCGTCAACCTGATCTGGAACAACGCCATCGCCCGCATCGGCGTGGCGCGCGCCGCCGTGTTCCTGTACTGGGTGCCGGTGTTCGGCGCGGCCTTCGCCGCGCTCCTGCTCGGCGAGCGGCTGGGCTGGAACCACCTGGCGGGACTCGCGGCGGTGCTGATGGGCACCTACCTGGGCACGCAGTCGCGCAAGCCCGCGTAGCGGCCCGCCGCGCCGTTCAGGCGGCCGGCCGCTTCAGCCGGTAGCCCGCGTACAGCACGCCCAGCCAGACCGGCAGCACGTAGACCGCCGGCCGGGTATCGTCCAGTTGCGTCATCAGTCCCACCAGCAGCGCCAGGAAGGCCGCGCACAGGTAGTTCGTCCACGGGTGGAAGGGCGCGGGAAACAGCAGCGTGTCGCGTGCATGGGCCTTGCGAAAGCGCAGATGGACCAGCACGATCATCATCCAGGTGATCGCGGCCGCCGCTGTCGCCACGGCCATGATCCGCATGAAGGCGCCTTCCGGCACCAGGAAATTGACGATCACGATCAGCAGCGTGCAGGCCGACGAGAACAGCACGCCGACCCAGGGCACCTGGCGCCGGCTCAGGCGCAGGAAGATGCGCGGGGCGTTGCCCTGTTCGGCCAGGCTGTGGAGCATGCGTCCGTTGCTGTACATGCCGCTGTTGTAGACCGAGATCGCGGCGCTCAGCACTACCAGGTTCAGGATGTCCGGCGCGGCGGGGATGCCCAGGCGGGAAAAGATCAGCACGAAGGGACTGCCGTTCAGGCCGACCTCGTTCCATGGGTACAGGGTCACCAGTACCGCCAGCGCGCCGACGTAGAAAATCAGGATGCGCCAGATCACCTGGTTCACGGCGCGCGGGATGCTGTGCCGGGGATCGTCGGCCTCGCCCGCCGTGATGCCGATCAGTTCGGTGCCGCCGAAGGAGAACATCACCACCACCAGGGACAGCAGCAGGCCGTGCGCGCCGTTGGGCAGGAAGCCGCCATGGGCCCAGAGATTGCTCAGGCCCGCGCCGCCGGCGCCGCGCGCGACCAGCACGCCGCCCAGCAGGATCATGCCGACGATGGCGGCGATCTTGATGAAGGCCAGCCAGAATTCGCTTTCGCCGTACAGGCGCACGTTCAGCAGGTTCAGCGCCGTGACGGCCAGCAGCACCGCCAGGGCGCTGGCCCAGGCCGGGAAATCGGGCAGCCAGTAGTTGACGTAGATGCCTACCACCGAGAGCTCGGCCATGCTGACCAGGATGTACAACAGCCAGTAGTTCCAGCCCGACAGGAAGCCCGCGAAGCCGCCCCAGTAGCGGTAGGCGAAATGGCTGAAGGCGCCGCTGACGGGTTCCTGGGTGGACATTTCCCCCAGGAAGCGCAGGATCAGATAGATCGCCAGGCCGCCGATCAGGTAGGACAGGATGATGCCGGGGCCGACCAGCCGGATGGAGGCGGCCGAGCCGTAGAACAGGCCGGTGCCGATGGCGCCGCCCAGGGCGATCATCTGGATGTGGCGGTTCTTCAGGCTGCGCGCCAGGGTGGCGGGCGGTGTGCCGGATTCGGAAGGGGAAGCGGACATGGGAGGAGTGTGCGTAGGGGGTCGGAGGCGCCCAGGTGGTATCGGGCGCCTGGGGCGCGCCGGATGTTTCAGGCGCCTTGGGCGTCGTCTTCGGAGCCTGGAACGTCCACCGCGGGGCCGTGGGCCGCCAGGATCCGGTGCAGCCGTTCGACTTGCGGGGCCAGCGTTGCGCAGGCATCCGGCCAGGCGGCCTCGCGGGCGGGGTCGTGCCGGGGCGGCGCCCAGATGGCGTCCGGAAAGCAAGGGTCGCCGCGCCAGCGGGGGATCAGGTGCCAGTGCAGATGGGGCACCTGGTTGCCGAGGCTGGCCAGGTTGATCTTGTCAGGCCGCAGCAAGATCCGCTGCAGGCGTTCGACCTGAAATACGGTGCGCATCAGATGCAGGCGGTCCATGGGGTCGATGTCCGTCATTTCCGCCACGTGGCGCTGCCAGACGACGCGCAGATAGCCGGGGTGCCGGAGATCGTCCACGCGGACGATCCGCAGCTTGTCGTCCTGCCAGAGCAGGGTGTCGTGGTCGGGGATGCAGAGCGGGCAGTCGGGGGAAAAGGTCATGGTGGAACAGGGCACGGGTTCGGCGGCCCGCCGCCCGTCGGCGCGGATGCGATGCGGGGTGGGGCGGGCTTTGGGTCAGTGGGCGAAGAACAGTTCGTGCAGGGCGGCGCCGGGGTCCGGCGCGCGCATGAAGGCCTCGCCGACCAGGAAGGCCTGGACGCCGTGCTCGCGCATGCGGTCGACGTCCCCGGGCAGCAGGATGCCGCTCTCGGTCACGATCCGCTTGCCCGCCGGCATGTCTTGCAGCATCGACAGGGTGGTTTCCAGGCGGGTTTCGAAGGTGCGCAGGTTGCGGTTGTTGATACCGATCAGCGGCGTGTCCAGGGACAGGGCCGCATCCAGTTCGTCGCGGTCGTGGATCTCGACCAGCACGTCCATGCCCAGGTCGGCGGCCACGGTCTCGAGCTCGCGCAACTGTGCGGGCGCCAGGGCGGCGGCGATCAGCAGCACGCAATCGGCACCCAGCGCCCGGGCGTGGATGACCTGGTAGGGATCGATCAGGAAGTCCTTGCGCAGCACGGGCAGGCTGCAGGCCGCGCGCGCCTGGCGCAGGTGGTCGTAGCCGCCCTGGAAATACTGCACGTCGGTCAGGACCGACAGGCAGGCGGCGCCGTGGCCGGCGTAGCTGGCGGCGATGTCCGCCGGCCGGAAATCCTCGCGGATCACGCCCTTGGAGGGCGAGGCCTTCTTGATTTCCGCGATCACGGCGGGCTTGCCCTGCGCGATCTTGTCTTCGAGCGCGCGAGCGAAACCACGGATGTCCTGGCGACTCTGGGCTTCGCGCAGGACTTCGGATTCACTGCGCATCTGCCGCGCGGTGGCGACTTCGGTGCGCTTGGTGTCCAGTATCCGGGCCAGGATGTCGTTCATGCGGAGAACCTTTGCGTGTGTTGGCGGAATTGTTCCAGCTTGTCGCGCGCGGCGCCCGATGCGATCAGATCGAATGCCTGGCGGATGCCGGCGTCGATCGAGTCGGCGCGGTTGCCGGCGTACAGGGCCAGGCCGGCGTTCAGGGCGACGATGTCGCGCGCCGTGCCGGCCGTGTTGTTCAGCGCGGCGCGCACCAGCTGGGCGGATTCGTCGCGGTTGGCGACCTTGATGCTGCGGTTGGATACCATGGCCATGCCGAAATCCTCGGGGTGGATCTCGTATTCGCGGACCTCGCCGTCCTTCAGTTCGCCCACCAGGGTGGCCGCGCCCAGCGAGGCCTCGTCCATGCCGTCCTTGCCGTGCACGATCAGCACGTGACGCGAGCCCAGGCGTTGCAGCACCCGTACCAGGATGCCGACCAGGTCGGGATGGAACACGCCCATGAGCTGGTTGGCGGCCCCGGCCGGGTTGGTCAGAGGGCCGAGGATGTTGAAGATCGTGCGCACGCCCAGTTCGCGGCGCACGGCGGCGACGTTCTTCATGGCACCGTGGTGGGACGGGGCGAACATGAAGCCGATGCCGGTGGCTTCGATGGACTCGGCGACCTGGGTGGGTGTGGCGGTGACCTGGACGCCCAGGGCCTCCAGCACATCGGCGCTGCCCGACGAGGAAGAGGCGCTGCGGTTGCCGTGCTTGGCGATCTTGACCCCGCCCGCGGCGGCCACGAACATGGCCGCGGTGGAGATGTTGAAGGTGTGCGAGCCGTCCCCGCCCGTGCCGCACATGTCCAGCAGCTCCTCGGGGTAGGGGGTGTCGACGCCCAGGGCGAATTCACGCATGACCTGGGCGGCGGCGGTGATCTCGCCGACGGTTTCCTTCTTGACGCGCAGGCCCATCAGCAGGGCGCTGGCCAGTTGGGGGGACATTTCTCCGCGCATCAGCATGCGCATCAGTTCCAGCATTTCGTCGTGGAAGATTTCCCGGTGTTCGATGCAGCGGGCCAGGGCCTCGGTGGGGGTGATCGGCGGCATGGATGGTTCCTTCTGTCTTCGTGTTTTTCAGATAGGCCGGTTCGGGGCTTCAGAGTTCCAGGAAATTGCGCAGCAGCGCGTGGCCGTGCTCGCTGAGCACGGATTCCGGGTGGAACTGCACGCCGTAGACGGGCAGGGACTTGTGGGCGACGCCCATGATCTCGCCGTCGGCGGTCTCGGCGGTGACTTCCAGGCAGTCGGGCAGAGAGTCGCGCTCGATCGCCAGGGAATGGTAGCGGGTGACGGTGTACGGCGAGGGGAGCCCCGCGAAGACGTCGGTGCCCCGGTGCGTGATGGGCGAGACCTTGCCGTGCATGATTTCCCGGGCGCGCACGATACGCCCGCCGTAGGCCGCGCCGATGGCCTGGTGCCCCAGGCAGACGCCCAGGATGGGCTTCCTGCCGGCGAAATGCCGGATCAGTTCGATGGAGATGCCGGCCTCGGCCGGCGAGCACGGTCCCGGCGACACGCAGATGCGGTCGGGATCGAGGGCCTCGATACCGGCGAGGTCGATCTGGTCGTTGCGCACGACCTGGACCCGGGCGCCGAGTTCGCCGAAATACTGCACCAGGTTGTAGGTGAAGGAATCGTAGTTGTCCAGCATCAGCAGCTTCATGATCGGGTCGTCCTGGTCAGTGTCGGGAAACGAGCGCGCGCGTCGGGACGGGCTGCGGAAGCCGGTGGGAGCGGGGAGGGGAGAGTGATACGGACATGGTCTTCCTTGGAGTCAGGAGCCGCCGCACCGGAGATAGATTCACGAAGACCTATGCCTGCCAGAACGGCGGCAAGGTGCGATGAATCACGCATGAGGATGCCGCCCCTAGGAGGGGCGCCACCAGAACGAAGCGTGCACGGTCGCGTGTGAAATCATGGGAAGCATTCTACTGTGCGGCGCGAGCGCTGTCGAGCGGGGTAAATACCGGGTGGCGGCGGCGCCTGATCCTCCCGGGTGCAAAAGATATCGTTCTGCAAGTGGTAATACCATTTTGAATATGGAAATCCAGCTTGTCGCGCGAATCATTGCAGGAATGCTCAAACCGGATCGCTCCAGGCCTCGTTTGGAAAGGGCCATAAATCAGATTTTCAGTGCGATTCAAGGGTAAATGCGGACCTGGATAATGATTGACCCTGGGAATGCCGCATTTCTATAATCCGGTGACCAACCCAGAAATCCGGGTTGTGGTAAGACCAATAAAACAAATTTACGCCGCCCATGCGCCTTTCCGACCGACTCGCGGAACAGCTCCGGGCCCTGATCGACGAACAGGGCCTGAAGCCCGGCGACCGCTTGCCGGCCGAACGCCGGCTGGCCGAGGATCTGGGCGCCTCGCGGCCCTCGATCCGGGAAGCCATCCGCCAATTGGCCAGCCAGGGGTTGCTGCGCAGCCGGCAGGGCGGGGGCACCTACGTCCAGGCCGGCGTGGCCGCCACGGACGACTGGCCAGGGCGGCATCTGGTGCGCCCGCTGGACGAATTGGTCTCCGACGATCCCGAATACCGCTACGACGTGCTGGAAGCCCGCCACGCGCTGGAGGGCGGCACCGCCTGGCATGCCGCATTGCGCGCCACGGCCCAGGACCGTCAGGCGATCCAGCGGCGCTTCGAGGACATGCTGCGCTTTCAGAGCCGCGGCGACCCGGACCTGTCGGCGCAGGCCGACGCCCGGTTCCATCTGGCCATTGCCGAAGCCTCCCACAATGCGGTGCTGCTGCAGATGATGCGCGGCGTGTTCGAACTGCTGCGATCCACCGTCACCGAGAACCGCCAGCGCATGTACCTGATCCAGCATACCCAGGATCAGTTGACTGCCCAGCACCAGGCGCTGATGGAAGCCATCCTGCGCGGTGACGCCGAAGCCGCCCGGGCGACTGTCTGGCGGCACCTGGAGTTCGTGCACGGCAGCGTGCGCAAGCTCGACGAAGACGAGGCGCGGCGCGCCCGTTCCTCCCGTTTGCCCCCTTTCACACTGACATCATGATCATTTCCGCCTCCACCGATTACCGCGAAGCCGCCCGGCGTCGCCTGCCCTCCTTCCTGTTCCATTATGGCGACGGCGGGGCGTATGCCGAATACACGCTGCGGCACAACGTCAGCGACCTGGCGGGCGTGGCGCTGCGCCAGCGGGTGCTGAACGACATGTCGCACCTGGATCTGTCCACGCGGCTGTTCGACGAGACCCTGTCGATGCCGGTGGCCCTGGCGCCGGTGGGTCTGACCGGGATGTACGCCCGCCGGGGCGAGGTCCAGGCGGCGCGGGCGGCGGACCGCAAGGGCATCCCCTACACCCTGTCCACCGTGTCGGTCTGCCCCATCGAGGAGGTCGCGCCCGCCATCGGCCGGCCCATGTGGTTCCAGCTCTACGTCCTGAAGGACCGGGGTTTCATGAAGAGCGTGCTGGAGCGCGCCCAGGCGGCCGGGGTGTCGACGCTGGTGTTCACCGTGGACATGCCGGTGCCGGGCGCCCGCTATCGCGACGCCCACGCGGGGATGAGCGGCCCGTACGCCGCCCTGCGCCGCTACGTCCAGGCCGTGCTGCATCCTCGCTGGGCCTGGGACGTGGGCCTGCGGGGCCGGCCGCACGACCTGGGCAATGTGTCGAAATACCTGGGCAAGCCGACCGGCCTGGAGGACTACATCGGCTGGCTGGGAGCCAATTTCGATCCCTCGATCTCCTGGAAGGACCTGCAGTGGATCCGTGATTTCTGGAAGGGGCCGATGATCATCAAGGGCATCCTGGACCCGGACGACGCGCGCGACGCCGTGCGCTTCGGCGCCGACGGCATCGTGGTGTCCAACCATGGCGGGCGGCAGTTGGACGGGGTGCTGTCCACGGCTCGCGCCCTGCCGGCGATCGCCGACGCGGTCAAGGGCGATATCACGCTGCTGGCTGATTCGGGCGTGCGCACCGGCCTGGATGTGGTGCGCATGCTGGCGCTGGGCGCCGATACCGTGCTCCTGGGCCGCGCCTGGCTGTACGCCCTGGCGGTGGGCGGCGAGGCGGGCGTTTCCAACCTGCTGGACCTGATCGAAAAGGAAATGCGCGTGGCCATGACGCTGACCGGCGCGCGCACCATCGCCGACATCACGCGGGAGTTGCTGGTCCGCGATGGGAACTGTGCCGCGTAAGCCCGCCTTTTTGCCCTGCGCGGCGTGGGGGGGCCTTTTTTGCCGCCGGGCCGCCCCAAGGCAAAAAGCGCCCTTGGGGGCAGCAAGCGGGCGCAGCCCGCGCGGCGTGGGGGGCCTTTTTTTGCCGCCGGGCCGCCCCAAGGCAAAAAGCGCCCCCTCGGGGGGCAGCAAGCGGGCGCAGCCTGCGCAGCGTGGGGGGGCCTTTTTTTGCCGCCGGGCCGCCCCAAGGCAAAAAGCGCCCCCTCGGGGGGCAGCAAGCGGGCGCAGCCTGCGCAGCGTGGGGGGGGAACCTAGATCGGCTCGTCCAGTCCGAACTGCACTTGCTCCGCCGCGCGCAGCAGGGCGCGGGCCTTGGCCTCGGTTTCCTGCCATTCCTTTTCGGGGTCCGAGTCGGCGACGATGCCTGCGGCGGCCTGCACGTACAGCATGCCGTCGCGGACGATGCCGGTGCGGATGGCGATGGCCAGATCCATTTCGCCGCCGTAGCTCATGTAGCCGGCGGCGCCGCCGTAGATGCCGCGCCGCACAGGCTCCAGTTCGTCGATGATTTCCATGGCGCGGACTTTGGGCGCGCCGGTCAGCGTGCCGGCGGGGAAGGTCGCCCGCAGCACGTCGATATTGCTCATGCCGTCGTTCAGTTCGCCGCGCACGTTGGACACCAGGTGCATGACGTGGGAGTAGCGTTCGATGGCCATGGTGTCGGTGACCTCGACCGTGCCGGGCTTGGACACGCGGCCGATGTCGTTGCGCGCCAGGTCGATCAGCATCACGTGTTCGGCGCGTTCCTTCGGGTCGGCCAGCAGTTCCTGCTCCAGGTGCAGATCCTCGTCCTGGGTGGCGCCGCGCTTGCGCGTGCCGGCCAGGGGGCGGATGGTGACCATTTCACGGGCGCGGCCATCCTCGAATTCGCGGTCCTGGCGCACCAGGATCTCCGGCGAGGCGCCCACGATGTGGAAGGTGTCGAAGTTCCAGTAGTACATGTAGGGCGAGGGGTTCAGGGACCGCAGCGCCCGGTACAGTGACAGCGGCGAGTCGCGGAAGGGCTTGGCGATCACCTGACCGATCTGGACTTGCATCAGGTCGCCGGCGGCGATGTAGTCCTTGGCTTTGCGCACGGCGGCCAGGTAGTCGTCCTTCTTGAAGTCGCGCTCCGTGGGCGTCTGCATGCTGGCGTAGGCATAGGGGATGACCACGGGCGTGCGCAGCTTTTCGCGCAGGGCCTTCAGGCGGCGGCGGGCCAGGGCGTAGGCTTCCGGCTGCCGGGGGTCGGCGTAGACGATCAGGTAGGTGCGGCCGGCCAGGTTGTCGACGATGACCAGTTCATCGATCTGCAGCAGCATGATGTCGGGCGTGCCCGGCTGCTGGCCGGCCGGACGCGGCTTGACGCAGGGACCCAGGCGCGGCTCGATGTGACGCACGGTATCGTAGCCGAAATAGCCCGCCAGACCGCCGGCGAAGCGCGGCATGCCGGGACGCAGGGCCACGCGGAACCGCTTCTGGAAGGCCTCGATGAAGGCCAGGGGATCGCCTTCGTGGGTTTCCACGACCTGTCCGCGGGTGACGACTTCGGTGGTGGTGCCGGTGGCGCGGATCAGGGTCTTGGCCGGCAGGCCGATGAAGGAATAGCGGCCGAAGCGCTCGCCTCCCACCACCGATTCCAGCAGGCAGCTGTTGCGCCCGGCCTCCGGTCCCGCATGGGCCAGCTTCAGGTAGATCGCCAGGGGTGTGTCCAGGTCGGCGTAGGTTTCCGCGATCAGCGGAATCCGGTTGTAGCCTTGGGCGGCCAGTGCGTTGAATTCGATTTCCGTCATGGTGGTCTCTGGGTGGGGTGCAGGCCGGGACAGAAACGAAACAGCCCGGCCGATCGAGGGTCCGGGCTGTGGGGCGGGCGGCGCGGGTAGGCCCGCGCGCCGGGTGACCGTCATTACCCGGAACAAGAACACCACCAGCGCCAATAGGCGCCGGCGGTGATCGGGTAATAGCGGATGACGTTCATGCGTGTTCGGTCTGCGAGGTCGCGTCGGCGGCCCACTGAGCGGCCTCGACGATGGAGTCAACTATAGCATCCACCGGCAGGCTCTGCACGGGGCGGCCCTCGTTGTAGCCGTAGGGCAGGGCCAGCACGCGCATGCCGGCGGCGTTGGCGGCCAGGGCGTCGTTGATCGAGTCGCCGATGAACAGGGCCTGAGCGGGCGCGATGCCCAGCAGGTCGCAGGCGTGGAACAAGGGCATGGGGTCGGGCTTCTTGCGTTCGCAGGTGTCGCCGCAGACCACGGCGTCGAAATAGCCGTCCAGGCTCATCTGGCGCAGCAGGGGGCCGGTGAACTCGGTGCCCTTGTTGGTGACCACGGCCAGGCGGGCGCCCTGCTCGCGGAAGGCCTGCAGGCCCGCCATGACGCCGGGATACACGCGGCTGCGCTGGCCGTTCAGGGCACGGTAGTGGTCCTGGTAGCGGGCCAGGCCGCGCATGACCATGTCCACGCTGGCGGGGCTGCCTTCGTGGCCCAGGGTGCGGATGACCAGTTGCTCCACGCCCTTGCCGACGTAAGTGGCGATGATGTCCTCGGCGATCGGCGCCAGGCCCATGTCCTGTCGCATGGCGTTGGCGGCGTCCGCCAGATCGGGGATGGTGTCCAGCAGGGTGCCGTCCAGGTCGAACAGAATTCCGGAAAATTGCATGGTGTCGCGCGCCGGGGAAAGCGGCCGCACCGGATCGGCGGCCAGGTGAATCATGAGAGCGCCGGGGGCGGGTGGGGTGCCCTGGGCGGGCGTCATCGTATCATTACCGCAGGGAATATGCCGCCCTGTTTGGCGGGGGGTCACGAATCCTGGCCGGTGGCCGCGTGGCGCCGGGCGTCGCCCAGGGCGATGCCGTCGCGCAGGTCGGCGACCACGCGCGGGTAGTCGGGCTGGCCGAAGATGGCCGAGCCCGCCACGAAGGCATCGGCGCCGGCCGCGCGGATGTCGGCGATGTTGTCGGCCTTGACGCCGCCATCGACTTCCAGGTCGATGGCCTGGCCGCCTTCGGCCCGCCAGCGGTCGATGCGGGCACGGGCCTGGGCGAGCTTCTCCAGCGTGTGCGGGATGAAGGACTGGCCGCCGAACCCCGGGTTGACCGACATCAGCAGGACCAGGTCGAGGCGCTCCATGACATGGTCCAGCCATTCCAGCGGCGTGGCCGGATTGAACACCAGGCCGGCGCGGCAGCCATGGTCGCGGATCAGGGCCAGCGTACGGTCGACGTGGCGGGAGGCCTCCGGGTGGAAGCTGATGATGTCCGCGCCGGCCTTGGCGAAGGCGGGCACGAGCGCGTCGACGGGCTCGACCATCAGGTGCACGTCGATGGGGGCGGTGGTGTGGGGGCGCAGGGCGGCGCACACCATGGGCCCCATGGTCAGGTTCGGGACGTAGTGGTTGTCCATGACGTCGAAGTGGATCCAGTCGGCGCCGGCGGCCACCACGGCGGCGACTTCTTCGCCCAGCCGGGCGAAGTCGGCGGACAGCAGGCTGGGGGCGATGCGGGCGGCGGGCAGTTCGGTCATGGCGAAGGAGGGTCCGGATATGTCATGATGACGGTCTTTACGTTTCCTTCATTTTAGTGCACCTCCCGGTGCAGCGATCCGGCATGAAAATCCATTGGTTGTCCGCGGCCGCGCTGGTCGTCCTGAGCGCCTGCTCCACGGTGCCGCTCGAAGAACCCGCCCCCGGCGGCGAATCCGGCGCCCCCGTATCGGTCGAGCAGCCCCTGGTCGTTCCCCCGCTCTCCGCCTTGCCGGAAACGCCCGTGCGGCCGCTGCAGGGGCGCTATGCGGCGGCTTCCTGGGACAGCCTGCCGGGCTGGGCGGACGATGATCTGAACCATGTCTGGAAGGCGCTGCTCAATGATTGCCGGGGATTGATGCGGCCCGTGTCGGGTTCGCTGGCGCTGCCGGCGCGCGCGGCGCCCCGGGCCTGGCAGCCGGTCTGTCGGGCGGTGGCGCAGTCCGGTCTCGGAGCCGAGGCCGGAGGTCCCGCCGTGCGCCGGTTCCTGCAGGAGCAACTGCGCCCCTGGCGGCTGGACGATGCCTCCGGGCGGGCCGCCAGCGGCATGGTGACGGGGTACTACGAGCCCCTCATCCGGGCGTCGCGCACCCGCGAAGGCGCGTACCAGTGGCCACTCTACGCCACGCCTGACGACCTGCTGACCATCGACCTGGGGGCGGTCTACCCCGAACTGGCCGGCAAGCGGGTGCGCGGCAAGCTCGAGGGCCGCCGGGTGGTGCCCTACGATACGCGGGCCCAGATCACGTCCGACCCGGCCCGCCAGCCGGCCGTGATCGTCTGGGCGGACGACCCGGTCGAGGCTTTCTTCCTGCAGATCCAGGGGTCGGGGCGGGCCGTCCTGCCCGATGGCGGTATGCTGCGGCTGGCCTACGCCGACCATAACGGACGGCCCTACGTCTCCATCGGCCAGTGGCTGGCCCGGCAAGGCGAGATGCCGCTGGCCCAGGCGTCCATGCAGAACATCAAGGCCTGGGCGCGCTCGCATCCCGATCGAGTACCGGAACTGCTGAATGTGAATCCGGCCATGGTGTTCTTCCGCGAGGAACCCATCGTCGATCCGGAACTCGGCCCCCGGGGCGCCTACGGCGTGCCGCTGCTGCCGCGGCGCGCGATCGCGGTCGATCCGGCCTACGTGCCGCTGGGCGCACCGGTCTTCCTGGAGGCCGTGCCCCAGAGTGGCGCGGAGCCGCTGCGGCGGCTGGTGTTCGCCCAGGACACGGGCGCGGCGATCAAGGGCGCGGGCCGGGCCGACTTTTATTGGGGTACCGGCGACGAGGCCGGCGCGCGCGCCGGCCGCATGAAGCAGTCCGGCCGGATGTGGCTGCTGTGGCCCGTGCGGGCCGGGGCGCCCTCGGCGCGCTGAGGCATGCGGATGGCATGTGGATGGCGTGCGGGCGAAAATCCCGCCGGGACGAAGCGCGCCGCGATACGGCGCGGTAAGATGATCGGATGATGAATCAGGAACCCATACTCGTCTGCGGCACCGGCATCGCCGGCCTGGCCTGCGCGCTGGGCCTGGCCCGGGCGGGCCTGCCCGCCGCCCTGCTGGGACCGCGCCAGGTCCCGGCCGCGCGCGCGGCCGACGACTACCATCCGCGCGTCTATGCGATTTCGCCGGCCAGCCGCGATCTGCTCGATCGCCTGGGCGCCTGGCGGCTGATGGACGCGCGCCGCGTCGCCGCCGTCGAGGCCATGGAAATCCAGGGCGACGCCGACGGCCGCCTGGATCTGTCCGCCTGGCAGGACGCGCGCGACACGCTGGCCTGGATCGTCGAATCCGGCGAGATCGAGCGGGCGCTTCAGCAGGCCGTCCAGGTCATGGGGGTCGCCTGGCACGAGGACCGCTTCGAGCGCCTGGAATCCAGGGGCATGGGCGTGCGGGTGACGACCAGACAGGGCCGCGCGCTGGATGCGGCGCTGCTGGTGGGCGCGGATGGCGCACAGTCCCCGGTGCGGCTGGCGGCCGGCATCGAACACCATTACACGCCGTATGGCGACATGGGCGTGGTCGCGCACCTGGACATCGGCCTGCCCCACCAGAACCGCGCCTGCCAGTGGTTCACGGGCGACAGCGTGTTCGCCCTGCTGCCCATGCCGGACACGGCGGACGGTCCGCAGGCGTCCCTGGTGTGGTCGATGCCCGAAGGCCGGGCGCGCGAATGGCTGGCGCTGGACGCCGGCGCCCGGCAGGCGTTTTTCGCCGGACACGCGCAGGCCATCACGGGTGGCCGGCTGGGGCCGCTGCGCCTGCGCACGCGCCCCCAGGGCTTTCCGCTGACGCTCGAGCGCAGCGCCATGATCGCCCCGGGCGTCGCCCTGGTGGGCGACGCCGCGCATCGGGTCCATCCGCTCGCCGGCCAGGGTCTGAACCTGGGGCTGGGCGACGTGCGGGACCTGGTAGACGTCCTGCGGACGCGCGAATCCCATCGCGCGCCGGGCGATCCGCATGTCCTGGCGCGCTATCGTCGCCGCCGGGCCGAGCCCGTGTGGGCCATGGGCCTGGTCACCGACGGTCTGCACCGGCTGTTCGGCGCCTCGAACGCCCCTACGGCCTGGGCTCGCAACCAGGGCATGCGTCTCGTCGATGGCCTGCCCTTCCTGAAACGCCGCCTGATCCGGGCGGCCGCCGGCGACTGAACGTCGGTCCGTTTTTTTGCCGCCAGGCCGCCCTAAGGCAAAAACGGCCCCCTCGGGGGGCAGCGAGCCGAAGGCGCAGCGTGGGGGTCTTTTCTGCCGCCAGGCCGCCCTAAGGCAAAAACGGCCCCCTCGGGGGGCAGCGAGCCGAAGGCGCAGCGTGGGGGTTTTTTCCGAGGTCCTTCCCATGAAATATTCCTTGAGCCTGGCCGCGCTGCTGTTGTGTGGCAGTCTGTCCGCCTTGGCGCAACCTTCCGGCGACCAGATCCTGAGCACCCGGCCGTCGTCCGATCAGTCGGCGCCGTCCGGGTCGTCAGCGCCCGCGCGCGACGGCACTGCGGACCGGGTCTTGTCCACCGCGCCCGCCCAAGCCGATTCGGTCCAGGCCGTCAGTCGCGTTTTCGAGCAGCGCTTTCCCGGGATCCATGTGGACGCCGTGCGGGTGACGCCCATGACCGGGATCTTCGAGGTCCAGGTCGGAATGGATCTGCTGTATACCGATGCCCAGGTGGATTACGTGCTGCAAGGCTCGATGATCGATGCCCATGCTCGCCGTGATCTGACGGCCGAGCGGCTCGAGGCTCTGCAGCAGGTGGCCTTCGGCAGCCTGCCGCTGGATCACGCGATCAAGCAGGTGAAGGGTACCGGCGCGCGCAAGGTTGCCGTGTTCGAGGACCCCAACTGCGGCTATTGCAAGCAGTTGCACCGGACCCTGGAAGACGTCGACGATGTCACGGTCTATACCTTCCTGTTTCCGATCCTGACGCCGGATTCCACCACCCGTTCCCGCGACATCTGGTGCGCGGCCGACCCGGCCAAGGCCTGGAAGGCCTGGATGCTGGACGGCAAGGATCCGGCCAGGGCCGAGTGTGACACGCCGATCCAGGACAATCTGGCCCTGGGCCGCAAGCTGAACGTGCAGGGCACGCCAGCCCTGTTCTTCGCCGATGGCACGCGCGTCAACGGGGCGCTGCCGCTGGAGGCGCTGAAAAAGAAACTGGACGCGCAGTCCTGACCGTTCTGGCGGCGCTGAAAGCGAAAAACCCCCGTCGTGCGATGAACGCGGGGGTTTTTCGTTGGGCGCCGGATGCGCACTGAATGATGGTCACTTCAGCAGCGTCCAGGCGCCGTCCTTGACGGTGATCAGCTCGCGGCCGCGCCGGTCGAAGCCGCTGTGGTCCTCGGGCGTCATGGTGTAGACCCCCTGGGTGGCGACCAGCTCATGCGTCTGTTCCAGAGCGTCGCGTAAGGCGCGGCGGAATTCCGGTGTGCCCGGCTTGGCGGATTTCAGGGCGGTGGGGATGGCGTGTCGCAGCAGCAGGCCGGCGTCGTAGACGTTGGCCCCGAACGTCGCCGGCTTTTCGCCGTACATCGCCTGGTAGCGCTGGATATAGTCCTGGACGATGGGTTTGGACGGATTGCTGTCGGGGATTTCAGGCAGCACGAGCATCAGGCTGGCGGCCAGGATGGTGCCTTCGGCCGACGTGCCGGCGAACTTCAGGAAGGCGGGCAGGGCGGCGCCGTGGGTCTGGTAGAAGCGGCCTTTGTAGCCTTGTTGCGCCAGTGCGGTCTGCGGCAGGGCGGCGGCGCCGCCCGTGCCGGCGATCAGGATGGCGTCGGGTCTGGCGGCCAGCAGCTTCAGGGCCTGCCCGGTGACGGAACTGTCGGTGCGCTGGTAGCGTTCGGCTACGGTCAGGTCCAGCCCCTTGTCTTTGGCCATGCGGCTGAAGACCTGATACCAGTCGTCACCGTAGGCGTCGGCGAAGCCGATGAAGCCGACAGTCTTGATGCCGCGCCCGACCATGTCCTGGATCAGGGCCTGGGCGATGATGTCGGTGTTCTGGGTGGTCTTGAAGGCCCACTTTTTCTGTTCGGTCATGGGCAGCACCACCGAGGCCGCGCCCACGGGAGCCAGCATCGGCGTGCCGGATTCGGCGACGAATTGCAGCACGCTCATGGCGTTGGGCGATCCGGTGGGGCCGATCAGGGCGTCGACGTGCGCCTCGCTGATCAGTTTCTTGAAGGCCGTGACCGTCTGCGTCGGGTCGCTGGCGTCGTCCAGAGTGATGTATTCGATGTCCTGGCCGCCCGCCCTGGCCGGCAGCAGTGGCACTGTGTTTTTCTGGGGGATGCCGACCAGGGCGGTCGGGCCGGTGGCGGACACGACCACGCCGATTTTTACCTGGGCATGGACGTGAAACGGGATGGCCAGGGTCAGAGCGGCTGCCAGGGCGGCGCCGGGGATGCGGATATTCACGGCGAATGTCTCCTGAATGAAGCACGGCCCGCGATTGCGGGCCGTGCGCGAATCACACGAGATTGTAATGAAAAGCTTTGAGGGAACCCGCCGGATCCGGACGGCCGCTAGAACTCGGTCCACTCCTCGGTGTCGGCCGAGGCCGGGGCGGGCTTGCCGGGAGCGCGCAGAGCCGGTTTCGCGGCGGCGCGGGGCGCGGGCGCGCCGGCCCGCGCGTCGTGGCGAGGCCGCGTCGGCGCGGGACTGACGACCTTCTCGGGCGCCGAGGGCAGGCGCGCCGGCTGGGCGGACCGCGCGGCGCCGGCCCCCGGTGCGGAGGCGGAAGCGCCGCCCGCATGGGCCCCCGCGCCGGCGCCCGCATGGGTGCGGGCGGCATTCGTGCCGGCGCCCGCCCCGGTGGCGGCCTCGTCCTGGCTCAGGGTGAATGTGGCGACCAGCTTGGCCAGGGTGTCGGCCTGCGCCTGCAGGCTGGAGGCGGCGGCGGCCGATTCCTCGACCAGACTGGCGTTCTGCCGGGTGACGTCGTCCATCTGCGTGACCGCCGCGTTGATCTCCTCGATGCCGGTGGTCTGTTCGCGGCTGGCCGCGCTGATCTCGCCCATGATGTCGGTGACGCGGTTGATGCCATCGACGATGTCCTGCATCGTGGCGCCCGCGCGCGAGGCCTGCTCATTGCCCTTGGCGGTGGATTCCACGGAGGTGTCGATCAGGCCCTTGATCTCCTTGGCCGCGCCGGCCGAGCGCTGGGCCAGCGCGCGGACCTCGGAGGCGACCACGGCGAAGCCGCGTCCCTGTTCGCCGGCGCGGGCGGCCTCGACCGCGGCGTTCAGGGCCAGGATGTTGGTCTGGAAAGCGATGGAATCGATGACGCCGATGATGTCGGCGACCTGTTGGGACTTGGTGTTGATCTCGCTCATGGTGGAGACGAGCTCGGCGACGATGGCGCCGCCGTCGGTGGCGGTCTTGGCGGCGGAGGCGGCCAGGGTGTTGGCCTGCTGGGCGTTGTCGGCGTTCTGGCGCACGGTGGCGGTGATCTGCTCCATGGTGGCGGCGGTCTCGGCCAGGGAACTGGCCTGCTGCTCGGTGCGCGAGGACAGGTCCAGGTTGCCGGCGCTGATCTGGGCCGAGGCCGAGGCGATGGCGTCCGAGCCGCTGCGCACTTCGCCCAGTGCGCCGCGCAGGTTGCGGGTCATGGTGGCCAGGGCGTTCAGCAATTGGCCGATTTCATCGGTGCCTCGGGCGATGACATCGGCGCTGAGGTCCCGGTGCGCCACGGCTTCAGCCAGCTTCACGGCATGCAGCAGCGGATGGGTGACGGACCGCGTCACCCGCCAGGCGAACAGCGGTCCCAGGATCAGGGCCAGCAGGGTAGCGACCGCCAGCACAGTCAGGCCCAGACGGGTGGCTTGCTCGCTTTCGTCGAACAGGTGGGTGACGAAGTCGCCCTGGAACTGGGACAGCTTGTCGATCTCGGCGATGTAGTGGGCCGTGATCTTGGGCATTTCCTGGTTGAAGAAATTATCGGCCTTGGCGTAGTCGCCGTTGTCCAGATCCTTGAAGGCCTGAGTGCGACCCTGGATGTAGGTTTCGCGGACCTTCATCGTGTTCGCGTACAGCGTCTGGGCTTCGGGACTGGTGATCATGGGCTCGATCTTCGCCCGGATGTCGGCCGCCTGCTTGTCCGAGGCGTCCATGCCTTTCTTGAAAACCGCCAGCACGTCCGGATTGGTCAGGTTGGCGGCCGCCAGCGCCTGGTTGGCGTTGACCTCCACTTGGCGAGCCCATTGCAGGATCAGGGCGTTCGCGGTCTGTCGCTCTTCGAGATTGTCGTTGGCCCGCTGGCTGTCGATCATGCGCCAGGCTCCGATGCCGGACATGATGAGCAGCAGGATGATGATGAGCCCGAAGCCCAGGGCCAGTCGGGTGCCGATCTTCAGATTACGCATGGTGTACTCGCGTCATGGCTGGAATGTCTCCTCGATCCGTCCGGCAGCCATCCGATTCGGATCAAACAGTCGTTTGTGTCCGATTGTACGAAGTCGGCCCGATTTCAAATCGGATAACAGGCGCCCGGTGCTGCCACAGTTCAGTCGGGAAAGGGGGGCGCACGTAAAAACGGCCCCTCGGGGGCCGTGCGCGAATCACGCGAAAATGTAATGAAAAGCTTTGGGGGAACCCGCCGGATCCGGACGGCCGCTAGAACTCGGTCCACTCCTCGGTGTCGGCCGAGGCCGGCGCGGGCTTGCCGGGAGCGCGCAGAGCCGGTTTCGCGGCGGCGCGGGGCGCGGGCGCGCCGGCCCGCGCGTCGTGGCGAGGCCGCGCCGGCGCGGGACTGACGACCTTCTCGGGCGCCGAGGGCAGGCGCGCCGGCTGGGCGGACCGCGCGGCGCCGGCCCCCGGTGCGGAGGCGGAAGCGCCGCCCGCATGGGCCCCCGCGCCGGCGCCCGCATGGGTGCGGGCGGCATTCGTGCCGGCGCCCGCCCCGGTGGCGGCCTCGTCCTGGCTCAGGGTGAATGTGGCGACCAGCTTGGCCAGGGTGTCGGCCTGCGCCTGCAGGCTGGAGGCGGCGGCGGCCGATTCCTCGACCAGACTGGCGTTCTGCCGGGTGACGTCGTCCATCTGCGTGACCGCCGCGTTGATCTCCTCGATGCCGGTGGTCTGTTCGCGGCTGGCCGCGCTGATCTCGCCCATGATGTCGGTGACGCGGTTGATGCCATCGACGATGTCCTGCATCGTGGCGCCCGCGCGCGAGGCCTGCTCATTGCCCTTGGCGGTGGATTCCACGGAGGTGTCGATCAGGCCCTTGATCTCCTTGGCCGCGCCGGCCGAGCGCTGGGCCAGCGCGCGGACCTCGGAGGCGACCACGGCGAAGCCGCGTCCCTGTTCGCCGGCGCGGGCGGCCTCGACCGCGGCGTTCAGGGCCAGGATGTTGGTCTGGAAAGCGATGGAATCGATGACGCCGATGATGTCGGCGACCTGTTGGGACTTGGTGTTGATCTCGCTCATGGTGGAGACGAGCTCGGCGACGATGGCGCCGCCGTCGGTGGCGGTCTTGGCGGCGGAGGCGGCCAGGGTGTTGGCCTGCTGGGCGTTGTCGGCGTTCTGGCGCACGGTGGCGGTGATCTGCTCCATGGTGGCGGCGGTCTCGGCCAGGGAACTGGCCTGCTGCTCGGTGCGCGAGGACAGGTCCAGGTTGCCGGCGCTGATCTGGGCCGAGGCCGAGGCGATGGCGTCCGAGCCGCTGCGTACTTCGCCCAGTGCGCCGCGCAGGTTGCGGGTCATGGTGGCCAGGGCGCTCAGCAATTGGCCGATTTCATTGGTCGAGTCCGCATGGACTTCATGGCTGAGGTCGCGGTGCGCGATGGTTTCGGCGGCCTCGACCGCACGCCGCAGCGGCCCGGTGATGGCGCGCATGACGCGCCAGGCGAACAGGGGGCCCAGGATGAAGGCCAGGATCGTGGCCAGCGCGAGGATGCGTTCGCTCAGCACGGCTTGGTCCGCCGCGCGTTGCTGGGCCAGGTTGGTCTGTTCCTCCTGATAGGCGCGCAGGGCTTCGATGCTGGCGAGGTAGGTCCGGTTGATCTCCGGCAAGCGTTCCCGGACGATGTCGTTGGCGACCATGGCCTGGTGATCGTCCAGCGCCTTGTAGATGGTGCCCAGGATGTCCAGGTAGCTGGCGCGCAGGTCCATGATGTGCTGGAAGAGGCGCCTGGATTCGGGCACGGTGAACAGGGCGTCCGCCTGCTCGGTGTAGTCCTTGATCCTGACGGTCGCGCCGTCGATCCCCTGCTTGAAATACCCGATCATTTCCGGATCCGAGACCAGTGCGTAGGCTATGACCTGATTGGCCCGGACATCGACATCCCGGGCCCATTGGTCCATCAGCTGCCCGGCTTGACGGCGCTGGCTGATTTCCTCGGCGATCGATTGGGCGTTGAGGGCGTTCCAGATGCCGATCAGCGCCAGGATCAGGGCCAGAGACAGGATGAAACCGAAAGCGGTGGCGAGCCGCGTGCTGATCTTGAGGTTTTTCATGAGGGTTTGGCGGCGTGCGCCGCTCGTGGAAAGAATACCCTCAATACTAGGGAAAACCCTTGAATTCTGATCGATCCAGCAGTGGGCAATAACGCCCCCAGTATTTTGTTTATCGGCGTATAACCCCTTTGTCCATGCGGGAGTCGCATCAAACGGGCCTCGTGCGATCGAGGCGAGGACGGGGCGGGGAGGCGGATCAGGCGGCCGTCAGGCGGAAGACGCAGGTGTTCATGCGGGACACGCCGCGTTCGGCGAATTTGGGTTCCTGGGCCAGGACGTCGCGGGTCTCCAGGCGTTCGATGCGCCAGCGGTCGCCGTAGAGCGTCCGGATCTCGGATTCCGGCACGGAGAACGGCGGCCCGTCCATTTCCTCCTGGGGGTAGTCCAGAGTCAGCAGCAGCGTGCGGCAGCCGGCGGGCAGTTGCCCGTAGACGTGACGCGCATAGCGGACGCGCAGTTCAGGGGACAGGGCGATCAGGGCCGCGCGGTCGTAGCAGGCCGCGCAGCGGGCCAGGGACATCGCGTCCAGGCCGAAGATGTCGCCGCACAGGAATTCGATCGAGCCGGCGCGGTACGAGGTGCCCTGGGGCGTGGTCCGGATTTCGGGCCGCAGCGCATGTTCCTCGAAGAACCGCTCGACGGCGATCGGGGAAAGCTCCACGGCCAGCACGGCATGGCCTTGCTCCGCCAGCCAGGCGACGTCCAGGCTCTTGCCGGCCAGAGGCACCAGTACCCGGCTGCCGGCCGGCAGGCCGAGCCCGGGCCAGTGTTTTTGCAGCAGGGGCATGACGCGGGATTGATGGAAGCCGGTCTGTCCGTGCTCCCAGCGTTGCAGCCAGAAATCCGTATCCATGTGTGTCTCTTCGTGGGGGTGGGGGTGTGCATGCCGGATTGAGGAGCGTCCGGCTCCGGCGGTGGCCGGTGGCATGATGACACAGGACTGTACATCGGGAAACTTGAAACGTCCCGTCTCCGCCGCGATCATGAAACGGTTGATCATGCGATGCAGGAGTACAGGATGGATCAGCCGATCAAGACATTTTTGCCGCCGGACCACCCCAAGGCGAAAAGCGCCCCCCTTGGGGAGATGCGTCTGGGCGCGGGGCAGTCCCCGCGGACTGGCCCGCGCCTGGAGAACCCGGGCGGCATGCAGGCCGCGAGGTGGACGGCAAGCGGCCATGGGCTGCGCAGCATGGGAGGCTTTTTAGCGTGAAAGACAGGCATTTCTGACCGAGCGCCCCCCCAGCCATCGAAGGCTGTAAGGGCTAGGGCGGTGCGGCTCAGGCGCTGGCAGGTTGGATAAATCCGAACTTGGTCAGAGCCTTGATCCAGCGTGGAGCGTTGCGTTGAACGGATAGGGCCTCATAGTCGGTGGCGCTGTCCCGGTAGTGTTCGCCACGCTGGAGTATGAAGAAGATCGTTCGCAGTATTTTGTGGCCGATGGCGATGATGGCCCGTTTATAGCCACGGCGCACCATCAAGGCCTGGAATTTCGATTTGAAGACGGATTGAGTACGGCTAGCGGCGTGAGCGAACTCGCACAACAGGCGCCGGACATACAGATTGCCCTTGCGAACACGACCGGATTTACGCTTGCCGGCTGATTCGTTGTTGCCGGGGCAGATGCCGACCCAGGAGGCAAGACGATCGGCACTACCAAAGACATCCATGTCGGAGCCGATTTCGACCAACAGCATGGCAGCCCCGATCTGATCGACGCCGGGAATGGTTTGCAGCAGGGCCAAGGCGTTGTGTTCGGATTTCAGTTCGGCGAGCAGCCGGGTATCGAAGCGAACGATACGGGCCTCGATTTCCTCGACATGCTGCATCAGTTCATCCAGGACGAAGTGATGGCTGGCCGTCAGGTCGCCTTGCAGGGCGTCGAAGATTTCCTCGCGGCTGGCCTTCAGGCGGCGACTGGCAAGCTTGAGCACCTCCTGCGGCGCTTGTCCGGCGATGATCGCCTTGACCATGGCGCGTGCCGACTGGCCGTGCAGATCACTGACCACCACCCCCAGGCGCACGCCGCTATCGGTGAGCACCTTGTGCAGACGGTTCTTCTCGCTGGCCAGTTGCCCGACAAGTTTCTGTCGTTGGCGGGCGATCAGGCGCAGTTCCCGCAGCTTGGCCGGCGGTACAAACGAGCCGCGCAGTAATCCCGCTCGCGCCAGCGTCGCTAACCAGTGGGCATCACCCACATCGGTCTTGCGGCCCGGCACGTTCTTCACATGTCGCGCATTGACCACCTTGGCGCAGATGCCACGCGCTTCCAGTGCCGCATACGGGCTCTTCCAGTAAATGCCGGTGCTCTCCATCACGACTTCGTCGGGGCGTAGTGACGCCACCCAGTCGGCCAGTTCCCGACGGTCTCGCTTGAACGCGCCGAATTGACGTTGCTCGATGCGTGCGCAGCCGTCTGCTTCCTCGATCAGCGCACAGGCCGTGATCTGCGCCTGATGAATGTCCAGACCGATCACCCGTTTGTATAACGCTCCCAGTTCCATACCACCTCCTGTCGATTAGACTTAAGGGTGGAAGGTGGCGGGTGCCGGGACTGAACGTGCCTGAAGGCGACATGTCGCCAACGGCCTGTTTAGCGTGCGCTCTCTAGGGAAGCAATCCGGGGTGCGAGTCAGTCCGGCCGGTCACGTTAGCGTGAAAGACAGGCATTTCTGACCGAGCGCCCCCCCAGCCATCGAAGGCTGTAAGGGCTAGGGCGGTGCGGCTCAGGCGCTGGCAGGTTGGATAAATCCGAACTTGGTCAGAGCCTTGATCCAGCGTGGAGCGTTGCGTTGAACGGATAGGGCCTCATAGTCGGTGGCGCTGTCCCGGTAGTGTTCGCCACGCTGGAGTATGAAGAAGATCGTTCGCAGTATTTTGTGGCCGATGGCGATGATGGCCCGTTTATAGCCACGGCGCACCATCAAGGCCTGGAATTTCGATTTGAAGACGGATTGAGTACGGCTAGCGGCGTGAGCGAACTCGCACAACAGGCGCCGGACATACAGATTGCCCTTGCGAACACGACCGGATTTACGCTTGCCGGCTGATTCGTTGTTGCCGGGGCAGATGCCGACCCAGGAGGCAAGACGATCGGCACTACCAAAGACATCCATGTCGGAGCCGATTTCGACCAACAGCATGGCAGCCCCGATCTGATCGACGCCGGGAATGGTTTGCAGCAGGGCCAAGGCGTTGTGTTCGGATTTCAGTTCGGCGAGCAGCCGGGTATCGAAGCGAACGATACGGGCCTCGATTTCCTCGACATGCTGCATCAGTTCATCCAGGACGAAGTGATGGCTGGCCGTCAGGTCGCCTTGCAGGGCGTCGAAGATTTCCTCGCGGCTGGCCTTCAGGCGGCGACTGGCAAGCTTGAGCACCTCCTGCGGCGCTTGTCCGGCGATGATCGCCTTGACCATGGCGCGTGCCGACTGGCCGTGCAGATCACTGACCACCACCCCCAGGCGCACGCCGCTATCGGTGAGCACCTTGTGCAGACGGTTCTTCTCGCTGGCCAGTTGCCCGACAAGTTTCTGTCGTTGGCGGGCGATCAGGCGCAGTTCCCGCAGCTTGGCCGGCGGTACAAACGAGCCGCGCAGTAATCCCGCTCGCGCCAGCGTCGCTAACCAGTGGGCATCACCCACATCGGTCTTGCGGCCCGGCACGTTCTTCACATGTCGCGCATTGACCACCTTGGCGCAGATGCCACGCGCTTCCAGTGCCGCATACGGGCTCTTCCAGTAAATGCCGGTGCTCTCCATCACGACTTCGTCGGGGCGTAGTGACGCCACCCAGTCGGCCAGTTCCCGACGGTCTCGCTTGAACGCGCCGAATTGACGTTGCTCGATGCGTGCGCAGCCGTCTGCTTCCTCGATCAGCGCACAGGCCGTGATCTGCGCCTGATGAATGTCCAGACCGATCACCCGTTTGTATAACGCTCCCAGTTCCATACCACCTCCTGTCGATTAGACTTAAGGGTGGAAGGTGGCGGGTGCCGGGACTGAACGTGCCTGAAGGCGACATGTCGCCAACGGCCTGTTTAGCGTGCGCTCTCTAGGGAAGCAATCCGGGGTGCGAGTCAGTCCGGCCGGTCACGTTAGCCGCGGGGTCGAGCCGCCAAAAACTTTTACGACCTTCACCCAACACCTTCCACCCCAAAGTCTCTTTCATCTTCAGGGGTGGTGCCTACCACCATGATCGTTAGCCGCGGGGTCGAGCCGCCAAAAACTTTTACGACCTTCACCCAACACCTTCCACCCCAAAGTCTCTTTCATCTTCAGGGGTGGTGCCTACCACCATGATCGTTAGCCGCTTCCGTCATTGCGTTGGGCTTGGCGGGGCCTCTGACGGTCGCCCGGACGGCGAGCGCCCAGGCGGCCTACGAGGCCGTGGACCGGCCGACCGACGAGCAACTGCGGCGTTACGCGGCCGCTGTGCGCAAGGTCAGCGCCGTAGCGGCGGAATACCAGCCCAGGCTGGAGGCCGCCCAGGACGAACCGGCCAGGCAGGCGGTGCGCGTCGAGGCCGATCAGAAGATGGTGGATCAGGTCGAGGCGGACGGCATGAGCGTCGCCGAATACAACGGCATCAGCCGCGCTGTGCGCGAAAATCCGGAATTGCGCCAGAAGGTCGAGCGCCTGGTCGGCCAGTGACGGCGGCGATAGCCGCTGTCCATCCCCCGGCCCGGGCTGCCGGCGGCCGGGACGCCAGGCCGGCGGGGTTCCGTTCCCGGGCGCCCGGGCCGCGCGCCGCGCGGGCGCCTTCCCGGGACGAGGTCAGTCCTTTTCGGACCAGAGCACGCCGCCCGTGGCCCAGCGGTCCTTGCTGATTTCCGTCAGGATGATGTCCACCGAGTCCGGCTGACAGCCCAGGACTTCGCAGGTGCGTTCGGTCAGGGCACGAACGAGTTCGCGTTTCTTTTCGGGGGTGCGGCCCTCGAACAATTCGATGTGCATGGTCGGCATGGCCTGGCTCCTTTGAAGTCGGGGATGGAGTCTAGTGTCCTGTCTGGCTAATTCCGATCCTTACCTTCGGCGCCCGGGCTGGCCATGCTGCGTTGCTTGTCCACCTCACCGCTTGCAAGCGGTTCGGATTCGTCAGGCACGGCATAGTCCGCAGGGACTGCTCCGTGTCCAGACTCATCCTCGCGATAGCACCGGCTATCGATGCGGTTCGCGCCTTGCCTGGCAAGCCCATGCATCCGAATTCAAGTGACCAAACTCACCAGACAGGACACTAGCATATCCCGTGCCTTTCCCGAGCCGCCTGCCCGGATGGTCGGGCGGCATTGGTGTTTACCCTCAATATGTTGTAAATATATTTAATGGATATTAGACTGACGGCAGCGCGAATGCTGTCCGGCGATCGCGTATTCCAATTCAAGGGGGAGACCATGAAGAAGATTTTCCGCACCCTGGCCGTGACGGCCCTGGCAATGTGCATGGCGGGCGCCGCGACGGCGGCCGACGTGACCTGGCGCGTGCCGACTTCCGTGCCCGAAGGCTCGCCCTTCTATCAGAACTTCCTGGAGCGCTTCGCCTCCAACGTCAAGACCATCACGTCCGGCCGGGTCGAGATCCAGCCCTTTGGCGCCGGGGTGATCGTGCCGGCCCTGAAGGTGTTCGACGCGGTGCGCGACGGCGTGGTCGAAGCCGGCCATTCCACGTCCAGCTACCTGGTCAATCAGGATCCGGAAAACGCCATTTTCTCGGGTTTTCCGGGCGGCATGGGACCGGACGCCTACAAGGCCTGGTTGTACCAGGGCGGCGGCAAGGAAAAGCTGGAAAAGCTGCGCGCCGGCCAAGGCCTGAAGACCATGATCGTCGGTATTGGTTCCTCCGAGATCCTGGCCCATGCCAATAAACCCATCCGCAGCGCGGAAGACCTCAAGGGCCTGAAATACCGCACGTCCGGCCCCTGGGCCGAGGTGATGCGCGATTATTTCGGCGCCGTCCCGACCGTGGTGCCGCCGGGCGAGACCTATACGCTGCTGCAGCGCAAGGGTGTGGATGCCGTGGAATGGGCGCCGCCGTCGGCCAACATGCCCGAAGGCTTCCACCAGGCGGCCAAGTACATCGTCGTGCCGGGCGTGCATCAGCCGACCTTCATGTGGGAAGTGGTCGTCAAGCAGGACACCTGGGACAAGGTGCCGGCGGACCTGAAGCCGCTGATCGAGGCCGCCGCCCGACTGACCACCGAACAGAGCCTGGACTATTTCTATGACGCGGACATGAAGGCCATGGAAAAGTACCGTTCCGGCCGCAACGAGATCATCACCCTCAGTCCGGAATTTGTGAAGCAGCTGTCCGACGCGGGCTACGACTGGATGCACAAGACGGCCGAAGCGCAGAAGGCCGCCGGCAAGCCGGATATGGCCGAGGTCCTGGCCGACTACGAGGCCTACCACAAGCGCTGGAAGGCCGAAAGCAACTATCTGATGCGCGATTGATCCGCGATCGCCGCCAAGCGAGGCCGAGATGCTCAATGCCCTGACCCGATTCGCGAACGGCGTGTCCTGGTGCGCCTCCCAGCTGGCCAGCGTGGCGGCGGCCGTCCTGACTGTGTCCATGGTCTACGAGGTCTTCGCCCGCTACGTGTTCGACGCGCCCACGGTCTGGGCCTTCGATGTCGCCTACATGGCCAACGGCGCCGTCTTCCTGCTGGGCGTGGCCTACGTCCTGCGGGAGGACGCGCACATCCGCATCGACGTGCTGCGCAACCGCTTGCCCGTCCATGTCGATCGCGCAGTCCAGGGGATCGCCTACCTGCTGATCCTGGCGCCGTTCTTCGGGATGCTGTCCTGGATCGCCGTGTCGCATACCTGGCGGGCCTGGGTGCGGCATGAGGTCGAGACGGTCAGTCCCTGGGCGCCGCTGATGTGGCCGTTCTACTTGTGCATCGCGATCGGGCTGGTCGCCCTGACCCTGCAATTGGCGGTGGAGGGCCTGCGGGCCTTCCGCGGCCTGGATTCCGCCGCCAAGAAGGATCACTGATGAATCCGACCATCGCCGCCCTGATGTTCCCGGGGATGTTCCTGCTGATTTTCCTGGGCATCCCCGTTTCCCTGTCCCTGATCATTCCCGCCCTGATCGCGGGCTGGTTCGCCTTCGGCGACCAGGTGTTCAATCAACTCTACGGCGGCCTGTATTCGGCGGCCACCAACTACATCCTGTCGGCCATTCCCATGTTCGTGCTGATGGGCGCGATCCTGGAACGTTCCGGCATCGCCGCGCGCCTGTTTCGCACCATGCAGCTATGGCTGGGGCGGCTGCCCGGCGGGCTGGCCGTGGCGACCATCGCCATGGGCGCCACCTTCGCGGCCGCCGCCGGCGTGGTGGGCGCGGTCGAGGTCATGGTCGGGTTGATGGCCATTCCCGCCATGCAGCGCTTCCGCTATGACAATTCGTTGATCGCCGGCACCATCTGCGCGGGCGGTTCGCTGGGCACCATGATCCCGCCCTCGGTGGTGGCCGTGGTGTACGCCTCGCTGGCCCAGATCTCGGTGGGCGAGCTGTTCGCCGCCATGCTGTTCCCGGGCCTGGTGATGGTGGGGCTGTTCATCCTGTACATCGTCGTCGTCTGCATCCTGGACCCGAGGAAAGGCCCCCGGGCCGACGATCCGGACATGCGCTTGCCGGTGATGGAAAAGCTCAAGATCACCTTCAGCGGTCTGCTGCCGACCATGCTGCTGATCGTGGCCGTGCTGGGCTCGCTGATGGCCGGCATCGCCTCGCCCACCGAGGCCGCGGCCGTCGGCGCGGTCGGCGCGCTGATCCTGTGCATCTGCTACGGCAAGTTCAGCGTGCCCATGATGCGGGAAGCGCTGGCGATCACGGTGCGGATCTCCGCCATGATCCTGCTGATCGTGGCCGGCGGTATCATGTTCACGGGGATCTTCGCCGCCAATGGGGGCTCGCGCCTGATCCAGAGCCTGATCTCCGACATGGGCCTCGGGCTGTCGGGCACGCTGGTGCTGTTCCTGTTCATCGTGTTCCTGCTGGGCTTCGTGCTGGACTGGACCGCCAACGTGCTGATCTGCGTGCCGCTGTTCCTGCCCGTGCTCACGGCGGCCGGCGTGGACCCGATCTGGTTCGGCACGCTGGTGATCATCGTCATCCAGACCAGCTATCTGACCCCGCCGATGGCGTCCTCGATCTTTTACCTGCTGTCGATCGCACCGCCGGACATGAAGTATGGCCAGGTCTGCAAAGGCGTGGTGCCCTTCATCCTGGTCCAGTTCGCGACCCTGGCGCTGGTGGTGCTGTTCCCGGCCCTGGCCACCTGGCTGCCGCAGCGTGTCTCGGGGTTCTGAATCCGATGCCGGGGCATCGCGCCCCGTTCCCGCCCGGTCGCCCGGGCCGTCTTTTTAGCTTTTAGGAAAGCACATGAAAACCGAAGGAGTCCTGGTCCCCATCGTCACACCGTTCGCGGCGGATGGCCACGTCGACGCCGACGCGCTGCGCCGGCTGGTGGAGCGCTTCATCGACGCCGGCGTCGCCGGCATCGTGGCCTGCGGCACTACGGGCGAATACTATGCGCTGGAAGACGACGAGCGCGAGCTGGTGCTGAGCACGGTGGCGGAGGCCACGCGGGGCCGCGTGACGGCGATCGCCGGCATCAACGCCCTGTCCACGACCCAGGCCATCCGCAATGCGCATCAGGCCGAGGCCCTGGGTTACGACGGTCTGATGCTGTCCACGCCGCCCTACAGCCTGCCGGAGCAAGCCGGGATCGCGCAGCACTTCCGCACCGTCGCACAGGCTACGAAGCTGCCCATCATCATGTATGACTTTCCGGCGCGGGTGGGCGTGCAGATCGCCGTGGACACGGTGATCGAACTGGCGCGCATCCCCAACATCGTCGGCATCAAGGAAAGCAGCGGCAGCTTCAACCGCGCCCTGGCCCTGATCCAGGCCGGCATCCCGGATTTCCAGATCATCAGCGGTTCCGACGACATGGCGGCCGATTTCCTGTTCTGGGGCGTGCGCAGCTGGATCAGCGGCGGCGCCAACGTCTTCCCGGCCGAGCAGGCCGCCATGGTCGAGGCCGCCGGCAAGGGCCGGTGGGACGAGGTCCGCCGCCTGATGAGCGGCATGTATCCGGTGATCCAGGCCATGGAATCCGGCGACTACAACCAGAAGGCCAAGCTGGGCTGCCGCCGCCACGGCATCGAGGCCGGCCCGGTGCGCCTGCCCCTGGCGCCGCTGTCGGAACAGGATGAACGCGCCTTCCTGGCGCTGCTGAACGCCTATCAGGGCTGAGGAGACCGCCATGCCGCAAACCAAGGAACAGATTTTCGCCCAGGCCCGCGCGGGCGGCCTGTGGGCCGGCCACCTGATTCCCGGACATGATGCGCCGGGCGTCCGGATGGACAACACCACGCCGATCGACAACAGCGTGATCGGCGCCCTGGAGTCGGGCACCGCCGCCGACGTGGACCTGGCGGTGCGCGTGGCGCGCGCCGGCTTCAAGTCCGGCGAATGGTCGCAGCGCGCTCCCGCCGAACGCAAGCGCGTCCTGCTGGCCTGGGCGGACCTGATGGAGGCCCACGCCGAGGAGCTGGCGGCGCTGGACTGCATCGACGCCGGCAAGCCGATCACCGAATGCCTGAACACGGACCTGCCGGCCACGCTGGACACCTTCCGCTGGTACGCGGAGGCCATCGACAAGTGTTTCGGCCGCATCGCGCCGACCGGGCCGGCCGCCACGGGCCTGATCGTCAAGGAGCCTATCGGCGTGGTGGGGGCCGTGCTGCCCTGGAATTTTCCGGCCCAGATGTACGCCTGGAAGGTCGCGCCCGCCCTGGCGGCCGGAAATTCGGTCATCGTCAAGCCGGCCGAACTGACCTCGCTCAGCGCCTACCGCATGACCCAGCTGGCCCACGAGGCCGGCGTCCCGGCGTCCGCGCTGCAACTGGTGACCGGCCTGGGCGAGGAAGTCGGCCAGGCGCTCGGGCGCCACATGGATGTGGACGTGGTGTCCTTCACCGGCTCCACCGAGGTCGGCCGCTATTTCCTGAAATACTCGGCTGAGAGCAACCTGAAGGAAATCGTCCTGGAATGCGGCGGCAAGAGTCCCCAGGTGATCTTCGACGACGCGGATCTGGACGGGCTGGTGGACCACGTGCTGGCCGCCGCCTTCTGGAACATGGGCGAAAACTGCAGTTGCGGTTCCCGCCTGATCGTCCAGGCGGGCGTCAAGGACGCCGTGCTGGACCGCCTGCGCGCACGCCTGTCGAACTGGAAGGTCGGCCTGCCCACGGACGAATCCGTGCAGATCGGTCCCATGGTCGAACGCGCGCATTTCGACAAGGTGCGCGGCTTCCTGGAAGGCGCGGCGGCCGAGGGCGCGCGTCTGGCGCACGGCGGGCGCATCCATGCGGACCTGGGCAGCGGCTGGTACGTCGAACCGACCATCTTCGACGGCGTCGCGCGTGAATCGCGGCTGTTCCGCGAAGAGGTCTTCGGCCCCATCCTGGCCGTATCCACCTTCGAGACCGAAGCCGAGGCGATCGACCTGGCCAACGACAGCAACTACGGCCTGGCTGCGTCCCTGTACACCCGCGACGTGGGCCGTGCCCAGCGCGTGGCGCGCGCCATCCAGGCGGGCACGGTGTCGGTCAACGGCTTCTCGGAAGGCGACATCACCACCCCGTTCGGCGGCTACAAGCAGTCCGGCTTCGGCGGTCGCGACAACGGTCTGGAGGCTCTGGACCAGTACCAGCAGGTCAAGACGATCTGGTATGTGAACTGAGTTGAACCGAGGATGAAAAAGGCGCCGTGAGGCGCCCAGACTGCTGACAAACCCTCCCATAAAACGGAGGGTTTGTTCATAATGGGGTCATGCTCAAGACCCCGACGGCTTACCAGCACGAGCTGGAGATGGTGACGCTGGAATCCTTGGTTCCAGCCGATCACCTGGTGCGCAAGATTGCTGCGGCAATCGACCTGGAGTTCATCCGGGATCGCGTGTCCCACCTTTATTGCCCCAACAACGGACGCCCGGCGCTCGACCCGGTGGTGTTGTTCAAACTGCTGTTGCTGGGGTACCTGTTTGGTATCCGCAGCGAACGTCAGTTGATCCGAGAGGTTCAAGTCAACGTGGCCTATCGGTGGTTTCTGGGGCTGCGGTTGACCGACAAGGTGCCTGATGCCTCGACGATCAGCCAGAACTGAATCACCCCGGGTTTTGAGGAGGCTCCAAGCTTTGAGAGAATGGAGCCATGGTCAACAATCAAACCAAATTTTCACCTGAGATCCGTGAACGGGCCGTGCGCCTGCTCCTGGAACACCGCGACGAGTACGCGTCGCAGTGGGCTGCCGTCACATCGATTGCACCCAAGATTGGCTGCTCGCCGCATTCGCTGCTCAAATGGGTTCGGGCCCAGGAGGTGGAGACGGGTGTACGTGCCGGTATCCCGCAGGCCGAGCAGGAACGCATCAAGGCGCTGGAGCGCGAGGTCAAGGAGCTGCGCCGAGCCAACGAGATTCTAAAGACGGCCAGCGCTTTTTTCGCCCAGGCGGAGCTCGACCGCGTCCTGAAGAAATAAACGCCTACATCGATCAGCACCGAGACTTGTACGGGGTCGAGCCGATCTGCAAGGTATTGCAGGTCGCCCCGTCAGCCTACAGGCGCCATGCCGCCCGGTGTCGCAATCCAGATCTACGCAGCCACCGGGCCAAACGGGACGAGCAGCGCATGGTCGACATCTACCGCGTCTGGGATCAGAACTTCCAAGTCTACGGCGCGCGCAAGATCTGGCGCCAGATGCATCGGGAGAACATGCCCATTGCCCGCTGTACGGTCGAGCGACTCATGGGCCGCCTGGGGATCGAGGGAGTGCGCCGGGGCAAGCGGATACGCACGACGGTTCCCGATGCCTCCAAACCCTGCCCGCGCGATCTGGTGCGTCGGGCCTTCCATGCTGATCGACCCAATCGCCTGCCCCCTGTGTCAGACTAGTTGTCGCATCGGATTTGGAACGATTAGATGAATTTGACGACCTACAGCACGGCCTTCAAAGAGGAGGCGATCCGCAAGACCCTGCAGCGCGGCACGCGCACGGTGGCTGACATGGCCCAGGAGTTGAACATGTCGGTCCATACGCTGAAGAACTGGATTCGCAATCCGAAGATGGCTCATTTGCGCAGGCAATCCTCAGAAGAGGCCCCCGCCAGTCGGTGGACATCCGCACAGCGGCTGCAGGCCCTGCTTGAGACCCATTCTCTGGCCGAAGAGGCGCGCAACGCCTGGTGCCGGGAACGGGGCATCTTCGCCCATCAGCTCACGGCCTGGAAGCATGAGCTCGAACAGTCGGGGAACAAGCCCGCAGCCGATATCCAGGAGCTGCGTCGGCTCAAAGAGGAACTGGTTGGCGTGCGCCGTGATTTGGCCCGCAAGGACAAGGCGTTATCGGAGGCGGCAGCCCTGCTGGTACTGCAAAAAAAATACCAGGCGCTGTGGGAGGACGAGGACAAATGACCTCACTGACACAGCGCCGACAGATCATGGCATTGATTACTGAGGCGGTCACGGCTGGTGCTCGACAGGCACGCGCCTGTGAAGCAATCAATCTGAGCGCACGCACACTGCAACGTTGGCGGCGGGCCCCGGAGCAAGGCGATGGGCGCCCCACGCGGGTACAGCGGCCCTGCAACCGCCTGAGCGATGCCGAGCGTGATCGCATCCTGCGGGTGGTCAACAGCAGCGAGTACGGCCACCTGCCCGCTTCTCAGATCGTGCCACGCCTGGCGGATACGGGGGTCTATCTGGCCAGTGAATCGACGATCTACAGGCTGATGCGTACCGCCGGGCAACTGGTGCATCGCACGCCTGATCGCACGCCTGGCCCGGTGCATCGGCCTCGGGCGCTGACGGCTACTGCGCCAGGGCAGCTCTTCAGCTGGGACATCACCTATCTGCCCGCCACCGTGCGGGGCCAGTACTACTACCTGTACCTGTTTCTTGACCTGTTCAGCCGTCACATCGTGGGCTGGCAGGTCTATGACACCGAGGACAGCGCCCGTGCCAGTGAGCTGATGCGCGATATCTGCCGCCGCGAGGGCATCCTCCCAGGGCAGGTGGTGTTACACAGCGACAATGGCTCCCCGATGAAGGGCGCCACCATGCTGGCGACACTACGGGAGCTGGGTGTGGCGCCATCGTTCAGCAGGCCAGCGGTGAGCAATGACAACCCGTACTCAGAGTCCTTGTTCAGGACTCTGAAGTACCGCCCCCGCTACCCTCGCAAGCCCTTCACCGGTCTGCTGGCTGCCCGGGCCTGGGTCGGTGAGTTCGTGCGCTGGTACAACACCGAGCACCGGCACAGCGCTATCGGCTTCGTGACGCCTGAGCAGCGTCACTGTGGGCGCGATCGCGGCCTGCTCGAACGGCGCCATGCCCTCTATCGGGCGGCCCGCGAAAAGCACCCGGAGCGCTGGAGCGGCAGGACCCGCAACTGGACAAGAGTCGACGAGGTCTTCCTCAACCCGCAGAAGGGTCACGCGTCCTGTGCCAAGCGAAATTCAGACCTCAAGCGGGCGGCTTGAGTCACTCAGAAAATGCGACAGATAGGTTGACAATCACCGCCTGTGGGTGGCTGACTTCACCTACGTATCCACTTGGCAGGGATGGATGTACGTGGCCTTCGTCATCGATGCGTATGCCAAGCGCATCGTGGGCTGGCGCACGAGCTCGCGGATGACCACAGACTTCGTGCTCGATGCCCTGGAGCAGGCGCTCTACGACCGGCACCCCGATCCGGCCGCAGGCCTTGTCCATCATTCGGATCGCGGTTCGCAGTACGTGTCGATCCGTTATTCCGAACGGCTGGGCGAGGCGGGTATCAGCCCTTCGGTGGGGGCCACGGGCGACGCCTATGACAACGCCCTGGCCGAGACCATCAACGGCCTGTACAAGGCAGAACTGATTCATCAGCGTGGCCCCTGGAAGACCAAGGCTGCCGTGGAATTAGCCACCTTGGAATGGGTGGCCTGGTTCAATCATCAGCGGCTGCTGGAATCGATTGGCGACATCCCCCCCGCCGAGGCCGAACAACGGTACTATCAAGTGCTTGCAACACCCGCTGCTGAGGCGGTTTTACTTTAACCAAACAGCCTCCGCGATTCCCGGGGTGATTCAAGGTCAGCCGCACCGATCCCGAGAGTGGCTACATGGTGCGCGAGGGCAAGCCCAAAGGGTTCTTTTACCTGGACCATCGCACGGTCGATGCCAAGCACGCGATCATCACCGACACGCATGTGACACCGGCCAATGTGCATGACAGTCAACCGTATCTGGCACGGCTGGATCGTCAGAGCGAGCGTTTTAATCTGAACCCGTATGCGGTGGGGCTGGATGCGGGGTACTTCACCTCGATGGTGTGTAAGGGCCTGGAGGATCGGTCGATTGCCGGGGTGATGGGGTATCGTCGCCCGAGCCACAAGGACGGTTATTTTTATAAGCGTGAGTATGTCTATGATGCGCAAAGCGATACCTACACTTGCCCGCATCACCAAGAGATACCGTACAAGACGACCAGTCGCGCAGGCTATCGTGAGTACCACTCGGATCCGGATCTGTGTGCCAGTTGCCCTGGACGATCACGCTGCACGCGAAGCGCCAACCATGTCAAAGTGCTGGTGCGTCATGTGTGGGAGCAGGCCAAGGAGCGGGTCGAGGCACGTCGCCTGACTCCGGCGGGCAAAAAACTCTACGCCCGGCGCAAAGAGACGGTGGAGCGCAGCTTCGCCGACGCCAAGCAATTGCACGGGCATCGGTATGCGCGTCTGCGCGGACTGAAAAAAGTGATGGAGCAGTGCTTGTTGGCCGCTACTGCGCAGAACATGAAGAAGATCGCGCTGCTGCTGGCGCGGCTTTTAGCGTCGTTTTACGGCGCCGCACGGTCTGCTCTAGTCTTCAATACCGCACGGAGCCTCATTGTGAGGTCGATTCTGGCTTCAGCGATGCAACGGCCTGCGCATTGCCTGTGACCAAAAAATAAACCCCGCTGTCCAAAAAACAGGGGGTTTATCAACATTCTGAGGCGCCGTGAGGCGCCTTTTTCATCCTTCGATGACGGTGTGGGTGAATTCCATCAGGTAGTCCATCAGCGCGTCCGCGCCGGCGATAGCCCGCTCCGGGTCGTTGGCGTGGATGCCCTCGGCCAGCATCAGGTGGCAGCGGGCGCCGCGTTCCAGGTCGCCCTCGTGCTGGTAGGCATACCAGAAGCGCCGGCACTGGATGATCATCGGGATGATTGCCTGCACGGCGTAGGGGTTGCGGCTGGCCTCGTGGGTCACGCGGTCCAGCGCCTGGTCGGCCCGCATGTAGCCCGCCAGATCACCCTGGCGCGCGGCCTCGGTCATGTCGTGCGCGCATTGCAGCAGGGCGGCGCGCTGTCCGGTCGTGGCCCGGCGGGCCGCCGACCCCGCGATCAGCCGCTCCAGCACCCGGCGGGTCTCGATCAGGATCAGGTGCTCCGCGATGCGGATCTCGCTGACGCGCAGCCCGCGCCGGGGCTGCTGTTCGATCAGGCCGCTGGCGATCAGCCGCATCAGGGCCTCGCGGATGGGCGTGCGGCCCAGACCGGTCATCTGGATCAGGTCGCTTTCCACGATCGGCTGGTTGGGTTCCAGCTGCAGCGTGGCGATCATCTGCTCGATGCGGTCGTAGGCCGCCTCGGTGGCGCGGATCTTGACGGTGGGGGATGCGGAAGTCATGTCACGGAAGAGTCAGGACTGCGGTTCGATGCCCCACCGGAAGGGGTCGTCGTCCTGCAGGATCAGGGTGGTTTCGCCGCTGATGTGGGCGCGCCCGCGCAGGGTCGGGACGACCTCGCCGTGCTCGCCCGGCTCGTAGCTGGCCTGGAACTGGCTGCCAATGATACTGGACTGGCGCCAGATCTGCCCTGGCGCGAGCTTGCCGTCGGCGGCCAGGCAGGCCAGCTTGGCGCTGGTGCCGGTGCCGCAAGGCGAACGATCGTAGGCTTTCCCGGGGCACAGCACGAAATTGCGGCTGTCGGTGTCCTCGTCGGCACCGAACAATTCGATGTGGTCGATGCGCGCGTCGCCGCGCCCGCGGATGCCCTGGGCGTCCAGGGCCTGGCAGATCGCCCAGGCGTATTCCGTCAGAGCGGTCCGGTCGGCCCCGGGGACGACCCGGTCGGGGGCGTCCACCAGGAAGAACCAGTTGCCGCCCCAGGCGATGTCGCCGTGGACGATGCCGTGGCCGGGGACGTCCACGGCGACCGCCTTGCGGTGGCGGTAGGCGGGGACGTTGCGCACGCTGACCGAACCGTCGTCGTGCAGCGTGGCGGTGACGGTGCCCACCGGGGTCTCGATGCGGTGCTCGCCCGGTTCGATGCGGCCCAGCCAGGCCAGCGAGGCCAGCAGGCCGATGGTGCCATGGCCGCACATGCCCAGGTAGCCGGTGTTGTTGAAGAAGATCACGCCGGCCGTGGCGGCGGGATCCTCCGGGGCGCACAGCAGGGCGCCGACCAGCACGTCGCTGCCGCGCGGTTCCAGGATCACGGTCTTGCGCCATTCGTCGTGCCGTTCGGCCAGCCGCCGGCGGCGTTCGGCCATGGAGCCGGCACCCGGGTCGGGAAAGCCGTCGAGCACCAGCCGGGTCGGTTCTCCGCCGGTGTGGGAGTCCAGGATGGAGATACGATGCATGATGAGTCCTCAGAAAAAGCGTTCCGGCCGGTAGGGGGCGAGGTCGATGGCGGGCGCCTGGCCGCCGATCAGGTCGCGGATCAGGCGGGCGGTGGCGGCCGACTGCGTCAGACCCAGGTGGCCGTGGCCGAAAGCGTAGAAGATGTCCGGATGGCGGCGGGCGCGGCCGATCACCGGCAGCGAGTCGGGCAGGCTGGGCCGGAAGCCCATCCATTGCTCCCCGCCCTCGGTGCGCAGCGCCGGCAGGAAGGCCTTGGCCTTGTCCAGCATGGCCTGGGCGCGGCGGTAGTCGGGCGGCCGCCGCAGGCCGGCCAGTTCGACGGCGCCGCCTACGCGAATGCCGCAGGTGAGCGGCGAGATCACGAAGCCGTGATCGGAGAACGTGATCTGGCGGCGCAGGTCCAGCGCGTCCGGCGGCAGGGTGGTGTTGTAGCCGCGCTCGGTTTCCAGGGGGATGGGGTCGCCCAGCGGGCGGCTCAGCCGGTGCGACCAGGCGCCGGCGGCGATGACGACGCGGCGCGCCCGCAGCGTGGCGCCGTCGTCCAGCATCAGGAGGCCGCCCTCGGTGGAGGGTTCGACGGCGCGGACTTCGCGGCGCAGCAACCGGGCGCCGAGCGCCTGCGCCCGCAGGCCGATGTCCACGGCCAGGGCCTGGGGATCGTCGACGTTGCGCCAGCGGGACACCAGCATGCCATGGGTGAACCGGGACGCCAGGCCGGGCTGTAGTTCGGCCAGCTCGGCGCCCTGGACCGGATGGCTTTCGATGCCGTAGGCCAGCCGCTGGCGGGCGATTTCCCGGGCGGCGGCGAAGCGTTCGGCGCCCTCGTAGACTTCCAGCACGCCTTCGGTGTGCAGGTGGCGGTCCAGCCCCGTGCGGGCCAGCATGGCCATCATTTCCTCCCGGGCCAGGCCGATCAGGGCGACCTGCGCCCGGATATTGGCCTGGTAGTGCGACGGCCAGCTGGCCCGCCACAGGCGCAGCAGCCAGGGCGCGATCCGCGGCAGATAGGCGGGCGGCAGGCTGAGCGGTCCCAGCGGGTCGAACAGCCAGTGGGCCGCCTTGCGGATGATGCGAGGGGATGCCAGCGGCAGGATCTCGGCGAAGGCCAGGGCACCCGCGTTGCCCCGGCTGGCGCCGCTGGCGGGGTCGTCGCGTTCGACCACGACGACGTCGTGTCCCGCCTCGCGCAGGTACAGGGCGCAACTCAGGCCGATGATGCCGCCGCCTACGATGGCGACGTCACAGGAGGAAGCGTTCATGATGGTTGCCGGTCAGGATCCCGCATGGATCCGGTACCGGGGATGATTTCACAGACGCAACAAATATGCAAATAATATATTTATCAGGGGATTCCAGGTCCGGAGACCCGGGATTCATTCATTCGATGCCCCAGCGGCGGGCGAGGACGGCGCGTTCCAGCGAGCCGATGTATTGCTGAATGGCGATCTGGCGGTTGTCCGGCAGGTTGAAGTAGCGGCAGGCGACCTGGTGCTGCGGCTTGCCGTTGTCCTGGGTCAGGTGTGTGGAGCGCAGCACTCGCAGGGCGACGTCCAGGTCGCCCGAGCCGGGCAGTTCCAGCGTGCATTCGTCGAAGATCGTGCCCATGGGCGTTTCAGCGAGCAGGTTGTCCCGGTCCACCAGCTGCAGGCCCCCCGCGCTGATATCGGCGATCCGGAAGCGGGCCTTGCCCGAGGGGAGGGAGGCGTCTTCGATCAGGCAGTGGGCGGGATTGTTGGCCGGGACGTCGACCCGGAAGAATGCGCGCCGCTGGACCCGACGCAGCTGTGTGGGCCAGGCCATCGACAGCGCCGGCTTGCCTTCGTGCATGGCGGGGCTCAGCGGTCCCGAGAATTCGATCATCACCCGGTCCAGCGTGCCCTGCAGGCGCACGGCGGGCGCGCGCAGCAGCCGGGTGTTGATCAGGTCCTCGGAGGCGTTGTCCAGCAGCAGCGTGCCGGCTTTCGCGTCAACTTCGAGCAGCGTGGAAATGATCGAGACGGCCATGCCGGGAATGTCCAGGCGCACCAGCACCCGCTGGCTGAGCAGGCCATGCAGGATGGAACTGATTTCGAGCGATTGCGATACCAGACAGGGATCGTCTTCCTGGAAGGCCATGGTCGTGGACTGCGCCTAGAGTGCGACTAGGATGAATTCTAAACGATGGGGCTCCGGAAAACGGTGCTCCGGGACTGCGGGAAAGCCCGCATGCGCGGGCCTTCCCGAGGGGGTGACGACCCTATTCCAGGGCCTTGACCATGTCCTCCAGGACTTTCTTGGCGTCGCCGAACACCATCATGGTCTTGTCCATGTAGAACAGTTCGTTGTCCAGGCCGGCGTAGCCCGCCGCCATCGAGCGTTTGTTGACGATCACCGTGCGCGCCTTGTAGGCCTCCAGGATCGGCATCCCGGCGATGGGCGAGTTTGGATCGTTCTTGGCCGCCGGGTTGACCACGTCGTTGGCGCCCAGCACCAGCACGACGTCGGTCTGGCTGAATTCGCCATTGATGTCCTCCATCTCGAACACCTGGTCATAGGGGACCTCGGCCTCGGCCAGCAGCACGTTCATGTGCCCCGGCATGCGGCCGGCCACCGGGTGGATGGCGTATTTCACCGTCACGCCCTGGGCCGACAGCTTCGTGGCCAGTTCCTTCAGGGCGTGCTGGGCGCGCGCCACGGCCAGGCCGTAGCCCGGGACGATGGTGACGGTCTCGGCGTTGCTCATGAGGAAGGCGGCGTCGTCCGGGCTGCCGGACTTGACATTGCGCGGCGCGCCGTCGCCCGCGGCGCCCGCCGCGGAAGGTTCGGCGCCGAAGCCGCCCAGGATCACGTTGAAGAACGACCGGTTCATCGCCTTGCACATGATGTAGGACAGGATCGCGCCGGAGGAGCCCACCAGCGAGCCGGCGATGATCAGCATCGGGTTGTTCAGCGAGAAGCCGATGCCCGCCGCCGCCCAGCCCGAGTAGCTGTTCAGCATGGAGATCACCACCGGCATATCGGCCCCGCCGATCGGGATGATGATCAGCACGCCCAGCAGGAAGGCGATCATCGTCATGGCGATGAAGGGCAGCCAGGATTGCGTCGCCATGAACCAGAAGCCGCAGGCCAGCATCAGGATCGCCAGCAGCAGGTTCAGCATGTGCTGGCCGGGGAAGACCACCGGCGCGCCCTGGAACAGGCGGAACTTGTACTTGCCCGACAGCTTGCCGAAGGCGATCACCGAGCCGGAAAAGGTGATGGCGCCGACGAAAGTGCCGATGAACAATTCCAGCCGGTTGCCCGTGGGGATGGGAGCGCCGTCGGCCGCGATGCCGAAGGCGTGCGGCTCGGCCACGACCGCCGTGGCGATGGCGACGGCCGCCAGACCGATCATGCTGTGCATGAAGGCGATCAGTTCCGGCATCTTGGTCATCTGGACCTTGCGCGCCAGCACGGTGCCGATGGCGCCGCCGACCAGCAGCCCGAGGATCACGCGCCCCAGGCCGGTGGCGGTGGCGCCGTCGCGCGCCAGGCCGACGATGAGCGCCGCCGTGGTCAGGATGGCGATCGCCATGCCGATCATGCCGAAGGTGTTGCCCCGGCGCGAGGTGGTGGGATGGGACAGGCCCTTGAGCGCTTGGATGAAGCAGACCGAGGCGACGAGGTAGAGCAGGGTGACGAGATTGGCCGAGATCATGCCTGGCCTCCCTTGCGTTCCTTCTTCTTGAACATCTCCAGCATGCGTTGGGTGACCAGGAAGCCGCCGAAGACGTTCACCGCCGCCAGGGCCACGGCGAACACGCCCATGGACTGGGCCAGGCCGCCGTCGGTCAGGCCGGTCGCCAGCATGGCGCCGACGATGACGATGGCCGAGATGGCGTTGGTCACGGCCATCAGCGGGGTGTGCAGGGCCGGGGTCACGTTCCAGACCACGTGGAAGCCCACGTAGACGGCGAGCACGAAGATGATGATGTTGATCAGGGTGGGATTGACGGCTTCCATCAGACGCTCCTCAGGACCTGGCCGTCCTTGCAGACCAGGCAGGCTGTGACGATGTCGTCGTCCGCCGGGAGGGCGAAGCGGCCCTCGGCGTCGATGACGAGTTTCAGGAAATCGAGCACGTTGCGCGCATACAGCGCGGAAGCGTCGGTCGCGAGCAGGGCGGGCAGGTTGGCCAGCCCGACCAGGGTGACGCCGTCGCGCTCGACGACCTCGCCCGGCACCGACAGCGGGCAGTTGCCGCCGCGCTCCACGGCCAGGTCGACGATGACCGAGCCGGGCTTCATGGCGTCCACCGTGTCCGGCTGGATCAGGGTCGGCGCCGGGCGGCCGGGGATCAGGGCCGTGGTGATGACGATGTCGGCCTGCTTGCAGCGTTCGGCCACCAGGGCGGCCTGGCGCGCCATCCAGGCGGCCGGCATGGGCCGGGCATAGCCGCCGACGCCTTCGGCGATTTCGCGTTCCTCGTCGGTCTCGTAGGGCACGTCGATGAACTTGCCGCCCAGCGACTCGACCTGCTCGCGCGCGGCGGGGCGCACGTCGGAGGCTTCCACCACGGCGCCCAGGCGACGCGCGGTGGCGATGGCCTGCAGGCCGGCCACGCCCGCGCCCAGCACGACCACGCGGGCCGCCTTCAGGGTGCCGGCGGCGGTCATCATCATGGGGAAGATGCGGCCGTAGTACTGGGTGGCGAGCAGTACGGCCTTATAGCCGGCCAGGTTGGCCTGGGACGAGAGCACGTCCAGGCTCTGGGCGCGGGTCGTGCGCGGCGCGGCCTCCAGGGCGAAGGCCGTGAGGCCCGCCTCCGCCAGCGCCTTCAGGCCGTCGGGGTCGAAGGGGTCGAGCATGCCGAGCAGCACGGCGCCCGGCTTCATGCGGCCCAGTTCGGCCGCGTCGGGGCGGCGTACCTTCAGGACCAGCTCGCCGCCCAGGGCGGCGCCGGCGTCGGCCAGTTCGGCGCCCGCTTTTTCATAGTCGGCGTCGGGATGGCGGGCGGCCGTGCCGGCGCCGCGTTCGACCAGCACCCGATGGCCCGCCTGGACCAGTTTCTTGACGGTTTCGGGGGTGGCGGCGACCCGGGTCTCGCCCGGCAGGGTCTCGCGGGGGATGCCTACCTGCATGGTGGCCTCCCGGCGGGGGTGCGGCTGTATTGCTGCATGGGGGGTTCCTTGATGTCTTGAAGGTTGGGGCGTGACGGGGCCGGGGTCAGCGGCTGGCGTCCAGCGCCTGGCGCAGATCGTCGAGGATGTCGTCGATGTGCTCGATGCCGATGGACAGGCGGATCATGTCTTCGCCTACACCGGCGCGATCGAGTTCTTCGGGGCTGAGCTGTCGGTGCGTGGTCGAGGCCGGATGGCAGGCCAGGGATTTCGCGTCGCCGATGTTCACCAGCCGCAGGATCAGTTGCAGGGCATCGATGAAGCGGGCGCCCGCGGCGAGACCCCCCTGGATGCCGAAGGACAGGATGCTGGCGGGCAGCCCGCCCATGTATTTCCGCGCCAGGGCGTGTTCGGGGTGGTCCGGCAGGCCGGCATAGTTCACCCAGGCGACCTGCGGATGGTCCTTCAGGAAGCGGGCCACGGCCAGGGCGTTGGCGCAATGGCGCTCCATGCGCAGGGCCAGGGTCTCGATGCCCTGCAGCACCAGGAAGGAATTGAAGGGCGAGATCGCGCCGCCGGTGTTGCGCAGGGGCACGACGCGGCAGCGGCCGATGAAGGCGGCCGGCCCGAAGGCCTCGGTGTAGACCACGCCGTGGTAGGACGGATCCGGTTCGTTCAGCATGGGGAAGCGGTCGCGGTGCTCGGCCCAGGGGAACTTGCCGCTGTCCACGACGGCCCCGGCGATGCTGGTGCCGTGCCCTCCCATGTACTTGGTCAGGGCATGCACCACAATGTCGGCGCCCCATTCGATGGGACGGCACAAGGCGGGCGAAGCGACTGTGTTGTCCACGATCAGCGGCACGCCGTGGCGGTGCGCGGCCTCGGCCAGCGCCTGGATGTCGATGATATTGCCCGCCGGGTTGCCGACGGATTCGCAGAACACCGCGCGGGTGCGCCCGTCGATCAGGGCCTCCAGGGCGGCGACGTCGTCGTGGGGCGCGAAGCGGACCTCCAGGCCCTGGCGCGGGAACGTGTGGGCGAACAGGTTGTAGGTGCCGCCGTAGAGCTTGCTGGTGGAGACGATATTGTCGCCCGCCTGCGCCAGGGTCTGGATGGCGTAGGTGATGGCCGTCATGCCCGAGGCCACGGCCAGCGCGGCCACCCCGCCTTCCAGGGCGGCGACGCGCTCTTCCAGGACGGCGGTGGTCGGGTTCATGATGCGGGTGTAGATGTTGCCGGCCACTTTCAGGTCGAACAGATCCGCGCCATGCTGGGTGTCGTCGAATGCGTACGAGGTGGTCTGGTAGATCGGCACGGCGACCGATTTGGTCGTGGGGTCGGGAGTGTAGCCGGCGTGGATCGCCAGAGTCTCGAAGCGGCGGGTCATGGGGTGTGTCTCCTGTGCAGCATGATTTGGGGCAATCAGCCATCGTACCGGCGAATGCCGTTACAGCATAAGGTCTATGGCCCTATTTCAATATAGCCGTGAGTCATATAAAGTCCTGTGCATTCTTCTACGAAATGCAATGCGGTGCAATAGAATGCGGCCGGACGCCGTAAACGGCCGTGCCGGGCGCGGGCATGGGTTAGCATTTCGTTTGTTGTCCGGCCTGTGGCGGACTGCCGATCGAAGGTGTGGGTTAAAAAATGAATGTCTGGTTGAAGCGGGTGCTGTTCAGCCTGGTCGTGGCGCTGCTGCTGGCGGTGGTCGGGCTGGCGATTTTCCTGCTGACCTTCAATCCGAACGCTTACAAATCCAGGCTGGAATCCCTGGTATTCGAGCGCACCGCCCGCACGCTGACCATCGGCGGCGACATCAGTCTGTCGCTGTTCCCCCGCATCGGCCTGTCGGTCAGCGACGTGGCCCTGTCCGACCGTGACGCCAAGGACACTTTCGTGTCCATCGACAGCGCCCGCTTCGCGGTGGCGATCTGGCCCCTGCTGTCGAACCAGCTGGTGGTGGACCACGTGGCCGTCACGGGCCTGAAGGCCTATGTGGTGCGCGACGCCCAGGGCCGGTTCAACTTCAGCGATCTGCTGGATGCCGACACAGCGGCGGTCGCCGCCTCGGCGCCCGCGCCCATGGCTGTCGCCGCGGCGCCCGGCGCCAGGTCGGATTTCAACATCGACATCGCCGGCCTCGAACTGAAGGCGGGCCGGGTGCAGTACGTCGATCAGCGCGACGGCCTGTCCACGACCTTCGACCGGATCGAGGCGAACACCGGCCGGGTCACTTACGACCAGCCTTTCGACGTGTCCCTGAAGGCCGCGATCACGGGCAACGATCCGGTGCAGAATGCCCAGCTCCAGGCCCAGGCGCTGCTGCGCCTGAATCCGGGGGGGCTCGGCTATTCGGCGCAGAAGATCAATGTGCAGCTGGGCGGCCGCCTGGGCAATCTGGACCGGTCGCAGGCCACCCTGAAGGGCAATCTAGCCTACGACGGCAAGGCTCGCCACTTCTCGGCCGACAACCTGGAACTGGCCCTGAGCGGCGATATCGTCGGCGCGCATCCGATCCAGGGCCTGAAGGCCAGTCTGACGGCCGCGCAGTTGCGCTTGGACCAGCGCAATGCCGCGCTCAAGATCGACAAGCTCGCTCTGCGCGCCGTGGGTCAGGACCGCCAGCGCGCTCTGGACCTGGCCCTGGACGCTCCGGCCCTGGCGATCTCGCCCGATTCCGCCCAGGCCGATCCGGTGACCGGCACCCTGAAATGGACCGGCGAGGATACGATGGCCGTCTCCCTGGGGCTGGAAGGACTGTCGGGCAATGCCAACGAATGGCAATTCCGCGCGGCCAGCCTGGACGGGGCGTTGACCCAGGGCGATCGCCTGCTGCGTCTGAAACTGACGTCGCCGCTGACCTGGAACATGTCCCTGCGAAAGGGGTCCCTGAGCGCCATCAAGGGTGACATGGGGGTGCGCGACCGTGCGCTGCCGTCCGGCAGTTATGAGTTTCCCATGATCGGCAGCGTGCACCTGGATTTGGTGCAGGATCAGTTGTCGGCGGATCTGAACGCCGTGATCGACGGCGGACAGGCCTCCTTCAAGTCCCAGACTACGAAGCTGGCCACGTCCCAGCCCCGGACCCGGTTCGCCCTGAACACGGAAAAGCTCGATCTGAATCGCTGGCTGCCCGCACCGCCGGCCGCCGCGGCCAAGTCGGACGGCGCGGCCCGGGAAGCGGACAAGGATCAGGACGACAAGGCGCAGGATAAGGCGCGGAGCGGCGATGCGAAGGCGCCGCCGGCCCCCGCGCCGATCGATCTGTCTTTCCTGCAGGGGCTGGATGTCGAGGGCGACGTGCGGATCGGCGACCTGCGGGTGCGCGACGTGCAGTTGACGGGCGTCGGCCTCCAGGCGCGTGTCCAGAAGGGCGAGTTGATCGTTTCCAAGCTGTCGGCCGGCCTGTACGAAGGCACGCTGTCGGGCCAGTTCAGCGCGACGGCCGACCAGACATTCGGCCTGAAACTGAACCTGGACAAGGTCGCCGTGGCGCCCCTGATGCAGGCCGCGATGGGCTGGAGCCCGCTGTCGGGGCGCGGCGCGGCGCAGTTCGACCTGCGCGCGCAGGGCGCGACGGCCGATGCCCTGCAGCGGTCGCTGGCGGGCCGGGCCTCCCTCCAGGTCAAGGACGGGGCGGTGCACGGGGTGGATGCCGTGCAGACTCTCGTGGACGTGGCGGCGGCGCTGGGCAATGTCCTGAAGGGCCGCCTGGATGCCCTGGCTTCGCCGTTCGACAGCCGCCGCAGCACCGCCTTCAGCAGTCTGGACGGCCGCCTGGACCTCAAGGATGGCCAGGGCACCCTGTCGAAGCTGTCTCTGGTGACCGACCTGGTGAGGGTGTCCGAAGGCAAGCCGGCGCGCATCGATGTGCCCGGCCGCAGTCTGGACCTGGTCCTGCTAGCCCAGGTGGCGGCGCGGTTGCCCAAGGGCCTGGATATTGCGTTGATGCCGCTGCTGGGCGCGACCATTCCCGTCCGCATCACCGGCGCCTGGGATCGTCCGGAATACGAGGTGAACTGGTCGAGTATCCGCAACCCGTCCATTCAGCGCGCCCTGAAGTCGGGACTGATGGAACTGCTCAAGGGGAAGGACCTGATCGACCAGGCGCTGCCGTTGCCGGAACCCGAGGCGCCGAGCGCCGCTCCGAAGAGTTCCGCGGCGCCGGCGGGGTCCGGCGCCGATCCGGTGGAGCGCATCGGCAAGGCCATCAAGGGCCTGCTGGGACAATGACGATCACGATGGAAAACGCACGATGACGACCGAACCCGCTTTTCAGCCGATCGCCGGGGCGATCGTCCTGGCCGACGAGGCAGCCCGAGCCTACGACCGCCGCTGGCTGGCGGTGGACGATCAGGATCGCTGGCTGGATGCGAACCGGGCGCCAGGCCTGGCCGGTCTGGAAATCGGCCTGCGCTTCGGCTATCTGGTGATCCGCGCGCCCGGCATGCTGCGCCTGGACGTGCCGCTGGACGTGATCGAGGACGATGACAGCGTCGAACGTACCGCGCTGATCGGCGGGCGCGCGGTGCGGGTCGTGGACGAGGGCGACCTGGCCTCGGCCTGGCTTTCCCAGTGGCTGGGCCAGCCCTGCCGGCTGGTGAAGGTGCACCCGGACGCCGATCCCGTGAGCTGGCCCGCCTAGTGTCCTGTCTGGTGAGTTTGGTCACTTGAATTCGGATGCATGGGCTTGTCAGGCAAGGCGCGAACCGCGGCGATGGCCGGTGCTATCGCGAGGATGAGTCTGGACACGGAGCAGTCCCTGCGGACTGCTCCGTGCCTGACGAATCCGAACCGCTTGCAAGCGGTGAGGTGGACAAGCAACGCAGCATGGCCAGCCCGGGCGCCGAAGGTAAGGATCGGAATTAGCCAGACAGGACACTAGGGCCTACTTCCCGTTCGCGGTTTCCTGAGCGTCGCGCAGGGCCTTGGCCTTGGCGTGCAGCCAGCGTTCCACGGACGGGAACACGAACTTGCTGACGTCTCCGCCCAGGATGGCGATTTCCCGCACGATGGTGCCGGAGATGAACTGATACTGGTCCGATGGGGTCATGAACAGGGTTTCGACTTCGGGCAGCAGGTGGCGGTTCATGCCGGCCATCTGGAATTCGTACTCGAAATCCGACACGGCGCGCAGGCCGCGCACGATCACGCGGGCGTCCTGCTCGCGCACGAAATCCTTGAGCAGGCCGCCGAAGCTGCGCACCCGCACGTTGGGATAATGCCCCAGGACCTCCTCGGCGATCTCCAGGCGCTCCTGGAGGGTGAAGAACGGTCGCTTGTTCTGGCTGTGGGCCACGCCCACGACGACCTGGTCGAACAGGCTGGCCGCCCGTCGCACGAGGTCCTCGTGCCCACGGGTGAGCGGGTCGAAAGTGCCCGGGTAGACGGCGGTGATCATGCGGTCTCCGTATGAGTTGACGGAATCGGTGTTCGGATCATTGGAGTTCCGGAGGGCGGGCGCACAAGCCCGGCCGGCCGTTCAAGGAGTCTCCAGACGATCATTATTCATATTTTTTTGCGTTGCAGCAAACCGGATCAACCCGTAGTGGACCTGGCCCGCTCGTCCCTGGCGCAGCAATTCCCATTCCGGCGGCGCGTCCAGGGGGGCCTCCGATTCCAGGTACAGCAGACCGCCCGGCAGCAGGGCCCGGTCCAGCAGGGGCAGCAGGCGCGGCAGCCAGCCCGCCCCGAAGGGCGGATCGAGCATCACCAGATCGTAGGAGGGGGCCGGCTGGGCGCGCAGGAAGGCGCGGGCATCGCCCGCGTGGATGCGGACGGCGGGCGACCGCAGGCGAGCCTGGACGGCCCGCAGGCCGGCCAGGGCGGTTGGAGCCTGCTCGACCAGCTGGGCGGTCTCCACGCCGCGTGACGCGGCCTCGAAGCCCAGCGCCCCGGTGCCGGCGAACAGGTCCAGCACCCGGCGGCCGGCGAATGTGCCGTCCCAGAAATACGCCAGCCAGTTGAACAGGGTTTCCCGCACCCGGTCGGGCGTCGGACGCAGGTGATCGCCGTCCGGGACGGAAATGGGCGTGCGGCGGTAGGCACCGCCTACAATACGGATCTGGTTTTTTTTCATGCGCGGTCCGCCGATTCACGGCGCCAAGTCCGTGCCGGGCCTTGGCCGGATCTTTTTCAGTGTAAAGCCTATGTTCAGTTTCTTTAAACGCAAGAGGGCGCCCGCGCCGCAGGAATCGGAGTTCGGGCAGGATGGCGCGCCGGAGGCTCAGGACGCGCCGGAAGTGGCTCCGGTCGCGCCGACCGAATTGCCCGATTCGTGGGAGGCCCGTACCTCCGGACCCGGCGCATCGGCGGCCGGAGCCGCTTCGGTCCCCGCCGATGCGCGGCCCGCGGCGGCCGAGCCGGTGCCCGAATTCGCCGCCGGTGCCGAGTCCGCGCCCGCCGATGAGCCCGTCCAGCCTCCCGACGCCTGGTCGGACCGGCCGGACGAGGCGGCCGATCCCCTGGTCCGGCTGGACCGCTCGGCCAGGGACGCGGACGCCTCCGCGCCCGCGTCCTCCGGGTCCTGGCTGGGTCGGCTGCGGCGCGGCCTGTCGCGCACCGGCCAGAGCCTGGGCGGCCTGTTCACCGGGGGGCGCGTCGACGAGGCCCTGTTCGAGGAACTGGAAACCGCGCTCATCATGGCCGACGCCGGGGTCGAGGCCACGGAAAAGCTGCTGGCGGAACTGCGGGCGCGCGTGAAGCGCCAGCGCATCGAGCAGCCCGAGGCCGTGCGCGCCGCGTTGCGCGACATCCTGGCCGAGCACCTGAAGGTCCTGGAAAAGCCCTTCGTCGTGGGCGAGGCCGCGCCCATGGTGGTCATGATCGCGGGGGTCAACGGGGCGGGCAAGACCACGTCCATCGGCAAGCTGGCCCATGCCCTGCGGGAGCGCCAGGCCTCGGTGCTGCTGGCGGCCGGCGACACCTTCCGCGCGGCGGCCCGCGAGCAGCTGGTGGCCTGGGGCGCGCGCAACGGCGTCACCGTCATCGCCCAGGAAGGCGGCGATCCGGCGGCCGTGGCGTTCGACGCGGTCAACGCCGGGCGCGCGCGGTCGGCGGATGTGGTCCTGGTCGACACGGCGGGCCGGCTGCCGACCCAGCTGCACCTGATGGAAGAGCTCAAGAAGATCAAGCGCGTCATCGGCAAGGCCGATGCGACGGCGCCCCACGAGATCCTGCTGGTGGTGGACGGCAACACCGGCCAGAACGCGCTGGCGCAGATCCGCGCCTTCGACGCCGCGCTGGGCCTGACCGGCCTGGTCGTCACCAAGCTCGACGGCACGGCCAAGGGCGGGACCCTGGCGGCGGTGGCGGCGGGCAGCCAGGGGGTGCGGCCCGTGCCCGTGTACTGGATCGGCGTGGGCGAGGGCATGCAGGATCTGCAGCCCTTCGTCGCGGCGGAATTCGCCGACGCCCTGCTGGGCGGGCCGGAGGCCGGCAAGGGCTAAAATGGCCGCATTCATTTTCAATTTGGCAGGCATGGCATGAACATGGCATCCGGCGCGGCTTCGATCGAGCCGTCCTTCGACATTTCCCCGGTCCAGGAGATCGTAAACGAGCTGCGGGCCGGGCACATGGTCATCCTGGTGGACGAGGAAGACCGCGAGAACGAGGGCGACCTGGTCCTGGCGGCCGACTTCGTCACGCCCGACGCGATCAATTTCATGGTGACCCACGCGCGCGGGCTGGTCTGCCTGACGCTGACGCACGAACGCTGCGAGCAGTTGCAGCTGTCGATGATGTCCAGCCAGAACGGCACCCGCTACGGCACCAATTTCACGGTCTCCATCGAGGCCGCCGAGGGCGTGGGGACCGGCATCTCCGCCGCCGACCGCGCCCGCACCATCCAGGCGGCCGTGGCGCGCGATGCCCGGCCGGCCGACCTGGTCCAGCCAGGACACATCTTCCCCGTGCGCGCCGTTCAGGGCGGTGTGCTGGTGCGCGCCGGTCACACGGAAGCCGGCTGCGATCTGACCGCCATGGCGGGCCTGACCCCGGCCGCCGTGATCTGCGAGATTCTCAAGCCGGACGGCTCCATGGCGCGCCTGCCGGACCTGATGGTCTTCGCCCGGGAGCACGGGCTGAAGATCGGCACCATCGCCGACCTGATCCAGTACCGCAGCGAGCACGAGTCCATGATCGAGCGCCTGGTCGAACGTCCGGTGGCGACGCCCTGGGGGTCGTTCAAGGCGGTGGCCTACCGGGACCGCGCCGCCAACGCGCCGCATCTGGCCCTGGTCCATGGCGACATCCATCCCGACCGGGAAGCCCTGGTGCGGGTGCATGAGCCGGCCAGCGTGCTGGACCTCCTCTGCGAGGGGGCCACCCGCCACAGCTGGACCATTCCCCAGGCTCTGCGGGCCATCGCGCAGGCGCCCAGCGGCGCGCTGGTGCTGCTGAACTGCCACGGCGGCGCCGACCTGCTGTTTGTGCAGTTCGACGCCTGGGCTCGCAGCGGTAGCGATACCCTGACCGCGCAAGCGGTCGCCGACGGCGAACGCCACGGTTTGCGCACTTTCGGCATCGGCGCGCAGATCCTGCGCGACCTCGGCGTGGGTCGGGCCCGGCTGCTGGCGCGACCGCGCAAAATGCCCAGCATGGCAGGGTTCTCCCTGACCATTACGGGTTACCATAGTGAACCCGGCGTATCCGACGCCGCGACCTGACCATGGAATCGCGACTATGAACCCCTACGTGATGACCCCCGACATGAACGGGGAAGGCCTGCATATCGGCATCGTGCGTGCACGGTTCAATGAGGAAATCGGCACGGCCGAGTTGCAGACCTGCCTGGACGAACTGGCCGCTCTGGGCGTGGACGAACGCGACGTCATGGTGGTGTCCGTGCCCGGCGCGCTGGAGCTGGGCGTGACCCTGGCCCAGATGGCTGAAACCTTCGAGTTCGACGCCCTGATCGCCCTGGGCGCCGTGATCCGCGGCGAAACCTATCACTTCGAGATCGTCAGCAACGAATCGGCGTCGGCGATCAGCCGCATCGCCCTCGAGACCGGCATTCCGGTCGCCAATGGCGTGCTGACCACCAACACCGACGAGCAGGCCCTGGCCCGCGCGGCCGACAAGGGCCGCGACTGCGCCCGTGCCGCTGTCGAAATGGCCAATCTGGTGGCGGCCCTCGAGCCGGAGTCGGAAGACGATGAGGATGATGACGACTTCGACGGTGAGGACGACGAAGACGAAGAGGATGTGGATGACTGAAGCCAAGCCCGCGCGCGCCGGTCGCGCCAATGCCCGCAGCGCGCGCCGCCTGGCGCGCGAATTCGCGCTGCAGGGCGTGTACGCCTGGCTGCTGCGCGGCGGCGCCGACCTGGCGGAACTGGGCGAGATCGACGCTCATGTGCGCGACGGCGAGGACTTCGACCAGGCCGACGCCCAGTGGTACCAGACCCTGCTCCAGGGGGCGGCCACCCAGGCCGCCGCGTTGCGCGAACGGTTTGTGCCCTACATCGACCGGCCCCTGGCCGAACTGTCCCCCATCGAACACGCCGTGCTGCTGATCGGCAGCTTCGAGCTCGTCCAGCACGTCGAAGTCCCCTACCGCGTGGCCATCAACGAGGCCGTCGAGCTTGCCAAGTCTTTTGGCGGCACGGACGGTTACCGCTTCGTCAACGGCGTGCTCGACAAGCTCGCGGCCGAAGTCCGCGCCCCCGAGGTCCAGGCGACGGCGCGCCGCTGACGCGGCACAGGAAGGGCTTATGCGGGCGGATGGCGAATTCGACCTGATCGCACGTTATTTCAAGCGGCCCTCGCCGGACCGGATGCTGGGCGTGGGCGACGACTGCGCCCTGATGCCCCTGTCGTCGGGCTGCGAACTGGCCGTCAGCACCGACATGCTGGTCGAGGGCCGGCATTTCCTGCCAGACGCCGACCCCGGATCCCTGGGCCACAAGGCCCTGGCCGTCAATCTGTCCGATCTGGCCGCCATGGGCGCCCGGCCCCTGGCCTGCACGCTGGCGCTGTCGCTGCCCGCCGTGGATCACGCCTGGTTGGCTGCCTTCTCCGAAGGCTTTCACGCCCTGGCCCGCGAGTCCCATTGCCCGCTGGTAGGCGGGGACACCACCCGGGGCATGTCCGGCGTGGTGCTCAGCATCACCGTGCTGGGCGAAGTCCGCCGCTCGCATGCCCTGCGCCGCGACGCGGCCCGTGTCGGCGACGACGTCTGGGTATCCGGCGCACTGGGCGCAGCCGACCTGGCCCTGCGCCTGTTGCTGGGCCGGCTGCCTCCCGATCCCGAACGCCTGCGGGCCACCCGGCCCGCCCTCGATCGCCCGACCCCGCGCCTGAAGCTGGGCCGGTACCTGGCCGGCGTGGCGCATGCCGCCATCGACGTGTCCGACGGCCTGCTGCAGGATCTCGGCCACATCCTCCAGGCCAGTCATTGCGGCGCCGAGTTGTGGCTGGACGCCTTGCCGGCGCATCCGGCGCTGGCCGGCCTGGACGAGACCCTGCGCCGCGAGGCCCTGCTGGCCGGAGGGGACGCCTACGAATTGTGCTTTACGGCCCGGCCCCTGTGGCGCGAGCAGATCGAGGCCTTGGGGCGGCAGCTGGATGTGCCAGTGACCCGGGTGGGCTCGCTGGTGCGCGGCCAGGGCGTGCGCGTACTGGATGGTGCCGGCCGGGCTGTGTCGGTGACGCGCCGGGGCTTCGATCATTTTGCCGAACCCCGCGGAGACATTGCATGATGGACCAGGCCGACCCGAAGGATACAAGCCCCGTCCGGCCCATCCTGCGTCCGTCCGCCGCCTGGGTCTTCTCCCGTCCCGAGCGGATCCTGGCCTTCGGCCTGGGCTCGGGCCTGATCTATCCGGCTCCCGGAACCTGGGGCACGCTGGCCGGCTGGCTGCTGTGGGCCGTCCTGCTGCGCGGCCTGTCCGACGGCTGGATGATCCTGGTCCTGCTGCTGTCCTTCGGGGTCGGCTGCTGGGCGGCCCAGCGCTGCGGCGATGCTTTGGGCGTGCCGGATCACGGCGGCATCAACTGGGACGAGATCGTCGCCATCTGGCTGGTGCTGTGGCTGATGCCCCAGGGTTTCTGGGCCCAGGCCGTCTCAGTGGCGTTGTTCCGCTTCTTCGACATCGTCAAACCGCCGCCGGTCAGCCTGTTCGACCGGCGCTTCAAGAACGGCTTCGGGGTCATGATCGACGACATCGTCGCGGCCTTGTATGCTTTGCTGGCGGGGGCGCTGCTCGTCCGCCTGGGGGTGTTGTCATGAACGAACGCGAAACGCGTGCCCTGGCGGGCGAGGTGGGCGCCGCGCTGCGCGCCGCAGGCTGGCTGTGCGCCACGGCGGAATCCTGCACCGGCGGGCTGCTGGCGGGCGCCATCACGTCCTGCCCCGGTTCCAGTCTGTGGTTCGAGCGAGGTTTCGTCACTTACAGCAATGCCGCCAAGGTCGAGCAGCTGCGGGTGTCGCCCGACACCCTGGAGCGCTTCGGGGCCGTCAGCGAGGAAACCGCCATGGAAATGGCCGGGGGTGTGCTGGCGGCGGTGCCCCGGGCCCATCTGTCCCTGTCCACCACCGGCATCGCCGGGCCGGGCGGCGCCACGCCGGGCAAGCCGGTCGGCATGGTGTGTTTCGGTATCGCGCGCCGTGCCGGTCCCGGGATCGTGACTCGGGCCGTCACCCAGGTCTTCGAGGGCGACCGCGAGGCCGTGCGCGCTGCGGCGGTGCGCCGCGCCCTGCAGGCGGCGCTGGTCGAACTGGGCAAGGCCTGACGCCCGGATTGCACGCTGGCGGTCCGGCGCGCGAGGACAGCCTGGGGCGGGGCCGCCCAGTGTCCTGTCAGGACACTAGAATGCGGGATTGGTGCTCAGAGCCATCAGGGCCGACAGCTGGCACAGCGGGCGGCCCGAGTCCCGTCGCAATGCGTTGAAGGCATCCTGCACGGCCCGCAGGTCGCGCTGGCTGGTGGGCTCGCGGTCGATGATGCCCGCGGCCATCAGGCGCGCGACCACGTCGCTGGTCAGCAGGAAGGTGTCCTTCCCGGCCAGGCGCAGGAAGCCGGCGCCCGAGCGCCCACCCAGGCGCGCGCCTCGCCTGGCCAGCAGGCGCCACAGGCCGATGATGTCGGTATCCGGCCAATCGGCAAGGAACGCGCCGAAGCCGGCGCCCCGCTCCTGGCGGATCTCCAGGATGAACCGGGCGTTCTCGGGAATGGTCTTCAGCTTGGCTCGGTCGCGGATGATCCGGTCGTTTTTCATGTGGCCTTCGATCAGCGAAGGCCCGAGCCGCGCCATGACCTCGGGCACGAAGCCCTGGAAGGCCTTCTCGAATTCGGGCCACTTGGCATCGACCACCGTGTGCTGCATGCCGGCTTGGAAGACCCGTTGCGTCATGGCGGAAAGATAGCGGTCGTCGCCCTTGCGCTTCAAGTCTTCGGGTGTCAGGGCACGGGGCAGGATGGCCTCCATGGCCTCGTCGGATGCGAAGCGCGCGCGTACCGTGTCGCGGAGCCAGCAATAGTCTAGGGCCATGCGTGTTCCGTCCCTAATCCTGGAGTGCCGCGCGGATGGCGCTGCGTGTGGCGCGCGCGGTCTTGGCGGCCGCCTGCTCCCAGTCTTCCCGGGCGCTGGCATACAGGATGGCGCGTGATGAATTGATCATCATGCCGCGGCCTTCCGGCGTGCGGCCCGCCTGCACCGTGGCCTGGATGTCGCCGCCCTGGACGCCGATGCCCGGGATCAGCAGGGGCATGTTCCCCACCCGGCGGCGCACCTGGGCGATTTCTTCCGGAAAGGTGGCGCCCACCACCAGGGCGCATTGCCCGTTGGTGTTCCAGACGCGGGCCACCTGATCGGCCACATGCAGGTATAGCGGGGTGCCATTGGCCAGCCGCATGTCCTGGAGATCGGCTCCGCCGACGTTGGACGTGCGGCACAGGATGATGACGCCGCGTTCGCCGTAGTCGATGTAAGGCTGTACGGAATCGCGGCCCATGTAAGGATTGACCGTCACCGCGTCCGCTCCGTAGCGCTCGAAGGCCTCGCGGGCGTATTGTTCGGCGGTGCTGCCGATGTCGCCGCGCTTGGCGTCCAGCACGATGGGCAGGTCCGGATGCCGCTCCCGGATCGTCCGGCAGATGTCCTGCAGCTGGTCTTCGGCGCCCAGGGCGGCGAAATACGCGATCTGCGGCTTGAAGCCGCAGGCATAGGGCGCGGTCGCCTCGACGATGCGCAGGCAGAATTCGGTGACCGCGTCCGGGCGGCCTTCCAGTTCCTTGGGAAAGCGCCGCGGGTCGGGGTCCAGTCCCACCATCAGCAGGGAATCCTGGGCGGCCCAGGCGCGGTTCAGCTTGTCGATGAATGTCATGGGGATCGGGCCGTATGTCGTAGGGGTTCGGGGAAGGGCGGGCCGGGCTCGCCGTCGCGTATTTCACGCCGCGAGCGTTTTCATGTGTTCAGGACGGCCACCAGCGCGGCGCCAGCACCGCCGCCCAGGAGGCGCACGCCAGCAGCAGCGCCAGCAGCACCGCCGCGCTGCCGATGTCCTTGGCGCGTCCCAGCAGGGGATGATGGTTCGCGCTGATCGCGTCGGCCAGTGCCTCGATCGCGGAATTGAGCAGCTCCACCATCAGCACCAACACCGGCGAGCCGGCCAGCAGCAGTCGTTCGATAGCGGTGTCGCCCAGCCACAGGCCCAGCGGGATCAGAATCGCGGCCAGCACGGTTTCCTGGCGGAACGCGGCCTCGTGACGCCACGCAGCGCCCAGCCCCTGCAGCGAATAGCCGAAGGCGCGCGCGATGCGCAGCAGTCCGCCGGTGCTCTTGTAGGGGGAGGGCTGGGTCATGTGTCGGCTGGTCCGGGTGGTGCAGGCATTGTAATGGATGGGGGTGCCGGCGAGTCTGGCCGCCGTGTGAGAAGCCGGACGTGAGGATGGTTGGCCATTCTCGACGGAAGGCGGCGATGTACGGGGCAGGCGGCCCTGGAGCATCGATTGTGCGAGGGGGGAGGCGACATGATGTGTCGCGCTCATATGGATTCGGTCGTAGGGGCAGCGCAGGGTGTCTTTGCCGTCCTTTTCCAGTTCCAAGGTTTCTCCTTGTGCACGGTCTGTCGCGATACCGACGGCCGTCTTGCGGCCGGCTTCATCAATGGATCTGTGGTTGATGGCGAGTTTGGCTGTCGTGTCGCTCCATGGCGTAAAGCTTGTCGAGCGTTGTTTGCTTTTACAACAAAGGTCATCCCTGCATTTTCATCGAGAGACATGCGTTTTCCGATGAGCGGCTGGCATGGATTCTTGATGAACGGAATAGCCGGCGATGGCACATGCCGGCGCATCGCGGCGCGGAAGTGCCCATGGGGGAGACAGGGTGAGTCAGATGAAAAAATCCCCGCCACGGCGAACCGTGACGGGGATGAGGCCGGGTGCCGGCCGGCGCGCGAGGCGCCGGACCGGGAGGGGCAGGGGCTTAGAAGCCGCCCATGCCGCCCATGCCACCCATTCCGCCCATGTCGGGCATCGCAGCGGCGGGCTTGTCTTCGACGATCTCGGCCACGGCGGCTTCGGTGGTCAGCAGCAGGCTGGCGACCGAGGCGGCGTTCTGCAGCGCGGTGCGGGTGACCTTGGTCGGGTCGATCACGCCCTGTTCGACCAGGTCGCCGTACTCGCCGGTGGCGGCGTTGTAGCCGTAGTTGCCTTCGCCCTGTTCAACCGCGTTGACGATCACGCTGGCTTCGTCGCCGGCGTTGGAGACGATGGTGCGCAGCGGGGACTCGATAGCACGCAGGACCAGCTTGATGCCGGCGTCCTGGTCGGCGTTGTCGCCCTTGACCTTGGCCACGGCGACCTTGGTGCGGATCAGTGCGACGCCGCCGCCCGGGACGATGCCTTCCTCGACGGCCGCGCGCGTGGCGTGCAGGGCGTCTTCGACACGGGCCTTCTTTTCCTTCATCTCGACTTCGGTGGCCGCGCCCACGCGGATCACCGCGACACCGCCGGCCAGCTTGGCGACGCGTTCCTGCAGTTTTTCACGGTCGTAGTCCGAGGTGGCTTCCTCGATCTGCGCGCGGATCTGCTTGACGCGGGCCTCGATGTTCTTGGCATCGCCGGCGCCGTCGATGATGGTGGTGTTTTCCTTTGCCACTTCGATGCGCTTGGCCTGGCCCAGCTCGGCCAGGGTCGCCTTTTCCAGCGACAGGCCGGTTTCTTCGGAGATCACCGTGCCGCCCGTCAGGATGGCGATGTCTTCCAGCATGGCCTTGCGGCGGTCGCCGAAGCCCGGGGCCTTGACGGCAGTGGTCTTCAGGATGCCGCGGATGTTGTTCACGACCAGGGTGGCCAGGGCTTCGCCCTCGACGTCCTCGGCCACGATCAGCAGCGGACGGCTGGACTTGGCGACTTGTTCCAGCACCGGCAGCAGGTCGCGGATGTTGCTGATCTTCTTGTCGAAGATCAGGATGAACGGGTCATCCAGCACGGCGACTTGCTTGTCGGGGTTGTTGATGAAGTAGGGCGACAGATAGCCGCGGTCGAATTGCATGCCTTCGACGACATCCAGTTCGTTGTCCAGGGACTTGCCGTCTTCGACGGTGATGACGCCTTCCTTGCCGACCTTGTCCATCGCGTTGGCGATGATCTCGCCGACGGAGGTGTCGCTGTTGGCCGAGATCGAGCCGACCTGGGCGATGGCCTTGCTGGTGGTGCAGGGCTTGGACAGCTTGTGCAGTTCGTCCACGGCGGCGATCACGGCCTTGTCGATGCCGCGCTTCAGGTCCATGGGGCTGATGCCGGCGGCCACATACTTCAGGCCTTCCTCGACGATGGCCTGGGCCAGCACGGTGGCGGTGGTGGTGCCGTCACCGGCGTTGTCGGAGGTCTTGGAAGCGACTTCCTTGACCAGTTGGGCGCCGATGTTCTCGAACTTGTCCTTCAGTTCGATTTCCTTGGCGACGGAGACGCCGTCCTTGGTGACGGTGGGGGCGCCGAAGGAGCGGTCCAGCACCACGTTGCGGCCCTTGGGGCCCATGGTGGTCTTGACGGCGTTGGCGAGGATGTTGACGCCACGGACGATGCGGGTGCGGGCATCGTCACCGAAATAAACTTGCTTTGCAGCCATGTCGAAATTCCTTGGGATTGAATGGTGAGGTGGCTTACAGGATCACGGCGAGGACTTCTTCCTCGCGGATGACGAGCACTTCCTCGCCATCGACCTTGACGGACTGGCCGGCGTATTTGCCGAACAGGACCTTGTCGCCGACCTTCAGATCGACCGGGATCACTTTGCCGTCCTCGGTCTTCTTGCCGGGGCCGACGGCCAGGACTTCGCCCTGATCGGGCTTTTCAGCCGCGCTGTCAGGGATGACGATACCCGAGGCGGTGGTGCGCTCGTTGTCCAGACGCTTGACGATCACGCGATCGTGCAAAGGACGCAGTGCCATGGAGGAACTCCTGTACGTAGAAATTGAAGGGAGCGGGGGCGAGGCGTTGTTAGCACTCAACCCCATCGAGTGCTAATTATAAGGATGATTTCAGGCATTTCAAGAGCGGGAAGGGGGTTGTTACAAGTGAGTGAAGCTGTCGAACGCTGTCGAACGCCACTGAGTTTTGAACTTCCGCCGTTCAGTTTTGAACTCTGAAAAATGGCTAGATCCCGCATTGTTGCGGATTTTGAGGCAAAAATGGGGTTGAGGTGGGGTTCAAAAATGGGGCATTTCTGTGTTTTTTGCTGCTTGGAATGCATGGGCGCTACCCCGCTGGTCCATGGCTGGCCTACGCATGGCCAATGCGTGGGATATGAGCGCCTCTTGATCAATTTATTCCTAATTACTAGGATGATTTCCTAACCAACCTAGATGGAGAGTGTGACATGACGGTGACAACCAAGGTGTTGACCGCACATGTGCCGCTGCAGCTGGCCGACAAGGTGGACAAGGTGGCGGCGCGACTTGATCGATCACGTGACTGGGTCGTGAAGCAGGCACTGGCCGCCTGGATCGCCCAGGAAGAAGAACGGGATCGGCTCACCTACGAGGCATTGGCTGATGTAGACGCAGGTCGGGTCATCGAACATCAGGCGGTGAAATCTTGGGCGGATAGTTTGGGCACGGCCCAAGAGCTCCCAGTGCCCCGCTGATGGCACTCAAGTAGTCAAGCGAGGCGGTTTCCAGTCTGTCGCGCTTGTATGAATTTTAGGCCGACGCGAATGAGCCCGCTGCAACACGGGCCGTCCAGGCGCTGGTCAACGCCTCCACTACCTTGCTGACCAACACGCGTATCGGTGAGTAGCTTCTCCTGTTTGGGCCATGGGAGGTGCGCCGAATACTGGTTCCGTCATGCGAGGTCCTCTATGAGATTCAGGAGTCGTGATAATCGACGTTTTTCCTGACGCACATGCCAGCGCCGATGTCCCGCAGGCCTCTGCCCGTGATAGTGATCTGTGGACTGGCCGAGCAAGAGGCACATGCTGTTCTGGTCTAATTCTGGTGGACACCTCGATAGGGGATCATCCTTCCCAACGAGAGCCAGCAAGATATGACCCGTATTCGTAGAAGTTTTGACGCCGCCTTCAAGCTCCAAGTGGCGCAGATGATCCGAGAGCAAGGTCTGAGCGTGGGCCAGGTTTGTCGCGATCTGGACCTGATTGACAGCGCAGTGCGCCGCTGGCTGGCCCAGTACGACGCCGAACAATGGGGCGTCTGGCCGCTGCGTACCCTGACCAGCAGGTGCATGTCGTCTGGGATAATTTGAACACGCATCGCGCCCAGGCCGTCTGGCAGGCGTTCAATGCGCGGCATGCCGGACGGTTTCACTTTCACTTCACGCCATTGCACGCGAGCTGGGTCAATCAGATCGAACTCTGGTTTGCCCGGTATACACGCCGAGTGCTGCGCCATGCCAGTCACACCAGCACTGCGCACCTGCGCGAGCGCACGGCACAATTTGTCCGCACGCATAATCAGGCGGCACGCCCGTTCAAATGGAGTTTCCGGGGCTATCCGCTACAAACCGGCGAATCATAACGAGGAGCGACATGCCAGCCTTATCCGCCAAAGAACACGCCACCCACTTGCAACGACAACTGCGCCACCTGCTCGGCCATGAGCAGATCGCTACGCAAACCTACGGGCACCATCTGCTGATCAAACGTGTGGACGATGAACAGTTGACCGTGGTGGCGCGGCTGACCGAGTTGGGCCGCAATCATTATGGCGCGGCTTTTCGAAGCCATAGTGGGCGTTGGGAACCGTTGCCAGGTACAGGCTCGCTCGACGAGATGGCACAGGTGGTCGCCACACTCTTGCAGCCGTATTTGCAACCCGATAATTATTAAACCTATTTACAGGATGATGTACTAGTCAGAGCCGCGAATTCCCAGAGCAGGGGAAAATGCGGGGTTCATGACATACACGTCTTCGTCCAAGGCTCTTGCTGCGCGGACCTGAAGAATTTTTAGGTCATAGTTCACATTGAAGATGTAATGAACTTGATCGTCAGGTACTGCTACGCCTAGAATTCCGTAATAGAGAAGAAAATCGATGACTCGGCCAATCTGGTCATCCTCAATTTCTGCGCTGCGTATGAATGACTCCAGCTCCGCTCTCGACATGCGCGCCGGAGCATCGATGAATTGGTACAAAAGATCCTTTGCCGCAGGGAAAACATCGGTAAGTTCGTGGTCCAGCTCCACCAGCAAATCTTGTGAGTAGGTGCGAACACCTTTCTCCAAGTCAGTCTCTTCAATTTTCGCGTGTGTGAGATTCGCCGCAAACCCCTTGGCATGCGCAAATATCTTGATGATATTGCGTGGTCTCATCAGAGATCGTTCAATGATGTACGAAGACGTTTCTTCACCCTTGTAGTGAGAAACACATAGCTTGGGCCAGAGCTGATCAAAGGTCAGTTCACTCGATCCGCTCGGGAGTGATGTGGCCAGACGCAAACGAAGAAGTTCTCTGAGCATGTCGGCATCAGTCCAATCAAGTGTCACACGCATCTCCTTGCCGTAGTCAGCGCTCTGGCGCATCAGGTGTTCGTAGACGTCGTTCCGAATGAACACGATGCAATGTACCGTGTGCCCAGCCTTTCGCATGTCACGCTCGACCTTCCGGCCGGCATCGATAAGGCAACGAAGAACCATTGCATCGACGACGTCAACGCCTTGCGTGCTCCACCCTTTATCGAGGTTGTCAAACAGCACCCAAACTCCTTGTTTGTGCCCTAGATACTGAACGACTTGGGCACGTAGCGCCTTCACGTCATGGGAGTAGACGAGTTGTGTCACCTGATCGGTCGTCAGTTTGGTGCCGTCATTATTTCCGTAACGCTGACCGTAGTCTAAAGCAATGCGCTGGGATAACGCCAACAACCGTTCAGAGAAGTCGCCCTCAACGGAATATCCCTCGGTACGATAGGTATGCTCGAGCTCGAGGTACAGATCCCGAATCTCGTGATTGAATTTGTGAGTGTTCTGATCCTTTTCGAGCAATTTGTACGTAATCTCAAGCAGTATCAGATATTCCCAGAATGCCGTCACCAAATGATGGCTCGCGCCTTGGGTCACATGGGCAAGAATGTCTTCCTTGAGCTTGAGTAGCTGATACCCCTCCGGTTTCAGATCCACCACAACGTTGCGCTTGTCGGATCGAATCTTGTCCCGGACCTGAATGAAAAGCGCAGTCTTTCCTGCGCCCTTTCGCCCAACGACGATATCCACCTCACCTCTCAATGCCTTTCTGAACTGGTCCGTCGCCAGAAAGTAACTATCGAGAGTGGTCATCTCGTTCTCTGCAGTAGGGTCGCCGATTTGCAGTGATTGCAGCGGCGTAAGACCTTTCAACGGGGTTGGGTCCCCCTGTTGCAGATGCTCGGTGATTTCAAGCGAGAAGGCAGCAATGTGCTGCACTATGTCTTCTGATCGAGAATATGTCTTGACGGCGTCGCGCACATCCAACGGAATCTTTGCATTTGCGTGGGCGAGAATCAGTGTCGGCTTATCCATCCCATGCGCGAGACCGGCGACGAAGAGTGTTCGTGTGTCGTGAACAAGATTCTCGTCGTGCTCCCCGCCCAGTAGCGAAAGCAGGACACCTGCGGATGCGCCGACCTGGCGCATCGCGTCTGTCGCAGAAAGCCTTGAATCCTCGGCTGGATTGAAACTTCTGTACTTGTATCTGGCCTTCTTTAGCGTGAAAGACAGGCATTTCTGACCGAGCGCCCCCCCAGCCATCGAAGGCTGTAAGGGCTAGGGCGGTGCGGCTCAGGCGCTGGCAGGTTGGATAAATCCGAACTTGGTCAGAGCCTTGATCCAGCGTGGAGCGTTGCGTTGAACGGATAGGGCCTCATAGTCGGTGGCGCTGTCCCGGTAGTGTTCGCCACGCTGGAGTATGAAGAAGATCGTTCGCAGTATTTTGTGGCCGATGGCGATGATGGCCCGTTTATAGCGTGAAAGACAGGCATTTCTGACCGAGCGCCCCCCCAGCCATCGAAGGCTGTAAGGGCTAGGGCGGTGCGGCTCAGGCGCTGGCAGGTTGGATAAATCCGAACTTGGTCAGAGCCTTGATCCAGCGTGGAGCGTTGCGTTGAACGGATAGGGCCTCATAGTCGGTGGCGCTGTCCCGGTAGTGTTCGCCACGCTGGAGTATGAAGAAGATCGTTCGCAGTATTTTGTGGCCGATGGCGATGATGGCCCGTTTATAGCCACGGCGCACCATCAAGGCCTGGAATTTCGATTTGAAGACGGATTGAGTACGGCTAGCGGCGTGAGCGAACTCGCACAACAGGCGCCGGACATACAGATTGCCCTTGCGAACACGACCGGATTTACGCTTGCCGGCTGATTCGTTGTTGCCGGGGCAGATGCCGACCCAGGAGGCAAGACGATCGGCACTACCAAAGACATCCATGTCGGAGCCGATTTCGACCAACAGCATGGCAGCCCCGATCTGATCGACGCCGGGAATGGTTTGCAGCAGGGCCAAGGCGTTGTGTTCGGATTTCAGTTCGGCGAGCAGCCGGGTATCGAAGCGAACGATACGGGCCTCGATTTCCTCGACATGCTGCATCAGTTCATCCAGGACGAAGTGATGGCTGGCCGTCAGGTCGCCTTGCAGGGCGTCGAAGATTTCCTCGCGGCTGGCCTTCAGGCGGCGACTGGCAAGCTTGAGCACCTCCTGCGGCGCTTGTCCGGCGATGATCGCCTTGACCATGGCGCGTGCCGACTGGCCGTGCAGATCACTGACCACCACCCCCAGGCGCACGCCGCTATCGGTGAGCACCTTGTGCAGACGGTTCTTCTCGCTGGCCAGTTGCCCGACAAGTTTCTGTCGTTGGCGGGCGATCAGGCGCAGTTCCCGCAGCTTGGCCGGCGGTACAAACGAGCCGCGCAGTAATCCCGCTCGCGCCAGCGTCGCTAACCAGTGGGCATCACCCACATCGGTCTTGCGGCCCGGCACGTTCTTCACATGTCGCGCATTGACCACCTTGGCGCAGATGCCACGCGCTTCCAGTGCCGCATACGGGCTCTTCCAGTAAATGCCGGTGCTCTCCATCACGACTTCGTCGGGGCGTAGTGACGCCACCCAGTCGGCCAGTTCCCGACGGTCTCGCTTGAACGCGCCGAATTGACGTTGCTCGATGCGTGCGCAGCCGTCTGCTTCCTCGATCAGCGCACAGGCCGTGATCTGCGCCTGATGAATGTCCAGACCGATCACCCGTTTGTATAACGCTCCCAGTTCCATACCACCTCCTGTCGATTAGACTTAAGGGTGGAAGGTGGCGGGTGCCGGGACTGAACGTGCCTGAAGGCGACATGTCGCCAACGGCCTGTTTAGCGTGCGCTCTCTAGGGAAGCAATCCGGGGTGCGAGTCAGTCCGGCCGGTCACGTTAGCCGCGGGGTCGAGCCGCCAAAAACTTTTACGACCTTCACCCAACACCTTCCACCCCAAAGTCTCTTTCATCTTCAGGGGTGGTGCCTACCACCATGATCGTTAGCCACGGCGCACCATCAAGGCCTGGAATTTCGATTTGAAGACGGATTGAGTACGGCTAGCGGCGTGAGCGAACTCGCACAACAGGCGCCGGACATACAGATTGCCCTTGCGAACACGACCGGATTTACGCTTGCCGGCTGATTCGTTGTTGCCGGGGCAGATGCCGACCCAGGAGGCAAGACGATCGGCACTACCAAAGACATCCATGTCGGAGCCGATTTCGACCAACAGCATGGCAGCCCCGATCTGATCGACGCCGGGAATGGTTTGCAGCAGGGCCAAGGCGTTGTGTTCGGATTTCAGTTCGGCGAGCAGCCGGGTATCGAAGCGAACGATACGGGCCTCGATTTCCTCGACATGCTGCATCAGTTCATCCAGGACGAAGTGATGGCTGGCCGTCAGGTCGCCTTGCAGGGCGTCGAAGATTTCCTCGCGGCTGGCCTTCAGGCGGCGACTGGCAAGCTTGAGCACCTCCCCCCCTGTGTCAGACTAGTTGTCGCATCGGATTTGGAACGATTAGATGAATTTGACGACCTACAGCACGGCCTTCAAAGAGGAGGCGATCCGCAAGACCCTGCAGCGCGGCACGCGCACGGTGGCTGACATGGCCCAGGAGTTGAACATGTCGGTCCATACGCTGAAGAACTGGATTCGCAATCCGAAGATGGCTCATTTGCGCAGGCAATCCTCAGAAGAGGCCCCCGCCAGTCGGTGGACATCCGCACAGCGGCTGCAGGCCCTGCTTGAGACCCATTCTCTGGCCGAAGAGGCGCGCAACGCCTGGTGCCGGGAACGGGGCATCTTCGCCCATCAGCTCACGGCCTGGAAGCATGAGCTCGAACAGTCGGGGAACAAGCCCGCAGCCGATATCCAGGAGCTGCGTCGGCTCAAAGAGGAACTGGTTGGCGTGCGCCGTGATTTGGCCCGCAAGGACAAGGCGTTATCGGAGGCGGCAGCCCTGCTGGTACTGCAAAAAAAATACCAGGCGCTGTGGGAGGACGAGGACAAATGACCTCACTGACACAGCGCCGACAGATCATGGCATTGATTACTGAGGCGGTCACGGCTGGTGCTCGACAGGCACGCGCCTGTGAAGCAATCAATCTGAGCGCACGCACACTGCAACGTTGGCGGCGGGCCCCGGAGCAAGGCGATGGGCGCCCCACGCGGGTACAGCGGCCCTGCAACCGCCTGAGCGATGCCGAGCGTGATCGCATCCTGCGGGTGGTCAACAGCAGCGAGTACGGCCACCTGCCCGCTTCTCAGATCGTGCCACGCCTGGCGGATACGGGGGTCTATCTGGCCAGTGAATCGACGATCTACAGGCTGATGCGTACCGCCGGGCAACTGGTGCATCGCACGCCTGATCGCACGCCTGGCCCGGTGCATCGGCCTCGGGCGCTGACGGCTACTGCGCCAGGGCAGCTCTTCAGCTGGGACATCACCTATCTGCCCGCCACCGTGCGGGGCCAGTACTACTACCTGTACCTGTTTCTTGACCTGTTCAGCCGTCACATCGTGGGCTGGCAGGTCTATGACACCGAGGACAGCGCCCGTGCCAGTGAGCTGATGCGCGATATCTGCCGCCGCGAGGGCATCCTCCCAGGGCAGGTGGTGTTACACAGCGACAATGGCTCCCCGATGAAGGGCGCCACCATGCTGGCGACACTACGGGAGCTGGGTGTGGCGCCATCGTTCAGCAGGCCAGCGGTGAGCAATGACAACCCGTACTCAGAGTCCTTGTTCAGGACTCTGAAGTACCGCCCCCGCTACCCTCGCAAGCCCTTCACCGGTCTGCTGGCTGCCCGGGCCTGGGTCGGTGAGTTCGTGCGCTGGTACAACACCGAGCACCGGCACAGCGCTATCGGCTTCGTGACGCCTGAGCAGCGTCACTGTGGGCGCGATCGCGGCCTGCTCGAACGGCGCCATGCCCTCTATCGGGCGGCCCGCGAAAAGCACCCGGAGCGCTGGAGCGGCAGGACCCGCAACTGGACAAGAGTCGACGAGGTCTTCCTCAACCCGCAGAAGGGTCACGCGTCCTGTGCCAAGCGAAATTCAGACCTCAAGCGGGCGGCTTGAGTCACTCAGAAAATGCGACAGATAGGTTGACAATCACCGCTCCTGCGGCGCTTGTCCGGCGATGATCGCCTTGACCATGGCGCGTGCCGACTGGCCGTGCAGATCACTGACCACCACCCCCAGGCGCACGCCGCTATCGGTGAGCACCTTGTGCAGACGGTTCTTCTCGCTGGCCAGTTGCCCGACAAGTTTCTGTCGTTGGCGGGCGATCAGGCGCAGTTCCCGCAGCTTGGCCGGCGGTACAAACGAGCCGCGCAGTAATCCCGCTCGCGCCAGCGTCGCTAACCAGTGGGCATCACCCACATCGGTCTTGCGGCCCGGCACGTTCTTCACATGTCGCGCATTGACCACCTTGGCGCAGATGCCACGCGCTTCCAGTGCCGCATACGGGCTCTTCCAGTAAATGCCGGTGCTCTCCATCACGACTTCGTCGGGGCGTAGTGACGCCACCCAGTCGGCCAGTTCCCGACGGTCTCGCTTGAACGCGCCGAATTGACGTTGCTCGATGCGTGCGCAGCCGTCTGCTTCCTCGATCAGCGCACAGGCCGTGATCTGCGCCTGATGAATGTCCAGACCGATCACCCGTTTGTATAACGCTCCCAGTTCCATACCACCTCCTGTCGATTAGACTTAAGGGTGGAAGGTGGCGGGTGCCGGGACTGAACGTGCCTGAAGGCGACATGTCGCCAACGGCCTGTTTAGCGTGCGCTCTCTAGGGAAGCAATCCGGGGTGCGAGTCAGTCCGGCCGGTCACGTTAGCCGCGGGGGGTCGAGCCGCCAAAAACTTTTACGACCTTCACCCAACACCTTCCACCCCAAAGTCTCTTTCATCTTCAGGGGTGGTGCCTACCACCATGATCGTTAGCCGAGAAGTCATCAGCGTAGCAATACCACCCTTTGCGGGTGGCTCGACAACATACACAGGAGCCAATCTGTCCAACGAAGCGGATAAAGGAAGGGGGGTCGGATCGACATACGCGGAGAGAGAGCTAGCCAACGCATCATCGTCAACGTAGTTGTCATACCCCAGCGTATCGAAGATACCCACCTCTCTGGCAGCCTTCTGATCCCCCTTCGTTCCTGAATGTCGAACAAGAAAACATCTACGCGACTTGCCTATTGCAAATCCGATTTCGTACACAACACTGAAGTGATCCAGAAACTGATCGATCAGTGGCAGAAGAAGGCCAGCACTGCCCGTCTGTGCCGGTTGTTGGGTGTCAGCCGCTCTGGCCTGTATGCTGCCCGCCACCGGCAGCAAGCGCCGCGAGCCTGTGCATTGAGTACGCCCCTGCAAGCCGCCTTCCTGGCCAGCGGTGGCAACTACGGCAGCCGTCGGCTGTCTGCGGCGTTGAAGGCTCAGGGTCTGGACGTCGGCCGTTACCGTGTCCGTGGGTTGATGAAACAGCACGGCCTGCGGGCGCGCTGGAGGCGTAAGTTCGTCCACACCACCGACAGCCGACATGATCTGCCGGTGGCCGCCAACATCCTGGATCGGCGCTTCAATCCCAGGGCGCCTGACCAAGCCTGGGTGGCTGACATCACCTACATCCGCACTGGGCGCGGCTGGCTGTATCTGGCTGCTGTGCTGGACTTGTACTCGCGCAAGGTCGTCGGCTGGGCGATGGCGCCCAGCATGCCTGCTGAGCTCGTATGTGCGGCCTTGCGCATGGCCATCGCACTGCGCCAGCCCGCGCCCGGCCTGATTGTGCATACCGACCGTGGCAGTCAGTACGCCAGCCAGGCCCACCGGGATCTGTTGGATCGTCACGGCTTGATTGCCAGCATGAGCCGCAAGGGAAACTGTTGGGATAACGCCGTGATGGAACGCTTCTTCCTGAATTTGAAGATGGAGCGAGTCTGGCAACGAAACTACGCCAACCCCGCTGAGGCAGTCACTGACATCAACCACTACATCGTCGGCTTTTACAACACCCATCGGCTGCACTCCACTCTCGGATACCGATCACCAACCGACTACGAGAAAGCCACTACCTGAAACGCCCTATCGCGGTGTCCACAAAAACTTGACCACGACAGGGATTGAGATATGTAATGTCGGCAACCACATACTTGGACGACTCGATCCCATGGAGAATCGGCGAAATTAGGGGGTTTCCGGCTATGTCGTTAAATTCCCAAGGCGCGTACTGAATGCGTTTTCCGACGCGACGGTTTGCTTTGGAGACGCCCAGCGAGATGAGCTCCGCCAAATGAGAGTCACGAGACGAATAGGCAACGAACGCTTGATCCACAGCCCCCGAAATAGCATCCATGTAGTCCCCTCAAGCCAAGTACGGTTCGTGATTAGTAGATTTATCTGACCGTGTCTGCGGCACTGCGAAATGCTGTTGGCGACACAATGAAACAACCGCACAACCCAGCGCTATCCATAGCAATTATAGTGGACGCGAAAACCAACAACGACATCTCTTGCGCGGGTTGCTCTGGCTGTCAAAGGATCTGTTCGACGCGAAGCTGAAGGGAGTCGCTTTGCCAGAAGCACGCGATCTAGACGCGCTGCGCAACCATCTGGAACACAAGAATGTGAAGGTGGTCGATTCGCTGGCGCTATATGGCTCGCCGACCGAGCCTTTCGTCGATAGGTTGGTGCATCAGATCGTCCGGGAAGACCTGGAACAGAAGACCCTGCGGCTGCTGCAGCATGCACGGGCGGCTTTGATCTACCTGTCGTTTTCTATGGAAGTGGAGGAGCGGTGCACTTCGGGAGCGGCGTCCGGATTGACGATGCCTATCGCTGTAGACGTTTACCCCGACAGCCGTCGTTTGCCGGCATCAGCCTCAGGCCGATAGCCGTAGCGCGCATTGATTAATCCGGAAAGTTCAAAACTAAGCGGTGGAGAGTACGGAAAGTTCAAAATTGAACGACCAAACAGTTCAAAGCTCGATGACGGATTGCATGCAACGTATTGATTTTAAATGGACCCAGGTCTGGAACTCAGTGGCGTTCGACAGCGGCTGTCGGGCGGAGGCCCACGCGTCAATCACCGGCCCGCGGGTCCTTCAGGCACCCATGCGCCCCCCGCGCGATGGCCCGGGCCAGGCGCGCGATTGTCTCCGGCGTTCCGAGGCGGGCTTCCTCCCGGGGATTGACGATGACGCCCGCCTCGACCAGGACAGCGGGCATGGGCGCGGTCCGCAGCACCGCCAGCGCGTCGTAGCGGTGGATGCCCAGGCGGCGGTCGATGAACGGGTGGTTTTCGCCCTCGACCGGTTCGGCGTGGTATTCCGACGGCCGTTCACCCGCCGCCCGCAGGTGTGAGCCGATGTCCCGCGCGCACCGCAGGCTTCGGCCGGGGTGCGGGTTCAGTGCCGAGACGAAGATCGAATAGCCGGCGAACTCGGCCTGGTGGCCCGCCAGGAGATATCGCGCCTGCGCCGAGTCATGGTGGATCGAGACGAGGAGGTCGGCGTCCGGCGCGCCCGCCGCGCGCCTGGCCGGGGGGATGTCCGCTCCGATGCCCTCGGCCCGGGTCGTCCGGTCGCCCAGCGCGGCGAGCGCGCGGGCGAGGGCGGCGGCCAGGTCCCGATTGTATCGATATTCGGCGCGTCCGCTGGCACCCGTCGCGCCCGGCCGCTCCGGCCCATGGCCCGCGTCCACCAGGATGTGCGCGGCGTGCGCGGGCCAGCCGCAGCACAGGACGGGCAGGATGGCGAGCAACAGGCGTGCGGGGCGTCTGCGGACGGAGCGTGTGGGTGCCAAGGGGTGACCTTTTCAGGCGGCGTGGCTGCTGTATCCACAGTGTAGTGTCCGGAGCGTGGCCGCGCGCGTCCTCCTTATGCCGCCGTCAGGCGTCGCAGGGGCACGGGCTGGGGCAGCGCGGGCGCGCTGGCATCCGCATCCCGGCGGAACACTTCAGTCGCGCTGGCCAGGTTCAGGGTCTGGCCGTCCAGGGTCTGCACGGCGGTGAAGGATTCCTCGGCCATCGCGGCATTGCCCCGGGTCAGGTCGCCGAGCTGGACGAAAGTCTGCTGGATGCGCGCCAGGTCCTGGGCCTGATCCTCGCCCGCCTGGTGGATCTGGCCGATCAGTTCGCCGACCTGGCGGTTCTGTTCGAGGATGTCGCCCATGGCTTCGGTCGCCTCGCGCGTGCGGGCCACGCCGCCCTGGGCGATCTGCACGGTCTCGTGGATCAGGGTGCCGATTTCCCGGGCGGCCGCCGCGGATCGCTGGGCCAGCGCCCGGACTTCGCTGGCCACCACGGCGAAGCCGCGGCCTTCCTCCCCTGCGCGGGCGGCCTCGACCGCGGCGTTGAGCGCCAGGATGTTGGTCTGGAAAGCGATGCTGTCGATCACTTGGACGATATCGCCGATCTTCTGGCTGGCCGCGTCCATGCGCTCGATCTGCCGCGCGGCCTGGTGCACGATGTCGGCCGCGCGGGTGGCCGCCTCCCCCGATGCCTGGGCCAGGTCCACGGCCTGCCGGGCATTGCCGGCGTTGTTCTCGATCAGTCCGGCCAGCCCGTCCATCGCGGTCGCGGTTTCGGCCAGCCTGCTGGCCGCCAGCTCGGTCTCGGCGCTGAGGTTCTGGCTACCCTGGGCGATCTCGGACGAGGCGTGGCGCAGGCCGCCCAACTGGCCGTGCACGTCGTCGATGAAAGATCGAAGGTTCAGGCTGGATTGCGTGATGGCCTTCTGGATCGAGGCGATCTCGTCCAGGCGGGGCAGATGCCAGTTGTCCACGGGCTGGCCCGTGGCGGCCTGGACGGCCTGGCGCTGGATGGCGCGCAGCGGTCGCACCAGCCGATGGTCCAGGAGCAGACCGGCCAGCAGGACCAGCGCGCCGCCGCCGCCGGCGGCGCCCAGCCAGGCCGTGTCCCGCAGCCCGGCCAGCCAGGCCACGCCGGCCCATAGCGGGATCAGGCCGCCCAGGGTCAACGCCAGCCGCTGGCGCAGCGACAGTATGCGCAGCCCGTTGCGCCAGCGCCGCCAGCCTGTGTCCAGCAGCAGGCCGCGATGGAAGCGCGCGACCGGGCGGCCGGTCTGGAAGGTCGCGAAGACGTGCTCGGCCGCGTCGATTTCCGCGCGGCTGGGCTTGGTGCGGACCGACAGGTAGCCGCTGAGGACATCCTTGTGGTAGATGGGGGCGACGTTGGCGCGCACCCAGTAGTGGTCCCCGTCCTTGCGCCGGTTCTTCACCACCGCGGTCCAGGAACGGCCCTGTTTCAGGGTGTCCCACAGGTCCTCGTAGGCTTCGGGGGGAACATCGGGGTGGCGCACGATGTTGTGGGCCTTGCCCAGCAATTCGGTGTATTCGAAGCCGCTCACGCGCACGAACGCCGCGTTGGCGTAGGCGATGCGGCCTTTGAGGTCGGTGGCGGACAACAACGTTTCGCCGTCGGGGAAATCGTATTCTTTTTGAGTGACGGGCAGGTTCTTGCGCATGGTGATCCCCCAGGATCGTTAAGGTCTAAAATATCTTTTTTATCAATGGCCTACAGCTGATACCCAATGAATGTGCATCATACCTGTGTGTCATAATTTTTTTGCATATTTCACGATGTGTTTTCGGCATAAAACAACGCGCTATCATGAAAATTCAGAACACAAGGACCGGTTTCGATAGTTGTTGGCAATCGGCTCTATTTAAACAATCAATTTTACTTATCGAGCAGGCGCGCCTACACTGGTCTTCGTTGCCCTAGTGTCCTGTCTGGTGAGTTTGGTCACTTGAATTCGGATGCATGGCCAGCCCAGGCGCCGAAGGTAAGGATCGGAATTAGCCGGACAGGACACTAGCGGCCTTTCCACTGAACCCTGAACAAGGAGCTTTTCTCATGTCCCTGATCAACACCGTCATCAAGCCTTTCAAGGCCACCGCCTATCACAACGGCAAGTTCGTCGAGGTCAGCGACCAGACCGTCGCCGGCAAGTGGTCCGTGTTCGTGTTCTATCCGGCCGACTTCACCTTCGTGTGCCCGACCGAACTGGAAGACCTGGCCGACCACTACGCCGAATTCCAGAAACTGGGCGTGGAGGTCTATTCCGTGTCCACCGATACCCACTTCGCCCACAAGGCCTGGCACGACACGTCCGACGCCATCAAGAAGGTCAACTATCCGATGATCGGCGATCCCACCCACCTGCTGGCCCGCAACTTCGATGTGCTGATCGAAGAAGAAGGCGTGGCGCTGCGCGGCACCTTCGTGGTGAACCCGGCCGGCGAAATCAAGGTTCTGGAAATCCATGACAACGGCATCGGCCGCGACGCGTCCGAACTGCTGCGCAAGGTCAAGGCCGCCCAGTACGTCGCCAGCCACCCGGGCGAAGTCTGCCCGGCCAAGTGGGAAGAAGGCGCCAAGACGCTGACCCCCTCGCTGGACCTGGTCGGCAAGATCTGATCCCTTCCATCGCCGGATCGGCGCGCGCCGTCGGGATGCGCGCCCCGTGATGCCTCGGCGGCCCGCCCGCGGGCCGCCGATTTTTCTCCCCCGCGCTTTCTGATCGGGCGATACCATGTTGGTGTCGTCCGGGGGGACGCTTTTCTCCAAAAAGGTGTGAATATGCTGGATGCGAGTCTCAAAGGACAACTGGGAACCTATCTCGAGCGGGTGACGCTGCCCATCGAGCTGCGCCCGTCCCTGGACGATGGCGAATCCTCTCGGGAGTTGCGTGCCTTGCTGGAGGAGATCGCCGGCCTGTCCGACAAGATTTCCCTGGTGGACGGCGCGCCCCGGGACGCGCACACGCCGTCGTTCGAAATCGCCCGCGCCGGGACCGATGTGGCCGTGCGTTTTGCCGGCATCCCCCTGGGGCATGAGTTCACTTCGCTGGTGCTGGCGCTGCTGCAGGTCGGCGGCCACCCGCCCAAGCTGGACGACGCGGTGATCGAGCAGATCCGCAATCTGCCGGGCGACTACCGGTTCGAGACCTATTTTTCACTGTCGTGCCAGAACTGCCCGGACGTGGTGCAGGCGCTGAACGCGATGTCCGTGATCAATCCGCGCATCCGCCACGTGGCGGTCGACGGCGCCTTGTTCCAGGATGAAGTCCGGAAGCGTGAGATCCTGTCCGTGCCCGCCGTATTCCTGAACGGCGAGCTGTTCCACCAGGGCCGCGCCGGAGTCGAGGAATTCCTGGCCAAGCTGGACGCGGGCGATGACGCCGCCAGGGTCGAGGCCCTGAACGCCCGCGAAGAGTTCGACGTGCTGGTGGTCGGTGGTGGCCCGGCGGGCGCCGCGGCTGCCGTGTACGCGGCGCGCAAGGGCATTCGCACGGGCGTGGTGGCCGAGCGTTTCGGCGGCCAGGTGCTCGACACCATGGCGATCGAGAACTACATCTCCGTGCTGGAAACCGAAGGACCGAAATTCGGCGTCGCGCTGGAGCAGCACGTGAAGGCCTACGAGGTCGACATCATGAACCTGCAGCGGGCCAGCCGCCTGGTGCCGGGCAAGTCGATCCAGGTCGAACTGGCCAGCGGCGCGACGCTCAAGGCCCGCACCGTGATCCTGTCCACCGGCGCGCGCTGGCGCCAGATCAACGTGCCCGGCGAGGACGAATACCGCAACCGCGGGGTGGCCTACTGCCCGCATTGCGACGGTCCGCTGTTCAAGGGCAAGCGCGTGGCGGTCATCGGTGGCGGCAATTCCGGCGTCGAGGCGGCGATCGATCTGGCCGGTATCGTGGGCCATGTCACCCTGATCGAGTTCGGCGATGCGCTGAGGGCCGACGACGTGCTGCAGCGCAAGCTGCGCAGCCTGGCCAATGTGACCGTCATTACCTCGGCCCAGACGACCGAGATCCACGGCGACGGCAAGCGCGTGGTCGGCTTGAGCTACACGGACCGCGCGAGCGGCACCGCGCATCGCGTCGAACTGGAAGGCGTGTTCATCCAGATCGGCCTGGTGCCCAACACCGAGTGGCTCAAGGGTACGGTCGAGCTCAGCAAGCACGGCGAGATCGTGGTCGACGCCCGGGGCCAGACCTCGGTACCTGGCGTGTTCGCGGCGGGCGATGCGACGACGGTCCCGTACAAGCAGATCATCATCGCCGCCGGCGAAGGCGCCAAGGCCGCTCTGGCCGCCTTCGACCACCTGATCCGCAGTTCGGTCGCGACCGAGGAAAAGGCTGTGGCCTGATCCCCGGGTCGTCGCCGGCCCGGGCGCCGCGTCTCAGTCCGGTCCGACGTCCCCCATCCGGGGCCAGGGGCCGTCGATGTGCTGGCGGCACAGGTCCATCCAGGCCTGGGCCGCGTGGCTGAGCATCGGCCAGTCCGGCGACAGCAAGGCGATGTCCCAACTCGGCGCGTCGGGGCTCAGGGGACGGGCGTCGAGCCCCAGGTCCGCCGGGTTCCGGACAAAGGGCTCGGGCAGCAGCGCGATGCCCATGCCCGCCTGCGCCATGGACAGGGTCCAGTCCCATTGACCGCTGCGGGCGGCGATCAGCGGCTCGAAGCCGGCGGCCTGGAATTGCCGGTCCAGCAGGCGCGACAGCGCGAAGTCGTCGTCCAGCAGGACCATTGGCCGCCCGCGCAGGTCCCGGACCCGAGGCGAGGGCGGCAGCGTCCGCATCAGCCCGGGCTGGCCGACGGCCAGGATCCTGTGGCGGGCGACGACCCGCGGGTGCAGGCCCAGTTCCGGCGCCACCGGCATCAGACTGAATCCCAGGTCCAGCCGGCCCTCGGCCACCAGGCGCTCGATGGCACGCCCTGTGTCCTCATGCAGCGCGACCTCGATCTTCGGATGGCGCTGGCGGTATTCCTTCAGCGGCGCGGTGAACAGGCGGTTGATCATCGGCGGCAGGCCGAGGTCCAGCCGGCCCAGTTCCAGGGCCTGGGTGCGGGCGATGTCGCGCAGCAGGGCCCGGTGCGCCGCGAGCACATCCTGCCCGCGCGCCAGAACCACGCGGCCCATGTCGGTGAGCCGCGCCGGACGCCGCTCCCGGTCCAGCAGCGGAGCGCCGATCTCGTCCTCGAGCTGGCGGATCATCTTGCTGACCGTCGATTGCGTGACGCCCAGGGCCGTGGCGGCGTGAGTGAAGTTTTGCCGCCTGGCGGTTTCGACGAAGTAGCTGAGCGCGCGCATGTCCATGGTGGCAAGCACTCCGTATCATGAATTTATAGAATTATATCTATGAATATCATGAATATTGGCAATGATAATCTCGACTCGTCATCGCACCAATAGACGAGGAGACCAGGATGATGGAGCGCCTGCAATGCGCCGAGCTGAGATCGAGGATCATGACGGCGCCCGAGGCCGCCGCCCTGTTCCGGGACGGCATGACGGTCGGGATGAGCGGCTTCACCCGCGCCGGGGACTGCAAGGCCCTGCCCGCCGCGCTCGCGGAGCGGGCGCGGCATGAGTTCTTGCGGCTGAACCTGGTCACGGGAGCGTCGCTGGGCAATGACAGCGACGGCCTCATGGCCGAGGCCGGGCTGCTGGCGCGCCGCCTGCCGTTCCAGGCCGATGCCCGGCTGCGCCGCAAGATCAACGACGGGCAGGTCATGTTCATCGACCAGCATCTGTCCGAGACCGTGGAGCAGCTGCGCGCGGGTCACTTGCCGAAAATCGACATCGCCGTGGTCGAGGCGGTCGCCATCCTGCCCGATGGCGGCATCGTGCCCTCCATGTCCGTAGGCAATTCCGCCAGCTTCGTCGCCCAGGCCGACCGGGTGATCGTCGAACTGAACACCAGCGTGCCCATGAGTCTGATGGGCCTGCACGACATCTACGTGCCCGAGGATCGTCCCGGGCGCAAGCCCATTCCTTTGACCGAGCCGGACCAGCGCATCGGCACGCCGGCGATCCCCGTCGACCCGTCGCGCATCGCCGCCATTGTCGTCACCGGACATCCCGACAGCCCCTCCAACGTCCAGCCGCCCGACGAGGACACCCGGGCGATCGCCCGCCACATCATCGGCTTCCTGCGGGGCGAGGTGGCCGCCGGACGCCTGTCCGACACGCTGCTGCCGCTGCAGGTCGGCATCGGCACCATCGCCAACGCGGTGGTGCACGGGCTGGTGGACGCGCCGTTCCGCGACCTGCGGATGTATTCCGAGGTCCTTCAGGATAGCGCCATCGCCCTGATCGACGCAGGCCGCGTGTCCTTTGCCTCGGCCTCGTCGATCACCTTGTCGGAGCCGGTGTACCGGCGCTTCATGGAGCGTCTGGACGAATATGCCCGGCGGATCGTGCTGCGCCCCCAGGAAATCAGCAATCACTGCGAGATCGTGCGCCGCCTGGGCATCATCGCCATCAATACGGCGCTGGAATTCGACCTCTATGGCAACGTGAATTCCACGCACGTTGGCGGCACGCGGATGATGAACGGCATCGGCGGCTCGGGCGACTTTGCCCGCCATGCCCACCTGTCGATCTTCGTGAGCAAGTCGGTGGCCAAGGGCGGCGACATCTCCAGCGTCGTTCCGATGGTGGCCCATGTGGACCATACCGAGCACGATGTGGACATCCTGGTGACCGAGTGGGGTCTGGCCGATCTGCGCAATCTGGCGCCGCGCGAGCGCGCGCCCCGCGTCATCGAATGCTGTGCGCATCCAGATTACAGGGACGAGCTGATGGATTACTTCCGCCGCGCCTGCGCCAGGGGCGGTCATACGCCGCATCTCATCGGCGAGGCCCTGTCCTGGCACGAGCGCCACGCCAGCACCGGATCGATGCGTGTCGCCGAGCGGATGGCCTGCGCCTGAGCGCGGCGGGGCTCCGGTCGCCGTCGCTCCGGGCGTCGTCGTCCACCGGCGGCGATAAAATACCGGCTTCTCCCCGGTAGCGAGGCCTGCCATGCTGGCGCAATATGGTGTGTTGGATGTCTGGACCTATCTTGCCGGGACGATCTTCATCGTCCTGCTGCCGGGACCGAACTCCCTGTTCGTGCTCGCCACCGGCGCCGGGCGCGGCGTACGGGCCGGCTACCAGGCCGCCCTCGGCGTATTCGTCGGCGATTCCATTCTGATGACCCTGACGGCGGCTGGCGCGGCCTCGGTGTTGCGGCTGCTGCCCATGGTGTTCGTGGCCCTGAAGGCCGCCGGGGCGGTGTACCTGACGTACCTCGGGATCCGGCTGCTGATGTCGGCCTGGCGGCCGGGGCCGGCGCAGACCCATGCGGTGACCGGCGGCCCGGGAAGCCCCTTTCGCAAGGCCTTGCTGCTCAGCCTGCTCAACCCCAAGGCCATTCTGTTCCTGCTGTCGTTCTTCGTGCAGTTCGTCGATCCGGCCTACCCGCATCCGGCCCTGCCTTTCTTCATCCTGGCCGCGATCCTGCAGGCGTGCAGCCTGTTGTACCTGTCTTCCTTGATCTTCGGGGGCTCGCGTCTGGCGGCGGCGTTCCGGCGGCGCCAGGGCCTGGCGCGAGCCGGCAGCGGTCTGGTGGGGATGCTGTTTCTGTGGTTCGCCGGGCGCATGACCCTCGAAGCTTGAAAGATCCTCGTATTGCATCCGGCACGGCGCATCATCATCGTGCAATAATATTGATCATTCATTCACAGTGATATTCCGGTGCCATCGCCCGGCGCTCCTCTGGTACGGCGGCGGGGGGATCGCGCATGTCCGGCCCGGCTAGTGTCCTGTCTGGTGAGTTTGGTCACTTGAATTCGGATGCATGGGCTTGTCAGGCAAGGCGCAAACCGAGGCGACAGCTGGTGCTATCGCGAGGATGAGTCTGGACACGGAGCAGTCCCTTGTATCTGCGGACTGCTCCGTGCCTGACGAATCCGAACCGCTTGCAAGCGGTGAGGTGGACAAGCAACGCAGTATGGCGAGCTCAGGCGCCAAAGATGAGTATTTGAATTGGTCGAACAGGACACTGGATGCCTGCATGCCCCCGCGACTGGCCTTACGAAACATCAGCAAGTCCTACCCGGCGGTCCGGGCCAACGACGCGGTCGACCTGACGGTCGAGCCGGGCGAGATCCACGCCATCCTGGGTGAAAACGGCGCCGGCAAGTCCACCCTGATGAAAATCATCTACGGCGTGGTCCGCCCCGATGAAGGCACCGTCCACCGGGACGGCCAGGAAGTCCGGATCGCCAACCCGGCGGCGGCGCGGGCTCTGGGCCTGGGCATGGTGTTCCAGCATTTTTCCCTGTTCGACACTCTGACGGTGGCGGAAAACATCGCCCTGGGGCTGCCGTCGGGCACGGACATGCGGGCACTGGAAACGCGGATCGTCGCCACGGCGGCGCAGTACGGTCTGGACGTCGAGCCGCGCCGTCACGTCCACACCCTGTCGGTGGGCGAGCGCCAGCGCGTGGAGATCGTGCGCGCCCTGCTGGGCAAGCCGCGCCTGCTGATCCTGGACGAACCCACCTCGGTGCTCACGCCGCAGGCCGTGCTGCGCCTGTTCGACGTCCTGCGCCTGTTCGACGTCCTGCGCCAGTTGGCGGCCGAAGGCTGCAGCATCCTGTACATCAGCCACAAGCTCGATGAGATCCGCGCCCTGTGCCATCGCTGCACGGTGATGCGCGCCGGCCGGGTGACCGGGGTCTGCGACCCGCGCCAGGAAACCGAGGCCAGTCTGTCACGCCTGATGATCGGCGCCGACCTGCCGGTGCACGAGCATCGGGCGCGGGCGGCCGGGCCGGTGCTGCTCCAGGTGCGCGGCCTGGATCTGCCGCCCGCGCATCCCTTCGCCACGCCGCTGGCGGACATCGACCTGGATTTGCGCGCGGGCGAGATCCTGGGCGTGGCGGGTGTGTCCGGCAACGGCCAGCAGGAATTGATGGGGGCGCTTTCGGGCGAGGACACGCGCGCGGCCCGCGACAGCATCCTGTTCGACGGCCTGCCCGTCGGTCATCGCTCATCGGCGTGGCGGCGGATGCGGGGCATGGCCTTCGTGCCCGAGGAACGCCTGGGGCGCGGCGCCGTGCCCGAGCTGTCCCTGGCGCGCAACCTGCTGCTTTCGCACCAGGGGCCGGATACGGTGCGGCACGGCTGGATCCGCGACGGGGCCGTGCGCCGCGTCACGGCGGGCATCATCGAGCGCTTTCGCGTCAAGGCGCCCGGCCCGCAGGCCCTGGCCGGCAGCCTGTCGGGGGGCAACCTGCAGAAATATATCGTCGGCCGAGAAATCGCGCGCCAGCCCCGGTTGCTGATCATCGCCCAGCCCACCTGGGGGGTGGACGTGGGCGCGGCGGCGCAGATCCGGGGCGAACTCCTGGCGCTGCGCGACGCGGGCTGCGCCATCCTGCTGATTTCCGAGGAACTGGACGAATTGTTCGAACTGTCCGACCGCCTGGTCGTCCTGGCCAAGGGACGCCTGTCGCCTTCCATTGACCGCGCCGAGGCCACACGCGAAAGGATCGGCCAGTGGATGAGCGGCCTGTGGCCCGGGGCCGATGCCGCCGGACCGCCGGCCGGTCGCGCCATGCCGGAGGCCGTCCATGCTTGAGCTCATCGCCCGCGCCGAGCCCTCGCGCCGGATGGTGTGGCTGTCGCCCCTGATGGCGGTCGCGCTGACGGCGTTGTGCGGCGTCTTCATGTTCATGGCCGTGGGCAAGCCGCCCCTGGAAGGCTTGGCCGCCTTTTTCGTCGAGCCGCTCGCAAATCGGCACGGCTGGGCCGAGATCGGCGTCAAGATGGCGCCGCTGCTGCTGTGCGCAGTCGGTCTGGCGCTGTGCTTCCGCGCCAATATCTTCAACATCGGGGCTGAAGGCCAACTGGTCGTCGGCGCGATCGTGGCCGGCGCGTTCATCCTCCGGTTCGACGACGGGACGGGCGGCGGGGGCGGGCCGGTGATGATCGCGCTGGCGCTGCTGGCCGGCGCCCTGGGCGGTGCGGCGTGGGCGGCACTGGTGGCCTGGCTGCGCGACCGCTACCATGCCAATGAAATCCTGGTGTCGCTGATGCTGGTGTACGTGGCGCAGCTCCTGCTCAGCTACCTGGTGCATGGTGTGATGCGCGATCCGGATGGCTTCGGCTTCCCGCAGTCGCGGCTGTTCGACGACGGCTTCCTGTTGCCGGTGTGGCCGGGTACCCGCCTGCACCTGGGCTTCGGATTGGCGCTGGCGGCGGCGCTGACGGCCTGGCTGCTGCTGTCCCGTCTGTTCGTCGGCTATCGCCTGACGGTGGGCGGCCTGGCGCCGCTGGCCGCGCGCTATGCCGGGTTTTCCTCGCGCCGCGCGCTGTGGGGCTGCATGCTGGGTTCCGGCGCCCTGGCGGGCGTGGCCGGCGCCTGTGAAATCATGGGGCCGATCGGCCAGCTCACGCCTTCCGTCTCGCCGGGCTACGGCTTCGCCGCCATCATCGTCGCCTTCGTGGGGCGGCTGCATCCCATCGGTGTGATCTTCGCCAGTTTCGTCATGGCCCTGTTCTACATCGGCGGCGAGCTGTCCCAGACGCGCCTGGGCATGCCCAGCGCCATCACCGGCATCTTCCAGGGCATCCTGCTGTTCTCGTTGCTGGCCTGCGATGTCCTGATCCACCAACGCCTGCGCTGGAGGCGCTGACGCCATGGACGTACTGGCTCCCCTGATCGCAGCCGCCATGAACGCCGGCACGCCGCTGATGCTGGCGGCGCTGGGCCTGCTCGTGAACGAGAAGTCCGGCGTCATCAACCTGGGTTCCGAAGGCATGATGCTGGTGGCGGCGGCCCTGGGCTTCGCCGTGACCGTGCAGACCGGCAGCTCCGGCCTGGGCTTTCTCGCCGGGGCCGCCGTCGGGGCACTGCTGGCCGGCCTCTTTGCCTGGCTGGTGGTCTGGCTGGGCGCCAACCAGGTCGCCTGCGGCCTGGCCCTGTCCCTGTTCGGCGTCGGCCTGTCCGCCTTCATCGGCCTGCCCTACGTCGGCGCGACGATTCAGGCGTCGTCCTGGGCGGTGCCGGGGCTGTCCGGCCTGCCCTTCATCGGTCCGGCCCTGTTCCAGCACCATCCCCTGGTCTACGGCGCCCTGGCGCTGGCCGTCGGACTGGCCTGGTTCCTGTATCGCACGCGCGCCGGTCTGGTCCTGCGCGCCGTGGGCGAATCCCCCGAATCCGCCTACGCCCTGGGCTATCCGGTGCGCCGGATCCGCCTGGCGGCTCTGCTGTTCGGCGGAGCCTGCTGCGGCCTGGCCGGGGCCTTCATGTCGCTGGTCTACACGCCGATGTGGGTTGAAAACATGGTTGCCGGACGCGGCTGGATCGCCCTGGCGCTGACGTCATTCGCCACCTGGCGTCCGCTGCGGGTGCTGGCCGGGGCCTATCTGTTCGGCGGCATCACCATCCTGACTTTCCACATGCAGGCGCTGGGCGTGCCGATCGCCTCCCAGCTGCTGTCGATGCTGCCCTACCTGGCCACCATCCTGGTGCTGGTCCTGATCTCGCGCAACGTGAACTGGATCCGCATCAACATGCCCGCGTCCCTGGGGCGCGTGTTCAATCCCAATCACTGATCGTTGTCGTCCACGGAGACCCTCCCCATGAAAACTCGCCTGATTCGTCAAACTCTGGTGGCCGCCACTGCGGCGGCATGCCTCTGGACCGCCGGCCCCGCCGCCGCCCAGGAGCCCCTGAAGATCGGTTTCGTCTATGTCAGCCCGGTGGGCGAGGCCGGCTGGTCCTGGCAGCAGGACCTGGGTCGCAAGTACATGGAGCAGCAGCTGGGCGACAAGGTCAAGACCCAGTTCGTCGAGGACGTGCCCGAGGGCGCCGACGCCGAGCGCGTCATCCGCGACCTGGCACAGCAGGGCAACAAGCTGATCTTCACCACGTCCTTCGGCTACATGAATCCGACCATCAAGGTCGCCAAGCAGTTTCCGGACGTGAAGTTCGTGCACTCCACCGGCTACAAGACCGCGCCGAACGTCGCCACCACCAACGCCCGCTTCTACCAGGCGCGCTATGTGGCCGGCATCCTGGCCGGGCGCAAGACCCAGACCGGCGTCGTGGGCTATGTGGGCGCCTACCCGATCCCCGAGGTCCTGCAGGGCATCAACGCCTTCACGCGCGGCCTGCGCAGCGTCAAGCCCGACGCCACGGTGCGCGTCATCATGGTCAACAGCTGGTTCGATCCGGGCAAGGAACGCGACGCCGCGCTGGCCCTGCTGGACCAGGGCGCCGACATCGTCACCCACCACACCGACTCCACCGCCGCCGTCCAGGCGGCCGAGGAGCGCGGCAAGTGGGCCATTGCCTACCATTCCGACATGCTGAAGTTCGGTCCCCACGCCCAGCTGGGCGCCGTCACCCATCATTGGGGCCCGTATTTCACCCGCGAGGCCAGGGCCATGCTGGACGGGACCTGGAAGTCCGACCAGGTCTGGGGCGGCTTCAAGGAAGGCATGGTCGCTCTCGAAGGCTTCGGTCCGGCCGTGGACGATGCCCTGAAGGCCGACCTCAAGGCCAAGGAAGACGCCATCGCCAACGGCACCCTGAACGTCTTCGCCGCGCCGATCAAGACCAACGAGGGCAAAGAGGTCCTGTCCGAGGGCGCGCTGGACGACAAGGGCCTGAATGCCATGGACTACTACGTCGAAGGCGTCGTCGGCAAGCTGACCAGGAATTGAGAGCCTCTCTCGCCGCGTGGTCTTCGGCCGCTTGCGACCCCCTCGCGGCCCGCGTGCCGCCTGGATTCTCCAGGCGCGGGCCAGTCCGCGGAAGCCGTCCTGTCCGGGCTCATCCTCCGAGGGCCGGTTCGGCGGCAAAAAGGTTTCTTACTCCGCCTTGCGAGGAACAGCCCAGGTGCTGACCACCTGGGCCACCGGATCCCCGCCGCCTTCGGGCAGCAGCAGCGCCTCGCCGGCCGTCATGCGGCCGGTTTTCAGTATCCGGGCTTGGGCGATGATCCCGCCGGCCGGCGCGCCCCGCAGGAAATTGATCGTCAGGCTGGCGGTGACCGATTCGGCGACACCGGTGGCGCCGACCACGGCCGCGTAAAGGGCCAGGTCGGCCAGACCCATCAGCATCGGCCCGGCGACGATGCCGCCCAGCCGCTGGTTGACCGGGCTGGGCGGCAGGCGCAGGGTGGCCTGCCCGTACTGAATGTCCAGGATCTCGATGCCCAGCACGGCGGCGAAGGGGTGCAGCCGGTCCAGCAGGCCGCGGAATTCCTCGAGGCCGATGCGGGGCTCCGGAGTCCCGGTATCTGACGGTCCGGATTCGGCGACGATTTCGAGCGGCTTGGACATGGCGCAAAGATAAGTCGAAAAGCCCATAGTACACTGGCCCGGCCGGGTCAGGCTGGATGCCTCCGGCCGCGCCGGCCGGCGTTCCGGCCGGTCCCGCCGCGGGACGCCGAGACGGACTGCGGGCCACATCATGGGTAGTGAAATGAAGAAATCTTTGACGCGCACACTGGGAATTTCGGCCGGCCTGCTGCTGGCGGTGTCGGCCTCGGCCTGGGCGCAGGGACATGGCGCCGCACAAGGCGCGCCTGCCAAGACCTCCGCCACCGTGACGGCGTCCGATTGCTGGATTCGCCTGATTCCGTCCCCGGCCCCTTCGGGCGGGTTCTTCGTGGCGCATAACGCGGGGTCGGAAGACGCGCTGCTGACGGGCGCCCATTCGCCCGACTACGGCATGATCATGCTGCACGAAACCACCGAATCCGGCGGAATGAGCAAGATGTCCATGGTCCACCAGGTCGCCATTCCAGCGGGCAAGGATCTGGCGTTCAAGCCGGGCGGCTACCATCTGATGCTGGAACAGCCCCGCGACGGGCTGAAGGTCGGCGATGCCGTGCGGGTGGACTTCACCCTGGCCAATGGCGAAGGCTTCTCCGCGACCTGCGAGGTCAAGTCGCCCAAGGCCATGTCGGGCATGGGCGGGCACGACATGCCGCACATGAAGCACTGAGGTCCATGGAGCGTCCGCGGCATGCCTCGCGCGTGCCGCGGCTTCATGCGTCCATCCTGGCGGCCGCGCGGGCGGGGCTCAGGCGTTCGCGACAAACTCCAGGATCGTGCGGTTGAAGGCCCGGGGGTTGGCCAGGTTCATGCCGTGGGCGGCCAGGGCGATGCGCGCGCGTCGGGCTTGTGGCAGCAGCCGCTGCAGCCGGTCCTGACGGGTGCCGTATTTGGCGGGGCTCTGCGCGCCCCCGACCAGCAGCACCGGGCAGGGCAGGGCGGCGGCGTCGCGCGGGTCCACCGGCAGATTGGCTTCGCGGATCTGCGATAGCAGCGTTGCGGCGTTGTCACGCACCATGTCTTTGAACCAGCCGACCATCCTGCGCCAGGTGTCGGCGCCGTTCACTGTGTCGATGAACCGTTCGATCGCACCTTCCGCGTCCCCGTCCCGCAGCCGCTGCACGGCGTCGGCGTAGAAGATGGCCGTTTCAGGCTCGTCCGCGAAACGGAACCCCGGATCGGCCAGCGTCAGCGACCGGCACAGCTGCGGAGCGCGGGTCGCCAGGGCCAGGGCTACCTGGGCTCCGCGCGAATGGCCGATCACGTGCGCGCCGCCATGCTCGTCCAGCGCCCGGAGCAGGTGGGCCAAGTCGTCGGCGTGATGGTCGATGGCATATTCCGCCCGGGGGTGGGACTGCGCGTCGGGCCAGCAGCCGCGCAGGCTGGGGGCGATGACGCGGCGCGTTTCGGCGAAGGCGGGGACCTGCCAGCGCCAGTAGCGGTAGTCGCACAGCGAGCCGTGGATCAGCAGGATCGGTGCGTCCGCGCCGACGCCGGCCTGGGTGTAGTGCAGGCCGCCGTCGGGCAGGGCGAGGACGTGGTGCGGCGGGTCGGTGCGCGGAGCCGGCATCGCTGGGACGGAGTTACAGCAGCTTCAGGCGGCTCTTGGCCGTTTCGGCGGCGGCGCTGCCGGGGTAGTCCTTGATGATGCGCTGCAGACTGGTTTTGGCGCCTTTCATGTCGTTGAGTTCGATCTGGTCGGCCGCCACGACCAGCAGGGCGTCGGGCGCCCGGGGATCGTCGGGGTGGTTCTTCACCAGCGTCTGCATTGTCTGGATGGAATTCTTGAAGTCCTTGGAGGCGTACTGGCTGCTGCCCAGGTAGAACAGGGCATCGCCGGCCAGGGCGCTGTCGGGATAGGACTGGATGAAGGTGGCGAAGCCGGCGGCGGCTTCCTTGTAGCGGCCGTTGCGGTACTGATCGGCCGCGGCCTCGTAGGCGGCCTGCTCCTGCGGGTCGCCGGCTTGCGGGGTCTGAGGCGCGTTGCCGTCCGCCGCGGGGGTGCGCTGGCTCAATTCTTCGACGCGGCCGCGCAGCGTGGCGATTTCCTGGTGCAGCAGATCCATCTGATCGGCCAGCTGCAGCCTGGCCTGCTGGTTCTGTTCGTTCATCTGCTTGATCTGGGTACGCAGTTCCAGGATGGCGCGCCGCGCCTCGTCGTCGGCGAAGGCCTGTGCGGCGGGCGCCGCCAGCGCCAGCGCCAGCAGAGCGGCGGCGGAAAGGGCATGCAGGCGATGGGTCGATGCGGTCATGAGTCTCTGATCCAAATGAAAAAGTCCCCCACGCTGCGCGGGCTCTCCCGCTTGCCGCCCCCGCGGGGACGGTTTCATCCTGGGGCGGCCCGGCAATGAAAAAACGCCGTAGCGGGGGCCGCTACGGCGCTGGCACAGCCTGGCCGAGATCAACGCTGGTAGTTGATGTCGGCGCGGCGGTTCTCGGCGTAATCGGCGTCGGTGTTGCCCAGGGCCTTGGGACGTTCCTTGCCGAAGCTGATCGCTTCGATCTGGTTGGCGTTGACGCCCAGCAGGGTCATCATGCGTGCCACGGCGTCCGAACGGCGCTGGCCCAGAGCCAGATTATATTCGGTGCTGCCGCGCGCGTCGGTGTTGCCTTCCACGCGGACCTTCTGGCCTTGGTGGCTGGTCAGGTAGTTGGCATGCATCTCGACGACGCCGCGGTACTGCTCGGGCACCGTGTAGCTGTCGAAATCGAAGTAGACCGAGCGTTGTTGCGCGAGCGGGCTTTGCGGATTGAAGGGATCCATGATTTGCCCAGCGGACGCCGAATCGGAGCCGTTGCCCGAGCCGTTCTGGTCCAGCGGCACGGAGCTGCAGGCGGCCAGCGAGGCGGCGATGGCGGCGATGGTCAGGGTCCTGGTGATGCGCGAGCTCATTTAATGTCCTTTAGAAGAAAGAAGAGTCACACGGAAAAATCAGTCTGTGAAAGGGCCCCAGGCCGGCTCGCGGACCTTGCCATTGAGCACCGACAGCGTCTGACGCACGCGCCCGTCGATCGAGGTCACCGCCAGCACGCTGCGACCGTTCTGGATGGCACTGTAGAGCACCTGCATTCCATTGGGCGCGTAGCTGGGGGATTGGTCGTCCGGGCCGTCCGTCAGAATCTGCTCGGAGCCCGAGTTCAAGGCGAGGCTTGCAATCCTGAAGGCACCGTTTCTGCGAGTAACGTACACCAGTTGTTGTCCATCCGGCGATACCCTAGGTGAAATATTGTAACTGCCCGAGAAGGTCATGCGCTGGGCGTCGCCCCCGCCTGCCGGGACCTTGTAGATCTGGGGGCTGCCGCCCCGATCGCTGGTGAACACCAGGGACTGGCCGTCGGGGGTGAAGCGCGGCTCGGTGTCGATCAGCGGGGAACGCATCACCCGGCGCAGGTCGGACCCGTCGGCGTTGATGGTGTAAATCTGGGAAATGCCGTCTCTTGAGAGCACGATCGCCATGCGATGGCCATCCGGCGACCAGGCGGGCGCGCTGTTGTTGCCCTTGTAATTGGAGATCGGCTGGCGCTGGCCGGTCGCCAGTGTCTGCACATAGATCACGGATTTGCCCGATTCGAAGCTGACGTAGGCCAGCCGGGAGCCGTCCGGCGACCAGGCGGGCGAGATGATGGACTGTTTCGAGCGCAGCATCACCTGTGGGTTCTGACCGTCGGCGTCAGCAATTTGTAACTCATAACCGTTGCCTGTTTGCAACACGTAAGCGATCCGGGTCGAGAACACGCCGCGCACGCCGGTGATCTTTTCGTAGATCCGGTCGGCGATCCGGTGCGAAATCCGGCGCATTTCCGCTTCGGAGCCGCTGTAGGACGCCTGGTCCAGCTCGGTCTTGCGGACGTTGTCCACCAGCCGGTAGCTGATCGTGTACTGGCCGCCGTTCTGTGCGATCGTGCCGTAGGCCAGGTAGTCGGCGCCGCGCGCCTGCCAGGTGCCGTAGTCGATCTTGCTCTGGACGTCGAGCCCGGCGCCCGAGGCGCCGATCAAGCGGAACTGGCCGGAGCGGGTCAGGTCGGCGCGGATGACCTCGGGGACCGAGGTGGCGCTGGCCGCGCCCGCGAAATCGGCGATGGCGATCGGGTACTGGGTGGCGCCGACGCCGGAAATGTCGACGCGCAGCTGCGCGTGGGCCGCCGTGGCGCCCGCGGCGGCCAGCGCGAGGCCCAGGCCGGCCGAGGCGGCGCGCCGCCAGAGGCGGCCGATGAAGCCGGGGGCTGTGAATACGGTCATGATGACGATCTCCTTAGTCGTACATGCGGTAGTCCACGTCAATATACGACGGATACTTGCCGCCAGGCGGTTTCGGGAAGGGCGAGCAGGCCAGGATCCCCTTCTGGACGGCATCGTCGAAACGGGGATTGCCCGAGGATCGGGTCAGGTCGACGCCCTGGACTTGTCCATTGGAACCCAGGCGGGTCCGGAAGCTGGCCGTGGGATTGGCGGAGCCGTTGCGTGGAGGCACGTTGTAGACCACGCCGGGCTGGACGCAGGCGCGTACTTTGGCCGCGTAGCCATCGTTGCCGCCGCCTCCGCGCTGGTTCCGGTCGGCATTGCCATTGGGGATGCCGGCGGCCTCCAGGGCGTCGCCGCGCATGGCGGCCTTCAGGGCCTGGCGCTTGGCCTCGGCTTCCTTGGCGGCCTTTTCCTTCGCTGCTTTTTCCTTGGCCGCTTTCTCGGCCGCGGCCTTTTCAGCGGCGGCTTTCTCGGCGGCGGCCTTTGCGGCCTTCTCTTTTTCCGCCTTTTCCTTTTCGGTTTTTTCCTTGGCGGCCTTCTCCGCAGCCTCTTTTTCGGCTTTTTCCTTGGCGGCCTTTTCAGCCTTCGCCTTCTCGGCCTTTTCCTTTTCCGCCTTCTCCTGGGCAGCCTGTTCGGCGGCTTCCTTCTCGGCTTTTTCCCTGGCGGCCTGCTCGGCCAGGCGGCGTTCCATTTCCTCGCGCGCCTTGCGTTCCTTGGCCAGGGCGATTTCGGCGTCGGCCTTGGCCTGGGCGGCCGCGGCGGCCTTCGCCTGGGCCTCGGCCAACTGCGCCTGCCGCGCGGCTTCGGCCTGGGCAGCCTGCTCGGCGGCCTGGCGCGCGCTGTCGTCCGGCCGGGGCTCCGGCTCCGGTTCCGGCTTGGGGGCGGGTTCCGGCTTGGGGGCGGGTTCCGGCCGGGGTTCCGGCTGCTGTTCCTCGGGCTGCTCCTGCGGCGCGGCGGCGTCGGCCACCGTGCCCTGTGCCCAGAGCTCGACCTGGACGGGGCCGGGGTTGTCGGGCGCGGTGGAGAATCCCACCACCATCAGCAGGATCAGCAGCCCGTGGGCGGCCAGGGAGACGATCAGGCCGCGCCGGTCGTCGCGCCCCCCGAGGGGCGCGTCGTCGTCGGAAGCGGTATTGAAGAATCGGTCGAACAGATTCATGGGGCGGGCGTCAGCGCACGGCCGGGGCGTTCTGGTTGACCAGCAGGCCCAGCTTGCCGATTCCGCCGTTGCGCAATTGATCCATGACCTGCATGACGGACTCGTAGGGTACCTTGCCGTCGGCGGAAATCACCACCGGGGTGTCGGCCGTGGCGACGGCGCGGACTTCGGCCAGCAGGTTGGCCTTGTCTATGGACCGGAACGAGGTGCCGCCTTCGCGCACCCGCAGGGCGAGCGCGCCCTGGGCATCGATCTGGACCTCGATGGGCTGGACGGGCACGTCGGAGGCCGTGCCGACCGAGGGCAGTTCGATCTGGCCCGGCGTGATCATGGGCGCGGTGACCATGAAGATCACCAGCAGGACCAGCATGACGTCGATGTAGGGGACGACGTTGATGTCGTTCTTCATGCGGCGTGAGCGGCGGCTGCCGAATGAGCTCATGTCAATGCACCTGGCGCTGGAGGATGTTCAGGAATTCTTCGACGAAGCTCTCGAAGCGGATCGACAGCCGGTCGATTTGATTGGTGTAGCGGTTGTACGCCAGCACGGCCGGGATGGCGGCGAACAGGCCGATGGCGGTCGCGATCAGGGCCTCGGCGATGCCCGGGGCCACGGCGGCCAGGGTGGCCTGCTGCATGGTCGACAGACCCATGAAGGCGTGCATGATCCCCCAGACCGTGCCCAGCAGCCCGATGTAGGGGCTGACCGAGCCTGTGGAGGCGAGGAAGTTCAGGTGCGACTCCAGGCCATCCATCTCGCGCTGAAGGGCGGCCTTCATGGCGCGCCGGGGAGCGTCCAGCAGGGTGTCGCCCCGGCTGGAGGAGCGGCGCGCCTTGACGAATTCGGTCATGCCGGCGTCGAAGATGCGCGCCAGCGCGCCGTGTTCGTTGCGACGGCTGGCGATCGCCTGCTGCAGGACCGTCAGGTCGCCGCCCGCCCAGAAGTCGTCCTCGAAGCGGCGGGTCTGCTCGTCGGCGCGCCGCAGGGCCGCGCGCTTGCTGAAAATGTAGGTCCAGGACAGGACCGAGGCGCCGAGCAGGATCAGCATCACGATCTGCACGGGCAGGCTGGCGTTGCCGATGAGGGACAGCAGCGACAAATCGCTAGAGGCTTGCATGGTTAATGAAGGGCCTTTTCCAGTAGATCCCTGATGGAGGGGGAGAGACGGATGGGTTTGAAGCTGAGGGCGTGCACCGTGCAGACCTGGATGTCCGCGCTGGCGAGCAGCGTGTCGCCGCGCAAGGCCTGCTGCCCGAACCGGATCGTCGAGGCGCCCAGTCCGGTCACGGAGGTCCGGATGAGGATGCGGTCGTCCAGGCGGGCCGGTTGCCGGTAGGCAATGTCCGCATGCTTGACCACAAACATCATCCGTTCCTGTGTTGCGAGAGTGTGTTGATCCATCCCGAGCGCGCGCAGCCATTCCGTGCGACCGCGTTCGAAGAATTTGAGGTAGTTCGCGTAGTACACGACGCCACCGGCATCGGTGTCCTCGTAATATACGCGAATGGACAGTTCGCCGGGGGGATTGGTTCGATCCGGATTCATTTTTTGGTGAGGCCTTGTGACACGGGCGCCTTGCCGGCGGCGCCCGCGAGCCGGCGTTTTCCGCGCCCCGCGGCCGGCGCCCAGCCGCGGGAGCCTACAGGGATTTTAGCCGTTCCAGGACATGCGCCAGGGCATCGGGCCGGGCAATGCGCTGTGCCTGTTCGTCGCGGCGCCCCTGGATTTCGACGATGCCGTCCTTCAGGCCGCGCTCGCCCAGTGTCACGCGCAGCGGCACGCCGATCAGTTCCCAATCGGCGAACATGATGCCGGGCCGGGCGTCGCGATCGTCCAGGATCACGTCCACGCCCTGCGCCTGCAGCGCCTGGTACAGGGATTCGGCGGCCTCGCGCACGGCTTCGCTCTTGCCGATGCCGATGGGGCATAGCACGACTTCGAACGGCGCGATGGCGCGCGGCCAGATCATGCCTCGCTCGTCGTGGTTCTGTTCGATGGCGGCGGCGGAGATCCGGCTGACGCCGATCCCGTAGCAGCCCATTTGCAGCACGGCCGGCTTGCCGTCCGTTTCCAGGAAGGTGGCGTTCAGGGCGCGCGAATACTTGTCACCCAGGAAGAATACATGCCCGACCTCGATGCCGCGCTGGATCGCCAGGGTGCCGCCGCGCGGGTCGGGATCGCCCGCCACCACGTTACGCAGGTCGGCGACCAGGGCCGGCTCGGGCAGGTCGCGGCCCCAGTTCACGCCGCTCAGGTGGTAGCCGGCCTCGTTGGCGCCGCAGACGAAATCACCCATGCGGGCGACCGTGCGGTCGGCGATCACGGTGATGGCGTTCGTGTCCACGCCGACGGGGCCCAGGTAGCCCGGAGCGCAGTGGAAGATCGAGTCGATCTCGGCCTCGGTCGCCAGGCGGTGGCCATCGCCGAAGCCAGGCAGCTTGCCGACCTTGACCTCGTTGGTTTCGTGGTCGCCCCGGATCAGCAGCAGCCACAGGCGGGCGGGGCCCTCGGCGGGATCGGTGGCCAGCACCACGGACTTGACCGTGCGCGACAGCGGCAGGCCGAGCTGTTCAGCCACGATCTCGCATTTGGGCGCGTCGGGCGTGGCGCGCTTTTCCATGGGTTCGCGCGCCGGCTCGCGCTCGGTCAGCAGGCAGGGTGCCTCGGCCAGTTCGATGTTGGCGGCGTAGTCCGACTCGGGGTTGTAGACGATCAGATCCTCGCCCGTGTCCGCGATCACCTGGAATTCGTGGCTGCGCGAGCCGCCGATCGAGCCGGTGTCGGCCGTCACGGCGCGGAATGTCAGGCCCAGGCGCGTGAAGATGCGCTGGTAGGCGGCGTACATGGCGTCGTAGCTGGCCTGGGCGGCGGCTTCGTCGCGGTCGAAGGAATAGGCGTCCTTCATGGTGAATTCGCGCCCGCGCATCAGACCGAAGCGCGGCCGGCGCTCGTCGCGGAACTTGGTCTGGATGTGGTAGAAGTTCACCGGCAACTGGCGCCAGCTGTGGATCTCGTTGCGGGCGATGTCGGTGATGACTTCCTCGGATGTCGGCTGCAGCACGAAATCGCGCTGGTGGCGGTCCTTGATGCGCAGCAGTTCGGCGCCGTATTGTTCCCAGCGTCCCGATTCCTGCCACAGTTCCGCCGGCTGCACGACCGGCATCAGCAGCTCGATGGCGCCTGCTCGGTTCATTTCCTCGCGCACGATGGCCTCGATCTTGCGCAGGACCTTCAGGCCCATCGGCATGTAGGTGTAGATGCCTCCGGCGATCTTCCGGATCATGCCCGCCCGCGTCATCAACTGGTGGCTGACGACTTCCGCCTCGGCGGGGGCTTCCTTCAGGGTGTTCAGGTGGTACTGGCTGGCGCGCATGGTAGGGATTCCGGTTGGTACGTATAATCGACGGTAATTGTATTGAATTCACAACCGAGGTGGCCCCATGTTGGATCGCGAAGGCTACCGTCCGAATGTCGGCATCATTCTCGTGAACCAGAAAAACGAGGTTTTCTGGGGCAAGCGCATCAGGGAACACGCATGGCAGTTTCCCCAGGGGGGCATCAAGCACGGCGAAACCCCCGTGCAGGCGATGTACCGCGAACTCCACGAGGAGACCGGCTTGCGCGCCGAACACGTGCGCATTCTGGGACGGACCCGGGACTGGTTGCGTTATACCGTGCCGGATCATTATGTGCGCCGCGAATTGCGCGGCCATTACCGGGGCCAGAAGCAGATCTGGTTCCTGTTGCGCATGGTGGGTCGCGACAGCGACGTCAGCCTGCGCGCCACCAATACGCCCGAATTCGACGCCTGGCGCTGGAACGCCTATTGGGTGCCGCTGGACGCCGTCATCGAATTCAAGCGCGAGGTCTATTCCCTGGCGCTCAACGAACTGTCGGGCCTGCTGTTTCGCAAGAGCCGCGAAAACCGCTATCTGCGCCACCGGGGCCCCCGGGGCGCCGGGTTGCACGAGGACTCCGCCGGACGGGCGGCGGACGCGCCAGCCCCGAAAACCCCGCGGCCTGAACAAGTATGATTCAATTCCTCCCGTGGCGCATCGCGCCGGCACTCCAGAAGGTTTGACCGCATGCTCCAAGACCTCGACGCATTGTTCCAGCGCATCCGCCAAGTCGCCCAACTCGCGCGAAGCCTGCAATCCGAGCGCGCCGCCCTGCAGGCCAGGGTCCGGCAGCTCGAGCAGGAATGCCAGTCCCTGAAGGATCAGCAACTGCGCGAAGGCCAGGAATTCGCCCGCATGTCCGAACGGCTCGCGCGCCACGACCAGGAACTCCAGGCCGCGCGCGAGGAATCCGGGCAGCACCGGGCGGCCCTGGAATCCGAGGTGCGCGATCACCAGATCCGCTCCGATTCCCTGCAGCGCCGCCTGGTCCAGGTCGAATCCGAGCGCGACTGCCTGCGCGAGGCCGCCGCCGGCGCCCAGCAGCAGATAGAACTCATCCTCGAGCGCCTGCCCGGCGCGCAGGCCCAGTAGGGCCCGTCCACACCGACCAAGGAGCCGCGCAGCATGGAACGCATCGACATCGCCATCCTCGGCCGCGATTATTCGCTGGCCTGCCCCCCCGAAGAAAAGGATGCCTTGTTGGCCGCCGTTCGGCTGGTCGACCAGCGCATGCTGGCCATCAAGGGCGTCGGCAAGATTGCCAGCAACGAGCGCATCGCCGTGATGGCCGCCATCCAGATCGCCAACGAACTGCTCAGCATGCGCGCGCCCGACGGTCCACTCGGGAATATTGCCTTGGGTGATTTCAGGGGTAAAATTGAGTCCATGAACGACATGCTCGACGAAGTCCTGGGCACCGCCGTTTGAACAGTCACTTTCCGGATGCGCCAGGTCATCCGGTCGTTTAAGTCCCTGCCGTGTTCGTGACCTGGCCATACATTCCTTGAACCAATGCTATAGGCATAGGTTGTCGGATTGACAGACAGGAGCGCTGCCTTCACTGGACGGCCCGAAGTCTGACTGATGGCGACCACCGTGAACCCTCGGTTCCGGGATGCCGGCCTAGACGGCACAGGTGGGGCATTACCAGAAAGCTCGTCGTGACATCGCGACGGGCTTTCGTCCTTTTGCAGCCGGGCCGCCCCAATGCAAAAAAGCCCCCTCGGGGGCAGCGAGCGGGCATCGCCCGCGCAGCACGGGGCGCTTTTTCTAGGGGAAAATATGAATCGAGGCGCGCGCAATCGCAAGCAACTTCTGGCCGGCCTGTCGCTGGTCCTGGCCTCCATGGCCTTGCCCGTCCTGGCCCACGAGGGGGAACCCGCCGAGCCCCGGGCCTCGCTGTCGGCCGAGGCCTCGTCCGAGGTCGCGCAGGACACCGTGGAAATCACCCTGGCAGCCGAACTGTCCGGGGTGTCGCAGACCGAGGTCGCCGAGGCCCTGAACCAGCGTCTGGACTCGGTCATGAAGCAGGCCAAGGGGCATCAGGGCATCGAGGCCCGCAGCGGATCCTACCGGATCTGGCCGACCACCGACCGCGACGGCAAGATCGCCGAATGGCGGGGTCAGGCCGAAATCCTGCTGGAATCGCGCGATTTCTCCGCCGCCTCGAAACTGGCGGCCAGCCTGGGGGACCGCATGCCGATCGCCGGCCTGTCGTTCTCGGTCTCGCGGGAACGGCGCGCGGCCGAAGAGCGGAAGCTCCTGGTCCAGGCCGTCGAGGCATTCAAGGCCCGTGCCCAGGCGCTGACCCAGGCCCTGGGCTTTGCCGGCTATCGCTTTCGCACGGTCGATCTGGGTGGCCAGGGCGCCGCGCCGCCCGCGCCCATGCCCCGCATGATGATGGGCGCCATGGCCGCCGACAAGGCCGCCGCGCCCGTCGAGGGCGGACGCGAGCGGGTCAGCGTATCGGTGCGGGGGACGATCGTCTTGCTGCCCAAATGAACAGGGCCAGCCCGATCAGGATCATGGGCAGCGACAGAAGCTGGCCCATCGACAGCCCGCCCGCCAGCAGCCCCAGGAAATCGTCCGGTTCGCGGGTGAATTCCACCAGGAACCGGAACAGCCCGTAGCCCATCAGGAACACGGCGCTCACCTGACCCGTCGGGCGGGGCCTGCGGGCGAACCACCATACCAGGGCGAACAGGGCGAAGCCCTCCAGCCCCATTTCATAGAGTTGCGAGGGGTGGCGCGGCGTGCCGTCTCCCGCTCCCGGGAAGACCATGCCCCAGGGCAGGTCCGTGGGGCGGCCCCACAGTTCCCCGTTGATGAAATTGCCCAATCGCCCGGCCGCCAGGCCCAGGGGGATCAGAGGCGCGATGAAATCCCCGATCGCCAGCAGTGGCTGGCCGCGCCGGCGGGCGAAGAACAGCATTGCCAGCGTCACACCGATCAGGCCTCCGTGGAAGGACATCCCGCCCTGCCAGACCTCGAAGATCGACATCGGGCGCGCCAGGTAATCGTCGAACTTGTAGAACAGCACATAGCCCAGGCGCCCGCCCAGCACCACGCCCAGCACCCCGTAGAAGATGATGTCTTCCAGGTCGCGCAGCGTCAGCCCGGCGGGGGTGGGGTGGTGCTGGATGCGCCAGCGCCCCAGCAGCCAGGCCAGGCCGAAGCCGGCCAGGTACATGAGTCCGTACCAATGGATCGCGATGGGACCGAGCTGCAGGGCGATGGGGTCGATGTGGGGGTAGGGCATGGAGGCGGCCGGGTGGGAAAACAATCATGGATAATACCGTGATCGGGCCGGCGGGCGCCGGCCGGACGATCGATGCCGGGGCGGCACCCCGGACAAGGACTGCGAGAGAGAAGGATCGGGCAATGGCGGGATGCGGCAAGGCGATCGGGATCGTCCTGGCGGGGGCGCTGGCGCTGTGCGCGACGGGCGCCCGGGCGGCCGGCGCCTCGGCGGCCGACAGCCTGGCGCTGGCCGGCCAGCGCCAGTGCCTGGGCTGCCATCAGGTCGACGGTCGTCGGGTGGGGCCGCCGTTCCGGGCCATCGCCGAGCGCTTCCAGGGCCGGTCCGAGGCGGCCGGCCATCTGGCCCGCGCCATGCGCGAAGGCAGCCGCGGCCAGTGGGGCGCGATCCCCATGCCGGCCCAGACCCGCCTGTCCGACGTCGATGCGCGGCGCCTGGCGCTGTGGATCCTGTCGTTGAAGCAACCCCCCGCAGCGGATTGACCTGTCCGCCGCGCGCAAGAGACGAGGAGAACCGCATGGAGAACCAAGGGAACGCCGCATTCGAGACCGCGATCTTCGGCGGCGGCTGCTTCTGGTGCCTGGAGCCCGTGTTCCGTGCGCTGGACGGCGTGCTGGACGTCCAGCCCGGTTATTGCGGCGGCCGCGTCGATCATCCGACCTACGAACAGGTCTGCCGCCAGGACACCGGCCACGTCGAGGTCGTGCAAGTGACTTTCGATCCCGAACGGATCGGCTACCGCGTCCTGCTGGAGGTCTTCTTCGGCACGCACGATCCGACCACGCTCGACCGCCAGGGCAACGACGCGGGGCCGCAGTACGCCTCGGTGATCTTCTATGGGGACGAGGCCCGGCGCGCATTGGCCGAGGCCGTTCGCGCCGGGATCCAGGCCGCTTTCGACGATCCGATCGTCACCCGGATCGAGCCGGCCGGCACGTTCTGGCCGGCCGAGGAACTGCACGGGGAATACTACCGGCGCAATCCCGAACAGGGCTATTGCCGGTTCGTCATCGCGCCGAAGCTGGCGAAATTCCGCCAGCGTTACGCGCACCTGCTGCGCTGAGGCGGGCCAGGCCCCGCTCCCGGCCTGCGGCGGGCCCGGGTCCGCTCATGGTGCCGATGCCGCCAGCCTGCGGCCCCAGGCGGTGCCGGGCCGCGTCAGCGCCGCCAGGGCCGCCAGCACGCCCAGGGTCGCCAGTCCGCGCAGTACCAGGATCACCCACAGATTGGCGCCCAGCGCCAGGATCAGCAGCGTGTCCTCGATCAGGGCGTGGCACAGCGACAGCCACGACAGGGCCAGCAGCCGCGTGCGCGGGCTGTAGTTCTCGCGCTCGGCGGCCTCGATGATCAGCGCGCCGCCATAGGCCAGGCCCAGCAGCACGCCGACCGTGGTCAGGGGCGCGGCGCGCTCCTCCAGGCCGGACAGGCGCAGCACGGGCGTCAGCAGCCGGGTCACGAGGCGCGTGATCCCGAGGCGTTCGAGCACGTCCAGCAGCACGACCAGGCCGATGATGATCACCAGGACCAGCGCCAGCGACTGCAGTGTGGACAGGCCCCAGGACCAGACGTCGGGCGGGCCCTGGGTCAGCTCCGTATCCTGGCGCATCCAGGCCAGGGAAACAGGGTCCTGCAGCACGTCCAGCGCCCGGCAGGTCCAGCTGACCGCGGCGCCATAGGCAAGCGCGACGACGATGCGCAGCGCCCCCGTGACCAGCGCGCTGGCGCCGGCGCGGCGCACGACGGACTGCTCGGTCGGGATGTTGTGGGCGAACAGCATCATCGCCCCCAGGGCGCTGACCTGGGCCGTGGTCATCTGCAGGCCGTCGGACAGGGCGGCCATCGAGGCCATGCCGCCGTAGATATTGGTCAGCGCGGTGGTCGCCCAGATGATCCCGGCCTCGGGCGGCAACCCCAGCAGCGCCATGGCTGGCGTCAGGGCCTCGCCGGCCAGGCGTACCAGGCCCAGGCGATCGGCGATGTAGACGATCACCATCACCGGCAGCATGATGCGCGTGATCGTCAGGAACATGCGCGTGCTGCGCAGCCGGATGGTGTTCAGGTAGTGGAGCATGGGGGCGGGTTCCGGAAGGGGGCGCCGCCGCCGGGCGGGCCGCATCCCGGCATTGTAAGGGCGCCGATACCTGTGCCGCGCTCCGGGCGGGCGGCGCCCGGCCGCGGTTCAGGCCCGCAGCACGCCCCGGCGGATCTGGTCCAGTTCGATGGATTCGAACAGCGCCTTGAAATTGCCTTCTCCGAAGCCGTCGTTGCCCTTGCGCTGGATGATCTCGAAGAAGATCGGCCCGATCTGGTTCGCGGTGAATATCTGCAGCAGCAGGCCGCCGCCCGGGGCGCCGTCCAGCAGGATGCGGTTGCGGCGCAGGCGTTCCACGTCCTCGCCGTGGCCCGGCAGCCGCCCGTCCAGCAGTTCGTAGTAGGTGTCGGGGGTGCCCAGGAATTTCACCCGGCCGCTCAGCTGCTCCACCGTGCGGTGGATGTCGTCCGTGGACAGGGCGATGTGCTGGATGCCCTCGCCCCGGTACTGGTCCAGGTATTCCTGGATCTGGCCGGGGGTCTCGCCGCCTTCCTCGTTGATGGGGATGCGGATCAGTCCGCAGGGAGAGGTCATGGCCTTCGATTTCACCCCGGTCAGCTGGCCCTCGATGTCGAAATAGCGGATCTCGCGGAAATTGAAGATGCGCTCGTAGAATTCGGCCCATTCCCCCATCCGGCCGCGATGCACGTTGTGGGTCAGGTGGTCGATGGCGAGCAGGCCGGCGCCCTCGTGGCGCAGGTCGTCCCGGGCGGTGGCGTGGTCCAGGGGTTCGAAGTCCACGTCGTAGATGCCGATATCGCCGATGCCTCCGTGGCCGTACTTGCCGCGCCAGCGATCCACCAGGTAGATCAGCGAGTCGCCGATGCCCTTGATGGCGGGGATGTTGAGCTCCATCGGGCCGCTGTGCGAATCGAAGCCCCAGGCGCCGCGATCCAGGGCCAGCTTGTAGGCGCGGGCCGCGTCCTGCACACGCAGGCCGATGGCGCAGATCGACGGGCCATGCTGGCGCGCGAAGCGCTGCGCGAACGAATCGGGTTCGGCATTGACCAGGAAGTTGATCGCGCCCTGACGGTACAGCGTCACGGCCTTCTTGCGGTGCCGGGCGATGGCCCGGAAGCCCAGGGCCTCGAACACGCGGCCCAGCGCGGCGGGATCTTCCGCCGTGTATTCCACGAATTCGAAGCCCGCAGTGCCCAGGGGGTTGTCCCAGGGGGTGAAGGATGTACTCATGAAGACATCTCCGTCCATGATGCGTTTTTTAGGATTCTTTTTGGAATTCTAGGGAAAATAGCGGGGGGAATATTGCAAACATGCGGTACGATTCCCTACCATGACGCAATCATTCATCTAATAATTCATAGTTGAGACAATATGATGCCTATCGACGACCTGGACAGGACGGATCGCCTGATCCTGACGCATCTGCAGCGCGACGGCCGGATCAGCAATCAGGACCTGGCCCAGCGGGTGGCCCTGTCGCCCAGCCCCTGTCTGCGGCGCGTCAAGCGCCTGGAGGACCAGGGCTACATCCGCCGTTACGTTGCGCTGACGGATCCGGAAAAGCTCGGCCTGGGGTTGCTGGCCTATGTCTTCGTGCGGCTGGACAAGTCGCACCGCGCCGAGCACGGTGCCATGTCCGCGTTCGCCCGCGACGTCCAGAGCTGGTCGGAAGTCGTCCAATGCTATGCCATGTCGGGTGACATGGACTATCTGTTGCGGGTCCAGGTCCGGGACCTGGCGGCTTTTTCCCGTTTCGCCATGGATACCCTGATGCGGCATCCGGCCGTCGTCGACATCCGCAGCAGCTTTGCGCTGCAGTCCATCAAGGAAACAACCGAGTTGCCGACCTGAGTCGGCCCTTGCAGGATGCCCGGGTGGCGGTGGATTTGCGTTCAATAGTCGATCGCTATCAAATCAAAAGTAATATTCAATTTTATTTATTCCCCAGGCCTCGCTAGACTGTTTTTCATGAGGAACCCGCCGAGGCGGGGTCCACGGTTTTCCGACTCGGCGCCGTCCTGATGGCGGCGCCTCCGCACAGGAGATGCTCATGAAGAAACTGACCACTGCCGCCGGCGCGCCCGTCGTCGACAACCAGAACATCCAGACGGCCGGCCCGCGCGGCCCGGCCCTGCTGCAGGACGTCTGGCTGCTCGAAAAACTGGCCCACTTCGACCGTGAGGTGATCCCCGAGCGCCGCATGCACGCCAAGGGCGCGGGCGCCCACGGCACCTTCACCGTCACCCACGACATCACCCGCTACACACGCGCCGCGCTGTTCTCCGAGGTCGGCAAGCGGACCCCGATGTTCGCCCGCTTTTCCACGGTCGCCGGCGAACGCGGCGCGGCCGACGCCGAACGCGACATTCGCGGCATCGCCATGAAGTTCTATACGGAAGAGGGCAACTGGGATCTGGTGGGCAACAACACCCCGGTGTTCTTCTTTCGCGATCCGCTGAAATTTCCCGATCTGAACCACGCGGTCAAGCGCGACCCGGGCACCGGCATGCGCAGCGCCCAGAACAACTGGGAATTCTGGACCGGCCTGCCCGAGGCCCTGCATCAGATCACCATCGTCATGAGCGATCGCGGCATTCCGTCCGACTATCGCCACATGCATCTGTTCGGCAGCCACACATTCAGCCTCATCAACGCCGCCAATGAGCGCTTCTGGGTGAAGTTCCACTTCAAGTCGCAGCAGGGCATCCGCAACCTGACTGACGACCAGGCCGCCGAGCTGATCGGCCGCGACCGTGAAAGCTCCCAGCGCGACCTGTACGACAGCATCGCCAAGGGCGACTTCCCGCGCTGGACGCTGTTCATCCAGGTCATGCCCGAGAAGGATGCCGGCAGCTATCACCTGAACCCCTTCGACCTGACCAAGGTCTGGCCGCACGGCGACTACCCCATGATCGAGGTCGGCGTCCTGGAATTGAACCGCAACCCGGAAAACTTCTTTGCCGAGGTCGAACAGGCCGCCTTCACTCCGGCCAACGTTGTCCCGGGCATCGGCTTCTCGCCGGACCGCATGCTTCAGGCCCGCCTGTTCTCCTATGGCGACGCCCAGCGCTACCGCCTGGGGGTCAACCACCACCAGATTCCGGTCAACGCGCCGCGTTGTCCCTTCCACAGTTACCATCGTGATGGCGCGATGCGGGTGGATGGCAATCACGGCGGCCTGACGGGCAACGAGCCCAACCGTGCCGGAGAATGGGCCGAGCAGCCCGACTACCGCGAGCCGCCGCTCAGCCTGGAAGGCGCGGCCGACCACTGGAACCACCGCGAGGACACGGACTATTTCTCCCAGCCGGGCGCGCTGTTCCGCCTGATGGCGCCCGCGCAGCGACAGGCGCTGTTCGACAACACGGCCCGCGCCATCGCCGGGGTCACGCCCGACGTGCAGGCGCGCCATATCGAGCATTGCGCCCAGGCGGATCCCGCCTACGGCGCGGGGGTGGCCGCGGCCATCAAGGCCCTGCGGGCGTGAGTTTCTCCGCGGCAAGTCAGGCGCCGGCCATCGCATCGCGCGGCGGCCGGCGTTTTTTTCGACGTATGGACGGTATCGGACGGTATCGTTTGCACGTGGTTGGGGAACCGTGCTATATTCTCGTTTCTTCGCCGCCAGGCACCCGGGTTAACCCCTAGATCATCTGGTTTTACCGGATGGTATTCAGGTACCGGAGGCGGGCCGAAGTTCCCGGGTTTGCAGGCGTTTGGCCCGATCCGGGGGCGGGAGCCGGCAGCGGGGAGCGGCAGGGGATTCGATCTGTTGCCGGGGCTTGAGGGGCTTGACATTGAGACGTTGATATGTTTTAATTTCGGGCTCGACAGCGAGGAAGTGAAGTCCTCGTCGGTCAGGTGGATGTTGTGGATTCGGGTACGATCTGGACGAAGTCCGGGTTGATTCGAAGAAAGCAGCGAAAGGCAGTCACTTGACACGACGTAAAAAGTTCTTCATAATCTCGTTTCTCTGCTTTACGCGGAATCGTTCTTTAAAAACTTAACAGCCGATAAGTGTGGGCGCTTGATGACAAGCGGCGCTGACCGGATCGACGGGTTCTCACGAACTGGTCGGTTTCCGGAGAAGCAAAGCATTGAACCAAGTGCTCATACTACAGAAATGAAGAAGTAGGGTTTTTTAACCAGACTTCGTCTTTCTTTGAGCATAGCGACGTATGAACCGACCTATATGGTTGAGGAAATACGATTACAGGAATTGAACTGAAGAGTTTGATCCTGGCTCAGATTGAACGCTAGCGGGATGCTTTACACATGCAAGTCGGACGGCAGCACGAAGAGCTTGCTCTTTGGTGGCGAGTGGCGAACGGGTGAGTAATGTATCGGAACGTGCCCAGTAGCGGGGGATAACTACGCGAAAGCGTGGCTAATACCGCATACGCCCTACGGGGGAAAGGGGGGGATCGCAAGACCTCTCACTATTGGAGCGGCCGATATCGGATTAGCTGGTTGGTGGGGTAAAGGCCTACCAAGGCGACGATCCGTAGCTGGTTTGAGAGGACGACCAGCCACACTGGGACTGAGACACGGCCCAGACTCCTACGGGAGGCAGCAGTGGGGAATTTTGGACAATGGGGGCAACCCTGATCCAGCCATCCCGCGTGTGCGATGAAGGCCTTCGGGTTGTAAAGCACTTTTGGCAGGGAAGAAACGGTCCGGGATAATACCCCGGGCTAATGACGGTACCTGCAGAATAAGCACCGGCTAACTACGTGCCAGCAGCCGCGGTAATACGTAGGGTGCAAGCGTTAATCGGAATTACTGGGCGTAAAGCGTGCGCAGGCGGTTCGGAAAGAAAGGTGTGAAATCCCAGGGCTTAACCTTGGAACTGCACTTTTAACTACCGGGCTAGAGTACGTCAGAGGGGGGTAGAATTCCACGTGTAGCAGTGAAATGCGTAGAGATGTGGAGGAATACCGATGGCGAAGGCAGCCCCCTGGGATGATACTGACGCTCATGCACGAAAGCGTGGGGAGCAAACAGGATTAGATACCCTGGTAGTCCACGCCCTAAACGATGTCAACTAGCTGTTGGGGTTTATTAACCTTAGTAGCGCAGCCAACGCGTGAAGTTGACCGCCTGGGGAGTACGGTCGCAAGATTAAAACTCAAAGGAATTGACGGGGACCCGCACAAGCGGTGGATGATGTGGATTAATTCGATGCAACGCGAAAAACCTTACCTACCCTTGACATGTCTGGAATCCCGAAGAGATTTGGGAGTGCTCGCAAGAGAACCGGAACACAGGTGCTGCATGGCTGTCGTCAGCTCGTGTCGTGAGATGTTGGGTTAAGTCCCGCAACGAGCGCAACCCTTGCCATTAGTTGCTACATTCAGTTGGGCACTCTAATGGGACTGCCGGTGACAAACCGGAGGAAGGTGGGGATGACGTCAAGTCCTCATGGCCCTTATGGGTAGGGCTTCACACGTCATACAATGGTCGGGACAGAGGGTTGCCAAGCCGCGAGGTGGAGCCAATCTCAGAAACCCGATCGTAGTCCGGATCGCAGTCTGCAACTCGACTGCGTGAAGTCGGAATCGCTAGTAATCGCGGATCAGCATGTCGCGGTGAATACGTTCCCGGGTCTTGTACACACCGCCCGTCACACCATGGGAGTGGGTTTCACCAGAAGTAGGTAGCCTAACCGCAAGGAGGGCGCTTACCACGGTGAGATTCATGACTGGGGTGAAGTCGTAACAAGGTAGCCGTATCGGAAGGTGCGGCTGGATCACCTCCTTTAAGAGCTCACAGCAAGGCTTGTTGTTGAAGCGCTCACGCTTATCGGCTGTTTGGTACATGGTCTGAAGTCCAGGCCTGCATGAAAAGCAGACTCAAGGGGTCAGTAGCTCAGTCGGTTAGAGCACCGTCTTGATAAGGCGGGGGTCGATGGTTCGAATCCATCTTGACCCACCACGGTTCGTTGTCGGGGCAGGCCCTGGCGATGGGTTCTGGGGGATTAGCTCAGCTGGGAGAGCACCTGCTTTGCAAGCAGGGGGTCGTCGGTTCGATCCCGTCATCCTCCACCAGTGATTTTGCTGGGATGGGGCTGGCGCGGAGCTGGGAATCGCGGGGGCGGAGGATCTTCAGTCAAGAGTGTCTTGGGAGACCAGGATGCTGCTGACTGAACCGGGTTTCGAAAGGAGCCCTTCGGTGTAGTACCATGTTCTTTAACAATTTGGAAGAAGCACAACAATGTAAATATCATGATCGACTTTAATGTCGTGATGGGTAATTTACGGGTTGTGATTGCAAAATCAATTGTTCAAAAGTTCTTAAGATTCAGTCAGGAGAGTCCCGCGAGGGAGGATGCCTGATGAGCCTTGATGGAATTGAACGGCACAAACACGCAAACTCAAGTGTTCCTGTAATCTGCAAAGTTATAGGATCAAGCGAATAAGTGCATATGGTGGATGCCTTGGCGATCACAGGCGAAGAAGGACGTTGTAGCCTGCGAAAAGCTGCGGGGAGCTGGCAAACAAGCTTTGATCCGCAGATGTCCGAATGGGGAAACCCACTCCAGCGATGGAGTATCGTTATCTGAATACATAGGGTAGCGAGGCGAACCGGGTGAACTGAAACATCTCAGTAGCTCGAGGAAAAGAAATCAACCGAGATTCCGGCAGTAGCGGCGAGCGAAACCGGAGCAGCCTTGACGAGTTAGCACAGTCGATAGTCGAACGGTCTGGAAAGGCCGGCCGCAGCATGGTGATAGCCCTGTAGACAAAATCGAATGTGTGGGACTAGGCGTCAGATAAGTAGGGCGGGACACGTGAAATCCTGTCTGAAGATGGGGGGACCATCCTCCAAGGCTAAATACTCGTGATCGACCGATAGTGAACCAGTACCGTGAGGGAAAGGCGAAAAGAACCCCGGAAGGGGAGTGAAATAGATCCTGAAACCGTATGCATACAAACAGTAGGAGCCTCCTTGTGGGGTGACTGCGTACCTTTTGTATAATGGGTCAGCGACTTACATTCAGTGGCAAGCTTAACCGGATAGGGAAGGCGTAGCGAAAGCGAGTCCGAACAGGGCGATTCAGTCGCTGGGTGTAGACCCGAAACCAGGCGATCTATCCATGGTCAGGTTGAAGGCACGGTAACACGTGCTGGAGGACCGAACCCACTAACGTTGAAAAGTTAGGGGATGAACTGTGGATAGGGGTGAAAGGCTAAACAAGCCTGGAGATAGCTGGTTCTCTCCGAAAACTATTTAGGTAGTGCCTCACATGATTACTGCCGGGGGTAGAGCACTGTTATAGCTAGGGGGTCATGGCGACTTACCAACCTATGGCAAACTCCGAATACCGGCAAGTACAGTGTGGGAGACAGAGCACCGGGTGCTAACGTCCGGACTCAAGAGGGAAACAACCCAGACCGCCAGCTAAGGTCCCTAAAACGGGCTAAGTGGGAAACGAAGTGGGAAGGCATAGACAGTCAGGAGGTTGGCTTAGAAGCAGCCATCCTTTAAAGAAAGCGTAATAGCTCACTGATCGAGTCGTCCTGCGCGGAAGATGTAACGGGGCTAAGCCAGTTACCGAAGCTGCGGGTGTGCGCGTAAGCGCACGCGGTAGGAGAGCGTTCTGTAAGCCTGCGAAGGTGGCTTGTAAAGGCTGCTGGAGGTATCAGAAGTGCGAATGCTGACATGAGTAGCGATAAAGGGGGTGAAAAGCCCCCTCGCCGTAAGTCCAAGGTTTCCTGCGCAACGTTCATCGGCGCAGGGTGAGTCGGCCCCTAAGGCGAGGCAGAGATGCGTAGCTGATGGGAAGCTGGTTAATATTCCAGCACCGTCGTGAGATGCGATGGGGGGACGGATGGCAGAAGATCATCGGGGTGTTGGATGTCCCCGTTGCTGCATCGTAGAAGGCGCTCAGGTAAATCCGGGCGCGTAATTCAAGGGTGTGGCTGGACAGGAACTTAGGTTCCTGGACTGATTGGAAGTTGTCCCAGGAAAAGCCTCTAAGCTTCAGTCTCACGAGACCGTACCGCAAACCGACACAGGTGGACGGGATGAATATTCCAAGGCGCTTGAGAGAACTCAGGAGAAGGAACTCGGCAAATTGATACCGTAACTTCGGGAGAAGGTATGCCCTTGTAGGGTGATGCGCCTGCGCGCAGAGCTTGAAGGGGCCGCAGAGAATCGGTGGCTGCGACTGTTTATTAAAAACACAGCACTCTGCCAAGACGAAAGTCGACGTATAGGGTGTGACGCCTGCCCGGTGCCGGAAGGTTAAGTGATGGGGTGCAAGCTCTTGATCGAAGCCCCGGTAAACGGCGGCCGTAACTATAACGGTCCTAAGGTAGCGAAATTCCTTGTCGGGTAAGTTCCGACCTGCACGAATGGCGTAACGATGGCCACACTGTCTCCTCCTGAGACTCAGCGAAGTTGAAATGTTTGTGATGATGCAATCTACCCGCGGCTAGACGGAAAGACCCCATGAACCTTTACTGTAGCTTTGCATTGGATTGTGAACCGGCCTGTGTAGGATAGGTGGGAGGCGTTGAAACCGAGTCGCTAGATTCGGTGGAGCCAACCTTGAAATACCACCCTGGTCTGTTTGCGGTTCTAACCTTGGCCCGTTATCCGGGTTGGGGACAGTGCATGGTGGGCAGTTTGACTGGGGCGGTCTCCTCCTAAAGTGTAACGGAGGAGTACGAAGGTACGCTAGGTACGGTCGGAAATCGTGCTGATAGTGCAATGGCATAAGCGTGCTTGACTGTGAGACTGACAAGTCGAACAGGTGCGAAAGCAGGTCATAGTGATCCGGTGGTTCTGTATGGAAGGGCCATCGCTCAACGGATAAAAGGTACTCTGGGGATAACAGGCTGATACCGCCCAAGAGTTCATATCGACGGCGGTGTTTGGCACCTCGATGTCGGCTCATCTCATCCTGGGGCTGTAGCCGGTCCCAAGGGTATGGCTGTTCGCCATTTAAAGAGGTACGTGAGCTGGGTTTAAAACGTCGTGAGACAGTTTGGTCCCTATCTGCCGTGGGCGTTGGATACTTGACGGAGCCTGCTCCTAGTACGAGAGGACCGGAGTGGACGTACCACTGGTGTATCGGTTGTCATGCCAATGGCATTGCCGAGTAGCTATGTACGGAAGAGATAACCGCTGAAGGCATCTAAGCGGGAAACTCGTCTGAAGATTAGGTATCCCGGGGGCTTGACCCCCCTGAAGGGTCGTCCGAGACCAGGACGTTGATAGGCTGGGTGTGGAAGCGCGGTAACGCGTGCAGCTAACCAGTACTAATTGCCCGTGCGGCTTGATCCTATAACCTTGCGGAGTACCGCAACGGACACTGTAGCGATCGTGTATGTGACCGACACAATTGAACGAAACAACGCAACCCAGGGCGCGCGCGCCACGGATCTGCTACAATGCAGCCCGTCGCGGCACGCACCCGGTGCTTCTTCCAGATTGGCGATCCAGTCCCAGGCCACCAGGCCGAAGACTCGAACGCAACCCGTTATGCTTGACGACCATAGCAAGGTGGCCCCACTCCTTCCCATCCCGAACAGGACAGTGAAACGCCTTCGCGCCGATGATAGTGGGTGGACACCTGTGAAAGTAGGTCATCGTCAGGCTTTTATACCGCAAAGCCCCCGCAGAATCCTCTGCGGGGGCTTTGTCTTTGTGGTGTCCCGAAAAAACCGCTCCGGCCACCACGCAAGCGGGCAGCCGGGGGCTGAGCGGCGTGGAAGGGGCGCATCCCTGATAAAATGAATTTTTCAAAGCCGGCGCATGGCCTGCGCCCTCCGCAGGAGACCTCATGATTCAAGGCGATGACACCCCCGACATGGACAAGGGCCTGAACCAGCGGCAGCTCGTCCATCTGATGTATGGACTGTTCGCCGTGGGCGTCCTGTCCGCAGGGATTTTCGGCGCGGCCGTCCTGGCCGCCGTGGTGCTGGCCTACCTGAAGCGCGGCGACATGGTCGGCACCGTCTATGCCGGTCACATCGACTGGATCATCCGGACGTTCTGGTGGGGTCTGCTGTGGGTGGCGCTCAGCGCCCTGGCCAGCCTGATCTTCGTCGGCTTCGTCACGGGCCTGGTGGCCGTGATCTGGATCATCTATCGCATCGCCAAGGGCTGGCTGGCGCATTGGGCCGGGGAAACGCCGCTTCCGGGCCTGTGATCCTTTCCTGATTTCCGTATCCGGGGGGATCGGCCTCGAGGATGCCGCACGTTTTTCGCGGGCACCGGGCGCTCGCGTGGCGGTGGGTGATGGCCATCGTCCGGCCAATGGCCGGTCCGTATTCCTGGCAGGCGGGGCTGCCGCGACAGCCCGCCGCAGCCCTGCTTATTTCAGGTGTTGGCTGACCAGCTTGGTCAGTTCGAACATCGAAACCTGGTCCTTGCCGAACAGGGGGCGCAGCTTGGCATCCGCATTGATGTTGCGGCGGTTCGCGGGATCCTGGAGATTGTGCTTCTTGATATAGTCCCAGATGCGCTTGGTGACTTCGGTGCGGGGCACGGCTTCGTTTCCGATCACGGCGGCCAGGGTGGCGCTGGGGGTCAGAGGCTTCATGAATGCCGCATTGGGTTTGCGACCGGACTTTTCGGTGGTTGCCATGTATGCAGGCTCCTACAGTGTTGAGTGAATAGCCCTCGCAGCATACCGCGTGTTTCCCTGAAAGACAAAACAGGATTGTCAGACCGTGTCACAGATTACTACTCATGTTTCTCCTGATCGCAATGCGACCGCGGCCGGAGCTTCCCCCGCGCCCGCGCGCATCCGCCTGATCCGTCCCGATGACTGGCACCTGCATTTGCGCGATGGCGCGGTGCTGCGCAGCGTGGTAATGGATTCCGCGCGGCAGTTCGGGCGCGCCATCGTCATGCCGAACTTGAAGCCCCCGGTGCTGACGACCGAGGATGCGCGCGCCTATCGCGGGCGCATCCTGGCCGCCCTGCGGCAGGCCTGCGAAGAGGCGGGCGGAGGCGATATGCCGTCCTTCGAACCCCTGATGACGCTGTATCTGACCGACCGGACCTCGCCGGACGAGATCCGCCGGGCGAGCGACAGCGGCTTCGTGCATGGAGTGAAGCTCTACCCGGCCGGGGCGACGACCCATTCGGACGCAGGCGTGACGGACTTGCTGGGTCAGTGCAGGGCGACGCTCGCGGCCATGCAGGAATGCGGCATGCCGCTGCTGATCCATGGCGAGGTCACCGATCCGGCGGTCGACCTGTTCGACCGGGAGGCGGTCTTCATCGAACGAGTGATGCAGCCCCTGCGGCGCGCCTTTCCGGAACTGAAGGTGGTTTTCGAGCACCTGACCACGGCGGACGGCGCGGCCTATGTCATGGAAGCCGACGGCCCCATCGGCGCCACGCTGACGCCGCAGCACCTGCTGTACAACCGCAATGCACTGTTCAAGGGCGGACTGCGGCCCCATTGGTACTGCCTGCCGGTCCTGAAGCGGGAAAGCCACCGCCAGGCGTTGCTGAAGGCGGCGACCAGCGGCAATCCGCGATTCTTCCTGGGGACGGACAGCGCTCCGCATCCGCGTGGGGCCAAGGAGCAGGACTGCGGTTGTGCGGGCTGCTACACGGCCCGTCACGCTATGGCGCTGTACGCGACGGCGTTCGAGTCCGTCGGCCGCCTGGATCGCCTGGAAGCTTTCGCCAGCCTGTACGGCCCGGCATTCTACGGGCTGGCGCCCAATCCCGGCTTCCTGACCCTGGAACGGGTGGCCAATCCCATCCCCCGGGATCTGCCGCTGGGCGACGACGTGGTCGTGCCGCTGGCAGCCGGAGAATCCCTGGGCTGGATGAGCCAGGACACGGAATAGTCCCCGCGGACTATTCCGTGCCTGGCGAATCGGAGCGCCTTGCAAGGCGCGACGTGGAGAGCTGTTACGGCTGGAGATATTCCATGCCTGGCGAATCGGAGCGCCTTGCAAAGGCGCGACGTGGAGAGCTGTTACGGCTGGAGATATTCCGTGCCTGGCGAATCGGAGCGCCTTGCAAGGCGCGACGTGGAGAGCTGCGACGGCTGGAGATATTCCGTGCCTGGCGAATCGGAGCGCCTTGCAAGGCGCGACGTGGAGAGCTGTTACGGCTGGAGATATTCCGTGCCTGGCGAATCGGAGCGCCTTGCAAGGCGCGACGTGGAGAGCTGTTACGGCTGGAGATATTCCGTACCTGGCGAATCGGCGGCGCGGCTCAGTCGCCGCGCTTGTCCTCCAGCAGGGCCCAGCGCTCGAACAGGGCTTCCAACTGGTTCTCCAGTTCGCCCAGGGCCTGCTGGACACGCTGCGCCTCGTCCGGGCCCTGGCTGTACAGATCCGGGTCGGACAGGCGTGCCGCCAGGGCGGCCTGTTCCGTTTCCAGAGCCGAGATCCGATCGGGCAGCCTGGCCAGTTCCTCGGCCTCCCAGGGAGCCAGGCGACTCTTGCGCGGCCTGTCGGTGGCTTCTGCGGGAGTCGGCCGATCAGCGGTCTGTTCTTTCGGCGCGCTGGACGCGCCGGCCCCGGCGGGAGCGGGCTGCCGGCCTGCGCGGGTCGCTGGGGCATCCTGCGTGGCGGGCCGCGGCCGCTGGACCTCCCAGTCGTCGTAGCCGCCCACGTATTCCCGCCAGTGGCCGTCGCCCTCGGCGGCGATGGTTTGCGTGACCACGTTGTCCAGGAAGCTGCGGTCGTGGCTGACCAGCAGGACGGTGCCCTGGTAGTCCTGCAGCAGGCCTTCAAGCAGCTCCAGGGTGTCGATGTCCAGGTCGTTGGTGGGCTCGTCCAGCACCAGCACGTTGTGCGGCTGGGCGAACATGCGCGCCAGCGCCAGGCGGGCGCGCTCGCCCCCGGACAGGCTGGACACGGGTGAGTGGGCGCGCGCGGTGGAGAACAGGAAGTCCTCCAGGTAGCTCATGACGTGTTTGCGCTGGCCGCCGATCTCCACCCATTCGCTGCCCGGGCTGATGGTGTCGGCCAGGGTGGCGGATTCATCGAGCCGGTCGCGCATCTGGTCGAAATAGCCGATCGACAGGTTGGTGCCCAGGCGCACGCTGCCTTTCAGCGGCTGCAGTTCGCCCAGCAGGATGCGCAGCAGCGTCGTCTTGCCGGCGCCATTGGGGCCGATCAGGCCGATGCGGTCGCCGCGCTGGATCAGGGTGCTGAAGTCCCGGATCAGGATGTGTTCGCCATAACCGTGGGTGACGTCCAGCAGTTCAGCCACGAGCTTGCCGGAGCGCTGGCCGTCGGCCAGGGAGAACCGCACCTGGCCCTGCTGATCGCGCCGCGCGGCGCGTTCGCGGCGCAGGGTCTCCAGACGGCGGACCCGGCCTTCGTTGCGTGTGCGGCGCGCTTCGATACCCTTGCGGATCCAGACTTCCTCCTGGGAAAGCAGCTTGTCGAAGCGGGCGTTGGCCTGCTGCTCGGCGTCCAGCCATTGGGCCTTGCGGGCCTGCCAGGCGGAAAAGTTGCCCGGGAAGCTCAGTAGCCGTCCCCGGTCGAGCTCGACGATGCGGGTGGCGACAGCGTCCAGGAAGCGGCGGTCGTGGGTGATCAGCACCACCGCCGCGCGCGTGGCGCGCAGCAGGTCCTCCAGCCAGGCGATGCCGGCGAAGTCCAGGTGGTTGGTCGGCTCGTCGAGCAGCAGCAGGTCGGGTTCCTGAACCAGGGCGTGAGCCAGGGCCACACGCTTGCGCGTGCCGCCGGACAGTCCCCGGATGGGCTGGTCGGGGCTGAGTCCCAGCGCATCGATCAGCGCCCCGGCGCGGGCTGAACGCTGCCAGTCCTCGGTCGCCAGCAGGTCGCCGGACAGATGCCCGAGGACGGTCTCGTCCTCGGGCAGGGCGGGCTCCTGTTCGACGGTGGCGATGCGCAGGCCGCCGCGCCGCCGGATCTCGCCGTCGTCGAGTCGGGTGCGGCCGTCCAGGACGCGCAGCAGGGACGATTTGCCCGCGCCGTTGCGGCCGATCAGGCCGATGCGTTCGCCGGCCAGCAGGTTCAGGTCGGCGTGGTCGAGCAGGGGATGGTGGCCGTAGGCGAGCTGGGCCTGGGCGAGGGCGAGCAGGGTGTCGGACATGATGCGGCGGGAGGCGGTGGGGCGATCGCCGGAGCCGGGAGCTCCGGGGCCAAAGGCATATTGTCGCAGTTTGGACGGGGATGCGCCGCGGATCGCCCGAATGCATGGATGTGGCTCGGCGCGTAGGTTTGCTCGGCGGCTCCCCCACTATCGTACAATGCCGACGCGGGGCAGATCGGGCGATCGCGGTGCCGTCAGGCATCGAGGAAGGTCCGGACTCCATCGGGCGCGATAGCGGCTAACGGCCGTCCGGCGATCCTTTCGGGGAAAGCCGAGGAACAGGGCCACAGAGACGAGTCTGCCGCGGGGGTGCGCCGTGAGGCGCACACCGGTACGGCCATCTCCGTACCGTCCGTCCGGCCTGTCCGGGCGGGACGCGGCAGGGTGAAACGCGGCAACCTCTATCGGGAGCAACATCAAATAGGCATGCGCCGGCTTCGTGCCGACAGGGCGGCCCGTCCGAGCATGCGGGTAGATGGCTAGAGCGGTCCAGCAATGGCCCGCCCAGAGGAATGATCGCCCGCCGGGGCAACCCGGCGTACAGAATCCGGCCTATAGATCTGTTCCGCTTTTTTTTCCGCCAGGCCGGTCCAGGGCGAAAAGCGCCCCTGGGGGGCTTGGACACAGGGCAATTCCCGTGAACTCTGGCCTGCGTCTGACGAATCCGAGCGGCATGCCGGCCGCGAGGTGGGCTAGGGAATCCGCGCATTCGGCCCCGGTGGTGGCTGTGATACCCTGAACTTCATTTCCAACCGACGGCCCGCCGTGCGCAGGCGCGAGGGTACGCCGGCCGGATTCCCGTCGTGGAAATCCAGCAGGAGGCATCGGTGGCGGATTCGACAGCATCATCCCTGTCGGAAACGGATGTCGGCCAGCGGCATCCGCTGCTCGAAGTCCGTGACCTGACGAAGAGCTTCGGCGGCCTGCGGGCCGTGGATCATTGCTCGTTCCAGGTGGAACGCGGCACCATCACCGGCCTGATCGGCCCCAACGGCGCCGGCAAGACCACGGTGTTCAATCTCATCACCGGCTTCATCCCCCCTGATTCGGGGCGCATCCTGCTGGACGGCCAGGATATCGGCCACCTGCGCCCGGATCAGGTCTTCGCCCGCGGCCTGTGCCGCACCTTCCAGATCCCCCGCGAGCACGGCACCATGAGCGTCCTGGAAAACCTCATGCTGGTGCCGTCCGGGCAATCAGGTGAGCGTTGGTGGAACGCCTTGCTGCGCCCGGGCCGGGTCCGCGCCGAGGAGGCCGGGCACCTGCGCAAGGCGCGGGAAGTCCTGGAATACCTGCAGCTCGGACATGTCCAGCACGAATACGCGGCCAATCTTTCGGGCGGGCAGAAGAAGCTGCTGGAAATGGGCCGCATGCTGATGGCGGATCCGCGGATCATCCTGCTGGACGAGCCGGCGGCCGGGGTCAACCGCACGCTGCTGCAGAGCATCGTCCGCAACATCCAGGCCCTGTCGCGCGAACGCGGGATCACCTTCCTGCTGATCGAACACGACATGAACATGGTCATGAGCCTGTGCGATCCGGTCATTGTCATGAGCGAAGGGCGCAAGCTGGCCGAGGGCGCGCCCGAGGACGTGCGCGGCGACCCGGCGGTGCTGGAGGCCTACCTGGGAGGGCAGTATGCCGCTGCTGCGGGTTGACGCCGTCACGGCGGGTTACGGCGACACCGAGATCCTGCGCGCGGTGTCCATCCGGGTCGAGGCCGGCGAGATCGTCGCCATCATCGGCCCCAACGGGGCAGGCAAATCCACCCTGATGAAGACGATCTTCGGCCTGCTGCATCCGCGCCAGGGTTCGATTGCCTTCGACGGCCGCGACATCACGCGCGAGGCGCCGCATCGCATCGTGCGGCTGGGTATGTGCTACGTGCCGCAGGTGGCCAATGTCTTCACCTCGCTGACGGTCGAGGAAAACCTCGAAATGGGTGCCTTCCCGATGGGCAAGATCGATCTGTCGGACAACAAGGACCGGGTCTACGCGATGTTTCCCAAGCTGCGCCAGCGCCGCCGTCAGCTGGCGGGCAGGATGTCCGGCGGCGAGCGGCAGATGGTCGCGATGGGCGGCGCTCTGATGATGAGCCCCAGGCTGCTGCTGCTGGACGAGCCCACGGCCGCCCTGTCGCCGAAGCTGGTGGACGAGATCTTCGAGCGCATCGCCCGGATCAACGACAGCGGCGTGGGCATCCTGATGGTCGAGCAGAACGCCCGGCAGTCCCTGGGGATGGCCCATCGCGGTTATGTGCTGGCCAATGGCGAGAATCGCCACGAGGGCACGGGCCGGGACCTGCTCGACGATCCGAACGTCGGGCGCCTCTACTTGGGAGGATGACGCGATGAGCGATATGGCGCGCCCCGCGGCGGACAAAGGCATGCCTCCGGACGTTCCGGGTGCTCCGGACACCCCGGATGTCGAGGCGGTGGACGCTCGCGATTCGGGCGGTGCGCGCGGCAGCCGCTTCGTCGGCGGCGTGCTGCTCCTGGTGCTGGCCGGCATGTGGGTTGCAGGCTGGCTCTCGGGTACCAGCGCCGAGGACATGCTGTCCCTGACCGCGTGGGGGGTGATGCTGGGTGGCATCATCGCGCTGGGCGGTATCGGCCTTACGCTCTGCTACGGCGTCCTGAAGTTCCCGAATTTCGCCCATGGGGAATTCCTGACCCTGGGGGCGTACGTGACCTACGGCATGGTGCTCGTCCTGCCGCGGTCCGACCCCATCTGGCGGTTTTCCTTCGGCTGGGAACTCCTCGCCGGCCTGCTGCTGGCGGCGGCGGTCACCGCCGGGGTGGCGATCGTGATCGACCGGCTGCTGTACCGGCCGTTGCGCCGGCACCAGTCGCCGCTCGTGCTGCTGGCCATGGCTTCGCTGGGGATGGAATTTCTGCTGCGGGGCATCGTCTATCTCATCTGGGGATCGGACTTTCATTTCTATTATTCGGGGCGTTCCAATCCGGCGCTGTATCTGCCCTTCGGCCTGCGCCTGCAGGCGGACCAGCTCTTTGTCTTCGCTCTGGCCATCGTCCTGGTGGCGCTGCTCTACTGGATGCTGACCCGCACGCGCATCGGCAAGGCCATGCGCGCGACGGCCGACAATCCCGATCTGGCCCAGGTGCGCGGCATCGATACCGAGCAGGTCGTCGCCTGGACCTGGGCCATCGGCGCGGGGCTGGCCGCCATCGGCGGGGTCATGTACGGGCTGGCGTCGCAGATGCGTCCGGACATGGGCTTCGTGCTGTTGTTGCCCCTGTTCGCGGCGGTGATCATGGGCGGGATCGGCAGCGCCTGGGGGGCTCTGGTCGGATCGGTCATCATCGGGATCGCCATGCAGCTGACCTCCGCTTTCCTGAACCCGGCCTACGGTCCGGCGGTCGCCTTCGTCCTGATGGTGCTGGTGCTGCTGATGCGGCCTCAGGGCCTGTTCGCCCGGCGCTAGGGCCGTTTCACACGCATCGAGGAACCGGATCATGGACCCCCTGCATCTGCTCAAAGCCTGCTTCCTGCTGGTGCCGGCCTTCCTGCTGGGCTGCCTGCTGTTTTCCAGCCTGCGCTGGCGGGTGCGTCTGCCGGCGTCCCTGGCGCTGGGTGCCGCCCTGGCCTTCGGTATCGCGGGCTGGTTGCCCGGCATCATGGATTACCTGGTGTCCTTCAGCATCATGGCGATCATCTATTCGATCCTGTCGTTGGGCCTGAACGCGCAGTGGGGATACAACGGTCACCTGAATTTCGGCGTGGCCGGGTTCTTCGCCGTGGGGGCGTTCACCATGGCGCTGTTCGTCACGTCGCCGCCTTCCGGCTTGATGGCGGCCTATGCCCAGCAGTGGTTCGGCCTGGATGCTCCCTATCTGGCCGGGATGGCGGCCGCCGGCGTCATGGCGGGCGCCGTGGCCTGGCTGATCGCCCAGCCCATCCTGCACCTGCGGGCGGATTTCCTGGCGATCGCCACGCTGGGGATCGCGGAGATCATCCGGCTCGTCTTCCAGAACGAGCGCTGGCTGGCCAACGGGCCGCAGCCGCTGTCCGGCATTCCCCAGCCCCTGTCCTGCGTCTTCGACCGCGAGGGCTGTGGCTGGCTACCAGAGACCCTGCGGTCCGCGCTGTCCATCATGCAGCCCAGGGACTACGGCTACCTGTACCTGGTGATCGTCGCGCTTGCGCTGGCCCTGGTCTACGTCGTGCTGGAGGCCATGGTGCGCTCGCCCTGGGGGCGCGCGTTGCGCGCCGTGCGGGACGAGGAGGATTCGGCGGCGATGAGCGGCAAGCACGTCAAGTCCCTGCGCGTGCAGTCTTTCGTGCTGGGCGCCGTCGTCATCGGCGTGGCTGGCGCCCTGTACGCGCCGTACATGGTCACGATCGACTACAGCCACTTCAAGCCCCTGTTCGCCACGTTCCTGGTCTGGGTGATGCTGATGCTGGGTGGCAGCGGCAACAACAAGGGCGCGATCCTGGGGGCCTTCGTGATCTGGGCCGTCTGGAGCGGCACGGGTTTCGTCACGGATTACCTGCAGGTCGCCCTGCAGGGGGTCGCCCCCGACGTGGCCTCCCGCATGTCCTTCCTGCGCTGGGCCTTCGTGGGGCTGTTGCTGGCGCTGATCGTGCTGTACCGTCCGCAGGGCATCCTGCCCGAGAAGAAGCGCGTGTCCCGATTCCTGGACGGGGAGCCGGAGGACTGAGGGTGATCCGCATCGCCGCCGGCGGGTGGCGCCGGTTCCGGGCGCACACGTGACAGAGGCCGCTTGAGCGGCCTCTGTTCTTGCGGGAGCGTGTTCCCGGATCAGCCGGCCGGGATGTCCTTCGCGGCGACCATCTTCACCGTCTCGATCTGGCCGCCGGCATACTTCCAGATATTGACGGGCGTGATGACGTCGCCGTTCTTGTCGAAGTCGCACGGGCCGGCGACCCCGTTGTAGTTGATCTTCTTCTTGTCCTTCAGCGCCTTGAGCATGGCCGTGACCCGGTCCTGGTCACCGCCGTCGATCATTTCGCCCGGCGGGTTGGAGACCTTGCGGAGTTCATCGCGCAGCATCGCTCCCGTGATCTTCGAGGCGTCGGCGGCCCCCCCGGCCACGACTGCAGCCATGGCCAGTCCCGCGACCAGCCCCGCGTCGTACGAGCAGGTGGTGAAGGGCGGGAAGTGGTCGTATTTGTAGGTGGACAGGTAGGTCTTGGCGAAGTCCCTGTAGGACTGCGTGCTGGTATCCTCGCCGGGCGCCGTGCCGTAGCGGCCGTCCATGTCTTTGGCGCCGACCTCCTTGATGATGTCGACGCTGGCGTTGCCGTCGGTGAACTGCCAGCGGGTGAAGTTGAAGGTGTCGCGGGATTCCTTGCAGATGGCGATGGTGTGCGCCGGGTAGCTGACGATGAGCAGGAGGTCGGGCTTGTCCTTCAGGGCCTGGGACAGCATGGACTTGTAGGTCGGCTGGACTTCCTCGGGATGCGGGACTTCCGCCAGGACGGTGCCGCCGCGTTTCTTGAAGGCGGCGGCGAAGGCGTTGGACAGGCCTTGTCCGTAGGGGTTGTTGATGTAGATGGTGGCGACGCGCTTGAACTTGTAGTTCGGGTCGATCTCGCCGTTGACGAACTGGGCGGCCACCACGCCCTGCATGGCATCGGATGCGCTGGTGCGGAACAGCAGGTCGGCCTTGGCATCGGCGGGCAGCACGCTGACCAGCGGAGACGTGGTGCCGTTGCCGATCTGCAGGACGCCCGACGGAATGGTGACCGAGGTCGCCACGGCGACCGTGACGCCGCTGGACCAGCCGTTGATGATGACCGGCGTGTGCTGGGTATCGACCATCTGGCGGGCCGCCTGGACGCCGACCGTGGGCAGGGTGGCGCTGTCGGCCGTGACGTGGCGGGCGATGAGGGGGCCGCCGAAGACTTCCTTGGCGGCCGTGTTGATCTGGTCGACGGCCAGCCTCACCGCGTCGCGGTAGTAGGGGCCGAACTCGGCCGCGGAACCTGTCATGGGCAGGACTTGCCCCAGGTTGATGGCGGGCGGTGCGCCCGCGGCCAGGGCGCGATGCAGCGGCAGGATGCCGCCGAGCATCAGGATGCCGCCCGTGGCCCCGGCGGACTGCAGGAAATGGCGGCGCGATTGGGGGGAATGGATCTGATCCGACATGTGAAGATCTCCTTTCTGGTGACTGACGAGACGACAGGCAAACGCAAAAAATGCCCCCGCGCTCGCCCTGCGGGCTTGCACCCACTTCGCAGCCTGCATGCCGCTCGGATTCGTCAGACGCGGAAATAGTCCGCAGATACAAGGGACTATTCCGCGCCCTGGCTCATTCCCCCAAGGGGGCGCATTTTGTCTTGGGACGGCCCGGCGACAAAAAAGGCTCGGATGTCTTCGAGTCTGGCACCTGGAAATGCCGGTGTTTCAGCCCGGGGTGGCGAAAGTTCATTACAGCGGCCGTCCCCGGGCATGTCAATCGGGGATTGGCGCAGGTCCGGAGCGGCCCGGCAGGCGGAGGCAAAGGCCCTTACCTGATAAAGGACTTTCAGTTTAGTTTGCAATCCATTGATTTTTCAGGTTTTTATTTCGCGTAGAATTCTTAAAAACAGTTGTAAGTGCTTGTTGTCATTGAATAAATTTCAATTTTTGCCTTGACCGGCATCGATCCATCCCGTAGAGTGGGGCAAAGTAGATTTTTGTGTCATGAAGTGGGAGAAATCGCCTCGTGTTTCAAGGAAGCAGCGCGCTCACGCTGGATGCCAAGGGCCGGATGTCCATCCCGGCCCGGCATCGTGACGCCCTGCAGGCCCGGGAGCAGGGGCGCCTGACCCTGACGCGGCACCCGGACGGTTGCCTGATGATCTATCCCCGTTCCATCTGGGAGGCCAAGCGCGAGCAGATCGCGGCGCTGCCGGCCTCGGCGCGGCCCCTGCAGCGCCTGCTGCTGGGTAATGCCCAGGACGTGGACATGGACGGAGCGGGCCGCATCCTGGTGGCGCCCGAGCTGCGCACGGCGGCCGGGCTGAGCCGGGACGTCATGCTGCTGGGATTGGGATCGAACTTCGAATTGTGGGATCGCGCCCAATGGGAGGCGCGCTGCATGGCGGACGTGGGCAATCTCGATCCGGCCATTCTTGAACAGATTTCTTTCTGAACCCGCACATGGCGTATTCCCATCGCACCGTTCTGCTGGAACCGGCCATCGACGCATTGTTGAGTCCCGCGTTCGGCCGTCGGTCCGCGGTGCCTGCGGCGGATGCTCCGCCTCTGGATGGCGTGTACGTGGACGGGACCTTCGGACGCGGAGGGCATAGCCGCCTGCTGTTGAGCCGGCTGGCCCCGGGGGCGCGGTTGCTGGTGTTCGACAAGGACCCGGCCGCCATCGCCGAGGCTCAGGCGTTGCGCGCCGCCGACGGGCGGGTCGAGGTCGTGCACGACGGCTTCGCCTCCCTGGACGCGCAGCTCGACCGCCTGGGCATCGCGCGGGTTGACGGCGTGCTGCTGGATCTGGGCGTGTCCTCGCCTCAGATCGACGAGGCGGAACGTGGATTCTCGTTCATGCGGGATGGCCCGCTGGACATGCGCATGGATACCAGCCGGGGACAGACGGCGGCGCAATGGCTGGCCGAAGCCGACCAGGAACAGATCAAGGAGGTCATCGCAGATTATGGCGAAGAACGGTTTGCTTTCCAGATTGCAAAGGCGATTGTTGCGCGCCGCCAATCCGGGCCGCTGCGCACCACGGGCGAACTTGCCCAGCTCGTCGCCGGTGCCGTCCGTACGCGCGAAAAGGGTCAACACCCGGCCACCCGCACCTTTCAAGCTGTACGGATTCACGTCAATGAAGAGCTCACGCAGCTCGCGCACGCCCTCCCGGCAGCGTTGACCCGCCTGCGGGCGGGCGGGCGCCTGGCCGTGATCAGCTTCCACTCGCTGGAAGACCGCATGGTCAAGCAGTGCTTCGCCGCCGCCGCCCATCCGGGCCGGGACCGGGCGCGGCTGCCGATCCCCGAGCGGGACATGCCGCGGCCCTACGTCACCCTGCTCGGCCGCGTCCTGGCGGACGAGGCCGAGGTGGCGGACAACGTGCGCGCCCGCTCGGCCGTGCTGCGGGTGGCCGAGCGCACCGGCGAACCCCTGCCGCCGGAAGAGGCCGCGGGCTTCATCCGCCTGCCGGGCCGCGCGCCCGCGCGGCGCCGGGCGGGGAGGGCCGCGCGATGATCCGGCTGAACCTGTTCCTGGCGTTCCTGCTGATGGCTTCGGCCATTTCGCTGGTCACAGTGCGCTTCCAGACACGTGAACTGTTCGTGGCGTCCGAGCGACTGAAGTCCCACGCGCACGAACTGGACGCGGAATGGCGCCGCCTGCAGCTCGAACGGGCGGAGCTGGCGCGCAACGCGCGCATCGATTCGCTGGCCCGCACGGATCTGCACCTGGTGTCGGTGACGCCGGACCGCACGATCTACCTGCAGCAGCCGGCCCCCGCCGTCCGGGAGGGCCAGCCATGAAACGCTTCGGCTTCCACGAAAGCCCTGTACTGGCGAGCCGTCCGGCCTTCTGGCGGGCGCGGCTGGTGGTGATCGTGCTGATGCTGGGTTTCGCCGCGCTGGCGGCCAAGGCGCTGAACCTGCAGATTCTGTCCAACGAGTTCCTGCAGCGCCAGGGAGAGCGCCGCTACGAGCGCACCCTGGTCCTGCAGGCCTCGCGCGGCAAGATCCTGGATCGCAGCGGCTCGGTGGTGCTGGCCTCCAGCGTGCCGGCCAAGGCCATCTGGGCGATTCCCGAGGATTTCCACAAGGCCACCGACGCCCAGGTCGCCGACCTGGCGCGCCTGCTGGACGTCAAGCCGGCCGAACTGCGCCAGCGCACCCTGGACGAGGACAAGAATTTCGTCTATCTGCAGCGGCAGGTGGCCACGGACAAGGCCAAGGCCATCCAGCAGATGAAAATCCCCGGAGTCCAGCAGATTGCCGAGACGCGCCGCTTCTATCCGGAAGGCGAGGTCATGGCGCACATCGTCGGCTTCACCAACATCGAGGATCGTGGCATCGAAGGCATCGAGTTGGCCTTCAATGACCGGTTGTCTGGCCAGCCGGGATCCCGGCGCGTGATCAAGGACCGGCTGGGCCGTGTGGTCGAGGACGTCCAGGCCGTGGTGCCGCCGGTGGACGGCCAGAACCTGCAGCTGTCCATCGACGCCGGCATCCAGTTCGACACCTACACCGCGCTCAAGACCGCCATGAAGGCGCATCAGGCGCGCGCGGCGGCGGCCATCGTGCTGGACGCCCGCTCGGGCGAGATCCTGGCGATGGTCAATCTGCCGTCCTACGACCCGAACGACAACTCGGAGCGCACGGGCGAGGCGCTGCGCAACCGCGTCGTGACCGATACCTTCGAGCCCGGCTCCATCATGAAGCCGTTCACGGCCGCGCTGGCCCTGGACGAGGGAAAGATCACGACCCGCACGCTGTTCGATACCGGCAAGGGCCGCTACAGCTACCAGGGCGCCGTGATCTCCGACGTCAGCCGCAACGGCGTGCTGAACGTGGGCGGCATCATCCAGCGCTCCAGCAACATCGGCATGACCATGATTTCGGAGCGCCTGACGTCCCAGTCGATGTGGGAGAAGTTTTCGGCGCTGGGATTCGGACGCGTGCCCCAGACGCACTTTCCCGGCATGGCCTCGGGGCGCCTGCGGCCCTGGCAGCGCTGGCGGCCGATCGAGCGCGCCACCATGGCCTATGGCTACGGGCTGTCCGTGTCTCTGCTTCAGGTCGCGCACGCCTACACCGTCTTCGCCCGCAACGGTGACATGGTGTCGCTGTCCCTGCTGCGCCGCGAGGGCCAGCCCACCAGTGTCCAGGTCTACACGCCCGAGATCGCCCGGCTGATGCGCGGCATGCTGGAGGCCGCCGCCGGGCCGGACGGCGCCAAGCTCGCCCGGGTCCAGGGCTACCGGGTGGCGGGCAAAAGCGGCACCGCGCGCAAGATCGTCAACGGCCAGTACAGCAAGACCAAATACCGCGGATCCTTCGTCGGCCTGGCTCCGGTGTCCGATCCGCGCATCGTCGTGGCTGTGTCCATCGATGAACCCGGCGCCGGGGGGTATTATGGCGGCCGCGTGGCCGCACCCGTCTTTTCCGACATCGTTTCAAGCACCCTGCGACGCCTCGGCGTGCGGCCGGACGCGCCCGTGGATTCCCTTGTGGCCGTGGCGGAGCAGGGGGGACGCACACAATGATCCTATTAGACATCATGGCCTGGCTGGACGAGCGGGTCGATCGCAAGGCGGACCTCTGCCTCGATTCGCGCCGGCTGCGGCCGGGCGACGTATTCTTCGCCTGCCCCGGGATCGTCGCGGACGGCCGTGCCTACATGGAAGCGGCCGTGGCGGCCGGCGCGGCCGCCATCGTCCGGGAGACCGGCGGCGAGCATCCTTCGCCCGCCGCCGTGCCGATTCTGGAGATCGGGGGCCTGGCCGCGTTGCTGGGCGAGATCGCCCACCTGTGGTACGGCCGGCCTTCGGACGCGCTGACTGTGATCGCCGTCACCGGCACCAACGGCAAGACGTCCGCCACGCAGTGGATCGCGGCGGCGCTGAACGCCGAGGGCATGCCCTGCGGCACCGTCGGGACGCTGGGCGTGACGCTGGCCGATGGCGGCAACCTGGGCGGCGCGCTGACCACGCCGGATGTGTTGACGCTGCATCGCAGCCTGGCCGCCATCGCGCGCGCGGGGGGCGTGGCGGCCGCCATCGAGGCCTCCTCGATCGGGATCGAGCAGGGCCGTCTGGACGGGGTCAGCATCCAGGTCGCGGGTTTTACCAACCTGACCCGCGATCACCTGGACTATCACGGCACGGAAGAACGCTACAAGCAGGCGAAGTTCGCCCTGTTCGCCCGGCCGGGCCTGCGTGGCGCGGTCATCAACGCCGACGACGCGGCGGGGCGGGAATTGCTGGAAGGCGACGCACCCTCCGGGCGCCGGACGGGCTACAGTCTGCGGCGCGAGAGCGCGGCGGCCTTCCGGGCCGAGGACATCCAGCATGGCGCCAACGGCCTGGTCTTCAACCTGGTCGCGCCCGACGGCAGCGCCCAGATCCTGACCCACCTGGTCGGGGAACACAATATCTCCAACCTGCTGCTGGTGGCCGGCGTGCTGCGCGAGCTGGGTTGGGGGCTGAGCCGCATCGCCCGCGCGCTGGCCGTACTGCATCCGGTGCGGGGTCGCCTGCAGGTGGTCACGGCGCTGGGTGGTTCCAGCTCGGCGCGGCCCCAGCCTCTGGTCGTGGTGGATTACGCGCATACGCCGGACGCGCTGGAGCGGGCGCTGACGGCCCTGCGGCCGCTGGCCCGGGATCGCGGTGGCCGCCTGCGCTGCGTGTTCGGCTGCGGCGGCGACCGGGATGCCGGCAAGCGGCCCCTGATGGGCGCCGCCGCGGCCCGACTGGCCGACGAGGTCGTGGTCACCACCGACAATCCGCGCACCGAATCGCCCGAGGCCATCATCGAACAGATCGTGGCGGGCATGCCGCGCCGTCCCGATGTCCGGATCGACCGGGCCGACGCCATCCTGGAAGGCATCTGGGGCGCGGACGAACGCGACGTGGTGCTGCTGGCCGGCAAGGGACACGAGACCTATCAGGAAGTCCACCATGTGCGCAGCCCCTTCGACGACCGGGAATGGGCGCGTTTCGCCCTGACCTGGCGGCAGGGCGCGGAACTGTCCACCGACACTCGCGACCTGCCGTCCGGCGCCCTGTTCCTGGCGCTGGAGGGCGAACGCTTCGACGGCCATGAATACCTCGACGCGGCCGCCCGGGCCGGCGCGCGCGCGGCGATTGTCGCCCATCATGTCCCCGGCGCCGGCCTGCCCCAGATCGTGCTCGGCGACACCCGCCTGGCCCTGCGGCGCGCGGCCACGGCCTGGCGGCGCCGGTTCCGCGTGCCGGTCATCGCGGTGACCGGCAGCAACGGCAAGACCACGACCAAGGAAATGATTGCCGCGATCCTGGCGGCCTGGTGCGGCGAGGAAGGCCGTCTGGCGACGCGTGGCAATCTCAACAACGACATCGGCCTGCCGTTGACGGTGCTGCGCCTGCGCCCGGCGCACCGCGCCGCCGTGCTCGAACTGGGCATGAACCATCCGGGGGAAATTGCCGTGCTGGCCGCCATCGCCCAGCCCATGGTCGCGCTGGTGAACAACGCGCAGCGCGAGCACCAGGAATTCATGAACACGGTCGAGGCCGTGGCGCGCGAGAACGGTGCCGTGCTGCAGGCGCTGCCCGCCGACGGCGTGGCGGTGTTCCCGGCCGACGAGGATTACACCGGGCTCTGGCGGGAACTGGCCGGCGACCGGCGGACGCGGTGCTTCGGCTTCGCCGACACGATCGACGCGCACGCCTCGCAAATCCGCGCCGGGACGGCGCAGACGGAATTCCGTCTGCATCTGGGCGCGGAGGCCCTGCCGGTCGTCCTGCACGCGCCGGGGCGCCACAATCTGCGCAATGCCCTGGCGGCGGCCGCCTGCGCCTGGGCGGCCGGCGCGCCCGCGGCGGCCATCGCGGCCGGCCTGGCGGCTTTCGCCCCCGTGGGTGGCCGGATGCAGCCCCGGCCGCTGGCCGACGGCTTCCAGTTGATCGACGACAGCTACAACGCCAATCCGGATTCCGTCCGCGCCGCCATCGATGTGCTGGCGGGGCTGGATGGCCGGCGCATCCTGGTGCTGGGCGACATGGCCGAGGTCGGCGACCAGGGGCCGGCCATGCACGCCGAGGTCGGCGCTTATGCCCGCCAGTGCGGCGTGGACGCGCTGCTGACCCTGGGCCCCGCCGCCCGGGGCGCCGCGCAGGCCTTCGGTCCGCAGGCCCAGGCCTTCGACGCGTTCGACGAACTGCTGCCACACCTGCTGGCGGCGCGCCCGGGCCACATCCTGGTCAAGGGTTCGCGCAGCATGCGCATGGAGCGGGTGGTGCGGGCGCTCGACGCGGACGCGTCCGCGCAGGAGGGCGATCATGCTGCTTGAGCTGGCGCGCTGGCTGTCCGACGAGCATTTCCGTGCCTTCGGCGTGGTGGAATACATCACCTTCCGCGCGCTGCTGGCCTGCGCCACGGCGCTGGCCATCGGCCTGCTGGCCGGCCCTTGGCTGATCCGCCGCCTGACGGCGCTGAAGATCGGCCAGGCGGTGCGCAGCTACGGTCCGCAGACGCACCTGCAGAAGAACGGTACCCCCACCATGGGCGGCGCGCTGATCCTGATCGGCATCGGCATCAGCACGCTGCTGTGGGCGGACTGGACCAACCGTTTCGTCTGGGTGGTGCTGCTGGTGACCTTCGGTTTCGGCTGGATCGGCTGGGCCGACGACTACCGCAAGGTCGTGCATCACGACCCGGAAGGCATGCCGGCTCGGCAGAAGTTCTTCTGGCAGGCGCTGATCGGCGCCGTGGCCGCCGTGTATCTCAGCTTCGCCGTGTCGGTCCCGGCCAACACCGAAATCTGGCCGTTGTTCCGCGAGTGGGTCCTGAGCGGTTTTTCCATGCCGCTGCCCGCGCGCGCCGACTTGATCGTGCCGTTCTTCAAGACCGTCAGCTATCCGCTGGGCGTGTTCGGCTTCGTCGCGCTGACCTGGCTGGTGATCGTGGGCACCAGCAACGCCGTCAACCTGACCGATGGCCTGGACGGGCTGGCCATCATGCCGACGGTGATGATCGGGACGGCCCTGGGCATCTTCGCCTACGTGGTCGGGCGGGTGGACTATTCCAAGTACCTGCTGTTTCCCTACATTCCAGGCGCGTCCGAGCTGATGGTGCTGTGCGCGGCCATTGCGGGCGCGGGTCTGGCCTTCCTCTGGTTCAACACCTATCCCGCCCAGGTCTTCATGGGCGATGTCGGCGCCCTGGCGCTGGGCGGCGCGTTGGGCACGATCGCCGTCATCGTGCGCCAGGAGATCGTCCTGTTCATCATGGGCGGGGTCTTCGTGGTCGAGACTCTGTCGGTCATGCTGCAGGTCACCTGGTTCAAGTACACCAAGAAACGCTATGGGGAAGGCCGCCGGATCTTCCGCATGGCTCCGCTGCACCATCACTTCGAGGTGGGCGGCTGGAAGGAAACCCAGGTGGTTGTCCGTTTCTGGATCATCACCATGATGCTGGTCATGATCGGCCTGGCGAGTCTGAAACTGCGATGACGAGCCTGGGCGATTTCCCCTCCATCCGTCGCGACGGCCTGACCCTGATCCTGGGATTGGGGGAAACGGGCGTGGCGGCGGCGCGCTGGTGCGCCGCGCATGGCGCCCGCTTGCGGGTGCTGGATACGCGCGCGCAGCCGGGCGGGCTGGATGCCCTGAAGGCGGGCGGCGTCGCTGCCGAGTTGCGCCTGGGGGCCGACGCCCTGGTGGTCGAGGCGCTCGACGGAGTCCACACGCTGGTGCTCAGCCCGGGCCTGAATCCCCACGAGGCGCCCGTGGCCGGCCTGCTGTCGGCGGCGCGTGAACGCGGCGTCGAGATCCTGGGCGAGATCGAATTGTTCGCCCGCGCTCTGGCCGACCTGCGCGCGCAGGGCTATGCGCCCGCGCTGCTGGCGGTGACGGGCACCAACGGCAAGACCACGGTCACGTCGCTCACGCGCCATCTGGTCGAGGCGAGCGGCCGCCGGGTGCGCGCGGCCGGCAATATCGGCCCGGCCGCGCTCGCCGGCCTGAAGGACGCGCTGGAGCGGGACGAACTGCCCGAGGTCTGGGTGCTGGAGTTGTCCAGCTTCCAGCTGGAAGCCACCGCCACACTGGCTCCCGACGCGGCCACGGTGCTCAACGTCACGCAGGATCACCTGGACTGGCACGGCTCGATGCGAGCCTATGCGGCGGCCAAGGCGCGGCTGCTGGAAATGGCGCGGATCGCCGTCGTCAATCGTGAAGATCCACTGGTCCGCGACATGGTGCGGGATCTGGCCGATGAGCGGGTGCGCAGTTTCGGGACCGACGCTCCGGCCCTGGCGGGGGACTTCGGCCTGCTGACGCAGCAGGGCCTGGCCTGGCTGGCGACCGCGCCCGAGGCCGAAGCCGATCCCGTGCCCCAGACGCCCGTTCGCCGTCGCCGCCCGGTGCGCGACGAAGGCCCCGTCCGGCGGCACGCCGTGTCCGCCCAGGCGCTGATGCCGGTCGAGGCGCTGCGGATCCAGGGTACCCACAACGCGCTCAATGCGCTGGCGGCGCTGGCCCTGGGCCGCGCCATCGGCCTGGACTGGGCGCCGATGCTGCACGCCCTGAGGACCTACCGGGGCGAGGCGCACCGCACGGAATTCGTGCGCGCGATCGCGGGAGTCGATTTCATCGACGACAGCAAGGGGACCAATGTGGGCGCCACGCTGGCCGCCCTGAAGGGACTGGGCCGGCCGGTGGTGCTGATCGCCGGCGGCCTGGGCAAGGGACAGGATTTCGCGCCCCTGGCGTCGGCCGTGCGCGCCCATGCGCGCGCCGTGCTGCTGATCGGCCAGGACGGGCCGCTGATCGGCCGGGCGCTGGCGGACTGCGAGGTGCCGCTGCGGTCCTGCGCGACGCTGGAGGATGCCGTGGCCCAGGGCCTGGAACTGGCGCGGCCGGGCGATGCCGTACTGTTGTCGCCGGCCTGCGCCAGCATGGACATGTTCCGCAACTACGCCCACCGCAGCGCCTGCTTCGTCGAGGCCGTGCGTGAACTGGCGATCGAACGCGGAGAAATCGCATGAGCGCGCCGGGCCGCCCCAAGCGCGAATTCCCCCTCGGGGGGATGAGACCGGACACAAGACAGTCCCTGCGGACTGGCTTGTGCCTGGCGAATCCGAGCGGCATGCAGGCCGCGAGGTGGATAGCGCGTAGCGCCAAGGGGGCACTATCATGAGCGTACTGGGCACCCTGAGCGGCGGCGTGAACGCGGTGCGGCCCGGTCGCACCGCCATGCCCAGCGTGGACGTGGGCCTGATCGTGGCGGTCAGCGCCCTGGTCCTGTTCGGCCTGCTCATGGTGTATTCGGCCTCGATCGCACTGGCCGACGGGCCGCGCTACGAGAGCTATGGCCGCTTCTATTTCGTCGGCCGTCATGCCGCCTTCATCGTCATCGGTCTGCTGACGGCGCTGTTCACCGCCAGCGTGCCGATGCGGATCTGGCAGAAGGTCTCGTTGCCCCTGTTCGCGCTGGCGCTGGCCCTGCTGGTGGTGGTGCTGGTGCCCGGCATCGGCCGCGAGGTCAACGGCGCCCGGCGCTGGCTGCCCCTGGGGCCGGTGAACTTCCAGCCCTCGGAACTGATGAAGGCCGCCATCCTGCTGTACGCGGCTGATTACGTGGTGCGCAAACAGGCCCACCTGCAGGGCTTCGTGCGCGGTTTCGTGCGCGGCTTCGCGCCCATGGCGCTGGCGCTGATGCTGGTCGGCGTGCTGCTGCTGCTGGAACCCGACCTGGGTGCCTTCATCGTCATCGGCGCCATTGCCGTCGGCATCCTCTTCATCGGCGGGATCAACCTCAAGCTGTTCACCCTGCTGCTGGGCGGGGTGATGTCCAGCTTCCTGATGCTGATCTGGCTGTCGCCCTGGCGCCGCGAACGCCTGTTCGTCTACCTGGACCCCTGGAACCCGGACAACGCCTACGGCAGCGCCTACCAGCTGTCCCATTCCCTGATCGCCCTGGGGCGGGGAGAATGGTTCGGCGTCGGCCTGGGCGCCAGCATCGAGAAACTGCATTACCTGCCCGAGGCGCATACCGACTTCATCGTCGCCGTCATCGGCGAGGAGCTCGGCCTGGTCGGGGTGCTGTGCCTGATCGCCGTGTTCGTCTATGTCGTGATGCGTGGTTTCGACATCGCCCGTCAGGCCATGGTGCTGGAGCGGGTCTTCGATGGCCTGGTCGCCCAGGGCGTGGCCCTGTGGATGGGCGTGCAGGCTTTCATCAATGTCGGCGTCTGCCTGGGCCTGCTGCCCACCAAGGGGCTGACTCTGCCGCTGGTCAGCTACGGCGGCTCGGGCATCGTCATGAATCTGGCGGCCATCGCGCTGCTGCTGCGGGTGGATTATGAGACCCGCTGCATGATGCGGGGAAAACGGCGATGAGCGCGCGCACGATCCTCATCATGGCGGGCGGCACGGGCGGGCACATCATGCCGGGGCTTGCCGTGGCCGAGACCCTGCTCGCCGCCGGCTGGCGGGTGCTGTGGCTGGGCGATCCCGAGCGCATGGAAGGCCGTCTGGTGCCGGCGCGCGGCATCGAGCTGCTGCCGTTGCGCTTCGGCGGCGTGCGCGGCAAGGGCGCCGCGGCCCTGCTGAAGCTGCCGTTCACCCTGGGCGCGGCCTGCCTGCGGGCGCGCCGGCTGCTGCGCGCGCACCGTCCCGACGTCGTGCTGGGCATGGGCGGCTACGCGGCCTTCCCCGGCGGCCTGATGGCGCGCCTGGCCGGCATCCCCCTGGTCGTGCACGAGCAGAACGCCGTGGCGGGCACCGCCAACCGCGTCCTGGCTCGTTTCGCCAGCCGGGTGCTGTGCGGTTTTCCGGGAGCGCTGCCCGACGCCCTGATGGTGGGTAATCCAGTGCGCGCCGCGCTGGAATCGGTCGCCCCCGCGGGCGAACGCTACGCCGGCCGCCAGGGGCCGCTGCGCCTGCTGGTGGTGGGCGGGAGCCTGGGGGCGGCCCGCCTGAACGAACTGGTGCCCGAGGCCCTGGCCCTGCTGCCGGCGGCGTCCCGGCCGCGGGTGCGCCACCAGGCGGGCGAGCGCCACGCCGAGGGCGTGCGCCGGAATTACGAACGCCTGGGCGTGGAGGGGGAGGTCTCGGCTTTCATCGACGACATGGCCGCGGCCCTGGGATGGGCCGACCTGGTCGTCTGCAGGGCTGGCGCGATGACCGTGGCCGAGGTCGCGGCCGTGGGCGTGGCGGCCCTGTTCATCCCGCTGCCGCATGCCATCGACGACCACCAGACAGCCAACGCCCGTTATCTGTCGGAATGCGGGGGCGGCTGGATGATGCGCCAGGCCGATCTGGACGCGGCGGGGCTGTCGGCCTGGCTGGCCGCCCGCCAGCGGCCCGAGCTCGCCGCCGTGGCCGCCCATGCCCGCGAACACGCAAGTCTGAACGCCGCGCAGCTGATTGCCGATGCCTGCGTCCACAGTCTGGAGGAATCGGCATGAAGCATCGCATCCGCAACATCCACTTCGTCGGCATCGGCGGTTCGGGCATGAGCGGCATCGCCGAGGTTCTGCTGAATCTGGGCTATTCCATCAGCGGCTCCGATGTCCAGGAAACCGCTGTGACGCGGCGGCTGGCGTCGCTGGGCGCGCGCATCCTGATCGGCCATGCCGCCGAGCACATCCAGGGCGCGGGCGCCCTGGTCACGTCCACCGCGATCGGCGCGGACAATCCGGAGGTCCTGGCGGCCCGCGCCGCGCGCGTCCCGGTGGTGCCCCGCGCCCTGATGCTGGCCGAGCTGATGCGCCTGAAGCGCGGCATCGCCATCGCCGGCACGCACGGCAAGACCACCACCACCAGCCTCGTGGCCAGCGTGCTGGCGGCGGGCGGACTGGACCCCACCTTCGTCATCGGCGGGCGGCTGAACGCGGCCGATGCCAACGCGCGGCTGGGCCAGGGCGACTACATCGTCGTCGAGGCCGACGAGTCCGACGCCTCGTTCCTGAACCTGCTGCCGGTGATGGCGATCATCACCAACATCGATCTCGACCACATGGACACCTACGGGCACGACGTGGCGCGCCTGAAGAGCGCCTTCGTCGAGTTCACCCAGCGCCTGCCGTTTTACGGCAGCGCGGTGCTGTGCGTGGACGACGCCAACGTGCGCGAGATCATTCCCTTCGTGTCGCGACCCGTGACGACCTACGGCATCGACATGCCGGCCCAGGTGCGCGCGCGCGACTTGCGCGCCGACGGCACCGTCATGTGCTTCGAGGTCGAGCGCCAGGACGCCCAGGGCGATCTGGCGCCCCTGTCCGTGCGCCTGAACCTGCCGGGCCGGCACAACGTGCTCAACGCGCTGGCCACTATCGCCGTCGCCACCGAACTGGGCGTGCCCGACGAGGCCATCGCCGAGGCGTTGGCCCAGTTCCGGGGCGTGGGGCGCCGTTTCACCCAGGTCGGCCGCTTCCCCGTGACGGCGAAGAACGGCGGCGGGACGTATTCCGTGATCGACGACTACGGCCACCACCCGGTCGAGATGGCGGCGACCCTGGCGGCCGCGCGCGGCGCCTGGCCGGACCGCCGCATCGTGCTTGCCTTCCAGCCGCATCGCTACACGCGCACGCGCGACTGTTTCGAGGATTTCGTGCGTGTGCTGGGCTCGGCCGACGCGGTGCTGCTGACCGAGGTCTACCCGGCCGGCGAGGCGCCTCTGGTCGCCGCCGACGGCCGCGCGCTGGCGCGCGGCCTGCGGGTGGCCGGCAGGGTCGAACCGGTGTTCGTCGAGGACGTGGCCGACATGGCGGGCGCGATCAGGGATTTCGCCCGCGACGGAGACGTCGTGATCATCATGGGGGCGGGCTCCATCAGCCGCGTCCCCGCGCAACTGGGGAGTCCGCTATGAGCCAGTCATTCGGCCGCGTGGGCGTGCTGTACGGCGGCAGTTCGGCCGAGCGGGAAGTCTCGCTGATGTCGGGCGCCGGGGTCTGCGCCGCGCTGCGCGAGGAGGGCGTCGACGCCCATCTGTTCGACACCGGGGAGCGCAGCCTGGCGGACCTGGCCGCGGCGGGCTTCGACCGCGTCTTCATCGCCCTGCACGGACGCTACGGCGAGGACGGCACGCTGCAGGGCGCGCTGGAACTGCTGCGAATCCCCTACACCGGCAGCGGCCCGCTGGCCTCTTGCCTGGCCATGGACAAGATCGCCACCAAGCGGCTGTGGCTGCAGCACGGTCTGCCCACCCCGCGCTTCGCCGAGCTGGAATGCGACGCCGACCCGTCGGCGCTGGCCGGGACCCTGGGCCTGCCGTTGATCGTCAAGCCGCCGCACGAGGGCTCGACGCTGGGCTTGACGCGGGTCGAAACGGCCGACCAGCTGCGCGATGCGCAGGCGCTGGCCTGCCGTTTCGATGACCTGGCCCTGGCCGAACAGTTCATCCAGGGACGCGAGCTGACCATCCCGGTCCTGGGCTCGGGGGCGGACGCCCGGGCGCTGCCGGTGATCGAGATCATCGCGCCCCAGGGCAACTACGACTACGAGCACAAGTACGTGTCCAACGACACCCGCTACGACTGCCCGGCCGATCTGTCGGCCGACCTGACGCGGCACATCCAGGACCTGGCCGTGCGGGCCTACCGGGCGCTGGGCTGCGAGGGCTGGGGCCGGGCCGACGTGATGCTCGACGGGCAGGACCGGCCCTGGCTGCTGGAGATGAACACTTCGCCGGGCATGACGAGCCATTCGCTCGTGCCCATGGGGGCCCGGGCCGCCGGCATGAGCTACGGCCGGCTGTGCGTGGAAATCCTGTCGACGGCGCGCTGCAAGCTGCGCCAGGCCAGGACCTGTTGAGGGAGGATCCGGACGTGTTCGCCGAAGCCCGACTGACCAATCTGATCGCCAATCTGCTGGCTCTGCTGGCGGTGTTGGCCATGGTGATCGGTGCCGTGGTCTGGACCATCCGGCGGCCGTATTTCTCGATTTCCCGGATCGAGCTGGCCCCGGCGGCCAGTTCGGCTCTGCAGTACGTCACGCCGTTGAGCCTGCAGACCGCGCTGGCTGGCCAGGTGCGGGGCAATTTTTTCCTGATGGACCTGAACGCGGCCCGGCGCCGCATCGAGGCCGCGCCCTGGGTGCGGCACGCCATCGTCCGGCGGGTGTGGCCGGCCACGCTGCAGGTGCGCATCGAGGAGCAGCAGCCGCTGGCCTTCTGGAACGAGAATCAGATGATCAACACCTGGGGCGAGGCTTTCACGGCCAACCAGGGCGAACTGCCCGACGACCTGGACCTGCCTCAGCTGAATGGTCCGGTGAATTCCGAGCGGCTGGTGGTGCAGCGTTACGCCGAGATCGCCCGCTGGTTCGCCCCGCTGGGCCTGAGCGTGCGCGAGGCCACGCTGACCCCCCGCTACGCCTGGGAGGTCACGCTGTCCGACGACGTGCGCTTGACGCTGGGTCGGGATCCGGCCGCCGACGCCGCCGATCCCCACGGGCGCTCCGGCGCCCTGCCGTTCGCCGCCCGCATCGAACGCTTCGTCCAGGCCTGGCCGGAACTGACCCGGCGCCTGGGCGGCCGCATGATCGCCAGCGCCGATCTGCGCTATCCGAATGGATTCGCGATCACGCTGTCCCCCGAAACCTCCGCATCCACCCGATCGACCAGACCATGACCCGTGACATCAAAGACCTGATCGTTGCACTCGATATCGGCACCAGCAAAGTGGCAGCCGTCGTCGCCGAAATCCTGCCCGACGGCGGGTTCGAGGTGCTGGGCCTGGGGCAGCACGAGTCCGAGGGCATGCGCAAGGGCGTGGTGGTCAACATCGAGTCCACCGTGAATTCCATCCAGCGCGCGCTGGAGGAGGCCGAACTGATGGCCGACTGCAAGATCCGCGAGGTCTACACCGGCATCGCGGGCAGCCACATCACCAGCTTCAATTCCAGCGGCATGGTGGCGGTCAAGGACAAGGAAGTCACCGCCACCGACGTGGCGCGCGTGATCGAGACGGCCAAGGCGGTCAACATCCCGACGGATCAGCAGGTGCTGCACGTGCTGACGCAGGAGTTCATCGTCGACGCGCAGGAGGACATCCGCGAGCCGATCGGCATGAGCGGCATGCGCCTGGAAGTGCGCGTGCACATCGTCACGGGCGCGGTCAGCGCGGCCCAGAACATCGTCAAGTGCGTGCGCCGCTGCGGCCTGGAGGTCCAGGACCTGATTCTGCAGCCGCTCGCCTCCAGCCTGTCCTGCCTGACGACCGACGAGAAGGAACTGGGCGTGGTGCTGGTGGACATCGGCGGGGGCACGACCGACATCGCCATCTATACCGGCGGCGCGATCCGCCACACCTCGGTGATCCCGATCGCGGGCGACCAGGTCACCAGCGACATCGCGGCCATGCTGCGTACCCCGACCCCGGACGCCGAGGAAATCAAGCTGCGCCACGGCATCGCCAAGCAGGCGCTGGTCGACGCGGAGGAAATGATCGAGGTGCCGGGTCTGGGGGATCGCCCCAATCGCAGCGTCAAGCGTCAGGCGCTGGGGGCGGTGATCGAGCCGCGCATGGAGGAATTGTTCGGTTTCGTGCAGCAGGTGGTGCGCGAATCCGGCTACGAGGAATTGCTGTCGTCCGGGGTCGTGCTGACCGGCGGGACGGCGCTCATGCCGGGCATGGTGGAACTGGCCGAGGACGTGTTCCTCAAGCCGGTGCGCGTCGCCGTGCCCATGTACGAAGGCAGTCTGGCCGACGTGATGCGCAATCCGCGCTTCTCGACGGTGATGGGCTTGCTGACCGAGGCGCGCATGCAGCGCGCTCGCGGCCGCAAGGTGGCGCAACAGAAGGGAACGGTCAAATCCATTCTGGCGCGCATGAAGGAGTGGTTCATGAACTGAAGCGGCGACAAGGCCGCCATGGACATGGGCTTTTCAGGGGAAGTTGTTCGTTTTTCCGTATGTGAGGGAGTCAACCATGATGAATTTTGAAATGCTGGATACCAGCAGAAACGGCACCATGATCAAGGTCGTGGGTGTCGGCGGGGCCGGCGGCAATGCCGTGGCCCACATGATCCGGTCGGGCGTGCAGGGCGTGGAGTTCGTCTGCGCGAATACCGATGCCCAGGCACTGGCCACCAGCGAGGCGCCGGTCCAGATCCGTCTGGGCCGCACCGGCCTGGGCGCGGGCGCCAAGCCCGAGCAGGGGCGCGCCGCCGCCGAGACCGCCCGCGAGGAAATCCGCGCGGCGCTGAACGGCGCCCACATGGTGTTCATTACCGCCGGCATGGGCGGGGGCACCGGGACGGGGGCTGGTCCCGTGGTGGCCGAGGTCGCCAAGGAACTGGGCATCCTGACGGTGGGCGTGGTCACCAAGCCTTTCGTCTTCGAGGGCGGCAAGCGCATGCGCATGGCCGAGGAAGGCATTCGCGAGCTGTCGCGCCATGTCCATTCGCTGGTGGTCGTGCTGAACGAAAACCTGTACGAATTGATGGACGAGGACGCCACGCAGGAAGACTGCTTCCGCGCGGCCGACGACGTGCTGCACAATGCCTGCGCCGGGATCGCCGAGATCATCAACGTCGAGGGCAACGTCAACGTCGACTTCGAAGACGTGAAGACCATCATGGGTGAACAGGGCCAGGCCATGATGGGCACCGCCGTGGCCTCCGGGGCCGACCGCGCCCGCATCGCGGCCGAGCAGGCGATCGCCTGCCCGCTGCTGGAAGGCGTGGATCTGCACGGCGCGCGTGGCGTCCTGGTGAACATCACCGCCAGCCGCTCGTTGAAGATGCGCGAGACCCGCGAGATCATGGACACGATCGGCAGCTACGCCTCGGCCGACGCCACGGTGATCTTCGGCACGGCCTACGACGAGTCGATGGGCGAGAACCTGCGCGTCACGGTGGTCGCCACCGGTCTGGGAGCCGCCGCGGCCCGCCCGCAGCTGGTGTCGAACAATGCCGAAGCCCAGCGCACCGGTACGGACAACATGCCGGTGGGGGCCGTCGGCCATGATTTCTCCGGCACGGATGTGCCGTCCGTGATCCGCAACCCGCGCAGCCATGCCTCGGCCCAGGTCCGGGCGCTGGAAACGGCCGGCATGGATCACTTCGACATTCCGGCGTTCCTGCGCAAGCAGGCCGACTGACCCGGCCCGCTTCGGCGCATCACCTCACATCGCGGCTGCCGTACAGCAGTTCGCGGCGCCTGGCGCGTCTTCCCCTGCCCCTGGGGGAGGGCGCGCCTTCGCTTTGGTTTTGCTTGCATCCATGTCCGGCCATGTCGCATCTGGCAATGTCGCATCTGGCTATCGTGGAAAACCCGGATATTGATTACAATACAAAAGATCAGGCAATGCGAGGCACGCCTCGCAGGGCTGTTTCTACGTCAGTGAAGAATCCCATGCTCTTGCAGCGCACCATCAAACAGCCCGTGTCCACCACCGGAGTCGGTCTGCATTCCGGCCGCCGCGTGGAAATCACCCTGCGCCCGGCCGAACCCAATACCGGCATCATGTTCCACCGTGTGGATCTGCCCGAAATCGTGGATCTGCCCGCGCGCGCCGACGCCGTGGGCGATACCCGCATGGCTTCGGTTCTGCAGCAGGGCTCCGTGCGCGTCTCCACTGTCGAGCACCTGATGTCGGCCCTGGCCGGGCTGGGCGTGGACAACCTGCACGTCGATCTCGACGCCGAGGAAGTTCCCATCATGGACGGCAGCGCGGGCACCTTCGTCTACCTGCTGCGCAGCGCCGGCCTGCTGGAACAGGCCGCTCCGAAGCGCTTCCTGCGGGTGCTCAAGCCCGTCGAAGTGCGCGAAGGCGAGGGGCCGGGTGCGAAATGGGCGCGGCTGGAGCCCTACGACGGCTTCGCGCTGTCCTTCTCGATCGATTTCCGGCATCCCGCCATCGATTCCACGGCCAACGCGGCCGAAATCGACTTCGCCCGGGATTCCTATGTCAAGACCATCGCCCGTGCGCGCACCTTCGGCTTCGCCAGCGAGGTCGAGGCCCTGCGTTCCATGGGCCTGGCGCGCGGCGGCAGCCTGGACAACGCCATCGTCATGGACGAATACCGCGTCCTGAACGCCGACGGGCTGCGCTACGATGATGAATTCGTCAAGCACAAGATCCTCGACGCCATCGGGGATCTATACCTGGCCGGCAAGCCGCTGGTAGCGCGCTACGTCGCCTGCAAGTCCGGTCATGGCCTGAACAACCAGTTGGTGCGCGCCCTGCTGGCCCGGCAGGATTGCTGGGAACTGGTCAGCTACGAATCGCGCGACACCGCGCCCGCCGCCTTCACCCGTGACTGGCAACTGGCCTGAGTGCGGTTTTCCGTCGCCGGGCCTGAAGTCCTTTCACGAACGGTGATGGCGCAGCAGCCGGCCGATGGCATCAGCCAGCGGGCCGGGCGCTACCCGGCGCTCCAGATCCTCGAAGGATCGCAGGGCGCTTTCTCCCAGGGGTTCGGCTTCCCGCCCGGGCTTTTGTGTCCAGGTCCGGTCCATGGCGGCGTCGATCCGGACGACAATGCGTTCGACGGGCCAGCCGGCTTCCCGGATGCGGCCGGCGGCGGCTTCGGTCAGCTGGCGCAGCCGGGCGGCGTGCGCGGGGCCGGGAACCATCACGGTGATTTGCAGTCCATCGATGCGGGCGACCCGGATCCGGCGCGCCAGGGCGGGCGGCAGCGTTCCCGCGAGCACGGCCTGGATGGCCAGCAGTTCGCGCGCCGTGCGCATCATGTGCGCCCCCTGGGGGTGGCGGTCCAGCCATTCCAGGGCCGGAGTGCCGGATGATCGGTTCCGCCGAGGCGGCGTCGCCATGGACATGAGGAATTTTGAGTGACGAAATCGAAACACACTGCCCGCGCAGCGCTCTGGCTGCATTCTAACGCGCGTTTCCTGCGTGGATTGGGCGGGGCCTGCGCCCTGGTGCTGGCGGCCTGGGGCGGCGCCCAGTGGCAGGCCTGGCGCACGCCGGTCCTGGAACCCGGCCAGCGCGAGGCGATCGATTCACGCCTGCGGCAGGATTCCGCGGCGCTGCAAGGCAGCATCGCGGGCCTGGCGGGCAAACTGGGCGAACTGCAGGGCCGTGTGCTGGCCATGGAGTCTGTGCGCGAGCGCGTCGCCCAGGCGGCCGGCCTGAGCTACACGGCGCCGGAACTCGCTTCTCGCGCCGACACCGCGTCCGCCGCTCGGCCGGCCGGCCTGCCGGGGGCTGGCGACGAGGTCGCAGCGGGCGACACCCAGGTGATGGACGACATTCCCGCCCTGTCGCTGCCGGCACCCGCGATCGGCTCGGCGGAATTGCTGGGACGGCATATCGACGCGCTGGGGCGGCGCCTGGAAACCCAGGAGGACGCCTATGCCCTGGTGGACGCGGCCCTGTCCCGCCAGGCGGGCTTCCAGGCCAGTCTGCCGACCCTGTCGCCGGTCGATTATCCCGCCCTCAGTTCGTCGTTCGGCTGGCGCCGCAATCCCGTCAGCGGCCGCCACACCATGCACGAGGGCCTGGACTTCGTCGCACCCCGCGGCACGCCGATCCGGGCGGCCTCCGGCGGGCTGGTGACGCGGGCGGGCACCTGGCACGGTTACGGCCGGATGGTGGAAATCGACCACGGCAACGGCCTGCGCACCCGCTATGCCCACGCCTCCAGCGTGCTGGTGAAGGCCGGCGACATTGTCCGCCAGGGCCAGTTGATCGCTCGGGTGGGCAGCACCGGCCGGTCCACCGGCTCGCACCTGCACTTCGAGGTGCGGATGGCGGACTACCCCCTGGACCCGACCCTGTTCATTCAGGAAGATGCCCGCACGCGCCTGGCGATGGGAACCTCCGGGCAAGTCGAGCCCGCCGATGCGGGGGCTTCCTCCCTGCGTTAAACTGCATCGTTTACCTGCGGCCGCCATTCGGCGACCGCGCCTCACAATCTTCCGGCGTCCGATCACCCTTCGGGCCCGCAGCGACGACACGATATGGTTTCTCTGCTCAAAAAGATCATCGGCAGCCGCAACGACCGGCTGTTGAAGCAGTATCGCAAGCAGGTCGCGCAGATCAATGCGATCGAACCTTCCATGCAGGCCCTGTCCGACGATGCGCTGAAGGCCAAGACCGACGAATTTCGTCAGCGGATCGCGGACGGCAAGTCCTTGAATTCCTTGCTGCCCGAAGCCTTCGCCGTGGTGCGCGAAGCCAGCCGCCGCGTGTTCGGCATGCGCCATTTCGACGTCCAGATGCTGGGGGCGATCGCCCTGCACAATGGCAAGATCGCCGAAATGCGTACCGGCGAGGGCAAGACCCTGATGGCGACGCTTGCGGTCTACCTGAACGCCTTGAACGGGCGCGGGGTCCACGTGGTGACGGTCAACGACTACCTGGCCCGCCGGGACGCCGAATGGATGGGCCGGCTCTACGGTTTTCTGGGCATGACGGTCGGCGTGGTGGTGCCGCAGCAGGACAACGAGGAAAAACGCGCCGCCTACCAGGCCGACATCACCTACGGCACGAACAACGAATACGGCTTCGATTACCTGCGCGACAACATGGAATTCCGTCCGGAAGACCGCCGCCAGCGCAGCCTGGCCTACGCCATTGTCGACGAGGTGGACTCGATCCTGATCGACGAGGCGCGCACGCCGCTGATCATTTCCGGCCAGGCCGAGGACAACACCGAGCTCTACATCCGCATGAACGCGGTGCCGCCGCTGCTGACGCGCATGATGGAAGAGCCCAAACCCCATGAGCCCGAGCCCGAAGGCGATTTCTGGGTGGACGAGAAAGCCCAGCAGGTGCACCTGTCGGAAGCCGGCCAGATCAAGGCCGAGCAGATCATGGCGCGCCAGGGCATTCTGCCCGAAGGCGAATCCCTGTACGACCCGCGCCACATCTCGCTGATGCACCACCTGCTGGTGGCCCTGCGCGCGCACAATCTGTTCCACCGCGACCAGCAGTACGTGGTCCAGGAAGGCGAAGTCGTCATCGTCGACGAATTCACGGGCCGCCTGATGGCGGGCCGGCGCTGGTCCGACGGCCTGCACCAGGCGGTCGAGGCCAAGGAAGGCGTGCGCATCCAGAACGAGAACCAGACGCTGGCCTCGATCACCTTCCAGAACTATTTCCGCATGTACGACAAGCTGGCGGGCATGACGGGGACGGCCGACACCGAAGCCTACGAATTCCAGGAAATCTACGGTCTGGAAACGGTCATCATCCCGACCAACCGGCCGATGGCGCGTCAGGACCAGAACGATCAGGTCTTCAAGACCGACGCGGAAAAATACCGCGCGATCCTCGCCGATATCGTCGATTGTCACAAGCGCGGCCAGCCGGTGCTGGTGGGTACCACCAGCATCGAGAACTCCGAGCTGCTGTCCAACGCGCTGAGGAAAGAGGGCCTGCCCCATGAGGTGCTGAACGCCAAGCAGCACGCCCGCGAGGCGGAGATCGTCGCCGAGGCCGGGAAGCCCGGCCACATCACGATCGCCACCAACATGGCCGGCCGGGGCACGGACATCGTGCTGGGCGGCAGCGTGGACAAGCAGATCGACCTGGTGCGCGCCGATCCCGACCTGTCCCCCGGGGACAAGGAGGCCCGCATCGCCGCCATCCGCGCCGAATGGGCGCCGGCCAACGAGGCCGTGAAGCAGGCCGGCGGCTTGCGCATCATCGGCACGGAACGCCACGAATCCCGGCGCATCGACAACCAGCTGCGGGGCCGCGCCGGCCGCCAGGGCGATCCGGGCTCTTCGCGCTTCTACCTGTCGCTGGACGATTCGCTGATGCGGATCTTCGCCGGCGACCGGGTGCGCGCCATCATGGAACGCCTGCGCCTGCCGGAAGGCGAGCCGATCGAGGCGCGCATGGTGTCGCGTTCGATCGAATCCGCGCAGCGCAAGGTCGAGGGCCGCAACTTCGACATCCGCAAGCAGCTGCTGGAATACGATGACGTGGCCAATGACCAGCGCAAGGTGCTCTATGCCCAGCGCAACGAGGTCCTGGAAGCGGAATCGGTGGCCGACACGATCGCCAACCTGCGCGATGCGGAGATCACGGCGGTATTCCACCGCTACGTGCCGGAAGAGACGATGGAGGAGCAGTGGGACATCCCGGGCCTGCAATCGTCCCTGGAGTCCGACTGGGCGATCGCGCTGCCGCTGGCCGAGATGCTGGAAAAGGAACCCAACCTGACGGACGAAGATCTGCTGGAGCGGGTGCTGGCCGAAGCCAGGCGATTGTATGACGAGAAAGTCGCCCTGGTGACCGAGGCCGGCTGGCGGCCGTTCGAGCGTTCGGTGCTGCTGCAGTCGCTGGACACGAACTGGCGTGCCCACCTGGCGTCCCTGGATCATCTGCGCCAGGGCATCCATCTGCGTGGCTATGCGCAGGTGGATCCGAAGCAGGCCTACAAGCGCGAGGCGTTCACGCTGTTCTCGGACATGCTGGACCGCATCCGCAACGAGACGATCCGGGTGCTGATGACGGTGCGCATCCAGTCGCGCGAGCAGGTGGAGGTCGAGGAACCGGCGTCGCCGGCGCTGGAAAATGTGCGCTACCATCACGCGGACTACGACGCGGCCTTGCGCGGCGAGGACCTGGGCCTGGACGAGACGCCGGCCGGCGCCACCGGCCAGAAGGCGGCGACCCCGGCCGGCGCGGTGCCGCGCGTGGGGCGCAACGACCCCTGCCCGTGCGGTAGCGGGAAGAAATACAAGCACTGCCACGGGCAGTTGAAGTAAGGCTTCTTTGGGTGGGTGGAAAGGCCGGGCATCGCGTCCCGGCCTTTTTGTTTCTGGTGGGTGTGTCGTTGTGGCTTTATTTGCGGGGCAGTGCGCGGGTTGCTGGTTCTTCTGCGAAACCTCGGCGTCGCCCCGTGGCCGCCCCGAGCGCAGGTCGTCCGGTTCCGGCTGCGCCGGAACTGCCCGGCCGCCAGCCAGCCATCGGGGCGTTCGCCAAACTCGCGGGGTGGTCAGTCCCCCGGACTGACCACAAGCGTCCCGCTCAAACAGTGGCTCACTTGCCTCCCCGCTGGCTGGCTTCTGACCGGCGGACTCCAACAGCGCCCGGGGCGACCACAGGACGCCGCCTGACGAGGAGGGAGGGTGGCAGGTGCTTCACACGAGATGCTAATTTGAGAATGATTGTTGGAAGGTTTTGAGATCCATCGCAATGCCTTCACCAATCAGTAGATCCAAGAGCTTCTGTTGGGCTTCCATCCGGGTGGGCCGGTTTAGCTGAACTGAGATGCGCGCGTTCTTTAGTAATTCTTGAGTGATCACATGCTTAGGATAGCGGCGCAGTTTTTCTGAACGAGATTTCAGTTCACTAAGATATTGCATCATTTGATGCGGCGGCAGTGAGTCAAACCCGCCACCAGCCCCAGCAAAGGCGCCGATCTTTGTGCGGACAACGGCCTCAAAGATATTGGTCATCTTGGTTAGATGGTGCCCAAGAATGATTTTTTGAATGAAGTTCATTATGATCCTCGCGGCCCTGTTCTGTGGTTTATATGACCAACCTATTCTAAGAAATTAGATTTGTTTTGAGAGATTGGCTGTCGTTGCATAAGCTGGTTGGTAATTTCTGGCGGGGCATATTGCAGGATGGTTACTGCTGTAGTGGTGCCGGGCTTCGATTCGACTATCCCTATGACGTATGGATTTTCTTTTTCTGATATGAAGTACTCGGCGGTCTGGACGCCGGAGGGAGCTTCGATCTCCTTGCGGACCGGGTAGTTCTTCAAAATTGACTCTCGTAGCTTGTTGGCAATCCTGTCTTGAGCCACAACTGCACATGTTCCGATTTCAGTCATTCCGAGCAGAAATACTTCTCCAGCGTAGGGGACGGTGAACACCCTGCCGTTATGTTCAGCCATGACTGGATCCGTAAGGGCGAGTTTTTGCGATAATTCCTTACCGCCGAATCCGGCAATGGTGGTTTCAATGCTTTGAAATTCAGGTGCGGCAAGAAAGCATGTCGAGTCGAAAACCTCTAGCATTTTTTGTGCTATATCTGTTTTGGCAGCATTTGATGAGCTGATGCCGAACAACATTACACCCCGAGTTCGACAGTTAGAACCGCAACTCATTGATTTATAAAGAAGCGCCTTAAAAACGCTCCATTACAGATTAACGAAGGCCTCAGTTGCTGTGAGCTTTCCAACCTGCAGGCTCTTCAGGATGGCCGCCTGTTCGGCATCGATCGTCGAGATGCCCGTGATGGATTTGCCGCCCGGCAGCACGACCCGGTGGGTCTGGATGCGACGCAGAATCGACAAGGCGCGCTCGGGCGAGACCACGTCGGCCACGGGCTGTTCGCGCAGCCGCATGCGTATGACCCGTTGCAACACCAAGGCAATAAAGCAGATCATGGCGTGTGCCCGGATGCGATCGGGGCGTCGGTGGTAGACGGGTCCGATCTCAATTTCGGACTTGAGCACCTTGAAGCCCCGCTCGATGTCGGCCAGGGATTTGTAGCGGCTAATCACATCGGCTGGCGCCAGATCGCAGACGTTGGTGATCAGTAGCAGCTTGCCATCCATGGCGCGTGCCAGGGCCAGCGCCTTTTCATTGACCTGGTAGGTGAAGAGCTCACTTTTAAGGTCTACCCGGATGATGCGTGCGAGATGCGCTTCGCAGACCGCGTGATAGAACCGGGCGCGCGCGCCACCATCGGAGAGCTTGCGGCCTTTGCCGCGTACCCCAGCATCCTGGGCGTCCAGTTTGCCGACCCACTGGGCGGCCTGGGCTTCGAGCGCTGCAATTTTCTGATCGCGCTGGGCCGTTTGTTCGGCAGCCCGGTACCGATCATGGGCAACAACCAACCGCAGCCCTTGCCACGCCTGTTCGCCCACGATCTCGGGGCTGTCGCTCTCGATAGCCGCTTGGTTGATCGGTTCGAGCAGCTCGGCAAACTCGTTGTACCGTCGGCCGGGGACCGCCAGAATGAATTCCAACGGCTGGCCATTGGGCAGGCGCATGGCTTGCAAGTCTGCGAGGTTGTCAATCGACAGCAGCCCTCGATCGGCGACGGCGATTACCCGGCGCACCGGGAAGCGATCCATGACCTTTTGCAGCGAGGCCTTCAGCGTCCCCACTTCGGCCGTATTGCCTTCAAAGATCTCGTGATAGAGCGGGATGCCTTCAGCGGTTTGCACCAGCCCCAGCATGAACTGACGGGCAATGATGCCTTCCTTGGACTTGCCAAACTGGCGAATGTCATCCGTTTGCTCAGAGAGCCCTTCGGCACGAATCGTGGTCATGTCGTAGAAGACCACCGACAATTCTTCACTTACCAAGGGTTTGACGGCTGCGACCAGCGCCTGATCGATGACGGCCTGGTGCTCCACCATCGCGTCCATGGTGCGCAGCAATTGCTGGTGCTCAACCGATGCCAGATCGGTATCGGGAAAGCTGACGGTCTGTAGCCAGCGCAGGGTCCCAAGCTTTGAATCGGCATCGCTCAGGCGATTAAAGACCATGACGCGCAGTAGCGCCTCCAGGTCGATTTTGTGGCGGGTGCGCTGGCGCAGCACCTGACGCAGGCGATCCAGGCCCAGCTGCTTCCAGATCTGAGTCAGTGCCCAAAGGTCCCCGATGGCTCGTGAAGAATCGAAGCGGGCGGTGCCATCATCAAGCGCTGGTGAAGGCTCTATGCCCAGGATGCGCGCCAGGCCTTCGTGCAGGGACTTGATGGAATCACCCATCTGGTCCAAACGGCCAAGTGTCGCCACAGTGCGCTGCTTGGGGCACCCAGCGTCGTCGCGGTAGGCCTCCACGAGCTGCACATAGCGGCGGGGGCCTGACTTGGTGACTTTGATAAACATGCCATTACTATAATCACATATACACAGTATAGTCAATGCGCAATTATGATAACGTGCCATTACAAAATTATCGTTGTAATTCTGTGAAAGCCGCGTCGTTACTGCGTTTCGATCAAAAAGCAGGGGTCAAACTGTCGAACTCAGGTTACACCAGCGCCTATAGTGGCCACGACTCGCTTAGTCCGCAACATATCGGATTATTCCTTTGATTCATGCAGTTCGCTCGGCGGAATTTTCTCCACGGGCTTTTCTGTGGGTATGCACCCCTTGTCCTGGTAAAGCGCATGTAGCCGCTTGTATCTTGCTTGTGCCGCCTTGGCCTCGACTGAGTGGGCATTACCCGTGTCCATGAAGAACCATGGAACCAATAAGAAGGCACCAGCGATTCCGAGCCCGACATTCTTCGCGACCTGGCCGGTGCCCTGTGCATCGCTGTCCGCGCGCTCGGTTTCCATATCCTGCATTTCGTTTTCGATGGAACGGCAGCTCATGTTTTCATCGCCAACCTGCGATGTCTGCACGGGATTCGGGGTTGTGTGGGCGCATGCGCTGAGCAGTGCCGCCACATTGATTGCCACGATCATTTTTGAGAGTTTTGAGGGCCGTGAGTGTCGGCTCTGACAGGTCATGCTGAGGGTGCCCTTGTAGACAGTTGTCCGTAGACCATAGTCTACAAAACTAGCATCTTCCCTGCAATGGGACCGTCTCCAAAAGGAACGCTCGAGAAAACGTTCGGTGACGTGCTGAGATCGCTACGGAATACGCGCGGCATGTCGCAAGAAACACTGGCCTTCGAAGCCGATCTCGACAGAACATTCATCTCCATGCTGGAGCGAGGTCAGCGCCTGCCCTCTATTGCGACCGTCTTGGCCCTGTCCAAGCCGCTTGGACTCACAGGCGCTGATCTGGTTGGACATGTCGAGGCAGCGCTTGCAAGTTCACGGGATGGTCATCCAGCGCGCCCTGCCGCCAGCCGGTGAACCGGGGCTCAAGCATGCTTGATGAGGCGTCTCTTGTGCCGCAGGTGAATGACGGGCGACGATCCAGCATGTAGATACGGGTGTTGATACTTGCGTAGGAATTACCTATACTTCATAGGTATCTACATTTGTTTCTACGGAGGTCGCCATGGCGCTTCAGATCCTCAAGAAATGGGGTAACAGTCCGGCGGTCCGTCTGCCTGCTGCGATCATGGAAGCGGCGCAACTGACACTTGAGCAAACCGTCGAAGTCCGTGTTGAAAACGGCCGTATCGTGATCGAGCCCGCCGCGCCGGTCTACCAACTGGACGATTTGCTGGCGGGCATCACCGTTGAAAACCAGCATGGCGAACAGGACTTCGGTGATCCCCTGGGGCTGGAACTGTTGTGAAGAGTTGTTACACGCCAGAGGAAGGCGATATCGTCTGGCTGAATTTCACGCCGCAAAGCGGACATGAACAAGCGGGTCGCCGGCCGGCCGTGGTGCTGAGCCCTTTGGCCTACAACCAGCGTTCTGGTCTGATTGTCTGTGTTCCGATTACCAGCCAGGTCAAAGGCTATCCCTTCGAGGTTCCGCTGAATGGCGGCGGCGCCCTGGGGGTTGCTCTGGCCGATCAAATCAAGAGCCTGGACTGGAAATCACGTCAGGCTGAACGCAAGGGCCAGGCCACGGCCGCCGAACTCGCGGACATCAAGGCCCGGATCAAGGCATTACTGAAGCTTCCCTGACTTCGTCAGACCGCACGGCCCCCTCCCGGGCGCGCTGTTCGAGCCCGCCAGGCGGAGGGTCGATAGCCGGGAGGCAAGCGAGCCACCGTTCAAGCGGGACGCTTGCGATTCGTCCGGGGGACGAATCGCCCCGCGCGTTTGGCGAGCGCCCGGATAGCGATCCGGAGCCTGGGCAGTTCCGGCGCAGCCGGAACCGGGTGAGCTGCGCGTCCGGGAGGGGGCCGTGCGGTCGAGGTGTCGCACAAGCACCCGCCACGGCAACTACAGCAAAAACACCGTCGCCAGCCCCAGGAACAGGAAGAACCCCAGCGAGTCCGTGGCGAAAGTCAGCAGCACGGACGAGCCCATGGCGGGGTCCTTGCCGAAGCGGTCGCGCAGCAGCGGAATCAGCACCCCCAGCGCCGCGCCGATCAGCATGTTGCCGACCATGGCCGCCATCATCACGCAGGCGACCGCGTAGGAATCCGAAATCATCCAGGCGAAGGTCGCCGCGACCAGGCTGCCGCAGGTCCCCACCAGGAACGTCACCTGCAGCTCGCGCTTCACCAGTTGCGTGATGTTCGCGCCGGTGACGCGGCCCGTGGCCATGGCGCGGATGATCATGGTCATGGTCTGGTTGCCGGAATTGCCGCCGATCCCGGCCACGATGGACATCAGGAAGGCCAGGATCACGATGTGGCTGACCGTGTCCTCGAAACGGGACGCCACGAAGGACGCGATGGAGGCCGTGCACAGGTTCACCAGCAGCCAGGGCGCGCGGTTGCGCAGAGCCGCCAGGACGGGTGCGAAGATGTCCTCTTCCTGCAGGCCGGCGCGCGAAAGTTCCTGTTCCTGGGAGTCTTCCTGCAGCACATCAACGACTTCGTCGATGGTGACGCGGCCGATCAGGCGGCCCTGTTCGTCCACCACCGGGGCCGACACCAGGTCGTAGCGCTCGAAGGCGTTGGCGGCGTCGGTGTCGGGGTCCATCGGATTCAGGCTGAGGACATCGGGCTCCATGACCGCATTGACCAGAGTGTCGGGTTCGCTCAGCAGCAGGCGCGACAGCGACAGGGTGCCGCGCAACTGGTCGGCGCGGTCCACCACGAAGATCTGGTCGGTGTGGTCGGGCAGTTCGTGCAGCCGGCGCAGGTAGCGCAGCACGACTTCCAGGGTCACGTCTTCGCGTACCCGGACCATGTCGAAGTCCATGATGGCACCGACGGTATCCTCCGGGTAGCCCATGGCGGCGACCAGTTGGGCGCGCTCGGCGTCGGTCAGGCCCTTCTGGACCTCGGCGATCACGTCGGGGGGCAGGTCGGGCGCGAGATCGGCGATCTCGTCGGCGTCCATGGTGCCCGTGGCCGCGATCAGGTCCTCGTGGTCCATGGACTCGATCAGCGATTCGCGGACCCAGTCCTCGACTTCCAGGAGCACGTCGGCGTCGTGTTCCTGGCTGACCAGTTGCCAGACCGCCTGGCGCTGCTGCACCGGCAGGGATTCCAGGATGAAGGCGATGTCGGCCGGGTGCAGCGCGTTGACGATCTGGCGGATCTCGTCCTCGTGCTGGCGCTGCAGCATGCCTTCCAGCAGGTTCGAGCCGTCCTCGTCTTCGTGCTGGCGCTGGGCGAGCGCGTCCACGACCTCCTGGCGCTTCAGGATGGCCTGCAGTTCCTGCAGCGCCAGCTGGGCGTCCTCCGGGTCCAGGCGGCGCGGGATGACGACCGGGATGGCGGTCTCGGCGGCGACGGGCTGATCGGCCATCGGTGCGGGTTCCTCAGATCGGGGGCAGGGGGCGGCTGCGACGGTTCTCGTCGGTGGCGACGTAGGTCAGGGTGGCCTCGGTGACCTTGACGACCTCGGCCTCCAGGCGCTGGCGTTCGGCGTAGACTTCGACAGAAACGGTGATGGAGGTCCGGCCTGTATGAGTGATTTCAGCGTAGAAGCTGAGCAGGTCGCCGACGAAGACGGGTTGCGTGAAGGTGAAGGCGTTGACGGCCACGGTGGCGACCCGCCCGCCCGCGCGCCGCGTGGCCGGGATGGAGCCGGCGATGTCGACCTGGGACATGATCCAGCCCCCGAATACGTCGCCATGGATGTTGGCGTCGGCCGGCATGGGCATGACGCGCAGGACGACCGGATGTTCGGAGGAGGGCAGTGCAGTGGTCATGGCGGTCTCGGAGTGGAGCCGGGCGCCGCGTCCAGGACGGCGGGCGCGTATTCCGGCAAAACGCGTATTTTAACCGTTCGTCATGCGGGGTTCGTGGCGGTGTGCGGGGCTCGTGCGTGCGGCGTGCCGGCCGCGCGGCGATGGCGCGCGTGGCCGGGAACGCCTCAGGCGGCGGAATCGAGGAAACGCCGGGCCAGCAGCACCCAGTAGGCGGCCCCCAGCGGGATGATGGCGTCGTTGAAGTCGTAGCTGCCGTTGTGCAGGGTGCAGGGCCCCAGGCCGTGGCCCGCCGTCCGGTGGTCGCCCGTGCCATTGCCGATCCAGACATAGCAGCCGGGGCGGGCCTGCAGCATGAAGGCGAAGTCCTCCGCTCCCATGGACGGCCGTACCTGGGCGTGGACCCGGTCGGCGCCGACCAGTTCGGTCAGGACCTGGGCGCAGAGAGCGGCCTGTTCGGGGTGGTTGACGGTGGCCGGGTATTCGCGGTGGAAGCGGAAGTCCGCCTCGCAGCGCAGCGCCTGGGCGAGCGGACCGGCCAGGTCATGCATGCGGGTCTCGATCAGGTCCAGCGTGTCCTGCGACAGCGTGCGCACCGTACCGCGCATCATGGCCTGGTCGGGGATGACGTTGTCGGCCGAGCCGGCATGGATCTGGGTCACGCTGATGACACCGGATTCCAGCGGGTCCAGGTCGCGGGTCAGGACGGTCTGGAAAGCCAGGGTGAGCTGGGCGGCCGCGACCACCGGGTCCACGCCCAGGTGGGGCATGGCGCCGTGGGCGCCGCGGCCCCGCAGCGTGATCTCGAAGGTGCTGCTGGACGCCATGATGGGGCCGTCGGTCAGGCCGAACGTGCCGGCGGGCAGGCCGGGCCAGTTGTGCATGCCGAACACCGCGTCCATGGGGAACTGTTCGAACAGGCCGTCCTCGATCATGCGGCGGGCGCCGCCCCCGGCCTCTTCGGCGGGCTGGAAGATCACGTGCACGGTGCCGTCGAAGTCGCGGTGCCCGGACAGGTAGCGGGCGGCGGCCAGCAGCATGGCGGTATGGCCGTCATGGCCGCAGGCATGCATGGCGCCAGGGTTGCGGCTGGCATGCGGGAAGGTGTTGGCTTCCGGCATGGGCAGGGCGTCCATGTCGGCCCGCAGGCCTACGGACCGGCCCGGTCCGCGCCCGGCGATGCGGCCGACCACGCCGGTCTCGCCCAGGCCGCGATGGATCTCTACGCCCCAGGATTCCAGCAGGCGCGCCACGGTGTCGGCCGTGCGGACTTCCTGGAAGGCGAGTTCGGGCCAGGCGTGGATGGCGCGGCGGATATCGGTCAGGTCGGGCAGCCAGCCGCCCAGAGTGTCGAGGAGCTGTCGTGTCATGCGCGTCGATTGATCAGGCCGTCCAGCGTGGCGGCAATGTGCGGATTGGCGGCATAGACATAGCCGCCCTCGGGCCAGGGTTCCTGGTGGCGGATGTCCTCGCAGACCCCGCCCGCCGCGCGGACCAGCGCCGCGCCGGCGGCCACGTCCCAGGGCGCCAGGCCCATTTCCCAGTAGCCATCGTAGCGCCCGCAGGCCGTCCAGGCCAGGTCCAGGGCCGCCGAGCCCTGGCGGCGGATTCCCCGGGTGGCGTGGATGGCGTCGCGCAGGGTCGGCATGTAGCGGGATTCAAAGGAAAAGTCGCGGAAGGGAAAGCCTGTGGCCAGGACCGCCTGGTCCAGCGTCGGTGTGGAGGAGCACTGGATGCGGCGGCCATTGAGCCAGGCGCCCAGGCCGTGCAGCGAGGAGAACAGCTCTTCCCGGTTCGGGTCGTAGACCACGCCGATCAGCGGCGTGTCCTGGGGCAGTGGGCCGCGTCCGTCCGGGCGGCAGCCCGCATGACCGATCAGGGCGATCGAGACGGCGTAGTGGGGAATGCCGCTGATGAAGTTGGTGGTGCCGTCCAGCGGGTCGATGCACCAGGTCGCCTGGTCGCCCGGCTGGCCGCCGGATTCTTCGGCGATGATGCCGATTTCCGGGGTGCGGGCGCGCAGGATGTCGATGATGGCCTGTTCGGCGTCGCGGTCGGCCTGAGACACCAGGTCATTGCGCATCTTGTGGTCGACCACGAGGTCCGCGCGGTGGAGGGCGTGGGTTTGTAGAATGGCGGCTGCGGCGTGCGCCGCCGTGACGGCGGCATCCAGGCAATCTGCCGACAGGAAGTGCGAACTGGACATGACGCGCTGATTCCCGTGATGCGCCCGCGAGGCCGCCAGCCGGCCCGCGTGGCGTGTTCGTCCCATTGTACGTGACCACCGGACGGGCGTCTCCGGCGCTTTGTCCGGCGGGTCTGTGGATGGGCCGGACAGAAGAACACTCGAACAGGGCATTCAATGTCGGACAAGCATGAAATCCTGAAGCCCGCCTCGTGGCGCGAGGACGCGCGGGGCGTGCCGTGCAGCCTGGAATATGGCGATGTCTACCACGGCGACGCCGGGGCGCTGACACAGGCGCGGCACGTCTTCCTGAAAGGCAACGGCCTGCCGGGGCGCTGGCGCGGGCGGACGGCGTTCACGATCGCCGAGACCGGCTTCGGCCTGGGACACAATTTCCTGGCCGCCTGGCGGGCCTGGCTGGATGATCCCGGGCGCGGCGGCCGGCTGCATTACCTGGCGTTCGAGGCGCATCCCTTTGCCGTGGAGGATCTGCTGAGGGCCTGGCGCCGGCTGCCGGACGACTACCAGCCGCTGGCCCGCGAACTGGCCGGGCGCTGGCCCGACCTGCTGCCGGGCGTCCATCGTCTGGAACTGCAGGACGGGCGGGTCGTCCTGACGCTGCTGTTCGGCGACATCCGCCGCCTGGCGTGCCAGGCGCAAGCGCGCGTCGACGCTTTTTTCCTGGACGGCTTCGCGCCCCGGGTCAATCCCGACATGTGGTCTCTCGCCGTCTTCGGCCAGTTGCGGCGCCTGGCGGTGGCCGGCGCCACGGCCGCCACCTGGTGCGCGGCCGGGCAGGTGCGGCGCGACTTGCGCGATGCCGGGTTCCTGGTCGACAAGGTCCCCGGCATCGCCGGCAAGCGCGACATGACGGTGGCCGTCCTGCGCCCCGGCCTGGGCACCGCGCCGTCCGGACCTGCGCGGTGCCGGGTGGCGGTGGTGGGCGGCGGCCTGGCCGGCGCCGGGGTGGCTCAGGCCCTGGCGGCGCGGGGCCACGAGGTCGAGGTCTGGGATCCGCAGTGCGCCCTGGATGTCGATCCGTCCCTGCGCCGTCGGGGTGCGGCCGCTCTTGTACCCGCGCTCAGCCCGGACGACGACACGCGCTCGCGCCTGAGCCGCGTCGGCCTGGCCCGGGCGCGCGCTCGCTGGCTGGGGCTGGACGAGGAGGCGAGGCCGCAGGCCTGCGGCGCGCTGGTCTGCGCGCAGTCGGAGGCGCAGGCTGGTCTGCAGCGCCGGGCGCTGGTGCGACTGGGCTTTCCTGAAGACTGGGTGCGCTGGCTCGATCCCTCGCAGGCGGCTCGGCGGGCCGGGGTGGGGGTGCCCTGGGGCGGCCTCTGGTTTCCCGACGCCTTGCGGGTGTGCCCCGGCGAGCTGATCGCCGCCCTGCTGTGCCTGCCAGGGGTGGCGCGCCGGGCTGCCACCGTCGGGGCACTGGCCCCGGCCGATGAGGGCGGCTGGTCGCTGCGGGACGCCGAAGACCGGGAACTGGGACGGGCGGAGCAGGTCGTGCTGGCCAATGCGCTGCATGCGCGCACGCTGCTGGCCGGGGTGATTCCGGTCGAGCGTCTGCCGGTCCTTTCGGGCCTCGCGCCTGTCGCCGGCCAGGTCAGTCTGTATCCGGCGGGGGCGTCCGGCGTGCCGCGCTGCGTCCTGTCGGGCCGCGGCTATTGCCTGCCGCCCCGGGACGGCTGGGGCGTGGCCGGCAGTACCTATCGGCCCGATGCGGACGAGGCCGTCGCGGACGAGGCCGGCCACCAGGACATCCTGGCGCGTGTGCGGGGCTGGGTCGAGGCGCGGGACGTTCCCTGGCTGGGGAGCGGGCCCGCCGTCGGGTGGGCGGGCTGGCGGGCCGCCACGCGCGACCATCTGCCTCTGATCGGCGCGGTGCCTGATCGGCCGGGCCTGTGGCTGGCGTGCGCGTATGGATCGCGCGGCCTGAACTGGTCCGCCCTGGCGGGGGATCTGATCGGCGCCTGGATGGATGGCGAGCCCGTGCCCGCCGAGCGCGAACTGGTCCGGCGCATCGGCCCGCGCTGACCACGTGTCCAAGCGCAAGCCTCGCCCGTCAGGGCGAGGCCAAGCGGGGCCTTGTTCCGGATGGTATCGAAGGCGCCCCCGCCCGGTGGCGAAGGAACTCCGGCCTCGGGGCTGGAGCCTCCTCATCCCGGGATTTTATTTTATGGCGCAAATCCGTCAGAATAACGTCTTTTGCAAGACTCATGCGGGTAGAGTGCCCAGAGGATCACGCTGTGTCGCCCACCATCGAATTGGCGGACCAAGTTTTCGAGACCGGCCCGGTCGTTACGACGCCCTCCTGCGTCGAATGGGCGCTTCATGCCGATGAATGGCGTCTCCGGATCGAAGCCCACGCACCCGGCGTGTTCCGGCTGCGTTGCGGGCCGCGCGCCTGGCTGGAACCCGGCAAGCCGACGCCGCGCGCGCAGCGCCAGGCCGACATGCTGTTGGCCCGTCAGGAGCCCGTCGGGGAAATGGAATGCCGGGCGCTGGCATCGGGCGGCTGGCGCCTGACCCAGGGCGAGGCCGGTCTGGAGATCGGCGGCCCTGATTCGGGCCTGCGGCTCTTCCGGAGCGGCCAGTGCGTGGCCCGCGCCCGGTTGCCGATCCGGCCCTCCGGCGACGGCGATGAGGGCTTCTGGCCGCTCGTCTGGGCACTGGAGCCGGACGAAGGACTGTACGGCCTGGGCGAATCCCTGAACGAGCTGGATCGCCGGGGCGTCCGTCTGGTGTCCGATGCGCCGGCGGACCGCTGCCTGCCGCTCGCCTGGAGTCCGCGCGGCTGGGGCGCGCACCTGAATACGCTGGGCCGGGTGGAACACGATCTGCGGGCCGATGGCGTCTATGCCGTCCAGGCGCGGGGCGCCGGCCTGGACCTGTTCCTGTTCGTCGGGGACCCGTCCGAAATCCTCAATCAGTACACGGCGCTCACCGGCCGCGCCGGCCAGCCCAATCTCTGGCCCATGGGAGTCTGGCTGGACCAGGCGCCGGGGCAGTCGGCCGAATTCAGCCTGCAGCAAGTCCGCAGCCTGCGCGGCCAGGGCATGGCGCTCGATGCGCTGGCGCTGGCCGAACCGGCCATCCTGGGCTTCCAGGCCGACAAACCGGTCTTCGAATGGTCCGATCGCGTTCCCGACTGGCGGGGCCTGGTGGCGGCGGCGTCCGCGCTCGACATCCATCTGGCGGGCTCTTGCATCCCCGGCGTCCTGCATGGCACGCCGTTGTTCGAGGAATGGGCCGACCGGGGCTGGCTGCTGTGCGATGCCGAAGGCGATCCCTGGGTCTGTCCCGGCACGCCGGCGTCCGACGGACGGCCGTTCGGGCTGCTGGACCTGACGCACCGGGACACGGCCCGCTTGTGGGCCGAGCGCCATCAGCAGGCCGTGGAAGACGGCCTGGGCGCGCCGGTCTGCCAGGCGCAGTTCGACCTGCCCGACGGAGTCGAGGCCCGGGGCGGGGAAACCGGCGCGGTGCTGCGCACGGCCTATCCCCACCTGGCGCGCCGTGCCCTGTTCGACGCCGTCGCCGGTCCGCGCACCCCCCAGGAAGGCGTCATGCCCAGCCGTGACCTGTTCCCGGGGGTGCAACGCTTTGCCTGGCAGCAGGGCCCCTCCGTGGACAATGACTGGAAGGGCTACGCCGCGACGCTGCGGGCGGCCCTGTCGGTCGGCAACAGCGGCGTGGCGGTGCAGACCCACCGCCTGGGCGATGCCGGGTGCCCGGCCGGCGCCATGACGCCCGAGCTGTATCTGCGCTGGCTGGCGATGGGTGTGTTTTCCGCCAATTTCAGCTTCCAGGGGCTGCCGGCGCTGATGCCGGACGCTTTCGACGCCGACACGCGCGCCCTGATCGCGCACTGGCTGCAATGGCGCTACCGCCTGCTTCCCTACGTGGCCGGCATCATCGACGATGCCGTGCGCACCGGACTGCCGGTGCAGCGGTCGATGGCCCAGGCCTATCCCGCCGACCCCGACGCGCACGCCTGGGATACGCAGTACCTGCTGGGTCCGGCGCTGCTGGTGGCTCCCGTGATGCGGCCCGGCGGGGTGACCGAGGTCTATCTGCCCAGGGGCGACGCCTGGTGGGATCTGGGCACGGGCTGGCGCTACGAAGGCGGCACCCGCTGGACGGTGCGTCCGGGTCTGGACACGCTGCCGGTCTTCGGCCGCGAGGGCCACATGTTGTGTCTGGGGCCGACGGCCCGGCACACCGGGGAAATCAATTCGGCCCGGATCCTGGAAGAAGTCTGGATGTTCGGCATGCCGGAATACAATCCGGTGGTCATGCGCAACAAGATCCGCGTCATGCAGATGCAGGGTTCCAGCTACATCAAGGGCCTGGAAGGCCTGCGCATCCTGCCTTCCGAAGGACTGGAGGTCAAGCGCCGCGGAGCCGAGGTGCGGATTTCCCGGGCACGGTGATACACAGGCCCGGATCGAAGTCCGGGTTCTCGTTTACCCCGTCGCGGCAGTAGCCGCGCGGGTTGCAGATGACGCGGGCGCCGTATACCGCGTAGTCGAAGCTGTCGTGCGTGTGGCCGTGGATCCAGAGATCGGCCCGGCCCAGCAGGCTGGCGCATTCGGACACGAAACCCGCACTGATCAGGGATTCGGCGAAGCGCGGATGCACGCTGCGTATGTTGGGCGCATGATGGGTGATCACCACCGTCGGCCCCGGATAGGGCGTGTCCAGCTGGGCGTCCAGCCAGTCATACTGTTCGCGGAACAGCGCGGCGGCATCCCGGGGTGCGAAGCGCGAGCCGTCGCCATTGCCAATGACCTGGAAGTCGCGCATGAATTCGGCGGTGCGCTCCATGGCCAGGTCGCGCAGTTCGGCCCCGAACAGTTCGAAATCCGTCCACAGGGTGGCGCCCAGGAAGCGCACGCCGCCGATCACCACGGCCTGCTGGTCCAGCAACTGGATGCCGTGGGCCTGCGCCTGATCGGCCAGTTCCGCGCGCACGGCGGGGACGATGCCGCCGTAGAACTCATGGTTGCCCGGCACGTACAGTACGGGGCGGGGGATCCGGCCGGCCCAATCCATGGCCGGCCGGGGCCGGGCGATGTCGCCGGCGAGGATGGTGACGTCCGCCTCGACGTCGGGCAGTTCCAGGCCCTGCTGGCTGAGATGCAGGTCGGACAGGATGTGCAGCCTCAGGGGCGGGCGGTCGGTCGGGTCGGACATGGGGCGGTCTCTCGTAATCTCCGGGCGCTTGACGCCATATTGGTACGATGTCAAAATGAAAGGCTTCGTGGGTCGTTAGCTCAGTCGGTAGAGCACCGGACTTTTAATCCGTTGGTCGCGCGTTCGAGCCGCGCACGACCCACCAGAATTCTTCATGCGCATCGGACGCTGGCGCCTCCCTTCCGGGGAGGCGTTGCGTTTTCCGGGCATGGCCGGGGGCCGGGGGCCGGCCGCGTCCGCCGATGCGTATCGTGTCAAGCGCGATGGTGCCATTGTGCGATCGGAGCCGCGGGGCCGTGAATACGTATTTCCGCGCATTGGCCCGTGGATGTGCGAGCCCTTCGCAGCCGGATCGGATCAGTGCCCGGCGCCGAGGGCGATACCCGGCACCGACAGTACCGCGGCTTGTGTTTCCCCGGCGTCCTTTCCGGCTTGGACCGTGAGCCAGCCCCGGGGGCGGGTATGTCGCCGGACCTGGGCGAGCACCACGTCCGCGGTGGCGTCGGAAGGATCGTTCCTGCGCCCGCGCACGCGCGCGATCAGCGTGCCGGGATCCGCCTCCAGCCAGATTCCCTGGAAGGGCACGCCGGCTCCGGCGGCGCAGCGCTCGATGTCCCGGCGCTCTTCCTGTCGGGAAAACACGGCGTCGGCGATGCATGCGTGGCCCAGGGCGAGTGTGCGGGCCGCCTCGGACACAAGGGCGGCATAGACGCGATCGGACGATTCCCGCGTGTAGCTGTCGGGTGGCAGGGACGTTTCGGCCGGCACGCCCGCGATGCGCTTGCGGATGCGGTCGCTGGACAGGATCCGGGCGCCCGGAGCGGCGCCGACGCGGTGCGCGATGGCCGCGGCCACGGTGGATTTCCCCGACCCGCTCAGGCCGCCGATGGCCACCAGCCGAGCCGGGACCGGCCGCAGCAGCGCCATGGCCAGGTCCAGGTATGCGCGGGCCTGCGGGACGATGTCCTGCCGCGCCGCACCCGGCATCGCCGCCTGGGTGGACAGGACCTGAGCCCGGATCGAGGCGCGCAGCGCCATGAAGAAGGGCAGCAGCGGCAGGCCGCCGGCGTCGCCGCTTTCGTCCATGTAGCGGTTCATCGCCCAGTTCGCCTCGGCACGCAGGCCGGCCTGCCACAGGTCCATGAGCAGGAAAGCCAGGTCGTAGAGGATGTCGATCGTGGCGATCGACTCGTTGAATTCGATGCAGTCGAACAGGGTGGGCTGGCCGTCCAGGAGGCAGAGGTTGCGCAGGTGCAGGTCGCCGTGGCAGCGGCGGACCTTGCCGGCGCGCGCCCGTTCGTCGAGCAGCGGCGCGTGCCGGGCCCAGGCCGCGCGCAGTGCGGCGCGCAACGTGTCCACGGCTTCGGCGCCGAACGCGGGGGCCATGTCCGGACATTGTTCGTTGAGTTCGAGCACGTCGAAGATGCGCCGCGCGCCGTCCTCGCCGGGCATGCATTCCGCCCGGGCGTGGAAGGCGGCGATGGCGCGGGCCAGGGCGGTCAGCAGCGGGTGGTCCAGGCGGCCCGCCTGCGCCAGCCGGGTGAACAGGGCATCCTCGGCGAAACGCCTCATTTCGACCACGGCGTCCACCAGTTCGCCCTGGCCGTCGAACGCCAGCACGCCATCGGCTGCGCGGGTGATGCGCCGCGCGCCCAGGTACAGCGTCGGGGCCGTGCGCCGGTTGAGCGCCACTTCCTGGCGGCAGGCGTCCAGGCGCAGCCCGGGAGTGGAAAAATCCAGATAGGGCAGCCGGATCGCGCGTTTGAGCTTGTAGACCCGGTCGCGGCCCAGCAGCAGGATGGAAATGTGCGTCTGGACGGTCTCGGGTGCCTCGGTGCCTGAGGCGCGCAGGCGTTCGGCCAGGAAGGCCAGGACTTCGGACAGCTCGTCTCGTGGCATGCGGCCCCTCTGGAACGGGATGCGGTGGAGATGTCGAGGATTCTAGCCCACCGCCAGGCCGGCGATCGCTTTCATAATTACAAGTAATATGTTATCGGCGTAATGGCCCAAATCGACATGGTAAATTCCTGTTTCGCCTTCCGCTGATCCGGGAGGCACCTTTTCATTGACCACGCATCTTGATCGATCTCGAGAACATCCGCAAGACATACGAATCCGCCGGCCGGGCGGTAAACGCCCTCGTCGGCGTCAACCTGAACATCCGCGAGGGCGAAGTCTTCGGCATCATCGGGCGTTCGGGCGCTGGCAAGAGCACCCTGATCCGCATGCTCAACCTGCTGGAGCGCCCCACCGAGGGCAGCGTGAGAGTGGACGGGCGCGACATCACGGCGTTTTCCGACACGCAACTGCGTGAATACCGGCGCTCGGTGGGCATGGTGTTCCAGCACTTCAACCTGCTGCGCTCGCGCACGGTGATGGACAACGTGTGTTTCCCGCTGCGCCTGTCGGGCATGCCGCGGGCCGATCGCGAGGCCCGCGCCCGCGAAGTCTTGAACCTGGTCGGCCTGTCCGATCAGGCGCACAAATACCCGGGGCAGCTGTCCGGCGGCCAGCAGCAGCGCGTGGGCATCGCCCGCGCGCTCGCCAGCAAGCCGCGCCTGCTGCTGTGCGACGAGGCGACCTCGGCGCTGGATCCGGAAACCACCCAGTCCATCCTGCGGCTGCTGGGCGACATCAATCAGCGCCTGGGACTGACCATCGTGCTGATCACGCACGGCATGGACGTGATCCGGGCGGTCTGCGACCGGGTGGCGGTGATCGAGGGCGGCCGCATCGTCGAGTCCGGCCAGGTGCTGGAGGTCTTCCTGCATCCGCGGCACGACGCGACGCGCGCGCTGCTGTCCGAAAGTGGCCTGGACGGGGGCGAGGGCTGGCGGACTCTGGCGCAGGGCGTGTCGGGCCGCCTGCTGCGCCTGAGCTTCCGGGGCGACAGCACGGCCACTCCGTTGCTCAGCCGCCTGAGCCGCGACCTGGGCCTGGACCTGAGCATCCTGCAGGGTTCCGTGGGGCGGATCAAGGATACGCCCTACGGCCAGCTGGTCGTGGCGGCCGAGGGGACCGGGGCCGGCCTGGATGCGCTCGCTCCCGCGCTGGACGCGGCGGGCGTCGATTACGAGGTGTTGCGGCCATGATGGCGAACGTGGACTGGTGGATGATCGGCGAAGCCACGATCGACACTCTGCTGATGACGGGTTTTTCCCTGCTGTTCACCGTGCTGATCGGCTTGCCGGTGGGCGTGCTGCTGTTCCTGTCCAGCCCGGGGCAGGCCATGGACAATCGCGCCGTCTACCAGACGGTCGCCTTCACCGTGAACGTGCTGCGCTCGGTGCCGTTCCTGATCCTGCTGATCGTGATGATCCCGTTTTCCCGGCTGGTGGTCGGGACGGCGCTGGGGGTCCAGGGCTCGATCCCGCCGCTGGTAGCCAGCGCGGCGCCGTTCTTCGCACGGCTGGTGGAGAACGTGCTGCGCGAACTGGATCCGGGCGTCGGCGAGGCCTGCCGCGCCATGGGAGCGACGTCCCGCCAGACGGTGCTGTGGGCGTTGTTGCCGGAGGCGACCACCGGCATTCTCGCGGCTGTCGTGGTCACGGCCATCACCCTGGTCGGCTATTCCGCCATGTCCGGCGTGATTGGCGGCGGCGGGCTGGGCGACCTGGCGGTGCGCTACGGCTATCAGCGCTACCAGGGAGACGTCATGGCGGTCACGGTCGTGATCCTGGTGCTCATGGTTCAGGTTTTTCAGGTGTCTGGCGACCGCTGGGTGGCCAGGCTCAACAGACGGTAATTTCCAGATTGAGGAGATCTTTCATGTTCAAGAAATTCGCGCCGGTCCTGGCGCTGGCAGTGCCCCTGGCCTTCGCCGTTCCGGCTCAGGCGGCCAAACTGTCCGTGGCGGCCACCCCCGTGCCGCACGCCGAGCTGCTGGAATTCGTCAAGCCCGACCTGGCCAAGGAAGGCGTGGACCTGGATATCAAGGTGTTCACCGACTACGTCCAGCCGAACCTGCAGGTCTCCGACAAGCAGATCGACGCCAACTTCTTTCAGCACCAGCCCTACCTGGATTCCTTCAACAAGGAACACGACACGAAGCTGGTGCCGGTGGGTCTGGTCCACGTCGAGCCCTTCGGCGCTTACTCGCAGAAGATCAAGGACATCAAGGATCTGAAGGACGGCGCCCAGGTCGCCATCCCGAACGATCCCTCGAACGGCGCCCGAGCCCTGCTGCTGTTGCAGAAGCAGGGTCTGATCAAGCTCAAGGACCCGTCCAACATCCTGGCGACCGCCCGCGACGTGTCGGAAAACCCCAGGCACCTGAAGTTCCGCGAACTGGAGGCCGCCACGCTGCCGCGTGTGCTGCCCGACGTGGACGTGGCCCTGATCAACACCAACTACGCGCTGGAAGCCGGCCTGAATCCGGTGAAGGACGCCCTGTTCATCGAGGACAAGGATTCCCCCTACGCCAATCTGGTGGTGACCCGCGCCGACCGCAAGGACGATCCCGCGATCCGCAAGCTGGTCGACGCATTGCACACTCCCAAGGTCCGCGACTACATCCTGGAACACTACAAGGGCGCCATCGTCCCCGCGTTCTGAGGCGGTTCGCCCGCTCTCCGCGCGGCGGGGAGGAAAAATCCCCGGGATCGCTTAGGGAACCTTTGAACAAGTCCTCGCGATAGCAAGGGCTATCGCTGCGGTCCGCGCCTTGCGTCCAGCCCGAAGCCGCAGCGCCCGCTTACCGCTCGACTTGTTCAGAGGTTCCTTAGGGGATTTCCCGAAAAAAGCGGCCTGTGCCCGGGATTTCCGCCGTCCGGACCCCGAGAATTCCGGGCATTTCAGTTAACATGGCGAAGATGCGGCGAGTCCGGATCGGCCGCGGCAGACGAATCCCACAAGGAGACCCCACACATGATGTTGTCCAAGACCCTCAAGGCCGCCCTGGCCGGGCTGGCCCTTACCCTGGCCCTGCCGATGGCCCAGGCTTCCGCCAAGGACCTGATCGTCGCGACCGACACGGCCTTCGTGCCCTTTGAATTCAAGCAGAACGGCAAGTACACCGGCTTCGACATCCAGCTATGGGAAGCCATTGCCAAGCAGGCCGGCCTGAAATACCGCCTGCAGCCGATGGATTTCAACGGCATCATCCCGGGCCTGCAGACGCGCAACGTGGACGCGGCCCTGGCCGGCATCACCATCCGGGAGGACCGCGCCAAGGTCATCGATTTCTCCGAGCCCTACTACGAGTCCGGCCTGGCCATCCTGGTCGCCAGCGACAGCCCCATTCAGAGCGCGAAGGACCTGGAAGGCAAGACGGTGGCCGTGAAGATCGGCACCGCCACGGTGGACTACATGAAGGCCAACGTGCCCTCGGCCAAGCTCAAGCTCTTCCCGAACATCGACAATGCCTTCCTGGAACTGGCCACGGGCCGCGTGGACGCCGTGGTGCACGACACGCCCAACGTCCAGTACTACGCCAAGACCGCCGGCAACGGCAAGGTCAAGGTCGTGGGCTCCCTCAAGAGCGGAGACTTCTACGGCATCGCCTTCCCCAAGGGCAGCGAGCTGGTGCCCGTCGTCAACAAGGCCTTGTCCGAGCTGAAGTCCAACGGCACCTACGACAAGCTGTATGAAACCTGGTTCGGCAAGAAAGCCAGCACCGTGAATTGAACGCGGGTGATCGATCCGACGGCGGCGGCCGGATGCATGCGTCCGGCCGCCGTTGCCGTTTTTCATGTGTCCGCCGCGCGGATGCCGATCTTCATGGAGAAAGACCGTGACTTTTGAATGGTCCGCCATCTGGGCCGCCTGGCCCGACCTGATGGCTGGTTCGTGGATGACGATCCAGATCACCCTGTTGGGTCTGATCGGCGGTACGATCATCGGCGCCCTGTCCGGGGTCGTGGTGACGTATGTGCCGGTGCCCGTGACGCGCCGCACCCTGGCCTGGGGTGTCGTGGTTCTGGCGGCCGCCGTGGTCCTGCTGCGGCTGGCGTCCTGGTTGGATAACGGTCCGCTGGCCGGCGTACCCGACGGGGCCTGGTGGGCCCTGCGGCTGGCGGTGCTCGCCTTGCTTGCCTGGCGCTTCCTGTCCTGGATTCCGCTGGTGCTGTCCTTCCTGGCCCAAGTCTACATTCTGGTGATCCGGGGCACGCCGATCGTGGTCCAGGTGATGTTCATCTATTTCGCGCTGCCGCTGCTGGTGAGCCTGCGCATCGACGGCTTCACGGCCGCGACCGTGACGCTGATGATCAATTCGGGCGCCTATATCGCCGAGATCGTGCGCGCCGGCCTGCAGTCGGTGCCCAAGGGCCTGTACGAGGCCGGCCAGGCCATGGGCCTGCCGTTCCACAAGATCCTGGCCCGCATCATCGGTCCGGTGGCGCTGCGGCGCATGATCCCGACCATGGGCAACCAGTGCATCATCAGCCTCAAGGACTCGTCCCTGTTCATCGTGATCGGGGTGGCCGAGCTGACCCGCCAGGGCCAGGAAATCATCGCCGGCAACTTTCGCGCCGTGGAAATCTGGGGCGCGGTGGCGGTGATCTACCTGATCATGACGGGCTGCATCGCGCTGGCGCTGAAATTCATCGAACACAGGACGCGCATCGTATGAGCATCGTCGAATTCAAGAACGTCACCAAGCGCTTCGGCGACAATGTCGTGCTCGATGGCATCGACCTGAGCATCGACGCGGGCGAGGTCGTAGTCGTGGTCGGGCCCTCCGGGTCGGGCAAGTCCACGTTTCTGCGCTGCATCAACGTGCTGGAGACCATCCAGGGCGGGGACATCATCGTCAACGGTCACAGCGTCCTGGGGCCGCCGGCCCAGGTGCGCGAACTGCGCCGCGAAGCCGGCATGGTGTTCCAGCAGTTCAATCTGTTCCCCCAGCTGACAGCGCTGGAGAACGTCATGTTCGGCCCCATCCACACCCGGGGAGCGCCCCGTGCCCAGGCCCGCGAGCAGGCGCTGGAACTGCTGTCCAAGGTGGGGCTGGCCGAGCGTGCGGGCCATTATCCTGGCCAGTTGTCAGGCGGCCAGCAGCAGCGCGTGGCGATCGCCCGCGCACTGGCCATCAAGCCGCTGCTGATGCTGTTCGACGAGCCGACCTCGGCTCTGGACCCGGAATTGCGGCACGAGGTCCTGAAGGTGATGCAGGACGTGGCCGAGGAGGGCATGACCATGATCGTGGTCACCCATGAAATGGAATTCGCCCGCAAAGTCGGCAGCCGGTTGATCTTCATGGACGGCGGCAAGATCGCCGAGGACGGCGACCCCGCGACCCTGCTCAGACAGCCGCCCAGCCAGCGTCTGAAGGATTTCCTGCAGCACGTGGCCTGACTCCGGCGCCCGGGCTCGCCATACTGCGTTGCCGATCCACCTCGCCGCTTGCAAGCGGCCCGGATTCGTCAGACACAGGGCGGTCCTCAGGGGACTGCCCTGTGCCCGGCCTCATCCCAGGCATCCGGCGCATCCGTTTCAGCGCCCGGCGGTGACGCGGAAGGTGCGCGTGGCGATGACCTTGTCGGATCCTTCGGGCATGATCTGGATGGTGACCTGGCGCGGGCGGAAGGCCTTGTTCGGCAGTTCGGCCCGGCCGTCGACGACGATGTAGCGGCCCATGTCCAGGGACTGCTCGGCGAGCTCGACGTAGGCCGTGTTGCCGTTGGGATAGGCGCCCTGGGCGATCAGCTTGATCCGGCCGCGCAGCGTGGGGGCTTCGGACTGACCCTCCGGCAGATCCTGGATCAGCAGGATGCGGTAGTCCACGCCGCCGTCGCGCGCGACCATGTCGGCGCCGCGGATCCCAGGCGAGGTGCCGCGCGGATCGGGAGGGATGGCCTGGATCAGGCTGGCGACGCCGGCCTCCATGTCGGTGGCCTGCTTGCGCAGCCGTTCGGCTCGGGCCGTCTGTTCCTGCTGGTCTTGCCGCGCCTGTTTGATCTGGGTCTGGAGCTTTTCAGATTCGACGGACAGGCGCTGGTTTTCCAGGTTTGCCGTGTTCAGGTCCGTGCGCAGCTGTTCGGATTGTTCGACCGTGAGGCGCTGAGGGCCGTAGCTGCGCTGCAGGAACAGCACGCCGCCGGCCCCCAGGATCACGCCGGTGATCAGCAGCAGCAGCCAGCGAGGGATCCCGCGGCTGCGCCGGGTGTAGCCATAGGGCGTGGGCTTGAAGGTGGGGCGTTTGGGGCCGAGCGACATGACGAAATTCCTGGATTGCTTGAAGCTTGCATGATGCGCCGCGCTGTACGCGGGCGCGGGTGCGAAACCAATTAGAATAAACGGTTTTGCGGCATCACTGGGATCGCACCTACATCCGGTTGCGATTTGACGGATGTGGTCAGTGCGAACGGGCTCCGGAATCCGGACCGGACGCGCGCCCGGCGAGTTCGGCGTCCAGCGCCGCCAGGCGCGCGGGCGTGCCGACGTCGATCCATTTCCCCGCGTGCCGTTCGCCGTCCACGGCGCGCGCCGCCATGGCCTGGCGCAGCAGCGGCGCAAGCGGCGCGGGCCGGTCCGGATCGGTGCCGGCGAACAGGGCCGGGCGGTACAGGCCGATGCCGGCGAAGGTCAGCGCGGAGTCCGGGGCGCGCGGCGTCGCTCCGGGCGGCGTATCCCCGCGCCCGCCCGCGCCGTCGGAGCCGACGTCCGGGCGCGGTGCGACGAGTCCGTCGGCATGCAGTATGAAATCGCCTTCGGGGTGATGGTCGGGATTGTCCACCAGGACCAGGTGTGCCAGGCGGTCCGCCGGCCAGGCGGCCGCGAGCCGGACCGCCCGTGCCGGGTCCCAGTCGCACCAGACATCGCCGTTCATGACCAGGAAGGGCTGGCCCTGGAAGAAGGGCAGGGCGTGCGCGATGCCCCCCGCCGTTTCCAGGGCGGGGGATTCGGCGGAGTAGCGCAGCCGCACGCCGTATGCCCGGCCATCGCCCAGCGCGGCCTCGATGCGTTCGCCCAGCCAGGCGTGGTTCACCAGGATGTCGGCGATCCCGGCCCGGGCCAGGCGTTCCAGGTGCCAGGCAATCAGAGGCCGGCCGCCCGCCGGCAGCAGGGGCTTGGGGCAGGCGTCCGTCAGCGGACGCATGCGTTCGCCGCGCCCGGCGGCCAGGATCATGGCGCGCATCAGAAGGAATACCCGTCGGCATGCGGCACTCGTTCGGCCTGATCCAGCAGGCGCAGCAGCGGGCGGAAGACGGCATAGCGTCCCGCGACCTGGCGCACGTAAGCCTGCACGCGCGGCATGTGGTCCAGGTAGTGGTGCTTGCCGTCGCGGTGCGACAGGCGGGCGAAGACGCCCAGGATGCGCAGGTTGCGCTGCAGTCCCATCCATTCGTAGTCGATGTGGAACCGGGCGAAGTCGTCCGGGACGGGCAGTTCCGCGGCCCGGGCGTATTCCCAGTAGCGGATGGCCCAGTCGAGCTGGCGGGCCTCGTCCCAGGTGGTGCGGGCGTCCATGGCCAGCGAAGCGATGTCGTAGCTGATCGGGCCATCCAGGGCGTCCTGGAAGTCGATGATGCCGGGCGCGGCGTCCGGTCCGTCCGGACCGAGCATCAGGTTGGGCGAGTGGAAGTCCCGGTGCACGAGGACCCGCGGCTGTGCCGCCGCCCGCCGCGCCAGCAGGCTGAAGATGTCCGCCAGCGCCGCCTCGGCGGCGGCATCGGGCGTGTGGCCCAGGTGGGTGCGCAGGTACCATTGCGGAAAGACGGCCAGCTCTTCGAGCAGGCGGGCCTCGTCGTAGGGCGGCAGGCCATCGGCCGGGCAGCGTTGCAGCGCGACCAGGGCGCGCAGGGCGCCCCGATAGTGCCGCTGCAGGGCGGCCTCGTCCCGGTCCAGGCCGTCGCGCAGCGCTTCGTAGAAGGTGCGGTCCCCCAGGTCGGAGAGCAGCAGGAAGCCCTGGTCGAGATCCTGGGCCAGGATGTCGGGGACGCGCAGCCCGCCCCGGGCCAGCAGGCCCGCGATGCGGACGAAGGGCGCGCAGTCTTCGTGGGGCGGCGGGGCGTCCATGGCGATCAGGGTGCCGTCCGCGGCCCGCAGGCGGAAATAGCGGCGGAAGCTGGCGTCGCCGGAGACGGGGGCGAGGCTGTCCTGGACCAGGCCCAGCCGGTCGGCGTGCCGGTCCAGCCAATGGCGCAGGGCGTCCAGGCGGGGGTCCGGGGTGGAGGTAGGGATCATGCGCGGGATTCGGCGAGAGCTCTGAGAAAGGAAAGGAGACGGATCGGACGGAACACGATGCGGTCCGGCTTCTTCTCTATAATACTGGGTCGCTGGTCGTCGCGGGTGGACCGATCGGCCGTCGTCTCTTTCAACCATTTCGGGGAACCGGGTCTTGGCGCATTGGATCGGTCGCATCATCTTCCTGGGTCTGTGCCTGCCGGCGCCGGTCCTCGCGGCGCAGCCCTCGCCGGATGCGGACGGTATGCGGATGGTCGGCAGCCTGCGGCTGCATCCGGGCCTGAAGGACGACGCCCTGCCGTCGTTCCTGATCGGCGACGACATCAGCCGCGACGCCGACGGGCGGGTGATCCTGCGCGGCGACGCCCAGGTCCGTCGGCTGGATTCCGTGATCAAGGGCGACCGTATCGATTACCTGCAGTCCACGGGCGAGGCCGAAGTCCGCGGCAACGGCCTGGTGATCCGCGACGGCAATCTCGTGCGCGGGCCGCACCTGCGCTACAACGTCGACACGGAAAAGGGCCTGATCGAGCAGCCGCGCTTCTGGCTGGGCGGATCGGCCGGCGCCGGCACGGCCGACGAAGCGGAAATCCTCAGCCGCCAGCACATGCGCCTGAAGAATGTGCGCTACAGCGGCTGGACGGGCCCGGACCCGGCCTGGACCATCGATTCCAGCCGCGTCGACCTGTACCTGGATGAAAACGAGGGCGCGGCGCGCAATGGTGTGCTGTATTTCAAGGGCGCCCCCATCCTGTATTCGCCCTACCTGACGTTTCCGCTCGGCAAGGACCGCAAGACCGGCTTCCTGCTGCCGACCTACGGCACGTCCAGCAACGGCGGGATCGAGATCACGACCCCGTATTATCTGAACCTGGCGCCGAACTACGACGCCACGCTGTCTCCCCGCTATCTCAGCAAGCGCGGTCTGCTGTTGGGCACGGAATTCCGGCACCTGAACGCCGATTCCCATTCCGAACTGTTCGGCACCTACATCATGCGGGACCGCCAGACGGGCGACAAGCGCTGGATGTATTCGGTGCAGCACACCCGGACGCTGGGCCAAGGCTTCAGCGCCTATCTGGATGCGCGCAAGGTATCCGACGACGATTATTTCCGCGATTTCTCGTCCTTCGGACTGACGGACGCGGCCATCACCTACATGCCCAGCCAGGCGATGCTGTCCTGGGCCGACAGCCGCTACCTGTCCGGCTATCTGCAGTTCTACCGCTACCAGACCTTGCAGGACAGCACCGGATCCTTCCTGGCGCCGCCCTATGACATGCTGCCCCAGCTCGGCTTCACCGCGCAGCGCTACGGCTGGCACGGCCTGGACGTGGTGTCCACGAACACGGCGACCCGCTTCGTCGCGCCAATCTATCGCGGCGACGCCTTCCCCGAACAATCCGGCCGGCGCCTGATGCCCAACGGCACGCGCCTGACCTCCTATACCTCGATCGCGCGGCCTTTCGTGCTGCCCGGGGCCTACCTGACGCCCAAGGTCGGCCTGCACATGAGCCAGTACGAGACGGAATGGTTCGCCAGCACGCCGGGCATGGAACGATTCGCCGGCCGCCCCACCAGCCAGTCGCGGGTGCTGCCGATCGCCTCGGTGGATACCGGCCTGACGCTGGAGCGCAATGCCTCGCTGTTCGGCAACGCCGCCATCCAGACGCTCGAGCCGCGCGTGTACTACTTGTACGTACCGTATCGCGACCAGTCGGACCTGCCCGTCTTCGACACGGGGCTGGCGACGTTCAACTACCAGCAGGCTTTCGACGAGAACATCTTCAGCGGCGGCTGGGACCGCATCGCCAACGCGAACCAGCTGACCGTCGGCCTGACGAGCCGCTGGCTGGACGCCGACACCGGGTTCGAGCGCCTGTCCCTGTCGCTCGCCCAGCGCTTCTATTTCGACAATCAGCGGGTGACGCTGTCCAGCGAAACGCCCCGTATCGACACCCAGTCGGATTACCTGGTCGGGGCCAAAGCGGCGCTGACCGACAAGTTCTCGGTGTATTTCGACGGCCTGTTCGACCACAGGACCCAGCAGCGCAACCGGCTCAGCAGTGGCGTGCGCTGGACGCCGAAGCGTCTGGCGACGGTGTCGCTGTCCTACCGCTACGAGCGCGATGTCAACAGCTATGCCGACCCCTACGGGGTGCTGCCTTCGGGCACCGTCCCGGCGACCCGGGAACAGGTCAGCCTGAGCACTCAGTGGCCGCTGTCCGTGCGCTGGTACGGGGTGGGCCGCTATGATTATTCCCTGGCGGAAAAGCGCAACACGCAATCCATCATGGGCCTGGAGTACCGGGGCGACGGTGGCTGGGCCGCGCGCGTGGTGATGCAGCGCTACGCGGTGTCGGCCCAGAAGACCAACACGGCGCTGTTCCTGCAACTGGAGCTCACCGGGCTGGGCTCCCTGGGCACCGATCCCATGTCCCTGCTGACCGATCGCGTCATCGGTTATCAGCCCGTCACTCCCCACACGCCTGAAAAAACCGTTTTCGAGAGGTACGAATGATGTCTGGCTTGCGTCATCCCGCCCGCGCCCTGGCGCTGGCCATCGTGCTGGGCGCCTGGGTGTCCGCGTCCGCCCTGGCGGCCGGCAAGCCGGCGCACCGCCCGGCCCCCGCCCAGGCTGCGCCCGCCCCCGCGTCCGAACAATTCGTGGACGGCATCGCCGCCATCATCGACAAGGAGGTCATCACACTGGCCCAGGTCGATGCCAAGGCGGTCCAGGTGCGCCGCCAGATGGAGCAGCAACGCATCCCGGTGCCCGAGGCGTCCGTGCTGCGGCGGCAGGTGCTTCAGCAGATGATCAATGCGGCCCTTCAGGACCATGAGGCCAGGCGCGTCGGCATTCGCGTGTCCGACGCCCAGGTCGATCGCGCGGTGCAGGCCATCGCTCAGCGCAACCGCATCCCGGTCGACCAGTTGCGGCGTGAAATCGCCAACAACGGCATGAACTGGGATGACTACCGCGCCGATCTGCGTTCCCAGATCCAGGACGACATCCTGCGCCAGCGCTTCGTCGAAGACCGTATCACCATCAGCGACAGCGACGTCGATGCCTTTCTGTCCATGAACGCCGGCCAGCCGGTGGCCGCGCCGCCCGCCGCCGCGCCCGCGCCGGCGGAAGAGCCCGAACCGGCACCGGTCCCGACCGGCCCCGAACTGGTCGAGCTGGCGCAGATCCTGATCGAGGTTCCAGACTACGCCGCTAGCGACGTCGTCGAGGAGAAGCGCAAGCAGGCGGAGGCCATCCTGCGCAAGCTCAAGTCCGGCGCCGATTTCGCCGGCGTCGCCGCCGCCTCGTCGAACGGCCCCCAGGCCCTGGAGGGCGGCAACATGGGCATCCGGCCCTTGCACGATTGGCCAGACCTGTTCGCGCGGGCCATCGCGAATACGCCGCCCGGCGGCATCAGCGGGATCGTGCAGAGCGGCCGCGGCTTCCACATCCTGAAAGTCCTGCGCCGGGGCTACGCTCAGCGTCCCGCCCCCAGGGCCGCCAAGTCCGCGCCCTCCCAGGCGGCGCAGGCTCCGGCCGCCGCCGCGCCACGCGCCCCGGCGCCCTCGGGTCCCGTGATGGTCACGCAGACCCATGCCCGTCACATCCTGATCAAGATTTCCAAAGTCATGGATGACGACAAGGCCCGCGCCATCCTCGAAGGCCTGCGCGCCCGCATCGAACACGGCGAATCCTTTGCCGAGCTGGCCAAGCGCTACTCCGAGGACGCCTCCGCGCCCCAGGGAGGCGACCTGGGCTGGCTCAATCCCGGCGAGACCGTGCCGGCCTTCGAGCAGGCCATGAACGCGCTGCAGGACGGTCAGGTCAGCGAACCGGTCAAGTCGCCGTTCGGCTGGCACCTGATCCAGGTCGAGGGCCGCCAGACCAAGAACATGGAACAGGAATTCCGCCGCATGCAGGCGCGCCGCGAGCTGATGGAACGCCGCATCGGGCCGGCCTACGAGGATTGGCTCGACCAGTTGCGCGGTCAGGCCTACATTGACAACCGCCTGGAAAAGGCGGCCGGCGACGGCCGCTGACATGGGGCACCAGAAAACGCCGGGCCGCCCCAAGTTTTCCGATCCTCCTCGGGGGGACGGCGGGGCGCAGCCCCGCCCAGGGGGCGCGCATCAGGCGCGCAAACGTTTCGGCCAGCACTTCCTGGCCGACGAATCGGTGGTGGACGCCATCGTGCGCGCCATCGATCCGCAGCCCGGCGATGTCATGGTCGAGATCGGTCCGGGCCTGTCGGCGCTGACGGCACCGCTGCTGGAGCGGCTGGACCGGCTGACCGTGGTCGAGCTGGACCGCGATCTGGCCCGGCGGCTGCGCGGCCGCTGGGGAGAGGACCGCTTGAGGGTGGTCGAGGCCGATGCCCTGACCGTGGACTTCGGCGATCCGGCGTTCGCCGCCGGCGCGGAATCGGGCCAGGTCGTGGCGGATATCCCCCGGCTGCGCGTGGTGGGCAACCTGCCCTACAACATCTCCAGTCCGTTGCTCTTCCATCTGCTGCGCTGGGCCGGCCGGATCCGCGATCAGCATTTCATGCTGCAGCGTGAAGTCGTTGATCGCATGGTGGCCCGCCCCGGAGACAGCCAGTACGGACGCCTGTCCGTCATGCTCCAGGCGCGCTACCGGATGACGCACCTGTTCGATGTGCCGCCCGAGGCTTTCGATCCGCCGCCCCGGGTGATGTCGGCCGTGGTGCGCATGCGCCCGCTGGCGTCGGATGCGCTGCGCCAGCCCCGCGACGCGCGGGTGTTCGAGCGGCTGGTGGCCCGGGTCTTCGAGCAGCGCCGCAAGATGATCCGGGGCAGCCTGGGCGCCTGGGCGGAATGGCTGGACTGGAACGCCCTGGGAGTGGTACCGACCGCGCGGCCCCAGGAACTGACGGTGGCGCAGTTCATGGACATGGCCGACGCCCTGTCGGATGCCGGGGTGACGCCGACCGCGTGAACGCGCCGTGGGCGTCTCAGCTGGTTTTCGCGGCCCGCGCGCGGGCCGTGTGAAAGCTGATGAAGCGCGGGCATCGCGCCACCGGCGGAACGGGTCGCGCCGGCATCCCCGGGCGAAGACGTGCGCTTGTCGCGCATCCTTGGCGGAGCGGCCGGGCAGTGGTTTCGCGGCGCTTACGCAGATCCTTGCGCTCAAACGGGGAATTCAGCAGTATGTCCAGGGCGGTGTCGAGTATTTGATTTTTACGGGCATGCAGCCGAGACGTTTATAAAAAATCCGCTCACCCAGCAAGGGCCACCAGTCGTATAGAAACATCTCCATCGGCCGCCACAAGGCGACCCAGCCGCCGATTATCAGACTCTCCCGAAACATCTTCGCCAGGGAACTTTCACCGAGAAGTTGCGCCCCGGCCAGGGTCGTGGCCAGGAAGGCCAATCCAATCATCAAGCTGATCGCGCCACGACGCAGATGAAGTCGCAGTTTTCGCTTGGACTGTTTCGACAGGTGGGTGAAGTAGGCGCGGGTGGCATTGCCGACAACATGATCCTCCTGGCCCGTCGAGTCTGATTGGTCCACGTGGAGGATCAACGCTAAAGGGGCCCTGGCCGGAAACTCCTTGGCGCTATCCACAATACGGTCCGCCACATTGGGATGGAGATTCTTTTCGCAAAGCGGCGATGGATCCATGGTGTCGAACAGTTTGTTCAAATCATCCAGGTGCATCTCGATGACCCCGTGGCTCTCTGGAATCACGTCTTCGAAGCGGTTCTTGTCAGTCATTGTTTTGGGCCGGCTTTATGGGTGACACATGGGCGTGCGCATGAATCGATGGAATTTCCAAAGAAGGGCCCTGGAGAGGATGAAACGCTTGCATGCATGGAGTCCCGCATCGGCTCGATCGTAAATTCTGCTTCGAGTAAGCGATTGGCGAGATTGGGTATTCCGGTTGATCGTGACCAGCGGTTCCGGCATTGTGAACAGTGATTCCGATGGTCGTGACCGCCCAGACGGCGGGGTGGTCAACAACGGCATTGGGAATTGTACTTTGAGGTCATTTCGGCCTCTACGCAAGGCAGGGGGGGCTCGGGACTCGAGGTCCAATCGGCGGCCTTTGCGGTCCCGGTCCCGCGCCGGGCCGCTCTCTGGATTCCCCTTTCGGGATGATGCGGTGCGCCTGCGCAAGCCAGAGATCCTGCATGGCGTCAGCCAAGGCGGGATCCCCGATCCAGGCATGCCGGTGATCAACCGGCAACCGGCCTGACAACTACCGCCACGGCCGTCGCGACGCCGGCCTGGCCCTGCCGCTGTCCGATCGGCGCGGGGGTATTTTTCCCATCCGCTACGCGCTGCGCAGTGGATCGGCATATCCGGCGTTTGATGGCGTCAGTTGTCTTAACTCATTGAGTTCGCTTGTATCAATTCGATCCTGTAGCCATCGGGATCCTCGACGAAGGCGATCACGGTGGTGCCGTGCTTCATGGGACCGGCCTCGCGCACGACCAGGCCTCCGCGCGCCTTGATGGTGGCGCAGGTATCGTAGGCGTCTTCGACCTCGATGGCGATGTGGCCGTAGCCGGTGCCTATCTCGTAGTGGTCGGTGTCCCAGTTGTGGGTCAGTTCGATGACGGCGCCGTCGGCCTCGTCCTGGTAACCGACGAAGGCCAGGGTGAAGCGGCCTTCCGGGTAGTCCTTGCGGCGCAGCAGCCGCATGCCCAGGGTCTCTGTGTAGAACATCAGGGAACGGTCCAGATTGCCGACGCGCAGCATGGTGTGCAGCAGGCGCATGATGAAGTCCTCCGATTGCGCAGCAATACACCATCATACGCATATTTGAGGGGTTGAGCCTGGATACCGGGAGGTCCATCGGGACCGTACCATGCCCGGCTCATCCGGGCGGCATGCGGGCCGCGAGACGGAGCGGCATGGGCTCAGATCAGCGGCAGGGTATCCGGGAGCTGGCGGCGCAGCGTGTCACGCGCCGTGCGAAAATCCGGGCACAGGCGCTCGACCTCGCGCCAGAAGGCGGGGCCGTGGTTCATTTCCTTCAGGTGGGCGACCTCGTGGGCGATCACGTAGTCGATCAGGGCCGGCGCGAAATGGATCAGACGCCAGTTCAGCCGGATGCGTCTCTGGCTTGTGCACGAGCCCCAGCGGCCCTGGGCGGAGGACAGGCTCCAGCCGAGGATGGAGCGGTCCGCCCGCTCCAGGCAGCGCCGCAGGCGCGCGTCGAAATCGGTTCGCGCGCGCGCCTGCAGCCAGGCCTGGGCGCGTTCCTGGATGCGGCCCGCGTCGGCCGTGTCGGGCAGGGGCAGGAACAGGCGATCGCCTGCGGCGGGCCTGTCCGGATCGCCCTCGTAGCGGGCCGGCCGGGCACCGTCCAGCCGCAGCTCGATGGCGGTGCCCAGGTAGGGGATGCGGCCGCCTGGCCGCCACTGGCCGGCCTGCAGGGCCAGTTGTTCCAGCCGCTGGTCGCGGTCTCGGAGCTTGTCCCGGATCCAGCCCGCCTTGTGCCGGATCGCGTCCTCGATCTGCGCGCGTGTAGCCCAGGCGGGGGCCTGGATCGCCAGGCCGGTGTCGCGGATGTGCAGCCCGATGGTCTTGCGGCGCGCCCGGCGCAGTACATAGCCCAGCGCCCAACCGTCCAGATCCAGGGTCAGCCAGCGTCCGCCCGGCGGCAGGGCGGACGGGGGTTCCGGCGCGGATGGCCGGCGCGGGGCGGGCGAGACGGCCGGTGCGACGAGCGGTTCGCCCGCAGGACGGGGCGCGGGACGGCCGGGTTTTCCAGCGGCGCGCCCGTGGACGGCCGCGGATTCGGCGGGCGGGCAATCGCCGGCGTCGAACAGGTCGAGCTGGCGGATGCGAAGAACTCCGGCCTGCGGGCCGGAGCTTCTTCGCCACTCGACAGGAGTGTCTTCGGCATCGCCCGGAGGACCTGGTTCCGCTTGACCATGCCCTGAAGGGCGTGGTTTGCGCTTGGACATGTGGTCAGCGGTTGGCATAACGCTCGGGATTGAGGCGTCGCATCTCGGCCTCGATCCATTCGCGCACGGCGTTGTTCAGGGAGGCCGGCGTGTGCCCGGCCGGATCGATGGCGGGGCCGAAGGACACGGTCACCAGTCCCGGGGTCTTCAGAAAGGCGTTGCGCGGCCAGCATTCGCCGGCGTTGTGGGCGACCGGGATCACCGGCGCCCCGGTGCGGCAGGCCAGCAGCGCGCCCCCCTGCTTGTAGCGGCCGGTCTGGCCGGGCGCCACTCGGGTGCCTTCCGGGAACAGCACGGGCCAGCGGCCTTCTTCGAGGCGCCGGCTGCCGATCTTCACGACCTGGTCGAAGGATTCCTTGCCCTTGGTGCGGTCGATGGGGATCATGCTGAGCAATGCCAGGCTCCAGCCGAAGAAGGGCACGTAGTGCAGTTCCTTCTTGTAGACGAAGACTACGTCGCGCGGCAGCTTGACCGCGAAATACAGCGTTTCCCAGGCGGACTGGTGCTTGGACAGGATGATGGCCGGCCCTTCGGCGGGCAGGTGCTCCAGGCCGCGCGCCTGGTAGCGCATGCCGAGGATCCAGCGGGCGCCCCACAGCGCCATGCGCGGCCAGCCCAGGGTCAGCCAGTAGCGCCAGGACAGGGGCAGGGGAGCCCACAGCACGCAGCACAGGGCGTAGGGGATCACCGTCACGACCAGATAGGCCATGTAGAGCGCGGAACGAAGGTGGATCATGGGGCGGTTTTCAGCAAGGTGTCGGCCACGGCGGCCAGGTCGTCGCGGACCTGGGTGCCGGCGGGAAGTTCGCCGCTGGTGCCCGAGGTCTCCCAGGTCTTGCGGCCCTTGCCGGTCAGGACCAGCCAGGGGGCGCAGTGCGCGGCGGCCGCGGCGCGCAGGTCCCGCAGGCTGTCGCCCACCAGCGGGACGCCGTCCAGGCGCACGTCCAGGCGCTGGGCGATGTCGTGCAGCATGCCGGGCAGAGGTTTGCGGCAGGCGCAGCCGTCGTCCGGGCCATGGGGGCAGCAGAAGATCGCGTCGATGCGCCCGCCCGCATCGGCCACCGCCTGGCGCATCCGGGCGTGGATCGCGCCCAGGGTTTCCATGGTGAACAGGCCACGGGCGATGCCGGACTGGTTGGTGGCCACCACCACGCGCCAGCCGGCCTGGCTGAGCCGGCCGATGGCTTCCGGGCTGCCGGGGATCGGCACCCATTCGTCCGGCGACTTGATGTACGCGTCGCTGTCGTGGTTGATGACCCCGTCGCGATCCAGGATGACGAGTTTCACCGGTCGAGCCTCGACAGATCGGCCACCTGGTTCATCAGACCGTGCAGGGAGCGCAGCAGGGCCAGGCGGTTGGCCCGCACGCGGGGGTCCTCGGCCATGACCATGACGTCGGTGAAGAACGCGTCGACGGCGGCGCGGGCCTGGGCCAGGGTGGCCAGGCTGGCGGTGAAGTCGCCGGCCTGCAACTGGGCGGTGGCCTGGGGTTCCAGGCGGGCGATGGTCTCGGCCAGCTGGCGCTCGGCCGGTTCGGCCAGCAGCGCCGGGTCGAAGCCGGGCTGTGTGTCGTCGGCCTTTTTCAGCAGGTTGCTGACGCGCTTGTTGGCAGCGGCCAGGGATTCGGCCTCGGGCAGCGCGGCGAATCGTTCGCAGGCCTGGACGCGCGCCGCGACCTGGTGCAGCGGCGGGCGCAGGGCCAGCACCGCGTCGATGGCCGAGCGGTCGAAGCCGGCCGCCAGTTGGTTGCGGTAGCGTTCGTAGACGAAGTCCAGGACGGACTCGACCGTACCCTCGGCCAGGGTTCCGGGCGCGAAGCCGGCCGCCGCCTGCGCCAGCAGGGCCGACAGGCGCGCCGGGGAGTCCTGGCTGGCCCGCAGCCGGCCGCCGGCCGTGAGTTGCTCGTAGGCGCTGATCAGGCCCAGGGCCGCGCGGCGCAGGCCATAGGGGTCGCGTTCGCCCGTGGGGGCCAGGCCGATGCCCCAGATCCCGATCAGGGTCTCGGCGCGTTCCGCCATGTACAGCACGGTGGCCGTGAACGTGGCGTCGGTGACCGGCTCGTCCAGACGGATGCGGTACTGGTCGCGCAGGGCGCGCGCGACTTCGGGCGCCTCGCCGTCGTGGGCCGCGTAGTAGGCTCCCATGATGCCTTGCAGTTCGGGAAATTCGCCCACCATCTGGGTGCCCAGGTCGGCGTGAGCCAGCATGGCGGCACGGGCGGCGGGCTCGGAGGGGCCGCCCAGCAGCGGCGCCAGCCAGCGGGCCAGCTTGCGCACGCGCTCGGTGCGCTGCAACTGGGTGCCCAGTTTATTGTGGTAGACGCTGTTGGCCAGCTCGGCCACGCGGTCGATCAGCGGCGTCTTCAGGTCGGTCTGGTAGAAGAACTGCGCGTCGGCCAGGCGCGGGCGCACCACGCGCTGGTTGCCCTGGATGATGTGGGTCGGGTCGGCGGGCCGCATGTTGCTGACGATCAGGAAGCGATGGGTCAGCGCGCCTGTGGCCGGGTCGAACAGGGGGAAGTATTTCTGGTTCAGCCGCATCGTCAGGATCAGGCATTCCGGCGGTACGGCCAGGAAGGCTTCCTCGAAGGCGCCGACGTAGACCGTCGGGTATTCGACCAGGGCGGTGACTTCGTCGAGCAGGGCCTCGACCTCGGGATCCTGGCCGATGGTCGCGCCCAGCGAGGCGGAGGATTCGGCCAGCTGCCGGGCGATGAGCGCGCGCCGCTCGGCGAAGGACGGGACCACGCGGCCATCGACCGCCAGGCGGTCCGCCCAGGCTTCGGCCGATTCGATAGGCAGCGGGCCGGTTTCGAGGAAGCGGTGGCCCAGGGTGATCCGGCCGGCCTCCAGGCCCAGCGTGCGCACGGGCACGACGTCCGCGCCCCACAGGGCCAGCAGGCGCTGGGCCGGCCGCACGAACTTGACGTTGGTGCGGCCGTCGGCCAGCTGGTATTGCATGACCTTGGGGATGGGCAGGTGGGTGACGGCGTAGTCCAGGGCCTGCTGCAGGCCGTCGGCCAGGCGGGCGCCCGGGGCGGTGCCCTCGGCGTAGAGCACGTCCTGCTTGCCGTCATGCTTGCGGACCAGGTCGGTGGCGCCCAGGTGCCCCAGGCCCTTGGCCTGGAGCTTTTTCAGCAGCGCGGGGGTGGGTCCGCCCGCGGCGTCCAGGCCGATGGCCGCGGGCATGAGCTTTTCCGCGTAGGCCTGGTCGGGCGCCTGTCCCAGGACCGCGTCCAGCCGCACGGCCAGCCGCCGGGGCGTGGCGTAGGCGGCGCAGGCGCGGGGTTCGGCCAGCAGGCCGAGCGCGTCGAGCGTCTTGCGGATGCCTTCGGCGAAGGCCTGGCCCAGGGCGTCCAGTGCCTTGGGGGGGAGCTCCTCGGTGACCAGCTCGACGACCAGCGGGCGCGCGTTCGGGTTCGTGCTCATGATCACGCGACCTCCCGCAGCATGGGAAAGCCCAGGCGTTCGCGCGCGTCGTAGTAGGCCTGCGCCACGGCGCGGGACAGGGCGCGGATGCGGCCGATGTAGGTGGCGCGTTCGGTGACGCTGATGGCGCCGCGCGCGTCCAGCAGATTGAAGGTGTGGGCGGCTTTGAGGGTGGCCTCGTAGGCGGGCAGGGCGAGCGGGACTTCGATCAGGCGTTTGGCCTCGGCCTCGTAGTCGTTGAAGTGGGCGAACAGCATGGCGGTGGAGGCGATCTCGAAGTTGTAGGTGGACTGCTCGACCTCGTTTTGGTGGAACACGTCGCGGTAGTACACGGGCGTGCCGTCGGGGCCCTGGGTCCAGACCAGGTCGTAGACGGATTCCACGCCCTGCAGGTACATGGCCAGGCGTTCCAGGCCGTAGGTGATTTCGCCCATGGTCGGGTTGCAGTCCAGCCCGCCGACTTGCTGGAAGTAGGTGAACTGGGTGACTTCCATGCCGTTGAGCCAGACCTCCCAGCCCAGGCCCCAGGCGCCCAGGGTGGGGTTTTCCCAGTCGTCCTCGACGAAGCGGATGTCGTGCTGCCGCGGATCGATGCCCAGCGCGCGCAGGGAACCGATGTACAGGTCCAGGATGTCGAGCGGCGTCGGCTTGAGGACGACCTGGAACTGGTAGTAGTGCTGCAGCCGGTTGGGGTTTTCGCCATAGCGCCCGTCCTTGGGGCGGCGCGAGGGCTGCACGTAGGCCGCGCGCCAGGGTTCCGGGCCGATGGCGCGCAGGAACGTGGCGGTGTGCGAGGTGCCGGCCCCGACTTCCATGTCGTAGGGCTGCAGCAGGGCGCACCCCTGGCGATCCCAATATTGCTGGAGCGATAAAATCAGTTGTTGGAATGTGAGCATGGCGTGGCGGGCCAGGCCCGCGATGGTTTGTGTCGTCCGACGGACACGGCCTGGGCCTCGTCCGGAACGGCCATTTTATCCACTTCTCTTTTTTCGGAGAAAACATGAGCGATTGCCTCGACGTGCAGCGCCTGGACGGGGTGCTGATCATGCAGCTCAACCGGCCCCAGGCGCGCAATGCGATCAACCTGGAGACCGCCCAGGCCCTGGCCGCGGCCCTGGATACCCTGGACAGCGATCCGGATCTGCGCCTGGGCGTGCTGACCGGGTCCGGGGGAAATTTCTGCTCGGGCATGGACCTGAAGGCCTTCGCCGCGACCGGCCAGCGCCCCTATGTGGGCAAGCGCGGCTTTGCCGGCCTGTGCGAGCAGCCGCCCGCCAAGCCGCTGATCGCCGCCGTCGAGGGCTACGCGCTGGCCGGCGGGTGCGAACTGGTCCTGGCCTGCGACCTGGTCGTGGCGGCGCGCGATGCCCGCTTCGGCCTGCCCGAGGTCCGGCGCGGCCTGGTGCCGGGATCGGGCGGCATGCTGCGCCTGCCGTCGCGCATTCCCTATCACGTGGCCATGGAGGCCGTGCTGACGGGCGAGGCCTTCGGCGCCGAGCGCCTGCACCAGCTGGGCCTGGTCAACCGTCTGGCCGAGCCTGGCGCGGCGCTGGACGAGGCCCTGGCGATGGCGCGGACCATCGCCGCCAACGGCCCGCTGGCGGTGCGCACGGCCAAGTCCATCGTCGCGCAATCGCGCAACTGGCGGCCGGACGAGATGTTCGAGCGCCAGCGGCCCCTGATCGCCCATATCTTCACCTCGGAGGACGCCCGCGAGGGCGCGACCGCGTTCGCCGAGAAACGCCCCCCGGTCTGGAAAGGAAAATAGGGCCTGTTCCCTCTCATCAAGGAGTCGCGAAGACATGAAAAATTTGGTTGAACAAGGCGCCTGGCGCCGCGCGTATGTCCATACGCGCAAGACGGGCAACGCAGGGCAGGCGGATTTTTCATGCCTTCCCGAAGGGTTGGGCCTGAGCGCCGCCGCCCGCTGCGTTGTCCATCCTCGCAAGACATTGAGTCTTGCCGCGGTGCATGCCTTGCGCTCGACAGCGCTCAGGCCCAACGCGATTTCCTTGATGAGAGGGAGCAGGCCCCAATGACCACGATCACCGAAGACGACCTGATCCAGTCGATCGAGGACGCCGTCCAGTTCATCAGCATCTACCACCCGCTGGACTATATCCAGCACTTGGCGCGCGCCTACGAGACCGAGGAAAGCCCGGCGGCGCGCGACGCCATCGCCCAGATCCTGACCAACTCGCGCCTGTGCGCCGAGGGCCACCGTCCGATCTGCCAGGACACCGGCATCGTCAACGTCTTCCTGAAGATCGGCATGGATGTGCGTTTCGACACGCGCCGCAGCCTGCAGGAACTGTGCGACGAGGGCGTGCGCCGGGGCTACACCAATCCCGACAATCCGCTGCGCGCCTCGGTGCTGGACGATCCCTTGTTCACGCGCCGCAACACGCGCGACAACACGCCCTGCGTGCTGCACGTCGAGCTGGTCCCCGGGGACACGGTGGACGTCCAGGTCGCGGCCAAGGGCGGCGGTTCGGAAAACAAGACCAAGTTCGCCATGCTCAATCCCAGCGAGTCGCTGGTGGACTGGGTGCTCAAGACCGTACCGCACATGGGCGCGGGCTGGTGTCCGCCGGGCATGCTGGGGATCGGCGTGGGCGGCACGGCGGAAAAGGCCATGCTCATGGCCAAACAGTCCCTGATGCAGGACATCGATATGTATGAACTGCTGCGGCGCGGCCCGCGGAACAAGTTGGAGGAACTGCGCATCGACCTGTACCGCGAGGTCAACGCGCTGGGTATCGGCGCCCAGGGCCTGGGCGGGCTGACCACCGTGCTGGACGTCAAGATCCTCACCTGTCCGACGCATGCCGCCTCCAAGCCGGTCGCCATGATCCCGAACTGCGCCGCCACGCGCCATGTGCATTTCACGCTGGACGGCAGCGGCCCCGCGGCCCTGCGGCCGCCCGCCCTGTCCGAATGGCCGGAAGTCCACTGGAAACCCGACTACAAGGCCTCGCGCCAGGTGAACCTGGATGCGCTGACCCGCGAGGAAGTCGCCTCCTGGAAGCCGGGCGAGCGTCTGCTGCTGTCGGGCCGCATCCTGACGGGTCGCGACGCGGCCCACAAACGCATCCAGGACATGCTGGCGCGCGGCGAATCCCTGCCGGTGGATTTCCGCGGGCGCGTCATCTACTACGTTGGCCCGGTCGATCCGGTGCGCGACGAGGTCGTCGGCCCGGCGGGCCCCACCACCTCCACGCGCATGGATGCGTTTACCGATATGATGCTGGGACAGACGGGCCTGCTGGCCATGATCGGCAAGGCCGAGCGCGGCCCCGAGGCCATCGAGGCCATCCGCCGTCACGGCTCGGCCTACCTGATGGCAGTGGGCGGCTCCGCCTACCTGGTATCCAAGGCCATCCGCTCCGCGCGGGTGCTGGGTTTCGAGGACCTGGGCATGGAGGCCATCTATGAGTTCGAAGTGCGCGACATGCCGGTGACGGTGGCCGTCGACGCCCAGGGCACTTCGGTCCACCAGACCGGGCCGCGCGAATGGCGCGAGCGCATCGCCGCGCGCATCGTCCCGGCGCAGGCCTGAACGCCGACTTGAAGAAGGGGATTTCCATGCATGACACATTGATGCGTTCGGCGCTGTTCGTGCCGGCCAGCCGGCCGGAGCGCATACCCAAGGCGGTCGCCAGCGGCGCGGACGCCGTGATCGTCGACCTGGAGGACTCCGTCGCGCCCGAGGCCAAGGTCGCCGCGCGCGACGCGCTGGCGCGCCATGCGGCGGCGCACCCCGGAGACCGTCTGTGGGTGCGCATCAACGACGGCACCACCCCCTGGTTCGAGGACGATCTGGCCCTGTGCCGGTCGCTGCCGTCGGTCGTCGGCATCGTGCTGCCCAAGGCCCAGACCGCGGAACACGTCTACATCGTGTCCGGGGCGGGGAAGCCCCTGATGCCGGTGATCGAGTCCGCGGCCGGGCTGCGGGCGCTGGACCGGATCGCCGAGGCCCACGGCGTGGCGCGGCTGTCCTTCGGCAGCCTGGACCTGCTGGTCGAGCTGGGCACGCGGCCGATGACGGAGGCGTCCCGGTTCGTGCTCGGGCAGGTCCGCTTCGACATCCTGAAGGCCAGCCGCATGCACGGACTGGCCGATCCCCTGGACTGCGTCCATCCGGACTTCACCGACCTGGAAGTGCTGGAGCGGTCGTGCACGATGGCCCGGGACATGGGGTTCGGCGGGATGATGTGCATCCATCCCGCGCAGGTTCCCGTGGCGCATCGCGTTTTCCAGCCGCTGGCCGAGGAAATCGACTGGGCGCGCCGGGTGGTGGACCACGCCGATTCGACCGGCGAGTATGCGTTCCGCCTGGACGGCCGCATGGTCGACCTGCCTCTGATCGAGCGTGCCCGACGCATCCTGGAACGATCCGCATGAAAGCCTATCTGGACCTGGTCCGCTCGATCTTCGAACAGGGCGCCTGGCAGGACAACCGCACCGGCGTGCGTACCCTGAGCCTGCCGGGCGCCTGCCTGCGCTTCGACCTGCGCCAGGGCTTTCCCGCCGTCACCACCAAGCGCCTGGCCTTCAAGTCGGCCATGGGCGAACTGGCCGGTTTTCTGCGAGCGGCCGACAGCGCGGCGGATTTCCGCGCGCTGGGCTGCCGGGTCTGGGACCAGAACGCCAATGAGAACCGTGCCTGGCTGGACAGTCCCTGGCGCGACGGTCCCGACGATCTGGGGCCGGTCTACGGGGTGCAATGGCGCCAATGGCCGGCCTACAAGCTGCTGCCGGCCGATGCGGCCGCGCGCATCGAGGCCGCGCGGGAGCAGGGCTACCGCCCGGTCGGCCCGGTCCTGGACCGGGGCAGGCCGCATGTGCTGCTCTACAAGGCCGTGGATCAGTTGCGGACCTGCCTGGACACGCTGATCCGCGATCCGGGCAGCCGGCGCATCCTGTTCCATGGCTGGAACTGGGCGCAGATCGACGAGATGGCCTTGCCACCCTGTCACTTGCTGTATCAGTTCCTGGCGAATCCGGTGACGCGCGAACTGTCGTTGTGCCTGTACATCCGCAGCAACGACGTGGGTCTGGGCACGCCGTTCAATCTGGCCGAAGGCGCGGCCCTGACGCATCTGGTGGCGCGCCTGACGGGCTACGAGCCGCGCTGGTTCACGTATTTCATCGGCGACGCGCACATCTACGAGACGCATGTGGACATGCTGCGCGAACAGCTGAACCGTGATCCGCTGCCCGCGCCCCGGCTGCGCCTGTCGGACCGCATCCCGGCCTATGCGGACACCGGCCGCTACGAGCCGGAATGGCTGGAGCGTCTGGAGCCGGGGGATTTCGCGCTGGAGGACTACCGCCATCATGCGCCGTTGACGGCGCCGATGGCGGTATAGGGAACCTCGGTCCCGGCCTTCAGGCCGGGACGATCTCGATCGAGTGCGTGATCTCGGCCGTCTTTTCCAGCATGGCGATGGCCGAGCAGTATTTCGTGTGCGACAGCTCCACCGCGCGCTCCACGGCAGCGGCGGGCAGGTCGCGGCCCGTCACCCGGAACGCATAGTGGATCTTCGTGAAGACCTTGGGTTCGGTGTCGGCGCGTTCGGCCGTCAGGGCGACCTGGCAGCCCGTCACCGCATGGCGGCCGCGTTTCAGGATCAGCACCACGTCGTAGGCGGCGCAGCCGCCGGCGCCGGTCAGCACGGTTTCCATCGGACGGGGGGCCAGGTTGCGGCCGCCGCCGTCGGGGGCGCCGTCCATGGCCAGGACGTGGCCGCTGCCGGTGCGGGAAATGAACAGCATGCCCTCGGGGCCTTGCCAGTCGATGGTGCATTCCATGATGAGTCTTTTTCCTGTGGATGGCCTGGGGAAAAACGGTGCCGCGGGATGGCGCGCCGTCGTCGCGGACAGGCGCGATGTCCGTATCGTGATCAGGGTAATTCAGGCTTGCATTTCCTGCGTAGATTTATCATAGATCAATTCTATGCCTACAATAGCAGGTTGCCAGGGCCGGATTTCCGGGCCTTGCGCGTCTTTTGTCCTTCATCGGAAGCGCCGTGGATACCGTCACCGTATTACTCCTGACCTTCATATTATCCGTCACCGGACTGGGTGTCTTCATCTGGTCGCTCAGGCGGAACATGTTCGACGACAACCCCGAAGCCGCCTCGGTGATCTTCTCGACTGGCGAGATCGGCCATGTCGAGGACCCCTCCGCCACCCCCGAGCAGCGCGCCGGTCTGCAGAAGATCGTCACCGAGGGCGACAAGGCCGTCGTCGATCCGTCCCTGGCCGGTGAACTGAAGCAGGAGCTCGCCGCCCGCCTGGAGGCCGACCAGTCGACCGCCTACGCCACTTTCACCTTCCTGTGCTGTGCCATCGTCTGGCTGGTGCTGGCCTCGGCCTTCGGACTGATCAGTTCGATCAAGCTGCACAATCCCGAATTCCTGACGGAATACGCTTGGCTGACCTTCGGCCGCACGCGTACGCTGCACCTGAATATGGTGGCCTACGGCTGGTGTCCGATGGCGGCCTTCGGCGTGGCGATCTGGATGCTGCCGCGCCTGCTGAAGACGCGCCTGTACGGCGGGCGCTTCGCCCTGCTGGGCTGCATGCTGTGGAACGCCGGCCTGATCGCCGGGCTGGGCAGCATCGCCGTGGGCATCAACGACGGCCTGGAGTGGCTGGAAATCCCCTGGCAGGTCAGCATCCTGCTGGTGCTGGGCGGCGCCCTGATCGCGCTGCCGCTGGTGTTCACCTTGCGCAACCGCAAGGTCGAGCACCTGTACGTGTCGATCTGGTACATGGGCGCGGCGCTGTTCTGGTTCCCGGTGCTGTACCTGGTGGGCAAGATGCCCGGCGTGCACTTCGGTGTTGAACAGGCCACCATGAACTGGTGGTTCGGCCACAATGTGCTGGGCCTGTACTACACCCCGATCGCCCTGGCCTCGGTGTACTACTTCCTGCCCAAGATCATCGGCCGCCCGATCCAGTCCTACAACCTGTCGCTGATCGGCTTCTGGGCGCTGGCCTTCTTCTACGGCCAGGTCGGTGGCCACCACCTGGTCGGCGGTCCGGTGCCGCACTGGCTGATCACGCTGTCGATCGTCCAGTCCATGATGATGATCATCCCCGTGCTGGCCTTCTCGGTGAACCAGCACCTGACGATGCGCGGCCACTTCAAGACCATGTACTACTCGCCCACGCTGCGCTTCATCGTGCTGGGCGCCATGATGTACACCCTCAGCTCCGTCGAGGGTTCCTTCGAGGCCCTGCGCAGTGTCAGCACGGTGGCGCACTTCACCCACTTCACCGTGGCCCACGCTCACCTGGGGCTGTACGCCTTCTTCTCGATCGTGATGTTCGGCGCCATCTATTTCGTGATGCCGCGCGTCATGTCCTGGGAATGGCCGCATCCGAAGCTCATCATCGTGCACTTCTGGCTGGTGACCCTGGGCATCGGCATCTATTTCGTCAGCCTGTCCGTCGGCGGCTGGCTGCAGGGCCTGGCGATGCTGGACGCGACCAGACCCTTCATGGAATCCGTGCGGGTCACGATGCCCTATCTCGAAGGCCGCACGCTGGGCGGCACCATGATGACCCTGGGCCATCTGGTGTTCGCCGCGCACTTCGTGCTGATGGCCTTGCGCTACGGCACGAGCCGCGTGGGCCCCGCCCTGTTGCACAACCGTAAATCCTTGCCTGAGCATCAGGCGATCGCAGGTGCCTGATCATGGAAAGCGAATACAAACTCCTCAGCGGCGCGATGGTGACCCTCGCGCTGGCCACCGCCACCCTGGTCGTGTTGCCCTACATGCAGCTGTCCGACGTGCGGCCCTCCGAAGGCCTGAAGCCCTACACGGAACAGCAGTTGCGCGGGCGCCAGGTCTATATCGAGATGGGTTGCGTCTACTGCCACTCGCAGCAGCCGCGCAGCCAGTCCCAGGCGCCGGATTTCCAGCGCGGCTGGGGCCGCGCGCCGGTCGCGGGCGATTACTACTATGACCATCCGCACCTGCTGGGCACCATGCGCACCGGGCCTGATCTGTTCAACATCGGCGCCCGCCAGCCCAGTGTGGACTGGAATCTGGGACACCTGTACGAGCCGCGCGCCTATACGCCGGGCAGCAACATGCCGTCCTTCCCCTTCCTGTTCAAGCTCAAGGACCAGGCCGAGGCCGGCGACAAGGTCGTCAATCTGCCGCCCAGCTTCGCGCCGTCCGGCAAGGTCGTGGTCGCCACGCCGGAGGCCCTGGACCTGGTGGCCTACCTGATCGGTCTGGATCACACCTATCCGGTCGAGCCCGGCGCGCAGTTGCCGGAACTGCCCAAGCAAGCCGGCGGTGAAGGAGCCAAGCAATGAGCGATTCCCGATTCAACCAGCAGCGCCGCGAGCAGCCAGAGCCCCGCGAGGGCAGCCGTCCGGTTCCCAGGATCGTGCTGACGGTCATCGGCCTGCTGCTGCTGTGGGCGGTGTATCACCTGTACACCAGTTTCAACCCGATGCCCGCATCCGTGGGGGACGACCGTGTCGCGGCCGACTTCGCCGTGCCGGCGACGGCCGACGGCGGTCAGCTCTATACGGCCAATTGCGTGGCCTGTCACCAGGCATCCGGCGCCGGGGTGCCGGGCGTGTTCCCGCCGCTGTCCAAGTCCGAATGGGTGGACGCCGCGGATCCGGGCGTCATGATCCGCATTCTGCTGCATGGCATCCACGGTCCGCTGACGGTCGAGGGCGCGAAGTACAACGGCGAGATGCCGAACTTCTCCAAGTTCTCCGACGAAGAGATCGCCGCCCTGGTGACCCACGTGCGCTCCAGCTTCGGCAACACCGCTTCGGCCACCGACGCCAAGAAGGTCGCCCAGGTCCGCGAGGAAACCAAGGGTCAGCAGGAACCCTGGAAGGGCGACGAGGATCTGCGCCCCCTGCTGGGCGGCAAGTAGCCTGGGACGAGGGCCGGCGTGCGCTGGATTCTTGCGCTGGCTCTGGCCCTGGCGGCCGGCATCGGGTCGCTGTACGGTCTGACCGACGGCTTCACCGTCCTGACTGCCGAGGCCGCGCGCCGGCAGGACGTGGCCCGGCACCCCCGGGCGATTCCCGCCGCCGAGGTACTGGCCGGAGACGGCCGGGTCCTGGCCCTGGACCAGGACTTGCGCCGCGACGGGCGCGTCGCCATCGTCAATTTCTTCTATACACGCTGCCTGGCGCTGTGTCTGGCCCAGGGATCCCTGATGGAGCGTCTGCAGCAGGCGATCGAGGCCCGCGGCCTGCGGGACCGCCTCCGGCTGATCAGCATCAGCTTCGACGCCCGCGACCGGGCACCTGACCTGGCCCGCTACGCGAAGCGCATGGGCGCCGATTCGGGCGTCTGGCAATTCCTGTCCTTTACCCGGCCCGCGCAGCGCGATGCCGCGCTGGATCTTTTCGGCATCACGGTCGTGCCGGCCCCGCTGGGCGAATTCGAGCACAACGCCGCCTTCCACGTCGTGACGCCCGACGGCCGCCTGGCGCGGATTTTCGACCTGGACGATCCGGGTCTGGCGCTGTCCACCGCCGAGTCGCTGTCCGCGCCGCCGACCCAGGGGGGACAATGAGCGCGCCGGGCCGCCTGGCATGGTTCTGGTGGATCGCGGCCCTGGCCTGCCTGGGCACGGCCGTGGGGCTGCGCGCCCCGCTGACGGCACTGATGAGCCTGCACATGTTGGTCCAGATCCCCCTGCTGGTGCTGGCGGGTTTGTTCGCCGAGCAGGCCTGGCGCGCCGGCCGGAGGCCGGCCGCCGCCGCGCGGCCTCGCACGGCCTGGTCCTATAATGAATACGGCGTTCCCGGCCTGCTGCTGGTCAGCCTGATCGGGGCGGGCTGGATGATTCCCAAGGCGCTGGACGACGCTCTGGTGGACTGGCGCGTGGCGGCGTTCAAGTATCTGGGCCTGCCGGTCTGCGGCTGGGTGCTGCGGGCCGCGTTGCGACGCTCCAATGCGGTCATCAAGCTCTTCTTCCTGGGCAATTTCTGTTGGATGAGCGCGATCGTGGGCATGATCTACCTGGACCAGCCCATCCGCCTGTGCAACGCTTATCTGCAGGACGACCAGGACTGGTCGGGCCGGGGCCTGATCGCCCTGGCCATCGTCCTGCCGTTGTGCTGGCTGCTGGTCGAGCTCAAGCCGGTCTGGCGCTTTCTCAATCGTTGAAAAGGATTTCTCATGGAACAGGCGATGCACGGGACGGTGGGCATGGGGCTGGCCGCCGGAGCGGACGATCGGAATGCCGCGCCGGCCTGGAGGCGCCGGACCGGCCGGTTGGACGCGATCCTGGCCGAGGCCGGACGCGCGCTGCGGGTCCTGGACGGCACGGTCTCCCACGAACGGGCGAATCCGGCGGGGCCGGCCGCCGCCGACGATCCGGCGCTGTCCGATGCCGAATCCCGTCACGCCGCCGGTCTGATGCGGGTCAACCACGTGGGCGAGATCTGCGCCCAGGCCCTGTACCGGGGACAGGCGCTGCTGTGTCGGGACGAGGGCATCCGCCGGGTGCTGCTGCGGGCGGCCGAAGAAGAGGTCGATCACCTGGCCTGGTGCCGGCAGCGCCTGGACGAACTCCATAGCCGTCCGAGCCTGCTGAATCCTCTGTGGTATGCCGGCTCCTTCGGTCTCGGACTGGTGGCCAGTCGCGCCGGGATCCCCTATAACCTGGGCTTCATGGCTGAAACCGAGCGCCAGGTCGAGGAACACCTGGACGGTCACCTGGACGCTTTGCCGGGCCAGGACCGGCGCTCGCGGCGGATCGTCACACGGATGCGCGACGATGAGATCGGCCACCGCACCACCGCCGAAGACCACGGCGCGGCGCCATTGCCCGCTCCGGTGCGGGGCGCCATGCGTCTGATGTCCAGGCTCATGACAACCACGGCCTATCGAATCTGAGCCTGGGGAGCTAGGGATTTACCCTGTTTTGTGATCAAAACACAACAAAACTCTGGGTATTGTCTATTGACAACAAATTGATCTTGCATCGCAGCAAGTTTTTCTTATATAATTTGCTTATCGGATGTCGAGACGTGATTGCAGCGGGAAAACCCCTAATCACGGTGGCTCGGAACCCAGGTTCCTCGCAGCCCGACATGCCCCGGTTGTCTCCTCCACCCTCCTCCTTTGGTGGATTTAGCCCAGGATCTTCGGATCTTGGGCTTTTTTTTGTGCGCCCGGCAGGGCGCACCCACTGGAGGGTGCAAGTCCCTTACTCGCCCGACAAGGGGAAGAGTGAGCCTACGGCAAGGGTTTCGCGGGTGACTGCGAGTCTGAAGGAAGCCGGATGGCAAAGCGCTGGCCTGACGCGCAGGAAGCGGATGAGGCGCTGTATTGGGGTAAGGCGGCCAAACTCGTCAAAGCCCGATACTTGTCCGGAACGATGCGGCGTACATCCGACAGGCATAAGCGTGAAAGTGGGTGCGCAATACCCGAATTGAAAGCTTGGCAAACCGGGGGCGTCCATGTATGGGGACGCCTCGCCTTGATCCTGAAAGGGTAACGGCGTCGAGCCGGGGCGAGGTCTCAGCAGAGGTCATAGTAGTCGTAGTCGGTGATTGTCAACCTATCTGTCGCATTTTCTGAGTGACTCAAGCCGCCCGCTTGAGGTCTGAATTTCGCTTGGCACAGGACGCGTGACCCTTCTGCGGGTTGAGGAAGACCTCGTCGACTCTTGTCCAGTTGCGGGTCCTGCCGCTCCAGCGCTCCGGGTGCTTTTCGCGGGCCGCCCGATAGAGGGCATGGCGCCGTTCGAGCAGGCCGCGATCGCGCCCACAGTGACGCTGCTCAGGCGTCACGAAGCCGATAGCGCTGTGCCGGTGCTCGGTGTTGTACCAGCGCACGAACTCACCGACCCAGGCCCGGGCAGCCAGCAGACCGGTGAAGGGCTTGCGAGGGTAGCGGGGGCGGTACTTCAGAGTCCTGAACAAGGACTCTGAGTACGGGTTGTCATTGCTCACCGCTGGCCTGCTGAACGATGGCGCCACACCCAGCTCCCGTAGTGTCGCCAGCATGGTGGCGCCCTTCATCGGGGAGCCATTGTCGCTGTGTAACACCACCTGCCCTGGGAGGATGCCCTCGCGGCGGCAGATATCGCGCATCAGCTCACTGGCACGGGCGCTGTCCTCGGTGTCATAGACCTGCCAGCCCACGATGTGACGGCTGAACAGGTCAAGAAACAGGTACAGGTAGTAGTACTGGCCCCGCACGGTGGCGGGCAGATAGGTGATGTCCCAGCTGAAGAGCTGCCCTGGCGCAGTAGCCGTCAGCGCCCGAGGCCGATGCACCGGGCCAGGCGTGCGATCAGGCGTGCGATGCACCAGTTGCCCGGCGGTACGCATCAGCCTGTAGATCGTCGATTCACTGGCCAGATAGACCCCCGTATCCGCCAGGCGTGGCACGATCTGAGAAGCGGGCAGGTGGCCGTACTCGCTGCTGTTGACCACCCGCAGGATGCGATCACGCTCGGCATCGCTCAGGCGGTTGCAGGGCCGCTGTACCCGCGTGGGGCGCCCATCGCCTTGCTCCGGGGCCCGCCGCCAACGTTGCAGTGTGCGTGCGCTCAGATTGATTGCTTCACAGGCGCGTGCCTGTCGAGCACCAGCCGTGACCGCCTCAGTAATCAATGCCATGATCTGTCGGCGCTGTGTCAGTGAGGTCATTTGTCCTCGTCCTCCCACAGCGCCTGGTATTTTTTTTGCAGTACCAGCAGGGCTGCCGCCTCCGATAACGCCTTGTCCTTGCGGGCCAAATCACGGCGCACGCCAACCAGTTCCTCTTTGAGCCGACGCAGCTCCTGGATATCGGCTGCGGGCTTGTTCCCCGACTGTTCGAGCTCATGCTTCCAGGCCGTGAGCTGATGGGCGAAGATGCCCCGTTCCCGGCACCAGGCGTTGCGCGCCTCTTCGGCCAGAGAATGGGTCTCAAGCAGGGCCTGCAGCCGCTGTGCGGATGTCCACCGACTGGCGGGGGCCTCTTCTGAGGATTGCCTGCGCAAATGAGCCATCTTCGGATTGCGAATCCAGTTCTTCAGCGTATGGACCGACATGTTCAACTCCTGGGCCATGTCAGCCACCGTGCGCGTGCCGCGCTGCAGGGTCTTGCGGATCGCCTCCTCTTTGAAGGCCGTGCTGTAGGTCGTCAAATTCATCTAATCGTTCCAAATCCGATGCGACAACTAGTCTGACACAGGGGGTAGTAGCGTGGCCGATGAGGCCGGGAGACGAGGCGCCGAAGGTAAGGATCAGAATTAGCGTGAAAGACAGGCATTTCTGACCGAGCGCCCCCCCAGCCATCGAAGGCTGTAAGGGCTAGGGCGGTGCGGCTCAGGCGCTGGCAGGTTGGATAAATCCGAACTTGGTCAGAGCCTTGATCCAGCGTGGAGCGTTGCGTTGAACGGATAGGGCCTCATAGTCGGTGGCGCTGTCCCGGTAGTGTTCGCCACGCTGGAGTATGAAGAAGATCGTTCGCAGTATTTTGTGGCCGATGGCGATGATGGCCCGTTTATAGCCACGGCGCACCATCAAGGCCTGGAATTTCGATTTGAAGACGGATTGAGTACGGCTAGCGGCGTGAGCGAACTCGCACAACAGGCGCCGGACATACAGATTGCCCTTGCGAACACGACCGGATTTACGCTTGCCGGCTGATTCGTTGTTGCCGGGGCAGATGCCGACCCAGGAGGCAAGACGATCGGCACTACCAAAGACATCCATGTCGGAGCCGATTTCGACCAACAGCATGGCAGCCCCGATCTGATCGACGCCGGGAATGGTTTGCAGCAGGGCCAAGGCGTTGTGTTCGGATTTCAGTTCGGCGAGCAGCCGGGTATCGAAGCGAACGATACGGGCCTCGATTTCCTCGACATGCTGCATCAGTTCATCCAGGACGAAGTGATGGCTGGCCGTCAGGTCGCCTTGCAGGGCGTCGAAGATTTCCTCGCGGCTGGCCTTCAGGCGGCGACTGGCAAGCTTGAGCACCTCCTGCGGCGCTTGTCCGGCGATGATCGCCTTGACCATGGCGCGTGCCGACTGGCCGTGCAGATCACTGACCACCACCCCCAGGCGCACGCCGCTATCGGTGAGCACCTTGTGCAGACGGTTCTTCTCGCTGGCCAGTTGCCCGACAAGTTTCTGTCGTTGGCGGGCGATCAGGCGCAGTTCCCGCAGCTTGGCCGGCGGTACAAACGAGCCGCGCAGTAATCCCGCTCGCGCCAGCGTCGCTAACCAGTGGGCATCACCCACATCGGTCTTGCGGCCCGGCACGTTCTTCACATGTCGCGCATTGACCACCTTGGCGCAGATGCCACGCGCTTCCAGTGCCGCATACGGGCTCTTCCAGTAAATGCCGGTGCTCTCCATCACGACTTCGTCGGGGCGTAGTGACGCCACCCAGTCGGCCAGTTCCCGACGGTCTCGCTTGAACGCGCCGAATTGACGTTGCTCGATGCGTGCGCAGCCGTCTGCTTCCTCGATCAGCGCACAGGCCGTGATCTGCGCCTGATGAATGTCCAGACCGATCACCCGTTTGTATAACGCTCCCAGTTCCATACCACCTCCTGTCGATTAGACTTAAGGGTGGAAGGTGGCGGGTGCCGGGACTGAACGTGCCTGAAGGCGACATGTCGCCAACGGCCTGTTTAGCGTGCGCTCTCTAGGGAAGCAATCCGGGGTGCGAGTCAGTCCGGCCGGTCACGTTAGCCGCGGGGTCGAGCCGCCAAAAACTTTTACGACCTTCACCCAACACCTTCCACCCCAAAGTCTCTTTCATCTTCAGGGGTGGTGCCTACCACCATGATCGTTAGCCAGACAGGACACTAGAGCCCGTAGCCTTTCAGTCCGTCCAGGTCCAGCACCTGGACGGCGCCATATTCGACCCTCAGCAGTTGCGCGGCTTCCAGCGTGCGCAGGGCCTGGTTGGTGCGCTGGCGGGAAATACGCGCCAGGAAACCGATTTCTTCCTGCGTGATTTCCAGGCGCATGGAATTGCCGGGGTACAGCAGCGGATTGAACAGCTCCGCCAGGCAGCGCGCCACGCGGGCGTCGGGGGCCAGCAGGCGGTCGTATTCGGCCTTGCCGATGAACTGCGCCACCCGCTCGTTCAACTGGTGCAGCAGGTAGCGGTTGAAGGGGATGCTGGCGTCCAGCAGCCAGTAGAACGTGTCGCCGCGCAGGCGGGCGATGGTGCTGCGGCGCAGCGCGATGATGTCGTATTTGCGGGCTTCCCGCTTCAGCAGCGAGCCCTCGCCGATCCAGCCGCCGGCCGGCACCCCGGTCAGGGAGGCCAGCTTGCCGTCGGCGTTTCCCACCGAAACCTTCACCAGTCCTTCGAGCACGCCGATCCAGGAACAGGCGATCACGCCCTTGTGCTCGACGATGGTGCCGGCCTCGACGTGCGCCACGGCGGTGTCCTGCAGGACGCGCGCCTGCTGTTCGTCGTCGAGCAGGTCGAACCAGGCGGCGTGCGCCGGCAAAGCCTGAGTCAGGTTCATGGGGACTTACCCTAGATCGAGATCGAATGTCATATGTGCGACAGTCGGGGGGCGTCGCAGCCTGTACCTTAGTCCGCGACATCGCCCGTCAGATGCGCACTGAAGGCCCCGCGGGCCACATGATCCGGACGAGGCCAGGAGACATCATGGTACAGGAAACCACCGCCGCGACGACGTTCCCCGCTCTGCTGATGCACCATGCGCGGGCGCGTGGCGCGCGGCCCGCCATCCGGGAAAAGGACCTGGGTATCTGGCAGACGCTGACTTGGGCCCAGGTGGCCGCCGAAGTCCGGCGCGTGGCTTCGGGACTGGCCGCCCTGGGGGTCGAGGCCGGCGAGCACGTCGCCGTCGTTGGCGAGAACCGTCCCCGGCTGTACATGGCGATGATGGCGGCCCAGTGCCTGGGCGCCATTCCCGTGCCGCTCTACCAGGATGCCGTGGCAGAGGAAATGGCCTTCGTGCTCCAGGACGCCGAGGTCGGCGTGGTGGTGGCCGAGGACCAGGAGCAGGTCGACAAGATGCTGGAAATCTCCGGCCGCTGTCCGGCGCTGCGCCACGTCGTCTACGACGACCCGCGCGGCCTGCGCCATTACGACGATCCGCGCCTGCTGGCCTGGGAGTCCCTGCTGGCGCGCGGCGACGAGCGCGCCCATGGCCGGCCCGACGAGATCGGCGGCCGTATCGCCGCGATCCGCCCCGAGGGCACGGCCGCGATGTTCTATACCTCCGGGACCACGGGCAAGCCCAAGGGCGTGGTGCTCAGCCACCACGCGCTCATCGACCGGGCGCGGGCCATCGAGCGCTTCGAGGGGCTGACCGATCGGGAAGACGTACTGGCCTACCTTCCGCCCGCCTGGATCGGACAGAACATGTTCTCCTACACTCAGTTCCTGACCACGGGCTTCACCGTGAACCATCCGGAATCGCCCGAGACCGTGTCGATCGACATGCGCGACATCGGTCCCACCTATTATTTCGCGCCGCCGCGCGTGCTGGAAGGACTGCTGACCCACGTCACGATTCGCATGGAGGACGCCGGCCGCTTCAAGCGCTGGCTGTATCGCCGGGCGATGGGCCTGGCGCGGCGGGTGGGAGACCGGATCCTGGACGGCGGCGCGGGCGTGGGCCCGCTCGACCGCCTGAAGTACGCCCTGGGCGATCTGCTGATCTATGGCCCCCTGCGCAACACCCTGGGCATGAGCCGGGTGCGCGTGGCCTATACGGCGGGTGAAGCCATCGGCCCCGATCTGTTCGTCTTCTACCGCTCCATCGGCATCAACCTGAAGCAGCTCTACGGCTCCACAGAGACCTCGGTCTTCGTCTGCGTCCAGGCCAACGGCCGGGTGCGCGACGACACGGTCGGTCCGCCCTGCGAGGGCGTGGACATCCGCGTGGCCGACAACGGCGAGATCCAGCTGCGCAGTCCGGGCCTGTTTTCCGGCTACTACCGCAATCCCGAGGCGACGGCCGAGTCCTACACGGAGGACGGCTGGTACCACACCGGCGACGCGGGCTACCTGGATAACGACGGCCAGCTCAAGATCATTGACCGCGCCAAGGATGTCGGCCATCTGGCCGATGGCAGCCTGTTCGCGCCCAAGTACATCGAGAACAAGCTGAAGTTCTTCCCCTTCATCAAGGAAGCCGTAGCCTTCGGGGCGGACCGCCCCGAGGTCTGCGCCTTCATCAACATCGACCTGGAGGCGGTCGGCAACTGGGCCGAGCGCCGCGGCCTGCCCTACGCCGGCTATACCGACCTGGCCGGCAAGGACGAGGTCTACGCCCTGATCCGCGATTGCGTCGAGCAGATCAACGCCGATCTGGCCCAGGACCCGAAACTGGCGGCTTCGCAGGTCAGCCGCTTCCTGATCCTGCACAAGGAACTGGACCCCGACGATGACGAGCTGACCCGTACCCGCAAGGTTCGCCGGGCCTTCATCGCGCAGAAATACGCCGTGCTGGTCGAGGCCCTGTTCGAGGGTCGCCCGAGCCAGTTCATCGAGACCGAGGTCAAGTTCGAGGACGGCCGCACGGGCCGGATCTCCGCGGACCTGCGCATCGAACCTGCGGCCGTGGCGCGGCCCGAACCGCTGAAGAAGGTGGCCTGAATGACTGAACTGGCGATGGAACAGACCCGGGAAACGGCCCGGGACGGCGCCGCCGGCCGGGCCGGACGGATCGGCGAAGTCATCCTGGACCTGCAGAACATTTCCCTGTCCTTCGGCGGGGTCAAGGCGCTGACGGACATTTCCTTCGACGTGCGCGAACATGAGATCCGCGCCATCATCGGCCCCAACGGCGCGGGCAAAAGCTCGATGCTGAACGTCATCAACGGCGTCTACACGCCCCAGGAAGGCCGCATTCTGCTGCAGGGCCGGCAGTTCGCCCGGATGAATCCGCGCCGCGCCGCCGAAATGGGCATCGCCCGCACGTTCCAGAACCTGGCCCTGTTCAAGGGCATGAGCGTGCTGGACAACATCATGACGGGCCGCAACCTGCGCATGAAGAGCGGCGTGCTGGCGCAGGCGCTGCGGCTGGGGTCGGCCGAGCGCGAGGAAATCGCCCACCGCGAGGTCGTGGAAAACATCATCGATTTCCTGGAAATCCAGGCCTGGCGCAAGACCCCGGTCGGCCGTCTGCCCTATGGCCTGCAGAAGCGCGTGGACCTGGGCCGCGCATTGGCCATGGAACCGCGCATCCTGCTGCTCGACGAACCCATGGCGGGCATGAACATCGAGGAAAAGCAGGACATGAGCCGCTACATCCTCGACGTGAACGACGAATACGGCACCACGATCGTGTTGATCGAGCACGACATGGGCGTGGTCATGGACATCTCCGACCGGGTCGTGGTGCTGGACTACGGCCGCAAGATCGGCGACGGCACGCCGGACGAGGTGCGCGGCAACCCCGAGGTCATTCGGGCCTACCTGGGCGCCAGCCACTAGGGTCTATTCACGCTACTCGAGGAGTCGCAATGGGATTCTTTCTGGAAACGGTGATCGGCGGCCTGATGAGCGGCATGCTCTACGCCCTGGTGGCCCTGGGCTTCGTGCTGATCTTCAAGGCGTCGGGGGTGTTCAATTTCGCCCAGGGCGCCATGGTGCTGATCGCGGCGCTCGCCATGGCCCGCCTGTCGGGCTGGATCGACGCCTGGCTGGGCGGCGGATCGCCCGTGCTGGCCAACCTGCTGGCCTTCGTCCTCAGCGCCCTGTTCATGTGGCTGGTGGCTGTGCTGGTCGAGCGCCTGGTGCTGCGCCACCTGGTCAACCAGGAGGCCACCACGCTGCTGATGGCCACCATCGGCATCAGCTATTTCCTGGATGGCATCGGCCAGATCCTGTTCGGCAGCTCGGTGTATTCGATCGACGTCGGCATGCCCAAGGACCCCGTGATCATCCTGGACACGCTGTTCGACGGCGGCGTGCTGGTCAGCCTGGAAGACTTGACGGCCGCCGTCGTCGCCGCCGTGCTGGTGGCGGTGCTGGCCTTCTTCTTCCAGTACACCACCGTGGGCCGGGCGTTGCGCGCCGTGGCCGACGACCACCAGGCGGCGCAGTCGGTGGGCATCCCGCTGAACCGCATCTGGGTGGTGGTCTGGACGGTGGCCGGCCTGGTCGCCCTGGTCACGGGCATCGTCTGGGGCTCGAAATTCGGCGTGCAGTTCACCCTGTCCACGGCCGCCCTGCGGGCGCTGCCGGTGGTGATCCTGGGCGGCCTGACCTCGGTGCCCGGCGCCATCGTCGGCGGCCTCATCATCGGCGTGGGCGAAAAGCTGTCCGAGGTCTATCTGGGGCCCTTCGTGGGCGGCGGCATCGAAATCTGGTTCGCCTACGTGCTGTCCCTGGTGTTCCTGCTGTTCCGGCCCCAGGGCCTGTTCGGCGAAAAAATCATCGATCGCGTCTAGGAAGCCCCGCCCATGTTCTATCGTGAAAACGGCCAGTTCAAGAGCTCCTACCGCTCGGACCAGCAGATCTTTCCGATCCGGCAGGACCGCTGGTTCATCGCCGGCCTGCTGCTGGTCGCCTTCGTCGCCATCCCTCTGGGGGCGTCGGATTACTTCCTGCAGGCGATCTTCATTCCCTTCCTGATCCTGTCGCTGGCGGCCATCGGCCTGAACGTCCTGGTCGGCTATTGCGGCCAGATCTCCATCGGCTCGGGGGCCTTCATGGCGGTGGGCGCCTATGCAGCCTGGAACTTCGGCGTGCGGCTCGACCTGCCGCTGGTGGTCCAGATCCTGCTGGGCGGCGTGTTCGCCACCCTGGCGGGCGTGGTGTTCGGCGTGCCCAGCCTGCGCATCCGCGGCCTGTACCTGGCGGTGACGACGCTGGCGGCGCAGTTCTTCATGGACTGGGCCTTCCTGCGCATTCCCTATTTCACCAACTATTCGTCCTCGGGCAACGTGTCCGTCCCGGCGCTCGAGGCCTTCGGCCTGCCCGTGACGACACCTGCGCAGAAATACCTGTTCGTGCTGTGCTTCGTGGCGGTCATCGGCCTGCTGGCCAAGAACCTGGTGCGCGGCGCCATCGGCCGGCAGTGGATGGCGATCCGCGACATGGACGTGGCAGCCGCAGTCATCGGCATCCGCCCGGTGTACGCCAAGCTGACCGCCTTCGCCGTCAGTTCCTTCATCATCGGCGTGGCGGGCGCGCTCTGGGCCTACGTCCACCTGGGCTCCTGGGAGCCCCTGGCCTTCGATCTGAACCGCTCGCTGCAGCTGCTGTTCATCATCATCATCGGTGGCCTGGGCTCGATCATCGGCAGTTTCTTCGGCGCGGCCTTCATGGTGCTGGTGCCGGTGCTGCTGACCAACGTGCCGCACTGGCTGGGCCTGGACCTGCCGGTGGACGTGGCCTCGCATATCGAACACATGGTTTTCGGCTTCCTGATCGTCTTCTTCCTGATCGCGGAGCCGCATGGTCTGGCCAGGCTGTGGAGCATCGCCAAGGAAAAACTCAGGATCTGGCCGTTCCCCCACTGAGGAATCAAGGGGGCTTTGGGGCGGCGTTCGATCGGACCCGTTCTTTGTTGACACGATAGGTGCCACACGCACCAGGAGGAGCTACAGATGAAGCATGCACTGACGAAGACCGCCGCCGCCGCCCTGCTGGCCGCCGCCGGACTGGCGGGCATCGCCGGCCCGGCCCAGGCCGCCGAGGAGCAGTTCGTTCCCCTGCTGGTCTACCGGACCGGCTCGTTCGCCCCGCTGGGCATTCCCTGGGCCAACGGCAAGATCGACTACCTGAAGCTCGTCAACGAGCGCGACGGGGGCGTCAACGGCGTCAAGATCTCCTACGAGGAATGCGAGACCGCCTATTCCACCGACAAGGGCGTGGAATGCTATGAACGCCTGAAGAACAAGAACGGCGGGGCGTCCGGCTTCGACACCCAGTCCACGGGCATCACCTTCGCCGTGACCGACAAGGCGATCGTCGACGGCCAGGTCGTGGTCACGGTGGGCTATGGCCTGTCGCAGTCGGCCGACGGCCGGGTGTTCAAGTGGAACTTCCCGTTGCTGGGCACGTACTGGACGGCGGCCGACGTCATGATCCAGGACATTGCCAGGAAGCTGGGCGGCGAGGACAAGCTCAAGGGCAAGAAGATCGCCCTGATCTACCATGACTCGCCCTTCGGCAAGGAGCCCATCCCGCTGCTCCAGGAACGCGCCAAGGCCAATGGTTTCGACCTGCAGCTCTATCCGGTGGCCGCTCCCGGGGTCGAGCAGAAATCCACCTGGCTGCAGATCCGCAAGAACCGCCCCGACTACGTGATCCTCTGGAGCGCCGGGATCATGACTCCGACCGCCATCCGCGAGGCCCAGGGCGTGGGCTACCCGCGGGACAAGATGTACGGCATCTGGTGGGCCAGCTCCGAGACCGACGTCAAGGATCTGGGCGACGTCGCCAAGGGCTACCACGGCATTACCATCCAGAACAGCGCGGAGCACGGCCGGGTGCACGAGGACGTGAAGAAATACGTCTACGACAAGGGCGAGGGCGCCGACAAGGATGGCGGCACCTTCGGCTCGCTGGCCTACACGCGCGGCATGATGATTTCCATGCTGCAGGTCGAGGCCATCCGCACCGCCCAGGAAAAGTTCGGCAAGGGCAAGCACATGACGCCCGAGCAGGTGCGCTGGGGGTATGAAAACCTGAACCTGGACCAGGCCCGCCTGGAAGAACTTGGATTTGCCAAGTTGATGCGGCCGGTGAAGACCTCGTGCGAGAACCATATGGGCGACGACTGGGCGCGCATCATCCAGTGGGACGGCAAGAAATTCGACGTCGTGTCCGACTGGTACCAGTCCAATCCGAAGTATGTGCAGCCGCTGGTGAAGTCTCTGGGCGACAAGTATGCCGCCGAGAAGAAACTGCCGACGCGCGACTGCGCCGCCGAGTAAGCCGCGCCGGGGCCGGGCCGTGCCCGACCCCGGGCGGTCCCTGGGAGAGGAATCGATGGATAGCGTACAGGCGTCCGAACCCGCGGTACTGTTGAACGTCAACGGCATCGAGGTCATCTACAACCACGTCATTCTGGTGCTCAAGGGCGTATCCCTGACCGTGCCGGAAGGAAGGATCGTCGCGCTGCTGGGCGCCAACGGCGCCGGCAAGACCACCACCCTGCGGGCGATCTCCAACCTGTTGCGCGGCGAGCGCGGCGAGGTCACCAAGGGCGGGATCGAATATCGCGGGGAACGCATCGAGTCCCTGTCGCCGGCCGACCTGGTACAGCGCGGGGTGGTCCAGGTCATGGAAGGCCGCCACTGCTTCGCCCATCTGAGCATCGAGGAAAACCTGCTCACCGGCGCCTATACGCGGCGCCTGGGGCGGTCCGACCTGGACGCGGCCCTGGAACGGGTCTACCGCTACTTCCCGCGCCTGAAGCAGCGCCGCAAGAGCCAGGCGGGCTATACGTCCGGCGGTGAGCAGCAGATGGCCGCCATCGGCCGGGCGCTGATGGCCGATCCGCGCATGATCCTGCTGGACGAGCCTTCGATGGGCCTGGCGCCGCAGATCGTCGAGGAAATCTTCGAGATCGTGCGCGACCTGAACCAGCGCGAGGGTGTCAGCTTCCTGTTGGCGGAGCAGAACACCAACGTGGCCCTGCGCTACGCGGACTACGGCTACATCCTGGAGAACGGCCGTGTGATGATGGATGGCGCCGCCCGCGCGCTGGCCGAAAACGAGGATGTGAAGGAATTCTATCTGGGCGTCTCGGGGGCGGGTCGAACCAGCTTCCGGGACACCAAGTTCTATCGCCGGCGCAAGCGCTGGCTGGCCTGACACGGGGGAATGGCATGCAGGCATACTACGATGCGCGCGAAACCCAACCTGCCGGCGAGCGCGAGCGATTGCTGTTCGAGCGCCTGCCCGCCGCCCTGGAGCGGGCTCGGGATCGGGCGCCGGCCATCGCGCGGCAGCTCCGGGGGATCGATCCGGTGGCGCTGGCTTCCCGCCAGGCCCTGGCCCGCGTGCCGGTGCTGCGCAAGAGCGAATTGCTGCAGGTCCAGCACGCGGCCCGCATCGCGCCGCCGGGTGCCACCGTCGATGCGGAGCGCCGGCGCGTGTTCGGCGGGTTTTCCACCGTCGGCTGGGGCGAGGCGCGGCGGGTGTACGCCTCACCGGGCCCCATCTACGAGCCCGAGGGGTCGCGGCCGGACTACTGGGGGTTCGCCCGCGCCCTGCATGCGGCGGGAGTACGCCCCGGCATGCTGGTGCATAATTGTTTTTCCTATCATTTCACCCCGGCCGGCTCCATGATGGAGACCGCAGCCCACGCGCTGGGCTGCACGGTGTTTCCCGGCGGGGTCGGGCAGACCGAGCAGCAGGTGCGCGCCATGGCGGATCTGGCGCCGCACGCCTACACCGGCACGCCCAGTTTCCTGCGCATCATCCTGGAAAAAGCCGACGAGATGGGGGTGGCGCTGCCTTCGCTGCGCCTGGCGCTGTTCTCGGGCGAGGCCTACCCGCCGTCGCTGCAGGCCTGGTTCCGGGACCGCGGTGTCCAGGGCTTCCAGGCCTACGGCAGCGCCGACCTGGGCATGGTGGCCTTCGAGACCTCCGCGCGTGAAGGCCTGGTCGCCAACGAGGACCTGATCCTGGAAATCGTCCGGCCCGGCACCGGCCAGCCCGTGCCCGAGGGCGAGGTCGGCGAACTGGTGGTCACGACCCTGAACCCGGATTATCCGCTGCTGCGCTTCGGCACCGGCGACCTGTCCGCCCTGATGCCGGGGGCCTCGCCCTGCGGCCGGACCAATCTGCGCATTCGCGGCTGGCTGGGGCGCGCCGACCAGACGACCAAGGTGCGCGGCATGTTCGTGCATCCGGAGCAGATCGCCCGTGTGCTGGACCGGCATCCGCAGGTGGGGCGTGCGCGCCTGGTGGTGTCCGGCGAGGCGGGCCATGACGTCATGACCCTGCGGGTCGAGGCAGGCGACATGCTCGACGTCGAGGCCGTGGCCGCCACGGTGCGCGAGCAGACCAAGCTGCGGGCCGTCGTCGAGATCGTGGCGGCCGGCAGCCTGCCCAACGACGGCAAGGTGATCGAGGACGTCCGGCGCTACGATTGAGCGATGGTGTGGCTCAGTATGTCTTTTCGCCGCCGGGCCGTCCCAAGGCGAAAAGCGCCCCCTTGGGGGGGATGAGCCCGGACGCTGGACAGTCCTGCGGACTGGTCGGCGTCTGGCGAATCCGGGCGGCATGCAGGCCGCGAGGTGGATGCGAGCGGCCGAGGGCTGCGCAGCGTGGGGGCCTCGGTTACTATGTACGAATCCGTGAAGCAGCCCGAGGGAGACTTTTCATGCGTGGACTCAAGATGATCGCCGGCCTGGCCGTCCTGCTGGGCGCCGGCATGCCCCTGGCCCAGGCCGATACCTTGTCCGTGGTCAAGGAGCGCGGCGCCGTGCAATGCGGCGTCACCACCGGTTTCGCCGGGTTCTCGGCGCCCGACACCCAGGGCGAATGGAAAGGCCTGGACGTGGACATGTGCCGCGCCGTCGCCGCCGCCGTGCTGGGCGACGCGACCAAGGTCAAGGTCGTGCCCCTGAACGCGCAACAGCGCTTCACCGCCCTGCAGTCGGGCGAGATCGACCTGCTGGCCCGCAACACCACCGTGACGCAGTCGCGCGACACCGCGCTGGGGGCCATCCATGCCGCCATCAATTTCTATGACGGCCAGGGCTTCATGGTGCCCAAGTCCCTGGGCATCACCTCGGCCCGCGGCCTGAGCGGGGCCACGGTCTGCATGCAGACCGGCACGTCCAACGAGCAGAACATGGCCGACTGGGCGCGTGCGCACAAGGTACAGTACAAGCCCGTGGTGATCGAGCAGTTCAACGAAGTCGTCAACGCTTTCGCGGCCGGCCGTTGCGACGTATTCACCACCGATGCCTCGGGCCTGGCCTCGATCCGCATCTCCAAGCTGTCCAAGCCCGCCGACTACGTGATCCTGCCGGAAATCATCTCCAAGGAACCCCTCGGGCCCTTCGTGCGCCAGGGCGACGACGCCTGGCTGAACATCGTCAAATGGAGCTTCCACGCCATGGCCGGCGCCGAGGAACTCGGCCTGACCTCGGCCAACGTCGATGAACAGGCGAAAAGCAGCACCGATCCCAACGTGCAGCGCCTGCTGGGCGTGACCGGCAGCGCGGGCGAGAACCTGGGCCTGGACGAAAAATGGGCCTACAACATCATCAAGCAGGTCGGCAACTATGGCGAATCGTTCGACCGCAACGTAGGCATGGGCAGCCCGCTGCAGATCCAGCGCGGCCTGAACGCCCTCTGGAAGGACGGCGGCCTGCTGTATCCGCTCCCGATTCGCTGATCCACCCGCGCCCTGCGATCGACATCCGTTTCCGGAAGGGTGAACTGCGTTCGACGTTTTCTAGGTGCGGAATACCTCTTCCGCCATGTTGTCGAGCTTCTCCTTCACCGCCTTCCAGTTCGGCATGTGTCGATCCAGCGTTCGGTAAAACCCGGGGCTGTGGTTGTGGTGAAGCAGATGGCACAGCTCATGGAGCAACACGTAGTCGATGCACTCGCGTGGCGCCTTCACCAGCAACGGGTTCAGCGTGATGCGGCCGGACGGGGAACAGCTTCCCCATTGCACGGTCATGAACCGCAGGCGCGTGGATGGAAGCTGTTTGACCCATCGGAGGGGCGCCGCAACCGCGGCCAGTCGATCGGCGAATACCGCCCGTGCCCGCTGCCGATACCAGGCATCCAAGGCCGCTCTGATCGTGGCCGGAATATGATCGGGCGCCGTCACGGTGATGAATGCGCCGCGCATCCGGGCCTCTGCCTTGGCCCCTGCGGCGGTGATGACCTTTAGACGATAACGTCGGCCCAGGTAGTGCAGTGATTCACCGCTCGCATCCGGTTCCACATGAATGGCAACGCGTGTCGCGGTGCGCGACGGTTGACGGCGCAGGCTGAAGGCAATGATTTCATCGCCATAGACGATGCGGTGCCGGGAGGGGCGCGCAGTGGCCGGCATGCGCAAGACCTGTTCAGTCCGACACGGGTGATCTGGATGACTTGCTCCACCACCCGCTTGGCGTTGTCCAGGCCGAGCGTGTCGAACAGCAGGGGCAGCAAGCCCTTGCGGATGGCCGCCTCGATGTTCTGTGGGTTCAGCGAGTGCTTCGCCACGGCATCACGCACCACGGTGTCCATCGCGATCGCCTGTTGCACGAGCCTGTCCATCGTGTCGCCGCTCAGTGCGGCAAAAGGATCGTCCCCCAGGACCAGACGCATCGCGCCAAAGTAGGCCTTGGCGTGCGGCTTGTCTGCCAGCACATCCGGCATATCCGGGGTTGCACGGGCTTCCAGCTGATTCTCGAAGGACTTGAACAGGGCGTACTGCTTCAACGGATGGTCGAACATGGCCTCCGCCTCGGCGATGGCTTGCCGCAGCAGTTCGCCAAATACCTTTTGCGCATAGGGGTCGTCAGCCAGCTCCTGCCCGATGGTCTTGCGCAGTCGGGTGCGGATCATGTCTAGTTGTTCATGTACGCTTGCGGTACACCAGGCTGATGCGGGCGAAGGCCGCCTGCAGTTCCGGCGTGCCGGCTTGGAAGGTCACGGGCCGGCCCTTCTGGACGAAGCACACCAGCTTCTTCGAGGCGAACAGCGGGATGAACTTGGTGGACTGGATCTCGGTCCAGGGCACCTCGCGGCGCGTGATCCAGGATTGGCGGATGCCCCAGTCGGAGACCTCCGTGACCGAGGTCCACATATGGACGCTCATCCAGAGCAGGGCGCCGAAGCACACTACGATGCTGGCGATGACCGGCATGGGCAGCGCCTGTTCGGGCGAGAGCTGCAGCACGATGGCCAGGCGCACGGCGATCAGGGCCATGATGAGCCAGGCGATGACCGCGATCCAGCGCGGCCAGGCCCGGCCGCGCAGCGGCAGCGGGGCGATCCGGGCCATGAGGGCGTCGTGTTCTTCGGGGGCGGGGCGGCCGAAGGGGGACATCGTCAGGCCTTCTTCAGGGCCAGGGCGCGGCCCGCGCGGCTGGACGTGGGGCGGCCGATGCGTTCGGAGATCCACTGGCCGATATCCACGACGGCGTCCAGATCCACGCCCGTATGCAGTCCCTGGCCGCGCAGCAGGTACAGCACGTCCTCCGTCGCGACGTTGCCGGTGGCGCCCTTGGCGTAGGGGCAGCCGCCCAGCCCGGCGACCGAGCTGTGGAAGATGCGCACGCCGCAGTCCAGCGCCGCCAGGATGTTGGCCAGGGCCTGGCCGTAGGTGTCGTGGAAATGACCCGAGACCCGGGTGCCCAGGTCGGCGACCTGGCCGACGGCGCGCATCACGCGTCCGACCTGGGCGGCGGTGCCCACGCCGATGGTGTCCGCCACGTCGATTTCGTCGCAGCCCAGGCGCAGCAGACGTTCGGCCACGTCGACCACGGCGGCCACCGGAGTTTCGCCCTGGTAGGGGCAGCCCAGGGAGCAGCTGATGCTGCCGCGCAGGCGCATCCCGGCCTCTTTCGCGGCGGCGGCCACGGGCTCGAAACGGGCGATGGATTCGGCGATGGAGCAGTTGATGTTGCGCTGGGAAAAGGCTTCGCTGGCGGCGCCGAAGATCACGATTTCGTCGGCGCGGGCCGCCAGTGCGCCCTCGAAGCCGCGCAGGTTGGGCACCAGGACGGAATAGATCGTGCCGGGCCGGCGGGCGATGCCGGCCATGACTTCCGCGCCGTCGGCCATCTGCGGCACCCATTTCGGGGAGACGAAGGACGCGGCCTCGACGTTGGCGAAGCCGGCGGCGGTCAGGCGGTCGACGAGTTCGATCTTGATGGCGGTCTCGACGAACTGTTTTTCATTTTGCAGGCCGTCGCGCGGCCCGACTTCAACGATCTTGATGTGTTCGGCCATGGATTTCGTCCAGTGGGGATCCCCGATCGGGAGAGGCGTCCATCATAGCGCAGCCGGAGGCCGGGGCCCGCGCCGGTAGCGGCCGTCGCCGGTCCGGCCGATCCGGCCGGCGACTTCCAGCAAGGTCAGCTGGCCCATCAGGCGGTCGATGGACCAGCCCAGGTCCGCCTGCAGGGTATCCAGATCGATCGGGTCGAAGCCGATTCGCGGCAGCAGGGCGTCGGCGTCGGGATCCATGTCGGCTTCCGGGGCGGTGTTCGCATCGGGGCCGGTGGCGGGATCGGCAGGGTCCGACGCGACCGTGCCGGGATCGGCCGGAGTGTCCGGCGCGGCCGGAAGTGCGGAATCGGGCGTCGCGGAGCCGGACTCCGCGCCCGGCGCCGGCATGGCTCGCAGGCCCGGCAGCGCACCCTGCCGGAGCTCCTCGATGATGTCCTGTCCGGATTCGACCAGCTTGGCGCCCTGGCGGATCAGGGCGTGGCAGCCGCGCGACAGGGGGGAGTGGATGGAGCCGGGGATGGCGAAGACCTCTCGCCCCAGTTCGCCCGCCAGTCGGGCGGTGATCAGCGAACCGCTGCGCGCGGCGGCCTCGACCACCAGCACGCCCTGGCTCAGGGCGGCGACGAGGCGGTTGCGTTGCGGGAAATGGAAGGGCAGCCCCGGTGTCCCCAGGGGGAATTCCGATAGCAGCAGGCCGTGGGTGGCGATGCGGTGGGCCAGGGCGTGATGGGCGGGCGGATAGACCCGGTCGATGCCCGTGCCCAGGACGGCCAGAGTGCCGCCGCCGGCTTCGCCGGCGTCCAGGGCGCCGGCGTGGGCCGCGCCGTCGATGCCGCTGGCCAGGCCGCTGACCACGCACCAGCCCTGCAGGGCCAGGTGGCGCGCGAAGGCGTGGGCGTTGCGTTCGCCGTCCGCCGTGGCGTGGCGCGCGCCGACGATGGCCAGCATGGGGTGGTCCAGGATGTCGAGCCGGCCGTGGGCGTACAGGATCGGCGGCGGGTCGGTCAGCGCATACAGCGCGCGCGGGTAGTGGGGGTCGGCCAGGGTCAGCAGGTGGTGATCCGCGGTCCGCAGCCAGTCCAGCGCCTGTTCGATCCCGGCCTGGAGGTCCGGTTCGGGCGGCCGGCGCAGGCGGGCCGCCAGCGCCGGGTCCAGATAGCGGGCCAGGCTGCCGGTGGCGGCCGCGGCGATGTTCTGCGGCATGCCGAAGACCGACAGGAGCAGGCGGATCCGGGCCGCGCCCAGTTCGGGTTCGAGGCTCAGGCGGATCCAGGCGCGCAGTTCGGTTTCGGGGGCGTTCGGGGGCATCGCGTCGGGACTCGTTCGCTCTGATCGGGGATCGTGCCAGTGTGCCACGAAAGCCGGCGGGGTTCGCTGCGGGCGGGATGTTCCTGTCCTGCGCCATGGTCCTGATTTATCATGGAGCTTTGGCATCATCGTCACGGTTTTCGACATGGCTCTGCTTCCCATTATCAAATACCCGGACCCCCGGCTGCACACGGTCGCCGCGCCGGTGCGGCAAGTGGACGACCGCATTCGTCAACTGGTGCGCGACATGGCGGAAACCATGTACGCCGCGCCCGGCGTCGGCCTGGCCGCGACCCAGGTGGACGTCCATGAGCGGGTCGTGGTCATCGACGTCTCGGAAGACGGCAACGATCTGCACGTGCTGATCAATCCCGAAATCACCTGGAAGAGCGAAGAGCTCCAGGTTTATGAAGAGGGCTGCCTGTCGGTGCCCGGCATCTACGACGAGGTCGAGCGCGCCGCGCGCATCCACGTGCGCGCCCTGGACGAGCGCGGCGAATCCTACGAGTTCGACGCCGAGGGCCTGCTGGCCGTGTGCGTGCAGCACGAACTGGATCATCTGCTGGGCAAGGTCTTCGTCGAGTACCTGTCCGTGCTCAAGCAGAACCGCATCCGCACGCGCTTGCGCAAGCAGCAGCGCGAGGCCCAGCGCGAAGCCGCCGGAGTCTAGTGTCCTGTCTGGCTAATTCCGATCCTTACCTTCGGTGCCTGGGCTGGCCATGCCGCGTTGCTTGTCCACCTCACCGCTTGCAAGCGGTTCGGATTCGTCAGGCACGGAGCAGTCCGCAGGGACTGCTCCGTGTCCAGACTCATCCTCGCGATAGCACCGGCTATCGCTGCGGTTTGCGCCTTGCCTGACAAGCCCATGCATCCGAATTCAAGTGACCAAACCAATCAGACAGGACACTAGCGTTTGACCAATTTGAGCATCCAAACCAATCAGACAGGACACTGAATGCGCATCGCCTTCGCCGGAACACCGGAATTCGCCCGGCAGGCCCTGGACGCCCTGATCGTGGCGGGGCATCGGGTCGCCTGCGTGCTGACCCAGCCGGACCGCCCTTCGGGGCGCGGGATGAAACTCGTGCCCAGTCCTGTCAAGCAGGCCGCCCTGTCCGCCGGCCTCCCCGTGCTGCAGCCGCGTAGTCTGCGGCTGGACGGCAAATATCCGGAGGACGCCGAGGCGGCCCGGGTCGCGTTGCGGGATCTGGCGCCCGAGGTCATGGTGGTGGCGGCTTATGGCCTGATCCTGCCCCAATGGGTGCTGGATCTGCCGCGTCATGGCTGCCTGAACATCCATGCCAGCCTGCTGCCGCGCTGGCGCGGGGCGGCGCCCATTCAGCGCGCGATCGAGGCTGGAGACGCCGCCAGCGGCGTGACCATCATGCAGATGGACGCGGGCCTGGACACGGGGGACATGCTGCACCGGGTGGAACGTCCTCTGGCGCCCGGCGAGACCGGCGCCAGCCTGCACGACGGGCTGGCGGCCGATGGCGCGCGCGCCATCGTGGACGTGCTTGCGCGGCTGGAGGCCGGAGACGTGCTGTTGCCGGTTCCCCAGCCGGCAGCCGGCGCTTGCTACGCCGACAAGCTGTTGAAATCCGAGTCGGCGCTGGATTTTTCCCGCCCGGCGGCGGAACTGGCGCGCCGGGTGCGGGCCTTCGATCCGTTTCCCGGCACGACGATGGCGCTGCCTGGATTCGATCAGCCGGTGAAGGTCTGGGGGGCGCGTGCCCTGCCGGCCGCCGGTACGGCTGGCCGCGATGCGCCGACCCCTGGCGCGATCGTGGGCATGGGGCCGGACGGCATCGACGTGGCGACCACCGACGGCGTACTGCGCGTGACGGTGCTGCAGAAGCCCGGCGGGCGACGCCAGACGGTGGCCGAGTTCATGCGATCGTATCGCGGGTAGTGGCTGTTCAGCCGCCGGACGATTTCTTGCGCGAGGTATCGATGCCGAGCTGTTTCAGCTTGCGGTACAGGTGGGTGCGTTCCAGACCGGTGCGCTCGGACACCCGCGTCATGCTGTGATTCTCGTGCAGCAGATGGTATTCGAAGTAGATCCGCTCGAATTCGTCGCGGGCCTCGCGCAGGGGCTGGTCGAGTGAAATCCGGCCCAGGTATGAATCGTCGTGGACGGGGGCGGCGGGTGCCGCGCCCATGGGTTGCGTGGCGGCGGGACCGCCCGCCAGCGCGGGCGGCTGGGTGAAGACAGGATCGGGCGTCGCCGGGCGTTCGGTGCGGCTGCGCATGGAGGCCGGGATGACCGGGCGCGCCAGGCCGGCGGCGACGGCCTTGAGCAGCTTCTGCAGGGTGATGGGTTTTTCCAGGAAATCCACGGCGCCGATGCGGGTGGCCTCGACGGCGGTATCCACAGTGGCGTGGCCGCTCATCATGATGACGGGCATGTTCAGCAGCCCCTGGCCGGACCATTCCTTGAGCAGGGTGACGCCGTCGATGTCGGGCATCCAGATGTCCAGCAACACCAGGTCGGGGCGCTGGCGGAGACGGGATTCGCGGGCCTGTGCCGCATTTTCCGCGAGTTCGACCGTGTGGCCTTCGTCGTAGAGAATTTCGGACAGCAGTTCGCGGATGCCTATTTCGTCGTCCACCACCAGAATTCTGGCCATATCACCTCACCTTGTGTTCTGCGTATTATCGTGTGCTTGCCTGGGCGCGTCTAGGGACCCTCTGAATGACTTGCTCAGAGGGGCCCTGGCCGGGCGGGTTCGGCCGCCAGCCGGGAAAACAGGATGGAAACGCGCGCGCCGCCTTCGGTCCGGTTGGAAATGTCCACCTGGGCGGCGTGTTCTTCGACGATCTTCTTGACGATGGCCAGCCCCAGTCCGGTGCCGGTGGACTTGGTCGTCACGTAAGGCTCGAAGACGCGGTGCAGGACCTCGGGCGCGAAGCCCGGGCCGTTGTCCGAAACGGTCAGCCGGACGCGGTCATGTCCGGTCTCGTCGTCCGGACGGATCAGGCGGGTCTGCACGTGGATCTCGGCCGTGCCGGGCGCGGCGTGCTGGCAGGCGGCGTCGCGGGCGTTGGCCAGCAGGTTGTGGATCACCTGGCGCAGCTGGGCCGGGTCCCCCTGGATCGGCGGCAGATCGGCCGCGAGCTGGGCGTCGAAGCGGGCCGAGCCCGGGGTGGCCTGAGGCGGGGCCGGCTCGGCGGGATCCCAGCCGTACAGGGTCAGGACTTCGATCAGCAGGGCGTTCAGGTCGATGTCCTGCATCTGCGCCGGGGGCGTGCGGGCGTATTCGCGGAAATCGTCCACCATGCGCTTCAGGGACGCGACCTGGTTGACGATGGTCTGGGTGGACCGCTGCAGCATGGCGGCGTCGTCCGGCGCTAGCCGGTCGGCCAGTTTCATGGCCAGCCGCTCGGCCGACAGCTGGATGGGGGTGAGCGGGTTCTTGATCTCGTGGGCCAGGCGACGGGCGACCTCGCCCCAGGCGACCGTGCGGTTGGCGGAGATTACTTCGCTGATGTCGTCGAATACCACCAGATAGCCGTCCTCGTGACCGTCCATGAGCAGCCGGGTGCCCCGGGCCAGCAGGGTGACGACGTGCTTCTTGCGTTCGTTGTCCGGCGCGGCCTGGAGTTCGACTTCGAACTGCTGCTGCCAGTAGGGGCGCGTGGATTCGACCGCGTCGTGGGCGGAGAACGCCTGGCGGATCAGGCTGGCGAACGGCAGGGCGCCGTCGGCGGTTTCCAGCGGGCGGCCCTGGACGGTGCGAAGGTCGATGTGCAGGATGGTCTGGGCACCCTGGTTGAACAGTGTCAGGCGGAAGGCGCGGTCGAATACCAGCACCCCCGAGGACAGGTTGCTGAGCACCGACTCCAGGTACAGGTTGCTTTGCTCCAGTTGGCGGCGGTGACGGTCGACCATCTGGCGGGCCTCGTCCAGCTGGCGCGTCATGGCGTTGAAGGATCGCGTCAGCTGGCCGACTTCATCGCGCGCGGGCGGTTCGGGCAGGGGGCGGTAGTCGCCGACTCCGACGGCCTGGGTGCCCGAGGCCAGGGTCAGCAGAGGCCGCACCAGGCGCCGCGAGACGGCCAGCGCCACGACCACGGCGGCGAAGACGGCCAGAATCAGGGCCAGGGTCAGGGTGATGCCGTAGAGCTTGCGCAGTCCCAGGCGCGACAGGGCCAGCTCCTGGTAGTCGCGGAAACCCTGCTGGACCTGGCTGGCGTTGTGGGCGATGCGCTCGGGCACGACCTGGATCACCTGCAGCCAGCGAGAGTCGCCGCCCAGGCTCATGGGGTTGCCCAGCCGGTCCGAGGCGGTCGAGCCCAGCGGGATGATGACGCGCAGGTGCAGGCTGTCGCTCGTCGGCCCGTCCCCGGCCGCCACATCGGCTTCAGCCGCCGCATAGCCCTGGGCGACCCGCAGCTGGTTCATGACGCTGCTGGGGGGCAGGTCCGGCAGCAACTGGCTGAAGGCCGAAGAGGAAAAGGCGATCAGGCGGCTGTTGCCGGTGAAGACCATCGCCTCGTCGATTTCGTTGGCGGCGCGCAGCGAAGTGATGAGCAGGGCGGTCTCGGCGTCGCTGGCGGTGTTCAGCCGCAGGGCCATGTTGCGTGCCCGGCCGTTGAGTTCGGCGAGCTGGGCGTCCAGGGCGGCGCGTCCCAGGTTCAGGCCGGCCTCCAGCGCGGTGTCCACACGCACGTTGAACCAGGATTCGATCGAGCGCGACATGAACTGCACCGACAGCACGTAGATCAGCACGCCGGGCAGGATGCCGATCAGGGTGAAGTACAGCGTGAAGCGGGCGGTCATCCGGGCGCCGAACTGGCGCCGCCGGATCTGGCGCAGCAGCCGGACGGCGAGCATGGCCACCCAGGACATCAGGGCGATCGCCAGCACGCCGTTGAGCAATAGCAGCACGTCGTACTGCTGCGCGTAGCGCGAGGCGTTGCCGGTGGACCAGACCAGCAGGCCCAGCAGCGCGATCGCGCTGGCGGCGGCGACCCCCAGCGCGGAGCGCAGCGCCCAGCGGATCAGTCGCGGGGCGTTTCGGCGGAGATCGAAAAGGTGAATGTTTTCCATGGAGTCGTCAGGGACCAGGCCGCGCTGTTGAGGGCGTCGACCTGGAAGGGGCGGGCCAGGCGGGACGTGTCCAGCCGCAGCCGCAACCGCCCCTGGTAGGTCTGGCCGGGGCTGAAGCGGTCGGCTTCCCCGAGGGGCCAGTCGCGGATGTGGCGTACCAGGTCCAGGGCTTCGTCCAGGGCCGTGGCCGGCAGGGACAAGTCGCCGGTGCCGACCCGCCATTGGCGCGTCAGGGCGTTGTACTGGACGCGCCAGGTATGGCTGAGCGACAGGACTGTCTCGTCGAACCACCACCAGCGCGGGTGTTCGATGATCAGGTCCGCCGTGAAGTACAGCGGGACACCTTTGCGGGCGGCGTCGTGCAGTTCGTCGCTCAGCGTGAAGTCGATGTCGGCATCCAGCAGGATCTGGCCCTGGCTCAGCACCGGCTCGATGCGCACGACCTGGCCGTTCTCGGCCCGGGCGGCCGGGGACGCCAGGAACAGGAGGCTGAAGGCCAGGAGGATCAGGAAGCGTGGCATGCGCAGGCGGCGGCGGAACGGAAAGTCATGGACAGTCGCAGTATTGTTGAGCCCGCGCCAAAGCGCAAGCCGTAGTGGGCGCCGTCCACCTCGCGGCCTGTACGTTGCTCGGATTCGTCAGGCTCTGCTGGTCTTCAGCCGGGACATCTCTCCACCTCGCCGCTTGCAAGCGGCTCGGATTCGTCAGGCACAGGTCAGTCCGCGGGGACTGACCTGTGTCCCGACTCATCCAGCTTGCGCAGCAGGGCGTAGAAGAATCCATCGCCCTGGCCGGGACCGCCGGGCAGGATATGGCCGGGAGCCGGCAGCCGCTGCGCTTCGGGGTGCCGGTCCAGGAAGGCGCGGATCTGCGACTCGCCTTCCTGGGGGAAGACCGAGCAGGTGGCGTACAGCAGGTGGCCGCCCGGGGCCAGCAGCGGCCACAGCGCGTCCACGATGCGGGCCTGCAGCGCCGCCGTGCGCGCGAGGTCGTCCGCGCGGCGCAGCCAGCGGATGTCGGGGTGGCGGCGCACCACGCCCGACGCGGTGCAGGGCACGTCGGCCAGGATGGCGTCGTAGGGCAGTCCGTCCCACCAGTCCGCGGTCCGGGACGCGTCGGCGCGGCGCAGGGCGACGGCGGGGGATTCCAGGCCCAGCCGCCGCAGGTTGTCGCCCACGCGTTCCAGGCGCCGGGCGTCGCTGTCCAGCGCCGTCAGGCGCAGCGTGTGGCGTTCCAGCAGGTGGGCCGTCTTGCCGCCGGGCGCCGCGCAGGCATCCAGCACCCGCATGCCGTCTTGCAGCGGCAGCAGCCGCGCGGCCAGTTGGGCCGACGGGTCCTGCACCGACCACCAGCCCTCGGCGTAGCCGGGAATGTCGCGCACGGGGCGGGGCGTGTCCAGGATCAGTCCGTCCTCGCCCGCGAGCCGGGTGGCCAGTCCCGCTTCGTCCAGGCGCGCTCGCAGCGCGTCCCGGGAGATGCGCCGGATGTTGGCGCGCAGGGCCAGGGGCGGCGGCTGGTCGGCGGCCGCCAGGATCGTCCGCCAGTCGTCCGGCCAGGCGTCGCGCACGGCGGCGATCCACCAGTCGGGATGGTTCCAGACGGCCTCGGGCTGGTCGGCCAGCGCGGTCCGCAGCGCCGCGCGTTCGCGTCCGTAGCGGCGCAGCACGGCGTTGATCAGACCCTTGGCCGGCCGGGTGCGGCGGTCAGCGGCGGCCGCCTCGACCAGTTGATGGACCAGGGTGTGCTCGTGGTAGATCGGCGTGCCGGGCGGCTGTTCGGCGCCTTCGGCCTGGCACAGGCTGGCTTCCAGCAGGCTCAGGCCCAGCAGGATCAGGGCCCCGGCCAGCGGTTCCGGCGGGCGGCGCGGCACCAGCCGTCCGCACGCGGCGCGGGCATGGCCCAGCCGGCGCATGGCGTGGAAGGACAGGGCCTGAACGGCGGGGCGCAGCGCGGCGGGGGCCGATTCCAGCGCATCCGACAGGGACTGGCCGCCCAGCACCGCCCGGATGGCGCGGGCGGTAGCCAGCAACTGGTCGGACAGGGCGGGGGTTTGTGGCGATTCCGGCACGGAAGGGACCCAGAATGAGGGATTGGAAGGCGGATTCCGGGGACTTTAGCACCGATTGGCTAAAATCGAGGGTCACGGAACCTCTGAACAAGTCCTCGCGCCGCGTGCATCTGTGGATTCGGGCGGTCTGCTGCGTTGCTCATCCTCGCCATAGCGACGGCTATGGCTGCGGTTCGCGCCTTGCCTCCCATCCCGACCCACAGCGCCCGCTTTCCGCTCGACTTATTCAGAGGTTCCTTACCTGCCGCATTCCACCGAGTATCCCCCATGAGCCAATCCCCCCGCGTCGGTTTCGTCAGCCTGGGCTGTCCCAAAGCCCTGGTCGATTCCGAGCGCATCCTGACCCAGCTGCGCACCGACGGCTACACCATCAGCCCGGACTACGAGGGGGCCGACGTCGTCGTGGTCAACACTTGTGGCTTCATCGACAGCGCCAAGGCCGAATCCCTGGACGCCATCGGCGAGGCCATCGTCGAGAACGGCAAGGTCATCGTCACCGGGTGCCTGGGCGTGGAGGCCGACATGATCCGCACCGTGCATCCGGCGGTGCTGGCGGTCACCGGTCCCCAGCAGTACGAGCAGGTGGTGCGCGCCGTGCACGAGGCCGCCCCGCACGAGCGCCCGCACGATCCTTATGTGGACCTGGTGCCGCCCCAGGGCGTCCGCCTGACGCCGCGTCACTACGCATATCTGAAGATTTCCGAAGGCTGCAACCACAACTGCAGCTTCTGCATCATCCCGTCCATGCGTGGCCGCCTGGTCAGCCGCTCGATCGGCGACGTACTGGGCGAGGCTCGCCGCCTGGTGGACGCCGGCGTGAGGGAACTGCTGGTGATTTCCCAGGACACCAGCGCCTACGGGGTGGACGTCAAGTACCGCACCGGCTTCTGGGACGGGCGCCCGGTCAAGACGCAGTTGACCGCGCTGGCACGCGCCCTGGGAGAGTTCGGCGTGTGGGTGCGCATGCATTACGTCTATCCCTACCCGCATGTGGACGAACTGATCCCTCTGATGGCGGAAGGCCGCATCCTGCCCTACCTGGACATTCCCTTCCAGCACGCCAGCCCGCGCATCCTGCGGGCCATGAAGCGTCCCGCCTTCGAGGACCGCACCCTGGCCCGCATCCGCCAGTGGCGCGAAGCCTGTCCGGACCTGACCCTGCGCTCCACCTTCATCGTCGGCTTTCCGGGCGAGACGGAGGAAGACTTCCAGTACCTGCTGGACTGGATGACGGAAGCCCGGCTCGACCGCGTCGGTTGTTTCCAGTATTCCCCGGTCGAAGGCGCGCGCGCCAACGAGCTGGCCGATCCGGTGCCCGACGAGGTCAAGGCCGAACGCTGGGAGCGCTTCATGGCGCACCAGCAGGCGATTTCCACGCAGCGTCTGGCGGCGAAGGTCGGCCGCACCCTGACGGTGCTGGTGGACGAGGTCGACACCGAAGGCGGCGCCACCGCGCGGTCCATGGCCGACGCCCCGGAAATCGACGGCAGCGTGCTGCTGCGCGACGCCGCCGGCCGCGCGCCGGGCGACCTGGTCCAGGTGCGCATCGAGGACGCGGACGAATACGATCTGTACGGCGTGCCGGTCTGAGCCTGATGGCAAGCTTCTCGTGGGACTGAATTCAGTCTATATTCTTCCCTGATGGGGCGTTTTTTATCAGGAGGTGCCCATGAAGCTTGCCACGCACGTCCGACCGATCAGTTACCTGAAATCCCATGCTGCCGAGATCGCCCGGGACGTGGCCGAGACCGGCGAGCCCATGCTGATCACTCAGAATGGAGAGGCCAGGCTGGTCTTGATGGATGTGGCGGTCTACGAGCAGAATGAGCAGGCCCTGGCGTTGCTGAAGCTGCTGGCCATGGGCCGTCGGGATATCGACGAGGGCCGCTGGCGCACCGCCGAAGACGTCTTCGCCGACCTGGATCGGGAAGACGAGGCTGGCGTGTGAAAGCCGTCTTTTTGTCGTGGTCAAGTTTTTGTGGACACCGCGATAGGGCGTTTCAGGTAGTGGCTTTCTCGTAGTCGGTTGGTGATCGGTATCCGAGAGTGGAGTGCAGCCGATGGGTGTTGTAAAAGCCGACGATGTAGTGGTTGATGTCAGTGACTGCCTCAGCGGGGTTGGCGTAGTTTCGTTGCCAGACTCGCTCCATCTTCAAATTCAGGAAGAAGCGTTCCATCACGGCGTTATCCCAACAGTTTCCCTTGCGGCTCATGCTGGCAATCAAGCCGTGACGATCCAACAGATCCCGGTGGGCCTGGCTGGCGTACTGACTGCCACGGTCGGTATGCACAATCAGGCCGGGCGCGGGCTGGCGCAGTGCGATGGCCATGCGCAAGGCCGCACATACGAGCTCAGCAGGCATGCTGGGCGCCATCGCCCAGCCGACGACCTTGCGCGAGTACAAGTCCAGCACAGCAGCCAGATACAGCCAGCCGCGCCCAGTGCGGATGTAGGTGATGTCAGCCACCCAGGCTTGGTCAGGCGCCCTGGGATTGAAGCGCCGATCCAGGATGTTGGCGGCCACCGGCAGATCATGTCGGCTGTCGGTGGTGTGGACGAACTTACGCCTCCAGCGCGCCCGCAGGCCGTGCTGTTTCATCAACCCACGGACACGGTAACGGCCGACGTCCAGACCCTGAGCCTTCAACGCCGCAGACAGCCGACGGCTGCCGTAGTTGCCACCGCTGGCCAGGAAGGCGGCTTGCAGGGGCGTACTCAATGCACAGGCTCGCGGCGCTTGCTGCCGGTGGCGGGCAGCATACAGGCCAGAGCGGCTGACACCCAACAACCGGCACAGACGGGCAGTGCTGGCCTTCTTCTGCCACTGATCGATCAGTTTCTGGATCACTTCAGTTCCCGGGCGAAGAAGGCCGATGCTTTTTTTAGCAGTGATACGTCCTCGCGCAGTCGCAGGTTCTCACGCTCCAACTCGCGGATGCGCTGCTGCTCGGGCGTCAGCGGCTTGCCGATCCCGACCTGGCCTGATTGTTCGGCGTCGTACTGGGCCAGCCAGCGGCGCACTGCGCTGTCAATCAGGTCCAGATCGCGACAAACCTGGCCCACGCTCAGGCCTTGCTCTCGGATCATCTGCGCCACTTGGAGCTTGAAGGCGGCGTCAAAACTTCTACGAATACGGGTCATATCTTGCTGGCTCTCGTTGGGAAGGATTATCCCCTATCGAGGTGTCCACCAGAATTAGACCAGAACATTTTGTCCGGTGCCGAAGCCGACCTGCGGGAACTGCGCCGTTACCTGTCGCGCAAATTCGGAGCGAAAACCTGGCGGGAAGCCCTTGATGATATCCGGGTGGCGGTGCGAGCCGCCGAAGCGTTTCCTTTCGTCGGCGGCCTGCCGGACGAACTGGCCGAATTGGGTCTGCCCCAGTACCGGCAGATCATTGCCGGCATGAACCGCATCGTCTACGAGATCGCGGATGACGGGTTCTACATTCATATCGTCTGCGATGTCCGTCGGGATCTGCGAAGCCTGCTGCACAGGCGGCTGAACAGACCTTGAGACCCGCTCGTGCTAGCCTTCCCCGTCCGGCTTGCGCGGCACCACGCGCGGGGGCGGCTTGCCGGCTTCCAGCGGCCGGGCGCGCTTGAAGGTGGTCACGGGCAGGTCGCCGAACACGCCGCGCCGCGCGGCGACGCGCCAGGCGTGGCCGTAGGCGACTTCGAGGCTCAGGTGGATCGTGCCGTCGGCATGGCGGCGGCGCTCCAGGGCGTGGATCAGGCGTTCGCGCCAGGCGCGGCCGGGCAGGCCGCGGCGGCGTTCGGGATGAGGGTTGCCGCCCAGGGCGCGCACGTCTTCCAGCAGCTTGTCGGCGGTCTTGTAGGTCAGGGTGATGATTTCCTGGTCCATGACGGGATCGGCGAAGCCGACCTGCAGCATCAGGTCGCCGAAGTCGTGCATGTCCACGAATTCCATGGGCCGCGTGTCCGGATCGGCCTCGGCCAGGGCGTCGCGCAGTTCTCGGAAGGTGCCGGGCCCCAGGCTGGAATACATCGCCAGCGCGTCGTTGCGCAGGACGCGGCGCCATTCCTGCAGCACCAGATGGGGTTCCGGGTGCCAGTGCAGGGCCAGGTTCGACCAGACCAGGTCCAGGCTTTCGTCGGGCAGGCCGGTCTCGGCCAGGTCGGCCTGCCGGAAATCGGCGGCCGGCGTGGGCTTGTTGCGCAGCCGGTGCCAGAAGCCGGGCTTGGCGGCATAGCGTTCGCGCGCCGTGTCCAGCAGCGCGCCGCAGGCGTCCAGGCCGAGGTAGCGCTGGTCGGGGTAGCGGGCGCGCAGCGGATCCAGCGCATGGGCGGCGCCGCAGCCCGCGTCCAGGATGTCGTGCGGGGCGATGCGGATGTAGCTCAGGCGGCGCAGCATGCGCTGGGCGATTTCCCCATACAGGAACTGCGGGGCGTCCAGGGGCGCGCGCCGGGCGAACTGGCGCGTCACGGCCTGGGGGTCGATGGGCAGACGGGGAAGCTGTGGCATAAACGATCAAGGCCGGCTCCGGGGCGGCCCGAAGCATGCTGTGATGGAGGTTTCCTGCGGAAGGACACGCCATTATGCTGCATCTGCCGATCGACCGCTGGCGCGACTGGATCCCGGCCGACTGCCCGGGCTGTGGCCGGCGCATGGGCGGACAGGGGTTGTGCCCCGGCTGCCTGGCGCGCCTGCGGCCGGATGCCGCGCGGCCGCGCTGCCGGCGCTGCGCGCATCCGCTGGCCGGGGGGCGCTGTCCCGACTGCGGCCCGGACCTGCCCGCCTACGACCGCGTCGTGGCGGCGTTCGACTACGCCGACCTGGGCCGGGATCTGATTCATGACTACAAGATCCGCTGCCGCCTGTCCCTGGCGGGCCTGCTGGCGGATCGGCTGGAACAGGCGGTGTGCGCCGCCGGGACGCGGGCGGAAATGCCGGACTGGGTCGTGCCGGTGCCGGCCCGGCGCGAGGCGCTGCTGCGGCGCGGCTTCAGCCCGCCGGCCGAAGTGGCCCGCCTGCTGGCCCGGCGGCTGGGCTTGCGCTGCCGTCTGGACGGAGTGCGGCGGGTGCGCGAGGGATCCCGGCAGGTGGGCCGGGACCGCGCGTTGCGCCTGCGGGCCCAGACCGGGGCCTTCGTCTGCGGCGTGCCGGACGGCGCGCAGGGCCGGCGGATCGCGGTGGTGGACGACGTGCTGACCACGGGCGCGACGCTGCGCGCGGTGGCGGCGGCGCTGAAGGACGCCGGCGCCGTGCACGTCGAGGGCTGGGTGCTGGCCCGGGCCGTGGACCACCGCGCCCGGATCGATGCGTTCATGATGAATTAATAACGTTTGCCGTGAATAACGTGCGGCGTTAATATACTCTCAGGTCATGCCCATTCAATCCTTCCGCTGCCGGGACACGCAGGATCTGTTTGCGCGGCGGCCTGTTGCCCGCTTTGCCAATATTCAGGCTGTGGCGCGGCGCAAGCTTGAACAATTGCACATGGCCGGACGGCTGGACGATCTTCGCATCCCGCCGGGAAACCGGTTGGAAAAGCTCGACGGCGATCGGGGTGGAGGATGGAGCATCCGCATCAACGATCAATGGCGCGTGTGTTTTTCCTGGACAGCGGCGGGTGCGGAAGGTGTCGAGATCGTGGATTACCATTGATGGAGAACGATCATGCTCAATAAACTCGCACCCGTTCATCCTGGTGAAATTTTGCGCGAGGAATTTCTGCTGCCGCTCGGCATCAGCAACTACCGGCTGGCCAAGGAAATTGGTGTGCCGCCGCAGCGCATCGGCGAAATCGTGGCAGGTCGCCGTGCCATCACGGCGGATACCGATTTGCGTCTGTGCCGTTTTTTTGGCCTGTCTGACGGCTATTGGCTGCAGGGGCAAGCGCGTTTCGACACGGAAAAAGCCAAGGATGCGCTTGCGGTGCAATTGGCGAAAATCGTGCCTTGGCAGAGGCTGGAAGTTCATGCCTGAGTTTTCTTTTCAACAGCAAGATTCATGTTCCACATCGTCCTCGTCGAACCCGAAATCCCCCCCAACACCGGTAATGTGATCCGCCTGGCGGCCAATACCGGCGCCTTTTTGCATCTGGTGCGGCCGCTGGGCTTCACCCTGGATGACGCGCGCATGCGGCGGGCGGGGCTGGATTACCACGAGTGGGCGCGCATGCGGGTGCATGACGGCCTGGACGAGGCGCTGGCGGCGATCGGCGGCGATCCGTCGCGGCGCTTTGCGCTGACCACGCGCGGCTCATCCTTGATCGGCGGCCGTGCGTTCCAGCCGGGAGACGTATTTGTGTTCGGCCGGGAAACCGCCGGCCTGTCGGCCGGGCAACTGGCCGTCTTTCCCCCGGCGCAGCGGATCCGCCTGCCCATGCAGCCGGAACAGCGCAGCCTGAACCTGTCGAACGCCGTGGCGGTGACGGTCTTCGAGGCCTGGCGGCAGGCCGGCTACGCCGGCGGTATTTGATGTACAGAAGGGTATGTCTCCTTAATCCACATGGCTGTAAAGAAACCTATCGCGCTCAGGCAAGCAGGGAGTCAGAGAGACGATCGGTATATGGTCCCGGAAATGGCGTTGGCGCCATCCAGTGAAATCATCCAGCCATATGCGGTCTGAATGATGGCTGTCACCAGAAATACCCCCATGTTGACGAAAGCGATTGCGGATCCCAAAGTATCCGCATGAACGGTTTCCTTCACAGCCGCAAATGCGACAGCCACCTGGGCGCCGCTGGAAATACCCAACGCCAGAAAGCAAATGAGGCTTTCCGTGAATCCACTGGTCGGTACCAATAGCAGCCAGAGCCATGCGGCCATGTTGACAAGGGAGGAAATCCAAATAAAGCGCTTCCGTGTCTTCAAGAGGTCCGATAACTGGCCAAATATGGGTGATCCCAATCCGTATGGAATCAGGGATAACGTCAATATCAATGATGCAATCATGACCGCATCAGAACCAAGCTAAAAGGCCTGAGTCCGGTGCAATACCGAGCTCAGGCCTTGGCCGCCTAATCTGTGACCGTCCAACTTCTGGGGGTCAGTTCAGGGTCAGGCGAATCCACGACGCGGTTTCGCCCAAGGCAGGGGGCCTGCGTTATTCGTCGCGCGGATCGCGCGCGAGCAACGCCGCCACGGCCTGGGGCGGGGCGATGCCGTCGAACAGCACGCCGCAGACGGCGTCGGTGATGGGCAGGTCCAGCCCGTGTTCCCGGCCCAGGGCCTGAGCGGCGCGCGCGCAGCGCACCCCTTCGGCGGTCATGCCGCCCGCCAGGATGTCGTCCAGCGACCGGCCCTGGCCGATGGCGACGCCCACCTGGCGATTGCGGGACAACTCTCCGGTGGCGGTCAGGACCAGGTCGCCCAGCCCCGTCAGGCCGATGAAGGTATCCGCCTGGCCCCCCAGCGCCACGCCCAGGCGCTGGATTTCCGCCAGCCCGCGCGTGATCAGGGCGGCCCGCGCGTTGGTGCCCAGCCGCAGGCCGTCGCCGATGCCGCAGGCGATGGCCATGACGTTCTTCAATGCGCCGCCGACTTCCACCCCCATGATGTCGCGGGTGCTGTAGATGCGCGCCTGGGTGCCGTGGAAGGCCGCCTGGGCGGCGCGGCCGGTGTCCGGATCGCGGCTGGCGACCGTCAGGGCGACCGGCAGGCCCTGGGCCACTTCGCGGGCGAAGGACGGGCCGGACAGCACGCCCGTGCGCAGCCAGGCGATGCCGGGCAGCGCCTCGGCGATGATCTGATGCGGCCATTGACGCGTGTCGGGGCTGATGCCCTTGCAGGTCCACAGGAGGTGGACCGGCGGAGCGTCGGGGGCGCGGGCCGGCAGCGCCCGCGCGATGCGCCGGCAGACGTCGGCCAGGCCTGACATGGGCACGCCCAGCACGATCAGGCGGTCGGCCGGATCGGGGCCGTCCAGCACATGCGCCAGCGCGGCGTCGAAGTCGCCGGTCGCCCGCAGGGCGGGCGGCAGGACGATGTCGGGCAGGTGGCGCGGATTGATGTGCCGCTGGTCGATGGCTTGCGCCTGATCCGGATCGCGGGCCCAGATCAGGGTGTCGGACCGGGCGCTGGCGAGGGCCGCCAGGGCGGTGCCCCAGTTGCCCGCTCCCAGGACGCAAAGCCGGACCGGCGCCATGACGTGCGAGCCTCGCCGATCAGTTGCGCGCGCCGGGGGGCAGGATCAGACCGGAGTCCTCGTCCTGGGCTCGCGCGTCCGGCTGCTGCGCCAGGCGCTGTTCGTACAGGGCCTGGAAGTTCATTTCGCTCAGGTGCAGCGGCGGCATCGAAGTGCGCGTGATCGCGTCGGCGACGTTGGCGCGCAGGTAGGGGTAGAGCATGGTCGGGCAGACGATGCCCAGCAGCGGATCGAGCTGTTCGGCCGGGATGTTGGCGGCCTCGAAGATGCCGGCCTGGCAGAGTTCGACCAGGTACAGGACCTTGTCGCCGATGCGCGTGGTCACCGTGGCGGTCACGGTGGATTCGAATACGGATTCCGCCAGCTGCTGGCCGCCGACCTGGATGGAGACCTCGACGGTCGGGCCTTCCTGCTCGAGGAAGATTTCCGGGGCGTTGGGCATTTCCAGCGACAGGTCTTTGACGTAGGTGCGCTGCAGACCGAAGCTGGGGGCCTGGCCGTTCTGGGTGTGGTTTTCGTCGGACATGGAAGGGATTCCGGGGTGAGGGGTGGGGAGACGGTCGGGGCCGCCCGGGATCAGGCCTGCAGCAGGGGCAGCAGGCCGCCGGCGCGGTCCAGGGCCGAGAGATCGTCGAAGCCGCCGATGTGGCGCTCGTCGATGTAGATCTGGGGCACGGTGCGCCGGCCGGTGCGTTCCATCATGATGGCGCGCTGGGATGGATCGCGGTCGATGAAGATCTTGTGGATCTCGCTGATGCCGCGTTGCTTGAGCAGCATTTCGGCGCGGACGCAATAGGGGCACACGGAGGTGCAGTACATGGTGACTTGGGCCATGGGAAGAAGATTCCGGTCAGGATTTTTTCAGGGGCAGACTGCCTTCGGTCCAGGCGCTCAGTCCGCCGTCGAGGCAGGATACCCGATCGAAGCCGTGCTTGCGCAATTGGGCCACGGCCTTGGCGCCGTCGCGCCCATGGGCGTCCACGAGGACGATGGGCTTGTCCTTGGGCAGGCTGTTGACGTGCGATTCCAGCGTGTCCAGGGGGATGTTGCGGGCCTGGGGAATGGCGCCGGTCTTGAACTGATCGGCGGGTCGCACGTCCACGAACTGGCCGTGTTCCTGGTTGACCAGGCGGATGGCCTCGGCCAGGGCCACGCGCCCCGTCGAGCGGCCCCTGGACAGGCTGGGCCACAGCAGCAGAGCCCCGGAAGCCAGGGCGATGAGCAGAATCCAGAGGTTGTTCTGGCTGAGTAAGAAGTCCACGGCGATTCCTGTCCTGTAACGGCGGTAAAAAAAACAAATGCCCGGGGATTATAAAATGGTCGGCAGTTTTGGACTTTGCGAGCTTGCGAACATGCACAAACTGGTACTCATGCGCCATGGCGAAAGCCAATGGAATCTCGAAAATCGCTTCACGGGCTGGACCGATGTGGACCTCACCGACACCGGCCGCGAGCAGGCGCGCCAGGCGGGGGAACTGCTGCGCGCGCAGGGCTATGAATTCGACCTGGCCTACGCGTCGGTGCTCAAGCGCGCCATCCGCACCTTGTGGATCGCGCTGGACGCCATGGACGCCATGTATACGCCTATCGGCCTGCACTGGCGGCTGAACGAGCGCCACTACGGCGCGCTGCAGGGCCTGAACAAGGCCGAGACGGCCGCCCGCTACGGCGAGGCCCAGGTGCTGCAATGGCGCCGCGCCTACGCGATCGCTCCCGAACCCCTGGCCGAGGACGATCCGCGCCACCCGCGCTTCGACGCCCGCTACCGCCGGGTGCCGGCAGGCGAGCTGCCGGCCACGGAATGCCTGCGCGACACGGTGGCCCGCGTGGTGCCCTTCTGGAGCGAATCCATCGCGCCCGCCATCCGTTCCGGGCGTCGGGTGCTGGTCTCGGCTCACGGCAACAGCCTGCGTGCCCTGATCAAGCACCTGGACGGGATCTCGGACGAGGACATCATCGGCCTGAACATCCCGACCGGCCAGCCACTGGTCTATGAGCTGGACGACGAGCTGCGTCCCCTGCGCCACTATTACCTGGGCGACGAGGAGCAGATCCGAGCCGCCATGCAGGCGGTCGCCAACCAGGGCAAGGCGAAGGCGGTCTAGCGTCCACCGGTCCCAGGCATCCGATCATGAACATCATCGTCCGGACGGGCGGGCGCCCGCGCTCGCGCGGCCTGCGCCGGATGCGCGCGCTCGGGTGGCCGGTGTCCGTCCTGTGCCTGGCGGCTGTCCTGGCCTGCCAGGCGGCCGGGGCGCAGTCCGGCCTGGAATCCCGGCAGGCGCGCGCCCGCGAGGACCGGGCCGCTTTGCGCGAGCAGATCGATGCGCTGCAGAAGCGCATCGAATCCTCGGAATCCTCGCGCGAGGACGCCAGCCGCGCGCTGCAGGTCTCCGAACAGGCGATTTCGGACATCAGTCGCGAACTGGCTGAACTGGACCGGCGCGAGACCGTGCTGCGGGACACCCTGCGCCGGCTGGACACGACCAGCGGTCAGCAGTCCGAGGAACTCGAGCGTCAGCAGAAAGCCCTGGCAGACCAGTTGCGCGCCCAGTACGCCAGTGGACTGTCGCCCTGGACCGCGCTTCTGTCGGGGCGCGATCCCCAGGAGATCGGTCGCGAGCTGGCCTGGCTGGCCTACGTCACCCGGTCCCGCACCCAGGCGCTCGACGCCTTGCGGGCCACGCTGGACCGGCTGGCCGACCTGCGGCGACAGGCCGGCGACAGTCGCCGGGAACTCGACGCGGTGCGGGCCGACGTCCGGAAGCGCCGCGAGGAACTGCAGACCCGGCAGGCGCAGCGCCGCGAAGTGCTGGAAAAGATCAGGGCCCGGCTGGACGACGAGCGTGGCCAGGCCAGGCAGCTCCAGGCGCGCGATGCGCGCCTGGGCAGCCTGATCAAGGACCTGGATGCCGAGATCGCCCGGGCCGAGGCCCGGCGCCAGGCGGCCCTGAAGGCCGAGGCCGAGCGCCGTGCGCGCGAGCAGGCCGAGCGCGCCAGGGCCGAGAAGGCCCGCCGTGAGCAGGAGCGCGCCCGCGCCGCCGAGCAGGCGCGCCATGTGCGCGAGCAGGCCGAGCGTCACATGCGGGAAGACGAGGCCCGAGCGTCGCAACCGGACGAGGCCGCGCCGGAGCGGCCCCCGGCCCGGGTGGAGCCGTCGGGGGACGAGGCGCCCAAGGAGGCCGCATCCGGGAGCGAGACGTCCGCGCGGGCCGAGCCCGATGGAGGCTTCGCCGGCTTGGGCAAGGGCTTGCCCCGTCCCGTGGCGGGCGAGATCCAGGGGCGTTTCGGCACGCAGCGGCCCGACGGCGGACTGTGGCGCGGCATCGTGCTGCGCGCGGCGGCGGGCACGCCGGTGCGCGCCGTGGCCGCCGGTCGCGTGGTGTTCGCCCATTGGCTGAGCGGTTTCGGCAACCTGCTGATCATCGATCACGGCAAGCAATACCTCAGCATCTACGCCTACAACCAGTCCCTGATGCGCCAGGTCGGCGACGTGGTGGCGCGCGGCGACGAGGTGGCGCGGGTCGGGGCCACGGGCGGCCAGGTCGAGCCCGGCTTGTACTTCGAATTGCGGCACAACGGAGCCCCGATCAATCCGGAACTCTGGATGAAATAGGATGAAAGCGCCGCGGACTATTTCGCGCTTAATTTCTGTACTATGTACCATTCGTCGTCCGATGCGCGCCTGGCGCCACCGCGGCGGCCCGGTCATCGCTTAGGAACGTGCATGAGCACTCGAAACAATCGATCGTTGAGCTGGATTCTGGTGGGTTTCCTGGGAGGGATCCTGGTCAGCCTCGGCATTTCGGCGGCCGCCCAGAAGGGCGAGCCTCTTCCGCTCAAGGCATTGCAGCAGTTCGCCAATGTCTACGGCGCGATCAAGTCCAGCTATGTCGAGTCCGTGCCCGACCAGACGCTGATCGACGACGCGATCAAGGGCCTGTTCTCCGACCTGGACCCGCACTCGGTGTACCTGGACGAGGAAGGCTACAAGCAGATGCAGGACATCACGCGCGGCGGCTTCGGGGGGCTGGGCATCGAGATCGGCACCCAGGACGGCATGCCCAAGGTCATCGCTCCGATCGAAGACACGCCGGCGGCGCGCGCCGGCATCCTGACGGGCGATCTGATCACTCAGATCGACGGCGAGCCCACCAAGGGCATGAGCCTGAACGATGCCGTGAAGAAAATGCGCGGCGATCCCGGCACCCCGATCAACCTGACGATCCAGCGCGCCGGCAGCCCCAAGCCCCTGAAATTCCGCATCGTGCGGGAAATGATCAAAACCCGCAGCGTGCGCGGCAAGATGCTCGACGGCGACATCGCCTACGTGCGCATCAGCCAGTTCCAGGACCGCACCACCTCCGATCTCGTGCGGATGCTGGCCAGCCTGTCGAAGAAGCAGGCGCCCAAGGGCCTGGTGCTGGATCTGCGCAACGATCCGGGCGGCCTGCTGGACGGGGCCATCGGCGTGGCATCGGCCTTCCTGGAACCCGGCAAGCTGGTCGTGTCCACCAAAGGCCGCATTCCATCCTCGAACGAGGAATTCTATGCCCGTTCCCTGAACGGCAATCACGGCGTCGAGGACGGCGGGCAGTTGCCCGCCTGGACGCGCACGGTGCCGCTGGTGGTGCTGGTGAACGTCGGCTCGGCCTCGGCCTCGGAAATCGTGGCCGGCGCGCTGCAGGACTACAAGCGCGCCCGCATCATCGGCAACCGCACGTTCGGCAAGGGTTCGGTGCAGTCCGTTCTGCAACTGGACAAAGACACGGGCATCAAGCTCACCACGGCGCGCTACTATACGCCCAGCGGTCGCTCGATTCAGAACACGGGAGTCTCCCCCGACCATGTGGTGGACGACAGCGCCGCGGGCAACCTGTTCCGCATGCAGCGCGAGGTTGACCTGCAGCACCACCTGGAAACCCAGTCCGGTGCCCAGGGCACGGATGATGCGGACGACGGCGACTTCGTCCAGGGCGAGATCAAGATGTTCGAATTCGGCGGCGCGGACGACTGGCAGCTGCGGCAGGCCATCAATGCCCTGCAGGGCCGTCCGATCCAGAAATCCGACCCCGATCAAGTGCGGCAGGCGCGCGCCGAGGCCAAGGCGGAAAGCCCGGCCGGCGCGGCGGCCAAGTCCGCGGCCGGCGCGGCCGGGAAACCCGCCCCGGCGGAAAAAAAAACCCTGAATGACGCCGGCGACGGGGTCGAACGCTACCGCGTCACTCCGGAAGGCCTGATCAGGATCCCGTGATGGGCGACGAATCCGCCCTGGATGATGCGCGGCTGACGCGCTATGCCCGGCACATCCTGCTCGATGAGCTGGGTATCGAGGGCCAGGAGCGTCTGCTGGCGGCCCGGGCGCTCATCGTCGGCGCGGGCGGCCTGGGATCTCCGGCGGCGCTGTACCTGGCCGCCGCGGGCGTGGGACGGATCACGCTGGTGGACGACGATGTCGTCGAGCTCAGCAACTTGCAGCGCCAGATCCTGCATGTCATGTCCGGCCTGGGGCGGCCCAAGGCCGAATCGGGCCGGGACGCCCTGCTCGCACTGAATCCCGACGTCCAGGTGCGGGCGCTGGTCGAGCGCCTGGACGATGTCCGTCTGCGGGAGCTGGTCCGCGACGTCGACGTGGTCCTGGACTGCTGCGATAATTTCGCCACCCGACACGCCATCAATCGCGCCTGTGTGATGGTCCGCAAGCCCCTGGTCTCGGGGGCGGCGATCAAGTTCTCGGGGCAGATCAGCGTCTACGATCTGCGGGATGCGGACGCGCCCTGCTATCACTGTCTGTTCCCCGAGGCCGACGATGTCGAGGAACTGCGCTGCGCCACCACGGGGGTGCTGGGGCCCCTGGTGGGCATGGTGGGCAGCGTTCAGGCGACCGAGGCCATCAAGGTGATCACCGGCATGGGCGAGCCCCTGGTCGGGCGGCTGCTGTCGGTCGACGCCCTGCGCATGCAGTGGCACACGATCCGCTTCAGGCGCGATCCGGACTGCCCGGTATGCGCCCGGCGCGGGCACGCAGCAGCAGTGTCCCCAGGCGGTTGATCCGCGCATCCACGTACAGGTCGCGGCCATTCCTCTGGCGGGAAAACGGCGTGCCGGGATGGTACAGCCAGACGGTGCGCATGCCGGCCTGGCGGGCGGATTTCAGGTTGCGCTCGGTGTCTTCGACCAGGATGATCCGGCGGGGCGGCACGCCCAGCCGGGCGGCCACCATGCGCATCAGGCCGGGCGACGGCTTGGGCCGCGCCAGCCCCATGGGCATCATGTGGTCGATGGCCCAGAGGCCATCGAATTCCTGCAGGATCCCCAGCGCGTCCAGCACGCGGCGGGCGTAATGGGCGGGTGCGTTGGTCAGCACGATGCGCGTGCCCGGCAGGCCGCGCAGGCGGGCGGCCAGGCCGGTTTCGGAGTGCACCAGCGGGGCGATGTCGAAATCGTGGCAGATCGCGAGGAACTGGCGCAGGTTCACCCCGTGGTGGCGCGCCAGGCCGATGGCGGTGGCGCCGTAGCGTTCCCAGTAACGCAGGCGCAGGGCATTGGCCTGGTCCGGGGGCAGGCTCAAGGCCTGGGCCACGGCGGCGCCCATGCGCCGGTCGATGGCGCGGAAGATGCCGCGCGAGGCGTCGTGCAGGGTATTGTCCAGGTCGAACAGCCAGACCGGATCGTCGGGCCGGACGGCCCGCCGGCGCCGCAAGGGGCTGGGCGCTTTCATAGGGCACTCTTGGCGCTTCGCGCTGGCCGCCTCGCGGCCTGCGGGCCGCCCTGATTCGTCGGCGCCGGGCGAGGCATCAATGCGAACTGATCATGGTGCCCACGCCGCGATCCGTCAGGATTTCCAGCAGCAGGCAGTGCGGCACGCGGCCGTCGATGATGTGCACCGAATTCACGCCGTGGCGGGCGGCGTCCAGCGCCGAGGAGATCTTCGGCAGCATGCCGCCCGACAGGGTGCCGTCCTGGAACAGCGTGTCGATCGTCTGGGCCGACAGGCTGCGCAACAGTTGGCCGTTCTTGTCCAGCACCCCCGGGGTGTTGGTCAGCATGACGAGCTTTTCGGCGCCCAGGACCTCGGCCATCTTGCCGGCGACGACGTCGGCGTTGATGTTGTAGGCCTGGCCGTCCTCGCCGTAGCCGATGGACGAAATGATGGGGATGAACTGGTCGTCCTGGAGCGCCTTGACGACGGCCGGCTCGACGCGCTCGATGTCGCCCACGAAGCCGATGTCCAGCATCTGGCCGGGGTGGTCGGGGTCGGGCATGAGCTTCTTGCGCGCCTGGATCAGACAGCCGTCCTTTCCGGTCAGTCCCACTGCCTTGCCGCCGGCCTCGTTGACCATCATGACGATGTCCTGCTGGACCTGGCCGCCCAGCACCCATTCGACGACTTCCATGGTTTCGGCGTCGGTGACGCGCATGCCCTGGATGAAAGTGCCTTCCTTGCCGATGCGCTTGAGCGCGCTGTTGATCTGCGGGCCGCCGCCGTGCACCACCACCGGGTTCAGACCGACCAGCTTGAGCAGCACCACGTCGTGGGCGAAGCTGCGCTGCAGGTGTTCGTCGGTCATGGCGTTGCCGCCGTACTTGATGACGACGGTCTTGCCGTGAAAGCGGCGGATGTAGGGCAGGGCCTCGGAGAGGACTTCGGCCTTGAGGGCGGCCGGCGTTTGGGAAGAGATGTCCTGGGCGGTATTCGTCATGTCAGGAAGCCAGCGCCTGTTCGACCGTGGCCATGAAGGCCTTTTCGTCGTAGTTGCCGAGATAGCGTTTGATGATGCGGCCCTGCTTGTCGATCAGGAAGGCCGTGGGCGTCAGGCGCACGTCGCCGAAGGCCTGGGCGATCCTGCCCTGGGCGTCGATGACCACCGGGAAGGGCAACCGGCGCGTTTCGGTGAAGTTCTTGACGTAGTTGGGCGGATCGTACTGCATGGCCACGCCGATGGTATCGAAGCCCCGGGATTTCAGTTCCTGGTAGTGGCGGACGGTGTCGGGCATCTGCGCCACGCAGGTGGTGCAACTGGTGGCCCAGAACTTGACCAGCACGACTTTGCCGCGCAGGTCCTGGGTGGTGACGGTATGGCCGTTCAGGTCGGTGAAGGCGATGTCGGGCGCCGCCTGGGCGGATCCCTGGAACTGCCAGAGGGCGGCGGCGCCGATCGCCACGATGGCCGCCAGGCCAAGGAATAGTCTTTTCATCGCAGGGCCGCCCCAAGATGAAAAGCCCTCTTTGGGGGCGGCAAGCCCGAAGGGCGCAGCGTGGGGGTCATGTTTTTCATTGCACGGGCATGGCTTGGGCGCCGCCGTCGCCGCCCGCGGGCGGCGGAGCGGATGCGCCGGATGAACTGGAATCGCTGACGGGCGCGGCGCCCTGCCTGCCGGGTTCGGTGAGCAGGGTTTCGCGCGCCACGATCGTGAACAATTTTACGACTTTATTGATTCCTGAAATCCCCGAAGCGGCGGAAGCGGCGCGGCGGCCTTCCTCGTCGGTGACCTTGCCCATCAGATAGACGACTCCGCGCTCGGTCGTGACCTTGATGGTGCGGAAGGGCACGTTCTCGGTGGCGACAAGCTGGCTCTTGACCTTGGAGGTCAGCCAGGTGTCGTTGGTGCGCACGCTGAGCGGGGTGATGTCCCCGACCCGGATGTAGTTGTCCACCGAACGGACCTTGGTGATGTCCCGGGCGATGGTCTCGGCCCGCTGACGGTCGGCTTCGGTGGGGACGTCGCCCACCAGCAGCAGCCGGCCCGCATAGGACGTTCCCAGGACGCGGGCCTTGTCGTCGAAGGCTTTGTTCATCTCGCTGGAGACGCGCAACTCGATCGTCTGGTCGTCGACCTGTTCGCCGGCGGTGCGCCGGTCGGTGGCCACGGCGGCGGAGGTGGCGGCCGCGCCGCCCACGACGAACAGGCCGCAGCCCGACAGGAGGGACAGGCCGGCGAGGCCGATCAGGAGGCGGGCGAGCGTGCGGACGGAAACGGTCATCAGAGAGGGTCTCCCAGGAGCAGGGCGTCGATGCCGTCGCACATGGCGTGCAGCAGCAGGATGTGGACTTCCTGGATGCGCATGGTGCGGTCGTGCGGGACGCAGAGGTGGATGTCGGTCTCGTAGAGCAGGGAATTGAGCTGTCCGCCGCCCTTGCCGGTCAGGGCGATGATCTGCATGTCGCGTTCGTGCGCGGCTTCGATGGCGCGCAGGACGTTGGGCGAATTGCCGCTGGTGGTGATGGCCACCAGGATGTCGCCGGGCTGGCCCAGGGCGGCCACCTGGCGTTCGAACACGGAATTGAAGCCGTAGTCGTTGCCCACGGCGGTCATGATCGAGGTGTCGGTGTTCAGGGCGATGCCGGCCAGCGGCAGGCGGTCGCGCTCGAAGCGGCCGACGAGTTCGGCCACGAAGTGCTGGGCGTCCGCGGCGGAGCCGCCGTTGCCGCAGGCGAGGATGCGGGCATTGTTGGTCAGGGCGCCGAACAGCAGATCGACTGCGGCGGCCAGGGCGGGGGCCAGATCGCGGGTGCTGGAGCGGAACGCGTCGACGGCGTCGTCGAAGTGCGACGTCATGCGGGAGGTCATGTCCATGCGCCGATTATCGCATGAGCGCGCCGCCCCGGCGCCCCTGAACGTAACAGTTTACGGACCGCTCAGGCACGGAAGGCGTCGCGGATCCAGAGGGGCCGGTCCGTGTCGAAGGCCACCACGTCGAAGCGGCAGGCCGGGGCGGCGCCGCCGAAATGCAGCCGGACGAGTCGGGGCAGGAAGTGGCGCGCGGCCCGGATCAGCCGGGCCTGCTTGGAGCGGTTTACACTGGCGGCGGCGCCGCCGAAGGCCGGATTGCGGCGTTCACGCACTTCGATGAACAGCAGCAGGGCGCCTTCGCGGGCCACCAGGTCGATTTCCCCGGCGCGGCAGCGCAGGTTGGCCGCCAGGATGCGCACACCGCGCGCTTCCAGGTGGCGTGCCGCCCGCGCCTCGGTTTCGCGGCCACGGCGTTGGGCCGGGGACCCGGCCGGCGGCTCGGCGGCGGCTCTGTCGGCGGTGCCGGCGGCCACCTGCCCGGAGCGCCGCAGTCGCCGCTTGCGGCGCTCCACCGCCCGGCGCTGGGCCTGTCTGGCGGTTTCATAGGGGTCCGCGGGCATGGGAAATCCAATCGGCATGAGGAAAGAGCGAGTATGACGGACAGTGCAGACTGGGAAAAGGCCGGGCCGACGTGGAAACGTCACGCGGAGTTGGCGGCGGGTCAGTCCTGGCCGGAGGGTTGCCTGTACGTGGTGGCGACGCCGATCGGCAATCTGGAGGATCTGAGCCTGCGCGCCTGGGAGGCCCTGCGCCGCTGCGACGCGATCGCGGCCGAGGACACCCGCACCACCCGGGCGCTGCTGGACGCCTGGGGGATCGATACGCCGTTGCTGGCGGCTCACCGCCACAACGAGCGCGAGGCGGCCGAGGCCGTGATCCGGCGGCTGGCCCGTGGCGAGCGCATCGCTCTGGTGTCCGACGCCGGCGCGCCCGCGGTGAGCGATCCGGGCGCGCGGGTGGTGCGCGAGGTTCAGGCGGCCGGCCACAGGGTCGTGCCCCTGCCGGGGCCCAGCGCCGTGGTCGCCGCCCTCATGGCGAGCGGCGCCACCCGCGATGAGGAACCCGGTTTCGCCTTCGCCGGCTTCATGCCGTCCAAGGCCCAGGCGCGTCGCAAGTGGCTGGAGCGGTGGCTTGCCTGGCCGGTGCCGGTGGTGATGTTCGAGACGCCGCACCGACTGCGCGCGGCCCTCGGGGATCTGTCGGCGGTGGCCGGCCCGGACCGGAGGCTGACCGTGGCGCGCGAACTGAGCAAGCGCTTCGAGGAGATCCGGACTCTGCCGGCGGGAGAGGCCATCGCCTGGCTGGATGGAGACGCCCATCGGGAGCGGGGCGAGTTCGTGCTGGTGGTGCATGCGGAGGAGCGGGCGGAGGCTCCGGACGAGGATCTGTCGCCCGAGCAGCGCAGGGTCATGGAGGCGTTGCTGGAGGACCTGTCCGTGCGCGATGCGGCGCGGATCGGCGCCCGGGCAACGGGGTTGGCGCGCGACCGGCTGTACGCCTGGGCGCTGGCACGGGGATGAGATCGGACATGAAATGGTCCCTGCGGACCATTTCATGCCTATCGAATCGGAGCGGCATGCAGGCCGCGACGTGGAGAGATGCCACAATTTGAAAATGGCCCCGTCCGACTCAGAGGTTCCTTGGCGCTAAAGCCCTTGGTCCAGCGCGATCACGGGGTTCAGTCCGGCGGACTCCGCCAGCCGCGAAGCGGTATGGGCGGCCTCGTCGCGCGACAGATAGGGACCCATGCGGACCTTGTAGAGCGGTGGCTGGTGCGTGACGGTGGCGGGCTCGGCCTGGCCCGCGGCTTCGATATTGACGCGCCGGGCCAGCGCCTGGGCGTTCTGGGCCGAGGAGAAGGCGCCGAACTGCAGGTAGATACCGCCTGGTTGCCGCGTTTCGGGCATCGAGGGCGCGGGCTCCGATGGAGGCGACGGCGCCTGAGGGGCGGGCGGATCGGCGGGCAGGCCGACCTGCTGCGTCCGGGCTGTGCCGGGTAGCGAGGGCGTCGAGGCCGCCGGAGCCGAGGCCATCAGGGGCGCGGCCGGATAGCGGCCGGCGCGGATGTCGGCGTTGGTGATGGCCTGCACCACCACGCGGCCGCTGCCGGGGCCGATCAGCCCCAGCTTGGCGGCGGCCACGTAGGACAGATCAATGATGCGTCCCGGATGGAAGGGCCCCCGGTCATTGATGCGCACGACCACCGAGCGGCTGGTGCCCACCCGGGTCACACGCGCATAGCTGGGGATCGGGAGGGTCGGATGCGCCGCCGTCATGGCGTACATGTCGTAGGTCTCGCCATTGGCGGTCTTCTCGCCGTGGAACTTGCGTCCATACCACGAGGCCAGGCCTTCCTGGCGGTAGGGCTGGTCCTCGGCGATCGGGACATAACGCACGCCGAAGACTTCGTAGGGGCGGAAATTGGCGGGGGCATGCTGTTCGATGCGCGGGACGGCGTCGGGAATGGAAGCGATGTCGGCCGGGATGTCCCGGCCGGGACCGTCGTCCTTGTAATAGCCGCCCGAGCGCGAGGCGCAGCCCGCCAGGACGACCAGCGCAGCGCCCAGCAGGCACGGAATCAGGCGGCGCATCATCCTTCTCGCGGCTTGCGTGCCGCCCGGGCCCGTCAGGTGCGTACCGGCCCGCAGGGCCTGTCCCGCGTCCGGACTTCCCCCACTCAGAGAGAATTCGCGCTTGGGGCGGCCCGGCGCGCTCATGGCCGGCTCTCCTGCAGATTGGGGTTGCGGTGGCGCACCAGCAGGGGCGAATGATCCGCGAAGCGCCGGGCGAGCTGCTCGGTGACGTAGACCGAGCGATGCTGGCCGCCGGTGCAGCCGATGGCCACTGTCAGGTAGTTGCGCGTGTCCTGCATGTACAGGGGCAGCCATTTCCGGATGAAGGTGGCGATGTCGTCGATCATGGCCTCGACGCTGCCGAACTGGGCCAGCCAGGCGGCGACCGGGGCGTCGCGCCCCGTCAGGGGGCGCAGTTGCGAGTCGTAGTGGGGGTTGGGCAGGCAGCGCACGTCGAAGACCAGGTCGGCGTCGTGCGGTACCCCCCGTTTGTAGGCGAAGGACTCGAAGGTCAGGATCACCGAGGGACGATCCGTCTGGACCAGGTCGCGCACCCAGGCGCGCAGCTGCCCCGGCGCCAGGTCCGAGGTGTCGATGACATGCTCCTGGTTGCGCAGGGGGGCCAGGAGTTCCCGTTCGCGGGTGATGCAATCCTGCAGCGAGGGGTCCAGGCCCTCGTGCCGCAGGCGGTCGGTCAGGGGGTGGCGGCGCCGGGATTCGGAATAGCGCTGCATCAGGGTGTTGTCGTCCGCGTCCAGGAAGATCACGTGCAGCGCCGTGCCCATGGCGCGCAGACTGGTCAGGATGCCGGGCAGGTCGTCCAGGTCGCCCGGCGTGCGCACGTCGATGGCGACCGCCACCCGTTCCAGTCCGCTGTCCTGGGTGCTGGCGATGAATTCGTGCAGGAACCGCACCGGCAGGTTGTCGATGCAGGTGTAACCGGTGTCTTCCAGCATGCGCAGGGCCACGGACTTGCCGGAGCCGGAGATGCCGGTGATGAGGACGATGTTCAGCATGGCGTGCGCGGCGAGGACGTATTCGGCTCTGGATGAAAGAAGCCTCGCCTGGATCCGTCATGAACGGCGAGGCCCGCGCTGTGGCGTGCGGTCACGGCCGGGTCTCCCGGGAGCTTTCCATGATGGCCAGGGCCTGGCGTTCGATGAAGTCGCTCATGGTGTCGATGCCGCGCAGGCTGAGGATGGTGTTGCGCACGGCGGCCTCGACCAGCACGGCCAGGTTGCGGCCCGCCGCGACCTGCAGCATCACCCGGCGGATCGGAATGCCCAGGACATCCTGGTATTCGTCCTGGGTCGGCAGGCGCTCGAAGGTGTCGGGCGTCAGGCGCACCAGATGGACGATCAGCTTGATCTTCATCTTGCGCCGCACCGAAGTCTCGCCGAAGATCGTGCGGATGTCCAGCAATCCCAGGCCGCGGACCTCCAGCAGATTCTGCAGCAGGGGCGGGCACTGGCCCTCGACGAAATTCGGCGCGGTGCGCGAGAGTTCGACGGCGTCGTCGGCCACCAGCCCGTGGCCCCGGGAAATCAGTTCCAGGGCCAGCTCGCTCTTGCCCAGCCCGGATTCCCCGGTGATCAGGACTCCCAGGCCTAGCACGTCCATGAAGACGCCGTGCACCGTGGTCTTGGGCGCCATCCGCTTGCCCAGGTAAATGCGCAGCAGGTCGATCAGCAGGGCGGCGTCGGTGGGCGTCGCCAGCAGCGGGATGTCGTGTTCCAGGCAGTAGGTCCGGAGATCGTCGGGCGCCTGGGTGCCGGCCGCCAGGAAGATGGCCGGCACGCCCCCGGCCACCAGTTCGTCCAGGTGGTGCCGGCGACGGCGCTGTTCGAGCCGCAGGTAGTAGGACATTTCCTCGGCGCCGAAGACCTGGATGCGGCCCGGGTGGATCAGGTTCAGGTGGCCGACCAGATCGGCGGCGGCGCCGCCGCCGTCGGAAATCAGGCGCTGGCCGGCGGCGTCCTTGCCTGCGATCCAGGAGAAGGGGATCTTCTCGGCGTTGTCACGAATCAGCTCTTGGATGGTCAGCATGTTCAGGGGCCGGGGCGCTCGCGCCAGTCAGGATGAGATGGTGGATTTCCCGAGGGTCCGCGGACTGCGTCAAGGCCTGGCGTATGCCGGCGTCGGACATCAGGCGGGCGATGCCGGCCAGCAGGTCCAGGTGGGTCTGGGTGGCGGTTTCCGGAATCAGCAGGAAGAACAGCAGGCGGGCGGTGCGGCCATCGTTGGCGTCGAAGCGGACGGGTTCGGCCAGCCGGATGAAGGCGGCGTGGGGCTCCCGCAGGTCCTTGAGCCGTCCGTGCGGGATGGCGACCTCGTGGCCCAGTGCGGTCGAACCCAGCCGCTCGCGGGCCAGAAGACTGTGGAAGACCGCCGTGCGCGCGACGCCCTGATGATTCTCGAACAGCAGCCCGGCGTGCTCGAAGGCTCGCTTCTTGCTGGTGGCGGCCAGGTCCAGGACGATGTTTTCGGGCGGCAGGATGCGAGGTGTGAGATTCATGGCGTCCATTATAGGTAAATGGGCCATCGAGGGAACGCCTCCGCCGGACGGCCGAAAACAATGCGGCCCCGGACGATCGTCTCGAGGCCATGTGTCGTTCCGGGCCGGAGGAGCCGGCCCGCCCGTGCGTCGTCAGGCAGGGATCTCCTGGCGCTTGGGAGGTTCGTGGACGTGGTTCTGAGCCTTGGTCTTGTATTTGATGACCTGGCGGTCGGCCTTGTCGACCAGCAGATCGATGGCCGCATACAGGTTGTCGTCCGAGGCTTCGCAGTGCAGGTCCTTGCCACGCAGGCGCATGGTGATCTCGGCGGTGTGCTTCAAAGGCTCGATCGAGAGCATGACCTGGGTGTCGATGACCTGATCGAAGTGCCGCAGGACACGCGCCGTCTTGGTGTGGACGTATTCGCGGATGGCCGGGGTGATTTCCAGATTGCGACCGGTGATTGTCAGGCTCATAGTGCAGACTCCTTGCGGAAAGACGGGGAGAGTTCCGGAGAAAACCGGGTACGGACGGGATCGGCCTCCTTTTCTGACAGTTCGATGACAGGTCCAGTGTACCCATTGCCCCGGCCACATCAAGGGCCCGCTTCCGGTGTAAGATACCCGGATCAGTCCGCAGAGACTGATCCGGGATGCGCACCTTGCTGCGGCCTTTTCGCCGCCGGGCGCCGCCCCAAGGCGAAAAGCGCCCCCTCGGGGATGAGCCCGGACGCAGGGCAGTCCCTGCGGACTGGCCTGTGCCTGGCGAATCCGGGCGGCATGCAGGCCGCGAGGTGGACAGCAAGCGGCCGCGGGCTGCGCGGCGCGGGGGCACTCACATCCGGAAATTCTTCCCCAGATACACCTGGCGCACGGCCTCGTTGTCCACGATCTCGTTGGGGTGGCCGCTGGTCAGGACGCGGCCCTCGCTGATGATGTAGGCGCGGTCGCAGATCCCCAGGGTTTCCCGCACGTTGTGGTCGGTGATCAGCACGCCGATGTTGCGCCCCTTCAGGAACTGCACGATGCGCTGGATCTCGATCACCGCGATCGGATCCACCCCGGCGAAGGGTTCGTCCAGCAGGATGAATCGTGGATGGGTGGCCAGGGCGCGGGCGATCTCCACCCGGCGGCGTTCGCCTCCCGACAATGAAATCGCCATGTTGTGGCGGATGTGTTCGATCTGCAGTTCGTCGATCAGGGATTCCAGGCGTTCTTCCAGGGCGGCGGCCGACAGGGAACGGCCCTGGGTGTCGCGCTGCAGTTCCAGCACCGCGCGGATATTCTGCTCCACCGTCAGGCGGCGGAAGACCGAGGCGTCCTGGGGCAGATAGGACAGGCCCAGCCGGGCTCGCCGATGCATGGGGATGCCGGTGACCTCGTGCTCGTCGATCATGATGCGGCCCGTGTCGGCCGGGATCAGTCCCACGATCATGTAGAAACTGGTGGTCTTGCCGGCCCCGTTGGGGCCGAGCAGGCCGACGACCTCGCCGCTGTCCACCGACAGGGAAACGTCCTGGACGACGGCCCGGCGGCCGAAGGTCTTGCCCAGACCGATGGCCTGGAGGCTGCCGGACGCGCGGGTGGCATTGGCGGCGGAGTGGGAATCGTGTGCGGGCATGGGGATTACGAGCGGTCCGCTTTCTTGGCCTTGCACCGGGCGATGGCCTGGTCGATGCGGGACTGAGGCTGGGCCAGGGACCGGACGCGACCGCCGGCGGCGGCCGAGTTCTGCCCGCCGAACGCCTCGTAGGTGCCGGACTTTTCGTGATAGATGATGCGGGCGCCCCGGACGTTGTCGAACGCCTGGCCGCAGATCTGGCGGGTCACGGTGGCCTGTCCCGTCAGGGTGATGTCGCCCGACGAGCCCGCATAGTCGGCCTGCAGGCCGGTGGCGATGATCGTCTCGAACTTTTCGGGGTTTTCCTGGCGGATCGTGACGACCCCGCCCTTGGCGGCCGTGGCGGTGCCGAACTGATTGCCCTGGGCGTCCTCATGGGTGACGAGCTTGTCGCCGCGCAGGGTCATCGCGCCCCGGGTCAGGACCACGTTGCCGGTAAAGGTGCTGGTCTTGTTGACGTCATCGTAGTGCAGGGTGTCGGACAGGATCACCGTGTCGGGCTCGTCCTTGGCCGGCGCGGGTTTGCCCTGCGCGGCGGCTGTCTGGGCGGCCAGGGACAGCAGGGCGCAGGCGGCGATCGATGCGATCAGGGCGGGGGACGGGATTTTCATGGTCGTGCGTTCTTTCTGGGTCCGGCGTTGCGGGCGGCCTGGTCTTCGCCCGAGATCTTGACATCGCTGGCCGCCGTGACGGTCAGCTGTCGGGTGCGGTTATCGTAGCGCATGCCCTTGCCCCGCAGCGTGGAGTTGCCGTTGACGACCAGCGCCGGGCGGTCCGTGTGGACCAGGTCCCGGTTGGGCTCGATGATCAACTGGGTGCTGCGCACGTCCAGCAACTGGTGGTCGGCGTCGGGCAGGCGTTTCAGGTGTGCGTTGCCGTTCAGCACGATGCGGTCGCCGTGTTCGTCGAGCGTGCCATGGTCGGCGGTGCCTTCGGTGATGGGGGAGTCTGGCTGGTGGCCGACCGCGTGCGGCGAGGTGATTTCATAGGCGCCGGTGTCCGGGAAGTGCTCCATGGCGGTGCCTTCCAGACGGTTGATGGCGCGCCCGGCGGAATCGGTGCGCACCATGGTGAACCGGTCCGACCAGGAGTCGCGTTCGTGGGTCACGCGCCGGGGCGGATCGACTTCGATCGAGCGCAGGGCGTAGTCGGACGCCCACCAGGTGCCCAGCACCAGCAGGCCGAGCAGCAGTACGGCCACGAGACTGGGCAGCCGATCCTTCACTGGATGGCTCCTCCCAGTGCGGACAGGGACGCGGTGAAGCAGGCGCCCAGGCGGCCCTGGGCCGCCAGGATCAGGTCGCAGCATTCACGCACGGCGCCCGCGCCGCCGCGCAAGGTGCTGGTCCAGTGGGCCGTCTGACCGACGTAGAAGGGCGCATTGGGCACGCTGGCGGCGAAGCCGACCCGCTGCAGCACGGGCAGGTCGATGATGTCGTCGCCCATGTAGCCCACGGCCTGCAGGGGTAGGCCGGCCTCGCGGGCCAGGTCCTCGACCGTGGCGATTTTGTCGCGGACGCCCTGGAGGGCCGGGGAGATGCCCAGTTCGGCCGCCCGGCGGGCCGTGATGGCGCTCTTTCGGCCGCTGACCCAGGCCACGCGGATGCCCTGTTCGCGAAGCAGCCGCAGACCGTGACCATCCAGTGCGTTGAAGGGCTTGACGGCCTCGCCGTGTTCGCCGTACCAGAGACTGCCATCGGTCAGGATGCCGTCGACGTCGAACACCATCATGCGCACGGCGCGGGCGCGGTCGCGGACCGCTTCCGGGACGCGGGCCAGGATCTGGGCTTCGGCGGGGTGGGAAAAACCGGGCAGTTCGTTCATCAGATGACCTTTGCGGCGAGGAGGTCGTGCATGTGCAGAGCCCCCAATAATAGCCCGTCGCCGTCCAGGACCAGCATCTGGTTGAGTTTGTGCGCGTCCATGGTCGAGGCGGCCTCGATGGCGGGGGCGTCGGCCGGGATCGAACGCGGGTGGCGGCTCATGCCGGCCGAGACCGGCAGGGCGCGGATGTCGCCGTGCTGGGCGATCATGCGGCGCAGGTCGCCATCGGTGAACAGGCCCACGGGGCGCTCGCCTTCCAGGACGATGGCCATGCCCATGCCTTTGGAGGACATTTCGGTCAGGGCGTCGGGGATCAGGGTGTCCGGGGCGACGCGCGGCAGGGCCGCGCCGCTGCGCATGACGTCGGCCACGGAGGTCAGCAGCCTTCGGCCCAGGGCGCCGCCAGGATGCGAGCGGGCGAAGTCCTCGCGGTCGAAGCCGCGCGCCTCCAGGCAGGCGACGGCGATGGCGTCGCCCAGCACCAGGGCGGCCGTGGTGCTGGCGGTGGGTGCCAGGTTCAGGGGGCAGGCCTCCTGGTCCACGGCGGCGTCGAGTGCCAGGTCGGCGCTGAGGGCCAGTTCGGAGTCCGGATGGCCGGTCAGGGCGATGATGCGCGTGCCCATGCGCTTGGCCACGGAAATGATGGTGATCAGTTCCTGGGCCGAGCCGGAATAGGAGATCGCCAGCAGGATGTCCTGGCCGGTGAGCATGCCCAGGTCGCCGTGGATGGCCTCGGCCGCATGCATGAAGAAGGCCGGCGTGCCGGTGGACGCCAGCGTGGCGGCGATCTTGCGGGCGATGTGACCGGACTTGCCGATGCCGGTGACGACGACGCGACCCGGACAGTCCAGGATCAGGCCGACCGCCCGGGCGAAACGCGCGTCGATGCGGCTCCGCAGGGCCTGCAGGGCCTGGATTTCGATGCCGAAGGTGCGGTCGGCGCTGGCGCGGATCGTCGCCGGGCTGGGTTGGGGGTGGGCATGCATCTCGCGATTTTAAGCGGAACCGCCCTCTCGGTGAGGGGGACGGCTTGTTAAACTGTGCCCGCCCCCATGCCCCCGCCACAGGACCCAGCCATGCAAACCGATCCGGCCCAGTACATCCGCGACACGATCCGCACCGTGCCCGATTGGCCGAAACAGGGCGTGCAGTTCCGGGACATCACGCCGGTCCTGCAGGATCCGCGCTCGTTCCGGGTGCTGATCGACCTGTTCGTCTACCGCTACATGCGCCAGCGCCTGGACCTGGTGGCGGGCATCGACGCGCGCGGCTTCATCGTGGGTTCGGTGCTGGCCTACGAGCTGAACCTGGGCTTCGTGCCGGTGCGCAAGCAGGGCAAATTGCCGTTTCGCACGGTGGCCGAGGAATACGCCCTGGAATACGGCAACGCGACGGTGGAAATGCATACGGATTCGGTGCGGCCCGGCCAGCGCGTGCTGCTGATCGACGACCTGATCGCCACCGGTGGCACGATGCTGGCGGCGTCCCGCCTGCTGCAGCGCCTGGGGGCCAATGTGGCCGAGGCCGCCGCCATTATCGACCTGCCCGGCCTGGGCGGCTCGCAGGCCGTCCGGGACTCTGGCCTGCCGGTGTACACGGTCTGCGAGTTCGAGATTGGATGAGCCCGTCCTGCGCGTTCCGGTGCGGGGCGTCCAGGGAAATGGACCGTTCGACGGCGCCGGGCGGCAGGGCCGCATGCGTGGCCAGCACGACGGTGCGGCCCTGGGTTGCCCGGGACAGGTCGGCCAGGAATTCCGCCTCCGTGCCGGCGTCCAGGCCCGCGGTCGGCTCGTCCAGCAGCAGAATGTCCGCGGGCGACAATAACGTCCGGGCCAGGGCCAGCCTGCGTGCCTGGCCGACCGAAAGACCGGCCCCCGTTTCCCCGATCCAGGTATCCAGTCCGTGCGGCAGGCCGCGGACGAAGTCGCCCAGGCGAGCGGCTTCGAGAGCATGCCACAGGGCCCCGTCATCGGCTTGCGGATCGCCGATCAGCAGGTTGGTCCGTATCGTGCCGATGAACAGCGGCGCGTCCTGGGCCAGCAGGGCGATACGCTGATACAGTTCGCTCTGGGCGCAGTCGCGCACATCGACTCCGCCGAAGCGGATGCAGCCCGCCTGGGGGTCGTCCAGGCGCAGCATCAGGTGAAGCAGGGTGGACTTGCCCGAGCCGCTGGCCCCGGTCAGGGCGGTGCGGCTGCCGGGGGGGAGATCGAGATCGACGCCATCGAGGACCGGTCTGTCCGGAGCCTCCGGATAGGCATAGCGCACGCCCCGGACTTGCAGCGCGCCTGTCCGCGGCAGCTTGCCGGGCACCGGAGGATCGTGCAGGTCGGGCTCCGCGCCCGTGATCGCCTCGATACGTGTCAGCGCCGCAAGCGTCGCGCCCATCCGGGCCGCGCCCCGGACGACGGGACCCGTGGTTTCGAACAGGCCCAGCGCGGCCAGCAGCAGCCCCGCCAGCAGGGGAGGCTGCATCAGGCCGCGTTCGACGGCATCCAGGCCGGCCCACAGGATGGCGAGCAGGGCGGCGCCGGTGGCGGCGTGAATCAGACCCTGGCCGCCGGCGCCCAGGCCGGCCTGGGTGTCGCGGGCATGGGACGCCTGGCGGCAGGCGGCATCGAAATGCCGGCGGACGGGGGCGGAGAGCGCCAGGGCGAGGATGTCCGCATGGCCTTCGACCGCTTCCTGTATTGCCGCCCGCAATTGGGCGGCGCTGTCCTGCACGGCCCGGCCCGGCGCCTTGGCCTGGTATAGCAGGATGGCCGGGCCCAGCAGGCAGGCGGCCAGGAAAGCCGCGGCGACGACCCAGGCGGCGGCCGGCAGCTGCCAGGCCAGACATGCCGTCATGGCCAGACCCGCCATCAGGGCGCTCAGCAGCGGGGCCATCAGGGACAGGAACAGCGTGTCCAGCGCGTCGACGTCCGATGTCAGGCGTGCCACCAGGTCGCCTGAGCGGTAGCGCGCGAGCTGGCGTGGCGACAGACGGGCCAGGGCTCGAAAGAGCGTGCCGCGCAGTTCCGCGAGCAGGTGCAATGTCGCCGTATGGCCGGCCAGGCGTTCCGCATAGCGGGCGCCGATACGGATGAACGAGAATCCGCGCACCAGCGCCGATGGCACGAACAGGTTGAAGGCCTGGGCCGCGCTCGCCGAGGCGGCTCCGGCCAGGGCTGCGCCGGTCAGGAACCAGCCGGCGACGCCCAGCAGGCCCGCTCCGGCCGCCGCGGTCAGCAGGGCCAGGGCGATGGTGGCGGCCAGGCTTGGCCAATGGCGCCGGTAGAGCTGGAGCAGGAGGTGCCGGCGGCTCATCGGGCGGCCGCCTGACTGTGCGCCCGGGGACGGGTGCCCGGATTGCCGTGGCGGATTCATGCCGCCGCCTCCTCGATGCGGCCGTTGGCAAGCAGGATGCGGCGAGGCAGTCTTCGGGCGACTGGGAGAGAGTGCGTGACCAGCAGCAAAGTGCGTCCGCGCGCGAAGGACAGGAGGTTGTCCAGGACGGCCTCGCGCGTGTCGTCGTCCAGATGCGCCGTGGGCTCGTCGAGCAGGATCAGGCCGGGGTCGCGCAGGTACAGCCGCGCCAGGGCGACGCGCTGTGCCTGTCCGCCGGACAGGCCATGCCCGCGAGGATCGATCCTGCTGTCCAGGCCTCGCGGCAAGCGGTCGGCGAATGGGGTCACGCAGGCTCTTCGCGCCGCCTCGGCGATCTCCGCGGGACTTGCATCGGGGCATCCGAGCCGGATGTTGTCGGCGATCGTCCCCTGGAGCAGGAAGGGGCGTTGGCCAATCAGGACGACCCGGTCGCGCAGGCTTGCCTCCGGCCATTCCTCCAGGGGACGCTCGTCGAGCATCACGGGACCTTCGGCCGCCTGGAGCCGCGCCAGGATTTCGAGCAGGGTGGTCTTGCCGGCGCCGCTGCCGCCCAGCAGGGCGACATGCTCGCCCGCCCGGATCGACAGCGACAGGCCGTCCAGGATCGGCCGGGTCCGTTCCGGCAGGCTCAGCCGCAATGGGCCGGCGTGCACGGCGATGCCGGCCGCTTGTCCGGGCCGGCGCCGCGCATCGGGTGGGCCGGCCGGCCGCTCCAGCGGGGCCGTGTCGATGGCGGGCAGGGATTCGAAGGTCTCTTCGATCTGGGCGACGGCGGCCCGTGCGGCCGCGCGGTCGTGGTAGTGAGCGGCGAATTGCCGCAGGGGCGCATAGACTTCGGGCGCCATCAGCAGGCAGAAGAATCCCGCCTGGAGAGACAGGGCCTGTCCTCGCAGATCCAGGTAGCCCAGGTAGCTCAGGCCGATGTAGACGGCGACACCCGCCACACCGAGCGCGGCGAAGAACTCCAGCACGGCGGAGGACAGGAACGCGATGCGCAGGACGGCCAGAGTGCGGGCGCGCAGAATGTCGCTGGCCTCGGCGACCGCTTCGGCCTCGGCCTCGGCGCGGCCATGCAGTTTCAGAGTGGACAGGCCGCGCAACCGGTCGGCAAAGAAGCCCGACAGGCGGGCGAAAGTCTTCAGATGGCGCCGGCTGGCGGCCTCGGCGCCCCAACCGACCAGGGCCATGAAGAGCGGAATCAGCGGGGCGGTCGTCAGCAGCAGGAGGCCGGCGACGAGATCGACAGGCAGGATGATGAGCGAGAACGCGATCGGCAGCGCGACGGCGGCCGCCACGGAAGGCAGGTAGCGGGAAAAATAGCCGTCCAGGGCTTCGGTCTGCTCGACCACCACGCCCGACAGTTCGCCGGATGCCTGGCGTCGTGTCCACGCGGGACCCGCCGCCAGCAGGGCGCGCAACAGTGTCCGGCGGACGGCATGCTTGATGCGTTCCGCGGCAAAAGAGCCCGCCCGCTCCGCCATCCAGGCCAGCGCCGCGCGGGCCAGGATCAGCGCGGCGATCCCGACGAGCGGCTCCAGCAGGGAGGCGCGGGCGATCCCCAGGACGAAGCCGGCTTCCAGGACATGCGCCAGCAGCCAGGCCTGGAGGATCAGCAGACCGCCAGCCAGCAGAGGGGCGGCCGTGGCCAGGGCCAGCGGGACGCGGGCCAGGCGCGCCAGATCCCGCAGCCATCGGGCCTGGTCCGGCGTCGCGGGCTGGAGGATGGCCGGATCGTATTCCAGGCTGGAGCGGCCGTTCACTCAGTGTCCGCGGGATCCGGTGGCGGCGCGTGCGCATGGCCCTCGCGCAATTCGAACCACATGGCGTTCAGGATGCCGAACGCGCAGGCCAGGCCCAGGCCGAGAATCCATGAAAAATACCACATGCCGGACTCCTCAGTAGGCGTTGTGGGAAGCGCCGACGGACTCCGCCGTGACCTTGCCGCGCATCACGCGGTAGACCCAGGCGGTATAGGCGGTGACGATGGGCAGAAGGATCAGGGTCACGAGCAGCATGATCCACAAGGTCAGGTGGCTGGATGACGCATCCCAGACGGTCAGTCCCGCCGCCGGGAGGCTCGATGAAGGCAGGATGAAGGGGAACAGCGCGAAGCCTGCCGTCAGGATCACGCCGGCGAACGCGGCGGACGAGGCCAGGAACGCCAGGGGGCCGACCCGGCCAATGGACATCAGGATGGACGTGAGCAGCGCCCCGCCCACGCCGGCGGCCGGGGCGAGCCACATCGCGGGCCAGATCGTGAAATTGCACATCCAGCCGCCGGTCTGGAGGGCGACGCTCTTGGCAAGCGGGTTGGAGGGCGCGGCGGGATCCGTGAAGCTCGTGATGGCGTGGCCCTGGATGCCGTAGGCCACCCAGAATCCTCCGATCACGAACAGCACGATCGACAACAGGGCCGCCATCGCCCCCCATCGGCGCGCCCGGGCCGCCACCATGCCTTCCGTGCGCCAGGCCAGCAGCACGGCGCCGTGCATGGCCACCAGCGCGACGCTGAGGATGCCCGACAGCAGGGCAAAGGGGGAAAACAGCTGGAAGAAATGGCCCGTGTAGACGGGGCGCATGGTGTCCGGATCGAAGCTTGCGGGGACGCCCAGGATCACGTTGCCCATGGCTACGCCGAATACCAGTGCGGCGACGGTGCCTGAAAAGCATAGCGCGGCATCCCAATTGCCGCGCCAGCGCGGGCTTTCGAACTTGCTGCGGTACTTGAAGCCGACCGGTCGCAGGATCAGCGCCAGCAGGGCCAGCATCATGGCGAGGTAGAAGCCCGAGAAGGACGCCGCGTACAGGAGCGGCCAGGCGGCGAAGATGGCCCCGCCCGCCGTGATCAGCCAGACCTGGTTGCCTTCCCAGACCGGACCGACGAGATTCAGCGCCACGCGCCGTTCAGCGTCGGTCCGCGCGACGAGGGGCAGCAGCGCCGCCACGCCCAGGTCGAAGCCGTCCATGATCGCGAAGCCGATCAGCAGGGCGCCCAGCAGGCCCCACCAGATCACGCGCAGCGTGCCGTAGTCCAGAGGAATCAAGGTTTCCATTGCCGTCTCCCGTTCAGGTCTGCAGGGGGATCCGTCCGGCCATGCCGGATATCATCGGATCCTGAGGGGCGCGCGCCTCCGTGGGGCCCTTCCGGACGGCATGCAGCATGACTTTCACACCGATCACCAGCAATGCGGTGTACAGCGTCAGGAAGACCGCCAGGCTGATGGCCAGATCCGTGAGTGTCAGGCCGGAGGCCGCGTAGTAGGTCGGCAGCACGCCTTCGATGACCCAGGGCTGGCGGCCGTATTCGGCCACGAACCAGCCGCATTCGATGGCCACCCAGGGCAGAGGCAGGCTCCAGAGGGCGATTTTCAGCAGGCGGGGGTTGCCGTCCAGGCGCCCGCGCGAGGCGAGCAGGAAGGCGACGGCGAAGAACAGGATCAGATAGAAACCGACGGCCACCATGATGCGGAACGTCCAGAACAGGGGCGTCACGCTCGGGACGGTATCGAGCGCGGCCTGGTGGATCTGCGCGTCCGTCGCCTTGGAGAGGTCCTGCGTGTAGCGCTTGAGCAGCAGCCCATAGCCGAGATCGGGCCAGATTTCATCGAAGCGCTTGCGGGCGGCCTGGTCGCCCGGGTGGGCGCGGATGTGACGCAGGGTCTCGTAGGCGGCGATGCCGTTGCGCACGCGCGTTTCGGCACGCGCGACCAGGTCGTTGATGCCCGGCATGGGCGTCGTGAGCGAACGCGTGCCGATGATGCCCATCACGTAGGGGATCTCCAGGGCGAAATCGTTCTTGCGTTCCGCTTGGTTGGGCACGGCGATCAGGTTGAAGTTGGCCGGCGGCGGTTCGGTTTGCCACATGGATTCCATGGCCGCGATCTTCATCTTCTGGTGTTCGGTGGTCAGGTAGCCGCTCTCGTCGCCCAGCACCACCACGGACAGCGAGGCGGCCAGGCCGAAGCTGGCGGCCACGACCATCGAACGCTTGGCCAGATCGATGTGCCGCTTGCGCAGCAGGTACCAGGCGCTGATCGCCATGACGAACATGGCGCCCGCGGTATAGCCGGCGCTGACGGTGTGCACGAACTTGGCCTGGGCCACGGGGTTGAACAGCACGGCGGCGAAGTCGGTCATTTCCATGCGCATGGTGTCGGGATTGAACACCGCGCCGACGGGGTTCTGCATCCAGCCGTTGGCGATCAGGATCCACAGGGCGGAGAGGTTCGTGCCCAGCGCGACCAGCCAGGTCACGATGAGATGGCCGAGCCTGGACAGCCTGTCCCAGCCGAAGAAGAACAGGCCGACGAAGGTGGCCTCGAGGAAGAAGGCCATGAGACCTTCGATGGCCAGCGGCGCGCCGAAGATGTCGCCGACGTAGTGGCTGTAGTAGGACCAGTTCATGCCGAACTGGAATTCCATCACGATGCCCGTGGCCACGCCGAGCGCGAAATTGATGCCGAACAGCGAGCCCCAGAATATCGTCATGCGCTTCCAGATCGCGCGGCCGGTCATGACATAGACGCTTTCCATGATCGCCAGCAGGAAGGACAGCCCCAGCGTGAGCGGCACGAACAGGAAATGGTACAGGGCGGTGGCGGCGAACTGGAACCGCGACAGGTTGACGACGTCGAAGTCGATCATGATGGATCCCCCGAGGGTTTGGGACTGCGAAGCTTGCCGGCGAAACCGAGCACTTTCTGGATCCGGGCGCCGAGCCGCATCAGGCTTTGCAGGGTTTCCGGCGGCAGACGCTGGATTTCATCGAACCAGCCGGTGGACAGCTCGATCAACTCCAGCATGGCCTGCATGCGTTGGCGGGCGTGTGTCTCGGCCTCGTTCTTGGGCGTTTCCAGGAGGATGTCGCGCAACAGGCTGAGGGTCGGATCGATCTCCCGCTTGCGTTTTTCCTCCATGAGGACGCGAAAGATTTCCCAGACATCGCCTAGCGATTCGTAGTAGTCGCGCCGATCGCCGACCTGGCGCGCCTGGCGGACCAGGCGCCATGATTGCAGCTCCTTGAGGCCCATGCTGACGTTGGACCGCGAGAATTTCAATGTCTCGGCGATTTCGTCCGCATGCAGGGGTTGCGGAGCAATGAACAGCAGGGCGTAAATCTGGCCGACGGTACGATTCACGCCCCAACGGCTGCCCATTTCGCCGAAGTGCAGGATGAACCGTTCGGATTGAGGCGAGAGAGGCATGATCCTGGTTTGTTACATTAATTTCAGTTTTTACTGAAATTTCTGAATAAAACAAATGTAGATCAATATTCGTGGCTTGCCAATACCCTTATGAAAATGGGGGATATCAGGCAACACTTTGCCCCGCGCGGCGGCGGAGCCGCCCGTTTCGCTATACCAGCACCCGCTCGATGCCGCCCGCGTTGGCGGCCTTCACGTAGTCCGGCATCCAGTTCTCGCCCAGCAGGTGCTTGGCCATTTCCACCACGATGTAATCGGCCGACAGTCCCGTGTCCTGCTCGTAGCGCGCCAGGCCCTGCAGGCAGGACGGACAGGACGTCACCATCTTCACTTCGCCCTGGAAGCCGTCGGCGCGGATGGCGGCGGTGTTCTTCGCCAGTTCCTCCTGTTTGCGGAAGCGGATCTGGGTGGAGACGTCGGGCCGCGAGACCGCCAGCGTGCCGGACTCGCCGCAGCAGCGGTCGGTCTTGATGGCATTGCCCGCGCCCAGCAGGGACTTGACCGTTTTCATCGGGTCCTGCTGTTTCATGGGCGTGTGGCAGGGATCGTGGTAGATGTAGCGCACGCCCCGCACGCCGGCGATGTCCACGCCCTTTTCCAGCAGGTACTCGTGGATGTCGATCAGACGGCAGCCGGGGAATATCTTGTCGAACTGGTAGCTTTCGAGCTGGTCGTAGCAGGTGCCGCAACTGACCACCACCGTCTTGATGTCCAGGTAGTTCAGCGTCGTGGCCATGCGGTGGAACAGCACGCGGTTGTCCGTGACCATCTGCTCGGCCTTGTCGGCCAGGCCGTTGCCGCGCTGCGGATAGCCGCAGCACAGGTAGCCCGGCGGCAGCACCGTCTGCACGCCCACATGCCACAGCATGGCCTGGGTCGCCAGGCCCACCTGGGAAAACAGGCGTTCGGATCCGCAGCCCGGGAAATAGAATACGGCCTCGCTGTCGGGGGCGGTGGCGGCCGGGTCGCGGATGATCGGGATGATGTGCGGATCCTCGATGTCCAGCAGTTTGCGGGCGGTCTGCTTGGGCAGGCCGCCCGGCATCTTCTTGTTGACGAAGTGGATCACCTGCTCGCGGACCGGGGCCTTGCCCACGGTGGCCGGGGGGTGGGCCACCTGCCGCTTCGCCACGGGCGCCAGCAGGTCGTGGGCCAGGCGCTGGGCCTTGTAGCCCATGCCGATCATGGCGGCGCGGGTGGCCTTGATGACGCGCGGATCCTTCGCGTTGAGGAAAAACATCGAGGCCGCCGTGCCGGGATTGAAGGACTTCTTGCCCATGCGGCGCAGCAGTGCGCGCATGTCCATGGACACGTTGCCGAAGTCGATGTCCACCGGACAGGGGTTGAAGCACTTGTGGCACAGCGTGCAGTGGTCGCCGACGTCCTCGAATTCCTCCCAGTGGCGGATGCTGACGCCGCGCCGGGTCTGCTCTTCGTACAGGAAGGCCTCGATCAGCAGGGAGGTCGCCAGAATCTTGTTGCGCGGAGAATAGAGCAGGTTGGCGCGCGGCACGTGGGTGGCGCAGACGGGCTTGCACTTGCCGCAGCGCAGGCAGTCCTTGATGGCGTTGGAGATGGCGCCGATCTCGGTGCGCTGCATGATCAGCGATTCGTAGCCCAGCAGGTTGAAGCTGGGCGTCCAGGCGTGCGTCAGGTCGGCGCCGGGCATCAGCTTGCCGGCGTTGAAGCGGCCCTCCGGGTCGATGCGGCGCTTGTAGTCCTGGAAGGGCGCCAGTTCGGCCTCGCTGAGGAATTCGTATTTCGTCAGGCCGATACCGTGCTCGCCCGAGATCACGCCGTCCAGGTCGCGGGCGATGCCCATGATGCGGGCCACGGCGTCGTTGGCCTCGCGCAGCATCTCGTAGTCGTCGGAGTTGACGGGGATGTTGGTGTGGACGTTGCCGTCGCCCGCGTGCATGTGCAGGGCGACGAAGACCCGGCTCTTCAGGACACGGTCGTGGGTGGCCTGCAGGCCGGCCAGGACCGCGGCGCATTCGGCGCCCGCGAAATGGCGCTCCATGGCGCCGCGGATATCGGTCTTCCAGGAAATCCGCAAGGAGTGGTCCTGGACCAGGTCGACGATGCGCGCGTCGGGCTGGGCGGACAGGCGTTCTTCCAGTTCGGGCCGGCGCTCGTCCAGGCCCAGGGCGGACAGAGTATCCAGGCTGTCGGCCAGCGGGGCGTCCAGGTGGTCCAGCAGCCAGGCCCAGCGGCGGCGTACCGCGGTCAGGGTGTCCAGGGCATCGCGGCGGCGGGCGGCCAGGATGGTGTCGCGCGTGTGCTCGGCGTCGTCGGGGTCCTCGGCCTTGCCGATCGGCAGATCGCCGTCCAGGTAGGTTTCCAGGGCGTCCGCCAGGCGCAGCTTGTTGCGGGTGGACAGTTCGATGTTGATGCGCTCGATGGCGTCGGTGTATTCGCCCATGCGCGCCAGCGGGATCACCACGTCCTCGTTGATCTTGAAGGCGTTGGTGTGGCGGGCGATGGCGGCGGTGCGGGCGCGGTCCAGCCAGAACTTCTTGCGGGCCTCGGGACTGGCGGCGATGAAGCCTTCGCCGTGGCGTGAATTGGCGATGCGCACGACCTCGCTGGCGGCCAGGGCCACGGCGTGCTCGTCGTCGCCGACGATGTCGCCGATCAGGACCATCTTGGGCAGGGTGCCGCGCTTGCTCTTGGTGGCGTAGCCGACGGCGCGCAGGTAGCGCTCGTCCAGGTGCTCCAGGCCGGCCAGCAGCACACCCTGCGCGCGGCCCCGGGTGTCCAGATAGTCCTTGACCTCGACGATGGACGGCACGGCCTGCCGCGCCTGGCCGAAGAACTCCATGCAGACCGTTCGCGTGTGGGCGGGCATGCGGTGCAGGATCCAGCGCGCGGCCGTGATCAGGCCGTCGCAGCCTTCCTTCTGCACGCCGGGCAGGCCGGCGAGGAACTTGTCGGTGACGTCCTTGCCCAGGCCCGCCTTGCGGAAGCGCCGGCCCTCGATGACCAGGATCTCGGTCTTCAGCGGGGTCTGTCCGGGGCGCTTCGCACCGTCGAACCATTTGAGTTCGAAGCGGGCCTCGTCGACCTCGTGGATCTTGCCCAGGTTGTGGTCCAGGCGGGTGACCTCCAGCCAGTTGCCCTGGGGGTCCACCATGCGCCACCAGGCCAGGTTGTCCAGCGCCGTGCCCCAGAGCACGGCCTTCTTGCCCCCGGCGTTCATGGCGACGTTGCCGCCCACGCAGGAGGCGTCGGCCGAGGTCGGATCCACGGCGAAGACGCGGCCGGCGGCCTCGGCGGCCTCGGCCACGCGGCGCGTCACCACGCCGGCGCCGGTCAGGACGGTGTGGACAGGGGCTTCGACCCCCGGCAGGGCGATGGCCTCGACCGGCCCGATGGCGTCGAGTTTTTCGGTGTTGATGACCACCGAGCGCCAGGACAGCGGGATGGCGCCGCCGGTGTAGCCGGTGCCGCCCCCGCGCGGGATGATGGTCAGGCCCAGGCGGATGCAGGCGCGCACCAGGGCGGCGATCTCGTCCTCGGTATCGGGCATCAGCACGACGAAGGGGTATTCCACGCGCCAGTCGGTGGCGTCGGTGACGTGCGAGACGCGCGACAGGCCATCGAAACGGATGTTGTCGCGGCGGGTCAGGCGGGACAGCTTCTTCAGGGCCGCGTGGCGCAGCTCGGCCGTTTCCACGAAGCGGGCCTCGAAGTCGGCGACGGCGGTCCGGGCGGCTGCCAGCAGCTTCTGGACCTGGGCGTCGCGCGGGCCGTGATCGTCGTCGCGGCGGTGATCGATCTCGGCCAGCCGGTGGTTCAGGGCCTCGATCAGCAGGTGGCGGCGTTTCGGGTCGTCCAGCAGGTCGTCTTGCAGGTAGGGGTTGCGCAGCACGACCCAGATGTCGCCCAGCACCTCGAACAGCATCCGGGCCGAGCGGCCGGTGCGCCGCTGCGAGCGCAGTTCCGACAGTACCCGCCAGGATTCTTCGCCCAGCAGCCGGCGGACGATTTCGCGGTCCGACCAGGAGGTGTAGTTGTAGGGAATTTCGCGCAGGCGCGGCGCCTGGGGGGATGCGAGCAGTTCGCGGGCGACAGGGGCGTTCATGAGGGCGTCGAGGGTCGGTGCCCCTGGGATCCGAAGGGGCAATTACTTAGTTTAAGGGCAAAATGCCCCTGATTCGGGATGAGCTTATATCGGGAGGTGATGAGAGGGAGGAAGGCCGCCGCTCAAAGCCACCCGCTCAGCCACGGCCAGGCGTGCAGCAGGGCGGCCGTCATGACGATGTAGCGCAGGAATTTGCCGATGGCCATGTAGGAGACGCAGGACCAGAAGGGCAGGCGCAGCCAGCCGGCCACGGCGCACAGCGGGTCGCCGACGCCGGGCAGCCAGGACAACAGCAGCGCGGGCGGTCCGAAGCGGTGGAACCAGCGGGTGGTCAGGGCGTGCCAGCGGCCGCCGGGCGATGCGGTGTCCATCGGGTCCGACGCCGGGCGGGACGGCATTCCGGCCTCCGCCGCCTCGCCGGACCGGGTGCCGTCTCCGGCCAGGAGCGGATCGTCGTGGCCGGCGGCCTGCCGCGCCCGCCAGCGGTGCCAGGCGGCTTCCGCTCCGGCGCCCATGGCGTAGCTGATGGCGCCGCCGAGCGTGTTGCCCGCGGTGGCGACCAGGACGGCGGGCCAGAACATGGAAGGCGTCATCTGCACGTAGGCGAAGACGGCCGGCTCCGACCCCATGGGGAGCAGCGTGGCCGACACCAGGCTGATGAGGAAAATCGCGGGCAGGCCGACCTTGGGCAGCGCGAACAGGGCCAACAGAGTGTGGATCGAGGATTGCAGCCAGGTTTCCATGGGGGGGAAGTGTAGCCCGGCCGGACCGGCTACGACCGGGCCATCGTGGCGTCCTGGTCCGCGGGCGCGTTGGGCAGGGGTTCCCAGCGGAACCGGTTCTTGCCGGAATGCTTGGCCGCGTACATCGCGGCGTCGGCGTGGGCCACCAGGGCATCGGGGTCCTGGCCGTGCCGGGGATGGATCGCCGCGCCGATGCTGGCCGAGATCCGTACCCGGATATCGTCGGCCAGGTCGAAGGGCCGGGCCAGGGCGTCCAGGATCGTGCGGGCGACCCGCTCGCAGCCTTCGAGGCTGTCCAGGCCCGACAGGACGATGCCGAATTCGTCGCCGCCGAAGCGGGACACGGTGTCCTCGGAGCCGGCGCGGACGCAATGCTCCAGGCGGCGGGCCACCTGCTGCAGCAGGATGTCGCCCATCGCGTGGCCGTAGCTGTCGTTGACCTTCTTGAAGCCGTCCAGATCCAGGTACAGCACCGCCGCCAGGCCGTTGTGGCGGCTCGCCGCCTCCAGGGCGCGGGCGCAACGGTCCTGGAACATGACGCGGTTGGGCAGGCCGGTCAGCGAGTCGTGCAGGGCGTCGTGCGACAGGCGGGTCTCCAGGTTCTTGCGGGCCGTGATGTCCTGCACGACGGCCACCAGGAAATCCGGCAGACCGGCTGCATTGCGCACGACGCTGAGGGCTTCGCAGACCCAGAGCGGGCTGCCGTCGCGGCGCCGATAGGGCTTCTCGACCTCGGGCGGGGGGCCCAGGAAGTGCGCCGTCAGCCGGCCTTTCAGGAAGACGCGGGCGTTGTCCCGATCGTCCGGAGCGACCAGGTCGAACAGGGTCCGTTCCAGCAGTTCGGATGCGTCGTAGCCCAGCATGCGGCAGAATTTCTCGTTGACTTCCAGGAAGCGGCCGTCGGGCGCGACGCGGGCGATGCCCATGGCCGCCTGGTGGAAGGTGGCCCGGAACAGGGTCTCGTTGGCCTCCAGGGCCTCCGTGGCCGCGCGCTGGCGCAGCGACACGAAGAGGAACAGGGCGGCGAGCGCGAGCAGGGCAGCCGTCGCGCCGCCCGCGAGGAGCAGATAGGTCGTGCGGCGCTGCTGGGCGGGGCGCAGGACTTCGGCGTAGTCCGATCCGACGGCGATCATCAGCGGGTAGCTGCTCATCGTGCGGTAGCTGATGATGCGGGTGACGCCGTCGATGGAGTCGCCGTCGTCCACGAACGAGCCTTCCGGCTGGGTGGCTTGGCGCAGGTTCCAGGGGTGCTTGCCGGGATCCAGGCCATATGTGGGGCGTTCGCCGATCAGGCGACTGCGCAGGACGCCGTCCAGGCCGGCGATTTCCAGCATGTCGGAGGGGCCCGGACGGATTCCGCCATAGAGCGTGGCGAGGTTGGCGGGATCCACCGACAGGACGACCACGCCGCCGAAGCCGCCGTCCGGCTTCCGGATGCGCAGGGACATGGGGATGCGCCACTGGCCCGAGATCCGTCCCAGGACGGGACGGTCCAGGTAGAGCGTGTCTTCCCGGCTGTCGCGCTGCCGCGTGAAGAAGTCGCGGTCGGCGTAGTTGACGCGGCTGGGGCCTTGGGTGCTGGTGACGATGGCGCCGGTCTCGTCGACAATGCTGAGGATGGTGAAAGCCTTGTCCCTGATGATGCGCTGCTCGGCCCAGCGCGTCAGGTCCAGGCCGGGGCCATTGTGCAGGTATTCCTGGCGGGCGAAGGCGGCGATCTGCTCGGCTTCCTTCAGGGTGCGGGCCACTTGCTGCTCCAGGGCGATCGCCAGGTTGGCGTTGGAGCGCATGGCGGAGGCCACGGCCTGGGCGCGTTCGAAGGTGGTGCGCTGCAAGGTGGTGAGCCAGATCAGGACGATGGCGGCGATGCCGGCCAGGAGGATCAGCAGTTGCAGGAGCGACAGGCTGGGCAGCCGGAATCCGGTCTTGTCGGAAACCGGAGGCTTGCGGGGGCTGCCCGGCTTGGCGGACAGTATCATCGAAGAGGTCTCCCGTCTGTGTCCGGCGCGGTCCGCGCCTGAAATCCGCCTGTCATGAGTGACAGAACTTTACGGCGCGCCACCCGGTTTGTCGAGCTTGCGCACTCTGTGGCTTCGCCAGGCTCCGGATATCTCGAGCCGGGACATCTCTCCACCTCGCAGCCTGCGGGCCGCTCGGATTCGGCAGGCGCAGGATGGTCCGCAGGGACCATCCTGTGTCCGGTCTCATCCCTATGATATTCTTTTTGATTCCGTGTCCAATTGCCGCCCGCGCCATGTCCGTCGATTATCTGAAACGCATCCTGACGTCCAAAGTCTATGACGTCGCCCACGAGACTTCATTGGACCTGGCGCCCCGGATTTCCAAGCGGATCGGCAACACCGTGCTGCTCAAGCGCGAGGACACCCAGCCCGTGTTCAGCTTCAAGTTGCGCGGGGCCTACAACAAGATGGCTCACCTGAGCGAGGATGAACTGCGGCGCGGCGTCATCGCCGCATCGGCCGGCAATCATGCCCAGGGGGTCGCGCTGTCGGCCAGCCGCCTGAAATGCCGGGCGGTGATCGTCATGCCGGTGACCACACCCCAGGTCAAGATCGACGCCGTGCGTGCCCTGGGCGGCGAAGTCGTGCTGTTCGGCGACAGTTTCACCGACGCGGCCGAGCACGCCGCCGAGCTGCAGGCCCGTGACGGTCTGACGTTCGTGCACCCCTTCGACGATCCGGATGTGATCGCCGGCCAGGGCACCGTGGGCATGGAGATCCTGCGCCAGCACCCCGGCCCCATCGATGCGATCTTCGTCGCCATCGGCGGCGGCGGCCTGATTTCGGGGGTGGCGGCCTACATCAAGCAACTGCGCCCGGAAATCAAGATCATCGGTGTGCAGACCGTGGACTCGGACGCCATGGTGCGCAGCGTGCAGGCCGGGCGCAGGGTCCGGCTCGCCGACGTGGGGCTGTTCTCCGACGGGACGGCGGTCAAGCAGGTGGGCCAGGAGACCTTTCGCCTGGTGCGCGAATACGTGGACGACTTCGTCACCGTCGATACCGACGCCGTCTGCGCGGGGATCAAGGATGTGTTCCAGGACACGCGCAGCGTGCTGGAACCCGCCGGCGCGCTGGCGCTCGCCGGAGCCAAGCGCTATGCCGCCCAGAACAAGTGGAAGGGCAAGACCCTGGTGGCCATCACTTGCGGCGCGAACATGAACTTCGATCGCTTGCGCTTCGTGGCCGAACGCGCCGACGTCGGCGAGGCGCGCGAGGCCCTGTTCGCCATCACCCTGCCGGAAAAGCGCGGCAGCTTCCTGCGGCTGTGCGAAGCCGTGGGCCAGCGGGCCGTGACCGAATTCAACTACCGGATTTCGGATGCCGAGCAGGCGCATGTCTACGTGGGCCTGCAGATCCGCTCGGAACCCGAAATCGAAAAGCTGGCGGCGCATTTCCGCAAGCTGGACTTCCCCACCCTGGACCTGACCGGCAACGAAATGGCCAAGACCCACCTGCGCTACATGGTGGGGGGGCGTTCGGGCCTGGCCGAGAACGAGGTCCTGTACCGCTTCGAATTCCCCGAGCGGCCCGGTGCCCTGGTGAAGTTCCTGGGGGCCATGAATCCGGACTGGAACATCAGCCTGTTCCATTACCGCAACCAGGGCGACGACTACGGGCGCATCCTGGTTGGCATCCAGGTGCCGCCCGCCGACAAGAAGGCCTTCAAGGAATTCCTGTCCACGCTGGGTTATCCGTGCTGGAACGAAACCGAGAACCCGGCCTACCGCCTGTTCCTGTAAGGAGGCGGGCCGTTCGGGGTCAGGCGGCCCGGGCGGACGAGGGCGGTTGGGCCGATGCCGGGGCGTTGGCTGGTGGACAGACGCGTGCCGCCGGGAACAGGAGGCTGAAGAGGCTGCCTTTGCCCGGCGTGCTCCGGATGTCGAGCACGGCCTCGTGGCGCAGGGCGACGTGCTTGGCGATGGCCAGGCCCAGGCCGGTGCCGCCGGTGGCGCGCGAACGGCCCCGGTCGACCCGGAAGAAGCGTTCCGTCAGGCGTGGGATGTCGGCCGGGTCGATGCCGATGCCGGTATCCTGGACCCGGTAGGCGGCGCCTCCGTCCGGGGTCGATTCCCACAGGACCGTGATGGCGCCGCCCGCCGGGGTGTAGCGCACGGCGTTGGTCAGCAGGTTGCCGATCGCGGAGGCCAGCTCGGTATCCTGGCCGCGGATGCGCAGGGCTTCGTCCAGCCGGACGTCGAAGGTGTGTCGTCCCCCGGACAAGGCCTGGGCCTGGGCCAGGGCGGTGCGCGCCAGGGCAGTGACGGCGACGGGGCCGCCATCCCGGTTCGGAGTCGATTCCAGCGAGGACAGGGTCAGCAGGTCGGACACCAGGGCCTGCATGTTGCGGGCCTGCTGCGCCATCAGGTCCAGGTAGTGGCGGCGCTGCTCGTCGGTCAGGGCGTCGCCCGGCAGGTCCTGCAGGGTCTCGATGAAACCCGACAGCACGGTCAGGGGCGTGCGCAGTTCGTGGGACACGTTGGCGACGAAGTCCTTGCGGGTATTCTCCAGCCGCTCGATCTGGGTGATGTCGCGCGTGACCATCAGGAACTGGCCGACCCCGTAGGGGGCCAGGTGCAGCGACAGGGTGCGGGCCTGGCTGCCGTGCCCCAGGTGCAGGACCAGAGGGCGATCCCAGGTTTCCTGGCTGGCGTAGCGGGCGAATTCCGGCGCGCGCACGATGTTGAGGATGCTGTGTCCGCGATCCCGTTCCAGGTCCAGCCCCAGGTGGCTGGCCGCGGTCTGGTTGCACCATTGCAGGGATTTTCCGTGGTCCAGTGTCAGGGCGCCGTCGGGCAGGGCCTCGGCGGCCAGCAGGGCGCGATGGAAGCTGCGCGCGCGGTCCTGCAGGTCCAGGCGGTTCTGCTTCAGCTTGCGGTAGATGGGCGCCAGGATCTCGTCCCACGGGCCGACCGAGGGCGGCGGCGGCTCGTCGATCGCGCGCACCCAGCGGGCGATGCGCGACAGCTGCAGGCCGCTGACGAGGATCATCAGCAGCAGGCCCAGGGCGAAGAAGGCCCAGCCGGTGGCGGCCCCCAGCCAGGCGCCCAGCAGCCAGCCGCCCAGCGCCCAGAGCGCGATGGAAACGAGAGTCTTGCTCATTGCGGGTGTGTGATGCTGAAACGGTAGCCCGCCCCGCGCGAGGTCTGGATGGCGCTTTCCAGGCCGGCGGGCGACAGGGCCTTGCGCAGGCGGCGGATATGGACGTCCACCGTGCGTTCTTCGACGAAGACGTGGTCGCCCCAGACTTGGTCCAGCAGCTGGCTTCGGCTGTACACGCGCTCCGCATGCGTCATGAGGAAGTGTAGCAGGCGGAATTCCGTGGGACCCATCGGCAGCGGCTGGCCGTTGCCCGACACGCGCCGGGAGTCCGGCTCCAGCCGCAGCCCGCCGGCCTCGATCGGATCGGGAGTGAGCTGCGGCGCGCGGCGGCGCAGCAGGGATTTGATGCGCGCCAGCAGTTCGCGCGGTGAGAAGGGCTTGGTGATGTAGTCGTCGGCCCCGGCTTCCAGCCCGTCCACCTTGTCCTGTTCGGCGCCTCGGGCGGTCAGCATGATCAGCGGGATGTCGCGGGTGCGGGCGTCGCCGCGCAACTGGCGGGCCAGGCGGATGCCGGGCTGGTCGGGCAGCATCCAGTCCAGCAGGATCAGGTCGGGCAGGATCTGCTGGATCTGCTCCCGGGCTTGTCGCGCGTCCGGCGCGCTGCGCACGCTGTAGCCGGCATGCCGCAGGTTGATGGACAGCAGTTCCTGAATGGCGGGTTCGTCTTCGATGATCAGGATGGTGGCGGGCATGGGAAAAGTCTCGCGAGACGGCCCGGTGCGGACCGCGCCGTTCCGGACGCAGGGATCGCGTTCCGGCACGGACGTCATCATACGGTCGCATTATTTCATTGATGTGACGCTGTCATATATGGCGTTTTGATACGCCTTTCTTGCCGCCGGGCCGTCCCAAGGCAAGAAGCGCCCCCTTGGAGGGCAGCAAGCGGGCGCAGCCTGCGCGGCGTGGGGGCCTTTCTTGCCGCCGGGCCGTCCCAAGGCAAGAAGCGCCCCCTTGGGGGGCAGCAAGCGGGCGCAGCCTGCGCGGCGTGGGGGCCTTTCTTGCCGCCGGGCCGTCCCAAGGCAAGAAGCGCCCCCTTGGGGGGCAGCAAGCGGGCGCAGCCTGCGCGGCGTGGGGGCCTTTACTGGTACGATACGCGGATCATGAGCACACCCGCACCAGACGCCGGCCAGGGGCCGCAGACACATTTCGGTTTCGAGACCGTCCGGGAATCGGAGAAGGCCCGTCGCGTGGCCGAGGTCTTCCATTCAGTGGCCTCGCGCTACGACCTGATGAACGACCTGATGTCGGCCGGGCTGCATCGCGTCTGGAAGGCCTTCACCATCGGCCGCGCGCAGGTGCGGCCGGGCATGCGCGTGCTGGACATCGCCGGGGGCACCGGCGACCTGGCGCGCGCCTTCGCCCGCCGCGCCGGCCCCGAAGGTGAAGTCTGGCTGACCGACATCAACGATTCCATGCTGCGCGTGGGCCGCGACCGCCTGCTGGATCGCGGCGTGGTCGCTCCGGTGGCGGTGTGCGACGCCGAATGCCTGCCGTTCCCGAACCGGTATTTCGACCGGGTGTCGGTGGCGTTCGGCCTGCGCAACATGACGCACAAGGACCGTGCCCTGGCGGAAATGAGTCGTGTGCTGAAACCGGGCGGCAAGCTGCTCGTGCTGGAATTCTCCCGCGTGGCGCCGGCCCTGGCGCCCGCATACGACTGGTATTCCTTCAACGTCCTGCCGAAAATGGGCCAGTTGGTGGCCGGCGACGAGGCCAGCTACCGCTACCTGGCGGAATCCATCCGCATGCATCCGGACCAGGAGACCCTGGCCGCCATGATGCGCGAGGCCGGGCTGGATCGGGTGCAGTACTTCAACATGACGGCTGGCGTAGTCGCCCTGCACGAAGGCATCCGGCTCGGTTGATCCGCGTCCGGCCGTCCGGCGCGGTTTCCTCGCACTCCACAAGGCCGCCTCCGGGCGGCCTTTGGCCATTCTGTTGCAAGAGGATGTTTCCGCGCCGCGGTTCGGCCCGATCTGTGGTAACTTTCACGTTCATTCAGCTTTTTGTCAGGTTGCTGGCATCCATTCCAGCCCTGTCACCCCAGGAGACTTCATGAACCTTCGTCTACCCCGCCGGGCTGCCGCCTCCGTGCTGTTGATGGCGGCCCTGACCCTGCTGGCCGTGACCCAGGACGCGCACGCCCGCCGCCTGGGCGGCGGCATGAGCTTCGGCCGTCAGTCCACCAATGTTGTCAAGCAGCGCCAGGCGGTGACGCCGCCCGCCGCCCAGACCACTCAGCGCGCCGCCACGCCAGCGGCCGGCGCGGCGGCTGGCACGGCTGCCGCGGGCGCCGCCGCCAAGTCGGGCATGTCCCGCTGGCTAGGCCCCATCGCCGGCATCGCCGCCGGCCTGGGCATCGCCGCCCTGCTGTCCAGCCTGGGGCTGTCCGGCGCTTTCCTGGAATTCCTCTCCAGCGCCCTGCTGATCGGCCTGGTGGTCTTCGCCGTCATGTTCCTGGTGCGTCGCCTGCGCGGGGCCCAGCGGCCGCTGGCCGCCGCCGGCGCCGCGCCGGGCAACAGCTACCGGCAGTCGGCGCCCCGGGACCGGGGCCTCGACATGCCCAACCGTCCGGCGTCCGGGCCGGCGACGTCCGGCGCACCGGTGATCGAGGCCGCGCCGTCCGTCCAGGCGCAGGACCCGTCCTGGTTCATCCCGGCCGGTTTCGACGTGCCGGCCTTCCTGGACCAGGCCAAGCAGCAGTTCGCTCGTGTGCAGTCCCTGTGGGACGCGGGCAACCGCGACAGCTTGCGTGAATTCCTGACCGACGACCTGCTGGCGGAGATCTCCCCCCGCCTGCCCAGCCCCGAGGAAGGCAACCGCACCGACGTCGTGCTGCTGAATGCCGAACTGCTGGGGATCGAGGCCGTGGCCGGCGGCCATCTGGCCAGCGTGCGCTATTCCGGCATGCTGCGCGAATCGGCCGGGTCCGAGGCTTTCCACTTCGAAGAAGTCTGGAACCTGTACAAGGCCGATGGCGCTGGCTGGCTGCTCGCCGGCATCCAGCAGACCAACGCGCGCTGATCCGCAGCGCCGGCCCGGTTTCGGCCGCCCGCCCCCGGACGAGGGGAGGGCGGCCGCTTGCATTCCGGCCTGTGCGAAAGGACCGCGGAGGAGGCTCGGACGCGTCTCCCCGGTTCGCGTGCGCCGCGTGCAAAACCGGTAAACTTGGGGCCTGCGCCCGACCCGGCGCGCCCGGCCCCGTCGTCCATGATCATGCCTCTTCCCTTTCCCTTCCCCGCCCCCTCCGATGTCCTGCTCCGGGGGCTGAACGCGCTGTTGCGCCGCGAGCCCTGGGCGCGCGAACGGCTCGTGGCCCAGGCTGGCAAGTCACTGCGCCTGACGGCGGGCGAGCCCTGGACGCTGCAATGCACAATCGCTTCCGACGGCGCGCTGCGGGCCTGCGACCGGGCCGTGGTGCCCGACGTGGTGCTGTCCATCCCGCCTGAACGCCGCCGCGACCTGCCCGGCGCCTGGCGCGACGAGGGTCTGGCCGGGGTGACGGGCCTGGCACGCATTCAGGGAGACGCCGGCCTGGCCCACCTGGTGTCCGATCTGTCGCGCGGCCTGCGCTGGGACGTGGAAGACGATCTGTCGCGCGTCGTGGGCGACGTGGCGGCGGTGCGCCTGACCCGGGGAGCGCGCGAACTGGCCGGCGGCCTGCGGCAGGCCGCGCGGCGGGCCCAGGACAATCTGGCTGAATACCTGGGCGAAGAATCCGGACTGAGCGTCCGGGGGGCGGACTTCCGGGCCTGGGCGTCGGACCGTCAGGCGCTCGAATCCCGGCTGGATCGCCTCGACGTCCGCTTGCGCCGGCTGGAGGGCGGGGCATGCTGACGTTCCTGCGCCTGGCCTACATCCTGTGGATCGGCCTGCGCTACCGGCTCGACGAGCTGGTCCTGTCCGGCATCCAGCATCCCTGGGCGCATGCGCTGCTGAAGATCGTCTGCCTGGGCCGCCGGCCGCGCCGTCCGCGCGGCGAACGCCTGCGGCTGGCCCTGGAAACCCTGGGGCCGATCTATGTCAAGTTCGGCCAGGTCCTGTCCACGCGCCGCGACCTGGTGCCCCAGGACATCGCCGACGAACTGGCCCGGCTCCAGGACCGCGTGCCGCCGTTCCCGTCCGATCGGGCGGCCGACATCATCCGCGAATCCCTGGGCGATATGCCTCAGAACCTGTTCGCCCGGTTCGAGCGCGATCCCGTGGCCTCGGCGTCCATCGCCCAGGTGCACTTCGCCGAGCTGCACGACGGCCGCGAGGTCGCCGTCAAGGTCCTGCGCCCGGGGATGCGCGAGGCCATCGAGCGCGACCTGACGCTGCTGCGCGCGCTGGCCGGACTGGTCGAGCGGCTGGCGCCCGATGGGCGGCGCCTGAAGCCTCGCGAGGTCGTGTCCGAATTCGACAAGTACCTGCACGACGAGCTGGACCTGATTCGCGAGGCTGCGAACTGCAGCCAGCTGCGGCGCAATTTCGGCCCCGATACCGGCCGCGCCCATCTGCTGCGGGTGCCCGAGGTCGTCTGGGAATACTGCGCCAGCCAGGTCTTCACCATGGAACGCATGCGCGGTGTGCCGGTCAGCCAGGTCGAACGCCTGCGCGCGCTGGGCGTGGACATCCCGCTGCTGGCGCGCCAGGGGGTCGAGATCTTCTTCATGCAGGTGTTCACGGACGGCTTCTTCCACGCCGACATGCATCCGGGCAATATCTACGTGTCCGACGACCCGGACACCCTGGGGCGCTACATCGCCCTGGATTTCGGCATCGTCGGCTCGCTGTCCGAATTCGACAAGAACTATCTGGCGCAGAATTTCCTCGCCTTCTTCCGGCGCGACTACCGCCGGGTCGCCCAGTTGCACATCGAGTCCGGGTGGGTGCCGCCCACCACCCGTGAAGAGGAACTCGAAGGCGCCGTGCGCGCCGTCTGCGAACCCTATTTCGACCGGCCGCTGGCGGAAATCTCCCTGGGCCAGGTGCTGCTGCGCCTGTTCCAGACCTCGCGGCGCTTCAACGTCGAGATCCAGCCCCAGCTGGTGCTGCTGCAGAAGACCTTGCTGAACGTCGAGGGCATGGGACGCGAACTGGATCCGAAACTGGACCTGTGGCAGACGGCCAAACCCTTCCTGGAAAAATGGATGCACCAGCGCGTCGGCCTGCGCGGCCTGCGCCAGCGCCTGGACCAGGAGGCCAGCCAGTGGGCGCAGATCCTGCCGCAGATCCCCCGCCTGGTCTACACCCGCCTGAACCACCCCGATCCGGGGCCGGCGATGCGGGCCGAGCTCGAACGGCTGCGTCGCGCCCAGGACCGTTCCAACGCCTTGCTGGCCGTGCTGTGCGGCATTCTGGCGGCCGGCCTGGGCGTGGCGATCTGGGCGCTGACGCGTGGCGGGGGCGGTTTCTGATGACGGCGCCCGCCCGCTTCGAATCCAAGATCCTCGATCGCGCGGCCTGCGAGCGGGCCGTGCGCAACGGTCGTTTCCCGCGTCCGCTGGTCTTCACCAACGGCGTGTTCGACATCCTGCATCGTGGGCATGTCACCTACCTGGATCAGGCCGCCCGATTGGGGGCCTCGCTGATCGTGGGGGTGAACACGGACGATTCCGTGCGCCGCCTGGGCAAGGGCGGCGACCGGCCCCTGAACGGTCAGGCTGATCGGGCGGCCCTGTTGGCCGCGCTGGCTTGCGTGGATGGGGTGGTGCTGTTTCCCGAGGACACGCCGCTGGAACTCATCCAGGCCCTGCGGCCCGACGTGATCGTCAAAGGCGGCGACTACGACATGGACGCGCTGCCGGAAACCGCCGTGGTGCGCGGCTGGGGCGGGCGGGCCGTGGCCATTCCGTTCGAGCACCAGCGCTCGACCACGGCGCTGTTGAAGAAAATCCGGGCCTGAGCGCGTGCCTCGCCCTTCAGGGCGGGGCCGATCGGGGCTGGAGAAGGAGGGTGCCGGAAGGGGCCTTTCAGAACTTGAACCGCGACCGCGCCGTGCCGCGCAAGGGCTTCACGTAGGTGTCGAACAGGTACGCGGTGTCGAAGTTCGCGGCGCTGGTGCGCGTGACGCGGCACACCGTCATGATCGGGCTGTGGCCGACGATGGCCACCAGGCGGCCGCCCACGGCCAGCTGGTATTTCAGCGCGTCGGGCACCGAGGGGACGGAGCCGGTGATCAGGATGGCGTCGAATTCGGCCGTGCCCCAGCCGGCGTGCGCGTCGCCCGTTTCCAGGGCGACGTTGGCGACCTGGCTGCGCGCGAGGTTGGCCTGGGCGAAGGCCGACAGGCGGCTTTCGAGTTCGATGCTGGTGACCTGCTGGCACAGACGCGACAGCAGGGCGGCCTGGTAGCCCGAGCCCGTGCCGATTTCCAGTACGCAGTCGGTGGGCTGGAGCCGCAGTTCCTCGGCCAGCTTGGCCTCGACCTTTGGGGACAGCATGGTTTCGCGGGTGTCGACGCCGTCGATCACCAGCGGCAGTTCCGTGTCCGTGAAGGCCAGGGCGCGCAGCTGCGGCGGAACGAAGCGTTCGCGGGGCATGTCGAAGACAGCCTGCAGCACTCGTTCGTCCTGGACGTTCCAGGGGCGGATCTGCTGTTCGACCATGTTGAAGCGGGCACGATCGGCGTCGGTGATGTCGTTGACGTTCATGTCGTGGGGATACCTGAGGTTGATTCGAGTCCGATTATAGGCCAGCCGTCCAGTGCGCGGACTTGCGCGGGATCAGGGCCGGGTGGCGGGCCACAGGGCGTGGAAATGATGCACCGGCCCGTGGCCGGAGCCGACCTGGAGCTGGCCCGAGGTTGCAATCGCGCGCTCCAGCCAGGCCTTGGCGTGCCGGGCGGCCTCGGGCACGTCCGGAGCGCGCGGCAGCAGGGCGGCCATCGCCGCCGACAGCGTGCAGCCGGTGCCGTGGGTGTTGGGCGTGTCGATGCGCCGGCCCGGCAGTTCGATCAGCCGGTCGCCGTCGTGCAGCAGGTCGATGGTGTCGTCGCCGGGCAAGTGGCCACCCTTCAGGAAGACCCAGCGCTCGCCGTCGTCGGCCAGCAGCCGGCGCAGGCGCTCGGCGACGCGGCGCATGTCCTTCAGGTTGTCGGCGGGGCTTTGCCCCAGCAGCACGCCGGCTTCCGGCAGGTTGGGGGTGATGACGGTGGCCAGGGGGATCAGGCCTTCGCGCAGGGCGTCCACCGCCTGGCGTTCCAGCAGGTGGTCGCCGCTCTTGGCCACCATCACCGGGTCCAGCACCAGATGCGCCGGCTTCCAATGTTCCAGGCGGTCGGCCACGACGCGGGTGACGCCGGCCTGGCCCAGCATGCCGATCTTCACGGCGTCCACGCGCACGTCGGCGAACAGCGTGTCGATCTGGGCGGCGACGAATTCCGGCGGCACGGGAGAAATGCCGGTGACCGCCCGCGTATTCTGCGCGGTCAGTGCGGCGATCACGGCCATGCCGTAGGCGCCCAGGGCGCTCATGGTCTTGACGTCGGCCAGGACGCCGGCCCCGCCAGAGGGGTCCACACCGGCAATCGACAGGATATTGGGGATCATCGCAGGCTCCGTGCGGATAGGGGCGCCGGGGCTTGCGCGCCCCGGCAGGCGCGGGAGGGGATCAGGCTGCCCGGGTCGAGGGCAGCAGGCCTTCGACGGGCGAACTGGGGTCGGCGTCGTAGTACTTGCGTTTGATGCGGCCGGCCAGGTAGGCCTCGCGCCCGGCTTCCACGCCCAGGCGCATGGCGCGTGCCATGCGGATCGGGTCGCGCGCGCCGGCGATGGCGGTGTTCATCAGGATCGCGTCGCAGCCCAGTTCCATGGCGATGGCGGCGTCCGACGCCGTGCCCACGCCGGCGTCCACCAGCACCGGAACGCGGGTCTGGTCGATGATCAGGCGCAGGTTCCAGGGGTTGACGATGCCCATGCCGGAACCGATCAGCGAGGCCAGCGGCATCACCGCCGCCACGCCGATGTCTTCCAGCATGCGGCATTGGATCGGATCGTCGCTGCAGTACACCATGACCTGGAAGCCGTCGGCCACCAGCGTGCGCGCGGCGGCCAGGGTCTCCGGCATGTTGGGGAACAGGTTGCCGGAATCGCCCAGGACTTCGAGCTTGACCAAGTTGTGGCCGTCCAGCAGTTCGCGCGCCAGGCGCAGCGTGCGCACGGCGTCGTCGGCGGTGTAGCAGCCGGCGGTGTTCGGCAGGATGGTGTAGCGGTCCGGGGACAGGAAATCCAGCAGGTTGGGTTCGCCCGGGTTCTGGCCGATGTTGGTGCGGCGGATGGCGACGGTGACGATTTCGGCGCCGCTGGCCTCGATGGCTTCGCGGGTCTGTTCGAAATCGCGGTATTTGCCGGTGCCGACCAGCAGGCGGGAATGGAAGGCGCGGCCGGCGATGGTGAGGGTGTCTGGGGTGGTCATGTAAGCGTGGACGAACGGGGTGCGAAACGGTCGCCGGAGGTGGCGGTTCCGTACAAGGATAATCCATTTGAAGGCCCCCGTTTTGTAAAACCCGTCGTCATGAAAGCCAATGTAAATAAATATGCTTTTATCGTATAAACTGCATCAAACGTAAGAAAACATATCCCATGGGAGGGAAACTCGATGATCCTTACGCTCTGGATGCGGCGGGTTCTGCTGTGCCTGTGTGCAATGATCCTGGCGGGTTGCGCGGGTACGCGCACGGTCGGGCAGCAGGATGCCTCGGCCTTGCTGGCCGGCTCCGATTACCGGGCCTACGCGGCTCTGTACCTGGATGACAAGGGGCAACCCAAATACGATCCCGAAAGCCTGCTCGACGCGCTGGAGGCCGGCAAGGCCTTCAACGACGCCGGCCTGTGGGCGTTCAGCCGCGACGCCTTCGACGCGGCCGCCCGCAAGCTCAACTGGAAGGAAGACACGGTCGATACCCCCGCGGAAGTCGCCAACCTGCTGGGCACGACCCTGACCAGCGACGCCTTCGGCGCCTACCAGGGCAAGATCCACCAGGGATCCCTGATCGATTATTACCAGGCCATCAATCATCTGATGCTGGGCAACGAGGCCGATGCGCGGGTCGATTTCAACCGCCTGCAGGTGCGTCAGGATAATTCGGTCACGCAGTTGAAGGCCTTCGCTTCGACGGTGAACAAGTCGGTCAAGGAGGGCCTCGCCGACGAGAAAAGCGAGAGCGCGAAGCAGAGTCTGGGCGAAGTCGGTCCGAAGATCGCCGACGGGGTCAAGGATCTGCCCGGCGGTCTGGCACAGTCCAAGATCCGGATGGCCGCCGGCGATGTGATGAGCGCCGTGTTCCGGGCCACCTCGTCGGCCGAGTCCGACAAGCGCTCGAACCTGTCGCGTGACATGCTCAAGCGCGCCGGCGCGGCCAGCGCGACGCGCGGAGGCGATGCCGTGATTGCCTATCTGGGCCGCGAAATTAGACGCGGCAAGGGGGAGCTCAAGAACAAGGCCGTCATCCTGTATGAGGACGGCGTGGGACCGGGCCTGAGGGAATTTCGCATTGACCTGCCGCTGTTCATCGTCACGGGCAAGGTCACGTATGCCGGCATCGCCCTGCCGCAGTTCCAGCCGGGGCAGCCCGCTTTCGGGGGGCTGAAGGTCGGCTCGGGCAAGACTCGGCAGGAAACCGCCGTCCTGACCGACGTGAACGAACTGGCGGCCCTGGAATTCGACGCCGCCTACAAGGGCATCGTCGCCAAGGCGGTGATCTCCACCGTCATCAAGACCACCGCTCAGGCCGTGATCAACCATCAGATCGATCAGCAGAAGCCCGATCCGCTGGTGGGCGCCCTGTTGAAACTGGGTACCGGCGCGGCGCAGTACGCCCTGACCAAGGCCGACGTGCGGGCCTGGGCGAACCTGCCCAACACCATCCAGATGGTGGTGGTCGATCGTCCCAAGAGCGGCGTTCTGGCGCTGGCCGGGTCCCTTGGCCAGCCGATCGCAGAAGTCCCGCTGCGGGAAGACACGAATACCCTGGTCCTGGTCAAGGCGTCCGGCACCTTGGGCAAGCCCGCCGTCTACGTCCAGGCGCTGCCCGCCGATGCGCCGGTCGAGGCTTTGGGCCCGGCGGCCTCCCCGGCGGCCGGCGACTCCGCCGTTTCGGGCGCGCCGCCCGCCACGTCCACGAAGGCGGGCTGACATGAACATCCGGCAATGGCTGTGCATCCCTCTCCTGCCGCTGAGCCTGGCCATGGCGTCGGCGACCGCATCGGCGCAGACCGGGGCGCCGCGGATCGTCACCTGCGACACCACGGTGGCGCCCCGGTCGGCCCTGCGCGTCCAGGACGAGGCCAGCGGCAAGGGCGCCGTGGTCGAGGACGTGGCGCTGATCACCCTGCCCAACGGCATGCGGTCGGTGCAGTTTTCCGTGCGTAACGCCCGGGAGCCCAATCCCTTCGGCACGATCCTGCGGGTCCGCTACACCGTCCAGTGGACGGACGATTGCGGCCGCCGCATCGCCAACGGCACCCAGGCCGTCGATGGCCTGGCGCTGGATCCGCAGCGGCAGCAGCTCATCCAGTCGACCGCGATGGATCCTCATGCCACCCATGCTTTCCTGCGTATTTATGTCTCGAACTGATTCCCACGGAGATTCCATGAAGAAAATCGCTTTCGCCGCGACGGTGGCCCTGGCATTGACCGGCTGTCAGAACATGGCGGTCGTATCCAGCAACCCCAACGCCGAGCTCAGCCGCACCGGCAAGCCGGGCCTGGTGTCCTTCGGCCTGCAAAGCACGGATTTCGAGTATGCCGCCAAGAAGGCGGTGCAGGAATTCCTGGAGTCGCCGTACGCCAGGAAGCCGGGCGGCGGTCGCTGGGTGGTGCAGATGGGCGAGGTCGTCAACGATACGACCTTCCGCATCGACACGGCCAGCATGACTTCGCGCATGAAGATCGCCATGACCAAGACCGGGCAGTTCATCTTCACCGGGGCGACGGGCGCCGAGCGCACCCAGTTCGTCCAGGATTCCCGCCAGCTGAGCAAATCGAAGATGTTCAACCAGAAGACCGTCGCCCGCAATGGCACGGTGGTCGCGCCCGATCTGGAGATGCTGGGCGGAATCCGCCAGCGCACCGTGGTCGATGGCGCGCAGAAACAGCAGCAGATGGAATACGAATTCGATTTCCGCGTCGTGGAACGCGACACCGGGCTGGAAATCTTCCAGTCCTTCATCCCCATCGAGAAGCTGGGGTCCAATCAGAATTTTGCGTGGTAAAGGCGAGCATCATGTGGAAACTCACCCCCATCGTGGTCGCCGTCGCCTTGCTGGCCGCGAGCGGCGCGCATGCGCAACAGGCCGCCGATGCGCAGGTGGCCCAGGCCGTGCCGGTGGCGCAGGCCTCCGAAGCCTTGGTCGAGGCCGCCACGCCGGCCGAGGCTATGCCGGCCAACTCCCAAAGTCACGATGACTGGGTCGCGGAATTTGAAAAGCGCTTTCAGCAGAGTATCGGAGCCAGTGTCGATGGGCGTGTTTTCTATGACGGCCGGGCGACGATTTCCAGTGATAGCGCGGCCGACCCGCATTACGGCACCCAGTTGGCGCTGGCCTATGAACGAGCGATGTTCGACATGCAGGCCTCCTACGTTATGCAGAACTATGGCCGTCTGAAGACAAAAACCATTCGTAGTGTGTTTGATGATCTGTCGAGCAATAAGGACGCCTTTGATCCTGTGGAAATCCAGAACGCTTTCGCCGATGGGGGCGGACGTCTGGAGGCTTTGTTCGACAAGGCCCTGGTGCTGATCGACAAGAAACTCGACAGTGCGTTGGCCGAAGAAGGCGTGCCGCCCGATGAAATCCAGAAGATGTCGGTGGAGCAGAAGAAAAATCTGTACAAGGACAATCTGAATAAACAAATCATCAAGTCCGCCTACCAGAACATGCAAGGCCTGGTGCCGGTGCAGACGCGCATCGCCCCGGTTTCGGCAAATGGCAAGACCACCATGGAGGTCTCCGTCATCGCCGTGCAGTCGGACAATACCCGGCAGTTCGCCAAGGACATCGCCCGCAAGCGCCCCACGCTGGTCAAAGGCACGCCCAAGGCCATCCGGGATCTCCTGCCCGCCGACAAGAAAGGCTATCTGGACGAGATCGGCCTGCGGTACACCTATGACACGGCGGGGCGGCCTATGCTGCTGGCCTACGGCCGTACTTCGGTGCCCATGGATCCTGGCTGGAGCGCGTCGCGCGCCATTCGGGCTCAGCAAAACGCCCAGAGCATCGCGCAGGCCCTGGCCGAGGCCAACATCATCGAATTCATGAATACCAACATTCAGGTATCCGAAACGGCGAATGTGGGCGACATCGATGAGGAGTGGACCAGGCAGATCACCCAGATCGACAACGGCAAGCCGGGCGAGGTTCAGCAGATCAAAGAGCAGATCCGCGAAACCACCCAGACGATCGTCAAGTCGGGCAGGGCGCAGGCTGTGGGCGAATTGCGCGGGACTTCCATCCTCAAGCGCTGGGATGCCCAGGATGCCAATGGTGTGACGCACGTGGGCGTGGTCGTCGGCTGGACCTACGATCAGCTCGACAATGCCAATGCCATCGACGCCCAGGCGCGCGGCAAGACCGACGCGCAGCCGTCCGGCGCCCGGAGCGCGGCCAGCGACCGGTCGCGCACATCGAAGGTGATCAACAGCAAGAGCGACTTCTAGTGTCCTGTCTGGTGAGTTTGGTCACTTGAATTCGGATGCATGGGCTTGTCAGGCAAGGCGCAACCCGCAGCGATAGCCGGTGCTATCGCGAGGATGAGTCTGGACACGGAGCAGTCCCTGCGGACTGCTCCGTGCCTGACGAATCCGAACCGCTTGCAAGCGGTGAGGTGGACAAGCAACGCAGCATGGCGAGCCCAGGCGCCGAAGGTAAGGATCGGAATTAGCCAGACAGGACACTAGACATAATGGTCAGGAACCCCCGGGCACGCGCCGCGTCGAAGCCGGCCGTACCGTCCGGGGGCCTCCCGTACCGGGTCTGAATGACACAGGATCTTTCATGAAAGCCTTTCTTTCGTTTCTGGCTTTGGCCCTGGCGATCGGCCTGGGCCTGCCGCCCACCGCGGCCGCGCAGGTCGCCGAGGCCACTGTCACCGCCGATGGCAATGGCCTGAGCCGCGACGAGGCCATCCAGTCGGCGCTGGTCAATGCGGCCAGCCAAGCCTTCGGCGTGCGGCTGTCGTCGCAGTCGATGGTGCAGGGGATGGCTGTCGATGCGTCGGTCGACAACGAGGAGCACTCGGCGGTGCTGAGCACCCTGAACAAGAACATCCGGCAGGTCCTCAATACCCCGCAGAATGCGCCCATTCTAGGGTATGACGTCAACCATGTGTCCGAGGCGCCGGGCAATGGCTGGGAAGCCACCGTCACCCTGCGCTACGCCAAGTTCGAGCGGCTTGGCGCCGACAGCAACCGCCGCAGCGCCGTGGTGGTCAGCAACAGCAAGCAGTACCGTTCTCTGCTGATCCAGACGGTGGGCGAATCGCTGGTGGGTTCCCGGCGTTTCGACGTGCTCAATCGTGAAAACGACGCACTGTTCCAGGACGAAAAGGAATTCATCCTGGGCGGCGACGCGGCGAATGTGGAAATGGCCCGCCTTTCGCAGGCGAGCGGCGCGGACTACCTGATCGTGGCCCAGTTGCAAAGCCTGGGGGTCAGCAACAATCAGCGTGAAACGATCGCCATGACCGGCGAGGTCCTGGTCAAGAGCTCGGCCAGCGGCACGCTGCAATTGCAGGTGATCGAGTTCGCGTCCCGCAAGATCAAATGGTCCGGGTCGCAGAAATTCGGTGGCACCTATCCCGGCGCCACCAGCGTCGGCGGCGCCTCCCTGGGCAAGCTGGTCAGCGGCGCGGCCGACCGGCTGATCGACCGCATGGTCGCGGCCATCTACCCGATCCAGGTTATCAAGGTCGTGGGGGACACCGCCATCATCAACCGGGGCGAGGGCGGCGTCTCGACGGGCGAGACCTACGCCGTCTTCCAGGTGGGCGAGGAACTGACCGATCCCCAGAGCGGTGAGTCCCTGGGTTCGATGGAAACCGAAGTCGGCCTGGGCACGGTGGCCGAGGTCAAGCCCAAGTTCGCCTTCCTGAAGATGGCCTCGGGCACGCTCGCGGCGGGCACGGACTACGTCGTGCGCAAGACCGACAAGAAGCCGGCCGGCAAGGCCGCGCCGAAGAAAGCGCGCTCGGCCCCCGCCAAGCCCAAGGCCCCGGACCGCGCGGACGTGTTCCTGGGGAATTGAATGGTCTGGCTATCCCGAGCGATGAGGCATCCGCGAATTGAAGCCCCTCAAGCCCTGGCGCTCCTTTTCTGATCAATTGCGACAATTGCAAGCGCGCGGCTTGGTGGTGGATGACCAGGCCGCCGCGTTGGATTATCTGGAACGCCTTGGTTGCTACCGCTTGAGCGGTTATTGGTATCCGCTCCGGTCCATCGATCGGGCCGCTTCTCAAGCACAGTGCAAGGCGATACGCCTGGATACGTTTGCGTCTGGCAGCCGCTTCGAAGAGACGGAGCCTTGCTTTGCCTGATGCGTCAATTGCTGGGGGTGATCTGCCCGAACTCCAGTTGGGCGCAGCGATTCAAGGATCTACTGGGAAACGAGTTTCCCCCAGTCTTTTCCTTGGCGGAGTTCGGCCTTTTTCCCGAGTGGGAACGGTGGGCATTATGGCCGCAGCCAGCGGCGGGAAAGTGAAAACCGACGCGTACACAGTGTGCAGAGGCGCCGGTCGCATTGGCATGAATTTTAAACCTGATCGTCGCTGAGGGCATGCGCGCTTTATTCCAGCGCGTGTCGCGGGGCTGTGTGTCAGTGCCTCAGGGCCGTGCGCGGCTGTCCCTCAAATCCGCGCAGATCGCCTCGGCCGCGTCCACCAGGCGCGGGCCCGGCCGGTGCAACTGGTCGGGGTCGATGGCATAGATGCGGCCCGCGTGGGCGGCCGTCAGGCCGTGCTGCGCCCACCAGGCCCGCCGGCTGGCCAGGGTTTCGCGGCCGTAGGGAGACAGGATCAGGACCTGGGGATTCAGGTGCAGCACCGATTCCACGCTGATCTGTGGCGCGGGAATCGCATGCGCGGCGTAGGGATTGACGCCGCCGCAGCGTGCCAGCAGGTCGTTGATCAAGGGATCCCGGCCCAGCGTGTACAGCGGATCGGCGCTGATTTCGATGAAGACGGTCTGCGGCGGGGGCGGCGCCGGCCGCAGGGCCTGGATGCGGCGCTCCAGGCCGTGCGCGGCGGCGTCGGCGGCGGCCCGGGTGTCCAGGTGTTCGCCCAGGTCGCGAATCAGGGCCGGGATGTCGTCCAGCGATTTCGGGTCGGCATAGATCAAGGGCACGCCCAGCGGAGCCAGACGCCGCGCCAGGGAGCGCGTGCCATCGGAAGGCTGCCAGCCGACCACCAGGGTCGGGCGCAGGGTCAGGATGGTTTCCTCGCTGAACTGGATGCCGTCGCCGATGCGCGGGATGGCGCGCGCCTCGGGCGGGTAATCGCTGCGCAGGACGGTGCCGACGATGTCGTTGCCGGCGCCGGCGGCGTAGACCAGTTCCGTGACGCTGGGCGCCAGGGTGATGATGCGCGGCGGGGTGCGGGGCCGGGCCGGCGCGGCGGCCTCGCGGTCGGCCGCGGTGTGTGCCGCGTCGGCGTCCGCCTGCGCGCCGCCGGCCGCGCCGGTGATGCCCGTCCAGGCGGCGCACAGGCCAAGGCAGACGGCGGCGGCCAAGCGTGGCAGGCATTGCCGCATCCCGCCGAAGCCATCCGCCGCTCGCCGTTTCATGCCTACATCCGCCAGGACAGGTTCACGAACACATTGGAGCCCGGCGTGTTGTAGCCGTCCACCAGCACGTAGTCCTTGTCCAGCACGTTGTTCCAGCGCACCTGCACGCCCAGCGATTTGCTGAAGTCGTAGGCGGCGGTCAGGTTGACCAGGGAATAGCCGCCCAGGCGGGTCTTGTTGGCAAGATCGTCATAGCGGTTCCCGGTGTACTGGTATTCCGCGCCCAGGGTCCAGGCCTGGATGCGGTGCTCGACGCTGGCGTGAAACACCTGGCGGGCGCGGCGGCTGAGTTGCGTGCCTTCCCCCGGCCTGGGGTCGTCGTTGCGCGGATCCAGAAAATCGGCGCTGGCGCGCAGGGTCGTGTCGCCGAAGTCGTGCGCGCCGGCCAGGGTCAGGCCGCGGATGGTGGCCTGGTTGACGTTCTGGATAGTCGTTTCGTAGAACCAGGGGGCAGTCTCCACTGTGTTGGTGGCGATCAGATTGCGGATTCTGTTCGTGAAGACCGTCATTCTGACGTGGCTGTGTTCTGAGCGGTATTGAAGGTGAGCCTCGACGTTCCTGGATTTTTCAGGCTTCAGGTCGGGATTTCCGCCATAGGAGCCCCATGCCGAGATTTCGAGGGGCCAGTACAGGTCGTTGAAAGTCGGCGCATGAAAGCCCGTGTTGCCTGCGATCCCGATCTGCCAGGTGTCCGCCAGGTCGAAATCCAGGCCCAGACTCCCCGTCGTCTGGTTGCCGTAGCCTGAGATATTGTCGTTGCGTACACTGGCCTGTGCGTGCAGGCGGTCAATGCGGCCTTTGTAGATCAATGCCGCCGCGTTGGTGTTGCGTGCGTCTCGATCATATTGGGTCGTCGTGCTCTGGACGCGTTCTTCCTGACGTTCCAACAGGACGGAAATCCGGTGATCGGCGTGCGGCTTGAAGGTATTGGTCCAGCTGTAATGGCGCTTGAGCGTAGTGAACACGCTGGACGTGTCGCTGCGATTATCGTTGCTGTCCTTGGTGAAACCGAAGCGTAGGTCGCTTTCCCACCAATCCGCGATCCTGTCGGTGCTGCTCAGGCTGTAGGCTTGTTGGCGGTAGATGGCGTAGGTATCCGGATAGCGCGTGAATTCATTGTCATAGTCGCCGTTCAGGTATCCGTTGTAGGCGGTCAGTCCGATGCGGTGGCCCTCGGCCCAGCGGTAGCCCAGCGTGCCGGAGACAGAGTGGCTGCGATAGCTGTCCTTGTCCGGGTAATGGCCCGCGATGACGCTGTTGTTGGCCTTGTGGCGCCGGAGCGCGTCGAATCCCTTGCTGGTGGCCGCGCTGGACGAAAAACTGTAGTCCCAGCCATCGCCGGCGCCTGACAGGCCCAGACTGGATTTGGCAGTTTCGTAGGTGCCGTAGCCGACATTTGCCCAGGCGGACAGGGGCTGATCCTGCTCGCCTTTTTTCGTAATGATGTTGACTACGCCACCGATGGCGTCCGATCCATACAGGCTGCTGGCTGATCCGCGCAGGATTTCGACCCGTTCGATCACGGCGGGGTCGATGGCTGGAAATGCCGTGCCGCCGCTGGTGGCGCCATTGATCCGCATGCCATCGATCAGGATCAGTGCGTGGGTGGAGTTCGTCCCGCGCAGGAACAGACCGGTTTGCGTTTGCGGGCCGCCATAGGTCACGAACTGCACGCCCGGCGCGCGCCCGATGATCTCGGCGATGCTGTCGCCGCGCGCATCGGCCAGTTGATCCTGGCCGATGACGGTGACGTCGCCCACCGCGTCGGCCAGGGGCTCGGGGCTGCGGCTGGCGGTGACGACGATGTCCCGCAGCGTCGGCACGGCGGCGTCGGGGGCGGTGGTTTGGGCCGTGGAGGCCAGGGGAAGCAGACAGCAGGCGGCAGCGAGGCGGCGCGGGAAGGAAGCAGACATGACGAGGCCCTGTGTGGCGCGCGTCCCCGCACGCCGGTATCGAAAAACGCCCGAGGGCCTGGATCCGCCGCTGGAGGGGGATGCCGATGGCCGCGCTGGGCGGGATCAGGTGTCGAAGCAGGCCGGTATCGGGCTGGCATGGGGGCATGCGCACCGTTGCGGGGGCAGCACAGCAGGGCTCGCGGACGAGCCGTCTGTTTCCCGTTTGAATGCGCCTGCGCGGGTGGCGCGGCGCATACCTGTTTCGTTTCGAAATATAGCACGCGGTCTTCCGGGACAAGAGTGATGACCTTGCCGGGCTCGCGGTCCGCCGCCACTCGGCGGACAGGACGCGATCCACAGGCGTGCCGCCGCCGGCCTGGCGCGCAAGGCCGAGGTGATCGAGCGGGCTGCGTGGCTGCATGCCGGGGCGCGCGCCCCGCTGGACGTGTTGGCGGCTGTCGGGGGCCTGGAAATCGCCATGATGATGGGCGCCATGCTGGGCGCGGCGTCCCGCCGCCGGATCCTGCTGATCGATGGCTTCATCGCCACGTCCGCGCTGCTGGTGGCCGCCCGGCCTTGCGACTGGGGCCGACGTTGCTGATCTGGCGCATGCGCTACGCGCGGGCAGAGGGGAAGGCCAAGCCGCTGGGGCGCCGGATCCGGGACGAGGAATTCATGATCGCGGCGGTCTGCTGCCCGCCCTGGTCATGGCGGTGGCGGGGCCGCTGTCCGTGGTCGGGATCGGCTGGGCGCTGACGGCCGGTCGGCCATTGCTACGGTCGGCTGGATGTGCCCGCACGGGCGCCTGAATTGGCCGCCCGGCTGGCGGACTGGGACGCGGGCCGCCAGCCAGGCCAGCCGTGGCGCGGATATGGGCGCTTGTTGAGCAGTCCGGCCCTGCGCTGCGCCGTGCTGGCCCATGCCCTGTCCGGCCGCCTGGGTCTGGCCGTCGAGACGGATGAGGATTGTCGTGAAATGGACTTCGGCACCTGGGAAGGGCGGTCCTGGGACGCCATCGGCCGCGCGGCGGTCGATGCCTGGGCAGCGGGTTCCGCGCACCATGCGCCGGGCGGCGGCGCGATCGTGATGCTTAAGCTATAAAGTTTCAGGTGCCGATCGCCCCGGTGTCCGCGCCTTGGCGCGACACGCGACGATACAATGAGGTCTTCCCTCGTCTCTCTCGCCTGGATCGTCCCGTGACCTATCCCGCCTTGCCCCATCCCATCGAATCCTATACGCGTGGGGCCGAGTTCGTGCGTTTGCTGGGCCGGCGCATCGTGGTGCTGGACGGAGCCATGGGCACCATGATCCAGCGCTACAAATTGACCGAGGCCGATTTCCGGGGCGAGCGCTTCGCCGATCACGAGCGGGATGTGAAGGGCAATAACGACTTGCTGTCCCTGACCCGGCCCGACGTGATCCGGGAAATCCACCAGGCCTATCTGGAGTCCGGCGCCGATGTGGTGGAAACCAATACTTTCGGCGCCACCCGGGTGGCGCAGGGCGATTACGGCTTGCTGGACATCGCCTACGACCTCAACGTGGCGGCGGCCCGGCTGGCGCGCGAAGCCTGTGACGCGGCATCCACGCCGGATCATCCGCGCTTCGTGGCGGGGTCGCTGGGGCCGCAGCCCAAGACCGCGTCCCTGTCGCCCGACGTCAACGATCCGGGCGCGCGCAACGTCACCTTCGAAGAACTGCGCGCGGCCTATACGGAACAGATCAACGGCCTGATCGATGGCGGGGTGGATATCCTGCTGGTCGAAACCATCTTCGACACGCTGAACGCCAAGGCGGCCATCTTCGCCATCGAAACCGTTTTCGAGGAACGCGGCATCCGCCTGCCGGTGATGATCTCCGGCACGGTGACCGACGCGTCCGGGCGCATCCTGTCGGGCCAGACAGTCGAAGCCTTCTGGAATTCCGTGCGTCACGCGCGCCCCGTCACCATCGGCCTGAACTGCGCCCTGGGCGCGGCGCTGATGCGCCCCTATGTGGCGGAGCTGTCCAAGCTCTGCGATACCTACGTCTGCGTCTACCCCAACGCCGGCCTGCCCAACCCGATGGCGGAAACGGGCTTCGACGAGACGCCCTCGGACACCTCCGGCCTGCTGGAGGAATTCGCCCGGGCCGGGCTGGTGAACGTGGTGGGCGGCTGCTGCGGCACCACGCCGGATCACATCCGTGAAATCGCCCGCAAGGTGCGCGCCCTGCCGCGCCGCCAGCCGCCCGTCATCCCCGTCAAGACCCGCCTGTCGGGCCTGGAACCGCTGAACTTCGATCGCGAGACGCTGTTCATCAACGTGGGCGAGCGCACCAACGTGACGGGCAGCAAGATGTTCCTGCGCCTGATCCGCGAGGAAAAATTCGACGAGGCCTTGTCCGTGGCCCGCCAGCAGGTCGAGAACGGCGCCCAGATCATCGACGTGAACATGGACGAGGGCATGCTCGATGCGCTGGCCCTCATGCCGCGTTTCCTGAACCTGCTGGCGTCCGAGCCGGATATTTCGCGCGTGCCGGTGATGATCGACAGTTCGAAGTGGCCGGTGATCGAGGCCGGCCTGCGCTGCGTGCAGGGCAAGTGCGTGGTCAACTCGATCTCCATGAAGGAAGGTGTCGAGCCCTTCATCGAGCAGGCGAAGCTGTGCCGCAAATACGGGGCCGCCGTGGTGGTCATGGCGTTCGACACCGACGGCCAGGCCGACAACCTGCAGCGGCGCATCGACATCTGCTCCAAGGCCTACGACATCCTCGTCAACCAGGTGGGCTTCCCGCCCGAAGACATCATTTTCGATCCCAATGTCTTCGCCATTGCCACGGGACTGGAGGAACACAACCGCTACGGCCTGGATTTCATCGAAGGCGTGGGCTGGATCACGGACAATCTGCCGCATGCCCGCACTTCCGGCGGCATCTCGAACGTCAGCTTCTCGTTCCGGGGCAACGAGGCCATGCGCGAGGCCATTCACGCCGTCGTGCTGTATTACGCCACCCGGCGCGGGCTGACCATGGGCATCGTCAACGCCGGTCAGTTGGGTGTCTATTCCGAGCTCGATCCCAAGGTGCGGGATCTGATCGAGGACGTCGTCTTCAACCGCGAAGAGCCGCTGGGCAAGACCGACCCGGCCGACGAGCGCACCTCCACCGAGCGCCTGGTCGAACTGGCGGATACGCTGCGCGGCGCGGGCAAGAAAAAGGAAGAAGACCTGACGTGGCGCCAGGGCGCGGTGCGCGAGCGCCTGACCCATTCCCTGGTGCATGGCATCACGACCTTCATCGTCGAGGACACGGAAGAGGTCCGCGTCGAAATCGACGCGGCCGGCGGGCGCACCATCGAGGTCATCGAAGGGCCGCTGATGGACGGCATGAACGTCGTGGGCGACCTGTTCGGCGCGGGCAAGATGTTCCTGCCCCAGGTGGTCAAGTCCGCGCGCGTGATGAAACAGGCCGTGGCGCATCTGCTGCCGTTCATCGAAGAGGAAAAGCGCCTGCTGGAGGAGGCCGGCGGCGACGTGCGGTCCAAGGGCAAGATGGTCATCGCCACGGTCAAGGGCGATGTGCACGACATCGGCAAGAACATCGTCACCGTGGTCCTGCAATGCAACAACTTCGAGGTCGTCAACATGGGGGTCATGGTGCCGTGCGCCAAGATCCTGGACATGGCCAAGGAAGTCGGGGCGGACATGGTGGGCCTGTCGGGCCTGATCACGCCCAGCCTGGAGGAAATGGCCTACGTCGCTTCCGAAATGCAGCGCGACCCGTATTTCCGCGAGCGCAACATCCCCTTGCTGGTGGGCGGCGCCACCACCAGCAAGGTGCACACGGCCGTGAAGATCGCCCCCAACTACGACGGCCCGGTGATCTATGTGCCCGACGCCAGCCGGTCGGTGGGCGTGGCCACCAGCCTGATGTCCGATCAGGTCGATACGTATCTGAAGGAAGTCGCCGACGAGTATGAGCTGGTGCGCCATCGCCACGCCAACCGCCAGGCCACGCCGATGCTGACCATCGGGCAGGCGCGCGCGGCCAGGCCTGCGATCGACTGGGCGAACTATGCGCCGCCCCGGCCGAAGTTCGTTGGCCGGCGGGTGTTCAAGCACTACGACCTGCACGAGATCCTGAAATTCCTGGACTGGACCCCGTTCTTCCAGTCCTGGGGCCTGATGGCGCAGTTCCCGGCCATCCTGACCGACACGGTCGTGGGCGAGGAGGCCGGCAAGCTCTATGCGGAGGGCCAGGCCATGATGAAGCGCATCGTCGAAGGCCGCTGGCTGACGGCCAACGGCATCGTCGCCTTCTACCCCGCCAACAGCGTCAACGACGACGACATCGAAATCTACCGCGACGAGACCCGCCGCGAGGTGCTGCTGACCTGGCGCGGCGTGCGCCAGCAGACGGCCAAGCGCGACGGAGTGGACAACAAGTGCCTGGCCGACTATATCGCGCCCCGGGATTCGGGCGTGACCGACTACATCGGCATGTTCGCGGTCACGGGCGGCATCGGCATCGAGAAATACGAAAAGCAGTTCCAGGACGCCGGGGACGATTATTCCGTCATCATGCTCAAGGCCCTGGCCGACCGCCTGGCCGAGGGCTTCGCCGAGACCCTGCATGCCCGGGTGCGCCGCGACCTGTGGGGCTACGTGCCCGACGAATCCCTGTCCAACGAGGCCATTATCGACGAGCAATACCAGGGCATCCGCCCCGCGCCCGGCTACCCGGCCTGCCCGGAGCACATCGTCAAGCGGGAGATGTTCGACCTGCTGGATTGCGGCGAGATCGGCATGCAACTGACCGAAGGGTTCGCCATGATGCCCGCCTCCAGCGTCTGCGGCTTCTACCTCAGCCATCCGCGGGCCACGTATTTCAACGTTGGCAACATCGGCGCCGACCAGGTGGCCGATTACGTCCGCCGCACGGGGCGCGACGAGGACGACGTGCGCCGTACCCTGGCCAGCGTGCTGCGCTGATGATGGGCACAGGGCGTCGCGTCGGGCCGGGAGGGGCGGCGGCATGCCCGCCCGACGGCGGTTCCGGAGACGATCGTGCCGCGCGATGATGCGGCCCGCCGCCGGGAACTGGGCGCCTTCCTGCGCAGCGCCCGGGCGCGGGTCGTCCCGGCCGACCACGGCTTGCCGCCCGGGGTCCGGCGCCGCACGCCGGGCCTGAGGCGTGAGGAAATCGCCCATCTGTGTGGCATCAGCACCACCTGGTACACCTGGATCGAGCAGGGGCGCGAGGTATCCGTGTCCGTGGACGTCTGGTGCCGCCTGGCCGAGGCCCTGCGGCTGGCGCGCGCCGAGCGGCACTATCTGTTCAGCCTGGCCGAATGCGCCGACCCCGAGGCCGGCCGCCTGGACGCGATCGCCCTGCCCGACGGTCTGCAGGATTGTGTCGACAGCATCCGCTGCCCGGCCTACGTGCTGGACCAGTCCTGGAATGTGCTGGCCTGCAACGCCGCCCTGTTGCGGGTATTCGACGGCTGGCCCGCGCGCGGGCAGCCCAACCTGCTGCGCTACATCTTCCTGGATCCGGCCGCGCGCACGCTGGTGGTGGACTGGGAAGAGCGCGCCAGCCGCGTGGTGGCCGAATTCCGCGCCGACGTGGCGGCGCTGGCGGGCGAACCGGGCATCGGAGCGCTGGTGGCCGAGCTGCAGACCGGCAGCCCCCTGTTCGCCCGGGCCTGGACGCGGCAGATCGTGGTGGACCGGGAAGGCGGTTTGCGCGAATTCCAGCACCCGGCGGACGGCCGGCTGCGCTTCCGGCAGTTCACCTTCCGGCTGGCGATCAGGCAGGACTGCAAGCTGGTGATGCTGCTGGACTAACTCCGCGCCCGCAACTGGTTGCCCGCGTGCGCCGGCAGGCGCCGGAAGGACAGGGCCGAGGCGGCCACGATCAGGGCGATGACGGCGAACCCCCACATCACGTCGACGCGGTCGGCCTCGACGCCGCCGCGCAGCGTCATGCTGAAGTTCAGCGTCACCGCCGCGCAGGCCACTCCCAGGCTGATGCCCATCTGCTGAGCCGTGGCGGCGAAGCTGCTGGCGCGGCTCATCTGGGCGGCGTCCAGGTCGGCGTAGGTCAGGGCGTTGATGGCGGTGAACTGCAGCGAACGGAAGAAGCCTCCGACCAGCAGGACCGCCACCATGGTCCAGATCGGCGTGTCGGCCTTGAACAGGGCGCAGGCGGCGATGAAGACCGCCGCGATCAGGGCGTTGGCGACCAGCACGCGGCGGAAGCCGAAGCGGCGCACGATGGGCGTGGCCACCAGTTTCATGAGCATCGCCCCCGCAGCCGAGGTGAAGGTGATCATCCCGGCCGAAAACGCCGACAGGCCGAAGCCCACCTGCAGCAGGATGGCCAGCAGGAAGGGCGAGGCGCCGACGGAGAAGCGGCACAGATTGCCTCCCAGCACCGACACGGCGAAGGTCTGGGTGCGCAGCAGGCTCAGGTCGATGATGGGATAGTCGGCGTGGCGGGCATGGCGGACGTACAGTGCGCCGCAGCCCAGGCCCAGGGCCAGCAGCCCCAGGGCCGGCCGGATGCCCAGGCTGCCGTGGCCGGCGGCTTCCAGGCAGGTCATCAGGGCCGCCATGGCGACGCCGCTGAGCAGGAAGCCGGCGGTGTCCAGCCGGGGTCGGCCATCGGGCACGTCGCGGGTGATCCAGCGCCGCACCATGGTGATGCCCAGGGCGCCCACGGGGATGTTGATCAGGAAGATCCAGTGCCAGGACGCGTAGGTGACCAGGAAACCGCCGACCGGCGGGCCGATGACCGGCCCCAGCAGGGCGGGGATGGTCAGGAAGGCCATGGCCTTGAGCAGCTCGGCCTTCGGGATGCGGCGCAACAGGATGATGCGTCCGACCGGCACCATCATGGCGCCGGCGGCTCCCTGGACGACCCGGGCGGCGACCAGCTGGCCCAGGGTGCCGCTGGCTGCGCAGGCGACGGAACTCAGGGTGAACAGCGCGATGGCCGCCAGGAACACGGCGCGCGCGCCGAACCGGTCCGCCGCCCAGCCGCTGACGGGCACGAATACCGCCGTCGCCAGGAGATAGGACGTGATGGTGACGTTCATGTGCACCACCGTGGTACCGAAATCCGCCGCCATGGCGGGCAGGGCGGTGGCGACGACGGTCGAATCCAGCATCTGCATGAACAGCGCGCAGCCCACGATGAAGGGGATCATCCGGATTTCTCGGGATGAGGCGGCTGGCGGGGTGGAACCGCGGGGTGAGGATTCTGGCATGGGCGGGCTGAAGGGCGGCCGAGTGCAGTAAACTTGGGCGCAATCGGTCATGGAGATCGTCTACGGCACTATTATGGCAAACAACTACACCTCGGAACTGACCCAATTCCTGAACCAGTACAAATCGGGGCATCCCGACACTGAAACGCGCCAGCGCGCCGGCCGCGCCCGCCTCTGGGACAAGGATCTGGATCCGGAGTTGCAGGAAGGCTTCCGGACGGCCCGTGTGCCCCAGGATCCCTACGTCTACTACCAGAAGGCCTGAACAGGCCCCGGGCCTCATGCCGCCCCGGCCGCCCGATCCCGGGCTGGACGCCCTGATGGCGCCCACGGAAGACAGCACTCCGGACGTGGTCGATCACGTCGCCTTGGCGCGCCTGTATGGCGAGCCGCTGTTCGCCATTCCCCAGGATCTTTATATCCCGCCCGACGCGCTCGAAGTCTTTCTGGAAGCCTTCGAGGGTCCGCTGGACCTGCTGCTCTACCTGATCCGGAAACAGAACTTCAACGTGCTCGACATCCCCATGGCCGAGGTCACCGCCCAGTACCTGGCCTATGTCGAGCAGGTGCGGCGCTCCAATCTGGAACTGGCGGGCGAATACCTGCTGATGGCGGCGCTGCTCATCGAGATCAAGTCGCGCATGCTGCTGCCGGTGCGCCAGTCCGACAGTGGCGAGGAAGCCGAGGATCCGCGCGCCGAACTGGTGCGCCGCCTGCTGGAATATGAGCGCATGAAGCTGGCGGCCCGGCAACTGGATGAAATGCCGCGGGTGGGACGCGATTTCCTGGTGGCGCACGCCGCAGCCGATTTCGAGGTCGCGCGGCTGCTGCCGGAAGTCTCGCCGGACGATCTGCGCGAGGCCTGGGCCGCGATCATGCACCGGGCGCGCCTGAACGCCAGTCACCGCATCACCCGCGAACAACTGTCCGTGCGCGACCACATGAGCCACATCCTGCGCCGCCTGTCGGACGTGCGCTTCATGGAATTCACCGAATTGTTCCTGGAGCGCATCCGCATGGGAGAACCGGCCGCCGTCATCGTGGTCCATTTCCTGGCGCTGCTGGAGCTGGCCCGCGAATCCCTATTGGAAATCACCCAGGCGGCGCCTTACGCGCCGCTGTACGTCAGACTGTCCTACACGCGCTCGGCATGAGGCCGCGCACCGGAGATCCCCTGTGAAAGTCGTCCATTCTGTCGAGGCATTGCGCGATCAGCTGCGTGGCCAGCTGCGCGTGGCCTTCGTGCCCACCATGGGCAATCTGCATGCCGCGCATCTGTCGCTGATGCGGCTGGCGCGCCAGCATGGCGATCCCGTGGTGGCCAGCATCTTCGTCAACCGGCTGCAATTCGGCCCGAACGAGGACTTCGACCGCTACCCCCGCACCCTGGCCGAGGATATCGAGAAGCTCGAAGCCGAGCGCGACGTCTACGTGCTGTTCGCGCCCGACGAGCGGGAACTGTATCCCGAGCCGCAGAATTTCCGCATCCAGCCCGGCGAAGCCCTGGGCAAGATCCTGGAGGGCGAGTTCCGGCCCGACTTCTTCATGGGCGTCAGCACCGTGGTGCTGAAGCTGTTTTCCTGTGTCCAGCCGCGCGTGGCCGTGTTCGGCAAGAAGGACTACCAGCAGTTGATGGTGGTGCGCGCCATGTGCCGCCAGTTCCAGCTGCCGGTGGAGATCCTCGCCCACGAGACCGTGCGCGATGCCGATGGTCTGGCGCTGTCCTCGCGCAACCGCTATCTCAGTCCGCGGGAACGGGCCGAGGCTCCCAATCTGTACGGCCTGTTGCAGCGGGTGCGCGACCAGGTCCAGAGCGACGGCGTGGATGCCGCCACGGCGGAAGGTCGGGCCATGCAGGTCCTGCGCGAGCGCGGCTGGGATCCCGACTACGTCGCCGTGCGCCGCCAGCGCGACCTGCAGCCCCCCACGTCCGGGGAGATCCACGAAGGCGAACCCCTGGTCGTGCTGACGGCCGCCCGCCTGGGCGCGACGCGGCTGATCGACAATCTGGAGTTTTAGGAACCTCCGAACAGGTCGAGCGGAAAGCGGGCGCCGCGGATCGGGATGGGCTGCAAGGCGCGAACCGCCCGAGCCTGCGGATGCGCGCGGCGCGAGGACTTGTTTAGAGGTTCCCTAGGCGCGGCAAGCTGTCAGAACTGACAGGTGCGCTCCCCACGTGGGTCGTGCAGAATCCTTCTGCATGCGACAACATATACAGGGGGGAGCATCCATGCTGGAGGAAAGCGATTCGGTCCAGGAATGCCCGGACAGCCGGGAAACGCCGCTGGGCCGCCTGACGATCCGCGAGCGGGAAGTGACGGACCATCTCACGCGGGGGCGATCCAATAAATACATCGCCGTCGAACTCGGGGTCACGCAGCGCACGGTTGAAGCCCATCGGGCACGGATATTCCAGAAACTGCACGTGCGCAACGCAGTCGAACTGACCCGGTATTGCCTGTCCGGGGGCTTGGGCGAGTCCGGGCCCGGCGCGGGCGACGCCGGAGCGTCCGCCCGGGGAACCGGGCTTATCGCGCGGTGCAGGTTTCGGCCGGCTTCCCGGCCAGTTCCTGGATGGGGTCGATATCCGCCTGGCGGGTCAGCCGGGATTCCAGCAGGGGCGCCTGGCCGTTCAGCCGGGTCAGGCGCAGGACGTTCGACTGGATGAATTCCAGCGTGGCGTAGGCCTGGTCCCCGGTCTGCAGGACGATGCGGGCCGGGTCGGTGGACACCAGGTGCCAGCAACCCAGGGCGGTGGTGGCGGCGGTGCCGTCCAGCGGCGCGCTGCGGGCGCGCCACTGGCCGTCCGGCGCCAGGGTCAGGGTCATGCGGCGCGCCGGGCAGGCTTGCTGTCCGGCGGGGCATGCGACGGTGCCCAGGTAAGTCCGGGTCTCGGCCAGTTCCTGCGGGATTGCTCCGGGGCCGGCCGGGCGGGTGGCTTGAACGGCCGTGTCCGCCGTGCCGGCCCCGGTGTCGCCGCGCTCCGGCGCCGGTTTCTTCTGGCTGTCGGCGCCGAATCCGAATTGCAGCTGCGCGGGGGCGACCGTGTCGGCGTCGCCCTGGGCGCGATGCCGGGCATCGGATGCCGTGTCGCCGCGCGGGACGTCGTAGAAGCCGGGCCCGCGCGGCTGGGCGCAGGCGGTCAGCAGGGCCAGCAGGGCCAGGCTGAGCAGGCGGGGGATCATGTGGGTGAGGGCGCGCGGCATGGTCATGACGGACAGGATCGTGAAGCCGCCATTCTACGCATTTGCAGGAGGCTTGGCGATGGGATTCGGGACGATGGCCGGGGGGACGGGCGGTGTGCTCGAGGGGCTGGCGCCTCTGGTCGCGGCCGCGCAGTGCGCGGCCGGCTGGGGCGTGCCGGGGCTGCCTGTGGCGGCGGGCGGATACCTGGGCGCCTTGCTTGGGCGCTGGGCCCAGGCCTATGCGGATCGCCTGGATGCTGGCGCGCCGGCCACGGCGCGCACGCTGTGGGCCGCGGCGGCGGCCGCCCCGTCGCGGCCCTGGAGGCCGCTCCGGGACGTCGCAATGGCGTCGTCGCTGGGATTGATGGCGGGACTGCTGGCGACCATCGGCGATTCCGGGTTCGTGCTGCTGGCCCTGGTCCTGGCCGCGCTGGCCTGGATCGATGCGCGCAGCGGCCTCCTGCCGGACGCGCTCACCTTGCCGCTGATGGTGGCAGGCTGGCTGCTGGGTGCCGGGGGTCCCGGGTCCGCGGCCGGCGCGTCCGCCCTGGCCTGGGCGGGCCTGGCCGGCATGGCCTGGCTGTACCGTCGAGTGCGCGGGCGGGATGGTTTCGGCGGCGGCGACGTGAAGTGTCTGGCGGCACTGGCGGGTTGGCTCGGGCTGGAAGCCGCCGCCGGCATCCTCTGGCTGGCTTGCGTGCTGGGACTGCCCGGCTGCCTGGGCCGGCGTGGCGGCTGGCGGCGGCCGTATCCCTTCGGGCCCTGCATCGCCCTGGCGGCTGGCGCGTGGATGGCGGCTCCGCTTGCGGTACATTCATGGTTCTGAATTCGTCGCACGGGGATGCCATGTTTTCCATCGGCCTGACCGGGGGTATCGGCTCGGGTAAGTCCAAGGTGGCCGACTGGCTGGCCGAATGGGGCGCGGCGGTCATCGACACAGACCGGATCTCCCACGACCTGACGGCGCCGGGCGGCGCCGCGATCGGACCGCTGCGGGCGGCGTTCGGCGCGGATGCGATCGGTCCGGACGGGGCCATGGACCGCGACTGGATGCGCGCGCGCGCCTTCGCCGATCCCGCGGCGCGGCGGCGGCTGGAATCCGTGCTGCATCCCCTGATCGGCCAGGCCGTGCTGGACCAGGCGGAGGAAGCCCGGGGGCTCTACCTCGTGCTCGTCGTGCCTTTGCTGGTCGAGTCCGGTCGCTGGCGCGACCGGGTGGATCGTATTTGCGTGGTCGATTGCGATCCGGAGACCCAGGTGCGCCGGGTACAGGCGCGCAGCGGGCTGACGCGCGGCACCATTGAGCGTATCATGTCCGCTCAGGCGTCCAGGGCGGACCGCCTGGCGGCGGCCGACGACGTCATCGTCAATGATGAATCGACCGACCTGGATGCGCTGCGTCGGCGCGTGCTCCAGCTTCATCGGGCCTGGAGCGGCCATGCCTCCCGGCTGGCGGCCGGGCGCACTACTCATGGATAGGGTCTTTTGCGCGTGATTCTGTACGAGTATCCCTGCAATGAACGTGTACGTACCCTGCTGAGGGTCGAATACCTGTTCGACCGCCTGTTCTTTTTCGCCCGGGGCGAAGACGCCCATTGCCACCAGATCGCCATGGGCACGCTGTTCGATCTGCTGGACGTTTGCGAACGCGCCGATGTCCGGACGGCGGTCCTCCAGGACATGGACCGCCATCGTTCCGCCTTGTCGGCCTTGCGCGAGCACCCCGGCGTCGACAGCGTCACGCTGGACAGGCTCCTGGCGGAAATCCAGGCGGTGTCCGCGGCGCTGGCGGGCCAGGGCCGCATCGGCCAATGCCTGCGCGAAAACGAGTGGCTCGCCAGTCTGCGCGGGCGGATCACGGTGCCGGGTGGATCCTCGCCGGTCGACATGCCTTCCTACTATTCCTGGCAGCTGAAGCCGGCCGACACGCGGGCCGCCGACCTGCGCGGCTGGATCGAGCCGCTGATGCCGCTGCACCGGGCCATGGCCCTGATCCTGCAGTTGCTGCGCGATGCCGGGGATGCCCGGGACCAGCTGGCGGGCCAGGGCGCCTACCAGGAGATGCTGGGCGGCAAGTCCTTCCAGCTGCTGCGCGTCTGGGTCGATCCGGCCCTGGGCGTCTTCCCGGAAGTCAGCGCCAACAAATACGTCATCTGGGTGCGCTTCTCCGCACAGGACAATGAACTCAAGCCCCAGCCGGTCGGCCGCGACGTCGCCTTCCGCCTGGCTCGCTGCAATCTGTAGGACCCCATCATGGCCCATGTAACGACGCGGCCTCGAGGCGCGCGCCGCAGGATCCTGGCGTGGGCGGCAGCCTGCGGGCTGACAGCGTTCGCCCTGTGGTATTTCTGGCCGGGTGGTGCCGGCGGTCCGGGTGGGGGCGGCGGGCGAGGGTTCCGGATGGGCACGCAGGCAACGCCGGTTTCCGTCGCGCGGGTCGAATCGGGACGGATCGACCGCACCCTGCGGGCGCTGGGCACCGTGACACCGCTGGCGACCGTCACCATCCGCGCGCGCGTGGACGGCCCGCTGCAATCGGTGAATTTCGCCGATGGCCAGGCCGTGCGGGCCGGCGACGTCCTGGCGGTGATCGATCCCCGGCCCTTCCGCGTCCAGCTGGACCAGGCCCTGGGTCAGCAGATGCAGCATGCCGCCCAACTGGAGCAGGCGCGCCGCGACCTGGCCCGGTACGAGCAATTGTTCAAGCAGGATTCGGTGGCCCGCCAGCAGCTGGATTCCGCCCGCGCCCAGGTGCGCGAGTTCCAGGGGCAGGCGAAGTCGGACCAGGCGGCGGTGGACGACGCCCGCCTGCAACTGGGCTACACGGAAATCCGCGCCCCCGTGGATGGGCGCCTGGGCCTGCGCAAGGTCGATGCGGGCAACATGGTCCGCGCTTCCGACGCCGACGGTCTGGTGGTGTTGACGCAGAGCCGGCCGATCGACGTGGTCTTCTCCATTCCCCAGACCCGCCTGCCGGCCCTGCTGGAGGCGCGCCGCGCTGAACCCGGCTTGCGGACGCGCCTGTTCAGCGACGCCGCCGGGACGGCGCTGGCCACCGGGACCCTGGTGGCGGTGGACAACCAGATCGACGTGACGACCGGGACCGTCCAGCTCAAGGCCCGCTTCGACAATGCCGACGAATCCCTGTTTCCCAACCAGTTCGTCCAGGTCCGCTTGCGCCTGGGGACGCAGGAAGGCGCGACGCTGCCCCTGCGCGCGGTGCAGCGCGGTTCTCAAGGCGAATACGTCTATCGGCTCGACGCCGGAGGCAAGGCCCGGGTCGTGCCGGTCACGACCGGGGTGGACGACGGCGAGCGGGTGGTGATCGAGTCCGGCCTGCGGGCGGGAGACACGGTGGTGGTCGAAGGCACGGACCGGCTGCGCGACGGCAGCGAGGTGGAGATCGTCGCGCCAGAGGCCGCGGACGCTGGTGCCGGTGCCCGATCCGGCGTCAAGCCCGGCGCGGAGACCGCCGGCCCGGAAGGGGCGCGGACCAGTGACGGCGCCGCCAAGGCGCCGGCCGGGTCGGCGAAGCCGCGCCGGGGCTAGGGCCTGTTCACACTAATCAAGGAGTCGCGAAGGCATGAAAAATTTGGCTGAACAAGGCGCCTGGCGCAGCGCGTATGTCCATACGCGCAAGACGGGCAACGCAGGGCAGGCGGATTTTTCATGCCTTCCCGAAGGGTTGGGCCTGGGCGCCGCCGCCCGCTGCATTGTCCATCCTCGCAAGACATTGAGTCTTGCTGCGGTGGACGCCTTGCGCTCGACAGCGCCCAGTCCCAACGCGATCCCCTTGATTAGTGTGAACAGGCCCTGGGCTTCGTGAACCTGTCGCGCCTGTTCATCCTGCGGCCGGTCGCCACGACCCTGGCGATGGTTGCGCTGGCGCTGGCGGGCCTGCTGGCCTATCGCGAATTGCCGGTGTCGGCGCTGCCTCAGGTCGATTTCCCCACTATCCAGGTCACCACCCTGTATCCGGGCGCCGGCCCGGACGTCATGACCGCGCTGGTGACTTCACCGCTGGAGCGCCAATTCGGCCAGATGCCGGGCCTGTCGCAGATGCTGTCCACCAGCTCGGGGGGGTCGTCTCGCATCACACTGCGCTTCGACCTGGGTCTGCCGCTGGACGTGGCCGAACAGGAAGTACAGGCGGCGATCAACGCGGCCTCGAACCTGCTGCCCTCGGACATGCCCTCGCCGCCGATCTACAGCAAGATCAATCCGGCCGACGCTCCGGTGATGACCCTGGCGGTGACTTCCCCCACGCTGCCGCTGCCCCAGGTGCGCGACCTGATCGAGGTGCGCGTGGCGCAGAAGCTGTCCCAGATCAGCGGCGTCGGGCTGGTCAGCGTGGCCGGGGGCCAGCGGCCGGCCGTGCGCATCCAGGTCGATCCCCAGGCTCTGGCCGCGCACAAGCTGACGCTGGCCGACGTGCGCAAGGCCGTGACCCAGTCCAACGTCAACCAGCCCAAGGGCAACCTGGACGGCCCGCAGCGCTCGATCACCATCAGCGTCAATGACCAGCTCAAGGACCCCGCCGAATACGAGCGCCTCATCCTGGCCTACGAGAACGGCGCGCCGCTGCGCCTGGGCGACGTGGCGCGGGTGCGCCGCGCGGCGGAAAACCTCGACCAGGCCGCCTGGTTCGGTCAGACGCCCGCCATCCTGCTGAACATCCAGCGCCAGCCTGGCGCCAACGTGATCGAGGTGGTGGACCGTGTGCGGGCCCTGTTGCCCGGCTTGCGGGCCACCCTGCCCACCGGCGTGGATCTGCAGGTGGCTGCCGACCGCACGCACACGATCCGCGATTCCGTGGCCCACGTGCAGATCGAGATGCTGCTGGCCATCGCCCTGGTGGTGGCGGTGACCTTCGTGTTCCTGCGCACCTGGCGGGCCACCCTGATCCCCGGCGTGGTCGTGCCGCTGTCCCTGGTCGGGACCTTCGCGCTGATGGCGCTGCTGGGCTTCAGCGTCAACAACCTGACCCTGATGGCCCTGACCATCGCCACCGGCTTTGTGGTGGACGACGCCATCGTCATGATCGAGAACATCGCCCGGCACATCGAGGAAGGCGAGACCGCGATGGCGGCCGCGCTGCGCGGGTCCAGGCAGATCGGCTTCACGCTGGTGTCGCTGACCTTGTCGCTGATCGCGGTGCTGATCCCGCTGCTGTTCATGGCCGACGTGGTCGGGCGGCTGTTCCGCGAGTTCGCCGTCACCCTGGCCGTGGCCATCCTGCTGTCGCTGCTGATTTCCCTGACGCTCACGCCCATGATGTGCGCGCGCATGCTGCGGCCGGAATCGGAAGAAAAGCATGGGCGCTTCCTGAGGTATGCCGGCTCACGGCTGGATGACCTGATCGCCGCCTACGACCGGGGGCTGACCTGGGTCCTGGCGCATCAGCGGGCGACCCTGTGGGCGGTCGTGGCGACGCTGCTCGTCACGGCGGGCCTGTATGTCGCCATCCCCAAGGGCTTCTTCCCGCAGCAGGATACGGGGGCGTTGCAGGCCATCACCCAGGGGCCGCAGTCGGCCTCGTTCCAGGTCATGAGCCGCCTGCAGCGGCAGGCCGCCGAGCGGGTGCTGGACGATCCGGCGGTGGCCTCGGTGGCGTCTTTCATCGGTATCGACGGCGACAATACCACGCTGAACACCGGGCGCCTGCAGATCACGCTCAAGCCGCTGGCCGAGCGCCGGGACAGGGCGGGCGCCGTGATCGAACGCCTGCGGACGGCCCTGCGGCCGGTCGTGGGCCTGGAGGCCTGGATGCAGCCGGTGCAGGAACTGTCCGTCGAGGATCAGGTCAGCCGCGCCCAGTTCCAGATGACGCTGTCCGGCCCGGATGAGGCCGCGCTGGCGTCCTGGACCCCCCGGCTGGTGGACGCCCTGCGCGCGCTGCCGGGACTGCGCGACGTGGCCGGAGACCTGCAGGACCGGGGCCTGGCGCTGGCCGTGTCGGTGGACCGCGACGCGGCGGCTCGGATGGGCGTTACCCAGGCGTCGATCGATGACGCCCTGTACGACGCCTTCGGCCAGCGGCTGATCTCCACGATCTACACGCAGTCGGCCCAGTACCGGGTGGTGCTGGAGGCCGATGCGACCCTGCTCGACGGTGGCCCCGCGGCGCTGGAGCACCTGCACGTGCCGACGGCCTCGGGCGGGGTCACGCCGCTGTCCAGCGTGGCGCGCTTCGAGCCCGGGCTGGCGCGCCTGGCCGTGCAGCGCCTGGACCAGTTCCCGGCCGCCACCGTGTCGTTCAGCCTGGCGCCGGGTACCGCTCTGTCGGACGCCGTGCGGGCCATCGAATCGACGCGCGCCGAGCTGGGCGTGCCGGGCTCCATCGAGGTCCGCTTCCAGGGTGCGGCCCAGGCCTTCCAGTCCTCGCTGTCGAGCACGCTGTGGCTGCTGCTGGCGGCCGTGGTGACCATGTACATCGTGCTGGGGGTGCTGTACGAAAGCCTGATCCATCCGGTCACCATCCTGTCCACGCTGCCTTCGGCGGCCATCGGGGCCCTGCTGGCGCTGTGGCTGGGCGGGGCGGAGCTGGACATGATCGGCGTCATCGGCATCATCCTGCTGATCGGCATCGTGAAGAAGAACGCCATCCTGATGATCGATTTCGCGCTGGACGCTCAGCGCGAGCGCGGCCTGGGGCCGCAGGCCGCGATCCACGAGGCCGCCCTGCTGCGCTTCCGGCCCATTCTGATGACGACCCTGGCGGCCTTCTTCAGCGCCATTCCGCTGATGCTGGCGTCCGGCTCGGGGGCGGAGCTGCGCCAGCCCTTGGGCCTGGCCATGGTGGGGGGACTGTTGTGCAGCCAGGTGCTGACGCTGTTCACCACCCCCGTGATCTACCTGCTGTTCGAACGCCTGAGCCGCCGGCGGGCGGCGGGCGGCGGCTGACATGCGGTTCTTCGCCCTGTTCCTGCGCCGGCCGGTGGGCACGTCCCTGCTCTGCCTGGCGCTGGTCCTGGCCGGGGCGCTGGCGCTGCGCTTTCTGCCGGTGGCGCCGCTGCCGCAAGTGGACTTTCCGATGATCTCGGTCTCGGCCTCGCTGCCGGGGGCCAGCCCGGAGACCATGGCCTCCAGCGTGGCCATGCCGCTGGAGCAGTCGCTGGGCGCGATCGCCGGACTGGACAGCATGAGCTCGCGCAGCAGCGAGGGCCAGACCGACATTTCCCTGATGTTCGAACTGGACCGCGACATCAACAGCGCCGCGCGCGACGTCCAGGCCGCCATCAACGCCGCGCGGCCCATGCTGCCCTCGGGCATGCGCAACAATCCCACCTACCGCAAGGTGAACTCCTCGTCCTCGCCCATCATGACGCTGGCGCTGACCTCGGACACCGCCACGCGCGGCGAGCTCTACGACCTGGCGTCCACCGTGCTGGCGCAGAAGCTGGCGCAGGTCAACGGCGTGGGGCAGGTGACGCTGGGGGGCAGTTCGCTGCCGGCCGTGCGGGTGCTGGTGGACCCGCGCGCGCTGGAATCCATGCGGATCCCGCTGGACCGCGTGCGCCAGGTCCTGCAGGACGTGAACTCGCTGCGTCCCGGCGGGCGGGCGCGACGCGGCGACATCCAGTGGCAGATCCATTCCAACGGACAGCTGCGCAAGGCCGCCGACTACGCTCCCCTGATCGTGGAATGGCGCGACGGCCGCCCGGTGCGGCTGAGCGATGTGGCGCGGATCGAGGACTCGGTCGAGGACACCAACCAGGTCGGCTATTTCAACGATCGCCCCGCCGTGCTGATGATCGTCCGCCGCCAGGCCGATGCCAATATCATCGAGACCGTCGACGCCATCCGCGCGCTGCTGCCGGAATTCCAGGCGCTGCTGCCGGAGCGGGTGCGCCTGACCGTGGCCCAGGACCGCACGCCCAGCATCCGGGCCTCGCTGTTCGAGGCCGAGCTGACCCTGGTGCTGTCGGTCGCGCTGGTGGTGGCCGTGGTGCTGGCCTTCCTGGGCAACTGGCGCGCCGCCCTGATCCCGGCCGTCGCCGTGCCGGCTTCGCTGGTCAGCGCCTTCAGCCTGATGTGGTGGTTCGGCTTCACCCTGAACACGATTTCCCTGATGGCCTTGATCGTGGCCACCGGCTTCGTCGTGGACGACGCCATCGTGGTGCTGGAGAACATCATGCGCCACGTGGAGCGCGGCATGCGCCCGGCGCGCGCCGCCCTGCGCGGCGTGACCGAGGTCGGTTTCACCGTGCTGGCCATGAGCCTGTCGCTGATCGCTGTCTTCATTCCCCTGTGGCTGGTGGGCGGCCTGGTGGGGCGGTTGTTCAAGGAATTCGCCGTCACCCTGTCGGTGGCCATCGGCGTGTCGCTGCTGGTGTCGGTGACGCTGACGCCGGTCATGGCGGCGCGCCTGCTGCGCGCGCCGGCCGCGCACGAGCCGCCGCCCCGGAGTCTGCCGCGGCGGTGGCTGCGGCGTTGCGGCCAGGCGGGCGAGGCCGCCTACCGGCGGTCGCTGCGCTGGTCGCTGGACCACGGGCGCATCGTGCTGCTGCTGCTCCTGGCCACGGTGGGCCTGAACGTGTATCTGTACGCCAGCATTCCCAAGGGCTTCTTTCCGCAGCAGGACACGGGCCAGCTGATGGGCTTCTTCCGCGTCGACACCGGCACATCCTTCGTCGAGACCCAGGCCCGGCTGGACGCGTTCCGCCGCGTGCTCCTGGCCGATCCGGCGGTGGATACCGTCACCGCCTACGCCGGCGGGCGGGGCGGCAGCAATTCCAGCTTCATCCAGGTGCAGCTCAAGCCCCTGGGCGAGCGCGCGGCCAGCGCCAACGATGTCGTCAATCGTCTGCGGCCCCGCTTCGAGCACACGCCCGGGGCGCGCATGTTCCTGGTGCCGCAGCAGGATATTTTCGTGGGCCACTCCTCGCGGTCGGGTTCCTATTCCTACGTGCTGATGGGCAGTGACCTGGCCCTGTTGAGTCAGTGGCTGCCGCGCGTGCGCAACGTCCTGGCCGCCCTGCCCGAGTTGGTGGACGTGGACGACGATGTCGAGGACAAGGGGCGCCGGGTGGAACTGGTCGTCGATCGGGACGCCGCCCGACGCATGGGCGTGCAGATGGCGGACCTGGCGGGAGTGCTGAACAATGCCTTCAGCCAGCGCCAGGCGGCCGTGCTGTACGGCACCCTGAACCAGTATCACGTCGTCATGGCGGTGCAGCCCCAGTACGCCCGGGACCTGCATTCGCTGCAGGCCCTGCAGGTGATCAACGCCGCCGGCGAGCGCGTCCCCCTGACGGCCTTCACCCGGATCACCGAGGGCACCGCGCCGCGCGCGGTCAACCACGAGGGCCTGCTGGCGGCCGATTCGGTGTCCTTCGGCCTGGCGCCCGGCGTGTCCCTGGACCAGGCGCTGACGGCCATCGACCGGGCCGTGGCGCGCATCGGCCTGCCGACGCAGGAGCTGCAGGGGGGGCTGGACCAGAGCGCCGGCATGATGCGCGACGCGGTGGCGCGGCAGCCCTGGATGCTGGCGGCGGCGCTGGTGGCCATGTACCTGGTGCTGGGCATGCTGTACGAGAGCACCATCCACCCGATCACCATCCTGTCCACGCTGCCCTCGGCCGGCGTCGGCGCCCTGCTGGCTCTGCGGCTGGTGGGCATGGAGTTCACCCTGATCGCGCTGATCGGCGTGTTCCTGCTGATCGGCATCGTCAAGAAGAACGCCATCATGATGGTGGACTTCGCCCTGCAGGCGCAGCGGCGTGAGGGCCTGGACCCGCGCGAGGCGATCTACCGCGCCTGCCTGGCGCGCCTGCGTCCGATCCTGATGACCACCCTGTCGGCCATGCTGGGCGCGCTGCCGCTGCTGCTGGCCACGGGGGCGGGGGTCGAAATGCGTCAGCCCCTGGGGCTGACGATCTTCGGCGGCCTGTTGGTCAGCCAGGTGCTCACGCTCTACACTACGCCCGTCGTCTACCTGAGCCTGGATCGCCTGCGTGGATCCCGCCGCCGTGCCTCCCTTCCGCCGCAACAGGAACCTGCCCCCCATGGCTGATCGCGTGTTTCCGCGCCGCGCCGCGCGGACGTTGCTGGCCGCCGCGGCGGCCCTGGCCTTGTCGGCCTGCGCCGTCGGTCCCGACTACCGGCGTCCCGTCCAGGACGTCGGGGCGGCTTACGCCCATGCGCCGGAAGGCCGCTGGATGCCGGCCGACACTCCGCCGCGCGCATTGCCCGCCGACTGGTGGGCCCTGTTCGGCGACGCGGTCCTGGACGACTTGATGGACCGCATGCCCCGGGGGAACCTGGACCTGGCCCAGGCCGAGGCCCAGTTCCGGGAAGCCCGTGCCGCGCTGGATTCGGCGCGCGCCGGCCTGTTCCCGACGCTGGGCGTATCGGGTTCCGTGAACCGGGCGGGGCAGGGCGTGTCCGGGCCGGGCAATCCCGCCAACACCTACAGCCTGTCGGCCACCGCCAGCTGGGAAGTCGACCTGTGGGGCCGCGTGCGGCGCGACGTGGAGGCGGCACGGGCCGGCGAGCAGGCCGGCGCCGCGGACCTGGACGCTATGCGCCTGAGCCTGCGGTCCGCCCTGGCGCAGGCCTATTTCGGCGTGCGTGCCAGTCAGCTGCAGGACGCCCTGCTGGCCCGCACGCTGGACGAATATACGCGCGCGCTGGAAATGACGCGCAATCGCCTGGCGGCGGGCGTGGCGTCCCCGGCCGACGTGGCGGCGGCGTCCGCGCAGCTGGACCAGGCCCGCGCCCAGCGCATCCGCCTGGGCTGGCAGCGCGAGCAGCAGATCCATGCCATTGCGGTGCTGCTGGGCCAGGTGCCGGCGAGTTTCCGCCTGTCCGGCGGCGCCGGCCTGCCGGCGGTGCCCGACGTGCCGGTGGGCGTGCCCTCGGCCCTGCTGCTGCGGCGCCCCGACGTGGCGGGCGCCGAACGGCGGGCGGCGCAGGCCAACGCGCGCATCGGCGTGGCGCAGGCCGCCTGGTTCCCCGATCTGACTCTGAGCGCCCAGGGCGGCTACCGGGCGGCGGAGTTCGCCTCGTGGATCATGGCGCCCGCCCGTTTCTGGACTCTGGGGCCGGCCCTGGCGGCGAGCCTGTTCGACGGCGGCGCGCGCGCCGCCGCCGTGGCTTCCGCCCGCGCGGCCTACGACGCCCAGGCGGCCGCCTACCGCAAGACCGTCCTGGACGCCTTGCGCGAGGTCGAGGATGCGCTGATCCAGTCGCAGGCGCTGGCCGAGGAACAGGCCGCCCGGGATCGCGCGCTGGCGGCGGCCCGCGAGACCCTGCGCCAGGTCACCAACCAATACCGGGCCGGCCTGGTGGACTACCTGAGTGTGGTCCAGGCGCAGACCAGCGCCCTGAGCGCCGAGCAGACCGCGCTGGACGTGCGCGCCGAGCGTCTGACGGTCTCGACGCAACTGATCGCCGCCCTGGGCGGCGGTTATTCGTTCAACTGACCAGCAGACCCCGGATCGCCGCGATCCCGTGCGCGCCGTGCCGGCGCGCGGTGTCCAGCGTGTCCAGCGACTGGCCGCCGATGGCGAAGACCGGCCGGCCGGCGGCGTCCGCCAGGACGCGGAACCGGTCCCAGCCCAGGGCCGGGAGGCCGGAGTGGCTGTCCGTGTCCAGCGCGTGCCCCAGCACCACGAAATCGGCCTGGAGCTGGCGCGCGCATTCGATGTCCTCCGCCGTATGGGCGGAGACCCCCAGCCAGCCCGGCGGCCTCGTATCGTCCCGCAGGATGCGCGCGGCGTCGGCGGCTCGCAGCTGTACGCCGTCGGCCTCGGACCACCAAGCGGACGGGTGGGCGCTGTTGACCAGGCAGCGCGCCCCATGCTGGCGGCACAGGGCCAGCACGGCCAGGAAGGCCTCGCGCAGCGAGGCCGGATCGCCTTGCCAGTCCGGCTCGCGGAACTGTACCAGCCGCAGCCCGCGCAGCAATTCCCGGCGCAGTCCAGCCAGCCAGTCGGCCAGCCGGTCGGGCTGGCCGATCCGGCTGACGCGGTAGCGCGTGGGCAGGCGCAGCCAACGCAGCGGCGGGGCGGCGGCCGGCAGCAGCGAACCGCCACCCGGGCCGATGGGGTGTTCGGATTCGTCCAGACGGATCTCCCAGGGATCCACCCAGTCCAGCGCCTGGTTCTCGCGGCCGTGAGGCTCGCCTTCCCAGGCGGTCACCTGGCAGAAGGCCAGTTCGACGATGGTCTTGGGGTATTCGTGCACGTGCACGACCCAGGGGTAGACGCAGGTGGCCTGGATGCCCAGTTCCTCGTCCAGTTCGCGCACCAGCGCCTGCTCGACGGTCTCGCCGGCCTCGATCTTGCCGCCCGGGAATTCCCACCAGCCGGGCCAGGCCTTGCCTTCCGGACGCTGGCCCAGCAGCAATCGGCCCCGGGGGTCGATGATCAGGCCGGCGGCCACGCGGATGTAGGGTTTGGAGTCAGTCATGGCGGATCGGAAACAGGGTCGTGGAGGCGGATGGGACGGCGTCAGACATGGCGGGCCGCCCAGTCGCGCGCAAACTGGCGCGCCACCCGTCCGGACCGGGAGCCGCGTTCCAGCGTCCATTGCAGGGCCTCGGTGCGCGCGTCCCGGATCTGGGCCTCGTCGCAGCCGTGGACCCGCAGCCAGTGGCCCACGATGTCCAGGTAGTCGTCCTGGGCGAAGGGGTAGAACGACAGCCACAGGCCGAAGCGTTCCGACAGGGAGATCTTTTCCTCGACGGTTTCCCCGGGATGAATTTCGCCGTCGGGCTGGTGCCGGGCTTCCAGGTTCTCGTGCATGTATTCCGGCATCAGGTGGCGCCGGTTCGAGGTGGCGTAGATCAGCAGGTTGTCTCCCGGCGAAGCGACCGAGCCGTCCAGCGCGGATTTCAGCGCCTTGTAGCCGGCCTCGCCTTCTTCGAAGGACAGGTCGTCGCAGAATACGATGTAGCGTTCCGGGCGGTCGTGGATGAGCTCGATGATGTGGCCCAGGTCCCCCAGATCGGACTTGTCGATTTCGATCAGACGCAGGCCCCGCTCCGCGTGCGCGTCGAGCAGCGCCCGCACCAGGGAACTCTTGCCCGTGCCGCGCGCGCCGGTCATCAGGACGTTGTTGGCCGGCTTGCCGTCCAGAAAGGCCCGCGTGTTGCGTTCGAGGACCGCCTTCTGTCGGTCGATGTGCCGCAGGTCGTCCAGGTGGATGGGGGCGATGCGGCGGACGGCTTCGAGCCAGCCGCGCGCGCCCCGGCGCTGCCAGCGGTAGGCATGGGCCGCCCAGTCGATGGCGGGCGGCGCGGGCGGCAGCCAGGCCTCGATCTGGGCCAGCACGCCCATCGCCCGGTCCATCAGCGCCTGCAATCGATCGTCTGCCACGGAGTTCTCCTGAATGTGATGCGGAAAGTATAATCTGGCTCTTTGCGGCCGCCTCTGGCGGGCGCCCATCAGCATCCGGGTCCGTCTTGAAATTCTCAGAACTGTTCGCTCCCATCGTGTCCGACATGCGGGCGGTCGACGCCGTCATCCGCGCCCGCCTGGATTCCGAAGTCGTCCTGATTCGCACCATCGGCGATTACATCGTCGGCGCCGGCGGCAAACGCATGCGCCCGGCCATGGTGCTGCTGGTGGCGGGGGCGCTGGGCTACCGGGGCGACAACCACCACCGTCTCGCCGCCGTGGTGGAGTTCATCCACACCGCCACCCTGCTGCACGACGACGTGGTGGACGAGTCCGACATGCGCCGCGGCCGCGAGACGGCCAACGCCGTGTTCGGCAATGCGGCCAGCGTGCTGGTGGGCGACTACCTGTATTCGCGCTCGTTCGAGATGATGGTCGAGTCCGATTCCATGGCCGCCATGGCGGTGCTGTCGGCGGCCACCACCATCATCGCCGAGGGCGAGGTCCTGCAGCTGCTGAACGTGCATGACCCGGACGTGTCCCTGGACCGCTACCTGCAGGTCGTGCGCTACAAGACCGCGAAGCTGTTCGAGGCCGCCGCCCAGGTGGGGGCCATCATTTCCGGCGCCGCGCCGGAACAGGAGGCCGCCGCGGCCGCTTACGGCCGGCACATCGGCACGGCCTTCCAGCTGATCGACGACGTGCTGGACTACAGCGGCGATGTCCAGGCCCTGGGCAAGAACGTGGGCGACGACCTGCGCGAAGGCAAGCCCACCCTGCCGCTGATCCGGGTCCTGGAAACCGGTACGCCCGAACAGCGCGCCCTGATCCGCGGCGCCATCGAGACCGGCGACGCCGACTTCGAGGCGGTGGCGCGCGCCATCCACGCCACCGATGCGCTGGACTACACCCGTCAGGCGGCCCGTGCCGAGGCCGATCTGGCCCGCGAGGCGCTGTACGCCTTCCCGGATTCCGTTTATCGGGAAACTCTGCTAAAATTCTGTGCTTTCGCGGTCGAGCGAGACCGTTGAAATCTTCCCGTTAGCGTGTGTTTGCCTGGTTTTCGCCGGGCCGGACATCCGCCTCAAGCAGCACCGTCGGGGTGTAGCTCAGCCTGGTAGAGTACTACGTTCGGGACGTAGGAGTCGCATGTTCGAATCATGTCACCCCGACCATTCATTCTGGCAAAGACGCACGGCTTCCGGTCGTGCGTCTTTGTTTTGGGCAGTACCCATGGGATCGTATGAAAAACCCATATAGGGTATATTTGTACCTGAAATGGGTACAAAGACCGCCGATCCTCAGCACGTCAGCCTTGCCGACGCCTTGTTTGCCCGCACCCGGCAGCGCGTGTTGGCGATCCTGTTCGGCCATCCAGATCGCAGCTTTTATGCCAACGAGGTCATCAGTCTGGCGAATAGCGGGTCTGGCGCCGTACAGCGGGAATTGGCCGCCTTTGTCGCCAGCGGCTTGCTGACGGTACGGCGTATTGGGCATCAGAAGCACTATCAGGCGAATCCGCATTCGCCGATTTTTACCGAGTTGTGTGCGATCACGCGCAAGACGGTGGGTCTTGCGGAACCGTTGCGTCAGGCGCTCGCGCCCCTGGGGCAGCGCATCAAGGCGGCCTTTGTGTATGGGTCGGTTGCCAAGGGGACCGATACGTCGGCCAGTGATATCGACCTGATGGTGATCGGTGACGATATCGACTATGCCACGGTGTTTGCCGTGTTGGGCAATGTCGGCATGGTCCTGGGCCGGGAAGTGAACCCGACCATTCTGTCCACGTCCGAGTTTCATCAGCGTCTGGCACGCGTAGAATCCTTCCTGACTCGTGTCCTGGCGCAGCCCAAGACCTGGATCGTAGGAGGGGCGGATGACCTCGGCATTTGAAAGTCTGGTGGGGCCAGGCAGACCCTTGCGGGAGGAGCGGCCCGATGCCAATGAGTTCGAGGGTCTGAAGCGTTCGGCGGGTGCCAGGCTTCGCGACGCGCTGAATCCCGCCCTTGCGGTTGAAAGCCGATTTGACCTGGCCTATAACGCGGCTCACGCCTTGTGTCTTGCCGCATTACGTTGGCATGGCTATCGCGCCGCGAATCGGTATGTCGTGTTTCAACTCTTGTCGGATACGCTGGGTCTTGGTCCGGAGGTCTGGCGTGTGCTGGCGAAATGTCACAACATTCGGAACCTGGGCGAGTATGAAGGGGATCTGAATGTGGATGACCGGATCGTGGCGGACTTGATTACAGCGTGTCAGGCCGTGTTGGACAGAGTGACTGCGCTGTCGCCTATTCGATGAAGCAGCCTGGATCGGGGCTGTGTCGGTGTCTGGCTCACTTTCTCGTGAGCCGCAGCAATCCCGCGTCGGCGCCGTCCTCGATCACCCAGACCGCGCCGTCGGGCGCCACCGCCACGTCGCGGATGCGCCGGCCCAGCGGCCAACGGTCCGCCTGACGGGTATTGCCGTCCGCATTGAACGTCACGCGTACCAGACCCTCGGCGCGCAGGCCGCCGATCAGGGCCGAGCCCCGCCAGGCGGGGAATTCCGCGCCCTGGTAGAAGACCAGTCCGGCTGGCGCGATCACCGGTGTCCAGTAGAGCGCGGGCGCGTCGAACTCCGGCCGGGTGGCGTGCCGGGGAATGGGCCGGCCGCTGTACTGGTCCCCGTTCGAGACTTCCGGCCAGCCGTAGTTGCCGCCGTGCCGGATCCGGTTCAGCTCGTCGCCGCCGCGCGGCCCCATCTCATGTTCCCACAGCGTGCCGTCCGGCGCGAAGGCCAGGCCGTAGGGATTGCGGTGGCCCGTGCTCCAGGTCAGGGCGCGGATGCCGGCCTGTCCGGCCATGGGGTTGTCCGGCGGTGCCGAGCCGTCCGGGTTCAGGCGCAGGATCTTGCCTCGGGCGGCATCGGGATCCTGGGCCGTCTCAGGCTCCATCCGGTCGCCGACCGTCAGGAACAGATGCCGTCCGTCGGGCGAAAAGGCGATGATGCCGCCGGGCTGGCCGCCGCGGCTGGCGGGCCGCTGGCGCCACAGGGTCTCCGGGTTCCGCAGGCGCACCCGGCCGCCGGACTCGTCCAGCCGGGCGCGGGCCAGGACCAGCGCGCCGCCGCCGTCCCCGGGCGCCACGCGGGTGAAATACAGCAGGCGGTCCCGGGCGAAGTCCGGCGAGGGGACCGCGTCCAGCAGGCCGTTCTGGCCCCGGTCGTAGACCGCTGGCACACCGTCGACGACGGTGCTGGCGCCGGCCCGCGTGACGAGGAGCATGCGGCCGGCCTTTTCAGTGAGGATCAGGCGCCCGTCGGGCAGGAAGGCGATCGCCCAGGGATGGTCGAAGGCGGCGATCCGCTGTATGGTAAACGGAACGGCCGTGTCCGGCGGGAGCGGACCGGCGTTTGCCGGAGAGGCATTTTCCGGAGACGCGCAGTGGGCGCCGGCTGGCGCCAGGACCAGCAGCGCGGCCAGCGCCAGCAGGGCGGAGAGGGCGGGGCGGTTCGTCATCGTGGGCATGCCTTCCGGAGATCGTCCGATCAGGGTTCCATCTCGATTTATAGTCGGCGGACGTGGGGTCATCAAGGTGTCCGTCGAGATCTATACTCATCGGATCGGACGGCATCTCGTCCCATTCCCTCCAATCTTCCGGTTCCGAACGATGACGATTTCCACGATGACCTCTACCGTCTACCCCGACACCCGGCTCTTGATCGACAACCAATGGGTCGATGCGGCCGATGGCCGGACACTGGACGTGCTCAACCCTGCAACCGGCAAGGTGATCGGCCGGGTGGCCCATGCCGGCATCCCTGACCTGGACCGCGCGCTGGCCGCCGCCCGGCGGGGCTTCGAAACCTGGCGCAACACCACGGCGTATGACCGCGCCGCCCTCATGCGCCGTGCGGCGGGCCTGCTGCGCGAACGCGCAGAGGACATCGCCCGCCTGATGACCCGGGAACAGGGCAAGCCGCTGGCCGAAGCGCGGATCGAAACCCTGGCGGGCGCCACGATCATCGAATGGTTCGCCGACGAGGGGCTGCGCGTCTACGGCCGCGTCGTCCCGCCGCGCAATCCCGCCGCGCTGCAACTGGCCCTCAAGGAACCTGTGGGACCGGTTGCGGCCTTCACGCCCTGGAATTTTCCCATCAATCAGGTGGTGCGCAAGCTGGCCGCCGCGCTGGCGACCGGCTGCTCCTTCCTGTGCAAGGCGCCGGAAGAAACCCCGGCCTCGCCGGCGGCGCTGCTGCAGGTCTTTGTGGATGCCGGCCTGCCGCCCGGCGTGGTGGGCCTGGTGTACGGCAATCCGGCGGAAATCTCCGGCTACCTGATTCCGCATCCCGTCATCCGCAAAGTCACGTTCACCGGTTCCACGCCGGTCGGCAAGCAACTGGCCGCGCTGGCGGGCGCCCACATGAAGCGGGTGTCCATGGAACTGGGCGGCCATGCGCCGGTGATCGTGGCCGAGGACGCCGACGTCGAGCTGGCGATCAAGGTCTCCGCCTCCAGCAAGTTCCGCAATGCCGGGCAGGTCTGCATCTCGCCCACGCGCTTTCTGGTGCACAGCAGCCTGGTCAATGAATTCACCCGCGCATTCGTGCGCCACGCCGAATCCCTGAAACTGGGCGACGGCCTGGCCGAGGGCACCACCCTGGGGCCGCTGGCCAATGCGCGCCGCATCACCGCCATGACCAAAGTGGTCGAGGACGCCCGCCAGCGTGGCGCCGAGATCCTGACGGGCGGTGCGCGCGTCGGCGATGCGGGCAATTTCTTCGCGCCGACCATCATCGCCGGGCTCTCCACCGAGGCCGATCTGTTCAACAACGAACCTTTCGGTCCGGTGGCGGGCATCCGCGCCTTCGACCTCCTGGACGAGGCCATCGCCGAGGCCAACCGCCTGCCCTACGGCCTGTCCGCCTACGCCTTCACCCGCTCGCTGCGCAATGTGCAGCAACTGATGGGCCGGGTCGAGGCCGGCATGTTGTGGGTCAATCAGCCGGCCACGCCTTCGGCCGAGCTGCCGTTCGGCGGGGTCAAGGATTCGGGCTACGGTTCGGAAGGCGGTCCCGAGGCGCTGGAAGCCTATCTGAACACCAAGACGGTGTCGGCTGTGGGGATTATTTGATGCCCCGCCGGGGGGACGGCGGTCAGTCGCTTTCGTCGGCCCCCAGATTTCGCGACAGGCGCGCGCAGATATCGGCCTGGATGCGTTTGACCTCTTCGATGGAAGGGGTGGCGGCCGCGTCGATGCGTGCGATGTACGGCACGTTGACGGCGGCCACCACCTTGTGGTTCAGGCCGTGCACGGGGAAGGCGATGTTGGTGACGCCCTGTATCTGCTTGCTGGGCATCACCGAGCAGCCCGCGCGCCGCGCGTCGGCGAGCAGGGAAAGCAGGTGGCCGGGGTCCATGTCGATCTCGCCTTCGACCTTGCTGTGGTTGCGCAGCATGCGCGCCCGGCCGATCTCGTCCTGGTAGGCCAGCAGGATGTGCCCGGAGGACGTGTCCGTCAGCCCCATGAACGAGCCGGTCTTCAGCCCGAAGGACCAGCGGTCGGGGCCGTCGACCTGAGCGATGACCACGCTGCGTCCCTGTTCGTACACGGCCAGGTGGCAGGACTGGCGCGCCCGTTCCGCCAGTTCGTCGAGCAGCGGCAGCGCCGTCTGGATCATGCGCTTGAGGGGCGGCTGGCGGTGCGCCAGGCAGAACATCTTCAGCGTGAGTGTGTAGCGGTCGTTGGCGTCGGACTGGATGTAGCCTCGCCGGTGCAGCGCCACCACCATGCGGAAAATCTGGCTGACGTTGCGGTTCAGGGCGTCGGCCAGTTCCTTCAGCGTGCAGCCTTCGGCCGTCCTGCTGAGGGCTTCCAGGATGTCCAGCCCCTTGTCCAGGGCGGGGGCGCTGTAGCGCACGGTTTCCCCGGCGGGGGCCTGGGCCGGACCGGTATCGGCCGGCGGGTCGGTCATGTCCATTCGAAACATCATTCCCGGTTGGGCATGGGGCTGTCGAGATGCCCATGCGGCGGATAAATTTTCATCAGAAAAATTATAAATTCATATAAAAAATAAAAAATAGGGTTTTTTCTGAAAATTTACAATTTATAGGGTAAGCACTAAGCAATAAAATAATCTATCTCCTTGTTCAGGAATGAATTATGGATAACATAGCCTTTAATTCAAATAAGAAATCAATTTTCATATGAGGAAATGATTTCCGCTACTCACTGAACCGGCGACCCGATCCACAGGCGTTCATGGATCGATTCTCCGGCTCGCAAGACAAGGAGCATGAACAAATGGCAGGTCGTCTTTCCGGAAAAACCGCGCTCGTCACCGCGGCGGGCAATGGCATCGGCAAGGCCACGGCGCAGCGCTTCCAGAGCGAGGGCGCCCGGGTCATCGCCACCGACATCAACGAAGAGGCACTGCGCGCGCTGTCGGGCTGCGAGGCCCGCGTGCTCGACGTCACGGATCCCGCCGCCATCGCGGCGCTGGTGGCCGGGATCGGCTCGGTCGATGTGCTCTTCAACTGCGCCGGCTACGTGGACAGCGGGTCCATTCTCGAATGCAGCCGCGAGGCCTGGGATTTTTCGTTCGGGCTGAACGTCACGTCCATGTATGAAATGTGCCGCGCCGTGCTGCCGGGCATGCTCGACAAGGGGGCGGGGTCCATCGTCAACGTGTCGTCGGTCGCCTCCAGCATCAAGGGGGTGCCCAACCGTTTCGTGTATGGCACGACCAAGGCGGCGGTCATCGGCCTGAGCAAGGCCATCGCGGCCGACTTCGTGGGCCGGGGCATCCGCTGCAACGCCATCTGCCCGGGAACGGTCGAATCGCCGTCACTGCGCGACCGCATGCGGGCCCAGGCGCAGGCGCAGGTCGCCTCCCTTGACCAGGTGCGCGACGCCTTCGTGGCGCGCCAGCCCATCGGCCGCCTGGGCACCCCCGAGGAAATCGCTTCGTTGGCCGTCTATCTGGCCGGCGACGAATCCGGCTATACGACCGGCACCATCAACATCATCGACGGCGGCTGGGTCAACTGATCCGCGGCCCTCCAGGAGAAACCCAATGAAATTGCTGCGACACGGCCCGGTGGGCCAGGAAAAACCGGCTCTGGTCGATGCCCAGGGCGGTATCCGCGATCTGTCCGCCGTCATCGACGACATCACGGCCGAGTCCCTGCGGCCCGCCGCGCTGGCCGCCCTGCGGGCGATCGATCCGCACACGCTGCCGCTGATCGCGGCGCCGGGCCGGATCGGCGTGCCGTTCCGCGATCCGGGCAAGTTCCTGTGCGTGGGACTGAACTACAGCGACCACGCGGCCGAGACCGGGGCCGAGGTCCCCGCGGAACCGATCCTGTTCAACAAGTGGTCGCGCCCGTCGGGTGCCCATGACCCCATCGTCATGCCCCAGGGCTCGGTCAAGACCGACTGGGAGGTCGAGCTGGGCGTCGTCATCGGCAGCAAGGCCCGGTATGTGTCCAAGGAAGCCGCGCTGTCCCACGTGGCCGGCTATTGCGTCATCAACGACGTGTCCGAGCGCGAGTACCAGATCGAACGCGGCGGCACCTGGGACAAGGGCAAGGGCTGCGACACCTTCGGCCCCATCGGTCCCTGGCTGGTGACCACCGATGAAATCGCCGATCCGCAGAATCTGGCCATGTGGCTGGAGGTCAATGGCAGGCGCTACCAGGACGGCAACAGCAAGACCATGATCTTCGATGTGGCCACGCTGGTGCATTACATCAGCCGCTTCACGACCCTGTACCCGGGGGACATCATTTCCACGGGCACGCCTCCGGGCGTCGGGCTCGGGCAGAAGCCGCCGGTCTATCTCAAGCAGGGCGACACGGTCCGGCTCGGCATCGAGGGCCTGGGCGAACAATGCCAGCGGGTGCTGGCCTGGGACGCTTCACTGCTCGACTGACTGTCATGCATTATCAGTTCCAGTTCGACGCCGTCCTCGAGTCGTGGCCCCTGCTGCTGCGGGGGACGCTGAACACCATCCAGCTCTCCCTGGGGGCCATGGTGATCGGCCTGCTGATCGCCATTTTCTGCTCCTGGGGCAAGAGCCATGGCGGCCGCCCGCTGCGCCTGGCGATCGACGCCTACATCGAGGTCATCCGCAACACGCCGTTCCTGGTCCAGCTGTTCTTCTTCTTTTTCGCCCTGCCGTCCCTGGGGGTGCGGATGACCGCGACGACGGCCGCCCTGGTGACCATGTTCGTGAATCTCGGCGCGTTCGCGACCGAGATCCTGCGCGCGGGCATCGAGGCCGTTCCCAAGGGCCAGGTCGAGGCCGGCATGGCGCTGAACCTGAAGCGCTACCAGGTCTTCCTGCACGTCGTGCTGCGGCCCGCGCTGAAGACGATCTTCCCGGCGCTGTCCAGCCAGTTCATCCTGCTGATGCTGACCTCCAGCATCGTGTCGGCGGTCTCGGCGGACGACCTGGCCTCCGTGGCGGCCAACATCCAGTCCGAGACCTTCCGCAGTTTCGAGATCTACATCACGGTCACCATCATCTACTTCGCGCTGTCCCTGATGTTCATGGGCCTGTTCCGGCTGATCTGGCGCAATTGCCTCTATTACCCGGAGGGCCGCTGAAATGCGTGAACTGTCCGCGCTGGATTTCGAGTCGATCCTGATGTCGGCGCGCTGGACGCTGGCCCTGGCGGCGATCGCGCTGATCGGCGGCAGCCTGGGGGGTCTGGCGGTCGCGCTGGCCAGGACGGCGCGCAGCCGCTGGTTCGTCCACCCGGCGCGCGCATTCATCATCCTGTTCCAGGGCACGCCTCTGCTGATGCAGCTGTTCCTGATCTTCTTCGGCTTTCCGATCCTGGGGCTGGACGTCGATCCCTGGCTGGCCGCCGGGGTGGCGCTGATCCTGAACACCAGCGCCTTCCTGGGCGACATCTGGCGCGGCTGTATCGAAGCCGTGCCCCGGGGGCAGACCGAGGCCGCCTGCGCCCTGAACCTGAGCGGCTTCGACCGGTTGCGGCATGTGGTGCTGCCGCAGGCTTTCAAGATCGCCGTGCCGCCCACCGTGGGCTTCATGGTGCAGATCATCAAGGGCACGTCCCTGACGGCCATCATCGGCTTCACCGAACTGACCCGCACCGGTCAGATCATCAACAACGCCACGTTCGCCCCGGTCGCCGTGTTCTCGTTCGTGGCTTTCCTGTACTTCTGCCTGTGCTGGCCGTTGTCCCGGCTGTCGCGGCGCCTGGAGTATCGGCTGTCGGCTTCCCTGCGCTGATCGCCGCATTTCACACAATGAATCATCAAAGGAGACAATCATGCAAGGTCTGGTTCTATCGAAAATCCTGAAGAGGCTGCTGGTCCCGGTCCTGGGTACGCTGCTGGCGGCTTCGGCGGGTTCCGCCGTCGCGGCCGACAGCTATTGGCAGCAGGTGAAGGACCGCGGCACGATCAAGGTCGGCGTCCTGGTCGACTGGCCCCCCTACGCGGCCGCGGACGCCAACAACCGGCCCAGCGGCTACGACGGCGGGGTGGCGAAGCTGCTGGCCGATCACTATGGACTCAAGCTGGAATACGTGGTCATGACGGGGCCCAACCGTATTCCGTTCCTGCTGACCGACAAGGCCGACGTGCTGGTGGCTTCGCTGGCGATCACGCCCGAGCGTGAAAAGCAGGTTCAGTTCTCCCGGCCCTATTCGGCGGCCAGCATGGTCCTGCTGGGCCCCGCGGACGTGGGCATTTCCTCTCCGGCGGATTTCCCCAAATACAAGATCGGCGTGCCCCGCGCCAGCACCACGGACATCGGCGTGACCAAGGTCGCGCCCGAGGGCACGAAGCTGCATCGCTTCGACGACGACGCCTCGGCGCTGCAGGCCATGCTCGTCGGACAGATCGACGCGGTCGGCACGTCGTCGGTGATCGCCGCCGACGTGCAGAAGCGCTTTCCAGGGAAGTACAAGGTCCTGTACGTGATCAACGAACAGCGCATGGCGATCGCCATGCGCAAGGACCGGCCCGAATTGCTGAAGGCGATGAACGATTTCATCGCCGCCGATCTGGCCAGCGGCAAGCTGAACGCGCTGTTCGAGCAGTGGCTGCACACGCCGTTGCCCGCATCAGGTCACCCAACCCGCTCAATAACCGCTTGTCGCGGCGCGTGATCCTTCACGCGCCGCCCCAGGACCGCTGCCCATGAAAGACAATCAGCCCATCGTCCGGTTCGCCGGGGTCGAGAAGTGGTACGGCCAGTTCAAGGTGCTCAAGGACATCGATCTCGATGTCGCGGCCGGCGAGCGCATCGTCATCTGCGGGCCGTCGGGTTCCGGCAAATCGACGCTGATCCGCTGCATCAATGGTCTGGAGACGATCCAGCGGGGGCGCATCGTCGTGGCCGGCATCGACATCACCGAGAACCGCCACAACGCCGAGAAGATCCGGCGCCACGTCGGCATGGTGTTCCAGCAGTTCAATCTGTTCCCGCACCTGACCGTGCTGGAGAACTGCATGCTTTCGCCCATGAAGTCCCAGGGCCTGGACAAGGCCGCGGCGCGCGAGATCGCCATGCACTACCTGTCGCGCGTGCGCATTCCCGACCAGGCCGGCAAGTATCCCAGCCAGCTGTCCGGGGGACAGCAGCAGCGCGTGGCCATCGCGCGGGCGCTGTGCATGAAGCCCGAGATCATGCTGTTCGACGAGCCGACCTCGGCCCTGGATCCCGAAATGGTCAAGGAAGTGCTGGACACCATGATCGAGCTGGCCTCGGACGGCATCACCATGCTGTGCGTCACCCATGAAATGGGCTTCGCGCGCAGCGTGGCGGATCGGGTCGTCTTCATGGCGGATGGCGAGATCCTTGAACAGGCGGCGCCGGATCAGTTCTTCGGCGCGCCCCGGCACCCCAAGGCCCAGGCGTTCCTCGGGCAGATCCTGAGTCACTGAGCCGGACGGAAGCGGTAGCGCTCCAGCGATTCCCGCTTCATCTCGATCGAGTAGCCGGGCCGGGTCGGCGGCATGTAGGCGGCCCGCTGGATCCGGCAAGGGTCGACGAAGTGCTCGTGCAGGTGATCGACGTACTCGATGACGCGGCCTTCCTTGGTGGCGGCGAAGCACAGATAGTCGATCATCGACAGGTGCTGGACGTATTCGCACAGGCCCACGCCGCCGGCATGGGGGCAGACTTTCAGGCCGTGCCTGGCGGCCATCAGCATGACGGCCAGCGCCTCGTTGACGCCGCCGAGCCGGCAGGCGTCGATCTGCACCACGTCCACCGCTGACCCCATGATGAACTGCTTGAACAGTACGCGGTTCTGGCACATTTCGCCGGTGGCGACCTGCATGCGGCCCTGCATGGCCTGGCGGATGCGCCGGTGTCCCGCGACATCGTCCGGGCTGGTGGGTTCCTCGATGAACCAGGGCTTGGCGAAAGCCAGCCGCTCCAGCCAGGGGATGGCCTGATCGACTTCCCAGACCTGGTTGGCGTCGATCATCAGATGGCGGTCGTCTCCCAGGACCTCACGGGCGATCCGCACCCGGCGGATGTCGTCCTCCAGATCGCGTCCCACCTTGAGCTTGATGTGCGAGAAGCCGGCCTGCACGGCCTGCGTGGCCAGGTGCCGCAGCTTGTCGTCATCGTAGCCCAGCCATCCGGCGGAGGTCGTGTAGCAGGGGTAGCCGTCGCGTTCCAGCGCTTCCAGGCGCCCGGCCTTGCCGGCGGCCCGCTGCGTCAGCAGTTCGAGCGCCTCGTCCGGCGTGATGCAGTCGGTGATGTAGCGGAAGTCGATCAGCCGGACGATCTGCTCCGGCGTCATGTCGGCCACCAGCCGCCAGACCGGCTTGCCTTCGGCTTTGGCCCAGAGGTCCCAGACGGCGTTGACCAGTGTCGCGGTGGCCAGGTGGATGGCGCCCTTGTCGGGACCGATCCAGCGCAGCTGGCTGTCCGAGGTCATGTGGCGCCAGAAGCGTCCCATGTCCTCGGCGATCCATTGCAGGTCCAGGCCGATGAGCCGGGGTTTCAGGGCCTCGATCGCGGCGCAGCAGATTTCCGTGCCGCGTCCGATGGTGAAGGTCAGGCCATGGCCCTCGAGCCCGTCGACGTCCGTGCGCAGGATGGCGTAGGCAGCCGAGTAGTCCGGATCCGGGTTCATGGCATCCGAGCCGTCCAGATGAGCGGATGTCGGGAAGCGGACGTCCAGTACTTCGATGGATTGGATGAGAGTCATGGTCTGAAGCCTGTTCACATTATTCAAGGAGATTGCGTCGGGCCTGAGCGCCTATTTGCCTTCGGCCACGATTTCGGTCGGCAGATCGGCGCCGTGGTATTTCTTGTAGATGACATTCAGTTCGCCGCTCTTCAGGGTCTTGCGGATCAGCTCGTTCATTTTCTCGAGGAGCTGCGGGTTGTTCTTCGCTACGCCGATGCCCAGCATGGACGTGGCCATGACGACTTTGGTGACCAGCGGCGGTTTGCCGTTTTCCGCCAATTGCTTGTTCAGCGACGCGATGATGGCCGGTGCGCCGGAATAGATGCTGCCCCGGCCGCTGGTGACAGCGGTCATGGCGGTGGCGTCATTCTCGAAGCGCACGATGTTCGTGCCCGCGGGCGCGAGCTTGGTCACGTTGGCGTCGTTGGTCGTGCCGCGCGCGGTCACCACGGTCTTTCCGGCCAGGTCGTTCATCGACGAGATGGGCTCGCTTTCCGGCGCGGCGATGATCGACTGGATGGCCGCGTAGGGGATGGTGAAATCGACGACTTCCTGGCGTTGCGGCGTGATCGTCAGGCTGGAGATCACCACGTCGGCCTTGTTCGTCAGCAGGAACGGGATGCGGTTGGCCTGTGTGGTGGGCACGATCTCGAGCCGGACGCCCAGGTCCTTGGCCAGCAGCTGCGCAGTCTCCACGTCCGAGCCCGTTTCCTTCAGGCTGGCGTCCTTCATGCCGTAGGGCGGCGCGTTGAGGTCGATGGCGACGCGCAGGGTCTTCTGCTGCTGGACCTGTTCCAGCGTGTTGGCGTGCGCCGGCGTCAGGGCGGCCAGCAGCGTGGCGGCGCTCACGGCCAGGGCGGCCAGGCCGCGGTTCAGTGGGAATGAGGTGGTCATGGTGTGTCTCCTTTGGAATGTCGGCGCTTTCCGGCCGGCGAGGCCGGTCAGAGTCCGTTGCTGATGAATTGCCGCAGTTCGGCGGTCTGGGGGTTGCGCAGGATGTCCGCGCCGCCCTGTTCGTGGATCCTTCCCTGGTGCATGAAGACCACCCGGTGGGCGACCTTCATGGCGAAAGCCATTTCGTGGGTGACCAGCACCATGGTCATCCCGCCCGCGGCGAGTTTCTCGATGACCCGGAGCACCTCGCCGGTCAGCTGCGGATCCAGCGCCGAAGTCACTTCGTCGAACAGCATGAGCTGGGGATCCATGGCGAGGGACCGGGCGATGGCCACGCGCTGCTGCTGCCCGCCCGACAGCTGTTCCGGGTAGGCGGCCGCCTTGTCGCCCAGCCCGACCTGGTCGAGCACGTCGACGGCGATCTTCCTGGCGTGTTCGGCGGGCAGCTTGCGCACGGACCTGGGGGCCAGCGTAATGTTCCGCTCGACGGTCAGGTGGGGGAACAGGTTGTAGCTCTGGAAGACGATTCCGACGTCCTGGCGCAGCTTTTTCAGGTCCGTGCTGGAGATTCCCGTGCCGAAGGTGTGGCCGCAGACCGTGATTTCCCCCTGGTCGATGGTTTCCAGGTGATCCATGCAGCGCAGGACCGTGCTCTTTCCGGACCCGCTCTGGCCGATGATGGCCACGATCTCGCCCTTGCGGATGCTGAGGTCGATGCCCTTGAGGACATGGTTGTCGCCGAACCGCTTGTGGACGTTGCTGAGGCGTACGACTTCCGTCATGGGGAGACTCCTTCGGGGATCCGTGTCTTAGCTGCGCACGATCGTGAGCTTGCGTTCGAGCCGGAGGCTGAACCAGGACAGGGGGTAGCAGATGAGGAAATACAGGACCGCCGCCGCGCCGAAATAGAGGAAGGGCTTGAAGGTCGAGTTGTTGAGGATCTTGGCGTTGTAGGACAGCTCGGCGAAACCGATGACCAGGGACGCGAACGAGGTGTTCTTGACGATCTGGACCATGAAGCCCACGGTGGGCGGCACGGCGATCTTGAAGGCTTGCGGCAGGATGACCTTGAACATGCGCTGGACGCGGTTCAACCCCAGGCATTCTGCGGCTTCCCATTGGTTGCGGGGCACGGACTCGATGCAGCCGCGCCAGATTTCTCCGAGGAACGCGGCGGCGTGGACCGTCAGGGCCAGGACGGCCGCGAACAGCGGCGATGTCTCGGCGGCACCGAAGATCGACGGTCCGTAGAAGCAGATACCCATGATCACCAGCAGCGGCGTGCCCTGGATGATGTTGATGTAGCCGAAGGCGGTGCTCCTGACAGCCCGGTTGCCGGATACGCGCATCAGGGCGATGGCCAGGCCCAGCAGGGCCGAGCAGGCGAAGGTCAGGGCGGAGAGCAGTACGGTGCCCCATGCACCGGCCAGCAGATACAGTGCTTGTTCCTGGTTCATGGCGATGCCTCAGAGCGGGGTGCCGAGCTTGCGCTTGCGCACGAACAAGAATTTGCCGGCCAGCGCGAAGGTGCCGCGCACCAGCGCCGACATGGCCAGGTACACCACCCACAGCACGATGAAGACCTCGAAGTTGCGGAAGGTGAGGGCCTGGATGTTGCCCGAAATACCGAACAGGTCTTCCGTGCCCACGGCCGACAGCAGGCTGGTCACCAGCATCAGCAGCACGAACTGGCTGGTCAGGGCGGGGTAGACGCGCTCCAGCGCTGGCACGAGGATGATGTGCCAGTAGACCTGCAGGGGAGACAAGCCCAGGCACTCGCCGGCCTCGCGCTGGCTGCGGGGTACGGCTTCGATCCCGGCGCGCACGATCTCGCAGGTATAGGCCGTGATGTTGATCACCAGGGCGAGGATGGCGCCGGTCAGGATCGACAGGGTGAGGCCGATGCTGGACAGGCCGAAGATCAGGAAATAGCTCTGGATGATGAGGGGGGTGTTGCGGATGACTTCGACGTAGGCGCCCACGATTCGCCTCAGGAGCGGGCTGCCCGAACTGCGGGCGATGGCGCAGCCCACGCCCATGACGAACCCGGCCAGGGTGGACCAGAACGACATCACCAGCGTGGTTTCTACCCCCTGGAGGAACAGGGGCCAGTACCGCAGCACCGCGCCGAAATCGAATTGATAAGTCATGCTTGGAGCCTCGCTGGCCGGCTGGCGGCCGGTGTAGGGTTTCGATGGCTGGTGATAGTCTAAAAGGACTGACCGGTAAAACCAGTTATGGATTTCCCTGATTTTTGTATTACCGGTCATACCAGATAGAATGGAGCTGTCGGCGGATTGCGTCGGGGAAGTGGAGATTCTTCATGGAAAAGGCAGCGGACGTTTCGATTCATGTCGTGGACCGCACGCGGGGGTACATGCAGGTCGCGGATGCGCTGCGACGGGAAATCCGCCGGATGGCGATTCCGGCAGGTGCGCGGTTGCCTTCCGAGCGGGAGCTCGCGCAGCAGCTCAGAATTTCCCGGCCCAGTCTGCGCGAGGCCCTGATCGTGCTGGAACTGCAAGGCGAGATCGAAATCCGGGTTGGGTCGGGCATCTACCTGAAGCGGGACTCCTCAACGGAGGATGCCGACACTGACGCGCCGTCCCTGGCCTCCGACCATGATGTTTCGCTGATGGGCCATAGTCCGCAGGATGTGAGCCAGACCCGGTATTTCCTGGAGGGCGGGGTGGCCGCGCATGCGGCGCGATTCATCACCCGCGAGCAGCTCAAGACGCTGGGCGCCAGCGTCGAGGCCATGCACCGGGCGGTCGGAACGCGCGATCGCGCCGGAGACAAGCCTCTGGCCGACGCCGACCGCCTGTTCCACGTCACCCTGTCCTCCACGACCCATAATCGCCTGCTGATCCAGACGCTTGAAGAACTGTTCGACCAGCGCTACACGCCGATCGGCGACTCCATGCATCGCCTGTTCGATACCGAATCGGTCTGGCTGGAAGCGGTGCGGGAACATCAGGAAATCTACGATGCCGTCGCGGCCCGCGACCCGCTGCAGGCCCAGGCGGCCATGTACCGGCATCTGATGCGGGCTCATGCCCGCCTGATGGCCGTGATCGGCTAGTGCCCTGTCTGGTTGGTTTGGTCACTTGAATTCGGATGCATGGCCAGCCCGGGCGCCGAAGGTAAGGATCGGAATTAGCCAGACAGGACACTAGCGCTCCGGCCGGACCCATTGTGTCCGGCTCATTGATTCAGCGAGGCTCACATGCAGAAAAACGTCATCCGCCTGCATGAGGCGGACAATGTCCTGATCGCCACCGAGCAGCTCATGCCCGGGGACCGGGTCGACGGGGGCGACGTCCGGGGGCTGGTGCCCGCCGGGCACAAGCTGGCCGCCCGGGCGATAGCGGCCGGCGAGCCCGTCTACCGCTACGGCCAGGTCATCGGTGCGGCCAGCTGCGCCATCGAGGCCGGGCAGCATGTGCACGTCCATAATCTGCACATGGCCGACCTGCATCGTGAATACGATTTCTGCCAGCGGAAAAAGGATGTGGCGGTCGATCCGCGGCGGGACACGTTCATGGGCCTGCGCCGCCCCGACGGGCGGGTGGCGACGCGCAACTACATCGGCATCCTGACCACGGTCAACTGTTCGGCCACGGTGGCGCGCGCCGTCGCCGATCATTTCCGCCGCGACATCAATCCGGCGGCCCTGCGGGATTATCCCCAGGTGGACGGGATCGTGGCATTGACGCACACCACGGGATGCGGCATGGCCGCGCGGGGCGAGGCCATCGACACCTTGCGCCGGACGCTGGCTGGCTACGCGCGACACGCCAATTTCCATTCGATCCTGCTGATCGGCCTGGGGTGCGAGACGAATCAGATCGCCGGCGTGATGGCCGCGGGCGATCTGCATGAAGGCCCGCGACTGCATACGTATTCCATCCAGGACGCCGGCGGCACGGGCAAGGCCGTGGCCCGGGGCGTTGCCAAGGTGCGCGAAATGCTGCCGGCGGCCAATGACGTGCGGCGCGAGCCCGTGTCCGCCTCTCATCTGGTGATCGGGTTGCAGTGCGGCGGCTCGGACGGCTATTCGGGCATCACCGCCAATCCCGCCCTGGGCGCGGCGGTGGACCGGCTGGTGGCGGCGGGCGGCACCGCGATTCTGTCCGAGACCCCGGAAATCTATGGCGCCGAACACCTGCTGACCCAGCGGGCGGTCAGCCCCGAGGTCGGCGAGAAGCTGGTTGCCCGAATCGCCTGGTGGAAAGACTATTGCGCGCGCAACCACGCCGAGATGAACAACAATCCATCGGCCGGCAACAAGGCGGGCGGCCTGACGACCATCCTGGAAAAGTCGCTGGGCGCAGTGGCCAAGGCCGGCACCACGAACCTGAACGACGTGCTGTGCTATGCCGAGCCGGTGCGCGCGCGCGGGCTCGTCTTCATGGATTCGCCGGGTTTCGACCCGGTCTCGGCCACCGGGCAGGTGGCTTCGGGCGCCAACATGATCTGTTTCACGACCGGCCGGGGATCGGCCTACGGCTGCATGCCGGCGCCTTCGCTCAAGTTCAGCACCAACAATGCCTGTTGGGAGCGGCAGAGCGAGGACATCGATCTGAATTGCGGGACGATCGTCACCGGACAGGACACGATCGACGGGTTGGGCGAGAAGATCTACCGCCTGATTTTGGAGACCGCCTCGGGCACGCGGACCAAGAGCGAGCTCTACGGCTACGGCCAGAACGAGTTCGCTCCCTGGCAGATCGGGGCCACGGTCTGACGCTCCGGGCGGTCCGGGGATGCCGAGCAGCGCGGTGCCTCGGTGTGGCGCGGGCGGCGGGCGCCGGACCGCGCGGAGGGGCTGACGTCAGGCGGAGAGCAGGCCGCGCCGTGCCAGGTTGCGCATCAGCCAGGCGATGCCGCCCGTCCAGGGAGGCGCTTCTTCGCTGTAGGTCACGCGGTTGACCAGCGTCCCCAGGCGGGGCGAACTGATCCGCACCACGTCGCCCGGCTTGTGAGTGAAGCCCTGGCCGGGGGCGTCGCGGTCTTCCGTGGGCGCGAACAAGGTGCCGGTGAACAGCATGAAACCATCCGGATACTGGTGATGGAGGCCGCAGGTCTGGGCCGCCAGATCGGTCAGGTCGCGGCTGATCCGGCTGATCGAACTGTGGCCGTCCAGGGCGAAGCCGTCCTCGCCGGTCACGTTCAGGCGGATTTCGAGCGCGCGGGCGTCCTCCAGGGTGAAATGCGCGTCGAACAGCCGGATGAAGGGACCGATGGCGCACGAGGCATTGTTGTCCTTGGCCTTGCCCAGCAGCAGGGCGCTGCGGCCTTCGATGTCGCGCAGGTTCACGTCGTTGCCCAGCGTGACGCCGCGGATCCGGCCGCCGGCGTCCACCGCCAGGACCAGTTCCGGTTCCGGGTTGTTCCACTGCGAAGCCTTCAGGATGCCGATGGCCGCGCCGGTCCCCACCGCCGACAGCACCGGAGCCTTGGTGAAGACCTCGGCGTCCGGGCCGATACCGACCTCCAGGTATTGCGACCACAGGCCTTCCTGAATCAGGTAGCGGCGCGCCTCTTCGGCTTCCTTCGACCCGGGGCGAATGCTGGAAATGGCCGTGCCGATCGCCTGGCCGATCTCGTGACGGATGCGGACGGCGTCCTGGGGGTTGCCGCCCGCTTTTTCCTCGATGACGCGCTCGAGCATGCTGCCGGCGAATGTGACGCCGCACGCCTTGATGACCTGGAGATCGCAGGGGGCCACGAAACGCGGCGCCGCCGGATCGCCGGCGAGCGTGGCGCGCGCCACCGCGTCGAACCGCCAGCGGGCGGGCGTCGCCTGGGCCACGATCGCGGCGGGGTCGTCCTGGTTCAGCAGCTCGGAGACGGTTGGGAATCGGTCGGTCAGATCGACCAGGTCGCGGCCCCGGAGGGCGACGACGCTGGGGCCTTGATCGTGTGGATCATGGATGCGCCCGATCAGCAAGGCCTGTTCTGCGTCGGACGGAAGAATCGAGCTTGTGTCATGCATGAGAGGCGCGGGATGGAAAGACCCGGAGCGATGATAAAAAGAGGGTATCGTCCGATCATACATGACTCCGACCCCGTCCATGAACGAATCCTCCCTGCCCCGCCGGGCCGCCGGCGCCATCGACACCGACATCTTCGACTGGGCCGGCACCATCGTCGATTTCGGCTCCTTCGCCCCGACCCAGGTCCTGGTCGATGTCTTCGCCGAGGCGGGCGTGGCGATCGTCCTGGACGAGGCGCGCGGCCCCATGGGGCTGGCGAAACGGGATCTGCAGGGCTGGCGACGGGTCATCGAAAAGAATGCGTTCGCCAACTGGGCCGCCTCAAGGCTGCTTTCAACGCGGTGGACAAGGTCGGCCCGTGGGTGGTGTTCGATATCGGCGGGAACAAGTATCGCCTTGTCGCCTATGTCCGGTTCGAGCAACAGATCGTGTATGTCAAAGCGGTGCTGACCCACCGGGACTATGATCAGGGGACCTGGAAATCATGAACGCGCCGATCGATATGAAGCGGCTGTTGCCGGCCTGGGAACGATTCCGTGCCGCCACCGATATCGCGCCCATCCGGGATGAAGCCCATTATGTCTGGATGACCGAGGTGCTCGAGTCCTTGCTTGAGGCAGCGGCGGGCGATCCCGCTCACCCGGCGATGGAGTTGGCGGATATCGTGGGGGATCTGCCGGAAATCGGCAGCCAGGGTGTGGTGTCGGAGATCCTGGCTGGCAAGCGGGAACTGAATATCCGGCAGGTCAGGGCGTTGAGTGAACGGTTCGGCGTGTCGGCGGCGACCTTTCTGTGATCGCGCGCCGAGGTTCGCTCAGGCGCGTGACGTTCAGGCGTAGGACACCAGTCCCTTGATCTTCTCCTGGTCGTAGCCCGACCAGGTGCCGCGGTCGGTTTCCACCACGGGGGCGCTGCGGTGGCCCAGGTCGATCAGGCGTTCGAGCTGGTCCTGGCGCTGGGTCAGGTCCACGGTTTCGTACTCGATGCCCAGGATGTCCATGTCGCGCTTGGTGAGTTCGCATTGCGGGCAGTTGGGCTTCGAATAGACGGTGATGGCCATGTCGGATCCTTTGTGGTCGTCGGGTTGATCGGATTGGGGAGGGGGCGCGGATTCGGCGGACTCAGAAATCCACGTCGAACACTTCGTTCTCGTCGTCGCGCTTCATCACGCCGACCTTGTACTGGGCGGTGTCCTCCTCCTGGTTGGAGGCCTGGACCTTGCTCATGTTGAGCCAGCTTTCCATGTATTTCAGGGGGTTCTCGGTGATGATCGGGAAGGACACCCGGTCCTCGACGTTGAAGAAGCGGGCCACGTCGGTGGCGCTGAAATGGACCCAGTCCTTCATCATCTGGCAGGTCACGCCGGTGAGTTCGCGGCCTTCGGAGAAGGCGTAGTCGGTCCATTCGGACTCGCTGGCGGTGACCTCGTCGATCATCTGGACGATCTTGTCCCGGCATTGCTCGAAGGCGGTACGACCGCGCTCGGTCTTGAACATGGCGCGCAAGACTTCCTTGCCGTACTGGACGTGGACCTCGAACTCGTCCTGCGCGATCTTCTGGACCGCTTTGCCGATGGGCTGGAACAGGCCCGTGCCGTCGCAGATGCCGAAGGTCACGGCGAACGAGGCCAGGAACTGGATGCGCTCCATGCACAGCACGGCGACGATGAACAGATAGATGGCGTTGTAGGTTTCCTGGTCGTTCTCGCGCTGGCCCCGGGCGTAGTCGTAGCTGACTTCGAAGGCCCGGTTGAAGACCTCGCTGACGACGCGCAGGCGGCTGATGGCTTCCTTGACCGACAGGATCTCGTTGAGGATGTCGTCCGGGTTGTCGAAGCTGTTGCGGACGATTTCGGAATACGTCGCGGCGTGGACGATCTCGTTCTTGGTGATCTCCACCCAGCCGGACCAGGCCTCGCTGCTGGTGCAGACCGGGGCCAGCACGGCGGCGATGGAGCGCGAGGCGACGCTGTCGGCCTCCCATTGCCACGCCAGGGTCTTGACCATCATGTCGTAGGTATGGCGGTCGCAGGTCTTGAACTGCACGTTGCAGGTGGAATAGTCGAACTCGTTCTCGTCCCAATCCTGGTTCTTCAGCGTCTTGTAGAGCTTCCAGATCTCGGGATAGAACTTGTTGATCGTGTCGAACAGGCCCAGGTCCTGGCCCAGGATGATTTCCGGGAAGGCGTAGTCGGACTTTTCGGTGTTGAAGATCTTGGTGGGCAGGGCTTTTTGGGTCATTTTCGGGTCGTGCCAGGGATGAGGGCGGTCGGGATCCCGGAACGGTCGTCCGGGGCCGGGAGCGTGCGAGCGGGCCTTGCGGCGCGGACAAGCCTTACATCGTGCAGCTTTCGCAGACGATTTTTTCTTCCACGCCGTCGTGGATGCTGCCGGCGTTGTCCAGCGTCTTGTCCGAGGCCACGTTCGAGTTGTAGTAATAACGGGTTTTCATGCCGTACTTCACCATGGTGAAGTAGTGGGTGAGCAGTTCCCGGCTGGAGACCTTGTCGTCGTCCTTGATCCGGCGCCACAGGTCGGCGGAAATCCCCTGATCGGTGAATTTCTGGAACACCGCGTAGGCCTTGATCATGTCGACTTCGGAGATGTCCCAGGCCGACTGGTAGAAATAGGCCGGGTTGTCGCTGTCGGGCGCGGCCCAGCGGATCGTGACCGAGCCGTCGGTCTTGTTCAGCGTGACGTCGCGCACGGGATAGAGCGAATTGGGCTTGCCCAGCGCCTTGGAGGACGATTCGCCCGGCATGTACGCCACCAGGCAGGAATGGGCGATGCCGCCGTTCTGCATGATTTCGGCGCGCAGGGCTTCCCAGTCGTAGCGGTTGCGGAAGTCGCCCAGTTCGTCGACGTTGCGGTTGTAGGTGTCGATCGGCAGCCAGCCGTCGGGCCAGCGGGTCTTGTGCATCCAGGGCGCGACGCCGCGCTCCTTGCTGATGCGCAGCGAAGCCCGGATGGCATGGTACATGTGGCGCTCGGCGATGCGGTGCAGTTCTTCGCGGCCCTCGTCGGTATCGTAGCGCAGGCCTTTGCGGGCCATGTGGGTGGCCACCCCCATCAGGCCCACGCCGGCGTTCATGCGGGCCTTGGCGGTCACGGCCACGTGGGGCAGCACGTAGTGGGAGTTGAGGATGCAGTAATCGATCATCTTCAACGTCAGGTACATCGCTTCCTGGTAGGTCTCGTCGTCGTCCTCGCCGATGGCGTCGTAGGCGATGGCCCCCAGCGAGCACAGGGCGATCTCGGGTTCTTCATGGATCTCGGCCACGCGGGCGACCCGGCCGCCCTTGCCCGTTTCGTCGGACAGGATGTCGTCGCCCGCCTTCAGCTCGCCGGCGAAGATGACGCGCGGCAGGGTGGAGTCGGCGACCGCGACGGTCAGCGCGGCGTTGAAATTGAAGGTCCGCATCGTCCCGTCGGCCAGCTCGACCGTGACGAAACCCACTTCCCGGTCGGAATACAGGTCCTGCATTTCCTGGTAGGGACGGTTGGGCTCGCTGATCTCCAGGCACAGATTGCTGGAGTGGATGGGTTCCTTGAAGGGCGTGTGGCGGTTCATCTCGTCGATGTTGGCCAGGTAGGCCACGCCGGTCTCCAGCGCTTCGTTCAGCGAGGTCAGGATCAGGTCGCGCGGCTTGAAGGTTTCCTTCTTGAAGGCCGGGTCGCGTTCCAGGCGCTCGTATTCGCGCTTGAAGGCGGCCGAGTCGGGGCCGAAGAACAGCCGGGTGAGCTCGGGGGCGGTGCGCACGTTGAACGAGAAGGCTTCCTCGTTGCGGGCGGCCTTTTCGGCGAAGAGCTTGTTGGTGACCAGCGCGTAGTGCAGGTCGCGGTTCTTGCGGTCCTCGGTGCTGCGCGGGTTGCGCAGGTAGGCGATGACCTCGGCCTCGGGATCGAAGCCGGAATAGTAGGTGGTGCAGGCGCCGCCGCGTCCGGCCTGCATGTTGGCGTGGACGGCCTTGCCCAGGGACGCCAGGTAGGGCAGCTTGCCCTGGTGCTGGATCAGGCCGCCGCGCACCGGGTCGCCCTTGCTGCGGGTGATCAGGTGGCTGCCGATCCCGGCCGAGGCCGCCGTCATGCGGTAGGCGATGTGGTCGCCGATGGCCAGGGACGATTCGTTGTCGTCCACCACGTACAGGCAGCACGAGGCGAAGCCGCGCAGCTTTGTGCCCAGGTTCACGTAGTTGGGCGTGGGCGCCGAGATCCGCTTGGCGGAGAATTCGGTGTAGAAGCGCCGCACCAGGTCGATCCGGCGCTCGGCGGGCTCGTTTTCCGACAGGGCCATGGCCATGCGCATGTAGACGAACTGCTGGGTCTCGTATTCCTGCCGGGTGACGCGGTTCTGCAGGCTGTACTTCTTGCGGATGTAGTGCAGCGAGAAGTGCGGCGTGTCGTAGTCCTGTTCATGATCGATGAAGGACTCGATCTCGGCGTATTCGGCGTCGGTGTAGTTCATGCGCACCATCACCCCGTCGGCCACCATCCGGTCGTGCAGTGCCTTGACGCTGGGGATGGAGGGGCCGTGGATGATCTTGTGCAGGTGGGACGCATAGAGCCGGCCCGCCATCAGGTAGTAGGACCAGGTGCCCTTGTCCAGGCAGTTCTGGATCAGCTTTTCCTGCAGGTCGGCGGTGGAGACCGTTTCGGGCATGGTGCTGACGGCTTGCAGTACGATGCTGCTCCAGTCGACTTTCTGGCCCAGGTTGGCGGCGGCCCATCGGCCCCAGCCGTTGAGCTTGCTGGGGATATAGGGTTCGATGCGTCCATCACGCTTGACGATGTTCTTGATCACGGCCGACAGTCCTTGGTGGTAGTGCTTTATATTCTACATGTAGTGCGGCTGGAAATAATAAACACAATATATGGTATGAGCAAGTGCGGTTTCAATTTCTTCCTCTGAAACATTTTCGGGGTTTCGGCGGCCCCGGGCATCGTGGTACCCTGGTCTGCTTCGGGGGTTTTGCGCTTCGTCCCATGAATGGAATCGTCCGGCTGCTGGCCGCGTCGGTCCTGCTGTGCGGCACCGGCCTCGCGCCGGCCCGGGCCTGGCAGGCGGCCGACCCGGATCCGGCGCTCATCGAACTGGCTCCCCAGCGTTACGCCGTTCCCGACGTGCCCCGCGATGTCCCGTCCGACGTGGCGCCGGACGCGGACGCGTCCGATACGGCATCGGAATCGGCATCGGACACCGGCCCGGGGATCCGCTATGACCTGCTCTTCCTGGACGGATCCGTGGATGGCTACGGATACCGGCCGGGAGGGGCCGGCCTGCGCTGGTTTGGCACGGCCGCCGATCCGGCGGCGCCGCCGGATCGGCTCGGTCCGGTGACGTCCGGAGGCCTGGATGCCTGGTCGCTGGGTGCGCGGAATTGGCGCTACCGCAGTTCCGCCGGGTATGGCGTGACCCTGGGCAACACGTCGACGGGCGGGTCTGCCTGGGGGCGATCCGTGCGCCTGGCGGGGGTGGGCCTGTCCCGATCCCTCCCTTCGGGACGCCTGCGCGCCGGCTCGTGGGACTACGCCGTGGCGGCCGGCGCCCTGGACGGTGCGGCCGGCCGCGTGGCCGCCGAGGGCGACCTGGCGTATGGACCGGTCGCGGTCGACGCGACCACGCGCTATGCACTGGACCGCGACCTGGTCCTGGCCTCGCGATTGCAGGGCACCCGGGGCCTGACGGCGCTGGGGCTGGGCGGCGACTACGCCATGGGCGACGCGGGCGCCTGGCGGTTCGGGGTGTCCGGGTCGCGCCAGCCGCTGGCCGAGGGCTGGCGCCGCCAGCTGGGCTATACCCTGGGCCTGGTGCCGGGCTGGGACCTGTCCTGGGTGAATGCGCGGCAGGGGCCCGGCTATGCCGACCTGGCCACGGTCGGCGGCGACGCCGGCTGCGATTGCGTCAGCAACCAGTGGCAGCTGGACCTGGCGGCGGGCCGTTGGGGTTCGTTCAGCGGTTCGTTCGAACGGCGGGTGGACGCGGCGGGCGGCCGGGACGAACGGGTCGGCCTGGTTCACGGCTTCCGTTACGGCCCGCACCTGAGGGTGCGCCTGGAGACGAACCGCAACCTGACGTCCGGGGACTACGGCCTGGGCGCGCGGCTCTCGCTGCCGCTGGACTGGTAGGGCGGGTCGCCGGTTTCAGGAGGTCTCCATCCGGGGCGAGAAATATGCCTGCAGGTGCTCGATGCAGGCCTTGACCTTGGCGGAGTTGTCCAGCCGCTGCGGATAGACCGCCCAGATGCCGGCGTTCTGCCGGTAGTTCGGCAGGAGGTGGACGAGCGCGCCCGTTTCCAGGTGCCCGCGGGTGTCCCAGAGCGAACGCAGGACGATGCCGTGGCCCGCCAGGGCCCAGGCCAGGGCGATCTCGCCGTTGTTGGTGACCAGGGAGCCGCCGACCTTGACGTTGGTGATGGCATCCTTGTGCGACAGGGCCCAGATGCCCACCGGATGGTCGCGCTCGCGCACGATCAGGCAGTTGTGGCGGGGGAGGTCCTGCAGCCTGCGGGGCCGGCCGTGCCGTTCCAGGTAGGACGGCGCCGCGCACAGGATGCGGTGGTTGTCCGCCAAGTGGCGCGCGATGTAGTTCGGATCGATCATGTCCCCGATGCGGATGTCCAGGTCGTATTGCTCCTTGGTCATGTTGACCAGCTGGTCGAGGATGTCCAGCTTGATCTGGATGGCGGGATAGCGCAGGGAAAAGCCGGCCAGGGCGGGCGCCACCACCTGGCGGCCGAATCCCATGCTGGTCGAGATCCGCAGCGTGCCCCGGGGCTCGCTCTTGAACCGGGCGATCCGGTCATGCAGCTGTTCCACGTCTTGCAGGATCCGCAAGGCCATGGCGTGGGCCTGTTCGCCCTGTTCGGTGAGCGTCACCTGGCGGGTGGTGCGGTGGAACAGGAGCGTGTCCAGTTCGGATTCCAGCAGTTTGATGTGTTTCGTGACGTAGGCGGGCGAACTGCCGATCATTCGCGCCGCCTGGGAAAAGCTCTGGTACCGGGCCGCCTCGCAGAACACCCGCAGGGCGTCGATGGTCAGGGTTTCTTTCATGATCCGTAAAAACTGTTTTGACAGTATGGGAATTGTAGGCTGGAAAGCTTCTTTATATAGTCCTCCCGGAAGCCAAAACGGCGCGGCATCCGCCGCCTTCCGATGACCTTTGACTCACACGACATCATGCACACATTCAACATCGCCGTGATTCCCGGGGACGGGATCGGCAAGGAAGTCATGCCCGAAGCGCTGCGCGCGCTGGACGTCTTGCGGCGCCGGCACGGCCTGGACCTGCGTTTCGAGCACCTGGACTGGGCCTGCGCCGAATATTGGCAGCGGCACGGCGACATGCTGCCCGCCGACTGGTTCGACCGCCTGAAGGGGTTCGACGCGATCCTGTTCGGGGCGGTGGGCTGGCCCGACGTGGTGCCCGATCACGTGTCCCTGTGGGGTTCGCTGTTGAAGTTCCGGCGAGAGTTCGACCAGTACATCAACCTGCGGCCCGTGCGGCAGATGCCCGGCGTGCCGGCGCCCCTGGCGGGCCGCCGGCCGGGCGAGATCGATTTCCTGGTGGTGCGCGAGAACACCGAGGGCGAATACACCGACCTGGGCGGCCGGATGTACGCGGGCACCGAGCGCGAGATCGTGATCCAGGAGTCGGTCTTTTCCCGCCACGGGATCGACCGTGTCCTGAAATACGCCTTCGAACTCGCGCGGCAGCGGCCCCGGCGCACGCTGACTTCAGCGACGAAGTCCAACGGGGTGGCGATCAGCATGCCGTACTGGGACGAGCGGCTCCAGGAGATGGCGGCGCGTTATCCGGACGTGGCCTGGGACAAGCACCACATCGACATCCTGTGCGCGCGGTTCGTGCTGCAGCCGCAGCGTTTCGACGTGGTGGTGGCCTCGAACCTGTTCGGCGACATCCTGTCCGACCTGGGGCCGGCCTGCACCGGCACGATCGGCATCGCCCCGTCCGCCAATCTCAATCCCGAGCGCCGCTATCCTTCGCTGTTCGAGCCGGTGCACGGGTCGGCGCCCGACATCTATGGGCGGAACATCGCCAATCCGGTGGGCATGATCTGGTCGGCCCAGATGATGCTGGAATTCCTCGGCGAGCGGGACGCCGGCTGCCGGGCCGCCGCCGGCGAGCTGATGGCGGCCATCGAACGGACGCTGGAGCAGGGGCCGCGCACCCGCGACCTGGGCGGTTCGGCGGACACGACCGGGATGGGCCGCGCGATTGCGGAGCGTTTGGGCTAGCGCAAGCGGTCCATGAAGACCCGGCACAGGGCCTCCATTCCGCGCCGGTCGTCCTCGTCGAAGCGGTCCGTGACGGGACTGTCGACGTCCCAGACGCCCAGCAGCGATCCGTCCGCGCGCACCAGCGGCACGACGATTTCCGATTGCGAGGCGGAATCGCAGGGAATATGCCCCGCGAACGCGTCGACGTCGCGGACGACCTGGGTCCGGCGGGTTTGCGCGGCCGTGCCGCAGACGCCCGCGCCGAGGGCGATGCGGATGCAGGCCGGCTTGCCCTGGAAGGGACCGACCACCAGTTCCGTGCCGTCGTACAGGTAGAAGCCCGCCCAGTTCAGTTGCGGCAAGCCGTCGAACACCAGGGCGCTGAAGTTGGCCGCGTTGGCGATGAGGTCGGGTTCCCCCGCGATCAGGCCGCGCGCCTGGGCGGCCAGGTCGGCGTAGTGTTCCGCCTTGCTGGCGTAGGTCCGGGGGGCGAATGTGAACATCTGGATTCCAGGAGGATGAAAGGAGGAAACTTCATTGTAGGGCGGGCTGTCCGCCAGTCCGGGATCGCGTGATGATCGTTATAGCCATTAATATATAGCGTATGTGTGCACGTCTGGCTTATCCTGTATCCGGAGGCGTTTGCGTGGCGTCAAGGCCGGGCCGGCGACCTCGCATGACAATGGCGGGGCATGGCTTGGCCCATGTCCCCGTCCGGCCCGACGCCAGGAGATCAGCCCATGAATACCGACGCGCTGCCGATCGCCGCCATCGTGCACGATCATGAGGATGGGGCCGACGCCTTGGTGCGGGCCTTCGTCGAGCGTCAGTCCCGTGCGGGGCTGGACGTGCGCGGCCTCGTGATGGAGCCGGGCGTCGAAGGCCGGAACCGGTCGCGGCGGCGCCTGCGGGACATCCGGACCGGCGAGTCCTTCGAGATTTTCCAGGACTTGGGCGTGGGATCTCAGGCCTGTTGCCTGGACGTCTTCCGGCTGGCGGCTGCCAGTGCGGCGCTGCGCGTGGCCGGGGACGCCCGCCCGGACCTCGTGGTGATCAGCCGCTATGGCCGCCAGGAAGCGGGCGGCGGCGGTTTCGCCGCGGAATTCCTCGCCTTGATGACCGAGGGCATTCCGGTGCTGACCATCGTTGCCGGCGAATTCCTGGAAGACTGGCGGCGCTTCACCGGTGGCCTGGGCGTCGAGCTGCCCGTGGACGCGGGTCTGCTGCACGCATGGAGCGCGCGGGTGTGCGCGGCTCCGGCGTCCGGTCGGTGAGGGCGGCATGAAAGACGGAGCCCCCACGATCGAAGACCTGGATTTTGCCCGGCTGTATCGCAACCACATGGCCCGCAGCGGCCGCCCGCCGAAACAGGCGGGCGAGTGGGATGCCCGGGTGCGGGCGGGCGGCATGTCCCGGGTGGGCGCCAGCGGCTATGCCGGCGACTTCCTCTCGCGCATGGACCTGCGCGGCGCGCGCACGCTGCTGGACGTGGGTTGCGGCCCCGGCACCATCTGTCTGCCCCTGGCCGGACGCCTGGAGCGCGTCTACGGTCTGGATTACAGCGTAGCCATGCTGGATTCCCTGCGCGGGGAGGCGGCGCGGCTGGGCGTCGGAAATGCCGTGGCGATCCATCGCGCCTGGGAGGACGACTGGTCCGACGTGCCGGTCTGCGACATCGCCGTGGCCTCGCGGGCGTCCAATGTGGCCGACCTGGATGCCGCGCTGGACAAGCTGTCGGCCCATGCCCGGCTGCGCGTCTACATGACGCACCTGGTGGGCGGCCATTTCATGGATCCCGCCATTGCCGACATCCTGGGGCGCCGACACCAGGGGTTTCCTGACTATATTTACGTCGTCAATCTGCTGCACCGCAAGGGGATCCACCCCCGCGTGGACTATATCGAGGTTCCCAGCCGCCTGGCGGGGACGGCCTCGTTCGAGGCATTCGCCGTGCGGGTATCCTGGACCTATCCGGATCTCGGGAACCGGGAACTGGCCCGCCTGCGCGCTTGGTATGATGCTGATCCGGGGCGCGCGGCCCTGGGCGGCGCGCCGATGCGGTGGGCCTTCATTCATTGGGAGAAAGCGATATGAAAACGAGCGCGCGCAATACTTTCACCGGCACGGTCTCGAACATCCGGCCAGGCGCCGTCAACGACGAGATCGGCATCGCCCTCGCGGGCGGGCGCTCGATCCATGCCATCATCACCTCCGGCAGCGCGAAGGCGCTGGACCTGCGGGTCGGCTGCGAGGTTTTCGCGCTGGTGAAATCTTCGTCGGTCATCCTGGTCGTCGAAGAAGGCGCGGCCCGCTTTTCGGCGCGCAATTGTCTGCAGGGCAGAATCACGCGTCTGGAAACCGGGGCGGTCAACACCGAGGTCGTGCTCGATTCCGACGGCCTGGCCCTGGCCGCGATCATCACCAACGAAAGCGCGCGCGGGCTGGGTCTGACCGTGGGCAGCCAGGTGCGGGCGATTTTCAAGGCCTCCAGCGTCATCGTCGGCGTGGCCGGCTGAGCCGGCTGATTTTCGGTGGATTGATTCCCGCCGGTTCCGTGTATATTTTCTTCTGGCGGCGTCATTCCCGGCGCCGGACATGACACGCAGGGGAGGCACGGATTGTCCGATTCTCGCGGCACGGGTCCGCGCGCAGGATTGCTCGACAGCCTTCGGGCGCGCCTGTTCCTGGCGGTGCTGGCGGTCATCGTGCCGATCTTCTGCGGCCTGGGCTACTACGTCTGGCATCAGTACCGGAGCTTGATGACCAACAGCGAACGCTCGGCCGAGAGCCTTGTCAGCGTGACGGCGGCCTACGACCGGGCACTGATCAACGACGCCAGCGACGTGCTCCACGTCCTGGCGAATTCTCCCGTCCTGCGCTATGGGCGATGGGGCGAATGCCGCGGGTATCTGGCATCCCTGCTGGCGCGCCTGCCGCGCTATCTGAACCTGGGCGTGATCGACGCCCGCGGCTACCAGGTCTGCTCGGGCCTGCCCGATCCGGACCCGGAGGGCGTCTATCTCGGCGATCGATCCTATTTCCGCAAGGCCATCGGACAGGCCGAGGTCACGCTGGGCGGCTTCATCATCGGGCGGATGTCCAATCTCCCCACGCTGGTCCTGGCGGTGCGCGTGCCGGGGGATTCGGGGGTCTCAGGCGGTGTGGTCTTCGGGGGCATGAACCTGGGCTACCTGCGGGCCGGCGCGGCCATTCCCGATCTGCTGCCCGGCGGACGCCTGTGGATACTGGACCGCGAGGGGCACGTGCTGCAGCGCATTCCGGGCGATGCCAGTCATCTGGGCGAACGGCTGGACCCGCATCCGGCCGGCGTGACCGGCTTGATGCGCGACACGCGTCTGGACGCGGACGGCCGCCGCTGGGCCGTGATGTCCATGACGGCGGGGCCCCGGGGGGATCCGTACGGTCTGTCCGTGCGCTACGAGGTGCCGGAGCCGGCGCTCTATGCCGAGGCGCGCCACGCCCTGTGGATCGGGATGCTCATCATTGCGCTGCTCCTGTGCGTGGCGGCGCTGGCGGCCTGGAACCTGATGCAGCTGGCGGCCGGGCGCAGCCTGGAGCACCTGCGCGAGGCCGTGCGGCGGCTGGCGTCCCAGGATTTTTCCGGACGCGTGGCCGACCGGTTGCAGGGGCGGGACCTGCGGGAGATCGGCCAGCAGTTCGACGACATGGCCGATGCCCTGCAGTCGTACCAGCGTTCCCTGGCTCAGTCCGAACAGAGTTACCGGCTGCTGTTCGAGGGCAGTCCCAATCCCATGATGGTGCTGAGCCTGGACAGTGGGCGCTTCCTGGCCGTCAACGACGAGGCGATGCGCCGCTATGGCTATGAGCGGGACCGGTTCCTGCGCCTGACCCTCGACGATCTGCGCATCGAGGTGCTCGATCATCAGCCGGACACCGCTTTTTCCTACGAGCGCCACCGCCGGGGAGACGGCCAGACCCTGTTCGTCGAGGTCCGCAGCCTGTCCCTGATGTTCACCGGCCAGATGGCCCACGTGCTGGTCGTGCGCGACTTGACCGAGCGCGAGACGCTGAGCCGCGGACTCCAGGAGCGTGAGCGCCTGCTCAGCCAGCTGATGGACGTCACGGCGGAAGCCATCTACGGTCTGGATGCGACGGGCTGCTGCATCTTCGCCAACCAGGCCTGCGCGCATCTGCTGGGATACGACCATCCCGACCAGCTGGTGGGGCGGAACTTCCACAGCCTGATCCACTACCGGCGCGAGGACGGCCGCCCCTATCCCCTCGAGGAATGCCGCATGCACCTGGCCCTGGCGGAGGGCAAGGGAGTCCACGTGGACGACGAGGTCCTGTGGCGCCGCGATGGCACCTGTTTCCCCGCCGAATACTGGTCCTATCCGATCTGGCGGGACGGCCGGCTGGAGTTCTGCCTGGTGACTTTCCTGGACATCAGCGAGCGCCGCGCGCAGCAGCGGGCGCTGGCTTACCAGGCAGCCCACGATCCCCTGACGGGGCTGCTGAACCGGGGCGACATCCTGCGGCGCCTGCAGGCGCGGTCGGAACAGGCTCCCGAGGCGCCCTGGACCCTGGTCATGTCCAATCTGGACGGCTTCAAGGAGGTCAACGAGGCGTTGGGGCACGATGCCGGCGACCGGCTGCTCCAGGCGGTCGCGCGGCGGCTGCAGGGGCTGCTGGGCGCGACGTGCATGCTGGCCCGGCTGGGCAGCGATGAATTCGCCTTCCTGCTGGATACGGGCGATGAGAATCTGGCCCAGGAACAGGTTCGTGTCCTGCTGGCCGCGCTGCGCGACCCGTTCACGTTGAACGAACTGCAGATCCGCATCAGCTGCAGCTTCGGCCTGGCCGTGCATCCCGGGCACGCCCGCGAACCGGACGAACTGATCCGCTGCGCCGACACCGCGATGCGCCGGGCCAAGCGCGACGGCCTGGGGATCGCGGTGTTCAATCCCCAGGACCGCGCCAGCGTCCACGACCATCTGTTGCTGCGCGGCGAACTGCGCGCGGCGCTGGCGCAGGGCCAGTTCCTGCTGCATCTGCAGCCCAAGATCTTCCTGAACGACGGCGCGCGGGCTCCGGGCTCGCCGATGGGATTCGAGTCCCTGACCCGCTGGATGCACCCCGAAAGAGGCCTGATTCCGCCGGGGCGGTTCATCCCCATCATCGAAGTCAGCGACCTGATCCATCCTTTCACCCTCTGGGTCGTGGACCAGGCGGTGGCCTGCTGTTCCCGGCTGCAGGCCATCCATCCCGGGATCGGCATGGCCGTGAACGTATCCGCCCGCAATCTGCTGGACGACCATTTCCCCATCCAGGTCCGGGATGCTTTGCTGTGCCACGGGCTGGCGCCCGCGCTGCTGGAGCTCGAAGTCACGGAAAGCGCCATCATGGCCGATCCCGCCCGGGCGCTGGACACCCTGCATGCCCTGAAGGCTCTGGGGGTGCGGTTGTCGATCGACGATTTCGGCACCGGCTATTCCTCGTTCGCCTACCTGAACCGGCTGCCTGTCGATGCGTTGAAGATCGACCGGTCCTTCGTGGCGGGCATGGCCGCCGACCCCGATATGCGCGCCATCGTGCATTCCATCATCGAGATGAGCCACGCCCTGGGTCTGATGGTGATCGCCGAAGGCATCGAGACGCGGGAAACGCTGGGCTTGCTGCAGGACATGGACTGCGATGTCGGCCAGGGCTACTTCATCGGGCATCCCGAGCCCGAGTCCAGCGCCGGGGCCTGGCTGCGCGGCCGTTGACGGTCCGCGCGGTCCGTTGACGCGGGTCGGCCGGCGCGGCCGGGAAACGTGGTATGAATCGGATATCCATGAGAGGCGCGGGAGCGGTGCCATGACAGAGAGACCGGATGCGGCGGGCAGGGATGCCGTGAACCAGAATATGCAGGGATTGATGGGATTCCTGCGGGAATATCCGCCTTTCGACCTGATGGAGCCGTTGCATGTGCGCCGGCTGGTCGAGCGGATGCGGCTGCGGTTCTTCGAGGCGGGGCAAGAGATCGCATCCCCCGGCGACGGGCCCGCCGGTTCGTGGTATCTGATCCGCCAGGGCGCGGTGGAGGGGCGCCGGCCGCGTGCGGAAGCCGGCCCCGGGGCGGCGGGCGAAGCCGCCTCCGTTCCGGACGCGGGCGACAGCTTCGTCCTGGGACCGGCCGACGCTTTTCCGATGGCCGCGCTGCTGGAGGACCGGCCCACCCGCACGCGCTACCGCGCCCTGCAGGATACGTTCTGCCTGCAGGTGGATCGGCCGGATTTCATCGAGGCCCTGGAGCGGTCCGAGCCCTTCCGCGCCTTCGCCCTGCGCGGGGCGGGCAGCCTGCTCGGGCGGCTGCACCAGCGCACGCGGGAGGAAGCCGCGGCGGTCCAGGGCGAAGGCTACGTCTTCGACCAGGCGCTGGTGTCGATCATGGCGCGTGATCCGGTGGTCTGCGCGCCGGGCCTGCCGCTGTCCCAGGCCGTGCGGCGGATGCACGAGCGCCGGGTGGGCAGCATCGTCGTCGCGGACGGGAGTCGCCGTCCCATGGGGATCTTCACCCTGCGCGATCTGCGCCGCGAGGTGGCGGGCGCGGCGGTCGGGCTGGACGCTCCGATCGGGACGGTCATGACGCGGGATCCCGTGTGCCTGCCGCCCGACGCCACGGCGTTCGAGGCGATCCTGCTGATGGCGCGCCATCGCATCGGCCACCTGTGCGTCGCGCAGGCCGGCGTCCTGGCCGGCGTGGTGTCCGAGCGGGATCTGTTCGCCCTGCAGCGGATCAGTATCGTGCACCTGGCCAGGGCGATGCGCCAGGCCGAGGACGCCGAGGCCCTGGGGGCGCTGCGCGCGGACCTGTCGCGCACGGTCGCGGGCATGCTGGCGCATGGCGTCGACGCCCTGCAGGTGCTGCGTCTGATCGCGCAGATGAACGACCATGCCACGCATCGCGTGATCGAACTGGCCTTGCGGGACCTGGGCGATCCCGGTGTGCCGTTTTCCTGGCTGGCCTTCGGCAGCGAGGGCCGGCGCGAGCAGACGCTGCTGACGGACCAGGACAACGGCATGTTGTTCCAGGCGGCGTCCGACGCCGTGGCGCGGGACCGCCGCGAGGCGCTGAGGCCGCTGGCCGAGGAGATCAATCGGGGGCTGGACCGCTGCGGCCTGCCGCTGTGCCGGGGCAACGTCATGGCCGGCAATCCGGCCTTGCGGCTGTCGGCGAGCGAATGGGAACGCTGGTTCGCCGAGATCATCCGGCGGCCCACGCCCGAGCACATCCTCCAGGCGGTGATCTGTTTCGACCTGCGGCTGCTGTGGGGCGAGGACAACGGCTTCGAGGCCCTGAGCCGGTTCCTGCTGGACCAGGTGGCCGATTGCCCGCAGTTCCAGCGGATGTTGGCCGAGACGGCCCTGCGCAACCAGCCGCCGTCCGGTGGTCTGTTCGAGATCGCGGGCGGCGCCTGGCGGGCGGGCGCGGCGGGCTTCGACCTGAAGACGCAGGCCCTGACGCCTTTCGTGGATGCGGCCCGGGTGCTCGCCCTGTCCAACGGCATCGCCGAAACCTCCACGGCGGGCCGTCTGCGGGCATTGGCCGAGCGTGGCGTGCTGAGCGTGCACGACGTCGACGCCTATGTCGAGTCCTACCGCTATCTGCAGCTGCTGCGCCTGCGGCAGCACCAGGCGCAGGTCCTCGCGGGCGAGTCCGCGTCCAACCGGATCCTGCCAGGCTCGCTCAACGCCCTGGACCGGCGCATCCTGCGCGAGGCCCTGCGCCAGGCCGTCGATCTGCAGAAGCTGTTGCGCTACAGCTATCGCCTATGAACTGCGCGCGCCCGGAACGGAGGATCCGCGCGGCTACCGACGGCATGCGGAGGCGGCGATGTGGATGAGGCGGGAGGTCTGGCGCGACCGGGCTTTCCGCAGCCACCCGGCCGTCGTCTTCGACCTGGAGGCCAGTGGCCTGGATCCCGGGCGGGACCGCATCCTGTCCATCGGCGCGGTCCGCATCGAGGACCTGGCGATCCCCCTGGGCGGCCAGTACGACCGGGTCCTGCGTGCGCCGGGGCCGCTGGGGCTCGCCAGCCGGCTGTTCCATGGCCTGACGCGGGCCGACCTCGATCGCGGGACGGCGCCGGAGGAAGCCCTGGCGGGCCTGCTGGATTTCGCGGGCGATGCGGTATGGCTGGCCTTCCATGCCGGTTTCGACCGCGCGTTGCTGGTCCGGGCCTTGAAGACGCACTTGGGGCGGCGCTGGGACGGCGAGGTGCTGGACCTGGCGGTGCTGGCGCCGATGCTGTTTCCCGACCGGGTCGGCCCGCATGCCGGGCTGGACGAATGGGCCGCGGCGTTCGGGCTGGCCGCGCCGGCCCGGCACGCCGCGGTCGCCGACGCCATGCTGACGGCGGAGCTTGCACTGGTGGTGCTGCGGCGCGCGCAGCGGCAGGGCCTGCGCACCTGGGGCGAGCTGGCCGTGGCGGCGCGGGACTGGCGAGCCGGCCGGATGGGAACGGGCGGGCCCGTCTTCTGATTCCTGGTTCGGTGCCCGCGCTTTTGATCCGGCGTCCGTGCGCGCCGCGCCGTATGATGAAGGCCGCATGACTTGCGACCGGCGAATCCGCCGTCCGCGCTTCCGCTCCCCGACCTCCACCATGACCGACACTTCCGACACGCATCTGACCGAGACCCTGCTTCGTAGCGAGCCCCTCTGCGAGGGCGATTTCCTGAAGGCGCGCCGCGATACGGTGCGCATGCCCGACGGCGGTGTCTCGACGCGCGAGTACATCGTGCACCCCGGCGCGGTGGTGGTGATCCCCCTGCTGGACGACCGCCACGTGCTGGTCGAGCGCCAGTTCCGCTATCCCGTGGGCCGCGTCATGATGGAGTTCCCGGCCGGCAAGCTCGATCCGGGCGAAGATCCCCGGGCCTGCGCCCGACGCGAACTGCGAGAGGAAACCGGCTACACGGCGAAGGAGTGGGCCCATGCCGGAGGCATGCATCTGGCCATCGCCTATTCCACCGAGATCATCCACGTGTTCTTCGCCCGGGGCCTGACGGCCGGCGAACGGCATCTGGACGCGGACGAATTTCTGGACGTCCGCATCCTGTCCGACGAGGCCCTGCTCGATGCCGCCCGCGACGGCGCGGCGACCGACGCCAAGACCCTGACCTGCCTGCTGTGGCTGCAGAACGTGCGCAGCGGCCGTTGGACGCCGGACTGGCGCCCCGATCCGGACCCGGACCGGCATTCAACCGCCTGACGTCGTGGGTTCGCCTCGCCGTGCAATAGCACTGTCTTCGGCGTTGTCCACCTCGCCGCCCGCAAGCGGCTCGGATTCGACAGGCATGGAATAGTCCGCAAGGGACTATTCCATGTCCAGTCACATCCTCGTCATCCGGCTGACTGCCGATCCGGGGGGATCAGGGTTCGGCGTAGGGCTCGAAGCGGCCGGTTCGGGGGTCGCGCACGAACAGCACCCCCGTGGCGACGCCGAAATACGCGCCGTGGATGGCGAGCTTCCCGGCCTCGACGCGCTCGCGCACGGCGGGGAAGGTCATCAGGTTGCGCATGCTGTATTCCACCACGCCCCATTCCATCCGGCGGATCCAGTCGGCGTAGTCGCCCGTGCGGGGGCCGACCGTGTCGGCCACGGGCTTGATCTGGGACATCCACTTGCCGATGAAGTCGCGTTTGGACAGGGGGGCGGCCTGGTTGGCGTAGGCGGACACGCCGCCGCAGCTGGCGTGCCCCATGATGACGATGTGGCCGACTTCCAGGGCGTTGACGCCGAACTCGACGCAGGCGCTGGTGCCGTGGAAGGCGGCTTCCGGATCCTCGTCGCAGGGCGGGACGATGCCGGCGATGTTGCGCACCACGAACATCTCGCCCGGGCCCGCGTCGAAGATGGTTTCGGGCGCCACGCGAGAATCGCCGCAACTGATCACCATGATGTCCGGGTGCTGGCCCTTTTCGGCCAGTTCGAGGTAGCGCGCGCGTTCGGTGGCGAGGCGCCCGTGCAGGAAGGAACGGTAGCCGTCGGTCAGTCGTCGAGGGAACACGATGAGGTCCTTTCGGGTTGAGTGGGGTCGGATGCGTCGGCGAAGATGTCCCCGGCCGCCTCGCGCGACAGCAGCCGGTCGAGCGGGCCCGCCAGGCGGCCGGTCCGGACTGTGATGGCGTAGAAACGCTCGGTCAGTTGCGAGGACTGGCCGACGCGCACCAGTTCGCCCGTATGCAGTTCGTCCTGCACGACCACTTCCGGCAGCATCGTGATCCAGCCGCTGTCGCGCGCGATCAGCCGCAGCATTGTCATGTCGTCGATCTCGGCGCGCAGCCTCGGCTGCACGCCGGCCGAAAAGCACAGGGCGTCGAACTGCAGGCGCACGCCGTGGCGCGCGCTGGGCATGGCCATTTCGATCGTGTTCAGGTCTTCGGGGACGCGCAGGGTGGTGCCCGACCAGCGGTCGGCCCGACCGACCAGCGAGATGTCCTGGCTGCCCAGGAACCGCGAGGACATCGGGCGGGTGGGATCGGAGGGGACGGGCTGATTGGCGAGCACCACGTCCAGCTGGTGGCGCAGCAGGCGTTCCACCAGCGTCTGCAGAAGACCGGATTCCACGGATAGTACGACGCTGGGGTCGTGGAGCAGCGGACGCAGCCAGTTGACCTGGAAATTGCGCGACATGGTCGAGACGCTGCCTACACGGATGGGCGCTGTGTCCTCGTCGCGGCCTTCGAGCCACCCGAGCATCTGTTCGCCCAGCCCGAAAATGCTTTCGGCGTAGGCGAAGACCTGCTGGCCCGTCGCGGTGAGTGTCAACTGGCGGCCCTGGCGGTCGAACAAGGGCGTGCCCAGTCGGGTCTCCAGCTGCCGGATCTGAGTGGAGAGGGCGGACTGGGAGGTCCGGACCTGTTCGGCCGCGTGCGTGAGCGAGCCCTGTCTGGCTACGCGCCAGAAGTAGAACAGGTGCTTGAAGTTGAGTTGGTCGATGTCCATTGTTCTGTTTTATAGAACTATGACTAATTATATATCCATATTAAAGAACATATGCGGAAGGAAAAAACACGCCCTCCGTTTTCGGGAGGGCGTGCCGGGGCCATTGGGCCATGGTGGGTGTTTGTGCCGGCGCCGTGATCCGGCGCGCGGTTTACCGCTCGGCGCGGGGGATATCCCAGGGATTGTCCGCCCGCAATGCGGGGGGCAGCAGGCCGTCGGGCAGATCCTGGTAGCACACGGGACGCAGGAAGCGCGTGATCGCCAGCGTGCCCACCGAGGTCGTGCGCGGGTCGGACGTGGCGGGGAAAGGCCCGCCGTGAACCATCGCGTCGCATACTTCGACGCCGGTCGGAAAGCCGTTGGCCAGGATTCGGCCGGCCTTCAGTTCCAGGGTCGGCAGCAGTCCGGCCGCCAGAGCATCGTCGGTGCCGGCCCGCAGGTGCAGGGTGGCCGTCAGCTGGCCTTCCAGCGAATGGGCGATGGCCGCCATGTCCTCGGGCGACGCGCAGCGCACGACCAGGGCGCTGGCGCCGAACACCTCGGCGCCCAGCCCGACCGGGTCCGCCAGGAATGCCTTGGCCGTGGTTGTCGCCAGGCCGGCCTGGCAGGGCGCGGGGCCGTCGCCCGCCGCGCCGCGCGCCAGGGGTTCGACGCCCGCGTGGCCGTGCAGGCGCTCGACGCCTTCCCGGTAGGACCGGGCGATGCCGGCCGTCAGCATGGTGGCGGCCGGCGCGGCGCCCACGCCTTCCGCGGCCAGGCGGATGAAGCGGTCCAGGTCCGGACCGTCCAGGCCGATGACCAGGCCCGGGTTGGTGCAGAGCTGGCCCGCGCTGCCCGTCAGCGAGGCGACGAAGCCCCGGGCGATGTCTTCGGCGCGCGCGGCCAGGGCGCCGGGCAGGAGGAACACCGGATTGGTGCTGCTCATTTCGGCGTAGACGGGGATGGGTACGGCGCGCGCGGCGGCGGCCCGCATCAGGGCCAGGCCGCCCTGGCGGGAGCCGGTGAAGCCCACCGCCTGGATCGCGGGGTGCCCGACCAGCGCCAGGCTCAGGCCGTGGTCCGAGCCGGCCAGCAGGGAAAAGACGCCCTCGTGCAGGCCGCATCGCTGGACAGCCCGGCGGATGGCGCGGCCTACCAGTTCCGAGGTGCCGGGGTGCGCGGGATGCGCCTTGACGACGACCGGGGCGCCGGCGGCCAGCGCCGACGCGGTATCGCCGCCCGCCACCGAAAAGGCCAGGGGGAAATTGCTGGCGCCGAACACGGCCACCGGCCCCACGGGGATGTGGCGCAGGCGGATGTCGCCGCGCGGCAGCGGCGCGCGTTCGGGCAGGGCATGGTCGATGCGGGCGCCGACCCAGTCGCCGTCGCGCACGACGCGGGCGAACAGGCGCAGTTGGTTGACGGTGCGTCCGCGCTCGCCTTCCAGGCGCGGGCGCGGCAGGCCGGTCTCGCGCATGGCCCGCTCGATCAGCGTATCGCCCAGGTCCAGGATCGATTGAGCGATGGTTTCCAGGAACGCGGCGCGCGCTTCCAGGCCGGTCTCGCGGTAAGAGGCGAAGGCGGCCTCGGCCAGTCGCGCCGCCCGGTCCACCTGGCTCGCGTCGGCGCCGCGCCAGGCGGGGGCCAGCGCTTCGCCCGTGGCGGGGTCGCAGGCGTGGAATTCGGCGCCGGTGCCGGGGATGTCCTGGCCGCCGATCAGTTGGGTGCCGGTGAGTTGCATGATGGGGTCCTTCGTGTCAGTCGTCTGTCGGAGCCGCGCCGTCCGGGCGGCGGGCCGGGGTCGTGCGGACATCGAGCCGCAGGCCGATGTCCAGGGATGCGCCGGGCGCCAGGACGCGCAGTCCGGTGCCGGTCTGGCCGTCCGCGCTCAGGTTGACGGCATCGCAGACGTGGGTGGCGGGCTCGACGCACAGGTAGCGTCCGGCGTTGGCGTGCAGCACCAGGTGTTCCAGCGGGCCCTCGGCATGCAGGTCCAGGCCCGGTCCCGCATCCCAGTTTACCTGGGCGTGGCCGTCCCAGCCGCCCAGGAATGCGGTCCAGGTCCGTGTGCCGCGTCGCCAGTCCGTGCGGCGGTTGGGCCGGGGGAAGCGCGCCAGCTCGTCTTCGTGGGTCCACTCGGTCGCGGCAGTCAGCCGGACGCCGGACGCGGTGAAGTAGGGGTGCAGTCCCAGGCCGGCGGGCATGGGGGCGTCCGACTGGTTGCGCAACGACAGGCGGATGCGCAGGCCGGCGGTTTCCAGCCGGATCGTCTGGCGCAGCCGCCAGGTCCAGGGCCAGCCGCCGACGCCGGCCGGGTGGTCCAGGGCCAGTTCCGCGCGATCGGCGCGGGCGTCCAGGATCGTCCAGGGCATTGCCTGGGCCTGGCCGTGCAGGGCATGGAGGTGGCCGGGCAGGGCTTCCAGCGCCAGCGTGCCGGATCCCCAGCGCAGCCGGGCGTCGCGCACGCGGTTGGAGAACGGTGCCAGCGGGAAGATGCCGCCCTTGGGCCAGGCGTGGGCGGGCCAGCCGTCGATCCCGACCGGCTCCAGCCAGTCGCGCGGCCCCTCGGGCAGGTCCGTGGACCAGCGCAGGATGCGCCCGCCGGCCGCCGGCGCGATCACGGCCCGGTGGGGGCCGTGGCACAGGGCCAGGCAAGCCGGACCGGCCGCGTCCATCCAGGCGGCGTACAGGGAAGAAGGTCCGGCCGGCAAGTTCATGCCTCGCGGGGCGCTTCCTTGACGCGGCTGACCAGCTGCGTCGGGCTGACGAAGCGCAGGGCGATCAGGACCCACAGCAGGGTGATGGCCATGTAGATCATCGCCATTGCGTCGATCGCCTGCGGCGCGCGCACGCCGGTGGAGAACACCGCATAGTACAGCGCCACCACCAGCGTCTGGGAATCCGGTCCCGCCGTAAAGAAGGTCAGCTCGAACATGCCGATGGTGCGCACCAGCACCAGCAGGCCCGCCGCCAGCATGCCCGGGACCAGCAGGGGCAGCAGCACGTGGCGGAAATACTGGAAGGTGTTGGCGCCGAAGATGCGCGCGGCGGATTCCAGGCCCGGGTCGATCTGTTCGATGAAGGGCGTCATCACCAGGATCACGAAGGGCAGGGCGGGCACCAGGTTGGACAGGATGACGCCCGTCAGCGTTGCGGTAGCCCTGGAAGGTGCGGCCGGCCAGGGGTTCCAGGTCGGGCGCGGGCGCGGTGCAGATGGGCAGGTCGTCCAGGGACGACGCCGTAGCGCACGATGGCCTCGCCTTCGGGGATGTCGCACAGGGCGACCTTGTGGCCTTGTGGAATGGCTTCGAGCAGGGTCGGGCCGTCGGCGATGCGGGCGCCCGCGGGCAAGCCCCGGTCGTTGGCGACGATGGCGACATTGTCGCCCGCGCGCATGCGGATCATGCGGGGAATCTGGACGGTCGGTCTGGGGGAATGCACGGGGGAGCCTCCTTTTGATCATCTCATCATACAACTGGAGATTTTCACTGACAATCCTGGTGGCGCGAGGACATCCAGAACATTGACCAGCGCAGGCTGATGTCAGATCTCAGTTGATCGACAGGATCAATAATATGTCGTCGTATGAGTTATCTCTTCAGGAATGCAGTATCATGAATCGTCCGAATCCACCGACTTCGCCCCATGGTCTCCGTCCCCGCCCGCCGTTCGCGCAATCTCACTCAGAATGTCGTGGCCGCGCTGTCCGAGCGCATCCGCCACGGAGAGTTCCACGTCGGCGAGAAACTGCCGACCGAGTCCGCGCTGATGGAATCCTTCGGGGTCAGCCGGACCGTCATCCGCGAAGCGATCTCGCGCCTGCAGGCCGCCGGCCTGGTCGAGACCCGGCACGGCATCGGGACCTTCCTGCTCGAACCCCGCAACGAGCAACAGTTGCGCATCCGCACGGAAAACATCCTGACCATGCTGGACGTCCTGGCGATCCTGGAGTTGCGGATCAGCCTGGAAACCGAGGCGGCGGGACTGGCCGCGATGCGGCGCACGGACGCCCAGGCCCAGCAGCTGCGAGGCATCCTGGATGAATTCGCCGAGCACGTGCGCAAGAAGACCGGCAACGCGGTGGTCTCCGACGTCGCCTTCCACCTGACGGTGGCGACGGCGACCGGCAACCGCTATTTCCACGATATCCTCAAGCAGTTGGGCAAGGCCATCATTCCCCGGACGCGCATCGATTCGGCGGCCCTGGCGGAAGACGATCGCGCCAGCTACCTCGGCCGCGTCCACGTCGAGCACGAGGACATCTACAACGCCATCGTCCGCAAGGATCCGGACGCCGCTCGCGCCGCGATGCGCACGCACCTCACCAACAGCCGGGAACGCCTGCGCCGCGCCCAGGAAGCCGCCGAGCAGGGTGCCTGACTCCTTCCATAGGTATGTCATCGTATAAGAATGACCTATCGGGCCACTCTCTTCATTCTTGGTGAAATAGGGACGAAATCCAGCCCTTGATAAGGGTATACGCTAGTCAGGCCGAATTCTGCTTGTTGCTTGTCATCTGATGTCATATGATAACGTATGACATGAACGGATGAGGAGGGCGTGGCACACGTCTTCCCGGATCAGAGGACACCACGCATATGACGACTTGCCAGGAATTGAAGGACATCCTGAGGGACGGACTCCTGTCGTTCCCCGTCACGGATTTCGACGCCCGGGGAAATTTCGACCCCAAGGGCTACCAGGCCAGGCTGGAATGGCTGATGCCCTACGGTGCGCGCGCCCTGTTCGCCGCCGGCGGCACGGGCGAGTATTTCTCCCTGACACTGGACGAGTTCTCACGAGTGGTGGACACGGCCGTGCGCACTTGCCGGGGGCACACGCCGATCCTGGCGGGGGCGGGCGGCCCGACCCGCACGGCGATCGCCTTCGCCCAGGAAGCCCAGCGCCAGGGCGCGGCCGGCATCCTGCTGATGCCGCACTATCTGACCGACGCGCCCCAGGAGGGCATCGCCCGCCACGTGCGCGAGGTCTGCGATTCAGTGGACATCGGCGTGCTGATCTACCATCGCGGCCAGTGCCGTCTGTCGGCCCCGCTGCTGGAGCAGCTGGCCGGGCAATGCCCGAACCTGATCGGCTTCAAGGACGGCGTGGGCAACGTCGAGCACATGGTGCGGGTGCGCCGTCGCCTGGGCGACCGCTTCGCTTACCTGGGCGGTCTGCCCACGGCGGAAGTCTTCGCCCAGGCGTATCGGGCGATGGGCGTGCCGGTGTATTCTTCGGCGGTGTTCAACTTCGTTCCCGAAATGGCCATGAAGTTCTACCAGGCCGTGAAGAGCGGAGACGACGCCACGGTCGGCCGGCTGCTGGACACCTTTTTCCTGCCCATGCTGGAAATCCGCAACCGCAAGCCTGGCTATGCCGTCAGCATCGTCAAGGCCGGCACGCGCATCATCGGCCGTCCTTCCGGCCCGGTGCGTCCGCCCCTGGTGGACCTGGATCCCCAGGAAGAAGCCGCGCTGCGTGAACTGATCGAGGCGCTCTGATTCGCCGGCGCCCATGCCCGCCGCATCCGCCCCAAGCGCCGAACTGGTCCTACACCCGCGCAACCTGACCGGGGAAAGCCCGGTCTGGCATCCGGGCGAGCAGGCCCTGTACTGGGTGGACATCCACGCCGGGACGCTGCATCGCTGGCGCGCCGGGGACGGGCAGCACACCAGTTGGCGCGCCGCGCAGCGGCTGGCGTGCATCGCCCGACTGGCCGACGGGGGCTGGCTGGGTGCCATGGAGGACGGTGTCTACCGCCTGTCGCCCCAGGACGACCAGCGGCTGAGGATGGCGCTGCGGGTCGGCGTCGCCCACGAACGCCCCGGCATGCGCTTCAACGACGGGCGCTGCGACCGGCAGGGCCGGTTCTGGGTCGGATCGATGCTGGACGATGGCGGGCCGGCCGAGCCAGTCGGCGTCCTGTACCGCCTGTCGGTTCGGGACGGTGCGCCGCGCCTGGATCGCTTCGAGGAGGGCATGCTGACGCCCAACGGGCTGGCCTTCAGCCCCGACGGACGCACCATGTACCTGTCCGACTCGCATCCCGACCGGCAGCGCGTCTGGGCCTTCGACTACGATACCGACGAAGGGGCGCCCGGCGGGCGCCGCGTGTTCATCGAAAAACTGCCGGGGGGACGCCCCGACGGCGCCGCCATCGACGCCGAAGGCTGCTACTGGATCTGCGGCAACGACGCCGGCCTGGTCCATCGCTACACGCCGGACGGCCGGCTGGACCGCAGCCTGAGCGTGCCGGTGGCCAAGCCGTCCATGTGCGCGTTCGGCGGCCGGGATCTGGACACTTTGTTCGTGACTTCGATCCGCCCGGCCGGCGCCGGTCCGCTGGCCCTGGACGGGGCGCTGTTCGCCTTGCGCCCGGGGGTGCGCGGGATCGAGGAGCCGGTGTTCGCAAACTGATTCCCACGTCGCGCCTTGCAAGGCGCTCCGATTCGGCAGGCACGGAATAGTCCGCAAGGGACTATTCCGTGTCCTGCCTCATCCTGAATTCCTCAATCCTGCGGCGATGCCGTTGATGGTCATGTGGATCGCGCGCTGGTCGCGCGATTCCTGCTCGTCGGCGCGGCGCGCGGCGGGGTGGCCGGAGCGCATGCGGCGCAGCAGTTCGACCTGCAGGTGGTTCAGCGGGTCGATGTAGGCGAAGCGCTCGGCCAGAGCGCCGCGCAGGGGCTCGTCGTGCGCCAGCAGATCGTGGCCGGTGACGGTGCGGAAGGCGTCCAGCGTGGCCTGGTATTCGGCGGCGATGCGCTCGAAGATCCGCTTGCGCAGGGGCTTGTCCGGCACCAGTTCGGCGTAGGCCTGGCCGATGGCGAGGTCGGTCTTGGCCAGCACCTGTTCCATGTTGGACAGCAGGGTACGGAAGAACGGCCAGTCCCGCGCCATGGCCCGCAGGCGTTCCAGGCGCTCCTCGCGCGACAGGGCCTGGTCGGGCCCGCCTTCGGACAGGTAATGCTGGAGCGCCGTGCCCATGCCGTACCAGCCGGGCAAAGGCAGGCGGCACTGGGCCCAGGAGAACGACCAGGGAATGGCGCGCAGATCCTCGATGCGCTGCAGAGTCTTGCGCGAGGACGGGCGCGAGCCGATGTTCAGGCCGGCGATCTCGCGGATCGGCGTCGAGGCGAAGAAATAATCCGTGAAGCCTTCCGTGCCGTAGACCAGGTCGCGGTAGGCGTGCCGGGCGGTTTCCGACATCCAGACCATGGCCGCGCCGTAGCGGGCGGCGTGGTCGTCCTCGGCCCGGCTGGCCGGGGAGCCGGATGACAGGCTGGCTTCCAGGGTGGCGGCGACGAACAGTTCCAGGTGCGAGCGGCCGACTTCGGCGTCCTTGTAGCGGCCCTGGATGATCTCGCCCTGCTCGGTGAGGCGGATCTGGTTGTTCACGGTGCCCGGAGGCTGCGACAGGATGGAATCGTAGCTGGGGCCGCCGCCCCGGCCCACGGAGCCGCCGCGGCCGTGGAACAGGCGCAGCCGGGTGCGGTGCCTGCGGAAGACTTCGACCAGGCGCCGTTCGGTCTGGTAGAGCGACCAGTTCGAGGTCAGGTAGCCGCCGTCCTTGTTGCTGTCGGAGTAGCCCAGCATGACTTCCTGGATACCGTGCTGGGCGTGGCGCACGCGCGCGGCGACCTCGGGCAGCGACAGCCAGGCGTCCATGATGTCCGGGCCGCGCTCCAGGTCGGGGATGGTCTCGAACAGCGGCACCACCATCAGCCCGCTGTCGGGTGCGGCGTCGTTCGTCGAGGCCGGGGCGATCAGGCCGGTTTCCTGCTGCAGCACCAGGACTTCCAGCAGATCGCTGAGGGTTTCGGTATGGGACACGATGGTCTGGCGCAGGGCGGCCTCGCCGAAGCGGCGGCGGCAGTCGGCGGCCATGCGCAGAATCGCCAGTTCCTTGGTCGTCTCGGCCGAATATTCGATCCAGGGCGATGCCAGCGGGCGCGGTTCGCGCAGTTCCTGGCGCAGCACGCGGACACGGTCGGCCTCGGTCAGTCGGGCGTAGCGCACGGGCTTGCCGTCCAGGGTCGCGTGGGCCTGGCGCATCAGTTCGTCGAGCACGCGCTCATGGACGTCGGAGCTCTGCCGCAGGTCCACCGTGGCCAGGTGCAGGCCGAAGATTCCGACCGCCTGGCGCAGGTGCGTCAGGCGCAGCCGCGCGACCAGGGCCCCGTGGTGCGTGTCCAGCGATTCGGCCACGATGCGCAGGTCCTCGGCCAGTTCGGTGGCCGTGCCGTAGGCCGGGGCGTCGTAGATGTTGCGCCGGGCCAGTCGCCGGCCGGTCAGGGCCAGCGCGGTGGCGGCGAGCCGGGCATAGATATGGATGCAGGCGCGCCGGTAGGGCTCGTCCTGGCGGTGGGGAGAGGGATCCTGGCTGGCGGCGGCCAGTTCCGCCAGGGCGGGGGTGACGCGCATCAGGGATTGCGAAACCGACAGTTCGGCGCCCAGGGCGTGGACCTCGGTCAGGTAGTGGCGCAGGACGTGCGCGCACTGGCGCAGCAGCGCCTGCTCCAGCGTGCCGGCGTCCACGTTCGGGTTGCCGTCGCGGTCGCCGCCGATCCAGCTGCCCATGTGGACGAAGGGCGGCAGCGGCGTGTTGTCCACGTCGAACACAGTGCGCGCCGGCTTGCGCAGCAGCGCCCCCATGTCCAGGTGGAGCTGGGGCAGGGTGCTGAAGAAGGTGCTGGTGTAGTAGGACAGGGCATTGTCGATCTCGTCGAGCACGGTGAGCTTGCTCTGGCGCAGCATGCGGGTCTGCCACAGGGCGGCGATCAGCCCGGTCAGGCGTTCCCGCAGCCGGGCGGCTTCCAGCGGCGCGTGCGGCGTGTCCAGCTGGCGCAGGTGCCGGGCGATGGCCTGATGCAGGTCCAGCGTGCTCTTGCGCTGGACTTCGGTGGGGTGCGCCGTCAGCACGGGCACGATGCAGGCGGAGGCCAGGTGCTGGCGGATGCGGGCGCCGGACAGGCCGGTGCCCTGCAGCAGTTCGACGGCGTGCTGCAGGCTGCCCGGGACGGCGGGGCCTTCGGCCTGCCATTGCAGGCGCTGGCGGCGGGTCTGGTCGCGGTCCTCGGCGATGTTGGACAGGTGCAGGAAATAGCTGAAGGCGCGCGCCACGGAATTGGCCTCGCCGGCGGCCAGGCGGCGGATCTGGCGCTCCAGCATGCGGCCGTCGCGGTCCAGGCCCTCGCGGCGGAATTTCACGGCGGCGCGGCGCAGTTTTTCGATCACGTCGTAGACGGCGCGGCCCTCGCAGTCCCGGATGACTTCCCCCAGGGTCCGGCCCAGCAGCCGGATGTCTTGCCGCAGGGGGGAAATGGCTTCTTTCGGGGTCTGGGGCTTCACGGGGTCTCCATCGTCGGAATCGGGGCTGCGCGTCCTGTCCGCTCCGGATCGCCGGGCGGGAGGAACCAGGATGCTCTGAATCAGTCGAGCGGAAAGCGGGCGCTGTGGATTCGGCTTGGCTGCAGGGCGCGAACCGCAGCGATAGCCGGAGCTGTCGCGAGGATGAGCAACGCCGCAGACGGCCCGAAGCCGCGGATGCATGCGACGCGAGGACTGGTTCAGAGGATCCTTTATCATAAGCGTTTTTGCCCCTTCCGCTTCCAGGACAGTCGCCATGCCGCATTATCGTTCCCGCACCTCGACCCACGGCCGCAACATGGCCGGCGCCCGCGCCCTCTGGCGCGCCACCGGCATGAAGGACGGGGACTTCAGCAAGCCCATCATCGCCGTGGTGAATTCCTTCACCCAGTTCGTGCCGGGCCACGTGCACCTGAAGGACATGGGTCAGCTGGTCGCGCGCCAGATCGAGGCGGCCGGCGGCGTGGCCAAGGAATTCAACACCATCGCGGTCGACGACGGCATTGCCATGGGGCACGGCGGGATGCTGTATTCGCTGCCCTCGCGCGAACTGATCGCCGATTCGGTCGAATACATGGTCAACGCGCACTGCGCCGACGCCATGGTCTGCATCTCCAACTGCGACAAGATCACCCCGGGCATGCTGATGGCCGCCATGCGCCTGAACATCCCCACCGTGTTCGTGTCCGGCGGGCCGATGGAGGCCGGCAAGGTCATCGCCAAGGACGGCAAGACCGTGGTGCGCAAGCTCGATCTGGTCGACGCCATGATCGAGGCCGCCGATCCCGACATCACCGACGAGCAGGCCGAGACCGTCGAGCGCAGCGCCTGCCCGACCTGCGGATCCTGTTCGGGCATGTTCACGGCCAATTCCATGAACTGCCTGACCGAGGCTCTGGGCCTGGCGCTGCCGGGCAACGGCACGGTGGTGGCCACGCACGCCCGGCGCAAGGGCCTGTTCGAACTGGCGGGCAGCCTGATCGTGCAGTTGTGCAAGCGCTGGTACGAGCAGGACGACGCCTCCGTCCTGCCGCGCAGCATCGCGACGTCCGAGGCCTTCGGCAACGCCATGACGCTGGACGTGGCGATGGGCGGGTCCACCAACACCGTGCTGCACCTGCTGGCGGCCGCACAGGAGGCCGGCGTGGCCTTCACCATGGCCGACATCGACCGGATTTCCCGCCGCGTGCCCTGCCTGTGCAAGGTCGCGCCGGCCACGCCCGACTATCACGTCGAGGACGTCCACCGCGCGGGCGGCATCCTGGGCATCCTGGCGGAACTGGCCCGCGCCGATCTGCTGGATCTGTCCGCGGGCAATGTGCATGCGGGCACGCTGGGCGAGGCCATCCGCCGCTGGGACGTGAGGGGCGAACACGGCGCCGGCGTGGCGGACTTCTACCGCGCGGCGCCCGGCGGCGTGCCCAGCCAGACCGCCTTCAGCCAGGACCGCTATTACGAGACCCTGGACCTGGACCGCGAGGCCGGCTGCATCCGCGACCGCGCGCACGCCTATTCGCAGGACGGCGGCCTGGCCGTGCTGTACGGCAATCTGGCGCCCAAGGGCTGCATCGTCAAGACGGCCGGGGTGGACGAGAGCATCCTGACCTTCACCGGCCGCGCGCGCGTCTACGAAAGCCAGGAAACCTCGGTCGAGGGCATCCTGGGCGGCGAGGTCGTGGCCGGCGACGTGGTCATCATCCGCTACGAGGGGCCCAAGGGCGGCCCCGGCATGCAGGAAATGCTGTACCCCACGTCCTACCTGAAGTCCATGGGCCTGGGCAAATGCGCGGCCCTGCTGACGGACGGCCGCTTCTCCGGCGGCTCGTCGGGCCTGGTGATCGGCCATGCCTCGCCCGAGGCGGCCGAGGGCGGCAACATCGCCCTGGTCGAGGACGGCGACACCATCGAGATCGACATCCCCAACCGCCGCATCAACCTGGCGATCGACGACGAAACCCTGGCGGCGCGCCGCGCGGCCATGGAGGCGCGCGGTCCGAAGGCCTGGAAACCCGTGGACCGCCAGCGGGAAGTCTCCCAGGCGCTGCTGGCCTATGCGGCGCTGGCGACCTCGGCCGACCGAGGCGCGGTGCGCGATGTGGGTCAGTTGAAGTGATTCGATTCGGGGCGGCAGGACGCCCCGGGTGATCGGACGGCTGCCCGGCTATGTGCTTGCCGCGAATGCGGAAGGCGGCTGTCCGAATTGCTTGCCGAATGCCGTGGTGTAGGCGCTGTGGCTGTCGTAGCCGCTGGCCAGCGCCACTTGCGTGATCGGCATCCCCCGCATCAGCGGGGTCAGCGACGACATCAAGCGCAGTTGCTGCCGCCATTTGCCGAAGGTCACGCCCGGCGCCCGGAGAAAGCGCCGGTGGAAGGTCTTGCCGCCCATCGCCAGTCTGGTCCGCCCATTCGGCGGCGGTGGAGGCGTCGCCGGGATCGTCCAGCAGCGCCTGGCACACGCGGCCGGGCGGACCACGCTGCCCGGCCGCGCTGTGCCGGCGTTTCATGCTGAAGGCGGGCAGGGCTGGCCGTGTGTTCAGGGTAATTCCTGATTCCAAGTCATACGATGACGTATCACAATGCATCCAATCAATCGGTTCGATCGTGCATTGGATGGAGAAGTGTGTGGCTGAAAACAGGTTTGAACGCGTGCTGCTGACGGGCGCGGCCGGCGGCTTGGGGCGCGTGCTGCGCGAAACGCTCAAGCCGATGGCGCGCATCCTGCGCCTGTCCGACGTCCAGCCGCTGGGCGAAGCCGGAGAAGGCGAGGAACTGCATCCCTGCGACCTGGCCGACCGTCAGGCCGTGGACGAACTGGTGCGCGGTTGCGACGCCATCGTTCACATGGGCGGCGTGTCGGTCGAGCGGCCTTTCGAGGAAATCCTCGAAGCCAACATCAAGGGCGTCTTCCACATCTACGAGGCCGCGCGCCGCCACGGCGTGCGCCGCGTGATCTTCGCCAGCTCGAATCATGCGGTGGGTTTCTACCGCCAATCCGAGCGGATCGACGCCGCCATGCCCACGCGCCCCGACGGCTATTACGGCCTGTCCAAGATGTACGGCGAGGGCATGGCCAGCTTCTATCACGACCGCTACGGCATCGAGACGCTGTCCATCCGCATCGGCTCGTCGTTCCCCGAACCCCGGGACCGCCGCATGATGCACATCTGGCTCAGCTACCGGGACCTGACCGAACTGATCCGCCGGGGCCTGTTCACGCCCGGCATCGGCCACACCATCGCCTTCGGCCTGTCCGGCAACAAGGAGACCTGGTGGGACAACCGCCTGGCGGCGCACCTGGGCTACGAGGCCCGGGATACGTCCGAGGTCTTCCGTGAACGGATCGAGCGCCAGCCCATGCCGGCGGCCGACGATCCGACGATGGTCTGGCAGGGCGGGGTCTTCACGGTCCAGGGGCCATTCGACCCGCTGGATGCACCCTCCTGAATGTACGATGTCTTATCTTTAAATCGTGAATCGGGAGGCCAGGCGTGCGCTACACCTTCAATTTCTCCGGCCTGGCGCCGTATTGGGCAATGTTCCTGGACGGCGCGCTGACCACCCTGGAACTGACCCTGGTCTCGACCGTGTTCGGCCTGATCCTGGGCGTCCTGTGCGCCATCGGCCGGCGCGGCAGCGACCGCCGGCTGTCGGGGCTGTGCGGGGCGTACATCGAGACCGTGCGCAACACGCCGTTCCTGGTGCAGATCTTCATCTTTTACTTCGGCCTGTCCAGCCTGGGCTACACCATGCCCGCCGCGGTGGCGGCGGTGATCGCCATGGTCATCAACGTGGGCGCCTATTCCGCCGAGATCATCCGCGCCGGCATGGACGCGGTGCCGCCGGGCCAGATCGAGGCGGCCGAATGCCTGGGCCTGTCGCGCGCCCGTATTTACTGGCACGTCGTCATGTTGCCGGCCTTCGAGAAGGTCTACCCGTCCATCACCAGCCAGTTCGTCCTGATGATGCTGATGTCCTCCGTGACTTCGCAGATCTCGACCGAGGAACTGACCGGCGTGGCCAACAACGTGCAGTCCATCACCTTTCTATCGCTGGAAACTTATATCGTCGTCGCTTGCCTGTACCTGTACCTGTGCCTGGCCGTACTGCTCAAGGCGCTGTTCTGGCTGGGCGGGGCGCTGCTGTTCCGCCGCCGCCGGGCCGTTGCCCGGGCCGCCCGGACGGCCGGCGCGCGTTCCGGGGCCGCGGCGCGCCGTCAGGCCGCCGCGCCGCGCGGGGTCGCCCGGGAGATCCGCCATGGATGAATTCAACTGGGTGCAGTTCGTCTATCTGCTCAAGGGCCTGGGCTGGACTCTGGTGTTGTCGGCCCTGTCCTTCGTCCTGGGCTCGCTCGCCGGGTTCGGGGTGATGCTGGCGCGCGTGTCGCGGCTGGCGGCGGTCCGGGCCGTGGCGGCCCTGTTCATCCAGGCGGTCCAGGGGATCCCGCTGCTGGTGCTGCTGTTCGTCGTGTATTTCGGCGTCGGCATCTTCGGTATCGACGTGCCGCCGCTGTTCGCCGCCGGGATCGCCCTGATGGTGTACGTCAGCGCCTTCCTGGGGGAAATCTGGCGCGGCAGCGTGGAGTCCATCGAGAAGACCCAGTGGGAAGCCGCGGAGTGCCTGGGGTTCTCCCGCTGGCAGTCGCTGATCCTGGTCGTGATCCCCCAGGCGGTGCGACTGTCCCTGCCCGCCACCGTGGGCTTCCTGGTGCAGGTCATCAAGTCCACGTCCCTGGCCTCGGTGGTGGGCTTCGTGGAACTGACCCGTGCCGGGCAGATCATCAACAACTCCCTGTTCCAGCCCTTCCTGGTGTTCGCACTGGTGGGCGGGTTCTATTTCCTGCTGTGCTTCCCCTTGTCCAAGTGGAGCCGAACCATGGAGAAGAAGCTCAATGTCGGCCGTCGTTAGTCTGCGGAACGTCCACAAATCCTTTGGACCGAACCAGGTCCTCAAAGGGGTGTCCTTCGACATCGCCCGGGGCGAGGTGGTCGCCATCATCGGCCAGAGCGGGTCAGGCAAGAGCACGGCGCTGCGCTGCATCGACCACCTCGAGTCGATCGACGAGGGCAGCATCCAGGTGTGCGGCCACCAGCTGGACGGCGGCAAGGTCGATCTGGAGCAGTTGCGCAAGGACGTGGGCATCGTCTTCCAGAGCTATAACCTGTTTCCCCACCTGACGGTGGGGCGCAACATCACCCTGGCCCTGCGCCACGTGCGCAAGCTGCCGCGCAAGACCTGCGAGGAACGCGCCCGCCGGGTGCTGGAAACCGTCGGCCTGCTGGAAAAGTACGACAGCTATCCCGAGCAGCTCTCGGGCGGCCAGCAGCAGCGCGTGGCGATCGCGCGCTCGCTGGCGATGGAGCCCCAGGTGATGCTGTTCGACGAGGTGACCTCGGCCCTGGACCCGCAGCTGACGGGCGAGGTCCTGAAGGTCATCGAGAATCTGGCCGAGGGGGGCATGACGATGGTCCTGGTGACGCACGAGATGGCCTTCGCCCGGCGCGTGGCCGACCGGATCGTATTCATGCACCAGGGCCAGGTCTGGGAAACCGGCGGGCCCGGGATCCTCGTCGATCCGCAGACGCGGGAATTGCAGGATTTCATAGGCAACGGCCTATGAAATCCTGCCCTCGCGCTGCGCGGGCTTCGCCCGCTTGCCGCCCCAGGGGTGCTTTTTGCCTTGGGGCGGACCGGCGGCAAAAAAACCGGGGCCGAGCGGTCCCGGGACGACAACCTGATGGAGACTTCAATGATATTCAAAAAGAGCATGCTGGCCGCCGCCGCCGTCGGATTCGGATTGTGCGCCTTCGGCGCGGTCGCCCAGGCGGGCGATCTGGACCAGATCAAGAAGGACGGCGTGATCCGCGTGGCCATCGCCATGGGCGTGCCCATGTTCAGCTACGCCAACGCGCAGATGCAGCCCGAAGGCTCGGACGTGACCACGGCCGAAATGCTGGCCAAGGACCTGGGCGTGAAGCTGGAACTGGTGCCCATCACCAACGCCGCCCGCGTGCCGACGATCCAGACCGGCAAGGCGGACCTGGCCGTGGCCAATCTGTCGATCACGGAAGAACGCGCCAAGGTCATTGATTTCTCGGTGCCCTACGCGTCGCTGCAGATCATCGTCGCGGCGCCCAAGGACGTGAAGATCGCCGACTACAAGGATTTGAAGGGCGTGAAGATCGGCGTGACCCGCGCCACGGTGAACGACACCGACATCAGCAAGAATGCGCCGGATGCCAATATCCGCCGCTTCGAGGATGATGCGACGCTGGTGACGGCGGCGGCGTCCAGGCAGGTGCAGGCGATCTCGTCGCAGTGGCCCAACGTGGCCGAGGTCAACAAGAAGCTGAAGGCCGACCCCTACGAGACCAAGTTCGTGCAGCACGAATTCATGCTGGGCATCGCCATGCCCAAGCAGACGCCGCAACTGAAAGAATGGGTGGATGGCTGGGTCCGGACGAACCTGAAGAACGGCCGCCTGAACGAAGCCTACAAGAAATACCACGGCAGCGACCTGAGCCCCAAGGTCCTGGCCAACGGGAACTGACGCTCCCGCTTTCGGCGCCGCCCCGCAAGGGCGCGGCGCCCGCCTCGCGCCCGGGACTTCCGGGCGCGGGCGTTTCCGGGATCAGAACTTGTAGGTGACCCCCGCCGTCACGCTGCGGCCGTTGCCGGGCAGGAAGGTGGGCATCGCGGTCGTGCCGGTGTTGCGGATGACGAAGGCGCTGGCGTAGGTCTCGTCGGTCAGGTTGTCGCCCTGCACGTAGGCCTGCCAGTGCTTGTCGATCCGGTAGTCCACCTTGAAGCCGAGCAGGGCGTAGCTGTCCTGTTGAGTGTCCGGCGTGTTGGCGTGGTTGGTCTCCGTGGAGGACGGCATCCAGCGCACGTTCGGGCCGAAGCGCAGGCCGCCGACGCGGTACAGGACCTCGGCGCTGACTATAGATCAGGCCCATAAATAGATTGAAATTCTGTCGATCTGATGCGATGCTTTGCGGATGGAAAAAGATGATGCAAGAAAGCTCAGTCCGGCCGAGCAGCATGAGAGGCGTCGGCAGGTGATTCGTGCGTACAAACGCGGACGAAGCAAACCTCAGATCGCCGTTGACGTTGGGCTGAGTCACACGGCGGTGAGCAAGGTGATCGCACGCTATGAGGCGGGGGGGATGCTGTCGCTGGCACCCCGTCGGCGTGGCCGTCGCCGTGGCGAGGATCGCGCACTGACCGCCGAGCAGGAACAGACGGTGTGCCGCATCATCTGCGACAAACGCCCCGAGCAGCTGAAGATGGACTTTGCGCTGTGGAGCCGTGCGGCGGTTATGCAGCTGATCGAGCGCGAGTGTGGTGTGACGCTGCATGTGCGCTCGGTGGGCAAGTATCTGGCCCGCTGGGGCTTCACCCCGCAGAAGCCGATCAAGCGTGCTTACGAGCAATCGCCCGCCGCGGTGCAAACCTGGTTGGAGGACACGTATCCGGCCATCGCCGAACGTGCCAAGGCCGAGGGCGGCGAGGTCCACTGGGGTGACGAGACGGCGCTGGTGAACACCGACGTGCGCGGTCGCAGCTATGCGCCCAAGGGCAAGACTCCGGTGGCGATGGCCATTGGCGGGACGCGGCAGAAGCTGTCGATGATCGCCAGCGTCACCAACCAGGGCAAGGCACGCTGGATGATCATTGATGGCGCGTTCAATCACGAAAAGTTGATCGAGTTCTTCGAGTCGCTGGTCCAGGATGCCGGGCGCAAGGTGTTTCTGATCCTGGACAACCTGGGCGTGCATCACTGCAAGCCGGTGAAGGCGTGGTTGGCCGCACACTCCGATCAGATGGAAGTGTTCTATCTGCCCAGTTACAGCCCCGAACTCAATCCCGAAGAACGCTTGAATGCCGATCTCAAACACGTCATCGGGCGCAAGGTTCCGATACGCACGAAGGCCAAACTACGCGCCGCTGCAGAAGAGCACATGCAAGTCGTCGCCAGCGAGCCGGCACGTGTCAAAGCCTACTTCCAAGACTTCCACGTCAAATACGCTGCGTAAAACTGTTTGAGGGCCGGATCAATAGGGCTGTTCCCGGCGCCGTTCCCAGATCGTCAGTTCGGACAGGGTGTGCTGGAATTTGCGCCGCGTCTCGCGGATGACGAAGGGCACGTCCGCGGGATCGGCCAGCAGCCGGAAATGAGGGGCCAGGCGGTCCTTCAGGCCGTCCAGCGTGGTGTGGTTCTCCGCGTCCTTCTTGAAGCCGCCCAGCCAGGAGGTACGCGGCGTGTGTTCCTCGAGCCAGGTGTAGGGCGAGGCGATCACCAGCAGGCCGCCCGGGACGATGCGTTCGTGGATCTGGTCCAGGAAGCGCGCCGGATCGTACAGGCGGTCGATCAGGTTGGCGGCCAGGACCAGGTCGTAGTCCGTGTACTGCGGTTTCAGGTTGCAGGCGTCGCCCTGGAAGAATTCCACCCGCCCGATCGTGTCCCGCAGGCCCAGTTCGGCCAGCGTGCGGGTCTTGTAGGACACCAGTTCGCCCTCGTCGGCCAGGGTGTAGCGCAGCTGGCCCGTCTGGATCAGCTGCACCCCCTGGTTGATGAACCGGGCCGAGAAATCCACTCCCGTGACTTGCTCGAAGGCCCGGGCCAGTTCGAACGTGGCCCGTCCGGAGGCGCAGCCCAGGTCCAGCGCGCGGCGGCGCGGGCGTTCGCCCATGGCCTCGATGGCTCGTCGCGCCAGGGCCTGCGGGAAATTGGGCACGCCGAAATACGAATCGCCGTAGTGGAATTCGGCGTATTCGGACATCAGCTTGTCGGTTTCATAATAGGCTGCCGGGGCCTCGGCGGGCGCGTGGGACACCACGGTGCGGAAGCCGGCATGCTGGAAGAAATGCCGCCGGAAGGCGTAGCGCGAGGCGCGCACGGCCTCGTTTCCGCAGGAGATCCAGGAGCCGCCCTTGATCAGATTGTGGCGTCCGTCGAAGGTCGGCGTCGTGAAGTCGTCGTAGATCGGGTGGACGTCGAAGCCGTCGAACGGATAGGTGGGCGTTTCGGTCCATTGCCAGACGTTGCCCGCCACGTCGTACCAGTCGCCGTGGCGCCAGGTGTTCACCGGGCAGGACGAGGCGCCGTGGTCCAGATGCAGGTTGGCGGCGCAGGGCCGGTCGCCAGGATCGCGCAGGCCGGCGGCGTCGTACAGGCGGTACCATTCGTCCTCGGTGGGCAGGCGCACGGGCCGGCCGGTCTCGGCCGCCTTCCAGTTGCAGAAGGCCTTGGCTTCGAGGTAGTTGACCTCGACCGGCCAGGACCAGGGCATGGGGACTTCCTCGGTCATCAGGCGCAGGAACCAGCCCTGGGTCTTTTTACCGCCGGGCCGTCCCAAGGTAAAAAGCGCCCCCTCGGGGGGCGGCAAGCCGCAAGGCGCAGCGTGGGGGTCTTCCCTCTTGACCCAGAAGGTCGGGTGCTCAGCTTGGCTGTAGGCCAGCCACTGGCGACCTTCCTCGGTCCAGTCGCGGTGGTTGCGGTAGCCGCCCGCCTCGACGAAGGCCAGGAACTCCCGGTTGCTGACCAGGTGGCGCCCGGCTTCGAAGGACTCGACCTCGACGACGTGGGTGCCGTATTCGTTGTCCCAGCCGTATTGCGGATCGTCGAAGTCCTTGCCCACGCGCACCGTGCCGGCGGGCACGCGCGCGAGATCATTTTCGGGCGGCTCGCCGCCGGCGTCGGGGATGGGTGCCCATTCGGGCACGGAGCGCACGTATTTCAGCGCGTGCTGGCGGATCAGGACCGAGGATGTCTCCAGGTGGATGCGCTCGTGCTCGATGCCCATGACGATGGCCCACCAGGGGTTCTGCCAATTGATCGGGGATTGCAGCGGGGCATGGTCGATCAGGTCCAGGACCAGGGCGCGTACACGCCCGCGGTAGGCGCGGACCTCGGCCACGGAGGGCCAGTCATAGTGGGCGTCGTCCAGGTCGTCCCAGCTCATCTCGTCCACGCCGACGGCGAAGACCGATTCCAGCCGGTGGTCCAGGCGCCGGTCGATCAGGCGCGTGAGCATCAGCTTGTTGACGAAGAAGGTCGCGGTGTGGCCGAAGTAGAAAATCAGCGGATGGCGCAGGGGGATCGGCTTGACGAAATAGGCCTCGTCGCTGGCCAGGCACTGGAACAGGGACTCGTAGCGGTCGAAGGTGTCCAGGAAATAGCGCCGGACGGCGGCGCGCAGGTGGGCCGTGTCCGGCTCGGCCAGATCGGGCGTGCGCGTGAACAGGACGTCGGGCGCAGTGCGGGCGTCGGGGGAGGAGGGCTGTGGCGCGGCGGAGGTGTGCATCATCGGAGTCCCGGCGGAGTATGTATGGTCCCTGTCTTGCGGCATGTGTGCGGAGAGGCTATTTAGACTACCACGGCCTCGCGGCGCGCGAGGTCCGGGGCGCGGGTGCCGGGGCGTCAATAGCCGTGGAAGCCCTCGTCGAGGATGGCGTCGTCCGGGACGCCGGCTTCGGCCAGGCGCGAGCGGATCTCCTCCACCATGGCGGGTGTGCCTGTCACATAGCACAGGGGAGCGTCCAGCCCCTGGAGGGCCTGCCGCAGCATGGCCGCGTCGATCCGGCCGCGCAGCCCGTCCCAGGCGCCGTCGGCCGGGCCGGTCAGGGTGGCCAGCAGGCGCAGGCGCGGGTTGAGCCGCGCGAGTTCGCGCAGTTCTTCCAGGAAGGCGGCCTGCTCCCGGGTCCGGTTGGAATAGAGCAGCAGGAATTGCCGGTCCGAACCCCGGTGCGCGGCGTCGCGCAGCATGCTGACGCAGGGCGTGATGCCGATGCCGCCCGCGATCAGGACCAGGGGCCGGTCCCCGGCGGCCGGCGGAGTGAGCTTGCCGTATGGGCCGCTGAACCGCAGTTCGGCGCCGGGGCGCAGCTGTGCCAGGGCCTGCTTGAACGGGGTGGCGCGGACGCGGGTGGCGATGCACAGCTCGCCCTCGTGCGGAGCGCTGACCAGCGAAAAGGTGTGTCGCGGCACCGGGGCGTCCGGCGCATCGGACGGCAGCGTCAGTGCGAGCGTCTGCCCGGGTTGAAACTGGAAGTCTTCGGGCTTGCGGAAATGGACCGCGACGGTGTCGCGCGCGATGTCGTCGATGCGCAGCAATGCGCTGGGCCAGGTGGCCATGGCGTTCTCCTTGAACCGCCCCTCGCGGGCGGGTTTTGATCCATAATCTTTTCGGGATGCCCTGCGCTGGCCGGGCATTCCTTGGATGCGGAAAAACGATAATACGTTTCACGTCTGTGTCATAGGGGAGGCTGATCTGTCGGATCGCGACCGGATTGCCCGGGGAGTGCGCGGCATGGCGATGTCGTCGGGCGGGCATGCCCGGTGGCGGGCGCGCGTCGCCGCGATGATCGGCCTGGCGCTGTGCCTGTTGTTCGGGGCGGCGCGCGCGCCCGCGGCCGTCCCCGAGGCCGCCTGTCCGACGCTCGGGCTGTCCTCCAGCCATGGGGACATCCCTTCCCTGCCGCGGTTGTGCTTCCTGCGGGACGAGGGTCGCGTTCTCGGTCCGGAGGACATCCTCGACGGCCGGCTGCCGATGACCCGCCGGGACGCGGATCAGCTCGTGTTCCGGCACAACCGGTCCGCCTACTGGGTCTATGTGCCCTTGCGCAACCTGGAACATGCCGGGCGCACCTGGTATCTGCAGCTGGACTACCCGCTGCTCGACGCAGTCGATGCCTGGATCTACGAACTGGGGACCGGCGCCGCTCCCCGGGCGGCGCCCGGGCTCCTGGACACGGAACGCATGGGAGATTCCCGGCCCTTCGACGCGCGGCCGGTGCGCCACCGCCTGTTCCTGCTGCCCCTCGAATTCGGGCCGGAGCAGTCGCTCGCGATCATTCTCCGGGTGCGCAGCAGCGGCGCGATCAACGTGCCCCTGTCGCTGCATTCGGGCGCCTCGGCCATCGGCCGGGCCCAGGATCACGGCCTGAGCCAGGGCATGTTCCTGGGCGCCCTGGTCATGCTGGCCCTGTTCAACGCCGCCCTCTACCTGCGGCTGCGGATCCGCCAGTCCCTCTACAACACAGCCTACATCGTCTGCGCCGGCCTGTTCCTGACGTCCATGTCCGGCCTGTCGTTCCAGTACCTGTGGCCCGGCTGGCCCTGGCTGGCGAACCGTTCAGTGCCCCTGACCGAAGTCCTGGCCATCCTCAGCCTGCTCTGGTTCACGCGGCATTTCCTCGGCATCGATTCCGTCCGGTGGCCGCGCCAGTCCCGGCTGGTCCGCCTTCTGGCCAGGATCGGCGCGGCGCTGCTCGCGGCCAGTCTGGTCGTGCCCTACGAACTCATCATCAAGATCGACACGGTCTACGCTCTGGCCTGCATGGTGGCGATGTTCATCCTGGGCCTGCGCCACCTGCGGCGGGGCGAACGCGCCGCCCGCTGGTACGTGCTGTCCTGGCTGGTGTTCTTCGCCGGCTACCTGGCCTACGGGTTGGCTGCCTTCGGCTACATCCCCGGGTTCATGGCCCAGGAGCGCTGGATGCAGGTCGGTCTGGGCAGCCAGATGTTCCTGCTGACCTACGCCGAAGTCATGCAGCTGCATGACCTGATGGACCGGGCGCTGGGCATCGAGGCCGGAGCCCGCAGTTCCCTGCAGCACGAGGTTCAGGCGCGCACGGAAGACCTGCGCGTCACCATGGGGGCGCTGGAGCGGGCCAACCGGCAGTTGCGCGAGTTGACCCTGCGCGACCCCCTGACGGGCCTGCTCAACCGGCGCGGCCTGGACGAAGCGCTGGCCCGGTTCGCCGAGGCCGAGGGCTCGACCGTGCGCGGCGTGCTGGTCATCTTCGACCTGGATCACTTCAAGCGGGTCAACGACGTCCATGGACATGACGCGGGCGACGTCGCCCTGCGATGGGTCGCCGAGGTCCTGCTCAACCTGTTGCGGCGCCGTTCGGACGTGCTGGCGCGCTTCGGTGGCGAGGAATTCGTGGCGCTGCTTCCGGCCACTTCTCTGGAAGACGCCGTCATCCTGGCCTCGGGCGTACTGGATCACGTGCGCCGGAATCCCGTTGATCTCGAGGGCGGCGTGGCGATCGATCTGACCCTGAGCGCGGGCGTGGCCGAATGGAGGGAAGGCGAAACCCCCCAGTCCCTGTTCCGCCGCGCCGATGAGAATCTGTACCGCGCCAAGACTTCCGGGCGGGATCGGCTGGTGGCGGATGCCGTCGCGGGCTAGCGCCGCGAGCCGGGCGTTCGTTTCACGATACCAGCACGACTTCGCCGACTTTCGCCCGCAGGGCCTCGAAGCCTTCGGTCTGCCGCGCCTGATGGTTGCAGAACAGCCGGTCGATGCGCTCGGCGGGGCAGTAGGTTTCGCGGCTGGCGGCGCCGATCTTGCTGTGGTCGGCCAGGATCCAGGTCTCGGTGGCGCCCTCGGACATGGCGCGGGCGATCAGCGCCTCGTCGTGCAGGAAGCTCGCGGCGCCCTGGCGGGCGTTGACCGCGACCGGCGACAGCAGTGCGATGTCGGCATGGAAGGTCTGGATCTGCAGGATGGTCGAGGCGCCCGAGGTCGAGGACAAGGCCGTGTTCAGCATGCCCGGCAGGATGATGATCTGGTTGTCCGTGTCGCCGGGCGGTTCGGTGAAGCAGGCGGCCGCGCTCAGCGAGTTCGTGATCAGGGTCAGGCCGCTCAGCCGCGCCAGTTCGCGGGCCAGCAGAGTCGTGGTGCTGCCGGCGTCCATGAACAGGGTGACCGGGGTGCGCAGGCGCTGGGCGGCGGCGCGCGCGATAGCCTGCTTGGCCGCGATGTGGATGGTGTTGCGCTTGTCGATGGGAGGCTCGTCGCTCAGGTAGACAGCCCCGCCGTGCACGCGCTGCAGCAGGCCCAGCGCCTCCAGTTCCAGGAAGTCCCGGCGGACGGTTTCCCGGGAGACGCCCAGTTCCCGGATGGCGTCCTCGGTCGTGATGCGCCCGTGGCGCTGCAGCAGCGTGCGGATTTTCTGGTGGCGCGCTTCGGACCACATGTCAGGCTGCCTCGGGAGAAAGGTTGGGGCGGAAATAATAAACCAGCGCCCGCATCATGAGCATGGCGGCCGCCACGACCAGGATGATGATGGTCGAGAAGGCCGCCGCCTGGGATACGAAGCCCGCTTCGTTCAGGTGCATCACGGAGACGGCGGCGACGTTGAGCTCGGGCGTGACCAGGAAGATCACGGCCGACAGAGTCACCATCGAGCGCATGAACAGGAAGAAGAACACCGCCAGCACGGTGGGCGCGATCACGGGCAGGATGGCGTCCCCCATGATGTGGCGGACCTTGCCGCCCAGGCAGGCGGCGGCTTCCTCCAGGGCCTGGGGCACCATGCGCATGCCGGTGGTCATCGTCAGGAAGCCCTGGGTGTGGTAGTGGTAGAAATTGCACAGGGCGATCAGCAGCGCGCTGCCGTACAGCCAGTGCAGCGGATAGAGGGGATCGTTGAAAGTGAAGATGTATGACAGGCCCAGGACCAGCCCCGGCACGCCGACCGGCAGGACGGCCATCAGGTAGATGGCTTTGGCCAGGCGGCCCTGCAGGTTGCGCACGCCGTAGGCCAGCAGGAACAGCAGCACGATGCCGATCAGGGCGGCGGCCACGGACACATACAGGGTGGTCCAGATGGGCTGGTAGCCGCTGGCGATATTGACGTTGAAGTTCGCCAGCGTCAGGCTCATGTCGTAGGGCCACAGCTTGACGAAGCTGGCGAACACGACCACGACGATGATCGCCCAGATGGCCAGCGCCGTCGCGTGGGTGATCAGGCCCAGCAAGGCATCGCGCCAGCGCGACGGGACCGGGTTCAGCGGAATCCGGCTTTCGGAACTGCCGCCGAACTGTTTCTGGGACGCCACCCGTTCGATGTAGACCGACAGCAGGGCGGGCAGCAGCAGGATGATGCCCACGACCGAACCCATGCCGAAGTTCTGCTGCCCGGACACCTGGCTGAAGATTTCCGTGGCCAGGACGCGGTAGTCACCGGCGATCACGGCGGCGTTGCCGAAGTCGGTGATCGTGATGGTGAAGACCACGAAGGCCGCGCTCAGCAGGCCGAACTTGCAGTTGGGCAGGGTGATGTGGAAGAACTGCTGCCGCGGGGTGGCGCCCATCACGGTCGCGGCGTCGTAGTAGCGGGCGTCGGCGTTGCGCAGGGCCGCCTGGATGATCATGATGGCCTGCGGCAGGGCGTAGAACACGTCCGAGAGCAGCAGCCCCCAGTAGCCGTAGATATTCTGCTCGATGCCCGTCCACTGGTAGAGCAGGCCGTTGCGCCCCAGCAGGAACAGCAGCCCCAGGCCCTGCACCAGCGAGGGCGCCAGCAGCGGCAGCAGCAGGCTCAGCCGGATCCAGGACTTGAACCGGATCCGGCTGCGTTCCAGCGCGTAGGCGATGGGAAAGCCCAGCAGGATGCAGACCAGAGTGGTGCTCAGGCTGATGGACAGGCTGTTGATCCCGGCCGTCACCAGCCCGGGCGTGGAGGGGATGGCCGCGTAGTTGCCCAGGCCCAGCGTGCCGTCCCACTGGACGAAGCTCTGCCAGAAGATCGTCAGCAGGGGATAGCCGAAGAACAGGATCAGCGCCAGGGTCGGGATGGCGACGCAGACTCGGGTCAGCCATTGCTCGGGGGTGCCGGACAGGCGCGGGAGGCGCGTGCCGGGGGGCGAAATCGCGGTGGAAGTCCGGGACATGGCGGTCTCCTAAGCCGCGACCCAGCAGCCGCGTTCGGGATCGATGCATGGCCGGACCCGGTCGCCTTCGCGATACGTGGCTGCGGCGTGCTGTTCGACCCGCAGGTCCAGGTCGCCCCAGCGCAGCATCATGCGGCACAGGTTGCCCAGGAAGGTCACGGAGCCGACCGTGGCCGGGCCGTCGGCGTCGGGTGCGAGGCGGATGTGCTCCGGCCGCACGCACAGCAGCCATTGCGATTCGTTTTCGGGGGGCGGACGGACATCCAGGATTTCGGGCGCGTGCCGGCGCGCCCAGTCCGGCGGCAGCAGGTTGCTCAGGCCGATGAAATCGGCCACGAAACGGGTCCTGGGCTCGTGATACAGCGCCTGCGGGGACCCCACCTGCTCGATGGCGCCGTTGTTCATGCAGACGATGGTGTCGGCCAGCATCAGGGCCTCTTCCTGGTCGTGCGTCACCATGATGGTCGGGATCTTCAGGCGGCGCTGGACCTCGCGGATCTCGTGGCGCATTTCATTGCGCACCCGGGCGTCCAGCGCCGAAAGCGGTTCGTCCAGCAGGATCAGGCGCGGGTTGACGGCCAGCGCGCGGGCAAGCGCCACACGCTGCTGCTGGCCCCCCGAGAGCTGCCACGGGAAGCGTTCGGCCATGTCGGGGATGCGGATCAGCTTGAGCAGTTCGTCGACGCGCGCCGCGATCCGCGCCGGGGGCTCGCGGTGGATGCGCAGCCCGTAGCCGATGTTCTCGCGCACCGTCATGTTCGGGAACAGCGAGTAGGACTGGAAGACGATGCCGAAGTTGCGGCTGCGCGGCGGCATCCGGCTCAGATCCTGTCCCGAGAACAGCATTTCGCCCCCGTCGGCCTGCAGGAGTCCCGCAATGATCCTCAGCAGGGTCGTCTTGCCGCAGCCGCTGGGGCCGAGCAGACAAACGAAATCGTGCGGCCCGACGCTCAGGTTGATGTCCTTGAGCGCCTGGAAGCCGTCGAACGACTTGCGGACGTGGGAGAGTTCCAGACTCATGCGGCCTCCGGGTGTGGGGGGGCGGGACCGGCCGCGAACGACGCGGCCCGGCCCGGTAGGGGTTAGCGTGCGGTGACTTGCTGCCAGGTCTTGAGCGTTTCCGCGCGGCCGGCGGCCGACTTCTCGAAGTCGATCGGGAACAGGACCTTGCCCACGTCCCGGGGCAGGCCGGCCTTCATCAGCTGTTCGGAAGGCTCGACTCCGGGGATGGTGACGATCTCCTTGTATTTCTTGTACAGGGCGGCGGCCTCGGGTGAGAGCGTCCAGTCCAGGAAGCGCTTGGCGTCGTCCTGGTTCTTCGTGCTCGACAGGATGCCGGAGGCCTCCAGCTCGTAGCCTTCCCAGTCGGACGGGATCACCATTTTGACCGGGAAGCCGGCTTCGATGGATTGCATGGCGGGGAAGGCGAAGGAGATGCCGATGGCGTATTCGCCGGTGCGCGCCATCTTGCAGGGCTTGGAGCCCGAGCTGGTGTACTGGGCCATGTTGACGTTCAGGCGCTTGAGCAGATCCCAGCCCTTGTCCTGGCCCAGCCCCTGCAGGATGGCGGCGATCTGCAGCCAGCCCGTGCCCGAGGCGGCCGGGTTGGGCATGACGAGTTCGCCCTTGTAGACCGGCTTGGTCAGGTCTTCCCAGGACGCCGGCATCGGCAGGTTCCTGGCCTTGAGGCGGTCGGTGTTGACGCAGAACGCCGCCATGTAGCCGGTGGCCGCGAACCAGGTGCCATCCTTGCCGCGATAGATCGGCGCCAGCTTCCCGGCCGCGGCGGGTTCGTACTTCATCAGGGTGTCGTGGATGCGGGGGTCGAGCATGTTGGTGACGGCGAAGCCCCAGATCACGTCGGTGCGCGGGTTCTTGGCCTCGGCCAGCAGTCGGGCCGCCATGTCGCCGGTGGACAGGCGCAGCACGTGGAAGTCGATGTCGGGCATGGCGGTCTTGGCGGCGGCCATGTATTCGGTGACCTCGTCGTCCTCCAGGGCGGTGTAGATCGTCAGGGATTTGGCCTGGACGGTGGTGTGGATCAGGCCGACCCCCGCGAGCGCGAGCGCCGCGACAAAGGCCTTTTGTGTGGAATGTTGCATGCGTGTCTCCTGCTGTCGTAGTGGAAGCCGGTCTGGTGCCGGATGAGATGGGTTCGTGGCGGTTGCGGGGATGGTGTGTTGTGGTCGTGCCACCTGGCCGAGGCGCCTCGAGTTGTTATTTTGTGGAAATTTGCAAAATCATGCAAGAGCCATCAGAATACTTTTTCATCAGACTCAGGCCATCAGTCAACCGCCAAGGGAGCGCGCGATGTCGATTCCACAAACCGTACCGCCCTGGACCGACGAGGTCCTCGATTTCGCCCAGGACCTGGTGGGCCAGGCCCGCTCGATCTCCTTGCGATGGTTCCGCCACCGGCCGCCGGTCGAGACCAAGGCGGACGCGAGCCCCGTCACCGTGGCCGATCGCGGGGTGGAGGAGTTTCTGCGGGCGGAAATCGGCCGCCGTTATCCGGATCACGGCCTGCTCGGCGAGGAATTCGGCGTCCAGGCCGGCGAGGCGCCCGTCGTGTGGTCGATCGACCCGATCGACGGCACCCGCAGCTTCATCACCGGCAATCCCCTGTGGGGCTGCCTGCTGGCCGTCCTGCACGAACAGCGCCCCCTGTTCGGCATCATCGATGTCCCCTGCACGGGGGAACGCTGGGTGGGAGTGCGCGGGCGCGGCTGCTGGCTCAATGGCGAACGCTGCCGCACGCGTGCGGTGTCCGGGCTGGGGGACGCCATCCTCCAGGCCACCTCGCCGGACCTGTTCACGGGCGAAGACGCCCGCGCGTTCGAGCGGCTCGGCGCGGCGGTCCACCTGCGGCGCTTCGGCGGCGATTGCTATGCCTATGCCCTGCTGGCGAGCGGCATGGTCGACCTGGTGGCCGAAGCCGGACTCATGCCTTACGACTACCTGGCGCTGGCGCCGGTGATCGAGGAGGCGGGTGGCGTCATCACCGATTGGCAGGGTAGGGCGCTGAGTCCGAGTTCCGACGGTCGGGTGCTGGCGGCGGCCAACGCCGACCTGCACCGGCAGGCCCTGGAGATCCTGGCGGCCGATGCCTGAGGGCGGGCGCGGGCGGTCGCCGGCGCGGGTCACCGGATCTCCACGCCGGGGCGCAGGCGACGGAACGTCAGGTCGCGCAGATCGGCCGTATTCGCGCCGGGCGCCTTGACCATCAGGATCTCGTCGGCCAGCGCCGCGAAGTCCGCCCGGAAATGGACCGAGCTTTTCAGCGCCAGGATCCGGTAGTCCCGGGGATCGGCGCCCAAGTGGCGGAACATCGCCTGGTCGGCGGCCTGTTGCTTGCGGCTGGATATCAGGATGTCCACGCCGTTCCGGCGCACGCGCGCCATGAGGCCCAGATCCATGCGGCAGCCCAGGTAGAAGGGGCCGGTGCCGACGAAGCGGCCGTCGCCCAGGGCCAGGACTTCGAATGGTCCTGCCGCCGGTTCGTCCCCTGGGAAGCCTCGTCCCCCCAAGGGGCGGTCGATGCGGGCGCCCACACCCCGGGCGTGGGCCTCGCGGGCGAAGGCCGCGTCGCACAGGACGGCCACGCAGGTCCGTTCGATACCCCGGTCCAGCAGTGCGCGCAGCACGCCGGTGGTGTCGCCGGACCCGCCGCCGCCCGGGTTGTCCTGGGTGTCGGCCAGGATGAATCGCTCCGCGCCCCGGTCCGCCAGGGCGTCCAGGGCTTCGCCCGGGGCGTACAGTCGGCCCGTGAATGATCGCCGCCGCGCCTCGATCGCCCGGACGAGCGTCTGGACGGCGTGGGTCGCCCGCGCCGGGACGCGGGCGTAGGCCAGGACGCCGGGCCCGGATTCGGGCGTGTCCGACAGGGGGAAGCCGGGGATGAACTGCACCTCGGGACAGTCTTCGGTCTCGAGGGCGCGTGCGGCGGCCATCAACGCGCCGGCCGGCTCGTCGCCCAGCGTGCTCTGCCAGGGCATCGACACCAGGAAATCCAGCTTGCGCCAGGCGGCGAAGAAGGTCTCGCCGGCCAGCAGGCGCCGCATCATTCGCGCCGCCCGCGCGCCGGTGTCGGCCATGTCCACGTGCGGGTAGCTGTGGTAGGCGACCATGGCCTGGGTCCGGTCCACCATGGCCTGGGTGAGGATGGCGTGGAAGTCCAGGGCGGCGACGTAGGGCAGGTCCGGGCCGGTGATCGCGCGCAGGCGGCGCAGCAGCTCACCCTCGGCGTCGTCCAGGCTCTGGGTGACCATCGAGCCGTGCAGGTCCAGGAACAGGCCGTCCAGGGTCAGGCCCCGCAGGTGCGCCTCGATGCGGGCGGTGATGGTCTCGAAGGCCGCGTCCGCGACCGGGCCGGACGGATTGGCCGAGCACCAGAGCAGCGGGACGATTTCATGCCCGGCGGCCTGCATGGCGGAGATGAAGCCGCTGACCGCCAGGTTCATGTCCCGGGTGGCCTCGAAGATCGCCTCGCCCTCGGTCAGGCCCGGCCAGGCGTCGGCCTCCTCGAAACGGTCCAGCCCGGTGACGTCCGGGGCGAAGGTATTGGTTTCGTGCAGGAAGCCGAGCACGCCGATCCGGGCCATGACGTTTCTCCTTTACAGTGTGCCGCTGATCGCGTGACCCAGAATGCGGTCGTATTCCCGCGGCGTGAAGGGGATCGGGTTGGTGGCCGCCGATCCATCCTGCACGGCCAGCGCCCCGACGGCGCCTACGGCGGCTTCCGGGATGTCGATGGCGGCCAGGGTGTGCGGAATGCCGATGGACTCGCGCAGCGCCAGCACCCAGTCCAGCACCGCGCCGAAGCCGGGCTTGGGCAGGTCCAGATAGCGCGCCAGACGCGTCATCGTGTCGGAGACCGCGGATTCATTGGCCTTCAGCACATAGGGCATGAGAATGGCGTTCAGCATGCCGTGGTGCGCGTCATAGAGCGCGCCCAGGGGGTGGGCCAGAGCGTGCATGGCGCCCAGGCCCTTCTGGAAGGCCGTGGCGCCCATGCTGGAGGCGACCAGCATCTGGTGGCGCGCTTCGATATCCTGGCCGTCCTCGACGGCGCGGCGCAGGTATTGATGCACCAGGCGGCTGCCTTCCATGCCGATGCCGGTGGCCATCGGGTGATGGAAGGGCGAGCACAGGGCTTCCAGATTGTGCGACAGGGCGTCCATGCCGGTCGCGGCCGTCAGGCGGGCCGGCAGGGCGGCGGTCAGTTCGGCGTCCAGGATCACCAGGGCGGGCAGCATGCGGGCGTGGAAGATGATGCGCTTGACGTGGGCGTCCTCGTCGGTGATGACCGAGGCGCGGCCGACTTCGGAGCCGGTGCCGGCCGTGGTCGGTACCGCGATCACCGGCGCCATGCCCTGGACGTTGACGCGCAGATAATTGTCGCCGATGTCCTCGAAGTCCCAGAGCGGGCGCGACTGGCCGGCCATCAGGGCGATGGCCTTGGCCGCGTCCAGCGCCGAGCCGCCGCCGAAGGCGATGACGCCGTCGTGGCCGCCCGCGCGGAAGGCGGCCACGCCGTCCTCGACGTTGCGGCCGGTCGGATTGCCCTTGATGCCGGAAAACAGGCCGCAGTCCAGACCGGCGTCCCGGCAGGCCTGGACTGCGCCGGTGACGATGGGCAGCGGCGCCAGTCCGGGATCGGTCACCAGCAGCGGGCGCTGCATGCCCATGTCCTGGCAATGCTTCGGCAATTCGCGGATGCGCCCGGGGCCGGCCTTGACGGCGGTCGGGTAGTTCCAGTTGGCGGTGAGCGAGGAGATAGGTGCATTCATGGCACAGAGTTCCTACAGAAGACGGAGGTGATAGGACTTGACCCGGGTCAGCGAGTGGTAACCCAGGATGGACAGGGAAATGCCGTGTCCGGTGTTCTTGACGCCGGTCCAGGCCAGGGCCGGGTCCAGGTAGTCGCAGCGGTTCATGAAGAAGGTGCCGGTCTGGAGCCGGCGGCCCAGTGCCCGTGCGGTCTCCAGGTCGCGCGTGAAGACCGAGGCCGTCAGACCGTAGTTGGAATCGTTCATCAGCGCCACGGCTTCTTCGTCCGAGGCGACGGGCATGATGCCGACGACGGGACCGAAACATTCCTCGTTCATGACGGGCATGGTGTGGTCGACGTTCGTCAGGATCGCGGGCGCCAGGTAGGTGCCTTCGGCGCGCGCCTGGGGGAAGTGCGCCGGGTCGATGCGGTTGCGCGCGCCCATGCGGACGGATTCGGCGATGACGGCGCGGACTTCGTCAGCGGCCCGGGCACGCACGACCGGCCCCAGATTGGTCTCGGGGTCCAGGGGATCGCCCAGGCGGTACTGCCGGGTCAGCTCGACCGCCTGCTCCACGAATGCCTGGTACAGCGATTCGTGCACGTAGATGCGCTGGATGCCGCAGCAGGATTGTCCGGAATTGAAGAAGGCGCCGTCCACCAGTGTTTCCACGGCGTGGGCCAGGTCGGCGTCGGCGCGCACATAGGCCGGATCGCTGCCGCCCAGTTCCAGGCCGCGTCCGATGAAGCGCCCGACGGTGGCTTCTTCCATGGCGCCGCCGCCGCGCACCGAACCCGTGAAGACCACGTGGTCGATGGCGGGTGACTGGATCAGGTCGTGGATGATGTCATGGGTGGCGTGGATGTACTGGAACACGCCGGCCGGCACACCCGCGTCCGTGAAGGCCGCCACCAGTTGCTCGGCGCATAGCGGCGTCTGATCGGAGTGCTTCAGGATCATGGCGTTGCCCGCCGCCAGGGCGGGGATGATGCTGTTGACCGCCGTCAGCAGAGGATAGTTCCAGGGGGCGACGGTCAGGACGACGCCGACCGGTTCGCGCTCGATCGAGCGCTCGAACGATTCCTTGGCGGGCGGCACGATGGGTGCCAGGGCTTCTTCGGCGATCGACAGCATGTAGCGGCCGCGCTCGGCAAAGCCGCGCAATTCGCCCGGCGTCTGGCTGATGGGGCGGCCCATCTGGCGCGTGATGGCGTCGGCAAAGGCGTCCGTGCGCGACAGCACGACGTCGATGGCGGCGGACAGAATGGTGATGCGCTCGCTCAGTGGGCGCTGCGACCAGGCCTGCTGGGCTTGCCGCGCGTCCTGCGCGATGCGTTCGGCGTCCGCACGAGTGGCGTGGGGGCGGCGCAGGAGTTCCCGGCCGTCGATGGGACTGATGGTGGTGAGTTCGCTCATGGTGATCGCTCGCTGCTGCGGTTCGGATGATGTCCAGGTTCAGATGAGTTCGAAATACCGCTGGAGTTCCCAGTCGGTGACGTATTCGCGGAACTTGCGCTCTTCCCATTCACGGGTGGCCGCCATATGGTTCACGAAAGCGTCGCCGAACAGCCCGCGCGCGGCTTGCGAACGGCGCAGACGCTGGGCGGAATCCCATAGTGTGGAGGGGAATTTGATGTCGTCCGGGAATTCCTGCGTGTAGGCGTTGCCCGAGGTAAAGGTCGGTTCCAGTTTCTGTTCGATGCCCAGCAGCCCCGAGCCCAGCGCCGCCGCCAGCGCGATGTAGGGATTGGCGTCGGCCGAGCCGATGCGGACCTCGACACGCTGGGACTTCGGGCCGCCCGGAATGATGCGCAGCGCCGTGGTGCGGTTCTCGATGCCCAGGCTGGCTTCCAGCGGCGCCCAGTAGCCCGGCACCAGACGCGTGTAGCTGTTGACGGTTTGCGCGTACATCGCCATGAATTCAGGCATGTAGCGCTGCTGGCCGGCGGCGAAATGGCGCAGGGTCGCGCTCATGGTGTGCTCGGCCTTGGGGTCGTGGAAGACGTTGGCGCCGGTTTTCTTGTCCGTCAGGGACAGGTGGATGTGGCCGCTCTGACCGGAATGGTGGTGTGACCACTTGGCCATGAAGGTCGCCATCAGACCTTGCTGCTCGGCCAGGGTTTTGGTGAAGGTCTTGAACAGAAAGGCTTTGTCGGCGGCCTGGCTGATGCCGTCCACCGCCAGAGCGGCCTCCATCACACCGGGGCCGGTTTCGTTGTGCAGGCTTTCGATGGGCATGTCCATGCGTTCGCACAGATCCAGCAGTTCCTGGTAGAAGTCCGAATGCACGGTGCTGCGCAGCACCGAATAGCCGCAATTGCCGGGCGTCCAGTTCTTCAGGTTGCGGTACTGCTTTTCGCGGACGGTATCGGGCGTCTCGTCGAACATGAAGAATTCATATTCCAGCGCGGCGTGGGCGTCGAAACCCATCGTGGCGGCGCGGTCGATCATGCGATGCAGCAGGCGGCGCGGGCAGACCTCGGCCGCCGGGCCGTCCAGATCGGCGATGAAGAACAGCATGTCCTCGCCCTGGGCGTTGCGCTCCAGCGGCAGGCGTCGGCAGGACGTGGGGTCGATGCGGACCTGCGCGTCGGGGTAGGCGGTGTGCCAGCCGGTAAAGGTCGTGTTGTCGTAGAGCTCGTCGTTGGAGTCCCAGCCCATCACGACGTCGCAGAAGGCGAAGCCGTGCTTCAGCGAGCTGATGAACTTGTCCTTGCGCATGTACTTGCCGCGGATGATGCCGTCGATGTCGGACAGTCCCAGTTTGATGTGGGTCAGACTGCTTTGCTCGACCAGGGCGATGGCTTCGTCGACTGTCTGGATGGATCGTTCTTGCATGATGCACCTCTGGGGGCCATGGATGGGTATCGGGGCCATGGTGCGCCGCGCTGAGCCGCGCGCCTATCGCAAAACGGCAGCCGGACATCTGGATTCGGCATCGCTTTATCGGATTTCGGCAAAACCAGGGACATCCCTAGGCGCCAGGCGGCGAGGAAGGGGAGGCGCGGGGTGGGCGGGGGCCGTATCCGGCGGCGGACCCGGGCTCAGCCGGCAGGATGGCGCAGGGTATTGGAAGGCAACTCGCCGAACAGGCGGCGGTAGTCCCGGGAGAACTGGCCGAGGTGCTCGAATCCCCAGGTCATGGCGATCCGGGTGACCCGGCCGGCCGGGTCGTCGGCGCTGCGCAGCTTGCGGCGGACCTGATTCAGCTTGAGGATGCGCAGGTAGGTGAGTGGGGACATCCCCGCCACCGCCTGGAAACAGTACTGCAGCGTGCGGCGGCTGACGTGCATCTGGCGGCAGAGGTCGGCGATGGACAGACGCTGGTCGGGCTGCGCCAGCACCAGTTCGCAGGCCTGCTCGACCACCTGATGGCTGTGCCGGATGCGGGAGTGATGGGCGTCCCGGGGCGGGGGCGTGCCGTGCGCCAGGGCGGCGCCGAGCTGGTCGAGCACGGTTTCCCGCAGGTCGAGTATCTGCCTGGGCGTGGCGGCGGGCCGTGGGTCGGTCGGAAACAGAGCCTGGCGCAGCGTGCCGAAGATGGCCTGGAAGAGTTCGGGCGGCACACGCAGGGTGCCGCCGTGGTCGGGCAGCCGGAGGGCGTCGGCGTATGGGAAATGTTCGTCGAGCAAGGCCTTGCCCACGACGATGCCGTAGATCCCGTAGTGTTCGGGCGTGCTCAGTTCGAATTCGCGTCCGCCTTGACGAAACAGCAGGGTGTCGTTCTCGATCGGCTGGGCGTCCAGGCGCGAGGCCGCCGCGCCCGGGGCGGGAAGGCCGAACCACAGGGCGTCCGGCCAGGCGGCGCAGGACTGGCGCAGGGCCTGATTGGCCGATTCCTGGAAGATCTGCATGCCCGGCAACCACAGCTCGGTCAGGCGCCCCTCGAAGCGCCCGGGCGAGAACTGGCTGTAGCTCTGTTCCCACTGGCTCAGGTTGTGGGCATGGTCCTCGGCGTCGTGCGCGACGAGCTCCCGCCGGAGCAGGCGCGGCTTCCTGGACGTGGTGGTCGGCTCGTGGAGCAGGGCCGCCGCCGGATTCTCCTTGAAGGGCATGGCTGTCGGTGACTGGGGGAGGAACGGAACGGGAACTGGCCGCCGACGAGGTCGTCCGGCGGGTGATTCCGAAAAGGATACCCGGAAAATATCGGAGGTTGACCCTGCTTCCATTAGGGATGACCCTGACGAGATGCTTGAAATATCGCACAATGAATGTTTTTCATTCGCCGGAAAAGGGTCGAGATGCCACGCATAGTCCTGTTCGAAAACATACACGCCAGCGCCCGGGAAGTCTTCGTCGCGGCGGGGTTCGACGATGTGATCACGCACGCGGGGGCGCTCGCGGGCGACGCCCTGCGCGAGGCCCTTCAGGGCGCGCACGCGGTCGGCATCCGCTCCCGGACCCATCTCGATCAGGCCGTGCTGGCCGACCTGCCGGACCTGCGGGCCATCGGCTGCTTCTGCATCGGCACCAACCAGGTGGACCTGGAAACCGCCGCCCTGCGGGGGATCCCGGTGTTCAACGCGCCGTTCTCGAACACCCGCTCGGTGGCCGAGCTGGTGCTGGGCGAGGCCATCCTGCTGCTGCGCCGCATCCCCGAAAAGAACGCCCGCGTCCATGAGGGCTTCTGGGACAAGACCGCCGACGGCGCCTACGAGGCGCGCGGCAAGACGCTGGGCATCGTCGGCTATGGCAACATCGGCTCCCAGGTCGGCATCCTGGCCGAATCCTTCGGCATGCGCGTGATCTACCACGACATCGAGGCCAAGCTGCCCCTGGGCAACGCCCATGCCACGTCCTCGCTGAAGAAATTTCTCGGCCAGGCCGACGTGGTCACCCTGCACGTGCCCGGCGGCAAGGACACGGTCAATCTGATCGACGCCGACGCCATCGCCGCGATGCGTCCGGGCGGCATCCTGATCAACGCCTCGCGCGGCACGGTGGTGGACATCCCCGCCTTGCAGCGCGCGCTGAAATCCGGCCACCTGTCGGGCGCCGCCATCGACGTCTTCCCCTCCGAACCCAAGAGCCGCGACGAGGCGCTGGACAGCCCCCTGCGCGGCATGCACAACGTGATCCTCACGCCGCACATCGGCGGCAGCACCCAGGAATCCCAGGAAAACATCGGCCGGGAAGTCGCGGAAAAGCTCAAGCGCTTCATCAGCAGCGGCACGACCAAGGGCGCCGTCAATTTCCCCGAAATCTCCTACCATGAGCAGGCGGGCGCCGCGCGCATCATCCACATCCACCAGAACGTGCCGGGCGCCATGGGCGCGCTCAGCAACCTGATGGGCGAATACGGCCTGAACATCGTCAGCCAGCAGTTGCAGACGCGCGGCAAGATCGGCTATGCCATCACCGACGTCGATGGCGAGGCCACCGATCAGGTCATCGAGGGCCTGCGACGCCATCCCATCACGATCCGCTGCGACCGGGTCTGACGCATGGCCGCGCCCGCGGGCGGACCCGGTCCGCGGGCGCGTTCAGGCGTCCGTCGCCAGCACTATGTCCACGCCCGCGGCATGCAGCACGTGGGCCAGGGGACCAGGGGGGCGGGCGTCCGAGATCAGCTGGTCCAGGTCGCCGGCCTCCGCGAGGCGGATGCTGGCCCTGCGCCGGTACTTGCTCGAATCGGCCAGGCCGACGGAAATGGCGGCTCGCCGCATGGCGGCGCGCTTGACCAGCACCTTGTCCAGATCGAAGTCCATCGGCGCGCCATCTCCATCGAAGCCTGAGAAGCCGATGAAGGCATAGTCGAAGCTGAATTGCTCGATCAGTGCGATGGCCAGCGGGCCGACCACGGCGCCGTCCCGGGTCTTCGCCACGCCCCCGGTCACGATGGCTTCCAGGGTCGGGTGTTCGGCCAGGGCCTGCCCGATGGCGAGGCTGGGGGTGACGATGCGGCATCGGGCCCTGCTTTGCATCAGGCCATGGGCGAAGGCTTCCGCGGTCGTGCCGACGTCGATGAACAGGGTCATCCTGTCCTCGACCAGACCCGCGGCCCGGGCCGCGATCCTGCGCTTGGGCTCGATGGCGAGCAGGCGCTTGTCGTCATATTCCGGCCGCGTGCGGCCATCGATGATCCCCACCCCGCCATGGAACCGCTTCAGGATTCCATTGCGGTCCAGCAGGATGATGTCGCGCCGGATGGTCTGGTGCGAGATATTGAATCGGCCCGCCAGATCGTCGATGGTGGCATAGCCTTCGCGCGAGACGATGTCGAGTATTTCGTGCTGGCGCTTGTTCAGACAGGCCGGCTCCGAGGGTGCGAGGGCCGGTGGAAGGGACGAGGATGACATAGTCATGTAAGATAATTTACACTATGGCGGTTCTCCATGGCGTGCCTTCTATCCTACCCTACCCGGTCTGTCGCATCATGAGCATTTCTCCTCTTTTCTGGTCGGAGCGGGCCCAGGCCCTGTATGCGCGGGATGACCTGCGCTTCGATCCGTGGTCCCGGCAATGGGAGCGGGCCCCGCGGGCCGCGCCGGACGACCTGCGGCCCGTGGACGCCTGTTCGGCCTTGCTCAAGCTGGCGGGGCGGCTGCGTCAGGTGCCTGTGGGCGTCATCGGCCCGCGCGAGGCTTCGGCGGCCGAATACCGGACCGCCGAGGCCCTGGGCGCCGCTCTCGCGCGCCATGGCCTGCAACTGGTGTGCGGCGGGCGCCAGGGCGTCATGGAAGCCGGGGCCAAAGGGCATGCCGGCGAGGGCGGGGCGCCCATCGGCCTGTTGCCCGACGGCGACTGGCGAACGGCCAATCCCTATATCCGCATTCCCATCGCGACCGGCATCGGCGAGGCGCGCAACGCCATCATCGCCCAGTCCTGCACGGTGCTGATCGCGGTGGGGGGCGGTCAGGAGGCGGCGCCGGGGATCTCCTACGGTACGGTATCCGAGATCGCCCTCGGCCTGCGCCTGGGTCATCTGGTGCTGGGGCTCGAAGGGGCGCCTTTCGTGCCCGGGATGGTCCTCTGCGGTTCGGTCGAAGAAGCCATTCATCACACGGCCGGGCATCTGCTGCGGACCGTGGTCTGAATCCACGGCGGCCATGATGTCATTAAATTGACTTCTATGCCTGATATACAGTCATAATGTAAGATGTATGACAAAGGTCCGGGAAATGGGCCGATCGGATTCGAGCCATGCTGCTGATCACTTCCGCCTACCTTCTGTTCCTGGCCACCCCGATCGTGCTGCTGTTCGTCGGCTCGTTCGGCGAGTCCTGGAGCAACACGATATTGCCCCACGGGTTCACTGTCCGGTGGTACCTGGACGTCGCGGCCGATCCGTCCTTCCAGCGGGCGTTCATGTCCAGCCTCAAGGTCGTGGCGGCCACGTGCGTGCTGAACGTGCTGATCGGGTTGCCGCTGGCCTATGCCATCTATTCCAGTGCGCGCCGCGGAGTCAGGCTGGCCGCCAAGATCATGGTCCTGATGCCGATCGCGGTGCCCGACCTGGTGCTGGGCTTCGGTTTCATCCTGGTGTTTTCCTCGAACGAGGCGCCCTGGCTCGGCAGCATCGGCCTGCTGATTGCAGCCCATTTGGTCCTGACACTGCCCTATACCGTCAATACCGTGCTGGCGGACATGCAGCAGTTGCGTCTGCGGGATTACGAGCAGGTCGCGGCCACGCTGAGCGCGTCCTTCTGGACGCGCCTCAAGGACATCGTGCTGCCCTTGTTGAGCACCAGCGTGCTGTCGTCCCTGCTGACCGTCGCGGCCTTGTCCATCGGCGAGTTCCAGATTTCCAATCTGATCTCGGGTTTCCTGACCCGTACCTACCCTGTCGTGCTGCTCCAGGCCTTTTACGGCGCCACGGGCTTCGCCTGCGCGGCGACCGTGATCCTGCTGCTGCTGGCCATCCTTGCCTCCTGCGCCAGTTCCCTGACCGCTTCGGCCTCGGCCGCGCGCCGGTCCGGTTGAGCCTTTCCGGAACACGCCCATGTCCATACAGTTCCAGTCCGTCCACTATCACTATCCCGCCAGCTCCAACGGAGTGTTCGATATCGACCTGACGATCGAGGACGGAGAGTTCCTGGCGGTCATCGGGCCGTCCGGCTCCGGCAAGACGACGCTGCTGAAACTGCTTTCGGGCTTTGCGCAGCCCACCGGGGGACGCGTCATCGTCGATGGCCGCGACGTCACCCGCCTGCCGCCGGAGAAACGCCAGCTGGGCGTGGTCTTCCAGTCCTATGGCCTGTTCCCCCATATGTCCGCCCTGGGCAATGTCGCTTACCCGCTCAAGATCCGCGGCCTGCCGCGCGCCGAGCGGGAGGCGCGCGCCGCGCAGGCGCTGGATCGGGTCGGCCTGGGGCAGTGGGCGCACAGCATGCCGGCCGCCATGTCGGGCGGTCAGCAACAGCGTGTGGCTCTTGCGCGCGCCCTGGTCTTCTCGCCCAGCGCGTTGTTGCTCGACGAGCCCTTGTCCGCGCTCGACGCCGCCCTGCGGGTCGAGATGCGGGAAGAAATCCTGCGGGTGCAGCGGACGGCCAACATCGCCACGCTGCACATCACGCATGACCAGGAGGAGGCGCTCTCCATTGCCGATCGCATCGCCATCATGCGCGCGGGGCGGATCGTGCAGATCGGCGCGCCCAGGGACTTGTATGACCGCCCCGTCAATCGCTGGGTGGCTTCCTTCATTGGCCAGGCCAACCTCTGGGACGGCCGGGTGGCGCCGGACGGCCTGGGGGTGCGGACTCCCATCGGATCGCTGGCGTGCGACACCCGACCGCATCCGGCGGGCGCGCCGGTGACGGTCCTCGTCCGCCCTGAGTCCATCCAGCCGGGCGGGTCCGCGCAATCGGGCCCCAACGTGCTGACCGGAACGGTCGACTCGGACCGGTTCCTGGGGTCCGCGCGCCGCATCGACTTGGCGATCGGCCAGGGCCGGGTCCGCATCGACACCCACTCCAGAGCGTCTTTCGACACCATCGTGGTGCCCCCCGAATCGATACATCTGCTTCCCGCCGAGCCCCGCTCGGAATCCGCCCCCACCACCTATAGATCAGGCCCATAAATAGATTGAAATTCTGTCGATCTGATGCGATGCTTTGCGGATGGAAAAAGATGATGCAAGAAAGCTCAGTCCGGCCGAGCAGCATGAGAGGCGTCGGCAGGTGATTCGTGCGTACAAACGCGGACGAAGCAAACCTCAGATCGCCGTTGACGTTGGGCTGAGTCACACGGCGGTGAGCAAGGTGATCGCACGCTATGAGGCGGGGGGGATGCTGTCGCTGGCACCCCGTCGGCGTGGCCGTCGCCGTGGCGAGGATCGCGCACTGACCGCCGAGCAGGAACAGACGGTGTGCCGCATCATCTGCGACAAACGCCCCGAGCAGCTGAAGATGGACTTTGCGCTGTGGAGCCGTGCGGCGGTTATGCAGCTGATCGAGCGCGAGTGTGGTGTGACGCTGCATGTGCGCTCGGTGGGCAAGTATCTGGCCCGCTGGGGCTTCACCCCGCAGAAGCCGATCAAGCGTGCTTACGAGCAATCGCCCGCCGCGGTGCAAACCTGGTTGGAGGACACGTATCCGGCCATCGCCGAACGTGCCAAGGCCGAGGGCGGCGAGGTCCACTGGGGTGACGAGACGGCGCTGGTGAACACCGACGTGCGCGGTCGCAGCTATGCGCCCAAGGGCAAGACTCCGGTGGCGATGGCCATTGGCGGGACGCGGCAGAAGCTGTCGATGATCGCCAGCGTCACCAACCAGGGCAAGGCACGCTGGATGATCATTGATGGCGCGTTCAATCACGAAAAGTTGATCGAGTTCTTCGAGTCGCTGGTCCAGGATGCCGGGCGCAAGGTGTTTCTGATCCTGGACAACCTGGGCGTGCATCACTGCAAGCCGGTGAAGGCGTGGTTGGCCGCACACTCCGATCAGATGGAAGTGTTCTATCTGCCCAGTTACAGCCCCGAACTCAATCCCGAAGAACGCTTGAATGCCGATCTCAAACACGTCATCGGGCGCAAGGTTCCGATACGCACGAAGGCCAAACTACGCGCCGCTGCAGAAGAGCACATGCAAGTCGTCGCCAGCGAGCCGGCACGTGTCAAAGCCTACTTCCAAGACTTCCACGTCAAATACGCTGCGTAAAACTGTTTGAGGGCCGGATCAATAGGAGATTGAACATGAGAACATTCAAGATCGCGGGTATTTTCGCGGCCGCCGCCTTGACCATGACCGCCGGCACGGCGCACGCTTTTGATGGCCCCGAGCTGTACCAGGGCGAGCAGGCCCTGTACCAGGCCGCCCGGAAGGAAGGCATGGTCGTGTCCTTCGACACTGGTCCGACCTGGGCGAACTGGGGCGCGCAGTTCAACGCCTTCAAAGCCCGCTATCCGGGCGTCGAGCTGGTCTACAACGACCTGGGTTCCGCGGCGACCGTCGTGGCGCTGGACAAGGCGCGCAACCGTCCCCAGGCGGACACCGCCTATTACTTTGCCGCTTCCGCGCTCGATGCCATGGAAAAGGGCGTGGTGGAAGGGTTCAAGCCGGTCAATTTCGACAAACTGCCCGGGACGCTGCGGGATCCGGAGGGCCGCTGGTTCACCATCCACACGCTGAACGTGGCGTTCCTGGTGAACAAGAAGCTGATCAAGGACGTGCCGCGGACCTGGCAGGATCTGCTCAAGCCCGAGTACAAAGGGTCGATCGTCTATCTCGACCCCCGCTCGACAGGACAGGGGCAGGTCATCGTTTTCGCCGCGAATTTCGCCAACGAGGGATCGATGGACGACGTCAAGCCCGGGATCGACTACCTGGGCCGGCTGCAGTCCGCCGGCAACATCCTGCGCGTGGTGGGGACCACGCCCTACGCCCAGTTCCTGAAGGGCGAGATCCCGATCTGGATCGGTTATGAGAACGACGGTCTGAAGGCCAAGTACCTGGATGGCATGGGCGATGACGTGGCCGTGGTCATTCCCAAGGATGGTTCGGCGGCCGCGCCCTATGCCATCAGCCTGGTCAAGAACAGCCCCAACCCGAATGCGGGCAGGCTGTGGCTGAACTACATCATGACCGCGCCCGGGCAAGTGACGTTCGCCAAAGGTTTCGTGCGGCCTTCCGTGCCCGGCGTCGATCTGCCCGCGGACGTTGCCGAAAAGCTGCCCGATGCGCCGCAGATCCATCCCATCGATATCACCAAGGCGACGGCCAGGAAGGCCGAGATCGACCAGGGCTGGGCGCGCGCCGTGCTGAACCAGTAGGACGGACCCCGCCGCCATGCAGCTTTCGCGCTCCCGCTTCGCCCTGTTCACGTTGCCGGCCCTGGCGCTGTTCGGCCTGTTTTTCGTGCTGCCGGTCGTCCTGATCCTGGGCGAAGCCCTGTCCGACCGCACCGCTTTTCCCAGGGTGCTGTCCGATCCGCTCTTTCGGCGCGGCCTGTGGGGAACCGCGGTCCTGGGCATCCTGACGCCGCTGTTCTCCGTGATCGTCGGGTTCTGCGTGACGATGGGCCTGAACCGGATGCGTTCCGGCACCCGGACCGCGACGCTGTTCGCCATTTCCCTGCCGCTGACTTTCTCGGGCCTGATCGTCGCGTATGGCTTCATCCTCGGTTTTGGCCGGGCGGGGTTCGTCACGCAACTGCTGGCCCAGGCGGGATTCGATCCCGCCGAGGTCGGTGCCCTGATCTATACGCCCGCCGGCCTGGGGTTCGCCTACTCCTACTACCTGATCCCGCGCGTCATCATGATCCTGCTGCCCGCCGTGCGTAATTTCGACATGGTGCAGTTGTCGGTCGCCCGGTCGCTCGGGGCGGGGCGCCTGCGGACTCTCGCGGGCATCATGCTGCCCCAGATATTCCCCAGCCTGGTGGCCTCGTTCTGCCTGACGGCGGCGGTGGCGATGGGGGCTTACGGCACCGCGCTGGCGCTGGTCGGCACCCAGTTGAACATCCTGCCCCTGCTGCTGTACAGCAAGATTTCGGAGGCGGGCTCCGATCTGCCCGCCGCCGCGGCGATCTCTCTCGTGCTCATGGCGCTTTGCTGCATCGTCATCGCCTTGGGCGAGTGGTTCGTGGCTTCCCGGGATCCTCGCGCGACGCGGTGAGGACGGCTTCCCGGGCCCCGGCCGCGCTCGCCCGTCCGCGGTCATTCCGTCAGGTTGTCATGGTTATTTAAGCTTCAGGCTCTTATACTGAGCCCGCTGGCGCCGATTTCCTCCCCGGGTGGAAATCGGGCTTGGTTTGATCCAGATCAGCGCCCCTATCTCGCGTGGGGGTTTATGGTTGAGGGTCCCTAAAAATCTGGAGCCTTTGCATGAGCCTCTCCTCCGACGCTTCGCCCAAGGCCCGTCGCGGTCGCCTGCTCACCGTCTGGACGCCTGAGGACCAGGCGTTCTGGGTCCGCGAAGGCAATGCAATCGCCAACGTCAATCTCTGGATCTCGATCCCGGCCCTGTTCCTGGCCTTCGCCGTCTGGCAGATGTGGAGCGTGGTGGCCGTCAACCTGCCCAACCTGGGCTTCCAGTACACCGAAAACGAGCTCTTCTGGCTGGCGGCGCTGCCCGCCCTGTCCGGCGCCACGCTGCGCATCTTCTATTCCTTCATGGTGCCCGTGTTCGGCGGACGGCGCTGGACGGCGCTGACCACGGCCAGCCTGTTGCTGCCCACCATCGGGGTGGGGCTGGCGGTCCAGGACCCGACTACGCCGTATTCCACCATGCTGCTCCTGGCCCTGCTGTGCGGCCTGGGGGGCGGGAACTTCTCCTCGTCGATGTCCAACATCAGCTTCTTCTTCCCCAAGGAACGCAAGGGCTCCGCCCTGGGCCTGAACGCCGGCCTGGGCAACCTGGGCGTCTCGTCGGTGCAGTTCCTGGCGCCGCTGGTCATCACCATGGGCATCCTCGGCCCCTGGGCGGGCGGGCCGCAGATGGCGAAGCTGTCCGGCGCCCATGGCGGCCCGGTCGAGATCTGGGCCCAGAACGCCGCCTTCATCTGGGTGCCGTTCATCATCATCGTGTCGATGCTGGCCTGGGTGGGCATGCATGACATCGCCGACGCCAAGGCGTCCTTCCGCGAGCAGTCGGTGATCTTCAAGCGCAAGCACAACTGGATCATGTGCTTCCTCTACCTGGGCACGTTCGGCTCCTTCATCGGCTTTTCCGCCGGCTTTCCGCTGCTGATCAAATACCTGTATCCCGACATCCGTCCGTTGCAGTACGCCTGGTTGGGGCCGCTGGTCGGGGCCATGGCGCGGCCTTTCGGCGGCTGGCTGTCGGACCGTCTGGGCGGCGCGCGGGTCACTTTCTGGACCTTCTTCTGGATGATTCTGGGGGTGCTGGGGGTCATGGCCTCGCTGCCGGGCGGCCAGTCTCCGGGGAACTTCTACGGCTTCCTGCTGTCCTTCCTGTTCCTGTTCTTCCTGACCGGCATCGGCAACGGTTCCACTTTCGCCATGATTCCGGTGATCTTCAACACGCTGGCCCAGCGCCGCCACGCCGCCGGCGGACCGGACGGCCAGGCGCGGATCGACTCCGAGGGCGCCAAGGAATCCGCGGCCGTGCTGGGATTCAGCGGCGCCATAGGTGCCTATGGCGGTTTCTTCATCCCCAAGAGCTTCGGCACGTCTTTCGAACTCACTGGCACCCCGTATGCCGCCCTGGTGTTCTTCGTCGTGTTCTATGCCGCGTCGATCGCCGTGACCTGGTGGTACTACTCGCGCCGTCGCGCCGAAATCCCCTGCTGAGACGCGGCCCCGCCGCCCGTCCGCGGCCGAACCCCTTTCCAATGGAGCATCCACCGTGAGCCATTTCATCGACCGCCTGAAATACTTTTCCCGCCCCAAGGAATCCTTTTCCGACGGGCACGGTGCCGTGGTCCGCGAAGACCGCACCTGGGAGGACGCCTACCGCAACCGCTGGCAGCACGACAAGATCGTGCGTTCCACGCACGGGGTGAACTGCACCGGCTCCTGTTCCTGGAAAATCTACGTCAAGGGCGGCCTGGTCACCTGGGAAACGCAGCAGACCGACTATCCGCGCACCCGGCCGGACATGCCCAACCACGAACCGCGCGGCTGTCCGCGCGGGGCCACGTTCTCCTGGTACCTGTACAGCGCCAACCGCGTCAAGTACCCGATGCTGCGCGGCCGGCTGGCCCGGTTGTGGCGCGAGCAGCGCAAGACGATGGGCGCCGTCCAGGCCTGGGAGGCCATCGTGTCCGACCCGGACAAGGCCGCGAGCTACAAGTCCGTGCGCGGCCTGGGCGGCTTCGTGCGCTCCAACTGGGAAGAGGTCAACGAGATCATCGCGGCGGCCAACATCCATACCATCAAGCGCCACGGCCCGGACCGCATCGCCGGCTTCTCGCCGATTCCGGCCATGTCCATGGTGTCCTACGCGTCCGGCAGCCGCTATCTGTCGCTGCTGGGCGGGTCGCTGCTGAGCTTCTATGACTGGTATTGCGACCTGCCGCCTTCCAGCCCGCAGACCTGGGGCGAGCAGACCGACGTCAGCGAATCGGCCGACTGGTACAACTCGACCTTCATCATGCTGTGGGGTTCGAACGTGCCCCAGACCCGCACGCCCGACGCCCACTTCATGGTCGAGGCCCGCTATCGGGGCGCCAAGGTCGTTTCCGTGTTCCCGGACTACGCCGAGGGCGCCAAGTTCGGCGACATCTGGCTGCACCCCAAGCAGGGCACCGACGCGGCCCTGGCCCTGGCGATGGGCCACGTCATCCTCAAGGAATTCCACCTCGCGGGCAAGAGTGCCTATTTCGACCGCTATTGCCGCCAGTACACCGACATGCCCTTCCTGGTGCGCCTGGTGCGCCAGGGCGACCGCTACGTGCCCGACCGCAAGTTGCGGGCGGCCGATTTCGCCGATCGGCTGGGCCAGGACAGCAATCCCGAATGGAAGACCGTCGCCTGCGACCAGGACACTGGCGAGCTGATCGTGCCCCAGGGATCCATCGGTTTCCGGTGGGGCCAGCAAGAAGGCGGGGACGCCGGCAAGTGGAATCTGGAGCTCAAGGACGCCCGGGGCCATGAAGTGCGACCGCGCCTCTCCCTGATCGACGCCTACGACGAGGTCGCGCCGGTGGCCTTCCCGTATTTCGGCGGCGTCCATCACGATCATTTCCAGGGTACGGACCACGACGAGGTGCTGGTGCGCAACCTGCCCGTCAAGCGCGTCCGGACCGCCGAGGGCGACGTCCTGGTCGCCACGGTGTTCGACCTGTTCGTGGCCAACTACGGCATCGACCGGGGCCTGGGCGGCGATAACGCGGCCGCTTCCTATGACGATGACGTGCCCTACACGCCCGCCTGGCAGGAGCGCATCACCGGCGTGGATCGCGAGAAGGTCATCACCGTGGCCCGCCAGTTCGCCGACAACGCCGACAAGACCGAAGGCAAGTCCATGGTCATCCTGGGTGCCGGCCTGAATCACTGGTATCACATGGACATGTCGTACCGCGGCATCATCAATCTGGTGTCCATGTGCGGCTGCGTCGGCCAGTCCGGCGGCGGCTGGTGCCACTACGTGGGCCAGGAAAAACTGCGCCCGCAGACCGGCTGGACCATGCTGACCTTCGCGCTGGACTGGCTGCGCCCGCCGCGCCACATGAACGGGACCTCGTTCTTCTACGCGCACACCGACCAGTGGCGCTACGAAAAGCTCCAGGTGCCGGAACTGCTCTCGCCCCTGGCGGACGCCTCGAAATACCAGGGCAGCCTGATCGACATGAACGTGCGCGCCGAGCGCATGGGCTGGCTGCCCACGGCGCCGCAGCTGCGGACCAATCCGCTGAAGGTCGTGCGCGACGCCAAGGCGGCCGGACAGGATCCCAAGGAATACGCCGTCAACGCCTTGCGGAACGGCTCGCTGAAGTTCTCCTGCGAGGATCCCGACCATCCCGACAACTTCCCGCGCAACCTGTTCGTCTGGCGCTCCAACATCCTGGGGTCGTCGGGCAAGGGGCATGAATATTTCCTCAAGCACCTGCTGGGCACCCAGCACGGCGTGCAAGGCAAGGACCTGGGCGAGGCGGGCGGGGTCAAGCCCCTGGAAGTCGCCTGGCACGACGAAGCCCCCCAGGGCAAGCTCGACCTGCTGGTGACCCTGGACTTCCGCATGTCCACGACCTGCCTGTATTCGGACGTGGTGCTGCCCACCGCCACCTGGTACGAGAAGAACGACCTGAACACGTCCGACATGCATCCCTTCATCCACCCGCTGTCGGCGGCCGTGGATCCGATCTGGGAATCGCGCAGCGACTGGGAAATCTACAAGGGTCTGGCGAAGAAATTCTCCGAACTCGCGGCCGGCGCCGACCTGCCGGACGAGGACCTGGTGCTGCAGCCCCTGCAGCACGATTCTCCGGGCGAACTGAGCGACCCCTACGACGTGCGCGAATGGCGCAAGGGCGAGTGCGACCTGATCCCGGGCAAGACGCTGCCGAACATGATGGTCGTGAACCGGGACTACAAGCACGTCTACGAGCGTTTCACCACGCTCGGGCCGCTGGCGGAAAAGCTCGGTAACGGCGGCAAGGGCATTTCCTGGGACACCAAGGAAGAAGTCGAGTTCCTCGGCAAGCTGAACGGCCGCGAGCGCGAGCCGGGCGTCGGCCAGGGCCAGCCGCGCATCTTCACCGACATCGACGCCTGCGAGACCGTCCTGACCCTGGCGCCGGAAACCAACGGCCACGTGGCCCTCAAGGCCTGGGAGGCCCTGTCGAAATTCACCGGGCGGGACCATTCCCACCTGGTCAAGTCCAGCGAGCACGAGAAAATCCGCTTCCGCGACATCCAGGCCCAGCCGCGCAAGATCCTGACTTCGCCCACCTGGTCGGGGATCGAGTCCGACAAGGTCAGCTACAGCGCCGGCTACACCAACGTGCACGAGCTCATCCCCTGGCGCACGCTGACCGGCCGTCAGGAACTCTACCAGGACCACCCCTGGATGCGCGATTTCGGCGAATCCCTGTGCGTGTATCGGCCGCCGGTGGACACCAAGACCATCGAGCCCATGCTGGACAAGCGGTTCAGCAACGGCGAACCGCACGTGGTGCTGAACTTCATCACGCCGCACCAGAAATGGGGGATCCACTCCACCTATTCCGACAACCTGATCATGCTGACGCTCTCGCGCGGCGGCCCGATCGTCTGGATGTCCGAGATCGACGCGGCCAAGGCCGGCATCGTGGACAACGACTGGATCGAGGTCTTCAACGTCAACGGGGCGCTGGTCGCGCGCGCCGTGGTCAGCCAGCGCGTGCCCGAGGGCATGACCATGATGTACCACGCCCAGGAAAAGATCGTGAACGTGCCGGGGTCCGAGGTCACCGGCAAGCGTGGCGGGATCCACAATTCCGTGACCCGTACCGTGCTCAAGCCTACGCACATGATCGGCGGCTACGCCCAGTTATCCTACGGCTTCAATTACTACGGCACGGTCGGCTCGAACCGCGACGAGTTCGTGGTCGTCCGCAAAATGAAAAATGTCGACTGGATGGACGAAACCCATGAGGTTTCCGCCCAGACGCAGGCCTGAGGAGTCCGGCACATGAAAATCCGCGCGCAAGTCGCCATGGTCCTGAACCTGGACAAATGCATCGGCTGTCATACCTGTTCGATCACCTGCAAGAACGTCTGGACGTCCCGCGAGGGCATGGAATACGCCTGGTTCAACAACGTCGAGACCAAGCCCGGCGTGGGCTACCCCAAGGACTGGGAGAACCAGGACCGCTGGAACGGCGGCTGGCGCCGCCGCGACAACGGCCGCATCGAGCCGCGCCAGGGGGGCAAGCTGCGCCTGCTGTCGCGCATCTTCTCGAACCCGAACCTGCCCGAGATCGACGACTATTACGAGCCTTTCACCTACGATTACGACTACCTGCAGAAGGCTCCGGAGCGCACCACGCCGCCCGTGGCGCGACCGCGCTCCCTGATCACCGGCCGGCGCATGGAAAAGATCGAGTGGGGCCCCAACTGGGAGGAAATCCTGGGAGGCGAGTTCGCCAAGCGTTCGCAGGACTACAACTTCGAGGCGGTGCAGAAGGACATCTACGGGCAGTTCGAGAACACCTTCATGATGTATCTGCCGCGCCTGTGCGAGCATTGCCTGAACCCCACCTGCGTGGCCAGCTGCCCGTCCGGTTCGATCTACAAGCGCGCCGAGGACGGCATCGTCCTGATCGACCAGGACAAGTGCCGCGGCTGGCGCATGTGCATCTCGGGTTGCCCCTATAAAAAAATCTACTACAACTGGAAGTCCGGCAAGGCGGAAAAGTGCATCTTCTGCTATCCGCGCATCGAGGCCGGCATGCCCACGGTCTGTTCCGAGACCTGCGTGGGCCGGATCCGCTACCTGGGCGTGCTGCTCTACGATGCCGACGGCATCGAGGCCGCCGCCAGCACGATCCATGAGAAGGACCTGTACCAGGCGCAGCTGGACCTGTTCCTGGATCCGAACGATCCGGAAGTCCGCCGCCAGGCCCTGGCCGACGGCATCCCGGAAAACTGGCTGGATGCGGCCTGCAATTCCCCGGTCTACAAGATGGCCGTCGAATGGAAGATCGCCTTCCCCCTGCACCCGGAATACCGCACCCTGCCCATGGTGTGGTACGTGCCGCCGCTCTCGCCGATCCAGTCCGCCGCCAACAGCGGCCAGATCGGCGCGTTCGGCGAGATCCCCGATGTGCAGTCGCTGCGCATCCCCCTGCGCTACCTGGCCAACCTGCTGACGGCCGGAGACGAGGCCCCGATCGCCACGGCGCTGGAGCGCCTGCTGGGCATGCGCGCCTTCATGCGGGCGCGTTCGGTGGACCGCCAGGAACGCCATGACATCCTCGATCAGGTCGGCCTGACCCTGCACCAGGTCGAGGACATGCATCGCTACCTGGCCATCGCCAACTACGAGGACCGCTTCGTGGTGCCGACCGCCCACCGGGAAAGCGCCGAGAACGCCTTCGAGATCCGGGGCGGCTGCGGCTTCACCTTCGGCAATGGCTGCTCTGGCGGGACGTCCGAGGGCTCGCTGTTCGGCAAGCCGCGCAACAAGCGCAAGCCGAGCGTGGTGTTCCTCGACCCGGCCCGCACGGCCTGAGCGGGAGAGAAGCCATGGATTCCATCCATCCTTCCCGCCAGGCGCCGGTGTTCTCCATCCTGTCCGTGCTGCTCGGCTATCCCGAGCAGGACTGGCTGGACGCCTTGCCGGAACTGCACGCGGCTCTGCCGGCCGATGTGCGCACCCGGCTGGCGCCCCTGTTCGACTTCCTGGACCGGGGTGAGGACCTGATCGACCTCCAGGAGCGGTACGTCGCCACCTTCGATCGCCGCGCGGCCCATTCCCTGCACCTGTTCGAGCACGTCCACGGCGAGTCCCGCGATCGGGGCCAGGCCATGGTGGACCTGCGCAACGAATACCTGAAGCACGGGCTGGAGCCCGCCACCACGGAACTGCCGGATTACGTGCCGCTGTTCCTGGAATTCCTCGGCCAGATCCCGGCCGAGGCGGCCGAGGACCTGCTGGGCGATGCCATCCATGTGCTGGCCCGGCTGGGCGACAAGCTGGCGGAAGCGGACAGTCCCTATGCCTGCCTGTTCGCCCAGTTGCGGACCATGACCGACGTGCAACCCGAGGTCCTGCCCGATCCCCCCGAAGGGGACATGGAGGAAACCTTGATCACTTTCGGCCCCGAGGCCGACGGCACCGAACCCCTGCTGATGCGCCGCCCGGGCCGCGGGGACGGCGCGCAGCCCCTCGTGTTCCACCCGCCCCGTTCCCGCCAGGCCGGTCCCGCCGGCGGCCAGGCCTGAGGAGACTCCTATGCAAGCTACGCTCGAACTCTTTTTCTTCGGGGTGTATCCCTATATCGCGCTGACCGTGTTCTTCGTGGGCAGCCTGCTACGCTTCGAGCGCGAGCAGTACACCTGGAAGAGCGACTCCAGCCAGCTGCTGCGCCGGGGATCGCTGCGCTGGGGCAGCAACCTGTTCCACATCGGGATCATTTCCCTGTTCTTCACCCACATGGTGGGGCTGCTGACGCCGCCGGCCGTCTACCACGCCTTCGGCGTGACGACGCAGTTCAAGCAGTTGATGGCCATCGTGGTCGGTGCGATCCTGGGGGTCGTATGCCTGATCGGCCTGCTGTTGCTGATCCACCGCCGCTGGGCGGAAATCCGCCTGGCCCACAATTCCAGCCTGTCCGACTGGGTGACGCTGCTGTGGATCCTGCTGGTGCTGGTGGTGGGCATCGCCTCGATCTTCACCTCCGTGCACCACACCGACGGCGCGGTGATGATCCAGCTGGGTGAATGGGCACAGCGCATCGTCACCTTCCGCGGCGGCGCGGTCGGCGCCCTGGAGGGCGTGCCCGCCGTCTACCGCCTGCATATGGTGCTGGGCATGACGCTGTTCGTGATCTTCCCCTTCACCCGCCTGGTGCACGTGTGGTCGGGTTTCGCCTCGGTCGCCTACCTGACGCGGGCCTGGCAGCTCGTGCGGCCGCGCTGAGCGAATCCGGGACGCAGGATGATCACCGTCAACGACACCCTTATCACCGAAGCCGAAATCCTGGCCGAGGTCCCGCGCCACCAGCGGGAAGCCAATCCCCGCCTGGCCGCCGGCCAGGAACTGGTGCTGCGCGCCCTGTGCCGCCAGCGTGCCGCCGAGCTGGACCTGTCGGCCGAGGGCGACGATGCCCTGCTGGAAGCCGTGCTGGCCCACGACGTGCGCACGCCCGAGGCGGACGAGGCCAGTTGCCGGCGCTACTACGAGCAGCATCCCGACGAGTTCCGCGAAGGCGACCGGGTCGAGGCCTGGCACATCCTGTTTCAGGCCACCTCCGGGTTGGACGTGCAGAAATTGCGCGCCCGGGCCAACGGCATCCTGGCCGAGCTGCACCGCGAGGGCCTGGGCTCGTTCGCGACCACCGCCCGGGCCTATTCCAATTGTCCTTCCGGAGCCAAGGGCGGCGCCCTGGGCGAACTGGGGCGCGGCGAGATGGTGCCGGAATTCGAGCGGGCGATCTTCGCGCTGCCGGAATACACCCTGGGCGGCGAACTGGTCGAGACCCGCTTCGGGTTCCACATCGTGCGCACCGGCTTCCGGATCGAAGGGCGCGCCCTGCCGTTCGAGGCCGTGCATGAACGGCTGGCCGGCTGGCTCGAGGCGTCCAGCCGGCGGCGGGCCGTGCATCAGTACCTGCGGCAGTTGGTCGGGACCGCCCGCATCGAGGGCATCCCCATGCAGGGCGCGGATTCTCCGCTCGTGCAATAGCGGGGTTGCCCCGCTGTACGCGCGGTGGCGGAGGCCCTGCGCCCTGTGCGACGGTCCTCCCCGTGGTCGGGCTGTTCGGCCCTTCCTCGTCCGAGCGGGGCGGCGCCTCACGCGGTTGTCGGGAAATCGCCCGCCGCCACGCGCTCGGGCGCGATGCGGATCGCGGCCGGCGAGATGGGGGGGATGACGTCGGCCAGGGTATGGGCGTCCAGGTGATCCATGAAGGCCTTCATCGCGCCCGCGACGATGGGCTTCAGGCCGCAGCAGCCGCTCAGGATGCAGTGATTGTCGGCTCCCATGCACTCGACCAGCGCCAGGTCGTTCTCCATGTCGCGTATCAGCGCCCCCAGGCGGATCTCGCAGGGCTCGTGGGCCAGTTCCATGCCGCCGTTCTTGCCGCGCACGGTGCGGATCCAGCCGCGTTGGGCCAGGCGGTGCGTGATCTTCATCAGATGCGGCTCGGAAATGCCGTAGACCTGGGCGATCTCGGCGATCGTGCAGAGGCGGTCGCGGTGGCTGCCGAGATAGATCAGCAGCCGCACCGCGTAGTCGCTCATGTTGGTCAGACGCATGTCGGGCTCTGGGTCGGGACGGGCATCAGGGCCTGTCCGGCCGGGGACGGATCAGCATCGGCGCGAAGCGCCACAGGTACAGCCCCAGGCACAGGATCCAGGCGGCGGCGGCCAGGTGCAGCAGGTGCTGGCTGGCGGCCGAGGGCCACAGCGCGGCCAGCCGGAAGACGACGGCGGCGATCATCAGCCAGTAGCTGGCCAGCATGCTGCCGTCCAGGGCCAGCGGGCGCCCCAGATGGCCCAGGGCAGTGCGGGTCAGCATGCCGATGATGAGGATGCAGAAGCCCGCCATGCCGATCAGGTGGACGTGCGTGGCGCTGCGGGCCAGCAGGCCGCGCAGCAGCGTCGGGTCGAACAGGCCGCTGACCTGGACCGCCGCGACCAGCAGACCGACGCCGATGAACGCGTAGCCCAGGTACAGGATCCACAACATGGGCTTGCGCAGCACGGCCAGAGGCCGCCAGGCCAGCAGTTGGCCCAGGCTGATCAGGCCGGTCAGCGCCAGGCTGAAGGCCATGAGCAGCGGCAGGAACGCCGGCCCGCCGGCGGCGGGCGGCGCGATCTGCATCAGTACGCCGGCCGCCAGCGCCAGGGCGCTGAAGACCATCTGGACGTGGCCGGAGCGGGTCAGCATGGGGATCTGCAGGCCCTGGACCATGCGCATGGAAAAGAAGGGAATGACGCGCCGGGCGATCAGCAGAGCGATCACGGCCATGCCGATCAGGCCCAGGTCGAAGCGCTGCATCAGCAGCGCATAGTCGCCGCGCCGCGCCGCCAGCAGGTACAGCAGATCGGCCGCGCCGAGCGCCAGCATCACCACCGGCAGACCGTAGTTGCGGCGGCTGCGGCCCTTGACCATCACGCGCATCAGGCTGGTCGCGGCGGTCAGGAAGAACAGCAGTTCGGCCGCCGTGGCGATCCAGAAGCCCGGCAGTCCGCCCGCCAGGAAGCCGACGCGGGCGATGAGCCACAGCAGGCACAGCAGGCCCAGGGGGCGGCCGGAAAGGGGATTGAATCCGGTCCAGGTGGCGCTGGCGGTCAGCAGGAAGCCGACCGCGATGGTGATGATGAAGCCCCACAGCATTTCGTGGGCGTGCCAGTAGACCTGCGGCAGGGGACCGTCCAGTACCTGCGGGGCGAAAATCCACAGGGCGATCGAGATCAGCGCCCAGGCGGCGCCGGCCATGTACAGCGGCCTGAATCCCAGGGCCAGGAAGGCCGCCATGGACGGCCGCGGCGCGGCGGCGGCTGGTTCCTCAATATCGAGCAGGCGGGACATGGGCGTCGAACTCCGTCACGGGTTGGTCGGGTTGGTGGCTGATCTGGTAGCCATACCACAGGCTGCGGGCGATGCGTCGGGCGAAGTCCTCGGCCTGGGCGGTGAAGGCGGGATTATCGAATTCATCCAGCGTGTCGCGGAACAGATCCAGCCAGCGCACGAACATCGGGCCTTCCAGGCCCCGCAGGGCGATGTGGCGCGGCATGGGCGCGCCGCTGTAGGTGCCGGTGCGCCGCAGCAGCGACGACCAGAAGCGCACCATGCGTTCCAGGTGTTCGTCCCAGTCGTCGATGTGGGCGTCGAAGACCGGCCCCAGGACCGGATCCTGGCGGACGCGGCGGTAGAAGCGGTGGACGAGGGAGGTGATCTCGTCCTCGGTACAGACCGGAGTGTCTTCCATGCGGCTGCGGGTAGGGATTTCAAAGATTCATATTATAGTTATCTTAATGGAGAACCGCAAAGTCTCATCGGCGCCGGCGAGGCCCGCCGGGTCCGGCGTTCAGTTATGATCGAAGACTTCACTCGTCCCCCATATTGCGTGTCGCCCAGCCATGCTGGCGTTCCCCATCATGCCCGAAACCGCCGCCCTGTCCTGCGTCATTCCCTGCCTGAACGAGCAGGCCAACCTGGGCGTGCTGCTGCCGGAGTTGCTGGCCATGCTGGCGCGCCAGGACTGCACGCCGGAAATCATCGTCGTCGACGACGGCAGCACCGACGGCACTCCGGAACTGATGCGCCACTGGACCAGCCTGCATCCGGAAATCGTCTATCTGCGCCTGTCGCGCAATTTCGGCAAGGAAGCCGCCCTGACCGCCGGACTGGACGTGGCGCGCGGCGACGCCGTGGTCTGCCTGGATGCCGACATGCAGCATCCCCCGGACATGATTCCCGCGATGCTGGCGCGCTGGCGCGCCGGGGTGCACATGGTCTACGCCGTGCGCGCCACGCGCGACGACGAGACCTGGTTCAAGCGCGTCGGCACCCGGCTGTTCTACGCCCTGATGCGCACCTCGAACGGCCTGGGCGTGCCGCCCAACGCCGGGGATTTCCGCTTGATGGATCGAGCCGTGGTCGAAGCCCTGAAGCGGCTGCCGGAGCGCGACCGCTTCATGAAGGGCCTGTTCGCCTGGGTCGGCTTCCAGTCCGAGGCCATGGCCTACACGCCGCCCCAGCGGCTGCACGGCACCAGCCGTTTCCGGCCCCTGAAGCTGCTGCGCTTCGCCGTGGACGGGCTGACGGCCTTCACCACCTGGCCGCTGCGCCTGCTCAGCCTGCTGGGAGCCTGCGTGTCGCTGCTGGCCTTCCTGTATGGCCTGTTCATCATCGTGTCCCATCTGCTCTACGGCGACGCGGTGCGCGGCTGGGCCACCCTGATCACCGTGATCCTGTTCTTCGCCGGGGTCAACCTGATGTCGCTGGGGGTGGTGGGCGAATATGTCGCCCGCATTTTCACCGAGGTCAAGGGACGGCCCGTCTACCTGCTGCGGGAACGTGCGGGCGCGGGGCTGGACGGCGTCGGCCCGGGCCGTGGCCCGGGCGCCGGATCCGGTTCCCGCCCCGGTCTGGAAGTTCCGCCGCCGCGCTATGCGCGGTCCGACGCGGCGGGCGCGGATCCCGCTCCGGCGACCGATGATCCTCTTTCCCCGGGAGAACGGCAAGCATGAGATTCCCCGTCTTCGGCACGCGGCTGGTGGATGCCGGAGAATCCCTCTGGCGGCGCCTGCAGGCCCGGCGTGCCTGGCCCTGGGTGGCGCTGTTCACCTTTCTCTGGCTGGCGGCCACGACCTGGGCGTATCCCCTGCTGCTGCCCGACGAGGGCCGCTACGTCGGGGTGGCCTGGCACATGCTGGCTTCGGGGGATTACCTGACGCCGCGCCTGGACGGCTTGCCCTTCTTTCACAAGCCGCCGTTGTTCTACTGGCTGACGGCGGCGTCCCTGGCGGTGTTCGGCGACAATGCCTGGGCCGGGCGACTGTGCTCGGTGCTGGCCGCCACGGCGCTGGTGACGGTGACCTACGTCTTCCTGCGCCGCTACGCCAGCGGTCGCTCCGCGAGCCGGACGGTCCTGATCCTGGCGGTGCAGCCTTTCCTGTTCGGCGCGGCGCACTACGCCAATCTGGACATGCTGGTGGCCGCCCTGATGGGCCTGACCGTGATGGCGGGCGCCGACGCGGTGTTCCGCCGCGAGCAGCTGCGTCCGGACGCCTGGTCGCTGACGGCCATGTATGCCGCGGCGGCGGCCGGATTCCTGGCCAAGGGCCTGATCGGCGTCGTGCTGCCGGGCGGGGTGCTGTTCTTCTGGCTCCTGGGCCGGCGCCGGTACCGCGCTCTGGGGCGCCTGCTGTGGTGGCCGGGCATCCTGCTGTTCCTGGCGCTGGCCCTGCCCTGGGTGGCGATCATGGAGATGCGCCATTCAGGCTTCTTCGACTATTTCATCGTCTACCAGCATTTCCGGCGCTTCCTCGAATCCAGCTTCAACAATCCGTACCCTTTCTGGTTTTACGTACCGGTGGTGCTGGGCCTGACGCTGCCCTGGTCGATCCAGCTGTGGCGCTGGTTCCAGCCCCGGGGGCCGCTGCAGACGGCGTTCGTGCCGCCCGCCCACCGGATCGAACAGGTCGACCGCCGGGTGTTGCGCGGCCTGATGCTGTCCTGGCTGGTCGTGGTGCTGGTGTTCTTCTCGATTCCCGCCTCGAAACTGGTCGGCTATGTGATCGCCGCGCTGCCGCCGCTGGCCTGGTTCATCCAGGAAACTTTCGAGCAGCGGGAAGAATCCAACGCCCCGGGGGCGGGCCGCGGCCTGGTGCGCCATGCCCTGGTGGCGGCCGGCCTGTGCCTGCTGGCGGTGGTGGCGCTGGTGCTGTTCCCGCAGCGCAGCACCAGGAGCCTGGCCCAGGCGCTGGCCGCGTCGGCGGCGCCCGGCGACCGTCTGGTGATGCTCGGTCAGTACGCCTACGACGTGCCCATGTATGCCGGCTGGCGCGATCCGGTCATCGCCGTCACGCGTTGGGACGATCCGCATGTCATGCAGGGCGACGACTGGCGCCGCGAACTGGCCGATGCGGCCGGCTTCGCGCCCGATCGGGGCGCCGACAGGTTGTGGTCGCCGGAGCGGCTGCAGGCCTACCTATGCGATCCGGGCCATGCGACGACCTGGCTGCTGGCCTGGCTGGACGAGGCCGACCGCTATCCGGCGCTGTCGGGCCGCGAGCCCCAGGCGCGGACGCGCAAGATGGGCTTGTGGCGTGTCCCGGCCGCCGAAACCGTCAATGGCTGCGGCGAAACGCCCAGTAGCGCCCCAGAATGAAGGTCATCCCGGCGATGCCGACCAGCACCAGGGCCAGCAGGACGTCGTAGCGGATCGTCGTCAGGCGCAGCAGCGCGGCGTAGGCGGCCTCGTTGACGGCGAAGCCCAGCGCCGACACCAGGAAGAACCGCGCGGCGGCGCGGCGCAGCGGCGCGCGATGGCGGCGGAAGGTCAGGCGGTAATGGCCCGTGAAGGACACGCCGAACGCCACCAGCCAGCCGACGATGTTGGCGGCCAGCGGCGCCAGCCCCCCCAGGGCCACGCAGGCCACGGCGACCGCCCAGTGGGTGGCCGCCGCCGCGCAGCCTACAATGACGAACCAGCCGATCTGGGCAGCGAGTTTCTTGAACATGGATCCGGATTCACAAGCAGCAGGGCATCGATACCGGCGCATTGTATTGTGCGCCGATGATTTCGGAATGAATCCGGCGGTCAACGCCGGCATCCTGTCGCTGGCCGGGCTGGGGCGCTTGTCGGCCACCAGCCTGCTGGTCGACGGCCCGGCCGCGCGCCGGGACACACAGGCCCTGCTGGCTTCCGGGCTCCAGCTCGGCCTGCACCTGAACTTCACCGAATCCTTCGGCCAGCCCGGTCCGTGTCTGCCTCTGGGGACGCTGATCCGGACGGCCTGGCTGGGGCGGCTGCCCGGCGACGCCGTGCGCGCCGCCGTTCAGCGGCAGCTGGCGCTGTTCCAGGACATCACGGGCCGCGCGCCCGATTACATCGACGGTCACCAGCACGTGCACCAGTTGCCCGGCATCCGCGAGGCACTGCTGGAATCGCTGCCCGAGCCTCGGGACGGCCGGCCCTGGATCCGCGACGTCGGACGGCCCCGCATGGCGGGCCTGCCGCCGCGCCTGCGCTTCAAGGCCGCCGTCATCGCCGGGCTGGGCGCCGCCGGCTTGCGGCGGCGGGCGGCCGCGCGCGGCCATGCGCTCAATCCCGGCTTCCTGGGCGTGTATGATTTTCAGGGCGGCGTTCCGGCCTACGAGGGCTGGATGCGCCGCTGGCTGGCGTCGTGCCGCGACGGCGACGTGCTGATGTGCCATCCCGCGCTCGGTGTGGATGGCACCGACGGCCTGTCGGCGCAGCGCCAGGCCGAGCACGAGGTGCTGGCGGGTCCATTGATGGGACGGCTGCTGGCGGAACATCACCTGACGATCGAGACAACATGACCCCGACCTACCAGACCCTGACCCCCGATTTCTCCGTCGCGCCCCAGTTGCGGCCCGATGACATGCAGGCCCTGGCGGACGCGGGGTTCAAGTCTGTCATCATCAACCGCCCGGACGGCGAGGGCGGCCCCGGGCAGCCCTTGTCGGACGATGTGCTGCGGGCGGCCCGGGACGCAGGGCTGCAGGCGCGCTACCAGCCTGTGGTCAGCGGCGCAATCACCGCCGCCGACGTGGCCGAGTTCGTCGGCCTGTTGCAGGAGCTGCCCGCTCCGGTGCTGGCCTTCTGCCGCTCGGGCGCGCGCTGCACGAATCTGTTCCTGGCGGCCCGGGAGTATGGCGCAGATCAAACTCAGGGCTGATCCGACTGTCATTTCGGGGGGCCAGCGGTTATGCTGATGTCCCCTAGTCAGCGTTTTGGATGATCCGCGTATGTTCAAGAAAATCCTGATCCCCACGGATGGCTCCAAGCTTTCCGCCCAGGCGGCCAACAAGGGCGTCTGCTTTGCCCGCACCATTGGCGCGGAGATCGTCGCGCTGCACGTGAGCCAGCCTTTCGCCGCCACGGTCGGCTTCGACGGCATGGCCGCCGCCTATGCCATCACGGATGAAGACTACGATCGCACCGCCGCCGAGCAGGCCCAGAAATACCTCCAGGCCGTGCTCGACCGGGCCGAGACGGCCGGTGTCAAGGCCAAGTCCCTGGCGGTGTCCAACTTCAACGTCGCCGACGGCATCGTGCAGGCCGCCCAGACCGAAGGCTGCGACCTGATCTTCATCGGCAGCCATGGCCGCAGCGGCCTGTCGCGTCTGCTGCTGGGAAGCGTCACGGTCAAGGTCCTGGGCCTGGCCAAGGTCGCCACCCTGGTCTACCGGGTCAAGGAAAACGACTGATTCCATGCCCAGCGTGATCCCTCGCCGGCCAGACCCGGCGCCGGAAGGCCGCGACGCGGCCCCGGCGCCGGGCGGGTCGGTGCGTGACGCGCTCGGGCGTCCCCTGCGCGACCTGCGGATTTCCGTCACGGATCGTTGCAATTTCCGCTGCACCTACTGCATGCCGCGCGAACTGTTCGGCGCGGATCATGCCTTCCTGCCGCATGGCGCCCTGCTGACCTTCGAGGAAATCACCCGGGTCGCCCGGATCGCCCTGGCGGGCGGGGTGCGCAAGATCCGTCTGACCGGCGGCGAACCCTTGCTGCGCAAGCAGATCGAGACCCTGGTCGGGATGCTGGCCGATCTGCGCGCGCCGGACGGCGAGCCGCCCGAATTGACCCTGACCACCAACGGCACGCTGCTGGCCCGCAAGGCCCGCGCGCTGGCAGACGCCGGCCTGACACGGGTGACGGTCAGCCTCGACGCGCTGGACGACGCCCTGTTCGAGCGCATGAGCGACAGTGGCGTCCCGGTCGCCACGATCCTCGAAGGGATCGAGGCCGCCGCCGCGGCCGGGCTGGCGCCCGTGAAGGTCAACATGGTCGTGCGTCGGGGCATGAACGACGGCCAGATCCTGCCGATGGCGCGCCATTTCAGGGGTACCGGCCATACGCTGCGCTTCATCGAATACATGGACGTCGGCAACACCAACGGCTGGCGCATGGACGAAGTCGTTACCGGGGCGGAGATCGTGCGGATCGTCGGCGCCGAATTTCCGCTGCGGCCGATCCAGGCCCGCTACCGGGGCGAAGTCGCCACCCGCTGGGCCTATGCCGATGGCGCGGGCGAGATCGGCCTGATCACCAGCGTGTCCCAACCCTTCTGCGGGGACTGTACGCGGTTGCGCCTGTCGCCCGAAGGGCGGCTGTTCACCTGCCTGTTCGCCGAACAGGGCCACGACATCCGCGGCCTGCTGCGCGCCGGGGCCGACGACGCGGCGCTGGCGCGGCGTCTGGCGGGCGTCTGGCAGGCGCGTGACGACCGCTATTCCGAATCGCGCGGCGAGGCCCATCGCGACCACAAGGTCGAGATGAGCTACATCGGTGGATGAGGCAGGACTTGGCGCAGCCCCTGCGGGCTGCGCCAAGCCTGACGAATCCGAGCGGCATGCAGGCCGGGAGGTGGAGAATCCGAGCGGCATGCGGGCCGGGAGGTGGACGAAAGCAGCAGCGTGGGAGCAAGTCGCGCGGTGGAGGCAAGCTGAAGTGTTCGATGGCCTGATTCTGGCGGGCGGGCAGTCACGGCGCATGCGGACCGCCCGGGATCCCCAGGCCGACAAGGGGCTGATGCCCTGGCGTGGCGAACCCCTGGTGGCCCACGTCTGCCGACATCTGCGCGCCCAGGGGGCGGACGTCCTGTGGATCAGTGCCAACCGTCATTTCGACGACTACGCCGCCTATGGCACGGTCGTGCGCGACGACCCCGAATATGCGGATTGCGGTCCCCTGGCCGGAGTGCTGGCGGGGCTGCGGCGGGCGCGATCGCCCTGGCTGTTCGTGCTGCCTGTGGATGTGCTGCGCTGGCCCGGCGATCTGGGTGCGCGGCTGGGCGAGGCGGCCCGGCCCGACCGTCCAGCCTATGCGCGCACGTCCGAAGGTCCGCATCCGCTCTGCCTGATGGCGCACCGTGATCTGGCGGACGGGTTGCGGGCGTTCCTGGACGCGGGCAGTCGTCAAGTCCAGGGCTGGTTGCGGTCCTGCGGCGCGATCGCCGTCGATTTCATCGACGCGGACGCGCTGGTCAATCTGAATACTCCCGACGATTGGGCGCGCTGGCGGTAGAAGTCAGGACAGCCAGTCGGACAGCGCCATCCAGTCGACTTCCGCGCCGGATTCCAGCCGCGAACCCGCCGGAATGCGGGCCAGGCCGTGCGCCCAGGCCAGGCTGCCGAGCGCCCCCGAGCTTTGCTGGGTGTGCGGCGTCAGGCGGGGCAGTCCGGCGGCGCCCCGCACGGCCTGGATGCGCAGGAAATCGTCGCGTTCGCCGCCGACGGGACGAGGCGTGTCCAGGATGCCGCGCCTCACGGGGGGCAGCACGTCCCGGCGGCCCTGCAGGCCACGGATCAGGGGGCTGACCAGCAGCGTGAACACGGCGAAGGCCGAGACCGGGTTGCCGGGCAGGCAGGCCACCGGGTGGCCGTTCAGTTCGGCCAGCGCGACCGGCTTGCCCGGCTTCATGCGCACCCGCCACAGATCCAGCGTGCCGCCCAGGGCCTCGATGGCGGGTTTGACCAGATCCTTCTCCCCGACCGAGGCGCCGCCCACGCTGAGCACCAGGTCGCAGGCCTCGTTCAGTTCGGCCAGCGCACGGCGAGTGGCGTCCGCGTCGTCGCGGGCGTGGCGCAACACCGGCGCGGCCGTGCCCAGGCCGCCGCACAGGCTGGCGAGCATCGGCGCGTTGGAATTGTGGATCGCGGCCGGGGGCAGGGGCTGGCCGGGGGGGACGAGTTCGTCGCCGGTGGTCAGAATGCCGACCTTCAGGCGGGGAAAGACGGATGCCCGGTCGTAGCCCTGGGCCGCCAGGACAGCCAGCTGGCCGGCTTCCAGGCGGGTGCCGCGGACGAGGACAATCTGCCCCGTCCGCATGTCTTCCCCCCGGCGGCGGATGTGCCGTCCGGGCGGGGGCGGCGTCAGGATGGCGACCCGGCCATTGTCTTCGCGACAGTCTTCCTGCATGACGACGGTGTCGGCGCCGGCCGGGATCACGCTGCCGGTGAACAGCCGGATGGCCTGGCCAGGCAGCAGGGGATCGGGGGCCTGACCGGCGAAGCAGCGCTGCTGGACCGGCAGCGTGGCGCCGGGGACCGCCGCGTCGGCGGCGCGCAGCGCGTAGCCGTCCATGGCGCTGTTGTCGGCGGGCGGCAGGTCCAGGACGGCGACGATGTCCTGGGCCAGCACGCGGCCGGAGAGCGCGTCGAGAGGGATGGTTTCGTGCCCGGTGGGCGCGCGCCCGCGCGCCGCCAGCCGTGCCTGGGCGGTATCGAAATCGAGCATGTCAGATGTCCATATGCGCCGCGCGGTAGACGCTGGCGAAATTGCAGGGGCGCTGGCGGCTGTCGAGCTGGGGCAGGAGGATCTTTTCCCAGGCCAGCCGGCAGGCGCCCGTCGAACCGGGCAGGCAGAACACCAGGGTGTCGTTGGCCATGCCGCCCAGGGCGTCGGACTGCAGCGAGGAAGCGCCGATGTCCAGCCAGGACAGGTGGCGGAACAGTTCGCCGAAGCCGGGCACGACCTGGTCCAGCAGCGGCGTGACGGCGGGGATGGTGGACTTGCCGTGGGTGAAGCCCGTGCCGCCATTGCACAGGATCACCTGGATATCCGGATCCGCGATCCAGTCGCTGACGACCTTGCGGATCCGGTAGCGGTCGTCCGGGCACAGCGCGCGGGCCCGCAGGGCGTGGCCCGCCTCGCCCAGGGCGGTGGCCAGATAGTCGCCGGTCGTGTCCTCGGCGGCCGTGCGGCGGCTGGAGATCGTCAGCACCGCGCAGCGCAGGCTGACGGGCGGCAGGGCGGGGTTGGCTTTCATGGCGTGTCCTGGGGCGAGGGCCTGTTCACACTAATCAAGGGGATCGCGTTGGGCCTGAGCGCTGTCGAGCGCAAGGCGTGCACCGCAGCAAGACTCAATGTCTTGCGAGGATGGACAACGCAGCGGGCGGCGGCGCTCAGGCCCAACCCTGCGGGAAGGCATGAAAAATCCGCCTGCCCTGCGTTGCCCGTCTTGCGCGTATGGACATACGCGCGGCGCCAGGCGCCTTGTTCAGCCAGATTTTTCATGCCTTCGCGACTCCTTGATTAGTGTGAACAGGCCCTAGTCCCACCGGGCGGTTTTCTCCGCGTCGGCAGTCTGTTGTTCGACCCAGAAGGCGCGGCCGTCGGCCAGGGTCTCGCGCTTCCAGAAGGGGGCGCGGGTCTTCAGGGCGTCGATGATGTATTCGCAGGCCTGGAAGGCCTGGCCCCGGTGGGCGGCGGCCACGCCGACGAAGACGATGGGATCGCCCAGCGGCAGTTCTCCGACCCGGTGGACCACCACAGTGTCGAGGATGTCCCAGCGCTGTTTCGCATGATCGCACAGCGCCTGGATCTCGCGTTCGCACATGCCCGGGTAGTGTTCCAGGAACAGGCTGCGGGAGTCGGCGTCGGGGCTGTAGTCGCGCACCATGCCCAGGAAGTGCACCAGGGCGCCGGCCCGACCAGCCGCGCGGGCCTGCAGCAGGTCGGTCAGTTCGGCGACCTCGAAGCGTTCGGTCTGGATGCGGATCATGATGCGCGCGAACCGGCCCTAGCCGCCGGTGACGGGTTCGAACACGGCGACCTCGTCGCCCGGGCGGATCGTGGCGGCGCGTCCGGCGTGTTCCTGGTTGATGGCGAGTTTCAGGCGGGTCGAGGATCCCAGCGCGGGACAGCGCATCGCCAGCGCGTCCAGCCAGTCGCCCGCCCGGACGGGCGCGTCCAGCGGCAGGGTTTCGCGCCGCATGCCCATGTGTTCCGCGACCTGGGCGAAATACAGGACATCAATCGTTGCGCCAGTCGCCACTCTTGCCTCCGGTTTTGCTGAGCAGGCGGATCTGCTCGACGACGATGCCCTTGTCGGCGGCCTTGCACATGTCATAGACCGTCAGGGCGGCGACCGAGCAGGCCATCATCGCCTCCATTTCGACGCCTGTCTGGTGACGGGTGCGGCTGGTGGCGCGGATGGTCAGCGTGCGGCTGGATTCGTCGGCCGAGAAGTCCACCCCGACGAAGCTGAGCGGCAGGCTGTGGCACAGGGGGATGAGTTCGGCGCAGCGCTTGGCCGCCAGAATGCCGGCGATGCGGGCCGTGTTCAGGACCTCGCCCTTGGCGTTGGCCTGGGCCGACAGCAGGCCCCAGGCGTGCGCGTTCAGGCGCACGCGGCCCTCGGCCACGGCGGTGCGGTCGGTCGGGGCCTTGGCGCCGACGTCGACCATGCGGACTTGGCCGTTTTCATCCAGGTGGCTGAGAGTGGGAGAGAGGTCTGTTTCGCTCATGGTCCTATGATAAACGAGGATGCCGCCGGGCGGCATGCGCCGCTGCTATGATGCTCGCTTGAGAGCAATGCCGGTCGGATGCCGGCGGCGCTCCCGACCGGAATCCCGCATGGCCAAGACAATCGGCGCATTCTTTTCCCTGTATCTGGCGACCTTGATCCTGTTGCTCAGTTCCGGGCTGTTCAATACCTACCTGAGCTTGCGCCTGACGGCGCTGTCCGTGTCCGAGGTCTGGGTCGGGGCGATGATCGCCGCGTATTACCTGGGCCTGGTGCTGGGTGCCCGGATCGGACACCGGCTGATCATCGGCGTGGGCCACATCCGCGCCTACGCGGCCTGCGCGGCGCTGGTCACCGTCACCGTGCTGGCGCTGATCCTGATCGAGAACCTGTGGGTCTGGCTGGCGCTGCGCTTCGTCGCGGGCATCGCCATGGTCAGCCTGTTCATCGCCATCGAAAGCTGGCTCAACGAGCAGACCGAGAACGCCTCGCGGGGGACCGTGTTCGGCTTCTACATGGTCGCGTCCTGTCTGGGCACGGTGCTGGGCCAGCTGGCGGTGGGGCTGTTTCCGAAACTGGATGCCGAGCCACTGGTGTTCGTGGCGATCTGCAGCGTGCTCAGCCTGATCCCGGTGACGCTGACGCGGCGCCTGCACCCGGCCCTGCAGGTGCCGGCGCCCCTGGCCCTGCGCTACTACGTGGCGCGTGTGCCCCTGTCCCTGACGGTGCTGTTCCTCGCCGGCATGCTGACGGGCGCGTTCTATGGCCTGGCGCCCGTCTACGGACTGCAGCACGGCATGGACAATCACCAGGTGGGGGTGTTCCTGGCGGTGTCCGTGGCGGCCGGCCTGGTGTGCCAGTGGCCGTTGGGCTGGCTGGCCGATCACATGAGCCGGGTGCGGCTGATCCGCCTGGGCGCGCTGCTCCTGCTGTGCCTGGGGGTGCCCCTGTGGGGCTGGTTCGAATTTCCCTACCCGGCCCTGGTAGCCTTTTCCGGCGTGCTGGGGATCGTCCAGTTCACGCTCTATCCCATGGGGGCGGCCTTTGCCAACGACAACGTCGATCCCGAACGGCGGGTAGGCCTGAGCGCCCTGCTGTACATGGTCTACGGCCTGGGGGCCTGTCTGGGGCCGCTGGCGGCCGGCGGCCTCATGCGGGCCTGGGGATCGGACGTGTATTTCGTCTTCGTGTCGGCGTGCGCCGCCCTGCTGGTGGTGTTCATCCGCGAGCGGAAGGTCAAGGGCACGCACCGCAGCGAGGACGCGCCCACCCAGTTCGTGCCCATGGCCGACACACTGCAGAATTCCAACGTGATGGCGGTGCTGGATCCGCGCATCGATCCGCAGCGCGACATCTCGCACGATCCGGTGATCGACGATCCCCTGGCGGTGTCCGCCGCGCCGGACCAGGAGCCGGAACCGGCTCCGGCCCGGACGGCCTCAGCGGGGGAACAGCAGCACGATAGCGCCCAGGGCCAGGCCGATCCCCAGTAGGTTCACCGCGCTCAGACGTTCGCGGAACAGGCCGGCGCCCACCAGTGTCCCGACCGAGATCACGCCGATGTTCATGGCGGCGAACACCAGGGTGGGATTGTCCGGGAAGGTCTGGTGCGCGCGGATGTAGAAGTAGATGTTGCCGAAGTTCAGTCCGCCCAGCAGGATCCCCGACGCCAGGCTGCGGGTGTGCCAGCGGGTACGCCGGGCCAGCAGCCACAGGCCCATCAGCAGGCCGGCCAGGGTGAAGCTCAGCAGCAGGCTGCCGGCGAAGCCCGCACCGATCCGCGCCATCTGCTTGAACAGGATGTCGATGCAGCCATAGCCCGCCCAGACGCCCAGCAACGTCAGCCAGCCGCGCGATGCGGTGCCTCGCGCCTCGTCATCGGGCGCGGAGGCTGCATCCGCCTGCGGCACCGGGCGCGGGGGCGCCTCGGGTGCCGCAGGCCCGGGGCGCGCCAGCAAGCAGGCCAGGGCGCATAGCGCCAGGACGATGCCGATCAGCTTGCGGCCCGACGCGGCCTCGTGGAACACCAGGAAGGCGGCCAGGAGCGGCAGGATCAGCGACAGGCGCTGGGCCGTGTCGCTGCGAACGATCCCCGTCCGGCGCACGGCGGCCGCCATGACCAGGAACACGCTGGGCAGCAGTACCCCCAGCAGGCCCAGGATCAGCCAGACTGCGGGAGGCTGCTCGAACAGCGTGTTCAGGGGCGGACGCAGCAGCCACAGGCTGAGCGCCACGGCCGTCGCGTAGTTGACGGCGATGGCCTGGTCGACGCGGATGCCGCCGCTGCGGGCCAGCTTCAGGAAGATCGAGACGGCGACGCTGAAGGAAATACTGAGGATCAGGGTGTGCATGGTTCGGCCTCCGGCATCGGCACCAGTCCCAGGCGCTCGAACAGCCGGGCGTCGGCCTGCGCCTGCGGGTTCGGCGTGGTCAGCAGCCGCTCGCCGTGGAAGATCGAGTTGGCGCCGGCCATGAAGCACAGCGCCTGGGTGCTGTCGTGCATGTCTTCGCGGCCCGCCGACAGCCGCACCACGGCGTGGGGCATGGCGATGCGGGCGACCGCGATCGTGCGCACGAACTCGATGGGATCCAGGTCGGGCGCGTCGGCCAGCGGGGTGCCCGGCACCTTCACCAGTTGATTGATGGGTACGGATTCGGGGTAGGGGTCCAGGTTGGCCAGGGCGGCGATCAGACCGGCGCGGATGTCGCGCGATTCCCCCATGCCGACGATGCCGCCGCAGCAGACCTTCAGGCCGGCGTCGCGCACGCGCCGCAGCGTGTCCAGCCGGTCCTGGAAGCCCCGGGTACGGATGATTTCCCCGTAGTATTCAGGGGCGGTGTCCAGGTTGTGATTGTAATAGTCCAGGCCGGCGGCCTTCAGGCGCTCGGCCTGACCGTCCTTCAGCATGCCCAGGGTGACGCAGGTCTCCAGGCCCAGAGCCTTGACGGCCCGCACGTGTCCGATCACCTGATCCAGCTGGCGCTCGGTCGGCGAGCGCCAGGCGGCCCCCATGCAGAAGCGCTGCGCGCCCGCGTCCCGCGCCTTGCGCGCCGCTTCCAGCACCTGGTCCAGCGGCATCAGCGGCGCCGGTTCCACCTCGGTGTGATAGCGAGAGGACTGCGGGCAGTAGGCGCAGTCCTCGGGACAGGCCCCGGTCTTGATCGACAGCAGGCTGGACTGCTGGACGGCGTTGGCTGGGTGATGCGCCTGGTGCACGGTTTGTGCCCGCAGCAGCAGATCGTTGAAGGGCAGGGCAAACAGGTCCAGGATCGTCCGGGTCGACCAGGCGGGGGCCAGGAACTCGTGGCGGGTGCGGGCGTGCATGACAGGCTCCGGGAGGGGAAACAGCACGGATCGTAGGCGCTGCCGGCCCCGTGCCGCAAGCTGGAAAATTGGTCTATCGGTTTGCAAATCACAGGTAATTTGATGATCTTGTCGTCTATTCCGGGATAGCCACGCAGTCGCCCCGGGTTTCGGTCGCGATCTTTCCCGGCGGGTCGATATGTAAAGAGTTGTGATTTTCAGCTCGCGCGGGGCTGCTTCGTCCTGATTGGAACAAAAGGGTTTTGCCTCGCTGCTGATGCGAAGCAGAAATGTCCGTGCCTCCATCTCCAGGCCGGACATTCTCGCGTTGCGCCGGCAGCCCGGCGCCTGGAGACGAGGGAAGGAAGAAAACGCCGTATAATGATGCTCCCTCTTTCCGGCGCGATGTTCTGTCGCGTCGGTCCCGCCCGAGTGGTGAAATTGGTAGACGCAGGGGACTCAAAATCCCCCGCCGCAAGGCGTGCCGGTTCGATTCCGGCCTCGGGCACCATTCAAAAACTTCTGAGAAATCAAGGCTCTACCCAATAAACGATCGGCTCCAGCCATGATCGTAATGTAGCGGCCAGCGCCTTGGCCGGGCTTTGCTCAAACTGAGCGATCAAGGCCAGGAACTTGGGCAGCAGCTTCCTGGCGCGTTTGGCCTACACGAATTTCATGGCGGAATGTGCTAACATTAAGCGTACAAAGCAAACTTTGGGCTAACATCATGCCTGCGCGAGCCATATCCACATCCGTCCCTGCCCCAAAGTCTTCTCGCCTGGGGTTGCGCACCACATCGGAACAGGAAGCCGTATTACGCCGTGCTGCGAATGTCGCGCATAAATCCTTGACCGAATTCATTCTCGACGCTGCAACACGCGCTGCGGAGCAGACCTTGCTCGACCAGCGGCTATTCATGGTGTCGGGCTCCCAATATCAAGCCTTACTGGAATTGCTCGACCGCCCTGAACAACACAATCCAGGATTGGCTGACCTCTTCGCCAGGAAGGCCCCCTGGGAGGCTTGATGAGACTGTCGGCGCCTGTAGCACTTGCAGCTCATCACAATCTTGAAGGATTCGACTGCGGCAAGCCGGCGTTGACCGATTGGCTGCTACGCCACGCCAGACAAGCCCAGGGCAGCGGCTCAGCCAGAACCTTTGTCGGTTGTGATGGTCAGCGCGTGGCGGGGTATTTCAGCCTGACAGTTGGCCAGGTCGACACGACCGAAGTCCCGGAGCGGGTTCGACGTGGCATGGGTCAGTATCCCATTCCTGTCGTGCTGTTGGCCCGCTTAGCTGTTGATACCGACTACCAAGGGAAAGGCGTCGGGATGGGCATGCTGCAAGATGCCATCCGACGTACCCTGCTCATTTCCGAACAGGCAGGGATACGCGCTTTGCTGACCCATCCTATCGACACACAAGCCGACACGTTCTATCGCAAATTCGGGTTCGAGCCCACACCAGAACAGGAGAGTCAGTTAATACTGCTTCTGAAGGATGCTCGAAAGTACGTTTAGGCAGCATGAACGACTGCTTAAAGGCACAGGCGTCTCGCGGCGAGGCCCGCCGCACCATCACGCATGTAAAAAAAGGGGTGCTTCCAATAGGAGGCACCCCTCAGAGTGTTGATAAATCCCCTGTTTTTGAACTGCAGATAACTGGGTGCGGTTCTGCCGTGCCAACAGATTGCCGCCCGGCATGAGCAGAAGAGGAAATTGTTGGGGCAACGCTGTGACCAAGCCCTTCTTCAGCAGTCTGAAAAAGGAACGCATCTGCAAACGCATCTACAAAACCCGTGACCTGGCCCGTGTCGATATCTTCGACTACATCGAGGTCTTCCACAATCGACAGCGTCGCCACAGTCATCTGGGCGGCGTCAGTCCTGAGGCGCTTGAACGCGCCGCCGCGCGAGGCTCTGCACTGTCCACCGTTTCGGAGAAAGTCCACCGTCTTGGCTTGGCCGCTGCCATGCGTCAGGGGTGGTGGTGTTGTAGATGGGGTGAATCTAGATGGGGTGAATCGCTTCGACGAACCGTTGGGCCAGGCTTGGGGTTGAACTCCCTCGCCAGACGACGCTCAGATCGAACGATGGCAAACAGTCCCCGTTTTCGATACGGCAATAGCGCACACCGTCAAATGCAAGGTCCTGTATCCAGGACGGCAGCAGGGCAATGCCCAGACCCGCTGCAACGCATGCCAGTACTGTTAGTGTTCGATTGGCTTCCTGAGAGACATGGACATGGAGGGACTGTACCCGGAAAGCCTCCAGGATGCGCGCATTAAAAGCGGGCAGATGCGATTGCGGGAACATGACTAGGCCATGACGGGCAATTTCTGCAAGTGATATCTGGTCCTTGCCGCTAGTGTGCAGATTGGCTGGCAGGGCGGCGATCAGGGGCTCGCGAGTCAGCAATCTTTCACGAAAGCGTTCTCCTACGATGACTGGTGGGTGTAATAGACCGACATCGATGTGGCCGGATTGCAGGGCCTGAATCTGCTGGGCGTTGTTCATTTCAGACAGGATGATACTCACGCCGGGGGTTGATTCTCGCAGGCGGCGCAATGCGGTGGGCAGGACATGTACCAGTGACGAGGAAACGACTCCGATCGTCAGCTGACCGGCACTGCCACGAGTGACGTCATGCACCACTCGCTCCGCTTTGTCGATCATAAATAATGCATTGCGGATGTCTTCCAAGATAGCCTGACCAGCAGGGGTTAGGCTCGCTCCTCGGCGAGTTCGGAAGAATAATTTGGCGCCTAGGTGCTTCTCGAGACGGGAAATGGACTGGCTTAAGGCGGGCTGGGCGATACCCAGAGATGCTGCCGCTTGAGTGACAGACCCGGATTCCGCAACCGCAAGAAAGTGGCGAAGTGCAGGAGATTCCATATCAAATTAATATGAAAAAAATACATAATCATATAAAATTATATATGTTTTATCGCTAGAATGCACTGGTGTCATTTTATGCATCGCCAGAGCTCTCATGGTTTACCCGGTCGTTGACAGTCATGCTCATATCTTCACCACGAAACTTCGCATGGTGCAAGCACGCCGTTACACACCAGATCGAGACGCGACGATTACTGATTACCTGGAAATGCTGCGACGGAATGCAGTTGAGTACGGAGTTCTAGTCCAGCCGAGTTTTCTGGGTACGGATAACCAATACATGCTGTCTGCCTTGTTAGGCCATCCGACCCGACTCCGAGGGGTTGCCGTTGTCGATCCGAACATTGGCACAGAAGATCTTCTTGCCTTTCATGCGGCCGGTATTGTTGGGATTCGACTCAACTTGATCGGCAGGTCCATTCCGGATCTGGCATCCGAAGATTGGAGCCGGTTGCTGGATTTCGTGCACAAGCACGATTGGCACATTGAGTTGCATGCTACCGCTCGGTATTTGCCGGAACTCGTTGCGCCGTTATTGGCCAGAGGCTGCAAGATCGTGGTCGATCATTTTGGTCGCCCGGATGCCTCCTTGGGCGTCAGCGATCCTGGATTTCAGTATCTGTTGAAGACGAGTGAGACGGGATTGGTCTGGGTAAAGCTCTCGGCCCCCTATCGCCTTCCCTCGTCGGAAGATTGCAGCGATCTTGCGCGGCGGCTGAGTAGGGAGTTGCTGGGCGCATTTTCTCCGGGGCGCCTGGTGTGGGGCTCCGATTGGCCTCACTCCGAACATTCGTCAGTTTTGCAAAAACCTGCGCAACTGGCGCAGTTTCGGGAGCTCTTTGATTCGGAAGACATCATCTATCAAGTGTTGTCTTCCACTCCGTTGAGTCTTTTCCATTTTCAACGTCAAGCAATATAAGGCGTGAGCCAATATTTGAGGAGGCAAGCCATGTTCGATTGGTTTAGAAATCTATCACGATCCCAAAAATTGACATTCTGGGCCTGTTTTGGCGGTTGGGCGCTGGATGCCCTGGATATCCAGGTTTATGCTCAAGCCATTCCATCCCTGATGGCAACATGGAATATCAGTAAAGCTCAGGCAGGCTTTGCCGGCGGCATATCTCTCTTTTCCTTGGCATTAGGAGGCTGGCTGGCTGGTGCGCTTGCCGATAAGTTCGGACGAGTCCGCATCCTCCAGGTAACGATCCTGTGGTTTTCCATTTTCACCCTGTTTACTGCGGCCGCTCAAAGTTTCGAACAGCTGGTCGTGCTCAAGGCATTGCAAGGGATCGGGTTCGGCGGCGAGTGGGCGGCTGGCGCCGCGTTGTTGTCCGAATCCCTGCCCACCAAGGTTCGAGGACGAGCGATGGGATTGGTGCAAAGCGCTTGGGCCGTTGGTTGGGGGGCTTCCGTTCTGATCTATGCGATCGTTTTCTCCTTCTTTCAACCGGAGATTGCCTGGCGCATCATGTTTGTAGTTGGCACGATACCCGCCATCTTCGTCCTGTTCCTGCGTCGGCACGTGCCAGAGCCGCCGCGCGCAATAGCGGCAGAAAATAAGTCGGGCCGCTATTCCGCGTTCATCATATTTTCTCGTGAGCTGCTTGCCCTCACCTTGGTTGGCGCTGTGTTCAGTGTGGGTGCGCGAGGGGGTTATTATGCACTCATGACGTGGTTGCCGGCATATTTGCAGACGGATCGTCATCTCTCGGTCGAGAGTTCCAGCGCCTATCTGGCCGTCATTATCGTGGCATTCTGGTGCGGTTGTGCCGTATGCGCTTATTTGTTGGACAGGTTCGGCCGCAGGAATACTGTGATCGGGTTTTCTCTGTGCTGCTTGATTTCGGTTTATTTATATATGTATGCTCCGCTCAGCACTAGCAGCATGCTGGTATTGGGCTTTCCGCTTGGGTTCTTTGCCGCTGGCGTTCCCGCGTCAATGGGAGCTTGGTTCAGTGAACTTTACCCGCAGCATGCCCGTGGGGCGGGAGTCGGATTTTGCTATTGCATCGGCGGGGTGATCGCCTCGTGGTTTCCCGCTTTGGTTGGAAAGATCAGCGAATTCATGCCTTTGGGTACTGCTATTGCGATCATCACCTGCAGCTGCTACGGCCTACTCCTGATTTCCGCTTCGCTACTTCGAGAAACCAGCCATGAGAAACTCGATGCGGAGGCAGCGAATGTGAGCTAGCATTTCTCAGACCCCCCTTCCTTCCCCTCCCAAGGCGCAACATCATGGCAATAAGACCCATATCGAAGAAGCTGCCAATGGAAGATATTTCTCTTGTGGATTTCGGTTCATTCCATGTTGGCGGGCATCATGTGGTTCTCAAAGGTCGACCGGCGAAGGAAATCCACTACTCTCCGAATTGGATCGAGCGTTACGAGCAGGATGGCACATATATGGTTGGGCAGATGTATGTCCAGTATTTCATCCCGACCAGCGATCATCCATGCAAGCCTCTGGTATTTTGGCCTGGGGGTGGATTGACAGGAGTGAATTTTGAAACAACGCCTGATGGACGCCCGGGGTGGCTGGATTATTTTCTTCGGCTGGGCTACCCCGTCTATAATACAGACCCGGTTGAACGGGGTCGTTCAGGTTGGTGCCCCTATCCTGAGATATATCAGACGGAACCCACGTTCATGACTGCGGAACGGGGCTTCGAATCCTTTCGTTTCGGGCGAGTGTCCGGCTATCATATTGATCCTGATCATCATCAGGTGATTGATGGGACGGAGTTTCCGACTGCGGCATACGAACAATTCATCAAACAGATCGTTCCCCGTTGGACCTGCAATGCCGATATGGCTAAAGCCGCCTATGTAAAATTGCTGGACATGCTTGGGCCAAGTATCATCCTGGCATTTTCCTCAGGTGCCACGCAAGCTCTGGAACTGGCCCAGGAAAGGCCGGAATTATTCGATATGCTCATACTGATCGAACCGGCTGGTTTCGGGCCCAATCCGTGCGACGCTGATCGGATGAAAGATCTGCCGATCCTGGTGGTTTATGGAGATTGTTTAGACAAGCATCCTCAATGGCCGGATATCCGACACCGGGCACAAGTCCACCTGGACCCGATTCTCGAGGGGCGGGGGCGTGCGGCGATCGTTGATTTGCCATCGATGGGTATTCGTGGCAATAGCCACTTCATGATGATGGACAGGAATAACCATGTCGTTGCCGATGTCTTGGCAAGCTGGTTGCGGCAGACAAAGCGGCCCTGATCACGGTAAGCCCTTGGCGACATGGCACTGTGCCGGCCGGGCGGTGCGCATTGATGTGCTTTTGTTCAATTCAATATGCACCAGGCGCCGAAGGCCGCGGCCCCGATGCGATCCTGGGCGGCCTGCGTGACACCGCGGCGGCCCGGGACCTGCTCCGGCAGTTCGTGCGGGCGTGCGTGGGCGAAGCACTCAATCCGTGAATGCCTATTTCTGGGCGCTGGCCCCGGCCAATTCCTGCCCGCGTTGCTCGTCCTGGCCGAATTCGGTGGCCGACCCGGCGTGGGTGATCTGCCCTCGGTCCAGGACGTAGGCCCGGGCCGTGCTCGTGGCAAAAGGAGGCCCCTGGAATGTCGAATCCACTCACCCTGTACACCGACGCGAATTTCATCAGTCCGTATGCGATGTCGGTCTTCGTCGCACTGGAGGAAAAGGGCGTACCCTTCGAACTGTCGCCGGTCGACCTTGACCGGGGGGCGCAGCGTGAATCCGGCTACGTCTCTCAGTCCCTGACGGGGAAAGTCCCCATGCTGGCGCATGGGGCGTTCGCCTTGACTGAATCGTCGGCGATCACGGAATACGTGGACGAGGTCTTCCCGGGCGTTGCGCTCTATCCGGCCGCCGCCCCGCAGCGCGCGCGTGCGCGCCAGATCCAGGCCTGGCTGCGCACCGACCTGATGCCGATCCGGCAGGAGCGTTCGTCGGAAAACCTGTTCCGTCGTCCGCAGCCGCTCGCGCCCCTGTCCGAGGCGGCGCGGCAGGCGGCCGACAAGCTGTTCTCTGTGGCCGATCGCCTGCTGCCCGAAGGCGCCGGCGATCTGTTCGGGGCCTGGAGCATCGCGGATTTCGAGCTGGCGTTCATGCTCAACCGGCTGGTGTTGTGCGGCGATGCCGTGCCCCGCCGGCTGGCGGAGTATGCGGACCGCCAGTGGCACCGGTCCTCGGTTCAGCGTTGGGTCGTGCTGCCGCGCCCCGGGCTCTGAGCCAGCCACCATGGTCCCGGCGCTGCGCGTCGGGCGGCCGGCGCTCCGGTGCCGAAACCCTGTTAGAATTCCAGAGGCGGGCCCCTTCGCATGGTTCGGCGGTGAACCTGGTCAGGTCGGGAACGAAGCAGCCACAGCCGCGCGGAACCAGTGCCGAAGTCAGGCTCGCCTTTCCTTTTCCCCCTTCAGGGCGGCCTATGAGCTATCTCGTCTTGGCGCGCAAATGGCGCCCCCGTTCATTCGATACGCTGATTGGCCAGGATCACGTGGTGCGTGCCTTGACCCATGCGCTGTCGTCCGGCCGGCTGCACCATGCCTGGCTGTTCACCGGTACACGCGGCGTGGGCAAGACCACCCTGTCGCGCATCCTCGCCAAATCCCTGAATTGCGCCCAGGGCGTCACCGCCACCCCCTGCGGCCATTGTCAGGCCTGCACGGAAATCGACGCGGGCCGCTACGTGGACTACATCGAGCTCGACGCCGCCTCGAACCGCGGTGTCGACGAAATGACCCAGTTGCTGGAACAGGCGGTCTACGCGCCGTCGTCGGGCCGCTTCAAGGTCTACATGATCGACGAAGTCCACATGCTGACCGGGCATGCGTTCAACGCCATGCTCAAGACACTCGAAGAGCCGCCCGAACACGTCAAGTTCATTCTGGCGACCACCGACCCGCAGAAGATCCCGGTCACGGTGCTGTCGCGCTGCCTGCAGTTCAATCTGAAGCAGATGACGGTGCCCGCCATCGTCGGTCACCTCCAGGACATCCTGGCGCAGGAATCCGTGCCGGCGGATCCCCAGGGGCTGCGCCTGATCGCCCAGGCGGCGGCCGGTTCGATGCGCGACGCCCTTTCACTGACGGACCAGGCCATCTCCTTTTCGGCGGGCAACCTGACCGCCGCCGCCGTGGGCGAGATGCTGGGCACCCTGGACCAGCATCACCTGCTGGATCTGCTGCGGGCACTGGCGGTCGCCGACGCGCCCGGCATCCTGGCCGTGGCCGACGACCTGGCGGCGCGCGGCCTGTCGTTCCAGGCGGCGCTGGGGGATCTGGCCGTGCTGCTGTCGCGGGTGGCCATCGCCCAGCGTCTGGGTCATGCCCAGGCCGACGACCCGTTGGCGGAGGACGTCACCGCCCTGGCGGGCATCCTGACGCCGGACGAGGCGCAGCTGTTCTACGCCGTGGCGGTGCACAGCCGCCAGGAACTCGCCCTGGCGCCCGACGAGCAGGCGGGTTTCGTGATGGCCTGCCTGCGCATGCTGGCCCTGCTGCCGGAAGGCCGCGTGCCGCCTGTGACGATGGGATCACCGCCGACGGCCGGGGCCGAAGCCCGGCCGGCCGCGACATCCGGGGCCACCGCGCCGGCGGCCGCGTCCGAACCGGCCCGGGCCATCGAGGCGCCCGTCCTGTCCGCCGCCATGCCGGCTGCCGCCGGGCCCGTCCCCCGGGCGGTCGCGTCTCCCCGGCCGCCGGTCCCGGCGCCCGACCCCGATCCCGCGCCGGACCGCGATCCGATTCCGGACCCCGACCCGGCCCCGCCCGCGCCCCCCGACGAGGCCGCGTCCGCCTCGGATGACTGGACGGATGCCGTGCCCGACGACCTCACCGGGTCTTTCGACGTCGCCGCCTCCCTGGGCGATCTGGAAATGGACTCCGACGCGCCGGTGGTCATCGCGGGCCTGTCCGCCGAGCCGCCCGCCCCTCGGCCCGAGACCCCGGAACCCGGCCGGATGACGGCCCGGGATTGGCCGACGGTGGCCGCGGGCCTGCCGGTCGGCGGCGCGGCCCGGGCGCTGGCGCTGAACAGCGAATGGCTGTCCGGCGACGACCATCAGATCCGCCTGCGGGTGGCCATCCATACCTATGCGGACGGCGGCGGCCACGACCGGCTGCGCACGGTCCTGTCCGAATATTTCGGCAGGGTCCTGCGGCTGGAGGTCGAATACGGCGCGACGGGCGATGACACTGCCCATGCCGTCGACCAGGCCGAACGCGGCCGTCGCCAGCAGGCCGCCGAGCAGGCGGTCGAGCAGGACGAACTGGTCCGGACGCTGGCGCGGCGCTTCTCCGCCCGCGTGGTGCCGGGCTCGGTGCGCCCGCCTGCGTTATAGTCCCAGCTTTTGCTTGAAACCACCGAACCAGGACACCGTCATGATGAAAGGTCAGATCGCCGGGCTGATGCGCCAGGCCCAGCAGATGCAGGAAAACATGAAGAAGGCCCAGGACGCCCTGGCCGACCTGACGGTCGAGGGCGCCGCGGGCGGCGGGCTGGTCAAGGTCACCATGAGCTGCAAGTACGACGTCAAGCGCGTGGTCATCGACCCTTCGCTGTTCGACGATGATCGCGACATGATCGAGGATCTGGTCGCGGCGGCCTTCAATGACGCCCAGCGCAAGGCCGAGGCCACCGCGCAGGAAAAGATGTCCGCCGTGACGGCCGGCCTGTCCCTGCCGCCGGGCATGAAACTGCCGTTCTGACAGGAACAGGACCTGATGGCCACCGGCCTGCCCGAACCGGAACCTCTGCGCGTTCTGATCGACGCCTTGCGGGGGCTGCCCGGCGTGGGTGTGCGCACCGCCCGGCGCATGGCCTATCATCTGCTGCAGCACGATCCGGACGGCGCGCTGCGTCTGGGCGACGCGCTGCGCGACGCAGTCGGAGGGGTGCGTCACTGCGAACGCTGCAATTCTTTTTCCCAGGCGCCCGTGTGCGCCACCTGCGAGAACCCGGACCGCGATCCGTCCGTGCTGTGCGTCGTCGAGACGCCGGCCGACCAGAACATGATCGAGGCCAGCCACGGCTACCAGGGCCTGTACTACGTGTTGATGGGCCGGCTGGCGCCGCTGGAAGGCGTGGGTCCGGACCAGGTCCGGTTCGCCCCCTTGCGGGACCGGATCCGCGACGGCCAGGTCCGTGAGGTCATCCTGGCCACCAATTTCACCGCCGAGGGCGAGACCACGGCCTATTATCTGGCCGAGATGCTGCGCGAATGCGGCGTCAAGGTGACCCGTCTGGCGCGCGGCGTGCCCAGCGGCAGCGAACTGGAATACGTCGATGCCGGCACGATCGCCTGGGCCCTGATGGAGCGTCGGCCCGGCTGAATTGCGCGCGAGAACCGTTCGACGGGACATGATCCCCCATTCGGCGCGTGGTTCCCCGGGCTCTCCACTGCGCTATCATCGAAACTTCGAACGCAGCATGACCACCAAGCATGACCATCAGGGAGACAAGCCATCATGTCGATTTCACGTCGTGAACTGCTCAAGACCGCTGGCGCCGCGGGGCTGCTGGGCGCCGTGCCCGGCCTGTCCTTCGCGCAGGACGCGGTCGCCGCGCCCGAAAAAAAGGCCTTGACCATCGCGGTCGGCGGCCAGCCGCTGATCTATTACCTGCCGCTGTCGGTGGCGCACCTGAAGGGCTACTTCAAGGACGAAGGGCTTGATGTCACCATCGCCGATTTCGCGGGCGGATCGAAGGCCCTGCAGGCCGTGGTGGGCGGCAGCGCCGACGTGGTGTCCGGCGCCTTCGAGCACACCATCAATCTGCAGGCCAAGGGCCAGTTCTACCGCTGCTTCGTCCTGCAGGGCCGGGCGCCGATGATCGTGCTGGGCGTCTCGAAGAAGACCCTGGCCGATTACAAGACGCCCGCCGACCTGAAGGGCAAGAAGATCGGCGTTACGGCGCCGGGGTCCTCGACCAACATGATGGTCAGCTTCTTCCTGGCGCAGCACGGGCTCAAGCCCGCCGACGTGTCTTTCATCGGCGTGGGCGCGGGCGCCGGGGCGGTCACGGCCCTGCGCTCCGGCCAGATCGACGCCATTGCCAACCTGGATCCGGTGATCAGCACCCTGGTCAAGGAAGACGCCATCCGCATCATCGCCGACACCCGCGCCCTGGGCGACGCGCAGAAGATCTTCGGCGGCAACATGCCGTCGGGCTGCCTGTACACGGCCCAGGCCTTCATCGACGCGAATCCCAACACCACCCAGGCGCTGGCCAACGCCATGGTGCGGGCCGACAAATGGATCCAGGCCTCGTCCGTGGACGACATCGCCAGGCTGGTGCCGGAATCCTATCTGCTGGGCGACCCGGACCTGTACAAGCTGGCGCTCAAGGGCAACCGCGAGGGGCTGTCGCCCGATGGCCTGGTGCCGGAGGATGGCCCGCAGACGGCGCTCAACGCGCTGGCCGAATTCGTGCCGAACTTCGACCGCACGGCGATCGACATTTCCCGCATCTGGACCAACCAGTTCGCCGCCAAGGCCAATCAGAAATACCCTCATGCCTGAGCGCGCGAACCAGCCCGCGGCCGGGGCGGACCATCCCGCCTTGCTGCTGGACGGGGTCACCTGCACGTTCAACTCGCCCGACGGCACGCCCTACACGGCCATGCGCGACGCCACCCTGGCGGTGGCGCCCGGCGAGTTCGTCTCGGTCGTGGGGCCCACGGGCTGCGGCAAGTCCACCCTGTTGAACATGGCGGCCGGGCTGCTGCGTCCCACGTCCGGCGAGGTCCGGGTGTTCGGCCAGGCGCTGCGCGGCGTCAACGCGCGGGCGGGCTACATGTTCCAGGGCGAGGCCCTGATGCCCTGGCGTAACGCTCAGGCCAACGTGTCCGCGGGGCTGGAGTTCGCCGGGGTGTCCGCCGCCGAGACCGCCGAACGCAGCCGGGAATGGCTGCGCCGGGTCGGCCTGGGCGGCTTCGAGAACCGCTATCCGCACCAGATGTCGGGCGGCATGCGCAAGCGCGTCATGCTGGCCCAGACCCTGATCCGCGACCCCGACATCATCCTGATGGACGAGCCGTTCTCGGCCCTGGACATCCAGACCCGCCAACTGATGGAAAACGAGGTCCTGGACCTGTGGATGGCCCGGCGCAAGGCCGTGCTGTTCATCACCCACGACCTGGACGAGGCCATCGCCATGAGCGACCGCGTGGTGGTGCTGTCGGCCGGCCCCGAGACCCATCCGATCGGGGAATTCGTCATCGACATCCCGCGTCCGCGCGACGTGGCCGAAGTCCGCATGCAGCCGCGTTTCGTCGAACTGCACCAAGCCATCTGGGCGGTGCTGCGCGACGAAGTCCTGAAGGGCTATGAACGGCAGCGGCGCGCCTGATTTCATGACCATGACCGGCCCGCAATCCTTCCCGTCCTCCGATCCGAGCCATTCACCGGAGCGCCCGCCACGATGAAATCCGAACTCTCCAAACCCGTGCTGCGCGCGCTGCAACTGGCGTTGCTGGCCGCCGTCCTGCTGGTCTGGTATTGGGCCTCGCTGAACCGCAACGTGGCGTTTTTCTTCGGCCGGCCGCTGGAGGTCGCCCAGGTCGTCTGGGCCTGGTTCGTCACCGACGCCGGGATCTACCGCCATCTGTGGATCACCCTGTCCGAAACCGTACTGGCGTTCTTCATCGGGACGGTCGGCGGGCTGGGCTTCGGCCTGTGGCTGGGCCTGTCGCGCAGCGCCAGCGCCCTGCTCGAACCCTACGTCACGGCGGCCAACTCCATGCCCCGCGTCATCCTGGCGCCGATCTTCGGCATGTGGTTCGGCCTGGGCATCTGGTCCAAGGTCGCCCTGGCCGTGACGCTGGTGTTCTTCATCGTCTTCTTCAACGTCTACCGGGGCGTGCGCGAAGTCAGTCCGACGCTGCTGGACAACGCCCGCATGCTGGGCGCCAGCCGCCGCCAGCTCTTGCGCCACGTCTACATTCCCTCGGCCACCAGCTGGGTGTTCTCCAGCCTGCACACGTCCGTGGGCCTAGCCTTCGTCGGGGCGGTGGTGGGTGAATACCTGGGCTCGGCGGCCGGGGTCGGCTACCTGATCCTGCAGGCCGAAGGCACGCTGGACGTCAACACCGTGTTCGCCGGCATCGTCGTGCTGACGGTGTTCGCCCTGCTGCTGGACGGGATCGTGTCCCTGGTGGAACGCCGCCTGCTGGTCTGGCAGCCCGGGCCGGGAGAATCGGGCAAGGCCTGAAATCCGGTGTCCGGACGGCCCGCCGGCCGCCCGTCAGGCGCGCGTCAGCAGCGCGTCCAGCTTGATCGCGTCGGCCGTGAAAATCCGGATGCCCTCGGCCAGCTTTTCCGTCGCCATGGCGTCCTCGTTCAGGTGCGTGCGGAAGGCGACCTCGTTGCTGGCGACCCATTCCGGCGCGTCCGCCTTGGCGGTGGCCGCCGACAGGCGGAGTTCCAGGGGCGCGTCCGAGGCCGCCAGCTCGCCCAGCAGGGCGGGGCTGATCGTCAGCAGGTCGCAGCCCGCCAGCGCGCGGATCTGGCCGATGTTGCGGAAGCTGGCCCCCATCACCTGGGTGGGGATGTCGTAGGCTTTGAAATAGCGGTAGATCCGTTCCACGGACCGCACGCCCGGATCATGGGGTCCGGCGTTCGCCGCCTCGTCCCACCCGGTGCCGGCCGCCTTCTTGTGCCAGTCGTAGATGCGGCCCACGAAGGGCGAGATCAGCGTGACGCCCGCCTGGGCGCAGGCGATCGCCTGGGTCAGGGAGAACAGCAGCGTCAGGTTGCAGCCGATGCCCTCGGCCTGCAGCGCGCGGGCGGCCTGGATGCCTTCCCAGGTCGAGGCCAGCTTGATCAGCACGCGCTCGCGCGGGATGCTTTCGGCTTCGTACAGGGCGATGATCTGCCGGGCGCGCTCGATGCTGGCCTGGGTGTCGAAGGACAGCCGGGCGTCGACTTCGGTCGAGACGCGGCCGGGGACGATGGAGAGGATCTCGCGGCCGAAGGCCACCAGCAGGCGGTCGACCTGTTCGGCCAGCGGGGTCTTGGGGTGGTCGCGCAGCACCCGGTCCAGCAGAGGGCGGTAGGCCGGCTGGCCCACGGCCTTGAGGATCAGCGAGGGGTTGGTGGTGGCGTCGGTCGGCCGGTAGGCCCGCATGGTTTCGAAATCCCCCGTGTCGGCCACGACGGTCGTCAGCGCGCGCAGGGCGTCCAGTTGATTGCTCATGAGGGCGGTCATCCAGTGAAAGCGGGGTTGCGAAAACCCTACTGTAGACCATTTCCCGGCAGGGGACGTTTCTGGCTGGATTGGATCTGGTCGGAGGTCAATTGGAATATCTTGGCCCGTTGCTGTTTCAGTGATTGCGGCATTCCGTGGGTGAGACTTTCGGATTTAATGATGGCGTGGTGGTCTATGAATTTATTTTTGATTTGTACTAACCTCATGGACTCTTGATCTATACTGCTACGCCATTTCAAATGACATGCAGTGCTTGTATTGCGTTGTTCGTAAATGGTTTTGAGTTCTATCAGCCTGTCGCGGCCTGATTCGGTGAGTTCGCCATTGCCAGCCCCTTGCCGTACCGTGACGTTCTTTCCGCCGTCGGTCCAGGTAATTTCATCCGCTTCTCCATACATTGCTACGGACAGTCCGGTTCGCAGGCCAGGGTAGCACGGACCAAGCCTATTCAGTCGCTTTTCAAATTCCTCATCCAACAACTGGTTCATGGCGCTCAGTATGTTTTTTTGCTCCGGGTCGTTAGCCAGTGCTCTATTTATTTCCGTGCGTAAATTATGCTTATTTATATCCGGGGGGAGATCGCCATTTTCCAGGGATTCTAGACTTCTAGATATATTCAGGCGTAGTAACTCATAGACTGTTTTCGTCATCAGGTCGTCGCTGAGGCTGTTCCTCAGATCGTCGCTGAGGAGATCATACTGTTCATTAATAATCTCTCCCAGCTTTTTTGAGGCTTTTATGATCTCCTGTGTTCTGGTTTTTTCTGAGAGGGTGGTTATTGCATCTTTCAGTGGCTGGGCGGCAGTGGATATCGCTGTGTTCGTCGCCAGTTCATTCAATAGATTTTGTTGCAACTCATCCTGTATATCTGTGAATGGTTCATCGAGGAAACGCTGTGGACCCGATTGGATTGGTTGATTGTCATTCAGCCGCATGACTTGTGCTTGGAAACTTGCCAGTTGGCTGCGGAAATTCAGCAGGGCCTGCTGGATTTTGTTTAAATTTCTGCCGTTTGATAGGGGGCGACCGAGGCGTAATTTTGTTGGGGAATTGAGATCGAGGGGGGGGCGTGTGCGGAACTGGTTATAAGCCGAGAAAGCACGCTCCTTCAGCGCGCCGATGTCGGGCGTTTGCAGATTTAAGCGCCGCAGTTGCATATCTCCATACGCTTTTTCCAGGTCGATCAATTGTTTCAGGATATCGCCGGGGCTTGCATCGCTTCTTTTTACCGCTTCTTCCAGGCTTTTGACGATATTGGCAAGTTCTGATACGGCTTTTTTCTGAATCAAGGGTTGTGCAGCATCCGCCCATAATGTTTGATCTGTGGAGAGGTCTTTTCGGCGTAGTATTTCTTTTTCTGCCGCTACGTTCATTCGGTCTAGATTTTCAACGATTTTTTGATAATTGGGGCCTTTTTCTGTATCTGCTTTGTAATTGGACTTCAGTGTGGTCATGTCTTCCATCAGGCTTATAACTTCCTCATGGGATAGGCCTTGTAGAAAGATGTCGATCAAATCTTCTGTTCCGAAATAATTTGAAATATTTTCGGACCAATTGAGGAGCCCTTGGTAGACATCAGCTTCGAGGGTGAGTGCGTGGACGCTAGTGTAGTTGTCTTTGTAGTTAGTAATATCTTCCTGGATGGTTGGTTGGGACAAGTATGTCAAATTAGTATGGACATCTAGTTGTAACCTGCGCATGTGTTCTGTGCGTATGGCGCTGAGGATCTCGGTCAATATGCGCTTAGCTTGCGGTCTTTTATCGGTACCTATCTTGTCAAGTATCACCTTATTTGCATTTTGTGGTTTTTCTTTTTTATCCTGGTTCGCGGTGTGGAGGAAGCAAAGATCCTTTATGCTATCGTTGCTTAGGTTCCGCAAATAAGCTTGCAATGATTGTTTCTCTAGCGAATTCACATCATTGAGCTGATTGGCGGATAGGTATTCTTGAGGGAGGCTTGTCAGGTGAGCTGCGGCTGCTTTAGCGGCCTTTTCAGATGTCAAATCATTGGCGTTGACCGCCGCCAGGCAGGTTAGCAGGTGTACGATGCGGGCTTGATTCTCGAGCGTTCTATATCGTTTATCCAGTGTGGCCCATTTTTCGCGGCTTAAGACGTAGAGCACACCCATGGATAGTTTTTCGTGGTCTCTTTGAGCATGCTTCTTGATGCGGACGAGGATGCCGTCGTTTGCCTTGGTTGAGAATTTTTGATTGTTTATGCGCCCCTCAGTCGCGGAGCGCATGGAATCTTCACGCTGCTTCAAAGTGCTATCGATATTGGCGTAGATGGAATTTTGAAGTCTAGTCAGCATGATGGCATACTCCGTACACAACCTGTCTATGAACGTAGTAACATCCGTCCGTCTGAAGTTCCCTGCGTGGCGGGACATGGCGGCCGGCGCTGACGCGGTCTTCCCGGGCGCTTGTGGCGGCGTAATGGCCGAGTCCAGCGTCTGTGTCAGGGCGATCAATACATTTTGAGCCTGGCGCCGGTCGAAAGGGGGGCGTGTCGAGGGCGCGCGGAGCGTTTTATAGATCAGGCCCATAAATAGATTGAAATTCTGTCGATCTGATGCGATGCTTTGCGGATGGAAAAAGATGATGCAAGAAAGCTCAGTCCGGCCGAGCAGCATGAGAGGCGTCGGCAGGTGATTCGTGCGTACAAACGCGGACGAAGCAAACCTCAGATCGCCGTTGACGTTGGGCTGAGTCACACGGCGGTGAGCAAGGTGATCGCACGCTATGAGGCGGGGGGGATGCTGTCGCTGGCACCCCGTCGGCGTGGCCGTCGCCGTGGCGAGGATCGCGCACTGACCGCCGAGCAGGAACAGACGGTGTGCCGCATCATCTGCGACAAGCGCCCCGAGCAGCTGAAGATGGACTTTGCGCTGTGGAGCCGTGCGGCGGTTATGCAGCTGATCGAGCGCGAGTGTGGTGTGACGCTGCATGTGCGCTCGGTGGGCAAGTATCTGGCCCGCTGGGGCTTCACCCCGCAGAAGCCGATCAAGCGTGCTTACGAGCAATCGCCCGCCGCGGTGCAAACCTGGTTGGAGGACACGTATCCGGCCATCGCCGAACGTGCCAAGGCCGAGGGCGGCGAGGTCCACTGGGGTGACGAGACGGCGCTGGTGAACACCGACGTGCGCGGTCGCAGCTATGCGCCCAAGGGCAAGACTCTGGCCGGATTGAGTTATTCAAGTTCTGTGAAGTGGTACCGGAAGTGTGGCAGTTCGGACTTGATGTTCATGGTCGGGGGACCTTCGTCCTGCTGGTCGAACGAAACATGTAACAACATATGTATGTGCTGCCAGCTAGATGCGGGATTTATAGAGATAAACGGACTGTCCATTGGATTTTCCATTAAATTCTCGGCCTGGAGATATAGATTCCCACTGCTTCTGAGTTCGGGAGCCACATGTATATGGAGTGCAACATCAAAACTACTGTTCCCGGTTTGCTTGATGAAGCATTGGAGATCTTCAACGCCGATACCTCCTGTTATCTTGGTTTTGCGGCCATCCTCCAGCATGAAGGGGGAATCGATCTGCCCAAAATTTATCTTGACCGTGATGTCGCCTAATATTTCCTGAGTGGTCAAACGCGTCAAGTATTCGGTGCAAGAAGGCCCGGCGACTGTCCGGAGCGCATTCAGGGCAGCACCCATGGTCTTTTCGTACCGCAGCTTCTTTGCCTCGGGCGTGTCTGTTTCAGGTATTGCGTGATGAGGCCAGGTGAAATTGACGATGCTGCCGTCCGTACCGACTCCCTGGATTGATAGTGTAGTGGTGTGCCGGCAAATGGCATCATTATAGAATTGATCGCTGATGACGAATTCTGTATGGCCCTCTTGAACGGGAAGGCTGATTGTCTTTGCTTTCGCAGCGAAATTGGGATTTTCTGTGGTGATGCCAGATAACACCCCATGACGCGTGGCATCAGAACACAGAACGGCGGCCTGGGACGTGGCGGGATCATAGCTGACGCCATACTGTTCCTTTAGGCTTGTATAGAATGTCTCGGGTAGACTGGTTGACATGTCCCCCCCCGGCGCGATCAAGAATGGTACGGGGCCAAGCCTGAGTGATACCGGCCAGCAGGTGCCGGGTCATCTGGATCTGATTGAGTACGACAGGGATGCTCTTGGTGAAACTACTCGTTGGCTGCGGTTCAACCAGGTTGTTCTCTATCCTGGAGAATTCGTTCATCAGCTTCACGAGTAGGTTCGCCGTGGAGATTCGCTCATAGGCTACTTCCCATGGGGCGCCATTGTGCGGATTGGCGAGCAGCGCCTCCTTAAAGGCTGACCCTATCATGGCGCTGTCGCGGTCGGCCATATCCTTGTAATTGCCGTCCGGCCAGACCGACTCGGACAGATCGCATAGTCTTTCCATGAGTGTCGGCATGTCCACGGGTTTGCCGGCCAGCGTATGCAGCAAGTCCGTCATGCCTTGGGTGATCCGGCGGTTCAACGCCTCGACGCCCTGTTCGGAGATGCGGAATTGTATTTCCCGTTCGAGAGCTTCAACGTTCAACCCTAGCCCCAACTCTAGAGAAGGTGAATTAAGTACGTTGCAATGACGCAGAAGAAGCAGCGTGTTGTCGTTCAGCGATTTGAAAAAATGCGTGGAGAGCGTGTTGGCGGGATCGGCGGAGACCTGTAATCTGCCTCTGGCTGTTTGGATCTCATTCGCTAGTAGTGATTTTATGGATAATGTGGCTTCTGGATCTGTTTTTGCGGTTCTTGTTGCTGTGCTCAATTCGGATAGTTTCTGCACAATGCTCTGGACGTGATTTTGATGCGCCATTTCTCCAGAAAGCATCCGCTCATTTTCCTGTATGTATTCATGGTCGGTCATGAGGTCATGCAGTTCTTTGCTTAGCTTAGTGGCATCAAGAAAATACCGAGATGTGGTGACGATTTTTAACTCGCGTTGCAGACCGGAAATAATCGCTTCATGCTTCTCATGCGTCAAGAGGAATGGGTGGATGGCGGATTTTGGATTCAATAATTGCCACATACGTTCCTGTTGCTGTGCCAGACTTTCATTCTTCGTGTACAAAGTGTCGTCCGGCATTTTTTTTAAAGCATCTATCGCTTGGGAAACCAGGTTCTGTAGCTTCGCATCCATTTCCGGCATGAATCCGTGGGTTTCGTGCGCAATTTTGGCTTTTTCAGCCAGATTGGCCAGCGCCGTCATGATGCAGTCACAATCCATGTTTTGGATTGCACGTTCCAGTTCTTCCGGATTGAAATAGTACGCTTGGAGCTTCAGGTTCAGCGCCTGATACAGACGGTTCTGTGGGCCGCCCGCCTCTGCCTCTTTCAGACGGGGCAAGGAGGACCACCAGGTTTTCAGTTCATCGTCGGGCAGGCTGTTTATATAATCAGGAAACCTTTTTTTGTCCGCTTCCGGTAAGGCGGAGATGCTGGTATGCAAGGCATTAAGTTCTCCCTTGATCTCAGCCGACGAATTCTTCTGCAATGCCGAACGAATGTTTGATAGGGGCGCGTCGAATATCAGGCGATTGTATTCCAAGTCTATGTTCCGCATGATCTGGTCTAGCGCTCGGTCAGCCCGGTCACGCTCTTCGGAGTTCAATCCGTGCAGCATGTTTTCGCGGAATTCGGGCTCGGATCGCAGCTTTTCGATGCCTGTGAACAGAGCCTTCATGTCTTTTGGGTTCAGACGGCCCAGGAGATTTTTCAGCGCCGCCTCCCCGCCGCGACTGGTCAGCACGTCCTCCATGTCGGATGGCTTGATGAGTTGGGCCAAGGCTTTTGCGATGCGTGCCTGCGCCTTCTCGGGGGCCTCCGTTGTGGCCAGGCTGCTCAGCAGCGCGTGGATGTGCTCGCCGTGATCGCGTCTCTGGTTGACCTCGCGCCGATTGGCCCTGGTCGTGGAGCTATGGGGGGTGATGCGAAATACCAGATCGAACAGGCCGCGGCCCGCTTTTTGCCATCGCGTGGGGCCGGTGATGCTGAGTGACGTGACGCTTCGTCGGCTGCCTCCGGGTGCTTGTCTGACGGATCGACCCTCGGCATTCGCGGTGTTTGGCAGCGAGGAAGTTCGGGGGGGGGGATTTCAGTAGGCATAAGATGCTCTTTCTATCGGACGGTTGGTTGCGTAGGCCGAAATCCTGTGGACTTCGCAGGGGACGTAGATTTGCCTCCCGCGTTGCCGGACACCGCAGGCTGCATGCCTTGAGCAACACTTGGCCGTCTGGAATTCCCTGCCGGCGGGGCGCGCTGGTGGGCGCCTTTATGGCATCTCGTCAGAGGGGCCTGCTCTCCGCGCCTGGATGATTGTTTCCAGTGTCTGTTTCAGTGTGCTCAGGATGCCCCGTTCCTGAGTTGCTTCGGGCAAGGACCTGTTGAGAACCCGCATGGGGCCGTACTCGTCGGAATCGAGCGTCTGTGCCGCTATGTGCAGGTCCTGCAGTTGCTGATCGGATAAGGTGTTCAGGCGGACCGGATCGCACAGCCAGGCGATGATCCGGGAACTCTGTTTGGGCAGTGACGAACTCTTGCGGGTCGGCGGTCTTTCGTAGGTTATGGACACGAGATGGGCCGTTGCGCTCAGAACGGACAGTGCCATCAGAACGCGTTTGGAGTCGTTGCGAGCCACGGCGTCATCCAGGTTTTGAGCCAGATGGGGGTAGCATTGAGTCAATCGAGTGTGCATCGTCTGATCCAGCAGCAGGTTCAGGCTGGACAGTATGTTTTTGTCCGGGTTCGGGCGCGTGGTGGGTTGGATCCTCAGCATGCCTTCGGCGTAGAGGGGGTGGATGGCCCATAGCGCGGTCTGGGTGATCGGTGTGCCCGCATCATGAAGCTGGTGAAGGGCTTGTCGGTTGGTCTCGGTATCCAGTGGCCCGACTTTCATTTTCAGGCGTATCAGATTCAATTCGGAACAGGCATGGAAATATTCCGGATCACCCAGCCTGTCTTCGGCCTGGCGAACGTGCGCATGCAGTGCCGAAACCATGTGCGTCGCCCATGCTCTGTTGGCGCTTCGCACGATGGCAATCTGTTGGCCCAGATTGATCAGGGGGTTCAGGATCTCGATGTGGCTTCCGCTCTCCAAACCGGCCTTCAGTTCACCGGCCAAGCCGGAAAAATTCTGGATGATTTCCTCCGCCCGGTTCCGGATTTCATCGCTCAGTAGTGAATATAGGGCTTCTATTTCGTCCCAAGTCAGATCGGAGGCCGGATGGAGCGCTGTCAGGGCCGTCTGCGTGGCCGGTTCGGCATATAGCCTTTCCACTTGCGTTTGCCAGCTTGTCAGTTGTGCGTGACGCAGGCTTTTCATGGTGTCTTTTAGATGACGCAGCTGCTTCACGGCTTCGGATACCTGGACGTGCATCGCCAAGGTCGTGCGTAACGGCAGCAAGTTTCCGTGGAGGTGGGCCATCCGGCCCAGATGGACCAGGCTCTCCAGGATGCGGCCAGGGTCGTTATTCCACCGTATGTTTTTCAGATCGTTGATGAGGCCGCGGAAAATCTCTTCCGCATGTTCCTCCGGTGTTCTGTCCATCCGCGGTTCCAGGGACAAGGCGGCCAGTCCGCACAGGCCGCCATCCTGCGGATTCAGTGCGTGGGTGTTCGGAGGCTGCGCCCTGGCGTCATTCTCGGCGCCGGGTGTTGCCCCGCGCGGTGGCCAGTTGCTCCGTTGCGCAGGGATGGAGGCGGGAACCCGCGTGGCCGCGCCGGAGGTTCCATGAAAGCGCAGATCGCCGATCGTTCCCGGGACGGCTGCCTGGCTGGTGCGCTGTAAGTTTGCCGACGGAACGGCCGGAACGTTCCGGGTTGGGTTTGGATGGGTGGGCTGAATATCGTGCATGATGACGCGGACCTTTGTCATGTCGGGTCTATGAATGCCTGGAATCCTGATCAAAACCTATGGCTTTCCTGTCCGCTGCCCCGCTTTACCAATTGATTGAGTAATCTGAATCTCGGAATTGATGCGTATAGTAGCCATGACTGCTGAACACAGGAGGCTTGGTGATATGGATCTGTCTTTTCCCTGTCCCGGATATGGGTAATATGCTCAATTCCGTGTATATTTTTAGGGGCATGGAAATTTTTTTCTCATTCTCCTGAACTATGAGGGCGGATTTCTTCTGAGCGTCCGGCATTATGAATCTCTTGCCATTGCTGTTCAGATCAAAAATCATATTGAGCAGTATGCTGCCATCCTTGACCCGCTTGATGTCGCAAATCAATTTTCCGCTGCCTTTTGGAATGATTCTGGTGCCGTCCAGTTCCATGAACGCCAGATTGTTTTTCATCGCCAGCACTTGAAGACCGGACATGAATGCCGTTATTGTGCCCTGGTTCATTAGGCGCGTCAGGAATGTCAATGCTTCGGGATCAACCCTCTTCAGCATGCTTAGCGCGTCGAGCATGCGTTGATTCTGGTTTTTCGATGCATTGTGGGGATCGGACCAATCGAAACGTACGGGTTTCCCATCCATGCCGGCTCCCCGAATTGAGAGTGAAACGACGGAGCCTTCATGTAAGGCATCACTTTCAAATATTCGGGTGACGACGAATTCTTCGTCGCTTGCATAATGAGAATGACGCTTCAATATCTCCGCTCTGGGAGGCGCTTCGATAGTGCTTGATAAATTATCCTCTACCAGACTGATGTATGTGCTTGTCACCTGAGGAGGTGGCAACAAAAAGACAGGACGTCCGTGCTGCTTGTCCCCGGAGTGGCGCAGGAGGGTGCCATACATTTCCGCCATGGACTTGTGGAAATCCTTTGGCATTTTCCATTTGCGAAGGTAATCTGTCCGACCCGATTGGGTTCCGCCCAAGACAGCTCTGATGTTTCTCAGTTGGTTTTCCGTCAAGAGCAGCCGCCTGCCGGCTTCCGTTTCTCCATGGCGAGCAGCCAAGTCCCTGTTGATCCAGCCGAATTCTTCTTCCAGGCTGTTCAGCAATTTCCAATTGATTTTGGCATTCTGGTTGGAAAGCGCCCGCTTCGCGGTCGAACCGGTCAGTTCATCGCACTCTTCCTTGGACCAGCCCATTTCCGTCAACTGCTGTTCGCGCCGCAGTCCCAGTTCGGACAGGTTGCGCAATGATTGCACCAACGCTGACGCATCGACGGAATGCGAGGTCAAGCACGGAATCAGCGCTTGTATCGCGTCGTCCATTTGGATGTTCAGTGCCTCGGTGCGTGAAAGCGTGACTTGTTTGTAATCATCGAAGCTCAAGGTCAGTCCGAACTGTTTCAGACCGTCGCAGTGGCGCAGCAGGCGCAGCGAATCGTCATCCAATTGCTTGAGCGCGCGCGCTGCCCGTGCCTGATCGGCCGGATCGCTCAACTCCAGCTTGGCGGCCGCGGGCGGGACTAGTTGTAGTGCCTCGTTCATGCTCGTCGATCGCGCGTCGGGGCCATGCATGCGTGCCACAGCGCGGACCCTTTGGTTCAGGTCGGACAGCGTTTGGGCAATGTCGTAGTGGTCGTCTTTATCGTGGTCGAGCGCAACCTTCAGCTTGAGGCTCAGGTCGGAGAAATCCATTTTCCGCGCTCGGATTTCCCTGTCATATGCATCGAACAGGCGGGCCAGTGCCCTGTATTCGGGACAATGGGTGGAATAGGTGGCCCGCCCCTCCATACCCGACTTGAGCATCTCGTCGGCCGTTTGCCGCATCTCCGCATCCAGACCCCAGGACATCAGGTCGGCGTCTGACAGGGTGTTCAAGTAGACATCGAGTTTTTCGAGCCCGCCTATTTTCGCCAGGTCGCTGGACAGCCGTTTGAGATGATCGGCCACGTCCAGATCCTTGATCGGCGACGAGACGAATGGCGGGCTGAAGATACCTTGCAACGGTTTCTCGCATATCCTGCGGGCAATCTCCCGGTCGATGGTCCGGGTGATTTGATCAAGCACCCGTTCGGCCTTGTCGCGGTCGGCGGGGAGCATCTTGTCGAGCACAGCCCGGCGGGGGGATGTGGCGGCATTGCCCAGGCCATGGGTTGTCTCGGGATCGTTCAGTTTGTGGATTCTGGTGGGGTCGCCCAGCAGGCCCTCGCGCAGAGCCTGGATGTCCAGATTCTTCAGCGCCGCCAGAGACGAGGCCAGCGATGCCTCGCCGCCGGGCAGTCGCGACAGGTCTCCCTCGGAGTTTCTGGCGATGTGGGTCAGGTTGCGGGCGATCCTGTTCAGCTCGCTCGCGGACGCCCTCCCGGGCTTGAACGTCAGGCCCCCCAGCAGGTTGCGGACCCGTTGGCCATTGCCGCGCACCTGATCGCGCTGATCTCGTGATGCCCATCGTTCGGGGTCAAGGACGACGCGCAATATCGCATTGGACAGGGACCGGCCGAGTTTCCGCAACGGATCGGGGCCGGCCACGCGCCGGGTGATGTCATCCCCTTTTTTGAAGCCTCCCCGGTTGCCGTATGTCCCCAGCACGTCGTCCGTACGATGTTTTCCACTTGCACTCGGGGAAGGGCTGGTAGGTAACATGCCGTGCTTGCTTCAGGGGGGATCGGGTGGGGCTATCGGCAACCCCTGCAGCAATGGGTAACGGTTCGCATGCGGCGAGTTCCAGTTCGGCTCTTGTCGGACGGATCTGCCCTGCGGGTCGAGCGCGGTGCCCCGGATGCGGCGCGCCGGGTGCGGCGGAGGGGATCGACTCCCGCCTCGCTGTATAATAGAAAGGTTTGAATATCGACTTTATAACCGGGGTTCCATTTTGCTGCCGTCAATCTTTCCCGAGGGGTCCGCAGGACTCGCACCAGCAATTCTCGCCTTGGCTGACGGTACCGTATTCAGGGGCGTCTCGATTGGCGCCGACGGGACCAGCGTGGCCGAAATCGTCTTCAATACCTCCATGACCGGCTACCAGGAGATCCTCACGGATCCCAGCTACAGCGGCCAGATCGTCACCCTGACCTATCCCCACATCGGCAATACCGGCGTCAACCCCGAGGACGTCGAGTCCGGCCGCGTGCACGCCGCCGGTCTGGTGGTGCGCGACTGCCCGGCGCTGATGTCCAACTTCCGGGCCACCCAGTCGCTGCCCGACTACTTGAAGTCCCAGGGCATCGTGGCGATCTCGGGCGTGGATACCCGCAAGCTCACTCGCATCCTGCGCGAGCGCGGCGCCCAGGGCGCCTGCATCCTGGTGGGCGAGGACGCCGACCGCGCCGTCGAACTGGCGCGCGGCTTCGGCGGCATAGAAGGCCAGGATCTGGCCGTCGAGGTCTCCACCAAGCAGCCCGGCGGCTGGGTGCAGGGCACCTGGCGGCTGGGGCGTGGCTACAGCCGCCAGGAACAGTCGCAATACCACGTCGTCGCCTACGACTATGGCATCAAGTCCAACATCCTGCGCCTGCTGGCCGACCGTGGCTGCCGCATCACCCTGGTGCCGGCCCTCACACCCGTGGCCGACGTCCTGGCGCAGGCGCCCGACGGGATCTTCCTGTCCAACGGCCCCGGCGACCCGGCGGCCTGCGACTACGCCGCCGAAACCTGCCGCGCCGTGCTGGACCGCGGCATTCCCCTGTTCGGCATCTGCCTGGGCCAGCAGGTCCTGGGCCTGACGCTGGGCGGGCGCACAGTCAAGATGAAGACCGGCCACCACGGCGCCAACCACCCGGTCCAGGACCTGGACACCGGCCGGGTATTCATCACCAGCCAGAACCACGGCTTCACCGTGGATGGCGACAGCCTGCCGGCCAACGCCCGCGTCACGCACGTGTCGCTGTTCGACGGCACCCTGCAGGGCTTCGAACTGACCGACCGTCCGGCCTTCTGCTTCCAGGGCCACCCCGAAGCCAGTCCCGGCCCGCACGACATCCTGGTGCTGTTCGACAAATTCATCGACCTGATGGCGCAGCACAAAGCCCGGTCGTCCAAATAAAAAGAGCCCGCCTCCCATGCCCAAGCGTTCAGACATCAAAAGCATCCTCATCATCGGGGCCGGCCCGATCATCATCGGCCAGGCCTGCGAATTCGACTATTCCGGCGCCCAGGCCTGCAAGGCCCTGAAGGCCGACGGGTTCCGCACCATCCTGGTCAACAGCAATCCGGCCACCATCATGACGGACCCGGAAACGGCCGACGTCACCTACATCGAACCCGTCACCTGGCAGGCCCTGGAAAAGATCATCGAGATCGAAAAGCCCGACGCCGTCCTGCCCACCATGGGCGGCCAGACGGCGCTGAACTGCGCGCTGGATCTGGATCGCCACGGCGTGCTGGCCCGGCACGGCGTGGAACTGATCGGCGCCAACGCCCATGCCATCGAGAAGGCCGAGGACCGCCTGAAATTCAAGGACGCGATGACCGCGATCGGCCTGGAATCGGCCAAGTCCGGCATCGCCCACAGCATGGACGAGGCCTGGGCCGTGCAGAAGCGCATCGCGTCCGAACTGGGCACGTCCGGCTTCCCGGCGGTCATCCGCCCCAGCTTCACGCTGGGCGGCACGGGCGGCGGCATCGCCTACAACGCCGAGGAATTCGAGACCATCTGCCGCCGCGGCCTGGAGGCCTCGCCGACCAATGAATTACTGATCGAGGAATCCCTGCTGGGCTGGAAGGAATTCGAGATGGAAGTCGTGCGCGACAGCGCCGACAACTGCATCATCGTGTGCGCCATCGAAAATCTCGATCCCATGGGCGTGCATACCGGCGATTCGATCACCGTCGCGCCCGCGCAGACGCTGACCGACAAGGAATACCAGATCATGCGCGACGCGTCGATCGCGGTGCTGCGCGAGATCGGCGTGGACACGGGCGGCTCCAACGTCCAGTTCGCGGTCAACCCGGCCAACGGCCGCATGATCGTCATCGAGATGAATCCGCGCGTGTCGCGCTCCTCTGCGCTGGCGTCCAAGGCCACGGGCTTTCCCATCGCCAAGGTCGCGGCCCGCCTGGCCGTGGGCTACTCGCTGGACGAACTGCGCAACGAGATCACCGGCGGCGCCACGCCCGCCTCGTTCGAGCCGACCCTGGACTACGTCGTCACCAAGGTCCCGCGCTTCGCCTTCGAGAAATTCCCCCAGGCCGATTCGCGCCTGACGACCCAGATGAAGGCCGTGGGCGAGGTCATGGCCATCGGCCGCACCTTCCAGGAGTCCTTCCAGAAAGCCCTGCGCAGCCTGGAGGTCGGCGTCGACGGCCTGAACCAGAAGACCACCGACCGCGAACGCCTGCAGATCGAACTCGGCGAGCCCGGCCCGGAACGCATCTGGTACGTGGGTGACGCCTTCGCCCAGGGCTTTTCCCTGGAAGAGGTCCACAACCTGACGAAGATCGATCCCTGGTTCCTGGCGCAGATCAAGGAAATCGTCGACATCGAACTGGCGCTGGAACAGCGCACCCTGTCCGAACTGGACGACGGCACCATGCGCGAACTCAAGCGGCGCGGCTTCTCCGACCGGCGCCTGGCGTTCCTGCTGGACACCACCGAGGCCGAGGTCCGCAAGCTGCGCCACCAGATGAACGTGCGCCCGGTGTACAAGCGCGTCGACACCTGCGCAGCCGAATTCGCCACCACCACGGCCTACATGTATTCGACCTACGAGGACGAGGACGAGGCCGCGCCGACCGACCGCAAGAAGATCGTCGTCCTGGGCGGCGGGCCCAACCGCATCGGCCAGGGCATCGAATTCGATTACTGCTGCGTGCACGCGGCCCTGGCCCTGCGCGAGGACGGCTTCGAGACCATCATGGTCAACTGCAATCCGGAGACCGTGTCCACCGACTACGACACCTCCGACCGCCTGTACTTCGAGCCGCTGACGCTCGAGGACGTGCTGGAGATCGTCCACAAGGAAAATCCGGCCGGCGTCATCGTCCAGTACGGCGGCCAGACGCCGCTGAAGCTCGCACGCGCCCTGGAGGCCAACGGCGTGCCCATCATCGGCACCAGCCCCGACTCCATCGATGTGGCCGAGGACCGCGAGCGCTTCCAGAAATTGCTGACCAAGCTGGGCCTGCGCCAGCCGGCCAACCGCACCGCCCGCGCCGAAAGCGAGGCCCTGGCCCTGGCCAGCGAGATCGGCTACCCCCTGGTGGTGCGCCCCAGCTACGTGCTGGGCGGGCGCGCCATGGAAATCGTGCACGAGCCCCAGGACCTGGAGCGCTACATGCGCGAAGCCGTCAAAGTCAGCAACGATTCCCCGGTGCTGCTGGACCACTTCCTGAACAACGCCACCGAAGTCGACGTGGACTGCCTGGCCGACGGCGAACAGGTCATCATCGGCGGCGTGATGGAACACATCGAGCAGGCCGGCGTGCACTCGGGCGATTCCGCCTGCAGCCTGCCGCCGTACTCGCTCTCGCCCGAAATCGTCGCCGAAATCGAGCGCCAGACGGCCCTGATGGCCCGCGCCCTGAACGTCAAGGGCCTGATGAACGTGCAGTTCGCCATTCAGGACGGCGACGTCTACGTGCTCGAAGTCAATCCCCGTGCCTCGCGCACCGTGCCCTACGTGTCCAAGGCCACCGGCCGGCAGCTGGCCAAGATCGCCGCGCGCATCATGGCCGGCCGCTCCCTGGCCGCTCAGGGGATTTCCTCGATCCCGGCGCCGGCGCGCTATTGCGTCAAGGAGGCCGTGTTCCCCTTCGTCAAGTTCCCCGGCGTGGACACCATCCTGGGACCCGAGATGAAGTCCACCGGCGAGGTGATGGGTGTGGGCGAGACCTTCGGCGAGGCCTTCGTCAAGTCACAGATCGCCGCCGGCGCCTGGCTGCCCGAGTCCGGCCGCGTGTTCATCAGCGTGCGCGACCAGGACAAGCCGCGCGCCGTGGAAGTCGCCCGCGGCCTGGCCGCGCTGGGCTTCCAGTTGATCGCCACGCGCGGCACGGCCGCCGTGATCGAGGCCGCCGGTCTGGCGGTCCAGGTCGTCAACAAGGTCACCGAGGGCCGCCCGAACATCGTCGATATGATCAAGAACGGCGAGATCGCCATGGTCATCAACACGGTCGAGGAACGCCGCAATGCCATCGCCGATTCGCGCGCGATCCGCACGCAGTCGCTGGCCAACCGGGTGACTTTCTTCACCACCATCGCGGGCGCGCGCGCCGCCGTCGAGGGCCTGCAGTACCTGCGCCGAGGCGGCGGGCTGAAAGTCTACTCGCTGCAGTCCATGCACGCCGCCACGGCGGCCTGACGTCCTCATGGCGGGGGGTGAGTCCGGACACCGAGCAGTCCCAGCGGACTGCGCGGTGCCTGACGAATCCGAACCCGCCGGGCATCCCGAGCGCGTGTTCATCACGGGTGCCAGCAGCGGCATCGGCGCCGCCCTGGCGCGCCGGTACGCGGCGCGGGGCGCCGTGCTGGGATTGGTCGGCCGCCGTCACGGCGCCTTGCGGGCCTTGTGCGACGGCCTGCCGGGACAGGGGCACCGGATCTATGCGCTGGACGTGCGCGACCGCGCGGCGCTGCACGCGGCGGCGCGGGATTTCCTGGCGGGCGGTCCGGTGGACCGGGTCGTCGCCGGCGCCGGCATCAGCGCCGGCACCCTGACCGACGCGCCCGAGGATCACACGGTCTTCGAGGCCATCCTCGACACCAATGTCCTGGCCATGGTGGCGACCTTCGAGCCCTTCGTCGCGTCGATGCGGGCGCGGGGACGGGGCACGCTGGTGGGCATCGGCAGCGTGGCGGGGGTGCGCGGCCTGCCGGGCGCGGGCGCCTACAGCGCCTCGAAGGCGGCCGTGCGCGCGTACTGCGAAAGCCTGCGGGTCGAGCTGCGCGGCAGCGGCGTGCGCGTCGTGACGCTGGCGCCGGGCTTCATCGCCACGCCCATGACGGCGCGCAATCCCTATCGCATGCCCTTCCTGATGCCGGTCGAGCGCTTCGCCGAGCAGGCCGTGCGCGCGATCGACGCCGGCGTGTCCTATCGCGTCATCCCCCGGCCCATGGCCTGGGTGGCACGCCTGCTGCGCCTGGTGCCCGACGCACTGTACGATCGGGTCGCCTCCCGGCGCAAGCGCAAGCCCAGGATGGGCGAACGACCGTAAACTCCGGCGCTAGACTCCGTGGCTGATCAGATTGCTCATGTCGGTGGGGGAGGGGGCGTCGTTTTTCCCTGGTGACCACCATTGGTAGAGTGCCGCCACATCGCGGTATCTAGTTTTGCCAACCTGTAGGGCACCCAAGCGTTTAGTATTCAATTGGAGGATGAAGGCGTCGAATTCTGATGAGGTCTTGAACAGGGCTTTGGGCTCTGTTAAACAGTGGCGGCGTATTCTTGGGATGATGAAATTCAGGGTCTGGCGAGCGCTGTTGGCGGCCATAATAACTAAATCATCATTCACACTTCCTCGGATCGAGTTGATGAAGTCAGCCATGCTGTCGTAGCTTGTTTCGGATAGCAAGGTCTGGAGTCTTGCGCCGCGCAATTCCCCGGCCGAGGCCTTGCGGTTCGAGAATTCCAGGATGCAGTACTTATTCAGAGGGTTCGGGGCGCGAAATCTGGCTTGGAAAATATCGGGATTGGTCTGTACCATACGGATGTCTTCGAAATTTTCACTGCTGAATCCGGTGTCTCTGATCCGTTCCTCCAGGGCTTGCCGTGCGTCACTATCGTCGATCATGCCTGTTAAGATACTTTTGAAAAAAGCGGACTCGTCCTGTGTCTGAGAGGCCAACCTCCGGTTTTGCAACTCCAGGATCAGGCGCTGGTTCAGGTACAGCGCTTCTTCCAAGGCTTCGCGGCTGTCCAACGTCGTGGCGCCGATATTCTTCCGAGAGCCGATGCTGAGTGAGGCCCTCAGGCAGCCATGGGCGACATCAATATCCAGGGAGCATTCGGACTCGGGGCCATATTCATCCAGGGTCGTGTCGGCGATCATGGCCAGCTTGGCCAAGCGCTCGCTGGCGCTATTCCGGTTGGCGCCATTACATTGGTCGATATTCCTGATGTGTGTGCCAAGTTTGTTCAGCAAGGGCTGGGGGTTTTTGAACAGCAAGGGCCGGGGATTGTCATCCTTCTTCGGCGGACGCTTATCCTCCTGCCGCAGGGCCACGTCAAGTTCCGCCATCATCAGGGCATTTCTGAATGCCTGAAGCGTTTCGCCTGTCCCGATGGGCAGATTCTGTTGCTCTATGGTCAAGTTTTCCGATTCGGAGACTGCGATATTCATCCTATAGGCCCAGATGCCCTGGTTCTGATCCATGCCGATGATCAATTCAAAGCGATCGGCGTATTCCGATTTGGCGCTGGATCGGAGGAAGGAGAAATGCCCCAATAAGGATTCATGTTGCGCGAGGGTCGCTTCGCTCATTATCTGCGTATAGCAGCCATGAGGTTCTCCAATACTGGAAAAATGATGCAGCTCGGTGTAGGCACCCAGGATGGCGGCCTTTTCGACCCCCCCCCCTGAACCAGTCCTTGATCTTTTCAAAAAAACTCATGTGCGACAAGGCTTTCTCGGGTGATGTGGCCTGCATGATCGCGTTGAATCGGGAATCGCTGAAGACATGACGATTGAATGTGACTGACATGGGCGTTGACCTGGAGAAGAACCGCGTTGTGCCTGAATGGAGCGGATACGCCATCGGATCGATGCCGATGTGGACCGCGCGAAACTGGATACGGTGGGAGCTTGGTGGCAATTTGACGGGAATGGTTCACATGATGCATGGGCCGGTGCCGCGTCCCGCCGGCCGCCGGCCGGCCTGGCGACCTTCCTTCCCGCCACCGAGAGAGCGTTCAACGCCGCGGATCATCTTGTCAGGAACGCCGGGCGGCGGAGTGTTACTCATCGGCGCGAGTCGTGGCGATTCCGCCCCTCCCCCGACTATTGACAATGATGCCCATCATCCAGAATCACAGCTTCGCCGGCGCGCGAAGCGGCTTGACCGCCTGGCCGGAGAATTATTCGCGTGGCGCCCTGGGGCGGCACGGCAATGTGCGCTACAAAGGGGAGCGCGGCGCTACCCGGTTCGTCCCCGACCCCGATCCGCTGCGGAGCTTCCGCCGGGTCCTGGCCGACGCGGCGTTCCTCCTCTTCGCCGGGCCCGAGGAGCGGACGGCTCGAAATGCGCGCCTCGAAAGGCATGATGACAGCCGCCGCATCAGCAATCTGCTGGGCAGTCTGACGAGCAGGGCCGATGACCCGCGTCTTCAGGAAGAAGCACGGGCGAAGATATCCCGGGAACTGGGAGAGCTGGCTAAACGGGTGGAACAGACCGGCGGCGATGCGGGGACGCCGCGGGGGTTGTCCGGACTGCCGCATGGCAGGGAGTCTCTGGATCACTATTTGAAAAATGAACTGAGCGGCACGGACCTGCTGGCGCTGCGCGTGACCGTTCGCATGCTGAGTCGCCGGAACGGAGAATTCCGCGGGAAGGTGCTCGACGGGGTGCGTCCCCCCTTGTTGCGCGACCCGGCCGCCCGGTTGCTGGATGAGATCGTCGAGGCCATCGATCGCGAGGATGCCCGCCGAAAACTCCAGCGATCCCTGTCGAGCGTCAGCTCGTTGCTGTCCAGGAAACCCGCCGACCTTGAAGGGCTGGAGCGAAATCTCTTTCTGCTGTCCATCAGGCTCAAGTCGTCCTTTGAGGAGGACCGGACGCTCGATGCCTATCTGAGTGACTTGTCCGGCGAGGAATTGAAGATCCTGTCGCAGGATATCGGCGCGTTGAATGCCGCCAGGGACGGTCTGATCGATTTGATCAAGAAGCGCGACGGACCCGATGCCCCGGGGAAGGCCGTGACGGATGTTTTGAGCCGCCTGGGCGAGTCCCTGGACAGGGAAATCGGGAGGCGGGCGGACACGGTCTGCTCCAGACTGATCGATGTCCTGCGCGATGCGCTGATGCGGGCCGGCGCGGACCGTATTCAGGTCGTGCGGGCGCTATCCGATTTGAGCTGGAATGTCCGTGCCGTCGAGAAAACCCAGGGCGTTCCCATCGCATGTTCAATGGGCGGGCTCCTGATGTCGTCTCCGGAGGTGCGGCGGGCCCTTGGCCTGTTGCGTCATCCGGACGATCCCTCCGGACAACTGGCGGCGTCTTCTCTCAGGCGGCTGAATGACGATGCGCTGAATTCGTTGCGCCGCCACGATCCGGAGCCCTTCGGCCTGAGGCTGAACCGCAAGGCCTACGAAGAAGAAACGCTGTCGCGTGTCGGGGCGCTGAGCGGCCGGATGGTCGGAGCCGTCAGGAATCTGGTGTCCGGTCTCGATCAAAATCCCGTGGACGCGGCGAGTCTGGCGCGGTGGCTGCGCGATCTGGCTGAACTGGGGCTGCGGCGCGAACAGCAATTGATGGAGATGGGCTGGCTGAAGAACGAGTGTGACGAGTTGATCGCTCGGGATGTGGCTCGGGCGTTTCCCGGTCATGAGCCCGGGGATGTCGATTGGAAATTGCTGAATAGCCTGGAAGATGAATTCGACCGGATCAATATGGATTTGCTGGTCCAGCATGGCGAAACGGAAGCGGGTCGGCGGATCCACATGACCAGGAATCAGTTGAGATGCATCAGGTCGGTCCTGGATCGGGCCGGGAAAAAGGGGGAAGCCGGAAATGCCGGACGAGCGGATGGACTCCTGAGCAAACAGGAAATCCCCGGGGATTTCCACCGGTCCATCGCGGCGCTGTACAGCATGAATCACCGCCACGACGCGGGGCATGGGTGGCCTGTTTTTTTCCTGCCGCCCGACGAGGCGAGGCATATGCTGCTCAGTCTGATAGAGAAGGAACTGCCGATGGTCCTGAGGGAGGGCGCGCAGCTCGCCTCGGCCGGCGGACTGAGGAAATATTCCTTGAATGGAGAGGATTTTGATGTCTCCGAAAGATTTGAAATCGACGCGCTGAGAAACAAGCCCTCCGTTTCCCTGTCGGTTCGGGGCGTGGCAGTGAATGGAGAGGGCGTGCGGTTCGACTGGCCTGAAGGCCTGGACAAGGACTATGCGTCGCAAGCCCAGAATCGGCTCATGCTCGAAGCCTTGAGCACGCTGAAGAAAGCCGACCCCGATGCCCTGACCTTTTTGACGATGCTGATGCATCAGGGGCTGACAGCGGTCTTCGTGTCGGGATTGCGCACCCTGGTGGAGCGACATGATTTGTCGATACTGGAGTCCGAGGATGGCGCGCCGGTCGTCCCGCGGGGCGAAGGGAGCATGCACTGCGACATCAGGCGTGCCAGGAATGGCGGCTTTCTCGTCGGATTGAACATGGATGTCGCCGTCAAAAACAGATTCCTGTTCCTGAAGGGCGACCGGCCCTTGCTGTCCGAGGTGCAGATGCTGCAGGAAGGCGCTTCCCTGCGGATCTATGCGGAACTGAGTATCTCTCCCGCCTCGGCCTCGGGGGAAAGGAAGATCGGTATTTCCAGACCGCCGTTGTATAGCCACAGTCCGTTCAGGATTTCCGGGCGATCCTGAGGGGATGGCCGGCGACAGACGCCATGGCGCGAGGACTGTCGCGGTTCTCCGCGCAGGAACTTTGGCCGCTGCTGCGTTACACACCGTCAATGTTGACTGTCATTTTTCATTGATTGAGAGGTGTGACCGTGTTTCTAAAGATCCAGCAGTCCGACACCAGCAGCATCAATCACCATCCGGACGCGCATTCGGATGGGCAAGTGAAGCATTCGGAGGAGGCCCCGCGGGGGCACGTCGGCGATCAGGCGTTCCAGGTGGACGGCGGCATCCCCCTTGCCCGGTCCGGGAGGCCGCGGCAGCCCCTGAACAGCGCGTGCGGCGTCCGGCCGCCGGCCGCCAGCTGTATCGGCTGTCAGGTTGTGCGGGAGCCGTCCGGATCGAGCAAGCCTCCGGCGCTGGGAATCGATCATCCGGAGCATCGAATCGACGAGGATGATTTTGTCGATGTGAACGAGGATCGCGTTGCCGTTGCGCATGAGGTTCTCTCCGATGGCGAATCGGACAATAGCCCTGCCGCCGATGCGGACGATGACCGCTTTTTCGATGCGCATGAGACCCTCTCCGATGGCGAATCGGACAAGGGGCGTGTTGCCGATGCGGATACAGGCCCCGCCGCCGCGGCTGGAAGCCGTGTCGCCGCCACGGGCGGCAGCCCCGAGCCTGGCGGCCTGAAATTGAAGGATCCCGGCGCCTATCGTCCCGAAGTTCAGTGGCGTCTCAAAGTCCGGAGGCGTGCCGAGGATGTGCATCAGGAAATGCGGGAAGAGGTCGATACCCTGATGGACAAGGGGTTCAGGCGGGAGAACGCGCAGTGTCTGGTGAGGGGCCTGGACAAACTGTCCATCTTGCGCCAGAGGTATGTGGAGCGCTTGATCGAGGTCGGTGCTACCAGAGAAGAAGGCCATAGGACGGTCAAAACGGCGATGGATTTTGATATACAGAGGAATTATGGCCATCTGGATCGTTCGCAGCAGTTGGTATTCGTGGATCAGGTCGGCGATTTGAGGGCCGCATTTGGAACATCCATTCGATTGATTGAGGATGATCTCGCGGATCGAGGAAAGGACGGGATCATAGAAAAGATCCGTATGGTCGGTGACCTGCTCAAAGCGTTCGTGCATATCGCAGAGCTTCATACGGAGGGCCCCCTGAAGTTCGCCCCCGTGAGCAAGCGGATACTACTGGGGTACTACCCGCTGATCGCGAAAGAATATGGCATGCGCTTCCATTATCTCGCCAGCCAGCAACGGCCCAGGTTTTCGTTGCCGGCCAATCCGGGGCGGTAGGGGGGGCTGGTGTTCAGTTGCCGTGGCATCGCGGGTTGCTTCGAGGCGGCGCGTGCGATGTGCGCGGCGCGGGGGGGGGGGGCGATGGAACTTCGGGTTCGCATCGGTCACATAGAGCCTGGAGCCAGGGCATGATGCGCTGGTTTGAATCAATCTCTCATGGTGAAACGATCAGATGATAATGAGTTCGTATCCAGCGATGAGGATGCTCTGTTTGCACGAGGGCAATGCCTCTCAGGGGGCCGATTGGACGGGGCATCCGCTCAAGCCGGATACTCCGGCCGAGGAAGTGGCGCAGAATGTCTACACTAAAATCCAGGGCTGGTTCTGCGGCTCGCAAGAACGCGTGGTGGTTTCACATCTGTGCACGCTGTTCGATAAAAACAATGAGCCAGGAGGCTTCGCGCCATATCAAAAAGGAGCGGCCTTCGCCGCGCTGCATGATCTTGCCCACCCAGATTATCGGAATCGCTTCGAGTTCGACCGTAGCGCCGTATCCGGGTGTCTGGACATGACCAGCGAAGGCTTCGGACGTGTCGAGTTCAGATTCAGCAGATTTGATTGCCTGGAAGTACAAGAAGACCTTGGTGCCGGGCCGTCCGATGCCGATCGATTCTCCGATCGGCGGGATTGTTCGGAGACTTCTTGCGAGGGCATGTTGGGGGAATCAAGTCCCCGTTTCGTACCGGAGGAAATATTTTATGGATATTGAACGATTCAAACAGCAGCATGTCCAGATTCTCCAGGCCATCAGTCGGATACGTGCGTTGGTGGCAACTGGAATCCAGGAAAATGCGTCAGACATCGTATATGAGATCCGACTGATGAAATCCAAGATCGCCCTGCATCTTTCGATCGAGGACGACATCCTGTATCCGCGGCTGGAAAAGCAGGCGGAGCCGCAGATCGCCAATTTGGCACGGAAATATCAGGAAGAAATGAAACCTCTGGTCGAGGGGTTTGGACGGTTCATCGAGCGCTGGAGCCAGGAATCGACGGTGGCGGGCGATCCTGAAGGCTTCCGTTCCGACTGCAATATCGTGCTCAAGGCGCTGCACCAGAGAATCCAGCGCGAAAATACCGAGTTCTACCCTCGGATCGAAGCGCTCTAGCATGGCGCGCACCTGGGCCTGGGCCGTGTCCTCGGCCTGGGCGAGACGCTGGAGCTGGACGTGTACGGGCGCTATTTCTGGACGCGCGTCGCCGGCGCCGGGGTCACGGTGCTGGGCGATCGCTTCGAATTCAAGGACGCCGATTCACACCGCGCGCGCCTGGGCGCGCGGGCGCGCTGGAACGAGGCGGCGCCGCTGTCGGCCTACGCGGGCGCGGCCTGGGAGTATGAATTCGACGGCCGTGCGCGCGCCACTGTCTATGGTTACGCCGTTCCGGCGCCGTCGCTGCGCGGCGGCACGACGCTGGTCGAGGCCGGTCTGGCGTTCCGTGCGCCGGGCGTCCGGGGGCTGAGCGCCGAACTCGGTCTGGAAGGGCAGGCCGGCCGGCGGCGGGGCGTCGCCGGCGGCCTGGCGTTGCGCCACGCGTTCAATTGAGAAGCCGTTCGGCTCGCCGGGAGGGGTGACTCGGGAAAGGGGGGATTCGTCGTGGACGCAATGGCCGGCTTCACGCGGCCAGCCGCCATTCGTGTTCCGCCATCTTGCGGGGGCGTGGACGGCCGCCGTAAACTTGCGACGAAATTTCAACCCTCCACTTTCCTCTTCCGGACGGCCTTCCGGCCGCGACTCCTTCATGACGACTTCCTATTTCCCGCGGTGGCGCCGCGTGTCCGGCACCGCCGACGGCGCCGTGGTCCAGCCCGATGAAACCATGCCCTGGCCCCAGACCGTGGCCATGGGTGCGCAGCACGTCGTGGCCATGTTCGGCTCCACCATTCTGGCGCCGCTCATCATGGGCTTCGATCCCAACATGGCCATCCTGATGTCGGGGGTGGGCACGCTGATTTTCTTCCTGTTCGTCGGCGGCAGGGTGCCCAGCTACCTGGGGTCCAGCTTCGCCTTCATCGGTGGCGTGATCGCCGTCAGCGGCTATTCGGGCAGCGGGCCGAACCTGAACATGGGCGTCGCGCTGGGCGCCATCATCGTCTGCGGCCTGATCTACACCGGGATCGGCCTGCTGACCGCGCTGATCAACGCCCGCCAGGGCGGGGCGGCCGACTGGATCGACCGCTGGATGCCGCCGGTCGTCACCGGCGCGATCGTGGCCGTGATCGGCCTGAACCTCGCGCCGATCGCGGCCAAGGGGGCCATGGGCGGTTCCCTGTTCGAATCCGTCATGGCGCTCGTGACCGTGTTGTGCGTCGGTGGCGTGGCCGTCTATACCCGCGGCCTGGTGCAGCGCCTGTTGATTCTGGTGGGGCTGTTCATCGCCTGTGTGCTCTACCTAATTCTGGCCAACGGCCTGGGGCTGGGCAAGCCGATCGACTTCGCCGCCATCGCCGCCGCGCCCTGGCTGGGGCTGCCCAGGCTGACGGCGCCGGTGTTCGAGGCCCACGCCATCAGCGTGATCGCTCCGGTGGCCATCATCCTGGTGGCCGAGAACCTGGGCCATATCAAGGCCGTCGGCGCCATGACCGGCCAGAATCTGGACCGCTACCTGGGCCGCGCTTTCATGGGCGACGGGGTGGCGACGATGATTTCCGGCGCCATGGGCGGCACGGGCGTGACCACCTACGCGGAAAACATCGGCGTGATGACCGCGACGAAGATCTATTCCACCCTGGTGTTCGTGGTGGCCGCACTGGTGGCCCTGGTCCTGGGCTTCTCGCCCAAGTTCGGCGCGGTGATCCAGGCCATTCCGGCGCCAGTGCTGGGCGGCATGTCGGTGGTGGTGTTCGGTCTGATCGCCATCGCGGGAGCCCGCATCTGGGTGGTCAACCAGGTCGATTTCAGCGACAACCGCAACCTGATCGTGGCGGCCGTCACGCTGATCCTGGGGTCGGGCAATTTCTCCATCGCCCTCGGCGGCTTCAAGCTCGATGGCATCGGCACCGCGACCTTCGGCGCCATCCTGCTGCACGCGCTGCTGCGTGGAAGGAAGCGGCCGGCCGTGATCTGATCGGGTACGCCTCGGGTCCTGGCGCCGGGGCTGTCACGGCGAAAAAATGTAGAAAGGTCCGGTTCAGGATGCGGGCTTCGCGGCTCAATGGCTGCGTGTTCTGCGTGGACATGCACGTCAAGGAAGCCAGGCTCAAGGGTGGGCGCGAACTGCGCCTGCACCATGTGGCGGTCTGGCGTGAGTCGCCGCCGCTCACGGACAATGAGCGGGCGGTTCTGGAGTGGACGGAGGTCCCGGCGAAGCTGCCTGCGGGGGTGTCCGGGTGAGGTCCACCAGCGTGCGCGGCTGTCAGGGGAAGAGCTGGCCAGCCTGCCGTTCCTCATCGTCGGTATCAACGGCTGGAACCGCCTGGTGGTAGGCTTCCAGACCGCGCCGGGCTCCAAGGACGCCCTGTTTGGGCTGGACAAGGCAGGGCTGAAGTAACGCCCGTAGGCCCTGCTGGCGCTCGAGGCGCGCTCACAGCGTCTCCGGCGTGTCCTGTGCCCGTGTCTTGAGCCACCGGAATATGGCTTTTATGTAAGGCTCGTCTTTCTTTGAATTCGCGCACAGCAGGTAGTATCCGCCGGCACTTTCGACACATGGCCGAAACGGCGCTGTAAGCCCGTCCATCGTAGCTTGCGTGAGCAGGATGTCCGGCACGATCGCGAAACCGTGGCCTTCCTGTGCCGCTTCAATGGCGGTGAAGAAATGGCCGTAATACTGGTTGCGCCCGCCGCGCGGCATGGGATGTCCCTGGGCGCGGAACCAGTCTGGCCAGCAGTTGGGGCGGTTGATGTTGTGCAGCAGGCAGTAGTCCCGGCCCGCATCTGGCCGGGACTGTCCGCCATGGGTCAGCAAGGATGGCGCACAGATCGGTGTCAGGATGTCGGGCGCCAGCGCCTCGGCGTGGACCAGATGCCAGTTCTCCACCATCTTGAAGTCGACCTGCGGTGCGTGTTCCGGGTATTTTTGCCCGGGCAGCTGCCCGAGGCGGATCGCGATGTCGGTTTCACCATCTTCGAGGTTCACCGGACTCATTGACGTGATGAGGCGCAATTCGATGCTCGGATGCGCGCGCCTGAATTCCGACAGATAGGGCAGGAGCCACAGCACCGCAAGGGACTGCATGATGTTCAGCGTCACGATGCGGGTCACCGGCTCCGCCGTGTGGTGCGGCTGAGCCTGCTCGATGAGATCCAGGGCCTGGGTGATCTTGGTCTGGTATCGCTCGCCGAAGGGCGTGAGCGATACTCCGCGATGCTGCCGGCTGAACAGGCGGCGCCCCAGGTACTGCTCGAGCAGCCTGATCTGCCGGCTCACGGCGCTTTGCGTGACCGATAGTTCGTCGGCCGCGTCGGTGAAGCTGCGATGCCGGCTGACTGCGTCTAATACCACCAGCCCCTGCAATGGGGGCAGCTTTCTGCGGTGGTTGGAAAACTGCATCTGGGCCTCTCGGGGGGCTGGGGGTGGGGAGCGTGGTTTGCCGGCGGCGCCGGTTTCCGTAGGCCGCCACCGCCGGGTCTCAGTCGTCCTCCGCGAATGCGTCCTCGCGTCGCTTGCGGATGGACGGCAGCGTCACCAGCAGGAGCAGCACGGCGGCCGCCACCAGAAGCCACAGTGAGAGGGGGCGTGTGACGAAGGTTGTGAAATCCCCCCGCGACAGCAGCACTGCCCGCCGGAAGCTCTCCTCCATCATCGGGCCTAGTACAGCATCCTGTAAATAGGTTTAATAATTATCGGGCTGCAAATACGGCTGCAAGAGTGTGGCGACCACCTGTGCCATCTCGTCGAGCGAGCCTGTGCCTGGCAACGGTTCCCAACGCCCACTATGGCTTCGAAAAGCCGCGCCATAATGATTACGGTCCAACTCGGTCAGCCGCGCCACCACGGTCAACTGTTCATCGTCCACACGTTTGATCAGCAGATGATGCCCGTAGGTTTGCGTAGCGATCTGCTCATGGCCGAGCAGATGGCGCAGTTGTCGTTGCAAGTGGGTGGCGTGTTCTTTGGCGGATAAGGCTGGCATGTCGCTCCTCGTTATGATTCGCCGGTTTGTAGCGGATAGCCCCGGAAACTCCATTTGAACGGGCGTGCCGCCTGATTATGCGTGCGGACAAATTGTGCCGTGCGCTCGCGCAGGTGCGCAGTGCTGGTGTGACTGGCATGGCGCAGCACTCGGCGTGTATACCGGGCAAACCAGAGTTCGATCTGATTGACCCAGCTCGCGTGCAATGGCGTGAAGTGAAAGTGAAACCGTCCGGCATGCCGCGCATTGAACGCCTGCCAGACGGCCTGGGCGCGATGCGTGTTCAAATTATCCCAGACGACATGCACCTGCTGGTCAGGGTACGCAGCGGCCAGGCGTTCCATGAAGGCCAGCAAATCGGCCTGGGTGCGCCGATCGCCACAGTCCGCCGTCACCTGCCCGGTATGCACATCCAGCGCGGCGATCAACGACTGGGTGCCATGGCGGACATACTCAAACTCGCGCCGACGCAGCCGCCCCGGCGCGGGATCGCGGCCCCGGTGCTTGCGCTCAATCGCCTGGATGCCGGTCTTCTCGTCGATGCTAAGCACCACCGCATCTCGAGGCGCTCTGCGGTACAACTTGCAAATCTCGTTGACCCTCTCGCGAAAGGCCGGATCCGGACTATGCAGCCATTGCTGGACCCGGTGCGGACGCACATCGCCGGCCTGCAAGATGCGCTGCACGTGGCTGCGGCTGATCTGCTCAACGACACCGCGTTCCAACGCGCGCGCCACGATCTCGTCGAGCGTGGGAGTGACCCGCCCCTCAGGCTCCTGCGCTTCGCACGCCAGTGCGATCAGTTGCAGCCGCTCTTCGTGCGTGATGCGCGCCGGGCGACCGCTGCGTTCGCCTTCACGAATACCCTGGGCGCCTTGCTGAGCAATGCGCTTGCGCCACAGGCAGACTGTTTGCACCGATACTCCCAGTTTGCGCGCAATGACCGTGCTGCTATGGCCCTCATGCGCCTCCAAGGCGATTCGTGCACGCATGACATCGCGCTGCGTAGCGGTCTTGCGCGCGATCAGCGACAGCAGTTCCTGTCTGTCCTTCTTTGCCAGCTTCACTGGCGTTGCAGGGCGGCCTCGGTTCATCACGACATGATAGCCGAGGCGATTAATTATTCAAAGTATTTAAGGGATGTTGTACTAGTATCAGGCCCAGCAATAGGGGCGCACCCTCACACCGCAACTTGTACCAGATGTAGCCCAGCAACCCGAAGGCCGCCGTCACATAGACCTCGAAGACGTCATTGTTGAGCGTGTAGACGCCGACCGCGCAGAACACCAGTATCGCCGGGAAGAGGATGTGATACGGGATATCGAGCAGCTTCACCCAGATGCCGATGAGTGGCAGGTTCAGGATGATGAGGATGAGGTTGCCTATCCACATCGATACGATCAGGCCCCAGAATAGATCTGGGTGATTTGTCATCACCTGGGGGCCTGGCTGGATATTGTGGATCATCATGGCGCCCAGCATGAGGGCCGTCACGGCGTTGCCGGGGATGCCCAGTGTCAGGAGCGGGATGAAAGACGTCTGAGCCCCCGCGTTGTTGGCTGATTCGGGGCCGGCCACGCCCGCCGGGTGGCCCTTGCCGAAACGTCCCGGCTGGCGCGAGATCTTCTTCTCCAGCGTATACGAGGCGAAGGATGACAGGGTGGTGCCGCCCCCCGGCAGGATGCCCAGCGCACTTCCGATAGCCGTGCCGCGGAGGACGGCGGGCCAGGCCTCCTTGAATTCCTGCTTGTTGGGATACAGGGTTCCCACCTTGCTGGTCAGTTTGACGCGCTTGTCCCGCAGCTCCAGGTTGGTGATGATCTCGGCGAAACCGAAGACGCCCATTGCGACTGCGGCGAAGTCTATGCCGTCCTGGAGCTGCGGGAGCCCGAAGGTGAAGCGGGAGATCCCGGAATTCACGTCGATTCCCACGAGTCCCAGCAGCAGCCCCAGGACGACCATGCCGATCGCCTTCAGGATCGACCCCGAGGCGAGGACGACGGCACCGATCAGGCCCAGCACCATCAGCGAGAAATATTCGGCGGGGCCGAACGCGAAGGCGACCTGTGCGAGCAGCGGTGCGAAACCGGCGATCACGACGGTCGCCACGCAACCAGCGAAGAAGGACCCCAGCGCAGCGATCGCCAGCGCCGCGCCGGCCCGGCCCTTCAGGGCCATCTGGTGCCCGTCGAGCACCGTCACGACGGATGATGTCTCACCGGGCAGGGCCATCAGGATGGCGGTTGTCGAGCCTCCGTAGGAGGCGCCGTAGAATATGCCGGCCAGCATGATCAGCCCGGCCACGGATGGCAGGACATAGGTGATGGGCAGCAGCATGGCAATTGTCGGCACGGGGCCTATCCCGGGCAGCACGCCGATCATGGTTCCGAGAAGGCAGCCGATGAGGCAGTACAGGAGGTTCTGCATCGTGAAGGCCACGTCGAACCCCAGCGCCAGGTGATTGATGATCTCCATGTCGTCGCGCCCTCCTTAGCTTAGATTGAGAAAGCCCGGCCACAGCGGGAAGATGATGCCGAGCCCCTTGACGAAGGCCAGCCAGACGAAGAGTGTCATGCACACGCCGTTCAGGACGGAGATCTTCCAGCTGAATACATGGCTGGCGAGGCTGCTGACCACTACGAGCAAGAAGACAGAGAGGTAGACACCCAGGAAGTCGAGCAGGATGCCGAAGAGGACGACGGATCCGATGATGATGCCCAGGATGAACAGGTCGAATCCTTCGACCTCGGTCTTTTCAGCGTGCGGGTCCAGGCTCTTTGCGCTGATGGCCAGCCCAAGTGCCGCGAGCAGCAGTCCGAGCCAGAACGGGAAATACCCTGGTCCCATGCGGGCCGCCGAACCCATGGCGTAGTGGCTCGATGTGGCGGCGAGCCCCAAGCCGATTGCCAGGAACATGACGCCCGACCAGAAATCCTGCTTGTTTCTAACTTTCACCGACATTCCTCCCAATCCAGATGGATCGTTCGTCACCCTCTCAAGGCGGTGTCGATACAAATGATCAAGACAGTGATTCAGCGTGGCCGGGCTGTCGCGTGTCGGTGACGCCCTGCGTGGACTGTCGCACGGCACGCGTCTGTGGGCGGACGTGCGTGCATGCGCCAGCTATGCGTAGGTCTTGATGAAATAGATCGCGGATAATGCGAATCCTATGAATATTATGCCGATGCGCAGCCAGCCCTGGGGGATGCGCCGGGCCGCGACGGCGCCAATATAACCGCCCAGCGTGGCCGCGATCAGCATGATGAGCGTCTGTGTCCACGCCACTTTGTTGGCGAGGATGAAGGTCGCCACCGCGACACTATAGATAATGGCACTCAGTAGATTCTTGAAGGCATTCAGCACCAGGATATCGTCGTGCCCGCTGATTGATAATGCCGCCAGCAGCAATATGCCCATGCCGGCCCCGAAGAATCCGCCGTATATCGCTACCAGCAGATAGGCCAGAGTGGAAAGCGCGCGCGTGCCGCGCGAGGTGAGTTTGAAATGGCCCCTGGCGCGCGTTCGCAGGGCTTTCAGCGGCTGGCTGCAGGCGAACAGAAGCGTCGCGAAGAGCAGCAGCCACGGGATCAGGCTGGTGAACACCGCCTCCTGGATGGCGAGCAGCAGCAGCCCTCCACCGATCCCCCCGATGAACGACACGCCCGACAGCCAGGCGAGATTGCCCTTGTGCAGGGCAAGTTCCCGGCGGTATTCCCAGGCGCTCGACAGGCTCGCCGGCCATAGCGCCACCGCGTTGCTCGCGTTTGCGATCACCGGAGGGACACCCACCGCCAGCAGCGCGGGGAAGGAGAAGAAGGTTCCTCCCCCCGCGACCGCGTTGACCGCACCTGCGATGAATGCGGTCGTGATGAGGAAGGAGATCTCGAAGAGGCTCATGTGCTTGTTCCGGCGGGTTGCGACGGGCCGTGTCGCCCGCCGGCCGCTGGCCGCCGGCCGTCTCGGGTGGCCGGGCGTCTAGTGTCCCGTTTGGTTGGTTTGTGTACTTGAATTCGGGTGGCGCAGGCGCCGAATTTAAACATCGCGACTAGGCCAGCATGGAGGCGATCTTCACGCTCAGGGGAGGGAGTGTGTCGATCCGGACTTCCAGCGTGTCACCCACGCGTGTGGCGCCGACGCCCTTGGGCGTGCCGGTGTAGATGAGGTCGCCCGGCTGCAGCTCGTACAATCCGGAGAGCTCCGCAATGATGCGCGGCACATCCCAGATCATGTCCGCCAGCGTTGCATTCTGGCGTTCCTGGCCGTTCACCTTCACGACGATGCGGCCCTCTGGCGCGCCGCCGTTGGAGCGCTGAATCGTGCCGATCGGCGCGGAGTGGTCGAAAGATTTTCCTGGCTCCCAGGGCAGCCCCTTGTCCATGCAGTCATTCTGCAGATCCCTGCGGGTAAGATCCAGGCCCGCGGCGTAGCCGAAGACGTGCGTCAGGGCGTTCCCCGGAGCGATCTTGCGCCCGCTCTTGCCGATGGCCACCACCAGTTCGCCTTCGTAGTGGAACTCGGCCGTGGCGGGCGGGTAGGGGACTTCGCTGCCATTTTGCATGATTGCGTCGGCCGGCTTTTGGAAGAAGAAGGGTGGCCGGCTCACGTCGCCATTCATTTCCTTTATGTGTTCCATGTAGTTCTTGCCGACGCAATACACCCTGCGCACGGGGAATCTCTGCTCGCTGCCGGCGATGGGCAGCGTGTTCGTGAAGACTCCCGGAAACGGGTAATTCGGGGCGGAAGCTGTCTGCATCTCATGACTCCAAAGTGATTATTTGTGGGAAAGTCCTGCGGGTTCAATCGAGCTTCATGTGGCTGGCTTCGACGACCTGGGAATACTTGTCGATCTCGTTTTTTATGAATGTCGCGAATGTCGGGGGCGTGCCCGCCTCGCCGGCTTCGATGCCCAGGCGCGCGAGCTTGTCCACTACGTCCTTTTCAGCGAGCGTCTGTTGTAGCGCAGTGTTCAGCTTGCCGATCGCTTCGTCGGGCGTACCTGCGGGCGCAAGCAGTCCGTACCAGTTTTGAACCTGAAATTTGGGGTATCCCGCTTCGCTGAATGTAGGAACGTCCGGCAGTTCCGCCTGGCGGCTGGGCCTTACGATGGCCAGTGCCTTGAGCTTGCCCGTTTTGATGTTCGGCAACGTGGCCGGCAGCGTGAAGAACCCTATGTCAACGTTCCCGGCCATGATGTCGACGACAGCCGGGCTGCTGCCCTTATAGGGGACGTGTGTGATGTCCGTCCCGGTGATCTGTTTGAAGAGTTCCCCTGCCAAGTTTGCCGCAGCGCCCTTGCCGTCCGATGCGTAGAACAGGGTGGCGGGTTCCTTCTTCGCCAGGGCCACGAGCTCCTTGACGCTGGATACATGGATGTCCGGTTTTGCCACCAGAACCGTTGGTGAGTAGCCGATGTAGCCCACCGGCTCGAAGTCCTTGCTCATGTCATAGGACAGCGAGTTGTACACAGCTGGCGCGATGGCATTGGAATTGACCTGGCCCAGCAGCACCGTATATCCGTCGGACTTGGCCCGGGCGACATACGTCGTGCCCAGCGTGCCCGCGGCGCCTGGCTTGTTGATGACGACCACCTGCTGGCCGAGCTTGTCCGAAAGTGCGCTGGCGATGATGCGCCCGGTCGTGTCGGCGCCGCCGCCGGGGGGAAACGGCACCACCATTTCGATCGTCTTGGCTGGGTATTGCGACTCGGCGGATGCGGGAAGTGCAATGAGCAGCGTTGCCGCGGAAAGGGTCGCCATCAGAACAGTGACATTTTTCACTTGCTTGTCTCCCATAGTCGTTATAAAGAGGGCTGGTGTTCCGTTTGGTTGGTTCGCGGGCCGATTTCGGGCGCATGGGCGGTTCTGTTTGACGCGGAGACGCGGAGCCCTCGGCGCGGCTTTGCGCGTCCGGGGACCGAAGATGAGCATCCGAGTCAGCCAAATGGGACACCAGGGGGATCCCTGAACCATGTTAGTGAGGCCCCCGTGGGCGGACAAGCGATTAATACGCCCAGATGCATGCGTCCCGGTCATGGCTGGGACGCAGGCGATGGCGCTGCGGGTGTGGCGAGCGTGGAGAGAGTGGAGAGCGCACGCCGTCTGGGGCGGTGCTCACGCTGCAGCACCGACGCAGCCGCGGCCTGTGAAAGTGTCCCGTGGCATACCTGCCGAAGTATCCGCAGCCTGCCGGCTTCCTTCCGGCTCATCGTGATCATCGTCCCCGCCCGCCTCAATGATCTCGATGATGTGACTCATACCGTTGAACCGGACATTCTCACGTTGCGTCCATCCTGGCGCAGGGGCTTGCTTTTTCCCTCCGGATTGCCCACAATACCTCTCAAGCACCCCGGTTTCGGCCGGGGTTTTTCACGGGCGAGCCGGCAGGCCACCTGGTCGGGATGCGGATGGCGCCATGCCATGGCCGCATCTCATAGGCCCATACGCGGGCGCGCATGGCCAGGCAGCCCCCAGCGGGCCGGAACCACCACATTTCGCCCACCTTCTTTCGTTGTCAGGCGCCCCGCGCATGGGGCGTCTTTTACTTTTGAGTCAGGAACTATGGCTGCGATCCCTTTGACAGCTCGCGGGGCAGAGCGTTTACAAGCTGAATTGCATCGTCTGAAGACGGTCGAACGCCCCGAAGTCATCAATGCCATCGCCGAGGCGCGCGCGCAGGGCGATCTGTCCGAAAACGCCGAATACGATGCCGCGCGCGAGCGCCAGGGCTTCATCGAGGGCCGCATCCAGGAACTGGAGGGCACCCTGTCCAACGCCCAGATCATCAATCCGGCCGACCTGGACGTGTCCGGCCAGGCCGTGTTCGGCGCGACCGTCGAGATCGAGGACCTGGAATCGGGCGAGCGCCTGACCTACCAGATCGTCGGCGACCTGGAAGCCGATATCCGCGCCAACATGATTTCAGTGTCCAGCCCCGTGGCCCGGGCGCTGATCGGCAAGAGCGAAGGCGATGTGGTCGAAGTGCGCGCGCCTGCCGGCGTGCGCGAATACGAAGTCTGTTCCGTCAGTTACGAATGACGGATGGCGGTCAGCCGAATCAGGTCGTTGGTTCGCCTTGTCCACCTCGCCGCTTGCAAGCGGCTCGGATTCGGCAGGCACGGGGCATCTCCAGCCGTGGCAGCTTCTCCACCTCGCCGCTTGCAAGCGGCTCGGATTCGGCAGGCACGGAATAGTCCGCAGGGACTATTCCGTGTCCGGCCTCATCCCCGGCTCGCGCGGCCGCGGCGGGCTCCGGCGCGCAGCGACAGCGCACTGCCGCCACGGCGCGGGATGCCATGGCCCGCGTCCGCACGAACGCCTCGCGCCGGCTTGCCGGAACCCCGGTCGTCGGCCGCGCGGGGTTTCCGGGCCGTGTCCCGCACCGGCCGTTTTTCCGCGCCGCCCTGGTCCGCGCCGGCGGCTCGCTTCGAGGCGGGGCGGGTGGCGCGCGGCTGCGCCGCCTGTTTCTTGGGTACGTAGGGCTCGGATTTCCGGCGCACGGCCCGGGTGGCGTTTTCGGCCGCCTGGGCGGCTTGTTGCGCAAGCGGATCGGGCCGATAGATAATCAGCGTTTTGCCGAGATGATGCACTGCGGCGCAGGACAGCGTTTCGCAGATTTTCGCCAGCATCGCATCGCGTTCATCGCGCTCGGCGCCGGCGACGCGGATCTTGATCAGTTCGTGGGCCGCCAGGGTGCGGTCGATTTCTTCCAGCACGGCGGCGGTCAGGCCGCGGTCGCCGATCAGGACGACGGGATGCAGGGGATGCGCGGCGGCGCGCAAGGCGCTGCGCTGCTGAGAGGTCAGTTCGAGTTTCGGCATAATGGAATTGTACGAGAATGGCCAAGAAAAAATTCTCCAAAGCCTGGGTCCAGCGGCATATTCACGACCCTTACGTCAAAATGGCGCAACAGAAGGGCTATCGCGCCCGCGCCGCCTTCAAGCTGACCGAGATCCTGGACACGGAGAAGCTGCTGCGGCGCGGCGACGTGGTCGTGGACCTGGGCTCGGCCCCGGGCAGCTGGTCCCAGATCGTGCGCGAGCGCCTGCTGGCGCCGGGCGGCGCGATCGACGGCCGCGTGCTGGCGCTCGATCTGCTGCCCATGGAACCCATCGCCGGGGTCGAGTTCATCCAGGGCGACTTCCGCGAGGACGACATCCTGGCGCAGTTGCACGAACGGCTGGAAGGGCGGGCCGTGGACCTTGTGATTTCCGACATGGCCCCCAATCTATCGGGTGTGGCCTCGGCGGATTCCGCTCGTATCGCCCACGTCTGCGAACTGGCGCTGGAATTCGCCTGCGGTCACCTGAAGCCGGATGGCGCTTTGGTCGTCAAGGCCTTTCACGGCAGCGGGTTTTCCCAGATCGTGCGGATGTTCAAACAGCATTTCGTCCGGGTGGTCGAGCGCAAGCCCAAGGCGTCCCGGGACGAGTCCTCCGAGACTTTCCTGGTCGGCCGCGGGTTGAAAAAACCGTCCGCCGCTCAGGGTTCGGACGGCGTCCAGGGCATCACGGACGGCGCTGCGTCCGCGCGGCGGATTCAGGTAGAATGAAGCATTGACGTATTTGTCAGCTTGTTGTAATTGCGCGTCGCCGGATGCGGCGCGCGGGCGGCGGGCGGGCAGCGGTATACACCCAGGAGGTTGGCTTTGAACAACTCGTTTTCCAAGGTTGCGGTCTGGCTGGTGATCGCGCTCGTGCTCTTCACGGTGTTCAAGCAGTTCGACGGACATCCGGTCGCGAGCGGGGATTCGGTCAGCTACACGCAATTCATGAACGACGCGCGGGCCGGCCGCATCAACAAGGTCGATATTCAGGGCGACACGATCTACGTGTCGCCGGAATCCGGCCGTTCTTACAGCCTGACCTCGCCGGGCGACCTGTGGATGGTGCCCGAACTGGTCAAGAATGGCGTCCAGGTTTCCGGCAAGGCCCGCGAGGAACCCTCCTTCCTGACCAGCCTGTTCATCTCCTGGTTTCCGATGCTGCTGCTGATCGGGGTCTGGATTTTCTTCATGCGTCAGATGCAGGGCGGCGGCAAGGGCGGAGCCTTCAGCTTCGGCAAGTCGCGCGCGCGCATGCTGGACGAAAACAACAACAACGTCACCTTCGCCGACGTCGCCGGCTGCGACGAGGCCAAGGAAGACGTCCAGGAACTGGTCGATTTCCTGCGCGACCCCACCAAATTCCAGCGCCTGGGCGGTCGCATCCCGCGCGGCGTGCTGATGGTCGGCCCTCCGGGCACGGGCAAGACCCTGCTCGCCAAGGCCATCGCCGGCGAGGCCAAGGTCCCGTTCTTCAGCATCTCCGGTTCGGATTTCGTCGAAATGTTCGTCGGCGTGGGCGCGGCCCGCGTGCGCGACATGTTCGAGAACGCGAAGAAGCAGTCCCCCTGCATCATCTTCATCGATGAAATCGACGCCGTGGGCCGCCAGCGCGGCGCCGGCCTGGGCGGGGGCAACGACGAGCGCGAACAGACCCTGAATCAGCTGCTGGTCGAAATGGACGGGTTCGAGACCGGCCAGGGCGTGCTGGTGATCGCCGCCACCAACCGGCCCGACGTGCTGGACCCGGCGCTGCTGCGCCCGGGCCGCTTCGACCGCCAGGTGGTCGTGTCGCTGCCCGACATCCGTGGCCGCGAGCAGATCCTGAAGGTCCACATGCGCAAGGTCCCCATCGCCCAGAACGTCGATCCGAACGTGCTGGCGCGCGGCACCCCGGGCTTCTCCGGTGCCGACCTGGCCAACCTGATCAACGAGGCCGCGCTGTTCGCCGCGCGCCGCAATGGTCGCACCGTGGACATGTCCGACCTGGAAAAGGCCAAGGACAAGATCATCATGGGCGCGGAGCGCCGCTCCCTGATCATGCCGGAAGAAGAACGCCGCAACACGGCCTACCACGAATCCGGCCATGCGTTGGTGGCGCGTCTGCTGCCCAAGACCGATCCGGTGCACAAGGTCACCATCATCCCGCGCGGCCGCGCGCTGGGGGTGACGATGCAGCTGCCCGAGGGCGACCGCTACAGCATGGACAAGGAACGCCTGCTGAACACCATCGCGGTGCTGTTCGGAGGTCGCATCGCGGAAGAAGTCTTCATGGGCCAGATGACCACCGGCGCCTCCAACGACTTCGAACGCGCCACCGCCATCGCCCGCGACATCGTCACGCGCTACGGCATGACCGATTCCCTGGGCCCTGTGGTGTACGCCGAGAACGAGGGCGAGGTCTTCCTGGGCCGCAGCGTGACCAAGACCACGCACGTGTCCGAGGCCACCATGCAGAAGGTCGATTCCGAGATTCGCAGCATCATCGACGAGCAGTACAGCGTGGCGCGCAACCTGATCGAGTCCAACCAGGACAAGATGCACGCCATGGCCAAGGCCCTGCTCGAATGGGAAACCATCGACGCCGAGCAGATCGACGACATCATGGCCGGCCGTCCGCCGCGCGCGCCGCAGCCGCCGTCCTCCGGAGGCGACACGCCCCCGCAGACGCCGTCGGCCGGCCAGCCTGCCGCCAGCAACGACAAGGGCCCCGCCGCGACGCCGGTCTGATCCGACCGCCGGCTTTTCCTATGCCCGACCACGCGCCAAAGCGCACGCCTCGCCCTTCGGGGCGAGGTCGAGCGAGGCTATTGCCATCCGGTGCCGAAGGCACCCCTATCGGGTGGCGGATGAGCTCCGGCCCTCAGGCCGGAGTTCTGCAACATCTTCAGTGCGGGCGTTTCCGCTTGTCCTTGGAGCGCCCCCTGGTCATGGGGATCGTGAACGTTACGCCGGATTCGTTTTCCGACGGCAACGCCCATTTCCGGGCCGATGAGGCTGTCGCCCATGCGCGCCTGCTGGTCGAGGAAGGCGCCGACCTGCTCGACATCGGCGGCGAGTCCACCCGCCCCGGCGCGCAGGCGGTCCCCGCCGACGAGGAACTGCGCCGCATCCTGCCCGTGATCGAGGCCCTGCGCGACTGCGGCGTGCCGCTGTCCGTGGATACCTGCAAGCCGCCCGTGATGCGGGCCGCCCTGGAGGCGGGCGCCGACATGATCAACGACATCCGCGGCTTTTCGGCGCCGGGGGCGGTCGAGGCCGTGGCCGATTCCGGCTGCGCGCTGTGCCTGATGCACATGCGCGGCGAACCGCGCACCATGCAGGACGCGCCGGTCTACGGGGATGTGGTCGCGGAAGTCCGCGATTACCTCGATCAGGGCGCCCTGCGCCTGCGTCGGGCGGGGATCGCGGCCGACCGCATCGTGCTCGATCCGGGATTTGGATTCGGCAAGACCGCGGAGCACAATTACACCTTGCTGCGGCAGCTGCCGCAGGTCGTGGGGCAGGATTACCCCAGCCTGCTGGGCGTGTCGCGCAAGTCCATGATCGGTGCCGTCACGGGACGCCCCGCGTCCCGGCGCCTGGGCGGCAGCGTGGCCGCGGCCCTGGCCGGCGCGGTGCGGGGCGCGCGCATCCTGCGCGTCCATGATGTGGCCGACACCGTGGATGCCCTGCGGGTCTGGTCGGCCATCGAACGAGGAGTCCGCGCATGAGCGCACGCAAGTATTTTGGGACCGACGGGGTGCGCGGCATCGTCGGCGGTGATCGGATCAACGCGGAATTCGCCCTGCGGCTGGGCTATGCGGCGGGCCGCGTGCTGGCGCGCGGCGTCGTGTCCGCCGGCCGGCCGACCGTGGTCATCGGCAAGGACACCCGCATTTCCGGCTACATGCTGGAATCCGCGCTCGAGGCCGGCTTGTCGGCCGCCGGAGTGGACGTGATGCTGGCCGGTCCGATCCCCACGCCGGCGGTCGCCTACCTGACCCGCGCCTGGCGCCTGGCGGCCGGGATCGTCATCAGCGCGTCCCACAATCCGCACTACGACAACGGCATCAAGTTCTTTTCCGGGGCCGGCACCAAGCTGCCCGACGAGACCGAGGCCGCCATCGAGGCCCTGCTGGACGAACCGCTGGGCTGCGCCGATTCAGCCGGACTGGGCCGCGCGCGGCGCATCAGCGATGCCGCGGGCCGTTACATCGAATTCTGCAAGAGCACTTTCCCCAACGAACTGGACCTGCAGGGTCTGAAGATCGTGGTGGACGCGGCCAATGGCGCCGCTTACCACATCGCGCCGCACGTGTTCCGTGAACTGGGGGCCGATGTCTCCGTGATCGGCTGCGAGCCCGACGGCTTCAACATCAATGAAAAGGTCGGCGCCACTCACCCCGAGACCCTGGTCGCCGCCGTGGCGGCCCAGGGGGCGGACCTGGGCATCGCGCTGGACGGGGACGCCGACCGCCTGCAGATGGTGGACGCCTCCGGCCGCCTGTTCAACGGCGACGAACTGCTCTACGCCATCGTGCGCGACCGCGCCCGCGCGCAACCCATCCAGGGGGTGGTCGGCACGCTGATGACGAACTTCGGCTTCGAGCGCCGCATGCGTGAACTGGGCATCCCGTTCGAGCGGGCCAAGGTCGGCGACCGCTACGTGCTGGAAGTCCTGCGACAGCGCGGCTGGCTGTACGGCGGCGAGAGTTCCGGTCACCTGCTGTGCCTGGATCGCCACACCACGGGCGACGGCATCGTGGCCGCCCTGCAGGTACTGGCGGCCATGCGGCATGCGGACGCGTCTCTGGCGGACCTGGTGGCCGACTTGTCCATGTATGCCCAGAAAATGGTCAATGTGCCGCTTGCGCCCGGACTGGACTGGCAGACGCACGCCGGCTTGAAAGAGGCGTCGGACGAGGTGCGCGCGTCGCTGGGCGATCGTGGCCGGGTGTTGATCCGGGCCTCGGGTACCGAGCCCAAGTTGCGCCTCATGGTCGAAGCCGACGACGAGGCGTTGGCCGAGGAAGGCGTGCGCCGGCTCGTGGCGGTCAGGCTGGCCTGAGAGCCGCTGTCACATGATTCACACAGAGCATCGGCAGAATGTTCCCGATATCGTGACTTTCGGGAGTCCGCCATGCTCACCACCCACGTTCCTCCCCTGCACGCGGGATCGATGAAACGCATAGACTGGCCCGGGGCAGAAGCCGGTGGGCTGGCCCTGACTGTCGCCCGCAGCCAGGCGGACCTGGAAGCCCTGCAGCGCCTGCGATTCCGGGTGTTCACGGAGGACATGGGCGCGGTGTTCCCGCAGGCGGTGGGCGACCGGGACGTCGATCGCTTCGATCCCTGGTGCGTGCATTTCATGGTGCGCGACACGGGCGCCGGCCGGGTGGTGGGCACCTACCGGTTGCTGACGCCCGAAGCCGCGCTCCAGGCGGGCGGCTACTATTCCGAGTCCGAGTTCGACCTGGAGCCGCTGGCGGCGCTGCGCCCATCGCTGGTCGAGGTTGGCCGTTCCTGCATCGACGCCGGATTCCGGCACGGCACGGCCATCATGCTGCTGTGGTCGGGACTCGCACAGGTCATGAGGCAGGGCGGCTACCGCTACATGCTGGGTTGCGCCAGCGTCAGCCTGCGCGACGGCGGGGCCACGGCCTCGGAAGTCTGGCGCAGGGCGCGCGCCCTGATGGCGCGCAATCCCGACGTGCCGCGCATCCGGCCCCTGCATCCCTATCCGGTGGATCGCCTGGACAGCGTCTTGCCGGCGCGGGTGCCGCCCCTGATCAAGGGTTATCTGGCCCTGGGCGCGACGATCTGCGGCGCGCCGGCCTGGGATCCCGATTTCCACACCGCCGATTTCCCGATCCTGCTGGATCTGGCACGGCTGGACGCCCGCTACCGGCGGCATTTCGGGATGTGAAGTTTCAATACCACCGGCACCAGCCGCCGCGAAACGGGCCGCTCAACTGATGCGCGCCATCGCGTCCTGCAGCGTCATGCCGGTTCGCACGCCGAGCATGCCGGCCGTCGCGTTGGCGCGCGACACCACTCCGGTTTCCCAGCTGGACAGGGCGTCGCCGATCCGGGCGCTGTCGTGGCGCACGGTCATGGCCGGTATGCCTCGCGCGTCCAGCGCCGGCAGCCGCGAATAGCCGGCGTCGTCGATCCCGCCGCCCGCGTCGTTGTAGGCCGCCGCCCGCACCGGCGAGCCGACCGCGGAGGCGGGGCGTCCGCCCAGCAGGCCGCCGTGCGAGCCGGTGATCACGATGCGTCCCGCATCGCCGGGTTCCACCAGCGAATTGGAATCCAGCCCCACGATTTCCAGTCCGCGGCCGTTGTCGCGCGCCAGCAGGCGGCGCGCTTCCCGGCGAGGAGGCGTCGTGCCGCGGAATTCGCCGGCGGACGCCATGAACCGGGCCGCCATGGCCGCCGGCATGTCGGAAATCACGCCCAGCGCGCGGGCGGGGCCGTTGCAGAAGCTGACCACGCCGCGCGCGGCCATGTCCCGCCCGTCGCCGATGCGCGCGCTCAGGTAGCTCACGGTGGCGGCGGGCATGCCGGCGCGTTCGAGCCGGTCCAGGCAGCGGATGCCGGCCTGCTCCAGTCCCACGCCGGCATCGTGCAGGATGACCGCCCGCAGGCCGGCGTGCACCGCATACCAGCCGCAATAGTCGCCGCCGTGCGAGCCGGCGACGAGCACCTTGCCGCGATGGGCGCGGGTGGCCTGGGTAATGCTGTCGAGCACGGCGTAGGGGCGGGCACTGAGAGGCGTGTCCATGGGCTCAGGTCGTTCCGGCCTGGGTGCGCAGCGCCGCGGCGCCCAGGCTGATGAAGTCGTTGGCGTGGGCGTACAGGAAGGACACGCCCAGGCGGACCCAGGGCTGCACGTCGCCGGGCTTGACCAGCGTGCCCACGGGCATGCCGCCGCCGCGCAGCGCCCTGATGGCCTGGCCGATGGCGTCGGCCACCCGCGGCACGTCGTAGCGTCCCCGGTGACCCATGCTCTTAGACAGGTCGACCGGCCCGATGAAGATGCAATCGATGGCGTCGATGCGGGCCAGTTCGTCCAGGTGCGGCAGCAGGTTGGCATGCTCGAGCTGCACCACCAGCATGCGGTCTTCGCGGCGCGTGGGCACGCAATAGTCGAAGGCATCCACGATACGTCGCACGTCGTCCATGGACTCGGCGCGTGGCACGATCAGCCCGTCGGCCCCGCGCAGCGCCAGACGCTCGATCGCCCAGGGTTCGGCGTTGAACGTGCGGATCAGGCTGCACGTGCCGTGCAGGCGCGCTGCCCGCGCCATGTTCTCCAGCGATTCGATGTCCGGACTGCCCTGTTCGGTATCGAACATGACGGCCTGGATGTCGGTGCGCGCCAGGGCTTCCACCAGGCCGGCGGAGGGGTGATCGACGTTGATGATCAGCGAAGGCTCGTGGCGGCGAAGCCGGGCGCGCAGCGCGTGGACGGGATGCGGTTGGGTCACAGGGAGTCTCCGGAACGGAGGTTTGAGGCCTGGCGGGCCAGCGCGGCGCTCTCTTGCTGGAGCTGCGCGACGATGGCGGTCCGCCGGGCGGGATTCATGCGCGACGAAATGGCCGCGACGCTGATGGCGCAGATGGGCCGGCCGTCGTGCCCCGGCACAGCCACGCCGATGGCGCTCATGCCCTTGAGGACGCGCTCGGGGTTGAAGGCGTAGCCCTTGCGACGCGCCTCGGCCACCGCCCGGCGCAGCCATTCCGCGCCGAATCCCGAATAGCGGGGCGTGCGGCGCGATTCGTCTTCGATGATGGACTGGGCTTCCGCCGGCGGCAGGGCGGCCAGCAGCGCCATGGCGCCCGCGCCCACGCCCAGCGGGCGGCGGTCGCCCTGCGCCAGCGTAAGCGTCTTGATCGGATAGGCGCCGATCACGCGCTCGGCGCAGACGGCCTCGTCGCCGTCGATCACCGACAGGTAGACCGTGTCTTCGGTCGACTCGGCCAGGCGCTGCATGCAGGGGCGCGCGATATCGACCAGAGAAAAGTGGCGGGCGGCGGCCAGTCCGAGCCGGTAGAGATCGCTGCCGGGTGTGTAGATCCGGGTTTGCGCGGACAGCCGCAGCAGTCCGTGTTCGACCAGCCAGGAAAGGATGCGGTGCGTGGTGGATTTGCTCAGTCCCGCCTGGTCGGCCAGCTCGGTCAGGCGCAGCCCCGATTCGCTATAGGCGGTGGCCCGCAGCAGCGAAATGGCGCGCTCCAGTGATTGCAGGTTGCTGACCGCGGGCTTGTCGGCGGCGGAAGTCTTCTTGTGCGCCTTCGGCGCGGCGTCTTTGGGAGAGGAGGACATGGCGTAGGGGTGCTTGCATTCCGCGGCGCGGTCTGCCTATACTTTGCATATATTACCACTAAATAGAAATCGATTTCCATTAGATAGAACTTTCGTAACGTTATGGGTATGCAGATGGCGCAGAAAAAGAGTGTGATGAGCGGCGGCAGGGCCTTGGCGAAAATGCTGGGACTGGCATCCCCGGCGCCCTGCTTCGGCATGGGCGGTTTCCAGCTGCTGCCTTTCTATGAAGGCATGCGGGCCGAAGGCTTGCGTCATTTCCTGATCAACGACGAGCGCTGCGGCGCCTTCGCCGCCGACGCCTATGCGCGGATCTCGGGCCGTCCCGGTCTGTGCGACGCCACGCTGGGCCCGGGCGCGACCAACCTGGTCACGGCCCTGGTCGAGTCCTACAACGCGGGCGTGCCCATCATCGCCATTACCGGCGACACACACCGCGCCCATTCCTGGAAGAACATGACGCAGGAATGCCGCCAGCTCGATATCCTGCGCTCCGCGTCCAAGGACATCCTGCGCGTCGAACTGGTCGAGCGCATTCCCGAGCTGGTGCGCCGCGCATATGCCGTCGCCACTTCGGGCCGCCCCGGCCCGGTGGTGCTGGACATCCCCGAAGACATCACGCACGCCGAGCATGCCTTCGACGAGGCCGATTTCTACCTGGACCCGGCCACCACGCGCATTCCCGCGCGCCGGATCCGGCCGGGCGCCGTCGATTTGGCGCGCGCGGCCGAAATGATCGACACGGCCAGGCGCCCGATCCTGCTGGTGGGCGGCGGCCTGCACCTGTCCGGGGCCAGCCCCGAACTCCTGGCCTTCGCCGAGCGCCATGAAATCCCCGTCGCCCACACCATGAGCGGCAAGGGCGCGGTGGCCTGCAACCACCGCCTGTCGGCCGGCATCTTCGGCCGCTACTACCGCGTGGCCAATGACCTGATCACCCGGTCCGACTGCGTCATCGTGGTCGGCTGCAAGCTGGGCGAAGTCGCCACCCGCCGCTATGCGCTGTTCGCGCCGGGCGCGCGCATCATTCAGATCGACAGCGTGGCCGAGGAAATCGGCCGCACTACGCGGATCGAAGTCGGCCTGTGGGGCGACGCGCGCGAGACGCTGGCCGCGCTGAACGAAACTCTGCCGGCGCCGGCCACGGACGTCCGCGCCTCGCGCGAGCGGGCCGTCAAGGACATGCACCAGCGCCTGGAAGCCTGGCGCGAGCAGGCCAGAGAGCGCTACACCTCGACCGAGGTGCCGATCAACATGGGCCGCCTGATCGGCGAACTGCGCAAGGAACTGCCGGCCGACGGCATCCTGATCGCCGACGGCGGTTTCGCCGCGCACTGGACCGGCCTGCTGTTCGATACCCACGAAGCCGGCCGCACCTACCTGGCCGATCGTGGCCTGGCCTCGATCGGCTACGGCCTGCCGGGCTGCCTGGGCGCGCAACTGGCCGCGCCGGACAAGATCGTGGTGGGCATCACCGGCGACGGCGGCCTGAACATGACCATCGGCGAACTGGAAACGGCGCTTCGCGTGGGCGCAAACTTTATCCTGGTGGTGGTCAACAACGCGGCCTCGGGCTACGTCAAGGCGCTGCAGCATTCCATGTACGGCACCTACCAGTCCTCCGACCTGGTCGAGATGGACTACGCGGCGATCGCCCGCTCCATGGGTTGCCACGGCATACGCGTCGAAGACCCGGAACAACTGGCCGCGGCCTACCGTACCGCCATCCTGAACCGCGACCGGCCCACCGTGATCGACGTGGTCGTCACCCGCGACCCGGCCAGGATGCTGCCCGCGGCCGACAGCCGCACCCTCAAGGTCGAGAAGGGCGACCGGCCGGTCTGACGCACTCCATTTCGCCCAACTTCAACGCAACGCAAAATAGGGGAATGCCATGAAACTGATGCACCGCCTGCTGTTCGCCGCCATGGCCGCGGCTTGCGCCTGGACCGCCGTGCCGGCGGCCGGCGCCCAGACCGTGAAGATCGGCCTGGTCGGGATCATGACCGGGCCCAACGCCCAGAACGGCGAGTTCTGTCGCAACGGAGCCACCCTGGCCATCGACGAAGTCAATGCCGCCGGCGGCGTGAAAGCCGCTGACGGCAAGACCTATAAGCTCGAACTGGAAGTCGTGGACGATCAGGGCAAGCCGGACGTCGGCCTGAACGCCATCCGCCGGCTGGCCTCGGACCAGGACGTGGTGGCCTTCATGGGGCCGGACTTCACCGGGATCACGCTGCCTTCGCTCTTCGTGGGCGAAGAGGCCGAAATGGCGCAGATCACGTCGTCGATCGGCGCGCAAATTACCGCCCAGGGTGACAAGCACATCCTGCGCGGCCGTTCCAACGACGTCATGTGGATGACGGCGCTGGTGGACTACATCGTCAACACGATGCATGCCAAATCGGTGGGCATGTCGTTCACCAACATCGAACTGGGCCGCAGCGGCCGCGACGTGGCGGTCAAACTGCTGGCCGAGAAGTACAAGACCAAGCCGGTGGTCGAGGTCTCCCATGGTTTCGGCGACCGCGACCTGACCGCGTCGGCCGCCCGCATCGCCCAGGCCAACCCGGAAGTGCTGATCAACTGGGGCACCCAGATCGAAGCCGCGCTGCTGCTGCGCGAGCTGCGCAAGCTGGGCTGGAAGGGCACCTTCGCCTTCAACGCGGCCGACGACATCTTCACCGGCCTGGCCAAGGAGGCCGCCGCCGGCGTGATCGGCCCGCAGAACTGGGTCTGGTCCAAGCCCGATGATGGCACCCGCAAGTTCGTCTCCGACTACGAAGCCAAGTACGGCAAGAAGCCGTCGCCGCATTCGATCGTGTACTACGATGGCGTCAAGCTGTTCGCCGAGGGTATCGCCAAGGCCGGCGCCGACCGCGCCAAGGTGCTGGCCGCGCTCAAATCCATTCCGCAATGGCGGGGCGTGCAAGGCATGTACCATCCGTCGCAGAAAGAAGGCGACATCAGTACGGTTACGGTCATCATCCGCTATGACGAGAACATCGATCCGCGGGTGGTGTTCTCGACAAACTGAAAAGGGAGCGCGGCGCGAGCCGCGGTGGTCCGACCATGTTTTTTCAGCTAGCCATTTCCGGCCTGGCGATGGGCGCGCTCTACAGCCTGATCGCGCTGGGCTTCGTCATGATCTGGAATACCGCCGCGGTCGTGAACTTCGCCCAGGGCGAGTTCGCGATGCTGTCGATGTTCTTCCTGTACACCCTGCATGCTTTGTGGGGCCTGGACGTATGGATGGCAATCGCGCTGGCGGTGGCGGCCACGGCCGCGCTGGGCTACCTGTTCGAGCGGGGCCTGGTGCGCCCGCTGGTGCGCGCCGACCCGCTGACGGTCATCATGATGACCATCGGCCTGCAGATCTTCCTGTCCAACGGCGCGAAGTTCGTCTGGGGTACCGAGCCCAAGGCCTTCCCGGCCTACCTGGGCGACGGCAATGTGCGGTTCCTGGGCGTGACGGCCTCGCCGCAATCGCTGGCCGTGATCGGCGTGGTGCTCGTGCTGGCGGTGGTGCTGCACTGGGTCGCGCAGCATACCAGACTGGGCAAATCGCTGCGCGCCATCGCCCAGGATCGCGAGGCCTCCGCGCTCATGGGCATACGCATCGAGCGCACGGTCGCGGCCGGCTTCGCGTTGAGCGCGGCCCTGGCCGCGGTGGCCGGGGTCTTGATGGCGCCGCTGGTGTTCGTGGCGGCCGACGTCGGCCTGCCACTGCTGATCAAGTCCTTCATCGCCGCGGTGATCGGGGGCTTCGGCAGTTATCCGGGCGCGCTCATCGGCGGCCTGCTGATCGGCGTGCTGGACAACATGGTCGGGTTCTACATCTCCACCGACTACCGCGACGTCGTTCTGTTCGGCGTGCTGATCGTCATCCTGTTGTTGCGCCCCCAGGGGCTTTTTCCGAAACATCGCTAGGTTCGCCATGAAGACGACTCCTCTGGCCATGATCATTTCGGCGAGCGCGATCGCCGCCGTGGTGCTGCCCTTCGCGCTGTCCAACTATCACCTGCAGGTCGGGGTGATGGTCGGCATCTTCGCGCTGCTCGCGCTGAGCCTGAACCTGCTCAGCGGCTATGCCGGCATGATCTCCCTTGGGCATGCCGGCTTCTTCCTGATCGGTTCCTACACTTCGGCAATCCTGTCCACGCGTTACGGCGTGCCGTTCCCGGTATCGCTGCTGGCGGCCACGGTGGTGACCGCGCTCAGCGGCCTGCTGCTGGCGGTGCCGGCCATGAAGCTGTCGGGCCATTTCCTGGCGGTGATCACGATCGCCTTCGGCCTGATCCTGCACTTGCTGGCCATCAACCTGGAAGGATTGACGCGGGGGGTGTCCGGCATCTCCGGCATTCCGCGGCCGGCGCTCGACGGCTGGGTCATGAAGACCGACCTGAGCTATTACTTCCTGGTGCTCGGCGTGCTGGCGGTGGTTTCGCTGCTGTCGGCGGCCTATATCCGTTCCGGCTACGGGCGCGCGCTGGCCGCGCTGCGCGACGACGAAACGGCCGCCGGCTGCATGGGCATCAACATCAATGCGGCCAAGATCCATGCCTTCGTGATTTCGGCGGGCATCGCCGGACTCGCGGGCTGCCTGTACGCGCACTACGTGCGCTACATCAATCCGGAAAGCTTCACCATCGACATTTCCATCCGCATCCTGATCATGATCGTGGTCGGCGGCATCGGCAGCATTCCCGGCTCCATCGTCGGCGCGGCGGTGGTCTACGTGCTGCCTGAGGCCTTGCGCTTCCTGAACGACTATTACTACCTGGTGTTTGGCGCGGTCATCATCGCCCTCATGCTTTTCCTGCCGGGCGGGCTGATATCCCTGATCCCCGGCGCGAGCCGGGTCGCGGGCGGCGCCAGCATGGGACGGGAGGCCAGGCCATGAGCGCGCCCATGCGACCATTCGAAGAGCACGCCCCCTCCCTTGGGAAGGACGAGGCGCGACGACAGGAGAGCATTCCAATGACCGACGGCGCGCAACCGGCCGCCGCCGTGCTCGAAGTCTCGGGTCTGACCCGCCGTTTCGGGGGCCTGGTGGCCGTCGACGGCGTGGACCTGCGGGTCGCGCCCGGCCAGATCCACGGCTTGATCGGCCCCAACGGCTCGGGCAAGACGACCTGCATCAACCTGATTTCAGGCGTGCTGCGGCCGGATGCGGGCAGCGTGCTGCTCCAGGGCACGCAGATCGCGCGTTCGCCCACTCACGTGGTGGCTGGCGCCGGGCTGGCCCGCACTTTCCAGAACATCCGCGTTTTCGGCCGCATGACGGCGCTGGAAAATGTGCTGGTGGGTTTCAGCCGCTCGCTGGGCTACCGGCTGCTGGACGTGCTCACTCTGCGCGCCGGCCCGGCCGAGCGGCGGCTGCGCGAGCGCGCATTGGCACTGCTGGATTTCGTGGGTCTGTCGGCCAAGGCCGGATCGCCCGTCACCAGCCTGTCCTATGGCGAGCAGCGCCTGGTCGAGATCGCCCGCGCCCTGGCGCTGTCGCCGCGCATGCTGCTGCTGGACGAACCCCTGGTCGGCATGAATCCGGTCGAGGTCGATCGCGTGGTCGGCCTGCTGCGGCGCATGCGCGCCGACGGGCTCACCATGTTGCTGGTCGAGCACAAGATACGGGTGGTGATGTCGGTCTGCGACCGCATCACCGTGCTGAACTTCGGCCGCCGGATCGCCAGCGGCCGTCCGGACGAAGTCCGCGCGGATCCCGAGGTCATCCGCGCCTATCTGGGTGAGAATCATGGCATCTCCAAACCTGCTCGAGGTTGAGCACCTGGTGGTCGGCTACGGCCGGCTGCCCGCGCTGCATGACGTCGATTTTCAGGTCGGCGAGGGTGAGCTGATCGCGCTGCTGGGCACCAACGGCGCGGGCAAGTCCACCACGCTCAAGACGGTGGTCGGGCTCATGCGGCCGGTATCGGGCTCGATCCGCTATCGCGGCGAGCGCGTCGACGGCGTGACCACCTACGACCTGGTGCGCCGCGGCATCGCCCTGGTGCCCGAGGGCCGGCGCGTGTTCGCCCATTCGACGGTCCAGGAAAATCTGGAATTGGGCGCGATCTCGCGCCCCTCGCAGGCGGAGGTGCGCGAGACCTTCGAACGCATTTACACCCTGTTCCCGCGCCTGAAGGACCGGCGGCGCCAACTGGCCGGCTCGCTGTCCGGCGGCGAGCAGCAGATGCTGGCGATCGGGCGCGCGCTGGCCTCGCGTCCGGCCCTCCTGCTGCTCGACGAGCCTTCCATGGGACTGGCGCCGATCGTCGTCATGCAGATCTTCGAGCTGATCGTCGAGCTGAACCAGCAGGGAACGACTATCCTGATGGTCGAGCAGAACGCCAGCCTGGCGCTGGAAGTCGCCGACCGCGCCTATGTGCTGGACGGCGGCCGCACCGTGCTCTCGGGCACGGCACAGGAGATCAAGGCCAACGACGCGGTGGCGGCGGCCTATCTCGGTTCCTGAGTCCGCCGCACGAGGTTTTCCATGACGATCGATCCCTTTGCCAGCCTGGAAGAACTGGGCCGCCTGTTGGCGGACGGCGCCTGCACGTCGCAGGACCTGGCCGAACTGTATCTCGACCGCATCGCGCGCGCCGACGGCGCGCTGCACGCGTTCGTGGATGTGGATCCCGAATCCGTGCGGCTGCAAGCCCGCGCTTCCGATCTGCGCCGCGCGGCGGGACACGCCCTGGGGCCGCTGGAAGGTCTGCCGATCGCCGTCAAGGACCTGTTCGACATCGAAGGGCGGCCCGGCAGTTGCGGATCGGCCGTCTGGAAGACGCGCAAGGGCAAGACGACCAGCACGGTCGTGCGGCGGCTGCGCGCGGCCGGCCTGGTGATCCTGGGCAAGACCCACATGGTCGAGCTGGCCTTTGGCGGCTGGGGCACCAATCCCGGCCTGGGCACGCCGCGCAATCCCTGGGATCTGCAGGTCCACCGCGTGCCGGGCGGTTCGTCCAGCGGCTCGGGCGTGGCGGTGGCGGCCGGGCTGGCGCCGGCGGCCATCGGCTCGGACACTGGCGGATCGGTGCGCATCCCGGCCTCGCTGGCGGGCATCACCGGTCTGAAAACCTCCCGCGGCCTGATCAGCCGCCATGGCGCCGTTCCTTTGTCGGACACGCTCGACACCGTCGGCCCCATGACCCGCACCGTGGGCGATGCCGCCTTGCTGGCCGAAATTCTGTCCGGACCCGACCGCGACGATCCTTCGACGCTGGGCGTGCCGCCGGCCGACTACCGCATGGCCATGCAGGCGCCGCCGGATTTGTCCGGCCTGCGCATCGCGCTGCTGCCCGAGGATCGCTTTCCGGATTTCATGCGGGAAGACGTGTTCCGGGTCCTGCGGCGCGCGGCCGAGGTGTTTCGCGAGCTGGGCGCGTCCGTGTCGGAGCGGCCGTTTCCCTTCGATTTCGACGACCTGATGCGCCGCAACGGCCAGATCATCTGCGCCGAGGCCTGGAGTCTGTACGGCAAGCTGGCGCAGGACGCCGCCGTGCCGATGGGGTCGGCCGTGCGTGCGCGCGTGACCGCCGGCGCCGCGATCGGCGCGGCCGACTACATCGAAGCCCTGGCGCATCATCGACGGGCCTGCGCGGCCTGGCGCGCCTGGATGGCCGAGACGGACGCGCTGCTGACGCCGACCTTGCCCATGGCCGCCTGCCGGCTCGACGAGATCGATGAAAATGCCACGCCGCTGTCGGCCTTCACGCGCGGCGGCAATTACCTGGGAAGCAGCGCGTTGTCGCTGCCGGCGGGTTTTTCGGCCGAAGGCTTGCCGATCGGCGTGCAGCTGATGGCCAAGCCCCTGGACGAAGCCAGCCTGGTGCGGCTGGGCGGCGCATTCCAGCGCGCGACCGATTGGCACCGGCGCGTGCCGGACCTGTCTCCGCTGCTCTGAGCCGGCAAGGCGGCCCGGGTTCTCAGGCCTCGACGACTTCCAGCGCGAAGCCGGCCTTGCGCCAGATCGCCGCTTCCTTTTTCAGCTGGAAGCCGCTCAGGGGGCGTGCCGCCAGCCAGTCCGGCGGCACGCTCAGGGCGATGTCGTAGTCCTGCGCCCGCAGGCGCAGGGGCAGGGCGCCCAGGGGCTCCCTGCGGCGCAGCAGCAGGACCGCCAGGCGCAGGCAGCACAGGGCCAACCAGCGCGCGCGGTCGGGCGCATAGCAGCGGACCTTGGCGAGGCGCCCCTGATGACCCAGGGCCAGGAAGGCCAGCAGCCGCTGGTCGTCGTGCGAAAAGCCCGGCATGTCGGCGTGTTCCAGGATGTAGGCGCTGTGCTTGTGGTAGTCGTTGCGGGCGATCGCCAGGCCGATCTCGTGCAGCTCGGCCGTCCAGGCCAGCGCCCGCCGCAGTTCGTGCGTGTCGGGGTCGGCCTCCAGGCCGAGCTGATCGAAGAACCGCAGCGCCAGGTTGCGCACGAAGCCGGCCTGGGTCGTGTCGAGCTGGTAGCGACCGCGCATCTGGCGCACGGTCTCGTCGCGCCGATCCTGATGCGAGTCGCGGCCCAGCAGGTCGTGCAGCACGCCGATGCGCAGCGCGCCGTCGCCCGCCCGCATCCCGTCGATGCCCAGTTCCCGGAAGGCGGCGATCATGATGGCCAGGCCGCCGGGCAGGACCGGCACGCGTTCCGGTTTCAGGCCGGCCCAGTCCTGCAGGCGGACCTCGCCGGCGCGCGTCAGGGCGGTGCTCAGCCGCTCCATGCCGTCCAGGGTGATGCCGCGCGGGCTGAGGCCGTTTTCGGTCAGGATGGCCAGCAGGCCCTTGGCGGTGCCCGACGAACCGTAGGCTTTCTGCCAGCCCGTGCCGCGGTAGCGGCTGGCGATGGTTTCAATGGCGCCGCGCGCCGCCAGGACAGCCTGGCGCATGCGGGCCTCGGTGACGCGGCCCTGGGGGAAGAACTGCCGCGTCCAGGTGGTGCAGCCCAGATCCAGTGAAGCCAGTTCCAGGGGCTGGTCGCGCTGGCCGATGATGAATTCGGTGGAACCGCCGCCAATGTCGATCACCAGCCTGCGCTGGTCCGATGGCGGCAGGTCCTGGATCACGCCCAGGTAGATCAGGCGGGCTTCTTCCTGGCCGGAAATGATTTCGATCGGGAAGCCCAGGGCGCGTTCCGCCGCGGGCAGGATCTCGGCCGCGTTGCGCGCCACGCGGAAGGTATTGGTGGCCACGGCGCGGACGTTGGCCGGGGAGAATCCGCGCAGCCGCTCGCCGAAGCGCCTCAGCGCCGCCAGGGCCTGGTCCACGGTGGCCGCATCGATGCGCTTGTGCTCGTCCAGGCCGTTGGCCAGGGCGACCAGCTCGCGCAGCTTGTCTTCGGCGTAGATATGAACCGCGCCGTCACGGCGCACGACGCGCCCGATCGACAGCCGGAAGGTGTTCGAACCCAGGTCGATCGAGGCGAGCCGGTTGTCCATGGCTTGGGACCTGTCCTTACCAGAGAATGTCACACTGTGCGATTATAGTGGCCGATTCATGACAGGATTGTGAGGCGCGCATGCGGGCCGTCGAGGAAATGCCGGTTCTCTTGAACCGTGAGTTGTCGGTGCTGAAATTCAATGAGCGGGTGCTCTCCATGGCCGAGCGCACGGACGTGCCGGTGCTGGAACGCCTGCGCTATCTGTGCATCGTCGGCTCGAACCTGGACGAGTTCTTCGAGATCCGCATGGCCAGCCTCAAGGAACAGCAGCGCCAGACGCCGGAACTCCGGGGCGTGGACGGCATGACGCCCGACGAAGCATTCGACCGGGTTCAGCGCGCCGCGCACGCCCTGGTGGATCGCCAGAACCGCCTGCTGACCGGCGAGGTCATGCCCAAGCTGATGGAGCACGGGGTGGGCCTGATCTATTCGACGGGCTGGACCGACCTGCAGCGGGAATGGGCCTACGGGATATTCCGCCGCGACGTGATGCCGCTGCTGACCCCCATCGGCCTGGATCCGGCGCATCCCTTTCCGCGCGTCTACAACAAGAGCCTGAATTTCATCGTCTCGCTCAGCGGCGAGGACGCCTTCGGCCGAGAGGGGCACATCGCCATCGTCCAGGCACCGCGCGCGCTGCCGCGCATGATCAAGGTGCCCGACGAGATCGCCGGCATTCCGGACGGCTTCATGCTGCTCACCACTCTGATCAACGCTTTCGTCGGCGACCTGTTCCCGGGGATGAACGTCCAGGGCTGCTACCAGTGGCGGGTGACGCGCAACAGCGACCTGTTCGTGGACGAGGAGGAAATCACCAACCTGCGCCAGGCCCTCCAGGGCGAGCTCTCGCAGCGCAATTTCGGGGCCTCGGTGCGCCTGGAGATCGCGCACGCCATGCCGCCCGACCTGGAACTGTTCCTGCAGCGCGAATTCGGCCTCGGGGCGGCCGACACCTACCGCGTCAACGGCCCGGTCAACCTGGGCCGGCTGATGCAGCTGTGCAACCGGGTCAGCCGCTCCGACCTGGAATATCCGGCCTTCCGGCCGCGCATGCCGGCGCCGTTCGATGGCGGCCTGGAGCGGCCCGACGAGCTGTTCGCGGCCATCGCGGCGCGCGACCACCTGCTGCATCATCCTTACCAGTCCTTCCAGCCCGTGCTGATGTTCCTGCGCAGCGCGGCGCTGGACCCCCAGGTCGTGGCCATCAAGCAGACCATCTACCGCACCGGCGAGGATTCCGAGCTGATGGGGCTGTTGCTGTCGGCGGCCCGCGCGGGCAAGGAAGTCACGGTGGTGGTCGAACTGATGGCGCGCTTCGACGAGCAGACCAACATCAACTGGGCCGCGCGCCTGGAAGAGGTCGGCGCCCACGTCAGCTATGGGGTGGTGGGGCACAAGACCCACGCCAAGATGGCCCTGGTGCTGCGCCGCGAGGACGGCCGCATCCGCCGCTACGGGCACCTGGGCACGGGCAACTACCACCCGCGCACGGCGCGGCTCTACACCGATTTCGGCCTGCTGACGGCCAACCAGCAGATGTGCGAGGACATGGACCAGGTGTTCTCTCTGCTGACCGGCCTGGGAGCGCGCCGCGAACTCAAGCTGCTGCTGCAGTCGCCCTTCACCCTGCACGAGACCGTGCTCGACCTGATCCGCTCGGAGACTGAATTCGCCCGCGCGGGCAAGCGGGCGCGGATCCGCGCCAAGATGAATTCCCTGCTGGAACCCACCGTGATCCAGGCCCTGTACGAGGCCAGCCAGGCGGGGGTGCGCATCGACCTGATCGTGCGCGGGGCCTGTGCGCTGCAGGCCGGCGTGCCCGGGCTGTCCGACCGCATCCGGGTGCGTTCCGTCATCGGCCGCTTCCTGGAGCATTCGCGGGTGTTCTATTTCTACCAGGACGGCGCCGAGCCCCTGTACCTGTCCTCCGCCGACTGGATGGATCGCAATTTCCTGCGGCGGGTGGAGCTCGCCTTCCCGGTGCTCGACAAGACTCTGCGCCGCCGCGTCATCGACGAGGCCTTCACCTTCGCCTGGCGGGACAACCAGCTTGCCTGGGCGGCCCAGCCCGACGGCCGCTACCTGCGCGTGCGCAACCGCCGCGCCGCTTTCAACCTGCACCAGCACCTGATGGCAAGGTTGGGATGAGATCGGACTGCCACAAGCCGGACGAATCGGAGCGGCCCGCGGGCCGCGACATGGGGTGATCTGTCATTAAACTGTCACCTCCAGTCTCTACCATGTCTTTCCGACGGTTCCGGGAATCCCCGAGATCGCCGATCATTGCAAACCACAAAGGGTTCAAGACATGTTCAAACGGATTCTGACGCAGTGCGCCGCCGGCCTGGCGATGATGGCCGCCGCGGGCGTCGCGGCGCATGCCGCCGACCTGACGGGGGCGGGCGCTTCCTTCCCCTACCCGATCTATGCCAAGTGGGCGGCCAAGTACCAGGAAGTCACCGGCAACCGCGTGAACTACCAGTCCATCGGCTCGGGCGGCGGCCAGCAGCAGATCATCGCCAAAACGGTCGATTTCGGCGCGTCGGACGATCCGATGAAGCCGGAAGACCTGGAAAAGAACGGGCTGATCCAGTTCCCCGCCGTCATCGGCGGCACCGTGCCGGTCGTCAACATCGAGGGCATCAAGGAAGGCCAGCTCAAGCTGACCGGCCCGGTGCTGGCGGACATCTTCCTGGGCAAGATCCAGAAATGGAACGACCCGGCGATCGCCGACCTGAACAAGGATCTGAAGCTGCCCGCCAAGGGCATCGTGGTGGTGCACCGCTCGGACGGCTCGGGCACGACCTTCGGCTGGACCAACTACCTGTCCCAGGTGTCCCCCGCCTGGAAAGAGCGGGTCGGCCAGGGCAAGGCGGTCAAATGGCCCGCCGGCCAGGGCGGCAAGGGCAATGAAGGCGTCGCCGCCTACGTGCGCCAACTGGCGAACTCCATCGGCTACGTGGAATATGCCTACGCGCACCAGAACGGTCTGGCCTGGGCGCAGTTGCGGAACCGCGAAGGCCGGTTCGTGCAGCCCTCGCAAAAGGCGTTCGCCGCGGCGGCTTCGCACGCCGACTGGAATTCGGCGCCGGGCATGGGCCTGGTCCTGAACAATGAGCCGGGCGCGGACTCGTGGCCGGTCACGGCGGCGACCTTCATCCTGGTGCATGGCAAGCAGGCCGATCCCAAGCGCGCCCGTGAAGTCCTGGCCTTCTTCGACTGGGCCTGGCGCGAAGGCGGCGCGATGGCCAGCGAACTGGATTATGTGCCGCTGCCCGACGATGTGACCGCCAAGATCCGCGGCGTCTGGGCCGGACAGGTGCGCGGCGAGGACGGCTCGGCGGTCTGGAAGTAAGCCCGGCGGTCATCCTCCCCGCCGGGCGGCGCGCCCCCCGCGCCGCCTGTGGGAAAATGACGTTTTTCGAATTACGATGCGGATCCCCGGCGCGCCGGGGATCCTGTCGCCACGGATGATTCCCTCATGGCCAATACGCAGCGCAGCCTCCTGGTGGATGCCGGCTTCCGGCACCTGACCCGCCTGTTTGCGTTCTTCGTCTTCATTCTGCTGGCCGGGATCCTGGCGTCCCTGGTCTATGGCAGCCGGGAGTCCCTGACCGCATACGGCCTGCCATTCCTGTGGACCAACGACTGGGATCCCGTGCGGCACAGCTACGGCGCGCTGGTGCCGGTGCTGGGCACGGTGATCAGCGCCTTTCTCGCGTTGCTGATCGCGGTGCCGGTGTCCTTCGGCATCGCCATGTTCCTGACCGAACTCGCCCCCGTCTGGCTGCGCCGCCCGCTGGGCGTGGCGATCGAGATGCTGGCCGCGATCCCGTCCATCATCTACGGCATGTGGGGCCTGTTCGTGTTCGTGCCCCTGTTCCAGGAATACGTCCAGCCGCATCTGGTGGATTTTTTCGAGGGCATTCCGGTGCTGGAGCATCTGTTCGGCGGACCGCCGATGGGCATCGGTCTGTTCACGGCGGGCCTGATCCTGTCCATCATGATCATCCCCTTCATCGCGGCGGTGATGCGCGATGTGTTCGAGCAGGTCCCGCCCATGCTGAAGGAATCCGCCTACGGCCTGGGCGGCACTACCTGGGAAGTCGTCTGGAAGATCATGCTGCCGTACACCAGGCACGGTGTCATCGGCGGCATCATGCTGGGCCTGGGCCGCGCGCTGGGCGAGACCATGGCGGTCACCTTCGTGATCGGCAACGCCTTCAACCTGCCTTCCTCGATCTTCTCGCCGTCCAACTCCATCGCCTCGGCCCTGGCCAACGAATTCAACGAGGCCGGCGGCCTGCAGAAGTCGGCCCTGCTGGAACTGGGCCTGATCCTGTTCCTGATCACGACTGTGGTGCTGGCCCTGTCGAAGTTCATGCTGCTGAAACTGGCGCGCAAAGAAGGCACGAAACACTGATGGCCATCTCCGATTCCTCCATCGCCCTTGGCAATCCGGTCTACAGGCGCCGGCGCCTGTTCAACCGCGTGATGCTGGCGCTTTCGGGCCTGACGCTGGGTTCGGGCCTGTTCTGGCTCGCCTGGATCATCCTCACGCTGCTGCTCAAGGGCGGCTCCGCCCTGTCCCTGGCACTGTTCTGGGAAAGCACGCCGCCGCCCGGCGCCGACGGCGGCCTGCTGAACGCCATCATCGGCAGTGTGCTGATGTCGGCCGTGGGCACGCTGATCGGTACGCCCATCGGCGTGCTGGCGGGCACCTACCTGGCCGAATACGGCCGCCGGGGCTGGCTGGCGCCGGCCACGCGCTTCCTGAACGACGTGCTGCTGTCGGCGCCGTCCATCATCATCGGTCTGTTCATCTATGCCATCTACGTGGCGCAGGTCGGCCATTATTCCGGCTGGGCGGGGGCGTTCGCGCTGGCCATCCTGGTCATTCCGGTGGTGGTCCGGGCCACGGACAACATGCTGTCCCTGGTGCCCAACAGCCTGCGCGAAGCCGCCGCCGCCCTGGGCTGCCCGCAGTGGCGCGTCGTCGTCTTCATCTGCTACCGGGCCGCGCGCTCGGGCATCGTCACCGGCGTCCTGCTGGCCGTGGCCCGCATCGCCGGGGAAACCGCGCCGCTGCTCTTCACCGCGCTGAACAACCAGTTCATGTCGCTGAACATGAACGCCCCCATCGCCAACCTGCCGGTGGTGATCTTCCAGTATGCCGCCAGTCCCTTCGAGGACTGGAACCGGCTGGCCTGGGCGGGCGCCGCGCTGATCACCCTGCTGGTGCTGGGGATCAATATCGCCGCGCGCAGCCTGTTCCGCAAATAAACGATTCCGACCCATGATCCTGAATCCGTCTCCGTCCGCCCCTCGAGAACGCACGAAGCTGGCCGTGCGCGACCTGAACTTCTACTACGGCGGCTTTCACGCCCTGCGCGACATCAACATGGATATCGCGGAAAACAAGGTCACGGCCTTCATCGGTCCGTCGGGCTGCGGGAAATCCACGCTGCTGCGCACCTTCAACCGCATGTTCGAGCTCTATCCCGGCCAGCGGGCCGAGGGCGTCATCGAACTGGATGGCGAGGACCTGCTCAACTCGCGGCTGGATATTTCCCTGATCCGCGCCAAGGTCGGCATGGTGTTCCAGAAGCCCACGCCGTTTCCCATGAGCATCTACGACAACATCGCTTTCGGCGTGCGGCTGTTCGAGCGCCTGAGCAAGGGCGAGATGGACGAGCGCGTGGAATGGGCCCTGACCAAGGCGGCCCTGTGGAACGAGGTCAAAGACAAACTCGGACAGAGCGGCAATGGCCTGTCCGGCGGCCAGCAGCAGCGCCTGTGCATCGCGCGCGGCGTCGCGATCAAGCCCGAGGTCCTGCTGCTGGACGAGCCGTGTTCCGCCCTGGACCCGATCTCCACGGCCAAGATCGAGGAACTGATCGCGGAGCTGAAGTCCGACTACACCGTGGTCATCGTCACCCACAACATGCAGCAGGCGGCGCGCTGCTCCGACTACACCGCCTACATGTACCTGGGCGAGCTGATGGAATTCGGCCCCACCGACCAGGTCTTCATCAAGCCCTCCCGCAAGGAAACCGAGGACTACATCACGGGAAGATTCGGTTGATTCCGTGCCGGAATCAACCGAATCCCGGCCGATCCTTATTTTTCCTGATGTTGCGCCCGTAGCCGTCCGCGCTGCACCTTGCCCGTGGTCGTCATGGGCAGGCTGTCCATGAATTCGATCAGCCGGGGATATTCGTGCGCGGCGACCTTGCGGCGCACGTGGTCCTGGATTTCCGCGACCAGCGCGGCGTCGCCCGCGTAGCCCTCGTTCAGCACGATGCAGGCCTTGACGATTTCCGTGCGCTGCGGGTCGGGCACCCCGATCACCGCCGCCAGGCGCACGGCCGGATGGCCCAGCAGGCAATCCTCGATCGGTCCCGGGCCGATGCGGTAGCCGGCGCTGGTGATCACGTCGTCGCCCCGGCCCTTGAACCAGAGATAGCCGTCCTCGTCGCACAGGCCGCGATCGCCCGTCACCAGCCAGTCGCCGATGAAGGCGCGGGCGGTGGCCTCCGGGTTTCGCCAGTATTGCAGGAACATCACCGGATCGGGCCGACGCACGGCGATGTGGCCCTCGGTCCCGGACGGCTGGACCTGGCCGGACTCGTCGATGATGCGCACCTCGTGGCCCGGCACCGGGCGGCCCATGGCGCCGATGCGGGGCTCGAACAAAGCGGCGCAGGACGACACGATCATGTTGCATTCGGTCTGGCCATAGAACTCGTTGATGGTCACGCCCAGCGTCTCGCGGCCCCAGTCGATCAGCCGCGGTCCCAGGGATTCGCCGCCGCTGGCCACCGAGACCAGGCTCAGGCGGCCGTGGCGTTCGGGGTCCCGCAGCGTGCGCAGCATCTTCAGGGCCGTGGGGGGCAGGAAGGTGTGGCTGACCCGGTGCCTGGACATCAGCCGCCAGGCGACGGCGGCGTCGAACTTCGTGAAGCGGCAGGCCAGCACGGCCACGCCGTGGTGCCAGGACGGCATCAGGACGTCCAGCAGCCCGCCGATCCAGGCCCAGTCCGCCGGGGTCCACATCAGGGTGGCGCGGTCGGGGAAGAAGTTGTGGGACATCTCCACCCCCGGCAGGTGGCCGGGCAGCACCCGGTGGGCGTGCAGCGCGCCCTTGGGCTTGCCGGTGGTGCCGGACGTATAGATGATGATCGCCGGATCGTCGGCGGCGGTGTCCACGGGCGCGAAGCCCGTGCCGTCCTGCGCTTCGATCGCCGCCCAGAACGAGGTGTCGCCGGTGTCCGTGTCCACGTCCAGCACGCAGCCCAGTTCGGGCAGATGGGGGCGGATCGCGGCGATCTTGTCCGCACCCTCCGTGTGGGTGACCAGCGCGCGGGCGCCCGAATTGCCCAGGCGGTATTGCAGGGCGTCGGTGCCGAACAGCGTGAACAGGGGCACGGCGATGGCGCCGAGCTTGTATGCCGCCAGGTGGGCCAGCGCCGTTTCCAGCGATTGTGGCAGCAGGATGCCCACCCGGTCCCCCCGGGACACGCCCCGGGCGCGCAGGGCCAGCGCCAGCCGGTCGGACCAGTGCTTGAGCTGGTCGAAGGTGTAGTGCCGCGCCGGAGCGTCGCCGCGATCCACGATCAGGGCCAGGCGGCCGCTGCCGTCGGCCCAGCGGTCGCAGACGTCCACTCCGATGTTGTAGCGCTCCGGCACGATCCAGGTGAATGCGTCCCGGGTCCGCCGATAGTCGCCTTGCGCGTGCAGCATGATGTCTCCTCGTCTTCTCGTCGCTCGTCCCGCGGCGCCGGCGGGGGCATGAGAATCATGGTACAGCGGTGCCATTCCGCCCGCCAGCGCGGGCCGCGCCATTCATTCATTCCCGATTCATGCGCTTCCTGATATCGTAGTGCCCGTTGATCGAACGAGGAGTCTGCCATGCGTCGCCGAGGAATGCTGGCGGGCGTCCTGGCGCTGGGGCTTTGGGCCGGGGGCGCGGGGGCGCACAATCATGACCGGGACATGGCCGAACGGCTGCAGGCCCTGGGAGAAGTCCTGCCTCTGCAGGACGTCCTGGCGCGAGTGGCGCGCGACTATCCGGGCCAGATCCTGAAGGTCGAGTTCGAACAGGCGGACGACGATGACGACTGCGGCGTGTGCCGTGGCCGCTGGATCTATGAACTGAAACTGATGCAGGATCGGGGTCGGCTGACCAAGCTGAAGATCGACGCCCGCACGGGCGAGACGCTATGGGTGGGCACGAGGCCGCTGCGCCGCGAAGGAGGATATCCATGAGACTACTGGTCGTCGAGGACGAGCCGCTGCTGGCTTCGCAACTGAAGGCGGCGCTGGAGAAATCGGGCTATGTGGTCGACGTGGCGGCCGACGGCCTGGACGGCGAGCATCAGGGACTGGGCGAGCCCTACGACCTGGTGGTGCTGGACCTGGGCCTGCCCGGACGCGACGGACTGTCGGTGCTGCGGACTTGGCGCGAGGCGGGGCGGACGATGCCCGTGCTGATCCTGACGGCGCGCGACAACTGGCACGACAAGGTGGCCGGCATCGACGCCGGCGCGGATGACTACCTGACCAAGCCCTTTCACCAGGAAGAACTCGAGGCGCGCGTGCGCGCGTTGCTGCGCCGCGCCGGCGGGCACGCCACGCCCGATATCCGCTGCGGGCCGTTGCTGCTGGACACGCGCCAATCCCGCGTCCTGCTGGACGCCGCGCCGCTGGACCTGACCAGCCACGAATACCGGGTGCTGGCCTACCTGTTGATGCACCAGGACGAAGTCGTGTCCCGCAGCCAGCTGGTGGAGCATATCTATGCCCAGGATTTCGACCGTGACTCGAATACCATCGAGGTCTTCGTCGCCCGCCTGCGGCGCAAGATTCCCCCGGGCCTGATCCAGACGGTGCGCGGCCTGGGCTACCGCCTGTCGGCCGACCCGCGGTGACGACGCCACATCCGTCGCTGCGCCTGCGCCTGCTGGCCGTCACCCTGGCCTGGACGCTATTGAGCGTGGCGCTGGCCGGCTGGGGCATCCAGCGCCTGTTCCGCCAGCACATCCAGGCCCAGTTGCAGTCCGAACTGAACATTCACCTGGACCAGTTGACCGCCTCGCTGCAGGTCGATGACCAGGGGCGGGTGTCCCTGGCCGCCCAGCCGACCGATCCGCGCTTCGGCCATCCGTTTTCCGGTCTGTATTGGCAGATTTCCGTGCCGTCCGCCGGGACGCGTTTTGCCCAGTTGCTGCGTTCCCGTTCCCTGTGGGACACCCATCTGCCGGACATGGCCGGCGACCTGGAGCCGGGGCGCGACGTGGCGACGCAGGCACCCGGGCCGGGCGGCAAGCCGCTGCGGATGCGGCTGCGCGAAGTCCACCCCGCCGAAGGCCCGATCGATACGCTGGTCCTGTCGGTGGCCGCGGACGAGGCCCTGTGGGCCGAGCCCGTCAGCCGCTTCGACCGCGTGCTGGCCGTGGCGCTGGGCATCCTGGCGCTGGGCATGTCGGCCGCCGCCTGGATGCAGGTCGGCTTCGGGCTGCGGCCCCTGGCGCGGCTGCGCGAACGGCTGGCGGCCCTGCGCGAGGGCCGCGCGGACCGGATCGAAGGCGAATTTCCCATGGAAGTCCAGCCGCTGGTCGAGGATTTCAATCTGGTCCTGGGACGCAACGCGGAAAGCCTGGAGCGGGCGCGCATGCAGGCCGGCAACCTGGCGCACGCTCTGAAGACGCCGCTGGCGGTCATGGCCAACGCCGCCCAGGCGGGGGATCCGGCGCTGCCGCGCCTGGTGGCCGAACAGGTCGAGGCGGCCCGCCGGCAGGTGGATTATCACCTGGCCCGCGCCCGGGCCGCGGCGGCGGTGCGCGTGACCGGCCTGCGCAGTCCGATCCTGCCCCTGCTGCAAGGCCTGGTGCGGGTCATGGAGCGCGTTCATGCCGAGCGCGGGCTGGCCTACGACCTGAGCGACGTATCCGGCGAGCTGGCTTTTCGCGGCGAAGCACAGGATTTCCAGGAAATGCTGGGCAACGTGCTGGACAATGCCGGAAAGTGGGCGCGCCGGCAGGTGCGCATCAGCGCCCGCCGCGAGGACGGCGAGCTGTCGGTCTGGGTGGAGGACGACGGCCCTGGCCTGAGTCCCGAGCGGGCCGAAATGGTCTTCGAGCGCGGGCGGCGGGCGGACGAGCGCACCCCCGGCTCGGGGTTGGGATTGGGGATCGTGCGCGACCTGGCCGACCTGTACGGCGGCTGGGCGCGGATCGAAGCCGGGGACCTGGGCGGCGCCCGGGTGGTGATCATCCTGCCGGCTGCCTGACCGAGGCGCCGGCGGCCGGGCTTTGTGAATTACCCGTGGATGGGGCGGAATCAGTTCCAGCGGCCGTTGCGGCCGCCCAGACTGTAGGCGCCCGCGCCGAACAGAGTGACGGCGATGCCGGCGACCAGGAACATGCCTTGCAGTTCCAGCGCCCAGCCGCCGCTCTTGCCCAGCTCGAAGAGCTGGTGCATGTGGACCAGGCCGAAGACGAACAGCATGTTGATCACGGAGATCAGGCCGCCGAGGCGGGTGAACACGCCCAGGATGATCAGGACCGGGGCGACCACTTCGCCGATGTAGACGCCGTAGGCCACGAAGCCGGGCAGGCCGCGCTGGCCGAGCATGTCCACGATCCAGCCCACGCCGCCGTCCAGCTTGGACAGGCCGTGCAGCAGCAGCAGGATGCCCAGGCCCAGGCGCAGGATCAGCTTGCCCAGATCGTCATACGCGGAAGAAGACATGAAGTTTCCTCGATCGTGGTTGGTCGGGGCGACATGATTCGAACATGCGACCCTCTGCTCCCAAAGCAGATGCGCTACCAGGCTGCGCTACGCCCCGACTGGACCGCAAATTCTACCATGCGGGTTTATCCCGGCAGCCTCAGCTCGGGCAGCGTGTGGGCGCGGTGGCGGTAGGCCCAGGTGGGCCAGAGGGCGTGGGCCAGGGCGATGCGGCCGAGTTCCGGGTCCGGGTCCAGCGGTGTGTAGCCGTCCGGCGCGGCGTAGCGGTAGAAGCGCGCGGGCTGGTGGGGTCCCAGCACCGCCAGGGTGTCGCCCCGCAGGTAGCCGTAATGCTCCTCATACTGCATCATGGCGCGGCCACCCGCATCCTCGCGCGTCAGATCGTGGCCGATCATGGGGTGGGCGTCGTCGATGCCGATCAGCGACAGCAGAGTCGGCGGCAGATCGATCTGGCTGACGATGCGCTCGTCGCGACGCGGCTCGACGCCCGCGCCCAGGATCAGGGCGGGGATGTGGAAATGGCGCAGGGGGATGTGCTGGGCGCCGCCGACGCGTGCGTCGTGATCGGCGACGATCAGGAACACCGTGTCGTCCCAATAGGCGCTGGCGCGGGCCTGATCGAAGAAGCGGCCGATGGCCCAGTCCGCGTAGCGCACGGTGTTCCGTACTGTGGCGGGGTCGCCGTCGACCGCGATGCGGCCGGCCGGGTATTCCCAAGGCGTGTGATTGCTGACGGAGAAGGCCAGGTGCAGGGCGGGCTGTCCACGATCCTGCGACAGCAGCGCATGCAGCTTGTTGAACATGTCCTCGTCGCTGGCGCCCCAGGTGCCGACGAAGGCCGGTGAGTCGAAGGTCGGCAGATCGTGCAGCTCGTCGAAACCGTTGCCCAGGAAGAAGCTCTTCATGTTGTCGAAGTGGGCCTCGCCGCCGTAGATGAAGCGCGAACGGTAGTCGTGCCGTTTCAGCAGCTGGGCCAGGGTGAAGAAGCGGCTCTGGGCGTCGCCCAGGCGCAGGGCGGCGTCGGACAGGGTGGGGGGAAAGCCCGCCGTGACGGCCTCCAGGCCGCGCACCGAGCGGGTGCCGGTGGCGTAGGCGCGGGTGAAATTCCAGCCCTCGGCCGCCAGCGCATCCAGGCAGGGCGTCAGGCCCGCGCCGCCCAGGTTGCCCACGTACTGGGCGCCCAGGCTTTCCTCGATGATCAGCACCAGGTTGCGTGGCCGCGCATGCCGCCGGCGGGAGAGCTGAGGATGCAGGGAGGGGATCTCGGCCGGGCCGGGCGGGATGCCGGCCTGTTTCTGGATGATCGCGTGCAATTCGGGGGCGGGAAGGTCGCCGTAGACGTCGGCCGCAGAGCGTTCGTTCTTGATGGCGTACAGGGCGAACAGCACGCTGTACAGAGAATTCAGGGGCAGGGTGTTGAGCAGGCTGTCGCCGCACCAGGCCACCGAGGCCGGATTGATCGGGCGATGGCCCAGCGTGCCCCGGATGGCCAGCGCGATGGCGGCGGCGAAGATCAGCGTGACCAGGATGCGCCAGGGCCAGGCGGGCAAGGGATCGGGCTGCGCCCGGGCGAACAGCGCATGGCCCAGCCAGGCGGCCAGGCCCAGGCCCAGGGCGGCGGCCAGCAGGACCGGCTTGTAGCCTTTCCACAACATGCCGAAGACTTCCTTGGGGTATTTCAAGTATTCGACGTACAGGCGGTTGGGGCGGCTGTCGTATTCCTGGATGAACTGGGGCGTGGAAACCTCCAGCAGCACGAACAGCAGCCATACGGCCTGCAGCCACAGTCCGGTCAGGAAGATCGCGGCGGGACTGTCGCCCAGCCAGGGCGCCAGCAGCAGCGGAATTCCGATCCACATGGCGATCTGGTTCAGGTCGATGCGCAGGCCCCAGCGGAAGATCGGCCAGGGGCCGCCGGCCGCCCGGACCCGGGGCCACAACCAGGCGGTCAGCAGCACGCGGCTGAGGGTCAGCAGCGCCAGGGACGCGAGGACGAAAACCCCGATCTGGGTGAGCATGGAATGGGTTCCTCAGGGCACCAGCGCGATGCCGATGCGCAATTGCGGGTCGTATTTCTGGTCGTAGCCCAGCAGCGTTTCACCATAGCCCCGGAAGTACTGCACGTACAGATGGCCGTTCATGTGCAGGAAGGTACGCTTCAGGGGCCAGGCGGCTTCCAGCTGGGTGGCGTTGCGCCCGCTCGAGCCCTGGCGGTACAGGCCCGACAGGACCAGGCCGTCGTCCTGCGCCCAGCGCAGTTTCCAGTCCACGTAGCCCAGGGAATCCCGGTAGCCCATGTCGCGGTCGGTCCAGACGTAGTACTTGAAGCGCGGCTGGAAGCTGAGCGTGCTGCCGCTGTCGAAGCGGTAGTTGACTTCCGGTTGGACGTAGAGGTCGTTCAGCGACCGGGAATCCTCGTCGTCCTTGCCGTTGGATTTGTGCTCGAAGCCCGTGTTCAGTCCCAGGGACCAGCGCTTGTCGCCGGTGGCCCATATCGAATCGCGCGCCCAGAACAGGCTGGGATTGTAGGTGGTGTCCACGAAGGGGATGGAATCCGAGTGCAGGTCCCACAGGGCGGTCTGGGTGTAGCCGAAATACCAGCCGTCCATGAAGCCCGGCCGGGCGGGATCGTCCGGACTGAACAGGCGGTACTTGAAGCTGACCTGGAAGCGGGCGTCGGCGCCGTCGCGGTTGCCCACCGCGAAGTAGATCGGCTCGTAGGAGGAAATCGCGTTGCGGAACGTGTCGAAGGGAGACAGGCCGTTGGCGGGCGCGGAGGGCGCCGCCGTCGTCGGGGCGGCTTCGAGGGCCGCGGCGGGGGGCGGGACGAAGGCCGTGCCCGTTTCCGCGTTTGCCGCGACCCGCGTGCCGGACAGACCGGCGGCGTCTACCTGCAGCGCCAGCAGGGTGTCGGGCGCGCCGTCCAGGCGCAGGGCCAGCAGGCCGTGCGCGTCGGCTGGCACCCGGCCGCTCCAGGCCATGCGGGTGAAGGTGTTGGCGGGCAGATCGGTGGCGTCGGGCGAGGTCCGCAGCTGGAAATGAGCGGGCGTGACGCGCCCCTGGGCGTCCATCCACTGTCCGGTCAGTTCGCGGGCGACCGGACTGGAGAGTGCCGTGCCGGTGTCGTTCGCCAGCAGGCCTTCCAGTTCGATCGGACCGCCTGGGCTGGCCCGAGAACTGGTCAGGTGGTACGACAGGCCTGCGTGGGCGGTGCCGGTCGCCAGACAGAGGCAGCCGATGGCGAGGGAAAAGGCGTGGCGCAAGCCTGTGTGTCGGAGACAAGGCATGATGTTGGAACCAAAGGCAGGGTCGTGCCCGGAACTTTAGCATTTGCGGCCGGACCGCACGTTTCGTGGTGTGTCCGTGGCGGGGGCGGGCTGCGCTTTGTCCGGCCTGCGCCGGTTCGCGGCCCTACCGCGTGGCGACGATAAACAGCCGGGGCACGGGCAGCAGCACCGATCCGTCCACCTGCGTCGGATAGGCCCGGGCCAGTTCGTCGCGGTATTGCGTCAGGAACAACGCCTGTTCGGCCTCGTCCAGCGGCGCCAGGAAGGGGCGCAGGGCGCTGCCCTTGAACCATTCGACGATGCCGTCCACGCCGTCGGGCAGCACGTGCCAGTATCGCGTGCGCCAGATGTCCACCCGGCCGCAATGCGGCTTGAGCAGATCGTAGTACCAGGGGACGGGGTGGCTGGGAAAGCGGGTGCTGCGCTCGTCGCCGATGCGGTCCGACCAGCGGGGGTCCGAGGCCGTCTTGCGCATCAGGATCTTGACGGGGTCGTCCTGGTTGTCGGGCATCTGCACGGCCAGGCTGCCGCCGGGTGCGAGAAAGTCGGCCAGCCTGGGGAACAGGGCGGCGTGGTCCGGGATCCATTGCAGCGAGGCGTTGGCCAGAATCAGGTCGTAGGGCTCGTCCGGCCGCCAGAGGTCGATGTCCACCTGTTGGAATCGCAGTCCGGGCAGCCGTTCGCGGGCGGCCGCCAGCATGTCGGCCGAGGTGTCGATGCCGGTGATGGCGGCGTCCGGGTGCCGGTGGAGCAGGATTTCCGTGGAATTTCCCGGGCCGCAGCCCAGGTCCGCCGCCCAGGCGACCTCGCGCGGCGGCACGGCCGACAGCAGGTCCCGGACGGGGCGGGTGCGTTCGGATTCGAAGATCGTGTATTGAGTCGCCGACCAGGCCATGAGCCGTTCTCCCGTGGAATCCGAAGCAGTGTAAACGCGGCTGCGTTTGCGTGTTGAGTACCTATTGATCCGGCCCTCAAACAGTTTTACGCAGCGTATTTGACGTGGAAGTCTTGGAAGTAGGCTTTGACACGTGCCGGCTCGCTGGCGACGACTTGCATGTGCTCTTCTGCAGCGGCGCGTAGTTTGGCCTTCGTGCGTATCGGAACCTTGCGCCCGATGACGTGTTTGAGATCGGCATTCAAGCGTTCTTCGGGATTGAGTTCGGGGCTGTAACTGGGCAGATAGAACACTTCCATCTGATCGGAGTGTGCGGCCAACCACGCCTTCACCGGCTTGCAGTGATGCACGCCCAGGTTGTCCAGGATCAGAAACACCTTGCGCCCGGCATCCTGGACCAGCGACTCGAAGAACTCGATCAACTTTTCGTGATTGAACGCGCCATCAATGATCATCCAGCGTGCCTTGCCCTGGTTGGTGACGCTGGCGATCATCGACAGCTTCTGCCGCGTCCCGCCAATGGCCATCGCCACCGGAGTCTTGCCCTTGGGCGCATAGCTGCGACCGCGCACGTCGGTGTTCACCAGCGCCGTCTCGTCACCCCAGTGGACCTCGCCGCCCTCGGCCTTGGCACGTTCGGCGATGGCCGGATACGTGTCCTCCAACCAGGTTTGCACCGCGGCGGGCGATTGCTCGTAAGCACGCTTGATCGGCTTCTGCGGGGTGAAGCCCCAGCGGGCCAGATACTTGCCCACCGAGCGCACATGCAGCGTCACACCACACTCGCGCTCGATCAGCTGCATAACCGCCGCACGGCTCCACAGCGCAAAGTCCATCTTCAGCTGCTCGGGGCGTTTGTCGCAGATGATGCGGCACACCGTCTGTTCCTGCTCGGCGGTCAGTGCGCGATCCTCGCCACGGCGACGGCCACGCCGACGGGGTGCCAGCGACAGCATGGGTAACCTCAAGGCTGCACAGATCGTGGAGTCCTGAGGGCGTAGTTCGGCTGGAAGTTACGGATGCCTGCTTCCAGCGCATTGCCCACTTGTGTCAGCCAACCGCCAGTCGAACCGTCTTGCCGACCCGACTGAGCATTTCCACCAGCGTGTCGATGGTGAACTTCGCCGTCTTCTTGTTCACCACATCGGACACGCGTGGACGCGAAACCATCAGGATTTCCGCAGCCTCGGCCTGCTTCAGGTGATGCTGCGCGATCCACTCGGCCAGCTCCGACATCAGTTGTTCCTTGAGCAACCGCGTGTCGTTGATCTGCTGGCGCGACGCCTCCTGTAGCCGTCTGGCTTCGTCAGCCGGGAAACCCAACTCCAGGAACAGGTTCGCGCCCGGCTTCGTGACATGACGGATTTCGGTGTCGATCTTCATGGCTTGGCCTTTCTCGCGTTGACCACGGCGCGGTAGCGCGCCGTGGCAATGTCCTTGTCCCGTTGGCTGGTCGCCTGTGTCTTCTTCTGGAAGCAGTGCAGGACGTAGACAGCTTCCTCGAACTTGGCGACGTACATCACCCGGAAGATGCCGCTGGCGTCACGGATGCGGATTTCCCGCGTCCCGGAACCCACGCCATCAAAAGGCTTCCAGTCCTCCGGTTCCAGGCCCGCCTGGACCTTGTTCAACTGGAAGCCGGCATCCCGGCGTGGCTCGTCGGGGAAGTTCACCAAGTCGTCGTAAGCGGAGCCGACCCAGCGAATCTCTTTTTCGTGCTCCATGAGCCACTCCTGTATAAAATTTTATACCAGATGGTGCGGATGGGAAAGCTCCTGTTCCAGGAGCCTCATAGGGGCCAGTAGAGGGGAAGCCGGGCCAGGTTTCGGAAAGCACCGGCATATGTTGAACTCGCCTAAGTTATTGATAAACCTGCTGTATCGGGCTTGGGCGTAGTCCAGCGAAACGCGGTACTGGAGTCATGGTGAAATGAAAAATCCGCCTGCCCTGCGTTGCCCGTCTTGCGCGTATGGACATACGCGCGGCGCCAGGCGCCTTGTTCAGCCAGATTTTTCATGGCTTCGCGACTCCTTGATTAGTGTGAACAGGCCCTAATCGAACAGAATAGCTTCGAGTCGGGCCAGCACTTCATCGACGAGGTATTGCGGCACCGCTTCTTTGATGTGCGCATTTCGTGCTCGCCAGTCCAGTGACTTCAGTTGATGGCAGTGAATCGCGCCTTGGGTGTCGGTGCCTGTTCCCGTCAGCGTAACTACCGTCCCATAGGTGCGGGCGGCGGCAGCGGCTCCCTGCGAAATCGGGCAAATCATCGCCAGTCCTTGCTGGTTGAATACCTTGCCACTCAGCACAAGACCAAAGTGCGGGCCTTTCATCTCCCGGCCAGACGACGGGTCGAAGTCGAGATGCACGATGTCGCCCCGGTTGGGGATGTACGCCATCAGCCGTTCTCCAGTCCGGCCGAAGGCATTTCATCCCAGCCTTCGACGCGAGGCAGCCCCTGGGGCATTTCCGCCATCAGATCGGCCAGCTTGTACCGTGGGCGGGTGGGCGCTTCCACGGTCATTTTCTTCCCCTGGAGATGAAGCTCCACCTGGGAGCCTTCGCTCAGTCCGTTCTGGTCGGTAAACGTCTTGGGCACCGTCATCACGAGCGAGCCACCCGCCTTGCGCAAGGTTTGAAGCATATCAGCCTCCTATCCGTCTTGAGTTCTACTTTAGTATGATTTTATATTTTATTCAAGTAGGATATTTATGCTGCAGTGATCGTGTGGCCACCTGGTCTGAGGGTTTTTGGCCCGCCCTACTGGATTCGAACCAGTGACCTACGGCTTAGAAGGCCGTTGCTCTATCCAACTGAGCTAAGGGCGGTCGGGTGGCGCGTCCGCGAATTCTGGATTCTAACGTGCATTCCGGGTCTCGGTGTTTTCCCTGATGACTCAAAGGTTTGGGTCGCCTGTAAGGCCCTCGTAAGGTCGGGTTTTTATCTTGCATTGCATCATACGACCCATCCCACGCAGGAGACCGACATGGGAGACAAGCAGACACAAGCAATCGTGTCGAACCCGAAGTATCAGCAGCTGCGGCGCACGCGGCTGCGCTACGGCTGGACTCTGGCCGTGATCATGCTGCTGGTGTATTACAGCTTCATCGGCGTGATCGCGTTCGACAAGGAATTGTTCGCGCTGAAACTGGGCGAAGGCGTCATGACCTGGGGGATCCCGGTCGGCTTCGGCGTCATCGTGTTCAGCGTGCTGATCACCGGCCTGTATGTGCGCCGCGCCAATAGCGAATTCGACCGCCTGACCCGCGAGATCGTCCAGGAGGCAGAACAATGAACCGCATGATCATACGCGCGCTGGGCGCGCCGGCCCTGGCGGCCCTGGCCTCGACAGCGCAGGCCGCGGGCGGCGACCTGGGCGAGCTGCAGCGGCAGCCCACCAACTGGACCGCCATCGCGATGTTCGGCCTGTTCGTGCTCCTGACCCTGTGGATCACGAAATGGGCCGCGGCCCGGACACGTTCCACCGCCGACTTCTACACCGCCGGCGGAGGTATTACCGGCTTCCAGAACGGCCTGGCGATCGCAGGCGACTATATGTCGGCCGCCTCGTTCCTGGGCATTTCCGCCGCGGTGATGATCAACGGCTACGACGGCCTGATCTATTCCATCGGTTTCCTGGTGGGCTGGCCCATCCTGACCTTCCTGATGGCCGAGCGCCTGCGCAACCTGGGCAAGTTCACCTTCGCCGACGTGGCGGCCTATCGTTTCAAGCAGGGGCCGATCCGCGCCTTCGCGGCCTCGGGCACTCTGGTGGTGGTGGCGTTCTACCTGATCGCCCAGATGGTCGGCGCCGGTCAGTTGATCAAGCTGCTGTTCGGTCTGGAATACTGGATCGCCGTGGTCGTGGTCGGCGTGCTGATGATGGTCTACGTGCTGTTCGGCGGCATGACGGCCACCACCTGGGTGCAGATCATCAAGGCGGCTCTGCTGCTGGGCGGTGCGACCTTCATGGCCCTGATGGTATTGGCACACTACGGCTTTTCGCCGGAACGCCTGTTCGCCGCCGCGGTGGAGGTCAAGACGCTGGCCGCCTTGAACGCCGGCAAGGACGCCGCCCAGGCCGGTGCGCTGGGGCAGTCCATCATGGGGCCGGGCAACTTCATCAAGGATCCGATCAGCGCGATCTCCTTCGGCATGGCGCTGATGTTCGGCACCGCCGGCCTGCCGCACATCCTGATGCGCTTCTTCACCGTGCCCGACGCGCGCGAGGCCCGCAAGTCCGTGTTCTGGGCCACGTCCTGGATCGGCTATTTCTATATCCTGACCTTCATCATCGGCTTCGGCGCCATCGTGCTGGTGTCCACCAATCCGCAGTTCCTGGACGCGGCCGGCGCCCTGATCGGCGGCGGCAACATGGCGGCGGTGCACCTGGCCGACGCCGTGGGCGGCAACGTGTTCCTGGGCTTCATGTCGGCCGTGGCCTTCGCCACGATTCTGGCGGTAGTGGCCGGACTGACCTTGTCGGGCACTTCCGCCGTGTCGCACGACATCTATGCGACCCTGGTCAAGGATGGCCATGCCACCCGCGAACAGGAAATGAAGGTCGCCAAGATCACCACGGTGATCCTCGGGATCGTCGCCGTGGCGCTGGGCATCGCCTTCGAAAAGCAGAACATCGCCTTCATGGTGTCGCTGGCCTTCGCGGTGGCGGCCTCGGCGAATTTCCCGGTGCTGTTCATGTCGGTGCTGTGGAAGGGCTGCACCACGCGCGGCGCGATGATCGGCGGCTTCGCCGGCCTGGTCAGCGCCGTGGGCCTGACGGTGGTGTCGCCGTCCGTCTGGGAGGCCACGCTGGGCAATCCGGCGGGTTCGGCCCTGTTCCCCTACGCGTCCCCGGCACTGTTCTCCATGACGATCGGTTTCGTGTCGATCTGGCTGTTCTCGGTGACGGACCATAGCGAACGCGCCCGCATCGACCGGGCCGGCTTCGAGGCCCAGACCGTGCGCAGCGAAACCGGGATCGGGGCCGCCGCCGCCAGCGCGCACTGATCCTGTGGATGGCGGCCGGTTCGGGCCGCCATTCCCTCCGCTTCCCCGGGCAGGCCCCGCCTGATGCAGTTCCAGGGGCTCTCGCACCCCGACGGCCGTGATCCGGCCGCCGGGGTGTTTCCGTGTTTTCACGATGACCTCGATATCGAGTCTGGCCGGACTGCGCCGACAACCGCGAGCCAATGTTTTTTCTTCCAATGCTTCGATGGTTCGCGGCAGTGGCGACTGATCGATATGCAGCCGTTCCGCGGCCCGGGTGAAGTGGAGCTTTACGACGAGGGTCGCATCGCGGTCCATGCAATGACCGCGCAGGCGGCTTGGATGGCTCCACCAAGCAGCATTGCCGCTCGCAAACCGTCCTCGCCGCCGCGCGTCACTGCAAAAACGGCACCTAAAATGGCGACTCCGGTCGTAGCCCCCGCCATGCGGGCCACATTGATCAGCGCACTGGCGGTCCCGGACCTTTCCGGCGCAACCGCGCCAATGGCCGCGCCCATCAACGGTCCGGTGGCGAAACCCATGCCAAGCCCGGCCAGAATCAAACCGATCTCGGCGGGAGCGATGGAAGCGCGGCGGGCGCCGACGCCAATCAGCAAAAGGCCCGTGCCTATGATGAGGACGCCGCCGGCAGCCAAGGAGCGCACGCCGTATCGACCTGTCAGCGCCCCCGAGAATGGCGAGACGGCAACGAACACCAGGGCCATCGGCATCAAGGCGAGTCCGGCTTCCGCCGCGTCGAACCGGCCTGAGCCTTGCCACGTCAGCGGCAATAGGAACAGCGCGCCATACATCCCGAAAGTCATCCCCGCCGTGGCCATTGCCGCTCCGCAAAATACGCGGGACTTGAACAGGTCCAAGGGCACCAGGGCAGCCGCTCCCTTGCCTCTCTCCACTCGAATGAATCCGACGAGCGCGACAAGCGCAATAGTGAAAGAGATGGCCGCCGTGGCCGGTGATTCGTGGAATTGGATGGCGGAGAACGCCAGGCCGCCCAGGGATATGGTTCCGAGGATCTGGGCGGGACCGTCGAAATGCCGTCCTTGCGGATCGGAAGATTCCGAGATGGATGGCATGGCCAATACAAGCGCGGCCACGCTGATCGGGATCACGACGAGAAAGATGCTCCGCCATCCGAAATGACCAATGAGCAAGCCTCCCAGGGTCGGACCTATGGCCATGGCCAGACCGTTGCATGCCGCCCAGACGCCCAGCGCCCGGCCGCGTTCAGTCGGATGGGTCCAGGCCACGCGGATGATTGCCAGCGATGCCGGGATGAGGAACGCCGCTCCAAGTCCCGCCAGCACTCTCCCACCGATCAGGACCGATGCAAATGGAGCCGCTGCGCACAGAAAGGAGGCGGCGGTAAAAATGCCTGCGCCGATCATGAAAATACAACGCCGGCCGTAGAGATCGGCAAGCAGGCCGCCTGTCAGCAGCAGTACGGCGTATGCTAGGTTGTAGCTGTCAATGATCCATTGCAATGTGCCGACTCCAACGCCGAGGTCATCGCCGATGGGGCGCATTGCGAGATTGATGACGGCGGTGTCGATCTGAGCGACGAGTACAGCCAGGCAAAGCGTCGTCAGAGTGAGCCATGAGCGTCGAGGCGTCATGCCTGCGCCGGTGGAGGTTGAGCGAGGTTCGGTCATCGTCTTTTCCGTGCAATCCCGACCGCATGCCGCTCCGGGCCAAAGCTCCGCTGGCGCCCGGAGCGGCATGCGATCTGTTCGAGCCATCAGTCTATCGACAGCCAGTTCCTGATGATTCGATGCGTATCGAATCGTCAGGAACTACAATGCACTGATGTCCGGCACTCGTCGGGGAGCAAAAATGTCCAACTTTTCCGGTGTCTCGGTCGCGGCGTTCCTGATTGCCGACCATTCCCGTGCCGCCATGCTCATGACGTTGATGGATGGGCGCGCGCTGCCGGCCGGCGAGCTTGCCCGCGCGTCGGGGGTGACCGCTCAGACCGCCAGTTCTCATCTCGCCAAACTTCTCGAAGGAGGCTTGATTTCGGTGGAGACGGAAGGGCGGCATCGTTATTACCGGCTTGCCAATCGTCACGTCGCGGAGACCCTCGAACATCTGGCCGCCATTCGGCCCGAGACCGCGACGCGGCCGAAAGCGCGTAGCCCGCAACTCCGGCGGCTTTGCTGGTGCAGGACCTGCTATGACCACTTGGCCGGACAGGTCGGCGTGGCATTGGCGCATGCTTTGCAAGACCGCGATTACATCCGGGCTTCGACCGACAAACAGTTCATCGTGACGGCGTCCGGGGCCGAGTGGTTCGGCAGCATCGGCGTGGATATGAGGTCCGTCAGGCCGACCCGCCGGGGCATTGCACGCCAATGTCTGGACTGGACGGAGCGCATGCACCATCTCGCGGGCCCCTTGGGCGTCCGGCTCCTGGCGGTTCTGTGCGAGAACGGATGGCTTCGACGTTCCGCCGGATCGCGAGCCGTGGCGGTGACGCCGAAAGGCTGGAGTGAATTCAAGCGGACTTTAGGCTTGACCGAAGAGACTCTGATGCGAACCGGCACTCGTCGTTGCGACGCGAGCGCATCCTCGTCGGCGGAGGCACGCAATCAGGACTGAAACGGTGCACAATGGAAGGCACTTTTCCTTGCGCTTTCTTCCTGGACTCTGCTCATCATGACTCAACGCCTGAATTACTTCCAGGCTTCGCCAGAAGCCGCCCGTAAATACAGCGAATTCAGCCAGTTGCTGCACGCCAATCCCTTTTTGGCGGGAATCGGCCACCTGGTCACCCTGCGGGCCTCTCAGATCAACGGCTGCGCCTTTTGCGTGGACATGCACGTCAAGGAGGCCAAGATCGCCGGCGAGCGCGAGCTGCGCCTGCATCACGTCGCGGTGTGGCGCGAGTCGCCCCTGTTCACGGACAAGGAAAAGGCCATCCTGGAATGGACCGAGGCCCTGACGCGGCTGGCGCCCGAGGGCGTGTCCGACGAACTGTTCCAGCGCGTGCGCGCGCAGCTGTCCGAAAAGGAGCTGGCCGACCTGAGCTTCCTGGTCGTGGGCATCAACGGCTGGAACCGTCTGGGGGTGGCCTTCCGGTCGGTGCCCGGCTCGTCCGACGCCTTGTTCGGACTGGACAAGGCCGGGCTGAACTAGGCGGTGCGGGGGTTCATCCCCGCGCCGCTTTGTCCAGCGCCTGGGCCAGGTCGGCCTTCAGGTCGTCGACGTGCTCCACACCCACCGACATGCGGACGAAGTTCGGCTCGATGCCGGCGATCCGCATGTCGTCCTCGGTCATGGAACTGGCCCACATGGACGCGGTGTGCACCGCCAGCGTCTCGACCCCGCCCAGGCTGACCGCCTGGGTGGCCAGCCTCAGCGCGGTCACGAAGCGCTGGGTGGCGGCATAGCCACCCTTGATCGAATAGGCCACCACGGCGCCGAAGCCGCGCATCTGGCGGGCCGCCAGGGCGTGCTGCGGGTGGCTTTCCAGGCCGGGGTAGAAGACCCGCTCGACTTCCGGACGGGTCTCCAGCCATTGCGCCAGCGCCAGGGCGTTGGCGTTGATGCGCTCCATGCGCAGCGACAGCGTGCGCAGACCGCGCAGCAGCAGCCAGGCGTCCATGGGCGAGAGCACCGCGCCCAGGGTGACGTGCATCTTCCAGATGGTCTCGGCCAGCGCGTCGCTGCAGCAGATGGCGCCCGCCATCAGGTCGTGGTGGCCACCCAGGTACTTGGTGGCGCTGTGCACCACGATGTCGATGCCCAGGTCGTGCGGGCGCTGGTTCAGCGGCGAGGCGAAGGTATTGTCGGCCACGGTCAGGATGCCGCGCGCCCGGGCGATCCCGGCCACCGCCGCCAGGTCCGTGATGGACAGGCTGGGATTCACCGGTGTTTCCACCATGATCAGCTTCGTGTCCGGACGCAGCGCGGCGCGCAGGCTGTCCAGGTCCGTCTGATCGAAGAAGCTGACCCGCACGCCGTAGCGGGTGAGGACTTCCGAGAACAGTTTGGAAGTGCTCATGTAGTGGCGCTGTTGGGCCACGACGTGGTCGCCGGCCTTCAGCAGCGCCAGGATGGTGGTGCAGATGGCGCCCATGCCCGATCCCGTCAGCAGGGCGCTTTCGGTGCCTTCCAGGCCGGCGAGGATGGCCTCGACGCGCTTGTTCACCGGGTTGCCGTGGCGCGTGTAGAAGGTCGCGGGCCGCACGGTGGTGGCCATTGCCGAGAACTGCTCGGCGGTCTCGGCGCGGAAGGTGGCGCTGTAGTGGATCGGCGAGACCACGTCGGCCCCGTGGCCGCAGGCGGCGTCTCCATGCAGCACCAGGGTCTGTTCGTGCCAGGACGCGTCGGGGGAATCGGGCCGGGAGGGGGTCATGGAGCGGGCTCCTGCGCAAGAATGGGGACAGGCGCCATCATACGCCCGGGGCGTCCCCGCGCGGTGCGCGGTGGTCCGGGGTCTTCAGAGATACGGGCTGGCCAGCCAGATGATCCGGTTGCGCAGCCGTTTCAGGTAGGGCAGAGCGTTCAGGGATTCCAGGGTCACGCGCTCGGACTGCTCGATGGCCGCGTCGATGCGCCGTCCGAGCCGGCGGGCCAGGTCGCGGTCGTAGATTTCCATGTCCAGCTCGAAGTTCAGCCGCAGGCTGCGGGGATCCAGGTTCGACGAGCCCACGTAGGACCAGGCGTCGTCGATGGTGAGCAGCTTGGAATGGTCGAAATTCCCGCGGCAGCGCCAGACGCGGCAGCCGCCTTCCAGGACCTGGCCCAACTGGGCGGTCATGGCGTAGTTCACCAGGCGCAGGTTATTGCGTCCGGGGATCACGATGTCCACCTGGATGCCGCGTCGCGCCGCCGTGTTCAGCGCGGCTATCAGGATCTGGTCGGGCAGGAAGTAGGGCGACTGGATGCGCACGTGGCGCCGGGCCACGGCCAGGGCGCCCAGCAGCACGCGGTGCGTGGCCGCCATGAAGCGGTCGGGGCTTGTCCGGATGCAGCGCGCCGGAACTCGGGGCGCCGGGGACAGAGGAGTGATCCGGACCCAGTCCTCGGTGCGCAGGCGCTCGCTGGTGGCGAATTCCCAGTCGTTGGCGAAGACGGCGAACAGCTGGGTCGCCAGCGGGCCTTCGATGCGGAAATGCGTGTCGTGATCCGCCCGCCGCCCCGCCAGGGACGCCATGAAGCTCTCGCGGATGTTCATGCCGCCCATGAAGCCCAGGTGGCCGTCGACGAACAGAATCTTGCGGTGGCTGCGCAGGTTGGCGTAGGCCGAGCGCAGGCCCAGCGGGTTGGTCATGAAGCGGTCGGCGCGGATGCCGTTGCGCTCCAGCAGGCGCAGGATGGGAGGGTGGGAATAGCGCGCGCCGATGGCGTCGATCAGGACGCGGATCTCGACGCCGCGTTCCCGGGCGCGCCGCAGGGCTTCGACGAATCGCAGGCCGATGCGGTCGTGGTCGAAGATGTAGCTTTGCAGCGCGACGCAGTGGTGCGCCTCGTCGATGGCCTGCAGCATGGCAGGGTAGGCCTGGTCGCCGCTGTCGAGCAGGGTGATGTGGTTGCCGTCCTGCAGCGGAAACCGGCTGACCTGGTCGCACAGGACCCGCAGCGAGGAGAATTGCGGGCCGGACACCGGGCCGACGTCGCCAAAGGCGGGGTGCGCGCTGTTGACGTAGTCCTTGATCAGGCGGCTGCGCTGGGTGGACATCTGATCGTGGCGGATGCGGTTGATGCCCGCGATCAGATAAAGGAACGCGCCCACGAATGGCGACATCAGGATGACGCCGACCCAGGCGATCGCCGCGCGCACGTCGTCCTTCTGCATGGCCGCCTGGGCCGCGACGACCAGGCTGAAGGCGAGCGACAGCAGGGCGGCCAGGTGCGGCCAGTATTCGCGCAGGAAGTCGGAGAGGACGTTCATGGGAGGGACGGGGCGCCGGAGCCGGCCGGCGGCGGGACGCCCGGCGTATCCGCCGCGCCCGGCCGGCGGCGCAGGGATTCGAGCCAGTCCTGGTTGGGCCGGCCGGTGGCGGCGTATTGCTGGTTGCGGGAATTCGAGCGCCAGACGCCGCCGCCGATGCCGGGCACGGGTTCGGCGCGGTACCAGTACCAGCGCCCGTCCGCGTCCTGCGCGGACCAGTCCCAGCCCTCGGGGGCCAGGGACCAGTCGGGAGGCTGGGGCGCGGGAGGCGTGTCGGGAGGCGTGTCCATGTTGCGTTCCGGGGGTTGGCCCGGACGCGGTGCCGGGCCGTCAGTCGGCTGTAATCAGATTCTGCCGAATCTTGTCATACCCCAGATTGAAAAGAAAGCCGTAGGGCAGGTAGAACAGCACGAAGCCGATGTCCAGCAGCAGGGCGTGCCAGATGGAGATGTCCAGCCACCAGGCGACGAAGGGAATGGCGATCACGATCAGGCCTCCCTCGAAGCCGAAGGCGTGCGCCACCCGGACGCCATAGGTGCGGTCGAAGCCGATGCGCGTCTGCAGGCGGTCGAACAGCCAGTTGTAGAGCATGTTCCAGAGCACCGCGATCGTGGCGACGACGGCGGTGAGCACACCCATGTCGAAGATGCCGTGCCCGGTGATCCAGGCGGCCAGGGGGGCGGAGACGCCGATGGCGAGGATTTCGAACGCCAGCGCGTGGAAGACACGTTCGGACAACGGGCGGTCGTGGATCTGCATGAGGAAAACGGTTCGCTGCGGCGGTGTCGTCACCGCGTGAATGCGATCGGACGGGGCCGTCCCCGCCGCCCGGGAAACCGGGAATGGAAGATAAACACCCCCAAGCCGCGCCTTCGGTTTGCGTCCACCTCGCAGCTTGCAAGCTGCCCGGATTCGTCAGGCGCGAAATAGTCCGAAGGGACTTTTTCGTGTCCTGGCTCATCCTCCCGAGGGGGCGCTTTTTACCTTGGGGCGGCCCGGCGGTAAAAGTGGGGTGACCGATGGGGCTCGAACCCACGACAACCGGAATCACAATCCGGGACTCTACCAACTGAGCTACGGTCACCACTCAAAGAACAGAAATTCTAGCATGACTGGAATCCTTTTGCAGACGGCGTTCCGGCCCTTGATCGCCACTGCGTTTTAGGTCATGTTATCGGCTACGGATAAGGAGCCCCCTCATGGCACAGATCTTCGTCGTCCATCCCGAAAACCCGCAATCCAGGCTGCTCCAGCAGGCCGGCGACCTGCTGGCCCAGGGAGGGCTGGTGGCCGTCCCCACGGATTCCAGCTATGCCGTCGTGGCGCGCCTGGACGACAAGGACGCCGCCGAACGCCTGCGCCGGCTGCGCGGGCTGGACGAACGCCACCATCTGACACTGCTGTGTCGCGATCTGGCGGAAATCAGCCATTTCGCCAAGGTAGACAACCCGCAGTACCGGCTGCTGAAGCTGGCCACACCGGGCCCCTGGACCTTCATTCTCGAAGCCACCAAGGAAGTCCCCCGGCGCGTTTCGCATCCCTCGCGCAAGACCATCGGCATCCGCGTGCCCGACCATCGGGTGGCGCTTGCCCTGATCGACGCGGCCGGTTCGCCGCTGTTGTCGACCACCCTGATTCCCCAGGACGAAACCCTGCCCTTGAACAACGCCCAGGAAATCGTCGGCCGCTACCAGCACGACCTGGCCGCCATCGTCGACGGAGGATCCTGCCCTTTCGAGCCCACCACCGTCATCGATCTGACGGAAGAAGCGCCCAGGGTCGTGCGGGTGGGGCGCGGCGATCCGGCCGCGCTGGGGCTGTCGTGACCGGTTGCACGGCGCAAGTGAACCACTGAAATACCGCGTGACTTATTTCAGAGATCCCCGAGCGGTTATGCTTACGGAGTCTGCCGGCCGCCGGCCGGCGCTTCGTTCGCCAGAGTTCCCGTGGACAATCTGATCCAGACCATCGCGGTCTACGCCCTGCCGGTCCTGTTCGCCGTCACGCTGCACGAGGCCGCGCACGGCTACGTGGCGCGCCATTTCGGCGATCCCACGGCCGAGCAGGCCGGCCGCATCAGCCTCAATCCCTTGCGGCACATCGACCCGATGGGCACCATCGTCGTGCCGCTGGTGCTGCTGTTCGCCACCAAGCTCATGGGGGGTGGACTGCTGTTCGGCTGGGCCAAGCCCGTGCCGGTCGACTGGAGCCGCCTGCGTCGGCCCAAGCGCGACATGCTGTGGGTGGCGCTGGCGGGGCCTGCCTCCAACCTGCTGATGGCCATCGGCTGGGTGCTGCTCCTGCGCGCCCTGCTGATGCTGGGCCTGATCGATGGCCCGCGGGACTTCTGGGCGCTGATGGTCAACGCCGGGGTCCAGGTCAACCTGATCCTGATGGCGCTGAACCTGCTGCCGCTGCCGCCGCTGGACGGGGGGCGGATCGTCTTCAGCCTGCTGCCCCCGCGCCTGGCCTGGCGCTATGGCCGCATCGAGCCCTACGGGCTGGTGATCCTGATCGTGCTGATGATGCTCGGCTGGCTCTGGCCCCTGATGTTGCCGCTCCTGAAGCTGGGGCAATGGGTCGTCGGCGGATTTTTGTAGATCGGCGGTCCGAATCCGGTAAACTTGGCTTTTTGTTTCGCCCGGGGACTTTTCCGGGCGTCTTGCGGAGGCATTCCTCATCATGGCCGGCTCGGATTCATCGACCCCAGTCTTTCAGGGCAGCATGGTTGCCCTGGTCACGCCCATGCATCCCGACGGGCAACTGGACCTGGAGGCCTTCCGGAAACTGATCGACTGGCATGTCGAGCAGGGCACCGACGCCCTGGTGGTGGTCGGCACGTCCGGCGAATCCCCCACGGTCACCGTCCAGGAACAGGCCGAACTCATCGAGCTGGCGGTGCGCCACGCCGACGGGCGCATCCCCGTGATCGCCGGCACCGGCGGCAATTCCACGGCCGAGGCCATCGAACTGCAGCGCCACGCCTATGCCGCCGGCGCGGCCGCCGGCCTGACCGTCGTGCCCTACTACAACAAGCCCACCCAGGAAGGCCTCTACCAGCACTTCCGCGCCATCGCCGAATCCGGCGACCTGCCCAGCATCCTGTATAACGTGCCGGGCCGTACTGTGGCGGACCTGTCCAACGAGACCCTCCTGCGCCTGGCCCAGGTGCCCGGCATCATCGGCGTCAAGGACGCCACCGGCAACATCGCCCGGGGCGCCCAACTGATCGCGGCGGCGCCGGAAGGCTTCCAGATCTTCAGCGGCGACGATCCCACCGCCGCGGCGCTGATCCTGCTGGGCGGCCGGGGCAACATCTCCGTCACCGCCAACGTCGCGCCGCGCCTGATGCACGAACTGTGCGCCGCCGCGCTGCGGGGCGATGTGCCCGAGACCCGCCGCCTGAACGATCGGCTGGCGACCCTGAACCGCGTGCTGTTCCTGGAAGCCAACCCTATCCCTGTCAAGTGGGCCGTGGCCGAAATGGGCCTGACCCAGCTGGGCTGCCGCCTGCCGCTGACACCCTTGTCCGATTCGTTACGCACCGTTGTGCGCCAAGCCCTGATTGAGGCAGGTTCCCTGTGATGATTAAACGCATGCCGCTCGCCCGGACCAGCCTGGTGCTGGCGGGTCTGCTGTCCTTGTCCGCCTGCTCGACCATCGGTCAGCTGACCGGCCAGACCGAATCCGTCGAATACAAGAGCACCGTCACGGGTGATCCGCTCTCGATTCCACCCGATCTGACCCAGGCCAACAAGAACACGCACTACGTGGCGCCCGAGGGTGTCGCCCGCCTGAGCGACTATCAGGCCAGCCAGGGCACGCAGAGCACGAACCCGGCCGACCGCGTGCTGCCCAAGGCGCCGGGCATCGAGGTCATGCGCGATGGCACGCTGCGCTGGCTGGTCGTCAGCGAAGCGGCCGAGAATCTGTACCCGAAGATCATCGAATTCTGGGGCGAGCAGGGCTTTACCATCCATTCCCAGAACGCGCAGGCCGGCCTGATCGAGACCGACTGGGCGGAAAATCGCGCCAAGATCCCCGAAGGCTGGCTGCGCAGCGCCCTGGGCAGTGTGCTGGACCAGGTCTTCGACAGCGGCGAGCGCGACCGCTTCACTACGCGCCTGGAGCGTGTGAACGGCAAGACCGAGGTCTACATCAGCCACCAGCACATGGAAGAAACCCCCACGGGCGACGGTACCGCGTTCAAGTGGGTCTTCGGCAAGGAAGACCCGGGCCTGAACGCCGCCATGCTGGCCCGCCTGATGGTCTACCTGGGCGCCGATCAGCAGCAGGCCGCGCAGAAGGTCAAGGCCGCCGAGACCGGCGCCGGCGCGGTCGTCGCCGCGCAACTCTCCCAGGACCAGGATTCCCTGACTTTGAGCGAACCCTTCGACCGGGCCTGGCGCCATGTGGGCGTGGCCATCGATTCGGCCCGCTTCACGGTCGAGGATCGCAATCGCGAGCAGGGCGACTACTACATCCGCTACCTGGACACCGACACGGGCGAGAAGATCGAGCAGCAGACCGCCTTCGGCCGCCTGTTCGGCACTCGCAACACCGCTGAACCCCAGAAGTTGCGTATCCACCTGGCCCAGCAGGGCGGTGGCACCCAGGTCAGCGTGCGCGACGAGACCGGCCAGCCCAAGACCGACGCCACGGCGCAGCGCATCCTGTCGGTGCTGGCGAAGAACCTGAAGGAAACGCAGTAACGTCAGTCAGGGTCGAGCCTTTGGGACGAGGGCCCGGTTTCCACCAGAGCCCTCAGGGAGAAGAGCCCCGCCGGTGCGATCGGAGGGGCTCTTCCGTTTGATGCGCCTGGAGCATGCGGAATGATGCTGGACAGGGGGCGCGACTCGCTCAAAACCTGACGTTGAGACTGGCCTTGATGGCATGATCGGCGACGCCGGAGCCGAATTGCCCGCCATAGGAGAGGCTCAGCGTGGTATTGGACTTCGCGACATAGTCCAGGCCGGCCTCGATCAGCGCCGCGTTGCGCGCGATGGGTGTGCCGCCGATCAGGAAGGCATCGCCGCCGCCGGCGAATCGCTGCGTCGAATGCGGTTCGACATCGCCGAAGGCGTGACGCCAGCCGAGCAGGCCCTTGACGGTGAGCTCGGCGCCGCCGAGCGTGATGCCCGTGGCGGCGCGCACGCCGAGCGTGGCGAAGGAGACATTCGATTTTTTCTGGCCGATGATCAATGCCGCCGCGTCTCCTTGTTCGGTGTAGCGGTCGGAGCGCAGGCGCGTGTGGGCCAGGTTGATGAAGGGCTCGATGCGCGAGCCGCCCACCGCCATGTCGTAGCCCAGTTCGCCGAACGCCTGCCAGGCTTCGGCCTGGTAGGCGCCCGAGAGGTGGTCGGTCAAGCCGGGAAAGGACGCATCGCGTCGGGTTTTCACATAGTGCCGGGTGTAGGCCGCGCCCGTGCGCAGGGCGAGCCCGCCCCAGGCGGCGCCGCCGTAGACGCCCAGGTGGTAGTTGTGGCTCGAGCCCGACGAGGCACGCTCCGCGGCCTTCGCATTCGAGTCGCTGTAGCCGGCCATCACGCCCACGCGTCCGCGGCCGAGCGGCCAGTCGACGCCGGCGATCAGGCCGTCGCTGTCGCGCTCCAGGCGCGCGGCGTTGCCGTTGCCGTGTGTCGCCCCCCATGAGCCAAAGCCTTGCGTCCAGAAGGCCGGGCCGGCGGGGTTGGCGGCCACGGGCGGCAGGAGGCCCGGGACGTCGCCCTGGGCGGCCAGCAGCACGCCGCCGGAGGCCGAGCCGGGCGCCGCTTGCGCGGCGCGCAGGCGATGATTGGCCGCATCGCGGATGAAATGGCTGTCCTCGAGCAGCGCCGTGCGCATCGACGCATGGATTTCACCCGACAGCCGATCGAAGGCGGCGCGCGCCTGATCGGCCGACAGATTCAGTACCGCGTCGAATATCGGGCCCGTTCCGAGGCTTTCCACGCCCCCGCCGGTGGCGATCTGGTTCCGGGTGAGGCCGACGCTGGCGAAGGAGGCGTCGTTGCGGGTCATCGTCAGCAGGACCTGATTGGCGCCGTAGCCGAGCGAGGGGTCGAGGAAGGCGAGGTTGGAGGTTGCGCCGGAGAACGTTCCGTTGAGCCCGCCCGCGGCGCTCAGGATGGTGTATTGAGTGTGCGCTGCATAGTGGCCCGCGCCGGCCAGGACGCGCACCGAGGCGCCGTGGTCGATGGTGGCCGTGCCGGTGGCGATGATCCGGTCGCTGTTTCCGGCGGCATCCACTTCCACTTCGTAGACCGAGCCTGGCTCGAAGGCGAAGTCGCCGGCCACGTGCAGCGTGCCGATCGAATTGCCGGGCGCGATGGTGCCGTGGACGATGGTGTCGCCCACGGTGCCGCTGCCCTGCAGGCGGCCCGCCGCCTGGACGAGCAGCGTGCCGCCGAGCTGGCTGTTGACCGTCAGGATGCCGTGCCCGACTTCGGTGATGCCGGTGTAGGCGGTGTTGTTGCCCGTCAGGGACAGGGTGCCCGTGCCATTCTGGACGATTATGCCGGCGCCCGAGATGTCGCCGCCGAAGATCACGGCGTCGCTGCGGTTGAAGGCGAGGGTGCCGTTGTTCGTCACATTGCCGGTGATCTTGCCGGCCGTGCCGCCATTGCCGATTTGCAGCGTGCCGTCGCTGATCGTCGTGCCGCCGGTGTAGGTGTTGGCGCCAGTCAGGGTCAGGGTGCCCGCGCCGTATTTGATGACATCGCCGGAGCCGGCGATGTCGCCGTTGAAGACCACGGCATCGCTGCGGTCGAAAGCGAGGGTGCCGTTGTTCGTCACGTTGCCAGCGATCGAGCCGGCGGTGCCGCCGTTGCCGATTTGCAGCGTGCCGTCGCTGATCGTCGTGCCGCCGGTGTAGGTGTTGGTGCCGGTCAGGGTCAGGGTGCCCGCGCCGTTCTGAGTGACGGTGCCGATGCCGGAGATCACATTGCCGAAGGTCACAGCATCGCTGCGGTTGAAGGCGAGGGTGCCGTTGTTCGTCACGTTGCCAGCGATCGAGCCGGCGGTGCCGCCATTGCCGATTTGCAGCGTGCCGTCGCTGATCGTCGTGCCGCCGGTGTAGGTGTTGGTGCCGGTCAGGGTCAGAGTGTCCGCGCCGTATTTGATGACATCGCCGGAGCCGGCGATGTCGCCGTTGAAGACCGCGGCATCGCTGCGGTTGAAGGCGAGGGTGCCGTTGTTCGTCACGTTGCCAGCGATCGAGCCGGAGGCGCCGCCATTGCCGATTTGCAGCGTGCCGTCGTTGATCGTCGTGCCGCCGGCGTAGGTGTTGGTGCCGGTCAGGGTCAGAGTGCCCGTGCCGTTCTGGGCGACGGTGCCGGAGCCCGAGATTACGCCACCAAAGTTCGTGGCGTCGCCGCGGTCGAAAGCGAGGGTGCCGTTGTTCGTCACGTTGCCGGTGATCGAGCCGGAGGAGCCGCCATTGCCGATTTGCAGCGTGCCGTCGTTGATCGTCGTGCCGCCGGCGTAGGTGTTGGTACCGGTCAGGGTCAGGGTGCCCGCGCCCGCCTTGGTGAGCGAGCCGTCGCCGACGATCTCGCCGCCGAATGTGGTCGTGTTGCTGTGGTTGAAGGCGAGGGCGCCGCTTGCGTCGGCGAAGGTGACTTTGCTGGTGTCGAGGCTGGCTGCGCCGCCGTTGCCGATTTGCAGTGTGCCGGCGTTGATCGTCGTCTCGCCGGTGTAGGTGTTGGCGCCGGTCAGGGTCAGGGTGTCCGCGCCGTATTTGATGACATCGCCGGAGCCGGCGATGTCGCCGTTGAAGACCGCGGCATCGCCGCGGTTGAAGGCGAGGGTGCCGTTGTTCGTCACGTTGCCGGTGATCGAGCCGGAGGTGCCGCCGTTGCCGATTTGCAGCGTGCCGTCGCTGATCGTCGTGCCGCCGGCGTAGGTGTTGGTACCGGTCAGGGTCAGGGTGCCCGTGCCGTTCTGGGCGACGGTGCCGGTACCGGAGATCACATTGCCAAAGGTGACGGTATCGCTGCGGTTGAAGGCAAGGATGCCGTTGTTCGTCACGTTGCCAGCGATCGAGCCGGAGGCGCCGCCATTGCCGATTTGCAGCGTGCCGTCGTTGATCGTCGTGCCGCCGGCGTAGGTGTTGGTACCGGTCAGGGTCAGGGTGCCCGCGCCCGCCTTGGTGAGCGAGCCGTCGCCGACGATCTCGCCGCCGAATGTGGTCGTGTTGCTGTGGTTGAAGGCGAGGGCGCCGCTTGCGTCGGCGAAGGTGACTTTGCTGGTGTCGAGGCTGGCTGCGCCGCCGTTGCCGATTTGCAGTGTGCCGGCGTTGATCGTCGTCTCGCCGGTGTAGGTGTTGGCGCCGGTCAGGGTCAGGGTGTCCGCGCCGTATTTGATGACATCGCCGGAGCCGGCGATGTCGCCGTTGAAGACCACGGCATCGCCGCGGTTGAAGGCGAGGATGCCGTTGTTCGTCACGTTGCCGGTGATCGAGCCGGAGGTGCCGCCATTGCCGATTTGCAGCGTGCCGTCGCTGATCGTCGTGCCGCCGGCGTAGGTGTTGGTACCGGTCAGGGTCAGGGTGCCCGCGCCCGCCTTGGTGAGCGAGCCTTCGCCGACGATCTCGCCGCCGAATGTGGTCGTGTTGCTGTGGTTGAAGGCGAGGGCGCCGCTTGCGTCGGCGAAGGTGATTTTGCTGGTGTCGAGGCTGGCTGCGCCGCCGTTGCCGATTTGCAGTGTGCCGGCGTTGATCGTCGTCTCGCCGGTGTAGGTGTTGGCGCCGGTCAGGGTCAGGGTGTCCGCGCCGTATTTGATGACATCGCCGGAGCCGGCGATGTCGCCGTTGAAGACCGCGGCATCGCCGCGGTTGAAGGCGAGGGTGCCGTTGTTCGTCACGTTGCCGGTGATCGAGCCGGAGGTGCCGCCGTTGCCGATTTGCAGCGTGCCGTCGCTGATCGTCGTGCCGCCGGCGTAGGTGTTGGTACCGGTCAGGGTCAGGGTGCCCGTGCCGTTCTGGGCGACGGTGCCGGTACCGGAGATCACATTGCCAAAGGTGACGGTATCGCTGCGGTTGAAGGCAAGGATGCCGTTGTTCGTCACGTTGCCAGCGATCGAGCCGGAGGCGCCGCCATTGCCGATTTGCAGCGTGCCGTCGTTGATCGTCGTGCCGCCGGCGTAGGTGTTGGTACCGGTCAGGGTCAGGGTGCCCGCGCCCGCCTTGGTGAGCGAGCCTTCGCCGACGATCTCGCCGCCGAATGTGGTCGTGTTGCTGTGGTTGAAGGCGAGGGCGCCGCTTGCGTCGGCGAAGGTGACTTTGCTGGTGTCGAGGCTGGCTGCGCCGCCGTTGCCGATTTGCAGTGTGCCGTCGCTGATCGTCGTCTCGCCGGTGTAGGTGTTGGCGCCGGTCAGGGTCAGGGTGTCCGCGCCGTATTTGATGACATCGCCGGAGCCGGCGATGTCGCCGTTGAAGACCACGGCATCGCTGCGGTCGAAAGCGAGGGTGCCGTTGTTCGTCACATTGCCGGTGATCTTGCCGGCCGTGCCGCCGTTGCCGATTTGCAGCGTGCCGTCGCTGATCGTCGTGCCGCCGGCGTAGGTGTTGGTGCCGGTCAGGGTCAGAGTGCCCGCGCCGTTCTGGGCGACGGTGCCGGTACCGGAGATCACATTGCCAAAGGTGACGGTATCGCTGCGGTTGAAGGCAAGGATGCTGTCGTTCGTCACGTTGCCGGTGATCGAGCCGGAGGAGCCGCCATTGCCGATTTGCAGCGTGCCGTCGCTGATCGTCGTGCCGCCGGCGTAGGTGTTGGCGCCGGTCAGGGTCAGAGTGCCCGCGCCGTTCTGGGCGACGGTGCCGGTGCCGGAGATCACATTGCCGAAGGTCACAGCATCGCTGCGGTTGAAGGCAAGGATGCTGTCGTTCGTCACGTTGCCGGTGATCGAGCCGGAGGCGCCGCCATTGCCGATTTGCAGCGTGCCGTCGCTGATCGTCGTGCCGCCGGCGTAGGTGTTGGTACCGGTCAGGGTCAGGGTGCCCGCGCCCGCCTTGGTGAGCGAGCCGTCGCCGACGATCTCGCCGCCGAATGTGGTCGTGTTGCTGTGGTTGAAGGCGAGGGCGCCGCTTGCGTCGGCGAAGGTGATTTTGCTGGTGTCGAGGCTGGCTGCGCCGCCGTTGCCGATTTGCAGTGTGCCGGCGTTGATCGTCGTCTCGCCGGTGTAGGTGTTGGCGCCGGTCAGGGTCAGGGTGTCCGCGCCGTATTTGATGACATCGCCGGAGCCGGCGATGTCGCCGTTGAAGACCGCGGCATCGCCGCGGTCGAAAGCGAGGGTGCCGTTGTTCGTCACGTTGCCGGTGATCGAGCCGGAGGTGCCGCCGTTGCCGATTTGCAGCGTGCCGTCGCTGATCGTCGTGCCGCCGGTGTAGGTGTTGGTGCCGGTCAGGGTCAGAGTGCCCGCGCCGTTCTGGGCGACGGTGCCGGTACCGGAGATCACATTGCCAAAGGTGACGGTATCGCTGCGGTTGAAGGCAAGGATGCTGTCGTTCGTCACGTTGCCGGTGATCGAGCCGGAGGCGCCGCCATTGCCGATTTGCAGCGTGCCGTCGCTGATCGTCGTGCCGCCGGCGTAGGTGTTGGTACCGGTCAGGGTCAGGGTGCCCGCGCCCGCCTTGGTGAGCGAGCCGTCGCCGACGATCTCGCCGCCGAATGTGGTCGTGTTGCTGTGGTTGAAGGCGAGGGCGCCGCTTGCGTCGGCGAAGGTGATTTTGCTGGTGTCGAGGCTGGCTGCGCCGCCGTTGCCGATTTGCAGTGTGCCGGCGTTGATCGTCGTCTCGCCGGTGTAGGTGTTGGCGCCGGTCAGGGTCAGGGTGTCCGCGCCGTATTTGATGACATCGCCGGAGCCGGCGATGTCGCCGTTGAAGACCGCGGCATCGCCGCGGTTGAAGGCGAGGGTGCCGTTGTTCGTCACGTTGCCAGCGATCGAGCCGGAGGCGCCGCCATTGCCGATTTGCAGCGTGCCGTCGCTGATCGTCGTGCCGCCGGTGTAGGTGTTGGTGCCGGTCAGGGTCAGGGTGCCCGCGCCGTTCTGGGCGACGGTGCCGGAGCCCGAGATTACGCCACCAAAGCTCGTGGCGTCGCCGCGGTTGAAGGCAAGGATGCTGTCGTTCGTCACGTTGCCGGTGATCGAGCCGGAGGAGCCGCCATTGCCGATTTGCAGCGTGCCGTCGCTGATCGTCGTGCCACCGGCGTAGGTGTTGGTACCGGTCAGGGTCAGGGTGCCCGTGCCGTTCTGGGCGACGGTGCCGGAGCCCGAGATTACGCCACCAAAGCTCGTGGCGTCGCCGCGGTCGAAAGCGAGGGTGCCGTTGTTCGTCACGTTGCCAGCGATCGAGCCGGAGGTGCCGCCGTTGCCGATTTGCAGCGTGCCGTCGCTGATCGTCGTGCCGCCGGCGTAGGTGTTGGTACCGGTCAGGGTCAGGGTGCCCGTGCCGTTCTGGGCGACGGTGCCGGTACCGGAGATCACATTGCCAAAGGTGACGGTATCGCTGCGGTTGAAGGCAAGGATGCTGTCGTTCGTCACGTTGCCAGCGATCGAGCCGGAGGAGCCGCCGTTGCCGATTTGCAGTGTGCCGGCATTGATCGTCGTGTCGAAGAATTCATTGTTGGCGGTCAGTGTCAGGATCCCCTCGCCGCTTTTGGTGATGCCGTTGCAGAGGGAACAACCGATCTTGGTGGTGAGGGTGAAGTCCTCCGGCTGGTCAAAGGTCAGACTGGTGTCGTTGGAGAGAACGATGCTGCCGCTCAGTTGAGCGCCGTTTTTTAGCGTGAGCACATTTGCTCCGCTTAAGAAGTCCAGCGCGCGGCCATTATTGCCAACCACGTTGCCGCCGGTGCCGATTGTTATCGTGAGATTACCGCCTTGGATACCGCCGCCGGCGTTGATGAAGCCGCCGCTGCCGGCGGCGCCGCCGCTGATTACGCCGTTATTGATGATCTCGGTGTCATAGGCTGTGATACCGTAGCCGCCGATGTCATACGTGGCGCCAGTGCCGCCGTCGCCGCCCCGGATTGTGCCGTTATTGGTGATAGTGAGGTCGTGGCCGGAGATGCCGGCGCTGCCAACGCCGAACTTGCTGCCGATGCCTCCGGCGCCGCCCTGGATTGTGCCGTTATTGGTGATCGTGGAGCGGTCGCCTGAGATGCCATAGCCGCCGAAGCCTCCGTCGCCACTTTTGCCGCCGTCGCCGCCGTCGCCACCTTTGCCGCCCTGGATTGTGCCGTTATTGGTGAGCGTTTGGTTGAAGACTATGCTGCCGTTGCCTCCGTTGCCTCCGTTGCCTCCGTTGGCGTCAGGGCCGCCGTTTCCGCCGTTTCCGCCGTTTCCGCCGGAAACGCTGTCGCCATTGTCGACGGCGATGCTGTCATCAGTGATTTGCGTGCCGCCACCGCCACCGCCACCGCCACCACCGCCACCGACGGCACTAGAGCCCCCGTCACTACCTTTGGCGCCGGCGCCGCCGCCGGCGCCGCCGCCCCCACCGCCCCCACCGCCGGTGACACCGGTGCCTCCGGTGCCTCCCATATTCCATCCGCCGCTGCCGCCGCTGCCGCCGTTGCGGGAGTTCAGATCGCTTTTGCCGCCGGTGCCGCCCACGCCTCCGCTGCCGAGTATGTTGCCGGTGATTCCGTTGCCCCCCCCCCCCCCTCCTCCCCCGCCCCCGCCGCCGCTGCCGTCAGCGCTATTGCCGTCGCCACCATGGCCACCCTCTCCACCGGTAATCGTGTCGGCAAACGCGGGCGTGGCGGCGAGGAGCATCATGGACAGCGTCGTCGCGGCCAGCGCGGCCGTAGCCTGACGCGGGCCAAGCGGTCGGCCTGGCGTCCTCGACTCGTCATCCTGGATACAAGAAAGAGCCTTCTTGAGGAGAACTCCGGATCCTGTGGGGTGACGTTTCTTGAGGCGCATATCGGTTCCTGGACATCCATGTGCTCCGAGTAGTGACTGGATTCAAGGCCGAGGTTCCACCTCTCCGGGAAAACGCGAAGTCGAGTCATCTTGTTACTTTTTGTGTATCAGACTAATATGTTAGCAAAGCCACAGGAGACAATCATGAGCATGCGGATACGCTGGATGAGCGGGCGGGTGGCTCAGGACATCCAGAGCCTGGACCGGCAGGCGCTCGACATCACTGTCAACAATGCCAGCATGATGTCCTCGTTCACCAACGTGATCGCCCTGTCGCGCGAGCAGACGGGCATCCTGGCCGCCCTGAGGGACAGCATGGATACCCTGGCGGACAGCGTAGCGACCGTCGTGCAATCGGCCGAGGTCACGCGCGACGGGGTCGACAATATGCACGCCCTGGCGCGTCGGGGGGACGAGCTGCTGGGCGAGACTACGGCGCGGCTCGGGGCGCTGGCCCGGTCGGCGGACGGCCTCAGCGACCGGTTCCGCGAGGTCGTGCGCCGGACCCAGGAGATCGAGAGCATCCTGGGGCTGATCCGGCATGTCGCCATGCAGACCAATCTGCTGTCGCTGAACGCGGCTGTCGAGGCGGCCCGGGCGGGCGAGCAGGGACGCGGCTTCGGCGTCGTGGCCGACGAGGTTCGCAAGCTGGCGGCCCGCACCGACGAGGCCACCGTGCGGATCCGCGAGATGATCGCGGCGATCTCGGCCAGTACGGCCGAGGCCGGCGGCTTCCTCGAAACCGTGCTGGCCGACATCCAGGCGGGGGTCGGGCATGCCCGCGAGGCCGGGCAGGCCCTGAACGACATCAGCCAGCATTCCAGCCGCACGCTGGAGGCTTCGGGCCGGATGACCGAAGCCGCACGGACGCAAAGCGGGCTGAGCCATCGGATCGGCCAGGACATCGAATCCCTCTCGGCGTCGGCCAGGCAGTCCGTCGAATGGGTGGGCAAGAGCAACATCGACCTGCGCCTGGTCCAGGGGCAGATCGGCCTGCTCAAGCGCGGCACCGCGCAGCTGCTGCCGGGGCGGCCGGAACTCGAAGTGCTGTCGGCCTGCGCCGAGGAAATGCGGGCCTGCAACATCCTGATCAAGAATGCCGACGACTATGATGAGATCAGGCCGGTGATCGAGCGGATCGGCGAGATCGACCGGGTCATGGACGAGACCTGGGTCCGCTACCAGCGCCGCGCGCAGGATCGTGCGGCCCAGGAGCGGTTCTCCGCCGCCGTGCGGGCCTATCGCGCCATCCGTGGCGAAATCCTCGACCTGGCCCGGCAAGGCCGGTTCGAGGCGGTGCGGGACAAGATCGGCACGCAGGGGCGCCCCGCCTATGGCGCAATCAAGCAGGCCCTGACGGGCCTCGAGGTCGGGAACGGGCGCGCGAAACGCTCAGGCCGCGGCTTGCCGATGCGTGGCGGGGTCTCCGGCTGACGCCGGCCGCAGGGTCTCGCCGAACCATGCCAGGTCCATGCCCAGCGCGGCGACTGCGCCGACGATGACCAGGGCGGGGGACTGGATGGCGTGGCGGTGCGCGGCCTCCGCGAGCGAGCCCAGGGTGGCGTGCAAGGCGCGCTGCTCCGGCCGTGAACCGTTTTCCACCAGCGCGCAGGGCAGACCGGGGGCATGGCCCTCGGCCAGCAGCCGGGCGCTGAGCGCCGGCAGGCGCTCCACCCCCATGTAGTACACCCGGGTCCGGCCGTCACCCTGGGCCGGGCCGTGCGGCTCGGCCGCGTCCGCCTGCTCATTTGCCTTCAAATGCGCCGTGGCCAGGGTCAGGGACTGGGCGTGGTCGCGGTGCGTCAGCGGAATACCGGCATAGGCGCCGCAGGCCAGGGCGGCGGTGATGCCGGGCACGACTTCGTAGGCGATGCCGTGGCGTTTCAGGTGCTGCAGTTCTTCGCCGCCGCGTCCGAAGACCATGGGGTCGCCGCCCTTCAGGCGCACCACGCAACGCCCCTGGCGGGCGTGCGACACCATCAGGGCGTGGATGCGGGCCTGGGTGGATTCGTGCGGGCCGCCGGGGGCCTTGCCGACGTCGATCACCTGCGCGTCGCGCCGCGCCAGGGCCAGGATCGCGGGGCTGACCAGGCGGTCGGCCAGGATCACGTCGGCCTCGTTCAGGGCGCGCAAGCCGCGCAGGGTCAGCAGACCCGGATCGCCGGGGCCGGCGCCGACCAGCAGCACTTTGCCCGCCGGGGGCGGGTTGGTGGCGGCCAGCGTCTGGTCCAGCAGGATTTCCGCCTCGTTGGCGTGGCCGCGCCGCAGGGCGCCCAGGACGGGGCCGTCCAGCAGCCAGTCGTAGAAATCCCGGCGCTGGCGCAGCAGCGGCCGGGCCTGGCGGATCCGCAGCCGTTTGCGTTGCGCCAGCGCGGCCAGGGCGCCCAAGGCCGGATCGAACAGCGACTCGATGCGCTCGCGCAGGCGCCGGGCGATCACGGGTGCGGCGCCGCCCGAGGAAATGGCGATGGTGAGGGGGGCGCGGTCCACGATGGCCGGTACCTGGACGCTGGACAGTTCCGGATCGTCCACGACATTGCAGAACAGGCGGCGGGCCCCGGCGATGTCCGCGACGCGCTGGTTCTGCGCGCGGTCGCTGGTGGCCGCGACGGCCAGCCAGGCCTCGTCCAGCAGGGCGGGGTCGAATTCTCCCAGGCGCAGTTCGATCTCGCCGGCCCGGGCGCGCGCCAGCACCCGGGGATGAGCCGCATGGGCGCTGACGATGACCCGGGCGCCCGCCGCGCGCAGCAGCGCGATCTTGCGCTCGGCCACCAGACCCGCCCCCACGACGACGGCGGTGCGGCCTTTCAGGTCGGCGAACAGCGGGAAGTGGTTCATGCCGCGCTCGCCTTGCGGCCGGGGGTGGCGATATGCGGGTCGCGCGCGTCCGCCTGGATCACGCCGGCGCGCACCAGGAAGTCGCCGAAGCCTTCGTCCGCGACGCGCTCGCGGGCATACTGGCCGAACAGGGCGTCCAGGCTGGACAGGATTTCCGCTTCGGTGATGTTCTCGCGGTAGACGACGTTCAGGCGCTCGCCGATGAAGTCGGCGCCCAGGCGCAGGTCGTAGCGCCCCAGGGCGCGGCCCACCAGGGCGATCTCGCCCAGGTAGGGGCGCGAACAGCCGTTCGGGCAGCCCGACAAGCGCAGCAGGATCGGCGCGTCGCGCAGGCCGTGCGCGTCCAGCAGGGCTTCCAGCCTGGGCAGCAGGACGGGGGCGTAGCGCTCGCTCTCGGCCATGGCCAGGCCGCAGGTGGGCAGCGCGACGCAGGCGATGTGATGGCGGCGGATGCCGCTCTGTTCCTTGTGGCCGTCCAGCCCGTATTCCGTGACCAGGGCGTCGATGGCGGCGCGGTCGGCCTCGTCCACGTTGGCGATCACCAGGTTCTGGTTGCAGGTCAGGCGGAACTCGCCCTTCAGGATCCTGGCGATCTCGCGCATGCCGGTCTGCAGGCGCGGGCCGTCCTGGTCCCACAGGCGGCCGGAGGCGATGTACAGCCCCAGGTGCCAACGGCCGTCCTCGCCGCGCGACCAGCCGTAGCGGTCGCCGTTGCGCTCGAAGCGGTAGGGGCGCAGGGGCTCCAGGGGCGTGCCGCCGCGCAGGCCGACCTGTTCGCGGAACCAGTCCACGCCCAGGCGGTCCACGGTGTATTTCAGACGCGCGTGCTGGCGTTCCTTGCGGTCGCCATGGTCGCGCTGCAGGGTGACCACGGCCTCGGCCACGGCGACCACGTGCTCCGGCCGGGTGAAGCCGATCAGCGTGCCTAGGCGGGGGTAGGTGCTCGGATCGCCCGCCGTCGCGCCCATGCCGCCGCCCACGGCTACGTTGAAGCCCTGCAGTTCGCCGTTCTCGATGATGGCGACCAGCCCCAGATCATTGGCGAAGACGTCGCAGTCGTTGGTCGGCGGGATGGCGATGCCGATCTTGAACTTGCGCGGCAGGTAGGCGGAGTCGTTGCCGTAGATGGGTTCCTCGTCGACCGCCTCGCCGACCTGTTCGCCGCCCAGCCAGATTTCGGCGTAGGCGCTGGTGCGCGGCAGGAAATGGTCGGACAGGCGTTGCACCCAGGCTTGCGTCAGCGCGTGCTGGCTGGACAGGTGGGGGTTGACCGAGCTGATCACCTGGCGGTTCACGTCGCCGCAGGCGGCGATCGTGGTGGCGCGGGCGTCGTGGATGCCCTGCATGAAGGCGCGCAGGTTGCGCTTCAGGATGCCGTGCCATTGGAAGGTCTGGCGCGTGGTGATGCGCAGGCCGCGCGTGGCGTATTTTTGTGCCAGTTCGTCCAGCGCCAGCCATTGCTCGGGGCTGATCACGCCGCCCGGCAGGCGCGCGCGCACCATGAAGGCGTAGGCCGGCTCCAGCTTCTGCTTGCGCCGCTCGTCGCGGATGTCGCGGTCGTCCTGCATGTAGCTGCCGTGGAATTTCAGCAGTTTGGTGTCGGCTTCGGGGATGGCGCCGGTGACCGGGTTTTCCAGTTCCCGGGCGATGGTGCCGCGCAGGAACCGGCTTGCGGTCTTGATTTCTTCCAGGGGGGACAGGGGGGAAACGCTCATGTCGGAGTATCGGGATCGAAAAGAGAATCGGTGTTTGAACGGGCGGGCGCCGGGTTTGCATTCGGCCGGGGCACGAGGCGGGAAGCCGAAGGCGGTGCGCTTGCACGGCGAGGCGAACCAACGACGTGATGCGGCTGAATGCGAAGCCGGATCAATAGACGTCGCGCGCGTAGCGGCCTTGCGCGGCGAGGTCGTCCAGCCACTGGCGGGCGCCTTCCTCGTCCAGGCCACCGTGGTCGCGGGCGATCTCCAGCAGGGCGGCGTGCACATCGCGGGCCATGCGGTCGGCGTCCCCGCAGACGTAGACGTGGGCGCCCGCCTGGACCCAGTCGTACACGTCGGCGCCCTGGGCCAGCAGCCTGTGCTGGACGTAGACCTTTTCCTCCTGGTCGCGGGAGAATGCCAGGTCGATGCGGTCCAGGTGACCGTCCTTCAGCGCCTGCTGCCATTCGACCTGGTAGAGGAAGTCGCTGGTGAAGTGCGGATTGCCGAAGAACAGCCAGTTGCGGCCCGGGGCGTCCGCCTCGGCGCGCGCCTGGACGAAGGCGCGGAACGGCGCCACCCCGGTCCCGGCGCCGATCATGATGATGTCGCGGGAAGCATCGGCCGGCAGGCGGAAGCGCGTGTTTTCCTCGATGAAGACCGGCACCGTGTCGCCCTCGGACCGTTCGGCCAGGAAATGCGAGGCCACGCCCCAGCGGGATTCGCCCTCGAGCTCGAAGGCGAGATGCCCCAGCGTCAGGTGGACTTCGTCCTCCGCCACCGTCGCGCAGGAGGCGATGGAGTACAGGCGCGGCGTCAGCGGACGCAGGGCCGCCACCAGTTCCGGTCCTGTCCAGCGCGCCGGCCACTGGCGCAGCGCGTCGATCAGCTGGTGCGTGCCCAGGTAGGCGGCCAGCCGATCGCGGGCGTCCGGCGCCAGCAGGGCGGCCAGGTCTCCTTGCCGCGCGCGTTCCGCCAGGGCCGCCAGGAAGGGGCGGGTCAGCACCGTCAATTCGCGGTGGCGGCCCAGCCATTCTCCCAGGGGGCGGCGGGTATCCTGGTGTTCGACGGTATCGGCGGCATTCAGGCCGGTGGCTTCCAGGATGCGGGCCACCAGGGTGTCGTCCTGTACGGGCCAGACGCCCAGGGCGTCGCCCGGTTCGTACTGCAGCCTGCTGCCTTCCAGGGACAACTCCAGGTGGCGGATGTCCTTGTCGCTGTCGCGGCCCGTGATGGCCTGGTTCAGCAGGACTTCAGCCTGGAACGGGTGGTCGCGGGTGAACTTCCCGGCCTGGGGGCGCAGCGGCGTCACGGTAGCCTGGGGGGGGATGGGTGCGGCGGACTGCAGGGCGTTGCGCGCCTGTTCCAGGGCAAGGGCCTGCCAGGGGGCGGCGACCGTCTCGATATCCAGGTCGGCGGCGCCCGCATCCTGCAGGCGCTGCGCGCCCAGTTCGGCCAGGCGGGCGTCGATCTTCTGCGAGATGCCACAGAATGAGGGATAGCTGGAATCCCCCAGGCCCAGTACGGCGTATTTCAGCCGGGGCAGTTTCGGCGCGCGCTTGCCCAGCAGGAATTCGACCCAGGCGATGGAATCGTCCGGCGGATCGCCGTCGCCCTGGGTGCTCATGACCACGTAGAGCAGTTGCTCGTCCTTCAGTTCCTTGGTCTTGTACTGGTCGGCGCGTACCAGGCGCGTCTCCAGTCCCTGAGTCCGCGCCTGTTCGTGCAGGCCGGTCGCGATGCGTTTGGCATTGCCCGTCTGGCTGCCGTAGAGGATGGTCAGGCGCTGGGCCGCGCCGGGCGCGGCGACGGCGGCCACCGTCAGCGGGGGCGCGGCTTCCCGCGCGGGCTGGCGCGCCTGGGCGACGCCCGCGAAATAGCCCGAGAGCCAGTGCAGGCTGGAAGATTCCAAGGTGTCGGCCAGTTCGGCGATCAGGGAATGATGGGCTTCGGGCAGGTAGTTCGGCGCGAGCATGGCACGGTCTTGTGGAAACGAAGGAAGCGTCCATTCTGGGACGCTTCCTTGATGTCGTGAACGAACCGATGCTTATGTTTTTATGCGGATATAAGCAAATTGCCTGACGAATCGAAGCGGCATTCAGGCCGCGACGTGGGGAGATGCCACAATTTGAGAGTGGCCCTGGCCTGACGAATCCGAATTGCTTGCAAGCGGAGAGGTGGGTGGACCGGCCTCAGTCTTCCCAGTGAAGCCAGCCTTCCGCCAGCCATTCGTCGAGCAGGGCCAGGGTCTCGAGGGGCAGGCGGCGGACCGCGTCGGCTTCCAGCGCGCGCCGGTCGGCGAGCACTTCCAGGGCGGGCACGGCCGCCAGGGGCGCGACCTCGCCGTTGATGAAGACCTGCGGGCCGCAGTACATCAGCCGCGTGCAGCGGTCCAGCGCCAGACGGCCCGATGCGGGCACCCCGGCGCTCAGCGAGAGCGGCTCGTCGGCCGGATCGAACAGGGCGCTGTCGGGCAGGGACGTCAGCCATTGGCCCAGGAACCGGGCCGCCACCGCGTGATCCAGGCGAACCCTGGACAGGGTGTCCAGCGTAGCCTGCACCAGCGAATCGGGCAGGGCCGCCGGGGTGCGTGTGGCGGGTTCCCCGGCGTCGGTGTACAACGTGGCCAGGTCCGGGCCGGGCAGGCAGGGATGTCCGTACAGCCCCGGGTCGCCCAGGTGCTGCGCCGAGACCTGATCGGCGGCCGCTTCCAGCAGGCCCCGGGCCAGGGTAGCCTGGCTTGGGACGCGGAAGCCGATGGACAGCGTCATGCAGTCGTTGCCGATCGCCACGCCATCGTGGCAGACGTGCGGAGGCAGGTACAGCAGGTCGCCCGGCTCCAGGATGTCATCCGCATCCGGCTGGAAATCAGCCAGGATCTTCAACGGCAGCCCCGGCACCAGGGCGCGGTCGGCCTGCCGGCTGGTACGCCAACGGCGCCGCCCATGGCCCTGCAGCAGGAACACGTCGTAGCTGTCGAAGTGAGGTCCGACGCCGCCGCCGTCGGTGGCGATGCTGATCATCAGATCGTCCAGCCGGGCGTCGGAAATGAAGCGGAACCGCCGCATCAGCGCGGCCGAGGCGTCGTCGTGCAGGTCCACGCTCTGCACCAGCAGCGTCCAGTTCGGCTGCGCGGCGGACGGCAGCCGGCGAAACGGGCCATGCTTCAGCGACCAGCCGCGTTCGCCGTGGGTGATCAGGCGGGACTCGACCTCCTCGCGGCGGGCCAGCGTCTGCACGTCGCGGATCGTGACCGGCGGCTGGAAACCGGGGATGGCCTGGCGCACCAGCAGAGGCTTCTTCTGCCAGTAGTCGCGCATGAATTCCTGCGGGGTCAGCCCGCCCAGCAAGGGCGTGGGCTGGTCGATGTCGGGGGTCGGAGGATGCATGGAGGAGTCCTGTGATGTGGGACCGGGCGCCTTGCGCGCGGCGGTCAGAGAAAGTCGCGGCGCAGCTGGTAGATCAGTTCCAGCGCCTCGCGCGGGCTGAGGCTGTCGGGTTCCAGCGCCTGCAGGGCGGCGCGCAGCGGCGCGTCCGGATCGCCGCCGGATTCTTCCTCGGTCTGCCGCACGAACAGCGCCAGCTGGGATTCCGCCCGGTTGCGGGCTTCCAGTTCGGCCAGTTCCTTGCGCGCGTGGCGGATCACCACCGGCGGGATGCCCGCGCGCTGGGCCACGTGCAGGCCGTAGCTCTGGCTGGCCGGACCCGGACGGACTTCGTGCAGGAAGACCACGCCGTCGGGCGCGTCGGCCGCCGCCAGGTGGACGTTGGCCACGCCGTGGGTCTTTTCCGGCAGGCGCGTCATTTCGAAATAGTGCGTCGCGAACAGCGTCAGCGCGCGGTTGTGCGTCAGCAGCCGGTGAGCGATGGCCCAGGCCAGCGCCAGGCCGTCGTAGGTGGACGTGCCCCGGCCGATCTCGTCCATCAGCACCAGGCTGCACGGCGTGGCGGCCCCCAGGATCACGCCCGCTTCCATCATCTCCATCATGAAGGTCGAGCGCCCGCCCGCCAGGTCGTCGGCCGCGCCGATGCGCGTGAAGATGCGGTCCACCGGACCGATGCGCGCCCGCGTGGCGGGCACGTAGCTGCCGGCGCGCGCCAGCAGCGCGATCAGCGCCACCTGGCGCATGTAGGTCGATTTGCCGCCCATGTTCGGGCCCGTGATCAGCAGCATGCGGCGTTCCTCGCCCATGCGGCAGTCGTTCGGGGTGAAGGACTCGATGCTGTGCTCCACCACCGGGTGGCGGCCGGCCTCGATGTCCAGGCAGATGTCGTCGGTCAGTTCCGGCGCCACCCAGCCGTGGGCGCGCGCGTGGTGCGCCAGCCCGGCCAGCGCGTCGATCTGCGCCAGGGCGGCGGCGCTGCGCGCCAGGGCCGCCGCGTGCTCCGCCGCCTGCGCCAGGATCTGTTCGTACAGCAGCTTCTCGCGCGCCAGGCCGCGATCCCGGGCCGACAGGACCTTGTCCTCCCAGGCCTTCAGTTCGGGCGTGATGTAGCGTTCCACGTTCTTCAGCGTCTGGCGGCGGCGGTAGTCGTCGGGCACCTTGTCGGCCTGGCCGCGAGAGACCTCGATGAAGAAGCCGTGGACGCGGTTGTATTCCACGCGCAGGTTGGCGATGCCGGTGCGTTCCCGTTCTCGGGACTCGACCTCCAGCAAGAAGGCGCCGTTGTCGCCCGCCAGCTGGCGCAGCTCGTCCAGTTCCGCGTCGTAGCCCGGGGCGATCACCCCGCCGTCGCGCACCATCAGGGCGGGTTCGGCGGCGATGCCATGATCCAGCAGCGCGTGCAGCGACGGGTCCACGGGCACGTCGCGCAGGCAGTCGGCCAGCAAGTTTTGCGCGCCGAAGGCGGATGTGGTCGTCTGCGCCAGCGCGTCCAGTCCGCCCAGCGCATCGCGCAGGCTGGCCAGTTCGCGCGGGCGGATCGTGCCCAGGGCCAGGCGGGTCGCCATGCGTTCCAGGTCGGGCAGCGGCCGCAGCGCGTCGCGCAGGGCGCGCAGCGCGCCGTCGGCGTCCGCCGCCCGCAGCAATTGCGTGATCACGTCCTGGCGGGCGCGGGCCTGCGGATTGTCGCGCAGCGGCGCCTGCAGCCAGCGGCGCAGCTGGCGGCTGCCCATCGGCGTGCGGGCGTGGTCCAGCGTGCTGAACAGCGTCGGGCCGTCGCCGCCGTTCAGCGTGTCCGTGATTTCCAGATTGCGCCGCGTGGCCGGGTCCAGCACCACGTAGTCGCCGCCCGCGTCCACCGACAGGCTGTGCACGTGGCTGAGCGCCTGGGCCTGCGTCGTGCCGACGTAGCGCAGCAGCGCGCCCGCCGCCCGCATCGCCAGCGGCAGATGGTCCAGCCCGAAGGCGCCGACGTCGTTCACGCCGAAATGGCGCAGCAGCGTGTCGCGCGCGCCGTCGGCCTCGAAGTGCCAGTCCGGCACCCGGCTGATCGCGGCGTCCGGTCCGGAGGCTTCCAGCGCCTGCAGGTCCGCCTGTTCCGCGCAGACCAGCTCGGCGGGCGCGATGCGGCCCAGTTCCGCGTCCAGCAGTTCCGGCGTCGATTCGCAGGCCTTGAAGTCGCCGTTGGCCAGGTTCATCCAGGCCAGCCCCACGGCCTCGCGCCCGTGGCCGCGGCCCGCGACCCAGGCCGCGATCCGGCGGTCGTCGTCGGCCGGCAGCAGCGCGTCGTCGGTCAGCGTGCCGGGCGTCACCACGCGCACGATCCTGCGTTCCACCGGCCCCTTGCTGGCGGACGGATCGCCGATCTGCTCGCAGATGGCGATGGATTCGCCCAGCGCCACCAGCCGCGCCAGATAGCCTTCCATGGCGTGGTGCGGCACGCCCGCCATCGGGATCGGTGCGCCGTTGGACGTGCCGCGCTTGGTCAGCGTCAGGTTCAGCAGCCGCGCCCCGCGTTCCGCGTCGTCGTAGAACATCTCGTAGAAGTCGCCCATGCGGTAGAACAGCAGATGCGACCCGGCCTGGGCCTTGAGCTGGAGGTACTGCTGCATCATGGGGGTGTGGCCGGAGAGGTCGGAAGTGGACATGGGCGAGGCGCTGGCAGGGGGTGGAACGGGGAGATACGTATTATCGGTCAATCTGGATGATGCAGGACGTCATGCGGCTTGTCGCCGCGATCTTGTGGGGCCAAGCACTTCCCGGCCCGTATGATGGCGTCTTTAGGCTTGCATGGCGCTATCTTCACATTGCCTGCATCATCGGGGAACCCGGAAGGCCGTGCCGTGACTAATCGCAGCGAATGGATCACAATGCGCGGCGCGTACCGCCCGTTTTTCGAATCATTGCAAGGATCGACCTCCACCATGCCCGAGTCGCACGCATCGCTCAAGGAACTCACCCTGCGAGGTGTGGTTCTGGGCGCCTTGATCACCCTGGTATTCACCGCGTCCAACGTCTACCTGGGCTTGAAGGTGGGTCTGACCTTCGCATCCTCGATCCCGGCGGCGGTGATCTCCATGGCGGTCCTGCGAGCGTTCAGGGACTCCAATGTGCTGGAAAACAATATTGTCCAGACCCAGGCGTCCGCGGCGGGCACCTTGTCCGCCGTCATTTTTGTGCTGCCGGCGTTGCTGATGATGGGATACTAGACGGGATTCCCTCTGCTGCAGACCGCCATGATCTGCGCCTGCGGCGGGATCCTGGGTGTGGTGTTTACCGTCCCGCTGCGGCGCGCGCTGGTCGTCAACAGCGACCTGCCGTATCCGGAAGGTGTGGCCGCCGCCGAGATCCTGAAGGTCGGGCAGAGGCAGGGCGATGGTGCGGAAACCCGGCGGGCCGGCGGATTGCGCGACATCTTGCTGGGCGGGGCGCTGGCGGGCGGCTTCAGCCTGATGACCAGCGGCCTGCGTGTGGCCGGCGATAGCGTAGGCTACTGGTTCAGCATCGGACGCGCCGTGTTCCAGCTGCCCCTGGGCCTGTCCTTCGCCCTGGTCGGCGCGGGGTATCTGGTCGGCATTGTCGGCGGCGTGGCGATGCTGCTGGGCGTGGTGTTGTCCTGGGGCGTCGCTGTTCCCTGGCTGACGTCGCTCGTGCCCATGCCCGACGGCGCCAGTCTGGCAAGCTTCGCCACCGGCATCTGGGTTTCCAAAGTGCGCCTGATCGGCGCCGGCATGATCGCCGTGGCGGCAGTCTGGACCCTGCTGACGCTGATCAGGCCCATGATCGAGGGCATGCGGATTTCTCTGTCGGTGCTGAAGCGCGGATCGGGCGAATCGGGACAGGACCGCACCGATGCCGACCTGCCGCCCGGGCTGCTGCTGAAGCTGACGCTGTTGATGATCCTGCTGCTGGGCGCGACGTTCCAGTCCTTTGTAGCGGACTCCGGCTTGCCCGCGTTGGCCGCCTGGACCCTGGTGGCGGCTGGCGTCGTGCTGGCCTTCGTCTTCGGTTTCCTGGTGGCGGCCGCGTGCGGCTACATGGCGGGTCTGGTGGGCTCGTCGGCCAGCCCGATATCCGGTATCGCCGTGATCGCCATCCTGGCCTCATCCATGATCTTCATTGGCATCGGTCAGGCGCAGGACCTGTTGGGCAGGCCCGAATCCGTGCGTTTCATGACGGCGCTGGCGCTGTTCTGCACCTCGGTCGTCGTGGCTGTGGCGGCGATTTCCAACGATAATCTGCAGGACCTGAAGACGGGCTGGCTGGTGCGGGCGACCCCGTGGCGACAGCAGGTGGCGCTGATCATCGGCTGCGTGATCGGCGCGGTGACGATCCCGCCGGTGCTGGAACTGCTCTACGAGGCTTATGGCTTTATCGGCAGCCTGCCGCGCGAGGGCATGGACCCCGCCCAGGCCCTGGCCGCGCCGCAGGCATCGCTCATGATCACCATTGCGCAGGGCCTGTTCAGCCACACACTCGACTGGACGTACATCCGCATCGGTGTGTTGGTGGGCGCCGCGCTGATCGCCTTCGACTGGGGCCTGGGCCGATGCAGCCGGTTTCGCGTCCCGCCGCTGGCGGTGGCCATGGGCGTCTATCTGCCGCCCACGGTGGCGACGGCGCTGTTCGTCGGCGCCTTGATCTCGTGGTTCGTGCGGATCCGGGTCCGTGCCCGGACGCTGCCGGACGGCGCGGACCGTGAGCAGGCTGAGCAGGCCAGCGAGCGCACGGGCACGCTGTTCGCATCGGGCCTGATCGTGGGCGAGAGCCTGGTGGGCGTCGTGCTGGCCATCGTGATCGTGGGCTCCATGGCGTCCGGCGGCGGCGATGCGCCGCTGGCCGTGGCGGGTCCTGGGTTCGCGTCGGTGGCTACGGGAATCGGGCTGCTGGCTTTTGTGCTGATGTGTGTTGTGTTCGTGCGGCGCGTGCTGGGGGCGGGGGGTTTGGTCGGGGACGATTGAGGTGTCGGGGTATTGGGGGTATTCCGCGTCGGCCGATGGCCTTTGCGGAGGCGGGGCTGGATAGCGTCCGGACACTGAGGGCGGGATTTGAATTTTTCGCACAGCCCTCATTCTCCATGTTACAAGAAGCTTCATGGACGATATCGCAGCCTCTGATCTCAAAACGATCCTGCATTCCAAACGGGCCAATATTTACTACCTGGAGCATTGCCGGGTATTGGTCAATGGCGGCCGTGTCGAGTATGTGACCGACGCAGGCAAGCGCTCCCTGTACTGGAACATCCCGATCGCCAACACCACCGGCATCCTGCTGGGGACAGGCACTTCCATCACCCAGGCCGCGATGCGGGAACTGGCCAAGGCCGGTGTGCTGGTGGGTTTCTGCGGAGGCGGCGGGACGCCCTTGTTTTCCGCCAACGAAGTCGATGTCGATGTCGAGGTCGCCTGGCTTAGTCCCAATACTGTTCAGATAGTATTTTTTGAGGGATAATCTCTATCTTTATCACCCCAAGGTGAGGTAGAGCGGATGTCCCGAACGCGCAAGGTCCTTGCGGCCAAGGTAGACGTGGCGCATCTGATCAGCGCGGGAGTGCTGGCCAGCGTGTGTCCGAGGTCGTTGATCGAGGAAGTGTTGAGCGCGACGGGGCGAGCGAGCCAGCGCGAACGGCAGTTGCCGGCCCCGGCGGTGGTGTACTACGTGATGGCGCTGGCCTTATGGCGTGAAGCGCCGCTGGAGGAAGTGCTGCGGGTGGTGTGCGAGGGCCTGCAGTGGCTTGGGGACGGGCGAGCCCAGGCGGTGCAGGCGAGCAAGTCAGCCATTTCGCAGGCGCGCAGCCGCCTGGGCCCGCAGGTGATGCGCGAACTGGCCAGACGGGTCTTACGACCCTTGGCGGGGAACGATGCGCCTGGATGCTGGTACCGAGGACTACGGGTAATGGCCTTGGACGGCAGTTGCCTGGATGTTGCCGACGAGCAGGCCAACGCTCTGCATTTCGGCTATCCGGCCAGCGGACGCGGGCAAAGCGCGTTCCCGCAGACGCGAGTGCTTGGGCTGGTGGAGTGTGGCACGCATGCGGTGGTGGCGGCCGAACTGGCGCCCTGCGCGAGCAGCGAGCAGGCCATGGCGGCACAGATGCTGCCCCAGGCACTCAAGCCGGACATGCTGGTGCTGGCCGACCGCAATTTCTTCGGCTTCCCGCTGTGGCGCAGCGCGTGCGCCAGTCAAGCCAAGTTATTGTGGCGTGCCAAGACCGGACGGCCTCTGCCCGTCGAGCAGAGGCTCGATGATGGCTCCTACCTGAGCACGATCTTCGAGAGCGGGGACCGGCAACGCCGCAACGGCCAGCGCGTGCGTGTCATCGACTACACCTTGCAGGCAGCCGCCACACCGACCGAGCACAGCTACCGGCTGGTCACCAACCTGCTCGATCCCGAGCAGGCGCCTGCCCTGGAACTGGCGGCTCTCTACCATGAGCGCTGGGAGATCGAAGGCGTCTTCGATGAGCTCAAGACTCATCTGAAGGCCAACAGCACCGTGCTGCGCAGCAAGACTCCGGACCTGGTGCAGCAGGAGTTCTGGGGGCTACTGCTGGCGCACTTTGCCATCCGCCAATTGATGACCCAGGCCGCCTGGCCACGCGGGTTGGACACCGATCGGCTCAGCTTCATACATGCCGTGCGCGTGATCAAGCGCAAGTTGCCGCAAGCTGCGGCCATTCCCCCCTCAGCGCTTGGCTGACTGGCTGCGCAACCTGCTCGCTGAGATTGCCCAGGGCCGCTGCGTCAGCAGTCGCGGGCGATCCAATCCGCGCGGCGTCAAGCGCAAGATGAGTAACTACCACATCCGCCGACGACGCACTCCACTGAACCTGATCCATCAACCTGTTCCCGTCATTATCTGAACAGTATTGGGCTTAGTCCGCAAAGTGAATATCGGCCGACGGAGTACCTGCAGGCGTGGGTGGAATTCTGGTTCGATGACGCTCGACGGCTGGCTGCGGCGAAAGCCTTGCAGCAGGCCCGCATCCGGCGCCTGGGCGAGGAATGGCACCAGGCGGGCCTGAAGGAGGCCGGTTTCAATGTGAATGTGGAGCGGCTGGATGGCTTGCTGGCCCAGAGCGTGCGGCGCGTGGATCAAGCCGGGGAAACAGTCGATTTGCTGACCGAGGAAGCCAGGCTCACCAAGGCGTTGTTCAAGATGGCCGTCGACGCGGTCGGTTATGGCGATGATTTCACCCGCGCCAAACGGGGGACCGGTACCGACCCGGCCAACCGTTTTCTGGATCATGGCAATTATCTGGCCTATGGACTGGGCGCCACGGCGTGCTGGGTGCTGGGCCTGCCGCATGGCCTGGCGGTTCTGCATGGGAAAACGCGGCGCGGCGGCCTGGTATTCGACGTAGCGGATCTGGTGAAGGATGCCTGTATCCTGCCGCAGGCTTTCCTGTCCGCCATGCGGGGCGACGACGAGCAGCAGTTCCGCCGCAACTGCATCGAGGCGCTGACGCGCGGCGAGTCCCTGGATTTCATGATCGACACAATCAAGGAAATCGCCCTGACGACCGCTCGTCGGGGCGCTCCCGCCGCTTCGGGCCTGAAAGGTGGCGCATGAATGTCCTGCTGGTGTCTCAATGCAGCAAGCGGGCTTTGACGGAAACGCGCCGGATCCTGGATCAGTTCGCCGAACGACGGGGTGACCGGACCTGGCAGACGGCGATCACCCGGGCGGGTCTGGACACATTGAGAAGACTGCTGCGCCAGACTGCGCGCAAGAACACGGCCGTGGCCTGTCACTGGATCCGGGGCCGTGATCATAGCGAACTGCTGTGGATTGTCGGTGACGCCCGGCAGTTCAATGCCGAGGGCGCCGTGCCGACGAACACCACCGCCGGCGATGTGCTGCGGCGTGATGACGAGAACGATTGGCACAGCCTGCGGACGATCCGCCGGATCGCCGCCCTGGCCGCGCTGTTGCATGATCTGGGCAAGGCGACCCAGTCCTTCCAGGACCGATTGCGGCCCGGCTCTCCTCGGGAAAAGAACCGCTATCGCCATGAGTGGGTTTCCGTGCGCCTGTTCCAGGCCTTCGTGGGCCAGGATGATGATGCGGGCTGGTTGCGGCGTCTGATCGAGGGCGGTGGGGAGGGTGTGGACGGACTCCGTTTCCAGGCTCCGTGGCTGGATCACAAGACAGGCCGTCTGTTGCGGGATGGCGTGGATCCGGCGGCGCGTGACAACAGGCCGTTCGCTTTATCGGGCAAGGGTTTGCCTCCCTTGGCTCAGGCGGTGGCCTGGCTGGTGCTGACGCATCACCGCCTGCCCGCCTTGCCGTATAGCCCGACGGAATCGCTTGAATCGATCTCGCTGTGGCATGGTCGGTCGCCCCGGGGGGTGAAAGGCCAGAGCCTGGATGCCGTATTGAGTCAGATCGACGCGGATTGGAACGAGCCGTGGGGGGAACTGAAGCTCTCCAGGAGCAAGCTGGATCCATACTGGAAATTCCCCGAGGGGCTGCCGGTGCGGACCGTGCAATGGCGCAAGCGGGCGGCGCGTATCGCCCGGGGACTGTTGCAGGATCTGCCGACGGTCGGGGATTGCCTGGAAGACCCTTTCATCATGCACGTGTCGCGTTTGGCGCTGATGCTGGGGGATCATCATTACTCCAGCCTGGAGGCTGAAGAAGATCGGACGCGGGGGGAGAAGGATTTTCCGCTGTATGCCAACACCCGGCGCGCGACCGGCGCGCTGTTGCAGCCTTTGGACGAGCATTTGCTGGGCGTCGAGCTGCATGCGGGCCGGATCGTGCATGCGCTGCCGATCCTGACGCGGGATCTGCGCCATCTGATCGGCCATCGCGGCCTGAAAAAGCGCAGTGCGAACCCCGCGTTCCGCTGGCAGGACAAGGCGGCCGATCTGGCCGCCGGCGTGCGCCTGCGGGCGGCGGAGCAAGGCGCCTTCATCGTCAATATGGCATCGACCGGATGCGGCAAGACGCTGGGGAACGCCCGGTTCATGAATGCGCTGGCCGACCCCGCGCTGGGTCTGCGCTGCGCGTTTGCGATTGGTTTGCGTGCGCTGACCCTGCAAACGGGCCGCAGCTTTCAAAAGGATCTGGGCCTGCCGGATGACGAATTGGCCATTCGGGTCGGGGGCGCGGCGAACCGCGAATTGTTCCAGTACTACGCGCAATTGGCCGAAGACAGCGGCTCCGCGTCCCGGCAATCCCTGCTGGATGAGACGACGCATGTTGTCTACGAAGGTAATGACCATCATCCGGTGCTGGACCATCTGGGGCGCGATGCCGGGGTTCGGCGCTTTCTGGCGGCGCCTTTGCTGGTCTGCACGGTCGATCATCTGGCGCCGGCGACGGAGGGCCTGCGCGGCGGTCGCCAGATCGCGCCCATGTTGCGTCTGATGACGGGGGATCTGGTGCTGGACGAGCCGGATGATTTCGACCTGTCCGATTTGCCGGCGCTGGCGCGTCTGGTGCACTGGGCCGGCTTGTTGGGCGCGCGCGTCCTGGTGTCTTCGGCGACCTTGCCGCCCGCGCTGGTCCAGGGGTTGTTCGCAGCTTACCTGGAGGGGCGCCGCTGGTTCCAGCGCAACCGCGGTGTTCGGCCGTCGGAAGCGCCCGCTGTCTGCTGTCTCTGGATCGACGAGTTCGCGCAGACGCATGCGGACTGCCCGGATGCCGGGCGGTTCGATCAGACGCACCAGGCGTTTTCAGCGACACGTGCGCAGCGATTGGGCGCGCAGGCGGTACGGCGGTTGGCTCGTCTGCTGCCGTTGTCTGGAACCTTGCGGACACTGGAGAAGGCGGATCGCAGAGCCGCCTTCGCGGGCATTCTCCGGGATGCGGCTGTGCGCTTGCATGCCTGGCACGGCACCGAGGATCCACACAGTGGCAAGCGCGTCAGCTTTGGTCTGATCCGCATGGCGAATATCAATCCCTTGTTCGATGTGGCCTTGGCTTTGTTCCGCCTGGGGGTGTCGCCGGGCGTGCATATTCACCTGTGCGTCTACCATTCCCAGTTCCCGCTGTGCCTGCGGTCCAAGATCGAGAACCAGTTGGATACGGCGTTGGACCGGCGCCGGAAGGACGCCGTGTTCGATCTGCCGGATGTCCGCCGGCGTATCGATGCCGTGGGGGCCGGGGATCAGTTATTCGTGGTGCTGGGCTCCCCCGTGACCGAGGTCGGGCGGGATCATGATTATGACTGGGCGGTGGTCGAGCCGTCCTCGATGCGCTCATTGATCCAGCTTGCGGGGCGGGTGTGGCGCCATCGCCGTGACAAGGTCGCGTCACAGCCCAATGTGCTGGTGTGCGACAGCAATCTGCGGCATTTCGAGCAGCCGGGTCAGCCGGCCTTTTGCCAGCCAGGGTTCGAGAGCCTGGAGTGCCCTTTACGGCCGCACAGCCTGACGGCGTTGCTGGCGCCCTGGCTGGATGGTGAGCAATGCATGCCCATCGATGCGCAGCCGCGCATCGTCGCCCGTGCCGAATCGGATCGCCAGCCCGCCGGTAATCTGGCCGACCTGGAGCAGGTCCGGATGGTGTCCCAGATGCTGCCGCCTGTGCCGGCGCATCGGCTGAATGCCGCGAGCTTCTGGCTGCGCGACCACGCGCGGCTGGCCGCCTTTCTGCAACAGGCGCAGCCGTTCCGGGATCAGCCGCGCCCCGATGTGGAAGTGGTCTGGAAGCCGGACGAGGACGAGGTGCCTTGCCTGTGCCGGGTGGAGGAGGGAGAGCGCAAGTTCCAGGAACTCTACATCCCGATCGGTGCCAGCCAGTGTTGGCCGGTGCCGGAGGCCGAGGTCCAGGGTGAAGGGATCAGCCGCTGGAGCGTGGGTGAGGATTGGAAAAGCGGCATGGAAAGCCAGGCCGAGGCGCTGGGCCTGTCCCTGGAGGCATTCGCCCTGAGGTACACGCGGGCCACGCTGCCCGCCAGTGAGGAAGGCTGGCGCTGGCATCCGGCGCTGGGGTTCTCGGAGAAGGGGTGAAGGTGGGCAATGAGCGTATGGATGAGCTTGCCGCTATGCGGGGACGGATTCCATGGGTTGCAGCGAGTCCAGCGCTGTTTGCAGTTCCGGGTTGAGCTCGGCGGTGCGCAGATCGAAGGCGGTCTGGAGATTCAGCCAGGATTGCGCGTCACCGCCGAAATAACGGCTCAGGCGCAGCGCGGTGTCGGCCGTGATGCCGCGCCGTTCGAGCAGGATGTCGTTGACGCGGGAGGCCGGGACGCGCAGATGGCGGGCCAGGGCGTTGGCGCTCATCCCCAGGGGGATCAGGTAGTCCTCGCGCAGAATCTCGCCCGGGTGCACGGGACGCATGCCGTTTTTGATCATGTTCAGGGTCCTTCCATGACGTGCCGTTTCCGGAAAATCGGCTCTCAGTGGTAGTCGACAATCTCGACCTCCGCCGGGCCTTCGTCCGCCCAGATGAAGCAGATACGCCACTGGGCGTTGATCCGGATGCTGTGGCGTCCCAGTCGGTTGCCCGTCAGTTTTTCAAGCCGATTGCCGGGCGTCTTGCGCAGGAAGTCCAGTGTGACTGCAGCGTCCAGTTGTGCCAGTTTGCGTTCAGCCGTGTGCTGGATGCTTGTGAAACGGCGTGTGCGGCCGGTCGTGAACAGGCGCCGAGTCTCCCCGCAGAGAAAGGACTGGATTGCCATATGATCCCCATTTTATACCGTTTACCGGGATTCAGGATGATGTTGGAATGACAACTAGAGCATCTATTACGAAAAATTCTTAGGGGACGCTCCTAAATTGTTAATCTCAATAAGTTAAATATGTTTACAAAAATGGTAGGCTATCAAGAGAAAGATCCCATCCTGGAGGATTCATGCGGGAAGAACAAGACCAGACAGGACGTATCCGTCGCGCCCGTGATGTGATTGCGGCTTTCTTGCAGGAACGCCTGGACGCCAAGCTCTCGAAACTGCCGGCGGACGATTCCAAACGCGGAGATCTGACGGTCCAATACCAGCCTGCCGCCTGGCTCGAAGACGCCGCCCGGCGCGTTCGCCAGATCCAGGCGGTGACGCATGCCCTCAAGGGCGTTCATCCCGATGCGCGCGGTACCAATCTGTATGTAGAGCCATCCGGCATGGCGCCGCATGTCGTGGTGGGCAGCCATGTGCTGGGCGCCGATTTCGCCAGCGACGTGGTCGGCAATGCGGCCGCGCTGGACGTCTACAAGTTTCTGAAGCTGGAAATCGATGGCCGTACCCTGCTGGATTGGCTGTCGGCCGATGATCCAGCCACCGTGCGAGCCTTGAGTGATGACGAGCCCAAGGCGCGGGAATGGCGGTCGGCATTCATCGGTCTGACGCGGGCTCGCGAGGAAGCCGCGGCCAGCCATGCGCTGGCCAAGCAGGTGTATTGGCTGGCGGGAGAGGACGTCGCCGATGATGCGCACTACCATCTGCTCGCGCCCCTGTATGCCACGTCCCTGGCGCAAGCCGTCCATGAAATCCTGCAGGAAGACCGGTTCGGCGACGCCAACAAGGCGGCGCGCGCCGCGCGCCGGGAGGGCAAGGAGCACGAAGGTGCTTTTCGGGACTATCCCGCGCTGGCCGTGCGCAAGCTGGGTGGTACGAAACCACAGAACATCTCACAACTGAACTCAGAGCGCGGCGGGGTGAGCTATCTGCTGGGCTCGTTGCCGCCGCAGTGGGACCTGAGCGTGCCTCGTCAGCTCTGGGGCGTGACTTCCGTCTTCGGCCCTACTTTGATGCGGCATGGGGACGTCCGAACGATTCTTCGGGCTTTGTTGCGCTTTTTGCAGAAGGATCCGCCATCCAATGCGGAAACCCGGGATCGGGTGGAGGCCTATGTGGGCAATCTGATCGATGAGCTGGTGGCCATGGCCAGCGAAATCCGCCGCAGCCTGCCCAAAGGCTGGACGGCTGATCCTCGCTGCATCCTGGTCTATGAGGAACGACTTTGGCTCGATCCCTGGCGTGCCGAAGACGGCGGCCAATTCCGCAGCGACTGGATGTCCATGGACTGGCCGGCACGGATCGGCCACCGCTTCGGCAATTGGCTGAATGCGCGGTTGAAGACCCACTTTCCGTATGTCGGGGATGTCGAGCACCGCCACTGGAAAAAAGAACTGCTGCTGGATGAGGACGAGGCGGGCTGGGTGCGTGCGCTGCATGAGCTGCGTACCGATCTGGACGCGCCTCACTACATTCCGACCCGGAGGGGCGAGGTATGAATCCGCAAGACCACGCGATCGACGGCGTGCTGATCCTGCCGCACGTGCGGGTTCAGAACGCCAACACGATTTCCAGTCCTCTGACGCATGGTTTTCCGTCCATGACGGCGTTTCTGGGCCTCATGTGGGCCTTGGGGCGAAAGCTGGCGGCGGCGGACGTCCCCCTGAAACTGGAAAAAGTCGGGGTGATCTGCCACTGGCACCAGGAGCAGGCCAGGGAGGGCTACGTCCGGACCTTTCACCTGACGCGTAATCCGGTGGACAAGGATGGCGCCACCGCCGCCATTGTCGAGGAAGGCCGCATCCATCTGGACCTGACCCTGGTGTTCCAGGTGGGGGCGGTCCAACAGGTTGACGAGGTCCATCCCCTGTTCGGGGGCGATGAGACGCGCCGACGGGAAATCGCCTGGATGATCCGAGAGCTGCTGGGTTCGATGCGGGTTGCCGGCGGTACGGTGCTGCCGCCGAAACCCGGCCCGGGCATCCGCATCACGCCGGCGCTGATCGGCTGGCCGGATCAGGAAGCGGATCGGCACGCGCTTTTCCGGCGCCTGCGCCGCCAGTGGCTGCCTGGATTTGCCCTGGTGAGCCGGGACGACCTGTTGCAGCAGCGTCTGGAGCAACTGCGCCGACAGGATTCTGGGGCCACCGCGCTGGATGCCTGGCTGGATCTGTCGCGCTTCAATTATCACAGCGGCAGGAATGAAAAAAACCGTGTCGTCTGGACCCATGATCGGCCCGAAGGGACGGGCTGGATCGTGCCCATCCCGATCGGTTATGCCGCGCTGTCGGAACTGTATGCCGGCGGGCAGGTCGCCAATGCGCGTGACACCAGCACGCCGTTCCGGTTCGTGGAAGGGGTGTATTCCATTGGCCAGTGGATCGGTCCGCACCGTTTGCACAGCGTGCGGGATCTTCTCTGGTGGGGCGAATCACATGAAGACGGCTTCTACCGCTGCCGCAATGGCTATGAGCCTTTGCCAATGGAAGATGGCGCCGAACTCCCACCCTATCCGCCGATGAGCGCGGAACCCCTTTGATTGCAAACCGATATTCATCAAAAAAGGAACTGCCATGTCCTTGAAAACCGCTTCCGTCCTTGCTTTTGAGCGCAAGCTGGACCCGTCCGACGCTTTGTTCGCCGCGGGGCAGTGGGATGATCAGCCTGAAGCCGATCAGTGGCCAGCTGTCGGCATCAAGGAAAAGTCCGTGCGCGGCACGATTTCCAATCGTTTGAAGGCTTCCGAGCAGGATCCCGCCAAGCTGGATGCCGCGATTGAGAATCCGAACCTCCAGACGGTGGATGTAGCCGCATTGCCTGCCGATGCGGATACGCTGAAGGTGAGTTTCACGCTGCGCGTGCTGCCCGGGACAGGGAAACCTTCCGCCTGCAATGACGCGGATTACGAGGCCAGGCTGCTGCGGGCGGTCGGCGGCTATGTCGAGGCCAATGGTTTTACCGAACTGGCGCGCCGCTACGCCCATAACCTCGCCAATGGCCGTTTCCTGTGGCGCAACCGGGTAGGCGCGGAAGAAGTGTGCGTGATCATCTCTCTGTTGGAGCGAGGGCGGGTCACGCAAAGCTGGACTTTCGATGCCTTGTCCCTGAGCTTGAGGAATTTCGAGACGGGCGATGCTCAGGCGGACCGGGATGCCGTGGCGGCATTGATCGCGGACGGCTTGGCGGGCAAGCGCCATGTCCTGCTGCAGGTCACGGCCTTCGCCCGGATCGGGGCGGGGCAGGAAGTCTTCCCTTCCCAGGAGCTGGTGCTGGAGCGGGGCCGGGGTGACAAGAGCAAGACGCTTTATCATGTGGGCGGCGTGGCCGCGATCCATTCCCAGAAACTGGGCAATGCCATCCGGACCATCGATGATTGGTATTTCGGGGCGGACGGTCTGGGACCTATCGCGGTGGAGCCGTATGGCTCCGTCACGACGCAAGGTAAGGCCTATCGCCAGCCCAAGGACAAGCCGAGCCTCGATTTCTATAATTTGTTCGATGACTGGGTGCTCAAGGACAAGATCCCCGACATCGGGCAGCAGCATTTCGTCGTCGCGGTGCTGGTGCGGGGCGGTGTGTTCGGCGATGCCGGGAAGTGATGCTCATGAGCACTCACTCTATCGATATCAGGCTGCTGCCTGATCCCGAGTTCAGCCAGGCGCATTTGTTGGGGGCCTTGTACGCCAAGTTCCACCGCGCTTTGGTGGGGCTGGGCACTCATGAAATCGGGGTCAGTTTCCCTCAATACAGCATGCAGCCGCGTACCTTGGGGCGGATCATGCGGGTGCATGGCGGAGGCGACGCCTTGAATGCCTTGTTGTTCACCGACTGGCTGCGAGGGATGCGTGATCATGTGGAACTGGGGGCTTTGTCTGCCGTTCCAAAGGAAGTCCAGCATCGCCGGCTGCTGCGCCGCCAGTTCAAGACCAGTGCGGATCGGCTGCGCCATCGCCGGATGCGACGAAAGGGGGAAACCTACGAGCAAGCCGCGCAAGCCATCCCCGATAGCGTGGAACAGCAGCCGGATCTGCCCTATGTGCAACTGCGCAGCGCCAGTACGGGACAGCGGTTTTGCCTGTTCCTGGCGTTGGGGGATCCCGAACCGCAGGCCGTGGCTGGGGAATTCAACACCTATGGCTTGAGTAGTACGGCCACACTGCCCTGGTTTTGACCCTTTTCTGGAAGGCTCCTGTGAGTCCTTTATGAATCAGTAGGTTACGAAACACCCAGGAATTTGGGTGTTTCGTGCTTTCCTGCTGGAGATTTTTAACAAATCAATGAGTTAGGGGTTTTTATTTCTAGTTCGCTGCCGCACAGGCAGCTGAGAAACGAACAGCCGGTCAGGCGTGGTGATGAATCCAGTTCGCTGCCGCACAGGCAGCTGAGAAAATCCACGAAAGCCGTGAACAGCGTGTCGCTGCGTTCGCTGCCGCACAGGCAGCTGAGAAATGAACGAGGCCCGGCCGGAGAAGCTGTCGCCTGTTCGCTGCCGCACAGGCAGCTGAGAAACCTGCGGCGGCCCAGGATGGGCCTTCCCCGGTGTTCGCTGCCGCACAGGCAGCTGAGAAAACAGTCGCCCAGCTCCTGCGCGTCCGAGACAGGTTCGCTGCCGCACAGGCAGCTGAGAAATCGTGGCACCGGTATGGGGGAAGAGGTATCACGTTCGCTGCCGCACAGGCAGCTGAGAAACCGTCAGTCGCAAGTTCGTTATCCGGTTGTCGGTTCGCTGCCGCACAGGCAGCTGAGAAAAAGAGCGGCGGATCCATGGAATACGTGAAGGTGTTCGCTGCCGCACAGGCAGCTGAGAAAATGGACATGGCCGCCGCCGCCTTGATGCTGGCGTTCGCTGCCGCACAGGCAGCTGAGAAAAGGTCGTAGACCCACAGGACCAGATCGATCCAGTTCGCTGCCGCACAGGCAGCTGAGAAAATGACCCGCGCCTTCGCCCGGGCTCGCGACCGGTTCGCTGCCGCACAGGCAGCTGAGAAAGCTTGGGTATCGGTCCGCATCCCGCCCAACGCGTTCGCTGCCGCACAGGCAGCTGAGAAATAGCGTCGGACGACGATCAGGAGGGCGATGTCGTTCGCTGCCGCACAGGCAGCTGAGAAATCATCCACTGGGTCGAGCAGCGCCTGTCAGGTGTTCGCTGCCGCACAGGCAGCTGAGAAATCGCGCAATATGTCCGTCATCCAACGGTCTGCGTTCGCTGCCGCACAGGCAGCTGAGAAATGGATCAGGATCTAGTCTCCATCTCACCGCAGGTTCGCTGCCGCACAGGCAGCTGAGAAATCAGTTCTTCGTGTGCGAGTTCGGGCAGGCACGTTCGCTGCCGCACAGGCAGCTGAGAAATTCGCGAGCAGGAGCTTCACGTTGTGCCCAAAAGTTCGCTGCCGCACAGGCAGCTGAGAAAAACGTCATCCACGACGGCAGCGACGAGGTGATGTTCGCTGCCGCACAGGCAGCTGAGAAATATGCGAACGAGCAGAACCGCGCACACAGGACGTTCGCTGCCGCACAGGCAGCTGAGAAATTGTAAAGCTTCGGGTGGTCAAGCAAGGCATCGTTCGCTGCCGCACAGGCAGCTGAGAAAAAGCGCAGGCCTGCGCTGAACGTCCGCTTGGTGTTCGCTGCCGCACAGGCAGCTGAGAAACAACTCGTGACGCTGACGCTCAATCCGCAGATGTTCGCTGCCGCACAGGCAGCTGAGAAATTCCGGGTTCAACCACCCTGAAGCCTCTGACGGTTCGCTGCCGCACAGGCAGCTGAGAAAAGTTCGCGGGCAAAGGTCCCATCGAACGCTACGTTCGCTGCCGCACAGGCAGCTGAGAAATACATGCTGCTGTGGGATCGGCCTGAATTTGAGTTCGCTGCCGCACAGGCAGCTGAGAAATTCGGTCTGTTCGGGCGACAGGGTGCATTCGAGTTCGCTGCCGCACAGGCAGCTGAGAAAGGACTGTGCACCAAAGCGCCGCGGCGACGAGTGTTCGCTGCCGCACAGGCAGCTGAGAAAATCGCCCTGGCCGTTCTTGTCGCGCAGCTGGCGTTCGCTGCCGCACAGGCAGCTGAGAAATGAGCGGCCAAATGCAAGAGGTCGATCAAGGAGTTCGCTGCCGCACAGGCAGCTGAGAAATATCAGTGCGCTCACCCAGCGTTCACAAAGCGGTTCGCTGCCGCACAGGCAGCTGAGAAAATGCCCCAGGCAGCTTCTTGGGCCGCAGCCGTTCGCTGCCGCACAGGCAGCTGAGAAATTCCACGGCCCCGGATAATCCCGGCCTGGCTTGTTCGCTGCCGCACAGGCAGCTGAGAAAGCAAGCGCCTGGATGAATTTGCCGATAAGGTCGTTCGCTGCCGCACAGGCAGCTGAGAAAATGATCTGCGTGAAATTCCCCTCGATCATGTCGTTCGCTGCCGCACAGGCAGCTGAGAAATAGTGCGGGCTCTGCAAACTGAAAGCGTCGAAGTTCGCTGCCGCACAGGCAGCTGAGAAACTGAAAAATTGGGCTCTGATCTACCCTGACGGAGTTCGCTGCCGCACAGGCAGCTGAGAAATCTACGCCGAGACCTGCGTGGTGGACCACGGGGTTCGCTGCCGCACAGGCAGCTGAGAAATGTTCTTGCGTCATCCAAGAACCGCCGTCCACGTTCGCTGCCGCACAGGCAGCTGAGAAACAAGGAAATCACACGCGGCGCACCATCTGATCGTTCGCTGCCGCACAGGCAGCTGAGAAAATGGGTGGCTCCACGCGGGCAACAATCCAATCGTTCGCTGCCGCACAGGCAGCTGAGAAATCGAAATGACGCGCCCTCGCCGGGCAGCGCCGGTTCGCTGCCGCACAGGCAGCTGAGAAACAGATGATGGGTACGCCTTTGAAGAATAGGCTGTTCGCTGCCGCGCAGGCAACTGAGAAACAGAGCATGATGCCGTGCATTGTCGTTTGCTTCGCATGCGCGCCGTTGATGACGGCATGGGGGATGACGGTACTATCTCGCTGAAGCGCGCTGCCGCGCAGGCAGCCCGGAAATCACGGAGATTCACATGCAAATCGGCATGGTAGGTTTGGGACGCATGGGCGCCGGCATGGCGCGCCGGCTCATGGACAAGAATATCGGCTGCGTCGTCTACGACCCCCAACACGACGTGGTCGCTCGCCTGGTGGCGGATGGCGCCGTCGGCGCGGCCTCGCTGACCGCTCTGGTCGAAAAACTCCCGCGCCCCCGGGCTGTCTGGCTGATGGTGCCGGCAGGCCTGACGGATGGTGTATTGAACCAACTGGAACCGCTGCTCGACGCGGACGACATCGTCATCGACGGAGGCAATTCCTGCTATCACGACGACATCCGGCGGGCGAAGGCGCTGGCGGATCGGGGCATCCATTACCTGGACGTTGGCACCAGCGGCGGCGTGCACGGCCAGACCCGGGGCTATTGCTTGATGATCGGCGGCGACGCCGCCGCGGTCGGGCGGCTGGATCCGGTGTTCGCGGCGCTGTCGCCGGGCCTGGACGCCGCTTCGCGCACGCCGGGGCGCGGCGAGGGCGCGGGCACGGCGGAGCAGGGCTATCTGCATTGCGGGCCGGCCGGGGCGGGGCATTTCGTGAAGATGGTGCACAACGGCATCGAGTACGGGATCATGCAGGCCTACGCCGAGGGCTTCAATCTGCTGCGCCATGCGAACGTGGGCAAGGGCGCTCATGCGACCGACGCGGAGACGGCGCCGATGCGCGATCCGCGGCACTATCAGTACGACATGGACCTGCCGGAAATCGCGGAGCTCTGGCGCCGGGGCAGCGTGATCGGTTCGTGGCTGCTGGACCTGACGGCGCGGGCGTTCCAGGCCGATCCGGGGCTGGACGGCTTTGCCGGCCGGGTGTCCGATTCCGGCGAGGGACGCTGGACGCTGCACGCGGCCATCGATGAGGGTGTACCGGTGCCGGTGCTCAGCGCTGCGCTGTTCGAGCGGTTCCAGTCGCGTGGCAATGCGGAATTCGCCAACAAGGTCCTGTCGGCGATGCGCAAGGGCTTTGGCGGGCACGAAGAACCTGGAGCGGAAATCAACCACTCAGCCTAACCCTTTGTTCCGTCGTTGAAATCAGGGAAAGCCCGAAGCTTGTCCATGGGCTTGTCCACAGACGAGGTGGATAATTTTGCGTGGCCGGTTCTTGTAATGGGCCGGTCATTTTTCTGCCCGAGATACTATCTCATTGATTTAAAGGCTTGAAATCAAGTCTCCAAGGACTTGTCCATGGCATTGTCCACAATCGACGTGGATAAGACCGTCATCCCCAGCCTGAACACGGCAAGGGAGTCCTTCACTTCATCGTCCAGGCGCTCCCGCAGGCTGGCGGCGGTGATTTCGCCCATGATGCCGGACACTTTCCGGACCGACGCGACGATTTCCCGCGTGGTGTGCCCCGCCTGCCGCATGCGGGCCGGGCCGATCCCGGGCGATTTCCGACCGTCGCGCCTAAGTGATTGAGGTTTAGGGAAAACCCGGAAATGCCTGGCGCTTGTCCATGGGTTTGTCCACAGGGCGAGTGGATAAATCTGCGTGACTGGCCGCATTCATGGAACAGTCATTTTTTCGCCCGTGAGGTTATCTCTTTGATCTGTAGGGATAAAACCAGGTCTCCATGGACTTGTCCATGGAATTGTCCACAACCCGGGTGGATAAAAACGATCGTGGTGTCCGCCGGGTCCGTCGGTGGCCTGGGCGGCCAATCGGAGCGGACCCGGGCCGACGTAAAATCAGCGTTCCTCGTGCTTCATTCTTGGAGATTTCAGCCATGGAACAGCTTCAGGCTTTCTGGTCCAGCCTGCCCGATCTGAGCGGTATCGCGATCAATCTCAGCGTGACCCTGGCAATCCTGGTGATCGGCTGGACCGTGTCCAACCTGTTGGGCCGCTGGGTGCGCCACGTGGCGGACCGGTCCTCCCGGATCGACCCGACCATCGTCCCCATGGTCCGCAGCGTCACCGTCTGGACCGTGCGCATCGTGGTGCTGCTGGCCGTGCTGGCCCGCCTGGGCGTGCAGACCGCCAGCCTGGTCGCCATGCTGGGTGCTTCCGCCCTGGCCATCGGCCTGGCCCTGCAGGGCACGCTGCAGAATTTCGCCGCTGGCATCATGCTGCTGGTGCTGCGGCCGGTGCGCGCGGGGGAATTCGTCGCCATCGGCGGCCAGGGCTCCGGCACGGTGGACGAGATCGGCCTGTTCATGACGCGTTTCGTGCAGGTGGACGGCATTCAGATCCTGCTGCCCAACACGCTGGTCTGGGGCAGTCCGATCACCAACTACAGCCGCAACAAGACCCGCCGCCTGGACATGATGCTGGGGGTGCGTTACGACGACGACCTGGACGCGGCGCTGAGCACGCTGCAGGCGCTGGTGGACCGTCATGACGACATTCTGGCCGATCCGGCGCCTCGGGTGATGGTGATGGAATACAGGGACAGCACCATCATGGTGAACATCCGCGTGTGGGCGCTGGCGGAAAAATACTGGGACGTGTATTTCGACCTGCATCTCCGTGCGCCGCAGGCGCTGCGCCAGGCGGGCCTGCGTTCGCCCATCCCCCTGCGCGAGGTCCAGTCCATTCCGGCCCCGATGAAAAAAGACAAGGCTGCGAATGAGTGACCTTTTTCATCGCCGGGACGCCCCAGGATGAAAAGGCGCCTCCTTGGGGATGACGCCCGGACGCGGGGCGGTCCCTGCGGACCGGCCCGCGCCTGGCGAATCCGGGCTGCATGCAGGCCGCGAGGGGGACAGCAAGCCCGCAAGGCGCGGCGCGCAGGCCCCGCTACTCCACCATCCGGTTCAGCCGCTCCGCGTCCAGCGGATGCTGGCCGTTCTCGATGCGCTGACCCAGGTCTTCCAGGGCCGAACACAGGCGCTGGATGCGTGCGTCCTGCTGGGCCGTGTGGTTGATCAGCTCGTGCAGTACCTTGACCAGCGGGTCATCGTCCGCGCGGCTGACGCCATAGGGGGCGAAGTCCTCTTGCGGGACTGCGCCGTCGGCGGGGGCGGTTTCGGCCCGGCCGCGCTGCAGCAGCTCCTGCAGGGGCCGGGCGGCCCATTCGGATTGCGGGGGCGGGGTTTCTTCCTGGCAGGGCGACGTGGCGGTGCGTGCGGCGGCCGGGGTGGGGCCGGCGTCCGGCTGCGCGGGCCCCGGCCGGCCGGACGCCGCCGAAGCCGGGGCCGAGCCCGGCGCATCGCCGGCAGCCGAGGCGAAAGCCGCATGGTCCTCCGGCAGGATCACTCGCGCCGGGTTGCCCACGGCGGTCGCCCCGGCGGGCACGGGCTTGATCACCACCGCGTTCGACCCGATCCGGGCGTGGGCGCCCACGGTGAAGCCGCCCAGGATCTGGGCGCCCGCGCCCACGACCACGCCTTCCTCCAGGGTGGGGTGGCGCTTCTCGCCCTTGTACAGCCGGGTGCCGCCCAGGGTGACGCCCTGGTAGATGGTGCAGTCGTCGCCGATCTCGGCGGTCTCGCCGATCACTACGCCGAAGCCGTGGTCGATGAACACGCGCCGGCCGATGCGCGCGCCGGGGTGGATCTCGATGCCGGTCAGCAGGCGTCCCAGGTGGGACACGAAGCGGCCCGCCCAGTACCAGCCGCGCCGCCACAGGCCGTGCGCCAGACGGTGGACCAGGATGGCGTGCAGCCCGGGATAACAGGTCAGGATCTCGATGCGGCTGCGGGCGGCCGGATCGCGTTCGTGGATGCAGGCGATATCTTCTCGAAGCTGGTCAAACATGTCGGTCGGGGCTCAGGGCCTGTTCGTATTCATCGGGGAGATCGTGCCGGGCCCGCGCGCCGCCGGATGCCGCTGGTCCTGCGCTGCGGATCATGGCGGTGCACAGGCCGCGCACCATATCCACTTCGTCGGCGCTCAGCCGGTTGCGAGTCCACATCTGCCGCATGCGCGGCACGAGTTTCTTCGGATGCCGGGGGTCGAGGAACCCCACGGCCACCAGGGCCTGCTCGAAATGATCCAGCATGGCCTGGACGCGTTCGCCGCTGGCCGGGTCCGATCCCGGATCGTGCCGGGCGTGGGTGTCGGGCAGGCGCGCCGCGCCGGCCTGGAGCAGCAGGGCATAGCGCATTTCCCAGGCGGCCAGCTGCAGCGCCTGGGACACATTCAGCGAACTGTACGCCGGATTGGCGGGGATGTGGCAGACTCGCTGGCACAGGGTGATGTCCTCGTTGGACAGGCCGGTGCGCTCCGTGCCCAGGACGATGGCGACGCGCGCGTCCGGTCGGGCCAGTTCGGTGGCCGACTGCAGGGCGGCCTCGCGGATGTCGCAGGGCGGGGGGCCGATGGCCCGCGCCCGCGCTGTCAGGGCGAAGGCCAGGGTCGCGGACCCCAGCGCCTCGGACAGGGTGGCGTGCATGCGGGCGCGTTCCAGGATGTCGCCGGCCCCGCTCGCCAGGGCGAGGGCGTCGGGTCGGCGCTGGATGTCCGGGTCGGCGGGGGCCACCAGGCGCAGGTCGTGGAAGCCCATGGTCTTGATCGCGCGGGCCGCCGAACCGACGTTGCCGGGGTGGGTGGGGCTGACCATGACGAAGCGCACCCGGGCGAAGAGATCCGGGGCGTCGGCGGGCGTGTCGGAGGAAACTGGCGGAGTCATTTAAAATAGAAGCTTGTTACCCGTGATCTTTGGAAACCTATGCACCCGATGCTCAACACCGCCATCAAGGCGGCACGCCGTGCCGGCGCCATCATCAACCGCGCCAGCCTCGACCTGGAACGCCTGAACGTGGCGCGCAAGGGGCCGAAGGACTACGTCACGGAAATCGACCGGGCCGCCGAGGAATCCATCATCGACATTTTACGCACAGCCTATCCCGACCACGGCATATTGGCCGAGGAGTCGGGCCGCCACCAGGCGGCGGACGGCCAGTCCGGCACCGAGTTCCAGTGGGTGATCGACCCACTGGACGGCACCACGAACTTCATCCATGGTTTCGCCCACTATGCCGTGTCCATCGCGCTGATGCATCGCGGCCAGGCCGCGCACGCCGTAGTCTACGATCCCACGCGCAACGAGATGTTCACCGCCAGTCGGGGCAGCGGCGCTTTCCTGAACGACCGTCGGGTGCGGGTGTCCGCCTGCATACGCTATCACGACGCCCTGCTGGCCTCGCACATTCCCCAGTCCACGGCGCTGCCGGCGACCTCGCCCTTCGTGCCCCTGCTGGCCGAAAGCGTGGCGGCCCGGCGCACGGGCTCCACGGTCCTGGACCTGGCCTGGGTGTCCAGCGGCCGGCTGGACGGCTTCTGCGGTGTCGGGCTCAAGCCCTGGGACATGGCGGCCGGCAGCCTGCTGGTGCTGGAGGCCGGCGGTCTGATGGCCGATTTCCAGGGCGAGCAAGGCTGGATGGAATCGGGCAACGTGCTGGCCGCGCCGCCCAAGATATTCACCCAGATGATGGCCCATCTGCGCGACTGAAGGGACACGATTATGGAGTGGTTGCTGGATCCGGCAGCCTGGGTGGGCCTGTTCACCCTGATCGTCCTGGAAATCGTCCTGGGCATCGACAACCTGGTCTTCATCGCCATCCTGGTCGACAAGCTGCCGTCCAAGCAGCGCGACCGCGCCCGCGTCCTGGGCCTGAGCCTGGCGCTCATCATGCGCCTGTTCCTGCTGACGCTGATGTCCTGGCTGGTGAAGCTCACCGAGCCGCTGGTGCATCTGGGCGGCCTGTCGTTTTCGGGCCGCGACCTGATCCTGATCGTAGGCGGGTTTTTCCTGCTGTTCAAGGGCACCTTCGAACTGCACGATCGCATCGAGGGACGCACCCAGCACGCCTCCGGCTCCCGCCTGCACGCCGGCTTCTGGGTGATCGTCACGCAGATCGTCATTCTGGACGCGGTATTCTCCGTCGATTCGGTGATCACGGCCGTGGGCATGGTCGATCACCTGGCGATCATGATGGCGGCGGTGGTGATCGCCATGGGGGTCATGCTGGTGGCGTCCAAGCCGCTGACCGCCTTCGTCAACGCCCACCAGACGGTGGTGATCCTGTGCCTGGGCTTTTTGCTGACGATCGGTTTCTCGCTGGTGGCCGACGGCTTCGGCTTCCACGTCCCCAAGGGCTATCTGTACGCCGCCATCGTGTTTTCGGTGCTGATCGAGACCCTGAACCAATGGGCGCGACGCAATGTGCGCCGTGCCGAGATGCGCCGGCCGCTGCGCGAGCGCACTGCCGAGGCCGTGCTGCTGATGCTGGGCCGCAAGCCCATGGACGGCCCTGAACCCGATGACGATCAGGATGCCCCGGTGCCTGTGGAAGCCTTCGGCGACGAGGAACGCAACATGGTCAGCGGCGTGCTGACGCTCAGCGACCGCAACGTCCATTCCGTGATGACGCCGCGCACCGACGTGTCCTGGATCAACCTGAACGCTCCGGTGGAGGATCTGCGCGCCCAGCTGATTCGGGAGCCCCACAGCTTCTTCCCGGTGTGCCGGGGCACTCTGGACGAGGTCGTGGGCGTGGGCCGTGCCAAGGACCTGCTGCTGGATCTGCTGGAACATGGCGGCATCCGCGAGACCCGGCTGCGCGAGCCCATCATCGTGCACGAGACCATTCCCATCCTGCAGCTCATGGAAACGCTCAAACGTTCGCACGGGCTGCTGGTCCTGGTGGCCGACGAGTTCGGCTCGATCGTCGGCGTGGTGACGCCGATCGACATCTTCGAGGCCATCGCCGGGGAATTCCCCGACGAGGACGAGGCGCCCGACATCATCGATCAGGGCAATGGCCGCTGGCGTGTGGACGGCGCTGCCGACCTGCACCATCTGGAGCAGATCCTGCACACCGACGGCCTGGTGGATGAGCATGAGGAATACTCCACCATCGCGGGCTACCTGCTGAGCCGGTTCGGGCGCCTGCCCGACGTCGGCGACCACTGCGAGCTCGTGCGCGGCTACGGCGGCTTCCGCTTCACCGTCGCCGCCCTGGAGGGCCGCCGCATCGCCGCCGTCCAGATCGACAGCCTCGACCCGTTCGATCCCGAGGCCGAGACTCGGGAAGACTGACGGGGCGCGGTCCCTCCCGGGCCAGGTGCCGCGTCCGCCAGGCCCGGGGCCGCTCGCGGGCGGCGATCTCCTACAGCCGCTCCAGCCGGATTCCGGCCGCGTCGATTTCGATCCAGCCGCCCCGGGGAGGGGCGCCATGGTCGAATTCCCAGTCGGGCAGCACGTAGCGCCACGCCGCGCGGCCGTCCAGGTCCAGCGCATGGACGGCGGGCCGATGCGTGTGTCCGTGGATCAGGGTGCTGCATCCGGCGGCGCGCAGGGCACGGACGACGGCCGCCGGATTCACGTCCATGATCACCATCGGCTTGGCCTGGCGGGCCTGCCGGCTGCGCGCGCGCGCGCGCGCGGCGATCGCGCGCCGCGCGCCCAGCGGCAGAGCCAGGAAGACGTGCTGGATCCAGGGGGTGCGGACGATGCGGCGGAAGCGCTGATAGGCGAGGTCGTCGGTGCAGAATTCGTCGCCGTGGGCCAGCAGGATCGGACCGGCATCCGTATCCAGAACGGCGGGCGCGTCCAGCAGGCGGGCCCCCAGCGCATCGGCCAGGGCGGGACCCATCAGGAAGTCGCGGTTGCCGCGCGCCAGCCACAGAGGGATGGCCCGGGCGGTGGTGCCCAGTTCGCCCAGGGCGGCGGCGAGCCAGGCGGGCGGTTCGCGCAGGGCGTGATCGTCGCCGATCCAGGCGTCGAAGATATCGCCGCACAGGATCAGGGCGTCTGCCTGGCGCCGGGCCCGATCCAGGAAGTCGTAGAAGGCGCGGGCCGTCTCCGGGACGGCCTCGCCCAGGTGGATGTCCGAGGCGACCCAGACGGCGCCCCGCAGCGCCAGTTTATTCAACCAGTGGACCTCTGGATAAGTCGAGCGGAAAGCGGACGCCGCAGACCGCCCGAGTCCGCGGATGTACGCGACGTGAGGACTTGTTCAGAGGTCTACTAGCGTGGCGCTTTCGATGACGACGTCCTCGGTGGGCACGTCCTGGTGGAAGCCCTTGCTGCCGGTCTTCACCTTCTTGATTTCATCGACGACCTCGGTGCCCTCGATGACGCGGCCGAACACGGCGTAGCCCCAGCCGTTGGAGGTGGGCGCGGTGAAGTTCAGAAAATCGTTGTCGGCCACATTGATGAAGAACTGGGCCGTGGCCGAATGAGGATCGGCGGTGCGCGCCATGGCGAGCGTGTAGCGGTCGTTCTTCAGGCCGTTGTTGGCTTCGTTCTCGACGGGGCCGTGAGTCTGCTTCTGCTTCATGCCGGGCTCGAAGCCGCCGCCCTGGATCATGAAGTTGTTGATGACGCGATGGAAGATGGTGCCGTCGTAGAAGCCTTCCTTTACGTAGGTGAGGAAGTTCTCGACGGTCTTGGGGGCTTTTTCGGCGTCCAGTTCGATCAGCAGATCGCCCTTGTTGGTGTGCATTCTGACGTGCGGATGAGTGCTCATGGCTGTGCTTTGGGAGGAAGGGTTGGAATCGGCCTGCGCGGCGGCGGCGCCGCCCGCCAGGACCAGGGCGCAGCCCAGGCTGCAGGCCCGTGTCCAGGGCAGGACGCGGGAAAGGAACGACGAATGGGACATGGAAGCGTCCAGGGCAAAAGGTTATTGTGCCTTAGGGGCGGAGGTTTTGTCGTGCGCGGGCTGGACGGCGGGGGCGGCGGCCGGGGTGGGGGACGCGCCCGCCGCCCGGGCGCGGTCGAAGGATTCCCGGGCCAGGCGCATCTGCACGTGCCCCAGGTTTTCCAGTGCCGGGGCGAAGGACGGGTCCGACACCAGCGCCATGTCCAGCGCGTCGCGGGCCAGCTGGAGTTGTCCACGGCGGGCATATTCGATCGCCAGGGCGTTCCAGGGTTCGGGCAGTTCGGGGTAGTCGGTGGTCATCTGGCGCCAGACGGCCATGGCTTCGTCGTGCCGGCCCAGCGCCGCCAGGGCGCGGCCCTGCTGGTAGCGCAGCTGGACGTCGGTGCCCGGCGTGACGGCCTCGTTGCGCGCGGCCTGGTGCTTGGCGATGATATCCAGGGCTGCTTCGGCGCGGCCCGCGTCGATCAGCGCCGCCACGTGGTCGGCGATCTGGGCGGGGGTCAGCGGAATGGCCGTGTCCACCGACGGCGCGGCCTTTTTCAGCAGGTCGGCGAAGGCCTGCCAGCCGCGTTCCGGCGGCGGGGCTTCGGTGAACGCTCCGGTCTCGGGGTCGTAGTTCAGGCTTGAAGGGCCCGCGTCGGCGCCGGCGCCCGAGGATGCCGCGAGGGCCGGCCCCGCCGTCAGGCAGGCGCACAGGGCCAAAACAGGAAGGAAGGGGCGGGTCACGTCTCGGGGCGCCTTATGGATGGGGTTCTGGGATTGCCGGACCAAGGAACCTCTGAACAAGTCCTCGCGTCGCGTGCATCCGCGGCGTAGCTTGCATCCAACCCGAAGCCGCAGCGCCTGCTTGCCGCTCGACTTGTTCAGAGGTTCCCTAGGGACGGTATACTTGTCAATCCATTTTACATCCCCGCGCGCTGCCCGCATGGTCCGGAGCGGCGGGTTTGCTCGCCTCATCCGGTCCGACATGCTTCATATCCACGACACCCTGACTCGCCAGAAAATTCCGTTGCGGACGGTGGAGCCGGGGGTGGTGCGCATGTACGTCTGCGGCATGACGGTCTACGACTTCTGCCATCTGGGCCACGCGCGGATGCTGGTGGGCTTCGACGTGGTGCAGCGCTGGCTGCGGGCCTCGGGCTACCAGGTGCGCTATGTGCGCAACATCACCGACATCGACGACAAGATCATCCGCCGCGCAGTCGAGCGCGGCGTGACGATCCGCGCGCTCACGGAATTCTTCATCGACGCCATGCGCGCCGACGAGCGCGCCCTGGGGGTCCAGCCCCCCGACGACGAGCCGCGCGCCACGGAACACGTGGCCGGCATGCTCGACATCATCCGCACGCTCGAATCCAGGGGCCTGGCCTACCAGGGCGCGGACGGCGACGTCAATTTCCCGGTACGCAAGTTCCCCGGCTACGGGAAGCTGTCGGGCAAGTCGCTCGACGACCTGCGCGCGGGCGAACGTGTCGCCGTATCGGCCGGCAAGCAGGATCCGCTGGACTTCGTGCTGTGGAAGTCCGCCAAGCCCGAAGAACCCGCCGACACCCGCTGGGATTCCCCCTACGGGCCGGGGCGCCCGGGCTGGCACATCGAATGCTCGGCCATGAGCCATGCGCTGCTGGGCATGCCGCTGGATATCCATGGCGGCGGCCCGGACCTGAAATTCCCCCATCACGAAAACGAGATCGCACAGAGCGAGGGCGCCTTCGGCGGCACCCTGGCCACGACCTGGATGCACTGCGGCCCGATGATGGTGGACGCCGAAAAAATGTCCAAGTCCCTGGGCAATTTCCGGCGCATCCGCGACACGGTGGCGCTGGATGCGGCCGACGACCGCGCGGACTACGCCGTCAACCCGCGCGAAGCCGAGATGCTGCGCTTCTTCCTGGTGCGCAGCCACTATCGCAGCGCCCAGAACTACACGCCCGATAACCTGATGGACGCCCAGAACGCCCTGGATCGGCTCTACCAGACGCTCGCCAGCGTGCCGCCCGCCGACGTTGCCGTCGACTGGGACGATCCGGCCGCGCAGGCCTTCCGTGCCGCCATGGACGATGACTTCAACACGGCCGGGGCCGTGGCCGTGCTGTTCGACCTGGCGGGCCGGGCCAACCGCGAATCCAGCGTCCGGGCCAGCGGCCTGATGCGCACACTGGGCGGCATCCTGGGCTTGCTGCAGGCCGATCCCGAGGACTACCTGAAATCCTCCACCCGCTTCCTGGCGGGCGGCGTGCGGGCCGATACGCTGCCCTCCGAGGCCATCGAGGCCCTGGTCGCCGAACGCGCCCAGGCCAAGGCCGCGCGCGATTTCGCCCGGGCCGATGCCATTCGCGCGCAATTGCGCGAGCAGGGCGTCGAACTGGCCGATGCGGCCGGTGGCGCCACCCAATGGCGGCGGGTGTGACCATGGACATGCAGCATCACAGCCCCGTCGCGCCGCGGCCCGCCTACTGGACGCAGGCCTGCGAACACCTGATGCAGCGCGACCGCATCCTGCGCAAGCTGATCCCGGTCTACGGCCACGAATCCATCCAGGCGCGCCAGAGCCCGTTCCAGACCTTGATCCGCATCATCGTCGGCCAGCAGATTTCCCTGGTTCTGGGGCGCAAGCTCTGGGTCCGGCTGGTCCAGGCCTGTGGCAACGACGTCCAGCCCGGCCGCATCGCCCGGTTCTCCGAGGCCGAACTGCGCGAGTTCGGCCTGTCCCTGCGCAAGGCCCAATACCTGCGCGATGCGGCCGAGTTCTTTTCCTTGCCCGAACGCCTGGATCCGGCCTGGTGGGAATCCCGCGACGACGCGGCCGTGATGGCGCTGCTGTGCGACATCCGCGGCGTGGGCCGGTGGACGGCGGAAATGTTCCTGATCTTCTTTCTCGGGCGCCCCGATGTCCTGCCGCTGGACGACACGGCGCTGCTCAAGGCCATTTCCCATCACTACTTCAGCGGCGAGCCGGTCTCGCGCTTCGAGGCTCGTGAAGTCTCCCAGGCCTGGGCGCCGTGGCGCACGGTCGCCAGTTGGTACCTGTGGCGCAGCATGGATGCCGCCGCCGTCGAGTACTGATCGAGTTCCGAAATTCCGTCCTAGGACCCCTGCTCTCATGCGAAATACATTTCTTGAATTCGAACAGCCTCTGGCCGAACTCGACCAGAAAATCGAGGAACTGCGCTACGTGCAGACCGATTCCGCCGTCGACATCTCCGAAGAGGTCAACCGCCTGCAGCAGAAGAGCCAGTCCCTGGCCAAGAGCATCTACGCCAAGCTCACGCCCTGGCAGACCGCGCTGGTGGCCCGCCATCCCCAGCGGCCCTACACCATGGACTATGTCCAGGCGCTGTTCACGGATTTCCATGAACTGCACGGCGACCGCATGTACGCCGACGATCAGTCCATCGTGGGCGGGCTGGCGCGTTTCAACGGGACGCCCTGCATGGTCATCGGTCACCAGAAAGGTCGCGACACCAAGGAACGCGCCTTGCGCAATTTCGGCATGCCGCTGCCGGAAGGCTACCGCAAGGCCCTGCGCCTGATGAAACTGGCCGAAAAATTCCGTCTGCCGGTGTTTACCTTCGTCGACACTCCGGGCGCCTATCCGGGCGTCGGGGCCGAGGAGCGCGGCCAGTCCGAGGCCATCGGCCACAACCTGTACGCCATGGCTGGTCTCAAGGTACCCATCATCGTCACCATCATCGGCGAGGGCGGCTCGGGCGGCGCGCTGGCGATCGCCGTGGGCGACACGGTCATGATGCTGCAGTACGCCACCTATGCCGTCATCTCGCCCGAAGGCTGCGCCTCCATCCTGTGGCGCAGCGCCGACAAGGCCTCCATCGCGGCCGAGGCCCTGGCCATCACCGCGCCGCGCCTGAAAGACCTGGGCCTGATCGACCGCGTGGTCAACGAGCCCGTGGGTGGCGCCCACCGCGATCCGGTCACCATGGCCCGCCAGCTTCAGCGCGCCCTGGCCGACGCCCTGCGCGAACTTTCCGGCATGGACGTGGATGAACTGCTGCGCCGTCGCCTCGAACGCGTCTCCGCGTATGGGCGCTTCCAGGAAGCCCGTTAGTCGCACGACGCGCGCCGGCGGGGTGCGGCGGCCGGACGAGGCCACGCCGCGCTCCCCGAAGCGGCCTTGCGCCGCGCCCGACAATGATCCCGATCCCTGGCTGCCGGCGCTCGATCCGGCGCTGCTGCGGGCGGTCGACGCCGCCCTGGCGGCGCGGCCGGCCGATCCGGCCATCGGCGTGGCGCTGAGCGCCGGGGCCGATTCCGCCATGCTGGCCCTGCATGCGGCCCGCGTCGCCCGGCGGCGCGGTCTGCGCTTGCATTGCTTCCATATTCATCACGGCCTGCAGGCCGGGGCCGATGACTGGCTGGTCCATGCGCATCGGCTGGCGGGGTTGCTGAAGGCGGACTGCCATAGCCGGCGGGTGGCCGTCGACGTCGACGGGCGGGGCATGGAAGCCGCAGCCCGGGATGCCCGGTACGCCGCTCTGGCCGATCTGGCCGCCCAGGCCGGCATCGGGCATCTGTTGCTGGCCCATCACCAGGACGACCAGGCCGAAACCGTGCTGCTGCGCCTGTTGCGCGGGACCGGGCCGCTGGGCCTCGCGGCCATGCGTCCCGTAATGGAGCGCGATGGCCTGGTCTGGAGCCGGCCCTGGCTGGACCAGCCCCGGTCCATGATCCTGGATTGCGCCCGGCGTTTCGAGGCGCTGAGCGGCTGGCGGCCGGTCGGCGATCCCAGCAATGCCGACGACCGCTACGCCCGGGCCGCCCTGCGCGCCGGACTGGCCCCGGCGCTGGACGCACGCTGGCCCGCCTGGCGCAGGACCCTGGCCCGCCACGCCGTCCAGGCGCAGGAACTGTCTGACTGGGTGGACGAGGCCGCCCGGGCCGACTGGCCGGGGCTGGACCCCTCGCCCGACGGGCGGGAGTTTTCGCTCGCCGCCTGGCGCGCGCTGCCGGCTCCGCGCCAGGTTCAGGCGCTGCGCCACTGGCTGCGCGCTTTGGGCTTGCGCATGCCTACCGAGGCCCGCTTGCGGGCCTGGCTGCGCCAACTGCGCGAGGTCCACGCCCTGGGGTACGACCGTGACGTGCGGCTGCGCCATGAAGGCGCCTGGATCGTGGTGCGGCGCGGCCGTGTGCTGTGCCTGCCGAAAACCCAGGTAGAATAATCCGTTTTGCCGGCTCGCCGGGCTTCAACCTTCATCAAGGCATCATGCTAATCGTCCAGAAATACGGCGGCACCTCGATGGGCTCCGTCGAACGCATTCAGAACGTCGCGCGGCGGGTCGCCAAATGGCACGCCGCCGGCCACCAGGTCGTCGTCGTGCCTTCCGCCATGGCGGGTGAAACCAACCGTCTGCTGGGCCTGGCCAAGGAAATCTCCCCCCAGCCCGACCCGCGCGAGCTCGACATGCTGGCCGCCACCGGCGAACAGGCCAGCAGCGCACTGCTGGCCATCGCCCTGATGCGCCAGGGCGTGGCCGCCCGCAGCTACGCCGGCTGGCAGGTTCCGGTGCGCACCGATAGCGCCTACACCAAGGCGCGCATCCGCTCCATCGATGACACCCGCATCCGCGCCGACCTCGAAGCGGGCCGCGTGGTGATCGTCACCGGCTTCCAGGGTATCGACGACGACGGCCACATCACCACCCTGGGGCGGGGCGGTTCGGACACTTCGGCCGTGGCGGTCGCCGCCGCCATGGGCGCCGACGAGTGCCTCATCTTCACCGACGTGGACGGTGTCTACACAACCGACCCGCGCGTCGTCCCCGAAGCCCGTCGCATGAACGTCATTTCCTTCGAGGAAATGCTGGAAATGGCCTCGCTCGGCTCCAAGGTCCTGCAGATCCGTTCCGTCGAATTCGCCGGCAAATACCAAGTGCCGCTGCGGGTCCTGTCCTCGCTGACCGATCCCATGATTCCGGTCGAAGAGGAAATGCACTCGGGCACGCTCATCACTTTCGAGGAAGACCAGAAAATGGAAACCGCCGTTGTCTCCGGCATCGCCTTCAGCCGCGACGAAGCCAAAGTCACCCTGCGCAACGTTCCCGACACCCCGGGCGTGGCCTATTCGATTCTGGGGCCCGTGGCCGCGGCCAACATCGACGTGGACATGATCCTGCAGAACATCTCCCAGCAGGGCATGACCGATTTCTCCTTCACGGTCAACCGCAACGACTTCGCGCGCACCCTGGAGCTGCTGAAGAACCAGGTCGGTCCGGCCGTGGGTGCCGGCGACATCGTCTCCGACGACAAGGTCGCCAAGGTCTCCATCGTCGGCATCGGCATGCGCAGCCACGTCGGCGTCGCCAGCCTGATGTTCCGCACCCTGGCGGAAGAGGGCATCAACATTCAGATGATCAGCACGTCCGAGATCAAGACCTCCGTGCTGATCAACGACAAGTACATGGAACTGGCCGTGCGCGCCCTGCACAAGGCCTTCGAACTGGACCAGGAAGCCGTCCAGGCCGAGGTCTGACCGGGTGTCCGGGGCATGGCGGCGCCTTGCCGGCGCCCGCCGCGTCCTGTGCTAGAATGCCGGTCTTGCTGGAGACGTGGCCGAGTGGTTGAAGGTACTCCCCTGCTAAGGGAGCATGCGGCTTATACCCGCATCGAGGGTTCGAATCCCTCCGTCTCCGCCAATCTGCAAGAGTCAAGGCCCTGTTTTACAGGGCCTTTTCTTTGGTGCGCCCGGCAGGGCGCACCCACTAGACATAATGGTCGCTCGTTAAGCGGAAGCGGCCCGTCTCCTGTATCGTGGATTGCGCGCTCTCACGAGGGTGCCGAGCCACATGCGGCGTGGCGGACCAGCCGCAAACCGTATGGAGACGAGCCATGGACAACGATATCAGATTCTATGTCGGCCTGGACGTGCATAAGGACAGTACGGCGGTTGCTGTGTGCGAGCCAGGGCGTGAGGCGAGCCGCTTCGTGGGTTCCGTCGGGCCTGATCTGCAGCAGGTGCTCAAGGTGCTGCATCGGTATGGCAACGCGGCGCAGGTAAGCGTGGTCTACGAAGCGGGCCCGACGGGCTACGGACTGCAGCGGGCGCTCGCAGCGCGTGGCTACCGATGCGAGATCATCGCGCCATCGCTCATTCCCCGGCGGGCGGGTGAACGCGTCAAGACCGACCGGCGCGATTGTGCCCGTTTGGCCGAACTGTCTCGCGCCGGTGAACTCAAAGCCATCTGGGTACCCGATGCGGCTCATGAAGCAATCCGCAACCTGTGGCGGGCTCGAGAAGATGCGGTCGATGCCCGTGTGAAGGCGCGCCAGCAACTGAAGGCGTTCCTGCTGCGTGCCGGGCGTCTGTACGAGGGCAAGACGGCCTGGACAAAGATGCACGAACGCTGGATTGCGGACCAACGATTTGATGAACCCGCCGACCAGATTGCGCTGACTGAGTATCAGCTGGCTGTGCAGGCGGCCGATGAGCGGGTGCGGCGGCTGACCAACGCGCTGGAGCAAAGTGCCGCCGACTGGCAGTTTGCGCCTACCGTGGCAGCCTTGCGGGCGCTACGCGGCATCGATACGGTCAGCGCCATCGGGCTGGTGTGCGAGATCGGTGACATCAACCGCTTTGCCACGGCGCGTCAACTTATGGGCTACCTGGGGCTGGTGCCCTCGGAGCATTCCAGCGGCGGCACGGTCAGGCGTGGCTCGATTACCAAGACGGGCAACGCCCACGCCCGGCGGCTGCTCACCGAGGCGGCGTGGAATTACCGTTTCCCGGCGCGCATGAGCAATGTCTTGCGCATGCGCAGTCGGGATCTTGCCCCCGAGATTCGCAACCATGCCTGGAAGGCGCAGTTGCGCCTGTGTGCGCGCTTCTCCCAGCTCGCGCACCGAGGCATGCAGCCGAACAAGGTTTGCGTGGCCGTGGCCCGTGAATTGGCTGGTTTTATTTGGGCGATCGCCCGCCAGGGCGCAATCCGTCAGCAGTAACCGGAGAGCAGTGGTACGAGGCGATGCGGTACGAATCACGATAGGAAGAATCCTCGAGAACACAATCAACAGAACCCCACGGGGCAACCTGCGTCACTAGAGCGAGGCAGCTTCCACGACGGATCGATGCACGGTGGTAACCAACCCACGGATATCAGTCTGATCCATCGTCGCAGCAGCAGACTGGTGCCGCATCGCCCCGTACCACTGAGCATCAACAGATAAAATCATTTTTATTTCTATTGACAGAAAGCGACCATATCAGTGTCCTGTCCGGCTGATTCCGATCCTTACCTGCGGCGCCTGGGCTCGCCATGCTGCGTTGCTTGTCCACCTCACCGCTTGTAAGCGGTTCGGATTCGTCAGGCACGGAGCAGTCCGCAGATACAAGGGACTGCTCCGTGTCCAGACTCATCCTCGCGATAGCACCGGCTATCGCCGCGGTTTGCGCCTTGCCTGACAAGCCCATGCATCCGAATTCAAGTGACCAAACTCACCAGACAGGACACTGGCGGGTGCGAGTCCCGCCATGAGTCGATCGCAGCGAATGAAGGCTCTACCCCGCACTCCGCGTCGCGTAGTCCGTCATCATGGCGGTCAGGCTGCGGCCATGTCGCTTGGACGCGGTTTCAGAGTCTGGGGAACGAATTTTCCTGGTCGTACATTGGGTCGGGCCCCGGGTGGAATTTCGTCACCCGATCGCCATCGGGTCCCATGAAGACATACATCAGCGAATTCCAGGCATGGTCCTGCTTGTAGCGGTAGCTCCAGACGATCTGGCGCGCGTTGGGCAGGCCGGCCGTGTCGATGATGGCGGGCGGTCCGAACTCGCAGCGCACCTGGGCCGCCGTCCACTCGCCTTGCTTCAGGATCTGGAAGTGCTCGTCGGTCAGGATGGGTTCGACGCCCTGGACGCGGCCCTGCGCGTCCACTGTGGCGCCCCAGGCGTATTGCCCCATGGGCTGGCGCGACCAGACGACGCGGTCATGGCCCTGGCGGTCGACGCATTGCAGTGTGGGCGCGCCGAATTTCTCCGTCACCTGGGCCAGCGGCGTGCCCGGCGGAGTGGCGGCGATATTGGCGCAACCGGCCAGCCAGAGGCCCGCACCCATCGCCAGGGCGCTTCGGACGAATGTCCGCATGCGTGGACAGGAAAACATGAAACACCTCCATGTGCGGTTTTCATCCCCCGATCGGGCATCTTTTGCGGCGATCTCCTACAATCGGGGAAATCCGCCGGCGGGCCCGGGAATCCGCCGGCGCGGCCGGCGGGACGAGAACCGCCCATGCAGGGGGAGGAATATGCATTCTAACTTCATGGATGTCGTGCGCGCGCGCAGTGACCAGGCCGTCGCCTCGGGCGATCTGCAGCCGATCGTGGCCGAGCAGGTCGTGATCGAGGACCATGGCCTGCCGTTCATCGTCCGTTGGGTGGCCGCGCTGGCAGCCAAGGACGCGGCGGCCCGGGATGGCGCGCCCGGGCGACCGCAATCCGCGGCAAGTCAGGCCGTCACCCTGCCGGGCGGGCCGCGCGATCCCGATTTCAATCCCTTCCTGAAACCCGATCCGGCTCTGCTCGTCGGTCCGGTGGGGGAGCACCACGCCGCCATCCTCAACAAGTTTCCCGTGTGCCTCCATCATCTGGTGCTGGCCCGGCGGATGTTCGCCGAGCAGCTTTCGCCTCTGGAGGCAATCGACTTCCAGGCCCTGGCCTTCATCCTGTCGAAGGAAGGCGGGCTGGGCTTCTACAATGGCGGCGCCGCCGCGGGCGCCAGCCAGCGGCACAAGCACGTGCAGTGGATTCCCGATGAGCCCGGCAACGCTTCGCTGCGCGCCCTGGGGGCCGGCTTGTCGGCGGACCGGACGCAGGGCGCCATCGTCCGCCATCCCGCGTTGGACCTGGCCCATTGCTTCGTGCGTGTGGATGCCGGACTGGGCGCCGATGCCGAGGCCAGCGCCCGGGCCATGCTGATCGCGTTCGGCCAGGCTTGCGCCGCGCTCGATCTGCGTCCCGGCGCGGACGGCCTGCTGCCGCCCTGCAACATGCTGGTGGGCGATGGCTGGATGCTGGTGCTGCCGCGCAGCCGGGAACACTTCCAGGGTGTGTCCCTGAACGCTCTGTCCTTCGGCGGCACCTTTTACGTGCGCGATCCGGCCCAGATCGACGCCATCCGCACCGCCGGCCCGCTGCGGGCCCTGGCCAGCGTCGGGGTGCCGGTTTAGCCTCGCGCCGCCTTTACCCGAAAAACCAGTAGCACACTCCGATCGAGGCCAGCACGCCCGCCAGGTCCGCCAGCAGGGCGCAGCCCACGGCGTGGCGCGCGCGCTGGATGCCGACCGCGCCGAAATATACCGCCAGGACGTAGAAGGTCGTCTCGGTGCTCCCCTGGACGGTGGCGGCCAGCAGGGCGGGGAAGCTGTCCGGCCCGCTGTGCTGCATGGTCTCGATCATCAGCGCGCGCGCCGCGCTGCCGGAAAACGGCTTGACCAGGGCGGTGGGCAGGGCGTCGACGAACCGCGCGTCCAGGCCGCCCGCATGCACCAGCCAGCGGATGCCGTCCAGCAGCACGTCCAGCGCTCCGGAGGCACGCAGCACGCCCACCGCGCACAGCATCGCCACCAGATAGGGCAGCAGCCCCTTGCACACATCGAAGCCGTCCTTGGCGCCCTCGATGAAGCGCTCGTAGACCGGAATGCGCTTCCAGGCGCCGGCGGCCAGGAAGACGACGAGGATTCCGAACAGGACCAGGTTGCCCAGCAGTGAGGACAGGGCGGCCACGGCGGTCGCGCTCATGGACGCCAGCAGCGCCATGAAGCCGCCCAGCAGCAGCGCGCCGCCGCCCAGCCAGGCCAGGACCACGGGATCATGCAGCCGTAGCCGCTGCATGAAGGCCACCGACAGCAGGCCCGCCAGCGTCGAGGCCGAGGTTGCCAGCAGGATCGGCAGGAACACCAGCGTCGGATCGGCGGCGCCCTGCTGCGCCCGGTACATGAAGATGGTCACGGGCAGCAGCGTCAGTGACGAGGAGTTCAGCACCAGGAACAGGATCTGCGCGTTGCTGGCGGACTTGGGTTCCGGGTTCAGCGTCTGCAGCGCATGCATGGCCCGCAGGCCGATCGGCGTGGCGGCGTTGTCCAGCCCCAGCGCGTTGGCGGCGAAGTTCAGCGTGATCAGGCCCAGGGCCGGATGCCCGGCCGGCACGTCCGGCATCAGGCGCCGGAACAGCGGCCCCAGCAGCCGGGCCAGTCCGGCCACCAGTCCGGCCGACTCGGCGATCTTCAGGAAGCCCATCCACAGCGTCAGCGTGCCGAACAGCAGCAGCATCAGCTTGACCGACAGGTCCGCCATGTCGAACAGGCTGGCGATCAGGCGGGCGAACACGTCCGGATCGCCCAGGACGAGCCATTGGAACAGCGCGGCCGCCGCCGAGACGAGAAAGAATCCGAGCCAGAGGATGTTCAGCATGCGGCTTCCGGATTCACCAGCACCCGCCGGTCCACGTCCTGGATCCGTGTGCGGCCGCAGAAGGCCATGGTCACGTCCAGCTCGTTGGCCATCAGTTCCAGGCAGCGCAGCACCCCGGCTTCGCCGTAGGCGGCCAGCGCGTACAGGAACGCCCGGCCGACCAGCACGCCGCGCGCCCCCAGCGCCAGGGCCCGCAGCGTGTCCTGGCCGCTGCGCACGCCGCCGTCCATCAGCACCTCGATGCGATCGCCCACGGCCTGGGCGATCGCGGGCAGGGCGGCGATCGACGAGGGCGCCCCGTCCAACTGGCGCCCGCCGTGGTTCGAGACCACCAGTGCGTCCGCCCCGGCGTCCACCGCATGGCGGGCGTCCTGTTCATCCATGACGCCCTTCACGATCAGTTTGCCGCCCCAGCGTTCCTTGATCCAGGCCAGATCGCCCCAGTTCAACGTGGCGTCGAACTGTTCCTCCGTCCAGGATGCCAGGGAACGCATGTCCGCCACGCCCCTGGCATGCCCCACGATGTTGCCGAACGCGCGCCGGGGCGTGCGCAGCATCTCCAGGCACCACCGCGGCTTGAGCGCCAGGTTCGCCAGGTTGGCCAGCGTCGGGCGCGGCGGCGTGGACAGGCCATTCTTGATGTCCTTGTGCCGCTGGCCCATCACCTGCAGGTCCAGCGTCACCATCAGGGCCGAGCAGCGCGCCGCGCGGGCGCGGTCGATCAGCCGGCCGATGAACTCCCGGTCGCGCAGCACATAGAGCTGGAACCAGAACGGCCGGCTGGTGCGGGCCGCCACGTCCTCGATCGAGCAGATGCTCATGGTCGACAGCGTGAACGGCACGCCGAAGCGCTCCGCCGCCCGGGCGGCCAGGATCTCGCCGTCGGCGCGCTGCATGCCCGTCAGGCCCGTCGGCGCCAGGGCCAGCGGCATGGCGACGTCCTCGCCCAGCAGACATGCCCGCAGGCTGCGCCGGGCGATGTCCACCGCCACTCGCTGGCGGAACTTCAGCGCCTGCAGGTCGGATTCATTGGCGCGATAGGTGGACTCGGTCCAGGATCCGGAATCCATGTAGTCGTAGAACATGCGCGGCACGCGGCGTCGCGCGACGCGGCGGAAGTCCTCGACGCAGGTGATCTTGTTCAGGGCGGGCAAGGAGGGGCTCCGGAAGGCTGTGGCGATGGCCGTGATGATACGACGCGACAAGTCCTCCGGGTGGACATCTCCACCGTATGCATGAAGCGCGAATAGTCCGCGAGGGGCAAGGCCGCCAGGAGGGGGGGCCATGACGAATGACCGGCTGTCTATTGAGAGCGATTTCATTGCGGCGCGCCTCGAAGGCCGGACAGAGGTTCCATCGTGAACAAACGGAAAATCGATCTCCGGACGGATCGGACGCGCGTCCGGGAGAGGCTGATCCAAACTTTCACGTCTGGATACCAATTCAGGGTAATCCCTGACTCAAGTCCGGATCGTTCGGACTGGTGTTGTGAACATGCAACGACTTCCCGGGAAACTGGCCGTTTTGTCCCGCCCAACGTGGCGTTCGTCCCGGATTTTTGATGCAATACCTACAACTTCCCATCGCGGAGTTGGAAGAGCAGCAGCAAGGGATGTTGTTGGCCTGCTCTGATTCACACAAATCTACGGAGATTTCTTACATGAAAAAGACTCTGCTCGCTGCTGCTCTGCTGGCCGGCTTTGCCACCGCTGGCGTTGCTCAAGCGGAAACGTCCGTGACGCTGTACGGTATCGTGGATACCGGCTACGGCTACCAAAGCTACAAGTACGACCACGCTGGCGCTGACGTCACCTCGAAGACCTCGGGTCTGCGCAGCGGTACCGTCAACGGCAACCGCTTCGGCCTGAAGGGCTCCGAAGATCTGGGCGACGGTCTGCGCGCCATCTTCCAACTGGAACAAGGCTTTGATCTGGGCACCGGTAACGGTTCCAGCAGCCGGCAATTCCACCGCCAAGCCTTCGTGGGCCTGTCCAGCGACAACTGGGGTACCTTCACCATGGGCCGTCAGTACTCCGCTGGCGTGATGGTGGGCGACCTGGCCGCCAACGGCTGGAACCTGGGTGATATGGACAAGGTTTTCGGTGGCGTGGGCTACGCCAACCGTATCGACAACTCCTTCAAGTACGTGACGCCTGATTTCGCTGGCTTCAAGCTGATCGCTCTGTACGGTTCCGAAGGCAATGATGCGATTGATCGTGTGGACGGCAAAGGTTTTGCAGCTGTCAAGTCCATCTGGGATGGTACCAAGCTGACGGATGCTGAGCCGGGTTCCCGTGAGCGTACGTCGCGCGTGTCCGTGGGCTTGACCTACGCCAATGGTCCGATCAGCGCTGGCGCCAGCTATGATCGTAGCGGCCAGACGGAGAACGAAAACGCCATCACCAGCTGGAACGTCAACGCTGCTTACGACTTCGAAGTCGTTAAACTGTCCTTGGCTTATGGCCAGGACCGTCATGGCAAGCTGGGCTGGGGTTCGGGTGTTGACGGGCTGAATGATGCGCTGGATGTTGCTTACGCTGACCTCAAGTCCAACAACTACCACGTCGGCCTGAGCGCCCCGATCGGTGGCGGCACCCTGTACGCTGGCTGGAACTACTCCACGTCCAATCTGGACGACCACTGGGCCGACGGCACTGCCGGCAGCATCAGCACCTACCAGATCAACTACTTCTACCCGCTGTCCAAGCGTACCGGTGTCTACACCTACGCTTCCTACGGCAAGAACCTGGGCTACGTCAAGGACCTGAAGGGTACCGAAGCCGGTGTTGGCCTGAACCACAAGTTCTAATCGCCTCGCGTGGCTCGTCCACGCTTGCGATGCGGCCCGGTTCGCCGGGCCGTCACGAACGACGGGGGCCTCGGCTCCCGATGCAAAAACCACCCTTCGGGGTGGTTTTTGCATTTGAGGCCTGCCTGCATGCCGGATCCCTGGCCCGATGAGCCGCGCCAGCGGGCGATTGGGAGGACGCGGGCCGGGGCGGTTCGAGCTCATGCGTTTCGAGCTCGAACCCAAATCCGTCTCGCTGAACATGTGCCTGCCCGCCGCGCTTCTCCATCCCGCCATCCAGGCGGGATGCGCGTTTTCAGGCGCTTGAAAGGCATCCCATGATCTTCTGAAATTTTTGATCTCGAATATGTTTCCACTCCGGGTTTTCCCGGCGATCGGGCTTGTCGAAATGCTACAATCCCGTAGTTTGATCTTCTTGAACAGGGGCTGCTCATGAATCTGGCACAGTACTTTCCCGTGCTGCTTTTCATCATCGTCGCCACGCTGATCGGCGCGGCCCTGCTGGGCGCGGGCCGCCTGCTGGGCCGGAACGTGCCGGATCCCGAAAAGCTGTCGGCCTACGAGTGCGGCTTCGAGACCTTCGGCGATTCGCGCATGAAGTTCGACGTGCGCTACTACCTGGTGGCCATCCTGTTCATCATGTTCGACCTGGAAATCGCCTTCCTCTTCCCCTGGGCCATGGCCAATGGCGTGGTGGGCATGGTGGGTTTCTGGACGGTCGCCATCTTCCTCGGCGTGCTGACGGTCGGCTTCATCTACGAATGGCGGCGCGGCGCGCTGGATTGGGAATAAACGGGGGTTCATCATGGCTATCGAAGGTGTCATGGACAAAGGCTTCATCACCACCAGCGCGGACAAGTTCCTGAACTGGGCAAAGACGGGCTCGCTGTGGCCCATGACGTTCGGCCTGGCCTGTTGCGCGGTCGAGATGATGCACGCCGGCGCGGCGCGCTACGACCTGGACCAGTTCGGCATCATCTTCCGCCCCAGCCCGCGCCAGTCCGACCTGATGATCGTGGCCGGCACGCTGTGCAACAAGATGGCCCCGGCCCTGCGCAAGGTCTACGACCAGATGCCGGAACCCCGCTGGGTTGTGTCCATGGGTTCCTGTGCCAACGGCGGCGGCTACTACCACTACTCCTATTCCGTGGTGCGCGGCTGCGACCGCATCGTGCCGGTGGACGTCTATGTGCCGGGCTGTCCGCCCACTGCCGAGGCCCTGGTCTACGGCTTGCTGCAGATGCAGAACAAGATCCGCCTGACCAACACCATCGCCCGCTAGGCCCCGCCCGGCGCCGTCCAACACCGCTGATACAACCGCTATGACACGGCTACAGACTTTAGACACGAATCTGCGCGCGGTCCTGGGGGCCTCGGCCGATCTGACCGAGGACCGGGGCGAACTGACGCTGCGGGTGCCCGCCGACGCCTGGGTGGAAACCTGTCGCGTGCTGCGCGACCACGCCAGCCTGCGCTTCGAGACCTGCGTCGACCTCTGCGGGGTCGATTATTCCGCCTGGAAGGCGCCCACCTACAACGCCTCCCACGCTCCGCATCCCCAGCGCTTCGCCGTGGTGATCCACCTGCTGTCGGTGACGCACAACTGGCGTTTGCGGGTGCGGGCGTATACGCCGGACGACATCTTCCCGGTGATCGCCTCGCTGGTGGACATCTGGCCCTCGGTCAACTGGTACGAGCGCGAAGCCTTCGACCTGTACGGCATCGTCTTCGAAGGCCACCCCGACCTGCGCCGCATTCTGACGGACTACGGCTTCATCGGCCACCCGTTCCGCAAGGACTTCCCGATTTCCGGCCACGTGGAAATGCGCTACGACCCGGAGCAGAAACGCGTCGTTTATCAACCGGTCACGATCGAGCCGCGCGAGATCACCCCGCGCGTGGTGCGCGAGGATCACTACGGAATAGAGCGGTACTGACATGGCAGAAATCCAGAACTACAACCTGAACTTCGGCCCGCAGCACCCGGCCGCGCACGGGGTGTTGCGCCTGGTGCTCGAACTGGACGGCGAAGTCGTCCAGCGCGCCGACCCGCACATCGGCCTGCTGCACCGGGCCACCGAAAAGCTGGCGGAAACCCGCACTTTCCTGCAGACGCTGCCCTACATGGACCGGCTGGACTACGTGTCCATGATGTGCAACGAGCATGCCTACTGCATGGCCGTGGAGCGGCTGCTGGGTATCGAAATCCCGCTGCGCGCGCAGTACATCCGCGTCATGTTCGACGAGATCACGCGCATCCTGAACCACCTGATGTCGCTGGGATCGCACGCGCTGGACGTGGGCGCCATGGCCGTGTTCCTGTACGCCTTCCGCGAACGCGAGGACCTGATGGACTGCTATGAGGCGGTCTCGGGCGCGCGCATGCACGCGGCCTACTACCGCCCGGGCGGGGTATACCGCGACCTGCCCGACGCCATGCCGCAGTACAAGGGCTCGAAGTACCGCTCCGACAAGGAACTGCGCGCCATGAACGAGTCTCGTTCGGGCTCGTTGCTGGATTTCATCGAGGACTTCACCAACCGCTTCCCGGCCTGTGTGGACGAATACGAGGTCCTGCTGACGGACAACCGCATCTGGAAGCAGCGCCTGGTGGACATCGGCGTGGTCTCGCCGGAACGCGCGCTGGCGCTGGGTTTCACCGGCCCCATGCTGCGCGGCTCGGGCATCGAATGGGACCTGCGCAAACACCAGCCCTACGAAGTCTACGATCGCCTGGAATTCGACATTCCCGTGGGCAAGAACGGCGACTGCTACGACCGCTACCTGTGCCGCATCGCGGAAATGCGCGAATCCAATCGCATCATCCGTCAGTGCGTGGAATGGCTGCGCAACAATCCTGGGCCTGTCATCACCGGCAACCACAAGGTCGCCCCGCCCAAGCGCGAGCGCATGAAGTCGGGCATGGAAGACATGATCCACCATTTCAAGCTCTTCACCGAGGGCATGCACGTCCCCGAGGGCGAGGCTTACGCCGCCGTGGAACACCCCAAGGGCGAGTTCGGCATCTACCTGGTGTCCGACGGGGCCAACAAGCCCTACCGCTTGAAGATCCGCGCGCCGGGCTTCGCCCATCTGCACTCGCTGGAGGAAATGTCCAAGGGCCACATGATCGCCGACGTGGTCACCATCATCGGGACCCAGGACATCGTGTTCGGCGAGATCGATCGCTAGCCGCGCGGACATCACAGGGAATCTGATTATGCTGCTTTCCGAACAAGCCTACCGGGACATCGACCGGGAAATCGCCAAGTATCCGGCGGACCAGAAGCAGTCCGCCGTCATGGCGGCGCTGACGATCGCCCAGGGCGAGAAGGGCTGGGTGTCTCCGGACGTGATCCGCGACGTGGCCGCCTACCTGGGCATGCCGCCGGTCGCCGTCCAGGAAGTCGCGACCTTCTACAACATGTACAACACCAAGCCGGTGGGCCGCTATACGCTGACCATCTGCACCAATCTGCCCTGTGCGCTCCAGGGCGGCACGCAGGCGGCCGAACACCTCAAGCGCACACTGGGCATCGATTTCCACGAAACCACGCCGGACGGCCTCTTCACCCTGGTCGAGGGCGAATGCATGGGCGCGTGCGGCGACGCGCCGGTGATGCTGGCCAACGGCACGCACATGTGCTGCCGGATGCAGCCGGAAAAGATCGACGCCCTGATCGGTGAACTGAAGGAATCCGCATGAGCGCTCTGGACGTACTGCAGAAATTCTCCACGGACGCGTTCGCGCCCGACCTGGGCGGGGATCCCGCCCGCAGCATGATCTTCCACGGCCGCCACATCCAGCCGCAGATCCTGGCCGGCCTGGACGGGAACAACTGGGGCATCCGCGACTACATGGCGCGCGGCGGCTACGAGGCCCTGAAGAAGGTCCTGTCGGGCATGACGGCCGACGACGTGATCGCCGAACTGAAGGCCTCGAACCTGCGTGGCCGCGGCGGCGCGGGCTTCCCGACGGGCCTGAAGTGGTCCTTCATGCCGCGCAACATCCCCGGCCAGAAATACGTCGTCTGCAACTCGGACGAAGGCGAGCCCGGCACCTTCAAGGACCGCGACATCCTGCGCTACAACCCGCACGCCGTGATCGAAGGCATGATCATCGGCGGCTTCGCGATGGGCGCGTCGGTGGGCTACAACTACATCCACGGCGAGATCTTCCAGATCCACCAGCGCTTCGAGCAGGCCCTGGAAGAAGCCCGCGAAGCCGGTTTCCTGGGCGAAAACATCCTGGGTTCGGGCTTCAGCTTCCAGCTGCACTCGCACCACGGCTTCGGCGCCTACATCTGCGGCGAGGAAACCGCGCTGCTGGAATCCCTGGAAGGCAAAAAGGGCCAGCCGCGCTTCAAGCCGCCGTTCCCGGCCAGCTTCGGCCTGTACGGCAAGCCCACCACGATCAACAACACGGAAACCTTCGCGGCCGTGCCCTGGGTGATCAGCATGGGCGCCCAGGCCTACGCCGAAGTCGGCGTCGAAAAGGCGGGCGGCACCAAGATCTTCTCCATTTCGGGCGACGTCGAGCGCCCCGGCAACTACGAAATCCCGCTGGGCACGCCGTTTTCCAAGCTGCTGGAACTGGCGGGCGGGATGCGCGGCGGGCGCAAGCTCAAGGCCGTGATCCCGGGGGGATCCTCGGCCCCGGTGCTGCCGGCCGACATCATGATGCAGACCAACATGGACTACGACTCCATCGCCAAGGCCGGCTCCATGCTGGGCTCGGGCGCGGTCATCGTCATGGACGAGACCCGCTGCATGGTGAAGTCGCTCATGCGCCTGTCGTACTTCTACTTCGAGGAGTCCTGCGGCCAGTGCACGCCCTGCCGCGAGGGCACCGGCTGGCTGTACCGCATGATGAACCGCATGGAACACGGCCAGGGCACGATGGAGGACATCGAGACCCTGGATTCCGTGGCGCACAACATGATGGGGCGCACGATTTGCGCCCTGGCCGACGCGGCCGCCATGCCCGTGCGCAGCTTCATCAAGCATTTCCGCGACGAATTCGTGCACCACGTGGACCACAAGGACTGCGTGGTCGCCAAGTATCTGTAGGGTCAGGACACGCCATGGTAGAACTCACCATCGACGGGCTTAAGGTCGAAGCCGCAGAAGGCAGCATGGTCATCCAGGCAGCCCACGCGGCGGGCCTGTATATCCCCCATTTCTGCTATCACAAGAAACTCAGCATCGCGGCCAACTGCCGCATGTGCCTGGTCGAAGTCGAAAAGGCGCCCAAGGCCCTGCCGGCCTGTGCCACGCCGGTCACCAACGGCATGGTGGTGCACACCCGTTCGCCCAAGGCCATCGATGCCCAGCGCGCGGTCATGGAATTCCTGCTGATCAACCATCCGCTGGATTGCCCGGTCTGCGACCAGGGCGGCGAATGCCAGCTGCAGGACCTGGCCGTGGGCTATGGCGAATCGGCGTCGCGCTACAAGGAACCCAAGCGCGTGGTCTTCCACAAGCCCATGGGTCCGCTGATCTCGGCCGAGCAGATGCAGCGCTGCATCCACTGCACCCGCTGCATCCGTGTGGGCCAGGAAATCGGCGGCTACATGGAAATCGGCATGCTGAACCGGGGCGAATTCTCCGAAATCACCACCTTCGTGGGCGAGGCCGTGGAATCCGAGCTGTCGGGCAACATGATCGACGTCTGCCCGGTGGGCGCACTGCTGTCCAAGCCCTTCAGCATGAGCGCCCGCACCTGGGAACTGGCCCGCCGCCGCTCGGTCAGCCCGCACGACAGCGTGGGCGCCAACCTGGTGGTGCAGACCAAGATGGACCGCGTGCTGCGCGTGGTGCCCTTCGAAAACGAGCCGGTCAACGAATGCTGGATCAGCGACCGCGACCGCTTCTCCTACGCCGGCCTGTATTCGGACGACCGCCTGCGGCACCCGATGGTGCGCGGCTGCGACGGCCAGTGGCACGAGGCCTCCTGGTCCGACGCCCTGCAGTCGGTGGTCACCGGCCTGAAGCAGGTGCGCGAGGACGGCGGCGGCGCCCGGATCGGCGCGCTGGCCACCGAGACCGCCACGCTGGAAGAACTCGCCCTGCTGGCGCGCCTGACGCGCGCCCTGGGCTCGGACAATATCGACTTCCGCCTGCGCGGCGACGGCGCGGCCTTCGACGCCGTGCGTTCGGGCGCGCCCTGGCTGGGCATGCCGATCGCCGACCTGAACACCCTGGACCGCACCCTGGTGGTGGGCTCCTTCCTGCGCAAGGATCATCCGCTGCTGGCGCAGCGCCTGCGCCAGGCGGCCAAGCGCGGCATGCAGCTGTCCCTGGTGGACAGCGTCGCCGCCGATCCCCTGGTGCCGGTCGCCGGCCGCCTGACGGTCAAGCCCTCGGCGCTGGTCCCGGCGCTGGCCGAGATCGCCGTCGCTCTGGCTGAACTGAAATCCCGGCCCGCGCCCGAGAGCCTGTCCGGCGTGCGGCCGGGCGAGCCCGCGCGCGCCATCGCCGCCAGCCTCGCCTCCGGCGAGCGGGTGGCGGTGCTGATGGGCAACCTGGCGCTGGCCGACGACCAGGCCGCGCAACTGGCGGCCAACGCCCAGGCCATCGCCACGCTGGCGGGCGGGCGCTTCGGCTTCCTGACCCCCGGCGGCAACACCGTGGGCGGCTACCTGGCGGGCGCCGTGCCGGCCGACGGCGGCCTGGACGCCCGGCGCATGCTGGGCGGCGAACCCCTCAAGGCCTATCTGGTGCTGCACGCCGAGCCGCGCCTGGACAGCGAACTGGGCGAGCGCGCCGTGCGCGCGCTGCAGGGCTCGGCCATGGCGGTGGCCTTCACGGCCTTCCGTTCGGCGGCCGAGGACTGGGCCGACGTGATGCTGCCGGTCGCGCCCTTCACCGAAACGTCCGGCACTTTCGTCAACGCCGAAGGCCGCGTGCAGAGCTTCAAGGGCGTGGCCGCCCCGGTGGGCGATACCCGCCCGGCCTGGAAGGTCCTGCGCGTGCTGGGCAACCTGATGGATCTGCAGGGCTTCGATGACGAAACCTCCGAATCGGTGCGCGATACCGTGATGGTGGGGGGCCTGGACGGCCGCCTGTCCAACGAGATCCGCCTGGCGCCGGCCGCGCCGGCGCCGGCCGCCGGCCTGGAGCGCGTGGCCGAGCTGCCCATCTACCGCACCGACGCGCTGGTGCGCCGTTCGCAGCCGCTGCAGGAGCACATCAATTCCGCGCCGCCGCGCGCGGCGATGAATGCCGCCACGCTGCGGGCGCAGGGCCTGTCGGCCGGGGACGCCGTGCGCGTGTCCACGGTCCACGGTTCGGCCGAACTGGAAGCCGCCCTGGACGACACGGTGGCCGACGGGGCCGTGCGCATCGCCGGAGCCTTTGAACAGACCGCCGCCTTGGGCATGGGCTCGGGCGCAATCCAGGTGGAGCGTCGCTAATGGACTGGTTGAACACCCTCAACGCCTTCGGCGCCGGCCTGATCGGCGAGACCCCCTGGCTGGTGGTCTGGACGCTGGTGAAGATCGTCGTCATCGCCGTGCCCATCATCCTGTGCGTGGCCTACCTGACGTACTGGGAGCGCAAGATGATCGGCGCCATGCACGTGCGCCTGGGGCCCACGCGGGTGGGCTACCGCGGCCTGCTGCAGCCCTTCGCCGACGTGTTCAAGCTGCTGACCAAGGAACTGATCGTCCCTTCCAAGGCCAACCGCGTGTTGTACATCCTGGCCCCCGTGGTCACGCTGATGCCGGCGCTGGCGGCCTGGGCCGTGATTCCCTTCCAGCCCGAAGTCGTCCTGGCCGATGTCAACGCCGGCCTGCTGTTCATCCTGGCCATCACTTCGGTCGAGGTCTACGGCGTCATCATGGCCGGCTGGGCGTCGAACTCGAAATACGCTCTGCTGGGCGCGCTGCGCGCCTCGGCGCAGATGGTGTCCTACGAACTGGGCATCGGCTTCGTCATGGTCACGGTGCTGCTGGTGTCGGGCACGCTGAACCTGTCGGGCATCGTCGAGGGCCAGACCGTCGGCTACTTCGCCGGCATGGGCCTCAGTTTCCTGTCCTGGAACTGGCTGCCGCTGCTGCCGCTGTTCGTGATCTACGTCGTGTCCTCGGTGGCGGAAACCAACCGCCACCCCTTCGACGTGGTCGAAGGCGAATCGGAAATCGTGGCCGGCCACATGGTGGAATATTCCGGCATGGGCTTCGCGCTGTTCTTCCTGGGCGAATACGCCAACATGATCCTGCTGTCGGCGATGGCCTCGATCATGTTCCTGGGCGGCTGGGCCGCGCCGCTGGACTTCGCGCCTTTCACCTGGGTGCCGGGCTGGCTGTGGCTGGGCCTGAAGACTTTCGTGGTGGTGTCCATGTTCATCTGGTTCCGCGCGACGTTTCCGCGCTACCGCTACGACCAGATCATGCGCCTGGGCTGGAAGGTCTTCATTCCCCTGACGGGGATCTGGCTGGTGGTGGTGGCGATCTGGATGCAGACGCCCTGGAACATCTGGCAGTAAGGGGTACGAGATGGAAGCGATCAAGGATTTCTTCGGCAGCCTGATGCTGAAGGAAATGCTCGAAGGCATGCGCCTGACGGGCAAATACTTCTTCAAGCGCAAGATCACGCTGCGCTACCCGATGGAGAGGACGCCGGCTTCGCCGCGGTTCCGCGGCCTGCACGCGCAGCGCCGCTACGCCAACGGCGAGGAACGCTGCATCGCCTGCAAGCTGTGCGAAGCCGTCTGCCCGGCCCTGGCCATCACGATCGAATCGTACCAGCGAGAGGACGGCACGCGCCGCACCACGCGCTATGACATCGATCTGGCCAAGTGCATCTTCTGCGGCTTTTGCGAGGAAGCCTGTCCCACGGACGCCATCGTGGAGACGCACCTGCACGAATACCACGGTGAAAAGCGCGGCGACCTGTACTACACCAAGGACATGCTGCTGGCCGTGGGCGACCGCTACGAGTCGGAAATCGCGGCTCGCCGCGCCGCCGACGCGCCTTATCGTTGATGCCGGGAACACCGACCATGAGTTTCGATACCGTTCTGTTCTACCTGCTGGCCATCGTGCTGGTCGTGGCGGCGTTCCGCGTCATCACGGCCTCCAGCCCCGTAACCGGGGTGCTGCACCTGATCCTGACTTTCTTCACCGCGTCCATGATGTGGATGCTGATCCAGGCGGAATTCCTGGCGCTGGTGCTGGTGATCGTCTACGTCGGCGCCGTGATGGTGCTGTTCCTGTTCGTCGTCATGATGCTCGACATGCGCACCGAGGGCCTGAAACAGGGCCTGAAGGTCTATCTGCCGCTGGGCCTGACCATTGGCGGGATCATGGTGCTGGAAATGGCCTTCGTGCTGCTGCGCTCCTGGGGTGACGCCCCGGCGCTGCCGACCCCGGCCGACGATTTCGACAATACCCTGGCCCTGGGCACGGCGATGTACACGCAGTACGCCTACGCCGTCGAGATCGGCGGGGTGGTGCTGCTGGTGGGCATGATCTGCGCCATCGCCCTGACCATGCGCAAGCGCGCCGACTACAAGCGCACCGATCCCGGCAAGCAGGTGCGCGTGCGCGCCGCCGACCGGGTGCGCCTGGTGAGCATTCCCGCGCAGGTCGAGACGGCCGACGCGCAATCCGAAGGAGCCCAAAAATGACCATAGGCCTGAGCCATTACCTGATCGTCGGGGCGATCCTGTTCGCCATGGGCGTGTTCGGCTTCTTCCTGAACCGCCGCAACCTGATCGTGCTGCTGATGTCGATCGAACTGATCCTGCTGGCGGCCAACATGAACTTCGTCGCCTTTTCCATCGGATCGGGCGATCCCGCCGGGCAGATCTTCGTGTTCTTCGTGCTGACCGTGGCTGCCGCCGAGGCCGCCATCGGGCTGGCGATCCTGGTGCTCCTGTTCCGCAATCTCAGCACCATCAACGTCGACAAGCTCGACTCGCTGAAGGGGTAGTCCAGCCATGTCCGCACAGAATCTGTATCTCCTGATCGCCCTGGCGCCGCTGGCCACCGCCGTGGTTGCCGGTCTCTTCGGCACGGGCTTCCTCGGGTCGTGGCTGGGTCGCCGCGGCTCGCACGTCCTGACCATCCTGGGGGTGGCGGTGTCCTTCGCCGGCTCGCTGCTGGTGCTGCAGCAGGTGCTGGACGGCCAGACCTTCGAAGGCACGGTCTACACCTGGTCCATGATCGGCCCGGTCAAGTTCGAGATCGGTTTCCTGATCGACCCGCTGACGGCGCTGATGATGGTGGTGGTGACCTCGGTGTCGCTGATGGTGCACATCTACACCATCGGCTACATGTCCGACGATCCGGGCTACCAGCGCTTCTTCTCGTACATCTCGCTGTTCACCTTCTCCATGCTGATGCTGGTGATGGCGAACAACATGCTGCAGCTGTTCTTCGGCTGGGAAGCCGTGGGCCTGGTGTCGTACCTGCTGATCGGCTTCTACTACGGCCGGCCGTCGGCGGTGTTCGCCAACCTGAAGGCCTTCATGGTGAACCGCGTGGGCGACTTCGGCTTCGTGCTGGGCATCGGCCTGCTGTACGCCTACACCGGCAGCCTGAACTACGCGGAAGTCTTCGCCCAGGTGGACCGGCTTTCCGGCCTGCTGTTCCCGGGCACCGAATGGCACCTGCTGACCGTGGCCTGCCTGGCGCTGTTCGTGGGCGCCATGGGCAAGTCCGCCCAGGCGCCGCTGCACGTCTGGCTGCCCGACTCCATGGAAGGCCCGACGCCGATCTCCGCGCTGATCCACGCCGCCACCATGGTGACGGCCGGGATCTTCATGGTGGCCCGCTTCTCGCCCGTGTTCGAGATGTCGCCCACGGCGCTGTCGGTCATCATCGTGATCGGCGCCTTCGGCGCGCTGTTCCTGGGCATCCTCGGGGTGGTGCAGAACGACATCAAGCGCGTGGTGGCCTATTCCACGTTGTCGCAGCTGGGCTACATGACGGTGGCGCTGGGCGCCTCGGCCTACCCGGTGGCGATCTTCCACCTGATGACGCACGCCTTCTTCAAGGCGCTGCTGTTCCTGGGCGCGGGCTCGGTCATCCTGGGCATGCACCACGACCAGGACATGCGCCACATGGGCGGCCTGCGCAAGTACATGCCGATCACCTGGATCACCATGCTGATCGGCACGCTGGCCCTGGTGGGCACGCCGTTCTTCTCGGGCTTCTATTCCAAGGAACACATCATCGAGGCCGCCGGCGCGGCCAATGTCTGGGGGGCGAGCTTCGCCTACTACGCGACGCTGTGCGGCGTGTTCGTGACCTCGCTGTATTCCTTCCGCCTGTACTTCCTGGTCTTCCACGGCAAGGAACGCTTCGACCTGAAGCACGGTCCGGCCCACGTCCATCATGACGAAGGCCGTACCCTGGCGGCCCATGGCCACGACGCGCATGCGCACGGTCATGGCGATCACGGCCACGACGACCACCACGGCGGCGGCCTGCCCAAGGAATCGCCCTGGGTGGTGACGCTGCCGCTGGTGCTGCTGGCGGTGATGTCGGTGGTGGCCGGGGTCTGGTTCATCGACCCGTTGCTGTTCGACGGCTACTTCGGCAAGGCCATCACGGTCGCTTCCCACCATCCGGCCATGGCCGAACTGGCCCACGAATGGCACGGCTGGGTGGCCTTCGCGCTGCACGGCTTCACCTCGGTGCCGTTCCTGCTGCTGCTGGCCGGCTTCGTGGTCGCCTGGTACTGCTGGCTGGTGAACCCGTCGGTGCCCGCGGCGTTCGCGCGCGGCCTGGCCCCGATCTACCGCCTGCTGGACAACAAGTACTACTTCGACTGGTTCAATGAGAACGTCATCGCCCGCTTCACCCGTGCCCTGGGGCGCGGGCTGTGGCAGGGCGGCGACCGCGGCCTGATCGACGGCCTGATCATCAACGGCAGCGCGCGGCTGGTGGGGGCCGCGGCCGCCACGGCCCGTCTGCTGCAGTCCGGCTACATCTATCACTACGCCTTCGCCATGATCATCGGCATCATGGTGTTTCTCACTTTCTTCGTCTTGATGGTTCACTGATGGCTAGCGAAATGGCGTCCTCTACACTCCCCTGGCTGACCCTCTCGATCTTCGTCCCGATCTTCTTCGGGCTGCTGGTGCTGCTGGTCGGCCGGGACGACAATCCGGGACCGGCCCGCGCGCTGTCGCTGGTCGGCTCCATCGCCGGGCTGCTGGTGACCATCCCCTTGTACACCGGCTTCAACCCGGACACGGCCGACATGCAGTTCGTCGAAAAGACGCCGTGGATCGAGGCCTTCAACCTCAACTACCACCTGGGGATCGACGGCATCTCGGTGTGGTTCGTGCTGCTGACGGCCTTCATCACCATCATCGTGGTGCTGGCCGGCTGGGAAGTCATCAAGTCGCGCGTGGCCCAGTACATGGCCGCCTTCCTGATCCTGTCGGGCCTGATGATCGGGGTGTTCTGCGCCCTGGACGGCATGCTGTTCTATGTGTTCTTCGAAGCCACCCTGATCCCGATGTACATCATCATCGGCGCCTGGGGCGGCCCGAACCGCGTGTATGCGGCCTTCAAGTTCTTCCTCTACACGCTGATGGGCTCGCTGCTGACCCTGATCGCCTTCATCTACCTGTGGCACGCCTCGGGCGGGTCCTTCGACGTGGCGACCTGGCACAAGCTGCCCCTGAGCTACACCGAGCAGGTCTTCATCTTCGTGGCGCTGCTGGCGGCCTTCGCGGTCAAGGTGCCGATGTGGCCGGTGCACACCTGGCTGCCCGACGCCCACGTCGAAGCCCCCACGGGCGGCTCCATCGTGCTGGCGGCGATCATGCTGAAGCTCGGCGCCTACGGCTTCCTGCGCTTCTCGCTGCCGATCGCGCCCGACGCCTCGCACAGCCTGGCCGGCCTGATGATCGCGCTGTCGCTGATCGCGGTGATCTACATCGGCCTGGTCGCCATCGTCCAGGACGACATGAAGAAGCTCGTGGCGTATTCGTCCGTGGCGCATATGGGCTTCGTGACCCTGGGCTTCTTCCTGTTCAACGTCACCGGCCTGGAAGGCGCCATCATCCAGATGATCTCGCACGGCTTCGTGTCGGGCGCCATGTTCATGTGCATCGGCGTCATGTACGATCGCCTGCACACGCGCCGCATCGACGCCTACGGCGGGGTGGTGCACCGCATGCCGCGCTTCGTCACGTATTTCGTGCTGTTTTCCATGGCCAACGCGGGCCTGCCGGGCACCAGCGGCTTCATCGGCGAATTCACGGTGATCCTGGGCGCGGTGCAGTACAACTTCTGGATCGGCCTGCTGGCCGCCTCGGCGCTGATCTGGGGCGCGGGCTATTCGCTGTGGATGGTCAAGCGCGTGGCCTTCGGCCCGGTGGCCAACGAACAGGTGGACGGCATGTCCGACCTGTGCAGCCGCGAGTTCCTGATCCTGGGCCTGCTGGCCATCCTGACGCTGTTCATGGGCATCTATCCCAAGCCCTTCACGGACTTGATGCATCCCTCGGTGCAAGCCTTGCTGCAGCACGTGTCCATCTCGAAACTGTAGGCCGGAAACACTATGCAAAATCTTTTCGACTTCGCGCTGGCGACTCCCGAGATCGTTCTGCTGGTGCTGACCGGGGCCGTGCTGCTGATCGACGCCTTCGGCAACGAGCCCACGCGGCGCATGACGTTCATGCTGACCATGGGCACGCTGCTGGTCGTCGTCCTGGTGTCCTGGGGGCAGTGGGGCGAGGATACGCGGGGCCGCACCTTCAGCAGCCTGTACGTGGCCGATTCGCTGGGCCACTTCCTGAAGATCCTGTCGGCCATCGCCGTCGGCGTGACGCTGATCTACGGTCGTGCCTATGCTGAAAAGCGCGACATGGTGGCGCGCGGCGGGGAAATGTATTCTCTGGCGCTGCTGACCCTGCTGGGCGAATTCGTCATGATCTCGGCCGGCAGCATGCTGACGGTGTACCTGGGCGTGGAACTGATGTCCTTCGCCCTGTATGGCCTGGTGGCCCTGCGCCGCGATCACCTGGCCTCCACCGAGGCCGCGATGAAGTACTACGTGCTGGGCTGCCTGGCGTCCGGCATCCTGCTGTACGGCATGTCCATGATCTACGGCGCCACCGGCCAGTTGGGCCTGGCCGAGATCGCCCAGGTGATCCGCGATGGCGGCGCCGACCGTATGCCGCTGGTGTTCGGCGTGGTGTTCATCGTCTCGGGTCTGGCCTTCAAGATGACGGCCGCGCCCTTTCACATGTGGACGCCCGACGTCTACCAGGGTGCGCCGACCACGGTCACGCTGCTGGTGGGTACGGCTCCGAAGTTCGCCGCTTTCGTCATCACGCTGCGCCTGCTGATCGAGGCCCTGCACGACATCGCGGTGGACTGGCAGCCGATGCTGCTGATCCTGGCCGTGCTTTCTCTGGCCGTCGGCAACATCGTCGCCATCGCCCAGACCAATTTCAAGCGCATGCTGGCCTACTCGACCATCGGCCAGATGGGCTTCGTGTTCCTGGGCCTGTTGTCGGGCGTGTACGAAGGCCAGGCCGGCGCCAGCGCCGCCGCCTACGGCGCCTCGCTGTTCTACGTGGTCATCTACGTGCTGACCACACTGTCCACTTTTGGCCTGATCCTGCTGCTGTCGCGCCAGGGCTTCGAGTGCGAGGAAATCTCGGATCTCAAGGGCCTGAATCGCCGCAACCCGTTGCTGGCCGGCGTGCTGCTGCTGTCCATGTTCTCGCTGGCGGGCATTCCGCCGCTGTCGGGCTTCTACGCCAAGCTGGTCGTGCTGCAGGCCGTGGTCGGCGCCGGTCACGTCTGGCTGGCGGTGTTCGCGGTGATGTGTTCGCTGATCGGCGCCTTCTACTACCTGCGTGTGGTGAAGACGGCCTATTTCGACGAGCCCGAGGACAATGTCACGCTGGGCGCTGGCACGCTGGCCACGCGCGGCGTGATGTCCCTGAACGGCCTGCTGGTGATCGGTCTGGGGATTCTGCCGGGCGGCCTGATGTCCCTGTGCGTGGACGTCATCCGCCAGTCGCTCAACTTCTGATCGGGTCGAGCGTTTCATGTCCCTGACGGCGGCGGTCTGGATCGTCATACTCTGCGCCCTGGTCATGGCCAACCTGCCGTTCCTGCTGGAACGGCGGCTGGCGCCCTGGCCCTGGGGCGCAGCGGGCGGCGCGCTGTCCGGTCTGGCGCGCTGGGGCCTTGGACTGGCCTTTCTGGCGGGGCTGGCCCTGTGGTCCTGGGGCACGCTGAAGCTGGTGGGTGGAGCCTTCGCCGGCGGGGGCGCGACGACCGTGCTGTTCCTGTCGAAGCTGCTGCTGAGCCTGCTGGCGGCATGGCTGCTGCTGGCCCTGCCGGGCTGGGACCGGCCGCGGGCCGGGGCGCGGGCGGACCGGACCGCCCGCGGCGCGCGCGTCAAGTCCTTCTTCGACCGGCTGCTTGAAGTGCTGGTGGGCTACGTGCTGGTCGGCACGCTGGGTTTCGCCCTGGAGTTGAACCTGGGCAACGCCTTTCCCCAGCGCTGGGAATTCTATGCCGTGACCCTGGCCCTGTTCCTGGTGCTGGGTTATCCGGGGTTCGTCTGGCGCTACATGCTGCGCCGCCATCCGCGCTGACGCGGATTTGACCGTCCCAGGCCGTTCGCGGTCCGATTTCGACTCGAGCGGCCCGGACGGGTATTGCCGCCTTCCGGATGCAAGGCTTCCTGGCAGCTTGATGTGGGTCGCCCGCAGAACATGGTCAGAAAGGTCTTATACGCGCTTTTACTCATCTAAAGCGCTATATATGGTTCCCGTGTCCATGCTTTTGAAAAGACTTGTCCTGTGCAAGCTGGCAGTCGGGCCGCGAATCAATGGCGGCACACGGCGGTGCGAGTGCCCACAGCACGTCCTGGTCCACGTCCGCCAGCGTGCGGCAGCCCGTCAGGGCCATCGCCACTTCCAGTTCCCCGCGCAGTACCTGGATCAGGTGCGCCAGGGCGGGCGCGCCACCCGCCGCCAGGGCGTGCAGGGCGGGCCGTCCGATCAGCACGCCCCGGGCGCCCAGCGCCAGCGCCTTGAGGATGTCGGTGCCGCGCCGGATGCCGCCGTCCACCAGGATGGGGATGCGGCCCGCCACGGCCCGCGCCACGTTCGGCAGGGCCTCGCAGGTGGAGGGCAGGGTGTCCAGGCAGCGGCCCCCATGATTGGAGACGATCAGGCCGTCGATGCCGTGCGCCAGGGCCAGGCGCGCGTCCTCCGGGTCCAGGATGCCCTTGAGCCACAGGAGCGTGCCGGCGGGCAACCTGGCCCGCAGCCAGGCCACGTCATCCCATGTCGGGGCGGCGTCCAGCAGGCCGCCGCCGAACAGAGGGTTGCCGCCGGGGGGCGCCGGCCGTGCGGCGGGCGGCGACAAGCCGTCCAGGTGGACGGAGCGGATCGTGTCCGGCAGGTGGAACCCGCCGCGCTGTTCGACATTGCGCACGCCGTTCACGGGCGCGTCCACGGTCAGCACCAGGGCGCGGGCGCCAGCCCGCAGGGCACGGTTGGCCAGGGCCAGCGTGTCCTCGCGGCGGGTCTGGGCATAGAGCTGGAACCACAGCGAGGGCGGCTCGTGCAGGGCGGCCAGGGCTTCGATGGCCGTGCCCGACTGGGCGCTCAGCACGTAGGGCGTGCCGGTGGCGGCGGCGGCCAGCGCGGTGGCGGTCTCGCCGTCAGGGTGGACCAGGCCGTGCCAGGCGGTGGGAGCGATCAGGATCGGGTGCGCCAGGGCCTGGCCGCCCAGTTCCAGACGGGTATGGGCGCCGGCCAGCGGTCGCAGCACGCGGCCGCGCAGCCGCAGGGCCGGCCAGGCGTCGAGATTGGCCCGAGCCGTGTGTTCGTCCGCGCCACCGGATTCCAGCCAGGCCCAGGTGGCGGGGTCCAGGCGGGCGCTGGCCAGTTCGGCGTAATCCTGGGCGCAGAGGGGGGCGGTCATGGCGGTGTATCGGGCTCGTGGGGTGAAGAATGAAGGATGCCACAGAGTCGCCGCGAATGGGCTGCGGAGGGGATCCGTCCCGGGATGCGTCCCGTGCATTGTGGCCACCCGCGATCGAGGCGGCCCGGGTGCGGTGGCGGGGTACGGACAGACGGTAAAATGGCCGCGCTGAATCCCGAGGACTTTCCACATGGCACACATCATCCTGCAGGCTCCGCGCCTGATGGCGGCGGATATCGAGCGGCTCGCGGCCGTGGCCTGCGCGGGCGGCGTTCAGGAACTGGGCCCCACCGCCGTGCGCCTGCTGGACGTGGATCCGGACTGCAGGGGCGAGGCCCTGGCGCAGGCCGAGGCCGCCCGCATGGATGCGGCCTGGCTGGACACGGTGCATCGCCTGGCGGACTGCCGGGTGCTGGCCATGGACATGGATTCCACCCTGGTCAACATTGAGTGCATCGACGAGATCGCCGATGCGGTGGGCCGCAAGGCCGAGGTCGCAGCCATCACCGAGGCGGCCATGCGCGGCGAGATCAAGGATTTCGCCGAAAGCCTGCGCCGTCGCGTGGCCCTGCTGCGCGGCGTGCCGGAAACCGCGCTGGAGCAGGTCTTCACCGGACGCCTGCGGCTGAACCCGGGAGCCGAGCGCCTGATCGAGGTCGCGCGCGCCCATGGCCTGAAGACGATCCTGGTGTCCGGGGGCTTCACCTTCTTCACCGAGCGACTGCGCCGGGGGTTGGCGCTGGACGAAGCCCATGCGAACACCCTGGAGGTCGCGGGCGGCGTGCTGACGGGTCGGGTTCTGGGCGATATCGTCGACGGCGCGGCCAAGGCGCGCCACGTGCGCGCCTTGGCGGAATCCACGGGCGCGGCGCCGGAACAGATCATCGTGCTGGGGGATGGGTCCAACGACCTGCCGATGATGGCGCAGGCGTTCTATTCAGTGGCCTATCGGGCCAAGCCCGTGGTGCGCGCCCAGGCGCGTTTCGCTCTGGACCACAGCCCGCTGGATGCGGTGCTGAACTGGTTCAGGTTGACCTACAACTCCGACCACATCCGCAGCAGGTTGTGATAGACCCCGGTGAGCCGGGCGATGGTTTCGGGGTCGGCGCCGGCCTGGATCAGGCGCTGGATGGCGACATCCTGGTCCAGCAGCAGGGCGCGGCGGCCATCGTCGCGCACCAGGCTCTGGGTCCAGAAGAACGAGCCGTAGCGCACGCCCCGGGTGACGGGGATGACGCGGTGCAGGCTGGTGCCGGGGTAGACCACGGCGTGGCCGGCGGGCAGTTTGACGCGCTGTTCGCCATAGGTGTCCTGGATGACCAGTTCCCCGCCTTCGTATTCGTCCGGATCGCTGAAGAACACCGTGGTGGACACATCGGTGCGGATGCGCCCGGATTCCCCGGGCACCTGGAAGATGGCGTTGTCGATGTGGAAACCGTAGTGCTCGCCGCCTTCGTAGCGGTTGAATCTTGGCGGCAGGATGCGCGCGGGCAGGGCGGCGGACATGAACAGGGGATCGCGGCTCAGGGCTTCGAGGATCAGGGCGCCGATCCGCGCGCCCGCCGGGTCGTCCAACGCCAGCTGGCGGTTGGCCTTGACGTGGGCGGCGACGTGGCCGGCGGTCAGGCCGCCGTCCGTCCAGCGAGCGGTTTCGAGGTCGGCGCGGCATTGCCGGACCACGTCGGGCGGCAGCAGGTCAGGAAGGGTGATGAGCATGTCGGAAGCGTGGGATCGCCTGAGCGATGATCAATACTTCAGGTTGGCGGTCAGGATGATCTGGCGGCCGGGACCGAAGTCGGCGTGGTGGTTGCCGTTGTTGTGGGCGTAGTACACCTTGTCGGTCAGGTTCAGGGCGTTCAGCTGGAAGCCGAGGTTTTTGTTGACCTGGTAGGACGCCATGGCGTCGAAGCGCCAGTAGGCGGGCATGTAGGTGCCATTGGCGCCACCGCCGGCCGTGCCCTGACCCGAGCCGCCGAAGGTCTTGCCGACGTAGTAGGCGCCCGCGCCCACGGTCAGCGGTGGCAGGACCTTGTAGGTGGTCCACAGGCTGAAGCTGTGCTTGGGCGTGTTGGTCAGGGGATCGCCCTCGTTGACGTTGCTGTAGGCGCCTTCCACCAGCTTGCTGTCCAGGTAGGCATAGCCTCCGTAGACCGCCCATTCCGGGGTGATCTTGCCGTTGATGCCCAGTTCCAGGCCGCGCACGCGGGTCTTTCCGGCCTGGGCGTAGACGCCCGGATCGACCTCGATCTGCGCATCGCGCCGTTCATTCTCGAAAATGGCGGCGGTCAGACCCAGACGGTCGTTCAGGAAATTCCATTTGGTGCCCAGTTCGACGGTGCGGCTCTTTTCGGGCTTCAGGTCGCTCAGGCTATTGGCGCCGGTCGCGCCCAGGCTGTCCTGGTCGCCACCCGACATGCTAGGGGGGGTGGATGCCGTGGCATAGCTGACGTAGATGCTGCCGTTGGGCGCCGGCTTGTAGACCAGACCCAACTGGTAGTTGAACATGTTCCAGGAGCCTTCGTCATGCACCGGTGCCGTGGCGCCGCGCGGGATCGATTCGCCCGAAATCCGATAACGGTCGAAACGCACTCCGGCATTGACCGAGAACTGTTCGTTCAAGTCGATGCTGTCGAAGAAGTAGGCGGCCTGGGTGGTGGATTTGGCGTCCAGGCTCAGCGGGCCGCGTGCAATGCTGCCGGACCAGGGGTCGTTGGGGTTGGGGTTGAAGAGCGGCGTGCAGTCCATCTTGCCGGCGAACACGGCCGGGCAGGCGGAGCCATTGGTTGTGGTGACGTCGTAACCGGCGTTTTTCGTCGTTTCCTGAGACAGTTCAATACCGGCGTTGAAGCTGTGCTTCAGACTGCCCGTTTCGAATTTTCCGGTCAATTCTGTCACGTTGGCCAGCGTAGTGCTTTTCTGCCAGCGTGATTTCAGGCCGCGCAGCAACCAGTACCGGTCCGTGCCCGCATCATATCTGACCTGCCCATCCCCAGGATTGGTCAGGACATAGTCGTTCAGTGTTTCGCCGTAGCGCGTGGCGTTGCGCACCGTCAGGCGGTCCGTGATGTCGTGTTCGATCTCGATGGTGCCGATGTCCGCCTGCGTCTTGCGGTAGTCCCTGTCATGGACGCCGTAGAAAGTGTCGCGGCCCACGTCCAGGATGCCGTTGTCGGTCATGTAGGGAAACTCTCGCGTCACGTTTCCTTTGCTGTCTTTTGCGTTGCGGATCACCGGCACCCCGTAGTCCGGCATCCCGTCCGTCTGGTAGTGATAGAAGCTGATCGAGGCGCGGGTCGGCGTGCCCAGGCCGAAGGAGATCGTGGGCGCCACGCCCCAGTTCTTGTAGTCCACGGCGCTGCGGCCGGGCACATCGCCCGAGGCGCCCAGGACGTTCAGGCGGAATGCCGAGGTGTCGCTGAACTGCCAGTTGCCGTCGGCGGTGGCGCGGAAGTATTTGTCGGTGCCGATGCCCAGGCTGGCGCTGGCGGCGTTGCCCAGGTGGGCGTGCTTGCTGGTCAGGTTGATGCTGCCGCCGCCCGTGCCGCGCCCGCCCAGGGTGGAATCCGCGCCGCGGATGATCTCCACGCTTTCCAGGTCGAAGACTTCGCGCGTCTGTCCGCCGGCGTCTCGGATCCCGTCCACGTAGATGTTGCTGGCCGAGGAGGCGCCGCGGATGAAGGGGCGGTCGGCCAGTGGTTGGCCGCCTTCGCCGGCGCCGAAGGTGATGCCCGGAGAGTTGCGCAGGACGTCTTCGAGCGAGGTGGCGTTGGTGTCCTGAATGATGGCCTGGGGAATGATCTGGACGGATTTGGGCGTATCCAGCAGCGGCGCCGTGAACTTGGCCTGGGAGGCCTCGTCGGTCTTGTAGTTGTCGCCCCGGTCGCCTTGAACCGTCACGGGGCTCAGGGTGGCGGGCTTGCCCGCGGACTGAGCCTGCGCGCCTGTCGGCAGGAAGGTCCCCGGAGCGGCGAGCGCCAGGGCGAGGGACGAGCCCAGCAGAGTCCGGGAGGCGGAAGGGTGCGATGCCAAGAGCTTCTCCATTAAATGTTATAAGAATCTAAATAAGAACGAATCGCATTCTATGTTAAAAAAATAGAAATGTGAAGGAATCATGGAGAGCGGATACAAAATCAGCCGTCCTTATCCTGGATGGCAGGAAATCCGGGGAGGGGGGTGGCGCTGTGAATCCGTGGCTGCTTCAGCCGCTATCCGGCCGCTTGCGCGGCCGTCCACCCGTGTGGCTGCCGCGTGGGCTGGGGGGCGAACGGCTACGCCGCCGCGCCCCCCAGCCTTTGCAGCAATCCGCGCAGCTTCTGCACGCGGCCGGGTACGTCCACGGCGCCGCCGAAGGTGATCTTCAGGCGGTCGGGGCCGTTCAGGCGGACCTGGCGGTCCTGCTGCACCAGTTCGATGATGCGGATCGGATCCACATCGGGCTGGGCGGCGAACTGGATCGAGGCCTGGGTCTCGCCGGCGTCGATCTTGATCACGCCCAGCGGTTCGGCCAGCAGCCGCAGGCGGTGTAGCGACAGCAGGGTCTGGCCGGCCTCGGGCAGCTTGCCGTAGCGGTCGATCAGCTCTTCCTGCAGCAGGGTGAGCGCATCGGCGTCGGCGGCGTGCGCCAGGCGCTTGTACAGGCCCAGCCGGGCCTGGACGTCGGCGCAGTAGTCCGAGGGCAGCAGCGCCGGGGCGTGCAGGTTGACCTCGCACTGGCTGCCGAACGGCGATTCCAGGTCGGGCTCCTCGCCGGACTTCAGGGCGCGCACGGCGGCGGCCAGCATGTCGTTGTACAGGCTGTAGCCGATTTCCTGGATGTTGCCGGACTGCGATTCGCCCAGGACCTCGCCGCTGCCGCGGATCTCCAGGTCGTGCATGGCCAGGAAGAAGCCGGCGCCCAGTTCCTCCATGGACTGGATGGCTTCCAGGCGCTTCCTGGCGTTGGCGGTGATGGCGTCCTCGCCCGGGGTGAGCAGGTAGGCATAGGCCTGGTGGTGGGACCGGCCCACTCGGCCGCGCAGCTGGTGCAGCTGGGCCAAGCCCAGTTTGTCGGCGCGGTGGATGAGGATGGTATTGGCCGAGGGCACGTCGATGCCGGTCTCGATGATGGTGGTGCACAGCAGCACGTTGAAGCGTTGCTGGTAGAAGCCCTTCATGACCTCTTCCAGTTCGCGCTCGGCCATCTGGCCGTGGGCGACGGCAATGCGGGCTTCGGGGACGAGTTCCTCCAGCCGCGCGCGGCGGTTGAGGATGGTCTCGACCTCGTTGTGCAGGAAATAGACCTGTCCGCCGCGCTTGAGTTCGCGCAGGATGGCCTCGCGGATGGTGCTGCCGTCCTCGCGGCGCACGAAAGTCTTGATCGCCAGGCGCTTCTGCGGCGCGGTGGCGATCACGGAGAAGTCACGGATGCCTTCCAGGGACATGCCCAGGGTGCGCGGGATCGGCGTGGCGGTCAGGGTCAGCACGTCGACTTCGGCGCGCAGGGCCTTCAGGGCTTCCTTCTGGCGCACGCCGAAGCGGTGCTCCTCGTCGATGATGACCAGGCCCAGATGCTTGTAGCGCACTTCCTTGGACAGGATCTTGTGCGTGCCGATGACGATGTCCACGGAGCCCTCGGCCAGGCCGTCGATGGCCTTGGCCGTTTCCTTGCCGGTCCGGAAGCGCGAGAGTTCGGCGATGCGCACCGGCCAGTCGGCGAAGCGGGTGGCGAAGTTCTGGGCGTGCTGTTCGGCCAGCAGGGTGGTGGGGCACAGCAGCGCCACCTGGCGGCCGTTCATGACGGCCAGGAAGGCGGCGCGCAGGGCGACCTCGGTCTTGCCGAAGCCCACATCGCCGCAGACCAGCCGGTCCATGGGTCGGCCGGAGGTCATGTCCTGGATCACCGCCGTGATGGCGGCGGCCTGGTCCGGGGTCTCCTCGAAGCCGAAGCCTTCGGCGAAGGCCTGGTAGTCGCGGGCGGGGAACTTGAAGCGCAGCCCTTCCCGGGCGGCCCGCTTGGCGTACAGGGCCAGCAATTCCGCGGCCGTGTCGCGCGCCTGGCGGGCGGCCTTGCGGCGGGCCTTTTCCCACTGGCCGGAGCCCAGCGGGTGCAACGGCGCCTGGTCCGGATCGGCGCCGCTGTAGCGGGCGATCAGGTGCAGCTGCGAGACTGGCACATACAGGGTGGCGTCGCGGGCGTATTCCAGGTGCAGCAGTTCGATGGGGCCCTCTCCCAGGTCCATGCTGACCAGGCCGCGGTAGCGGCCGATGCCGTGCTGCGCGTGCACCACCGGATCGCCCACGTGCAGCTCGGCCAGGTCGCGCACCATGGCATCGATGTCGCTGCCGTGCTCGTGGCGGCGGCGCGCGCGCGCGGGGCGGCCGGCCTGGGCGGGATAGAGGTCGTTTTCCGTGAGCACCGCCAGTCCGGCGGAGGGCGCCTGGAAGCCCCCGGACAGCGGGGCGACGACCAGGGAAAAATGGCCCCTGCGCCGCGCCTTCGGCTGGCTGTCCGCCTCGCGGCCCGGCGATGGAGAATGCGCCTCGCTCCGCAGCCAGTCCTGCCAGGTATCGAAGATGGCGTCGGGCTTCAGGCGATAGTCGGCCAGCAGCTCGGCGATGGTCTCCCGGCGTCCGGCGGAATCCACGCACAGCGCCGTGCGCAGCGGGGTCGAGTCCAGGTGGCGGCGCAGGTCGGCCAGGGGGTCGTCGGCGCGCCGGTTGACGGCCGCGGCCGGGCAGAGGGCGAAGTCCGGATGCGTGCCCTCGTCGGTCAGCGCCAGGCGGGCCAAATCGCGCAGGCGGGCGTGGAAGGCTTCGTCGTCCAGGAACAGGGCGTCGGGTGGCAGGACCGGGCGTTCCGGGTCTGACTTCAGGAATTGCCAGCGGTTGCGCGCGTCCTGGGAGAAGCGGGCGATGGCTTCCGGGGCGTCGCCCAGCGTGACGGCCACGGTGTCGGGCGGCAGATAGTCGAACAACGTGGCCGTCTGTTCGAAGAACAGCGGCAGGTAGTATTCAATGCCGGCGAAGGCGATGCCGTTGCCGATGTCCTTGTAGGGCAGGGCGCGCGACGGGTCGCCTTCGAAGACTTCGCGGAAGCGCGCGCGGAAGCGGTTGCGCGCGGCCTCGTCCATGGGGAATTCACGGCCCGGCAGCAGTTCGATCTCGCGCACCGGGTACAGGCTGCGCTGGGTATCGCCGTCGAAGCTGCGGATGGACTCGATTTCCCGGTCGAACAGGTCGATGCGGTAGGGCAGGGCCGATCCCATGGGGAACAGGTCGATCAGGCCGCCGCGGATGCAGAATTCGCCGGGCGCGCCGACCTGGGTGACGTGGCTGTAGTTGGCCAGGGTCAGCTGGGTGCGCAGGCGCTCCTCGTCCAGGGTGTCGCCCTGGCGAAAATGGAAGGTGTAGGCCGCCAGGAAGGCGGGCGGGGCCAGTCGGACCAGGGCGGTGGTGACGGGCGCCACCAGGATATCCACGGCGCCCTGGCCCAGGGCGTGCAGGGTGCGCAGGCGCTCGGAGATCAGATCCTGGTGCGGGGAAAAACTGTCGTAGGGCAGAGTTTCCCAGTCGGGCAGGAAGCGCACGCGCAGGTCGGGGTCGAACAGGGCGATTTCGTCGGCCAGGCGCCGGGCGGCCAGCGGGTCGGCGCAGAAGGCGGCCAGCGGGTGCAGGGCCTCGCGGGCCAGGGCGGCCAGCAGCAGAGCGTCGCCGGAGCCCGGCGGGCGGGGCTGGGCATAGCGCTGGCCGGGCCGCAGGGCGGCGAGGGCGGGACTGATCGAGGGCAGGGACAGAAGTGGGTTCGAGGAATCCATGGGATGTTCGGAGAGTTACGTCCGGCGCTTGCCGATCAGGCTTTTCTTGGTCTTTTCCAGCACCCGGCTGGCCTGGTCGCCCCGCCGCAGGGCCACGCCCAGGGCCAGTACGTCGATGATCGCCAGGTGCGCCAGCCGCGAGATCATGGGGCTGTAGAGCGCGGTGTCCTCCTGGGTGTCGGCGCGCAGGAGCAGCGTCGCCAGTTCGGCCAGGGGCGTGCCGGAGGCGGTGATGGCGATGACCGGGCAGCCATTGGCCCGCGCCAGACCGACCGCTTCGAGCAGTTCGCGCGAACGGCCCGAGTGCGAAATGGCCACCAGCGCGTCGGTCGGGCCCAGCAGCGAGGCCGCCATGGCCTGGACGTGGCTGTCGGAATAGGCGGTGACCGCCAGGTCGAAGCGGAAGAACTTGTGCTGCGCATCGGCGGCGACGATACCGGAATTGCCCACGCCGTAGAACTCGATGCGGCGGGCTCGCGCCAGCAGGCCGATGGCCGATTCGATCACGGCGGGATCGAGTCCGTCGCGCACGCGCAGCAGCGCAGAGACGGCGTTTTCAAAGACCTTGCCGGTCAGGCCGGCCACGCTTTCGTCGGGCCGCAGCGAGGAGTGCACGTAGGGCACCCCGGTCATCAGGCTGGCGGCCAGCCGGACCTTGAAGTCGGGCCATCCCGCGTGGCCCAGTGCGCGGCAGAACCGGATGACCGTGGGTTCGCTGACCTCGGCCGCCTGGGCGATCTCGCCGATGGTCATGCGCGCGACGTCGCCGGGATGGGCGATGGCCAGGCGCGCGACGCGGGCGGCGGCGCGGCTCAGGCCGGGCAGGCGGGCGCGCAGCTCGGGCAGGATGGATGTGTTCATGAGGGCATCAGTATAAAGGCGGGCCGCCGGGGCCGCGTCCGACGGGAACAGGTCCGGACGGACAGATAGGTAATAAAACTACATAAAATCAGTAATATTTCTTTCTTGTCATGGTAAATGTAGTTCAACTAAAAATAAGCCTATACTGAGACCTCGTCCATTCCCGTCGTCCGGAGGCTGTCGTGACCCTTCATCCCGTCGTCCAGTCCGTGACCGGGCGCATCGCCGCCCGCAGTCGCGCCACCCGCGAACGCTACCTGGCGCGCAGCCGCGCCGCCTACGGGAAAAAGACGCATCGCGCCCAGCTGGCATGCGCCAATCTGGCGCATGCCCTGGCCGCCGAGCCGGACGCCGCCAAGGCGCGCCTGGCCGGCACCGAGCGGCCCAATCTGGCGATCGTGTCGGCGTACAACGACATGCTGTCGGCGCACCAGCCGCTGGGGCGCTATCCGACCTGGATCAGGCAGGCCGCGTTCGCCGCCGGCGGCAGCGCCCAGTTCGCGGGCGGTGTGCCCGCCATGTGCGACGGCATCACCCAGGGCCAGGCGGGCATGGAACTGAGCCTGTTCTCCCGCGATGTGATCGCCCTGTCCACGGCGATCGCGCTCAGCCACCAGATGTTCGATGCGGCGGTCTGCCTGGGGGTGTGCGACAAGATCGTGCCGGGCATGCTGATCGGCGCGCTCGCCTTCGGCCACCTGCCGGTGGTCTTCGTGCCGGCCGGGCCGATGCCTTCGGGCATCTCCAACGAGGAAAAGTCCCGGGTGCGGCAACTGCACGCGCAGGGCGAAGTGGGCCGCGACGCCCTGCTGGCCTCGGAAATGGGCGCCTACCACGCGCCCGGCACCTGCACTTTCTACGGTACGGCCAATTCCAACCAGATGCTGATGGAGATCATGGGCCTGCATCTGCCGGGGGCGTCTTTCGTGCCGCCGGGCACCGTGTTGCGCGAGGCCCTGACGCGCGAAGCCGCCCGTCATGCCCTGGGCCTGGCCGCCGGGGGAGGGCGCTTCACGCCGGTGGCCGAAGTCGTCGACGAGCGCGCGCTGGTCAACGGCATCGTCGGCCTGCTGGCCACCGGCGGCTCCACGAACCACACCATGCACCTGGTGGCCGTCGCCCGCGCGGCGGGTATCGCGATCGACTGGGACGATTTTTCCGAATTGTCGGCGGTGGTGCCGCTGCTGGCGCGCGTCTATCCGAACGGCGGGGCCGACGTGAACCAGTTCCAGGCGGCGGGCGGCATGGCCTTCCTGATCCGCGGCCTGCGCGAGGCCGGGCTGCTGCACGAGGACGTGACCACCATCATGGGCCGGGGGCTGGAGGCCTACACGCGCCGCCCGGCGTTGCGCGACGGCGTCCTGGTCTGGGAAGACGGCCCGCGCGCGTCTGCGGACGAGTCGGTGCTGCGCGGGGCGGATACGCCCTTCAGTCCGGACGGCGGACTCAAGCTGCTGCGCGGCAATCTGGGGCGCGCGGTGATCAAGGTGTCCGCCGTCGCGTCCGGGCATCTCGTGGTCGAGGCCCCCGCGAGGATTTTCGAGACCCAGGCCGCGCTGCTCGAGGCCTTCGGGCGCGGCGAACTGGAGTGCGACATGGTGGCGGTGTTGCGCTTCCAGGGACCGCGCGCCAACGGCATGCCAGAACTGCATCAGCTGACGCCCGCGCTGTCCGTGCTGCAGGCCCGAGGCCACCGGGTGGCCCTGGTCACCGATGGCCGGATGTCGGGCGCCTCGGGCAAGGTGCCCGCCGCGATCCACGTCACCCCCGAGGCCTGCGTGGGCGGACCGCTGGCGCGCCTGCGCGACGGGGATCTCGTGCGGCTGGACGCCACCGCAGGCACGTTGGAGGTGCTGGGAGGGGCGGACTGGCTGGCGCGCGAGCCGGCGGGCTTCGATCCGGAAGCGTCCGCGCAGGGGATCGGCCGGGATCTGTTCGGCGTGGCCCGCGCCCACGCGGACGGGGCCGAGCAGGGCGCCTGTTTCTTTCAGTGGCCGCAGTGGGCGGGACGCTGAGGGGCGGGATGCTGAGCGCCCGGCCGCCCGATGGATACAATGGGGCGTCCCGCTCGCGCGCGCCGCGCGCTCCATCCGCATCCCTTCGCCCATGAGCCTTCATCCGCCGCGCAGCACGATCGCCGACGTGGCCCGCCACGCCGGAGTTTCCAAGGCCACGGTGTCGCGGTTCCTCAACCACCGCGACACCCTGCTGTCGCCGGAAATCGCCCGGCGGGTCGAGGTCGCGATCGAGGCGCTGTCCTATACGCCCAGCCCGATGGCCCGTGCGCTCAAGCGCGGCCGATCCCGCCTCATCGGCCTGGTGGTGGCCGACATCACCAATCCCTATTCCGTCGCCGTGCTCAGCGGGGCCGAGCAGGCCTGCCGCCAGGCGGGCTACCTGATGATGCTGTTCAACCTGGGCAATGAGCGCGAGCGTGAAAGCGTGGGGCTGCAGGTGCTGTCCACCTACCAGGTCGAGGGCTTCATCCTGAACACCATGGGCCTGGAGCAGGGCTCGGTACTGACGCCGGCCCTGCGCGGCCGGCCGGTGGTGCTGGTCGATCGTCTGCACCAGGGCCTGGAAGTCGATTTCGTATCGCTGGACAACGTCCAGGCTGTCGACGCCTGTCTCGATCACCTGATGGCGGCGGGCTATCGGGATTTCCTGTTCGTCAGCGAGCCGCTGGGCGCGGTCAGTTCACGCATCGAGCGCATCCGCGCCTACGAAGCCCGGCTGGCGGCCCTGGCGCCGCGGGCGGCGGGCCGATGGGTCGAGGCGGGCGCCGACGATCCCGACGGTCTGGCGCGGGCGCTGCGGGATCTGAGCGCCGGCGCGCGCCGTCCGCCGGCCGTGATCGCGGGCAACGGGGTCGTGACCATGCGCATCGTGGCCGCCGTGGCGGCGCTGGGCTGGAGCCTGGGGCCGGATATCGGCCTGATCGGTATCGACGACACCCCCTGGGCGCCGTATGTCGGGCCGGGCATCAGCGCGGTGGCGCAGCCGACGGACGCCCTGGGCAGCCTGGCGGCGCAATGCCTGATCGAGCGCATCGGCGGGCTGGCCGTCCCGGCCCGCGCGATCCGCCTGCCCGGGACGCTGATGCCCCGGGGCTCGACTCGAATGAAGCCGGACTGACCGCCGCCTTCCGCCGGCCGCCTCCGCCAGCCGCCTCCGCCAGCCGCCTCCGCCAGCCGGATCGGAGCGCCCCGCGGGATCCCGATGAAATCCGGTGACTGCAGGGTTAGCACCGATTTTCAAAGCCGGTGCGCTTCAGTACAATGAAACCGGTTTCATCGATGCGGATTTCCCGGCGATCCTCATGAATTACACCTTCCAGTTCGGTCCGGTGTTCCAGGCGTGGCCGCTGCTGCTGCATGGCACCTGGATGACGATCCAGCTCTCCGGCCTGGCGATGCTGCTCGGCCTGGCGGTGGCGGTGCTGTGCGCCTGGGGCAAGACGTCCGGTCCGGCGCCCGCGCGGGCGTTGATCCAGGTCTACATCGAACTCATCCGCAACACGCCGTTCCTGGTCCAGCTTTTCTTTTTCTTCTTCGCCCTGCCGGCCGTCGGCGTGCGCTGGTCGCCCTACACGGCGGCGCTGGTGGCCATGACGGTCAACCTGGGCGCCTACGCCACGGAAATCGTGCGTGCGGGGATCGAGGCCATTCCCCACGGCCAGATCGAGGCCGGCCTGGCCCTGAACCTGACGCGGGTCGAGATTTTCCGCTTCGTCGTGCTCAAGCCCGCGCTGCGCGCCATCTATCCGGCGCTCACCAGCCAGTTCATCCTGCTGATGCTGGCTTCCAGCGTGGTGTCGGTGATCTCGGCCGACGACCTGACCTCGGTGGCCGCCACCCTGCAGTCCGAGACCTTCCGCAGCTTCGAGATCTACATCGTCATCACGCTGATCTACCTGGCGCTGACACTGTGCTTCTCCTACGTCTTTCGCCGGGTTCACGACCGGTACCTCAGTTATCCGGACGGCCGCTCATGAGAACCTTCGGATCCTCCGACTTCTGGTACATCTTGCAGGCCGCCCAGTGGACCGTGCTGCTGTCGATCATCGCCTTCATCGGCGGCGGCCTGGTCGGGCTGGCGGTGGCCCTGGCGCGCACCGGCACGCATCGCGCCGCCCGGGCGCTGGCCACGGGGTTCATCAAGATCTTCCAGGGCACGCCGCTGTTGCTGCAGCTGTTCCTGGTGTTCTTCGGCGCGCCGGTGATCGGCCTCGAAGTCGATCCCTGGACCGCCGCCGCCGTGGCGTTGACGCTGAACGCGGGATCGTTCCTGGGCGAGATCTGGCGCGGCTGCATCGAGGCCGTGCCGCGCGGCCAGTGGGAAGCCGCCGCCGCCCTGGGGCTGAACTACCGCGACCGGCTGCGCGACGTGATCCTGCCGCAGGCGCTGAAAATCGCCGTGCCGCCCACGGTCGGCTACCTGGTCCAGGTCATCAAGGGCACGTCGCTGGCGGCCATCATCGGCTTCACCGAACTGACCCGCGCGGGGCAGATCGTGAACAACGCCACGTTCGAACCCATGGTGGTGTTCTCCATCGTGGCGGCCCTGTATTTCCTGCTGTGCTGGCCCCTGTCGCTGCTGGCGGGGCGGATGGAACGGCGCCTGTCGCTGGCCCAGGCGCGCTGACAGGCGGACGGAAGATTCCGGGGCGCGTCCGGCCCCATTGCTGTGTCAACAGGCCCCAGGCCGACAACCTCACGGAGACGTTCTATGTTCAAGAATCACACCTTGCGCGGCATGCTGGGCGGCGCCCTGCTGACCGCCTGCGCCACCCTGGCCGTCGGCCTGGCGCCCGCGGCCTCGGCCGAGACCATCGACCAGGTCAAGCAGAAAGGCGAACTGACGGTCGGCATGCTGGTCGACTTCCCGCCCTACGGCATCATGAACACCGAGAACCAGCCCGACGGCTATGACGCCGACGTGGCCAGGCTCCTGGCCAAGGATCTGGGCGCGAAGGTGAAGATCGTGCCGGTGACCGGCCCCAACCGCATCCCCTATCTGCTGACCGACAAGGTCGACGTGCTGGTGGCCTCGCTGGCGATCACGCCGGAACGCGCCAAGCAGGTGCGGTTCTCGCATCCGTACTCGGCCGCGCAGATCGTGGTGTTCGGCGGCAAGGACCTGAAGATCTCCGGTCCGGAAGGCCTGTCGGGCAAGAAGATCGGCGTGGCGCGCGCCAGCACCCAGGACATCGCGGTCAGCAAGATCGCCCCGAAGGACGCCGACGTCCGCCGCTTCGATGACGACGCCTCGGCCATGCAGGCCCTGCTGTCCGGCCAGGTCGACGCGATCGGCTGCTCCACCACGGTGGCCGCCGGCATCGCCAAGCGCGCCCCGGACCGCTTCGACAACAAGTTTGTGCTGCTGCAGCAGGAAATGGCGGTGGCCATGCGTCCGGACCAGCCGGAAACGCTCAAGGCCATCAACGAACTGATCGACCGCAACATCCAGAACGGCGAATTCAGCAAGCTCTACCAGAAATGGCTGGGCACGCCGCTGCCGGAATTGAAGCAATAATCCCGACCCGACTCGCCGCCATGATTTCGACCCCGACCCGCGATGCGCCTTCCGGCGCTCCGATCATCCAGATCGAGAAGCTCAATAAATGGTATGGGCAGTTCCATGCCCTGACCGACATCGATCTGACGGTGGCGGCGGGCGAGCGCATCGTGATCTGCGGACCTTCGGGTTCGGGCAAGTCCACCCTGATCCGCTGCATCAACGGCCTGGAGACCATCCGGGACGGGCGCATCGTGGTGGACGGCATCGTTCTGGGCATCGACGGGCGCGGAGTCGACGCCGTGCGGCAGGAAGTCGGCATGGTGTTCCAGCAATTCAATCTGTTTCCGCACATGACGGTGCTGCGCAACTGCATGCTGGCGCCGATGCGCTCGCGTGGGCTGAAGGCCGATCAGGCCGAGGCCCTGGCGATGGAATACCTGTCTCGCGTGCGGATCGCCGAGCAGGCGCGCAAATACCCCAGCCAGCTGTCCGGGGGACAGCAGCAGCGCGTGGCCATCGCCCGCGCCCTGTGCATGACCCCGAAAGTCATGCTGTTCGACGAGCCCACCTCCGCGCTGGACCCGGAAATGGTCAAGGAAGTCCTGGACACCATGATCGGTCTGGCCCGCGACGGCATGACCATGCTGTGCGTGACCCACGAGATGGGTTTCGCGCGCAGCGTGGCCGACCGGGTGATCTTCATGGCCGACGGCCGGATCATCGAGCAGGCGCCGCCGGACCAGTTCTTCGAGGCCCCGCGTCACGAGAAGACGCGCGGTTTCCTCGGCCAGATCCTGAACCACTGAGGATCTTTCCCATGCACATACCTGTCCCGGCGCGCGGCGCACTGGTTTCCCTGGCGGCGTTTGGCGCGGACGAAGTCCGGCGCCATGGACAGGCCTGGTTTGCGCGGCTGGCCCTCGCGGCCGGCGCCGACGGCATCGAGGTGCGCGGCGAGCTGCTGGGCGAGGACGCCGGCGGCGAACTCGCCGCGCTGGCGGCGCTGGCCGCCGAGGCGGGTCTGGCCCGGGTCTATTCCAGCCCGCGGGGCATGTGGGACGCCGCCGGCCGCCTCGACGAGGCGGCGGTCCGCGAAGGTCTGGACCGCGCGGCCCGGCTAGGCGCCGGCTGGCTGAAGATGTCGATCGGCGGCTTCGCGCCGCGCGCGCCGGCCGGCATGGCCACCCTGCGAACCCTGCTGGCGGGCCATTCGGTCGAACTGCTGGTGGAGAACGATCAGACGGAATCGGCGGGGACTGTCCCAGCTCTGACGGCCTTCTTCCGTGCGGCCGACGCCGCTGGGGTGTCGCTGGGCATGACCTTCGACATGGGCAACTGGCACTGGGTGGGCGAATGCCCCCTGCGGGCGGCCGATGCGTTCGCGCCCCGGGTCCACTACGTGCATTGCAAGGGGGCGCTGCGGCGTCCCGACCGCTGGGTGGCCGTGCCGCTGGAATCGTCCGCCGCGCCCTGGCGCGCGGTGCTGCGGGCGCTGCCCGCCGCCGCTCCCCGGGCCATCGAATATCCCTTGACCGGCGCGGATCTCACCCGGATCACCGGCCGGGCGCTGGACGCGCTGCGCCGACTGGAGCAAGTTTTCAATGACAACGAGTGAATCGCTCGACGTCGTCACGCTGGGCGAGGCGATGGCGATGCTGGTGGCCGGGCGACCCGGACCGCTGGAACAGGTGGAAATCTTTCACAAGCGCACGGCGGGTGCCGAGACCAACGTGGCCATCGGGCTGGCCCGCCTGGGCCTGCGGGTCGGCTGGGGCAGCCGGCTGGGACAGGATTCCCTGGGCCGCTACCTGCTCGACAGCCTGCGCGGCGAGGGCGTGGACTGCTCGCGCGTGGTCCTGGCGCCGGGTGAACGGACCGGTCTGTTGTTCAAGAGCCGGGTCACGGACGGCAGCGATCCCCTGGTCGAATACCACCGCGCGGGCTCGGCCGCCAGCCGCATGCGTCCGGACGACGTGGACCGGGGCTGGCTGCTGTCCGCTCGCCATCTGCACGCCACCGGTGTGTTCGCGGCGGTGTCCGCCGACAGCTTCCAGGTATCGCGCCAGACCATGCGTCTGATGCGCGAGGCGGGCAGGACCGTGTCCTTCGACACCAACCTGCGGCCTGCGTTGTGGGCCTCGGCCGAGGCCATGCGCACAGGCGTCAACGAGCTGGCCGCCCTGGCGGACTGGGTGCTGCCGGGACTGGAGGAAGGCCGCCTGCTGACCGGCGAGCGCGAGCCCGAGATGATCGCGCGCTTCTACCTGGAGCGGGGCGCGCGGGTGGTGGTGGTCAAGCTCGGCCCCGACGGGGCGTATTATGATGACGGCACGCGCGGCGGCCGCGTACCGGCCAGCCCGGTGGAGCGGGTCGTCGATACCGTGGGCGCGGGCGACGGTTTCGCCGTGGGCGTGATCAGCGGCCTGCTCGAGGGGCTGCCCCTGGAACGCGCTGTGGCGCGCGGGGCCTGGATCGGCGCCTGCGCGGTGCAGGTGCCGGGCGACACCGAGGGCCTGCCCACGCGAACCGCGCTGCGGCTGGTCGGACTCTAGTGTCCTGTCTGGCTAATTCCGATCCTTACCTTCGGCGCCTGGGCTGGCCATGCTGCGTTGCTGCCCCCCTCACCGCTTGCACGCGGTTCGGATTCGTCAGGCACGGAGCAGTCCGCAGGGACTGCTCCGTGTCCAGACTCATCCTCGCGATAGCACCGGCTATCGCCGCGGTTTGCGCCTTGCCTGACAAGCCCATGCATCCGAATTCAAGTGACCAAACTAACCAGACAGGACATTAGTTGTGGAGTTCCAACAGGTCCGTCCGCTCGCCGTCGGCCCGCTGTGTCTTGCCGCCGGGCGGCGCGGCGGCCGGCTCGTCTTCCCGGGAGTCTTGCATGCCATGCCAAACCGTCCTCGTCTACCGTGACCTTCCCGAATCGCAGCTGGCGCGGATCCGGGCGGAACACGAGGTCATCCAGGTCGATCCCCGGCGCGAGGACCAACGCGAGGCGTTCTTCCAGGCGTTGAGCCGGGCCCGGGGCATGATCGGCTCCAGTTTCCGCCTCGACGCGGAGATGCTGGACCGGGCGCCGGCCCTGCGGGTGGTGTCCAGCATCTCGGTCGGTGTCGACGCTTATCCGCTGGCCGCGTTGCGCGAGCGCGGCATCGTGCTGTGCCACACCCCCGGCGTGCTGACGGAATCGGTGGCGGACCTGCTGTTCGGCATGGTGCTGGCCACCAGCCGCCGGCTGTGCGACATGGCAAGTCTGGTGCGCGAGGGACGGTGGGTGCGCAACGTCGGCCCCGAGGAGTACGGCTGGGACGTGCACGGCAAGACCCTGGGCATCGTCGGCTATGGCCGTATCGGCCAGGCGCTGGCCCGCCGGGCGGCCCTGGGCTTCGGCATGCCGGTGGTCTATCATGCCCGGCGGCCGGTCGAAAGCGGCCTGCCTTCCGGCAAGGCGCGCGCCGCCGGACTGGACGAACTGCTGGAGACGGCCGATTTCGTCGTGCTGGTCCTGCCGCTGACCGAGGCCACTCGCGGCCTGATCGGGCCACGGGCTTTCGCCCGCATGAAGCCCGGCGCGATCCTGATCAACGGCGCGCGCGGCCCTGTCGTCCAGGAGCGCGCCCTGCTCGATGCGCTGGATGGCGGACGCCTGCGCGCGGCTGGGCTGGACGTGTTCGATGTCGAGCCGCTGCCGCCGGATTCGCCGTTGCGCGGCCATCCGCGCATCCTGGCGCTGCCGCACATCGGCTCGGCCACGCACGAGACGCGCGCGGCCATGACCGTCATGGCGGTCGACAATCTGCTGCAGGTGCTGCGGGGCGAGGCGCCGCGCGCGGCTTATCCGCTCGACTGACTCAGAGATTCCCCAGCGCGCAGGCCTCGCGGGCGAGGGCGGTGATGGCGTCCCATTGCCGGGTCTCGATGGCGACGGCGGGCGTCAGCCAGGAGCCGCCCACGCAGCCGACGTTGGGCAGGGCCAGGTACCGGGCCGCATTGCCCGCGTGGATGCCCCCCGTGGGGCAGAAGATCAGGTCGGGCAGGGGACCGTGCCAAGCCTTCAGCAGCGCCTCGCCCCCCACGGCTTCCGCCGGGAACAGCTTTTGCACCAGGAAGCCCAGTTCCGCCGCGCGCATGGCTTCGGAGGCGGTGGAGACCCCCGGCAGGAACGGGATGCCCGAGGCGCGCGCGGCATGGGCCAGGTCTTCGGTCAGGCCGGGGCTGATGCCGAAGCGGGCGCCGGCGCGCATGGCGGTGTCCAGTTGCTGCGGCGTGCGCACGGTGCCCACGCCGACCACGGCGTCGGGCACCTGGTCCCGGATGGCGGCGATCGCGTCCAGCGCGGCCGCCGAGCGCAGTGTGATTTCCAGCGTGCGGACACCGCCGGCGACCAGCGCGCGGGCCAGGCCCACGGCCGTGTCCGGGTCGCGGACCACGATGACCGGCATGACGGGGCTGAGTTCGATCAGTTCGAGGGCATTCATGGAGATGGAGGGCGGTGCGCCGAAACGGGAAATGTAGCCATTCTACATGCGAAAGAGAATGTCATCGGCATTTTCATTATTATGATATTTCGACTACTTTCCAGCCGCGCCGGATCCGGGGCTCGTCGTGCGTGGTGGGCTAACGATCATGGTGGTAGGCACCACCCCTGAAGATGAAAGAGACTTTGGGGTGGAAGGTGTTGGGTGAAGGTCGTAAAAGTTTTTGGCGGCTCGACCCCGCGGCTAACGTGACCGGCCGGACTGACTCGCACCCCGGATTGCTTCCCTAGAGAGCGCACGCTAAACAGGCCGTTGGCGACATGTCGCCTTCAGGCACGTTCAGTCCCGGCACCCGCCACCTTCCACCCTTAAGTCTAATCGACAGGAGGTGGTATGGAACTGGGAGCGTTATACAAACGGGTGATCGGTCTGGACATTCATCAGGCGCAGATCACGGCCTGTGCGCTGATCGAGGAAGCAGACGGCTGCGCACGCATCGAGCAACGTCAATTCGGCGCGTTCAAGCGAGACCGTCGGGAACTGGCCGACTGGGTGGCGTCACTACGCCCCGACGAAGTCGTGATGGAGAGCACCGGCATTTACTGGAAGAGCCCGTATGCGGCACTGGAAGCGCGTGGCATCTGCGCCAAGGTGGTCAATGCGCGACATGTGAAGAACGTGCCGGGCCGCAAGACCGATGTGGGTGATGCCCACTGGTTAGCGACGCTGGCGCGAGCGGGATTACTGCGCGGCTCGTTTGTACCGCCGGCCAAGCTGCGGGAACTGCGCCTGATCGCCCGCCAACGACAGAAACTTGTCGGGCAACTGGCCAGCGAGAAGAACCGTCTGCACAAGGTGCTCACCGATAGCGGCGTGCGCCTGGGGGTGGTGGTCAGTGATCTGCACGGCCAGTCGGCACGCGCCATGGTCAAGGCGATCATCGCCGGACAAGCGCCGCAGGAGGTGCTCAAGCTTGCCAGTCGCCGCCTGAAGGCCAGCCGCGAGGAAATCTTCGACGCCCTGCAAGGCGACCTGACGGCCAGCCATCACTTCGTCCTGGATGAACTGATGCAGCATGTCGAGGAAATCGAGGCCCGTATCGTTCGCTTCGATACCCGGCTGCTCGCCGAACTGAAATCCGAACACAACGCCTTGGCCCTGCTGCAAACCATTCCCGGCGTCGATCAGATCGGGGCTGCCATGCTGTTGGTCGAAATCGGCTCCGACATGGATGTCTTTGGTAGTGCCGATCGTCTTGCCTCCTGGGTCGGCATCTGCCCCGGCAACAACGAATCAGCCGGCAAGCGTAAATCCGGTCGTGTTCGCAAGGGCAATCTGTATGTCCGGCGCCTGTTGTGCGAGTTCGCTCACGCCGCTAGCCGTACTCAATCCGTCTTCAAATCGAAATTCCAGGCCTTGATGGTGCGCCGTGGCTATAAACGGGCCATCATCGCCATCGGCCACAAAATACTGCGAACGATCTTCTTCATACTCCAGCGTGGCGAACACTACCGGGACAGCGCCACCGACTATGAGGCCCTATCCGTTCAACGCAACGCTCCACGCTGGATCAAGGCTCTGACCAAGTTCGGATTTATCCAACCTGCCAGCGCCTGAGCCGCACCGCCCTAGCCCTTACAGCCTTCGATGGCTGGGGGGGCGCTCGGTCAGAAATGCCTGTCTTTCACGCTAAAATCGCTCCTCATGAACGCATCCTTTCGCCTGCCCGACGCGGCATGGCCCGCGATTCCGGACGGCATGGACGGGAGTCCTACCCGATGAGCGCTCCCCTGATCGCCCTGGTGCCGGCCGCCGGTGCCGGCACGCGCGCCGGCAGTCCCGGCGGCCGGCCGAAGCAGTACCGCGGCCTGGGCGGCGAGCCCATGCTGCGCCATGCCGTGCGCGCGCTGCTGGCCGATCCCCGCATCGTTCAGGTGCGGGTGGCGGTGGCGCCCGGCGATCCCTGGGTGGACGAGGCGCTCGCCGGCCTGCCGCGCACGGTCCGGCGCCCCTGCGGGGGCCCCACGCGGGCCGAGACCGTGCGCGCCGCCCTGCGGGACGCGGACCTGGCCGACGAAGCCTGGGTGCTGGTGCACGACGCCGCCCGGCCGGGCTTGCCGGCCGATGCCCTGGGGCGCCTGATCGACGCCTGCCTGTCGCGGGATCGGGGCGGGTTGCTGGCGCTGCCGGTGGCCGATACCGTCAAGCAGGCCGGGGACGAGCCCGGCGACCCCGCCCGGGTGGCGCGGACCTTGCCGCGCGAGGGCCTGTGGCTGGCGCAGACGCCGCAGATGTTCCGCGCCGGGGAATTGCGTGCGGCGCTGGACGCATGCGCCGGCGACCCGCGGGTGACCGATGAGGCATCGGCGGTGGAACTGGCCTGCGCACCCGACCGCGCCCCGCTGCTGGTGCGCGGCGCGCGAGCCAACGACAAGCTGACCTGGCCGGAAGATTTCGACTGGTTCGAGGATCGGCTCGCGGCGCGCCGCGAGCCCGCTGAAAGGCACCCCACTGGAGCGACACCATCATGACGTCCCCCTTTCCTTTTCGCGTCGGCCAGGGCCACGATCTGCACGTCCTGGCCGAGGGCCGGCCGCTCGTCATCGGCGGCGTGCGCATTCCCTACGAGCGCGGCCTGGTCGGCCATTCGGATGCCGACGTGCTGCTGCACGCGGTGACCGACGCGGTGCTTGGGGGCGCGGGGCTGGGGGACATCGGCCGCCATTTCTCCGATCGCGACCCGCGCTGGGCCGGGGCCGACAGCCGCCTGTTCCTGCGGGAGGCCGCGCGCCTGGCCCGCGAGGCGGGCTGGTCCGTGGTCAACGTGGATGCCACGGTGCACGCGCAGGCGCCGAAGATCGCGCCGCACGCGCCGGCCATGGCAGCCTGCATCGCCGGCGACCTGGGGGTCGAGCCGGCGGCGATCAATGTCAAGGCCAAGACCAACGAGGGTCTGGGCTACCTGGGGCGGAGCGAGGGCATCGCGGCCAGCGCCGTGGCGCTGTTGGCGTGGATGGGATAGGGCATGAAATGGTCCCGGCGGATCATTTCATGCCTATCGGATCGGAGCGGCACGCGGGCCGCGACGTGGAGAACCGCCACGGCTGAAGGTGGTGTGCGAATTAACCAAATAGGCTGCTACAGCGTGCCGCCTCCGATGGGGCGGTTGCAGGCGCACAGGCCGTCGGTCAGCAGCGCGTCCAGGACGCGCAAGGTTTCCTCGGGGCTGCGGCCGACATTGAAACTGTTGACCGACACGTGCTGGATGATGTTGTCCGGATCGACGATGAAGGTGGCGCGCAGGGCGACGCCTTCGGACTTTTCGCGGATGCCCAGCGGATCGACCAGCGCGCCCGCCGTGTCGCTGAACTGATAGTGGTTGAGCTTGCCCAGTTCGGGGCTGGCGCGCCGCCAGGCGAGCTTGACGTATTCGTTGTCGGTCGAGCCGCCCATGAGGACGGCGCCGCGTTCCTCGAATTCGTCGGCCAGGGCGTTGAAGCCGATGATCTCGGTCGGGCAGACCTGGGTAAAGTCCTTGGGGTAGAAATAGATCACCTTCCATTTTCCGGGGAAGGATGACTCCGTGATGTCCTCGAAGGCCGAGACGCCATTTTCCTCGTGCTGGTTGAATCCGGGCTTGACGCCGGTGACGCGGAAGGCCTCGAGCTTGTCGCCTATGGTTTTCATCGGGGCTCCTGAGATGAGTACGGCCATCGCGGCCGCCACCCCATTCTACGCCATGGGGCCCGTCCGCCGCGCCGCCTGGGGGAGCCTTCCCGAGCCGCGGATGCGCCGCGTCATGTTTTCGCCTGGGCCTTGGCCTTGGGGATCTCGATGCGCGCCAGCAGGCCCTGGGGGGCGTTGGGCGCCAGGGTGAATTTCCCCCCCACCTGGCCCAGCAGCCGTTCGACGATGGACAGGCCCAGGCCGGCGCCGCTGACTCCGGTGCGGGCGGATTCGCCGCGCGCGAAGGGCCGCAGCAGCCGCTGGATGTCGGTCTGGGGGATACCCATGCCCTGGTCGCGGACCTCGATGGTCAACTGGTTGCCGGTCTGGTAGGCGACCAGGCTGATGCGGGCGCGCCCGTCGCTGGCGCTGCGGCCGTAGCGGCGGGCGTTCTCGATCAGGTTGCTGACGATGCGCTTGAGGTCGTTGGCGCTGATCCGCGCCTGCAGGCCGGGCTGGATGGAGGCGCTCAGTTCGCCGCCCAGGGACTCGGTGTGGCTGCGCTCCCGCTCGAACAGGTCCAGTAGCACGCGGGATACATCGATGCCGGCTTCCGGCACCTGGCCGGCCGGGCGCGCGTATTCCATCAACTGGCCGATGCTGTGGTTGATCTGGGCCAGATCCTCGTCGATGGCCTGGCGGGCCTCGTCGGTCATGTGGCTCATCTCGATTTCCAGGCGGATCCGCGCCAGGGGGGTGCGCAGATCGTGGGAAATCCCCGCCAGCATGATTTCCCGGTCGGCCTCGTTCTGCCGCAGGTCGCGCGCCATGCGGTTGAAGGCGATGTTCATGTCGCGGATCTCGACCGGCCCCTTTTCCGGCAGGGGCGTGGGCGTCTCGCCGCGCGCGAGCTGCTGGGCGACCTTGGCCAGCTGGGCCAGGGGCTGGTTGATGAAGCGTACGCTGATGGCCGCCCCCAGCAGCGCCAGCATCAGGGACGCCGCCACCCAGCCCAGCCATTCGCGGCCGGTGGTCAGGCGCAGCTGGTCGCGGTCGAAGACCAGCCAGTACAGGTCCTCGTTGATGTTGAAGCTGATCCAGATGCCGGGAACCTGGTTCACGGACCACATGATGGCTGTCTGGCTGCCCAGGCGGTTGCGGATCTCGCCGGATACGTTGAGCCAGTAGTCTGTGTGGGGCAGAGGCTCCAGCACGTCGGACGGGTCGCGGGGCTGGACGCGCAGGCTCTCCTGGGTGGCCAGGTCCAGCAGCAGGGAGGGGCGCACGGGCGGCGGCGCGTACACCAGAGCCGAGCGCGTGATGCTGACCGTGGTGGCGATCCGCTGCGCCAGCTGGGCGGCCCGGGGGCCTTCCTCGATGTTGAAGACGATCTGCAGCCACGCCCCCAGGCTGACCAGCATCAGGCAGGCGATCAGCAGGAAGGAACGGCTGAACAGCCCCAGGCGCAGCCGGGGACGGATGCCGTGCCGGAGCCGCCTCAGGAAGATCATGGGATGATACGTGCGCGCGGCCCGTGACCGGAAAGGGGTTCCTTACTGGCCGCCGTCGGGCACGAAGACATAGCCCAGGCCCCAGACCGTCTGGATGAAGACCGGCTTGGAGGGATTGGGTTCGATCAGCTTGCGCAGGCGCGAGATCTGGACGTCCAGGCTGCGGTCGAAGGCTTCATATTCGCGGCCCCGGGCCAGTTCCATGAGCTTGTCGCGCGACAGCGGGACCTTGGGGTGGCGGGCGAAGACCTTGAGCACGGAGAATTCTCCGGTGGTGATGGGCACGGCCTCGCCGTTGCGCGTCAGGGTGCGGGTGGACAGATTCAGCACATAGGGGCCGAACTCGACGGATTCGTTTTCCTGGCTGGGGGCGCCAGGGTGTTCTTCCGTGCCGCGGCGACGCAGGATGGCGTTGACCCGGGCCAGCAGTTCGCGCGGGTTGAAGGGCTTGGTGAGGTAGTCGTCGGCACCCATTTCCAGGCCGACGATGCGGTCGATTTCCTCGGCCTTGGCGGTCAGCATGATGATGGGCGTGTTGTCATGGCTGCCCCGCAGGCGGCGGCAGATGGACAGGCCGTCCTCTCCGGGCAGCATCAGATCCAGCACCAGGAGATCGAAGTGTTCCCGCTGCCAGAGCTTGGCCATTTCCTTGGCGTCCTCGGCGACGTAGACGTTGAAGCCCTGTTCGGACAGGTAGCGGCGCAGCAGATCGCGCAGCCGGGGATCATCGTCGACGATGAGGATCTTGCGGGTGAGGGTCTGGGTTTGCGTATTCATGCGGAAAATGTAACAGGGTCGGGAAAGGGGCACCAGCGCTTATCACAAGAAATTACACAATAAGCGTTTGGTCGTCGTTTCGGGAATAAGGCGGAAACTGCCGGCGACTCCTTTAAAATGGCCGGGCCATGGACGATTTTCACATTCTCGCGTTTGAGACATCAAGCACTTTGTGCGGCGTCGCGCTGCTGTCGCGCACGGCCGGCCGGTCGCGGCTGCGCGCGGTCCGGCACGAGGGCCGCAGCGAGCACGCCGAGCGCATCCTGCCCATGGCGCAGGAACTGCTGAGCCAGGCGGGCCTGGCGCGGCGCGACCTGTCGGCGATCGCGTTCGGCCAGGGGCCGGGCGGGTTCACGGGACTGCGCGTGGCCTGCGGGGTCGCCCAGGGCCTGGCCGTGGCGCTGGATGTTCCCGTGCTGCCAGTGGATTCTCTGTGCGCAGTGGCGCTGCAGGGGGCCGGTGAGGATCCCGCCGGGGTCCACGTGGTGCTGCAGGATGCTCGCATGAACGAGGTCTACGCCGCCGCCTACCGGGCGGGCGGCGCGGACTGGGCCACGCTGCAGGCTCCGGCCCTGCTGGCGCGCGCCGACGTGGCCGGCTGGGCCGCCCGCGAGTCGGCGGGCTGGGGCATGCGGGCGGGGGGCGGCTGGACGGCGCATGGCGACGCGCTCGACGTCTTCCCCGGCCTGGATCGCGAGCTCGAGGCCCTGGGCGCGCGGCGCGCCGCGGCGGCGCCGGAAGGCGCGCACGCCCAGGCGGGCACCATCGCCCGGCTGGCGGAACGGGCTTGGCGGGAAGGGCGGGCGGTGGACGCCGCCCTGGCGTCGCCCGCCTACGTGCGCGACAAGGTCGCCTACACCACGGTCGAGCGCGCTGGCGGACTGGGGGGCAATCCTCTAGTCGACGCCGCGACCCTGACCCTGCACGACATGATGCCCGCCGACGTCGACGAGGTCGCCGCCATCGAAGGCCGGGTGCAGTCCTTTCCCTGGACCCGGAAGAATTTCGCCGACGGTCTGGCCGCCGGCTACCGCGGCTGGGTGGTGCGCCGCATGGGAGCGATGCTGGGCTTCGCCCTGGTGATGGACGCGCCGGACATGGCGCACCTGCTGGTCATCGGGGTGCGTCCGGACGCCCAGCGCCAGGGCGTGGGCGCGCGGTTGCTGCGCCGTTGCACCGACCATTGCCGGCAGGCCGGCCTCCCGGCCCTGACGCTGGAAGTCCGCCCCAGCAACGAGCGCGCCATCGCCTTCTATCATCGGTACGGCTTCGCCCAGGTCGGGCTGCGGCGAGGCTATTATCCGGCGGCTCAGGGCCGGGAGGACGCCTGGATCATGACCCTGACCCTGGCGGCGGACGCCGCTCAAGGAAACGCCGGGCCGCCCCAAGTTTCCTTGACCGCCACGGGGGGCGGGCCGGGCATCGCCCGGCCCCGGGGGCGCTCATGACGCCGCGCGCGTCGCTGCGTCCGGGCCAGCTCGCCTGGCTGGCCGAGATCGGCCTGGACACCCATTGGCTGGCGGAGCGCCCGGCGCCGGAGGCGGGGATGCCCATGGCCGAGGGACATGCCGACGCGTCCATGCCGGCGGAGCGGGCATTCATGCCGGCCGAAGCCCGATCGGCGATCGGCGTGCACGCCGATGCGGCGCCCGCCGGAGACGATGGCGTTGCCGTTGCGCAAGCCTCTCCGGCTGTCCGGCCGGAATCCCGTGTTTCGTCGATTCCCGGGCTGGCGCGTGTCCGCGCTCCGGCGGGGCTCGTCGCGCCGCAAGAGCCGGCGCTTGATGCCGTCGCGCCGGCGGATTGCCCTGACCTGTCCGCGCTGGAGGCGGCGGTGTCGGCATGCCGCCGGTGCGGACGGCATGCCCATCGCGCCCTGGCGGTGCCCGGGGCGGGCCCGGCCGCCCGGCCGTACTATCTGATCGTCGGCGAGCAGCCAGGGATCGAGGATGACGCCAGCGGCCGGCCGTTCCAGGGCGACCAGGGCCGCCTGCTGGCGGCCATGCTGGAGGCCGCGCGCCTGCCGCGGGCCGAATCGGCCTATCTGACGTACGTCGTGAAATGCCGTGTCGTGGGCGGACGGGAACCGTCCCCCGAGGACGTCGCGGCCTGCCTGCCCTGGCTGCGGCGGCAGATCGCCTTGCTGAGGCCGCATTGGATCCTGGCGTTGGGCCGGGTGGCTGCGCGGTCGGTGATCGGGATGGACGGGGATCTGGATGAATTGCGCGGCGGTCCGCATCGGCACGTGCCCGACCAGGGCGAGCCGATCCCGGTCTGGGTCACGCACCAGCCCTCGTCGCTGCTGGTGCGATCCGCCCTGAAGGCCGAGGCCTGGCGCGATCTGGCGGGACTGGCGCAGGCGGTGCGGGCCGGGCCGCAGGAGTAATCGTCTTTCGTGTTTTTTGCCGCCGGGCCGCCCCAAGGCAAAAAGCGCCCCCTCGGGGGGCAGCAAGCCGAAGGCGCGGCGTGGGGGTATTTTTCGCCGCCGGGCCGCCCCAAGGCAAAAAGCGCCCCCTCGGGGGGCAGCAAGCCGAAGGCGCGGCGTGGGGGGGTATTTTTCGCCGCCGGGCCGCGTCAGCGCAGCGCCGTTCCATGGCCCGTCTGGCCGATGAGCTGGCTCAGTTCGGGATGGGCGCGGTGGTTGAGCCGGTTCCAGTGGATGAAGACCAGCATCAGGCAGGCCACCAGAATGCCGAACAGCGCGATGATCAGGTTGATGGACAGGCCCAGCCACAGCATCAGGCTGTACATGGCCAGCATCAGCAGGATGTTCAGCTGTTCGTTGAAGTTCTGCACGGCGATCGAATGGCCCGCCGACAGCAGGACGTGGCCGCGATGTTGCAGCAGGGCGTTCATGGGGACGACGAAGAAGCCCGACAGGCCGCCGATCAGCAGCAGCAGGCAGTACACCGTCCAGGTCGTGTAGATGGCCGGCATCAGCAGCACCACCAGACCCATGACCACGCCCACCGGCAGGACCGCCAGCGCGCGGCGCAGCGGCACCCGGCCGGCGCAGACCGCGCCGATCACGGTGCCGAAGGCCGCCACGCCCATCAGCACGGACGCCTGGTCCAGGCGGTAGCCGAGATGCTGGGCGCCCCATTCGATGACAATGAACTGCAGGGTCGCGCCCGCGCCCCAGAACAGCGTGGTGACCGCGAGAGAGATCTGGCCGAGTTTGTCGGACCACAGGATGCGGACGTAGCGGATGAAGTTGCCGATCAGGGCCGCGGGGCGGGTCTGCTGGCGGGGGTAGAAGGCGTGGGTGTCGGGGATCAGCAGATTGCAGAGGGCAGCGGCGACATAGACCAGGCCGATGATCAGGATGGCGCTTTGCGCGGCGTTGTCGGCCAGGCGGTCCACCCAGCCGAATGACATCAGCCAGGCCGAGACCGCCGGGCTGATGAGCAGCCCGCCCAGCACGGTGCCGACGATGACCGACAGTACGGTCAGGCCCTCGATCCAGCTGTTGCCCTTGACCAGCAGTTCGGGCGGCAGCATTTCGGTAACGATGCCGTACTTGGCCGGAGAGTAGGCGGCGGCGCCGATGCCGACGACGGTGTAGGCCACGAAGATCAGGATCAGCTGGTGTTCGTGGCCGAGTCCGAACGCGCCATAGCTGAACATCAGCAGGCAGCCGCAGGTCTTGAGCGCGTTGGTGGCGAACATGACCCGACCTTTGGGGAAGGCGTCGGCAAAGGCGCCGACGAAGGCTGCCAGCACCACATAGGCCAGGGCGAACCACCACTTCATCATGGGTGCCATCCAGTCCGGGCCGCTGAGGTCGGCGATCAGGCCGATGGCGGCGATGAGCAGGGCATTGTCCGCGACGGACGAGAGCGCCTGCGCGGCCATGACCATGTAAAAGCCCTTGTTCAATCGCGGACCCCGAAGTGGTTGACGAAGGGGGCGGATGCCGCGAGGCTCGCCCGTAAAAAAGAGTTGCAGTATAGCGGGTTGCCGCCCGGCGCCGGCGCCGGGCGCGAACTGCCGCCCGGGCCCGGTGCGTTATCATACGCTGTCATCCACGCGCCCCGATTTTCCGTCAGCCCGAGCACCGTGCGCCTCACGCAGATCAAACTTGCCGGATTCAAGTCCTTCGTGGATCCGACCGTGATTCCCACGCCCAGCGAGCTGGTCGGCGTGGTGGGTCCGAACGGCTGCGGCAAGTCCAACATCATCGACGCCGTGCGCTGGGTTCTGGGCGAGACCAAGGCATCCGAACTGCGCGGGTCTTCGATGCAGGACGTGATCTTCAACGGCTCGGGCCAGCGCAAGCCGGCCGCGCGCGCCTCGGTCGAACTGGTGTTCGACAACAGCCAGGGTCGGGCGGCGGGCCAGTGGTCCACTTTCGCGGAAATCGCCGTGCGCCGGGTGCTCACCCGCGATGGCGCCAGCAGCTACTTCATCAACAATCAGCCGGTGCGCCGCCGCGACATCCACGACATCTTCCTGGGAACCGGGCTGGGCGCGCGCGGCTACGCCATCATCGGCCAGGGCATGATCAACCGCCTGATCGAGGCCCGCCCCGAGGAACTGCGCGTCTATCTCGAAGAGGCCGCAGGGGTGTCGCGCTACAAGGAACGCCGCCGCGAGACCGAGAACCGCCTGAACGACACGCGCGAAAACCTGACCCGCCTGGACGACATTCTGCGCGAGCTCGCCAGCCAGCTCGAAAAGCTCGAATCCCAGGCCCGAGTGGCGGCCGACTACCGCGCGTTGCAGGCCGAAGGCGAGCTCAAGCAGCACGCCCTGTGGTTGCTGCGCGAGCAGGCCGCGCGCGAGAGCCGTCAGTCCCTGGCCGCCGAGACCGAACGGGCCCAGGCCGAACTCGAATCGGCGGTGACCGGGTTGCGCGCCCTGGAATCGGACCTGGAGGCCCGTCGCGCCGCGCATTTCGAGGCCAGCGAACGGGTCCACCAAGCCCAGGGCCATCTGTTCGAGGCCGGTGCCCAGGTCAGCCGCCTGGAAGCCGAGATCCGCCACGTGGTCGATTCGCGCAACCGTCTGCAGGTCCGGCGCGCGCAACTGCAGGCCCAGCAGCAGGAATGGGGCGACCAGCGCGCGCACAGCCAGGCCTCGATCGAGGACACCCAGGCGCAAATCGAGGAAGCCGAGGCCCGGGCGGAACAGTTGGCCGAACAGGCGCAAAGCGCCCAGGACGGCCTGCCGGAACTCGACGCCCGGCTGCGCGACCTGGCCGCCCAGCGGGACGAATGGCGCCGCGTGCTGGCGCGCACCGAGCAGGATCTGGCGCTGGTCGCGCAGTCCCAGCGGGACGCCGACGGCCAGTGGCGCGCCCTGGAGGACCGCCGCGCGCGCCTGGAAGACGAACGCGCCGCCCTGGGGGCGCCCGACCCGGCCGAACTGCAGCGCTGGGCGGGGGAATGCGCCGTCGCCCAGGAACGCCTGGAAGAAGCCCAGGCGCGCCTGCTGGAACTCGAGTCCCGCCTGCCGGACCTGGAAGCCGCACGGGCGGATGCTCTGCAGGCCAGCCAGGCGGCCCGGCTGGACCTCGAAAGGCTCGACGCGCGCCGCCAGGCCCTGATCGCGCTGCAGGAGAAGATCCAGTCCGAGGACGCGCTGGAGCCCTGGCTGCAGCGCCAGGAACTAGGCGGCCTGACGCGCCTGTGGCAGCAGCTGCAGGTCGACGCGGGCTGGGAAACCGCCCTGGAAGCCGTGCTGCACGAACGCATGAACGCCCTGGGCCTGCGCACGCTGGATCACGTGCGCGCCTTTGCCCAGGACGCGCCGCCCGCGCGCCTGGCCTTCTACCAGGTGCCCGGCGATGCCGGGCAGCCCGCGGCGGCGGGGCCTGACGCGCGCCTGCTGGATTTCGTCCATGCGCGCGACGCCGCCCTGCAGTCCCTGCTGGCCGTGTGGCTGCGCGATGTGCGCGTGGCCGGCGACCTGGGCGCCGCCATCGCCCGGCGCGGCGAATTGCCCCCGGGCGGCGTCTGGGTGCTGCGCGACGGCCACCGGGTCGATGCCTGCAGCGTGCGCTTTTACGCGGCCGATTCGGAACAGGCCGGCCAACTGGCGCGCCGGCAGCAGATCGACAACCTGGCCCTGGAAATCCGCGCGGCGCAACTGATCGCCGATCAGGCCCTGGACGCCCACGCCCAGGCCGATGCCGTCTGCCGCAACCTGGCCCAGGCGCTGCCGCCCGCGCGCCAGCAGATCGCCGAGCGCATGCGGGCGCAGCACGACGCGCAGATCCGCCACCAGCAGCTCAGCCAGCAGGCGGCGCAGTCCGACGAGCAATCCCGCCGCCTGGAACGCGACCTGCGGGAACTGGCCGAGCAGCAGGCCGCGCTGGACGCCCGGCGGGCCGAAGCCGAAGCCCGTTTCGAGTCCCTGGACCAGGTTCTGGCCGAACAGCAGGAACGCCTGGCGGACCTGGACCTGCGGGTGGAAGACCTGTCCCGGCAGGCCGAGCAGTCCCGCCAGCGGGGCCGCGACCAGGAGCGCGCCGCCCAGGAGGCCGAATACGCCGTGCGCACCTTGCGCCACCGGCTGGACGAACTGCGCCGCACCCTGCAGCTGGCCGAGGACCAGGCCCGTCGCTCGGGAACCGAGCTCGAGTCTCTCCAGGGCGAGCTGTTCGAACTGGACGAATCCATGGCCCAGGCCGGCCTGCAGGAGGCGCTCGAGACCCGGGCCGCGAGCGAAGAAGCCCTGCGCGAGGCGCGGCTGGAGCAGGATCGGGCGGCCGCCGCCCTGCGCGAGGCCGACGAGGGCCGGCTGACGCTGGAACGCGGCCTGGATCCCTTGCGGGCGCGCATCACCGAATTGCAGCTCAAGGAACAGGCCTCGCGCCTGTCGGTCGAGCAGTTCGCCGAACAGCTCGACGCCCGCCAGGTGGACCGCGACGCCCTGCGCCGCCACCTGGACGAGCAACCGCCCCAGTGGCGGCGCCTGGACTGGCTGCAGTCCGAAGTCCAGCGCATCACGCGGAACATCGAATCGCTGGGCGCCGTGAACCTGGCGGCGCTGGACGAGCTGACGGCGGCGCGGGATCGCAAGGGATTCCTGGACGCCCAGCATGCCGATCTGCTGGCGGCCATCGACACCCTGGAGAACGCGATCCGCCGCATCGACCGCGAGACCCGCGAACTGCTGTCGCAGACTTTCGAGACGGTCAATGGTCATTTCGGCGAGCTGTTCCCCCGGCTGTTCGGCGGCGGCGAGGCCCGCCTGACCATGACAGGCGAGGAGATCCTGGACGCCGGCGTACAGGTCATGGCGCAGCCGCCGGGCAAGCGCAACAGCACCATCCACCTGCTTTCGGGCGGCGAGAAGGCCTTGACGGCGACGGCCTTGGTGTTCGCCTTGTTCAAGCTCAATCCGGCGCCGTTCTGCCTGCTCGACGAGGTCGATGCGCCGCTGGACGACGCCAATACCGAACGGTACGCGAACCTGGTGCGCGGCATGAGCGACCAGACGCAGTTTCTGTTCATCTCACACAACAAAATCGCCATGCAGATGGCTCGGCAACTGGTCGGGGTGACCATGCAGGAACAGGGCGTGTCGCGGATCGTGGCCGTGGACATGGACTCGGCCCTGCAATGGGCGGCCGAGGTAGCCTGATCCGGATAAGAGGACTTTATGAGCGACTTGCAGATCTTGCTGATTTCGATCGGGGTGGCGCTGATCGTCGTCGTCCTGCTGTACAACGCGTGGCAGGACTGGCGGGCGCGGCGCAGCATGCGCCAGTCGCTGCCGGAGGCCGGCCACGACGTGCTGATGCGCGACGCCGGGCCCCGGCGAGAGCCGGGCCTGTGGCCGGCCGGCCGTCCCGCGGCCGACGACGGCGCGGAAGCCGACCCCGTCTGCGAAGCGGTCATCGACATCGCCCTGGCCCATTCCGTGGCGGGCGAGTCCCTGGCCGAGGCCCTGCGCTCCATCGGCCGCGTCGGCAAGAAGCCCGTCCGCGTGTTCGTGGAGCGCGAGGGGGGCGGCCATCGCGCCGAGGCGCTGCCGGGCGAGTCCTACGTGTCGCTGCAGCTGGCGGTGGTGCTGGCCAACCGCGGCGGTCCGCTGACGGCCATCGAATGGTCGAATCTCTGGACCCTGGCGCAGAATCTGGCCGAGCGCTTCGAGGGCCTGATCGAGGCTCCGGACCAGGACGTGGTGCTGCGCCAGGCGGCTGATCTGGACGCGCGCTGCGCCGCCATGGACGCCCAGGTCGGGCTGATCCTGCAACTGGCTCAGCCGCGTCCCGTATCCGCGATCATCCGGTCGGCCGCCGAGGCGGGCTTCGTCCAGTCGCGCGGGCAGTGGGCCTGGATGGCGGAAAACGGCCTGCCGCGTTTCGCCTTGCAGATCGAGGCTCCGGAAGACGAATCCGCGCATCGCGTCGACCTGGTCCTGGACGTGCCCAACAGCCTGCCCGACGACCAGGCCTTCAGCCGCATGGTGACCGTGGGGCGCGACCTGGCCGCACGCCTGGATGCCCACGTGCTGGACGACCAGGGCCGCACTTTCCAGGACAGCTCGTCGCCCGCCATCGACCGGCAGATCAGCGCCCTGTACGACCAGTTGGACCAGGCCGGCTTCCTGGCCGGCACGGACCGCGCGGCACGGGTATTCTCGTGACCGGACGCTCCGACAAGGACGCCGCCCGCCGGGACGACGCGCGGCCGGACACGGCCGCGCCGGACGGTGTGGACACCGAAGCCCGCGAAGCCGCCGATAGGCGACGCCTGGAGGACCTGCGCGTCGAGATCGAGACCCACAACCGCCGCTATTACATCGAGGACGCGCCCTCCGTCTCGGACGCGCAGTACGACCGCCTGATGGCCGAACTGCAGACCATCGAGCGGAATCATCCCGACTGGGTGACGCCGGATTCTCCCACGCAACGGATCGGCGCGGCGCCGCTGGATCATTTCGCCACCGTGCGGCATGCTGTGCGCATGCTGTCGCTGAGCAACGCTTTCGAAGCCGGGGACATCGTCGCCTTCGACGAGCGGGTCGTTTCCACCCTGATCGGATCCGGCCTGCTGGATGAGTCCGGACACGGAGCGGTCCCCGCGGACGGCTCCGTGCCTGACGAATCCGAGCGGCATGCAGGCCGCGAGGTGGACAAGTCCGGACACGGAGCGGTCCCCGCGGACGGCTCCGTGCCTGACGAATCCGAGCGGCATGCAGGCCGCGAGGTGGACAAGCCACGCCGCGGACCGCCGGGGCCCGGCGTGGCCTATGTTGCGGAATACAAGTTCGACGGCCTGGCGGTCAGCCTGCGCTACGAGGGGGGGCGTCTGGTCCAGGCGGCGACCCGGGGCGACGGCACCCGGGGCGAGGACATCACCGCCAATATCCGCACGCTGCGCTCGGTGCCTTTGCGCCTGCGGGGCGGAGACGTGCCCGCCGTGCTGGAGGTGCGTGGCGAGGTCCTGATGGCGCGGGCCGATTTCGCGCGGCTGAACGAGGCCCAGGTGGCCCGGGGCGAGAAGCCCTTCGTCAATCCGCGCAATGCGGCGGCCGGCAGCCTGCGCCAGCTGGATCCACGCGTGACGGCGACCCGGCCGCTGCGCTTCTACGCCTATGGCTGGGGGCGGATCCAGGACGGCGCCGGCGTCGAACTGCGGCCGCGCCCGACCCATTCCGGGATGCTCGACTGGCTGGCCGGCTTCGGCTTCGCCGTCAGCCCCGACCGGACGCTGTGCCGGGGAGCCTTGGCCCTGCTGCGTTTCTACGAGATCGCGGGGGTGTCCCGCGCGAGCCTTCCCTACGAAATCGACGGGGTGGTCTACAAGGTCGATGACCTGCGCGCCCAGGACGTCCTGGGCTTCGTCGCGCGCGCGCCGCGCTTCGCCATCGCGCACAAGTTCCCGGCCCAGGAGGAAACCACCCGGCTGATCGGCATCGACGTCCAGGTGGGGCGCACCGGGGCGCTGACGCCGGTGGCCCGGCTGCAGCCGGTCTTCGTCGGCGGCGTGACCGTCACCAACGCCACGCTGCACAACGAGGACGAGATCCGCCGCAAGGACGTGCGCATCGGCGACACCGTGGTGGTGCGCCGCGCGGGCGACGTGATCCCCGAAATCGTCGGGCCGGTGCTCGCGTTGCGCCCGGCGGCGGTGGATCGAACTTCCGAAGGGGCCGAAGGCACGTATTTCGTGCTGCCCAAGACGTGCCCGGTCTGCGGCTCGGCGGTGGAACGTCCGGAGGGCGAGGCCATCGCCCGCTGCACCGGCGGGCTGTTTTGCCCTGCGCAGCGCAAGCAGACCCTGTGGCATGCCGCCAGCCGCAAGGCCCTGGACATCGACGGCCTGGGCGACAAGTTGATCGAGCAGTTGGTGGACAACGACAAGGTCCGCACCCTGGCCGATCTGTACAAGCTGGCGGATCCGTCCGGTGGAGGAGAATTGGAGCTGTCCACCTATCCCCGCATGGGCGCGAAGTCGGCGCGCAACCTGGTGGAGGCGATCAACCAGCGCCGCCGCCCGGCCCTGTCCCGCCTGCTGTACGCCCTGGGCATCCGCCATGTCGGCGAGACCACGGCGCGCGACGTGGCGCGGCATTTCGGCTCCATCGAGGCGATCATGGATGCCTCGGAGGAGGAACTGCTGCGGGTGCCGGACGTCGGCCCGGTGGTGGCGGCCTCGATCCGGCGCTTCTTCGCCGAGGCGCACAACCGCGAGGTCATCGCCGCGCTACGGACCGTCGGGGTCGAACCCCAGGCCGACGCCGCACCTGTCGGCGAGAAGCCTCTGGCGGGCAAGACGCTGGTGCTGACGGGCACCCTGCCGACTCTGAGCCGCGACGAGGCCACACGCCTGATCCTTGCCGCCGGCGGCAAGGTCAGCGGCTCGGTGTCGCGCAAGACCGCCTGGGTGGTGGCCGGCGACGAGGCCGGCAGCAAGCTCGCCAAGGCCGAGGATCTGGGCGTATCCGTGATCGACGAGGCCGGTCTGAAGGCGCTGCTGGGCCTCTGAACCAATGAAAAATGGCCTCCCGTCGGGAGGCCATTCGCGCGAGGCAGACTGCGCGGCGTGGGGGGTGGGGGGCCTTTACTTCGCGGCTTCCTTGTCCACGATCTTGGCGTCCTTCATCAGGCTCTTCTGGTAATTGGCCAGGGTCTGCTGGCGCATCATCTCCTCCAGCTGGGGCTTGGCTTCCTCGAAGGACGGGAAGGCGATCGGACGCACGTCCTCGACCTGGATCACGTGCCAGCCGAATTGCGTCTGCACGGGCTGGGCGCTGAGGTCGCCCTTCTTCATGCTTTCCACGGCCCGGGCGAATTCGGGCACGTAGTTGCTGGTCGGGCCCCAGCCCAGTTCGCCGCCATTCTTGCCGCTGCCGGTGTCGATCGAGTCCTTCTTCGCGGCGGCCTCGAACGAGGTCTTCTTCGCCTTGATCGACTTGATCAGGTCCTTGGCTTTGGCCTCGTCCTTGACCAGGATGTGGCGCAGCTTGTATTCCTGGCGCGAGGCCTGCTCGGCCTTGATCGTGTCGTATTCCTTCTTCAGGTCGGCTTCGCTGACGGGATGGTCCTTCAGGTACCTGGCCATCAGGGCGCGTACCAGGATGCTTTGCGAGGCCAGCTCGGTTTCCTGCTGGACGGCGGGGTCCTTCTGCAGGCCGGCCTTCTCGGCGGCCTGGACCGCCACCAGGCGGTTGATCATTTCCTGCTTGACCTGGGCGCGCAATTGCGGCGTATCCTGGGCGCCCTGGGTGACCAGCATGCCGACGAACTGGTCGAATTTGGCCTGGGAGATGCCCTGGCCGTTGACGGTGGCGATGTCCTTGGCCCAGACCGGCAGCGTCAGGGAGCAGGCCAGGGCGACAGCAGCGATACGTTTCATGAAAATCCTTCGATGGGAGGGGTGCCGGCCTCGATGGCCAGGGCGTGGATCGGATGGGGCATCAGATCCCGCACGCAATCATACACAAGACGATGGCGGGCGAGGGTGCCGAGCCCCTGGAATTGCTTAGACACGATGCGGACGCGAAAGTGCTGCGCGCCGCCCCGGGCGCCGGCGTGGCCGGCGTGCAGATGGGATTCGTCGACGAGATCCAGCCGCGCGGGATCGAGCGCGGCCAGTCGTTCGGCCAGTACGGCCTTCAGGTCGGTGTCGGCGGGGTTCATGGGCGGTCTCCCGGGGCGACGGCCGCGGCGCGCGGGCTCATCCGCGCGGCTCGCTGTCGGGCGCGTCGGCCCCGGGCGCGGCGGTTTCGGTCTGGATGTGCCGGCCCAGCCACAGGGACTGCGCCACCACGAACAGCAGCAGCAGGATCATCAGGCCGAAGACCTTGAAATTGACCCACTGCGCCTCGGTGAAGCGGCCGGAAAAGGCCACATACAAGTTCAGGACGCCGGAGGCGACGAAGAACCCGGCCCAGCTGTCGTTCAGGCGGTTCCAGGCGCGCTCGGGCAGGGCGACCTTGTCGCCCATCAGGTGGCGCATCAGGTTGCGGCCGGTGAACAGGCGCGCGCCCATCAGGATGGCGGCGAACAGCCAGTACAGGACCGTGGGCTTCCACTTGATGAAGGTGTCGTCGTGGAGCAGCAGGGTCGCGCCACCGAACACGACGATCACCGTCAGGTTGATCCAGTGCGTGGGTTCGATCGCGCGGCCGGTCAACCGCAGCCAGAGAATCTGCAGAACGGCCGCCGCCATGGCCGTTCCGGTGGCGACGTAGATGTCGGCGAAGCGGAAGGCCAGGAAAAACAGGATCAGCGGGAAGAGGTCGAAGAGGAATTTTTTCATTCAGGCATTCGCTCGGTCATTCAGCCGGGATGAATTTCAGGGACAGGGAGTTGATGCAGTAGCGCAGTCCGGTGGGGGGTGGGCCGTCGGGGAACACGTGGCCCAGGTGGGCGTCGCAGACGGCGCACAGAATCTCGGTGCGGATCATGCCGTGGCTGGTGTCGCGCAGTTCGCGCACGCGGTCGGCGGCCACCGGCTGGAAATAGCTGGGCCAGCCGCAGCCCGCGTCGAATTTCGTATCCGAGGCGAACAGCGGGGTGCCGCAGCAGACGCAGACGTAGGTGCCTGTCCGGGCGGTGTCCCAGTAGCGTCCCGAGAAGGGCCGTTCGGTGTGCTTCAGCCGCGTGACCGCGTATTCGTCGGGGGAAAGCCGCGCGCGCCATTCGGCGTCTGTCTTGTCCACGAGGAATCTGTCCAGAACTTCACTTCAATCCTCCATCTTAATCGACTTTGGCCCTGATGGCGGAGGATGTTCAAGGGGAGATCTGGCGCGACCACACGGTGATCTTCCACCGCGTGGCAGCAAATTGCGTCGGGCTGCGATAATATGACGCCCGTTCATGTGCTTATGCCTCGGCCCGCCGGGTTCGCGGCCATGAATTGCACGATCCGTCAAAAACATTCGGAGACAAACATGACATTCCCGGTTTCCATGCGGCTCACTCTGGGCGCGGCCGCGCTGCTGGCCGTGCTGCCCCTGGCCGCCACGGCCCAGATCAAGGTCGGCGTGACGGTGTCGTCCACCGGGCCGGCCGCTTCCCTGGGCATTCCCGAACGCGACACGGTGGCCCTGCTGCCCACGGAGATCGGCGGCCAGGCCGTGCGGTACATCGTGCTGGACGATGCCACCGACACCACCCAGGCGGTGAAGAACATCCGCAAGCTCACGGCCGACGACCACGTCGACGTGGTGCTGGGCACCTCCGTGACCCCGGCCTCGCTGGCCATGTCGGATGTGGCCGCCGAAACCGGCACGCCCATGATCAGCGTGGCCGCCAACGCCAAGCTCGTCGAGCCCGTGGACGGCCCGCGCAAGTGGGTCTACAAGACGCCGCAGAACGACGCGCTGATGGCCGCCGCCCTGGCGGACGCGATGGTCAAGCAGCACGTCAAGACCCTGGGCTTCATCGGCTTCAGCGATGCCTATGGCGACGGCTGGCTGCAGGAAATGAAGGCCGCCGCCGAGGCCAAGGGTATCAAGGTCGTGGCGGCCGAACGCTTCGCCCGGCCCGATACCAGCGTCACCGGCCAGGTCCTGAAGCTGCTGTCGGCCAAGCCCGACGGCATCCTGATCGCCGCCTCGGGCACGCCGGTGGCCCTGCCGCAGCGCGAACTGGTCGACCGCGGCTACAAGGGCCACATCTACCAGACCCACGGTGCGGCCAACAACGACGTGCTGCGGGTCTGCGGCAAGGCCTGCGAAGGCATGATCCTGCCGGCCGGCCCGCTGCTGGTGGCGGCCCAGCTGCCCGACAGCAACCCGGTCAAGGCCAGCGCCCTGGTGTACGTCAAGGCCTACGAGGCCAAGTACGGCGCGGGCACGACCAACACCTTCGGCGGCCACATGTGGGACGCGGGCCAGTTGATCAACGACGCCATCCCTCGCGCCCTGAAGACCGGCGCCAAGCCGGGCACGCCGGAATTCCGCGCGGCCCTGCGCGACGCGCTGGAACAGGTCAAGGAACTGCCCGCCTCCCAGGGCGTCTTCACCCTGAGCCCGACCGACCACGCCGGCCTGGACGAGCGTGGCCGCGTCATGGTGCGGGTCGTCGACGGCAAGTGGACCTACCAGCCGGATCTGTGATGTCGCGCGGCGCCTTCCCACCCTCCTTGTCCGGGGCCGGCCGGCGGCCCGTTCCGGACGCCGGCGGAGAGGCGCCGTGGATCTGACCATCGCGCTGATCCTGCTGCAGGACGGCATCCTGAACGGCGCCATCTACGCCCTGTTGGGCCTGGCGCTGGTGCTGGTGTTCGTGGTGACGCGGGTGATCCTGATCCCCCAGGGGGAATTCGTCACCTTCGGCGCCCTGTCCCTGGCCTTTCTCGCCAATGGCCGGGTGCCGGGGACGGCGCACCTGCTGGTGCTGATGGGTGTGCTGGTGTGCCTGGCCGAGGCGGTTTCCTGCTGGCGGGCGCGCCAGTGGCGCGGCTACGGCCGCACCCTGGGCTGGGCGCTGGTACTGCCCCTGGCGCTGGAGGCCCTGGCGCCGCTGGCGGCCGGACCGGACGTGCCGCTGGCCCTGCGCGTGCTGTTCGCGCTGGCACTGGTGGTGCCCATGGGGCCGATGATTTACCGCCTGGTGTACCAGCCTGTGGAGCAGGCCAGTGTGCTGGTGCTGCTGATCGTATCGGTCGCCGTGCATTTCGCCTTGACCGGCCTGGGACTGCTGTTCTTCGGCGCCGAGGGCTGGCGCGCCCCGGCCCTGGTCGAGGGCACGGTGCAGATCGGGCCGGTGGCCTGGACCGCGCAGACCTTCGCGGTGCTGGCCACCTGCGCCGTACTGATCGGCGGGCTGTGGCTGTTCTTCAGCCGCACCCTGTACGGCAGCGCCCTGCGGGCCACCGCCGTCAACCGGCGCGGCGCGCGGCTGGTGGGCATCAGCACGCGGGTGGCAGGCAGCCTGACCTTCACCCTGGCGGCCGGCATCGGCGCGCTGTCGGGCATGCTGATCGCCGCCATCACCACCATCTATTACGACACGGGCTTCCTGATCGGCCTGAAGGGCTTCGTGGCGGCCATTTTCGGCGGCCTCGTCAGCTACCCGGCCGCCGCGGCGGGCGCCCTGTTCGTCGGCGTCCTGGAGGCCTTCGCCTCCTTCTGGGCCAGTCCCTTCAAGGAAGCCATCGTCTTCACCCTGATCATCCCGGTCCTGCTGTGGCGCTCGTTCGGCAGCGTCCACCTGGACGAGGAGGACTGATGCGGCCGCGCCAGCTCCTGATGATCCTGGTCCCGGTCCTGGCGCTGCTGCCCTGGATCCCGGGCGTGTCCGCCTTCTGGATCACCCAGATGAACTACATCGGGCTCTACAGTCTGGTGGTGCTGGGGCTGGTCCTGCTGACCGGCGTCGGCGGGCTGACGTCCTTCGGCCAGTCGGCTTTCGTCGGCCTGGGAGCCTATTCCACGGCCTGGCTGACGACGGCGGCGGGCGTGTCCCCCTGGCTGGGCCTGGTCGCGGGCCTGCTGCTGACCTGCCTGGTGGCGTATGTGTTGGGGGCCATTACGCTGCGCCTGTCCGGCCACTACCTGCCTCTGTGCACCCTGGCCTGGTGCCTGGCACTGTACTACCTGTACGGCAACCTGGATTTCCTGGGGCGCTACGACGGCATCGCGGGCATACCGCCGCTGTCGGTCGGCGGCTGGTCCCTGGGGACCGGGCCGCGCATGTACCTGCTGATCTGGCTGGTCCTGCTGCTCGCCCTGTGGGCCACGCACAACCTGCTGGATTCCAGGTCGGGGCGGGCGATCCGCGCCCTGCGCAGCGGCTCCATGGCCGAATCCTTCGGCGTCGATCTGGCGCACTACAAGGTCGTCATCTTCGTCTACGCCGCGCTGCTGGGCTGCGTGTCGGGCTGGTTGTACGCGCACATGCAGCGCGCCGTCAGCCCCAGCCCCTTTGGCCTGGGTTACGGCATCGAATACCTGTTCATGGCCGTGGTGGGTGGTTCGGGCAGCGTCTGGGGCGCGGTGGCGGGCGCCGCCGCCATCCTGATCGTCAAGGACCAGTTGCAGAACGTCCTGCCCGGCCTGGTGGGCACTACCGCCAACCTGGAAATGCTGGCCTTCGGTGTGCTGATGATCCTGGTGCTGCAGTTCGCCCGCGACGGCCTGTGGCCTGTGCTGGCACGGCTGTGGCGGCTGCTGGGTGGGCGCGCCGAGTCCGATGGCCATGATCCCGCGATTCTGGCCGCCGCGCCCGAGTTGGCGCGCCGGCCCGCGCCCGATGCCGGCGACCTGGTCCTGGAGGTCGATCGCGCGCGCAAGGAATTCGGCGGTCTGGTGGCGGTCAACGACATCAGCTTCCGTCTGCGGGCGGGCGAGATCATGGGGCTGATCGGCCCCAACGGGGCGGGCAAGAGCACCACCTTCAATCTCATCAGCGGCGTGGCGCCCCTGTCCGGTGGCGCGGTGCGCTTCATGGGGGACCGCATCGACGGCCTGCCGGCGCGCGAGATCGCCCGCCTGGGGATGGCGCGCAGCTTCCAGCACGTGCAGTTGCTGCCGGACATGAGCGTGCTGGAAAATGTCGCGCTGGGCGCCCATCTGCGCAGCCATGCCGGTGTGGTGACGGCCGCGCTGCGCCTGGACCGGACCGCCGAGGCGTCCCTGCTGCGCGAGGCCGCGCGCCAGATCGAGCGGGTGGGCCTGGGCGACGTGATCGACCGGCCGGCCGGCAGCCTGCCGCTGGGCCGCCAGCGCATCGTGGAAATCGCCCGGGCGCTGTGCTGCGATCCTATCCTGTTGCTGCTCGATGAGCCGGCGGCCGGCCTGCGCTACCAGGAAAAGCAGGCACTGGCGGCGGTGCTGGACCAGTTGCGCAGCGAGGGCATGAGCCTGTTGCTGGTCGAGCACGACATGGATTTCGTGATGAACCTCACCGATCATCTGCTGGTCATGGATTTCGGCACGAAGCTGGCCGAGGGCGTTCCGGCGGACATCCAGCGCAATCCGGCCGTGCTGGAAGCCTACCTGGGTGGTCTGGACGAGAGCTGGGATGAGGAGCCTGGACGCGGAGTTCCCGCGGACTGTCCCGTGCCAGGAGGATCCGGACGGCTGGCCGGCAGCGGGGTGGACGGCGCGCAGCCCGGGGGAGCCTCATGAGCGCCGGGAATCCGTCCACGGCCATCCCCATCCTGTCGGTCCGGGGCCTGTCGGCGCACTATGGCAAGGTGGCCGCCCTGGATCCCATCGACCTGACGGTGGGCCGGGGCGAGATCGTGACCGTCATCGGCGCCAACGGCGCCGGGAAATCGACGCTGCTGGGCGCCATCATGGGGGCGCTGCCCCTGCGGGGACACAGCCGGGGCTCGATCATGTTCCAGGGCAGCGAAGTGCGGGGCTGGGACATCGAGCGCCGCGTCGGCCAGGGCCTGTCGCTGGTGCCGGAGCGGCGGGAATTGTTCGCCAGCATGTCCGTGCGCGACAACCTCCTGCTGGGGGGATTCCGCCTGTACCGCGCCGGCGTGCGAGGCTGGCGCGATACCCTGGACGAGGTCTACGCCCTGTTTCCGCGCTTGAAGGAGCGCGCCGGTCAGGCGGCGGGGACGCTGTCGGGCGGCGAGCGCCAGATGCTGGCGTTGGGCCGCGCCCTGATGGCGCGCCCGGCGCTGCTGATGCTCGATGAGCCCAGCTTGGGCCTGGCACCCCGGGTGGTCCGCGAGATTTTCCAGACCATCGCGCAACTGCGCAGCACCGGCGTGTCCATCCTGCTGGTGGAACAGAACGCTCGCGCGGCCTTGCACGTGGCCGACCGGGGCTACGTCCTGGAGACCGGCGCCGTCGTCCTGGAAGGCGAGGCCCGCATGCTGGCCGGCCACCCTCGGGTCATCGAAAGCTATTTGGGACTTGCCGGGGCGAGTCGGGACTGATCGCAGTCCTTTGCGGACTGCGATCAGCCTGACGAGCCGGAACCGCTTGCAGGCGGCTCCGTGGGGGCGCCTGGCAGGTCGGAGCGGCCCGCAGGCCGCGACGTGGGGGAGTTGCTCTGGTTTGCGGAAGTTTTGGCCTTGGTTCGGTCCGGGTCTTGGCTCAGTCCGGCCGGGCCTTCGGATCGATCCGCAGCGATTCGATCGCCAGGCGGTGGCCGGTCCGCTTCAGCGTCACGTCCACCGAGCCCCCTGTCGGGCAGCAATTCGCGTCCCCCTCGCGGTACAGCCAGGCCTGGGCCGAGAGGCCGCCGAGGTTCAGGTTCACGCCCTTGTCGATGGAAGTACCGCGCGGGATTCGCTTTTGCAGGCCGGACTCCCAGCAATGGGTGTCCAGTCGTGTCCAGTGGTCCCGCTCGAAGAGGAAGGTGTCGTTGTCGTCGAAGGCGCCGGTGCCGCTGACGGAGACCGGAAGTTCCAGCAAAGTGTCTCGACCGGCGGTCTCGATCGAGGGAGCGCCGGCGCGCAGGTCGGGCTCGTCCAGGCGGGTCAGGAAGCGGCTGATCCGGCCGTCGGCGCGGTCTTCCAGGAACAGGGCGGCGCCCCGCAGTTCGCAGGCGCCGGCGGCGGCTTCCGGTCCCAGGCAATAGAGCGCGTAATGGGTCATGGTGGCGCCGACCGTGCCGATGATGCCGGATTCGCCGATGCGGCAGGCCGGCGGGTCTGTTTCGTCCACCGACATCGCCAGTTCGCGGCAAGTCTGCGCCAGTGCGACGTCCAGGCCCTCGGCGAAAGCGACGGCGGGGGCCTCGGTCACGGGCCGGCCCGTGACCGCGTCGATCGGTCCGCAGGCCATCTCGTCCGCCTGTGCAAGACCCGCGCCCATCGCCAGGGCGATCCAGCTCGCCAGGAGCAGGGCGCGTGGACAGTCTGTCATGGTGGGGCCCGCGTTGTGGCTCAACCCGTCTTGTGCTGCCGCCAGGCCATCCACTCGCCGACGATGCCGCGCCGGAAGGCGAGCACGCAGACGATGAAGATCAGGCCGATGACGATGGTGACCGATTCGCCCAGGACGCGGAACCATTCGATGCCGGTCTGTTGCATCAGGAAGCGGCCGAACTCGCCGACCTTGTTTTCCAGGGCCACGACGATGACCGCGCCCAGCACAGGACCGGTGAGCGTGCCCATGCCGCCGATCAGCGTCATCAGGATCACCATGCCCGACATCTGCCAGGTGGCGTCCGACAGCGTGGCCGAGACGAACACCAGCGACTTGGTGGCTCCGGCCAGTCCGGCGAGCGTGGCCGAGAGCACGAAGGCCAGCAGCTTGAAACGGTCCACGTCGTAGCCCAGCGAGATCATGCGCGGCTCGTTCTCGCGGATGGCCTTCAGGACCTGGCCGAAGGGCGAGTGCACGGTGCGCCAGATCAGAGCGTAGCCCAGCACGAAGATCATCAGCACCACGTAGTACAGGTTGATGTCCCGGCTCAGGTCCAGCCCCAGAATGCTGCCGCGCGGGATGCCTTGCAGGCCGTCCTCGCCGCCGGTGAACGGCGCCTGCAGGAAGTAGAAGAACTGCATCTGGGCCAGGGCCAGGGTGATCATGGCGAAATAGATGCCACTGCGCCGGATGGACAGCAGCCCGAAGACCAGGCCCAGCACGCCGGCGGCCACCGTGCCGAAGAGCAGCCCGCCCAGCGTGGGCCAGCCCCAGGCGGTCAGCGACTGGCCGCAGGCGTAGGCGGCCAGTCCCAGGAAGGCGGCGTGGCCGAAGGACAGCAGTCCGGTATAGCCCAGCAGCAGGTTGAAGGCGCAGGCGAACAACGCATAGCACATGACCTTCATGATGAAGATCGGATAGCCGCCCAGCGCGGGCAGCGCCGCCAGCAGGACCAGGGCGGCCAGATAGGCGATCAGTTGTCGATTCATGATTCCTTCCCGAACAGCCCGGCCGGGCGGGTCAGCAGTACGATCACCATGATGATGAACACCACGGTGCTGGAGGCCTCGGGCCAGAAGACCTTGGTGAAGCCTTCGACGACGCCCAGCCCCAGGCCGGTGACGATCGAGCCCAGGATCGAGCCCATGCCGCCGATGACCACCACGGCGAAGACGACGATGATCAGGTTCGAGCCCATCAGCGGCGAGACCTGCAGGATGGGCGCGGCCAGCACGCCGGCGAAGCCCGCCAGTCCGACGCCGAAGCCGAAAGTCAGCGAGATCATCAGCGGCACGTTCACCCCGAAGGCCTCGACCAGCTTGGGGTTCTCGGTGCCGGCGCGCAGCAGCGCGCCCAGGCGGGTCTTCTCGATGACGAACCAGGTCAGCAGGCAGGCCAGGATCGAGGCCACGACGACCCAGGCGCGGTAGATGGGCAGGAACATGAAGCCCAGGTTCACGCCGCCCTGCAGCAGGGCCGGGGTGCTGTAGGGCTGGCCGGAGACGCCGTAGAAGCTGCGGAACAGCCCCTCGATGAGCAGGGTCAGGCCGAAGGTGAGCAGCAGCCCGTAGAGGGGATCGAGCTTGTAGAGGCGGCGCAGCAGCAGGCGCTCGAGGACGATGCCGAACAGGCCCACGACCACAGGGGCGGCGACGAGCATCACCCAGTAGTTCAGGCCCAGGTATTGCAGGCCCATCCAGGCGACGAAGGCGCCCAGCATGTAGAGCGCGCCGTGGGCGAAGTTGATGATGTTGAGCAGGCCGAAGATGACGGCCAGCCCCAGAGAGAGCACGGCGTAGAACGAGCCGTTGACCAGGCCCAGCAGGAGCTGGCCGAGCAGGGCCTGGAGGGGAACACCGAAAAGTTGTGTCATAGGGCTGCGGCGGAATCGGGCGGAAGGGGTGATGCGGATCGCGGATCCCCGCCCGGGGGCGGGGATCCGGCGTTCATGCGCCGCTTACTTGAGTGCGCAGGTGGATGTCGATTCCGCGCCGAAGACCGCTTCGGCCGGCAGGGTGCGCACGATGTTGTAGTAGTCCCAGGCCGCCTTGGACTGGTCGGGTTTCTTCACTTGGGCCAGGTACATGTCGTGCATCGTCAGGCCGTCCTTGCGGATGTGGCCGTTCTTGATGAACATGTCGTTGATCTTGACGCTCTTGAGTTGCTTCATGACGGCGTCCCCGTCGTCGGTGCCGGTGGCCTTGACGGCTTCCAGGTAGGTCTTGGCGGCGGAATAGTCACCCGCCTGCAGGAAGGACGGCGCCCGGCCGTGCTTCTCGAAGAAACGCTTGGACCAGGCGCGCGAGGCGTCGTCCTGGTTCCAGTACCAGGCGGTCGTCAGGTACAGGCCGGCGGTGTTCTCCAGGCCCAGGGCGTGGACGTCATTGATGAACACCAGCAGGCCCGCCAGCTTCATGGTGTTGGTGACGCCGAATTCCTTGGCGGCCTTGACGGAGTTGATGAAGTCGCCACCCGCGTTGGCCAGGCCGAGGACCTGCGCGCCGGAGCTTTGCGCCTGCAGCAGAAAGGAGGAGAAGTCCGTCGTGGCCAGCGGCGCGCGCACGGCGCCCAGGTTCTTGCCGCCCGATTTCTCCACGACCTTCATCGTGTCCTGTTCCAGCGAGTGGCCGAAGGCGTAGTCGGCCGTCAGGTAGAACCAGGACTTGCCGCCTTCGCGCACCACGGCCGAGCCGGTACCGTTGGCCAGGGCGACGGTGTTGTACGCGTAGTGAATGGTATAGGGCGTGCATTGCGCATTGGTCAGCGCCGAGGAGCCGGCCCCCACCACCAGGAAGGGTTTCTTCTTTTCGGCCGCGACGGCGGCCATGGCCAGCGCGGTGGCGGAATTGGTGCCACCGATCAGCATGTCCAGATGCTGCTGGTCGAACCATTCGCGGGCGCGGGCCGAGGCGATGTCGGCCTTGTTCTGGTGGTCGGCGGTCAGCAGTTCGATCTTCTTCCCGTTGATCTCGCCCCCCATGTCGGCGATCGCCATGCGGATCGCGTCGGCGCCGGCATTGCCGTCGATGTCCGCATACACGCCGGACATGTCGGCGATGAAGCCGATGCGGATCACGTCGTCTGAAATCCCCGCGGCTTGGGCCGAGAGACCGAAGCCCAGGCCGGCAACGGCCAGCGCGGCGGATAGGGTACGCAGTTTCATGGGAAGTCTCCTGTATGTGCCGGTTGTGCCGGCGAATCAGTGAAAAGAGGGAAGCGGGCGTCGGTCAGACGCCCAGCAGGCTGTCGAGGGTGGACTGTTTTTCCTGGAGCTGGCTGGCGGGGAATTGTTCGACGATCTGGCCGTGTTCCATGACGTAGAAGTGGTCGGCCAGGGGCGCGGCGAAGCGGAAGTTCTGTTCGACCATGACGATGGTGTAGCCCTTGGCCTTGAGGGTGCGGATCATGCGGTCCAGCGCTTGTACGATGACCGGGGCCAGGCCTTCGGAGATTTCGTCGAGCAGCAGCAGGTTGGCCCCGGTGCGCAGGATGCGGGCGACGGCCAGCATCTGCTGTTCGCCCCCGGACAGGCGGGTGCCCGGCGAGTGGCGCCGTTCGAGCAGGTTGGGGAACATGTCGTAGATCTCGGCCAGCGACATGCCCCCGCCCAGGGTGTCGCCCACGGTGGGCGGCAGCAGCAGGTTCTCCTCGCAGGACAGCGAGGCGAAGATGCCGCGCTCCTCCGGGCAGTAGCCGATGCCCAGGTGCGCGATGCGGTAGGTGGGCAGGTGGATCGATTCGGTGCCCCGGATGCGGATCGAGCCGGTGCGCCGGCTGGTCAGGCCCAGCAGCGCGCGCAGCGTGGTGGTGCGCCCGGCGCCGTTGCGCCCCAGCAGGGTGACGACCTGACCGGGCTCGACGCGCATGTCCACGCCGTGCAGTACATGCGATTCGCCGTACCAGGCGTGCAGGTCGGAGATTTCGAGTGCGGCGCTCATTGGATTGTCCTCCGCGCGATGCGCTCCGGAATTTGCGCTTGGGAGCGGCCCGGTGTGCTCATGCGTGGGCTCCTTCGAGTTCGCCCTGGGTGGTGCCCATGTAGGCTTCCATCACGGCGGGGTTGTTCGAGACGGCGGCGTAGTCGCCTTCGGCCAGCACGGCGCCGCGCGCCAGCACGGTAATGCGGTCGGCGATGGAGGAGACGACTTTCATGTTGTGTTCGACCATCAGGATGGTGCGCCCGGCGCCGACCTGCTTGATGAGGCGGGTGACGCGATCGACGTCCTCGTGACCCATACCCTGGGTGGGCTCGTCCAGCAGCATCAGGCTGGGCTCCATGGCCAGGGTGGTGGCGATTTCCAGGGCGCGCTTGCGGCCGTAGGGCAGGTTCACGGTCATCTGGGAGGCGAAGTCGGCCAGATCGACTTCGGTGAGCAGTTCCATGGCCCGGCCATCGAGGTGGCGCAGGCTGGATTCGCTGCGCCAGAAGTGGAAGGAGGTGCCGGTGGCCCGCTGCAGGGCGATGCGCACGTTGTCGAGCACCGTCAGTTGCGGGAAGACGGCCGAGATCTGGAAGGAGCGGATGATGCCCTTGCGGGCGATTTCCGCCGGCTTGTCGCCGGTGATTTCCTTGCCGTCGAAGAAGATCTGGCCCTGGCTGGGCACGAGGAACTTGGTGAGCAGGTTGAAGCAGGTGGTCTTGCCCGCGCCGTTGGGGCCGATCAGCGCGTGGATGTGGCCGCGCCGGATCTTCAGATCCACGGAATCCACGGCGGTGAAACCTAGAAAGGTTTTCGAGAGTCGGCGGGTTTCGAGAATGATGGTGGGTTCTGTGCCCATGATGCCCTGTGTCCAATGTCGCAGTGCGGCGCCCGATGGCGGAATGCTTCAAGTATGGAACGGTCTCGGCCGTGGCTCCATAGGGGTTTTACAGAGTTGCCGCCGCGTCGTCCGGATATTGCGGTGCAATAACGAGGCTCGGCGGCCCGGGCGCCGGCCCTGCCGAAGTCAGTCCGGAGTCAGTCGAGGCGGGTCTTGTCCGGATAGTCGCACAGGTCGGCGATCGGACATTGGGGGCATTTCGGCTTGCGGGCCACGCAGACGTAGCGTCCGTGCAGGATCAGCCAGTGGTGGGCATCCAGCAGGTATTCCTTCGGCACCCGGCGCAGCAGCGCCTGCTCCACGGCCAGCACGGTCTTGCCCGGGGCGATGCCGGTCCGGTTGGACACGCGGAAGATGTGTGTGTCCACGGCCATGGTGGGCTGGCGGAAGGCCGTGTTCAGTACCACATTGGCGGTCTTGCGGCCGACGCCGGGCAGGGCTTCCAGGTCTTCCCGGCGGTCGGGAACCTGGCCACCGTGCCGTTCCAGCAGCAGTTCGCAGGTGCGGATGACGTTGCGCGCCTTGGTCTTGTACAGGCCGATGGTGCGGATCGCCTCGGTCAGCCCTGGTTCGCCCAGCGCCAGCAGGCCTTCGGGCGTGCCGTGCTCGGGGAAGAAGCCGTGGGTGGCCAGGTTCACGGAACGGTCGGTCGCCTGGGCCGAGAGCATGACGGCCACCAGCAGCTGAAAGACGCTGCCGTATTCCAGCTCGGTCCTGGGATGGGGGTTGGCTTCGCGCAGGCGGCGGAAGCATTCATCGATGGCGGCGCGTTTCATGGGCGTCGGGCGCGCGCCCGGGCCAGGGCCTGGGCGATGCGATCCTGCTTGTCGTGGGGGTCGGGGGCGGCCAGGACGGGCTTGTTGGCCAGCGTGCGCGCGGCGGGGCCGGCGGCCTCGTCGTGGCGCGACCGCAGCCGGGCGTTGCGCGCCTGGTAGCGTTGGCGGGCGGCGTCGGCGTCGTCCGCCGTCCAGTCGCGGCCGGCGGGGATCATGGAGATACAGTCCACGGGGCAGGGCGCCACGCAGCGCTCGCAGCCGGTGCAGTCGGCCTCGATCACAGTGTGCATGCGCTGGTTGGCCCCGAGGATGGCATCCACCGGGCAGGCCTGGATGCACAGGGTGCAGCCGATGCAGTGAGCTTCGTCGATGAGCGCCACCCGGAAAGGCTGGTGCGTGCCGCAGGCGGGATCCAGGGGACGCGCCGGGCGGTTCAGTGCACGCGACAGGGCATCGATGACGCGCGGGCCGCCGGGCGGACAGCGGTTGGTGTCGGCCTGTCCCTCGGCCATGGCCTGGGCGTAGGGGCGGCAGCCGTCATAGCCGCATTGCGTGCATTGGGTCTGCGGCAGCAGGGCGTCGAGAGTGTCGGTCAGTGTGGGCACGGCGGGCGGAAACGCACAGGGGACGGCGCGAGCCGTCCCCGGGAAACGGGCTTGCATTCAACCGGATCGCGTCGTTGGTTCGCCTCGCCGTGCAAGAGCACTGTCTTCGGCTTTCCACCTCGCCGCTTGCAGGCAGCCCGGATTCGACAGGCATGGAATAGTCCGCAGGGACTATTCCATATCCAGCCTCATCCTGGTGCTCCGGCCGAATGCAGGCCCGTTAAGCATGCGATCGGATGAAGGAAGATATTTTAGGACAGATCTGCTGGCGCCAGCGGCGCCCGGAGAAGATGCCGTAGTGGCCGCAGTCGGATGCGGTATGGATTTCCCGCATGGAGGGGGCCAGATTGGCGCACAGGTGGTGGGCCGCGTGCGTCTGGCCCTGGCCGGAGATGTCGTCCAACTCGCCCTCGATGGTCAGCAGGGCGGTCTTGCGGATGGCGGCGGGATCGACCCGTTCGCCATCGATCGTCCAGGTGCCGCGCGGCAGGCGGAATTCCTGGAAGACGGTGCGGATGGTGTCCAGGTAGAAACGGGCCGGCATGTCCAGCACGGCATTGTATTCGTCGTAGAAGCGGCGGTGGGCTTCCGCATCGCTGTCGTCGCCGCCCAGCAGGTGCAGATAGAAGTCGTAGTGGGACTTCACATGCCGGTCCGGATTCATGGCGACGAAGCCGGCGTGCTGCAGGAATCCGGGGTAGACCAGCCGGCCGGCGCCCGGATAGCGGGACGGCACCCGGTGGATCAGGTTGTCCTCGAACCATTCGTAGGGTTTGGTCGTGGCCAGGCGGTTGACCTGGGTGGGCGATTTGCGCGTGTCGATGGGGCCGCCCATCATGACCATGCTGCGCGGCTGACAGGAGTCGCCGGCCGAAGCCAGCAGGGAAATCGCGGCCAGGACCGGCACCGTGGGCTGACAGACCGAGATCACGTGGGTGTCGGGACCCAGGTGGCGCAGGAAGGTCTGGACGTAGCGAACGTAGTCGTCCAGGCCGAAGGTGCCTTCGGCCGCCGGCACCATGCGGGCGTCGATCCAGTCGGTGACGTAGACCTCGTGGTCGGGCAGCAGGGTGCGCGCCGTGTCGCGCAGCAGGGTGGCATGGTGCCCGGACAGGGGCGCCACCAGCAGCACACGCGGATCATGGCGGCGGGTGTCGCGGCGGAAATGCACCAGGCGGCAGAAAGGCTGGGCCAGGGCGATGTCCTCGTGCACGGCGACCTCGCGCCCGCCGATCTGGGTGGATGGCAGGTTCCAGGCCGGTTTTTCGTAGTCCTTGCCCACGCGGTGGGCAAGCTCGTAGGCGGCGGCGAACTGCCGCGACAGCGGAGTGTAGGCCAGCGGACTGTAGGGGTTCGAAAACAGGCGCGAACCGGTTTCAGTGAAAGCCGTGAAGGGGGCGAGGATTGAGCGCTGAAGCTCGTGCAAGTCATACAGCATGGGTTGCGTTCCCGTCGGTCTGGTCCGGCGCGGGTCGCGCGCCGGAGTATCGGTCATCCGGATCTAAAGTACCGGTAATCATGAAGGGACGCTACCGGACTTTCCCGTATATGAGTCATATACGGCCGGAATGTGGGGTTTTACAGACGGATCGGACGCAGGCGCCCGCCCGGCGGAGGCGGGCCTGGTATTCTGCTTGATTGGTTCATGCACTCGGAAGCGGTCGAACAGGACACTAGGGGCGTTCCAGGTACTTGAGCTTGTCGGCGACGCCGTTCCAGTCGTCGGCCCCGTCCAACGGGCTGCCGGAGCGGTTGATGGGCTTGAAGGTCGGCGACAGTTCGGCGTTCAGAGGGATGTAGTCGAGCTGGTCCTGCGGAACGTCTTCCTCGGCGAAGATGGCGTTGGCTGGGCACTCGGGCACGCAGACGGCGCAGTCGATGCATTCCTCGGGGTCGATGACCAGGAAGTTCGGCCCTTCGCGGAAACAGTCCACGGGACAGACATCGACACAGTCGGTGTATTTGCACTTGATACAGTTTTCGGTGACGACGTGGGTCATGAGCACTCCGGGCTTGCAGACAGGGACCTTGAAACGGGCCAGTGGGGATTTTACCGAATTTATCAGGGAGAACCCGAAGATCCCGTGTGGTGGGTAGGGCTGGCGCCGCAAGCGGACGGGCCGCCGGCGGCTCCGCCCGGGAAGGTGTCGCGGTTGCGCTACAGCAACAGGGCGGCCAGGGTGCCGCCCAGTTCGGCGCCGCGCGCCAGCCAGTCATCGGGTACGGTCTTGGGCGCCAGGATGGCTTCGGGCGTCTGGGCCCGCATGGGTACGATCAGGGTCGGCGCGACGGCCTTCAGGCGCCAGCCGGTGCAGATGCGCTCGAGCTGCCGGCGGGCGCCGTCGCCGTCGGAGCCGGCAGTGATGAGGGCGCCGTAGGGCCGGCCGTTGATCCGGTCCAGCACGTGGTAGTAATTGCGGTCCAGGCACTCCTTCATGGCGCCGCTGAGCGCCGCCAGGTTTTCCGGCGCGGCGAACAGGTAGCCGTCGGCGGCGAGCAGGTGCTCGGCCCGTACGGTATCGGCGGGGCGTACCTGCAGGTCGAAGCGGTCGCCCGCCCCGAGTTCGTCGGCCACGGCTTGCGCGCCGGCGGCGGCCGCCTGGGCCATCTGACGGGCGGCGCCGGTGCGGGAATGCCAGATGATCAGCAGTTGGGTCGTCATGGGGTGCATTCCTGCTCGTTCCTGCGGGGACGGACTCACTCAAGTAGTATAGAGGCTCAGAGTCTGGAGGCCCGGTTCGAAGGCCCCGTTTCCCCTGGTCCGGCGTCATGAGTGTCCCCCCGCAATCCGCTTCCGCAGATCCTTTCGGCCCCGAGTGGTTCCAGGCCGCCCGCGGCGGACTCGACGACGCGGGCGCGGCGATCCTGCGCCAGGCGGCCGAGTGGGTGCGCGAATCCCTGCGCGGCGCGCGGGCCAGCACGGGCGAAGCCCTGGACGCGCACGCCGCCGCCGTGGTTCTGATCCTGCGCGACCTGGATTCGGACGCGGCCACCCGCGCGGCGGCCCTGCTGGCCGTGCAGCCGGTGCCGGCGGGCGAAGTGTCGCGCACCGACCCGTTGCACAAGGCCTTTGGCCCCGAGGTCACCACCCTGGTCCAGGGTGTGCGCGCCCTGCTGCGCCTGGGCGTTGTCGCGGGCCGGGCCGGCGACGTGTCCGGCACCGACCAGAAGGAAATGCAGCGCAAGATGCTGCTGGCCATGGCGGCGGACCTGCGCATCGTGCTGATGCGGCTGGCCTCGCGCCTGCAGTCGCTGCGCTGGCACGCGGCCAGCCGCACGCCCTGTCCGCCGGAGTTCGCCCGGGAAACCATGGCGCTGTACACGCCGTTGGCCAACCGCCTGGGGATCTGGCAACTGAAATGGGAAATGGAGGATCTGTCCTTCCGTTTCCTGGAGCCGGACACCTACAAGACCATCGCCCGGCAGCTGGAGGAGAAACGCGCCGAGCGCGAGGCCTTCATCGAGGACGTGATGGCGCGTCTGCGGACGGCGCTGGCCGAGGCCGGCATCCGGGCCGAGCTCAGCGGCCGGCCCAAGCACATCTACAGCATCTGGAACAAGATGCGTATCAAGCACCTGGAATTCCGCCGGCTGTTCGACCTGCGCGCCCTGCGGATCATCGTCGAGGACGAGCGGGCCTGCTACGCCGCGCTGGCCCTGGTGCATGCGCTGTGGACGCCGGTGCCCGAGGAGTTCGACGACTACATCGTCCGTCCCAAGCCCAACGGCTACCGTTCCCTGCATACCGTGGTGGCCGACGCCGAAGGCCGGGCCTTCGAGGTTCAGATCCGCACCCGCGACATGCACCATTTCGCCGAATACGGGATGGCGGCCCACTGGCGCTACAAGGAGGCCGGAGCCCGGGGCGGCCAGGTCTCCGCCGCCGGCGAATACGACCAGAAGATCGCCTGGATGCGCCAGCTGCTGTCCTGGAAGGACGAGGGCGGGGCCGCGCCCGCGCCCGAGGCGCGGGCGGACGCGCGCATCTACGTGATGACGCCCCAGGCGCGCGTGCTGGAACTGCCCGCTGGCGCCACGCCGGTGGACTTCGCCTACCTGCTGCACACCGACCTGGGCCACCGCTGTCGGGGCGCCCGGGTCGACGGCCAGATCGTGCCCCTGTCCACCCCCCTGCGCACGGGCCAGACGGTGGAAATCATCGCCGCCAAGTCCGGCGGTCCCTCGCGCGACTGGCTCAACCCCCAGCTGGGCTACCTGGCCAGCCCGCGCGCGCGGGCCAAGGTCCGGGCCTGGTTCAATGCGATCGAGTTGCAGCAGCGCATCGCCCAGGGCCAGGCCTTGGTCGAAAAGGAACTGCAGCGCCTGGGCCGTACCGCCGTCAACCAGGAACACCTGGCCCAGCAGCTGGGCTTCGCCCGCGCCGATGATCTGTATGTCGCGGCGGCCAAGGAAGAATTCAGCCTGCGGCAGATCGATCACGTCCTGCGCGAGCCCGAGCCGGCCCGCGAGCAGCCCGACGAGGCTCGCGTCTACGCCAGCGACGCCGGCAGCGTCGCCCGCACGGGCAAGAGCGGGGTGCTGGTGGTGGGGGTCGATTCCCTGATGACGCAGCTGGCGCGCTGCTGCCGGCCGGTGCCGCCCGACGCCATCGAGGGTTTCGTCACGCGCGGTCGGGGGGTGTCCATCCACCGCAGCGACTGCCCGTCCTGGGCGGCCCTGGTCCAGCGCCACCCGGAACGCTGCATCGAGGTCGCCTGGGGCCGGACCGGCCAGGCCGTCTATCCCGTGGACCTGAGCATCCATGCCCAGGACCGGCCCAATCTGCTGCGCGACCTGTCCGAAGTCTTCGCGCGCCTGCGGCTGCGGGTGGTGCGCGTCACGACCCACAGCCGCCGCTCGCTGGCGCACATGGTGTTCACCGTCGAGGTGCGCGACGGCGAGCAGATCCGCCAGGCGCTGGCCGCCGTCAACGAACTGTCCGGAGTCCAGGCCGGGCGGCAGTGAGCGCGCCGGTCCGCCCCGGCCGCGGACTCCCCCTTGGGTGAAAGGGGGCGCGGCGGCCGGGGGCACTCGGTCGGACGGGGCTGCTAAAATGCCCGTTTGGCCCGTGCGTGCGCCTGATTTCCGGCGGCGCCCTTTGATGCGAGACTGGACTTGAAACCCTATCATCTGCCGGATGCCCGGGGGCACTTCGGGAAGTTCGGCGGTTCGTTCGTCGCCGAAACGCTCGTGCACGCCCTGGATGCGCTGCGCGAGGCGTATGCGCGCTATCGCGACGACCCCGAATTCCAGCGTGAATTCGCTTACGAGCTCGAACACTTCGTCGGCCGGCCCAGCCCGGTCTACCATGCCCGGCGCTGGTCCGAGCAACTGGGCGGCGCGCAGATCTGGTTCAAGCGCGAAGACCTGAATCACACCGGCGCCCACAAGGTCAACAACTGCATCGGCCAGGCCCTGCTCGCCAGGCGCATGGGCAAGCCGCGCGTGATCGCCGAGACCGGGGCGGGCCAGCACGGCGTGGCCACGGCCACCGTGGCGGCGCGCTACGGCATGGAATGCGTAGTCTACATGGGCAGCGAGGACGTCCGCCGCCAGGCGTCCAATGTCTACCGCATGAAGCTGCTGGGCGCCCGGGTGGTGCCCGTCGAGTCCGGCTCGCGCACCCTGAAGGATGCCCTGAACGAGGCCATGCGCGACTGGGTCACCAATGTGGAAGACACCTTCTACATCATCGGCACCGTGGCCGGTCCCGATCCCTACCCCCGGATGGTGCGCGACTTCCAGACTGTCATCGGCCGCGAGTGCCGCGAGCAGATGCCGCGCGACGCGGGCCGCCAGCCCGACTACGTGATCGCCTCCGTGGGCGGCGGGTCCAATGCCATCGGCATCTTCCATCCCTACATCGAAGACGAAGCCGTGCAACTGATCGGCGTCGAAGCCGCCGGCGAGGGCCTGGAGACGGGTCGCCACGCGGCGTCGCTGAACCGCGGCGTGGTCGGTGTGCTGCACGGCAATCGCACCTACCTGCTGCAGGACGAGCACGGCCAGATCACCGAGACCCACTCCGTGTCCGCGGGTCTGGACTATCCCGGCGTCGGGCCTGAACACGCCTGGCTGCACGACAGCGGGCGCGCGCAGTACGTCGGCATCACCGACCAGGAAGCCCTGGCCGCCTTTCACGATTGCTGCCGTATCGAAGGCATCATGCCCGCCCTGGAGTCCTCGCACGCCATCGCCCAGGCGGTGAAGCTCGCCCCGACCCTGCCGCGCGACCGGATCATCCTGGTCAACCTGTCCGGCCGGGGCGACAAGGACATGCACACCGTGGCCGAATACGGCGGCATCACGCTCTAAGGCTCAGGAATGACCAAGACTTCTTCGAATGCCCGCCTGGCGGCCCGCTTTGCCTCCCTGGGGGGACGGGCGGCCCTGATTCCCTACGTGACGGCGGGCGATCCCCTGGTGGCGTCCACGCCCGCGCTGATGCACGCCCTGGCGGCGGCCGGCGCCGACGTGATCGAACTGGGCGTGCCGTTCTCCGATCCCATGGCCGACGGCCCGGTGATCCAGCAGGCCGGTGAACGCGCCATCGCCGCGGGCGTCAGCCTGGGCGCGGTGCTGGACATCGTCGCCGAATTCCGCCGGCAGGATGCCGGGACGCCGGTCGTCCTGATGGGCTATGCCAACCCCATCGAATGCATGGGCCAGGAAGCCTTCGCGCGGCGGGCCGCCGAGGCGGGCGTCGACGGCGTGCTGACCGTGGACTACACGCCCGAGGAGTCCGCCGGATTCGCCGCCCTGCTGGGGCGGGCCGGCCTGGATCCCATCTATCTGCTGGCGCCGACGTCGGTCGAGTCCCGCATCCGCGATGTCGCCCGCCTGGCCCGCGGCTATGTCTATTACGTTTCGCTCAAGGGCGTGACCGGCGCCGGCCACCTGAACACCGACGACGTGGCGCGCCGCCTGGCGGAAATCCGTCGCCATGTGAGCATCCCCGTGGGCGTGGGCTTCGGCATCCGCGACGCCGACAGTGCCGCGCGCGTGGCGCGGCACGCCGACGCCGTGGTGATCGGCAGCAAACTCATACAGATCATCGAGGAAGCGTCTCTGCGCGACGGCCCGCAGGCCGCCATCGGCGCGGCGGCCCAGTGGCTGGCCCAGGTGCGCCAGGCCATCGAACCCATCCGGAAAGAAGGTTGACCATGAGCTGGTTTGAAAAGATCCTCCCCCCGCGTATCAATCGCAGCGGCGATTCGGCCTCCAAGCGCGTGCCCGAAGGCCTGTGGGTCAAGTGCCCGTCCTGCGAATCGGTCCTCTACAAGGAAGACCTGCAGGCGACCCTGAACGTCTGCCCCAAGTGCAGCCACCACATGCGCATCGGCGCCCGGGCGCGCATCGACGCGCTGCTGGACCCGGAAGGCCGCGTGGAAATCGGCGCCCAGACGCGCCCCATGGACCCGCTGAGATTCAAGGATTCGCGCAAATACCCGGAACGCGTGGCCGAGGCTGTCAAGCAGACCGGCGAGACCGAGGCGATGGTGGTGATGAGCGGCATGGTGCTGTCGGTGCCGACGGTGCTGGCGTGCTTCGAGTTCGCCTTCATGGGGGGATCGATGGGTTCGGTGGTGGGCGAGCGCTTCGCCCGCGGCGTCCAGGCGTCCATCGAGCGGCGGCTGCCCTTCGTCTGCGTGTCGTCCTCCGGCGGCGCGCGCATGCAGGAATCCCTGTTTTCGCTGATGCAGATGGCCAAGACCACCGCCATGCTGCACCAGTTGTCCGAGGCCGGCCTGCCGTTCGTCAGCATCCTGACCGATCCGACCATGGGGGGGGTGTCGGCCTCCTTCGCCTTCATGGGCGATGTGGTCCTGGCCGAGCCCAACGCCCTGATCGGTTTCGCCGGCCCGCGCGTGATCGAGCAGACCGTGCGCGAGAAGCTGCCGGAAGGCTTCCAGCGCGCCGAATTCCTCCTGCAGAAAGGCGCCATCGACCGTGTGGTCGACCGCCGCGAGATGCGGACCGAGCTGGCCCACTTGCTGGCGCTGTTCACGCGCCAGCCGATCGAGGTCGTGAAGGCGGCCTGACCGGGTCCGGGCCTCAGGCCCGGCCCACGAAGCGGTCGCCGGCGCCCCGGGGCAGCCGCAGGGTGTCCAGCAGGCCGATCAGCGCGATGACGGCTGCGATCATGAAGGCGGTCCGGTAGGGGAACGCCGGCCCCGTGACCGCCAGCGCGCCGCCCAGTGCCTCTCCCAGCCGGATCGTCATGGCGCCCAGGGTGATGCCCGCCGCCATGCTGAGTTGCGAGACGACGTTGAACAGTCCGTTGGCGTCGGCCATCCGCGCCTCGGGCACGTCGGCGAAGGCCAGCGTGCCCAGGCAGGTGAACTGCATCGATCGGGCCATGCCGTGGATGAACAGGATGGGCAGCAGCGCGGCCAGCGGCATGGCCGGGGTCAGCAGCGCGCAGGCGGCCAGGCTGGCCGAGGCCAGCAGCCCGTTCCACAGCATCACCTGGCGATAGCCGAAACGGCGCAGGATGGGCGTGGTGACCGCCTTCATCCCCAGGTTGCCGGCGAACACCACCAGCAACAGCAGGCCCGCCTCGAAGGCGTTCATGCCGAAGCCGAGCTGGAACATCAGCGGCAGCAGGAACGGCAGGCTGCCGATGGCCATCCGGGTGACCGAGCCGCCGAGCATCACGACGCGAAAGGTGTCCACGCGCATGGGCGTCAGGTTCAGCATCGGCGCGGCGGCGCGGCGCAGATGCCGCAGCGCCGCCACGATCAGGACGATGCCGCAGGCGAACAGGGCGAGACCGGCGGCATCGGCCGAGGCGGCCAGCCATTCCAGCGCGCCGAGCAGCGAGAAGATGCCCGGGCCGCACAGCATGAAGCCCGTCCAGTCGAAGGGCTGGCGCGGCGCCGGCGCCATCGGCGGGATCAGCCAGAGCGCCAGGACGAGGCCCAGGATGCCCAGGGGCACGTTGAGGAAGAAGATCCAGTGCCAGTCCAGGTGGCTGGCGAAGCGGCCGACGGGCACCATCATCGCGCCGCAGGCGCCCTGCAGCACCCGCAGGGCGATGAAGGCGTGCAGGTGTTCGACCAGGCCGCAGGCCAGCGAGGTCAGGGTGAAGCCGGCGATGGCGCAGGCGAACACCCGGCGCGGACCGTGGCGATCGGTCATCCAGCCGCTGACCGGGATGAAGACGCCCAGCGCCAGCAGGTAGGCGCTGATGGCGATATTCAATTGCACCGCGTCGACGCCGAACGAGCGGCCCATGTCCGGCAGGGCGGTGGCGATGATGTTGCCGTCCAGCACTTCCATGAACATGGCGCCGGTGACGAGGCACATCACCAGCCGCAGGCGCGTGTCCTGGAGCGCGCTCATGCCGCGTGCCCGCCCCGCGCGGCAGGGGAGTGAAGGAGGCTGGGTTCCCGGTCGTTTCTCATGGCTTGGCTGACGATGTCGAAAAAAATGCCCGAAACCGGAGTTTCGGGCATTTTCACGGGAGGAGCCTCAGTCCGAGGTTTCCACCTGCTGCAGCGGTTCGTCCTGCACCACCGCGACCGGCTTGCGGGCGCGGCCCAGGGGCTTGGGCGGCGCGGGCGGCGCGTAGGGCGCGCTGGACCGGGTCTCGATCATCTGCATGCCGGCGGCTTGCAGGGACGCATCCGAGGGCAGGGCGATCGGGCGGGAGGCCGGCGCCGACGGAGCGGCCACGGGGGCGGGCGCTTCGGCAACGGGGGCGGGTTCCACCACCGGAGCCGCCGGGATGGCGTCGGGCGTCGCCTGGGCCGCGACCGGAGCGGGCGTGTCGGCTTCGGCTTCGGCTTCGGTGTCCGCGACGGGTTCGGCCACCGGAGCGGGTTCGGCCTGAACCGGGGCCGGCGCGACGGGCGCCGTTTCCACGGGGGCTTCGGCGTGGGGCGCCTCGGCCCGGGGCTCGGCTTCGGCCTGGACCGGGGCCGGCGCGGCCGGTTCGTCTTCGGACGCGGCGGCGGGCCGGGTGTCGAATTCGTCGGCCTCGGCCGGCGTTTCCGTCGCCAGGGCCTCGGGGTCGAAGCGCGGCGTTTCGTGCGTTTCGATGGCCGGCGTGTCGCCGTCGGCCGAGGTGTCCTCGGTGGCGACCATGTCGGCGGCATCGCCGCTGCGGCGGCCGCGACGGCCGCGACGACGACGGCGCTTGCGTTCCGGATCCGGGCTGTCCAGGTCGGTGTCGGCTTCGGCGTCCACGGCCGGGCCGGCGACGGGTTCGTCATCGTCCCGCGTTTCGGCGAACGGGCTTTGCGGCGCGTCGGGCAGGCCGTAGGGGTTCGCGTCATTGCGGGCCGGGACGGCGGCCGTCACGTCGGCCTGATCGGCGGTCGCTTCGTCGGACTGGAGGTCGATCGCCTCGTTCGTCTGGACGGCGGATTCTTCCGGGCGGTTGCGGCCACGGCCACGGCGGTTGCGGCCACCACGGCGCGGTTCGGCGGATTCGTCCTGGAGCTCGGCGATGGGGGCGTCGGCCAGGACCGGCAGCGCGGCGTCCGCGGCCGGACGTTCGCGTCGGGAGGACGGACGGCCTTCCGACCGTTCGGCGCGCTCGCCGCGTTCCGGACGGTCGCCACGCTCGGTACGGTCGGAGCGTTCCGTGCGGCCGGCACGCTCGCCTCGCGGGGCGTCCGGGCGGCGTTCGCTCCGGCGTCCGCCGTTGCGGCCGGCGGCGCCGCGCCGGCGGCCATCGCCGGATTCGCGGGACGGAGCGGGTGCGGCCGGTTCGGCGGCGGGGGCGGCCTCGGGGGCCGAACCCGTAATCCAGCCGAACAGACGCTTGAGCAGACCGCCCTGCGGAGCGGCCGGCGCCGCGGCGACGGAAGCGGTTTCGGCCGCGCGGGGCGCGCGTTCCACATGGACCGGGGCCGGCTGGGCGGGCTGGATGCCCTTGACCAGGGCCTCGGGCCGGGCCTTGGCTTCCTGGGCCTTGTTCGGCTGCCAGACGAGCTTGTCCTCGGGCTCCTGCGCAAGTTCGAAGCTGGTCTTGTTCTCGTCCAGTCGAGGATCGTCGTGGCGCAGGCGCTCGATGTGGTGGTGCGGCGTTTCCAGGGACTTGTTCGGGATCAGGACCAGATTGACCTTCAGGCGGGATTCGATCTGGCCGATGTCGCGGCGCTTTTCGTTCAGCAGAAAGGTGGCGACGTCGACCGGCACCTGGGCGTGCAGGGCGGCCGTGCCTTCCTTCATGGCTTCTTCCTGGAGCAGGCGCAGCACGTGCAGGGCGCTGGATTCGGCGTCGCGGATCACGCCGGTGCCGGTGCAGCGCGGGCAGGTGACGTGCGAGCCTTCGTTCAGGGCCGGGCGCAGGCGCTGGCGGGACAGTTCCATCAGGCCGAAGCGGGAGATCTTGCCCATCTGGACACGGGCACGGTCGAAATGCAGGGCGTCGCGCAGGCGCTGCTCGACGGCGCGCTGGTTCTTGCTGTCCTCCATGTCGATGAAGTCGATCACGATCAGGCCGCCCAGGTCGCGCAGGCGCAACTGGCGGGCGACCTCGTCGGCGGCCTCCTGGTTGGTGCGCAGGGCGGTTTCTTCGATGTCGGCGCCGCGCGTCGAGCGCGCGGAGTTGACATCCACCGCCACCAGGGCCTCGGTGTGGTCGATCACGATGGCGCCGCCCGAGGGCAGCGTGACCGTGCGCGAGTAGGCGGTTTCGATCTGGTGTTCGATCTGGAAGCGGGAGAACAGGGGCACGTCGTCGCGGTAGCGTTTCACGCGATTGACGTTGTCGGGCATGACCACGCTCATGAAGGCGGTCGCCTGGTCGTGGATGTCGTCCGTGTCGATCAGGATTTCACCGATTTCCGGCGAGAAATAATCGCGGATGGCGCGGATGACCAGGCTGGATTCCAGATAGATCAGGATCGGCGCCTTGTTCTCGCGGGCGGCCGCGTCGATGGCGGTCCAGAGCTGCAGCAGGTAGTTCAGGTCCCATTGCAGTTCCTCGACGCCGCGGCCGATGCCGGCGGTGCGGGCGATCATGCTCATGCCGGCGGGGATTTCCAACTGGTCCATGGCCTCGCGCAGTTCCTGGCGGTCCTCTCCCTCGACCCGGCGCGATACGCCGCCGCCGCGCGGATTGTTGGGCATCAGCACCAGGTAGCGGCCGGCCAGGGAAATGAAGGTGGTCAGGGCCGCGCCCTTGTTGCCGCGTTCTTCCTTCTCGACCTGGATGATGAGTTCCTGGCCTTCGGACAGGGCGTCCTGGATGCGGGCGCTGCGCACGTCCACGCCTTCCTTGAAGTAGCTGCGGGCGACTTCCTTGAAGGGCAGGAAGCCGTGGCGGTCTTCCCCGTAGTTGACGAAGCAGGCTTCCAGGCCCGGTTCGATCCGGGTGATGACGCCTTTGTAGATGTTGCCTTTGCGCTGCTCGCGCCCGGCGGTTTCGATGTCCAGATCGATCAGTTTCTGGCCATCGACAATCGCGACGCGTAGTTCTTCTTGGTGCGTCGCATTGAACAGCATGCGTTTCATGAGCGGGTTTCTCCGTAGTCAGGGCGCGCCGGATTCGGCGCACGGCCACGGGTCACTCGGTGTGCGATGCGACAGTCTGCGAGGGGGTCGGTGCGCTGACGAAGTCAGACCGCGCCGATCTCCTGGGGAGGGGGCACGGTGCGCCGGTAGGCGCGGGGTTCGGTCAGCAGGGAGGTCAAGGGCACGATGTGTGGTTGACGAAATGATTGCTGGGAACGGCGAACGCGAGCGGTGGGCCGCGTCCGGTGCGGAAGAGCGAGCAGAATCTGCGGCGTCGCGTGCGACCTGACGTCGATTCCAGCGCCCGGCGGCAGTGCGCGGGGGAAGGAAGCGGGACGGAGCCGGCGACCAAGGACCTGGAGGCTGGAAGTGAGGCAGTACAATGGAGTCCCTGCTTGCCCGACGGAGATGCATCCATTGCGTCTCTACGTCCGGCGGTTTCCAGCCTCTATGGGCTGTTGCGATTATATGCCGCTTTTCCCTATGCGCAAAATAGTTGATTCCCCGGTTCCTCCACCCGCCGTCCGCCAGGTGGTCGTGGGGACCGAGCACGAGGGGCAGCGGCTGGACAATTTCCTGCTGCGGATCTGCAAAGGCGTCCCTAAAAGTCACATCTACAAGGCCATCCGCGACGGTCAGGTCCGGGTCAACAAGGGTCGTTGCCGGGCCGAGACCCGCCTGGCGGCCGGTGATTCTGTGCGCATTCCGCCGCTGCGCCTGCCCGCGCCGGGGACGGCGCCGCCGGCGCCGCCGGCCGCCTTCCCCGTGCTGTACGAGGATGCCCATCTGCTGGTGATCGACAAGCCCGCCGGGGTGGCGGTGCATGGCGGCAGCGGCGTGTCCTTCGGTGTGATCGAGCAATTGCGCGCGGCGCGGCCGGACGAGCGCCTGCTGGAGCTGGCGCACCGCCTGGACCGGGAAACGTCCGGCGTGCTGATGGTGGCGCGCAGCCGCAAGGCCCTGGTGGCCCTGCACGACATGATGCGCGAGAGCCGGGGGCGCAAGCACTATCTGGCGCTGGTCGTGGGCGATTGGGTCAACGATCGCCAGCACATCCGCCTGCCCCTGCTGAAATATCTGACGCCGGGTGGCGAGCGCCGGGTGCGTGTCGATGCCCTGGGAAAGCCCGCCCATACCATCGTCACCCTGCAACGCCGCTACGCCGGGTGCTATTCCCTGGTGGGGGCCGAGCTGCGCACCGGACGCACCCACCAGATCCGGGTGCACCTGGCGGCCCAGGGGCATCCGGTCGCCGGAGACGAGAAATACGGGCCGGACACCGTGCGCGCCGCCCTGGCCGCCCAGGGCTTCCGGCGCATGTTCCTGCATGCGCATCGGCTGGAGATTCCCCATCCGGTATCCGGCGAGCCCCTGGTCTTCGAATCCCCGTTGCCGCCCGCCTGTCTGGCGCTGCTGGATCATCTGGAACACGCTCGCCCATGACGTCCCCGAACCCTTTGGCGAAACAGTATCGCGCCGTGATCTTCGACTGGGACGGCACCCTGCTGGATTCCACACACCATATCGTCGGGGCGCTGCTGGGCGCCTGCCGGGATCTGGGGCTGCGCGAGCCGTCCCGCGAAGAGGCCGGCTGGGTGATCGGGCTGTCGCTGCAGGCGGCCCTGTACCGCCTGGTGCCGGACCTGGGAACTGACCGCGTGGATGTCTTCGTCGACCGCTACCGCGCGCATTTCATGGCGCTGCAGCATGAAATGCGCCTGTTCGAGGGCCAGGCGGGGCTGCTGCGCGACCTGAGCGCGGGCGGGGCGGTGCTGGGCGTGGCCACGGGCAAGAGCCGGTGTGGCCTGGACGAGTCGATCGAGCGGCTGGGCCTGCGCGATCTGTTCCACGCCACGCGCACGGCCGACGAGGCGCGCGGCAAGCCGGACCCGGACATGCTGCTGCAACTGCTGGCCGAGCTGGACCTGGCGCCGGAGACGGTGCTGATGGTGGGCGACACCACGCACGATGTGCTGATGGCGCGGGCCGCCGGGGTGGACAGCCTGGCGGTCGCCTATGGGGCGCATGCGCCGTCCCTGCTGGAATCCGCCCGGCCGACGGCGCTGGCGGCCACGGTGCCCGACATGCAGGCCTGGATCCGGGCGCGCGCGGGCTGATTTTCGGCGTCTGGCCTCGCCATGCTGCGTTGCTTGTCCACCTCACCGCTTGCAAGCGGTTCGGATTCGTCAGACACGGGGCAGTCCGCAAGGGACTGCCCCGTGTCCGGACTCATCCTCGCGATAGTCAGACTATCGCCGCGGTTTGCGCCTTGCCTGACAAGCCCATGCATCCGAAACTGAGCGTTCAGACTAGCAAGCAATCCGCCGCCGGGCGGGGAACCTTTCTGCACGATTGAGGCCTAAACTGGATTGTCTTCCGACCGGCGGATCATCATGCGCGCACCCTGGGAAATCGACATCCGGCCCTCTGAAATCACGCCCGAACCCGTCTGGCGGGGGCGGCGGCGCTGGCTGCGGCAGGCGGCCCTGGGATCGTTGACGCTGGGCGCGGCCGGCCTGGTCCGGGCCGCCGGCGCCGACGCCGACGGGCCCGAGGGCTCCGCGCTGGACGCCTCGCGCAACGCCCGCTGGTCGACCGACGAGCCACCCAATACCTGGCGGGACATCACCACCTATAACAATTTCTACGAGTTCGGCACCGGCAAGGGCGATCCCGCCGAATATGCGGGGCGGATGCGGCTGCGGCCCTGGACGGTGCGGATCGACGGCGCCGTGCGCAAGCCCCTGACCCTGGATCTGGACGCGCTGCGGCGCTTGGCCCCCCTGGAAGAGCGCGTCTACCGGCTGCGTTGCGTCGAGGCCTGGTCCATGGTGGTGCCTTGGACCGGCTATTCCCTGTCCCATCTGCTGCGGCAGGCCGAGCCGACGGCGGACGCCCGCTACGTGGTGTTCACGACGGCGCTGCAGCCCGACGCCATGCCGGGCGTGGCGGCCGGCGTCCTGGATTGGCCCTATGTCGAAGGCCTGCGCATGGACGAAGCCATGCATCCGCTGGCGCTGCTGGCCTTCGGTGTCTACGGCCGCGCTCTGCCGCCGCAGAATGGCGCGCCCCTGCGGGTGATCATCCCGTGGAAATATGGGTTCAAGTCGGCCAAGTCGCTGGTCGGCATCCGCCTGCAGGCGGAACCGCCAGTCACCAGCTGGATGCGCGCCGCGCCTCGGGAATACGGCTTCTATGCCAACGTGAACCCGGCGGTGCCGCATCCCCGCTGGAGCCAGGAAACCGAACGCCGCATCGGCACCGGATTCTTCGCGCCCCGCCTGCCCACCCGGTCCTTCAACGGCTATGCCGAGGCGGTGGCCGGGTTGTATGCGGGCATGGACCTGGCGCGTAATTTCTGATGGAGGCGCGCGCGGGCGGGTCGCGGCCTGTGGCGCCGGATGCCGGCGCGCGCCGGCCGCGCCCGGGCGGCGGATGGGTCCTGGGCGCCTGCGTCCATGCCTGCGGCCTGTTTCCCCTGCTGCGCTGGATCGCACTGGGCGCGGCCGGGGGCCTGGGAGTCAATCCGCAGGAATTCCTGACTCGTTCCTCCGGTCTTTGGGCGCTGGCGCTGTTGTGGGCTACTCTGGCCGTGACGCCGGTGCGCCGCCTGGGCTGGTCCGGCCTGCTGCGCCACCGGCGCACGCTGGGGCTGTACGCCTTCTTCTATACCGCGCTGCACGTCCTGGCCTGGGCGGTCTGGGACCGGGGCGGGGCGCCGGCCTCGATGTGGACGGACCTCTGGCGGCGCGACTTCATCGGCGTGGGCGCGCTGGCCGTGCTGTGCCTGGTCCCGCTGGCGGCGACTTCCACCCAGGGCTGGATGCGGCGCCTGGGCCGGAACTGGAAGCGCCTGCATGCGCTGGTCTACCCGGCCGCCGTCCTGTCGGCGCTGCATTTCGACTGGATGCGGGCGGGCAAGAACGATTTCCTGGAGCCGCGCCTGTACGCCCTGATCCTGGTGTTGCTGCTGGCCGCGCGCCTGCCGGGGTGGTGGCGCGGCCGGCGCGCCGGGCGGCGTAGCAGTCCCGGCGCGTCAGGCTGAACCGATCTGCGTTGTTGGCCCACCTCGCCGCTTGCACGCGGCTCGGATTCGTCAGGCACGGGGCAGTCCGCAGGGACTGCCCCGTGTCCGGCCTCATCCCGCCAGATACAGGAACAGCGTCGGCTTGCGCTCGAAATCCGGCGGTCCGGCCTTGCGCCATTGGGCAATGGTGCGCGTGGCGATGGCCTCGTCGTCGCAGGTCAGCGAACTGGCGACGCACAGCCGCGTCGTGTCGCGCAGGGTGCGCAGCAGCGCTTCGAACAGCGCGGCATTGCGGTAGGGGGTCTCGATCAGGATCTGGGTCTGCTGCTGCCTGTGGGACGCCGATTCCCAGGCGCGCAACTGGGTATCGCGTTCGTGCGCCTTGACCGGCGCGTAGCCGTGGAAGGCGAAGCGCTGGCCCTGCAGGCCGCTGGCCATCAGGCCCAGCATGATGGACGAAGGCCCCGTCCAGGGCACGACCCGGATGCCGGTGGCGTGCGCCTGGGCTACGACCAGCGCGCCGGGATCCGCGACGGCCGGGCAGCCCGCTTCGGAAACCAGACCGACGTCCTGGTCGGCGGGCACGGCGGCCAGCCAGGCGCGGATTTCACCCGCCCGCGTGTCCGGCTTCAGGGTGTGGATGGTGATCTCCTGCAGCGGGACGGCGGTCTCGATCTGTTTCAGGAAGGCGCGCGCCGTTTTCGCGTTCTCGGCGATGAAGCAGCGCAGCGTGGCGGCGATTTCGCGGGCGGCCCGGGGCAGCCAGCGTTCCGGATCCGCCTGGCCCAGGCCGACGGGGATCAGGTGCAGGGTGGTCATGGTTCGATCCCGGGGTGGGGCGCCAGGGGCTCCAGGCCGAAGGCGCGCAGCATGCGGCACAGGGCGATCAGGGGCAGGCCGATCAGAGCAGTGGGATCGTCGCTGCGCATCCGCTCCATCAGCGCGACGCCCAGCCGTTCGGCCTTGGCGCTGCCGGCCGTGTCGAAAGGCTGCTCGACGCGCAGGTAGTGTTCGATCCGGGCGTCGTCCAGGGCCAGGAAGCGGCATTCGGTCGGCACCTGTTCCAGCAGATGCCGCCGTCCGTCGGTGACGCACAGGGCGGTGAGGAACAGGACGTCGTGGCCGCCGAAGCGGCGCAGTTGGTCGCGGGCGGCCTCGAAGGAGCCTGGCTTGCCGATGGGTTCGTCCTGGAACGCGGCGACCTGGTCCGAGCCGATCACCAGGGCGCCGGGGTGGCGCGCGGCGATCACGGCGGCTTTTTCCCGGGCCAGGCGCAGCGACAGATCGAGCGGCGCTTCGCCCGGGCGCGGGCTTTCGTCGATGTCCGGGGACTGGACGGAGAAGGGCAGGTTCAGTCGTTGCAGCAGGGCGCGGCGGTAGGGCGAGCTGGAAGCCAGTATGAGCGGCATGGGAAAATCCTGATGAGCGTCCGCCAGTTTACCGTGCGAGGCCGCCCGGCTGTCGGGGGCGGCCCTGGGCCGGTTCAGGGGAAGAGTGCGGCGGGCGAGGCCGCGGTGGAGCGGTGGAGCATTGACCCTGCCCGCCATGATCGAGTATCATCTAGAGTTTTCCCGAGCAACAAAACGTCATGGTCATCGATGCGATCGGGTTCGCGCGGGCCGGACAGGCCCTGGATGGCTGGATCGGCGCGAAGCGATTGGCACGCCTGTGCCAGGATCTGCCCGGACCCCAGGACGGCGAAGTCCGCTGGCAGGTGCGCGGGCGGGCTGACACGCCGTCCGGGCGGGCCTGGCTGGATGTCGAGGCCGAGGGGCCTGTGCGGGTCATCTGCCAGCGTTGTCTGGAAACCTTCAGCCTGACGCTGCGGGTGTCCAGCACGCTGGGCCTGGTGGACACTCAGGCGCAGCTGGATGCCATGGACGCGCTCGAAGCCGAAGGCCAGGGCCCCGAGATCGAATACCTCGTGGCCGAGCAGCGTCTGGACGTCCTGGGCCTGGTCGAGGACGAGCTGATCCTGGCGTTGCCCTATGCTCCCCGCCACGACGTATGTCCGGGGGACGGGGATGCGCCGGAACCGCCCCGGCGACCCTCGCCGTTCGCTGTCCTGGAACGGTTCGGGAAAGACTGAATTTTTCATTCAACACACGGGCTTGTGCTTACCTTAAAATGAGCGGCCCCGATCACAGGAGTCATCATGGCTGTCCAGCAAAACAAAAAGAGCCCGTCCAAGCGCGGCATGCATCGTTCGCACGATTCCCTCACGGCGCCTTCCACGGCCATCGAGCCCACGACCGGCGAACTGCACCTGCGCCACCACATCAGCCCGAACGGCATCTATCGCGGCCGCAAGGTCTTGAAGACCAAGAACGACGAATAAGCCATCCGCGCCACGGTCTTTCCACGCGCCGATGTCCCATTCCAATCCGACCATCGCCATCGATTGCATGGGCGGCGACCATGGCTTGCCGGTCACCGTACCGGCGGCGATGGCCTTCGCGCAGTCGCATCCCGATACCCGGTGTCTGCTGGTCGGCGACGAGTCCCTGATCCGCCAGGCCCTGCAGCAGAACGCGGCGTCCGCCGGCCAGTTCGAGATCCTGCATGCCTCCGAAATCGTCACCATGCACGATTCGGTGGAAGTCGCCCTGCGTCGCAAGAAAGACTCCTCGATGCGGGTGGCGGCCCAGGCCGTGAAGGATGGCCGCGCCGACGCCGCCGTGTCGGCCGGCAACACCGGCGCCTGGATGGCGATCTCCCGCTACGTGCTGAAGACGTTGGACGGCATCGACCGCCCGGCCATCGCCACCGCGCTGCCCAACCAGAAGGGCGGTTCCACCACGGTGCTGGATCTGGGCGCCAACGTGGACTGCACGGCCGAGCATCTGCTGCAGTTCGGCCTCATGGGCGCCGCGCTGGTGTCCGCCGTGGACCGCCGCGCGCAGCCTTCCGTCGGCCTGCTGAACATCGGCGAGGAGCTCATCAAGGGCAACGAGGTCGTCAAGCAGGCCGCCGACCTGCTGCGCGGCAGCGGCTTGAACTTCTACGGCAACGTCGAGGGCGACGACATCTTCAAGGGTACGGTGGACGTGGTCGTCTGCGACGGCTTCGTCGGCAACGTGGTCCTCAAATCCATCGAGGGCCTGGCGCGCATGATCGGCGCCATGATGCGCGAGGAATTCCGCCGCAACCCCTTCACCATGGCGGCGGGGCTGGTGGCCACGCCCGTCCTGCAGCGCTTCCGCGCCCGCGTGGATAATCGCCGCTACAATGGGGCGGCCCTGCTGGGCCTGCGCGGCATCGTCATCAAGAGCCACGGCTCGGCCGACGCCTATGCCTACGGCCAGGCGCTGCAGCGCGCCCGCGAGGCTGTGCTCAACGGCCTCCTCGAAGGCACCATCCAGCGCCTCGATGCCCTGCGCGGCCGGCCGCAGGCCCCCGCCGCGGGCGACCCGGCCCCGACGGCCTAGTCTCTTTTTCCGGAACCGATATGCCTTACGCCAGGATCACAGGAACGGGCGGCTATCTGCCCCCACGCATCGTCAGCAACGATGATCTGGCCGCCGACCTGGCCACGCGCGGCATCGAGACTTCCGATGCCTGGATCACGGAACGCACCGGCATCCGTCAGCGCCACATCGCCGAACCGGGCACCAAGACCAGCACGCTGGCCACGGCGGCCGCGCGCGCGGCCCTGGACAACGCCGGCCTGACGGCGGACCAGATCGACCTGATCATCGTCGCCACTTCCACGTCGGATTTCATTTTCCCCAGCACCGCCTGCCTGGTGCAGGCCAACCTGGGCGTGGGCGGCGCCGCCGCCTTCGACGTCCAGGCCGTGTGCAGCGGCTTCGTCTACGCGCTGGGCACCGCCGATGCTTTCGTGCGTGCCGGGCGCGCCCGCCATGCCCTGGTGATTGGCGCCGAGGTCTTTTCCGGCATCCTCGACTGGAACGACCGACGCACCTGCGTGCTGTTCGGCGACGGGGCCGGAGCCGTGGTCCTCAGCGCATCCGACGAACCCGGCGTCCTGGCCGTCCGGTTGAACGCCGACGGGCGCCAGCAGCACATCCTGTGCGCCGCCGGCAACATCGTCGGCGGCCAGGTCACGGGCGATCCCTTCCTGCGCATGGACGGCCAGGCCGTGTTCAAGCTGGCCGTCAATTCCTTGGTGCGCTCCGCGCACGAAGTCTGCGACGAGGCTGGCATCGACGTGTCCGAACTCGACTGGATGGTGCCGCATCAGGCCAATATCCGCATCCTGAATTTCATTGGCCGCAAGCTCAACCTGCCAGAAGAAAAGCTCATCGTCACTCTGGACCGGCATGCCAACACCTCGGCGGCCAGCGTGCCGCTGGCGCTGGACGTCGCCTGGCGCGACGGCCGCATCCGTGCCGGCCAGACCGTGCTGCTGCAAGGAGTGGGCGGCGGCTTCACCTGGGGCTCCGTCCTCGTGAAAATCTGAAGACCACACCATGAAGATCGCATTCGTATTTCCCGGCCAGGGCTCGCAGACCGTCGGCATGATGGACGCCTGGGCGGACGACGCCGGCGTCCAGGCCACGCTGCGGGCCGGCGACGAAGCGCTGGGCGAGGACCTCTCCGGTCTGATCGCCCGGGGTCCCGCCGAAACCCTGAACCTGACGACCCATACCCAGCCCGCCATGCTGTTGTGCTCCGTCGCGATGTACCGCGCCTGGCGGCAGGCGGGCGGAGCGGCGCCCGTCCTGGTCGCCGGCCACAGCCTGGGCGAATATTCCGCCCTGGTGGCAGCCGACGCCCTGGACCTGGCCGACGCGGTGCGCACCGTGCGCGTGCGGGCCGAGGCCATGCAGTCCGCCGTGCCGGTGGGCGAGGGCGGCATGGCCGCTATCCTGGGGCTGGACGACGAAGCCGTGCGCCAGGCCTGTGCCCAGGCCGCCGACGGCCAGGTCGTCGAGGCCGTCAACTACAACGCTCCGGCCCAGGTCGTGATCGCCGGCCACACGGCCGCCGTCGAGCGCGCCTGCGAGCGGGCGCGCGCCGCCGGCGCCAAGCGCGCCGTGGCCCTGCCGGTGTCGGCGCCCTTCCATTCGCGTCTGCTGGAGCCGGCCGCCGCCGTGCTCGCCCGGGCGCTGACCGGCGTGGCCCTGTCGTCCCCGGCCATCCCCCTGATCAACAACGTCGACGTCGCCCGTCCGGCGGATCCGGACGCCATCCGCGACGCGCTGGTGCGCCAGGCCTGGCATCCGGTTCGCTGGGTGGAGACCATCCAGGCCATGAAGCGCGACGGCGTCACCCACATCGTCGAATGCGGACCGGGCAAGGTCCTGTCGGGCCTGGTCAGACGCATCGACCGTGAAATCAATACGTTCAACATCACCGATCCGGCGTCCCTGCATGAGACGCTGGAAGCTCTGGGAGGCTGACATGTCGGAACCTGTGCTGGCGGGCAAGATCGCCCTCGTGACGGGCGCATCGCGCGGTATCGGCCGCGCCATCGCCCTGGAACTGGCGGCCGCGGGCGCCACGGTCGTGGGGACGGCGACGTCCGAGACCGGTGCCCAGGCCATCACCGAGGCCCTGGCGCCGCAAGGCGGACGCGGCGCGGTGCTCGAAGTCAACGACGCGGCGGCTTGCGACGCCCTGCTGGCCGAACTGGCCGGGCAGGGTGGGCCGCACATCCTGGTCAATAACGCCGGGATCACCCGCGACGGCCTGATTCTGCGCATGAAGGACGAGGACTGGGCCGCCGTGTTGAATACCAACCTGTCGGCCGTGTTCCGCCTGTCGCGTGGCGTGGCCAAGACCATGATGAAGGCCCGCTGGGGCCGCATCGTCAGCATCACGTCCGTGGTGGGCTACAGCGGCAATGCGGGCCAGGCCAACTACGCCGCCGCCAAGGCCGGTGTGGCCGGCCTGTCGCGCGCTCTGGCGATCGAACTCGGCAGCCGCGGCATCACGGTCAACTGCGTGGCCCCGGGCTTCATCGACACCGACATGACCCGCGCCCTGAACGAGACACAGACCGCCGCGATCCTGGGGAAGATTCCCCTGGGCCGGCTGGGCTCGGCGGCGGAAATCGCCCACGCGGTCGCCTACCTGGCCAGCCCCCAGGCGGGCTACGTAACAGGGACGACGCTGCACGTCAATGGTGGTATGTACATGTAGGCATCGGGAACGGAGCCGGCCCGTCTAAGGTAAAATCCGTTCAACCTCAGCAGGCAGGCCCGGGCGCGACCGCGCTTCCCCCATGGAAGCCGTCCGACGGCCGGGACTGTTTTTTTTGACACAAACCCGCAGCTCCGTTGGTCTCATTTGGCTATAATTCGCGGGATTTTTCCTAACTGGAGATATGCATGGAAAGCATCGAACAGCGCGTCAAGAAGATCGTCGCTGAGCAACTCGGCGTCAACGAAGCCGAGATCAAGAACGAATCTTCCTTCCTTGACGACCTCGGTGCCGATTCGCTCGATATGGTCGAGCTCGTGATGGCCCTCGAAGACGAATTCGAAACCGAGATTCCCGACGAGGAAGCCGAGAAGATCACGACGGTCCAGCAGGCGGTCGACTACATCACCTCGCACAGCAAGCAATAATCAGCACCACCCTGCTGCGGCTTGCCGCGCCAGGGCTCGACGGCCTGTCGCACCGAGCCGGACAGGCTGCCGGGGCGGTTCGTGGCGGGCGCCATCGGCGGGCTGAAACAGTCCGTCCTGTCTGGCCCGTCGCGGGCCGCCCTTTTACATCGCCGGGCCGCCCCAAGATGAAAATGCCCCCTCGGGGGGCAGCAAGCGGGTACAGCCCGCGCGGCGTGGGGGTCCTTTTTCGTTTTTTTTCAGCCTCAGGAGCCGAGTCAGTGAAACGACGTGTCGTCATAACCGGATTGGGCATCGTGTCGCCCGTGGGCAACGATGTCCAGACCGCCTGGGACAATCTCATCCACGGGCGTTCGGGCATCGGCCGGGTGACGCGTTTCGACGCCTCGGTGCTCAACAGCCAGATCGCGGGCGAGGTCAAGGGTTTCAACGTCACTGATTACATGGGCGCCAAGGAAGCCAAACAGATGGATTCCTTCATCCATTACGGCGTGGCGGCCGGTATCCAGGCCTGGCGCGATTCAGGCCTGGACATCTCCGCCGAGGACGCCGACCGCGTCGGCACCATCATCGGTTCTGGCATCGGCGGCCTGCCGCGCATCGAGGAAACCCAGATCGAATACCTGCAGCGCGGCGCACGGCGCATCTCGCCGTTCTTCGTGCCGGCCTCGCTGATCAACCTGATCTCGGGCCAGCTGTCCATCATGCTGGGCCTGAAGGGACCCAGCTACGCCGTGGTCTCGGCCTGCACGACCGGCCTGCATTGCATCGGCGACGCCGCGCGCCTGATCGAATACGGCGACGCCGACATCATGGTGGCGGGCGGCGCGGAAAGCTCCGTGTCCCCCCTGGGCATGGGCGGCTTCGCCGCGATGCGCGCGCTGTCCACCCGCAACGACGATCCCGAGACCGCTTCGCGTCCCTGGGACCGCGACCGCGACGGCTTTGTCCTGGGCGAAGGCGCCGGCGTGCTGGTCCTGGAAGAATATGAGCATGCGCGCCGCCGCGGCGCCCGGATCTACGCTGAGTTCCTGGGCTTCGGCATGAGCTCCGACGCGCACCACATCACCAGTCCGGACCAGGACGGCCCGCGCCGGGGCATCCTGCACGCCCTGCGCAACAGCGGCGTGAATCCCGACCAGATCAGCTACGTGAACGCCCACGGCACGTCCACCCCCCTGGGGGACAAGAATGAGACGGCGGCGCTCAAGCTGGCGTTCGGCGACCATGCATACAAGCTGGTGGTGAACTCCACCAAGTCCATGACCGGGCACCTGCTGGGCGCCGCGGGCGGCATCGAGGCGGTCTTCACGACCCTGGCGGTGCACCGCCAGGTCTCGCCCCCGACCATCAATTTGTTCAACCAGGATCCCGAATGCGACCTGGACTACTGCGCCAACCAGGCGCGCGACATGAAGATCGACGTGGCGCTGTCCAATTCCTTCGGTTTCGGCGGCACCAACGGTTCGATGCTGGTGGGGCGCCTCTGATCGCGCGACCGGGAGCATCGGCATGACCGAGCGCGACGTCGATCTCGCGCTGGTCGAGCGCGTCAGGCGCGGCGAGCGCCACGCCTTCGATCTGCTGGTGATCAAGTACCAGCGCAAGATCATGCGGCTGCTGTCGCGCATGATCCACGACCCGGCCGAGGTCGAGGACGTCGCCCAGGAGGCCTTCATCAAGGCTTACCGCGCCCTGCCCCAGTTCCGGGGCGAGAGCGCCTTTTACACCTGGCTCTATCGCATCGCTCTGAACACAGCCCGCAACTGGCAGGCGGCCAGCTTCCGCCGGCCCGCCACCGTGAGTCCCCTGGAAAACGAGGACGGTGAAACTTTTGATCAGATCGATGGCCTAAGCGATCACAGTACCCCTGAATCGTTGATGGCCAGCCGGCAGGTCGCCCAGGCCGTCAACGAGGCCATCGACGAACTGCCGGACGATCTGCGCGTCGCGATCGTGCTGCGGGAAATCGAAGGGATGAGTTATGAAGAGATCGCCAGCACCATGCAATGTCCCATCGGCACCGTCCGTTCGCGCATCTATCGCGCCCGCGAAGCCATCGCGGCCCGCCTGCGGCCGGTCATGGAACGCGATTCGGAACACCGCTGGTAAGGAGCCGTCATGAACGCCAAACCCGATTCCGCTGCGACCGAACGTGCCTGGGAGGCCTCGGTGTCCTCCTGGGTGGATGGCGAGGCCGACGTCCGAGCCGAAGAACTCGACACGCCCTACGGGCGCCAGCTCTGGGATACCTATCACCTGATCGGCGACGTCATGCGCAGCCCGGATCTTGCGATCCGCCCGTCCGACCGCTTCTACGTGCGCGTGTCGGCCGCCCTCGAGGCCGAACCGCCGATCGTCGCGCCGTCGCCGCTGGCCCGGCGCCACCTGGTGCGCAACGGTCTGTCGGGGCTGGCGGTTGCCGCGGCCGTGGCATCCGTCGTCTGGATGGCCCGTCCCGTTTTCTTCGCTCCGGATGCGCTGCCCGCCGCTCCGGTCGTGGCCCAGGCCGCCGAGCCGGACGCCGCCGATCCGGAGCTGGCAGACTACATGGCCGCGCATCAGTCGATGGCGGGCGCCGGAGCGGTGCGCCAGGTTTCCTACGACGGGATGGGGGCGCGCTGATGCCGGCCTGGGCACGGACCGCACGCCAGGTCGGGTTGTGCCTGGGCCTGGCCTTGTCGTGGGCCGCCGTCGCCGGCGCGGCCGAGGCCGATCCGCTGGCTTTTCTGCGCCGAGTCCAGTCCGCCGCGCGTACCCTGGACTATGCCGGCGTCACCGTCTACCAGCAGGGCCGCATGCTGCAGGCCACGCATCTGGTGCACCAGGTCGACGGCACCGGCGAGCGGGAACGCCAGGAAGTCCTGGACGGTTCCCCCCAGGAATGCCTGCGGCAGAACGGCATGGAACAGTGCCTGCTGCCGGAGCACAGGCTCATTGTGATACGGCCCGCGCACAGCGACCATTTCCCGGCGTTGCTGCTGGGCGAGGACGCGGCCATCGCCCAGCACTACGACTGGAAGACCCTGGACCGCGCCTACCGCGTGGCGGGACGCGAATGCACCGTCTCGGAACTGCGGGCGCGCGACACCCTGCGCTACAGCTACCGGATCTGCACCGACCTGAAGAACCATCTGCTGCTCAAGAGCCAGACCCTGGACGCCCAGGGCCGGCTGGTGGATCAGGTGGCCTTCAGCAGCGTCCATTTCGGCGCCGAAATCCCCCCGGGGGCCCTGGCCTCGCGCTGGAATACGCGCGACTGGCAACTGCGGACGGAATCCAGCCAGCCGGCCAATCTGGCTGCGCGGGGCTGGCGCTTCACGCCCCCCGCCGGCTTCCAGCCTATCGCCGAACTGACGCGCCAGATGGGGCCGGACCACACGGTGGACCAACTGGTGCTGTCCGATGGTCTGGCGGCGATTTCGATCTTCATTGAAACCTTTGACCCGAAACGCGATCAAACCGTCAGACAGGGCGGCCTGCGACAGGGCGCAATGAGCATCTACCGCATGCGGCTGGCTTCCTACTGGCTGACCGCCGTCGGCGAGGTGCCCGCGCAGACTGTGCATGACCTGGCCCACGCGGTGCAATACCTGCCCCGGGCCGCCCAGTGATCCTCGTATCCTCCAAGGAGAATTCCATGGCTTTTCATCTGCCGTATGCCGCCGCCGCGACGCGCGCGGCGGCGAGCGCCGCCGTTTGCCTGGCGCTGGCGACCGCCCTGCCCATCGGCGCCGCCCAGGCGCAGGCGGTGGCCGCCCCCAGCGCGGCGCTGCCCGATTTCACCCAGGTGGTGGCCGAGACCGAAGGCTCGGTGGTCAACATCCGCACCACCGAGGCCGTGCCGGTTCGCCGCTCGCCCATGATGCCCGGGGATGGCGATCCCTCCGAGCTGTTCCGCTGGTTCTTCGGGCCGGACTTCATGCCGCCCGGCTTCGGCCAGCAGAACCAGAACCCGCGCGCGCGCCCCAAGCAGCCGCCCCAGGCACAGGGCGAGCGCACGGTGCCGCGCGGCATCGGCTCGGGCTTCGTGATCTCCAGCGATGGTTACATCCTGACGAACAACCACGTCGTGGATAATTCCAACGGTATCTTCGTCACCATGACCAACGGCAAGGAATACAAGGCCAAGGTCATCGGCACCGACGCGCGCACCGACATCGCCCTGATCAAGATCGAGGCCTCCGGCCTCAAGCCGATCCCCGTCGGCGACTCGGACAAGCTGCGCAAGGGCCAGTGGGTGCTGGCGATCGGCTCGCCCTTCGGCCTGGACTCGACCGTCACGGCCGGCATCGTCAGCGCGATCAACCGCGACACGGGCGACTACCTGCCGTTCATCCAGACCGACGTGGCCGTCAATCCCGGGAATTCCGGCGGCCCGCTGATCAACCTGCAGGGCCAAGTGGTCGGCATCAATTCCCAGATCGTCTCTCGCAGCGGCGGCTTCATGGGCATTTCCCTGGCCATTCCCATCGACGAGGTCATGCGCGTGGTCGAGCAGCTCAAGGCCCACGGCAAGGTCACCCGCGGCCGCATCGGCGTGCAGATCACCGAGGTCCAGGACGACGTCGCCAAGGCCCTGGGGCTGGACAAGGGCCAGGGCGCCCTGGTCAGCAGTGTCGAGGCCGATGGCCCGGCCGCCAAGGCCGGCGTGCATCCGGGCGACGTGATCACGGCCTTCAACGGCCAGGCCATCAAGCACATGACCGACCTGCCGCGCCTGGTGGGGGCGACCCGCCCGGGCACCGACGCCGCGATCCAGGTCTGGCGCAAGGGCAAGTCGCTGGAGCTCAAGACCACGGTCGCCGAACTCGACGACAAGGCCGCGGTCCAGAGCGGCGAGGCGCCGTCCTCCAGTGACAGCGCGGACCGCCTGGGCCTGAAGGTCAAGGCCTTGCCGGCCGACGCCGGCGACCAGGGCGTGGTGGTCGACCAGGCCGAGGGCGCGGCGGCGGAAGCCGGACTCGAGCCGGGCGACGTGATCCTGCGGATCAACGACACCGACATCTCCAGCCCGAAGCAGTACGCCCAGATCGTCAAGGGCCTGGACAAATCCCGCCCGGCCGTGTTGCTGGTCAGCCGCGACCAGCAGTCCCAGTGGGTGATCATCAAGCCCCAATGATCCCCCGCCCGGGAAAAAGCTAAAATACGGCCTGAACGAGAAGGGGACGCCCTGCGGCGTTCCCTTTTCCATTCTTTTCTTTCTGGCTTCCTATGGACCACATCCGCAACTTTTCCATCATTGCGCACATCGATCATGGCAAATCGACCCTGGCCGACCGCCTGATCCAGCGCTGCGGGGGCCTGCAGGACCGCGAAATGGAAGCCCAGGTCCTGGATTCGATGGACATCGAGCGCGAGCGCGGCATCACCATCAAGGCCCAGACGGCGGCGCTGAGCTACATGGCGGCCGATGGCCGCGTCTATGCCCTGAACCTGATCGACACTCCGGGCCACGTGGACTTCTCCTACGAGGTCAGCCGTTCGCTGTCGGCCTGCGAGGGCGCGCTGCTGGTGGTGGACTCCACTCAGGGCGTCGAGGCACAGACCGTGGCCAACTGCTACACCGCGATCGAACTGGGCGTCGAGGTCGTGCCGGTCCTGAACAAGATGGACCTGCCTTCGGCCGACCCGGATGCCGCCGCCGCCGAGATCGAGGACGTGATCGGCATCGACGCCACCGACGCCATCCAGGCCAGCGCCAAGACCGGCCTGGGTATCGACGAGATCCTCGAAGCCGTCGTGGCGCGGATACCGCCGCCCCAAGGCGATCCCGATGCGCCGCTGCAGGCCCTGATCATCGACTCCTGGTTCGACAACTATGTCGGCGTGGTGATGCTGGCGCGCATCGTCAATGGCACCCTGCGGCCCAAGGACAAGATCCTGCTGATGGCGACCGGCGCCACCCACCTGTGCGAGCAACTGGGCGTCTTCACGCCCAAGTCCCAGCCGCGCGATCGCTTGTCGGCCGGCGAGGTCGGCTTCATCATCGCCGGCATCAAGGAACTGGAACACGCCAAGGTCGGCGACACCCTGACGCTGGCCGGCAAGCCCGCCGCCGTGCCCCTGCCGGGCTTCAAGGAAGTCAAGCCGCAGGTGTTCGCCGGGGTCTATCCGGTCGAATCCAGCGAATACGATCAACTGCGCGATTCCCTGGAGAAGCTCAAGCTCAACGATTCCTCGCTGATGTTCGAGCCCGAGGTCTCACAGGCGCTGGGATTCGGCTTCCGTTGCGGCTTCCTGGGGCTGCTGCACATGGACATCGTCCAGGAACGGCTGGAGCGCGAATTCGACATGGACATCATCACCACCGCGCCGTCGGTGGTCTATGAGGTCCTGCACCGCGACGGTACGCTGCTGATGGTGGACAGCCCCTCGCGCATGCCCGAGGTCGGCCACATCCAGGAAATCCGCGAACCCGTCATGACCGTGACGCTGTTCATGCCCCAGGAATATGTGGGGCCGGTGATGTCGCTGTGCACGGCCAAGCGCGGCGTGCAACTGGACATGAGCTACCACGGCCGCCAGGTGCACCTGCGCTACGAGATCCCGCTGGCCGAGATCGTGCTGGACTTCTTCGATCGCCTGAAGTCCGTGTCGCGCGGCTATGCGTCCATGGACTACGAGTTCAAGGAATACCGCGTCGCCGATGTGGTGCGCGTGGATCTGCTGATCAACGGCGACCGGGTCGACGCCCTGTCCATGATCGTGCACCGCGCCAATGCCCGTCACCGGGGACGGGACGTGGTCACGCGCATGCGCGGCCTGATCCCGCGCCAGATGTTCGACATCGCCATCCAGGCCGCCATCGGGGCGGAGGTCGTCGCGCGCGAGAATGTCAAGGCCCTGCGCAAGAACGTGCTGGCCAAGTGCTACGGCGGCGACATCACGCGCAAGAAGAAACTGCTCGAAAAGCAGAAGGCCGGCAAGAAGCGCATGAAACAGGTCGGCAACGTGGAAATCCCGCAGGAGGCCTTCCTGGCCGTCCTGCAGGTCGAAGACAAATAAGCAAGATAAGCAAGGACATACCGCATGAGTTGGGATTTCGCCCTGTTGCTGTTCGTCGCACTGGTCGTGACGGGCCTGGTCTGGCTGCTGGACGTCGGGGTCCTGCGTGGCCGGCGCCGCGCCCGCGCCGAAGCGGCCTCGCAGGCCTGCCGCAACAACGCCGCCGGGCTCGATCCCTCCGCCTTGCAGACCGAATGCGACCAGATCTACGAGCAGGCCGCCCGCCCGCCCTGGTGGGTGGAATACTGCGTCAGCTTCTTTCCGGTGATCCTGTTCGTGTTCGTGCTGCGTTCCTTCGTGGTCGAGCCCTTCCGGATCCCGTCGGGCTCCATGCTGCCGACCCTGGAAAACGGCGACCTGATTCTGGTGAACAAGTACGATTACGGCATCCGCCTGCCGGTGATCGACCGCAAGGTCCTCGACCTGGGCTCGCCCCGGCGCGGCGACGTGGTCGTTTTCCGCTACCCGGTCGATCCCTCGGTGGACTACATCAAGCGGGTGGTCGGAGTGCCGGGCGATGTGATCGAATACCGCGGCAAGGTCCTGTCGGTCAATGGCGAACCGGTCAAGCGCGTCCGCGACGGCGATTACTACGAGCCCGACCGCGCGGTCTACGTGGGGCAGTACCGGGAACAGCTGGGCGATGTGTCGCACCGCATCCTGCTCAACACCCAGGCGCCGCAGGACTTGATGCCCATCACGCGCTTCCCGGATTTCCAGGCCTGTTCCTACCTGCCCGACGGGGTGCGCTGCACGGTGCCGGCCGGCCATTACTTCATGATGGGCGACAACCGCGACAACAGCCTGGACAGCCGCTACTGGGGCTTCGTGCCGGACCGCAACATCGTCGGGCGCGCCTTCTTCATCTGGATGAACTTCGGTTCGCCCAGCCGGATCGGCGGATTCGAGTGATGGCCTCCCTGGATTCCCTGCAGTCCGCTCTGGACTATCGCTTCCGGGATCCGGGCCTGCTGGAGCGGGCACTGACCCACCGCAGCCATGGCATGCCGCACAACGAGCGCCTGGAATTCCTGGGGGACTCGGTGCTGAATTTCATCGTCTCCACGCTGCTGTTCGACGAGCACGCCGAAATGGACGAGGGCGATCTGTCGCGGGTGCGCTCCAACCTGGTCAAGCAGTCCGCTCTGGCCGACATCGCCCAGACCCTGTCCCTGTCGGCCCACCTGCGTCTGGGCGAGGGCGAGCTGAAGAGCGGCGGCTTCCGCCGGCCCTCGATCCTGGCCGACGCGCTCGAAGCCGTCTTCGGCGCCGTCTACCTGGACGGAGGCTATCCGGAAATCAGCCGCGTCATCGAACGCCTGTACCGTCCGATCCTGGCGCACATCGACCTGCGCACCTTCGGCAAGGATCCCAAGACCCTGCTGCAGGAGCTCGTCCAGGGGCGCGGCCATCCCCTGCCGCACTACGAGGTCGTCGCCACCCGGGGGGCGGCGCACGACCAGATGTTCGACGTGGCGTGCGAGATCCCGGCGCTCGGCGTCCGGGCGCAGGCCTCCGGCGGCAGCCGGCGGGCGGCCGAGCAGGCCGCCGCCAGCCAGGCGATCGCCGCTATCGAATCCCTGGGTCCGGCGCGCCGGCCGGCGCGCCGTCGCAAGCCGGCGCAGCTGTCCCTGCCCGTGGCCGTGGCTCAGGACAAGCCCCAGGACCCGAAGCCCCAGGACCCGAAGACTCAGGACAAGAAATGAACGCTCCCAGCCCCAGTCGTTGCGGTTTCGTCGCTATCGTGGGACGCCCCAACGTGGGCAAGTCCACACTGGGCAACGCCCTGGTCGGGGCGAAGCTGTCCATCGTCTCGCGCAAGGCGCAGACCACCCGCCACCGCATCCACGGCGTGCTGACGCGCGACCGGGACCAGTTCGTCTTCGTCGACACCCCCGGCTTCCAGACGCGTCACGGCGGGGCCATGAACCGCATGATGAATCGCGTGGTCACCCAGGCCCTGGCGGAAGTCGACGTCGTGGTCCATGTGGTCGAGGCCGGGAAATGGTCGGCGGGCGACGCCGGCGTGGTGCCGCTGCTGCCGAAGAACAGGCCGGTGATCCTGGCGGTCAACAAGGTCGATGCGATCAAGGACAAGAACGCCCTGTTCGCCTACGTGTCGCGCCTGATGGAACAATTCCCCTATGCGGCCGTGGTGCCGGTCAGCGCGCTGCGCGACGTGCAGCTCGAGGTCCTGCTCCAGGAGATCGCGCGCCACCTGCCCGAGGGTGAACACCTGTTCGAGCCCGACACCCTGACGGACCGGCCGCTGCGCTTCCTGGCGGCCGAACTGATCCGGGAAAAGATCTTCCGCCTGGTGGGCGACGAACTGCCCTACGGCTGCACCGTGGTCATTGAGCAGTGGGAAGAAAACGCCGAAGGCGCGCGCATCGCGGCCTGCATCGTGATCGAGCGCGACAGTCACCGGCCCATCCTGCTGGGAGCGGGCGGCCAGCACATGAAGCGCATTGCCACCGAGGCCCGCCAGGACATCGTGCGGTTGTTGGAAAAGCCGGTCTTCCTGGACGTCTACATCAAGGTCCGCAAGGGCTGGTCGGACCGCGAGGCTGCCCTGCGGGAACTGGGCTATGAGTAGACGCGGCCAGCGCATCCTGGATGCGCGCGGCTACGTGCTGCATGCCAGTCCCTGGCGTGAAACTTCCCTCATCGTCCAGGCCTTCACCCGCGACCATGGCTGCGTCGCGCTGGTGGCCAAGGGCGCCAAGCGTCCCTATTCGGCGCTGCGCCCGGTGCTGGTCGGTTTCCAGCCGCTCTGGCTGTCCTGGACCGGCTCGGCCGAGGTGCATACATTGACGCGCGCCGAGTCCGGCCCGATCCGGCTGCTCGACGGCCGGGCCATGATGTCGGGCTGGTACATGAACGAGCTGATCCTGCGCCTGCTGGCGCGCGAGGATCCGCATCCGGGCGTGTTCGACGCCTACGAGGCCGCGCTGGACGCGCTGGCCGGCGCGCGGGGCGGCCGTCCCCACGCCGCCGCGCTGCGCCGCTTCGAGTGGCTGCTGCTGGAGCAGGCCGGCTACGGGCTGGACGCGCCGATGCCGGATTTCGACCTGGCTGGCGCCGAGCCGGCGCTGCGCCAGGCGCTGCGGGAACGTCTGGACGAACTGCTGGATGTGCCACTGCGCACGCGCCAGGTGCTGATGGACCTGCAGCGCTATTGAAGCACGCATGAAAAATACCCCCCACGCTGCGCCTGCGGCTTGCCGCCCGCCCAGGAGGGGCGCTTTTCATCTTGGGACGGCCCGGCGATGAAAAAAGGCATCCTCCTGTCGGTGGCGTCCTCGGCGCTGTTCGCCGCCATGTATTTCTATGCGACGCTGATGCGGCCCTTCGACGGCGATATCGTGTTCGCCTGGCGGATCCTGATGGGGCTGCCGATGCTGGCGCTGGTGGTGCAGCGGGCACGCGGCTGGGGGGCGGTGCGTCAGGCCGCACGGGATTTCTCCCGGAGCCGTTTCCTGGCGGCGATGATCGTGTGTTCGGCCCTGCTGGGGGTGCAGCTGTGGCTGTTCGTCTGGGCGCCGCTGCACGGCCATGCGCTGAACGTGTCCATGGGCTATTTCCTGTTGCCGCTGGTGATGGTGTTGGTCGGGCGGCTGTTCTATCGCGAGCGGCTCAGCGCCTGGCAGGCCTGGGCGGTGGCGTTCGCCGCCCTGGGCGTCGGGCACGAGTGGTGGCGGCTGGGGACGGTGTCCTGGACCACGCTGCTGGTCGCCCTGGGCTATCCGCCGTACTTCATGTTGCGCCGGCGGCTGCGGGTCGACGCGCTCACCAGCCTGTGGTTCGACATGTTTTTCCTGCTTCCGGTGGCCATCGTGATCCTGCAGGCGCAGGCGACCGAGGCCATGCGCCTGTTCGCCGCCCATCCGCGCCTGATCCTGCAGGTGCCCCTGCTGGGCCTGCTGAGCGCGGTATCGCTGTCCATGTACCTGGCGGCCAGCCGGATGCTGCCCATGTCCCTGTTCGGGCTGCTGAGCTACGTGGAGCCCGTGCTGCTGTTCTGGGTGGCGTTCCTGCTGATGGGCGAGCCCGTGGCCCCGGCGCAGTGGCTGACCTATGTGCCGATCTGGATCGCGGTGGGCCTGGTGGCCGCGGAGGGGATAAGGAAATTGCCCCCGCGCTGCGCAAGCTGATGCTTGCTTGCCGTCCATCTCGCGGCCCGCATGCCGCTCGGATGCGCCAGGCGCAGGCCAGTCCGCGGGGACTTCCCGCGTCCGGGCTCATCCCCCCGGGGGGCGCTTTCTGCCTTGGGACGGCCCGGCGGTAAAAAGACGTTCTTAATCGACCGCGGATAAAAAACGGCGGGCCGAAGCCCGCCATTCCGTGTGTCCCGGTCGGGGAATCATTCGCGGTTGCCACCGAAGATGCCCAGCAGCATCAGCAGGTTGGTGAAGATGTTGTACAGGTCCAGGTAGACCGCCAGGGTGGCGGAGACGTAGTTGGTTTCGCCGCCCTGGACGACACGCTGCAGATCGACCAGCAGGAAGGCGGAGAAGATGCCGATGGCCAGCACCGACAGGGTCAGCATCAGGGCCGGGATCTGCAGGAAGATGTTGGCCACCATGGCGACCAGCAGCAGCACCACGCCTACGAACAGGAATTTCTGCAGGTGGGTGAAGTCGCGCTTGGTGGTGGTGGCGACGGTGGCCATGGTGCCGAAGACCGCCGCCGTGCCACCGAAGGCCAGCATGATGAGCTGGGCGCCGTTGCCCAGGCCCAGGACGTGGCCCAGCAGCCGCGACAGCATCAGGCCCATGAAGAACGTGAACCCCAGCAGCAGGGCGACGCCCAGCGAGGAGTTCTTGTTGCGCTCGATCATGAACATCAGGCCGATGGCGCCCACCAGGAACACCAGCGTGCTGACGCCGGGGCTGGTGGCCATGGCCTGGTTCATGCCGAAGGCCAGGCCGGCGGCGGCCCCCAGGACCGTGGGAATCATCGACAGCGCGAGCAGCCAGTAGGTGTTGCGCAGGACGCGGTTGCGGGCGGCGGCCGGGGCGGCATAGGCGCCGGCGTCGGGGAGGGTGTGGCGGAAGTCGGACATGGCGGTTTCCTGTGGTGCGTGGGGCCGGTGCATGGCAGCGGCCGGAATCATTTCAATCTTACAACAAGCTGAACGGTGTCGTCCATGTGAAAGAGACATCGATCGGAGCTATCCCGGGCAGGCGCGGCATGGCGGTTCGAATCATTGGACACTCAGGCGCCGCGATGGTTCCCGGCGACGGGGTGGCCGGCTGGCAGGCGGTGGCCCCGGACGTCGTGGCCGGCCTGCTGGTACAGGCTCCAGCGCCTGCGGGCGGCCTGGATGTCGGCCTCGTGGCCGGAGACGATTTCCAGGATGCGTTCGAAGCGTTCGGCCTGTGGCGGGCAGTCCAGGTCCAGGTTCAGCAGCCAGCCCAGGGGCGGCGTGCCGGCCAGGGTCGCGGCGTCGGCCACCAGGAGCACGTCGGCCTGGCCGGCCAGGGGATCGCCGGCCAGGGCGTGCGGGATGAAGCTGGCCGGCTCGAATTCCCAGAGCAGGGCGTCGAAGCGCCGCAGGCGGCGTTCGTCGGTACAGTACACCAGCAGCCGGCGGCCCGCGCCGACGTGGCGCGCCGCCGTGCCGCAGGCCATGCGCAGCCGGTGGACCGCGCCGTAGGCGAAATCCACCCGGCTCATCGGATCATGTCCCCATGCTTGCGACGGCCCGGCGCGCTCATGCCTGGCACTGCCCCAGCAGGTAGCTCACCAGCAGGGGCACGGGGCGGCCGGTGGCGCCTTTCTGCTTGCCTTCGAGCCAGGCGGTGCCGGCGATGTCCAGGTGCGCCCAGGGGTACTTGCCGGTGAAGCGCGACAGGAAGCAGGCGGCGGTCACCGAGCCGGCGGGTCGGCCACCGATGTTGGCCATGTCGGCGAAATTGGATTTCAGGAGATCCTGGTAGGTATCTTCCAGGGGCATGCGCCAGGCCGGATCCAGCGCCTGGCGGCCGGCCGCGAGCAGGTCCGCCGCCAGGGTCTCGTCCTGGGTGAACAGGCCGCTGTTGACGTGGCCCAGGGCAATCACGCAGGCGCCGGTCAGGGTGGCGACGTCGATCACCGCGGCGGGCTTGAAGCGTTCCGCGTAGGTCAGGGCGTCGCACAGGATCAGGCGGCCTTCGGCGTCGGTATTGAGGATTTCGATGGTGCGGCCCGACATGCTGGTGACGATGTCGCCGGGTTTGTTGGCCGTGCCGCTGGGGAGGTTTTCGCAACTGGGAACGATGCCGATGACTTCGCGTGGCAGGTTCAGCTCGGCCACGGCGCGCATCGTGCCCAGCACGCCGGCGGCGCCGCACATGTCGAATTTCATTTCGTCCATGCCGGGGCCGGGCTTGAGCGAGATGCCGCCGGCGTCGAAGGTGATGCCTTTGCCGACCAGCACGATGGGGGCGGCCTTGCGGGCGGCGGCCCCGGCCGGAGTGTGGCGCAGGACGATGAAGGCGGGAGGTTCGGCCGAGCCGCGCGCCACCGACAGGAAGGAGCCCATCTTCAGGGCTTCGATCTTTTTCTGGTCCAGGACTTCGGCCTTCAGGGTCTTGAACTGCTTGGCCAGGCCGCGTGCCGTATTGCCCAGATAGGTGGGGGTGCAGACGTTGGGAGGCAGGTCGCCCAGCAGGCGGGCCAGATTCATGCCCGCGCCGATGGCGGCGCCCTGGTCCAGGCCCGTGCGGGCGCGGGCGGCCTGGCCGCGGCCCAGGTGCAGGATGAAGGAGCGCAGCTTGGCCGCGGGTTTGGGCTTGCTGAAGGTGGTGTCGTAGCGGTAGGTGGCGGCGCTCGCCAGCCGGGCCGCCGCGCGGGCGCAATCGGCGACGTCGGCGTCCGCGCAGGGCAGGGCGCACAGGGTGGAGACCGCGTGACCCAGCCCGGCGCGCACGCAGTAGGCCGCCAGGGCCTCGTGGGCGCGCGCCAGCGTGGCCGCAAGAAGGCGGTCCTGGGAGCCCAGGCCGAGTAAAATGACGCGTTCGGCGGCGATGCCGGCGGGGGCGTGCAGGGTCAGGATGCCGCCGGGGGCGGCGTCGAATTCCGCCTTGACGAGGGCCCTGATCGCGCCCTTGGACGCCTGGTCCAGGGCGTCGGCCGCGGGGCTCAGGACGCCGTCCAGGAACACGCCCACGGCCAGGGCCTGGGTTTTCAGCGTGTGCAGGGATGCCGACGTCGTTGTGCTAAATTCCATTCGTTTTCCTTGGGTCCGGTGGATTCGGGAGTAGACGGTCCATTATTCCGCATTTTCCCATGTCATTGTTCAAGCGCGCCGTCTTTTCCGAGATCACCAGCCACGCGGGCATCGTGTTTTCCACGCTGCTGGTGGTGTGGCTGAGCGTGCTGATCGTGCGTCTGCTGGGCGAGGCCGCCAATGGCGACATCGGGGCCAACGTGGTGCTGGGCCTGGCGGCTTTTTCCAGCATCACCGCGTTGCCGGTGATCCTGTCCGTGACCCTGTTCGTGGCGGTGCTGACCACCGTCACGCGCAGCTACCGGGAATCGGAGATGTCCGTCTGGTTCGCCAGCGGCCTGTCGCTGGGACAGTGGCTGCGGCCGGTGATGCGCTTCGCCCTGCCGGTGGCGGCCGTGGTGGCGGTGCTGACCTTGTCCGCCTCGCCCTGGGCCTACGGCCAGATCGCCGAATACCGCCAGCGTTTCGAGCAGCGTTCCGATCTGTCCAAGGTCTCGGCCGGCCAGTTCATCGAGACCGACGACGGCCGGCGGGTCTTCTTCGCCGAATCGCCCACCCGGCCGGCCGATGAACTGGGCCGGGTGGTGGCCCGTATCATCGAGCCCGACTGGCTCAGCGTGGTCACGGCCGAAAGCGCCGCCATCCGCACCGAGGCCAATGGGGACCGCTTCCTGGTGCTGGGGCCGGGGCATCGCTACGACCTGAAGCCGGGCTCGCCCGAAATGCGCCTGCTGGATTTCGACCACTACGGCGTGCGCATCGAAAGCCGCACCGACCCCGGGGCGCTGGAAACCAGGCGCCAGCAGGCCCTGCAACAGATCAAGGCGCGCCCGACACTGGACCTGATCGCCCAGGGCGACTCCGAATCCATGTCCCAGCTGATGTGGCGGCTGTCGCTGCCGCTGGCGGTCCTGAACCTGGCGCTCATCGCCCTGCCGCTGGGGGCGGTCAATCCACGCCTGGGGCGTTCGGGCGACCTGCTGGTCGCCGGCCTCCTGGCGCTGCTGTACATGAACCTGATCAACCTGTCGCGCGGCTGGATCGCCAACGGCGCGCTGTCCTTCGGTGTCGGCCTGTGGCTGGTGCACGCCGCCTTCCTGGCCTTGGGCCTGGGGCTGATGTGGCGGCGGGTGCGCATGCCCAAGCCCAGGCGCCGCAAGATCCGGCCGGCCTGACGCCCGTTCAGGCGGTGGACGCCGCCGGTGCGGCGCGGTCCGCGCCGGATGCCGGGCGTCCGGCGGCGTAGGACGGCGTCCAGTCCCCGGCCGGGGTGCGCAGCCCCCGGGCGCGGCCATGCAGCAAATCGCGGTTCAAGGCCACGGCCTGCTTCAGATAGTCCCACAATGCCATCACGCGGCGCGTGCGGCGCAGGTCCTCGTGGCAGTACATCCAGAAACTGCGCGTGACCAGGATCGAGTCGGCCAGCACGGGCTCCAGGCGCTCGTCCTGGGCCGCCAGGAAGCAGGGCAGGATCGCCAGCGCCTGGCCCCCCAGGGTCGCCTGGTACTGGGCCAGCACGCTGGTGCTGCGGAACACCACGCGCGAAGGCTGCACCAGGTCGTCCAGGTAGCGCAGCCGGTCGCTGAACAGCAGCTCGTCCACATAGCCGATGAAGGTGTGCCGGCCCAGGTCGGCCTGGCGCCGGATCGGCGTGTGGCGGGTCAGGTAGTCGCGGGTGCCGTACAGCCGCAGGCTGTAGTCGGCCAGCTTGGTGCACAGGTAGGGGCCGCGCTGGGGGCGTTCGAGCGCGATGGCGATGTCGGCTTCGCGCTTGGACAGGCTGATGAAGCGCGGCACCGGCATGATGTCCAGCGTCATCGCCGGGTGGCGGCGCTGGAAGTCCACCATCAGGGGGGTCAGGATCGTGCTGCCGAAGCCTTCCGTGGAGCCGATGCGCAGGTGGCCCGAAGGCATCTGGGCGGCGCCGGACAGGGATTCACGGGCTGCCAGCAGGGTGCTCTCCACCTGTTCGGCGTGGGCGAAAAAGCGCAGGCCTTCCTCGGTCGGGGTGTAGCCGCTGGCGCGGGACTTCTCGAACAGTGTCACGCCCAGGTCCTGCTCCAGCGCGCGGATGCGCCGCGTCACGGTGCTGTGCCGCACCCCCAGGCGCTGGGCGGCGGCGCTGGCCCGCTGCGTGCGGGCGACTTCCAGGAAATAGCGGATCGCATCCCAGTCGGCCATGATTTTCCTTGTGCAAATATCGTCAATGAATGTGCAAATATTTTGATGGTAATAAGTTTTTTACACAACTAAACTGAGCCGGGGAGCAATGACTCCCGATCCCGCCGCGCAGAGGGCGGGTCTGAACGACAACGGAGACGAGACCATGCAGAAATTCACGCCCACCCTGGCGGCCGTGTTGTGCGCCGCCGCGATGTCCATGCCTGTTTCGCAGGCGGCGACTCCGCCCGTCAAGATCGGAGTGCTGACCGACATGTCGGGCACCTACGCGTCCATGGGCGGCATGGGTTCGGTGGCGGCGGCGCAACTGGCCATCGACGACTGCCTGAAGGCCGAGTGCAAGGGCATGAAGATCGACCTGGTGTCGGCCGACAACCAGAACAAGGCGGACGTGGGGGCGGCGCGCGCCCGCGAATGGTTCGACCGCGACGGGGTGACGGCGATCGCCGACTTGACCAATTCCGCGGTGGCCCTGGCGGTGCAGAACATCGCCCGTGAAAAGGACAAGGTCGTGATGTTCTCCGGCCCGGCCACGACGGACCTGACCAACAAGAACTGCTCCCCGGTGGGCTTCCACTGGATGTTCGACGTGTATTCCCAGTCGATCGGCGGCGTCAAGGCCATGTTCGACAAGGGCGGCAAGTCCTGGTTCTTCATCACGGTGGACTATGCCTTCGGCCATTCCCTGGAGAAGGGCGCCTCCGACATGGTCAAGGCCCTGGGCGGCACGGTCGAGGGGTCCGTCCCGCATCCGCTGAACGCGCCCGACTTCGCTTCCTACCTGCTGCAGGCGCAGAGTTCCGGCGCCCAGGTCGTGGCCCTGGCCAACGGCGGCCAGGACACCGTCAACGCGATCAAGCAGGCGCGCGAATTCGGCATCGTCAAGGGCGGCCAGCGCCTGGCGTCCCTGCTGGTGTTCCTGTCCGACCTGCGTGCGCTGGGCCTGGAAAACGCTCAGGGTCTGAGCTACGTGGACGGCTTCTACTGGGATTTCGACGACGCCTCGCGCACCTGGTCCGACCGCTTCGCCCGGGCCTACCAGGGCAAGAAGCCGACCATGACGCAGGCCGGCGTGTATTCCAGCGTGCTGCATTACCTGAAGGCCGTGGCGGCCACCGGTTCCACTCAGGGCGGCGTGGTGGCGGCGAAGATGCGCGAGATTCCGATCCAGGACCCGATCATGCACAATGCCTCCATCCGCCCCGACGGCCGGGTGATCCACGACATGTACCTGTACGAGGTCAAGACGCCGGCCGAATCCAAGGGTGAATGGGATCTGTCCAAGCTGGTGGCCACCATTCCGGCCAAGGACGCCTTCCAGCCCCTGTCGGCCTCGGCCTGCCCGCTGGTCAAGCACTGAGTCCCGCGTCGATCGAATGTCCACCGGACGCCCATCGGAACCGGACGTCCACCGAATTCACCCAGGAGGTTTTAATGAGCGACATCCCACGCGTCCCGCTGCTGATCGGCGGGGAATTCGTCCAGTCCGAAACCAAGGAATGGCGCGACGTCATCGATCCGGCGACCCAGGAAGTGGTCGCCCGGGTGCCTTTCGCCACGCCCGCCGAAGTCGAGCGGGCGGTGGCCAATTCCAAGGAGGCCTTCAAGACCTGGCGCAACACCAGCCAGGCCAAGCGCCGCCAGATCATGGCGGACTTTGCCCAGCTGCTGCGGGAACACACCCCGGAGATCGCCGAGGCCATTTCCCGCGAGCACGGCAAGACCCTGCCCGATGCCGAGGGCGAGGTTGCGCGCGGCCTCGAAGGCGTCGACCATGCGGTGTCGGCCAATACCCTGCAGCTGGGCGACTACGCCGAGAACGCCGCCACCGGCATCGACGTCTATTCGGTCATCCAGCCCCTGGGCGTCTGCGCCGGGATCACGGCCTTCAACTTCCCCGTGATGCTGCCGTGCTGGATGTTCCCCATCGCCGTGACCTGCGGCAACACCTTCGTCTACAAGCCATCCGAACAGGATCCCACGGCCTCGCTGATGGTGGCCCGGCTGGCCCTGGAGGCCGGTCTGCCCCCGGGCGTGCTGAATGTGGTGCACGGCGGTCCGGATGTCGCCAACGCCCTGTGCGACCATCCCGACATCAAGGCCGTGTCCTTCATCGGCTCGACCCGCGTCGGCACGGAGATCTACCGCCGCTCCTCGAACGCCGGCAAGCGCTGCCAGGCCATGATGGGCGCCAAGAACCACAGTGTCGTCATGCCCGACGCCGACCGCGAGGCCGCCCTGAACTCGATGCTGGGCGCCGCCTTCGGCGCAGCCGGCGAGCGTTGCATGGCGATTTCCGTGCTGGTGCTGGTGGGCGAGGCGCAGAAGTGGCTGCCCGACTTCGTCGAGCGTGCGCGCAAGCTGAAGATCAACGTCGGCACCGACCGCCAGGCGGACCTGGGGCCGCTGATCTCGCCCGCCGCCAAGCAGCGCGTCGAAGGCTTTATCCAGAAAGGTGTGGAAGAGGGCGCCGAACTGCTGCTCGACGGCCGCGGCGTCAAGGTCGCCGGCTACGAGAAAGGCAACTTCGTCGGGCCGACGGTGTTCGGCGGCGTGAAGTCCGGCATGAGCATCTACCGCGAGGAAATCTTCGGGCCGGTGCTGTCGGTGGTGCTGGTGGACACGCTGGAAGAGGCGGTGGAATTCATCAACGCCAACCCGAACGGCAACGGCACCTCGATCTTCACGCAGGACGGCGGCCATGCGCGCTACTTCCAGAACAACATCGACGTCGGCCAGGTCGGGATCAACATCCCCATTCCGGTGCCGGTGGCCTGGTTCAGTTTCACGGGCTCGCGCGCCTCGAAGCTGGGCGACCTGGGCCCCAACGGCCGCCAGTCGATCTACTTCTGGACCCAGACCAAGACCGTGACCGCCCGCTGGCAGGCGCACCCGCGCGAGATCAACACCACGATCTCGATGGCGTGACCACGTGCCAAAGCGCAAGCCTCGTCCGTCAGGACGAGGTCATTCCTGCCCGGTGCCGGAGGCTCCTCCGTATGGTGCCGGAGAAGCTCCGGCCCTCGGACCGGAGTTCTTCACGGGATCGCCGCCCCCCGCGCGGGACGGCGGCCCGCCGCGCCTCGTCGGCCGTCCCGCCGGCGGGCGAGGCGGTCCAGGATGCCGGACCAGGATATCCTTGAACCTAAACAAATAACAAAAAGTCATATTAACCAGGTTCTATATTACATATAATGGCTCTTCCTATAGGGCCATCGTCATGAACCTGCAGCAATTCCGATTCGTCCGTGAAACGATCCGGCGCAACTTCAACCTCACCGAAGCCGCCCGTTCGCTGTACACGTCCCAGCCGGGGGTGTCCAAGGCCATCATCGAATTCGAGGACGAGCTCGGCGTGCGGATCTTCGAGCGCCACGGCAAGCGCCTCAAGGGCCTGACCAAGCCGGGCCAGGCCGTGTCCGCAGTCATCGACCGCATCATGCGCGAGGTCGACAACCTGAAGAAGGTCAGCGACGAATTCGCCCAGCGCGACGAAGGCTCCCTGGTCATCGCCTGCACCCATACCCAGGCCCGCTACCTGCTGCCGCGCGTGATCCCGGCATTCCGCGCGCGCTTCCCCAAGGTCCACGTGTCGCTGGCCGAAGGCAACCCCGAACACCTGGCCAGGCTGGTCCTGCACGAGCAGGCGGATCTGGCCATCGCCACCGAGACCCTGGCGCAGACCCCGGGCCTGGTGGCCCTGCCGGTGTACTCCTGGGAGCACACCCTGGTGGTGCCGCCGGATCATCCCCTGACGGAACTGACTTCCAGCGCCGCCCGCAACCTGTCGCTGGAGCACCTGGCCCGGTATCCCATCGTGACCTACGACCGGGCTTTCTCGGGCCGGCGCGCCATCGACGCGGCCTTCGAGAAGGCCGGGATCGAACCCGACATCGTGCTGGAGGCCATCGACGCCGACGTGATCAAGACCTATGCCGACATCGGCCTGGGGATCGGCATCATCGCCGGCATGGCTTTCGACCCGCGCCGCGACAAGGGGCTGGTCGGCCTGCCCGCCGGGCACCTGTTCGGCCGGCACACCACCAGCGTGGCGATCAAGCGCGGGGTGTTCCTGCGCGATTTCGTCTACGTGCTGATGGAAATGCTGGCGCCGGAGCTGTCGCGCGACGTGGTGGCCGAGGCTGTCGCCCAGTTGGCGCCGCCGGTGCGGGACGCGGCTTAGGCGGAACCCGGGTGATTCAGACTCCCAGGTAGGCCCGCTTCAGCTCCGGATCCTCGATCAGATCGCGAGCCGGCCCCTCGCGCACGATGCGGCCGGTCTCCAGCACGTAGGCCCGGTCGGCCGCCGCCAGCGCCAGGTGGATGTCCTGCTCGACCAGCAGGATGGTGACCCCCTGGTCGCGGATGGCCGTCAGGTTGTCCATCAGCTGGTCCACGATGATCGGAGCCAGCCCCAGGCTCATCTCGTCGACCAGCAGCAGGCGCGGCCGGGCCATCAGGGCGCGCGCCATGGCGCACATCTGCTGCTCGCCGCCGGACATGCTGCCGGCCAGCTGGCGCCGCCGCTCGGCCATGCGGGGAAACAGGCCGTAGACCTTCTCCAGGTCGGCCCGCACGCCCGCCTTGTCGTCGCGCCGGTAGGCGCCCATCAGCAGGTTGTCCTGCACCGACATGCGGGGGAAGAGCTGGCGACCCTCGGGCACCTGCACGATGCCCAGGCGGAAGATCCCGTCGGGCGTGAGCCCGCCGATGGGCCGGCCCTCCCATTCGATGGTGCCCGACTGAATCGGCAGCAGGCCCGAGATCGTGCGCAGCAGGGTGGTCTTGCCCGCACCGTTGCCGCCCACCAGCGCCAGGAATTCGGCCGGCCGGACGTCCAGGGAGATCGATTGCAGCACCCCGACCAGACCGTAGCCGGCCGACAGGTCGCGGATCCGCAGGAGCGCGTCCTGCGGGGAGGAGGTGGCGTTCATGAGCGCTTCTTCCCGAGATAGGCTTCGACGACGCGGCTGTCGGTGAGCACGCTGTCGGGCGCGCCGTCGGCGATCTTCTCGCCGTGGTGCAGCACCATGATGCGGTCCGACAGGGTGCGGATCGCCTTGATGACGTGTTCGATGACGATGATGCTGATGCCGGTGTCGCGCACCTTGCGGATGATGTCGATGACCTCGTCGATCTCCACCAGGTTCAGGCCGGCCATGACCTCGTCGCACAGCAGCACGCGTGGCTGCATGGCCAGGGCCTTGGCCAGTTCCAGGCGCTTGCGGTCGGGGCCGCCCAGGTCCTCGGCGCGGTGGTCGATGTGCTTGCCCAGCCCGACGAAGCGCAGGCATTCGCGGGCGCTTTCGCGCGCCAGCGCCAGCCTGGCCTGGCCCTGGCCGCGGCCGAACAGGGCGCCGACCGCCACGTTGTCCAGCACCGACAGGCCGGGAAAGGGCTGCATGATCTGGAAGGTGCGGCCGATGCCCAGGCGCGCGCGGCGGAAGGCCGCCATGCGGTCGATGCGCCTGCCGTCGAACCAGACCTCGCCTTCGGAGGGGTCCAGGGTGCCGCTCAGCAGGCTGATCAGCGTGGTCTTGCCCGCGCCGTTGGGGCCGATGAAGCCCAGGATCTCGCCGGGCGCGAGCGCGAAGCTGACGTCGTGCACGGCCACCAGCCCGGCGAAGCGGCGCGTCAGGCCGCGAGCCTCGAGGATCGCACTTGAACTCATAGCCGATGCATCCGGATGTTTTCGATGAAATAGCGCCAGCCCGTCTGGTGGAAGCGGCGCGCCACGTCGGCCAGGCCGCGCGGCATCAGCACCACGGCGATCACGATGACCACGCCGAAGAACAGGCCGGCGATGCTGGTGACCTCGCTGGACAGGAATTCGGAGATGGCCGACAGGATGAAGGAGCCGATGATGGGGCCGAGGATCGTGCCCGGACCGCCGAAGACCGCCATGATGATCATCTTCACGTTCAGCGTGATGTCGAAGGCGCTGGCCGGGTCCAGGAAGGTGATCCAGTAGGCCTGGATGCCGCCGGCCAGGGCGCTGAACAGCCCCGCCAGGGCGAAGGCCAGGACCTTGTAGCGCGTCGTGTCCACGCCCATCACGACCGCGCCTTCCTCGTTTTCGCGGATGGCGATCAGGCCGAAGCCGAAGCGGCTGCGGGTCAGCCACCAGACTGTCAGGGTAGCCAGGACGAGCAGCCCCAGGGAGAGTTCATAGAACAGCGGATCGTTGTTCAGCGGCGGCAGCACCAGGCCGATGTTCTGGCCGGCCAGTTCGACGTTGGACACGATGGCGGCCATGACCTGAGCCAGGGCCAGGGTGGCGATGGCGAAATAATGGCCCTTCAGGCGCAGCACCGGAATGCCCAGACAGATGGCGAAGACCACGGCCAGGACCACGCCGAAGGCCAGGCCGGCGGCGAAGGGCAAGTGCCACTGCACCATGGCGATGCCCACACCGTAGGCGCCCAGTCCATAGAACGTGGAATTGCCGAAGGACGGGTAGCCGGCGTAGCCGCCGATGATGTTCCAGCCCTGGGCCAGCACCGCCAGCAGCAGGGTGCTGATGCCGAACTGGATGACGGTGTCCGAGCCATAGAGCGGCAGCAGCGCGAGCGCGACCAGCACGGCCAGGATCAACGGGATGCGTAAGGTTTTCATGCCGTCTTCCCCAGCAGGCCGCTGGGCCGCACGATGAGCACCAGCACCAGGACGCCGAAGCTGGCGACGTCGGCGAAGGTCGGGCCGATGTACAGGGTGGCCAGCGCCTCGATCAGGCCCAGCACCAGGCCGCCGGCGATCACGCCCAGGGGCGTGTCCAGTCCGCCGATGATGGAAATGGCGAAGCACTTGGCGGTCAGGGTCGCGCCGATGTAGGGGTTGATCTGCGACACGGTGCCGTACAGGCCGCCGGCCGCGCCGGCCAGGGCCAGGCCCAGGCCGAAGGTCACGGCGTACAGGTGGCGCGGCTCGACGCCGTGCAGGCGCGCCGCCGACAGGTTCTGGGCGGTGGCGCGGATCGCCCGGCCCAGCCGGGTATGCAGCAGGAAGCGCCACATGACCAGCGTCAGCAGGATGGCCAGGCCCGACGCCGCCAGGCGGACCATCGGGATGGTCAGGCCCAGGACGTCGATGTTCTGGCCGGAATAGGACGGGTTGATGGTGCGGAAATCAGCCGAGAACACCAGCTGCGCCAGATAGGTCAGGACGACCTCCAGGCCGAAGGTGATCAGCAGCGTGTTGAACATGGGCGCCCGGGCGACCAGGTTCAGGATGCCGCGCTGCACGGCGTAGCCGACGCCGAACATCAGGACCGCCGTGATGGGCAGCCCGAGGAAGGGATCCAGGTCCAGCCAGGTGAAGCTGTACCAGGAGATGTAGGCGCCCAGCATGATGAAGGCGCCATGGGCCAGGTTGACGATGTTGAGCACCCCCCAGACCAGGGCCAGGCCGAGCGCCATGATGGCGTACAGCCCGCCCTGCAGGATGCCGTTGACGAGGACTTGCAGCAAAAGGTCCAAGACGGGCTCTCTCGGGATCGTGAGGGGGGATCAGCGCTTGGACCAGTCGGGCATCGGGTACTTCGCGTCGCGCAGGAACTTGCTGCCGTCGAACACGGCCGCCGGCTTGCCGTTCTGCACCTGGATGACGACCTGATCGAGGTTGATCTGGCCGTTGTCGGCGAAGGCGATGTGCCCGTAGAGGCTCTGGAAGTCGCTGGCGGCCAGGGCGTCGCGCACGGCCTTGGGATCGAGCGTGCCGGCCTTCTCGATGGCCTTCACGATCGCTTCGACATCGGCCACGCCGGAGGCGGCGTGGTAGTCGGGTTCGTAGCGGTACTGGGCGCCCCAGGCCTTGGCGAACTGGGCGGCGTCGCCGAACCAGTCGTCTTTTTGCGTTTCGCTGGGCAGCCAGGCGGTCATGCCGAAGGCGTATTCGGCGTCCGCGCCCAGGGCCTTGCGGAAGTCCTCGCTGGGCACGCCCACGGTGAAGGAATAGAGCTTGGGCGAGACGTCCAGGCTCTTGGCCTGGCGGATGAAGTTCAGGATCTCGGTTTCATGCCCCGCGACCAGCACGGCGTCGGCCTGCTTGGCCTTGATCTGCGACAGCAGGGTATTGAAGTCGCTGGCGTTGCTGCTGTAGCGCTCGTCGATCGTCGTCTTCAGGCCGGCCTTTTCCAGCAGGGGGCGGGTGCCCTTGGCCACGGACACGTCGAAGGCGTCATCCGCGTAGAGCAGGGCGACCTGGGCGGGGGCCGGCTTGAGCTGCTTCAGCATGGAGATCGTGCTGCCGAAGTAGTTGCTGGCCGGCGCCAGGGTGCCGAAGACGTACTTGAATCCGCGCGAGAAGATCTGGTCAGAGGCGCCGCCGCCCTGGACCATCGGGATCTGATACTTTTCCGAGACGGCGGAGTCGGCCAGGGCGAAGTTGCTGGCGAAGGGTCCGAGCAGGAAGTTCACCTTGTCCTTGGAGACCAGCTGCGTGTACTGGCGCACGCTCAGGTTCACGTCGGACTGGTTGTCGTAGATCTTCAGCGCCAGCGTGTATTTCTTGCCGCCGATCTCGACGCCGCCCTTGCGGTTGATCTGGTCGACCGCCAGTTGGTAGGCGTCTTTGTAGTAGCGTCCGGTGTTGGCCACGGGACCGGTCAACTGGACCGACGCGCCCAGGATGATCTCGTTGCCGGCCGCCTGGCTGGCGGGACTGCTCAGGCTCAGGGCCAGGGCCAGGGCAGCGCAAGGCAGCCCGTCGCGCAACAGAGTGTGCAGCATGATGTGTCTCCGGTTGGAAAGGATTCTTTTCCGGAAATTGTGCGCCACGCCTGGTAACAACTTTCTGAATGAAAATTGACTGAAAGCTGAATTTCCCTGAGGGCGGACAGCCGGCCTCGGGGTAAATCCGGAGGTTGCGCGAAGACTTTTTACACAAAACAGAATTGCGTTTGTTAATGGGAATGATTATCATTAACTATCAAAACCACGATGACAAGCCGGTCATGCCGCGCCGGCCCACCTCCAGGAGTCCATCCCATGGCGCAATCCCAAGTCAGTGCATTGATCGTCGGCGCGGACCGGCTGGGCAATATTCCGGACCTGCTGCGCGACCACAACATCGCCATCCGCCATCACATCAGCGGCCGCGATCCCTCGCATCAGAAGAAGGCGCCCGTGTTGCCCTCCGGAACGGACCTGGTCATCCTGCTGACGGATTTTCTCGGGCACAACGTGATGAAGACGTTCCGCCTGGCGGCGCAGCGCGCCGGCATCCGGGTACTGGCTTGCCGGCGGTCGGTGTGCAGCATGCAGCAGGCCCTGGACCAGTGCGGCTACTGTAAAGCGTGCCCGTTGCGCGAGGAAAACACGGACCGGCCGGTGGTGCGCGTGGCGTGCAAAGGACGGGGCGCACGGGGCAGGCTGGTCCTGCAGGTGTAGGCGGTCACGGAAAGAGCGCGCGGGCAATGTGCCTGGCGATGAGAAATGGCGCCCCCGCGCTGCGCGGCACGTCCCGGATTGCGGTACCTCTCCACCTTGTATCTCTGCACCTGTGGCTTGGACCGGCTCACGGCTTGCAAGCGGTGAGGTGGACAAGCAACGCAGCATGGCCAGCCCGGGCGCCGAAGGTAAGGATCGGAATTAGCCAGACAGGACACTAGCGCTTGGCGGTTGTGTGCCTGGTGGCCGTGCGCTTGGCGGTCGTATGCTTGGCGGCCGTGCGCTTGGCGGTCGCGGGTTTGGCGGCCACGCGCTTGGTGCTTGCCTGCTTCTTGCCGATTGCCTGCTTCTTGCTGGCCGCGGGTTCGACGACCGCGGGTTCGAGGGTCACGGGCTGGCTGGTGTCGGACTGCGCCTGGAGGCGCCGGGCGCCATTGTAGCGCTTGCGCCAGTAGGCCATGTCCATGCTGTCGACGCGGATGCTGGCGCCGGTGCGCGGCGCATGCAGGAACTTATGGTCGCCCAGATAGATGCCGACGTGCGAGAATTGGCGGCCCAGGGTATTGAAGAACACCAGGTCGCCGCGCCGCAGTTCGTCGCGGTCCACGGAAACGCCTTGCTGAGCCTGCTCGCGCGCCCGGCGGGGCAGTTTCAGGCCCAGGGATTTTTCGGCGGCGTAGGCGACCAGGCCGCTGCAGTCGAAGCCTTCTCCGGGGGCGTCGCCTCCGTAGCGGTACTTGACTCCCAGGAACTTCATGGCAGTGGACGCCATGCTCCTGGGCGCCTGGCTGGCGCCATAAGATTCGGGATAGTCGATGGCCAGGCTGCGCTTGTTGTCGAGCCAGGCGCCCAGCGGATCCGATTGCGTGCTGAGCAGATAGCTGTCGCGCAGCAGATGGTTGGAGGTGAGGTCCGCTTCGGCCGTCTTGCGGGGCTGGGTCGCGCAGCCAGTCAGCGCGACGAGGCCAGCGCACAGCAGCAGTTTCAGGGAACGGGTCGCCAGGGGGCGGAGCGGATTCGGCTGATCTGGGGCGGAGTGAGGCGGAGGCATGGGCGGATCTTCGGATGTCGCCGTCCGCGGTCGCCTCGCGTGGCCACGGCGGTCGAAGAACCGGGACGTGGATCGCAGGCTGGCCGGATACCGGACGCCGGGTTGATCTTGTAGGTTGCCCGCCCTGCGGACAACTCTCCGAGTGTAGTGGATCGGCCGGATTGAGTAAAGTGCCAGCCCTGTCCAATATCAGATGAGTCTGAAGGGGGCCTGGTGATTCCAACATCAGATGAGTCTGGAGCTTTGGCCGCGGGTCGTCGATCATCGGGAGATGATCTTGACCTTACACGACGAACGGCTCACCAGCCTGGAGAGCCTGGAACAATTCCTGGCCGGCACCGCTGGCCTGGAGCCACAGGTCGCCGCTGGCACCCAAGCGCAGCGCCAGGTGCACGTCCTGTCGGTGCTGCAGCGCTTTCGATACCCCTCGCTCACTCGCGTCCAGAAGGGACTGGTCATCCGCTACCTGCTCGCGACCAGTGGCTACTCACGCCAGCACCTGAGCCGATTGATCGCCCGATTCCGCGATCACACCCCGCTTGGGCAGCGCCACGCGCCCGCGCACGGCTTTACGCGCCGCTACACCGAGGGGGACATCACCGCGCTGGCCAGGCTCGATGCCCTGCACGAGAACCTGAGCGGGGCGGCCACTCGCCACCTGTGCCAACGCGCCTGGCTGGTCTACGGCGACGCGCGCTATGAGCGCCTGGCCACGATCTCCGTCTCCCACCTGTACAACCTACGCCACCAGGCGCGCTACCGGCAGACGCGCGGCCACTGGGAGCCGACCCGACCCAGCCGAGCCGTCTCCATCGCGATCAGGAAGGCCCCCGAGCCCGCAGGCCGCGCAGGCTTCATTCGCATCGACAGCGTGCACCAGGGCGACTACGACGGCATCAAGGGCGTGTACTACATCGACGCCGTGGATTGCATCACCCAGTGGCAGGTCGTCGCCTGTTGCGAACGCATCTCCGAGGCGTTCCTGCTGCCCGTGCTCGAACAGATGCTCGCCTGCTTCCCGTTTCGCATCCGCGGGGTTCATGCCGATAACGGCGGCGAATACATCAACCACCGCGTGGCCGCCCTGCTCGACAAGCTGAACGCCGAGTTCACCAAGTCCAGGCCCCGCCACACCAACGACAATGCCCTGGTCGAGGCCAAGAACGGCGTGGTCATCCGGCGCACCTTCGGCTACGCCCACATCCCGCAAAAGCACGCCCGGCCCATCAACGCGTTCTGTGAGCAGCACCTCGTGCCCTACCTGAACATGCACCGCCCTTGCCTGTTCCCCGAACAGACGATCGATGCCAAAGGCAAGATCCGCACCACCTACCCTCAAGCGCTCGTGCGAACCCCGCTGGAGAAGCTGCACAGTCTGCCGGCGCCTGCCCGTGGGCTCAAGCCCGGTATCACCCTACAGAGCCTGCTCATCCAGGCGCGGGCCATGAGTGATAATGAAGCCGCCGAACAGCTGCAAAAGGCACGCTCGGCGCTGTTTGCAACCATCCATCGACGATCCGCCGCCAAGGCCGCCTGAACAGCCTGTTCTCTGCAAGTTCAGACTCATCTACGGTTTGGAAAAGACTGTGCCGGCCTCCACGCCGCCTTCGCCGTCTTCCGTCAGTCTCGTGTCAGACTGGCATTGTATGGTCCGGCCAGGGTGTAGCATGTCACCCATTCAATTCCTCATAGAAACACCCGCGGTCCGCTCGGGCCACAGGGTGGCACCGGAGACGAATCCATGCAGAAAATCCGCGAGTTCCATCGCCAGTCGGTCCAGGACCGGGAGACCTTCTGGGCGCACGAAGCCCGGCGCATCCACTGGGAAACCCCCTTCACCCGGGTCCTGGACTATTCCCGGCCGCCGTTCGCGCGCTGGTTTGTCGGCGGGCGCACCAACCTGTGCTACAACGCCGTCGACCGCTGGCTCGACACCCGGGGCGACCAGCCCGCCCTGATCTGGGTGTCCACGGAAGTCGACCAGGAAATCGTCTACACCCGCGTTGACCTCGCGCGCGAGGTCAACGCGGCCGCCGCCACTCTGCAGGAACTGGGGATCGTCCAGGGCGACCGCGTGCTGATCTACCTGCCCATGATCCCCCAGGCCGCCTTCTTCATGCTGGCCTGCGCCCGTCTCGGCGCCATTCATTCCGTCGTGTTCGGCGGTTTCGCCGCGCACAACCTGGCCCAGCGCATCGACGACGCCCGGCCCCGGGTGATCGTGTCCACCGACGCCGGTTCGCGCGGCGGGCGGCCGATCGCCTACAAGCCGCTGCTGGACCAGGCGATCGCCCAGTCGTCCCACGCGCCCGAGCGCGTCGTGCTGGTGAACCGGGGCCTGGCGCCCATGGACCTGACGGCGGGACGCGACCTGGAGTACGCGCCGCTGCGGGCGCGCCACCTGGACGCCCAGGTGCCGGTGGTCTGGCTGGAGTCCAACAAGCCCAGCTACATCCTGTACACCTCGGGCACGACGGGCAACCCCAAGGGCGTCCAGCGCGACGTCGGCGGCTACGCGGTGGCGCTGTGCGCGTCCATGGAATACATCTATGGCGGCAAGCCGGGCGACGTCTACTTTTCCAGCAGCGACGTGGGCTGGGTGGTGGGGCACTCCTATGTGGTCTACGGGCCGCTGCTCAACGGCCAGGCGACCGTCATGTACGAAGGCACGCCGGTGCGCCCCGACGCCGCCATTCTCTGGCGCATCGTCGAGACTTATCGCGTCAACGTGCTGTTCTCCGCGCCGACGGCGATCCGCGTCCTGAAGAAGCACGATCCTGCCCTGCTGCGCCGCCACAACCTGTCCAGTCTGGAGCGCATCTACCTGGCGGGCGAACCGCTCGACGAACTCACCGGCCAATGGCTGTCCGAGGCCCTGGACAAGCCGGTGATCGACAACTACTGGCAGACCGAGACCGGCTGGCCGATCCTCTCGGCCCAGCCCGGGATCGAGGAAGTCCCCACCCGTTTCGGCAGCCCGTCCTTCCCGGTCTACGGCTATGACGCGCGGGTGATCGACGAATCCACCGGCCGGGACTGCGGTCCGAACCAGAAGGGCGTGGTGGCGATCGAGCCGCCGCTGCCGCCGGGCGCGATGAGCACGATCTGGGGCAACGACGAGCGCTTCGTGCGCACTTATTTCCAATCCTTCCCCGGCCGCCTCTGCTATTCGACCTCCGACTGGGGGCTGGTGGACGACGACGGCTACTGGTATATCCTGGGCCGCACCGACGACGTGATCAACGTTGCCGGGCACCGCCTGGGCACACGCGAGATCGAGGAATCGGTCAACACCCATCCGGCCGTGGCGGAATCGGCCGTGGTGGGGGTGGCCGATCAGCTCAAGGGCCAGGAGGCCATGGCCTTCGCCGTGCTGCGCAACCCCGCCGCGCTCGACGAGCTTGGCGCCCGCGACCGCCTGGAAGCCGAGATCAAGCGCGTCATCGAGCAGCGCAACGGCGCCGTGGCCCGTCCGGCCCGCATCTTCTTCGTCAATACCCTGCCCAAGACGCGTTCCGGCAAGGTCCTGCGACGGGTCATCGTGGCGTTGTGCGAAGGCCGTGATCCGGGCGATCTGACGACGATCGAGGATCCGGGCGCGCTCGACCAGATCCGCGCCGCGCTGTGAGCGGGAACCGGGACGCGTCCGGGCCCGGGGCCGGGGGGCGCCCGGATCCGTCCGAAGCGGGCCGGGCCGGCCCCGGCAGGAGCGAGGCCGCCGCTGTTCCGCTGTTGAAGCCGGGGGTGGGGCGGCGCGAAGTCTGGTCCTGGGCGATGTACGACTTCGCCAATTCCGGCTATACCACCGTGGTGCTGACGACGGTTTTCAACGCCTATTTCGTCGGCGTGGTGGCGGCCGGGAAAAGCTGGGGCACCCTGGCGTTGACGGCGGCCCTGTCCCTGTCCTATCTGACGGTGATGCTGTGGATGCCGGGCCTGGGCGCACGGGCGGATGCCCGGGCCGGGCATCGCCGGCTGCTGTTCGCCAGTACCGCCGGGTGCGTGCTGGCCACCGCCGCGCTGGCCAGCGTGGGGCCGGGCGACATCTTCCGGGGGCTGCTGTGGCTGGCGCTCTCCAATGTCTGTTATTGCATCGGCGAATCGGCGGCGGCCTCGTTCCTGCCGGGGCTGGCCCGTCCCGAAGCCATGGGACGGGTGTCCGGCTGGGGTTGGGGTTTCGGCTATTTCGGCGGCATGCTGGCCCTGGGCCTGGCTTTGTGGGTGGCGGCCTCGGCGGAATCCCGCGGACTGCCGGCCCAGGCTTACGTGCCCTGGATCATGGGGCTGACGGCCGTCCTGTTCGCGGCGGCGGCGCTGCCGGCGTTCCTGTGGCTGCGCGAGCCCGGTTCCGGGGCGGACCGGGAGCCGGTCGCGATACTGGCCCAACTGCGGACGGCCTGGCGCGAGACCCGCCGCGATTTTCCCGACTTCCGCCGCCTGCTGCTGTGCATCGTCTGCTATCAGGCGGGGATCGCGGTGGTGATCACTCTGTCGGCCGTCTATGCCACCGAGGTCATGGGCTTCGGCATGCGCGAGACCATGCTGCTGGTGTTCCTGGTGAATATCGGCGCGGCCGCCGGGGCCTTCGGCTTCGGCTACCTGCAGGACCGCATCGGGCACCGCGGGGCGCTGGCCCTGACCCTGCTGGGCTGGATCGTCATGGTGCTGCTCGCGGTCTCGGCCCGCTCGCTGCCGGTGTTCTGGTCGGCCGCCGCGCTGGCCGGACTGTGCATGGGGACCAGCCAGAGCGCGGGTCGGGCCATGGTCGGGGTGCTGGCGCCGGTCGGCCGCCCGGCGGAATTCTTCGCCCTGTGGACCTTCGCCGTGCAGCTGGCGGCCGTCTTCGGGCCGCTGTCCTACGGCATGCTGGTCTGGGCCACGGGGGGCAATCACCGCGCCGCCCTGTTGACGACCGGCCTGTTCTTCCTGGCCGGGCTGGCGCTGCTGGGACGCCTGGATTTCGAACGCGGCATGCGCGCCCGGGACGCGGATGCGTCCGCGGGCGCCGGGCCGGACCGGGCCCCCGTCGCCTGACCGCGCGCTGGAGCGCCTTCCCGCCGGGGCCGGGTTGCATTTGTCAGTGTCGAGTAAGTATCGTGCGGTACGGTTGCAACATTCAAACATAAAGTGAACGCGTCATTAAACATCACTAAACTCAGGAGCGAGCCATGACCACGGGAATTGAATCCATATTGGTGGAAAACCGGGTGTTTCCGCCGCCGGCGGACCTCGTCAAGCAGGCGAACGTGTCGGGGATGGAGGGCTACCAGGCCCTGTGCGACGAAGCCAGACGCGATCCGAACGCCTTCTGGGCCCGGTTGGCCAATGAAAACCTGGTCTGGTCCAAGCCCTTCACCCAAGTGCTGGACGAGTCGAACAAGCCGTTCTACAAGTTCTATGCCGATGGGCAGATGAACGTTTCGGCCAACTGCCTGGACAAGCACCTGGGCACTCCGGTCGAGAACCATACCGCCATCATCTTCGAGGCCGACGACGGCCAGGTGACCAAGGTCACCTACAAGGAACTCCACGCGCGGGTTTCGCAATTCGCCAACGCCCTGAAATCCCTGGGCTACCAGGCCGGCGAGCGCGCCATCATCTACCTGCCGATGTCGATCGAGGCCGTGGTCGCCATGCAGGCCTGCGCCCGCCTGGGCATCATCCATTCCGTGGTATTCGGCGGCTTCTCGTCCAAGAGCATCCATGAGCGCACCGTGGACGTCGGCGCCACGCTGATGATCACGGCCGACGCGCAGATGCGCGGCGGCAAGTCCATCCCCCTGAAGGACGCCGTGGACGAGGCCATCGCCATGGGCGGCTGCGACGCCGTGCGCAAGGTCATCACCTACAAGCGCACCGGTTCCAGCGTCCAGTGGAACGCCGGCCGCGACCTGTGGTGGCACGACGTCGTCCAGGGCCAGTCCGCCGACTGCCCGCCGGTTCCGGTCGACGCCGACCATCCGCTGTTCATCCTGTACACGTCCGGTTCCACCGGCAAGCCCAAGGGCGTGCAGCATTCCAGCGCCGGCTTCCTGCTGTGGTCGCTGATGACCATGAAATGGACCTTCGACGCCAAGCCGGCGGATGTGTTCTGGTGCACGGCCGACGTGGGCTGGGTGACGGGCCACTCCTATGTCACTTACGGCCCGCTGGCGGCCGGCGTGACCCAGGTGGTCTTCGAGGGCGTGCCCACCTATCCGGATGCCGGGCGCTTCTGGAAGATGATCCAGGAGCACAAGGTCACGGTCTTCTACACCGCGCCGACGGCCATCCGGTCGCTGACCAAGCTGTCCGAGGCCGATCCCAAGGTCCATCCCAAGTCCTTCGATCTGAGCTCCCTGCGCATCATCGGTTCAGTGGGCGAGCCCATCAATCCCGAGGCCTGGGTCTGGTACTACAACAACGTCGGCGGGCAGCGCTGCCCGGTGATCGACACCTGGTGGCAGACGGAGACCGGCGCGCACATGATCACGCCGCTGCCGGGTGTCACTCCGCTGAAGCCGGGTTCCTGCACGCTGCCGCTGCCGGGCATCGACGCCGCCATCGTCGACGAGACCGGCGAAGAGGTCGAGCGCGGCAAGGGCGGCTTCCTGGTGATCCGCCGTCCGTGGCCCTCGATGATCCGCACGATCTGGGGCGACCCGGAGCGCTTCAAGAAGACCTACTTTCCGGAAGAGCTCAAGGGTTACTACCTGGCGGGCGACGGCGCGCAGCGCGACAAGGATGGCTATTTCTGGATCATGGGCCGCATCGACGACGTGCTGAACGTCTCGGGTCACCGCCTGGGTACGATGGAGGTCGAATCGGCCCTGGTGGCGCACGAAATGGTGGCCGAGGCCGCCGTGGTCGGCCGTCCGGACGACACGACCGGCGAGGCCGTAGTGGCCTTCGTGGTGCTCAACGGCTCGCTGCCCGAGGGCGACCAGGCCGCCGCCGTGGCCAAGCAACTGCGCGACTGGGTGGCCAAGGAAATCGGCCCCATCGCCAAGCCGCGCGAGATCCGTTTCGGCGAAAACCTGCCCAAGACGCGTTCTGGCAAGATCATGCGCCGCCTGCTGCGCGTGGTCGCCAAGGGCGAGCCCATCACCCAGGACGTGTCCACTCTGGAAAACCCCGGCATCTTGGAGCAACTGGCCCAGGTGCGGTAAAGCGTGTTGGAAGGCGCTCTGTGATCCAGAGCGCCGGACACAGCCGAAGGGGCAGGGGGATTCCCCTTGCCCCTTTTTTCAGGTGCGCCCGGCATGGGCGCACTCCTGGTGTGCCCGACATGGGCGCATACCTGCAGGTGAAAGTCCCGCCGTCAGTTGGTCACGACGAACGAAGCGAAGCGCAACTGCACGAGGGCGACCGAGTGTGGAGAGGAAGCGTGGAACGTAAATCACGAGGTGAGGGCCCCGGACCGGCGTCCACAGTTTGTGATGGGTACTCAAAATGCGTTAGCCAGGCACTTCCGCCTGGAATCCCGGGGTCTGCGGGTCACTGGGCATGATTCCGCCCGTTGAGCATCGACATGTCACTGAGGATTTTCGACATCAGCGTTTCCGCGGCCACTCCGAGCGTTCTGCCCGTCTTGGTCAGAACTTGCGCCTTGGCCGCCGCGAACAAGGGATGAGAAACAGGCAGCGTCACGAGTTCCCCCGACCGCAGTTCCCGATAGGCGGCGAAAGCACTGATCAGGGTGATGCCGTCGTTGCGCTTGACAAAGCTCCGCAGCGCAGCAAGGGAGTTGGTTGTCAGCGTGGGTTGTAGCCGGATGTTTTCAACATAGGCCAGCGTTTGCACAATCTGGCCCAGCCCAAAGGCGGGCGGCATGATCGCGAGCGGGTAATGGCTCAGTTCTTGCACAGCAACCATGCCGCCGCGCATTGCAAGCGGATGGCCGGGCCGGACCAGCAACACCACCGGCTGTGGAGAGGTTGCGACGCAGCGGATCTCCGCATGTGGCGGCGGGTTGTAGGCCAGGCCGATGTGTGCGCGGCTTTCCGCTATTTCCTGCAATACATTGTTGACCGGCAGCACCTCGACCGTCACGTCCAAGTCCGGGTAGCGTGCACAGAAGTCGGTCAGTACTTCGTCCATCAGGCTGTCTATGAAGCCTTCGCTGGACACGATGCGCACCCGCCCGTGCCGCAAGCCGTGCAAAGCATGCAATCGGCCCTCGAACAATTCCTGTTGTGATTGGCAGCCGCGCCAGTATTCGAGCAGGCAGGTCGCCGCCTCGGTCGGTTGTACGCCGCGGGCATAGCGATCAAACAGAGGGGCGCCGACTTCATCCTCCAGCAGCCTGATCTGGCGTGTGATCACCGATGGCGATGTGTTCAGGCTGTCCGCCGCGCCTCGGATGGAACCGTGTGTCAATACTTCGTGGAAGTAGCGTAGTCTGCGCTGGTTCAGTTCTCGCATGCCGGCCTCCGAATGTTGCTCTTTGAGCAACGATATCATACTTAAGTTGCTCTTTCTAAAATCACGCGATTGGATGACGATTCCAGTCACGCGCAGTCATGACGCGGCAATATTAAATAAAGGAGACCTCATGTTCATTTCCACCCCCCAAAACGAGCCGCGGAAGCATGAGGGTCCGGAGCACCGGGCGCTATATCGCAAGCTCAATTGGCGATTGCTTCCCTTTTTGCTGCTGTGCTACACGTTTGCCTACCTGGATCGCGTCAACATAGGATTCGCCAAGCTCCAGATGCAAAGCGATCTCGGGTTGTCCGATGCCGCGTATGGACTGGGCGCGGGCATTTTCTTCCTGGGCTATGTCCTGTTCGAGATTCCCAGCAACCTGCTGTTGCCGCGTATCGGCGCACGCAAGACCATCGCGCGCATCCTGGTGTTGTGGGGCCTCACCTCGGCAGGCATGATGTTCGCGCACAGCGAGACGATGTTCTATGTATTGCGCTTCCTGCTCGGTGTGTTCGAGGCCGGATTCGCTCCCGGGATGATCTTCTACCTGACCTATTGGTATGGCCAGCAGCGCATGGCGGGCGTCATGGCCGTCGTCATGCTGGCCGGGCCGATCGGCGGCATCTTCGGCTCTCCGTTGTCCACCTGGCTCATGACGTCGATGTCCGGCGTCCATGGCCTGGCGGGCTGGCAGTGGATGTTTCTGGTCGAAGGACTGCCTTGCGTGCTGCTGGGGCTGCTGACGCTGCGTGTGCTTGCGGACCGGCCCGCCGATGCCAAGTGGCTGACAGACGGTGAGAAGCGCATGATTGCGGCCGAACTGCGCACACCGGATGCGAATCAACATTCCTTTGGCCGAGTGGTAAGGGATCCGCACGTGTACCAACTGGCGTTCACCTATTTCACCATGATCTGTGGCATCTACGCCGTCAGCTTCTGGTTGCCATCCATCCTCAAGGCCGATGGTGTGACGGACACCATGCAAATCGGCTTGTATTCAATGATCCCGTACATCGGCGCCGCGATTGCGATGGTCGTGCTCGGCCGCCGGTCCGACCGTCGTGGCGAACGGCGTTTGCACAGTGCGGTGCCCGCGCTCATCGGCGCGGCTGCGCTTGCGGCGGCCACACTGTACAGCGGCCAGCTGGCCGTGTCCTTGGTCTGCATGACGATTGCCACCGCGATGCTGTGGGCGGCCTATACCGTGTTCTGGGCCATTCCTTCCCAATATCTCAAGGGCGATGCCGCCGCCGGCGGAATTGCGCTGATCAACACGATCGGCCTGTTGGGAGGCTTTCTCAGCCCAACCATCATCGGCTGGGTGCGCACGGCCACCGGAAGCATGCAGGCGGGCCTGCTCGTCATGGTGGCGCTGCTGATCGCGGGCGCCGCAATGCTGGTGCTTGCGCGTACACCGACACTGCGGCAAGGCGCAGCGGCCGTTTGAAATCATTCCTACCGGAGAAACCCGTGACGACCCGTATTCTGATTGCTGGTTTCCAGCACGAAACCAATACGTTCGCACCTTCCAAAGCCACCTATGCCAGCTTCGAGCGCGGCGAAGGGTTTCCGGCACTGGCGCGCGGCGCCGACGTGCTGGCGCTGCGCGACGTCAATATTCCGGCGGGCGGATTCATTCGCGCGGCGGAACGCAACGGCTGGATACCGCGGCCCGTGATCTGGGCGGGCGCCAGTCCGTCGGCGCACGTCACGGAAGATGCCTACGAGCGTATTGCGGGCGAGATCGTTGCCGCGGCGCGTGCGGGCGGCTTTGATGCGGTCTATCTCGACCTGCACGGTGCGATGGTGGCCGAGCATCTGGACGATGGAGAAGGTACTCTGCTGACGCGGTTGCGCAGTGTCATCGGGCCGCACGTCCCGCTGGTGGCATCGCTCGACCTGCACGCCAATGTCACGCGATGCATGCTCGATACCGCCGATGCGCTGGTGGCCTTCCGCACCTATCCGCACGTCGATATGGCGGAGACCGGCGAACGCGCCGCGCAACTGCTGCAACATCTGTTTCAGGCCAAGAAGGCGCTGCATCGCGCCGCGAGGCGCCTGCCTTTCCTGATTCCCATCAATGGCATGTGCACTTTGCTGGAACCTTCCCGGAGCATGTATGCGCGGCTGGGTGCGCTGGAGAAGGGAGGGGTCGCTTCGCTGTCCTTCGCCCCGGGCTTTCCCGCGGCGGATTTCCCGGAATGCGGCCCGGTGATCTGGGGCTATGGCGAGGACGCCGCCGCGGTGGAGGATGCCGTGCGGACATTGCACGAGGAGATGCTGGCCGACGAGGCCGCATGGGATGTGTCTTTTCTTTCGCCGGACGACGCGGTGCGTGAGGCCATGCGCCTTGCTGAACATGCCGATAGGCCTGTCGTCATTGCCGACACGCAAGATAATCCTGGTGCCGGCGGGGACTCCAATACCATGGGCATGTTGCGGGCATTGCTGCATAACGGCGCGCGCGAAGCCGCCATCGGGCTGATCTGGGACCCGCATGCAGTGGCCGAGGCGCAGCGTGCCGGTATGGGCGCCACAGTGGAGTTGGCGCTGGGCGGCATCTCTGGCACGACGGGCGATGCGCCGCTCCTCGGCCATTTCGATGTGGTTGGCCTTTCCGATGGGATCTGCCGCTATGACGGACCGATGATGAATGGAATGATGGCGGATGTCGGCCCTGTGGCGCTGTTGCGAATCGAGGGCGTACTGATCGTTGCGAGCAGTGGCAAAGCTCAGATGCTGGATCGCAACCTCTACCGCATGGCGGGCGTGACGCCAGAGGCGATGAAGATTCTTGTCAATAAGAGTTCCGTGCATTTCCGGGCCGATTTTCAGCCTATCGCCCATGCGGTGCTCGTCGCCAAAGCTCCCGGACCGATGACGGCCGATCCCGCGGATCTGCCGTGGAAACGCCTGGCGCCGGGAATTCGCTTGAAGCCGATGGGTGCGGCTTTCCCCGCCGCGTCCGACATGAAAAGCCTGTGAAACTTCACCGTGTCTCACGGGTCACGAACCGTCGGTATTCGCTTGCTTCGGGGGCAAAGCCCATCCGCGACGACAAGCCTGCCCTCTGGATTGGTCAGGCCGCCTCCAGCGGCAGGCTGTGCCGGGCCTGTTGGCGGTGTCGGGATCCGGTGCTGTCCGGATGTCAGTGCGCCAGCCCCGGCAGCAGCGCCCTGATGCCCGCGAACATCATTTCCACGGCGATGGCCGCCAGGATCATGCCCATGACGCGGGCCATGATGACGCGCATCTTGGTCGAGAGCAGCTTGCCGATGGATGCGGCGAAATACAGCACCGCGAACAGGGCGGCCAGGACGATCGCCAGCACGACGCCGAAGGCCAGGTACTGCCTCGACTGGTGGGCCTGGGCTCCGTAGATGATCAGCGTGGCGATGGTGCCTGGCCCGACGATCATGGGAAAGGTCAGCGGATAGAACGCGGGGTTGTCCTCGACCTCGGCGCGGGCGGCCAGGCCTCCGACATTCTTTTCCTGGGTGGCGCGTTCATGCGAGGTGATCGGCTGGCCGTTGAGCATGGACAGCGCGATGCCGCTCAGCACCAGGCCGCCGGCGACGCGGAAGGAATCCAGGCTGACGCCGAAGAAGTGGATGATGTGGCTGCCGGCCAGCGAGATGACGACGCACATCGCCAAGGTGTAGAGCAGGATCGCCGCCGCCTGGCTGCGCTGCTCGGCCACGGTCTTGTTGGCCGTGACCGCCAGGAACAGGGGCAGGGTGATGAACGGGTTCATGATGGCGAACAGGGCGCCCAGGAATTTGGTGGCGAAGGCGATATCCATCGGTGATGGGCTCCCGCCCGGCAGACCTGCGTGATCGGAACCGGGCACCGCCCCGCGCGGCGCCCGGAGCGCATTTTACATGCCGTTGTAGACCGGCCCTTCGCCGCCCTGAGGCGTCACCCAGACGATGTTCTGCGTCGGGTCCTTGATATCGCAGGTCTTGCAGTGGACGCAGTTCTGGGCGTTGATCTGCAGGCGGTCCTCGCCGGTCTCGGTCTTGACGAATTCGTAGACCCCGGCCGGGCAGAAGCGTGCCTCGGGGCCGCCGAACTTTGCCAGGTTGACGGCGACCGGGACGGATTCGTCCTTCAGCGTCAGGTGGACGGGCTCGTTCTCGTCGTGGTTGGTGTTGGAGATGAATACCGAGCTGAGACGGTCGAAGGTCAGCTTGCCGTCGGGCTTCGGGTAGTCGATGCGCGCGCATTCGGCCGCCGGCTGCAGACAGGCGTGATCCGGCTTGGTGCGGTGAATGGTCCAGGGCATCCTGCCCTTGAACAGCCATTGCTCGATGCCGGTCATCAGCGTGCCGATGGTGCGGCCTTTCTTGAACCATTGCTTGAAGTTGCGCGACTTGTTCAGTTCGGCGTGCAGCCAGGAGCGCTCGAAGGCGGCCGGGTAGGCGGTCAGTTCGTCGTGGCTGCGGCCCGCGGCCAGGGCGTCGAAAGCGGCTTCGGCGGCCAGGGCGCCGGACTTGATGGCCGAATGACTGCCCTTGATGCGGGAAGCGTTCAGCATGCCGGCCTCGCAGCCCACCAGCGCCCCGCCGGGGAAGCAGAGCTTGGGCAGGGACAGCAGCCCGCCCGCCGTCAGCGAGCGCGCGCCGTAGGCGATGCGCTTGCCGCCCTCGAAGGTGGCGCGGATCGCCGGATGGGTCTTGTAGCGCTGGAATTCCTCGAAGGGCGAGAGCCACGGGTTGGCGTAGTCCAGGCCCACGACCAGGCCCACGGCCACCAGATTGTCGTTCAGGTGGTACAGGAAGGAGCCGCCGTAGGTGTCCGAATCCAGCGGCCAGCCGGCGGTGTGCATGACCATGCCGGGGCGCGACTGCGCGGGATCGACTTCCCAGAGTTCCTTGATGCCGATCGCGTAGCTCTGCGGGTCGCGGCCGGCGTCCAGGCGGTATTTTTCGATCAACTGGCGGCCCAGGTGGCCGCGCGAGCCTTCGGCGAAGATCGTGTAGCGCGCCAGCAGCTCCATGCCGGGCTGGTAGGCGTCGGTGTGGCTGCCGTCGCGCGCCACGCCCATGTCGCCGGTCAGCACGCCGCGCACGGCGCCGGATTCGGTATAGAGGATCTGCGCGGCGGCGAAGCCGGGGAACACGTCCACGCCCAGGGCCTCGGCCTGCTCGCCCAGCCAGCGGGTTAAGTGGCCCAGGCGCACGATGTAGTTGCCGTGGTTCTTGAAACAGTCCGGCAGCAGCCAGGCCGGGGTGGCGCGCGCGCCCGATTCGGTCAGGAACAGGAACCGATCGTCCGAGACGGCCACGTCCAGCGGGGCGCCGCGTTCCTTCCAGTCGGGGATGAGTTCGCTCAGCGCCTGGGGATCCATCACGGCGCCCGAAAGGATGTGGGCGCCGATCTCGGCGGCCTTTTCCAGCACGCAGACGCTGACATCCTGGCCGCGTTCGGCGGTCAGCTGCTTCAGGCGGATCGCAGCTGAAAGCCCGGCCGGACCGCCTCCGACGACGACGACGTCGTATTCCATCGATTCACGTTCAGTCATGGGTCGTTCCCGTTGCTTGATGAGCGTTGAGGATACTCGGAACAAGTCGAGCGGAAAGCGGGCGCCGCGAATCGGGGTGGGCGGCAAGGCGCGAATCGCAGCGACAGCCGGTGCTATCGCGAGGATGGGCAACGCCGCAGACCGCCCGAGCCCGCGGATGCACGCGGCGCGGGGACTTGTTCCGAGTATCCTTAAGCGAGGCCGGGCCTCGCCATGTTGCGGGCCATTGTATTGCAGAACTCGTCCGTAGCCAGCATCAGCGGTCCGCCATGTTCCTGGAAAAGAGGGTGCAGCACCAGATTTCGCTGACGATGCGTGCCGCGTCGTCCACGGGCAGCATGTCGGCCGCGGTATCGGGGTGCGCATACCAGACGTAGGCGGACTGTTCCGTCATCGAGGCCAGGGCTTCCAGGGAGGTCCGCGCCGGCATGCCATTGATCTCGGTGATGCCGTGGTCGCGCTCCAGCGCCGTGGCGACCCGGACGATGTGGCGTTCCCGCATGTACCACCACATGTCATCGTAGCGCTGGTCCACCATGGTCGCCTCGATGAACGCCCGCATCACCTTGCGGTGGTTGCGGTAGTGGCCCAGGTAGCCGCGGTTGGATTCGAGGATCGCGTCGCCGGGGCGATCGCGGAAGATCTGGCGTTCGTCGGGCCGGCTGGCGGCGTACAGCTCGTTGTGGATGTCGTGGATGATCGCCAGGAAGACGTCGTCCTTGTTGTCGAAGTAGCGGTAAAGGGCGCCCATCGACAACTGGGCCCTTTCCGCCAGATCGCTCATGCGCATCGAGACGTAGCCGGCTTCGCCGAAGATTTCTCGGCCGCTCGACAGGATGCGGGCCAGGGTCGCCCGCCCCTTCGGGGTGGTGGGCTGGGGAAGGTTCGGTTCCGGAGCTTTCTTGAGCATTTCCTGCTTTTTAAAAAAAGTGACGTCACTATTGCTTTTTTGTGCGGCGTCACTTAGAGTATGGACATACAAGAAAAAACTTGGCTGGCAAGGATGGAGACATGGTACATCAATCGAGTGGTGCGTCGGATGCGAATTTCCGTTACGAGGGCCAGGTCGCGATCGTGACCGGCGCGGGCAGCGGGCTGGGCCGCGCGTATGCCATGCTGCTGGCCTCTCGTGGCGCCCGGGTCGTGGTGAACGACATCGGCGTCCGCACAGGGCCCGACGGCGCGTCTGCGAGCTCGGCGGAACTCACCGCCCGGGAAATCCGCGCGCTGGGAGGCGAGGCCGTGGCGGACACCTCCTCGGTATCCACTCGCGAAGGCGGGCGGGCGATCGCCGACCTGGCCTTGTCGGAATACGGGCGCATCGACATTCTGGTCAACAACGCCGGGAATATTTCGCTCACATCGTTCAACAAACTCGACCTTGCCGACGCCGCGCCGATCTTCGACGTGCACGTGTGGGGCGCCTTCAATGTGACGCAGCCGTGCTATCAGCAGATGATCCGGCAGCAGTACGGCCGGATCGTGTTCACCACGTCCGGGGTCGCGCTGTTCGGCAACGGGGGCATCGCGCCTTACGCGGCGGCCAAGGGAGGCGTGTTCGGGCTCCTGCAGGTGCTCAAGCTCGAAGGCGCCAGACACGGCATCCGGGTGAACGCCGTCGCCCCCATGGCCTCCACGCAGCTCACCGAGGATGTCGAGATGCCCCAATACCATCAGGTCGGCGAGGATATGGTCGTCCCCGAGCTGGTGGCGCCCGTGGTGGGCTATTTCGCGTCGCGCGAATGCCCATGGACCGGCGAGACCTGGTCCGCCGGTTCCGGCTCGGTCGCCCGGATCTTCGTGGGACGCACGCCGGGTTTCTTCAAGCATCCCGTCGATCGGGGCGGACTGACGGTCGAGGACGTGGCGAGCCATGTCGATCGCATCCGCAGCGAGGAAAACTACACGACGCCGGAAAGCTGGCCCGCCGAATGGGCGCTTCTGGTCGATCTTCTGACGGACCGCAAGTGATCGCCGGGGTGGAAAGTGAGCCGCAAGGAAATCAGTGAGTTTCTGAGGACCCTCGATTTCGAGGGAGCGGGCGGACTGACCCTGCCGGATCTCCTCGAAAAACGTGTCCGGGCGACGCCGGATGCGGTCGCCGTCCGGTCGCCCGCGGGCAGCCTGCGCTTCGGCGAATGGCTGGACGGCGCCCGGGCCGTGTCCGTAAGGCTCAGGTCGTCCGGCGCCTACTGGCCCAAGACCCCGGTTCTGGTCTGGGTCGATACGGCCGACGCGCGCCAGGTGGTGATCGCGCAGCACGGGGTGCTGGATGGCGGCTGCATCGTCGCTCCCCTCGACGACCGCCTCAGCGTGGCGGAAGTCCGGCGGTTCGCCCGGGACGTCGCGGCGACCGCCGTGATCGTCAGTCGGGGCCTGCTGTCGTCACGCAAGGACGAAGAGGTGCGCGAATTCGTCCCGGACGGCCTGCCGGCGGGGAGCGATCCCCTGGACTTGATGCTCTTCGCCGCCGAGGGCGACGCTTTCGGCCTCGTCGCCTCCGCGGAGGGCGGAGAGGACCGGTCCGCCGACGCGCCGCGCCCGGGGCCGGATGATTGCGCGCTGCTCGCCTTCACGTCCGGAACGACCGGTCGGCCGAAGGCCGCGATGATCACCCATGGCGGCTGCGTCCGGCTGGCCGAAAGAATGGTCAATGGCGTGTTCGCCGCGCCGCGGGGAGGGCGGCCCGTCGGTCCGGACGACGTGATCCAGTCTCCCGTGCCCGCCTATCTGCCCACCAGCATCGTCAATACGCTGTATGCGGCGGTGCTGGCGGGATGCACCCTGAGCTACCGGGGCCGCCGGTTCGACCCCGAGGCCGAGGAAAGGGAAATGGCGCTTGCCGGCACGACCATCTACGCGGGCGCGCCGGCCCATTACGCGATGATGTGCCAGCGGCCGGCAAGCGACGATTCCAGGGCCGCCAGGGTCCAGGTCATGACCGCGAGCGGCGCCCCCATGACCGCGGCGCTCTACCGGTCGATGCGGGAGCGCTGGCCGCGGGCCGCCATCGCCAACTGGTATGCCTTGAACGAAACCATGGTCGGCCAGACGCTGAATTTCGGCCCGGACATGGATCTCGATCCCACGGCCATCGGCAAGCCGGTATGGCCGACCGAACTCGCCGTCGTCGACGAGGGCGGCAGGCGGTGCGCGCCGGGGGAATCCGGCGAGGTGCTCCTGCGGGCTCCGGGACAGATGGTGGGCTACTACCTGAACGAAGCGGAGACGGCGAAGCGGATCGATGCGGACGGCTGGGTGCGCACCGAGGATATCGGTTTCGTGGGCGAGGAAGACGGCCTGCTGCGGATCACCGGCCGCAAGAGCGACCGCATCAACCGGGGTGGATTCAAATTCTATCCGGCCGAGGTCGAAGAAGTGCTCCTGGGCCACGAGGGCCTGGCCGACGCGGCGGTCCTGGCGATTCCGGATCCGATCCTGGGCCAGGATCTCGTGGCCATGGTGGTGGCGGCCGACGGGGGACGGATACTCGCCGAAGCGGATGTCCGGGCGTTCTGCCAGGGCCGGCTCTCGCGCAACAAGGTGCCCAGCAGGGTCTATTTCGTCGATCGGCTGCCGCGCAGCGGGTTCGGCAAGGTCGTGAAGAAAGAATTGATCGCGCTCTGGGAAGTCATCGAATCCAGCCGTGCCGATCAGTGATCGTATTTTGACTTGATTCCAACCCGAAAGGACAGGAGAACGTGATGGAACCGTTGTTCTACAGCATGCAGGAAATCGTCATCGCCGTGAAGGATCTGGACAAGGCGACCGATCGGCTGAGCGAAATCTTCGCCGCGCCCGCCGATGGCCTGGCCTCGGAGCTCCTGGAGGGCATCGAGCTGATCCAGCGCGGAGTCTGGATCGGCAAGGAAAGAATCGCCATCGTCGCCGATGCGACCGGCACCGGCCCCCTGTCCCAGGCGATCGAGAAACGCGGCGAGGGCATCCACGAAATCTGCGTGAGGACCCGCAACCTGGACGAGGCGATCGCCCACTTCAAGGCGAAGGGTGTCCGGCTCACGCGCGACGAGCCTTATGTCCTGAGGAACTACGAATACCGCGGGGAAGTCTTCTCCGAGGTGAGGATCGTGTTCATCCATCCGGCGAGCTGCTACGGCGTGCTCGTGGAAGTCCAGGAATGGGTCAAGTAGCGTCCGGCACCGGACGATCCCGCGCACAGACACCGGAAACAGCCATGCCCGACGATCTTGCTCAATTGGCCGGAAAGGACCTCGGCGCCCACGTGTCCGCATACGACGCGAACAGGGCGATCCTGTACGCGCTCGCCGTGGGGGCCGCCGCCTCCGAACTCGACTTGGTCTACGAACGTGACCTGCGCGTCCTGCCGACCTTCGGCTGCGCGCTGGGCCTGTGGGCCGTCGAGTCCGCCGGCCGGCTCGGCGCCTACGACCCCAAGGCGTCCCTGCACGTCGCCCAGAAGATCCATGTCCATCGGCCGCTGCCGGCATCCGGAAGCATCGAGATGCGGGGCGGGGTGGCCCATGTCTTCGACAAGGGCAAGGCGGCCCTGGTCGAGATCGAGGTCGACTCGGAATTCTTCACCGCGACCTACACGATCTTCCTGCCCGGCATGGGCGGGTGGGGCGGGGACCGGGGGCCGTCGGCTTCCTCGGCGGCGGAAGTGGCGTTCACGCAGGCCACCGAGACGGGGACGAGCCCCGAACTGGCGGCGCTGTACCGCTTGACGGGCGACCTGCATCCCGTTCACATCGATCCCGAGGTCGCCCGCGCCAACGGCTTCCCCCGGCCGATCCTGCATGGCCTGTGCACCCTCGGGATCTCGGCGCGCGTCGTCGCCCGCCAGCATGGCGTCCATCCGGCCGATCTCCGCCACCTGGAAGCCCGGCTCACGTCGCCGGTGTTGCCCGGGGATTCGCTGACGGTGGCGTCCGGCCGGCGGGACGACGGAATCCATTTCCGGACCCTCTCGAAAGGCGAGGTGGTCCTGGGCGGTGGCAAGGCCGTGTTCGGCTGAGAAGAGGTCATGAAAATGAATCGGGCGATCATCAACGATATCGATGTGGCGTACACCGTGGAGGGGACCGGGGATCCGGTCGTGTTCATCCATGGACTGGCCGAGGATCTCCGCACCTGGCGCGGGCAGCAGCAGGCCCTCGGCGACCGGTTCCGCGGCTTCGCCTGCGACTTGCGCGGGCACGGCGGGACATCCCCCGGCCGGTGCGACGGCACCCTGGCGCAACTGGGCAACGACCTGCTGGCCTTCATCGAGCGGGTCACCGGGCCTGCCATCGTCGTCGGGTTCTCGCTGGGAGGCACCATCGCCCTCTGGGCGGCCGCCGAGCGTCCGGACCTGGTCCGGAAGTCGGTCGTGCTGGGGACCTCGTCGGTCGTTGGCCGGTCGGCCGTCCAGTTCTACCAGGACCGGATCGCCCAGGCCGCCGACACCGGCTCGGCCGAGTTCAGGGCGGCGATGCGCGCCGATACCGAAGCGGGGCTTTTCAGGGCGCACGAGTCCCTGGACCGGATCGTCGCCGCGCGCCTCGCGGCTGTCGGGGACGGTCGGGGCTACGTCAACGCCGCCCGGGCCATGATGGGCCTGCACGCCGAGCCGCTGACGCCGCGCCTGTCGCGGATCGAGACCCCCGTCGTGGTGATCGGCGCCGAGCATGACCGGTTCTGCCCCCAAAAGGCGGCATCGATCGTCCTGGACGCTTTGCCAGGCGCCGAATTCATGGCGATACCCGATGCCGGACACCTGATGAACGTGGACAACCCAGACGCGGTGACGCGGGCCCTGCGGTGGGCCCTGGCCGATTGAAATCGCGGCCGGCGCTTTCTCTTTCCACGCGGCATGGCGATCGGGGGGCGATGGTTCCCGGCCCGTCCGCGACGCAAACGGTTCGATCCAAGGAGATGATGACATGGTTGAAGGCAAAGTGGCATTGATAACCGCCGCGTCCGGCGCGGGCATCGGCGGCGCGATCGCCCGGCAGCTCGCGGACGACGGTTACGATGTGGTGATCACGGATGCGCACGAGCGCCGCTGCCGCGAGTTCGCGGAACAGCTGTCCGGGCGGCATGGCCGTTCGTTCCTGGCGGTTCCCCTCGACGTCGGCGACGCGGACATGGTCGAGCGCTGCGTTGCGAAAGTGCTGGACGAGAAAGGCCGGATCGACGCGCTGGTCAACAACGCCGGCTGGTCCACCATCGCGCCCGTGGCGGAACTGGCCCTCGCGGACTGGCGGCGCTGCCTGGACATCGACCTGACGGGGACGTTCCTGACGATGCGCCATATCCTGCCCGCGATGATCGAGCGGGGTTGCGGGGCGATCGTCAACATCAGCTCGATCGCGGCCTACGAAACGTCCACCGAGCATGGGGCCGCCTATTCCGCCGCCAAGGCGGGCGTGCTGGCCCTGACGCGCGTCGCCGCCGCCGAGAACGGCCGGCACGGCATCCGCGTCAACGCCATCACGCCGGGCCTGATCTACAACGATTTCCTGCGCAAGATCTACCCGGCCGAATTCTTCGACGGCTATGCGGAGAACCGCTCCCTCGTGGGCCGGGTCGGGCGTCCCGAGGACGTGGCCGCGCTGGTGTCGTTCCTCCTGTCGGACAGGGCCGGATACATCACGGGCGAGGTCTACGGCATCAGCGGGGGAGTCCACCCCCATGGCTAAGGACGTCAGCCTTCTCTCGATCGCGGAGCTCGTCGGGTCGTACCGGGATCGTTCGCTCAGCCCGGTCGAGGTGGCCGAGGCGTTCTTCGAGCGTATCGAACGGCACGACGGCGCATTGCATGCCTACGTCGAGATCACCCGCGACCTGGCGCTCGCGCAGGCGCGGGAGGCCGAGCGCGCCTACGCGTCGGGGAAGGCGGACGCCGCGCTGGCCGGCATTCCGGTCGCCATCAAGGACGCCTTCCATGTCGCGGGCGTCCGGACCAGCCTGGGCTCGGACGTGTTCCGGGGCCAGGTTTCCAAGGGCGACTCCGGCCTGGTGCGCCGGCTGCGCGCCTCCGGCGCCGTCTTCCTGGGCAAGACCAATACGGCGGAATTCGGCCAGTCCGCGACGACCGACAATCTGCTGGGGCCGGATACCGCGACCCCCTGGGATCCGGCCCGCACCGCCGGGGGTTCGAGCGGCGGGTCGGCGGCCTCGGTCGCGGCCCGGCTCACCACGGTCGCCGTGGGGTCCGACGGCGGCGGGTCGGTCCGCATTCCCGCGGCGTTCTCGGGCATTTTCGGCCTCAAGCCGTCCCCCGGCCTCTGCGGGGACGAAAACGGGTTTCGCGGGATGTCGGCCTTCGTCAGCGCCGGGCCGATGGCCCGGTCCGTGGCCGATGCGCGGATCCTTCTGGGCGTGCTGGCGGATGCGCGGTTCGAACGCGGGACGGGCAGAGGGCCCCTGCGCGTCTGCTATTGTCCGGCGCCCGAGAACCGGCCGGTGGATCCCGGCGTGGCGGCCCTGGTGGAAAGCGCCGCCGGGATTTTCGAGTGCCTGGGCCATTCCCTTGAGGAAGATCATCCTCCGATCCAGGGCTGGAGTGATATTTTTGGACCGTTGGTCCTCGAGGAGGAGCATCGCGAGCGGGGGCATCTTCTGGCACTTTGTCCGGACAGGCTCACGCGCTACGAGCGGTCCGCCCTCGAGGCCGCCGTGACGCTGGACCCGGCCGACGTCGGGCGCGCCCGCGCGCTGCTGCCGGGTTTCCGCGACCGTCTCGCCGCGTTCTTCGATCGTTACGACATCCTGCTGACCCCCGCGACGGCCGTGCCGCCCTTTCCGCTGGGGGAACGGCCGAGGTTCATCCGTGGCGTCGCCGTGGACCGGCTATGGGGCGCGTTCCCGTTCACCGCGCCGTTCAACGTGGGCGGGGTCGCGGCGGCGGCGGTGCCGTGCGGCCTGGCCGACGGCCTGCCGGTGAGCGTGCAGATCGTGGCCAGGGCGGGGGAGGAACGGCTGCTGCTGGACGTTGCGCAGGATTTCGAGGAAGCGGTCGCGTTCGATCGCGGCCGGCTGGATTCGATGTGGACCTGAGACCGGAAAACAAGCCCATGCGCGCAGACCTCATCAAGAAAACGACCGCAGGCACGGTCCTGGTGCTGGAGATGAACGACCTCGCGTCCAGGAACGCCTTGTCCCGCGGCATGCTGTCAGGCCTGTCCGAGGCCATCGGGCAGGCCGGCGCGGAGACCCTCGGCATCGTGCTCACAGGCGGCGCGCAGTGCTTCAGCGCGGGGGCGGATTTCCGCGAATTGACGGGCACGAGCCGGGACCTCGGCTACGACGACGCGGTTGCCGGCGTCGTCGCCGCGATTCTCGATTCGGACCGGATCGTCGTCGCCGCGATCGAGGGGCCGTGCATGGGCGCCGCGGCCGACATCGCCCTCTCGTGCGACTACCGGATCGCGGGCGCCGGCAGTTTCGTGCAGATCCCCGCCGTGCGCCTGGGGATCCTGTACAACCCGGCGGCGGTCGAGCGCATCGGGCGGTCCTATCCGCGGGACACCGTCAGGCGCCTGCTGCTGACGGGCGAGCGGTTCGATGACCACGAGGCCCGTCGCGCCGGGTTGTTCTCCCGGATCGTACCCAAGGGGGAATCCGTCGATGCGGCGGTCGGGGACCTGGAGCGGCTCGATGGGTGGCAGGCGGACGCCATCCGGGCGACGAAGCGGCTGCTGGCGGACCTGGAGGCCGGGCGGGCCGACAGGGTGCGGTGGGAAAAGCGGCGGGCCGAGTTGCTGGATTCGGAGCAGAGAGGAATTGCCATACGGCAGGCGCACGAACGTTTTGCCGATAAACCGGGAACGCGCCGATGAGTCGCCGTGCGGCGCGTTCGTCGAGCGCGCTCCTGGCTTCGCGCGGTTTCCAGAATGAGGATGGAGATGAACAGATGGCACAGAACATGAAGGCGGCGGTCATGCGCCGGCACGGCGGCCCCGAGGTCCTTTCGGTGGAAGACGTGGCCCGGCCCGTTCCGGGCGCGGGCGAGGTCCTGGTGAAGGTCGCGGCGTGTTCGCTCAGCCGGCTGGACCTCTTCATTCGCGACGGGATGCCGGGCCGCGTCATCGAGATGCCGCACGTCGGCGGCTGCGACGTGGCGGGCTGGATCGAGGCGATCGGGCCGGAGGTGTCCGGCCTGGAGACAGGAGCCCCGGTCCTGATCGATCCCTTCTGGAATGGCGAGATGCTGGGCGAGGCGTACTGGGGCGGATTCTCTGAATACGTCGTGGTGTCGGCGAAAGGCCTGCTGCCGCTGCCGGAGGCCGGGCGTTTCGTCGGATATTCCTGCCTGCCCACGGCCTACGGCACGGCCTATCGCATGCTGCACAGCCGGGGGCGGCTGCAGGCCGGCGAGTCCCTGGTGGTCGTGGGTGCCAGTGGCGGGGTCGGGGTCGCCTGTGTCCAGCTGGGCGCGCGGGCCGGTGCGCACGTCATCGCCTGCACCAGCAGCGAGGACAAGGCGGCGCGGCTGAAGACGATCGGCGCCGACGAATGTGTGGTCGCTCCCGATGGGCAGTTCGGCAAGCCGGTCTGGAACCTGACCGGCAAGCAGGGGGCGGACATGGTGATCGACTTCACCGGAACCGCCACCTGGCCCCAGTCCCTGAGGTCCGTGAAGCATGGCGGACGGCTGATGTGCTGCGGCGCGACCACCGGTTTCGAGGCGGCCACCGACCTGCGGTATCTGTGGACGCGCGAGATGGACATCCGGGGATCGGATGGATGGAAGACCGAAGACCTGCGGCAGTTGCTGCGGATCATGGCCGGCCGCGAGTTCGATCCGGTGATCCATGCCGTGTTTCCGCTGAGCGGGATACAGGATGCCATGCGCGAACTGGAGAGCCGCTCATGCTTCGGAAAGATCGTCGTCGTGCCGGACGGCGTCCAGGCTTCGTGATGTAGAAGGTTGTAGAAGAACCGCGCCGACCCGGCGCCTCGGCGCGCGCACCATGATTCCACTATCAATACACAGGAGACAGATCATGAAAATCAAGCCGCTTTTCCTCGTTGCCGCATTGACGTTTTCCGCGGGCGGCTTCGCCGCGGAGCAATCCCTCGTGTTCACCTCGTGGGGCGGGACCACGCAGGACGCCCAGAAGAGCGTCTGGGCCGACGGCTTTTCCAAGGCCCAGAACATTTCCGTCCTGCAGGACGGGCCCACCGACTACGGCAAGATCAAGGCCATGGTCGAATCCGGCAACGTGGCGTGGGACGTGGTGGACGTCGAGGGCGATTACGCGGTCCGGGCCGGCATGGAGGGCATGCTGGAAAAACTGGACTTCTCCATCATCGACAAGAGCCGTCTGGACCCGCGCTTCGTCACCGATCACGCAGTCGGGAGCTTTTATTATTCCTTCGTCATCGGGTGCAACAAGGATGCCGTCAAGGCCTGCCCGAAGACCTGGGCCGACCTGTTCGACTTGGCGAAATTTCCCGGCAAGCGGACGTTCTACAAGTGGTCGGCCCCGGGCGTCATCGAGGCCGCCCTGCTCGCCGACGGAGTGCCCGCCGACAAGCTCTATCCGCTGGACCTGGATCGGGCCTTCAAGAAGCTGGACACCATCAAGTCCAGCATCGTCTGGTGGAGCAGCGGGGCGCAATCCCAGCAGCTGCTCGCCTCGGCCGAGACTCCTTATGGATTCTTCTGGAATGGCCGTCTGACCGCGCTGACGAAGACGGGCGTCAATGTCGAGACATCCTGGGATCAGAACATCACGGCCGCCGACATGCTGGTCGTGCCGAAGGGCGCGAAGAACAAGGCGGCGGCGATGAAGTTCATCGCTTTTGCCACCAGTGCCGCTTCGCAGGCGAAATTCGACGAGCTCACCGGCTATGCGCCGATCAATCTGGTCGCGCCCACGCTGATGCCCAAGGAGATCCGCGACACATTGCCGGACAAGCAGGCCGCCACGCAGGTCAACGCGAACCTGGGGTACTGGGCCATGCATCGCGACGAGATCGGGACGCGCTGGTACGCGTGGCAGGCGCAGTGACGGGATCGGCATGATGTTTGGAGCGGGCCGCCGCGGCGGCCCGGACTCGAAGGTGGAGACACGCCATATGGTTGCTTCGATTTCGACGGGCGGGGCCGGTGGGCGGGGGGCGGTGAAAAAGCCGTTCCTGTCCGGCCCGGTTTCATGCATCGCGCCGGCCCTCGTGCTGATCGCGTTGTTCTTCATCGTCCCGGTCCTGATGCTCCTGGTGCGCAGCGTCCTCGAGCCGGCTCCGGGGCTGGAAAACTACGCGATCCTCTTCGGCTCGACGACCTATCTCAGGGTGTTCTCGAACACCTTCCTGGTGGCTTCCCTCGTGACGATCGTGTCCGTCGTCGTCGGGTTTCCGGTCGCCTGGGCACTGGCGATCCTGCCCAGGAGATGGGCGGTCTTCCTGCTCGCGGTCATCGTCCTCTCGATGTGGACGAATCTGCTGGCGAGGACATACGCCTGGATGGTGCTGCTGCAGCGCACGGGCATCATCAACAAGGTCCTCGTGAATCTCGGCATCGTCGACAGCCCGCTGGCGCTGGTGAACAACATCACGGGCGTGACGATCGGCATGGTCTACATCATGCTGCCGTTCATCATCCTGCCGCTCATGGGAGTCATCTCTTCGATCGACGCTTCGATCCTGCGCGCCGCTTCGCTGTGCGGAGCCGGCAAGTGGCAGAGCTTCACGCGCGTGCTGCTGCCCCTGTCGCTGCCGGGCATCGCCGCGGGCGCCCTGATGATCTTCGTGATGTCCCTGGGCTACTTCGTCACTCCGGCGTTGCTGGGCGGCGCCTCGAGCATGATGCTCGCCGAGCTCATCGCCCAACTGGTCCAGTCGCTGGTCAAGTGGGGGTTGGGCGGCGCCGCGGCGTTCGTCCTGCTGGTCGTGACTCTGGGGTTGTATTTCCTGCAGTTGCGATACCTGAAGGTCGACAAGAGGAACTAGCCATGCTGCTGGATTTCAACCGCCTGGGGGCCTTGCGCTACTTCCTGGTCATCGTCACGGGGCTGGTGTTGCTGTTCCTGATCCTGCCCATCGTCTTCATCGCCGCGCTTTCGTTCGGCTCTTCGCAGTGGCTGATCTTTCCGCCGCCCTCGTGGACCTTGAAGTGGTACGTCGAGCTGTTCTCGGACCCCAGGTGGTTCTATACCGCTCTGACGAGCCTGAAGATCGCGGTCATCGTCACCGCGCTTTCCGTCGTCCTGGGTTTCCTGGCGTCCCTGGGCCTGAACCGGGGCGAGTTCGCCGGCAGGGAGCAGATCCGCGCGCTCTTCCTGACGCCCATGATCCTGCCCGTGATCGTATTGGCCGTCGCCCTCTATGCCCTGTTCCTGAAGCTGGGACTGGCCGGGACCACCGTCGGCTTCGTCATTGCGCACCTGCTCATCGCCTTGCCCTTTTCCATCATATCGATCAGCGGTGCGCTGGACGGGTTCGACAAGTCCATCGAGGACGCCGCCATCCTGTGCGGCGCCTCGCCCTGGGAGGCGCGGCTCAAGATCACGGTCCCGTCCATCCGGCACGGCCTGTTCACGGCCGCCGTCTTTTCCTTCCTGGCTTCCTGGGACGAGGTGGTCCTGGCGATCTTCATGTCCAGCCCGACGCTGCAGACGCTGCCCGTCAAGATATGGACCACCCTGAGGCAGGACCTGACCCCCGTGGTGGCCGCCGTCTCGACCATCCTGGTGGCGCTCACTTCCGTGTTGATTTTCACACCGCTTGTGTTCCGCAAGAGGCAAAAAGATGACTAGACCTTTCTTGAGCATACAGGGGATCCGCAAGGACTACGGGGACTTCACCGCCATCCGGGACGTGACGCTCGACATCGCCCGGGGCGAGTTCATGACGTTCCTGGGGCCCTCGGGGTCCGGAAAGTCGACCACCCTGTACATCCTGGCCGGGTTCCAGGACCCCACCGAGGGCGACGTCCTGCTCGACGGCGAGAGCCTGCTCCGGATGCCTTCCCACAAGCGCAATATCGGCATGGTGTTCCAGCGGTATACGCTTTTCCCGCACCTGAGCGTCGGGGAGAACGTGGCCTTTCCCCTGCGGGTGCGCCGCTGCGCGAAATCGGAGATCGAGGACCGGGTCCATGCGGCGCTCAGGCTCGTCCATCTCGAGGATCTCGCCGGCCGCAAGCCCGCGCTGATGTCAGGCGGCCAGCAGCAGCGGGTGGCCCTGGCGCGGGCACTGGTCTACGATCCGCCGCTGCTGCTGATGGACGAGCCGCTTTCGGCCCTGGACAAGAAACTGCGCGAGGAGCTGCAATTCGAGATCCGGCGGATTCATCAGGAAACGGGCGTCACGATTCTCTACGTCACCCATGACCAGGAGGAAGCTCTGCGCCTGTCCGACCGCATCACCGTCTTCAGCCAGGGCCGGATCGAGCAGATCGGAACCGGCCGGGAGCTTTATGCGGAGCCCGCGACCCGCTTCGTGGCGGGCTTCATCGGCGACAGCAATTTCCTGGCGGCCGACATTCTTTCCGTGGCGGAGAACAGGGCGAAGCTGTCCATCTGCGACGGCATCGTCATCGACGGCGTTCCGGTCCAGGGGCGGCCGGCGGATCCGGGCCGGCCGGCCCTGCTGCTCAGGCCGGAGAGGATCTCCATCTCGCGCTCGAGGCAGGAATGCGGTGTGCCCGTGACGATCCGGGACCTGACCTTCCTGGGCAACATGGTCGAGGTGAGTTCCGTCACGGACCGGGAAGAGCCCGTCAAGATCCGGATTCCCTTCGGAAACCGGATCGTCTCGGATCTGGCTTCCGGGGATCGTGTCTGGGCCAATTTCGATCCCGGGTCGCTGCATGCCTTCTATGGCTGAGGCCATGCGTCCGGGCTCGGTGGTACCATACCTCGGCCGCGGGCCGGAGCGCTCTCGGCCATCCGGTCATGCCACGAGCGAGCCCCTTCATGCCTTCGGACCCCTCCGCCACGCAACCCGCTTCCGGGATATTTGAAACCCCGATCGATATCCGCTGGGGCGACATGGACGCTCTGCGCCACGTCAACAACGCGGTCTATTTTTCCTATTTCGAGGAAGCCCGGGTCCGGCTGTTCGTCGCGATGGGGCTGGACGGAGCCGCGGGCCGCTACGGCGTACTGGCCCACGCCTCGTGTGATTTTCTCAAACCGCTGATGTATCCTGCCCGTGTCGTTGTCGGCATGAAGCTCGTGCGCATCGGGCGGACCAGCCTGGAGCTGGACTGCTGGGTCGCGGACGCCGGGGATCCGGGGACGTTGCATGCGCGTGGCCGCAACGTGCTGGTGTGCACCGACGCCGCCACCGGCCGGCCCCTGCCCTGGACCGACGCCGACCGGCAGGCGCTGGATCGCTGCTTCGCCGCCTGACGCGCCATCGATTTCTGTTCATCTACGAAGGAACCGTTGTATGGATAAAGTCTACGAGAGTGCCGAGGCCGCCCTGCGCGGCGTCGTGGCCGACAACCAGATGATCGCCGTCGGCGGTTTCGGGCTGTGCGGCATCCCCGAGGCCCTGATCGCCGCCCTGCGGGATTCGGGCGTGCGTAATCTGACCTGCGTCAGCAACAACGCCGGGGTCGATGGCTTCGGCCTGGGGCAACTGCTGTCCACGCGTCAGATCACCAAGATGATTGCGTCCTACGTGGGAGAGAACAAGGAATTCGAGCGCCAGTACCTGGCGGGCGAACTGGAGCTGGAATTCACGCCGCAGGGCACGCTGGCCGAAAAACTGCGCGCGGGCGGCGCCGGCATTCCGGCGTTCTTCACCGCCACCGGCGTGGGCACTGTGGTGGCCGAGGGCAAGGACACTCGCGAGTTCGACGGGCGCACCTACATCCTGGAGCGGTCCCTGGTGCCGGACGTGTCCCTGGTCAAGGCCTGGAAGGCCGACCGCAGCGGCAACCTGAAGTTCCGCCGCACGGCGCGCAACTTCAATCCCAACGTCGCCATGGCGGGCCGCATCACCATCGTCGAAGTCGAGGAAATCGTGCCCACCGGCACGTTCGACCCGGACGAGGTCCATCTGCCGGGCATCTACGTGCATCGTATCGTCCTGAACGCGCATCCCGAAAAGCGCATCGAACAACGCACCACCCGTCAATAAGGAGGCAGATCATGGCTTGGGATCGCGAACAGATGGCGGCGCGTGCCGCGCAGGAATTGCGGGACGGCTTCTACGTCAACCTGGGCATCGGCCTGCCCACCAAGGTCGCCAACTACGTGCCGCAGGGCATGGAGGTCTGGCTGCAATCGGAAAACGGCCTGCTGGGCATCGGCCCCTTCCCCAAGGACGACGAGGTCGACGCCGACCTGATCAACGCCGGCAAGCAGACCGTGACGACCCTGCCGGGCTCCTCGATCTTCGCCTCGGCGGATTCGTTCGCCATGATCCGGGGCGGCAAGATCAACCTGGCCATCCTGGGGGCCATGCAGGTGTCCGAAAAGGGCGATCTGGCCAACTGGATGATTCCCGGCAAGATGATCAAGGGCATGGGCGGCGCCATGGACCTGGTGGCCGGCGTGGGCAAGGTCGTGGTGCTGATGGAGCACGTCGCGAAGGCCAAGGACGGCACCGAATCCCAGAAGCTGCTGCCCGAATGCACGCTGCCGCTGACCGGGGTGGGGGTGGTGAACCTCATCATCACCGACCTGGGCGTGATGGAAGTCACTGGCGACGGTCTGCGCCTGACCGAACTGGCCCCGGGCGTGACGGTGGACGAGATCCGCGCCAAGACGTCGGCCAAACTGGACGTGTCCGCCGTCGCCTAGGGAAATCGCCGTGACCTCGCAACATCCCCCGGCGACGCCCGCCGATCGCATCGCCGCCCTGCGCGGGCGGCTGACGCAGTCCGGCCTGGCCGCCTGCCTGGTGCCGACGGCCGATCCGCACCTGTCGGAATACCTGCCGGATCATTGGGCCGCGCGCGCCTGGCTGTCTGGCTTCGATGGTTCGGCGGGCAGCCTGCTGGTCACGGCGGATTTCGCCGGTCTGTGGACCGACAGCCGCTATTGGGTCCAGGCCGAGGCGCAGTTGCAGGGTACGGGCATCGCCCTGATGCGGGCCGGCGCGCCTGACGTGCCGGACATGCTGGACTGGGTTCTGGCGCACCTGGCGCGTGGCGACCGGGTCGCGGCCGACGGCCGGGTGCTGGATCTGGCGGCGGAACGCCGCTGGCGGTCCGGCCTGGACGGGGCCGGCGTGGCGCTGGTACTGGACCAGGATCCTGTCGGCGCCGTCTGGACTGGCCGGCCGGCTCTGCCCGAGGCCAAGGTTTTCGAGCACATGCCGCCGCACGCCTGCCGCGTCCGGGCCGACAATCTGGCCGCCGTGCGGGCCGCGATGCGCGAACACGGCGCGGCCTGGCACCTGCTGTCCTCGCTGGACGACATCGCCTGGCTGTTGAATCTGCGTGGCGCCGACGTGGACTACAACCCGGTCTTCCTGGCGCATGCGCTGCTGGATACGGATCGCGTGCGCCTGTACGTGGCGCCCGGCAAGATCGACACCGGGCTGGCCGCCCGCCTGGCGGCCGATGGAGTGGAACTGCGCGACTACGCCGCGCTGGCCGCCGATCTGGCGGCCCTGCCGGCCGAGGCCGTGCTGCTGGTGGATCCGGCGCGGGTCACGGCGGGCACGCTGTCGCATGCGTCTCAGGCGCGGCGCGTCGAGGCCATCAACCCGTCCCAGCTGCTGAAATCCGTCAAGAACGCCGCCGAGGCCGAGAACATCCGGGCCGCCATGGCCCAGGATGGCGCCGCCTTGTGCGAATTCTTCGCCTGGTTCGAGGCCGCCCTGGCGGCGGGCGAGCGCATCACAGAGATCGACGTCGATACCCGCCTGTCGGCGGCGCGCGCCCGGCGCCCGGGCTTCGTCAGCCTCAGCTTCGCCACCATCGCGGGCTTCAACGCCAACGGCGCCATGCCGCACTACCGCGCCACCGGGGACTCCCATGCGACGATCCGGGGCGACGGCCTGCTGCTGATCGATTCCGGCGGGCAGTATCTGGGCGGCACCACCGACATCACCCGGGTCGTGCCCGTCGGCACGCCCTCGGCCGAGCAATGCGCCGATTACACGACGGTCTTGCAGGCCCACATCGCCCTGGCGCGGGCCTGTTTTCCGGAAGACACGCCATCGTCCGTGCTGGACACCCTGGCGCGCATGCCGCTCTGGCGCCGGGGCCTGGACTACGGCCACGGCACGGGTCATGGCGTAGGCTACTTCCTGAATGTCCACGAAGGCCCGCAGTCGATTTCCGTGCGCGGCCACGCGCGGCCCCACCAGGGCATGAAGGCTGGCATGCTGACCTCCAACGAACCCGGCCTGTACCGTGACGGGCAATGGGGCATTCGCATCGAAAACCTGGTGCTGGCCGTGGCGAACGGGCGCACGGCATTCGGCGATTTCCTGGCCTTCGAGACCGTCACCCTGTGCCCCATCGACACGCGCTGTGTCGTACGTGAACAGCTGTCCGCCGACGAGGTCGAGTGGCTGAACACCTACCACGCCCGGGTGCGCGAACGCCTGCTGCCCCTGGTGGACGGCTCGGCGCGGGACTGGCTGCTGGCGCGGACGGAGGCGATTTAGGCCCTAGTCCGGATCGGGCCGTGTCCAGGCGCGTGCCCGGTCTGGCGTCCCGCTCCGTTACGCCAGCCAGCGCCTGAACCAGGCGATGCTGCGGCTCCAGGCCAGTTCGGCGGCGGCCCGGTCGTAGCGCGGCGTGGAATCGTTGTGGAAGCCGTGGTTCACGCCCGGGTAGACGTGGGCCTCGTAGGTCTTGCCGTTGGCCTTCAGGGCGGCCTCGTAGGCCGGCCAGCCGGCGTTGACCCGGGTGTCCAGCCCCGCATAGTGCAGCAGCAGGGCCGCGGCGCCCAGGCCCCCGGCGGCGAACCGGGACGCCCGGCTCAGGAATTTACGCCGGTCGATGAATCCGTGCGCGTAGAAGTCATAGAGTTCCAGCAATTCGGGCGCGAAATCTTTTGTGGTCAGCCTGGACATGACGTCCTTCCGGAGGGCTTCCATGGATGGGTCCGGAAACCATGGTAGGCGAGGCCGGCGGCGAGGTAAAGTGCCGGAATCGGGCGGCCCGGAAGGGCCCGATGGCCCGGACCGAGCGGTTATAATCCAAATTTCCCGCTGCGCCCGTCCACACCGGGCTCCTATGAAATGACCAAATACGTATTCGTCACGGGGGGAGTGGTCTCTTCCCTGGGCAAGGGCATTGCCGCGGCCTCCCTGGCCGCGATCCTGGAATCCCGCGGGCTGCGGGTCACGATGCTCAAGCTGGATCCTTACATCAACGTGGATCCGGGCACCATGAGTCCCTTCCAGCACGGCGAGGTCTTCGTCACCGAGGACGGCGCGGAAACCGATCTGGACCTGGGCCACTACGAGCGCTTCGTGTCCGCGCGGATGCACAAGGTCAACAACTTCACCACCGGCCAGATCTACGAATCGGTGCTGCGCAAGGAGCGCCGGGGCGACTACCTGGGCAAGACCGTCCAGGTCATCCCGCACATCACCAACGAGATCCAGGACTTCATCGCCCGGGGCGCCAAGGCGGCCTTCGACGGCCAGGCCGATGTGGCGATCGTGGAAATCGGCGGCACGGTGGGCGACATCGAATCGCTGCCCTTCCTGGAGGCCGCGCGCCAGATGAGCCTGCGCCTGGGCCGCAACCAGTGCGCTTTCGTGCACCTGACGCTGGTGCCCTTCATCGCCTCGGCGGGTGAACTCAAGACCAAGCCGACCCAGCACTCGGTGCAGAAGCTGCGGGAAATCGGCATCTACCCGAACGCGCTGCTGTGCCGCGCCGACCGCCCCGTGCCCGATGACGAGCGCGCCAAGATTTCCCTGTTCTCCAACGTGCCCCTGGATGCCGTGATCTCGGTCTGGGACGCGGATTCGATCTACAAGATCCCCGCCATGCTGCACCGGCAGGGCCTGGACAGCCTGGTCTGCGACGCGCTGGCCCTGACGCCGCCGCCGGCCGACCTGACGGTCTGGGATCGCCTGGTGCACGACCTGGAAAATCCCCGCGAGTCCGTCACCATCGGCATGGTGGGCAAGTACGTCGATCTGACCGAGTCCTACAAGTCCCTGTCCGAAGCCCTGGTCCACGCGGGCATCCACACGCATTCGCGGGTGCATATCGAATATCTGGATTCCGAGGAAATCGAGACTCAGGGCACGGCCTGCCTGGCCGGGCTGGACGCCATCCTGGTGCCGGGCGGCTTCGGCAAGCGCGGCACCGAAGGCAAGATCAAGGCCATCCGCTACGCCCGCGAGCACGGCATCCCCTACCTGGGCATCTGCCTGGGCATGCAGCTGGCCGTGGTGGAATTCGCTCGTCACGTGGCCGGTCTGGGCGGGGCCAACAGCACCGAATTCGATCCCTCGGCGGCTCATCCGGTGGTGGCGCTGATCACCGAATGGCAGGACCGCGAAGGCAAGGTCGAGCGGCGCGACGCGGGATCCGACCTGGGCGGCACGATGCGCAAAGGCGCCCAGCGCTGCCCCGTCAAGCCGGGCACGCGCGCCTTTGAAATCTACGGCGCGGAGGTCAACGAACGCCACCGCCACCGCTACGAGGTCAACAACGTCTACGTCCATCGGCTGGAAGAGGCCGGCCTGGTGATCAGCGCCCGCACGCCCACGGAGAATCTGCCGGAAATCATGGAGATCCCCTCGCATCCGTGGTTCATGGGCGTGCAGTTCCATCCGGAATTCACCTCCACGCCGCGCGACGGTCATCCGTTGTTCACCAGCTACATCCAGGCCGCGCTGGCCCGCCAGCGGCGCCAGGCGGAAAAGCCCGAGTCGGAAAAGCCCCAGGCGGAAAGGGCCTGAGTCCGTCCGCATCGTCCAAGGAGCCTCCATGCAACTGTGTCATTTCCAGGCCGGCATCGAACATCCCCTGTTCCTGATCGCCGGCCCCTGCGTCATCGAATCGCGCGAGCTGGCTTTCGAGACGGCCGGGGTCCTGCAGGAAATGACCCGGGCGCTGGGGATTCCCTTCATCTACAAGAGCTCCTTCGACAAGGCCAACCGCAGTTCCGGCAAGTCCTTCCGCGGTCCGGGCATGGACGAGGGCCTGAAGATCCTGGACGACGTGCGCCGCCAACTGGGCGTGCCGGTGCTGACCGACGTGCACGAGACCGGCCAGGTCCGCGAGGTCGCGTCCGTGGTGGACGTGCTGCAGACGCCGGCCTTCCTGTGCCGCCAGACGGATTTCATCCAGGCCTGCGCGGCGACGCTGAAGCCCGTCAACATCAAGAAGGGCCAGTTCCTGGCGCCGGAAGACATGGCCCAGGTCGTGACCAAGGCGCGCGCGGCGGCCATCGAGGCCGGCGGCGACGGCGGCAACATCCTGGTCTGCGAGCGCGGCGCGTCCTTCGGCTACCACAACCTGGTGTCCGACATGCGCTCGCTGGCGATCATGCGCGGCACAGGCTGCCCGGTGGTGTTCGACGCCACGCACTCGGTCCAGCTGCCGGGCGGACAGGGCACGCATTCCGGTGGCCAGCGCGAATTCGTGCCGGTGCTGGCGCGCGCGGCCGTGGCGGCCGGCGTGGCGGGCGTGTTCATGGAAACCCACCCGAATCCCGACCAGGCCTTGTCCGACGGCCCCAACGCCGTGCCGCTGGACCGGATGCGCGGCCTGCTGGAATGCCTGGCCGAGCTGGACCGCTGCGTCAAGCGGTCCGGCGCGCTGCGCGACGGTGGTCTGTGAAGCCGCCGAATAGCCACTATAAACGCCGCCGCGTGCGGCCGGCCGGAGTCCCGGGGTAGACTGGCCCCTCGGGCATCCCGTTAAAATGGCGGGGTTCCCCCTTATTCACCCACCCTACACAGGCAGGACTGTCAGATCATGAGTGCAATCGTAGACATCATCGGACGCGAAATCCTCGATTCGCGCGGCAACCCCACTGTGGAATGCGACGTGCTGCTCGAATCGGGCGCCATGGGGCGGGCAGCGGTGCCGTCTGGCGCGTCCACCGGCTCGCGCGAGGCCATCGAACTGCGCGACGGCGACAAGTCCCGCTTCCTGGGCAAGGGCGTGCTGCGCGCCGTCGAGCACGTCAACACCGAGATCTCCGAGGCCCTGATGGGTCTGGACGCTCAGGAACAGACCTTCATCGACCGTACCCTGATCGACCTGGACGGCACCGAGGACAAGAGCCGCCTGGGCGCCAACGCGATCCTGGCGGCCAGCATGGCGGTGGCCCGTGCGGCCGCCGACGACGCCGGCCTGTCGCTGTACCGCTATTTCGGCGGCAGCGGCCCGATGCAGATGCCGGTGCCGATGATGAACGTCATCAACGGTGGCGCGCACGCCAACAACACCCTGGACCTGCAGGAATTCATGATCCTGCCGGTGGGCGCCTCCAGCTTCCGCGAGGCTCTGCGCATGGGGGCCGAGGTTTTCCACGCTCTGAAGAAGATCATCGGCGCCGACGGCATGTCCACGGCGGTAGGCGACGAAGGCGGCTTCGCCCCCAACGTGGCCAACCACGAGGCCGCGATCGAGCTGATCCTGAAGGCCATCGGCGAGGCCGGCTACGAGGCCGGCTCCCAGGTGGTGCTGGGCCTGGACTGCGCCAGTTCCGAGTTCTACCGCGACGGCAAGTACCACCTGGCCGGCGAAGGCGGTATCGCCCTGGGCTCCCAGGACTTCGCCAACCTGCTGGCGTCCTGGTGCGACAAGTACCCCATCGTCAGCATCGAGGACGGCATGGCCGAGGACGACTGGGAAGGCTGGAAGCTGCTGACCGAGCAGCTGGGCCGCAAGGTCCAGCTGGTGGGCGACGATCTGTTCGTCACCAACACGAAGATCCTGCAGAAGGGCATCCAGCAGGGCATCGCCAATTCGATCCTCATCAAGATCAACCAGATCGGCACCCTGACGGAAACCTTCGCCGCCATCGAAATGGCCAAGCGCGCCGGCTACACGGCGGTGATCTCGCACCGTTCCGGCGAAACGGAAGACTCCACCATCGCCGACATCGCCGTGGCCACCAACGCCATGCAGATCAAGACCGGCTCTCTGTCGCGCTCCGACCGCATGGCGAAATACAACCAGCTGCTGCGTATCGAGGAAGAACTGGCCGAAGTCGCCTCTTATCCCGGCGTGTCGGCCTTCTACAACCTGCGCTGACCCGCGCCCATGCGCCTGCTGAGCCTCGTTCTGTTGGCCCTGACCCTGGCGACACAGTATCCCTTGTGGTGGGGCAAGGGCGGCTGGCTCAGCCTGCGCGGCCTGCAGGCGCAGGTGCAGACGGAAACCGAGGAAAACGAGGCCCTCACCGCGCGCAACAATGCCCTGCAGGCGGAAGTCCAGGATCTCAAGACAGGGATCTCGGCGGTCGAAGAGCGCGCCCGCGGCGAATTGAACATGATCCGCGAGGGCGAATACTTCGTTCAGATCCTGCCCCGGCAGTGATGCCGGAGGCCGCGCTCCGCTGTTCCGGAGGCGCGGTGCGCGGGACGCGCGTCCGGCGGGACATGGCCGTCGCCTTTCAGGGCGCCGGTTCGCAGGCCGCGGGAGCCGTCCCCGAGTCCGTGCCCCCGCCCGGATCCGCGGCGGTCGCTTCCGGGTTTTCCATCGCATCCGGATCGGACGGCTCCCGCGCGTTCGCCGCGCCCCCGCCCGGTGTCGAGCCGGGCGCGGATGTCCCGGCCGCGGGTGCGTCGTCGGCCGCCGCGGGCGGGCTCGCCGGGTCCGGTCCTCCGTTCCATTCCAGCGGTCCGGCTTCCCGCCCGGGTGGTGCGCCGGAAGCCGCGCCATGCGTCACCCGTCCGTCCGCCAGGTCCGGCCAGGCGGCCGGGTGCGACTGCATGGCGACGCCGGCCCGGCGGCGGAAGGGCAGGTAGCCTGCCGCCATCAGGCGGGCCTGGGCGGGATCGCCGGCCAGGGGCGCCAGGGCGCGCACGATGGCCGCCAGGCCCGGCACCATGGGGCGGTGCGGCCACCACAGTTCCAGGACCAGCGTATTGGCCTCGTGGATGGTGAGGCCGGACCGGGGGCCGCGTCCTTCCGGCCAGCCCTGGGCCAGCCGGCGGGCCTGCTGCCGTGCCTGGTAGTCGTTGCGGATCAGTGGCTGGCCGGGGTAGTCGCGCGGGCCTTGGAGATCCGGATCGGCATGGTCCAGGAACGCGTCGGGGGAAGGCCGCGCGATGCGAATGCGCCAGGGCGCGCCCAGGGCGGCCCGGCGTTCGCGCAGCGCCCGGCCGGTGGCGCGGGAGTCGGGGTAGGCCATGCGCAGCCCGTGCTCGAACGCCTGGGCGATGGCCTGCGGCCGGGCCTGACGCGTAGCGCCCGCCCTGGCCGCCTCCATCAGGGCCAGGCTGAGCGTCTGGCGCAGGACCGACCAGTGGGCGGCCTCTACGCCGCCCAGCCCCAGCGCCAGGATCGGGAGGGATGCCAGCAGGAAGCCGGCCATCCCCGCGCCCCGCTGGCGGTGGCGCGATGCGGGGTGAGAGGCGGGCGCGCGCGGCCGGCGGCTGGGCGCGGCGCGGGGCGGTCCGGAAGCGGCATGGCATGGCTTCTGCATGCGGGGCAGTATGCGGCCAGCCCGCCGATCCGGATAGGGTGGCAACTACGCTGTGATCCGGATGTCGCGTCGGCGCGGCGTGGCAAGCGCCGAGAGGATTTTCCCCCCCGATGGGGCGCGGCGCGACGGAAATGCGCCGAGGCGCTCAGTGCAGCGTGTCCGAGCCGGGCGCCTGCAGCGTGCCGGGGCCGTCGGCGAACAGTGCGGCGCAGTCCACCGCGTCGAAATCGTAGGGCCGGCCGCAGAAGTTGCAGGTGATGTGCACGCGGCCCTGTTCGGCCAGGATGCCGTCGATCTCCTGGTGTCCCAGAGCGCGCAGCATGCTGGCGACCCGTTCGCGGGTGCAGGGACAGTGCCAGCGCACCGCCTGTTCCGGAAAGACCAGCAAATCGTCCTCCCAGAACAGGCGGCGGATGAGTGTGTCGGTGTCGGTCGCGCGCAGTTCCTCGCGGTCCAGCGTATCGGCCAGGGTTGCGCAGTGCACCCAGGCGGTGTCGGCGTCCCCGGACAGTTCCGACGCGCCGGACGGGGCCGGTTCGCCCGGCATGCGCTGCAGCAGCAGCCCGGCGCAAGCCTGGGCGTCGGCGGCGAGCCAGAGCCGGGTGTCCAGCTGTTCCGAATGCTTCATGTAGTGTTCCAGGACGGCGGCGACCGTGTCGCCTTCCAGCGGCACGATGCCCTGGTAGGCCGTGGCGCCGGCCTGGCGTCCCGAGGGATCGAGCATGACCATGAAGCGGCCCTGGCCGTCGGCGTTGAGCAGGTCCTGCAGGCTGGCGTCGGCCGGCGGCGCGGCGCCCTCGCGCAGGTGCGCCGTGGCCCGCAGGTCCAGTGTCGAGGTGCATTCGACCATGATGAGGCGCACCGGACCGTTGCCCTGGAGTTGCAGGACGACCGAGCCGTCGAACTTGATGTTGCCCGCCAGCAGTGCGCTGGCGGCGGCCAGTTCGCCGAGCAGGCCGACGAGTACCGGAGGCAGGTCCTGGTGAGCCAGGCCGGTCCGCCAGGCCTGGGTCAGGCGCAGGGCCTGGATGCGGGTGCCGCGGTCGGCGGTCAGATATTTCTTCAGGGTATCGCTCATGCGGGGATTCCGGGAGGCGCGGCCGGTCGCCGGGTCAGGCGGCGGGAACGGGGCGCAGGTCGTGCAGTTCGGTGCCCAGCAGCCGATCATGCAGGAACTGGCCCTGGGGGTCGATCCAGGTCCAGAGGAAGATCGAGAACGGCGCGCAGACGATCAGCAGGTCGAACGAGGTCCAGCCTGTGGCGCGCGACAGCCCGGCGACAGCCAGGGCTGCGAGCAGCGGCAGTGGCCACAGCAGCAGGTAGCGCAGCAGCATGCGCGAACCCCGCAAGGGACGGCCGCCCCGGTCCGTGAGACGGATGTTCCAGGTCTTCATCGGCAGGGTCTGGCCACCGCGTCGCCAGCAGGCCAGGAAATAAATGCCGATCGCAAGGAAGAGGAACGCCTGCCGGCCATGGCGCAGCATCAGGCCGCTGCGACTCTGGGTCAGGGTGTCGAACAGATAGCCCGCCAGGAACACCACGCCGAAGAGCAGCACGCCTTCGTACATCATGCAGGCGAAGCGGCGCAGGCGCGGCGGAGCGGCGGGTACGACCGGGGCGGGATCGGACATGGTGCGGTGGATGGGTCTCGGAAACCGTCCATTATCGCTGAAAACGTAGCGGTGCCGGGTCCTGCGGCGGGACAGAAATATGAAGGCCGCCCGATGGGGGCGGCCCGGGGATCCTGCCGGAGGGGATCAGTGGGCGGTGCGGACCGTGTGGCGCACGCGGCCTTCGGGAGCCTTGAAGAAGCTGGCGACCTTCTGGAACAGATGCTTGATGGCGTGGTCCAAAGCGTATTCCTGCTGGGCCTCGATGGCTTCTTGCAGCAGTTGGCGCTCCAGGGCGTCGGTCAGGCGGATGTCGGTGTTCTGCAGGGTCTTCATAGCAAGCCTCTTTGCTTGAGAAAGAGCGTTTCGCTCGGGTTAACCCTATTGTAGGGAAAACCCTAGGTTCTATGCAAGTTCCTGAAATGGATCGGCCGATCCCGCAGCCTCCGTGGCGAAAACCCTACGCCTTGTCCCGATAGCCGGCCGCCACCAGCTCGAACTGGAACAGGCGGCAGTCCAGGGCGCCGTTGTGCAGGGGGTGGCGCCGCCGGGCCTTCAACCTCATCCGGCCCGGCAGGTCGAGGTCGCTGGTGATGATGTTGAGCCGCCAGCCGCCGTATTGGCGCTTCAGCCAGCTTGCCCATTCGGGCCACAGGTCTCCGTCCTCGTCCGCCAGCCGTTCTCCATAGGGAGGATTGGTGACGATCCAGCCGGCCGGCGCCGGAGGCGGCATCTGGCGCGCATCGCAGATCTCGAAGCGGATGGTGTCTGGACTCAGGTGGGCGCGCTCGGCATTGGCGCGCGCCGCCTCGATGGCGCCGGGATGGATGTCGCAGCCTACGAGGGGCTGCTCCAGGCGCGGAGCGATCCGCGCGCGGGCGTCTTCCTTCAGGTCGCGCCACAGGCGGACGTCGTGGACGCGCAGCCGCTCGAAGCCGAAAGGGCGCCAGATGCCCGGCGGCACGCCCAGGGCGATCCAGGCGGCCTCGATCAGCAGGGTTCCGCTGCCGCAGAAGGGATCCAGCAGGGGCGCGTCGGGCGGCCAGTCGGACAGGGCCAGCAGGCCGGCGGCCAGGTTTTCCCGCAGCGGCGCCTCTCCCTTGTCCAGCCGCCAGCCGCGCTTGAACAGGGATTCACCGGAGACATCCAGGTACAGGGTGGCGCGCCGCTCGTCCAGGAACAGGTGGACACGGGCGTCCGGCCGGACCGTGTCGATATCGGGCCGGGCGCCTTCGCGTTCGCGCAGGCGGTCGCAGATGCCGTCCTTGGCCCGCAGGTTGCAGTATTGCAGGCTGCGCATGGGGCTGCGGATGGCCGAGGTGTCCACGCGCAGGGATTGTTCCGGGCCGAACCAGCGTTCCCATTCAGTGTCGCGCGCCAGGGCCAGGATATCGTCCTCGTCGCGGACGTCGGCCTGGGCGACCTGGACCAGGATCCGGGTGGCCAGGCGGGAATACAGGTTGGCGCGCAGCACGCCGGACCAGTCGGCCTGGAAATGGCAGCCGGCGCGTCCGGCGCGGACGGTCTCGTAGCCCAGGGCCTGCAGTTCCAGCGACAGGGCTTCCTCCAGGCCGTGCGGGCAGGGGGCGAAGACCTCGAAGGTTTCGGTCATGCGCGGCTGGCGCGGGGCGCGCGGCAGATGCTGGATGCGCGGCCCGTCCGCGCCCTGGGCGTCTGGACGGGGGGCTGCGTCCGTGCCGCGTCGCGCGGTGGATGGCGTACCCGGCGCCGGTGGCCGGGAGGCCGGTCGGGCGGCGCGTGGCTTGCGCGGGTCGTCCGAACGGGGCCGGTCGGCGTAGTGCTTGTTCGCGCGATTCTGCGTCGATGCGTCGGATTTCGTGCGCGCGGACCGGTCGGACGCGCCGGCGCCGGCCGGGCGTCGGGCCTCGGCCCTTGTCCCGGTCCCGGGATCGGCCTCCGGCCGGGCTTGCTGCGTGTGTTCCCGGAGGGCCGCCTGGCGCGCGCGGGCGCCCGATCGCTTGCGGGGTTCCTCGTCCGTCCTGGCGCGGGCGGCGGGAGCCTTTTTCTTCAGGCTGAGGGTCTTGCGTGTCGTGGAATCGTTCATCGCGATCAGAAGGGTTTGACGACCACCAGGATCAGGACCAGCAGCAGCAGCAGGACCGGGATTTCATTGAACCAGCGGAAGTAGCGGTGGGAATGCCGGCTGGTGCCGGCGGCCAGGGCGCGCAGGTGATGGCGGCAGGCCAGGTGGAAGATCAGCAGACCGGCCACGGCCAGCAGCTTGGCGTGCATCCAGCCCTGGCCCCGGCCGATGCCGTAGCCCAGCCACAGCCACAGGCCCAGCGCCAGCGCCAGGACTCCCAACGGGGTCATGAAGCGGTACAGGCGCCGTGCCATGCCCAGCAGCGCGGCACGCACGGCCGGGTCGCCGGCCTGAGCCAGGTTGACGTAGATGCGCGGCAGGTAGAACAGCCCGGCGAACCAGGACGTGACGAACAGGATATGGAAGGCCTTGACCCAGAGCATGAGAATCCTTGATATGACGATGGGATGCACGCTGTGTAATTAAAAAATGCCCCTGCGCTGCGATCTTCGGGCTTGCCTGTCCACCGCGCGGCTTGCGAGCCGCTTGGATTCGTCAGGCACGGAGCAGTCCACTGGGGCTGCTCCGTGTCCGAATTCATCCCCGCAACTGGCCTTCGCCGGTCAGCACCCACTTCTGGATGGTCAGGCCCTCGAGCCCGACCGGGCCGCGGGCGTGCAGGCGGTTGGTGGAAATGCCGATCTCCGCGCCCAGGCCGTATTCGTAGCCGTCGGCGAAGCAGGTGGGCAGGTTGACGTAGACCGAGCTGGAATCGACTTCGCGCTGGAAGCGCTGGGCGGCGGAGAGGTTCTCGGTGACGATGGACTCGGTGTGTTCGGAGCTGTAGCGGGCGATGTGGTCCATGGCCTCGTCCAGGGAATCCACCACGCGCACGGCCAGGATGGGGGCGTGGAATTCCGTGGCCCAGTCCGCCTCCGTGGCCGGGGTCGAGCCGGGCAGCAGCGCCGCCGCGCGCGGGCAGGCGCGCAGTTCGACCCCCAGTTCGGTGAAGCGGGCGCCGGCGCGCGGCAGCCAGGTGCCGGCGACGTCCACGTGCACCAGCAGGGTCTCCATGGCGCCGCAGATGCCGGTCCGGTAGGTCTTGGCGTTGATCGCGATGTCCAGGGCGCGGTCCGGGTCGGCCGCCTTGTCGATGTAGACGTGGCAGTTGCCTTCCAGGTGCTTGATCAGGGGTACGCGGGACTCGTCGGCCAGGCGGGCGATCAGACCCTTGCCGCCGCGCGGGATGATGACATCGATCCATTCCGGGTGGGTGATCATTTCGCCCACGGCGGCGCGGTCGGTGGTGTCCACGACCTGCACCGCGTGCGGGGGCAGGCCGGCGGCTTCCAGGCCGGCCCGGATGATCGCGCCCAGGGCGCGGTTGGAGTGGAAGGCCTCGCTGCCGCCGCGCAGGATGGTGGCGTTGCCGGATTTGAGGCACAGGGCGGCGGCGTCGATGGTCACGTTCGGCCGGGATTCGTAGATGATGCCGATCACGCCCAGTGGCACGCGCATGCGGGCCACGCGCATGCCGTTGGGCCGGGTGGTGGTTTCGCTGAGGCTGCCGATAGGGTCGGGCATGGCGGCGATCTGGAGCAGGCCCTCGATCATCAGGTCCAGCGCCCGGTCGGACAGGCGCAGGCGGTCCATCATGGGAGCGTCCAGCCCGCGCTCGGCGGCGGCGCGCAGGTCGTGTTCATTTTCCTCCTGCAGCCAGGCGCGGCGGGCGCGCAGACCGTCGGCCATCGCCCGCAGGGCGGCAGCCTTGGAGGCGCCGGAGGCCGAGCGCAGGATGCGCGCGGCCTGGCGGGCCTGGCGGCCCAGAGTCTGCATGGAAAAGCCGGCGGGGGTGTCGTTCATGTCATGCCTGTCAAAAATGGCCTTCTTGCCCCGGGGTGTCCCGTCTGCAAAAGGGATGCGGCGCTCATCGCCGCGGCGATCCGGCCGTGGCGACGCGCATCACCAGCCGCTCCAGTTCATACCAGGGATCCTGCAGGAGGCCGTCCACCGGGATTCCCTTGATGATACGGTCGATTTCATGAGCGTGGCGCAGGGCCGGCGGCCAGGCCGCCGCGGGCACACGGGCCAGAGCCTGGCGTGCCAGCTTTTCGCGCGCGCCAAACAGGCGCTGGGACCGCAGCGCCGCGTCCAGGCCGCTGCGGGCGTGGGGGGCCAGGCGCGCCAGGATGCGGATTTCCTCGCCGACGGCCCAGAGCACCAGCGGCAGAGCCTCGCCTTCGGCCCGCAGCCCCCGCAGCACGGTCAGCGCCCGGTCCGCCCGGCCCAGCAGCATGGCATCGCGCAGATCATAGAGATTGTAGCGGGCCACGTTCAGCACGGCGGCCTGGACCTGTTCCAGGCTGAGCGGCCCGGCGGGATGCAGCAGGGCGAGCTTCTGCAGTTCCTGGTGGGCGGCCAGCAGGTTGCCTTCGACTTTGTCGGCCAGCCAGGCCAGTGTTTCCGCGTCCGCCGCGTGTCCCTGGCGTTCCAGGCGGGCGGCGATCCAGTCCGCCAGCGCCGTGCGCGGGATGGACGGGATATCGGTCCAGGCGGCGCGGGCCTTCAGGGCCTGGGCCCACTTGGCCTGCTGGGTGGCCCGGTCCAGCTGCGGCAGGCGGATCAGGATCCGCACATCCGGCAGGTGCCCGTCGCCGGCCATCGTGGCCAGTTTCTGCAGGGCATCGGCACCGGTCTTGCCCGGCTTGCCGGTGGGCAGGCTGATTTCCAGCAGACGCAGGTCGCCGAACAGGGAGGAATTCTGCGAGGCCGCCAGTGCCTCGCCCCAGTCGCTGCGAGCGTCCATCACCAGGTGGGTGCGTTCGGCGCAGCCCAACCGGACGGCGGCGGCGCGGTAGGCGTCGGCCGCCTCGGTCAGCAGCAGGATCTCGTCGCCGCTCAGGACCGTGCAGGCCGGCAGTTCCGAGGCGCCGGCGTAGTGCTCGGTCAGGCGGTCCGCGGCCGACGTGCGCGCCATGGTCTAGAGCCCGCTCATGCTAGGGCCGGATCGAGGCCGGGCCGGCCGGGGGCGTGGTGCCGCGGACGGCGTCGTCCGGGATCGGTACGATGGGGCGGTCGGCGGCGTTGGCATAGGCGGCCTGGACCTCGGGCGAACTCATGCGGCGCAGGATCTGGTCGATCAGGCCGTTGCGCATGTCCTTGAAGGTGCGGTCGATTTCGCCTTCCTTGGCCTGGACGATGCGGTCGTTGTAGGGCAGTTCGCGCACGCTCAGCAGGGTCGTGGGGGGCAGCAGCACGTGGCCTTCGCGGTCCAGCAGTTCGAACTGGAAATCCAGGTTCAGTTCGTATTCCTCGACCCTGCCGTCGGCGTCCAGGGACAGCTGGCGCAGGTTCTGGGATTCGGTGATCTGGTGCAGATAGACGTCGGCGTCCCGGCGGCGGTCGGTGAAGCGGGTGCCCGGCGAATTGGCCGTGACGGTGCGGCGCAGCCGGGCGCCGAATTCGGAGTCCAGGTTGATGTTGGTATAGATCGTCTGGAAGGGCAGCGGCGTGGCCCCTTTCAGATGGAAGCCGCAGGCGCCCAGCGCCAGCAGGGCGAAGCCGGCCAGTGCGAGGCGCAGGAGGCGCGGCAGGGATGCGAAGGGAGCCAGGGACATCATGCGGCCTTATCCGACGACGTTGACCAGCCGTCCCGGAACCACCACGACCCGCTTGGGCTCGCGGCCTTCGAGGAAGCGGCCGACGGCCTCGTGCGCCCGGGCCAGGGCCTCGATGGCGGGCTTGTCGGCTTCCTGGGGCGCGGTGAGCTGTCCGCGGACCTTGCCGTTGATCTGCAGCACCAGTTCGACTGTGTCCGCCCGCAGAGCGGATTCGTCCACCTGGGGCCAGGGCGCGTCCAGCAGGTCGCCCAGCGCGTCGGCCAGACCCAGTTCGCGCCACAGCCGCCAGGCGACGTGCGGCACCACGGGATACAGGACGCGCAGCAGGATGGAAGTGGATTCGGCCAGAGCCGGACCGGAGGCGCCCGCCTGGGTGGCCGATTCCAGCGTGTTGAGCATTTTCATGGCCGTGGAGACCACAGTGTTGTACTGGATGCGCTGGTAGTCATAGTCCGCCTGGCGCAGCAAGCCGTGGATCTGGCGGCGCAGGCTGGCGGCGGCCTCGTCCAGCACGGTCCCGCCGATGGGGGAGGCGGCATCCCGGAGGATGGTGTCGTGGTGGGCGTGGCAGAAGGCCCACAGGCGGCGCAGGAAGCGGTGCGCGCCCTCGACGCCGGAATCCGACCATTCCAGGGTCTGTTCCGGGGGACTGGCGAACATGACGAAGAGGCGGGCGGTGTCGGCGCCCAGGCCGTCGATCAGGGACTGCGGATCGACGCCGTTGTTCTTGGACTTGGACATGGTGCCGATGCCGCCATAGTCCACGGCCGAGCCGTCGGACTTCAGGCGCGCGCCGACGATGCCGCCCTTTTCGTCGGTGATGTTTTCCACCTGGTCGGGCCAGAAGTATTCGATGCCGCCGCGGGCGTTCCTGCGCGAGTAGATGTGGTTGAGCACCATGCCCTGGCACAGCAGCTTCGTAAAGGGCTCGGAGAACTTCACCATGCCCAGGTCGCGCATCACCCGCGTCCAGAAGCGCGCGTACAGCAGGTGCAGCACGGCGTGCTCGATGCCGCCGATGTACTGGTCCATCGGCATCCAGTAGTCGTTGCGGGCGTCCACCATGGCCTGGTCGTTGCCCGGCGAGGTGTAGCGCATGAAGTACCAGGACGAATCGATGAAGGTGTCCATGGTGTCGGTTTCGCGCCGCGCCGGCTTGCCGCAGGACGGGCAATGGCAGGACAGGAAGCCTTCGTGTCTGGCCAGCGGATTGCCGGTGCCGTCGGGCACGAGGTCCTCGGGCAGCACCACGGGCAGGTCCTTTTCGGGAACCGGCACCGGGCCGCAGTCGGCGCAGTGGATGATGGGGATCGGGGTGCCCCAGTAGCGCTGGCGGGAAATGCCCCAGTCGCGCAGGCGCCAGGTGGTGCGCAGTGCGCCCAGGTTCTGGGCCTCGAGGTCGGCGGCCACGGCCTGGATCGCTTCGGCGGTGGTCAGGCCATCGTACTTGCCGGACTGGATCGTGCGGCCGATCTGCTTGTCGCCGTACCAGTCCTGCCAGGCCTCGGTGGAATAGGTCCTGCCTTCGGCGGCGATGACCTGGCGGATGGGCAGGCCGTATTTGCGCGCGAAGGCGAAGTCGCGCTCGTCGTGGGCGGGCACGCCCATGACGGCGCCGTCGCCGTAGCTCATGAGAACGTAGTTGCCGACCCAGACCGGCACGGGCTCGCCCGTGAGGGGGTGGATGACGGACAGGCCGGTGGGCAGGCCTTCTTTTTCGCGCGTGGCGAGCTCGGCCTCGGTCGTGCCGCCCTGGCGGCAGGCTTCGATGAAGGCGGACAGATCGGGGTTGCCGCGCGCGGCGTGGACGGCCAGCGGGTGCTCGGGCGCCACGGCGCAGAAAGTGACGCCCATGACGGTGTCGGCGCGCGTCGTGAAGACGTGCATCAAGCCATCCTGGATCAGTTGGCCCTGCTCGTCGCGGATGTCGTGGCGGAAGGCGAAGCGCACGCCCTCGCTCTTGCCGATCCAGTTTTCCTGCATCAGGCGCACGCGCTCAGGCCAGCCGGGCAGGCCGTCCTCCAGCGTGTCGAGCAGCTCGCCCGCATAGTCGGTGATGCGCAGGTAGTAGCCGGGGATCTCGCGCTTTTCCACCAGCGCGCCGGAGCGCCAGCCACGGCCGTCGATGACCTGCTCGTTGGCGAGCACGGTCTGGTCGACCGGGTCCCAGTTGACGACCTGGGTCTTGCGGTAGGCGATGCCCTTTTCGAGCATCTTCAGGAACAGCCACTGGTTCCACTTGTAGTAGGACGGGTCGCAGGCGCACATTTCGCGCGACCAGTCGATCGCCAGCCCCATCGCCTGCATCTGCTTCTTCATGTAGGCGATGTTGTCGTAGGTCCATTTGGCGGGCGGCACGCCGGATTTCATGGCGGCGTTTTCCGCGGGCATGCCGAAGGCGTCCCAGCCCATGGGCATGAGGACGTTGTATCCGCGCATGCGCAACTGGCGGGTCATCATGTCGTTGATGGTGTAGTTGCGCACGTGACCCATGTGGAGCTTGCCGCTGGGGTAGGGCAGCATCGAGCAGGCGTAGAACTTGGGCTTGGGCGAGCCATCCGGATGGGTGGCGTGCTCGGTGACGCGGTAGACGTCGCCCGCGCGCCAGTGGGCCTGGGCTTCGGTTTCGACCTGGTTCGGGAGGTAGCGTTCCTGCATGGATCTGTCTGGGAAATGGGAATGAAAAGGGCCAGCCCGACATTATAGAGGGTCACGGGCCTCGAAGGCCGGAGGGCCTCTCTTTCCGGCTCGGTGAAAAAGCAAAATCCCCGCTCGGAGGCGGGGATTTTCTGGAAACCGGTGAGACGGTCCGGGAGAGGCGATCCCGGATTATTTCAGCTTGGTTTCCTTGTAGTCGACATGCTTGCGCGCGACCGGATCGAATTTCTTGATCAGCATTTTTTCCGGCATGTTGCGCTTGTTTTTCGTGGTCGTATAGAAATGACCCGTGCCGGCGGTCGATTCGAGCTTGATTTTCTCGCGGATGCCTTTAGCCATGATGTGCTCCTATGCGCGGCCGATCAGGCCAGTTCGCCACGGGCACGCAGGTCGGCCAGGACGGCGTCGATGCCGTTCTTGTCGATGGTGCGCAGGGCCTTGGTGGATACGCGCAGGCGCACCCAGCGGTTTTCGGATTCGACCCAGAACCGACGCGATTGCAGGTTGGGCAGGAAACGACGCTTGGTTTTATTGTTCGCGTGCGAGACGTTGTTGCCCACCATCGGGCCTTTGCCGGTTACTTGGCATACGCGTGCCATGGTCTCACCTCTGTATATGTATATCGGGACAAGCCTTGCATTCTATACTGAAATTGCCAGGTAAATCAAGTGGATTGATGGGGCGGCCGCATGGCGATGCGGCCGGAAAGCCACGACAGCGCCGCGCAGGCCGCCAGCACGGCGGTCAAGGGCAGCGGGGTGCCGGTGTGCCAGGCGCTGACGGCGAAGCCTGCCAGGGCGCCGCAGAGCATCTGCATCGATCCCATCAGCGCCGAGGCCACGCCCAGCCGGGGACCCTGTTCGGCCAGGGCCAGGGCGGCGGCGTTGGGGCCGACGAAACCCTGGCTGGCCATGAAGCCCATGAGACACAGCATCAGCAGGGGCAGGTTGATCCGGTCCAGCAGGGTCAGCGCCAGGGCGCACAGTGTCATCAGCACCAGGACGCCCTGGGCGTGGGCCAGCAGGCGGATCGGCAGGTGGCGGTTCAGCAGGCGGGCGCTGACCTGCGAGGCCACGATCAGCGCGACGGCGTTCAGGCCGAACAGCAGGCCGAACCAGCGCGGGTCGATGCCGTAGATCGTGATGAAGACCTGGGGCGAGCCCGAAATGTAAGCGAACAGGCCGCCCGATCCGAAGCCGCCCGCCAGGGTGTAGCCCATGAAGCGCCGGTGGGTCAGCAGCAGGCGGAAATGGGTGGCGATGGCGCCAATGGCCAGGGGCGAGTGCCGCCCGGGGTCCAGGGACTCGCGCATGCGCAGCGCCACAGTCAGCCACAGGCCCGCGCCGGCCAGGCCCATCAGGTAGAAAATGGCGCGCCAGGAGCCCAGTGCCACGGCCTGGCCGCCCAGCAGAGGCGCCAGGATGGGCATCACGCCCATCACCAGCATCAGCAGGGACAGGGCCTGGGCGGCTTCGCGGGTATCCAGGTGGTCGCGGATCACGGCGCGGGGGATGACCATGCCGGCGGCGCCGCCGAAGGCCTGGATCACGCGCCACAGGACCAGGTGGTCGATGTCCCGGCTCAGTGCGCAGGCGATGGAGGCGATGGAGAACAGCGTCAGGCCGAGCAGCAGCGGTGGCTTGCGGCCGTAGCGGTCGGCCAGGGGGCCGTAGGCCAGCTGGGCCAGCGCCAGGCCCAGCAGGTAGCTGGCCAGTGTGCGCTCGACCTGTCCCGGATGGACGCCCAGATCGGTCGCCATGGCGCCGAAGGCGGGGAGGTACATGTCGATGGCCAGGGGGCCGAGCGCGGCCAGGGCGCCCATCAGGACCAGCCAGGGGGGGATCAGCGGCGAGGATGAACGGGAAGCCATGGGAGAGCGGACGGGGGCGGGAAAGGCGCCGGAGGGAAGCGCTTGAAGCGGCGGGGATTGGCGCTACTATAACAAGGTCTTTCATATGACTGAGGGAGGCTCCGTTGACTGCGATCGCATCGATCATCGAGAACAAACTTGGATCATTGCCCATGCCGGTTTCCATGGAACTGCCGGATGGACAGAAGATCGGCGCCGCCGACGCCACGATTTGCCTGCGCGTGCGCGACGCGGCCGTTCTGGCGCATTTCGCCGCGGGCGAGGTCGGGGTCCTGGGCGAGGATTACGTCGAGGGCAAGTTCGAATTCGACGGTTCCATGCGGGATCTGATGCGTCTGGCCGCGGGCATCCTGCCCGGGTCGCCGATCGACCTGGCCCGCTCCGGATGGCTGACGAGCCTGGTGAAGCGGCTGGTGTCGGTCTGGCGCCACTCGATCGAGCGCGATGCGCGGCAGATCGAATTCCACTATGACCTGTCGGACGATTTCTACGCCCTGTGGCTGGACCCGCGCCGGGTGTATTCCTGCGCCTATTACCGCGAGCCCGGGTTCACCGTGGCCCAGGCCCAGGAGGCCAAGCTCGACCACATCTGCCGCAAGCTGGCCCTGAAGCCGGGCGAGCGCTTCCTCGACGTCGGCGGCGGCTGGGGCGGCCTGATGCTGTGGGCGGCGGAACACTACCACGTCGACGTCACCGGCATCACCCTGTCGAACAACCAGCATGCCTACGTCAACCGCCTGATCCTGGAAAAGGGTCTGTCCGGGCGCGTGCGCATGGAGTTGCTGGACTACCGCAAACTCGATGAGTCCCGGCCTTACGACAAGATCGCTTCGGTCGGCATGTTCGAGCACGTGGGGCGGGCCCGGCTGACGGGCTATTTCTCCAAGCTGCGTCGGCTAGTTCGCCCCGGCGGGCTGATCCTGAACCACGGCATCACGGCGGGCGGGCTGGACAACAGCGAACTGGGGGCCGGCATGGGGGATTTCATCGAGAAATTCATCTTCCCCGGCGGCGAGCTGTCTCACATCCATTACGTGCAGCAGACTCTGGCCGAGGCCGGCCTGGAGGACCTGGACGTCGAAAACCTGCGCCCGCACTATGCGCGCACGCTCTGGGCCTGGAGCGACGCCCTGGAATCCCGCCTGGCCGAGGCCCGCGCCATCCTGGACACGCCCCAGGGCGAGCGTTCCCTGCGGGCCTACCGCATGTACCTGGCGGGCTGCGCGATGGGGTTCGAGCACGGCTGGATCGCCTTGCACCAGATCCTCGCCCAGCCCCAGCCGACGGGGCGTTCCGACGAGCTGGACTATCCGGCGGGGCAGGCCTACCCCTGGCGGCGCGACTACATCTACCGGGATCGCTGAACCCGCTTGCTTCGCGGTGCCGCGATCTTCGCTTTTCCGGCCCCGGTCAGGGGCCGTTTTCATCAACCGGGTTTATTTTCGGCGATCCGGTGTGTAAAATAGCGCTTCTTCTGTAGTTCTTTTTATCAATCCTGACAGCGCCCGTCACTGGTTTTTCACGGCCCTGTCTGTCCAGGGCGCTATTGCGCCTGCAGTGCTGGTATGTATTGGCGGCCCGCGGCCGTCTTCCGCACACCCTCCCCTAAGCTATGGCGTCGGCCTCGCATGGCGTATCCGGCGTCTCCGTAACCCAAAGGAGGCATCCATGTCTATCTCCGTTTCCGTTTTTCCGTCGCCCGTCGCGACCCGTTCCCCCCGTCTGTCCTGTACCGTGCTGGGCCTCGCCCTGTCGGCGGCGCTGGCGGGCCTGTCGCTGGCCCCGTCCGTCTCCCGGGCGGCTGACGCGCCGCAATGCGAACTCGATCGCGCCGTGCGTTTTGGCGGCATGAACTGGGAATCCAACCTGGTCCTGGTCGAAGTCGAACGCTTCATCGCCCAGCACGGCTACGGCTGCGAATCCGAAGTCCTGCCGACGGAAACTCTGCCGGCCCTGGCTGCGCTCGAGCGCGGCGACCTGGACATCAACAGCGAGATCTGGCTGAACAGCACCCTGGAACCCTGGACCAAGGCCGAGGCCTCCGGCCGCGTCAAGCGCATCGGCGACATCTACATGGGCGGCGAAGCCTGGTTCATCCCCAAATACACGGCCGAGCGCCTGCCCGAACTGAAGAAGGTCGCCGACCTGCCGAAATTCAAGGACGCCTTCAAGGATCCGGAAGAACCGTCCAAGGGCCGCTTCTACGGCTGCCCGGCGGGCTGGGGCTGCGAGGTCGTCAGCACCAATCTGTTCAAGGCGCTGAACCTGGGCGATACCTTCACCCTGTTCTCTCCCGGCACCGGCGCGACCCAGAAGGCGGCCCTGACGGCGGCCTATCAGCGCAAGGAAAATGTGGTCTTCTACTATTGGTATCCGACCCCGCTGGTGGGCTCCATGGACCTGGTCAAGCTGGAACTGCCGCCGTACGACGCGGCCAAGCAGAAATGCCTGACCGACCCGAACTGCGAAAATCCCCAGGCCTCCGACTATCCGGAAAACCCGGTGTTCACGGCGGTCACCGCCAAATTCACCCAGGACGCCCCGAAACTGACCGAATTCCTCTCCAAGGTCCAGATGCCCCTGGACATCATGAACCAGACCATGGCCTACATGGAAAAGAACGAGGCCGAACCCCAGCCGACGGCGATGTGGTTCCTGAAGAACCAGCAGGCCGTCTGGACCGGATGGCTGCCGGCCGACGTGACGGAGCGTGTCAAGGCCGCCCTGTAAGGAGGCCCTATGTTTCCTGAACTGATTGCGGCCCGGGATCTGCAACGGCCCATCGACGCCTTCGTCAATGGGCTGGTGACGCAGTATTCCGACGTGCTGCGGGCGCTGACCCAGCCCTTGCTGGATCTGCTGGTCTGGTCCGACAACCTGCTGCGGCATTCGCCGTGGTGGGCGGTCGTGGCCGTCATCATGGGGCTGGCCTGGCTGAGCAGCCGCGCCTGGCGCTTCAGCGTGGCCATGGGGGCACTGGTCTGCCTGATAGGGGCCATCGGCCTCTGGGAAGCCGCCATGCAGACGCTGTCGCTGATGATCGTGGCGGTGGCGTTTTCTGTGATCATCGGCATCCCCCTGGGGATCGCCATGGCCAGCTTCCGCTGGGTGCGCACCGTCATGTTGCCGGTGCTGGACGTCATGCAGACCATGCCCAGTTTCGTCTACCTGATTCCGGTGGTCATGCTGTTCAACCTGGGCAAGCTGGCGGCGCTGTTCGCCACGGTGATCTATGCCGTGCCGCCCGTCATCCGGCTGACCGACCTGGGCATCCGCCTGGTCGATGCGGAAGTGCTGGAGGCCTCGCGCGCCTTTGGCGCCAGCCGCGGCCGTCAGCTCTTTGGCGTGCAACTGCCGCTGGCGCTGCCCAACATCATGGCGGGCATCAATCAGACCACCATGATGGCGCTGGCCATGGTGGTGATCGCCTCCATGATCGGCGTGCGCGGTCTGGGCTACGAGGTCCTGCAGGGCATCAACCGCCTGCAGGTCGGGCGCGGCCTGCTGGCCGGCCTGGGGATCGTGATCCTGGCCATCATCTTCGACCGCATCACGCAGCGCTTCGGCCGCCGCTGGCAGGTCAGGGGGCATTGACATGAGCAAGATCGAAGTCCGCAACATCTACAAGATCTTCGGCCCGCACCCGGACCGCTGGCTGGCCGCCGCCCGCGGGGGTCTGTCCAAGGAAACCCTGCTGGAGCGCAGCGGCCACACCCTGGGCCTGCGCGACATCAGCCTGTCCATCGAGGAAGGCCACATCCACGTGATCATGGGCCTGTCGGGGTCCGGGAAATCGACGCTGATCCGGCATTTCAACCGGCTGATCGAGCCCAGCGCCGGACAGATCCTGGTCGACGGAGTGGACGTGGTCAGTCTCAAGCCGCGCGAACTGGAACGCTTCCGCCAGAGCAAGATGAGCATGGTGTTCCAGCGCTTCGGCTTGCTGCCGCACCGCACGGTGCTGGACAACGCCGCCTATGGGCTGGCGGTGCAGGGCGTGCGCCGGGCCGAGCGCGAAGAACGCGCGCGTCATTGGCTGGAGCAGGTCGGTCTGTCCGGCTTCGAGGCCCAGTATCCCCACCAGCTTTCCGGCGGCATGCAGCAGCGCGTGGGCCTGGCCCGGGCACTGGCCACGGACGCCGAGATCCTGCTGATGGACGAGGCGTTCTCCGCCCTGGATCCACTCATCCGTCACGAGATGCAGGACCAGCTGCTGGCCCTGCAGGCGAAGCTGAACAAGACCATCGTCTTCATCACCCACGACCTGGACGAGGCACTGCGCCTGGGCAATCGGATCGCCATCCTGAAGGACGGCGAGCTGATCCAGGAAGGCACGCCGGAGGACATCCTGCTGTCGCCGGCCAACGACTATATCGAATCTTTCCTGCAGGACGTGAACCGGGGCAAGGTCCTGAATGCGTCCCATGCCTGCAACGAGCGCCCGTTGACGCTGACCATGCGCACGAATCCGGCGCGCGCGCTGGAACGTCTGGCGGCACGGGACTATGACTACGCGGCGGTCCTGGACGGCAAGCGCCTGGCAGGGGTGCTGATGCGGGCCGACGCCCAGAACGCCGCGCAGGCGGGCGCGCGCGACATTTCCAGGCATCTCAGCGACATGGCGTCCGTACCGGCCTCGGCCGGACTGGACGAAGTGCTGGCGCGGCTGCTGCGTACGCCCGAGCCGCTGGCGGTGACGGGCGAGCAGGGCGAGTTCATCGGCGTGTTGTCGCGCAGCAAGGTGGTGGAACTGGTGACCACCGCCACCACCGGGTCGAACGAGCCGGAGCCGGCGGCTGGAGAGGCCGCCGAATCCGGCCAGCTGGTCTGATCGTCAGGCGTCGCGCGCCTGTTGCCGCAGGACGCGGCCATACCAGGCGAACAGCAGCAGGGCCGACAACAGCAGCCCGAGCATCGCCATGATCCACATGGTGGCGGCGCCGACGGGCGCGCCCGGCATCAGCTGGCGCGTCACGGAGGCGAGCGATCCCGCCGCCGGGCCGTAGCCCAGCCACCAGCCGCCCACCAGGCCCAGCCCGGTCAGCGCGGTGACCTGCAGGATCAGCGGCATCAGGGCGATCTTGTAGGCGCGCAGGATGTAGGCGCCGATGCAGTGCATGGCGTCCCAGAAGTGGAACCAGGGCGCGATCTGCAACAGCGCCAGGGCGATCGCGGCCACCTGAATCTCGTCGGTGTAGACGCGTACAATGGCTTCACGGCCCGTGACCAGGATCACGCCGGTGACCAGGGCGCCCAGGGCCGCCAGTCCGATGCCGGTCAGCCCCGTGCGCCGGGCCAGAGCCGGGTCGAGCGCGCCCACGGCCTGCGCCGTGAGCGAGGCGGTGGCCAGGCTCAGGGACATGGGCAGCATGTAGGCCAGGGCGATCAGGTTGGCCAGGATCTGCTGGGCGCCGCTGACATACAGGCCGTCGCGCGCGACCAGCAGCGCCATGAAGCTGAAGGCGCAGACTTCGATCAGATAGGACCCGCCCATGGGCAGCCCCAGGCGCAGCAGTTCCTTCTGGTCGGCCCAGCGCGGCCGTTCCAGTTTCAGGGACAGGGCGCGAAAGGCCCGCCGATGGCGGATCATCCACAGCCCGGCCGCGAGCATCATCCAGTCCACCACCAGGGTCGCGATGCCCGCGCCGACCGCACCCATCGCGGGCAGGCCCAGGCCGCCGAAGATGAACCAGACGTTGAACAGCAGCTTGAAGGCGATGCTGCCGACGTTGATCGCCATGACCTCGCGGGTCTGGGAGATGGCCGTCGAAGTGGCGTAGATCGTGCGGAACAGCAGGGCCGAAGGCAAGGCCAGGGCCAGGGCGATCAGGTAGCCCGCCACTCGCCGGCGCACTTCGGGCTCGACGTCGCCGGACAGGCTGAGCCAGGCGTCGGGAAACAGCAGGCAGGCGCCGCCCAGGACCGACAGGATCAGGGCCAGCCAGACGCCCTGGCCCCAGGCCCGGCCGGCTTCGCGCAGGCGTCCGGCGCCGAAGTGCTGGGCGATGATCGGGATCAGGGCGTGCACCACGCCCATCAGGCCGACGAAGATCGTGATGTAGATCGAGGCGCCCAGCGACATCGCCTGGAGGTCGGCGGCGCTGGCGTGGCCCACCATGGCCGTGTCGAGGACGGCGAAGACGATTCCGGCCCAGGAACTGACCAGGATCGGCCAGGCCTGCCGCAGGATGGTGCGCCAGGGGGCGGCGGGCCGGCCGGCGAGGGGGGCGTCGGTCATGGAATGCACGGATCGGTTCAACGGGATGCTAGCGTTCTGTTTGGCTAATTCAAATACTCGTCTTCGGTGCCTGGGCTGGCCATGCTGCGTTGCTTGTCCACCTCACCGCTTGCAAGCGGTTCGGATTCGTCAGGCACGGAGCAGTCCGCAAGGGACTGCTCCGTGTCCAGACTCATCCTCGCGATAGCACCGGCCATCGCTGCGGTTCGCGCCTTGTCTGGCAAGCCCATGCATCCGGATCCGAATACACGAACCAACCAGGCAGGACACTAGGGTTTCAGGCGCAGCAGGCGGAACATCTCATGGCGGTCGGGCTCGCGGCGGCCTTCCCAGAGGGCGGGATGGCCGGCCAGCCAGGCTTCGCCCGATGCCAGGCTGCGGGGGCTGATCTGCTGCAGCAGCAGCGGGCAATTGCCGTCGAAGCTGAACTCGATATCGTCGAAGACCAGGAAGGAGGCCCGCTGGCCGCTGCCCAGGCCCTGGGTGCGGATGCATTCGCCGGGCTGGCGGTATTGCGCCAGGGCGGCTGCCAGGGAGGCCGAGACGTCGCGGTAGCTGCGCACGTAGTCGAGCGCGGGCATCCACAGTGTGGCCAGCAGCAGCCAGGTAGTGATCAGGCCCCCGGCCGATAGCGCCGTGCCGCGCCAGAGGCCGGCTGGATGGCTGCGCAGGCGCCAGCGCACCAGGGCGATCCAGGCGAGGGTGCCGAGGATGGCGAAGGTCGTGGCGGGCCAGGCGATGTGGGGATCGAAGCCGCGAGTCTGGCGGGTGATGTTGGCGGCGATCTGGGCGGGCCAGCCGGCCTGCAGGGCCACCCAGCCCAGCCACACGGTGGCGGCCGTCAGCGAAAAGCACATCACCGCGAACCAGTCCAGGGTGTTGACCACGCCGCGCCGCAGGGTCGGCAGGGCGAAGGCCGCCAGGACGGCGCAGGGCACGGCCAGGGTGGCGTATTCGGGCTCGAAGGGGTCGGCGCTGGCCAGCAGCGTCAGCAGCGCCCCGGCGGCGAAGCCCAGCGGAATGCCGATGTGGGGTGCGCCGAACCAGCCGCGCCAGCGCCACAGCGCCAGCAGGGCCAGCGGCCAGGTCGGCCAGAGGAACCAGGGAAGGTCACGCAGGATGCTGCCCCAGGCCCGGGCGCCGGGCCAGTCGAAGGCGTTGCGCGTCCAGAGCAGCCAGCTCTCGGTCCAGTACGGGCCGAAAGTCCGGGCGGGGATCCACCAGAGCAGGATCAGCGTGGCTGCGATCAGGGCGCTGGCGGCCAGCCATTTGCGTTCGGCCGCCAGGGCGCGGCCGGGCAGGAAGGCGACGGGCACCGCCAGGATCAGCGGCAGGCAACCCAGCCAGCCGCGCGCCAGGAAGGCCAGGCCCACGGCCACGCCCAGGGTGGCGGCGCCCGACACCGGGTGGTCGAGCATGCGGGCCACGGCGTAGAAGGCCAGGGCCTGGCAGGCGATCAGGGCCGGGACTTCGGAGGTCTCGTGCATGCGCCAGACGATGCCGACCGTGGCGACGATCAGCAGCAGGGCGGCATCGGCCAGCATCCGGCCGTAGTCGGGGGGGGTGGGTTCTCCGCCGAAGGGCAGGGCCAGCGGCTGGGATTCCGGGCGTCGGCCCAGCAGGTAGGTGCCGTACCAGATCGAGCCGGTAAGCAGGGCGAACCATAGCAGATTGGGCGCGCGCGAGGCGATGATGGCCGCGTCCAGGGGGCTGAAGAAAAGTTCGAACAGGGGGCGCAGCGCCCAGATCGAGAAGGCGCCAACCCAGGTGACGAGCGGCCCGTCCTGGGCCTGGGCCAGGTGGCCGACCTGGGGCAGCAGCCAGGTGTGGTCCTGGCCCGACAGGGCGGTGAGCATGGTCGCCAGGCCAGTGACGTCGTCGGTCTTCCAGGGATCGCGATAGAACAGGCCGGCCAGGATGTAGACCAGGCCGACGCACAGCAGGAACGGTCGGGGCAGTTTGGCGGCGGCCGTGGCCGTCAGGCGGGCGGGCGTCGATCGCAGGTCTTGGGACAGCACCGGAAAGCACCAGGAAAGGAGGGGCGGATGAATGCGCCCATGTTAAATGAAAAAGGCAGCCGGACGGCTGCCTTTTGAAACTGCGCGCTGCGGGAAGAGGGCGTCGCTTAGCATGTTTTTCGCCGCCGGGCCGCCCCAAGGCAAAAACGCCCCTTTTTCGGGGCAGCAAGCAAGCGTCAGCTTGCGCAGCGTGGGGGTCTTACTTCTTGACGGTGCCGGCAGTGCGGGCGAAGCGGGCGCGGAATTTTTCCACGCGGCCGGTTTCGACGATGCGGGTCTGGGCGCCGGTGTAGAAGGGATGCGATTCCGAAGTCACGTCGCACTTGAACAGCGGGTAGGACTTGCCGTCGATCTCGGTCGTTTCGCGCGAATTCAGCGAGGAACGCGAGATGAACTTGTTGCCGGTCTGCAGGTCGAGGAACACGACCTCGCGGTATTCGGGATGAATGCCTTCTTTCATGATGGAATCCGTGGGTGGGTGATTAGGGGTCGCCAGCCGGATGGATGCGAAAGAACCCCTGCAAGAAGGGCGATCCGCATCAGAATCCTGGCAACGTATCCGAGATAAGCCCACCATTCTACTATGAAGGCGGGAGAAGATCCAGGGCCAGCCCTGTCCAATATCAGATGAGTCTGAAGGGGGCCTGGTGATTCCAACATCAGATGAGTCTGGAGCTTTGGCCGCGGGTCGTCGATCATCGGGAGATGATCTTGACCTTGCACGACGAACGGCTTACCAGCCTGGAGAGGCTGGAACAGTTTCTGGCCGGTACCGCCGGCCTGGATCCGGCGGTTTGCGAGTTCCAGGGGCAAGGGCGCGGCCATCCAACATGAGTTGCGCATAGACGCCGCGCTCGGGCGGTAAACCCGCTTCCTCCATTTTCAACCGCATTTTGATACCCAGAAGCTGTGCGGCGCTGATCAGTCCGGGGCGGGAGAGATGCGGCACACCGTCTGTTTCTGCTCGGCCGGACTGAGCTTTCTTGCATCGTCTTTTTCCATCCGCAAAGCATTGCATCAGATCGACAGAATTTCAATCACAGAATTTCAATCTATTTGTGGGCCTGATCTATAACGATATAAAGTCAATGATTATTTATGGAAATTTTCGGCGTCATCGCTGTGCAGGATTTCACACCTGCCCCCGCTCCGCCAGCGAAGTGACCTCGGTGGCGCCGACGATCAGGTGATCCAGCAGCCGGACATCGACCAGGGCCAGGGCCTGCTTCAGTTGGCGCGTCAGGGTGACATCGGCCGGGCTGGGCTCGGCCAGGCCCGAGGGGTGGTTGTGGGCCAGGATCAGGGCGGCGGCGTGGTGGCTCAGGGCGGCCTTCACGACCTCGCGCGGATAGATCGAGGCGTGCGACAGCGTGCCGCGCGCGACTTCGGCGCATTCGATCAGTTGCAACTGGTTGTCCAGGAACAGGGCGATGCAGTGCTCCACCCGCAGGTGCGCCAGGCGCAGGGCGCAGAACTGCTTGACCCGGTCGGGCTGGCTCAGGGCGCGGCCGTTGCGCAGCGGCTCCTCGATTGCGCGGCGGCTGAGTTCCTGGACCGCCAGCAGCTCGCAGGTCTTGGCCGCGCCCATGCCCGGAAAGGCCAGCAAGGCCGAGGCTTCCGCCGCCAGCAGACGGCGCAGCCCGCCGAAATGCTCGATCATCCGGCGCCCCATGTCCACGGCGCCGATGCCGCGTGTGCCGGTGCGCAGCAGGACCGCCAGCAGTTCGGCCGACGTCAGCGCCTGGGCGCCGTGCCGCAGCAGGCGTTCCCGGGGACGTTCGGAACAGGGAGATCGAGTGTCTTGTGGCATGATAGGCCCTAAAATGTACAGGTTTGCATTGAATCCTTCTCGGGGGCATTTTGACCTCAACTCAAGCTGAGCAGTACGTCCGGCCGGACTCTTATGTCACGCTGCACTACCGCATCGAACTGCTGACCGGCCCCGGCGCCGGCACCGCCTTCGTCGATACCTTCCTGGATCGGCCCGCCACCCTGCAGATGGGCATCGGCCAATGGGCGCCGGGCATCGAGGCCCTGCTGCTCGACCGCCCGGAGGGCGAGCATTTCACGGTGGACCTGCCGGCCGCCCAGGCCTATGGCGAGCGCAACCCGGACCTGCTGCGGTGGGTCGGACGCGACGAGATGGCGCGCAACGCCCCCCCCGACACCGAGTTCGAGGCGGGCGACATGGTCGAGTTCGTGGCCCCCAACGGCGGCCGCTATTCCGGCGTGCTCAAGACCCTGCGGGACGACGCCGCCCTGTTCGACTTCAACCACCCCCTCGCGGGGATCGACCTGCAGGTCGAGGTCAAGATCCTGGGGGTGCTGTGATCGATGAATGTCCACCGGCCGGCGACACGGGCGCCGAGATCGTCCTGGCCCAGCCGCGCGGCTTCTGCGCCGGCGTGGACCGGGCCATCGAGATCGTCGAGCGCGCCCTGGAGATCCACGGGGCACCGATCTACGTGCGCCATGAGATCGTGCACAACCGTTACGTGGTCGAGGATCTGCGCGCCAAGGGCGCCGTCTTCATCGACGAACTGGAGGACGCCCCCTCGGGCGCGATCGTGATCTTCTCGGCGCACGGCGTCTCGCGCGCCGTGCGCGACGAAGCCGCCCAGCGCGGCCAGCGCATCTTCGACGCCACCTGCCCGCTGGTGACCAAGGTCCACGTCGAGGTCGCCCGCATGCGCAAGGAGGGCCGCGAGGTCGTCATGATCGGCCACCGGGGCCACCCCGAAGTCGAGGGCACGCTGGGCCAGGCCGACGACGGCATGTACCTGGTCGAATCGGTGGAAGACGTCCATGCACTCCAGGTGCGCCATCCGGACCGCCTCGCCTTCGTCACCCAGACCACGCTGTCCATCGACGATGCCGCCCAGGTGGCCGCCGCTCTGCGCACGCGTTTTCCCGGCATTGCCGAGCCCAAGAAAAGCGACATCTGCTATGCCACGCAGAACCGCCAGGACGCGGTGCGTGTCATGGCACCGCAATGCGATCTGGTGCTGGTGGTCGGCAGCCCGAACAGTTCCAATTCCAACCGCCTGCGCGAGGTCGCCGAGCGCAAGGGCGTGACCGCCTACCTGCTGGATCATCCCGACATGGTCGATCCGGAATGGTTGCGCGATGCCCGGCGCATCGGCGTGACCGCCGGAGCCTCCGCGCCCGAAGTCCTGGTGCGGCAGGTGATCGGTCGGCTGAAGGAACTGGGCGCGCGCTCCGTTCGCCCCCTGGAAGGGGTGCGCGAACAGATCGCCTTTCCCCTGCCGCGCGAACTGTCCCGCAAACAGCCCGAATGACCCCTCGAACGGACCGGATGACCATGAGGATCGGGTTCTGTGGGCTGGGCCGCATGGGCGTGCCCATGGTGAACCGCCTGCTGCGGGCCGGGCACGAGGTCCATGTCTGGAACCGCTCGCCCGGTCCCCTGCGGGACGTCCAGGCGGTCGGCGCCCGGGCCTGCGCGACGCCGCGCGAACTGGGCGAGCGGTGCGCCTGGGTCGCCCTGTGCCTGTTCGACGCGGCGGCGGTGCGCGAGGTGGTATTCGGAGGGGGCGGGCTGGCGCAGGCCGGGTCGTTGGAACTGCTGATCGATCATTCCTCCATTCCGCCAGCCGAGACACGCGAATTTTCCGAACGGCTGGCCCGGGCCAACGGCGCCGTCTGGCTGGACGCCCCGGTATCCGGCGGCACCGGCGGGGCGGCGGCCGGCACCCTGGCCATCATGGCGGGCGGCCCGGCCGACGCCTGCGCCCGGGCGACGCCGCTGCTGATGGCCTATGCCAGCCGGGTGACTCACATGGGTCCGACGGGCTGTGGCCAGGTGACCAAGCTCTGCAACCAGACTATCGTGACCACCACGATCGCCGCCATCGCCGAATCCATCGCCCTGGCGCGGGACGCCGGTGTCGACGCGGCCCGTCTGGCCGAGGCCCTGGCCGGCGGCTGGGCCGATTCCACGCTGCTGCGGATTTTCGTGCCGCGCATGATCCAGGCGCCCGGACCCGCCCAGGCCACCCTGGACACCATGCTCAAGGACCTGGACACCGTGGCGGCGCTGGCGCGCGCCCAGGGCACCGCCATGCCGGTGGCCGCGGCCACCGGGCAAAGCTACCGTCTGGCCAGCCTCCGGGGCCTGGGGGCGGAAGACGCCGCGCAATTGATTCGACTATACGACCGCGCCTCCGGGCGCCCCGATGGAGAAGATTCCCGATGAGCCGACGCTCCCTGAAGACCGCAGCCGGCCTGGTGGCCGCCTTGGCCCTCGCCTACACGGGCGCCTCCTGGTATGCCGGACGCCTGGCCCAGGATCGCATCGAAGCCTGGGTGGAACAGGCCAACGGGGAAATCGCCGCCCAATGGACGTCCGCCGATCCGCGCCCCGTCCTGAAGATCGAGGACTACCGGCGCGGGATTTTCGATTCGGACATCCGCTACGGCTTCGAATTCCATGACGATGAAGGCCACGACCAGACGCTGGGCCTGCATGACGCGCTGCGGCACGGTCCCTGGCCCTGGGTAGCCGTGCGTCAGGGCGAGTGGCGACCCGCGGCGGCCTGGAGCTTGATCGAACCCCTGCCGGGCGGCCCGTGGCAGCCTTGGTTCGATGCGCTGCCGGCCGGCGCGGCACCCTGGACGCTGCAGTCCAGGATCGGTTTCGACGGGCGTGTCGCCGCGCGCTGGCGCCTGGAGCCGGTCCGGCTGGCCGACGATCGGCTGGACTTCAGCGGTGGCCTGGTGCGGATCGACTACGACCCCGGAACGCGCCAGACGGCCGTGTCCGGGCATGTTGACCGGCTGGCCGCGTTCGATGCGGATTCCGGCGTCCGGGTGCGCGTCGAGGGCCTGGATTTCGACGGCACCACCACCCGCAGCGGCGAGACCGACCTGCAATCGCGCCAGCAGGCGCGGTTCGGACAGATCCAGGTCGACGTGCCCGACTCGCCTCCCGTGGCGCTCATCGAGCCGTCGCTGCGCTCGGACACGGCCCGCACGGGCAGTCTGCTGGACAGCCGGCTGGCCTACGACCTGGGCCGGCTGCAGGTCGATCGTCAGGATCTGGGCCGGATCACGTTGGCCTTGTCGGCCGAGCACCTGGACGTGCCGGCCTTGCAGGCCTTGGCCGGCGCGCTGGAACGGTTGAACGAAGGCGATGATCCGGACGAGGGCCTGTCCGAGCAGGACCAGGAGCGCTTGCGCGCCCTGGCCGTACCCGTGCTGGCGGCCAGCCCGCGCCTGTCGCTCGACGGCCTGCGCTGGGAAACCCCCCAGGGAGCCAGTGAGCTCAAGGCCCAGGCCGAATTCCGACCGGCGGCCGAGGATGCGCCCCGGGATCTGGGTGGGTTGATCGAAAGCGCCATCCGCCAGTTGTCGGCGCACCTGAGCCTGTCCAAACCCATGCTGTTGCAGGTTGTGCGTCAGACGCAGCGGGGCGATGGCGGTCCCGACATGGCCGTGGCGCTGGTCAGCATGCTGTTCGACCAGTATGCCGGCCGGCTGGAACGACAGGGTCTGGTGCAACGCCAGGGGGACGCCGTCACGGCCGGCTACCGCTATGCCGACGGCCAGGTCACGGCCAATGGCCGGACGATGTCGCCGGCCGAGTTCATCGCGCAATTTGGCGATCTGTTGGGGATGGGCGAGTGAAAAAGTTCCCCCTTTGAACTGACCGTCGGGATTGTCGGAGTAAAACTGACCTACCCCGGCGTCTAAAAACCTAGTTCCTGATCTTGATATTCCCAGCTTTTCACTTGTCCTTGAGTTGGTGGCTTTCCCCGGCGATCTGCACGATATGGGCGTGATGCAGCAGACGATCGAGCAAGGCGGCGGTCAGCGTTTGGTCCTCTGAGAAGCATGAAGACCACTGGCTGAAGGGCAGATTGCTGGTGACGATGATGCTGGTGCGTTCATAACGTTGGGCTACCACGTTGAAGAACAGGTTGGCCTCCTCGCGCCCGAAGGGCAGATAACCCATCTCGTCGATCACCAGCAGGCGTGACCCGACGATGGCGCGGTTGAAGTACTGCTGCAGCCGATCCTGTTTATGGGCGGTGGCCAGTTGCATCATCGGATCGGCAGCGGTCAGGAAACGGGTCTTGATGCCTGCCATTACCGCACCATAGGCCAACGCCTGTGCCAGGTGACTCTTGCCACGCCGCTGGGTCCCAGGAACACGACATTCTCGGCGCGTTCGATGAATCTCAAGGCGGCGAGCTCTTGGATCCGGGCACGCGGTGCGCCACTGGCGAAGGCGAAGTCATAGTCCTCGATAGTCTTGATCGACGGCAACGTGGCGATCTTCATCAAGGCGGCCCGCTGGCGCTTGATGCGGGCGTCGTTCTCGAGGCCCAGGAGGCGTCCCAGGAAGTCCCCATGGCTGGCGTCCTCGCGGGCGCACTGCCGCGCGATGGCCGGCCACTCGCTGTCGATCCGCTCCAGCTTCAGGACATCGCTGAGCTGTTCGATTCGGTGGGCGTTGAAGGTTCATGCATGCCCCTCCAGCAACGCGTTATAGACCGACAGCGGGTGCTGGAAGCTCTCCTGCGGCACAGGCCGGTGAGAAGCGCACGGCACCAGAATGCCATGCTGCTGAGGCAGCGGCAGCAGCGCCAGGCGTTCCTCCTGCAGCCGCTTGACGGGTTGTTCCCGAGTGGTGCCGTGCAGCCGCTGGTTGGCCATCCCCGTCAACCACCGACCAATGCGGGCGTTGGCCGCCGTCACATCGAACCGAAGTCGGGCCTGCTTGAGGGTTGCGGCCAACGGGACGCAGAAGATAGACCTTGACCCAGCGGCTCACCGTCGCCGGGTCAAGATCATACCGCCGAGCGATGGCCTTCAGTCCTGACCCGTCGGCGGTGATTGTCAACCTATCTGTCGCATTTTCTGAGTGACTCAAGCCGCCCGCTTGAGGTCTGAATTTCGCTTGGCACAGGACGCGTGACCCTTCTGCGGGTTGAGGAAGACCTCGTCGACTCTTGTCCAGTTGCGGGTCCTGCCGCTCCAGCGCTCCGGGTGCTTTTCGCGGGCCGCCCGATAGAGGGCATGGCGCCGTTCGAGCAGGCCGCGATCGCGCCCACAGTGACGCTGCTCAGGCGTCACGAAGCCGATAGCGCTGTGCCGGTGCTCGGTGTTGTACCAGCGCACGAACTCACCGACCCAGGCCCGGGCAGCCAGCAGACCGGTGAAGGGCTTGCGAGGGTAGCGGGGGCGGTACTTCAGAGTCCTGAACAAGGACTCTGAGTACGGGTTGTCATTGCTCACCGCTGGCCTGCTGAACGATGGCGCCACACCCAGCTCCCGTAGTGTCGCCAGCATGGTGGCGCCCTTCATCGGGGAGCCATTGTCGCTGTGTAACACCACCTGCCCTGGGAGGATGCCCTCGCGGCGGCAGATATCGCGCATCAGCTCACTGGCACGGGCGCTGTCCTCGGTGTCATAGACCTGCCAGCCCACGATGTGACGGCTGAACAGGTCAAGAAACAGGTACAGGTAGTAGTACTGGCCCCGCACGGTGGCGGGCAGATAGGTGATGTCCCAGCTGAAGAGCTGCCCTGGCGCAGTAGCCGTCAGCGCCCGAGGCCGATGCACCGGGCCAGGCGTGCGATCAGGCGTGCGATGCACCAGTTGCCCGGCGGTACGCATCAGCCTGTAGATCGTCGATTCACTGGCCAGATAGACCCCCGTATCCGCCAGGCGTGGCACGATCTGAGAAGCGGGCAGGTGGCCGTACTCGCTGCTGTTGACCACCCGCAGGATGCGATCACGCTCGGCATCGCTCAGGCGGTTGCAGGGCCGCTGTACCCGCGTGGGGCGCCCATCGCCTTGCTCCGGGGCCCGCCGCCAACGTTGCAGTGTGCGTGCGCTCAGATTGATTGCTTCACAGGCGCGTGCCTGTCGAGCACCAGCCGTGACCGCCTCAGTAATCAATGCCATGATCTGTCGGCGCTGTGTCAGTGAGGTCATTTGTCCTCGTCCTCCCACAGCGCCTGGTATTTTTTTTGCAGTACCAGCAGGGCTGCCGCCTCCGATAACGCCTTGTCCTTGCGGGCCAAATCACGGCGCACGCCAACCAGTTCCTCTTTGAGCCGACGCAGCTCCTGGATATCGGCTGCGGGCTTGTTCCCCGACTGTTCGAGCTCATGCTTCCAGGCCGTGAGCTGATGGGCGAAGATGCCCCGTTCCCGGCACCAGGCGTTGCGCGCCTCTTCGGCCAGAGAATGGGTCTCAAGCAGGGCCTGCAGCCGCTGTGCGGATGTCCACCGACTGGCGGGGGCCTCTTCTGAGGATTGCCTGCGCAAATGAGCCATCTTCGGATTGCGAATCCAGTTCTTCAGCGTATGGACCGACATGTTCAACTCCTGGGCCATGTCAGCCACCGTGCGCGTGCCGCGCTGCAGGGTCTTGCGGATCGCCTCCTCTTTGAAGGCCGTGCTGTAGGTCGTCAAATTCATCTAATCGTTCCAAATCCGATGCGACAACTAGTCTGACACAGGGGGTCGGGTGCGTAGCTTTGCACCACGGATAACTTGAACTCTTCACTTGTACTTCATCATGAAGAACATTCTAAAGGTTGGATCAGCGTCCAACTTCCGGGTTGCAGTTCACTTTAAGGACAGTTGAGTGTAAGTAGGGCTATTGCCCCGATCAGCGCCTTTTTCCGTCAACGCCTTTTTCTTGCGCTATAGCCGATTTTCTGGGCGCGATTGTCCCCGGCGCCCGGCCAGCCTGACGATCCGATGACGCCTTTCCTGAGGCCGGCCGGTTCGAGGGTGCCGGACGGATATCGATAAATAGCTGGCACCGGGGACCCTGAAAGGAACTTTGGTACTTGGCCTGTTCCTCAGTCAGGGTAATAGCGGTCTTGCTGTGGGCTTCCCATGGGCCTCGACCCGCTACAAACCAACGCCCTGCACCGATTTGAGCTAGCAAAAGAGGAGATCGAAGTGAGCTTTAGTACTCTGCACAAAGGTCTGTCAGCAGAATCCAGCCTGAATATGCAGGCCAGAAGCAAAATGATCGAAGCGGTACAAAAGCGATCCACCGCCAGCATCGTTCTGCAGGTGGCTGTCGGCTTGTTGACGGGAGGCATTGGAGCCATTGGAATTGAAATCTATCATCAATTCAATAAAAGGCAGGGGGCAGAAGAATTCTCAAGCATGGCCGGTGCGCTATTGGAAGGAATGCAGGGGATGCCGGATTCAGAAAGTGGTTTCAGCACCGATTATCAGAATTCAAGAATGGGCCTCGCTCCCGTAGACGGTGGCGTCTACATCTCTTTTGGCACCGAAGGAAAAGTCCTGTGCGGAAAAACCATGGCGGAGGTCAGGGAAAACCTCAAGCGGAATATTCTTTCAGACGTCAACCGCTTTGGGGTGGAGCTTGCAAAAAAGGCATTGCGGGACGAAACACCTCACCAACGTTCCCAGGCGGTGAGTTTCCTGAAACTGCGTGGTATAGCCATAGATCAAAAAAATCTTGATTCCATTGATACTAAAAAAATAATCGAGATGTGCGAAGCACTGATCGATGGCGAGACAACCAAGAACGGCATAGAAGAAAGATTTAGCTGCAAAGAGAACCCAAGCACCCAGATCGTCGACGAGGAAAGTCACGATCTGATCGCCGCGTGGGTGAAGCAATCGAATGAGGGCAAGCGGCGAGATGAAAGCCGGGGAGAAATTGTCTATCAAAATGCGACTGTCGATACCGGTATCAAGAAAAGCAGAGCTTTCCAGGATAAAAATGAAAAAGACGTCCGTAACATGTTTGCGGATATTTTTCTCCCAATAAAAACGTGGGAATCGGATAGAAAGGAGCCAGAGAAAATCCTGAAGGCGGTTCTGCTGAACAACTCGGATCTTCTGGCAAGAATCTATACCGACCCTGCTATTATTGATGCAGCTGGTCTGCCGGAAAGTCTGAGCGCCACAGCGAAGAATGCTATGGTTGGCCTTTTTGATGGACTGTTCCCGGCCAAAGATATGATTACCGGGGAAACCATGAAATTTGTCCTGGAACGTCTCCCCGATGAGAAGTACCAAGATTTTGTGGGAATTATTGACAACGAGTTGGAAAGCATGGAATTCAACTCGCTGCAAGGTGCCGATCTGCTTGCAACTATAGACACCGGAGGCGGTAAAGGCAATCTCCAGGAATTCTTGCAAAAGATATTGAAAAATTATTTCAATCAACAATTCGTAATCGACAAGCGCGCCATGCTGGCGTCCTATATGCGCGAATCAGGTGCCAAAGATTCCAATGAAGTCAAGCTGGTTGCCCTTCTCAAGGGGGGGGGGCCCTACTTGCAAAAACTGCTTCAATTGCTGGGGGACAATGCCACTGGTGAACTGAAAGAAGCTCTGAATGATCTGAAAACAGACCTGGGCCCTATCAACAAAACTTTCGTGGATGCTGCCCTTTTCGGCATGGTGGGGCGATCTGAAGGCAAAATTGAGCGAATTGAAGTCAGGCGCAGTCTTGGCGCCGCATCTGTTGGGCAGGCATTTCTCGTGAATATATATTGGAAGGGCAAGCCAGAACCACAGGAAGCCGTAATCAAACTTCTGCGCCCGGGCATCAGGTTGCGCGCAGAACGAGAACGGAAGTTCTTCGAGGAAGAGGCCGGAAAAATCGGCGGAATGTCGATGACATTCAATGGTATTTCCGAACAGGTTCAAGTGGAACTGGATCTAGAAAAAGAAGCCGCGAATGTCCGTCTGGCTCAAGTATACGGGACTGATGCACAGAACCTTCAATCCATGAAACTTATTGAAGCTATACCCGCCACCCATTCTTGTATGGTGCTGGAAAAGGCACCGGGAATCACGGCCAACCAAGCCTTGAACGACCTGCAGGCCCTGTCGAATGGGGGTATGAATTTGCAAGCAATCATTGAATCTGTGGAAATGGGCACAAATCTTGCAGCCGGTTTCGAATCGTTGACCCGAAGATGGGTGGAAGAAGCCCTGTTCGGCTCCGGCTTTTATCATGGTGACCTGCACGCGGGAAACATAATGTTTTCCAACGACAAGCAGGGCATGATCACTGCCATTGACATGGGTAATGCTTGCGTCCTTTCTTTTGACCAGCGCCGGGCTGTATTCAAGATGGTCCTGGCGGCTGGTGCGAGGAATGCAGGCGTATTTGTCAGGAATTACGAGGCGATCTTATCCGAGGATGGAAAGGCGCGGATCAAGGAAAAGCGTGCTGACCTTCTGCAGAAAATACAAGAGATCATGAATAATACCAAAGATCCCAGTGAAATCATTGTTAAAATACTTGACGCCGCCAATGTGCTCGGACTGGAAATCCCTGCAACAGTTTCAAACTTTTCGCGCTCTCAAATGATGTTGCAAAATTCAGTCAATAAATTGAATGTAATTCTTAAAAACTTTAAATTGTATTATAATTTGCACGTCGATTTAAAGAATGCCCAGTCTCTGCGCTTGAGCAAACATGAAATAGACTTGGGCAGGCGACTTAATAGACCGATTATTTTTGAAGATATAATTATGAGCGTGGTTATGAGCCATATAACTGCAAGTTTTCGGCTGGCCCACGGTGATATTTTTAGCCTGGGAGTGAGCTCATTCCAACGCAATTCTCTTCCGGCGCCCGCTCTCGACAATCCGCCTGAAGGAACTCAGTATGCCTGAATGGGCGTTTCTTTCTTCTCTTTCTGCAGAATCCTGGTAAAACAGCACTCTTGGGCAATTTTTTTGTTTGAACAAGATGGCTGTGCGATTCGCTCGCTTGATGAGTTGGAAATAGGGGTGCTCCATCATTGAGGGGGCGCCGGTATTCATTAGACAGGCGTTTTCTAAGAAATACGTTTAATGAAGTCAACTGGTGCCCCCAATCGGTATTGTTCCAGGGATCCATGGCCGAAAGCGTTTCCTCAGGGGTAGCAAGCGGCATGCGGGTCATGAGGCGGGCATCCTAAAAAGTTGCGCAAATCGACACCCGGGTAATCCTGGATGCCTGGATGCTGGAGTGTATGTGGTGTTTCGTGCTATATTTCGAAAAATTTGCGGCAGCGCCGACAACCCTACGCCGCCGAGTCTTTCCGCCACTCGTGGTCACACTCAAAGAGGTAACAATGAACAAGATCTTCAAGCGGACGCTGGGCTTGGCCCTGGCGTCCATGGCCATGTCGAGCGCGCAGGCCGCCACCACGTACGTTTACTGTTCCGAAGGCTCGCCCGAAGGCTTCAACGCCGCGTTCTTCACGTCGGGCACGACCAACGACGCGACCCATCCCATCTTCAATCGCCTGGTCGAATTCAAGGCAGGCACCACTGAAATCGTGCCTGGCTTGGCCGAATCCTGGGACGTCAGCGAGGATGGCAAGGTCTACACCTTCCACCTGCGCCAGGGCGTGAAATTCCACCAAAGCAAACTCTTTAAGCCGACTCGCGACTTTAATGCCGACGACGTGCTGTTCTCGTTCTTGCGCCAGAAGGATGAAGACCATCCCTTCCACAAGGTCTCGAACGGCTCCTATGCGTTCTTCAGCGGCATGGGCATGGGCGCGCTCATCGACCGTGTCGAGAAGGGCGACGATCATACTGTCCGCTTCGTCCTGAACCGCCCCGAGGCCCCGTTCATCGCCGACTTGGGTATGGACTTCGCCTCCATCCTGTCCGCCGAATACGCGGATGTCATGATGAAGGCTGGCACGCCGACCAAGGTCGATACCGACCCCATCGGCACGGGCCCCTTCGAATTCGTCGCTTACCAGAAAGACTCGCGCATCCTGTACAAGGCGTTCAAGGACTATTGGGGCGATCAACCCAAGATCGGTCGTCTGGTGTTCGCTATCACGCCCGACGCTTCGGTACGCTACGCCAAACTGCAGAAAAACGAGTGCCAGTCCATGCTGTTTCCAAACCCGGCCGACCTGAGCTCGATGCGCGAGAACCGGAACATTCAGCTACTGGAGCAGGTCGGCATGAACGTGGGGTTCCTGTCCTTCAATACCGAAAAGAAACCCTATACCGACGTGCGCGTACGCCAGGCTCTATCCATGGCTATCGACAAGCCCGCCATTATCGCGGCTATCTTCCAGGGTGCGGCCCGGCCAGCCAAGAATCCAATGCCGCCGACGGTGTGGGGTTATAACGATGCGGTCCAGGACTGGCCATATGATCTGGACAAGGCCAAGGCCCTGCTGGCCGAGGCCGGCTACCCGGATGGCTTCGAGACTGACCTGTGGGCCATGCCGGTGTCGCGCCCTTACAATCCGAACGCACGGCGCATGGCCGAGATGATCCAGTCCGATTGGGCCAAGATCGGCGTCAAGGCCAAGATCGTCACGTACGAATGGGGTGAATACCTGAAGCGCACCAAGGCTGGCGAGCACCAGGTCATGCTGACGGGCTGGACGGGTGACAATGGCGACCCGGACAACTTCCTGGCGACGCAGTTCAGTTGCGTGGCCAGGGGCAGCAATAATTATTCTTTCTGGTGCGATCAGACTTTTGAAAATCTGATTCAACAGGCTCGTGCCACGTTCGACCGCGCCAAACGAGTGGATTTCTATGAGCAGGCCCAGGTCATACTGCATGAACAGGCCCCGGCTGTCATGATCGCGCACTCCACGGTGTTTGAACCCCTGCGCAAAAACGTCCGTGGCTATGTCATTTCACCCATGGGTCGCCATATTTTCGACCACAACGATCTTGGCTGAGTAAAAGCCTCCTTCGACCCGCGTCCCGGCGCCTGCGCGGCAGGCCGGGAGGCGGGCGTGGCTCTCTCCTCCCGCCATCCTTCCTGCCCGAGGGACGCTTTCGCCCCATGTTTTCCTTCATACTCAAACGCGTCGGCCTGGCCATCCCGACGTTCGTCGGCATCACGCTGCTGACCTTTGTGTTCATCCACCTGATTCCCGGAGACCCGGTGATGATCATGGCGGGCGAACGCGGCCTGTCCCCCGAACGCCACGCGGCCATGATGGCCCAGCTGGGCCTGGACCAGCCGCTGTGGACACAGTACGGCCATTACGTCTGGGGCGTGCTGCACGGCGACTTGGGAACCTCGCTGACCACCCGCGAGCCGATCGGATCCGAGTTCGTACCGCGTTTCCAGGCGACATTGGAACTCAGCTGTGTCGCCATGCTGATCGCGTTGTCGATTGGCATCCCCGTAGGGGTGCTGGCCGCCGTCAAGCGCGGTTCGTTCTTCGACCACGCCGCCATCACCGCCGCCCTGACGGGCTATTCCATGCCGGTGTTCTGGTGGGGGCTGATGCTGATCATGTTGATTTCCGTGCAACTGGGTCTGATGCCGGTATCCGGGCGCGTCAGCGATGCGGTGTTCCTGGATCCGGACAATCCGCTCACCGGTTTCATGCTGATCGACACGCTGCTGTTCGGTGAAGAGGGCAATTTTCTGGACGCCCTGCATCACATTCTGCTCCCGGCTTTCGTGCTGGCGACAATCCCGTTGGCGGTGATCGTCCGCATGACGCGCTCCTCAATGCTCGAGGTCCTGAACGAGGACTACATCCGCACCGCGCGGGCCAAGGGCCTGTCGCGCCTGCGGGTGGTGGTGGTGCACGCCCTGCGCAACGCCCTGCTGCCGGTCCTGACGGTGATCGGGCTGCAGGTCGGTGTGCTGCTGGTCGGAGCGATCCTGACCGAAACCATCTTTTCCTGGCCGGGGGTCGGACGCTGGCTGATCACCGGCCTGGGGCAGCGAGACTACCCGGTCGTCCAGGGCGGCGTGCTGATGATCGCCATCCTCATCATCCTCGTCAACATGTGCGTCGATATCCTGTACGGGCTGGTCGATCCGCGCATCCACCATCGTCGGGGGAGGAACTGACATGTCCACGACCGCAACCACAATCGCGACCGTCCCGGCGCCGCCGGGACCGTTCAAATCCTTCTGGCAGGACTTCAGCTGTAACCGCGGAGCGCTGATCGGCCTGTACTACATTGCCGTCATGCTGCTCGTGGCGGTCTTCGCGGGGCTGATCGCGCCGCACGATCCGTCCGCGCAATACCGTGACGCCCTGCTGCAGCCTCCCGCCTGGCTCGACGGCGGTTCCTGGCGCTTCGTCCTGGGCACCGACGACGTGGGTCGCGACATTCTGTCGCGTCTGATCCATGGCGCGCGCCTGTCGCTGCTGGTCGGGTTCCTGGTGGTCAGCGTATCGCTGGTCCTGGGAATCTTCTTCGGCGTCATCGCCGGCTATGCGGGCGGGATCGTCGACATCGCCATCATGCGCCTGGTGGACATCATGCTGGCCCTGCCCAGCCTGCTGATGGCGCTGGTGCTGGTGGCCATCTTCGGGCCGTCGATCGTCAACGCGTCCCTGGCGCTCAGCTTCGTGGCGCTGCCGCACTACGTGCGCCTGACACGCGCGGCGGTGCTGCGCGAGATGACCTGCGACTACGTGATCGCCTCGCGCGTGGTCGGGGCGGGTGCCTGGCGACAGATGTTCGTCAACATCCTGCCCAACTGCCTGGCGCCGCTCATCGTGCAGGCGTCCCTGGGCTTTTCCAACGCCATCCTGGACATGGCCGCGCTGGGCTTCCTGGGCATGGGTGCGCAGCCGCCCACCCCCGAATGGGGCACCATGCTGGCCAATGTGCTGCAGTTCGCGCAGAGCGCCTGGTGGGTCGTGACCTTCCCGGGCTTGGCCATCCTGCTGGCGGTGCTGGCCTTCAACCTGATGGGCGACGGCCTGCGCGATGCCCTCGATCCGCGTCTGAAGGTGTAGACCATGCTCGAAATCCAGAATCTGTCCGTCCATTTCGGCGACGCAGCCGCGCCCTTCAAGGCCGTGGACCGCATCAGCTACCGCGTCGAGGCGGGCGAGGTGGTCGGCCTGGTCGGTGAGTCCGGTTCGGGGAAATCCGTCAGTTCCCTGGCCCTGATGGGACTGATCGACTTTCCCGGCCGGGTGCATGCCGACGCCCTGCGCTTCGACGGCCAGGACCTGCTGCGCATGCCGGAAAAGCGGCGCCGTTCGCTGATCGGATCCGAAGTCTCGATGATCTTCCAGGATCCGATGACCAGCCTGAACCCCTGTTACACGGTGGAATACCAGATTGCCGAGGCCTTGCGCGCCCATGGCGGCGGTTCGCGGCGCGCGCTGCGGACCCGGGTGATCGAACTGCTGGAGCAGGTTGGCATCCCCGACCCGGAATCGCGCCTGCGGGCCTATCCGCACCAACTCTCGGGCGGCATGAGCCAGCGCGTCATGATCGCCATGGCGATCGCTTGCAAACCGCGCCTGCTGATCGCCGACGAACCGACCACGGCCCTGGACGTGACCATCCAGGCCCAGATCATGGACCTGTTGCTGTCGCTGCAGCGCAGCGAGGGTCTGGGGCTGGTGCTGATCACCCACGATCTGGCCCTGGTCGCCGAGGCCGCGGATCGCATCCTGGTCATGTACGCCGGCCAGCTGGTGGAATCCGGCCCCGCGTCGGACATCTTCCGCCATCCGCGCCATCCCTACACCCAGGCGCTGCTGCGGGCGCTGCCGGAATTCTCCCATGGCGCCGAGCGCCTGGTGTCGCTGCCGGGTGTGGTCCCGGGGCGCTACGACCGGCCCCAGGGCTGCCTGCTCAGTCCGCGTTGCCCCTACGCCACCGATGCGTGCCGCGCCCGCGAGCCGGAGCTGACTGGACCGGAGGGCCGGCAGGTCAAATGCCATACCCCGCTGGACGACGCCGGACAGCCGGCGAAACAGGGCCCCCACGCTGCGCAGCCTGCGGCCGCTTGCTGCCCCCCTGGGGGGCGCGTTTTGCCTTGGGGCGGCCCGGCGGCAAAACAGCCTACTCACACCGATGGAGACCCCAGTGCTGCCTACTGACACCAACGGAGCTTCCGTGCTGCAGGCCATCGACCTCAAGCGCCACTATGCCGTGGACGGCGGCTTCCTCAAGCCGGGGAAGACCGTCAAGGCCCTGGACGGCGTGTCCTTCAGCCTGCAGGCCGGTCGCACTCTGGCGGTCGTCGGCGAATCGGGCTGCGGCAAGTCCACGCTGGCCCGGGTGCTGACCATGATCGAGCCGCCAACCGCCGGGCAACTGCTGTACCGGGGCCAGGACGTGTCCCGCGCCGATCCGGCCCTGGCGAAACTGCGCCGTCGCAAGATCCAGATCATCTTCCAGAACCCCTATGCCTCGCTCAATCCGCGCAAGCGCATCGGCGACATCCTGGAGGAGCCCCTGCTGATCAACACCCGGCTGGACGCGCGCGAGCGCCGGGCGCGCGGCCAGGCCATGATGGAGCGGGTCGGCCTGCGGCCGGAGCACTACAGCCGCTATCCGCACATGTTCTCCGGCGGCCAGCGCCAGCGCATCGCCATCGCCCGGGGCCTGATGCTGGATCCCGAGATCCTCGTCGCCGACGAGGCCGTCTCCGCGCTGGACGTGTCGGTGCGCGCCCAGGTGCTGAACCTGATGCAGGATCTGCAGCGCGACCTGGGTCTGTCCTACGTGTTCATTTCCCACGACCTGTCGGTGATCGAGCACCTGGCCGACGAAGTCATGGTCATGTACCTGGGTCGGGTGGTGGAGCAGGGCACCAAGGAAGCAATCTTCGGCCAGCCCCTGCATCCCTACACCCAGGCGCTGCTGTCGGCCACGCCGCGCCTGAACGATGCGACCCGGCGCGAGCGCATCAAGCTCTCGGGCGAACTGCCCAGTCCGCTGAATCCGCCGCCCGGCTGTCCGTTCAGCTCCCGCTGCCACAGGGTCATGCCGGTGTGCCGCGAGCGCCTGCCCGCCCTGCTGCCGCAGGGCGGGCGGCAGGTGGCCTGCTTCGCCGTCGAACAGGATCGGGGCGTTCCGCCCGGATAGGCCGGGCCGGGATGTGCTACCGTGGCCGGACCCCATCCCGGCCCGGCCACGGGCCTTTCCGGAGCGCGCATCCTATGGAAACCGTCTTCACCCGCATCCTGACCGGCGAGATCCCGGCTGCCATCGTTCACCGCGACGCCCGCCTCTTCGCCTTCATGGACGCGGGGCAATTGAACCCGGGCCACGTGCTGGTGGCGCCGTGCGAGCCCCATGCCACCCTGCTCGACATGGACGAGGACCTGGCGGCCGATCTCATGCGCCTGGCCCACCGCGTGGCGCGCGCCGTCCAGGACGCCTTTCGGCCCGAGGGCCTGACGCTGCTGCAGGCCAACCGCCCGGCCGGCTGGCAGACCGTGCCGCACGCCCACATTCACGTGCTGCCGCGCCACGAGGGCGATGGCGTCGGCCTGGTCTGGCCGCGCAAAGACCCGGGTATCGAGATCCTGCGGGAATATGCGGCGTGCATCCGGCTGACTTGAATCCAGCATGCCGGGCCAGATGTTTTGAGCTTGAATGAACGGGACCTTCGGGTCCCGTTTTTCATTGTGTGGCGCAATATTAAGGGTAAGCCATAACTGCGGTTTTCCCTTAAGCAATAACCCTGATTATATTGCATTGCATCATTCAACATTAAAATGAATTTTCCAGTCGAATCAATGAGATGCGGCTCGGCCGGATCACGCTCCGGCGTGGCCTGATTTTGCCCGCTGCGAGCCGGAATCGCATGCTCCATGGCAGCGTAAGTTTTGCGTAAGTTTCAAATTTTACTAATAGCATCGCGCAGAAATCCGGCCCTCGGAAAATCCAGTCCGCGATTTCCTGCAAGGATAAAAACAAAGCTGTTTTACATAAAAATAAATCGCGGGGTTTTTGCTGGAATTATTGTGTTTCAGCCGGGCGCATCCGGTGCCCGGGGCCACTTACCAGGAGACGAGACAATGAAAGACAACAAGACTTTGGGACAAGCCATGCAGACGCGGGTCAAGCGCCGTTCGGTGCTGAAGGCCGGTGCCGCCGGGGTTGCCGGTGGCATGCTGATGTCCGGCGCCGCCCGGGTCGCGCTGGCCGACGACAAGAAGCCCCTGGGGGCCTGGCCCGCAGGTTCGGAGGGCGATGCCATCGTTCTGGGCCTGACTGTCGACCTGACCGGCCCGTATTCGGCGCAAGGCGCCGCGCAGCAACGCGGCTACGAACTGGCCGTCGAGCACATCAACAATGGCGATCCCGTCCTCAAGGAAATTTCTCCCGACCTCAAGAAGGGGGTGCTGGGCAAGCCGCTGAAAATCGTATCGGCCGATGCCGAAACGAAACCCAACACCGGCGTGCAGTCGGCCACGCGTTTCATCCACGATAACAAGGCGATGATGATCTCCGGCAGCACCAGCAGCGCGGTGGCCATCGCTCTGGAAAAGGTCTGCAACCGCGAACATACGCCGTATTTCACGGCCATTTCCGGTTCCAATGAAACTACCGGCGTCGATTGCCAGCGCTATGGCTTCCGCCCCTGCTATTTCGCCTATATGGCCTGCAAGGCGGTTGCCCCCGTGGCCGCCAAGGAACTCGGCAAGAACCGCAAGGCCGCCTATCTGACGCCCGACTATACCTACGGCCACACCACCACGCAGTCGATGAAGGAATTCACCGAAAAAGAAGGCTGGACGACGGTTACCAACCAGGTCCACCCGCTGGGTGCCAAGGACTACAGTTCCTATCTGATCAACATCGCCAATACCGATGCCGACGTGCTGGTGTGCGTGGCCTATGGCGCGGATGCCGCCAATGCCATCAAGCAGGCCAAACAGTTCGGCCTGCTCGACAAGATGAAAGTCGTCGTGCCTTACAGCTCGGCCTACATCGAAGAAGAAGTCGGCGCCGATCTGATGGAAGGCGTCATCGTGGCCCAGGGGTTCTGGTGGACACTGCAGGACAAATACCCCCAGGCCAAACACTTCGTCGATGCCTATGAGAAGAAGTTCAAGGGCAAGCCGCGCGACTCGTCTTTCTATGCCTATCTGGCCGTGATGGTCTGGGCGGCGGCCGTCGAGCGCGCCGGGGGGCTGTATCCGCCCGACGTCGTCAAGTCTCTGGAATCGGGCGCGGTCCTGAATCTCGCCACCGGGCCGTTCTCGATTCGTCCCGAGGATCACCAGGGCATCGTCAACTTCCCGGTCATGCGCGGCAAGAAAAAGGCCGACATGAAAAACCCGGACGATTACTACGAAATCGTCCAGATCGTCGAGGGCAAGGACGTCGTGCCGGATCTGGGTGTGCTGGGTTGCAAATTGGGTGATTACATCTGAGCAATCCGTTGCTCCCGGGGTTTTGCGGCCCCGGGATCGGCCACTGTCCGGGACTTGAAGGAGGCACCCGAGCATGTCATTGTTTCTCTCACAATTATTCAATGGGCTGACGACCGGTTTGTTGTTGGCGTTGATCAGTACCGGCCTGACCATCATCTACGGCACGCTCGGTGTCATCAATTTCGCACACGGCGCTCTGTTCGTCGTAGGGGGGTATGCGGGCTATACGGTCTACGGCCTGACGGGGTCGTTCGCGCTGGCCCTGGCCGGCGGGGCCGTCGTGGCGCTGGCCTGCGGTCTGGTCATGGAACGCGGCCTGATGCGCAAGTTCTACAGCCGTCCGCCCGAAGACCAGATCCTGGTCACGTTCGGCCTGAGCATCATCCTGATCGAAATCGTTCGCGGCATTTACGGCGGCGTCAGCTTGTCGGTCTCGCCGCCTGAATGGGGCATGGGGATCGCCAAAATCGGTTCGCTCATTTATCCGATGTACCGGCTGGAAACGCTCGCCATTGCGGCAGTGACCCTGCTGGTGCTGTATTTCATCCTGTACCGCACCAGCCTGGGTCTGGTGGTGCGCGCGGGCATCGAGGACGCGCAGATGGTCGATGCCCTGGGCATCAACATCAAGCGGGCCTTTCTGGTGGTATTCGGCCTGGGCGCCATGGCGGCCGGGTTTGCCGGGGTGGTCAATTCGCCCATCGTGGCGCTGACGCCTGATATGGGCTTTCGCTACCTGGTCGAATCCTTCGTGGTGGTGGTGATCGGCGGCGTGGGATCTTTCCCGGGCGCCATCGTGGGCGGCATCATCGCCGGAGAAATCCTCAGCCTCACGGCCATGGTGAATCCTCAGTATTCCGATGTGATGCTGTTCGTCGCCATGGCACTGGTGCTGGTGTTCCGTCCGCAAGGTCTCATGGGTCAGGAGGGTCGGGAATGAGTTCATCGCAATCGACGACGGCCGAAACCGCTGGTTCGGCCCGGTCCGTCAAACAGGGAGGGGGAGGCATGATCATGCGTGGACGACTGCCCGAAATGTGGGTGGGACTTGGCCTGATCCTGGCGCCCTTCATCTTGCCGGCCATCGGCATGAGCCCCGATTTGCTGACCCGGATCCTGATCCTCGGCCTGTTCGGCCTGGGTTTCGATCTGTTGTTCGGCTACACCGGGCTGCTGTCCTTCGGCCAGGCGGCTTTTTTTGGCACGGGCGGCTTCGTCACGGCGTATCTGCTGACCGACGGGGTCGTGCCCAATATGCTGCTGGCGCTGGTCATCGGCACGATCGCGGCCGCCGTCATGGGCTTGCTCATCGGTTATCTCACCTTGCGGCGCACAGGCATTTACTTCGCCATGAGCACGCTGGCCTTCGGCGAGATGTTCTTCTTCATGGAAAACTCGGTCTTCAAGGAGTACACCGGGGGCGAAAACGGGATCGCGGGTGTGCCGTCGCCTGAAATCGCGTTGGGCTTCATCAATATCAAGATCGGCAGCGGCTGGCCCATGTACTGGTTCGTGGCGCTGGTGTTCTTCGTCGGCTATCTCATCGCCCGTCGCATCGTGCGCTCGCCGTTCGGCGCCGTGCTCAAAGCCATCCAGGGCAATCCCAAGCGCGCGACCGCGCTGGGCCATTCGATCCAGTCGTACAAGCTCATGGTCTTCGTCGTGGCGGCCGCATACGGCGGTCTGGCGGGCGGCTTGCTGGGCTTGTTCCAGTCCTACATGCCACCCGATGCCTTCTCGCTGGATACCTCGGCGCAACTGGTGATCCAGACCGTGATGGGCGGGGCCGGCACGCTGCTGGGGCCGCTGCTGGGCGCGACCATCTGGCTCTACCTGTACGACGGCCTGCAGCAGGTGGGCAGCCTGGGACCCTACTGGAAGCTGATCCTGGGGGTGGTCTTCGTCGTGCTGGTGACGGTGTTCCGCCATGGAGTGGCGGGCGCCATCATCCAGCTCTGGCAACGGACGCGCAAGCTGCCCGCCGGCATCGATACCGCCGCCAGCAGCAAAGTGGCCAGTGCGCTGGATATCGTGCCGCCTCTGACGACGACCCGGTCCGGCGCACCGGTGCTGGAAGCGCGCGGCGTCAGCAAGCACTACGGCGGCCTGAAGGCCAATTCCGACATCGACTTCACCCTGCGCGAAGGCGAACTGCATGGCGTGATCGGCCCCAACGGCGCCGGCAAATCCACCTTCTTCGCGATGCTGGCGGGTGAATTGCCGACGACCACGGGCCAGGTCTTCTTCCGTGGTCAGGAAATCACCGGTATCGGCGTGACCTCGGTCTGTCAGTTGGGCATGAGCAAGAGCTATCAGATCAATCAGCTCTTCGAGCACCTGACCGTGCGCCAGAACATGATGATTCCGGTGCTGGCGCGGTTGCGCGGGCGCTATCGCAGCGATCTGCTGAGCAGCCTGCATTCCGAGCATCTGGATTCCCAGGTCAATGCGGCCATCGCCCTGGTGGACCTCAGCCACCATGCCGATACGCGGGTCTCGGAAATGTCCTATGGCGAAAAGCGCCGCCTGGAGATCGGCCTGGCGCTGGCCACGGGCGCCAACGTGCTGCTGTTCGACGAACCGCTGGCCGGCCTCGGACCCGAGGAGCGCGTCCTGGTGGTGGGGCTGCTCAAGTCGATCCGCCAGGGCCGCAGCATGGTGATCGTCGAACACGACATGGACGCCATGTTCGAGCTGGCCGAACGCATCACGGTCCTGTACGAAGGCCGCAAACTGACCGAAGGCACGCCCGACGAGATCCGCAAGGACCCGTCGGTCCAGGCCGCCTACCTTGGAGGGATGGACGATGAGTCTGCTTGAAGTCGACAGGATCAACAGCTATTACGGCGATTCGCACATCCTCTTCGACGTCTCGATGCGGATCGAGGAGCACGAGGTCGTGGCCCTGCTGGGGCGCAACGGGGCCGGCAAGAGCACCACGATGAAGTCCCTGATGGGCATGGTCGAGGTCAAGTCCGGGGCGATCCGCCACCGAGGCGTGGAGATCCAGCATCTGCCGCCCTATGGCCGCGCGGCGCTGGGCATCCAGCTGGTGCCCGAGGAGCGCCGTGTGTTCGGTTCGATCTCGGTTCAGGAAAACCTGCAGTTGGCGGCCATGACGGCGGCCAAGCCCCGGACCCTGGACGAGATCTACGCGACTTTCCCGCGTCTGGCCGAGCGCAAGCGCAACCGGGGCAAGCAGCTCTCCGGGGGCGAGCAGCAGATGCTGGCGATCGCGCGGGCCATGATCCGCAACGCCGACATCATCCTGCTGGACGAGCCCTTCGAGGGCCTGGCCCCGCTGATCGTGCGCGATCTGATCACCGTGTGCCGCCAGCTGGCCGACGCCGGTCAGACCATCGTGATCGTGGAACAGAACGTGCGCGCCGCGCTGTCGCTGGCCGACCGCGCCTATATCGTCAACAACGGCCATGTGGTGTACGAGGGTACGCCCAAGGACCTGCACGAAAACGGGGAGATCATCGAACGCTATCTCGGCGTCAAGGCCTGACCGGTTCCGTGTCCGGTCCGCCGGGCGATTCCCGGGTTCCACGCTTGCGCGGACCCCGGGTTTTTTCATGGTGCGCCCGGCAGGGCGCGTCCTGTCTGGTTAGTTTGGTCACTTGAATTCGGATGCATGGGCTTGTCAGGCAAGGCGCAAACCGCATCGATGGCCGGTGCTATCGCGAGGATGAGTCTGGACACGGAGCAATCCCTGCGGACTGCTCCGTGCCTGACGAATCCGAACCGCTTGCAAGCGGTGAGGTGGACAAGCAACGCAGCATGGCCAGCCCGGGCGCCGAAGGCAAGGATCGGAATTAGCCAGACAGGACACTATTGATCCGGCCCTCAAACAGTTTTACGCAGCGTATTTGACGTGGAAGTCTTGGAAGTAGGCTTTGACACGTGCCGGCTCGCTGGCGACGACTTGCATGTGCTCTTCTGCAGCGGCGCGTAGTTTGGCCTTCGTGCGTATCGGAACCTTGCGCCCGATGACGTGTTTGAGATCGGCATTCAAGCGTTCTTCGGGATTGAGTTCGGGGCTGTAACTGGGCAGATAGAACACTTCCATCTGATCGGAGTGTGCGGCCAACCACGCCTTCACCCCCCTGTGTCAGACTAGTTGTCGCATCGGATTTGGAACGATTAGATGAATTTGACGACCTACAGCACGGCCTTCAAAGAGGAGGCGATCCGCAAGACCCTGCAGCGCGGCACGCGCACGGTGGCTGACATGGCCCAGGAGTTGAACATGTCGGTCCATACGCTGAAGAACTGGATTCGCAATCCGAAGATGGCTCATTTGCGCAGGCAATCCTCAGAAGAGGCCCCCGCCAGTCGGTGGACATCCGCACAGCGGCTGCAGGCCCTGCTTGAGACCCATTCTCTGGCCGAAGAGGCGCGCAACGCCTGGTGCCGGGAACGGGGCATCTTCGCCCATCAGCTCACGGCCTGGAAGCATGAGCTCGAACAGTCGGGGAACAAGCCCGCAGCCGATATCCAGGAGCTGCGTCGGCTCAAAGAGGAACTGGTTGGCGTGCGCCGTGATTTGGCCCGCAAGGACAAGGCGTTATCGGAGGCGGCAGCCCTGCTGGTACTGCAAAAAAAATACCAGGCGCTGTGGGAGGACGAGGACAAATGACCTCACTGACACAGCGCCGACAGATCATGGCATTGATTACTGAGGCGGTCACGGCTGGTGCTCGACAGGCACGCGCCTGTGAAGCAATCAATCTGAGCGCACGCACACTGCAACGTTGGCGGCGGGCCCCGGAGCAAGGCGATGGGCGCCCCACGCGGGTACAGCGGCCCTGCAACCGCCTGAGCGATGCCGAGCGTGATCGCATCCTGCGGGTGGTCAACAGCAGCGAGTACGGCCACCTGCCCGCTTCTCAGATCGTGCCACGCCTGGCGGATACGGGGGTCTATCTGGCCAGTGAATCGACGATCTACAGGCTGATGCGTACCGCCGGGCAACTGGTGCATCGCACGCCTGATCGCACGCCTGGCCCGGTGCATCGGCCTCGGGCGCTGACGGCTACTGCGCCAGGGCAGCTCTTCAGCTGGGACATCACCTATCTGCCCGCCACCGTGCGGGGCCAGTACTACTACCTGTACCTGTTTCTTGACCTGTTCAGCCGTCACATCGTGGGCTGGCAGGTCTATGACACCGAGGACAGCGCCCGTGCCAGTGAGCTGATGCGCGATATCTGCCGCCGCGAGGGCATCCTCCCAGGGCAGGTGGTGTTACACAGCGACAATGGCTCCCCGATGAAGGGCGCCACCATGCTGGCGACACTACGGGAGCTGGGTGTGGCGCCATCGTTCAGCAGGCCAGCGGTGAGCAATGACAACCCGTACTCAGAGTCCTTGTTCAGGACTCTGAAGTACCGCCCCCGCTACCCTCGCAAGCCCTTCACCGGTCTGCTGGCTGCCCGGGCCTGGGTCGGTGAGTTCGTGCGCTGGTACAACACCGAGCACCGGCACAGCGCTATCGGCTTCGTGACGCCTGAGCAGCGTCACTGTGGGCGCGATCGCGGCCTGCTCGAACGGCGCCATGCCCTCTATCGGGCGGCCCGCGAAAAGCACCCGGAGCGCTGGAGCGGCAGGACCCGCAACTGGACAAGAGTCGACGAGGTCTTCCTCAACCCGCAGAAGGGTCACGCGTCCTGTGCCAAGCGAAATTCAGACCTCAAGCGGGCGGCTTGAGTCACTCAGAAAATGCGACAGATAGGTTGACAATCACCGTCACCGGCTTGCAGTGATGCACGCCCAGGTTGTCCAGGATCAGAAACACCTTGCGCCCGGCATCCTGGACCAGCGACTCGAAGAACTCGATCAACTTTTCGTGATTGAACGCGCCATCAATGATCATCCAGCGTGCCTTGCCCTGGTTGGTGACGCTGGCGATCATCGACAGCTTCTGCCGCGTCCCGCCAATGGCCATCGCCACCGGAGTCTTGCCCTTGGGCGCATAGCTGCGACCGCGCACGTCGGTGTTCACCAGCGCCGTCTCGTCACCCCAGTGGACCTCGCCGCCCTCGGCCTTGGCACGTTCGGCGATGGCCGGATACGTGTCCTCCAACCAGGTTTGCACCGCGGCGGGCGATTGCTCGTAAGCACGCTTGATCGGCTTCTGCGGGGTGAAGCCCCAGCGGGCCAGATACTTGCCCACCGAGCGCACATGCAGCGTCACACCACACTCGCGCTCGATCAGCTGCATAACCGCCGCACGGCTCCACAGCGCAAAGTCCATCTTCAGCTGCTCGGGGCGTTTGTCGCAGATGATGCGGCACACCGTCTGTTCCTGCTCGGCGGTCAGTGCGCGATCCTCGCCACGGCGACGGCCACGCCGACGGGGTGCCAGCGACAGCATCCCCCCCGCCTCATAGCGTGCGATCACCTTGCTCACCGCCGTGTGACTCAGCCCAACGTCAACGGCGATCTGAGGTTTGCTTCGTCCGCGTTTGTACGCACGAATCACCTGCCGACGCCTCTCATGCTGCTCGGCCGGACTGAGCTTTCTTGCATCATCTTTTTCCATCCGCAAAGCATCGCATCAGATCGACAGAATTTCAATCTATTTATGGGCCTGATCTATAGACCCGGAGCGGGCGTGGCCCTGTCCACCCGCCATTTCGTGCGCATGTTCCGCGTCTCGTTTGGCGAGCCGCCCCATGCCTGGATGCTGGGGCGCCGGCTGGCGCATGCGCGCGTGCTGCTGGCCCGTTCCCGGGAAGACCCGTCCGGGGTGGCATGGGCCTGCGGCTTCGGCAATGCCAGCCATCTCAGCCGCGCGTTCCTGCGAGCCACCGGCGTCACACCGGGCCAGTACCGGGCCGCCGCGCGCGGCCGGGGTGTTACTCTATAGCCCGTTCCATTCCTTCCACGACGTCTTCCCCATGTCCACCCCTTCCGGTGCCGCGCCCGCCGCCGACGGCGGCAGCCTGCAGTATGTCGCTTCCAGCCGGCTGCCCACGCCCTGGGCCGTCTTCCGGATCCACGCCTTCGCCGAGCCCGCCACGGGCAAGGAGCACGTGGCCCTGACGCTGGGCGAGCCGTTCGGGGACGCGCCGGTGCTGGCGCGCATCCATTCCGAATGCCTGACGGGCGACGCGCTGTTCAGCCAGCGCTGCGATTGCGGCGCCCAGCTGGAGGCGGCGATGCAGCGCATCGCCGAAGAGGGGCGGGGATTGATCATGTACCTGCGCCAGGAAGGCCGCGGCATCGGGCTGCTGAACAAGATCCGCGCCTACCAGCTGCAGGACGAGGGCGCCGACACGGTCGAGGCCAACGAGCGCCTGGGCTTCCCGGCCGACATGCGCCGCTACGACCTGTGTCGGCCCATGCTGGATCATTTCGGCATCAGCGGCGTGCGCCTGATGACCAACAATCCACGCAAGGAGCGCGTGCTGGCGGATCTGGGCATCACGGTCGCCGAGCGCATTCCGCTGCAGGTCAACCGCAATCCCTACAATGAGCAATACCTGCGCACCAAGGCCCGCAAGCTGGGCCACCGGTTCAAGGAATACTTCGGCGAAGCCCCCTGATCGCCGCCGGCCGGGCCTGACCCGGGGCGGCCTCCCTTGCGTGTAAAACCGTATCGGGCGGAGGGAGCGGATCGTGCGCGCGGCAGGTCTCATGGATAATACCGATGGTGACCAAGATTACCGATGTGTTAAAATTCGAAAAGTTGCAGGTTTCTTTCAGCGGACTTCATCGTGACGACTGATCTACATCCACTCCCGCTCGTGTGATGTTCCCCCTGCTCAAGCCACCCGTCCCCCTCTATATCCAGGAACCCGGTCCTGACGTCGCCGCATTGCTACCGTCCGAACACGCCGACCGCTCCCATATCCTGGCCCTGATCCGGCTGGGGGACTATTCCCAGGACGCCTTCCTGGCGACCGACACATACGGCGTCATCGTCTACATGAACCGCAGCGCCGAGCGCCTGTTCGGCTACCGCAAGGGTGCGGCCATCGGGCTGGGCATCGAGGCCCTGCTGCCCGACGTCGGTGAAATCAACCTGCGGCTGCGCCAGCCCGGCACGCGCAACACTCTGCCGTGGCGCGGTCAGGGCCTGGACCGCCAGCGCCAGCCATTGATGCTGGCGGGCGCCGCCACGCACATTCCGGCGCCCACCGGCCACAGCCATCTGTACGTCATGCGCCCGCGCCGGGCGGGCCTGCCCGACTCGGACCGCCAGGCCGAACTGGCCTCGCTGGTCTATCGCAGCACCAGCGAAGGCATGCTGGTGCTGGATCCAAAAGGCTTCATCCTGGACGTCAACCCGGCGTTCGTGAAACTGCGGGGGAGGCCCGAATCCGAAGTCATCGGCCGGCACGTCCGTTGCCTGAATTCTCCCTGCCACGACCGCGAGTTCTATCGGACCATGTGGCGCACTGTGATGGAGACCGGCAGTTGGCAGGGCGAACACTGGGGCCAGCACGCCAACGGCGAGCTCTATCCCGAGTGGCTCAGCATCAATACGTCCTATGGCGCGGACGGCGAGGTCCATCGCCGGGTGATGATCTTCTCCAACATCGCCGAGATCAAGCAGGCCGAGGCCATCATCTGGAAGCAGGCCAATTTCGACCGCTTGACCGATCTGCCCAACCGGCAGATGTTCCACGACCGCCTGGAACAGAGCATCCGCAAGTCCCGGCGCACCGGCAGCCGCACCGGGCTGCTGTTCCTGGACCTGGACCGCTTCAAGGAAATCAACGACACCCTGGGTCACGCCATGGGTGACGAACTGCTGAAGGAAGCCGCCCGGCGGCTCAGCGGCTGCGTGCGCCAGAGCGACACCGTGGCCCGGCTGGGCGGCGACGAATTCACAGTCCTGCTGGACGATATCCGCGAACCGCGCGACGTCGAGCGTCTGACCCGCAACATCCTGCGCCGGCTGGCCGAGCCCTTCCGCCTGGGGGTCGAGACTGTCTTCATCTCCACCAGTATCGGCATCACCTTCTATCCGGACGACGCCGCTGACGCCGAATCTCTGCTGAACAACGCGGACCAGGCCATGTACGCCGCCAAGGCCGAAGGCCGCAACCGCAGTTGCTATTTCACGCTGTCGATGCAGGAACAGGCCCAGACCCGGATGCGACTGGTCAACGACCTGCACCTGGCGCTGGACCAGAGCCAGTTCTCGCTGGATTTCCAGCCCATCGTCGACCTGGCCAGCGGCCGCATCGCCAAGGCCGAGACCTTGCTGCGCTGGCACCATCCGGTGCGGGGACTGGTGTCGCCCAACGAATTCATCCCCCTGGCCGAGGAAACCGGCATCATCCGCTCCATCGGCGATTGGGTGTTCTGCGAGGCCACCCGCCAGGTCGCCGAATGGCGCCGCCAGTACGGGCTGGACATGCAGGTCAGCGTCAACATCTCCCCGGCCCAGTTGCGCCACGAGGGGCTGGACCACATGTTCTGGCGCAGCCATCTGGATACGCTGGGCCTGTCGCCGCGCCAGGTCATCGTCGAGATCACCGAAGGACTGCTGATCGATTCCGGCGACGAGCGCATCCAGCGCCAGCTGGATGCCTTCCGCGACGCCGGCATGCAGGTCGCGCTCGATGATTTCGGCACCGGCTATTCCTCGCTGTCCTACCTGCGCAAGTTCAACATCGATTTCCTCAAGATCGACCAGTCCTTCGTGGCCAATCTCAGCCCGGACGGCCCCGATCTGGCCCTGTGCGAGGCGGTCATCCTGCTGGCGCACAAGCTGGGCCTGCGCGTGGTGGCCGAAGGCATCGAATCGCGCGAACAGTACGAACTGCTGGCCGCGGCCGGCTGCGATTACGGCCAGGGCTATCTGTTCGCCCGGCCGCTGGCGCCCATCGATTTCGAGCCGCTGCTGGCCAACGGCACGGATCTGCGCCCGGGCGGGTGCTCCGTTCTTTAGACTTTCCGGGCTTCAATCGCCTTTCAGGCAGTCGGGGGTGGCGGGCAGCACGGCCCAGTGCAGGTCGATCACCGGTCCCCTGGGGCCGGACCAGCGCACCTCGTCCACGCCTTTCCAGGGCGCCGCGTCGACCAGTGTCCGCACGGCGGGAGCCGGCGCGGCACGCCCTCGTTCGCTGTAGGCGACCAGCGCGCCGCAGCGCAGGGCTGTCCCCGGGGCGAACCAGGGGGATTGTTCGTCGCTGGCGTCGATCCAGACCCGGGTCTCGGGGCCGACGTGCACGGCGATGTTGCCGCCCAGCCAGGTGTTCGAGACCACCACGCGCAGGGGCCGTCCCGGCTGGTGATCGCGCCAGTGCCGCAGCGCGTGCGCCGCCAGTTCCGGCCCGGGATAGGTGGAGCGGGCGGCGTGGCCCGTCCACTGGGCGATCGGCCCCCGGGCGGCGGCGTAGCCGGCGGCCATCAGCACGTGCAGCGCCGCCGTCAGGATCAGGATGCGGCGCAGCTGTACCGTCTCGGGGCCGCGCAGCCAGCCCAGCCCGTAGAAGCCGAACAGTACGAAGAACGTGCTGGCCCAGGAGGCCTCCAGCCGAGAGCCCAGCGCCACCGAGACCAGCATCGTGCTGAAAAAGGGCGCCAGGCCGACCCACAGCAGAAACTGCCGGTCTTCGGCGGCCAGGTCGTGCCAATAGCGTGGAGCGGAGTCCGCCCCCACGAAGCATTCGTCGTTGGCCGCATGGCCCGGGGCGCGGTCGCCCCGGCGCTTGCGCCATAGCGCCCAGGCGGCCAGCACCAGCGCCATGGGCGCCAGCCGTCCCGCCTGATCCAGGGTGAAATCCAGCAGTTCCTTCAGGGCGACCAGCCTCCCGCCCGCCTGCAACGAGGCATCGGCGTAGCGCAGTGGTTCGAACTGGTGCTGGTCCAGCCACCACAGGTGCGGGCTCAGCACGATCAGGAAGGTCAGCGTGGCGATGGCGATGCCGCGCCAGGTGTCCGGGCGGCCCAGGGCGCCGCCGCGCAGCATGTACAGGGAAAAGGCCGCGAACTGGATGAGGGCACTGTACTTGGTCAGCATGGCCAGACCGCAGACCGCGCCCAGAAGCGCCCAGTCGCGCGCCCGGCCGCCGCGCAGCGCCCGGTGGAACAGCCAGATCGAGGCGGTGATCGACCAGAGCTGCGCCGTGTTGTGATTGTAGATCGTGCCGCGCAGCGAGAAATAGGCGGTCGCCGAGACCAGCAGGGTAGCGATCAACGCCCGGTGGGGTGTGGTGATGTCGCGGCCCAGTTTCCACACGAACCATAGCCCCAGTGCCGAGAAGATCTGACCCATCAGGAAGGGCAGCCATACGGGCCGGCCCAGCAGTTCCGTGGCCAAATACATGAACCATGAGGGCAGGGGCGGATGCTTGATGTAGCCCAGTTCCAGGCTGGCCGCCCAGACGAGTTCCTCCATGCCGTCCAGGTCGGGTGCCGAGTGGCTGAGGGCGCACAGCACTGTCCATAGCGCGACCATGCCCAGCAGGCACAGCAGCACCAGGGCGGTGCCTGGCGGGCGGGCGAGCAGGGGGATCTTCGGGGGGGAGGCTGTCGGCATGGCGGGGAGTATACCGGGCCGGGGAGTGTTGCGAAACAGTTCGAAACGGCCTGAAATGAGCCCTATAGCCGCATCGCCGGGTCGGACGCGGCAGTCCGCGCGGAGGGGCGCATGGTACTATCCGCACAGGTGCCCGCCAGGGGTGACGGCCGCCTGATTCCGACTATTTCCCGCAGGTTTCCCATGACGACCGAAGTCCCCATCATCCGCGCCCGTTCGGGGTCCAAATTCATCAGTCCTCAGGGCACCAAGGCCGTCAAGGACGGCATGCGGCCCAGCGAGCTCGCCGAAATCCCAGATTCCGCGCCCAAACCGTCCTGGCTGCGGGTGCGCGTCCCGTCGGGGGCGCACTACCAGGAAGTCCGGGAGATCGTCGAGACGCACAAGCTGAACACCGTCTGCGCCGAATCCAAGTGCCCCAACATCGCCGAATGCTGGGGGCGGGGCACGGCGACCCTGATGCTGATGGGCTCGGTCTGTACGCGGGCCTGCAAGTTCTGCGCCGTCAGCACCGGCAACCCCCACGGCTGGCTGGATCATGGCGAGCCGGAGAGCGTCGCCGACGCGGTGGCGTTGATGCGGTTGAAATACGTGGTGCTCACCTCGGTCGACCGGGATGACCTGATCGATGGCGGGGCGGGGCACTACGCCGCCTGTATCCGCGCCATCCACGAACGTTCGCCGAAAACCGCGATCGAAGCCCTGACCCCCGACTTCCAGGGCGACCACGGCTGCGTGGAAAAGATCCTGGACGCCGGACTGACCACCTTCGCCCAGAACGTCGAAACCGTGGAACGCCTGACCCACGTCGTGCGCGACGCGCGCGCCGGCTACCACCAGACCCTGGACGTGCTGGCTCACGCCAAGGCCTACGCGCCGCACACCCTGACCAAGACCAGCATCATGCTGGGCCTGGGCGAGACCGACGAGGAAATCGAGCAGGCGATGGACGACATTCGCGCCGCCAACGTCGACATCCTGACCTTCGGACAGTACATGCGGCCCACGGCCAACCACTTGCCGGTGCGCCGCTTCGTCACGCCCGATGAATTCCGCGCCTACCGCGACCTGGGCCTGTCCAAGGGCTTCCGCGAGGTCGTGTCCGGCGCCCTGGTGCGGTCCAGCTACCGCGCCGAGCAGGTCCTGGAAAAGGACAACGTCGGGCTCTGATCCGCAGGTTCGCGGCGGGGGCCATCGGCCCCCGGCCCCGGCCGTTCCTCCGAAGGAGCCGATCGTGACACATCGAACCGTCATCCGCATCCTGCCCGCCCACCCCGCCGAGGACGGCGCCGGCGTGCGCCTGCTGCGCGCTCTGGGACACCAGCAGCAGTTCCGCATGGATCCCTTCTTGATGCTGGATGCATTTTCGTCCGATGATCCGGACGACTACGCCGCCGGTTTTCCGCCGCATCCGCATCGCGGTTTCGAGACCGTGACCTACATCGTCGACGGCCACATGCGTCATCGCGATCATCTGGGCAACGAGGGCGACCTGAAGGCCGGTGGCGTGCAATGGATGACCGCCGGGCGCGGCATCATCCATGAGGAAATGCCCCAGCAGGAAAACGGTCTGCTGCGCGGCTTCCAGATCTGGCTGAACCTGCCGGCCGCGGACAAGATGCAGCCCGCGCACTATCGCGATATTCCGGCCGATTCACTCGCGGTGGCCGAACTGCCCGAGGGCGGCTTCATCAAGCTGATCGCCGGCACCATCCCCTGGGCGACCTGCCCGCTGCGGGGGCCGGGCCAGGCGAATCCCGCCACTCAGCCGCTGATCGCCGACGTCCGTGTCATGACGGACCAGTCCGTGGACATCCCCGTCCCGGCGACCCACCAGGCCCTGGCTTACGTGTTCGAAGGCCGGCTGGACGCCGATGGCCATCCGGTCGAGCCGGGGAACACCGTCTGGTTCGGCGCGCAGGGCGACACCCTGCGCATCGCCGCGGCGCCGGGCTGCATCGATGGCGTGCGGATCCTGCTGCTGGCCGGCAAGCCACTGAACGAACCCGTCGTCCAGTACGGCCCTTTCGTCATGAATACGCCCGAAGAGATCGAGCAGGCCCTGCGCGATTACCGGGGCGGCGTGCTGGCGCGGTGATCCGCCCCGGGGCGGCGCCCGGGAGGGATTCAGTCGTCCCAGCCGCGGCCTCGGTGGCCCCGGTCATGCCTCCAGCCTTCCTTCCAGTACTTGCGCTGATGGCGATCGTAATGGCCGCGATCCATCCAGCCCTGGCGGTAGCCGGGGCCGGGTACGTAGACGCGTTCGGGCACCACGACCACGCGCGGGCGATGGTAGTAGCGCGGTGGCGGAGGCGGATAGTACGCCGGGCCGCCCCAGATGAAGCCGGGGATGCCGATGGAGATGCCGACGTCCACGTCGCCCGCGTGGGCGGCCGGGCCCGCCATCAGCGCGCCGGTGATCAGAACTGCCGCAACGATGCTTTTCTTCATGTGATTGTCCTGCGGATCGGGTGGCCCCATTGTGGCCCGTCCGGGCGGCGGGATTGTGAACGCATCGCGGACAGTCGATTCAAAAGGCTACGGACGCGCGGCTTTGCCGCGCGTCGGGAACAACTGTTCACGTTTGTTGCGCAAGGGCGCCCGGCCCGGGGTTCGGGGCGAGGGCGCCCGGCCCGTTCCATGCCGCCGGACTACGCAGCATGGCCGGCGAAGAACGCCAGCGTCCGTTCCCAGGCCAGCGCCGCCGAGGCCGGGTGGTGGGCCGCCGTGCCTTCGCGCCCGAACGCGTGGCCGGCTTCCGGATAGACGTGGATCGGCAGGCCGGGCTGAGCCGCCCGGATCGTCTCCACGTCCGGCATCGGAATCGAGCCGTCCTTTCCCCCGAAGTGCATCTGCACCGGAATGCGGGGCGTGTCGTGGGCGTGGCGCACGATTCCCCCGCCGTACCAGCAGGACGCGGCGGCGAAGGCGTCGCTCAGGCAGGCGGCGCGCCAGGACAGATAGCCGCCCCAGCAGTAACCGGTCACCAGGCGCACCGCCTGGCCCCGCAGCGCGGCGGCCGCCGCCTCGATGTCCAGCAGGGCGTCCTCGTCGCGTATCGTCTTGCGCAGGGCCAGGCCGCGGTCCCGGCCCGCATCGTCGTAGTCCAGCTGCAGGCCGGTTTCGCTGCCCGTCGCCCGGTCGAACAGGGACGGGCAGATCGCCCGGTAGCCCTGCGCCGCGAAACGGTCCGCCATTTGGCGGATGTGCGCGTTGATGCCGAAGATTTCCGGCAGCACGACGATGCCCGTCCGGGCGTCTTCAGGTCCGCACAGATGGGCGGTGAGCGAATGGCCGTCGGCGGCCGTGAGGGTGATGTCCATGTTCGGTTCCTTCCGATGAGGGAGCGCCCCGGCGGGGGCTCGTTCCGTCCCGGGTCCGCCGGACCGGCTTCAGGGGCGGGCGGGGCGCCGCATGCCGGCGCCTTCCAGACGCCGCAGGGGATCCTGCCGATAATACCGCACCAGCAGTTCGTACCAGTCCGGCCAGGCCGCCGCCATGGCCCAGGGTTCGATGAAGAAGCTTTCCGAGCTGACCGCGAAGAATTCCGCCGGATCCTGCGCCGCGTAGGGGTCCAGCGGCAGCTCCGCGTACCAGCCGGCGGCCTCGTCGGATTCCGGATCCACGTCGGGCGGGATGAGCGATTCAACCTCGTCCAGCCAGTCGTTGAAATCGTCGAAGGTCCGATCCAGCACCTCGCGCCAGCGTCGCGGGTCCAGGTCACTGTGCGCGCGCAATCCCGGCATGCCGTCCGCGCCTCCACCACGCTGATCGAGTTTGTGGGCAAACTCGTGAATCACCACGTTCGTCTGTGTGTCCGTCCCGGCGCGCGCGTCTTCCCAGGACAGGATCACCGGGCCGCCTTCCCAGGATTCCCCGGCTGTTTCCTGCTCGTATTCGTGGACCACGCCCGCCTCGTCGGTCTCGGCGCGCCGCACCAGGAAGCCGCCCGGATAGACCACGATCTGTGTCCAGCCGCGGTATAGCGAGGTATCCAGTCCCAGGACCGGCAGAGCGGCCTGGACCGCGATCGAGCGGCGCATGTCCGGTGTCACCCGAAGGCCGTGGGCGCCATGGAAGGACTTGTTCGCCAGGATCCAGGCCGTGTGCCGGCGCAGCGTCTCGGTTTCTTGCGCGTCCAGGCCGAGCAGGAACGCATGCCGCGCCAGCAGAGGCGGCCAGACGCGCGCGTCCAGCGATTCCATGGTCTGGTCCAGTTCCCGCTCGCGGGCATCGCGCCCCATCAGCCAGCGCAGCATGGCGGGGTCCTGGATGGGGGGGCCGGCGGGGCGGGGGAAGTGTCGCAAAACGTCCTCATGGCCCCCGATTGTAATTTCATTATCCGAAAAATGCCGGTACAATAGGAAGTCCTGGGGCCGATTTGGCTTCGACGTGGGTCGCAAAACAGGATAGTGCATACCGAGCACCAGTACGCTCGTAAATCCACTGGAAAACTACAAACGCCAACGACGAGCGTTTCGCTCTGGCCGCTTAAGCGGTGAGCCGCTGCACCGACTGGTCCCTGGGTCGGGTGGGGTCAAACCCACAGCAGCGTCATCTACAGGGAATCGGGTTCGATCAGGTCGCTGGGTCGGATCTTAAATCAGTGCGAATCGCCGAGGAAGGGCCTGTCGTCCGGCATGATCCAAGGTTAAAACTCAAAATAGGCCGACTAAGTATGTAGAGCTACTTGCGGAGGGCTTGCGGACGGGGGTTCAATTCCCCCCGGCTCCACCAGAACACCGGCCAGGACAGTCCACTGGCATTGTGGAGTTAGGCATAAGTTGGCACTATTGCCAGCTTATGCTTTATTTCACGAAGTGCCACATTTTGGTTTATTCAAAAAATGTGGTATGGAATGCAGGGTATTTCATGCAAAGAGGGCGCCTTCCAATCGGAGGCACCCTCTTTTTTTGGGTGTAAATGTGGTGGGCGGCTGGTCGTCAGCCGGGGCGAACGCGGCTACATGGATTCGTCGTTTGCTGCCTGCCCGGCAAGATCAGATAGCACCGAGTACAGATTGCGGGTTGAGTTGATGGTCCTGGCCCCGACCATGCGTTCGACCTCTTCGGGAGTTATCCCTTGGCCATTGGTGTGTAGCGCGTGGCAGGCGCCTCGTAGTTCGTGCAGTGCCGCCTGAGCCGATAAAGCGCGCATTCGAAGGTGCTGCACATAACGCTCACCGAGACGGCGGGCTTGATCGGTCGCCTGGATGTAAAGATGCCGCACGTCGATATCCAGCGCTTTGGCAGTTTCTGCAACGCTTCGTGGCTCGGGACACATGAGTTCGGCTTGCAACTGCTGGCGGATGGTCGGCCAATCATGCTGTCTCTGGGGACGGCACCGGGTGGTAGGCGGATATTGCAGGCGAAATGCCAGTTGCCGAGCGATGGGAGGCGGGTTCCAGTTTTCCAATTCACCGTCTATCAGCGCAGGCATGGAAACGTTGCAGTGCAGTGAAATTCGCACCAGGGCATCCATGGTGAGGGGTGTGTGTTTGGTGCGCCAATAGTGCACAGTGGATTTGGGTACGCCTAGGCGCTTGGCGAAGTGGGCGGCCACACCGCCATCCATCTCCCTGATGAGTTGCTCAATCGCCTGGTGAATCTTGTTGCTGTCCGCGATGAATACATCCTCGGCTTCCGGTGGTTGTGACGTGCAGGCGAGGAGTTGGCCGATGCGCATCGCCTGTTCCGTTTCCAGAGCGTGCTTCTCATCTGGTGATGCATCCGATTTGTCTAATTCAGAGGCACCTAAAAAGTGCCCGCAGGCAGTGCACCAGCCTGGAACCACGAAGGTCGCACTGTGCCGCACATTGGACGCATGGCAGTGTGGGCAGCAGGCAATAAGGCCTGTGGCGTGTCGGGCGCAGACCTTGTTCGAGCCGATGTCCCAGGCGAGCCGGAAGTATGGTTGTCTGCCTTCGGCTAGGTCCTCGGCAAGGCAGTGTGGGCACCAGCGCGCCTGGGTGGCCATGAGTCCTTTGGGGGCGATGCAACCGTGGAGTGGCAGTAGCGTGAGTTGACTCAGCGTGGCAACGCCCGTGAGTGCCGCAAGTGCCCCCACCCAGTCGAGTGCGCTCTCGCCAATGCTGAATCACCCCGGGAATCGCGGAGGCTGTTTGGTTAAAGTAAAACCGCCTCAGCAGCGGGTGTTGCAAGCACTTGATAGTACCGTTGTTCGGCCTCGGCGGGGGGGATGTCGCCAATCGATTCCAGCAGCCGCTGATGATTGAACCAGGCCACCCATTCCAAGGTGGCTAATTCCACGGCAGCCTTGGTCTTCCAGGGGCCACGCTGATGAATCAGTTCTGCCTTGTACAGGCCGTTGATGGTCTCGGCCAGGGCGTTGTCATAGGCGTCGCCCGTGGCCCCCACCGAAGGGCTGATACCCGCCTCGCCCAGCCGTTCGGAATAACGGATCGACACGTACTGCGAACCGCGATCCGAATGATGGACAAGGCCTGCGGCCGGATCGGGGTGCCGGTCGTAGAGCGCCTGCTCCAGGGCATCGAGCACGAAGTCTGTGGTCATCCGCGAGCTCGTGCGCCAGCCCACGGTGATTGTCAACCTATCTGTCGCATTTTCTGAGTGACTCAAGCCGCCCGCTTGAGGTCTGAATTTCGCTTGGCACAGGACGCGTGACCCTTCTGCGGGTTGAGGAAGACCTCGTCGACTCTTGTCCAGTTGCGGGTCCTGCCGCTCCAGCGCTCCGGGTGCTTTTCGCGGGCCGCCCGATAGAGGGCATGGCGCCGTTCGAGCAGGCCGCGATCGCGCCCACAGTGACGCTGCTCAGGCGTCACGAAGCCGATAGCGCTGTGCCGGTGCTCGGTGTTGTACCAGCGCACGAACTCACCGACCCAGGCCCGGGCAGCCAGCAGACCGGTGAAGGGCTTGCGAGGGTAGCGGGGGCGGTACTTCAGAGTCCTGAACAAGGACTCTGAGTACGGGTTGTCATTGCTCACCGCTGGCCTGCTGAACGATGGCGCCACACCCAGCTCCCGTAGTGTCGCCAGCATGGTGGCGCCCTTCATCGGGGAGCCATTGTCGCTGTGTAACACCACCTGCCCTGGGAGGATGCCCTCGCGGCGGCAGATATCGCGCATCAGCTCACTGGCACGGGCGCTGTCCTCGGTGTCATAGACCTGCCAGCCCACGATGTGACGGCTGAACAGGTCAAGAAACAGGTACAGGTAGTAGTACTGGCCCCGCACGGTGGCGGGCAGATAGGTGATGTCCCAGCTGAAGAGCTGCCCTGGCGCAGTAGCCGTCAGCGCCCGAGGCCGATGCACCGGGCCAGGCGTGCGATCAGGCGTGCGATGCACCAGTTGCCCGGCGGTACGCATCAGCCTGTAGATCGTCGATTCACTGGCCAGATAGACCCCCGTATCCGCCAGGCGTGGCACGATCTGAGAAGCGGGCAGGTGGCCGTACTCGCTGCTGTTGACCACCCGCAGGATGCGATCACGCTCGGCATCGCTCAGGCGGTTGCAGGGCCGCTGTACCCGCGTGGGGCGCCCATCGCCTTGCTCCGGGGCCCGCCGCCAACGTTGCAGTGTGCGTGCGCTCAGATTGATTGCTTCACAGGCGCGTGCCTGTCGAGCACCAGCCGTGACCGCCTCAGTAATCAATGCCATGATCTGTCGGCGCTGTGTCAGTGAGGTCATTTGTCCTCGTCCTCCCACAGCGCCTGGTATTTTTTTTGCAGTACCAGCAGGGCTGCCGCCTCCGATAACGCCTTGTCCTTGCGGGCCAAATCACGGCGCACGCCAACCAGTTCCTCTTTGAGCCGACGCAGCTCCTGGATATCGGCTGCGGGCTTGTTCCCCGACTGTTCGAGCTCATGCTTCCAGGCCGTGAGCTGATGGGCGAAGATGCCCCGTTCCCGGCACCAGGCGTTGCGCGCCTCTTCGGCCAGAGAATGGGTCTCAAGCAGGGCCTGCAGCCGCTGTGCGGATGTCCACCGACTGGCGGGGGCCTCTTCTGAGGATTGCCTGCGCAAATGAGCCATCTTCGGATTGCGAATCCAGTTCTTCAGCGTATGGACCGACATGTTCAACTCCTGGGCCATGTCAGCCACCGTGCGCGTGCCGCGCTGCAGGGTCTTGCGGATCGCCTCCTCTTTGAAGGCCGTGCTGTAGGTCGTCAAATTCATCTAATCGTTCCAAATCCGATGCGACAACTAGTCTGACACAGGGGGTAGACTTGGAAGTTCTGATCCCAGACGCGGTAGATGTCGACCATGCGCTGCTCGTCCCGTTTGGCCCGGTGGCTGCGTAGATCTGGATTGCGACACCGGGCGGCATGGCGCCTGTAGGCTGACGGGGCGACCTGCAATACCTTGCAGATCGGCTCGACCCCGTACAAGTCTCGGTGCTGATCGATGTAGGCGTTTATTTCTTCAGGACGCGGTCGAGCTCCGCCTGGGCGAAAAAAGCGCTGGCCGTCTTTAGAATCTCGTTGGCTCGGCGCAGCTCCTTGACCTCGCGCTCCAGCGCCTTGATGCGTTCCTGCTCGGCCTGCGGGATACCGGCACGTACACCCGTCTCCACCTCCTGGGCCCGAACCCATTTGAGCAGCGAATGCGGCGAGCAGCCAATCTTGGGTGCAATCGATGTGACGGCAGCCCACTGCGACGCGTACTCGTCGCGGTGTTCCAGGAGCAGGCGCACGGCCCGTTCACGGATCTCAGGTGAAAATTTGGTTTGATTGTTTGATATTGCCCCCGTTTTTCGTAGTCCTTAGTTCGGGGTTCAGGCAGCGATTTTATAGTGATTCGCGTGCCAGATTTTTTCGTATTCCATTGGACTGGTGTAGCCCAGTGCCGAATGCAGTCGCCGGTGGTTGTAGAACGTAATCCAGTCCATCACGGCAACTCTGGCTGCGCGGTGGGAAGCAAACTTTCGGCCATCAAAGCAAGCGGCCTTCAAACGCGCCCAGAGGCTCTCTGTTGGCGCATTATCCCAACAGTCTCCCTTCCTGCTCATCGACGGATGGATCTTCCAGGTGCGCAGCGCCTGCTGGAAGTCATGGCTGCAATACTGGGCGCCCCTGTCGCTGTGGAAGATCAGTCCCGGTGCCGGTCGGCGGCGCAAATAGGCCATCTCCAGGGCATCCTTGACCAAGCTGGTCTGCATGTGCGGCTTCAGGCTCCAGCCAACGATCTTACGGCTGAACAGGTCGATCACGGCCGCCAAGTACAACCACCCTTGGTCCGTACGCAAATACGTGATGTCGCCGCACCAGATCCGGTCCGGTTGCGGCGGATTGAATTGCCGCTTCACCAGATTTGGGGCTACTGGCAAGGCATGCCTGCTGTCGGTCGTCACAACATATTTGCGTTTGACGCGAGCGCGTATTCCGTGGGCTTTCATCAGCAACCGAACCCGCTCCTTTCCTACCTTCAGCCCACGTCGCCGAAGCTCCCGATAGATCCTCGGCCAGCCGTACTCTGCCTTCACCTCACGGTGGATGACGCAAATGTGAGCCAGTACCCGTTCATCGGGCAAGCGAGTACCTGCCGAGACACGTCCAGAACGCTGCCAGCCGTAGTAGCCGCTTTCGCTGACACACAACACCCTGCACATCGCACGAATCGGCCAGCGACCTTTCATTTTTTGAATCCAGGCGTACTTTGCAGCGTGTCCAGCGCAAAGTACGCCGCGGCTTTTTTTGCAATGTCACGCTCCATCCGAAGCTGGGCATTCTCAGCTTTCAGACGGGCAATCTCCATCTGTTCCACCGAGACTGGCGCTGTCGCTTTCGTGGGCCCTGGGCCTAGATCCCCGAGCTCGTGTTGACGTACCCAGTTGCCTAAACTTGCCTTCGGAATCCCCAGCGAATCGGCCACGGCACGGATTGACGATCCCGCCAGCACCTGACGCACACTCTCTTGCTTGAACTCCTGCGTGTACTTCGCACGCCTTCTCAAATCTGTCATTTCTTACTCCTTGAGTTCCAATTTAACTGGAACTAAGGACTTCGTCATTCAGGGGCAAGCTCACAGAACCCGTTGGACTTCTTCCTTGGGTGGAAGACGCCTATCGAGCGATATGTGCCGCTTGCGCAGCGCCAACAAGTCTCTGACGCTGAGGATGGCAACAATCACGGCCTAGGATGACTTGGTTCTTGTTTTTTCACCTCGAATGAGGGAGAATAAACGGAAGTCAACTTACGGTTGAGAAACCCGATGAGCACTAACGTTCTGTTCGATAATCCAAAGGAAGTCAGTGATCGGCTCCAGCAATTGGGCCTGGATGAAGCGCTGCTCCTGGAAGCGGTCTATCAGGGCCACCTGCAGCGAACCAGACTGACAGCGAATCACCCCGTCATCTATCACGGTCTGAACATGTGGGGAGAGGTGGTGGCGGCGCTCCGCGATCAGTTGCGTCCGCTGCAGTGGGTGCGGGACGACATTGGCAGCTACGCTTTGACGGTCAACGAAGAGCGCAAGCTGGCCGTCGCCGTAGCGTCTGGAGATGAAGGTACGGGCAATCCACAGGTGCATCCCACCAATCGCTCCCCGAAGGGGAAGAATACGGTGGATGCGATTGAGGCCAATCGACAATTGGAGTTGTTCGAACTGTTGCCGCCAGAGAGTGCAAAAGATGAAGGAAATCAAACGTGGGTGTTGATGCACCACACGGACTATGCGCGCGGCGAGATTCGTGTGGAGTTGTCACGCCCTCTGAGTATTGGCAAGGATGGCAAGATTACCGCTTGGGCTGAGCGCATAATTCTCAGAAGCATTCCGTTCGACGACCAGTTGGTGGAGATCGATCCTCCCAGCGGCCCGGACATCGATATAGATATCCAGCGTAAGGCATCATAACGAGGCTGCCATGTTCAATCCTTTGCGATTGACTCTGGCGCGCAAGCGCCGGGGGATGAAAAAGCGTGAGCTGGCCGAACGAATCGGATTGACGGAGAAGTCTGTTTCGAATTATGAAGCTGGGCTCCAAGAGCCTGAGATCACCACGCTTGGCAGGTTATCGGAGGCGCTTCGGTTTCCCGAAGCGTTCTTCTTTGGTGACGACCTAGAGGTCCCCTCGCCAGATGTGGCTAGCTTCCGTTCGCTATCGAAAATGACTGCTCCGCAACGCGACTCAGCGTTGGGGGCGGGAGCGGTGGCCTTGCTGCTCAATGATTGGATCGAATCCCGCTTCCAATTGCCTGATCCGGATGTACCCGACCTCGGCCGTGAGGGTGGAGCGGCCCAAGGGAGCAAGAGTGATCAGGATTCCCAAGAGTCAGAAGAGTACCCGTCACGCGTATCTGCCCAGGATCCGGAGAGTGCTGCAGAGATGCTGCGGGCGCATTGGGGGATAGGGGAACAACCGGTCAAGAACATGATTGCGTTGCTCGAGTCCAAGGGTGTGCGTGTCTACTCGCTAGCCATTGATGCCAAGGAAGTGGATGCCTTTTCCATGTGGAAGGGCGGGCGCCCCTTTGTTTTCTTGAACACTTTTAAGTCTGCCGAGCACTGCCGTTTCGACGCCGCTCACGAACTTGGGCACCTCGTGATGCACCAACACGCCCAGCCGCAGGGGCCTGATCTGGAGCGGGAGGCAAACGCTTTCGCCTCTGCCTTCCTGATGCCGAAGGCCAGTGTGCTGGCGAATGCTCCGAGAGCCGCTGCGCTCCCGAGTCTTATTCGTCATAAGAAGTACTGGTTGGTCTCGACGGCAGCGCTGAACTATCGGTTGCACGCGCTGGGACTAACTACTGATTGGACCTATCGCACCCTGTGCATCCAGATCGCTCAAGCGGGCTACCGAACGCATGAACCGGAGAGCATCAACCACGAGAAGTCGTTGGTTTTGGGGAAGGTGTTCATGGCGCTTCGAGATGACGGGATGAGCAAAGCCGACGTGGCGCGCCAACTCGCCATCCAACCAGAGGAAATTAATGAACTCACGTTTGGCTTGATGCTTAACGCCCTCAAGGGTGGGCGAAGGGCTGATGTGGAATCGAAGTCGAAAAAGGCCAACCTTCGGTTGGTCAAAGACTAGATTCAGGTCGTAGGTTGAGTACAAGAAGCGGACGAGCCTGGTCCTTTTGCCCCTGAGGCATCCAGCAGAGGGTGCTTCAACACTGGCTGTAGCGCAATCCGTACGAACGCATAGTGTGTAGCAAAATTTTATGTTTTTAATCAACAGGATAGCTGGTGTGCTATCTTTTGGTTGATTCCATCACGAACTGCCACCTTATGCTTTATCAACGGTTCGTTACCGTCGCTCGTGCTGCAGGGGCAGGGTGCCAACTTATGCTTTTTTTCGTGCCACCTTTTGCTTAACGCCACAGGCATCCATGATCCCCAGGGAAATCAATGCCTTGGGGATTTTTTTCGTCCATCCGGCTCAGCTTGCGCGGGCGCCGGCCTCGTACCAGCCTCTGCTTCGGTTGACGATCCGCACGACCAGCAGCATCGTCGGCACCTCGATCTGCACGCCCACCACGGTGGCCAGCGCCGCGCCGGACTGGAAGCCGAACAGGCTGCTGGCCGTGGCCGCGGCCAACTCGAAGAAGTTCGAGGCGCCGATCAGGGCCGACGGCCGGGAACGCCGCATGTCACCGGACGTCGCCGCGGATGTACTGATAGCTGAGAAACAGCGGCCAGGACGGATCGAGGCGATAGCCGGCGTGCCCGCCGATCCCGGTCGTATTCCCGAATTTCATGTCGTCGACGATGCCGCCTCCCGCGAAGCTTGCGCCGCCGTCCCTGGTGCCGGAGAATCCTTGCGCCATGCCGGCGGAGGTATCCAGGCCGGAGAAAAAGCCGGGCTCCCCGGCGAGGCCGGATACGGGAACGCAGGCCGACAGAACCAGGACCGGAAGCAGCATGCGGCAGGATGGCATGGAAATCCTTGAGCGGGGAAGGGGCTTTGGTGCGGCCAGTGTACGAGCTTTCATGTCCGATCATGAATGCGTGTAAGAACCCATTGCCGCGCTTGCCCCGGTCCGGGGCGGGCGGTTAAATGAAGCCGGTGGAAGGGGGAACGGCCCGGGCATTTTCAGGGGGTGCGACATGAAAGACCAACCCTATTCCGATCCGACGGCCTACGGCAACGGTCCGGACGATGCCGTGGCGGATGCGACGGAGCGCGCCGCGGTGACCCATCACGAGTTGCGCCTGGACGGCCGGACGCTGGCCTACACGGCCCGGGCCGGCCACCTGGTCGCCGTGGACCCCGGCAGTTCGCGCCCCTGCGCGAAGATTTTCTACGTCGCCTTCACCCTGGACGGCGACACGGCGCACGAGCGGCCGGTCACCTTCTTCTATAACGGCGGGCCCGGCTCGTCGTCGGTCTTCGTCCTGCTGGGCTCGTTCGCGCCCCGGCGCATCCGGACGTCCATGCCCGACTTCACGCCGCCCGCGCCCTACATGCTGGAAGACAACACGGACAGCCTGCTTGATCGCAGCGACCTGGTGTTCATCAATCCGGTCGGAACGGGGTATTCGGCGGCCATCGCACCGTGGAAGAACCGAGATTTTTGGGGCGTGGACCAGGACGCCGTCTCGCTGAAGCAGTTCATCAAGCGCTACCTGACCGAGTACGACCGCTGGAACTCTCCCAAGTTCCTGTTCGGCGAATCCTACGGCACGGCCCGCAGCGCCGTGCTGTCCTATGTCCTGCACGAGGATGGCGTGGACCTCAACGGCGTGACCCTGCAGTCCTCGATCCTGGACTATGCGCGCGCCGGCGACCCCGTCGGGGCGCTGCCGACCGCGGCGGCGGACGCCTGGTATCACCGCAAGCTGGGCCTGCGCCCCGCGCCGAACGGACTGTCCGAGTTGATGGACGCGGTCCGCGCCTTTGCGCAGGGCGACTTTGGCGAGGCCTTGAGGGCCTATCCCGACGTGGCGGCGGGTACGCTGGAACGGCTGAGCCAGTACACCGGGATCGACGAGCCGACGCTGATGTCCTGGCACCTGGACATCGCCGCCGGGGACGGCGAGGGCCGCACCCTGTTCCTGCTCCGGCTGTTGCATGACCAGGGCCGCGCGATCGGCGCGTACGACGGCCGCGTGACCGGCATCGACACGGGGATCGCCCGGCACATCTCGCCCAACTCGGGCGGCAACGATCCGGCGATGACGGCTGTGTCGGGCGTGTACACGGCCATGTGGCACCACTACCTGAATCATGAATTGAAGTTCACCTCCGTGTCGTCCTTCACGGATCTCAACGATCAGGCGTTCCAATACTGGGACTTTCATCACGTGGACCCCACCGGGACGCAGAAGGGCCTGGATCCCCAGGGGAACGTCGTGCTGTACACGGCCGGGGATCTGGCGGCGACGATGAGCCTGAACGTGGACCTGAAGGTGCTGTCCGCCAACGGCTACTACGACTTCGTCACGCCCTTTTTCCAGACCGAAAAGGATCTGCAAGACATGCCGCTGGTCGATGCGGTCCTGCGCAGGAACCTGACGACGCGCTGCCACCCCTCCGGACACATGATCTATCTGGATGGCGGATCGCGCACGGCGTTGAAGGCCGATGTGGCGGCCATGATGGATGCCGCGGTCGCCGACCGCGCGGCGGTGGCCAGGATCCGGACGCTGCAGGCGCGGCATGCGTCCGGCGGGTGAAGGGGCCGGGCGGCGCGTTCTGATGAGAGGCTTGCCGTCGGCACTGCCGGGCACGAGGGCTCGATTCCGGCCTACTTGCCGGAATCGACGAACTTTTGCAGTTCCGGGTGCGACCGGGACGGCAGAAATTCCTCGATCTGGTACGTGGCGAGACCCTTCCGGGCGAACGGGTCTTCGGTCAGGATCGCGGACAGCGCGGCCTTGCTGTCCGCGGCGGCCAGGATGATGCCGCCCGTCCTGGGGATCTTTCTGCCGGAGGCCATGAAAACGCCCGCCGCATAGTGCCGGTCCAGGAATGCGACGTGCTCCGGCAGGGCGGCGTCGATGGCTTCGAGCGGGGCGATATAGGTGATTGAAACGATGAACATCGTGCTTTCCGATGAGAGGGTGGAGAGGGCCTTTGCGGGATGTTCGGGCATGCCGGGGCGAAACTCAAGCCTTTGCGCGATCGGCCCGGGCGTTCGTCATGCGGCCGTCTGGCCAGGTGACGGGTTTTTCGTTTGTGGGGTGGACCTCCGTTGCCGCGATATGTCACCGTGGCGTTTTCCGTCCCGACAGGAGAAATGACATGATCAGCAAGAACACGATCTGCCTCTGGTACGACGGCGCCGCCCTGGAGGTGGCCCGGTTCTACGCCGACACCTTCCCGGACAGCGCTGTGGGCGACGTCGTGCGCGCCCCTGGCGACTATCCCTCGGGCAAAGAGGGCGACGTCCTGACGGTCGAGTTCACCGTCATGGGCATCCCCTGCCTGGGCCTGAACGGCGGCCCGGAATTCAGCCACAACGAATCGTTTTCGTTCCAGGTCGCGACCGACGATCAGGCCGAGACCGACCGCCTGTGGAACGCCATCGTCGGCAACGGCGGCCGGGAAAGCGCCTGCGGCTGGTGCAAGGACAAGTGGGGGATTTCCTGGCAGATCACGCCTCGGGTGCTGACGGATGCGCTGAAGGACCCGGACCGCGCGGCGGCCCGGCGCGCGTTCGAGGCGATGATGGAGATGGGGAAGATCGATGTGGCGGGGGTGGAGAGGGCGTTGAGGGGGTGAGGAGGGGCTGTTTTTTCATCACTCCACCTCCCCCCATTCCGTCGTATCACTCGGCGACCTGCGCGCCTGACGCATCAACCGCCGCGCATCCGGTTCATGCGGGGCGCTCGCCGCCTGGACCCTCCGGCTGTCGAACCGCAGATTCAACTGATCCACCACAACCCCCCCACCACCACCATCGCCCGGGCGGACCGCAACCCGCTCAGCGCGGCCCGCAGCAGCACGGATGTGCTGTCCGTGGGCTAGCTCAGCGGCATGACGGCGCTGTCGGCATGCCAGGGGCCAGTACTGAAATGGCTGGTCCGAATGAACACCTGCACGGCGGCCACATGGGAATGCCGCTGCCGCGGTTTCTCGGCGGCGCGGCTGGTGAACAGACCCGCGGCCTGTTCCAGTTCGGCCAGTTCGCGCACGGGCAGGCCGAAGCTGCGGGTGGACATGATCTGCTGCCTGGGGGCGGGCGTGTCCTCCCGGTCCAGGCTGGACGGGTCGCAGACGCCCAGCAGGCGCGGCAGAGACTTGGTCAGGTGGCTGGCGAGCCTGGCCAGGGTCTTGGTGGCGCCGATGCCGGCACAGGTGGGGATGCCGATCCAGCGCGGCACGCGCTGGCGGATCCGGGTGCCGATGCCGGGGCCCGCGCCAGGCAGGCCGGTCAGGTCCGGGAAGCATTCGTCGATGGAATAGATTTCCTGGGCGGGGGAGAACTGGCCGATGTGCTGGATGCGCCCAAGCCCGCCTTGATGCGAGAATTGGAAACCTTCTCCCTCATCGCCTCATAGCACCGCTCATCATGCCGACCTTCGATTTCAAGCAAGTGGACGTTTTCGCCAGCGAGCCCCTGAAAGGCAATCCGCTGGCGGTGGTAATCGCCGCCGACGGGCTGGCGGATGACCGGATGACCGCGTTCGCCCGCTGGACGAACCTGAGCGAGACGATCTTCCTGCTGCGACCGACGACGCCTCGGGCGGACTATCGCGTGCGCATCTTCACGCCGGGCGGCGAACTGCCGTTCGCCGGGCATCCCACGCTGGGCGCCTGCGCGGTCTGGCTGGCCGGCGGGGGCCGGCCGCATGGCGACACGATCGTCCAGGAATGCCCGGTGGGCCTGATCACGCTGCGCCGCGATGGTTCACGGGTGGCGTTCGCCGCACCGCCTCTGGCACGCTCCGGGCCTGTCGAGGTCGAATTGCTGCCGCGCATCGTCGCCGGGCTGGGCCTGGCCATCGGCGAGATCCGCGAGGCGCGGTGGGTGGACAACGGCCCGGGCTGGCTGGCGGTGCTGCTGGACACGCGCCGGCGGGTGCTGGATCTGCGCCCCGATGCGGCCATCCTCGGCGATCTCAAGGTAGGTGTGGTCGCCCCCTGGGATCCGGCCGTCGACGGCACGCAGGCACAGTTCGAGGTGCGGGCCTTCGTGCCCGGCCTCGGGATCCCGGAAGATCCGGTCACGGGCAGTCTGAACGCCGGCGTGGCGCAATGGCTGATCGGCGCCGGCCTCGCGCCCGAATCCTATGTGGCGTCCCAGGGGACGGCGCTGGGCCGGGCGGGCCGCGTGCATATCCGGAAATCCGGGCCAGATATCTGGGTGGGGGGCGAGGTCGTCACCTGTATCGAGGGAACGGTGACGTTGTAGCGGGGCGGGCCGGGCGGCGTGCTCGTCAGGTGTCCGTTCGAGCGGCGGCTATCGGAATATATATTACTTTATAGCGATTCCGGATGCTTCGACTTCAGCGGGCGAGCGGGAACCGCGTTGGCCGGGAGCGGGCTTGCGTGGGGACTCCGTTTCAGCCGGCCCGCCGCCGTGCCACCCATTCCTGATGTCCCCGCGCGCGCAGCAGGCAGGCGGGGCATTCGCCGCAGCCATAACCCCAGGCGTGCAGGGTGTCGCGGCGGTTCAGGTAGCAGGTGTGGGTGTCCGTGCGCACCAGCTCGACCAGCGCGTCGCCGCCCAGTTCCTGCGCGAGTGCCCAGGTGTCGGCCTTGTCCAGCCACATCAGCGGGGTTTCCAGCGTCAGGGGACGGTCGACACCCAGGCTCAGGGCCACTTGCAGCGCCTTGAGCGTGTTGTCGCGGCAGTCCGGGTAGCCGGAATAGTCCGTCTGCGACATGCCGCCCACCAGCACGTCCAGCCCGCGCCGGTAGGCCAGCGCGGCAGCCAGAGTGAAGAACAGCAGGTTGCGGCCGGGCACGAAGGTGTTGGGCAGGCCGTCGGCCTGCGTGGCGATCGCGATGTCTTCGGTCATGGCCGTGGCGCCCAGTTGCCCCAGCACGTCCACGTTCAGCAGGTGATCCTCGCCCAGGCGCGGGGCCCAGTCGGGCCGCAGTCCGGCCAGGCGGCGGCGCAGCGCGACGCGACAGTCCAGTTCGGCGCGGTGGCGCTGGCCGTAGTCGAAGCCGATGGTTTCGACGAGGTCGTGGCGCGTCAGCGCCCAGGCCAGGCAGGTGGTGGAGTCCTGTCCGCCGGAAAACAGGACCAGGGCGCGGCGGCGGGAGGGCTGAGATACGTTCATGGTGCCTCCTTGGCGCTGCGCGCTATCCACCTCGCGGCCTGCATGCCGCTCGGATTCGCCAGGCACAAGTCAGTCCGCAGGGACTGCCTTGTGTCCGGTCTCATCCCCCCAAGGGGGAATTCGCGCTTGGGGCGGCCCGGCGCGCTCATGCCGCGGCCGGCAGGGCTTCGCGCCGCCGCATGGCGCGGACGATCGCGTTCAGGGCGACGCCGTACATCGGCACGAACAGCAGCAGGCTGACGCTCAGTTTGATGGCATAGTCCACGGCGGCGATTTCTCCCCAGTGTGCGGCCATGAAGGGGTTGTCGCTGCGCCAGAAGGCGATGCCGAAGAAGGCCACCGTGTCCAGCGCCTGGCCGAGCACGGCGGAGGCCGCCGGCGCGACCCACCATTGCACGTAGCCGCGGCGCATGCGGTCGAACACGAGCACGTCCAGGAGTTGGCCCAGGACGTAGGCCGCGAAACTGGCGAAGGCGATGCGGAACACGAAGGTGTTGAATTCGCCCAGCGCGCCGAAGCCGCTGAAGCCGCCTTCGTGGAACAGCACCGACACGACGTAGGAAGCGACCAGCGCCGGGACCATGGCGCGCAGGATCACCCGGCGCGCGGAGGCCTTGCCGATCAGGCGCACGGTCAGGTCGGTGGCCAGGAAGATGAAGGGAAAGCTGAAGGCGCCCCAGGTGCTGTGAAAGCCGAACAGCTCGATGGGCAGCTGCACCAGGTAGTTGCTGGCGATGATGACCAGGATGTGGAACGCGACCAGCAGGGCGAGCCAGGACGATGCCCGCGATTGCGGAACGGATGCGGATTTCATGTGGACCTTTTTGATGGATGGGGTGAGGGAACCCATGGATGAAGGCAATGCAGGGGCGCATTATACGCCGGTCCGGCCCCGCCCGTCCGGCGGCCGGCGGGCGGGCGGGGCCCTGAAACAGGCCCTGATCGCGGGGTAAAATACTTGCCTGGGTTCCCCAAGTCCGCAAGGAGAAAGATTTGTCTTCCGTGACGCACCAGCCCGTCGACGCGCCGCTCACGCAGGCGGCCATGTACCTGGTCCTGACCATCAATCCCGGACCCGAGCCCCTCGACGCCGTGCGCGCGCTGTGCGCGGACCTGTCCGGGCTGCTGCGCTCGGTCGGATTCCGCGACCTCGACGGGCGCCTGTCCTGCATCATGGGCTTCGGCTCCGGCGCCTGGGACCGCCTGTTCTGTTCGCCCCGGCCGCGGGAATTGCACCCCTTCAAGGAAATCAGGGGCGTGCACCATGCGGTTTCCACGCCGGGCGACATCCTGCTGCATATCCGCGCCACGCGCATGGACCTGTGTTTCGAGCTGGCCACGCAGGTGACGGCACGGCTGGGCCGGGCGGCCACCGTCGTGGACGAGGTCCATGGCTTCCGGTATTTCGATGCCCGCGACCTGGTCGGCTTCGTGGACGGCACGGAGAATCCCGAAGGCCCCGACGCGGTCGCCGCCACGGTCATCGGCGGCGAGGACGGCGATTTCGCCGGCGGCAGCTACGTGATCGTGCAGAAGTACCTGCATGACCTGGCCGGCTGGAACGCGCTGCCGGTGGAAATGCAGGAACGGATCATCGGCCGCACCAAGCAGACCAACATCGAACTGGCCGACGACGTCAAGCCCAGTTGGGCGCACAACGCGCTGACCGTGATCGAAGAGGACGGCGAGGAGCTGGACATCGTGCGCGGCAATATGCCCTTCGGCGACGTGGGCAAGGGCGAATTCGGAACCTATTTCATCGGCTACGCCAAGTCTCCGAGCCGCATCGAGCGGATGCTGGAAAACATGTTCATCGGACGCCCGCCGGGCAACTACGACCGGTTGCTGGATTACAGCCGTGCCGTCACGGGCTCGCTGTTTTTCGTGCCCTCGGCTGGTTTTCTCGGAGACGCGCCCGCTTTCGGGGCGCCGCAAACTTCCGACGCATCCTCGCCGGGCGCCGGTGCGCCCGACGGCTCGCTCGGCATCGGCTCACTCAAAGGAGAATCTCAGCATGAATAACCTGCATCGTGAACTGGCGCCGATCTCGGATGCGGCGTGGGCCCAGATCGAGGACGAGGCCTCCCGGACGCTCAAGCGCTACCTTGCCGCGCGGCGCGTCGTGGACGTCGCCGATCCGCAAGGGGCCGCGCTTGCCGCCGTCGGCACCGGCCACCTCGAGGCCATCAAGGCGCCGGACGCCGGCGTCCTGGCCGGGCGGCACCAGGTCCAGTCCCTGGTGGAACTGCGCGTGCCGTTCGAACTGTCGCGCCAGACGCTCGACGAGGTCGAGCGTGGCTCCGACGATCCCGACCTGCAGCCGCTCAAGGATGCCGCGCGCAAGATCGCCTACGCGGAAGACCGGGCCGTGTTCGACGGCTATGCGGCGGCGGGCATCCAGGGCATCCGACCGGGCGCCGGCAACCCGGCGGCGAAGCTGCCGGCCGACATCAAGCGCTACCCCGCCGTCGTGGCGCAGGCCCTGAGCCAGCTGCGCCTGGCGGGCGTCAACGGTCCATACGTCCTGGTCCTGGGCGAGAAGGCCTACGCCGCCGTCAGCGGCGCCAGCGACGAAGGCTATCCGCTGCTCAAGCACATCCGGCCGATGCTGGACGGCGACATCGTCTGGGCCCCCGGCATCGAAGGCGGTGTGCTGCTCAGCACTCGCGGCGGGGACTTTTCCCTGCATCTCGGCCAGGACATCTCGATCGGCTACCAGTCGCACACGGACAGCGCCGTGCGCCTGTATCTGCAGGGAAGCTTCACCTTCCGGCTGCTGTCGCCCGAGGCCGCCGTGGCTCTGACGCCGCTGGCGAAATAAGGGCTTCCAGCCGGCGCGCCGGATACCCCGGCGCGGCCGGTTCGCCCCGGAAACAGGAGGCCGGCGGCCTCCCGCGCTGTGGTAATCTGATCTTCGTCGTGATGCGCTTGCGAGGCTGATCATGCAGGACCCGTACCAGGTACTCGGCGTGGCGCGAACCGCGTCGCTCGACGAGATCAAGAAGGCCTATCGCGGCCTGGCCAAGAGACTGCATCCGGATCTGAATCCGGGCGACAAGGCGGCCGAGGAAAAATTCAAGGACGTCTCCGTGGCCTACGGCCTGCTTGGCGACCCGGAAAAGCGCAGGCGCTTCGATGCGGGCGAGATCGACGCCAGCGGCGCGGAACAACCCAAGCGCCAGTTCTATCGCGACTTCGCCGCGGCCGATCACGGCCGCAACCCCTACACCAGCGACGCGGCCTACGCGGACTTCGCGGACGACGACATGTTCGCCGAGATCCTGCGCCGCGGCCGCGAGGCCCGCGCCAACCAGCGCGGCGAGGACCTGCGCTACGGCCTGTCCATCCGCTTCGTCGAATCCGTGACGGGGGCGGAAAAGCGGATCACGCTGCCCGATGGCGGTACGCTGGATGTCACGATTCCGCCCGGTATGCTCGATGGGCAGATGCTGCGCCTGAAGGGCAAGGGCGCGCCCGGATGGGGCACCGGCGGGCCGGGCGATGCGCTCATCCAGATCGAGGTGCTGCCCGATCCGCGCTTCAGGCTGGACGGCGCCAACGTCATCGTGGAATTGCCGGTCTCGCTGTCCGAGGCGGTCCTGGGCGGAGAGGCGCGGGTGCCGACCCCGACGGGCGACGTGATGCTGACGATTCCGGGGCACTCCAACAGCGGCACCACGCTGCGCCTGAAGGGCAAGGGCGCGCCGCGCCGCGAAGGGGGATTCGGCGACGAACTCGTCAAGCTGAGGATCGTGCTGCCGAAGTCGCCCGATCCCGAACTCGACGCGTTCGTGGCCCGGTGGGAAAAGGGCAAGGCCCACGATCCGCGCGGAGGTGAATCATCATGATCATGACCAAGCAGGAATTCCTAGTCAGCGCGAACCTACGGGAACAGACCCTGGAGTTCTGGCTGGAGCGGCGATGGCTCATTCCGGATGAAACCGCGCCCGAGGTCCGCTTTTCCGAATGCGATATCGCGCGGGCGGTCCTGATCCAGGATCTGCAGCGGGATTTCGGCGTCAACGACGCGGGCATCGAGCTCATCCTGCACCTGATGGACCAGCTCCATGGCACGCGGCAGGCGCTGAGCCTGTTGCGCGAGTCGCCGCGTTTCAAGTGACGCCGGCCGTCATAGGGCCCGGCCCCAGGTGCCTTGTTTCGTCGAGACATGAACCACCTCCCCGGACGGTTTACGCCTCGATAGAAGGAAAAGGGGAAGCGGGCCGGCGACTTTCTCCGGGTGTTATTCCACTTCCTCGATCCGCTCGACCTCGGACTTGTTGACCTTGACGTCGCGGCCGCCCTTCTCGTAGGTGACGAAGCCGTCGTCGGTATCGGTGACCGGCGCGTCGGCGGTGTAGTCGGTCCGGCCGTCGCGCGTGGTGACGGTCGAGGGCGTCGAGCACGCGGCCAGGACGCAACCGCCCGCGAAGATGGCGAGGAATGCAAGTATCGTCTTTGACATGAGCACCTCCTGAAAAACGGTCTCATGGGCACCTTATCAAGCTCTCCCCTGCGGCACTGTAAGCGGGTCCGACAGCGGGGAAGGGCGTGTGCCCGGCATGATCGGCCCCGCGCGTCCCTGTCGCGGGCCGGGCCGAGCGGGTTGCGGTCTAGGCCCAATACTGTTCAGATAATGACGGGAACAGGTTGATGGATCAGGTTCAGTGGAGTGCGTCGTCGGCGGATGTGGTAGTTACTCATCTTGCGCTTGACGCCGCGCGGATTGGATCGCCCGCGACTGCTGACGCAGCGGCCCTGGGCAATCTCAGCGAGCAGGTTGCGCAGCCAGTCAGCCAAGCGCTGAGGGGGGAATGGCCGCAGCTTGCGGCAACTTGCGCTTGATCACGCGCACGGCATGTATGAAGCTGAGCCGATCGGTGTCCAACCCGCGTGGCCAGGCGGCCTGGGTCATCAATTGGCGGATGGCAAAGTGCGCCAGCAGTAGCCCCCAGAACTCCTGCTGCACCAGGTCCGGAGTCTTGCTGCGCAGCACGGTGCTGTTGGCCTTCAGATGAGTCTTGAGCTCATCGAAGACGCCTTCGATCTCCCAGCGCTCATGGTAGAGAGCCGCCAGTTCCAGGGCAGGCGCCTGCTCGGGATCGAGCAGGTTGGTGACCAGCCGGTAGCTGTGCTCGGTCGGTGTGGCGGCTGCCTGCAAGGTGTAGTCGATGACACGCACGCGCTGGCCGTTGCGGCGTTGCCGGTCCCCGCTCTCGAAGATCGTGCTCAGGTAGGAGCCATCATCGAGCCTCTGCTCGACGGGCAGAGGCCGTCCGGTCTTGGCACGCCACAATAACTTGGCTTGACTGGCGCACGCGCTGCGCCACAGCGGGAAGCCGAAGAAATTGCGGTCGGCCAGCACCAGCATGTCCGGCTTGAGTGCCTGGGGCAGCATCTGTGCCGCCATGGCCTGCTCGCTGCTCGCGCAGGGCGCCAGTTCGGCCGCCACCACCGCATGCGTGCCACACTCCACCAGCCCAAGCACTCGCGTCTGCGGGAACGCGCTTTGCCCGCGTCCGCTGGCCGGATAGCCGAAATGCAGAGCGTTGGCCTGCTCGTCGGCAACATCCAGGCAACTGCCGTCCAAGGCCATTACCCGTAGTCCTCGGTACCAGCATCCAGGCGCATCGTTCCCCGCCAAGGGTCGTAAGACCCGTCTGGCCAGTTCGCGCATCACCTGCGGGCCCAGGCGGCTGCGCGCCTGCGAAATGGCTGACTTGCTCGCCTGCACCGCCTGGGCTCGCCCGTCCCCAAGCCACTGCAGGCCCTCGCACACCACCCGCAGCACTTCCTCCAGCGGCGCTTCACGCCATAAGGCCAGCGCCATCACGTAGTACACCACCGCCGGGGCCGGCAACTGCCGTTCGCGCTGGCTCGCTCGCCCCGTCGCGCTCAACACTTCCTCGATCAACGACCTCGGACACACGCTGGCCAGCACTCCCGCGCTGATCAGATGCGCCACGTCTACCTTGGCCGCAAGGACCTTGCGCGTTCGGGACATCCGCTCTACCTCACCTTGGGGTGATAAAGATAGAGATTATCCCTCAAAAAATACTATCTGAACAGTATTGGGTCTAGGCCGCGGCTGTAGGCGCTGCTGACAAAATCACACGGAAGCGGCTACGCTTGCAGGCGTCATGTAACGGAGGTTCGGACATGTGTCCGGACGAGGCATCATGGACGACAAGGGCACTCCCCGGTACTTCTTCACCGACAGCGCTGCGGCTCTCTGGATCGACTCCGGACATGCCGAAGGCGTCCGGGTCAAGAACCTGGGCAAAGCGGATGGCCGGGGCCGCGGTTTCTACAACGCTCGGACCGCGCGGCGGCAAACGCCCGGGAACCCCTGGCCGCGCGCCGCATTCCTGCGTACACTCCCCGGCATGCTGCGCATCGACAATCTCACCAAGCGCTACGGCGACCATCTCGTCTTCCAGGGGCTGAACCGGACGTTCAGCCCCGGATGCGTGGCGCTGTGCGAAGAAGAAAGCACCGGCAAGACCAGCCTGCTGAGCCTCATCGCGGGCGTGATCGCGCCGGACGCGGGCGACGTCTGGATCGACGGGCATTCGATGGTTCGTGAACCCTTGCGGGCCAAGGCCCGCCTGGCCTGCGTGCCCGACGACTGTCTGGCGTTTCCTTCCCTGACGGGACGGGGGTTGCTCGAACAGATCGCCGTGGAGAAGCATGTGGTCCTCGACGAGGATGTGCTCGACCTGGCCTGCCGGCTGGGGCTGGAACCGCATCTGGACAAACGCTTCGAGCAGATGTCGACGGGCACGCGCCGCAAGGTCTTCCTGACCGCCGCCGCCCTGGGCGATCCGGCCGTCGTCGTCGCGGACGGCCCGAGCAACGGGCTGGACGCCCAGGCCCGTGCCGTGCTGGCCGAGCAGTTCAGGGCCTGGGCCCGGGACCGCGTCGTGCTGTTCGCCAGCCATGACGCCGAACTGGTGCGGGCGTGCGGGGCGAGGGTGGCCGACGTGGCGGCGCTGTGTCAGTCGGTGCCCCGCAGCCACTCCAGATAGGCCGAACGGGTTGCGTCGGACACCGCGTCCAGCGCTTGCCGGTGCCTCACCTGATGCCGCAGCGCCAGGCGCGCATCGGCCACGGACCGCGACTTGCAATACCAGTGGCAGCTGTGCTGCAGCAGATAGAGTTCCGCCGACAGGTGGTAGGCGCGGTCTTTCGGATTCCAGTGGCTTTCGTTGTCCACGACGTGGCGCAGGCCGGTCGCGTGGATCCGCAGCAGCGCGCGGAAGTCCCGCGTCGGCACGGGCGGGAAACGCTCGGCGTAGGGCACGCAGAATGGCAGCATGTTCATGCGGGTAGCCTGCGCGCTTTCCCGTCGCATGGCGTCGGCCAGCGATTGCGCCTGCGCCGCCACCGTGCGTTCGACCTGGGCGAAGCTCTCCAGCACCTGAATCTGGCGCGCTTCGGACGCCTCGTGGATGGCGCGGGTGTAGCCCTGCGTCAGGGTCTCCATGCCGCGCTTGAGCTGCAAGCCGGCCAGGTGGCGCCCGAGCAGGGCGATGCGCGTGCGCTGATAGCGCATGCGCAGGATCAGCCATGCCGCGATGGCGATCAATAAGGAAGATGCGATGTCCATACCGGGCATTCTATGTGAGGAATGCCCGCCCAGGTCCGCGGCTTGCTTCCCTGGGCGCGGTGTTCAATCCGGCAGAGCGTAGGCCACCAGATAGTCTCCCATCCGGGTGCCGAACGAGCCGTGGCCACCGGCCATGATCACCACGTACTGCTTGCCGCCGGCCGCATAGGTCATCGGCGTGGCCTGCCCGCCGGCGGGCAGGCGCGCCTCCCATAGCAGACTGCCGTCGCTCACGTCGAACGCGCGCAGATAGTCGTCCTGGGTGGCGGCCACGAACATCACGTTGCCGGCGGTCGAGATGGGACCGCCCAGGCCCGGCACGCCGATCTTCAGCGGCGGCAGCTGGAACAGCTGGGGCAGACTGTCGCGGATGGTGCCGATGCGTTTCTTCCACACCACCTGGTTGCTCTGCAGGTCCACCCCGGCCACATAGCCCCAGGCCGGCGCCTTGCACGGCAGGCCCAGCGGCGACAGGAATGGATTGATCTCCACGCCGTACGGCGTGCCGTACATCGGCTGCACGCCGCTTTCCGTGCCGGCGCCTTTCACGCCGATGGCGCGGTCCGGATCTTCGGGGATGAGCCGGGAAACGAACGGCAGGCCGATCGGATTCGCCAGCGCCACCTGGCGATCCTGATTCACCGACATGCCGCCCCATTCGAACACGCCCAGGTTGCCCGGGAACACCAGCGTGCCGTTCTCGGACGGCGGCGTGTAGATGCCGTCGTAGTTGAGGCGCTTGAACATCACGCGGCACATCAGCTGGTCCAGCATCGTGGCGCCCCACATGTCCTTGTCGGTGAGCCTGTCCCGGGGAGCCAGGTCCAGCGCCGAGAACGGCTGGGTCGGCGCGTAGTGCTCGCCCCGGGCCTGCGGGCCGCGCGCTACGCTTTGCGGCACGGCTTTTTCCGTCACCGGCACGATGGGCCGGCCGTCGCGGCGGTCCAGCACGAACACGTTGCCGGTCTTGGTGAGCACGTAGATGGCCGGCACGGTCCGGCCGTCGCCCGTCGTCACGTCCATCAGCGAGGGCTGTGCCGGCACGTCCATGTCCCACAGATCGTGGTGCGTGGTCTGGAAGTGCCAGACCAGGCGGCCGGTCGAGGCATCCAGCGCCAGGATGGAATTGGCGTAGCGCTCTTTCAGGGGGTCGCGGTCGCCGCCCCATATGTCGGGCGTGCCCACGCCGGTGGGCACGTAGACCACGTCGGTCTGGGCGTCGTAGGCCAGCGGCGCCCAGGCATTGGGCGAATTGTGCACGAACTGCGTCTGCTCGCCCGGCATGGCGTTGGGGTCTTCCGCGCCGGTGTCGAAGACCCATTTCAGCGCGCCCGAGCGCACATCGTAGCCGCGGATCACGCCGGACGGCTCTTTATTGGAGAAGTTGTCCGTCACCGAGCCGCCGATGACGATGGTCGATGCGGTGACCACCGGCGGCGACGTCGGGTTGTAGCCGCCCGGATAGGCGTGGGGCATGCTTTGCTGCAGGTCGATCTCGCCGTCCTTGCCGAAATCGCCGCACTTCCGGCCATCGTCGGCGTTCACCGCGATCAGGCGCCCGTCGTTGGTGGGCAGCAGCACCTTGCGCGGGCAGAGACCCGGGGCCGGGTCGCCGGCCTTGGCCCGGCTGGCCGGAAACCGTTCGGCATTGCCCGCGTCGTGATAGGCCACGCCGCGGCAGGTCAGGTGCTGGAAGGTCTTGTCGGCCTTCAGCCGCGGATCGTAGCGCCACAGGCGCCGGCCGGTGGCGGCGTCGAGCGCGTCCAGGAACTGGTGCGGCGTGCACAGGAATAGCTTGTCGCCGACCTTGATCGGTGTGACCTCGTTGGTGGTCTCACCCGAATCGTTCCCGGTGCGGAAGTCGCCGGTGCGGTAGGTCCAGGCCACGCGCAGGTCCTTGACGTTGCCGTCGTCGATCTGCGCCAGCGGCGAATAGCGCGCGCCGCCTTGCGTGCGCCCATAGGCGGGCCAGTCCTCGTCCGCCACGCCGGGCACAGGCCGCGCCTGGGCCGGCTGGGCGCGCGCGAGCGTGCCGTCGATTTCCTGCGGATCGTTGAGCAAACCGTAGCCCAGCACCGCCAGCATGCCCAGCATCGCCACCCCCACGGCGGTTTTTGCGGGACGCGGAGCGGCGAAGCCGCGCGTGGCCGGCGGCAGCAGCAGCCACAGGCCCAGCAGGAACAGCAGGTCGTAGCGTGGCGCCAGCGCCCAGAAATCGGGGCCGGTTTCCCACAGGCCCCAGACCAGGGTGGCCGCCAGGATCAGCGCATACAGCCATAATCCCGCCGTCCGCTGCCGCCTCAGCAGCCAGGCGTTCGACAGCAGCGCCACGCCCAGCACGGCGTAGTACCACGAGCCCCCCAGCATCGCCAGCCAGATGCCGCCGAGCAGCGAGTAGAGTGCGATCAGGAGCAGCACCACCCGGCCGATGGTCTGGGTCATGGTCCTGTGCGGACTGTTCTTGTTCATGGGCGTCATCCTTGCGCGTGAAAGCATGGCAACGGTTCCATGATAGCGGCGCCCTTTGCCTTTTGTCAGTGTGGGGATGGGGATATGCCGGGTCGGTGTCGTCGGATACGACGCGTCCAGGCTCGGCGGCCTGTCCTGGATGTCACAGCAGGGGCTCGATGGGCAGCAGGGACAGGGCGCCGACGTACCAACGCTTCCAGAAGGAGGTGGACGGTTCGGTGGTCAAGCGCCTGGTTCCGTCCGGGCCCTGTGCCAGCCAGGCGATGCGGTCCCGGCCATCCAGTTCGAGCCGATAGGCCCGGTCCGGGATCTTGTGGTCGAACGTGTCCGACATGGCCTGTGCCATCGCTTCACTGTCGATGACGAACCCGAGTTCCGTATTCAGCAGGGCGGAGCGGGGATCGAAATTGAAGGAGCCCACGAAAACCCGCTTGCCGTCCACGGCGAACGTCTTGGCATGCAGGCTCGATCCGGAACTGCCGAACGGCCCCGCTTTTTCCTTGGGCCTGTCGGGATCGGCCTCGCGCCGCATCTCGAACAGCGTGACGCCCAGTTTCAGGAGCGGCCGGCGATATTTCGCGTATCCCGCGTGCACGGCGGCCACATCCGTGGCCTCCAGGGCATTCGTCAGGATGCGCAGGCGAACGCCTTGTTCCGCCAAGGCGCGGAACGCCTCCACTCCTTGTCGTGTCGGGATGAAATACGGGGAAATCAGATCCACCGAATGCACGGGCTTGCCCAGAATATCCATCAGCCGCGCCGCCAGCAGGGTTTCAGGCCGAGCCTGGCCCAGCACCTTGCCCGGGTCGTCGCTGACCATGCGGACGGGCCCCCAATGCAACGCCAGCGTGCCCGCCATCAGGTCTTCGATGAAGGCCGAGCGTTTTGCGGCCTCGACGTAGGCATGAGCCTTGGGCATCCGCGTGTCGAGGACTTCGTTCCGCAGCGGCGATCGGGCTTTGCGCTTGTCGGGCGCCGATACCAGTCGTTCCAGCGGATAGGCCGGCGCGCTGTTCCAGTAGCGGTCGAAGTCCCGCGAGACCTCGTCGACGACGCGGCCGGCCGCCAGGACGTCGAGGTCGGTGAAGGCGACATCCTGGGTGGCGCCGAAGTATTCATCGCCGATGTTGCGTCCGCCGACGATCGTCACCAGGCCATCGACGGTCAGCGACTTGTTGTGCATGCGCCGGTTCAGCCGGCTGAAATCCGTCAGGAAACCCAGTTGCTTGAAGGCGCGGAACGGGAACGGGTTGAACAGGCGGACCTCGGCGTTCGGTTCCGCATTCAGCAGCGCCAGCTTGCCGTCGAGTCCGGTGGTGCCGTTGTCGTCGACCAGCAGTCTGATGCGCACATGGCGCCGCGCGGCCTCGTGTAATGCCTGGAGCAGCAGGTTGCCGGTGATGTCGTCCCGCCAGATGTAGTACTGGATGTCGATCGTGCGCTGGGCGGTCGAGATCAGGCGCATGCGCGCCGCGAAGGCATCCAGCGAATCGGCCAGCGGCACGACGCCCGACAGGCCCGGATGTACGTCCAGCAGCGGCGCCAGGCTTTGCCCCAATCGCGTCTGCGCGCTTTCTTGCGGCGTGAGGGTGTGCGTCACGCTTTTTCCTTCCTGAGAGGGCAGGCTGCACGCAGACAGGAGCCCAATGGTGGCGATCAGGATCCCATGTTTCAGCATTGCATGTCCTTGTACCCGATGGAACAGGATTTTATACGGCGGGGCGGCCGGCGGCCTGGCCTGTCTTGGGCAGCGGAGGACGGCAGTGCTCCACCAAAGCCTCTTTGAGCGCATCGGACAGTTTTTTTGCGCTGGGTGTTGGAAAGGCCCACGAGATCGGGTACATCGGTCGCCAGACTCCGGTAGTCAATAGTGACATCGATGTTCTCGGAAAAACGTTCGATGGCCTGATAGACCTTGGACAGCGACGTGCCGCCCTTGAACGCCATCGGCTTGCGAATCGGCAGCGCGAACAAGACTCCCAGCACCTGGCACAGCCAGATGTCTTTTTCCAGGATCTCAGCACGACGACCCAGCACCGGTGCCAGGCCATGCAACAACTCGGCCTGTTCGGTCAGGGACAAATCGAAGTAGTGCGCCATGGATTCAGGCATGGGCCGGTTCGCTTCGCTCGTAGCGGGTCAGGGCTTCCACCATCCAGGCCGGCATCGATGCCTTGGCTCCACTCAGCGCCGCGAACTCGCCCGCCGGCAGCTTCTTCGCGATCTGTTTGAACGTGTGTGGCGTGACCTGGCTTCGCCCCAGGTACCAGAGGGCCGACAGCGCTTGGCCTGCAGGCCGGCCCGCCAGCGCCAGTTTGCGCGGTGCCACATGCTGCAGCCGGACGATCAGCTTCCCCAGCCGGATCTGGTGCGAGGAGCCCGTGGTCTGAAAAACTGCCTGTGCCGGCATCTGCGTGGACAGCCCCAGGCGCCGTGCGGCTTCTGCCCCGTGAACCTCGATCGTCGCCCCTTCCGCCTCGGCCACGGTCCGCGCCACCAGTTCGGGCGCGGGCATCGCCTTGATGCCGAACCGCCCGGCCTTGGGCACGAGATACAGGCCATGGCCGATGCGCTCGACGCTGCCCGCCTTCGCCAGCCGCATCAAGGCCTGATCGATGGCCGCGCGCGAACCCAGCCCCGCGAACAATGCGGGGGTGAAGGGCTCGCCCGCGGGTTGCGAGGCGATGCGTTCACGGATGGCTTGGGACGTGCTCATGGCTGAATTGATCTTGATTGTTAGATATTTTAATGAAAAATCTAACATCTGTCACCCACCTCGTTCAGAGGCAATACGGGCACCTGGTTCTTGCCGAGTTCTCCAGCAGGGCCGCGCGATCACAGCCGGCAGATCCCCGATCTGCAAGAAGGGGTTGTGAGCAACCGGCGGTTTGGGAATGGCAGCCACGACCAGATCCCGTGCCGGGTTCTTGTCCAACCCGGGAACCTTGACCATGGCAAACTGGAAGAGCTGCCGAAGCCATGAGCGGCATTTTTCGGCGGTAGTGAGTGCCTCGCGTTCCTCGATCCTGGACAGCACCTGCAGCAGGTCAGTCTGCGTGATCTCATAGATCGACCGTGTCGCAAGGGTAGGCAAGATGTCCTTGCGGAAGATCCGCTGAATCTGCTCGAGCGTGCTTTGGCGCCCCGGTTGCAGGACGAGGCTGCGGTGCGCGAGCCATTGATCGAAGACGCTCTGGAATAACCGATCTGCAGCCAAGCGCTTGACCAGAACCTCCTGCTGCCGGCGCTTGAGCGGGTTGATTCCTTGTGCAACCAAGGTCCGGCCGGCTTCGCATCGACCGCGCGCCTCTTTCAGGCTGATCTCCGGGTACTTGTCCAGCGCGATGCGTTTTTGTTTACCTGACCAGTAGTAGCGGAAATGCCAGCTCTTGCCGCCACCCGGCTTAATACATAAGCCTAGTCCGCGACCATCGGTGAGGGTGTAGATCTTGTCCTTGGGCCGGGCTTGCCGGACTGCGATGTCCGTGAGTGGCATGGCATTCCTCCTCTCGGGACGAAAGCTCGGTTCTTGGCCCGGTGGCCAGCGCGGCCTCTGTAAGTACCACCCCGATGCGAGGCGGACGATGGCCTCAAAACGTGCCTTAAAAAGGCTGGCTGCAGATGGACGTCACTGGAGCTCAGTGGACGGTCCAGAAACGAAAAAAGGAGCCGAAGCTCCTTTTCTCTGCACTCCATGGATCTTTGTGGATGTCCATGGACGAAAATCTTGGAGCGGGAAACGGGCTCCAGGATGAAGCCATAACTCATTGATTGAAAACAAATCAACTTCATCCAGAATGACTGGATGGACTAGATTGTGGACTAGCTTTTTCGCAACGTCAACGTCGGCTGTCCACCGGCATCCAGTGGCTTCCGCTGGCATCCATGATGTATCCCGCCAAGCCGCATCAGTCATCATTGCTGAGGCAGATGTCTTGCATGCTGTCCGATGATTCATCGTTGATCCAAGCATAGGCGATGATCTTTGCCTTCGAGTCTTGCCGGAAGAATAGCCGGAACCGCCTTTCAGTTGTTTACCGCCGTTAGCGGCGGTGGGCCTATCTTGGCCGTGGTTTTCAACCTGGCCGGTTATGATTGGATTTTGTCGTGAAATTCCACTATGGGGTGAATTTTAGAGAAAAATCTATCAATTCCAGTGGCGGTTGATTAGATTTTGACGTATATTTCTCATATGAGTGAACATTTGCGACATCAGATAATCAAGCGCCTGCAGGCGGAGCTTCCTCGGGGAGCACCGTTCGATCTCGCCATGCTTGAAACCTTCGGTGTGTCCCCCAAACTGGCCGCCCGCTACGCCGAGAGCGGCTGGCTGGTGCGTCTGGGACACGGCGTCTATGCCTATCCCAACGACAACTTTGATGCTAGCGGTGCGCTGCGGCTCCTGCAAGAGCGGGTTGCCGGGCTGCACATCGGCGGCAAAAGCGCTCTGGCGCTGCAAGGAGTTCGGCACAACCTGGCTCCCAGAGAAACCCTGGTGCTCTGGGGCGAGGCCCGTTTTGCGTTGCCTGTCTGGTTCACCACGCGCTTTCCATCGCGTTACGTCAACGCCAGGCTGTTCGACTGGCCAGACGATGACCTCGCCAGCAAGACCCTGCACACACCACCCGGACAGCCTGCTGGGCTGCGGGTGGCAGTGCCCGAGCGTGCCGTTTTGGAACTGCTCTACGACACCGGCACGCGGGAAAGCCTCGAAGAATCCCGCAACCTGTTCGACGGCCTGCGCTCACCGCGCAAGGACGTGCTTGGACGGCTGCTGGCCTGCTGCACTAGTGTCAAGACCGTGCGTCTGTTCCTGACCTGGGCGCGGGAAACCGGCGTCATCGATGTGGATGAGTTGCTGGCGCAATACTCGGTACGCTCCGGCAGCGCCAGGCGCTGGATGAGCCGGCTGGATGACGGAACCCTGTTGAGCCTGAACCCCCATGGATAAACACTACGCTGATACCGTCCGCCTGTTGCTGAACATCGCGCCCGACGTGTTTGACAACGACATCTTCGCCATGAAGGGTGGCACGGCCATCAATCTGTTCCTGCGGGACATGCCCCGTCTATCGGTGGATATAGATGTGGTGTACCGCCCTTGGCAGACACCACGCGACCAGGCATTACAGGCAATCAACCAAGAACTGGCCGCCATCGCGCAGCGCGTCGAACGCCTTGGCGTACAGGCACGGCTGATCCGAAGCAAAGACCTTGGCGACACCAAGCTGATCGCCGAGCACGAGGCCAGCCAGGTCAAGGTCGAGGTCAATGTCGTGTTCCGTGGCACGGTGCTGTCCATCGAGCGCAGGTCGTTGAGTGCCCGCACTGGCGATCTGTTCGGGGTCGAGTTTTCGGTGCCGGTTCTCGCCCCGGACGAACTCTATGCAGGCAAACTGGTCGCCGCCCTGGATCGCCAGCATCCGCGGGACCTGTTCGATGTCTGGCAGTTGTTCCAGACCGGAGGTCTGACCGATGCCATGGTCGAGTGCTTCGTGGTCTATCTGGCAGGGCACAATCGGCCCGCCCATGAAGTGCTATTCGGCAACGACAAGGACATCTTGGCGTGCAGCTGTTTGACGTGTACCGCTGGAATGGTCCACAACCCTTGATCAAGATCGAACTGGTCCCGCGTTGCGCGCCTCAGTTCGCCGGTTCGGACGCCAGTCATGAGCAGCAGGCGCAGTGCCATTTGTACTTCCTGGCTACCTTGATAGCTGCGTAATGCTTGAAGCAAGTCTGGCAGATCCGCGATCTGAAGGAAGGGGTTGTGCGAGACCGGCGGCTTGGGTAGCGCCGCTACAGCCAAATCCTGCGCCGGGTTTTTCTCTAGCCCAGGGACTTTGACTATCGCAAACCGGAAGAGCTGCCTGAGCCAGGATCGGCATTTTTCAGCAGTGGTGAGTGCCTCGCGTGCCTCGATTTTTCCCAGTACTTGCAGTAGATCGGTCTGGGTGATTTCGTAGACTGAGCGTTTGGCCAGGGCAGGGAGAATATCTCTGTTGAAAATTCGTTCAATTTGACCGAGCGTACTTTGTCGGCCAGGTTGCAGCGTGCGGCTGCGGTGTGAGAGCCATTGCTCGAAGACCCCTTGGAAGCGCCGATCTTCGGCCAAGCGTTTCACCAGCTGTTCTTGCTTTCGGTGCTTCTGAGGGTGGATGCCTCGCGCGACCTGAGCCCGGGCTGCTTCTCGCAACTCGCGAGCTTCTTTCAGGCTGATCTCGGGGTAGGCTCCCAACGTCATGCGATGCTGCTTGCCTGACCAGGAGTAGCGGAAATGCCAGTGTTTGCCCCCGCTGGGCGTCACGCACAAACCCAGTCCGCGACCATCACTAAGGGTGTAGGCCTTGTCCGCGGCGCGGGCCTGCCGGACTGCGATATCTGTGAGTGGCATGGCGTTCATGCTCCTCTTGCAGTGCAGGAACTTGAATCGTAGCCCTCTCAGCCAGCGTCGCCTATGTAAGTACTGCCTTGGTGCAGGACCAATTATGGCCTTAAATGGAGCCTAAAAAACGCTGGCTGTAGGTAGACGTCCCTGGATGTTGATGGACGCCCCAGAAACGAAAAAAGGAGCCGAAGCTCCTTTTCTGTGTTCCATGGAATGCTATCAACATCCATGGAACAAAATACTTGGAGCGGGAAACGAGTCTCGAACTCGCGACCTCAACCTTGGCAAGGTTGCGCTCTACCAACTGAGCTATTCCCGCGTTGTTTAGCTATTCAGCTAAGCCTTGCATTATAAGGCAAGTTTTTCAGTCTGTCAAATCGTGTGATCTTTCAGACCGGGCTGCAACCCCCTGGGAGGCGCTGCTGCCGATGCGCAATCAAGCAAGAGGCAGAACTATAAAGCACGATATCCAGGACTGTCAAATCGACCCAATGTCCCGTTGGCGCAACGTGAGAATGTCCATCTGTGCAAAGTAGAAATGTCCGGTTTAATGGTGCGCGGGCACGTCTCCAAGCCCGGCCTCTCCGCACCCCTCGCGGTATGCTTACGCCTTCCCATGTGACCGTCCTTACCCATGTCCGCCCAGCCCCCCGTCTTCTCCAATCAGGACCTGCAAGCCCGCAACACCCTGGGCCTGCCGGCGTGGGCGGCCGTGGCGGTGCTGGACGACGAATCCGCCATCCCGGCCCTGTGCGAGGTCCTGGCTGCCAGCCGGAACGGTCCGGAAGGCCGGGGAGCCGATGCGCCGCTGTTCATTTTGGGCGGCGGCAGCAATGTCGTCATCGAGGCCCAGCCCCATCATCGCATCCTGCGCGTGGCGCTGCGCGGTATCCGTTTGCGGGACGAAACCGCCGGTCACTGGATCATCGAGGCCGCGGCGGGAGAGTCCTGGCACGGCTTCGTGGAGCACTGCCTGTCGCAGGGCTGGCCGGGGCTGGAGAACCTGGCCCTGATCCCGGGGACGGTGGGAGCGGCGCCGGTGCAGAACATCGGCGCCTACGGGCTGGAACTGGACCAGCGCCTGCATTCGGTGGTGGCCTGGGACCTGCGGGCGGGCCGGGAGCGCACGCTGCGCCCGGACGAGTGCGGCTTCTCTTACCGCGACAGCCTGTTCAAGCGCGACGGGGCGGGGCGCTGGCTGATCGTGCGGGTGCGTTTCGCGCTGCCCAAGGCCTGGACGCCGCGCCTGGACTATCCGGACCTGCGCGACCATCCCGGGCTGCGAGGCGAGGGCGGGGCGTCTGGTGCCGGAAAGCCGGCGCATGCGACATCGGTGGCGCCGTCCCCACGCCAGATCTTCGACGCCGTGTGCGACATCCGCCGCCGCAAGCTGCCCGATCCGGCGGTGCTGGGCAACGCGGGCAGCTTCTTCAAGAATCCGGTGGTCGGCGCCAGCCAGGCGGCTGAACTCAAGCGGCGATTTCCGGACCTGCGCACCTATCCCCAGGCCGACGGCCGGGTCAAGCTGGCGGCGGGCTGGCTGATCGAGCAGGCGGGCTGGAAGGGGCGGCGCCTGGGCCCGGTGGGCATGCACGAGCGCCAGGCGCTGGTGCTGGTGAACCACGGCGGCGCGCGGGCGGCGGATGTCCTGGCGCTGGCCCGGGCCGTACGCGCCGACGTGCGGGAAAGATTCGGGGTGGACCTGGAGCAGGAGCCCGTGATCCTGGACTGAGTCCGGCCGGGCCGCTCGGCCCTGGGCATGGCATAAGGCCCGGGGCTCGGCATCAAAGACGAAGGGCCTCCGTTCGGATCGGAGGCCCTTCGTCCTTCAGGCAATCGGCGTTCAGGTCGCCAGCACGTCCTGCATGTCGAACAGGCCGAATTCGCGGCGTGCCAGATAGCGCGCGGCGCGCAGGCTGCCCTGGGCGTAGGTGGCGCGGCTGCTGGATCGATGGCTGATCTCGATGCGCTCGCCGGTGCCGCAGAAATATACGGTGTGGTCGCCGACGATGTCGCCGCCGCGCAGCACGGAAAAGCCGATATGGCCGGTTTCGCGCGGGCCGGTGTCGCCGTGGCGCGCCCAGTCGGCGATCTCGTCCAGCGGCTTGCCCCAGGCGCGCGCCACGGCCTCGCCCATGGCCAGTGCGGTGCCGGAGGGCGCGTCGACCTTGTTGCGGTGATGGGCCTCGAAGACCTCGACGTCGTAGCCGTTGTTCAACAGCCGGGCGGCCATGTCCAGCAGCTTGAGCGTCGCGTTGACGCCCACGCTCATGTTGGGGGCGAAGACGATGGCGGTCTTTTGGGCGGCGGCGCGAATGGCCTGCTTGCCTTCAGCGTCGAAACCGGTGGTGCCGATGACGCACTTGACGCCGTGCGCGACGCAGGCGTCCAGGTGGGCCAGTGTGCCTTCGGGGCGGGTGAAGTCGATCAGGCAGTCGGCCCCGGCCAGCGCCTCCAGGTCGTCGGTGATGCGCACGCCGGTGTCGATGCCCAGGAAGGCGCCGGCGTCCTGGCCGATGGCATCGTTGCCGGGCTGGCCCAGCGCTGCGGCCAGGGTGAGATCCTGGGATTCCAGGACGGCCTGGATCAGCATGCGCCCCATGCGGCCCGAGGCGCCCGCGATGGCGATGCGCATTATTTCTGTCCTTCCTGGCGGGGCGTGCCGATGGGGGCGGTCTCGATGGTGGCTTGCGGCGCGCCGCCGGCGGCCTGGCCGCTGGGGGATGCGGAATGGTCCAGGCCCGGGGACGTCGCCTGCCGGGCAGCGCGCTCTTCGTCGGCCGACTGGATGGCTTCCTTGCCGCTGTCGGCCTTCTGGAAGGGCTGGCGGTCGGGCTGCTCGTCGCCCGTCCAGCGCATCAGCCGATCGTTCTCGAACCAGACGGTGAATTTGCGCAGTTCGTCCTTGCCGTAGCCGGGCTGGTTGTAATAGGGATAGTCCCAGCGCTCGGCGTGGAAGATGTCCTGCAGCGTGGGCGTGCCCAGGATGAAGCGCACCTGGTCGCGGGTCATGCCGGTTTCGAGCCTGGCGACCTGCTCGGAAGTGATCCAGTTGCCTTGCTGGATAGTGGCCCGGTAGGGGAAGCCCCAGTTGGTCGAGCCGCAGCCGGCAAGGCCCAGCGCCATGACGCTGGCGGCCAGGCATAGGGTCAGCCTGTGGGAATGAGCGCTGGATCGGATGTGCACGAAAGCCCCCGTGGTGGATTCGATGGCCGCGCATCGACGGCCGCTAAAACCGCTATCATAAAGGGAATTCGGATTTGCGCATGCGCGCGGTTGAATGCGGGGGGTTCCGGCCTGCTTGCCTTTCGCCGCATTCCCCGGGATACTTGAATCATGAACGACCAGATCGAACTCAAGACCATGGGCCTGAAGGCGACGTTTCCGCGCCTGAAGATCCTCGATGTATTCCGCAAGGCGGAAACCCGTCACCACAGTGCCGAAGACGTCTATCGCGCCCTGATCGCCGAGGACGTGGACATCGGCCTGGCCACCGTGTATCGCGTGCTGACCCAGTTCGAGCAGGCGGGCATCCTGCTGCGCAGCCAGTTCGACGGCGGCAAGGCGGTGTTCGAACTGAACGACGGCGATCACCACGATCACCTGATCTGCACCAATTGCGGCCGGGTGGTGGAATTCTCCGATGCGGAAATCGAAAAGCGCCAGCATCGGGTGGCCAAGGACAACGGCTTCACCCTCGAAAGCCACAACATGATGCTCTACGGCATCTGCCCGAAGTGCTCGGCCGGTAAAAAGGCCTGATCGAGGCCTTGCCGCTGTTCACGTCAGGCGCGTGAATGGTCGCGCGTCGCGTCGGCGCGAATTTTAGCCCGTCTGTCCCGACGCCAGCATCTCGCGGGCGTGTGTGCGCGTGGCGTCGGTCATCTTCAGTCCGCCCAGCATGCGGGCGATTTCCTCCGTGCGGGATTTCGCGTCCAGCGGCCGGATGGCCGACAGCGTGCGGCCCGCGCGGGTGGCCTTGCTGACCAGGAAATGCCGGGCGGCGCAGGCCGCGACCTGGGGCAGGTGGGTGACGCACAGAACCTGGTGGCGCGCGCCCAGTTCGCGCAGCAGGCGGCCGACGACTTCGGCCACGGCGCCGCCGATGCCGGCGTCCACTTCGTCGAAGATCAGGGTCGGAACCCGGGCCGCCTGGCTGGCGATCACCGAAAGAGCGAGGGAAATGCGCGCCAGTTCGCCGCCGGAAGCCACGCGCGACAGCGGCCGGGGCGGTACGCCGGCATGGCCGGCCACCAGGAATTCGACGGTTTCCAGGCCGTGCGCGGAGGGTCCGCAGTCCGCCAGGGCGATATCGAAGACGCCGCCGTCCATGGACAGAGTCCGCATGGCGGCCGTGACCTGCGCCGCGAGCTGGATGGCTGTGGCGCGCCGCGCGGCGCCCAGGGCGCGAGCCAGGTCCATATAGTGCGATTCGGCCTGGCGGCAGGCCTGTTCCAGCGCTTCCAGGTCCTGGCCGGCCTCGGTCTGGCGCAACTGGGCGCGCAGCGTTTCATGGTATTCGGCCAGGGTGTCGGGTTCGACGCGGAAGCGTCGGGCGGCCTCGAACATGCGGCTCATGCGGGCATCGGCTTGCGCCAAGGCGTCGGGGTCGGGCTCCAGGCGGTCGGCGTAGGCGTTCAGACCGGATACGGTTTCCGCGCACAGGATGCGAGCCGATTCCAGCGCCTGGCAGTGTTCTTCCAGAGAGGGATCGTGGCGCACCAGGGATTGCAGCGACTGGATCGCGGCATGCAGGGTCTGGGCCGCCGAGCCGGATTCGCCATCCAGCGCCTCGACGGCTTGGCCGGCGCCGGCCAGCAGAGATTGCGCGTGCGCGAGGCGGGATTGGCGGGCGCACAGGTCCGGCCATTCGCCGGGTTCGGGCGCCAGGTCGTCCAACCAGGCCATGTCCGCGGCCAGTTGTTCCAGCCGGGCCGCCTGTCCGGCCGCGTCGCTGCGGGCGGCGTCCAGCGCGGCTTGCGTCTGACGCCAGCCGGTCCAGGCCTGCAGCAGGGCGCGCGACTGGTCGGCATGCCCCCCGTGGGTATCCAGCAGCTCGCGCTGGCTGGCGGATTGCAGCAGGCTCTGGTGGGCGTGCTGGCCGTGGATGTCCACCAGCAGGGCGCCCAGGTCGCGCAGCTGGCCCAGGGTGGCCGGCACGCCGTTGATCCAGGCCTTGCCGCGGCCCTGGGCGTCGATGACGCGGCGCAGGATCAGATCCGGGCCTTCCAGCGCCTGTTCGGTCAGCCAGCCTGCGGCCGCCTCGGGCGCGTCGAAGACGGCGCTGATGTCGGCGCGGGAGGCTTCCTGGCGGATCTGCGCGGCGTCGCCCCGGCCGCCCAGGGCCAGTGTCAGGGCGTCGATCAGGATCGACTTGCCGGCCCCGGTCTCGCCGGAGAACACGGTGAATCCGGCATCGAAGACGATGTCGGCCTGATCGACGATGACGAAGTCACGGATGTGCAGCGCGCGCAGCATGGTGGTGGCGGAGGCTATTGGTCGGGTTCGTCCCAGGGATGCAGCATGCGGTTCCAGTTCAGCTTGCTGCGCAGGGTGGAGAAATAGCTGTAGCCCTGGGGGTGCAGGAAGCGGACGCGGTGCGGGCTGCGGCGCACGTCGATACGATCGCCTTCCTGGCAGTTGGACAGGGCCTGCATGTCGAAGTGGACGCTGGCGCCCGATTCCACCCGGCCCAGGGCGCTGATGGTGATGTTCAGCACGCTGTCGTCGGGCAGGGTGATGGGGCGGTTCGACAGGGTTTGCGGCGCGACGGGCACCAGCACCAGGGCGTTGACCTGGGGATGCAGGATCGGTCCGCCGGCCGACAGGGCGTAGGCCGTCGAGCCCGTGGGCGTGGCGATGATCAGGCCGTCGGCGCGCTGGCTGTGCATGAAGGCGCCATTGCATTCGACGCGCAGTTCGATCATGCCGCCGCGCCCGGCGCGGTTGATGATCACGTCGTTCAGGGCCAGGCCGGAAAAAATGGTCTCGTCGCCGCGCATCACGCGGCCTTCCAGGAGGATGCGCTCGTCCTGGACGAAGGCCCCGTTCAGGATGCGGGTGATGGCCTCGTCGGCGCTGCCCAGGGGGATGTCGGTGATGAAGCCCAGGCGGCCGTGGTTGATGCCGATCATGGCCACGCCGGACGTGGCCAACTGCCGCGCCGCCGCCAGCATGGTGCCGTCGCCGCCCATGATGATGGCCAGGTCGGCGCGCGCGCCGATATCCTCGTACGAGGCCAGCGGGAAATCGGCGACCCCGGTGTTGCGGCCCGTTTCGGCCTCGATCAGGACGTCGCACCCCGCCGCGGACAGGACCTGGCCCAATCGGCGCAGGGGCGTGTCCATGCCGCTGTCCTGGTGGCGGCCGATCAGGGCGACGGTCTTGAAATGCATGGGCGGGGGGTCTCCCGGAATTAATGGAATAATAGGCGTATCCGATTATAGGGGGATGAGTCCGGACACGGGGCAGTCCCTGCGGACTGCCCCGTGCCAGATGAATCCGAGCGCCTTGCAAGGCGCGAGGTGGAGAGATGCCGCATTTTGAACATGGCCCCAGCCTGACGAATATGAGCCAAACAGAGAACTGGACATGGATGATCGAGCCAAGACATTGCTGAAGGCGCTGGTCGAACGCTACATCGCGGACGGACAGCCCGTGGGGTCGCGTACGCTGTCTAAGGTCTTCGACCTGTCGCCGGCCACGATCCGCAACGTCATGGCAGACCTGGAGGACCTGGGCCTGATTCACAGCCCGCACACCTCGGCGGGCCGCGTGCCCACGCCGCGCGGCTACCGCATGTTCGTCGACAGCCTGCTGACCGCACGGCCCTACGAGCTCAGCCCCGACCTGCGGATCGAGGACTGCCTGCCGGCGGCCGAACCCGGTCGCGCCGTGACTGCCGCCGCCTCGCTGCTGTCGAACCTGTCGCAGTTCGCGGGCGTGGTGCTCACGCCCAAGCGCACTCAGGTGTTCCGCCACATCGAATTCATCCGCCTGTCGGACCGGCGCGTGCTGCTGATCATCGTCACCCCCAACGGCGACGTGCAGAACCGCATCCTTTTCGTCTCGCGTGAGTATTCGGAGACCGAACTGCTGGAAGCCTCCAACTTCTTCAACCGGCATTTCTCCGGCAAGTCCTTCCACGCGGTCCGCCTGGCCCTGGCCGACGAGCTCGCTTCGCTGCGGACCGACATCTCCCGCCTGATGCAGCAGGCCGTGGACGCCGGCCTGGATTCGCCGGACACGGACGACGAGGCCGTGGTCATCTCCGGCGAAGGCAAGCTGCTGGACGTGACCGAGATGACGGCCGACATGGACCGGCTGCGCCGCCTGTTCCATCTGTTCGAGCAGAAGACCGACCTGCTGCATCTGCTGGACGTTTCCAGCCGCGCCCAGGGCGTGCAGATCTACATTGGCGGCGATTCCCGCCTCGTGCCGCTGGAGGACGTGTCGGTCATCACCGCCCCCTACGGGGTCGACGGCCAAGTGATCGGCACGCTGGGCGTCATCGGCCCCAGCCGCATGGCCTACGACCGGGTCATCCCCATCGTCGACATCACCGCCCGCATGCTGTCCAACGCCCTCGGCCAGGCTTCTTCCTGATGCCGTCTTTCCCTGTTTTCCGATCATGAGCCGTTTCCTCACCGAGGCGCCCGATCCCCGGGCGCTCGACCCGGCGGCGCCCGGCCCCGGCCGCGGACCGCTGGGCGTCCTGCTGATCAATCTCGGCACGCCCGATGAACCGACTCCCGCGGCGGTGCGTCGCTACCTGGGCGAGTTCCTGTCCGATCCCCGCGTGGTGGAACTGCCCGCCGCGTTGTGGCAGTTCGTCCTGCGCCTGTTCGTGCTGACGCGGCGGCCGGCCGCCATCGCTCCGAAATACGCTCAGATCTGGCTCGACCGGGGATCGCCCTTGCTGGTGCACAGCCGGGACCTGGCCGATGCCGTGGCGGCGTCCCTGCGTGGCCGGGGCCTGGACGTTCGGGTCGAACTGGGCATGCGCTACGGCCGGCCGGCCCTGGCCGGCGCCCTGGACGCCCTGCGCGCGGCCGGCTGCGGCCGTATCCTGGCGGTGCCGATGTATCCCCAGTATGCCGCCAGCACCACCGCCACGGCCGTCGATGCGGTGGCCGCGTATCTGGCCCGGCTGCGTCACCAGCCCACGCTGCGCTTCCTGGACCGCTTCCATACGTCCGGCGCCTATGTGGACGCGCTGTGCCGGTCGGTACGCGCGCACTGGGACCGGGTCGGCAAGCCCGACCGGCTGCTGCTCAGCTTCCACGGCCTGCCTCAGCAGTCGGTGCGCCGGGGCGATCCTTATTTCCGCGACTGTCAGCAGACCGCCCGGGCCTTGCGCGAACGTCTGGGCGCCGACGGCGAGCGTCTGCACGTGGCATTCCAGAGCCGCTTCGGGGCGGCGCCCTGGCTGCAACCCTATACCCAGCCCACGCTGGAGGCCTGGGGGCGGCAGGGCGTCGGCACGGTGGACCTGATGTGCCCGGGATTCCTGGCGGACTGCCTGGAGACGCTGGAAGAGATCGACATGGGCTGTCGCGAGGCGTTCCTGGCGGCGGGCGGGGGCGCCTTCCGCTACATTCCCTGCCTGAACGCCGATCCCGACTGGGCGCGGGATTTCGCCGGGCTGATCGCCGACAATCTGGCCGGATGGGCGTAGCGGTTTTCCGGATACCCTCGCCGGGCACCGGGCCGCCGCCTTCCCCGGGCTTGAAGAACGTCCGCCCCATCCCCACCTATTTTTTCGTTCCCCCTTTTTCAGCATTGGAGATTTCAATATGCCGGCACCCCAGGAAGACTTGGACCCGCAAGCCGCGCCGAGCGCCGAGACCCCGCCCCCGAGCCAGAATCCAGCCGATGCCGCCGCCGAGCCCGCCCCCGCGCAGCCGGGCGAGGATCTCGCCGCGCTGCTGGACGAGGCCCAGAAGCAGGTCGCCGATTACCACGACCAGTTGCTGCGCGCGCATGCCGAGGTCGAGAACGTCCGCCGTCGTGCCCAGGAAGACGTGGCCAAGGCCCGCAAGTTCGGCACCGAGTCGTTCGCCGAGAGCCTGATTCCCGTGCGCGACAGCCTGGAGGCCGCCCTCGCCCAGGAAAACCAGACCGCGGATGACTGGCGCCAGGGCGTCGAGGCCACCCTGCGGCAGCTGAACGCCGCCTTCGAGCGCAACCAGATGCACGAGATCGCGCCGGTGCCCGGCGACACCTTCGACCCGCACCGCCACCAGGCGATCTCCACCGTGCCCTCCGAACATCCCCGGGGCGCCGTCGCCCAGACGCTGCAGAAGGGCTACCTGATCGCCGACCGCGTGTTGCGCCCGGCGTTGGTCATGGTGTCGGCCGGCCCCGCCTGAGACGCCTGTCCGGGCCTTGAAACCGGGTCCGGAACCCCCATATTCGAATCATCGGCGGGCCGGGGCCCGCCCCCTCATTCAAACATCGACAGGATCCAACATGAGCAAGATCATCGGCATCGATCTGGGCACGACCAACAGCTGCGTCGCAGTGCTGGACGGCTCCAAGGTCAAAATCATCGAAAACTCCGAAGGCGCGCGCACCACGCCTTCCATCGTCGCCTACATGCAGGACGGCGAAATCCTGGTGGGCGCCCCGGCCAAGCGCCAGGCCGTCACCAACCCGAAGAACACCATCTTCGCGGTCAAGCGTCTGATCGGCCGCAAGTTCGAGGAAAAGGCCGTGCAGAAGGACATCGACCTGATGCCCTATCAGATCATCAAGGCGGACAATGGCGATGCCTGGGTCGAGGCTCAGGACAAGAAACTGGCCCCGCCGCAGGTGTCGGCCGACATTCTGCGCAAGATGAAGAAGACCGCCGAGGATTATCTGGGCGAGGAAGTCACCGAGGCCGTGATCACGGTGCCGGCCTACTTCAACGACAGCCAGCGCCAGGCGACCAAGGACGCCGGACGCATCGCCGGCCTGGAAGTCAAGCGCATCATCAACGAGCCGACCGCGGCGGCCCTGGCCTTCGGCCTGGACAAGTCCGAACGCGGCGACCGCAAGATCGTCGTCTATGACCTGGGCGGCGGGACCTTCGACGTGTCCATCATCGAAATCGCGGACGTGGACGGCGAAAAGCAGTTCGAAGTGCTGTCGACCAACGGCGACACCTTCCTGGGCGGCGAGGACTTCGACCAGCGCATCATCGAATACATCATCACCGAGTTCAAGAAGGAATCGGGCGTCGACCTGTCCAAGGACGTGCTGGCCCTGCAGCGCCTGAAGGAAGCCGCCGAAAAGGCCAAGATCGAGCTGTCCTCCACGCAGCAGACCGAGATCAACCTGCCGTACATCACGGCCGACGCCTCCGGTCCCAAGCACCTGAACCTGAAGATCACCCGCTCCAAGCTGGAAGCCCTGGTCGAGGAACTGATCGAGCGCACGATCGAGCCCTGCCGCGTGGCGATCAAGGACGCCGGCGTCAAGGTCTCCGACATCGACGACGTGATCCTGGTCGGCGGCATGACCCGCATGCCCAAGGTCCAGGAAAAGGTCAAGGAATTCTTCGGCCGCGAGCCGCGCAAGGACGTGAACCCCGACGAGGCCGTCGCCGCCGGCGCCGCGATCCAGGGCTCCGTGCTGTCGGGCGACCGCAAGGACGTGCTGCTGCTGGACGTGACGCCGCTGTCGCTGGGGATCGAGACCCTGGGCGGCGTCATGACCAAGATGATCAAGAAGAACACCACCATCCCGACGCGCTTCTCGCAGGTGTTCTCGACGGCCGACGACAACCAGCCGGCCGTGACCATCAAGGTCTACCAGGGCGAGCGCGAGGTCGCCGCGGGCAACAAGGCGCTGGGCGAGTTCAACCTGGAAGGCATCCCGCCGTCCCCGCGCGGCCTGCCGCAGATCGAGGTCACTTTCGACATCGACGCCAACGGCATCCTGCACGTGTCGGCCAAGGACAAGGGCACCGGCAAGGAAAACAAGATCACGATCAAGGCCAGTTCCGGCCTGACCGAGGAAGAGATCGAGCGCATGGTGAAGGACGCCGAGGCCAACGCCGAGGAAGACCACCGCATCGCCGAACTGGCGCAGGCGCGCAACCAGGCCGATGGCCTGGTCCACGCCACGCGCAAGTCTCTGACGGAATACGGCGACAAGCTCGAAGCTTCCGAGAAGGAAGCTATCGAGTCGGCCATCAAGGATCTTGAAGAAGCCATCAAGGGCGACGACAAGGCCGCCATCGACGCCAAGGTCGAGGCCCTGTCCACCGCTTCGCAGAAGCTCGGCGAGAAGATGTACGCCGACATGCAGGCCAAGCAGGCGGCGGAAGGCGCGGCCGCGGCCGATGACGCCAAGCCGGCGGAAGACGACGTCGTCGATGCCGATTTCAAGGAAGTGAAGCGCGACTGAGCCTTTGCCGGCCGCGCGTCCGGCGGTCCCACGGGACCCTCCGGCGCGCGGCCGGTGGCCGCATGCCCCTGCCCGGAACCGGCGCTCACGCCGGACCGGGCATCTGTCCTTATCTGTCCTTCAATCAGCAGCGCATAGCACAGGCAACCCGAATCCATGGCAAAACGAGATTTTTACGACGTCCTGGGCGTGGCCAAGAACGCCTCGGACGACGACATCCGCAAGGCCTACCGCAAGCTGGCCATGAAATACCATCCGGACCGGAATCCGGACAGCAAGGAGGCCGAGGACAAGTTCAAGGAGGCCAAGGAGGCCTACGAGATCCTGTCCGACGCGGAGAAGCGCGCGGCCTATGACCGCTTCGGCCACGCCGGCGTGGACCCGAACGCGGCGGCCGGCGCGGGCATGGGCGGCGGGGCGGGCGGCTTCGCCGACGCCTTCGGCGATATCTTCGGGGAAATCTTCGGCGGCGCCGCCGGCCGCCGGGGCGGCGGAGGCCCGCAGGTCTATCGTGGCGCCGACCTGAAATATTCCCTGGAGATCAGCCTGGAGCAGGCGGCCAACGGTTTCGACACCGAGATCCGCATCCCCAGCTGGGAATCCTGCGAGACCTGCCACGGCTCGGGCGCCAAGCCCGGGACTTCGCCACGCACCTGCCACACCTGCGGCGGCAGCGGCGCCGTGCGCATGCAGCAGGGCTTCTTCAGCGTCCAGCAGACCTGCCCGACCTGCCACGGCACTGGCCGGGAAATCACCGATCCCTGTGGCGATTGCGATGGCGTGGGCCGCGTCCGCAAGAACAAGACTTTGCAGGTCAAGATCCCGGCCGGGATCGACGACGGCATGCGCATCCGTTCCACCGGCAATGGCGAACCGGGTTTGAACGGCGGCCCTTCGGGCGACCTGTACGTCGAGATCCGCATCAAGCCGCACGGCATCTTCGAGCGCCAGGGCGAGGATCTGCACTGCGAGCTGACCATCCCCTTCACCAAGGCGGCGCTGGGCGGCGTGCAGGAAGTCCCGACGCTGTCGGGGCGCGGGGAAATCACCATTCCCGAAGGCACTCAGACCGGCAAGACCTTCCGCCTGCGCGGCAAGGGCATCAAGGGCGTGCGCTCCAGCTATCCCGGCGACCTCTACTGCCACATCGTGGTGGAAACCCCGGTGCGCCTGAACGACGAGCAGAAGGCGCTCCTGCGCCAGTTCGAGGCGTCGCTGAACAGCGGCGGCGACCGCCATTCGCCCAAGAGCGAGTCCTGGACGGACAAGGTGAAGAATTTCTTCTCCTGAGTCCGCCGGTCGCGTCTCATCGGGAGACCTCCTCGGTGCGGGCGGCGATCATGGGGTGTCGGGCCATCCGGGCAAATGTGCGCGAGTTGCGATCCGCTGCCCAGCGGCGTGCTGGTCGGGTCGAAAAGGCCGATGCCTTCCTGCAGCCGGTCGTCCAGCGCCGAGGTGCTGAAAAATGGCGGGGAGCCGCCCGCAGGGTCTTGCCGGTCCGGATTCGGGGCGGCGGGATGGACGGATGGGGGTCAGAGAGAGCTATAGCGTTTGAGCAGAAAGAAGATGAGGGCCGAGAGGCTGCACAGGAGCAGGGAGAGCTGGTTTGCGCAGTCGAACTGCCCGTCCATGACGTGGTTGTAGATGGCCAGGGAGAGCGTTTCGGTGCGCCCGGCGATATTGCCGCCGAGCATGAGCGAGATGCCGACTTCCCCCAGCGCCCGGCCGCACGAGAGAATGAGCCCGGTGGTTACGCCGTGGCGCGCCAGCGGCCATTCGATCTGGGTGAACACGGCCCATGGCCGTCCGCCCAGGGTGGCGCCGGCTTCCCGCATGTCGCGATTGATGGCCTGGAATGCATTTTGCACCGGCTTGACCATCAGTGGCAGTCCGGCGATGAAGGCGGCGATCACCAGCCCGGGTGTCCGGAAGATGATCTCCGGGCGCAGGCCGGGAGGCAGCCAGGCCAGCAGCCAACCCTGCTGCCCGAGCGCCATGAGCAGGCCGTAGCCCAGCACCATGGGCGGAAACACCAGGGGCAGCATGATCAGGACATCCAGCGGGCCTTTGCCCGGGAAGTGCTTGCGCGCCAGCAGCCAGCCCAGCAGGGTGCCCAGGACGAGTTGCAGGGCTGTGGCCCACAGGATGACCTGGGCGGTCAGGCTGATCGAGGGCCCTGCGCACAGACCGTTCATGGCGACGCATGGAGGTGAATGAGTTTCAATCCAGGCCGTGGCGACGCAGGATAGCGCGCGCGGCGGGCGTGGCGACGTAATCGGTCCATATCCGCACGGCGGTGTCGTGCTCGTGCGCCTTCGTCACGGCCATGGTGATCTCGATCGGGTCGTAGCAGGTGTCCGGCACGAGGAAATGGCCGCCGATCGAATCGCCTCTGCCCAGGGCTTCCGTGAGGTTCACGAAGCCCGCGTCCATGTCGCCCAGGGCGACGTAGGCGCCGACCTGGGGTACTCCGTCGCTTTCGGTGCGCTTGGCTTGCGTGGCGACGTCCAGACCGGTGCGTTGCAGGCATTGCGCCGCGGCCCGGCCATAGATGGTGCGCTGGTGGTGCGGTATGGCATAGCGCTGCACTGGATCGCCGGCCAGGTCCCGGATCGAATCCAGCGTCAGGCCTTGGCGGTAGATGATCGCCAAGCGGCCGGCGCCCAGGCGCTCGTAGCGGGCGGCCAGGCCTTCGGGCTCGAGCAGCGCACGGTCGCCGATCAGCAGTGCCACGTCGGCATTCTGCCGGGCCTGGGTAACGATGCCGCGGATGTGGCCGAAACTGGCTTCCACCTTGAGGCCGGAAGACGTGGGCAACTGCCGGATCAGTTCCATCAGGGGTTTGCGGTAGCCGCCTGCCGCCGCGATCAGCAGCGTGTCGGCGAAGGCGGCGGTGGCCTGGGCGGCGGACAGGATGAGGCAGAGGCAGAGGCCCAGCAGTCTGGCTTTCATGGCGGTATCAATCTGTGGGTGTATGGAGGAACGTGGTGTTCGGCGGGCGCCACGGGTATTCGAAATATACCAGACTATATATCGAATGAAGGGCCGCCTGGAGAGCCGCCGGGGATAGGCGGCGCTGGCATCCCGGGCCGTTCGGTCCTCAGGGCTTCGGATCGGGATCGGCGGCCACGGCGATGCTGAGCTGGTCGGGGTCGAGCAGGTCGCGCATCGTGGCGTTGACCTGCCCGGCCTTCAGGCCGCGCAATTGGTCGATGATGCGCTGCTGCCAGGCGAAGCTGCGGTCGGTATCCAGGTAGTCGATCCAGCGGCCGGCCAGGTAGGCGTCGTCGGAACGCCCCAGTTCCAGGTAGTTCAGCAGCGACTGGACTCCCTGGTCGACCTCGGCCTGGGTGAAGCCGGTCTTCAGGGTCTCGTCCAGGACGGCACGCATCGAGTTCCGCAGCGCCTCGGCGTTCTGCGCGGCCATGCTGGCGAACAGCGTCCAGGCGCCGGAATCCTCGAAGGGCGAGGCGCTCACGGCGCTGCCCACGCCGTAAGACAGGCCGCCGCGCACCCGGATGCCCTGCCACAGCCGGGAATCCTCGGAGCCGCCGATCAGGTAGTTGGCCAGCATCAGCGCGGGCCAGCGGGGGTCGGTGTCCCGCAGTTTCAGGGGCAGGGCGGCCCGGTATTCGGCATTGGCCTTGCCGGGCGCGGGAATGCGGAAAGTCTCGGGCTTCATCGCGTACCAGGGATCCGCCAGGCGTGCGTAGGCCGGCGCCGCCTGCCAGCCGTCCAGACCGGTGCGCAGATGCCGTTCCACGTCGGCGGGATCGAAGTCGCCGACCACCGCCAGGGACAGGTGGCCCGCGCCGTAGAATCGCTCGTGGAAGCGTTGCAGCCGGTCGCGGCTCAGGTCTTCGGCCTGGGCCAGGATCTCGCCGTTCGTGGGGGTGTAGCGGATATCGTCTGGGCTCCAGGGCTGGTCGTGGCGCTGCAGCGTGTTGCGCACCAGGAAGCCCGGGCTTGAGGCGTCGTCCTCCACGTCGGTGCGCAGGCTGCGCTTCAGCCGTTCCAGTTCGTCCTCCGGGAACGTGGGCGACCGCAGCAGGTGGAAGGCCAGGTCGAGCACGTCGGGCAGGTGTTCGCGGGAACTGCGCATGGACACGCTCAGGACGTTGCCGTCGGTGCCGAACGACAGATCGGAATCCAGCGCGTTCAGGCGATCCTCGATTTGCTGGCGGCTCATGCCGTCGGCGCCGCGCAGCAGCATGGCGCCGGTGGCCAGGGGCGCCAGGCCCTGGCCGCGCAATTCATCGGCGTTGCCGAAACCCATGCGCAGCACGGCGTGGACCTGTTCCCCCGCGGTTGCCTTGGGCAGCAGGGCCAGGGCGACCGGCCCGTTGGGCAGGGTCAGGATGCTGCGCCGGGTGGCGGCGTCGATGGCCTCGGGGCGGGTGTCGAAGGCGGCCACGGCGGGACGCCCGGTGCCGGTCTCGAGTTTCCCGATCCAGGGCTCGAGGTCGGCCGGAGCAGGCGTGGGCGCGTCCTTCGGATCCGGCGTCGGCAGATACAGTCCGCTGGTGCGGTTGCTGGGCAGCAGCCAGGCGCCCAGCTGCGTGCGGACCGTGTCCAGCGTCAGCGCCCGGACCCGCAGACGTTCGATGAAGAACAGGCGCCAGTCTCCCCTGGCGACGGCGTCGGACAGGGCCTGTGCCAGCGCGCCGGACTGGTTGAAGGTCTGCTTCCAGTCGTTCAGCCAGGCGGTGCGGATGCGGTCCAGGGCGGCCTGGTCCAGCTGGCCGATCCCCCCGTCTTCCAGGATGTGCTCCAGGGCGGACAACGCCGTTTGCGGATCCGCGCCGGGCTGGACCTGAGCGCCGAACACCGCGTAGCCGGGCTGTTTCATGGGCCGCGCGAAGCCGAATACGCTGCTGGCCAGGCCCTTGGCGACCAGGGCCTGGTAGAGCGGACCGGCCGGGGTGTCGGCCAGCATGGCGCCGCCGATCGCCAGGGCCGTATAGGTGTCGCTGGCGGCTTCCGGCAGGTGGTACTGCGCCAGGACGATGGGGCTGCCGCCGATGCGCCGCAGGGTGACGCCGCGCGCGCCCTGCTGGACGGGCTCGACCGTATATTCGGGCGGCAGCGTGCGGTCAGGCCGGGCGATGGGGCCGAACACCTGCGCGATCCATTGCAGCGTCTGCGTTGCGTTGAAACGGCCAGTGACGATCAGCGTGGCATTGTCCGGCTGGTAGTAGCGATGGTAGAACGCGCGCAGCGGTCCGATGCCGACGTGTTCCACGTCGGAACGCGCGCCGATGACACTGCGGCCGTAGGGATGCCAGACATAGGCGGCCGAGGCGACCTGCTGCATCAGCATGCTGAACGGGCTGTTCTCGCCGCGCTCCATCTCGTTGCGCACCACAGGCATTTCCGCGTCCAGGTCCGCGCGGGCGATGCGCGCGTTCAGCATGGCGTCGGCCTGCCAGGACAGGTACCAGCGCAGCGTGTCGGGGTCGCTGGCGAAGGTCGCATAGTAGTTCGTCAAGTCGACGGTGGTCGAGCCGTTGGCCGCCAGCCCGCGGCGCGCGAATTCCGCCAGGGCGTCCGGGTGCTTGGGGCTGCCGCGGAACAACAGGTGTTCCAGCAGGTGCGCCATGCCGGTCTCGCCCGGCCCCTCGTTGCGCGAGCCGACACGGTAGCTCATGTTCACCGTGGTCTGGGCGCGGGAATCGTCCGGGGCCAGCAGCACCTGCAGGCCGTTGTCCAGGCGATATTCGGTCACGCCCTCGATCAGGACGACCTGATGGACGCCGGCGGGCAGGGCGGGTGGAGTAGGGGCAGCCTGTGCGGGGCCGGGCAGGAATGTGGCCAGCGACAGGGGCAGCGCCAGCAGGGACAGGAGGGTTTTCAGCCGGATCATCGTCTCAGTCGCATGGGCTATGGGCATTGGATGCCCATCACGTTACAGCAAATGCGGTCGGCATCGGCGCGCGGCGAAAAAAGAATCGCCCGGCGGGCGATTCTCTGAAGGTGGCGGGCCGGCTCCGCCCGCCTGGAGGGCAAGCGCCTAGCTGTGCGTCGGGAACGCGAATTCCGCGCCCTTGGCCTCGCTGTCCGGCCAGCGCTGCATGACGGACTTCTGGCGCGTGTAGAAGCGCACGCCTTCTTCGCCGTAGACGTGCATGTCGCCGAACAGGCTGTTCTTCCAGCCGCCGAAGCCGTGCCAGGCCATGGGCACGGGGATGGGCACGTTGATGCCCACCATGCCGACCTGGATGCGCCGCGCGAATTCGCGCGCGGCGTGGCCGTCCCGCGTGAAGCAGGCGACGCCGTTGCCGAAGCTGTGCTCGTTGATGATGCGGATGGCGGCATCGATGTCCGGCGCGCGGACGCAGGCCAGGACCGGGCCGAAGATTTCTTCCTGGTAGATGCGCATGTCGGGCGTGACGTGGTCGAACAGGCTGCCGCCGATGAAGAAGCCGTCCTCGTGGCCGGGGACGCACAGATCGCGGCCGTCGTGCACCAGTTGGGCGCCTTCGGCGAGGCCGATGTCCAGGTAGCCGCGGATGCGCTCCAGGGCCTCCTGGGTGATGACCGGGCCCATTTCGGCCTGGGGATCCATGCCGTGGGAGACCTTGAGCGTGCGGGCGCGTTCCGCGAGGATCGGCACGATGCGATCCGCCGCGTCGCCGACCAGCACCGCCACCGAAACAGCCATGCAACGCTCGCCGGCGGCGCCGTAGGCCGAGCCGATCAGGGCGTCGACGGCCTGGTTCAGGTCCGCATCGGGCATGACGACCATGTGGTTCTTGGCGCCTCCCAGGGCCTGTACCCGCTTGCCATGCTGCGCGCCGCGTTCGTAGATCGAACGGGCGATAGGCGTGGAGCCGACGAAGCTGATGGCCTGGACTTCGGGGTGGGTCAGCAGGGCGTCCACCGCCTGCCTGTCTCCCTGCAGGACGTTGAACACGCCATCGGGCAGACCGGCCTCGCGCAGCAGCTCGGCGATGCGCAGGGACACGGAGGGGTCGCGCTCGCTGGGCTTGAGGATGAAACAGTTCCCCGAGGCGATCGCCAGCGGGAACATCCAGCACGGCACCATGGCCGGGAAGTTGAAGGGCGTGATCCCGGCGACGACGCCCAGGGGCTGGCGCATGGTCCAGTTGTCCAGGCCGGTCGCGACCTGCTCGGTGTAGTCGCCCTTCAGCAACTGCGGAATGCCGCAGGCGAATTCGATGATGTCGATGCCCCGGGCCAGTTCGCCCTGCGCATCGCTGAAGACCTTGCCGTGTTCGGCCGTGATGATGGCCGCCAGTTCGTCCAGGTGGGCGTTCATCAACGCCAGGAATTTGAACATGACCCGGGCGCGGCGCGGTGCCGGGGTGTTCGCCCAGGCGGGAAAGGCGGCAGCGGCGGCGGCGACGACGGCTTCGACGTCTTCAGGGCCGGCCAGGTGCAATTGGCGCGCGGCCTGCCCGGTGGCCGGGTTGTAGATGGCCTGGGTGCGGTCGCCCTGGCCCAGGGTGCGTCGTCCGTGAATGAAATGGCCGACATCAGCAGTGTCTGCGTAGGCTTGCATGGAGGTCTCCCGATGATTTCGATCATTGCGCATAGGCAAGGTGGACCCAGTGTAGGAACGGTGCCGGCGGCTGCATAGACTCGAAGACTGGAATCATTGTTTGTTTTAATGAACAATGATGCGATGGATGCAAAGAACATTGACAGGCTCTGGCCGCATATCCACTGGCTGATCGTGCTGGCGCAGCAGGGCAGTTTCACCTCGGCTGCGCGGCGGCTTGCCGTCAGCAAGGCGGCCATGAGCCAGCGGATGGCCGAACTGGAGCGGGCGGCCGGGGTGCCCCTGATCCTGCGCACGACGCGCTCGGTGCGCCTGACGGACGCCGGGCAGCGCCTGGTCGAGGACACGCGCGACGCCTACGCGCGCATCGCGCACAGCTTTGCGGAAGTGCGGGACCTGTCCGATGTGCCTGCCGGGCTGCTGCGCATTACGGCGCCCGTGGCCTTCGCGCGCCAGCAACTGGTCGCCCGCCTGCCGGAATTTCTGCGGCGCTACCCGAAGATCCGGGTGGAACTGGATATGCGGGACAGCCTGGTGTCCCTGACCTCGGAGGGCTTCGACATGGCCTTGCGCCACGTCGAGGCGCCGCCGGACACCGATGTGGCCCGGGTCTTGTGCCGCACGCGTACCCTGCTGGTCGCCAGCCCCGCCTACCTGGCGGCGCGGGGCACGCCCCGGGATCCCTCGCAACTCGTGGACCACTGGCACTTGCACTATCCGCGCCAGCAGGGGGCCGCCCACTGGGTGTTCGAGCGTGCGGACGCCCGGCGGACGGACAGGCAGACGACGGTCCCCGTCCAGCCCCGCTTCGTGGTCAACAACAGCGAAGTGCTGCGCGACATGGCCTGCGCGGGGCTGGGCATCGCGCTGCTGCCGGATTTTTCCGCGCAGCATGCGGTTCGCAACGGTGAACTCGTGGAAATCCTGCCCCAGTGGCGCCCGATCGGCACCTTCGGACGGACCATCTTCGCCCTGCGCCCGTATACGCACCGGACGCCCAGGAACGTGCGGGTCCTGCTGGATTACCTGCTGGAGGTGTTTGCCGGCGGCTTCGACTCCGGCCCCGCGTCCGGGCCGCCCAGCGCACCCTGAAAAAAGCGCCACAGGCGCGGGTTGCCGGAGTACGCCACGTTGAAGCGCATCCAGCCTTCCTCCCGGCCTTCCGGATCGAAGTAGCTGCCCGGGGCCAGCCAGATGCCGGCTTTCAGCGCCTGCGCGGCCAGCCGGATCATGCCGTCTCCCGTCGGGCATGGGGCGGGTGGCCGGGCCCACAGGAACAGCCCGGCGCCAGGTTCCTCCCAGACCTCGAATCCGTGCGTGCGCATGGCGGCGGTGACCCGGTCGTGCGCCTGGCGCAGGCGTTCGCGGATGCCGCGCAGGTAGGTGCCATGGCGCCCATCCCGCAGGACGTGGTAGACGGCGCGCTCCATCACCTCGGTCGAGGTCAGGCCCAGCGACATCTTGATGCGGGCGCATTGATCCACCAGCGGCTTGGCGCAGGCCAGGTAGCCTACGCGGGTCGAGGGCATCACGCTCTTCGAGAAGCCGGATACGTAGATCACCCGGCTGAGGCCCGCCAGCGCGGCAAGCATGGGGGCGGGTCCGGGCAGGAGATCGCGGGAGGTGTCGTCCTCCACGACCAGGAAGTCATGGCGCTCGGCTAGTTGCAGCAGGCGGAATGCCCCGGCCATCGTGAAGCTGGCGCCGGTCGGATTCTGCAGCACCGTCGTGACGAACAGGGCGCGGATCGGATGCCGGCGCGCCAGCGCTTCGAGCGTTTCCTCGCGGATGCCTTCGGCCGTCCTGGGGACCGCGTGGACCGTGATGCGGTTCAGGGCCAGGATCTGCAGCAGGTTGGCATAGCAGGGCGATTCGACGGCCACGTGGTCCCCGGGGCGCAGCAGGGTGCGCACGACGATGTCCAGCGCCTGCGTGGCCCCGTGGGTCAGCAGCACCTGGTCGGGTGCGATGTCGAGCCCATGTTCCAGCAGGCCGTGCGCGATGTGCTCGCGCAGGGGATGGTAGCCCAGCGGGTGGCCGTAGGATGAGATCTGGCTGATCGGGACACGGCTGATCTGGCGCATGGCGTGCGGCAACCCGGCCTGGTCGTGCCAGTCCGGAGGCAGCCAGCCGCAGCCCGCCTTGATCGAGATCGAATGGTCGGCGAACACGTCGGCCAGAAGCCAGGAGGCGCCGATGCGCGGCGTCACCCATTCGGGCACCGGCGCGGGCGCGGCCTGTTTCTGGCGCCCGACGCGGAAGTTGGCGCCCGGACGCGACTGCAGCAGGCCACGGGCGACCAGGCGGTTGTAGGCCGCCATGACGGTGAACGTGCTCAATCCGTGGGTGCGGGCGAACTGTCGCACCGAGGGCAGGGTCATGCCCGGGCGCAGCGTGCGCGCCTGGATGGCGTTTTCCAGCGCTGTGACGGCCTGGTCCACCAGGGTCGGGGCCACGTTCCGCCGGCGGTCCGGCTCGAACAGGATCATGGGGGCGCTCGTGTTTTCAATACAGTCGTCTCAATCGGCACAATACAGTTATCCGACTGATCTGTCACCGTCTATGGCCTTCATGCAGGGTCCGGACCAGAATGAAACTGTTCATTTTTTTGGTCTCCGAAACCTTGGATTGAGAGGCTGCCATGCAAACCGAAGCCACACGTTCCCCCGACATGTCCAATTTGTGGATGCCCTTTACCGCCAACCGGCAGTTCAAGGCGCATCCCCGCATGCTCGCCGCCGCCCAGGGCATGTACTACACCGCGGCGGACGGCCATCGGGTGCTGGACGGCACCTCCGGCCTTTGGTGCGTCAACGCAGGCCATGGCCGACAGCCCATCATCGACGCGATCAGCCGGCAGGCCGCGCATCTGGACTACGCGCCCAGCTTCCAGATCGGTCACGAAGACGCCTTTCAGGCGGCGTCCGAGGTGGCGGCCATGATGCCCGACGGCCTGGACCGGGTGTTCTTCACCAACTCGGGTTCCGAATCGGTCGATACGGCGCTCAAGATCGCGCTGGCGTATCACCGGGCGCGCGGCGAGGGCCAGCGGACCCGCCTGATCGGCCGCGAGCGCGGCTATCACGGCGTCGGTTTCGGCGGCATCTCGGTGGGCGGCATCTCGCCCAACCGAAAGGCGTTTTCAGGGGTGCTGCTGCCGGGGGTGGACCATCTGCCGCACACGCATGATCTGGAACACAATGCCTTTTCGCGGGGCCAGCCGGCCTGGGGGGGAGAACGGTTCGCCGACGCCCTCGAAAGCATCATCGCGCTGCATGACGCCTCGACGATCGCGGCCGTCATCGTCGAGCCGCTGGCCGGGTCCACCGGTGTGCTGCTGCCGCCCAAGGGTTATTTGGAACGGCTGCGGGCCATCACGGAAAAGCACGGCATCCTGCTGATCTTCGACGAGGTCATCACCGGCTTCGGCCGCCTGGGCGCGGCCACCGGCAGCGAATTCTTCGGCGTGACGCCCGACCTGATCACCATGGCCAAGGGGATCAGCAACGCCGCCGCGCCCGCCGGTGCGGTCGCCGTGCGCCGGTCCGTGCATGACACCATCATGGACGCCAGCGCGGGGGGCATCGAGTTTTTCCACGGCTATACCTATTCGGCGCACCCGCTGGCGATGGCGGCCATCCGCGCCACTCTAGGCATCTATCGCGACGAGGAGTTGTTCGATCGGGCGAAGACGCTGTCGGCGCCCTTCGAAGAAGCCGCCCATGCGCTCAAGGGCCGACGCCATGTGATCGACATCCGCAATCTCGGCTTGGTGGCGGGGGTCGAGCTGACACTGCGCGAAGGCGCGCCCGGAGCCCGGGCCGCCGAGGTGTTCGCCAAGTGCTTCGATCAGGGCGTTCTGGTCCGCTATACCGGCGACATCATTGCGATCTCGCCCCCGCTCATCATCGACGAGGATCAGATCGGGCGGATTTTCGGGACGCTGGCCAAGGTGCTGGAAACGGTGGATTGAGTTCATCCATGGGGCTGCGGCGCCGCTCGCCATCGAGGGCGCCGAGATCGTCGTCACGGAACTGACCCGGGAGCCCTGGGGCCCGGGCGTGTTCACTTGCGTCGGGCTCGATGTCCTCGACGGGCGCTGCGTCGTGCTGAAGTCCCGCATATATTGCCGGCCGGCGTTCCCGCCGGATCGGGATGCGGAATTCCGATGATGCCTCCGCCCGGGGCCTGCGGATCACCCCTGGCTGGCGGCGATCATCCATTCGTGGGCCGGGTCGTTCTTGAAAATCCAGTGCCGCCGGGGGCCCGCCATCACGTTCAGATAGTACAGATCGTAGCCGTGGGGCGCGACGCAGGGATGGTATCCGCGGGGGACCGACACCAGATCGTGGTCTTCAACCGACATGGTTTCATCGAGGGATCGGTCGTCCGTGTAGACCCGCTGGAATGCGAATCCCTGGGGAGGGTTGATGCGGTGGTAATACACCTCTTCGAGCTGTGTTTCGCGGGGCGCGTCGTCGGTGTCGTGCTTGTGGGGCGGGTAGCTCGAAGAGTGGCCCGCGGGCGTGACCACTTCGACCACCAGCAGGCTTTCCGCGCTGGGATCGTCCTGCGGCAGAATATCGCGCACGAAGCGCTGGTTCGAACCGGTTCCCCGGACGCTGCGGCGCATGGCGGCGGAATCCAGCACCTTGCTCTGTTTCGAGCTGCTTCCCAGGGTGGAGTGGCACAAGGCGATTTCGGCCGGGGAGACAGCGACGATTTCAACCGTCGAATTCGAAGCCGCGTACAGGGCGGCGGGTGCCTTGTCCTCGAAGACGGAATTCCGCTGCCCGAGGTTCGGGAACTGTTGATCGTTTATCCGGACATTGACCGTACCGGTCAGGACGACGATGCAGAGTTCCCCCGCTTCCGTTCGGGCTTGGGCCGATTCGCCTGCGGCGAGGCGCTGCGCCTTGAATCCGACATAGGTCCATCCCGCGTCTTCGGGGCTGGTTTCCACGATGTCCTTCCCGGTTTTGCGGGCCTTGGATAGCAAGGATTGCATTTCAATTCTCCTCAGGCGCATGCCTGTTTTGCCAGGCTTCGACCAGCTGCGCGAAATTCGCGCTGGCGGCTTCTATGAAATCGTGGTCGGTGATCCGGCGGTCCAGCCAGTCGGCGCCCGGGGATTGCCAGATCGAGCGTCCGACCATGAAGCCCTTGACTATGGGGTGGCGGGCCTGCCTGAACGACAGGCTCAATGTTTCCAGAGGCTGGTTCAAGCCCAGCAGCACCACGCCGCGACAATAGGGGTCCTGGGCTTCGATGAGCGCGGCGACTTCGGACCAGGCGGCTTCGGCCATGGGAGTCAGTTTCCACCAATCCGGCTTGATCCCCAGGGAATAGATGCGGGCCAGGCTGTCCAGCACGACGCCGTCATGGACTTGCGCGGTGATCTTGTCCGCCGGCGGAATGATTTCGAGCAGGAGTTCATGGCCACTCTGGCGAGTGGCCTCCCAGAGCTCCAGCAGCTTGTCTTCCTGAGCTTGCAGGATGTCCGCCGCATCGCGGGGATGATAGCTGACCAGGCATTTGACGGTGTGTTCGAGCGGCCAGTCCGCCAGCATGGAGGCGACGGAGGCGGAATGATCGAACTTCAGGGGCCGGGACATTTGCTTTTCGACTGGCCGGCCGAGCCACCATCCGCGCCCGGTCACTGAATACAGGGTATCCGAGCCTTGTTCCCCGCCATCGATCAGGACGCCGACTCGCCCTTGCAACCGATGTTTCGCTTCAATGCGTTCAACGGCGGTGACCAGCATTTCCTTGATGCGCCGGACCTCGGCGAGGCCGGCGCCATGGGCCTTTGCCAAGTCCATGAACTGTTGCCGGTGATCGAAGGCCAGGACGTTCAGTTCATCCCATGCCTTGCGGCTGGCGGTGGTGCGATGCAGATGATCCAGATGCTGGCGGTCGATGTCCCGGCCATCGCGGGAGAGCCAGTATTCCAGTTCGTGCCGGGTCGGCATGGCGGGCGCGCACGCGTGCCGGCTGACGACGATGGCGCCGCATGCATTCGCGATGCGCGCCGCGTCGGCAAAGGTCTTTCCTTGGAGAATCCCGGTCAGCAGTCCCGCCGCGAAGGCGTCCCCCGCTCCCAGCACGTTCAGGACCTGGATTTTCTCGCCCCGGTAGAGCGTGGCGTCTTCGAGGCGCGCGGGAACCTCGCCGGAGATCAGGCAGCACCCCCGCGCGCCCAGCTTCACCACGAAATGCGCCGGGGTGACCGCCCGCAGCGCTTTGAGGGAACCGATCAGGTCATGGGGGACGCCGCCGGCGATCAGGAATTCTTCCTCCGTCCCGATCAGCAGGTCGAACTGGGGAATGATTCGCTGCAGGCTGCGGGAAACGCCCTCATCAGGCACGTAGCGGTTCTCGCCCTCGCCGCGCTTGGTCAGTCCCCAGAGCACCGGGCGGTAGTCGATGTCCAGGATTTTGAAGACCTGATGTCGTTGCGCATAGTCCAGCGCCCGTGTCGATGCTTCTCGGACCAGGGGCTGGGACAAATGAGTACCGGTGATCAGCAGGGCTCGGCTGCTCGCGATGGCGGATTCCGGGATCAGGTCCGGATCGATGGCCATGTCGGCGCAGTTTTCCCGGTAGAACAGAAGCGGAAAGGTGTCGCGGTCCTTGATGCCTAGCAGCACCAGGCCAGTCAGGCGATCCGGGTCCGTCTGTATCATGGACGTGTCGCATCCCTCTTTTTCCAGTGTTTCCACTAGAAAGCGGCCCATTTGCTCGTCCCCGACGCGAGACAGCATGGCGGTCCTCAGGCCCAGCCGCGCGCCGCCAAAAGCGATGTTGGCCGAACTGCCGCCCAGGTATTTCGAAAAACTCGTCACGTCCTCGAGGCGCGCGCCGATCTGCCTGGCATACAGATCGACGGCAAGTCTGCCCAGGCAGGTCAGGTCGAATTTCCTGCCTTCCGCGATATTGAAAATTGTCATCTGAACTTCCGAAAAATACGTCAACCTTTGCCCTGCCGGGCGGCGGGCCTTACTTGGCCGGTTCCATCTCCATCAGGTCGGCCGGCAGATCCACGTTGAGGTAGCCCTTGTAGATGGCGTTGAGCTTGCCGTTCTGGAAATTCTTTTGTGCCCACTCGTCGAGGAACGCCTTGAATTTGGGGCTGCCCTTGCGCAGGCCGACGCCCAGGGCGTAGTTCTTCATCAGGAACTTGGTCTCGAACTGGCGGTCTGGCGCCTTGTCCTTCAGGGTCTGGATGACGGCGGTGGAGTTGGCCAGGATGTCCGCCTGCCCGCTGAGGACCGCCGTCACGGCGGTGGCGTCATCGTCGAAGCGCATGATCTTGGCGTCCCTGGTGTTGGCCGAAAGCATCGTGTCGCCCTGGGACCCCCGCACGCTGGCGACCTTCTGGTCCTTCAGGTCGGCGTATCCCTTGATCGGCATGCTTTCAGGGGCGGCCACCGCCTGGGCGAGTACGGAATAGGGCTTGGAGAAGTCGATGACCTTCATGCGTTCTTCCGTGATGGACAAGGTGGAGATGATCACATCGGCCTTGTTGGTCAGCAGGAAGGGGATCCGGTTCGGGGTGGTGGTGCGCACGACTTCGAGCTTGACGCCCAGATCCTGGGCGAGCAGCTTGGCGGCGTCGATGTCGGAGCCCGTGGGCTGCTGGTTCTGATCCAGCATGCCGAATGGGGGCAGGCCCAGGTCGATGGCGACGCGCAGCGTGCCGGCCGAGCGGATGTCATCCAGCGTGTCGGCGCTGGCCGGCTGCAGCGCGACGGCGCAGCTGGTGGCGATGAAAGCGATGCTTGCGAATTTCTTCAGGTTCATGTCCCATTCTCCAGAATTTAGAGCCCGTTGCTGATAAAGTCCTGCAGCTCTTTTGTTTGAGGCGATTGCAAAAGCGTTCGCCCACCGATTTCCCACACCTTGCCGTGGTGCATGTAGATGATGATGTCCGCGATCTTTTGCGCGAATCCCATTTCGTGCGTCACCATGATCATGGTCATGCCGTTCTTGGCCAGCCCTTCCATGACCCTGAGCACTTCTCCTGTCAGTTGCGGATCCAGCGCCGAGGTCACTTCGTCGAAGAGCATCAGGCTGGGATGCATCGCCAGCGACCGGGCGATGGCGACGCGCTGCTGCTGTCCGCCGGACAGTTCCTCTGGATAGGCATGGATCTTGCCCAGCAGCCCCACCTGGTCCAGGACTTCCTCGGCGACCGCATTGGCCTGCGAACGGTGCATTTTCTTCACACTCGTCAGTGCCAATGTGATGTTGCGTTGCACTGTGAGGTGGGGGAACAGGTTGTATCCCTGGAACACGATCCCGATGTCCTTGCGCAGCGTGAGCAGATCGACCTTGGGATCGCTGACTTCGTGTCCGCAGGCAATGATGCGCCCCTGGTCGATGGTTTCGAGACGGTCGATGCAGCGCAGCGCTGTGCTCTTGCCCGATCCGCTTTGCCCGATGATGGCGACGACCTGCCCTTTCTCGACCGAGAAGGACACGCCATTCAGAACTGTGTTCGTCCCGAATTTTTTATGGACATCCTGCAGTTCAACGACGGCCGACATGTAGTTTCCTCTCTAGCTTCCTGCTGAAGACAGAAAGCGGATAGCACATAAGAAAGTAGAGCGCCGCGATCAGGAAATAGACGATCCCGGGCTCGAAGATGGTGTTGTTGACCAGTTGTCCGGCCCGCACCAGTTCGACGAAACCGATGACGGACGCCAGCGACGAGTTCTTGATCAGCTGCACGATGAACCCGACGGTCGGCGGGGTGGCGATCCGCAGGGCCTGGGGCAGGATGACCTGGGCCATGCGCACGAAGCGGCTCAGCGCCAGGCATTCCGCCGCTTCCCACTGGTTCTTGGGGACGGACTGGATGCAGCCGCGCCAGATCTCGCCCAGGTGTGCGCCGCTGTATAGCGACAGCGACAGCGCGGCGGCGACGATGGCGGGCAGATTCCAGCCCAGGATCGACAGTCCGAAAAAGGACAGGAACATGATCACCAGCAGCGGCGTGCCTTGCACCAGCTGTATGTAAACGCTTGACAGCAGACGCAAGGTCCGGCTTTTGGAGATGTTGCTCAGGGCGATCAGCAGGCCAAGGATTCCACCGCCCGCCATGGCGATGCACGACAGCATCACGGTCCAGCCTGCTCCCTGGAGGATGATGTCGAGATGGGTTTGCGTGAATGTACTCATGGTGGCGGCCTAGATCGAGGTGCCCAGCCGGCGGCGACGGGTGAAGAGCATCATCCCCAGCAGCCAGAGACCGAATCGCATGCAGAAGGCCAGGATCAAGTAGAGCAGGGCGATGACGGCATACGTTTCGAACGAGCGGAAGGTCGCTGATTGAATCTGCGCGGCGATGCCGGTCAGTTCGTCCACCGAGATCTGGGATGTGAGGGACGAGGCCAGCATGAGCAGCACGAACTGCCCGCACAGCGCGGGATAGACCTTCTCGATGGCGGGCATGAGAATCACATGCCAATACACTTGGGTCTTGTTCAGACCCAGGCACTGGGCGGCTTCGATCTGACCCGTATGCACGGACTGGATCCCGGCGCGGATCACCTCGCTGGCATAGGCGGTGAGATTCACGCCCAGCGCAAGTACGGCGGCCGTCATCGCGGAGATTTTCCATCCCAGCGCGGGGAAGACGAAAAACACGACGAACAACTGGACCAGGAGGGGCGTGTTGCGGATCAGCTCGACGTAGATCCGGCAGGGAATGACGACCCAACCCTTGCTGTCCAGGCCAATGGCCAGCAGGGTGCCGAACACGAAGCCCAGGACCGTCGTCGAGAACGACAACCGGGTCGTCAGCCACAGTCCGTCCAGGAAGGCGTGCCAGTGTGGCAGAAGACTTGTGAAATCAAAGCTGTAGATCATGTAAGCCGAGTCCTGAAACGGTGCGTTCCCTGCGGGGCCTGGTGCCGTCGTCTGTGTGGCTGCTTGTCGAGATAACCAGACTTTAAAATTAATGGAAAATTTATTCTATAAGTGTAATCACTTAGAAAATAACTTCCACTAGGGACATACAATCGGAACCGTTCCAGGGCGTGGCCGGCGATGCCTGGTCAGGCTCCTGATCGTGGCTGGGGAACAGATCAATCCAGGTATGGAGGGACGATGGTAAAAAAGAACGATGAGCCGCTGGAAAACGTGGAGGCGCTGTTGCAGGCGATCTCCCGCGACTTTCACAGCTTGAGCCGACAGCTCGCCAAGATTGCCGTGTTCATCGAAAAGAATCATGAATACGTGGGGCTCTACAAGATCAAGGACATTGCCGAGCGCTGCGAGGTCCAGCCGTCCGCGATCATCCGCTTTGCCCACCACTTCGGCTTCAGCGGCTTTTCGGACATGCAGTCGGTTTTCAAGGAACAGCTCAGCCGTCAGGTCGCGCTCGAGAACTCGTACCAGGACCGGATCCGGCAGGTACTCAATACCCGGCAGGGGGATTTCGGCAGCGATGAAATCATCCGGCAGTCAACCCAGCGTTCCATCGAGGAACTGGTCTCGCTGGGTGCGGAATCCAATCTCAAGGAAATCGACGCGGTTGTCGCGCAGTTGGTCGCATCGGAGAAAATCTGGATTGTGGGCATGCGGCGCACCTATCCGGTGGCAGCCTACCTGGCCTATGCCCTGCAGCATGTCCGATCCAATGCGATGCAGATCACAAATACCGGCGGCATGTATCAGAGCCAGATCAGGCTCATGGCGAAAAATGACGTGCTGGTGCTGTTCAGCTACGAACCGTATGCGGAGGAAACGCTGGACATCGCGCGCTTCGCCGCTGAGCAGGGTACGGCGATCGTGGCCATCACGGACAGTCACATGAGCCCTTATGCGCAATTGGCGGATCACACGCTCTTGATCAAGGAGCGTCCCATCTTCGGGTTTCGATCCCTGGTCAGTTCGATGGCGTTGGCCCATGCCATGTTCGTCACCTTCGCCTATCAGGCGGAACGGGCGGGCGATCGTCGACTGTAGATGAGGCGGGCGGCGGTCTACTTCGACAGCAGCCGCATGGCCTGTTCCAGCCCGTCCATCGTCATGCCGAACATGCGGTCGTGCATCAGTTCCTTGATCAGGGCGATGGACTGGCGGTACTGCCAGGAGCCGGAGGGTTCCGGGTTCAGCCAGACGGCGCGCGGCCAGCGGCCCAGGATGCGCTGCAGCCAGGCGGCGCCGGTTTCCTCGTTGTTGTGCTCGATGGAGCCGCCCGGATACAGCAGTTCATAGGGGCTCATGGAAGCATCGCCCACCAGGATCAGGCGCCAGTCCTCGCCGTAGGTGCGCAGCAGGTCCCAGGTCTCGATGCGCTCGCCGTGGCGGCGGCTGTTGTGGCGCCAGACGGACTCGTAGGGGCAGTTGTGGAAGTAATAGACCTCCAGGTGCCGGAATTCGCTGCGCGCGGCGGAAAACAGGGATTCGATGCGGGCGATGTGGTCGTCCATGCTGCCGCCCACGTCCAGCAGCATCAGGACCTTGACCGCGTTGTGGCGCTCGGGCACCCAGTGCAGATCCAGCATCCCGGCCTGTTCGGCGGTGCCGCGGATGGTGCCTGGCATGTCCAGCTCCAGCGCCGCGCCCTGGCGGGCGAAGCGCCGCAGGCGCCGCAGCGCCATCTTGAAGTTGCGCGTGCCCAGGGTCTGCTGGTCGTCGTAGTCGCGGTAGTCGCGCCGTTCCCAGACCTTGACGGCGGTGCGGTTGCCGGCCGAGGGGCCGCCGACGCGGATGCCCTCGGGGTGGTAACCGCCGTGGCCGAAGGGCGAGGAGCCCCCGGTGCCGATCCACTTGCTGCCGCCCGCGTGGCGTCCCTTCTGTTCGGCCAGGCGTTCGCGGAACATTTCCATCAGCCGGTCCCAGCCGTGCCGTTCCAGGGCCGCCTTTTCCTCGTCGCTGAGCTGCTTGCGGAAGGTCTGGACGAGCCAGTCCGGCGGGATGTCCGGGCCGCCCGCGCGGGCCTGCAGCTGGCCGATGAAGGCGGCGAAGACCCGGTCGTAGCGGTCATAGCGGGTCTCGTCCTTGACCAGCGCCAGGCGCGCCAGGTGATAGAACTCTTCCGTGTCGGCGGGCGCGGCGGGGCTGCACAGCAGCTCCAGCAGGCTCAGGTATTCCCGGATCGAGACCGGGATGCCGGCGGCGCGCAACTGGGTGAAGAAGTCGGTCAGCATGGCCAGGGGAACGGGAATGCGAGTTCAGGCGCGGGGGCGCCGCAGCTGGTAGAGCAGGTGGGCGCGGACCTCGGGCCATTCGCCCGCCAGCAGGCTGTACATGACCGTGTCGCGCACGGTGCCGTCGCGGCGCGGGGCATGGTGGCGGATCACGCCGTCGCGCCGGGCGCCCAGGCGCTCGATGGCGCGCTGGGAGGCGTGGTTGTAGTTGTCGGTGCGCCAGCCGACGACGGCGGCGCCCAGGACGTCGAAGGCGTGCTCGAGCAGCAGCAGCTTGCAGGCCGTGTTGATGTGGGTGCGCTGGTGCGAGCGGGCGTACCAGGTGTAGCCGATCTCCAGACGGGCGACCGCCGGCACGATGTCGTGGTAGCGCGTGGTGCCCAGGATGGCGCCGCCGGCGGCGTCGGTGACGGCGAAGGGCAGCATGTGGCCGTCGTCCCGGCCCTTCAGTGCCTGGGCGATGTAGGACTCGGTCTGGTCGGGTTCGGGGACCGAGGTGACGCGCAGATTCCAGAGCTCGCCGTCGGCGGCGGCGGCGCGCAGGCCGCTGGCGTGGTCGAGGGACAAGGGGACCAGGCGCACGCCATGGCCCTCCAGGGTGACGGGGCGGGGCGCTTGTTTGAAACCGGGGGTGCTCATGGTTTGGTCCGTTGATGGATGATCGGGGAAGGCGTCGCGTCGGGCCTGGCCGTCTTGGCGCGGAGACGGTCAGCGTCCACCGCGCTGCGTCAGGGCGGCCAGCCGCCGCAGCAGGTTCAGGTCCTGCTCGTTCTTCAGCAGGGCGCCGGCCAGCGGCGGCACGTCGCCGCGCGCCAGGCTGTCGGGCGGCACGGATTCGGCCAGCAGCAGATGCAGCCAGTCCAGGAATTCCGAGGTCGAGGGGCGCTTCTTCAGCCCGGGGATGTCGCGCAGGCGGAAGAACGCGTCCAGGGCCGCACCCAGGACGTCGGCGCGCAGGTCCGGAAAATGGACGGCCACGATATCGGTCAGGGTCTCGCGGTCGGGGAATTCAATGTAGTGGAAGAAACAGCGTCGCAGGAACGCGTCGGGCAGGTCCTTCTCGTTGTTCGAGGTGATGATGATCAGGGGCTTGTGGCGCGCGCGGACGGTCTGGCGGGTCTCGTAGACGTGGAATTCCATGCGGTCCAGCTCGCGCAGCAGATCGTTGGGGAATTCGATGTCGGCCTTGTCGATCTCGTCGATCAGCACCACGCAGGGCCGCTCCGACTCGAAGGCCTGCCACAGCACGCCCTGCACGATGTAGTTGCGAATGTCGTGTACGGCGGCCTCGCCCAGCTGGGAATCGCGCAGGCGCGAGACGGCGTCGTATTCGTACAGGCCCTGCTGCGCCTTGGTCGTGGACTTGATGTGCCATTGCAGCAGGGGCCGGTCCAGGGCGCGGGCGACTTCCTCGGCCAGCAGGGTCTTGCCGGTGCCGGGCTCGCCCTTGACCAGCAGCGGGCGCTGCAGCGCCAGGGCGGCGTTGACGGCGGTCTTCAGGGATTCGGTGGCGACGTAGCGGTCGGTGCCGTCGAAACGGTCGTGCGGAGCGGAGGCGGTCGTGCGGTTCATGGAAGCGGGGAAGTGGTGCCGGGAGGGTGCCGGAAGGTGGATATTATGGGTTTGAAATTTCGATGCCTGACTGTATCGAATCAATTATCGTACAATCGACATGCCTCATCGGCCCGGCAGGAGGCTGGCCGATGCCGACACAATATGAATCAGAGAGACAAGAGGCCATATGAAGTCGCGAGCAATGCTTGATCGTGGTTTGGGCGCCGTCGTGGTGGCGGCGTCCTGTCTGCTGGCCGGTCCGGCCCTGGCGGCCGATCCGCCCGCTGTCCAGGGCACTGTCCAGGCTGGCGCCGGGAAGGTTTCCATGTGCATCGGCTGCCATGGAATCCCGGGCTACAAGGCAGCATACCCGGAGTTGTACCACGTCCCCATGATCGCTGGTCAGGGCGCGCCCTACATCGTCGCGGCGCTGAAAGAGTACGCCAGCGGCGCGCGCTCCTTTCCGACCATGGATGCCATTGCGCGGTCCCTGTCCGAACAGGACATGGCCGACGTGGCGGCCTACTATTCCAGCCTCAAGTGATCCGGGGGAACACCATCATGCGTACATTGTGGATTGCCCTGCTGGGTCTCGGACTGACGGCCACCGGCGCGCGGGCGGCCGATCTGCAGGCCGGCAAAGCCGCCTTTGAGAAATACACCTGCGTTTCCTGCCACGGTGCCGATGCCAAGTCTCCTCTGCAGCCCGACTATCCGATCCTGGCCGGACAGCACCAGGACTACCTGGCCCATGCCCTGACCGCCTATCAGCGTGGCCAGGCGGGGGCGCCGGCTTCGGCCAACGTGCGCAAGAACGCCATCATGGGCGCCATGGCGGCGCAACTGTCGGCCGCCGACATCGAGAATATCTCCGCCTGGCTGTCGGCCCAGCCTTCGTCGCTGGCCGTGCGCAAGTAGCGCGCGATATCCTCCGCCGGATGACCGCCCGGCCCGCCCGCCAGGCGGGTGTTTCTTCGTCCGGCGCGGGGGCGCTGCGCGCATCGGCCATTGCCGTTTCCGGCGAGGCCCTCGCGTGTCCGGCCGTTCAGCGGCCTCGCGTGGCGTGGCGCCGGATCAGATCCAGGTAGCGTTCATTGTCCAGCGGCTTGCCCAGCCGCTGGGCTTCCCAGACAACCTCGCCCAGGGCTTCCATGATGACGTGGGCGGCCTCGTGCTCGTCGCGGCCCTGCAACAGCGTGTTCCAGGCGGCCCGGATGCCGGGCGGGTGGTCGATCGACAGCTGTTCCTGGATCGCCAGGTGCATCGACAGGTGCAGAAAGGGGTTGGTGCGGCCGGCCTCGACCGGGTAGTCGCGCCCGGCGGCGTCCGGATCCCGCAGATCGTCGTGGTATTCGGGGTGGCGCTCGACCAGATCGGCGGCCATGGTCTCCAGCGGCGTCAGCACCCCGCCTTCGCGGCGCTTGCGCCAGGCGTCGGTGAAGAACGCGCGGACCTGTTCCTTGGAGGGGTTGAACATGGAGAGGGATGGGAGAGACGGCCGAATTGCTCATTTTAACCCGCGGATTCGGGTATTTCCGGGGCGCCGGCCGGTAGAATAGGAGGGAAAAGGCTGTCTGCCGATGGCCAGTTTACGCTAAACTCTTATATAAGACTGCTTCCCCTTTCTCTTGAACAACAAACCCAGCAACACTGGAGCACCCATGTCCTATCAGCACATCAAGGTCCCGGCCGGCGGACAGAAGATCACGGTCAACGCCGATTTCTCCCTGAACATCCCCGATGAGCCCATCATTCCCTTCATCGGGGGCGACGGCACCGGCCAGGACATCACCCCGGTGATGCTGAAGGTCGTGGACGCCGCGGTCGCCAAGGCCTACGGCGGCAAGCGCAAGATCCACTGGATGGAAGTCTACGCCGGTGAAAAGTCCACCCAGATCTACGGTCCGGACGTCTGGCTGCCCGAGGAAACCCTGGAAGCCGTGCGCGAATACGTCGTGTCCATCAAGGGCCCGCTGACCACCCCGGTGGGCGGCGGCATCCGTTCACTGAACGTGGCCCTGCGCCAGGAACTGGACCTGTACGTCTGCCTGCGCCCGGTGCGTTACTTCAAGGGCGTCCCCTCGCCCGTGCGCGAGCCGGAAAAGACCGACATGGTCATCTTCCGCGAAAACTCCGAGGACATCTACGCCGGCATCGAATTCGAGGCCGAATCTGACAAGGCCCGCCAGCTCATCGAATTCCTGCAGGACAAGCTGGGCGTCAAAAAGATCCGCTTCCCGGGCACGTCCGGCATCGGCATCAAGCCCGTGTCGCGCGAAGGCACGGAACGCCTGGTCCGCAAGGCCATCCAGTACGCCATCGACAACGACCGCCCGAGCGTCACCCTGGTGCACAAGGGCAACATCATGAAGTTCACCGAAGGCGGCTTCCGCGACTGGGGCTATGCCCTGGCCCAGAAGGAATTCGGCGCCCAGCTGGTGGACGGCGGCCCGTGGTGCAAGTTCAAGAACCCCAAGACCGGCCGCGACATCGTGGTCAAGGACGTCATTGCCGACGCCTTCCTGCAGCAGATCCTGCTGCGCCCGGCCGAATACGACGTCATCGCGACGCTGAACCTGAACGGCGACTACATTTCCGACGCCCTGGCCGCCCAGGTCGGCGGGATCGGCATCGCTCCGGGTGCCAATCTGTCGGATTCCGTGGCCATGTTCGAGGCCACCCATGGCACCGCGCCGAAGTACGCCGGCAAGGACTACGTCAACCCGGGTTCGGAAATCCTGTCCGCCGAGATGATGCTGCGCCACATGGGCTGGACCGAAGCAGCCGACCTGATCATCAGCAGCATGGAAAAGTCCATCCTGTCGAAGAAGGTGACCTACGACTTCGCCCGCCTGCTGGAAGGCGCGACCCAGGTGTCGTGCTCCGGTTTCGGCCAGGTGATGATCGACAATATGTGATCGGTTTTCAACTGATTCATTGAGGTCTGGAAAGGCCCCGCTTTCAATAGGAGAGCGGGGCTTTTTAGTGGGTGCAAGTCCCGTACTCGCCCGACAAGGGGAAGAGTGAGCCTACGGCAAGGGTTTCGCGGGTGACTGCGAGTCTGAAGGAAGCCGGAAGGCAAAGCGCTGGCCTGACGTACAGGAAGCGGATGAGGCGCTGTATTGGGGTAAGGCGGCAAAGTGTCGTGGTCAAGTTTTTGTGGACACCGCGATAGGGCGTTTCAGGTAGTGGCTTTCTCGTAGTCGGTTGGTGATCGGTATCCGAGAGTGGAGTGCAGCCGATGGGTGTTGTAAAAGCCGACGATGTAGTGGTTGATGTCAGTGACTGCCTCAGCGGGGTTGGCGTAGTTTCGTTGCCAGACTCGCTCCATCTTCAAATTCAGGAAGAAGCGTTCCATCACGGCGTTATCCCAACAGTTTCCCTTGCGGCTCATGCTGGCAATCAAGCCGTGACGATCCAACAGATCCCGGTGGGCCTGGCTGGCGTACTGACTGCCACGGTCGGTATGCACAATCAGGCCGGGCGCGGGCTGGCGCAGTGCGATGGCCATGCGCAAGGCCGCACATACGAGCTCAGCAGGCATGCTGGGCGCCATCGCCCAGCCGACGACCTTGCGCGAGTACAAGTCCAGCACAGCAGCCAGATACAGCCAGCCGCGCCCAGTGCGGATGTAGGTGATGTCAGCCACCCAGGCTTGGTCAGGCGCCCTGGGATTGAAGCGCCGATCCAGGATGTTGGCGGCCACCGGCAGATCATGTCGGCTGTCGGTGGTGTGGACGAACTTACGCCTCCAGCGCGCCCGCAGGCCGTGCTGTTTCATCAACCCACGGACACGGTAACGGCCGACGTCCAGACCCTGAGCCTTCAACGCCGCAGACAGCCGACGGCTGCCGTAGTTGCCACCGCTGGCCAGGAAGGCGGCTTGCAGGGGCGTACTCAATGCACAGGCTCGCGGCGCTTGCTGCCGGTGGCGGGCAGCATACAGGCCAGAGCGGCTGACACCCAACAACCGGCACAGACGGGCAGTGCTGGCCTTCTTCTGCCACTGATCGATCAGTTTCTGGATCACTTCAGTTCCCGGGCGAAGAAGGCCGATGCTTTTTTTAGCAGTGATACGTCCTCGCGCAGTCGCAGGTTCTCACGCTCCAACTCGCGGATGCGCTGCTGCTCGGGCGTCAGCGGCTTGCCGATCCCGACCTGGCCTGATTGTTCGGCGTCGTACTGGGCCAGCCAGCGGCGCACTGCGCTGTCAATCAGGTCCAGATCGCGACAAACCTGGCCCACGCTCAGGCCTTGCTCTCGGATCATCTGCGCCACTTGGAGCTTGAAGGCGGCGTCAAAACTTCTACGAATACGGGTCATATCTTGCTGGCTCTCGTTGGGAAGGATTATCCCCTATCGAGGTGTCCACCAGAATTAGACCAGAACAAAATTCGTCGAAGCCCGAAACTTGTCCGGAACGATGCGGCGTACATCCGACAGGCATAAGCGTGAAAGTGGGTGTGCAATACGGGGAGATCTGATCTGTGGGGCTGTGCTTGAGGGAGAGACAGGGAAGGGTGCTAAACACCTGGTTGTTGATGCTTTTCGAGTGTCGTGGTCAAGTGTCCTGAATTTTGTGGGCGAGGCATAACATGAGAGAAAAGGATCATGGATATGCCCGTGAAACACAAGAAGCCATCTATTGCGGCCCAGGCGGCCGCCCGTACAGCCCGATTCCCGAAGCTGCCTGAGCATCTGCTGGACGGCCTGGTCGAAGGCCCGATGTCGGCCATGGAGGTCGAGGATCTGATTGATGCCTTTGGCAAGGCGGTCATCGAGCGGGCCATGGCTGGCGAGATGAACGCGCACCTTGGCTACCGCGCCGGCGAAGACAAGCCCGCCCAACAGGCCGACGAACGCAACGGCGTGAGCGCCAAGACGCTGTTGACCAAACACGGCTCGATGCGTGTGCAGTTGCCCCGCGACCGGGACGGTACCTTCGAGCCGGTCTTGATCCCCAAGCATGAGCGCCATTTCGCCGGGTTCGATGAGCGCATCATCGCCCTGTACGCCCGGGGCATGAGCGTGCGCGAGATCCAGGCATTCCTGGCTGAGACCTATGGCACGGATGTCTCGCCCGAGCTCATCAGCGAGGTCACTGACGAGGTCATGACCGAGACGGTGGCCTGGCAGAATCGGCCCCTGGAGCGCATGTACCCGGTCGTGTTCTTCGATGCCCTGCGCGTGAAGATCCGCACCGACGGGCTGGTGGTCAACAAGGCGGTCTACCTGGCCCTGGGGATCGACGCTGACGGGGAGCGTGACGTGCTGGGGCTGTGGATTGAGCAGACCGAAGGTTCGAAGTTCTGGCTCAAGGTCTTCAACGAGCTCAAGAACCGGGGCTGCCAGGACATTCTGATTGCCGTGGTCGATGGTTTAAAGGGCCTGCCCGAGGCCATCAACGTGGTCTTCCCGAAAACGACGGTGCAGACCTGCATCGTGCATCTGATGCGCAACAGCCTGGATTACGCCGGCTGGAAGGACCGTAAGTTGGTCGCCGCCGCCCTCAAGCCCATCTATGCCGCCGCCAATGAGCAACAGGCCAGAGAGGCGCTGGCCGCCTTCGCGGCTGGCCCTTGGGGCACGAAATATCCGACGATCGTGGCCGCCTGGGAGCGGGCCTGGGAACATGTGGTGCCGTTCTTCATCTTCCCACCCGATATCCGGCGCGTGATCTATACCACGAACGCCATCGAGAACATGAATCGGCAGCTGCGTAAAATCATCAAGAACCGGGGCCAATTCCCCAGCGACGAGGCGGCCGTCAAACTCCTATGGCTGGCGCTGCGAAACGTGCTGGCCAAGCCGTCACGATCGGTTCATACGTGGAAAGCAGCCATGAATCAGTTCGCCATCCTGTTCGGTGAACGGTTCACCGAGACGAGGGATTAAACGATGTCAAACCGCCCCGCCCACAAAAAATCTGACACTCCCTGCTTTTCCCAAACCGCGTTCAGAAAATCAGCAAATTCATCGCCCGATACCTCTCCAGAGGCGAGTCTGACCATGACTTCCTCTAATTCAGGTACTTCAGGGATGACGATACCTTCCTGGTACAAGTACGTCAGGGCGCATGTCAGGGCAGTTCTTTTGTTTGCGTCGTTGAAGACATGACCTCTGGCAAGGGCTTCTGCATATAGACCAGCGATCCCAAATACATCGTCAAGAGCAGCATAATGCGCATGCATCTCGACCCTGGTCAGTGCAGATTCCACGGCCCCGATGCCACCCCCAGAGAATCCTGGCAGGCCACCGAGTTCGGCAATGATTTCGTCGTGGACGGTGATGACGAAGTTGATGTCGAGCACTTACCGGTCTCGTAGTGCGATCAGAACCTTCCGGTGCTCTTTGATGACTTTTTTGGCGGCCGTCGTTACCTGCGTCGTCCCAGCAGTGGAGGATTGTACGGACGTGAGAGGACGAGACGGTGCGATCTTCGTCCTCTTGTTCAGTGTGTAGCCTAAAAGTTGCTTGGCTTGCAGAGTAGTCATACTAGTACTCGTTGATGATGGGTGACAGGTCTGCCCTGCTTTTTTCATCATACTTTCTTCTCCGTATTGCGAAAAGGTCTGAAGGCTGAGGGCTGCATCTGAGGGGCATTCGCCTAATGTATGCATGTGTGCTCTATATAGCAAGGTGTAGATGTTTGGGGCCATGGTGTTGAGTACGATTCCACAAGCCGATGATTTTTATGAAAATAATATAAGATTACATGTTTTGATCGACAACATGTGATCGTCCCGCCTCGCGCGGGACGCGGGTTCCGGCCCGGCCGTGAGGCCGTGCCGATGCGCGAGGCCCCGCCTTCCAAAGAAGATGGGGCCTTTGCCGTTCCGGGGCAGCGGCGCCGCGGACGTGACTGCCGAAGTACGGAATCCATCGATCCGATTGCTTGGCGCGCCGCCCGCCGTCCACAAGTCTCGACGTTTCCGTGGTTCGTCCTCATGGTCTCAAGGAGGCCCGGATGACCCGGGAGGCGCTGGATCGGGCCGTCGCCGACTGGAACCGGGCGGGTGCCGCCTGGGACGCGGCGGCCCTGGCCGCCGTGTACTGCGAGTACGGACTGCTGTTCGGCGGGCGCCCCAGTCATTTCGTGGGCCGCGAGGCCATCCAGGGATACTTCGCTTCTTACGACGGGGTGATTCGCGCGGGCGCCATGCGCATGAGCGAAGCTGTTGCGCGCTGCTTGGCCGATGACTGCGTCTCCGCCGTTCCGGCGGCCCCGCCGCTGGGACGGGGCTAGAGTTTGTTTCGGGAGGTTATTGAGCCAGCCGGCGCGGCGGGTGGCAATGCGTCGCGTGGGCGCGTTCCGTACTTTGGCATGAGCGCACCGATGTGGGACAGTATGGATGATCCCGTCCGAGAGTGGGATTTCCCCGATTTTTTCGCCTATTCGGCCTGGCGTCGGCCGGTATGCTGAGCGGCCGGGAAGCCAGGGATCAGGGCATCGTGCGGCGCCACTGGACAGCGGGTCCAGGAACGCAGGCAGGAATGCTGTCCATGAGGCATTGCCCCTATGCAGGGTTTCCTGACCGGCAAGCCGTCGCCGGCTACGGGACTTCCCTAGGTGTCATTTGTGGATACAGACGGCATAATGCAGCCCATGCAGGTGAGGAGACAGCCCTGCCGGGCACTGGCGCCACGGAGATGGCGCGTTCATTTGTGGCAGTACCCATAAAAAACAGAAATCTGGCGGGGCCGACGACACAATCGTCGGCCCCGTTCCATTTGGGCGGCCAGACAACTGTCCGCCTGGCAAATTTTGGCGTTTCTTCAGTCTTCTTTTGCTTTCTTGATTCAAAAGAAGTCTTCGCCTATCATCTTCGGATTTCCCCTTTAAAAAACGGATGGGGCGGACCCCGATCACCGGGATGCCCGCGGGGCCGTTTCATCCGCGCATGGCGCGCGACCCCTTGATCCGGAGGATGCCATCATGCAAGGCCTGCACCTGACCGCAGATCTCTATCGCTGCCAGTCCGACGCCACGCTGTTGACCGACGAAACGGCACTCGCCGATTTGTGCCGGCGGGCGACCCTCGATGCCGGCCTGACCATCGTCGGGGAAAAGTGGCATCGTTTTCCCGACTATCAGGGCCAGCCCGGCGGCGTCACCGGCATGCTGCTGTTGGCCGAGTCCCACCTGGCGGTCCATACGTGGCCGGAACGCGGCGGCGTGACGCTGGACGTCTACGTCTGCAATTTCGAGACGGACAACTCCGCACGGGCGGAACGCCTGATGGCCGCGCTCGAATCCGCCTTCGCCCCGAGAGACTGTCAGCGCCAGCGCCTGATGCGCGGAGAGCGCGATGCTCCCGCGCGGTCCGGCGAGACCTTGCTCGAATCGCTCAACGGGCACAGCGTGTACGGCTTCCGCTTCGATCAGCGGGTGTTGGCGCGCGACACCGGCCTGCAGTGGCTCGAAGTGCTCGAATCGCGCGAGCTGGGCACGACCCTGCGCCTGGACGGCCGCCTGATGACCTCGGAGGCCGACGAGGCGTTCTACCACGAGGCCCTGATCCACCCGGCAGCGCTGGCGCATCCCGCGCCGCGCCGGGCGCTGATCGTCGGCGGCGGCGACGGCGGTGCCCTGGAAGAGCTGCTGAAGCACCGGAGCATCGAATCCGCGACCCTGGTGGAACTCGATGGCGGTGTGGTAGCGGCGGCGCGGGACTATCTGGGGGCCATACACCGGGGCAGCCTGGACGACCCCCGGGTGGACATCCGCATCCAGGACGGCGCCGCTTTCGTGCGCGAATGCGGCGATGCCTTCGATTTGATCTATCTGGACCTCACGGATCCCGAAACGCCGGCCGGGCCGCTGTACACGCAGGCGTTCTTCGAGGATTGCCGGGCCGTTCTGGCACCGGGCGGCGCCCTGGTCCTGCACTTGGGCGCTCCGTTCCACGAGCCGGATCAGGTTTCCGGCCTGGCGGCGGCGCTGGGCGAGGTCTTCCCGCAAGTGCATGCCTACGGCCTGCACATCCCCCTGTACGGTTCGTACTGGGCCCTGGCGGTGGCTTCGGATGCGCTCGATCCCGCCGCCCTGTCCGCCGCGGAAATCGAGGCGCGCCTGGACGCCCGGGGGGTCGGCGATTTGCAGGTCTACAGCCCCGAGTTCCATGGGGCCTTGTTCGCCTTGCCGGCACGCTACCGGCGTCTGCTCCCCCGGCCGGTCTCAGTGCCCGCCTGACCCTGAAAACACGTTCAGCACCAGCACCCCCGCCAGGATCAGGACAATGCCGATCACCGCGGGCCCGTCCAGCGTCTGGCCGAAAATGAAATAGCCGATCAGGGCGATGGCGACGATGCCGACGCCCGACCAGACGGCGTAGGCGACGCCGACGGGGATGGTCTTCAGCGCCAGGGCCAGCAGATAGAATGCCAGCCCGTAGCCGATGAGGGTGATCGCCGAGGGCAGGGGGCGCGTGAAGCCGTCCGAGATCTTCAAGGTGGATGTGGCGATGACTTCGGCCAGGATGGCGATGCTCAGGTAGATCCAGCTGGGGCTCATCGGGGACTCCGGAACGGAAAAAGGGGCGCCATGGCGCCGGATAGGAGCGGAGACCGGGTCGGTTCCGGGGCGGGATGGTCCGAAGGATCCCCGGCGGCATGCAATGCGGTGACCGGTTCAGCGGATCCCCTGGCGTAGCAGGGCGTGCAGGGCACCTTCGCCGCCCTCATGCTCGCCGCACTGGACCCAGGCCTGGACGGCCTCCAGGCGGCACAAATGCTGGCGGATCGCGTCCTTCAGGACGGGTTCGCCCTGGCGCGAGCCGATGCCCTTGCCGTGGATGACGCGCACGCAGCGGATGTCATGCTCCAGACACGAGGCCAGGAACCGGTCCAGGCGTTCGCGGGCCTGGTCCAGGGTGCTGCCGTGCAGGTCCAGGGAGGCCTGGGGAATCCATTTGCCGCGCCGCAGGCCGCGCAGCAAGTCCGGGCCGCAGCCCGCCTGCAGAAAGGCGCCGGCCTCGGGATCGAAGGCCGGGGTCTTGCGCCGTTGCCGGTGGGCGGGGGGTGCCGCCCGGGATTCGGCGTCGGCGCCCTGGGCATGCTGGCGGCGGGCCTGCAGCAGGGATTCGGGATCGCGCCGCGCGCCGCCCGCCCGGGCGCGGGGGCCGTGGTTTGGCAGTGGCCGCACGAAGCGCATGGCCTGGCGGAACAGGGCGCGGTCGGCCGGATCCAGCGGCGGGGTCGCGGCCTGCTCGGGCGCGTCGGCCGGCGGTTCCGTGTCGGGGTGCGCCCGCGGAGCGCCGGCCTCGGCATCCCGTGGCCGCGTGGACGCGCCCCGGCCGCCGCGTCTTTTGCCGGCGGCGCGGCGAGGGGCGGCGGGCGATTCGAGCGGGACGGCTTCGGCGCGCAGGCGGCGCAGGTCGGCCAGGGACGGCTTAGAGGCCTTCATTCTCCAGCCACCGTTGGGCGTCCAGGGCGGCCATGCAGCCGGTGCCGGCGCTGGTGATGGCTTGGCGGTAGACGTGGTCCTGCACGTCGCCGGCGGCGAAGACGCCGGGCACGGAGGTCATGGTGGCCAGGCCCTGTAGGCCGCTGCGGGTGGTGATGTAGCCGTTTTCCATGGCGATCTGGCCTTCAAAGATCGCCGTGTTGGGCTTGTGGCCGATGGCGATGAAGGCGCCGGTGACGGCCAGGTCCTCGGTCTCGCCGCTGCGCTTGTCGCGCAGGCGCACGCCGGTGACCCCGGAGTCGTCGCCCAGGACTTCGTCCAGTTCGCGGAACAGCGCCAGGCGCATGTTGCCATGCTCGACCTTGTCCATCAATTTGTCGACCAGGATGGGCTCGGCGCGGAACTTGTCGCGGCGGTGCACCAGGGTGACCGTGCGGCAGATATTGGAGAGGTACAGGGCTTCTTCGACGGCGGTGTTGCCGCCACCGACCACGACCACGTCCTGGTTCTTGTAGAAGAAGCCGTCGCAGGTGGCGCAGGCCGACACGCCGCGCCCCATGAAGGACTGTTCGGACGGCAGGCCCAGGTACTGGGCCGAGGCGCCCGTGGCGATGATCAGGGCATCGCAGGTATAGGTCGCGCCCGTGTCGCCGGTCAGCGTGAAGGGGCGCCGTGACAGGTCCACGCTCGCGATGTGGTCGAACACCATTTCCGTGTTGAAACGCTGGGCGTGCTCCATGAAGCGCTGCATCAGGTCGGGCCCCTGGACGCCGGCGACGTCGGCCGGCCAGTTGTCGACCTCGGTGGTGGTCATCAGTTGGCCGCCCTGTTCCAGGCCGGTGATCAGGACCGGGGCCAGATTGGCGCGCGCGGCGTAGACGGCGGCCGTGTAGCCTGCGGGGCCGGACCCGAGAATCATCAGTTTGGCGTGTTTTGCGCTGGACATCGCTGAAAATCCGTTCGATATTGACCTCGCAATTATAATGATGCGATGGCAAGAATTCCGGCGACCCCCACACGCTCCTCCCGCAACGTGCGCAATGGCCCCTCGCCCCTGCAGACACGCCTGTCGGGCCTGTTCCGCGAGGCCCGCTGGGTGCTGCTGGCGGCCCTGGCCTGCTGGCTGATCCTGGTGCTGGCCACCTGGAACCGCGCCGATCCGGGCTGGTCTCATTCCGTCCATGGCGGCACGGTCCGCAATTGGGGCGGCACCTTCGGCGCTTACGTCGCCGACCTGCTCCTGTACCTTTGCGGCGCGTCCGCCTGGCTGTGGGTGTTGCTGTTGCTGCGCCGGGTGGCGGCGGGGTTCTATCGCCTGTCCCGGGCGGTGCTGCCCAGCCGGGTTCCGGAACTGCTGCCGAGGGTGCGCTGGGAAGTCGGCATCGGCTACACCCTGCTGTTCCTGGGCTGCATGGGCGTCGAGGCCCTGCGGCTGCGGGGCTGGGGCGCCGCGCTGCCCGCCGGGGCGGGCGGCCAGCTGGGCCAGTTGCTGGCGGGCGGCCTGGCCAGTCTGATGGGCGGGGCGGGCAGCACCTTGCTGCTGCTGGCCTTCATCGTGATGGGGTCGAGCCTGTTCTTCGGCTTTTCGTGGCTGAACGTCTCCGAACGCGTCGGCTACGCCATCGAGCTCGCCTGGCGGCGCCTGTGGGATCTGAAAAACGCCTGGCAGGACCGCCGCGTGGGCGTCACGGCCCAGGCCGAGCGCCAGGAAATCGTCGAGACCCGCCAGACCCAGCTGGTGCACGAGCAGCCGGTGCGCATCGAGCCCACCGTCACCACGGTGCCGAAATCCCCGCGCGTCCAGCAGGAAAAGCAGCAGGCCCTGTTCACCGCGCGCGACGATCCGGCGATGGCGGGCAGTCTGCCGGCCCTGTCGCTGCTGGATCCGGTGGAGCAATCCCAGGAAACCGTCTCGCCGGAAACCATCGAATACACCTCGCGCCTGATCGAGAAGAAGCTGTCCGATTTCGGCGTCAGCGTCACCGTCGTGGCCGCCCAGGCCGGGCCGGTCATCACGCGCTACGAGATCGAGCCGGCCACCGGCGTCAAGGGCAGCCAGATCGTCAACCTGGCCAAGGATCTCGCTCGCGCGCTCAGTCTGGTGCGCATCCGGGTGGTGGAAACCATCCCGGGCAAGAACCTGATGGGGCTGGAACTGCCCAATCCCCGCCGCCAGACGGTGCGCCTGTCGGAAATCCTGGGATCCCAGGTCTACCACACCAGCGCGTCCATGCTGACGATGGCGCTGGGCAAGGACATCGCCGGCAACCCGGTGGTGGCCGACCTGGCGAAGATGCCGCACCTGCTGGTGGCGGGCACCACCGGCTCGGGCAAGTCGGTCGGGATCAACGCCATGATCCTGTCGCTGCTCTACAAGGCCGACGCAACCCAGGTACGCCTGATCCTGATCGATCCGAAAATGCTGGAAATGTCCGTCTACGAGGGCATTCCACACCTGCTGGCGCCCGTGGTCACCGACATGCGACATGCGGCCAACGCCCTGAACTGGTGCGTGGCCGAAATGGAAAAGCGCTACAAGCTCATGAGCAAGCTCGGGGTGCGCAACCTGGCGGGCTACAACACCAAGATCCGCGAGGCGCAGAAGCGCGAGGAACCCATTCCCAACCCCTTCTCGCTGACGCCCGACGCGCCCGAGCCACTGGGCACGTTGCCCATGATCGTGGTGGTGATCGACGAATTGGCCGACCTGATGATGGTGGTGGGCAAGAAGGTCGAGGAACTCATCGCCCGGCTGGCCCAGAAGGCTCGCGCGGCCGGCATCCACCTGATCCTGGCCACCCAGCGCCCCAGCGTGGACGTCATCACCGGCCTCATCAAGGCCAACATCCCCACGCGCATCGCCTTCCAGGTCTCGTCCAAGGTCGATTCCCGCACCATCCTGGACCAGATGGGCGCGGAAACCCTGCTGGGGCAGGGCGACATGCTCTACCAGCCTCCGGGCACCAGCGTGCCCACGCGGGTCCATGGCGCCTTCGTGCATGACGACGAGGTACACCGCGTGGTCGAGGCCCTGAAGGCCGAGGGCGAGCCGAACTATGTCGAGGGCCTCCTGGAAGGCGCCGGCGAGGGCGAGACCGGCGACGGCGTCAGTTCCGTCATGGGGTTCTCCGATCCGGAAAGCGATCCGTTGTACGACCAGGCCGTCGAGGTCGTGATGCGCAGCCGCCGCGCCTCGATCTCCTTCGTGCAGCGCAACCTGCGGATCGGCTACAACCGGTCGGCGCGGATCCTGGAACAAATGGAGCATGCGGGGCTGGTCAGCCCCCAGCAGCCCAACGGCAACCGCGACATCCTGGTGCCGGCCGCCAAGGGCGTGGACGAGGATTGAATCTCCGGCCGATGCGGGCTGGCGGCCTGAACTTTCGAAGCGGATGGATATGAAGAGATTTGCCATGCAATGTGATCCGGTCCGGCGCGGTCTCCGGTCCGTCCGCGGCGCGTCGCGGCCCGGCCGCCCTGCGCGGCACCCTTCCGGCTGGCGGACTGTCTGCGCCGTCGCGCTGTTGGCCTGCCTGCCAGGCCTGGCCCTGGCTGCGGCCGACGCCCGGGCCCAGCTTCAGTCCTTCGTGGACCGTGTCCAGTCGGCCACCGGGCAGTTCAGCCAGGAACGCACCGACACTCAAGGGGCCGCCCGGAAGCCGCAAAGCGGTGCCTTCGCCTTTCAGAGGCCCGGGAAATTCCGCTGGGAAGTCCGCGCGCCCTACGAGCAACTGATCGTGTCCGACGGCCGGCACGTCTACCAGTACGATCCGGACCTGGAGCAGGTCACTGAACGCAACGCCAATCAGGCCGTTGGCGCTTCGCCGGCCGCGCTGCTGTTCGGCTCGGGCTCGCTGGGCGATGCCTTCGACCTCCAGTCCAGGCCCGACCGCGACGGATTGCAGTGGCTGCGCGCTGTGCCCAAGACACCGGACGCCGGTTTCGTCCACGCGGACATCGCCTTTTCCGACGGCCTGCCCCGGCGGCTGGAACTGCTGGACGCCTTCGGTCAGGTTTCGCGCATTGTCTTCACCGGACTGAAGGCCAATCCCGATATTCCCGTCGGGCAGTTCCGGTTCACGGTGCCCCAGGGCGCCGATCTCGTGAAGATGGACTGATGACGATCCAGGGGGATCTGCTGGGGGATGCGCCCCCGCCGTCCGGATCCAGACCGGCGCACGCTCCTCTGGCCGAGGTTCTGCGCCCGCGCAGCCTGGACGAGGTCATCGGGCAGGCGCACCTGCTGGGCGAGGGCAAGCCCCTGAGGCTGGCCTTCCAGTCGGGCAAACCGCACTCCATGATCTTCTGGGGGCCGCCTGGGGTAGGCAAGACCACCCTGGCGCGGCTGACCGCCACGGCGTTCGATTGCGCCTTCATCGCTTTGTCCGCCGTGTTTTCCGGTGTCAAGGACATTCGCGCCGCCATGGCGCAGGCCGAACAGAACCAGGCCAGGGGCCAGTCCACCATCCTGTTCGTGGACGAGATCCACCGCTTCAACAAATCCCAGCAGGACGCCCTGCTGCCCTTCGTCGAAAGCGGCCTGGTGACCTTCATCGGAGCCACGACGGAAAACCCGTCGTTCGAAGTCAATTCCGCCCTGCTGTCGCGCGCCCAGGTCTATGTGCTGAAATCGCTGGACGAGGACGAATTGCGACAGCTGGCGCGGCGGGCGCAGTCCCGCGCCATGGACGACCTGGCATTCGACGACCTGGCCATCGATACCCTGGTGGGCTATGCCGACGGCGATGCCCGGCGCCTGCTGAATCTGCTGGAACAGTGCCAGACCGCGGCGGGCGCCAGTGGCGTCGCGCGGATCGACGCGGGCTTCATCGAAAACGCCCTGACCCTGAACAGCCGCCGCTTCGACAAGGGCGGGGACAACTTCTACGACCAGATCTCGGCGCTGCACAAATCGGTGCGCGGCTCGCACCCGGACGCCGCCCTGTACTGGCTGACGCGCATGCTGGACGGCGGCGCCGACCCGCGCTACCTGTCGCGCCGCATCGTGCGCATGGCGTGGGAGGACATCGGCCTGGCCGATCCCAGGGCGCTGCAGATCGCCAACGACGCGGCCGCCACCTACGAACGCCTGGGCTCGCCGGAAGGCGAACTGGCCCTGGGCCAGGCCGTGATCTACCTGGCGGTCGCCGCCAAGAGCAACGCCGGCTACATGGCTTACAACCAGGCGCGCGCCTTCGTCAGGCAGGACAAGAGCCGCGAGGTGCCGGTGCATTTGAGGAATGCGCCCACGAAGCTCATGAAGGAACTCGGCTACGGGCACGAGTACCGCTACGCCCACGACGAACCCAACGCCTACGCGGCGGGGGAAACCTACCTGCCCGACGGCATGGCTGAACCTGGCTGGTATCGGCCCGTGTCTCGGGGCCTGGAACTGAAGATCGGCGAAAAGCTGGTGCAGTTGCGGGCGTGGGACGAGGAAGCGGAGAAGGAATAGGGCGCTGGCGGCCCCCCTCTCCTTGCCCGGCGTTCAGGGTTCAGTGCCAGTAGAAAGTCGCAGAGCCGCAGCAGACCGGCCCGAGCCTCTTCGGCCAGGCGGGCGGGCTCATGCACGGCTGTGTTTTCGCCGGGCAGCCCGCAGGCGGGCGTCCAACTGATTCAGCATCCTTTCGGGCGGCACATGGCGGCCGGTCTTGCGCGCCTCGTCGCCGGCCGCCGCGTGCCTGCCACGGAAGCTCGCGGCATGTAGCTCATGCTACTGATTTGTCAGGTTGTAAATGCTAATCTTCATTCAATGACGGAAACATAATTCGTCAATTAAAGGATGGAGAGAGACGTGGTTTCAAAAACAAAAGAATTTTAGGCATCTATTGATACGCCTTGGGTGGTGTTCGACAACCTTTCCATCTGGGATGATGTGCTGCATCTGGGGCGGCGGGTCGTCTGGACGCGCGGTGAGCGAATCCGGAAGGCTGGGGACCCCGCGCACGGCATCTTCCTGATCCGCTCCGGGCTCATCAAGGTTTCCGCCGTCAGCAGGGAAGGCGTGCAGCGCACCCTGTGGCTCATGGGGGCCGGCAGTGTGCTGGGCGAAGCCGCCCTGCTGAGCGGCAAGCCCTATCGGCATGAAATCAGCGTTCTGGAGTCGGGCGAGGCCTGCGAATTCTCCGAACAGGTGCTGATGCGGGAACTGCTCGAAAAACACCCCGCCCTGAGCCGGCAGCTCCTGATCAACATCGCGGCCAAATCCTATATCGGTTCGTCCCAGATCGAGGATGCTGTCTTCCTGAACGGGCCTCAGCGGGTGGCCCGGCTGCTGTATGGCTTGGGCCAGGTGCATCGGTCCTCCGGCCTGTCCGTCTCGCATACGGCGATGGCGGAGATGCTGGGGCTGCACCGGGTCACCGTCAGCAATGCCGTCAGTCTGTTCAGGCGGGCGGGTTTTCTGGATGAAACGACACATGGAGTCCGGGTGGTCGATCCCGACGGGTTGGCGGCCTACGCGCAGGATTCATCAGGCGGCCGTTGAATTTTTCATGGGCATTCGCCCTTTCAAAGGAGGAAATGAGAATGGACACGATCTACGCGGCCGAACCCTACAAGATCAAGGTGGTGGAGCCGATCGCCGTCACGACGCGTGAGCAGCGGGCGCGTTTCATCGCCGAAGCGGGCTACAACACCTTTCTGCTGCGCTCGGACCAGTGCTACATCGACTTGCTGACCGACAGCGGCACGACCGCCATGAGCGACAACCAGTGGGCCGGCATGATGCTGGGCGACGAGGCCTATGCCGGCAGCCGGAATTTCATCCATCTGCAGGAGGTGGTTCGCCGCTATTATGGTTTCAAGCACATCGTACCGACCCACCAGGGCCGGGGCGCTGAGAACTTGCTGTCGCGCCTGCGCATCAAGCCGGGCGACTACGTGCCGGGGAATATGTACTTCACCACCACGCGCGCGCATCAGGAACTGAATGGCGCGCAATTCGTGGACATCATCGTCGACGAAGCGCACGATTCCCGGATCGACCTGCCGTTCAAGGGCAATGTCGATCTGGCGAAGCTCAAGCGCCTGATCGACGAGGTCGGCGCGGATCGGATCCCCTACGTTTGCGTGGCCGTGACGGTGAACCTGGCGGGCGGGCAGCCGGTCTGCATGGACAATCTGCGCGCCGTCAAGCGCTTGTGCGAGAGCCATGGCATCCAGGTGATGTTCGACGCTACCCGTTGCGTCGAAAACGCCTACTTCATCAAGGAGCGCGAGCCCGAATACGCGGGGCACACGATCGCGGAAATCCTCAAGGAAATGATGAGCTACGCCGACGGCTGCACCATGAGCGGCAAGAAGGATTGCCTCGTCAACATCGGTGGTTTCCTGTGCATGAACGATGACCAGCTCTATCAGCGGGCGACCGAGCTCGTCGTCCTGTTCGAGGGCATGCCCAGCTACGGCGGGCTGGCGGGGCGCGACATGGAGGCGATGGCCCGGGGAATCGAGGAGTCGGTGGACTACCATTACATCCACCATCGGGTCGGGCAGTGCCGCTATCTGGCCGATCAACTGGTCGCGGCCGGCATTCCCATCGTCAAGCCAGTGGGGGGGCATGCCGTGTTCCTGGATGCCCGGGCGTTTCTCGATCACCTGCCCCAGGAAGAATTCCCGGCGCAGACGCTGGCGGCCCAGCTCTACCTGGAAAGCGGTGTGCGCAGCATGGAGCGGGGTATCGTGTCCGCCGGTCGCAACCAGGAAACGGGTGATCACCACCGGCCCAGGCTGGAACTGGTGCGGCTGACGATTCCCCGCCGCGTGTACACCTATGCGCATCTGGACATCGTGGCCCGGGCCTGTGAGGCGCTGTATCGCCGTCGCCGCGACATCAAGGGCATGAAGATGGTCTACGAGCCCAAGCTGCTGCGCTTCTTCACCAGCCGCTTCGAACCGCTGGCTTGAGCGTGCACGGCGGCGCATCTCCGGGAGCGGCGCCGCACACGCAAGATCAATAATCAATGGAGACTCTGGTGGAGAAGAATCGTGCGAGCCCCGCTCCGGGCGGGAAGGCGCCGTCGGTGATCGGTGGCGTGATGATCGTGGCCGGCACCGTGATCGGCGCTGGTATGCTGGCCCTGCCCATCGTTTCGGCGGGCATGTGGACCGGCTGGACCCTGATGGTTCTGGCGGCGTCCTTTTTCCTGATGCTGTCCAGCGCCCTGATGATCCTCAGGACCAATGTGCGGTTCGGTCCAGGGGCGAGCTTCGACACACTGGTACGGGGCACGCTGGGGCCAGTGTGGAACGTCGTCAATGGCGTGTCCGTGGGATTCGTGCTGTACATGCTGATGTACGCTTACACCAGTGGCGGCGGCGCTACGCTGAAACATAGTCTGGGCCTGCCTCTGCCGCAGGGAATCATCAGCCTGTGCTTCGCTCTGACCCTGGCGTTCTGCATCTTCTGGAGCACCCGGGCGGTGGACCGCCTGTCCGTGATCCTGGTCGTGGGAATGGTCGCGACCTTCGTCGTGGCGGTCGCGGGCATGCTGCCGGCATTCCAGTTCGAGAACCTGTGGCTGCCGGTCCCGGCGGCTTCAGCCGGGACGGCTGGGACGGCCAGCGCCTGGTTCATTCTGGCCGCGCTGCCTTATTTCCTGACCTCGTTCTGCTTTCACGCCAGCGTGCCGAGTCTGGTCAAATACTATGGCACGGACGTGCGCCGCATCAAAGCCTGCATCCTCTACGGGCTGCTGATCGCGGCGGCCTTCTATGCGCTCTGGATCCTGGCGGGGTTCGGCGTGCTGGGTCGGGAAGCACTGCGCGATGTGTATGCCCAGGGCGGCAATATCAGCCATTTTCTGGCAGAGGTGGACAAGATCATGCCGGGCGCCTGGGTCGGGCGTTTCGTATCGATCTTCGCCTTCCTTGCCGTGGTGACATCGTTTCTGGGCGCGGGCCTGGGGCTGTTCGATTACATCGCCGACGTGTTCGGCTTCGACGACACCCCGCAGGGCCGGATCAAGACCGCGATCATCACGTTCTTGCCACCCGTGCTCGGGGGTGTGATGTTCCCGGATGGATTCATCATCGCCATCGGTTTTGCGGGCTTCGCCGCCGCCGTCTGGTCGGTGGTCATCCCCGCCGCCATGGAATGGAAATCCTTGCGCGGCGCAGCCGGGCAACCGAACCCGTCCCGCCCGGCGGGGGCCGGGCTGGGGCTGGTCCGGATCGTCTGGCTATACGGCGTGGTGACGGCGATGTTCCATCTGCTGTCGCCCGACGTGCTGGACGTTCTGCCCGTCTATCGCTGAAGTCTTACCCGAACAGCTTGTTCGCCACTTCCGCCGCGTGCCTGCCCTGGAAGCGCGCGCCATCCAGTTCGTTGGCGGAGGGCTTGCGCGAGCCGTCGCCTCCGGCGATGGTGGACGCCCCGTAGGGCGCGCCACCAGTGACTTCGTCCAGGCGCATCTGGCCCTGGAAGCTGTAGGGCAGGCCCACCACCACAAAGCCGAAGTGCAGCAGGTTCGCGATGATGGAGAACAGCGTCATTTCCTGGCCGCCGTGCTGCGTGGCGGTGCTGGTGAAGGCGGCGCCGACCTTGCCGTTCAACTGGCCGCTGGCCCACAGGCCGCCCGCCTGGTCCAGGAAATTCGCCATCTGCGAGCACATGCGCCCGAAGCGGGTGCCGCAGCCGATCAGGATGGCGTCGTAGTCGGCCAGGTCCTTGATCTGGGCCACGGGCGCGGCCTGATCGAGCTTGTAGCCGGACTTGCGGGCGATTTCCTCGGGGACCAGTTCGGGCACGCGCTTGACGTCGACGGTGGCGCCCGTCGATCGGGCGCCTTCGGCGACGGCCTGGGCCATGGTTTCGATGTGGCCGTAGGTCGAATGGTAGAGGACCAGTACTTTCGACATGAAAAGACTCCTTTCCTGAGGGATGCCCGCCATCCGGGCCGCCGCGCGGCACACCCGCGACAGGGCGGGGGCGGGATTGAATACAATAGCTCCTTTCAGGAATCTCCGTCACCTCGCCATGCTCGACACCAATCTGCTGCGCAAGGACCTGGATCGCGTCGTACGGGCACTCGCCCGGCGCGGCCTGGCCTTCGACACCGACCGCTACCATGCCCTGGAGGCCCGCCGCAAGACCGTGCAGGTCCGGACCGAGGAGCTGCAGGCGCGGCGCAACGCGCTCGCCAAGCAGATCGGCCAGATGAAGTCGCGCGGCGAGGACGCCTCGGTCGCGCTGGCGGAATCCCAGGCCATCCCCGACCAGTTGAAGACCCTGGAACAGGACCTGGGCGTGGTGCAGCAGGAGTTGTCCGCCTGGCTGATGACCCTTCCCAACCTGCCCGACGACAGCGTGCCGGACGGCGAATCCGAGGCCGACAACGTCGAGGTCCGCCGCTGGCTGCCGGGCGCCGCCGGCGCCGACGGCAATCCCGCCGGCCTGGGCTTCGAGCCGCGCGACCACGTCGCCCTGGCCGAGCCCTTCGGCCTGGACTTCGAGGCGGCGCGGTCCCTGGTGGGCGCCCGCTTCATGATGCTGCGCGGCCCCATCGCCCGCCTGCACCGCGCGCTGGCGCAGTTCATGCTGGACCTGCAGACCGGCGAGCACGGCTATCAGGAATGCTATACCCCGTACATCGTCAACGGCTCCACGCTGTACGGTACCGGCCAGTTGCCCAAGTTCAAGGACGACATGTTCTGGGTGACCAAGGGCGGCCAGGGCAGCACGCCGGACGAAGACGGCCCGGCCGAAGACCTGTACCTGATTTCCACCGCCGAAATCCCGCTGACCGGCACGGTGCGCGACCGCATCCTGGACGCGCGGGACCTGCCCGTCCGGCTGACCGCGCATACGCCGTGCTTCCGGTCGGAGGCCGGCAGCGGCGGTCGCGATCTGCGCGGCCTGATCCGCCAGCACCAGTTCGACAAGGTCGAGATGGTGCAGATCGTGCATCCCGACCAGTCCTGGCAGGCGCTGGACGAGATGGTCGGCCATGCCGAGCACGTGCTGCAGGCCCTGGGGCTACCGTATCGCGTGGTGCTGCTGTGCGCAGGCGACATGGGCTTCGGCTCGGCCAAGACCTACGACCTGGAGGTCTGGCTGCCGGCGCAGAACACCTGGCGGGAAATCTCGTCGGTGTCGAACTGCCTGGATTTCCAGGCGCGGCGTCTGCAGGGGCGTTTCCGCTCCGAAGGCACCAAGGCCAAGCCCGAATACCTGCATACCCTGAACGGGTCCGGGCTGGCCGTGGGCCGCGCCCTGGTGGCCGTGCTGGAAAACTACCAGCAGGCCGACGGCAGCATCGTGATCCCGCCTGCGCTGCGTCCCCATATGGGCGGGCTGGAGGCCATCCGGGCCTGAGCGGCCCGGCCCCGGAGGGCGTCTTCGGGCGGCGCCCGCCGGACGATGCCGGGTCCTATAGATCAGGCCCATAAATAGATTGAAATTCTGTCGATCTGATGCGATGCTTTGCGGATGGAAAAAGATGATGCAAGAAAGCTCAGTCCGGCCGAGCAGCATGAGAGGCGTCGGCAGGTGATTCGTGCGTACAAACGCGGACGAAGCAAACCTCAGATCGCCGTTGACGTTGGGCTGAGTCACACGGCGGTGAGCAAGGTGATCGCACGCTATGAGGCGGGGGGGATGCTGTCGCTGGCACCCCGTCGGCGTGGCCGTCGCCGTGGCGAGGATCGCGCACTGACCGCCGAGCAGGAACAGACGGTGTGCCGCATCATCTGCGACAAACGCCCCGAGCAGCTGAAGATGGACTTTGCGCTGTGGAGCCGTGCGGCGGTTATGCAGCTGATCGAGCGCGAGTGTGGTGTGACGCTGCATGTGCGCTCGGTGGGCAAGTATCTGGCCCGCTGGGGCTTCACCCCGCAGAAGCCGATCAAGCGTGCTTACGAGCAATCGCCCGCCGCGGTGCAAACCTGGTTGGAGGACACGTATCCGGCCATCGCCGAACGTGCCAAGGCCGAGGGCGGCGAGGTCCACTGGGGTGACGAGACGGCGCTGGTGAACACCGACGTGCGCGGTCGCAGCTATGCGCCCAAGGGCAAGACTCCGGTGGCGATGGCCATTGGCGGGACGCGGCAGAAGCTGTCGATGATCGCCAGCGTCACCAACCAGGGCAAGGCACGCTGGATGATCATTGATGGCGCGTTCAATCACGAAAAGTTGATCGAGTTCTTCGAGTCGCTGGTCCAGGATGCCGGGCGCAAGGTGTTTCTGATCCTGGACAACCTGGGCGTGCATCACTGCAAGCCGGTGAAGGCGTGGTTGGCCGCACACTCCGATCAGATGGAAGTGTTCTATCTGCCCAGTTACAGCCCCGAACTCAATCCCGAAGAACGCTTGAATGCCGATCTCAAACACGTCATCGGGCGCAAGGTTCCGATACGCACGAAGGCCAAACTACGCGCCGCTGCAGAAGAGCACATGCAAGTCGTCGCCAGCGAGCCGGCACGTGTCAAAGCCTACTTCCAAGACTTCCACGTCAAATACGCTGCGTAAAACTGTTTGAGGGCCGGATCAATAGTGTCCTGTCTGGCTAATTCCGATTCTTACCTTCGGCGCCTGGGCTGGCCATGCTGCGTTGCTTGTCCACCTCACCGCTTGCAAGCGGTTCGGATTCGTCAGGCACGGAGCAGTCCGCAGGGACTGCTCCGTGTCCAGACTCATCCTCGCGATAGCACCGGCTATCGCTGCGGTTTGCGCCTCGCCTGGCAAGCCCATGCATCCGAATTCAAGTGACCAAACTCACCAGACAGGACACTAGGTCTTGCGCGCCTTCGGGCCGCGATAGTGCGGCGTGCCGTCGGAGCCGGCCGACGCCGCATTCGTGTCTGCCGCGTCGACCTTCCGGTCGGCGCCGATGCGCGTGATCAGGACCAGGCAGCCGACCCAGAACAGCAGGGTCAGAACCGTGGCCGGCAGACTGTGGAAGCTGGCGTAGCCGGTCGCGGCCGAGGCCTGGATGTGGAAGGTGTCGGCGACGAACGGAATGTTGCCCAGGCCTTCGACCATCAGGCGGCCGGGCAGGGAAAAGGCCCATTTCAGGGCTTCGATGATCTCCCATCCGGCAACCGAACCGTTGCCGTCGATGTCGAGCACGAAATGCAGGGCTTGGATGTTCATGGCGGACCTCCGACTGCGTTTATGCCTGAGTCCACTATAGGCCAGAAGGCGGGTGCGGGCAACGAGGCGACACGAGGCGGCGCGCCCCGGGCGGCACGGCTTGTCCGGACGCAAATACTCCGGGTGCCAGGCCGTGGGGCCGGGGCGGGGCACCTGGATTCATGCTATGATGCGCGACTCGACTGACAATGCGTCGTACCCGGAGAGGTGGCAGAGTGGTCGAATGTACCTGACTCGAAATCAGGCGTACGGTAACCCCGTACCGTGGGTTCGAATCCCACCCTCTCCGCCAGAATTCCCCTGCAAATCATTGATTTCAGGGGATTTTCTTTGTGCGCCCGGCAGGGCGCACCCACTAGAGGGTGCAAGTCTCTTACTCGCCCGACAAGGGGAAGAGTGAGCCTACGGCAAGGGTTTCGCGGGTGACTGCGAGTCTGAAGGAAGCCGGAAGGCAAAGCGCTGGCCTGACGCACAGGAAGCGGATGAGGCGTTGCATTGGGGTAAGGCGGCAAAATTCGTCGAAGCCCGAAACTTGTCCGGAACGATGCGGCGTACATCCGACAGGCATAAGCGTGAAAGTGGGTGTGCAATACCCGGGGAGATCTGATGGTGTGCCGTAGTGGCTACCGACACTGCGGGGCGAGGTGACGCGTACCTTCGCACCCTATTGATACACGGAGCGTGGTCGCTAGTCAGATACGCTCAGGCGAAGGTCGAATCGACAGGTGGTTGGCTGCAAGGGCTTCTGGTTCGGTTCGGCGTAACGCTAACGTGGCGGCGGTAGCCCAGGCGAACAAAAATGCCAGGATCGCGTGGGCGTTGCTCGCCCATGATCGTCAGTTCCGGTTCGGTTATTCGCCCGCTGGCACCGGCGCATAACCGAACCGGTTGATCAAACGAACATCAAGGAGTACGGAAGGCTCTCCAAGGGTTGCACAGGCAATCACGCAGTGATGGCAGAATAGGTCAAGACCGGGGTCGGATAAATCTGTCCTGTCACAGGTGCTTCGAGCACGCGGTGGTGATCAGAGTTCGACCAGCAAATTCCATCAGGGACAGAGGTTTTAACTTCGGCAATAGTCCGGATGTATGGCTGCAATCTCTACCTCTTCGCGCCAGCACGAACTGAAAACCTTGCAAACTGGGGGCGTCCATGTATGTGAGAGGGCTGAGGGGGTAACCCCTCACCCTACTCGATGCCGCCTTGTCCGGCCTGAGGCCGACGGGGCGCCATTCCATGAGCCGCAGGCGGCGAAATGACAATTTATGCAAATTCCCGGTCGGGAATTGACGATTGTTTGCCTTCGTGGCGTGGTGCGCGTCGTCTTGCGTTGATAGACTCGATTTCGTTCAAACTTCGATCGAGTCCATGGATATGACCTTGACAAAGCGATGCGCCGCCGAACTGTTCGGCACGTTCTGGTTGGTGTTCGGCGGCTGCGGCAGCGCAGTGCTGGCGGCGGCGTTTCCCGGGCTGGGCATCGGGTTCGGTGATTGTCAACCTATCTGTCGCATTTTCTGAGTGACTCAAGCCGCCCGCTTGAGGTCTGAATTTCGCTTGGCACAGGACGCGTGACCCTTCTGCGGGTTGAGGAAGACCTCGTCGACTCTTGTCCAGTTGCGGGTCCTGCCGCTCCAGCGCTCCGGGTGCTTTTCGCGGGCCGCCCGATAGAGGGCATGGCGCCGTTCGAGCAGGCCGCGATCGCGCCCACAGTGACGCTGCTCAGGCGTCACGAAGCCGATAGCGCTGTGCCGGTGCTCGGTGTTGTACCAGCGCACGAACTCACCGACCCAGGCCCGGGCAGCCAGCAGACCGGTGAAGGGCTTGCGAGGGTAGCGGGGGCGGTACTTCAGAGTCCTGAACAAGGACTCTGAGTACGGGTTGTCATTGCTCACCGCTGGCCTGCTGAACGATGGCGCCACACCCAGCTCCCGTAGTGTCGCCAGCATGGTGGCGCCCTTCATCGGGGAGCCATTGTCGCTGTGTAACACCACCTGCCCTGGGAGGATGCCCTCGCGGCGGCAGATATCGCGCATCAGCTCACTGGCACGGGCGCTGTCCTCGGTGTCATAGACCTGCCAGCCCACGATGTGACGGCTGAACAGGTCAAGAAACAGGTACAGGTAGTAGTACTGGCCCCGCACGGTGGCGGGCAGATAGGTGATGTCCCAGCTGAAGAGCTGCCCTGGCGCAGTAGCCGTCAGCGCCCGAGGCCGATGCACCGGGCCAGGCGTGCGATCAGGCGTGCGATGCACCAGTTGCCCGGCGGTACGCATCAGCCTGTAGATCGTCGATTCACTGGCCAGATAGACCCCCGTATCCGCCAGGCGTGGCACGATCTGAGAAGCGGGCAGGTGGCCGTACTCGCTGCTGTTGACCACCCGCAGGATGCGATCACGCTCGGCATCGCTCAGGCGGTTGCAGGGCCGCTGTACCCGCGTGGGGCGCCCATCGCCTTGCTCCGGGGCCCGCCGCCAACGTTGCAGTGTGCGTGCGCTCAGATTGATTGCTTCACAGGCGCGTGCCTGTCGAGCACCAGCCGTGACCGCCTCAGTAATCAATGCCATGATCTGTCGGCGCTGTGTCAGTGAGGTCATTTGTCCTCGTCCTCCCACAGCGCCTGGTATTTTTTTTGCAGTACCAGCAGGGCTGCCGCCTCCGATAACGCCTTGTCCTTGCGGGCCAAATCACGGCGCACGCCAACCAGTTCCTCTTTGAGCCGACGCAGCTCCTGGATATCGGCTGCGGGCTTGTTCCCCGACTGTTCGAGCTCATGCTTCCAGGCCGTGAGCTGATGGGCGAAGATGCCCCGTTCCCGGCACCAGGCGTTGCGCGCCTCTTCGGCCAGAGAATGGGTCTCAAGCAGGGCCTGCAGCCGCTGTGCGGATGTCCACCGACTGGCGGGGGCCTCTTCTGAGGATTGCCTGCGCAAATGAGCCATCTTCGGATTGCGAATCCAGTTCTTCAGCGTATGGACCGACATGTTCAACTCCTGGGCCATGTCAGCCACCGTGCGCGTGCCGCGCTGCAGGGTCTTGCGGATCGCCTCCTCTTTGAAGGCCGTGCTGTAGGTCGTCAAATTCATCTAATCGTTCCAAATCCGATGCGACAACTAGTCTGACACAGGGGGGGTTCGCGGGTGTTGCGCTGGCCTTCGGCCTGACGCTGCTGACCATGTGCTACGCGATCGGGCATATTTCAGGCTGCCATATCAACCCGGCCGTGACATTCGGCCTGGTGGCGGGCGGGCGTTTCCCGGCGCGCGAATTGATCCCTTACGTTGTCTCCCAGGTGCTGGGCGCCATCGCCGCCGCCGCGGTACTGTATCTGATCGCCAGCGGCCGGGCCGGCTTTGATGTGTCCGCGGGTTTCGCGTCGAATGGCTATGGCGAGCATTCGCCCGGCGGCTATTCGCTGACGGCGGCGCTGGTGGCCGAGGTCGTGTTGACCGGCTTCTTCCTGTTCATCATCATGGGTGCCACGCACAATCGGGCACCGTCGGGCCTGGCCGGCGTGGCGATCGGTCTGTCCTTGACGCTGATCCACTTGGTCGGCATTCCGGTGACCAACACGTCCGTCAATCCCGCTCGATCGACCGGCGTCGCTCTGTTTCAAGGCAGTTGGGCGGTGGATCAGCTTTGGCTGTTCTGGCTGGCGCCCATTGTGGGAGGCGTGATCGGCGCATTGATCTATCGCACCCTGCTCGCTCAGGATGACTGAGCAAAAGTAGGCTTGCCTCTCAAGCCGCCGCCAGCCCCATCGCCACGCGCTGGCGCTTGATCATCAGCGCGAGTACGGCGGCGGCGATGCCGGTGGCGCCCGAGAGCACGAAGGCCATCAGGTAGCTGCCGGACACCTCGCGCACGAAACCGCCCATCCAGGCCGCAGTGGCGGCGCCGATCTGGTGACCGGCGACGATCCAGCCGAACACCACCGGGGCGTCGCGGTCGCCGAAGATGTCGGTGGCCAGGCGCAGCGTGGGCGGCACGGTGGCGATCCAGTCCAGGCCGTAGAACACGGCGAAGATGGACAGGCTGTAGAACGAGAAATCGGTGTAGGGCAGCATCATCAGCGACACACCGCGCAGACCGTAGTAGATGAAGAGCAGCTTGCGCGGATCGTAGCGGTCGGTGAGCCAGCCCGAGGCCGTGGTGCCGACCAGGTCGAACACCCCCATCAGCGCCAGCAGGCCCGCCGCCTGGACCGCGGCGATGCCGTGGTCGCCGCACATCGCGATCAGATGCGTGCCCACCAGACCGTTGGTGGTAAAGCCGCAGACCCAGAAGGTGGCGAACAGGAACCAGAAGGCGCGGGTGCGGCTGGCGCGCCCGAGCGCGCCGAAGGTGGCGGCGAGCAGGCCGGTGCGCGGCGCGGGGGGCGCGGGCGGATCGGCCGGGTCGCCACCATAGGGCAGCAGGCCCACGCTGGCGGGACTGTCGGGCACCAGCCGCCAGACCAGCGGCACCATCGCCACCATGGCGATGGCCACGGCCCAGACCGCGCGCGTCCAGTCGTCGGACGAGGCCAGTCCGGCCAGCAGGGGCAGGAAGATCAGGTTGCCGGTGGCGGTGCTGGCGGTGAGGATCCCCATGGCCAGGCCGCGGTGCCTGAAGAACCAGCGGCTGGCGATGGTGGCGCCCAGCACCGTGGCCACGGCGCCCGAACCGATCCCCGAGAACACGCCCCATAGCGCGATGAGATGCCAGGTCTGGGTCATGTAGGCGCTGGCGGCGGAGGAGGCCGCCATGACGGCCAGCGCCGTCAGCAGCACGCGGCGCAGGCCGAAGTGGTCCATGGCGGCGGCGGCGAAGGGGCCCACCATGCCGTAGAAGAAGATGCCGATGGCGGCCGCCAGCGAGATGGTCGCCCGGCTCCAGCCGAAGGCCAGCTGCAGCGGGTCCAGCAGCACGCTGGGCGTGGCACGCAGCCCGGCCGAGAACAGCAGGCAGAAGAAGATGACGCCGACCACGACGAAGGCGTAGCGCTGGCCCAGGCGGGCAACGAGGGCGGTGTCGACGGGACGTGCGGGAGAGGGCATGGTATGTTACTGACCGGTACGTTCAGGACGGCCTATAATACGTACCGGTCAGTAACATCGTCAAGCGAAATCATGAAAAAGACACCGCAAGCCGAGCGCCGGCCGGATGGCCGGGAACCCGCGCCGCGGGCCGAGCCGCCGCGCGCGGCCGACCGCATCCGCAGCAGCGCGCGGGATCTGTTCTACCACCAGGGGATCCGGGCGGTGGGGGTGGACGCCATCGTGGCCGAGGCGGGCGTGACCAAGCCCAGCCTCTACCGCAGCTTCGCTTCGAAGGATGACCTGGCGGCGGCCTACCTGCGGGACTACGAACTGGAATTCTGGCACCGCTTCGACGCCGCGGTCGAGGCCAACCCGGGCGATCCGCGCGCGCAGGTCCTGGCCTATTTCACGGGACTGGCCGAACGAACCGGTCTGCCGGGGTATCGGGGCTGCGGCCTGACCAACGCCTGCGTCGAATACCCCGAGCCCGATCATCCGGCCCGGCAGGTGGCGGTGGCCAACAAGCGGAAGGTGCGCGAGCGCCTGGTCGATCTGGCGCGCAGGATGGGTGCGCGCGACCCCGAGGTCCTGGGAGATGGCCTGCAACTGTTGCTGGAAGGGGCATACGTGTCCAGCCAGATGCTCGGTGCGGCCGGGCCGGTGCGGCATCTGGCGGCCGTGGCGGCGCGCCTGATCGACGCCAGCCTGGAATAGGGCGGATCGCGCGCGGGCCTCAGGCGGCGGTCCCGCAGCCTTCCAGCGCTGGATAGTCGGTGTAGCCCTCGGGGCCCGAGGCATAGAAGGTCTCGGGCCGGGGCGCATTCAGCGGCGCCCTCTGCGCGAAGCGGGCGGGCAGGTCGGGGTTGGCGATGAACAGCCGGCCGAAGGCGGCCGCGTCGGCGCGTCCCCGCGCCAGCCAGTCGGACGCCTTTTCCCGGTCGAGCGCTTCGTTGGCGATGAGCTGGCCCGGGAATTTCTCGCGCATCATCGGCGCGAGGCTGTCCGGACCCTCATATTCGCGCAGACACAGGAAGGCGATGCCGCGCCGGCCCAGGGCCTCGGCCACGTGGCCGAAGGTCTCGGCCGGCCGGTCGTCGCCCATGTCGTGGGCATCGCCCCGGGGGGAGAGGTGGACGCCGACACGCCCGGGCGCCCAGGTTTCCAGGATCGCGTCCGTGATCTCCAGCAGCAGGCGGGCGCGGTGCCCGACCGGACCGCCGTAGGCGTCGGTGCGCTGGTTGGTGCTGCTTTGCAGGAACTGGTCGATCAGGTAGCCGTTGGCGGCGTGGATCTCCACGCCGTCGAAGCCCGCCGCCCGGGCGTTTTCCGCGCCGCGCCGGTAGGCTTCGACGATGCCGGGGATTTCCCCGGCGTCCAGGGCGCGGGGTGTGACGTAGGCCTTTTTCGGGCGCACCAGGCTGACGGTGCCCGCGGGCTGGATGGCGCTGGGGGCGACCGGCGCCGCGCCGTCCAGGTACAGAGGGTCGGAAATGCGGCCCACATGCCAGAGCTGCAGGACGATGCGTCCGCCCGCTTCGTGCACGGCGGCGGTGACCTTCTTCCAGCCTTCGATCTGGGCGTCGGACCAGATGCCCGGGGTGTCAGGGTAACCGACGCCCATCGGGGTGACGGCCGTGGCCTCGCTGATGATCAGGCCGGCGCTGGCGCGCTGGCGATAGTATTCGACCATCAGGTCGCCGGGGATTCGCCCGGGCTCGGCCCGGCAGCGGGTCAGGGGCGCCATGATGATGCGGTTGGGCAGCGACAGGTCGCCGAGCCGGAGCGGGTCGAACAGGGTGGGCATGAGGGATATCCGTCGGTTGAACGAAGGGTAGATGGGGATGGCGCGGCGGTTTCCAAGACCGGACGGGCCGGCGTGCCGCTGCGATCGCTGGACGCGCGTGCCGGCCGGCGGGGTCTGCCCGAACTGATGTGCGAGGACGAGGCGGCCTGAGCCGCCGAAACGGATCTTCCGGACCGCGCATCCAATGGCACGAAACGCGGCGATTCCCGCCGCGCAGACCGGGAGATTCTCATGATCACACGTTCCTTCCTGATGGCGGCCGCGGCCGCCGCGGCGCTCGGCTTGGGCGCGCCCGCGGTCCAGGCGGCCGGTGCGTCTGTGCTGAAGGCGCCGCCAGCCGCCCCCTACAAGGCGGTCAGCTCGCTGGTGAAGTTGCCCGACTTCATCCCCGGCATGGGCCAGTTGTTCGCCGATCCCGCCACGCTTCCGGCCGGGCCGTTCCTGGGCTACGACCATGAGGGCCGCCTGGTGAACACCACCTACATGATTCCGCTGTCGCTGATGAAGCCCGACATGCACCTGAACGACCTGAAGGTGCCTGCCGGGGTGAAGGTGGACCACGTCGACATCATGTACAACGCGGGACATCCTGGCGTGGCGGAGCCGCATATTCACATCGTGCTGTGGAACGTGCCCGTCGCGCAGGAAAGTCGCGTGGCGAAATGAGCGTGCCCGCGCATGACCCGCGCCGCCGGCTTTTGCTGAGCGCCGGCGGCGGCCTGCTGCTGGCGGCCGTCCTGCCATGGCCCGCGGACGCCGGCGAGGCGATCGAGATCGGCATGTCCGGCACGCCGTCCGGGTCGGACGTCTGGTTCCGTCCCCGGGGCTTGCTGATCCGGCCGGGCCAGGCCGTCCGCTGGGTCAACCGCGATGCCGGCAATGTCCATACTTCGACAGCCTATCATCCGGACAATGGCAAGCCGCTGCGCATGCCCGAAGGCGCGAAGCCGTGGAACTCGGATTATCTGCTGCCCGGACAGTCCTTCACTGTGGTGTTCGACACGTCCGGCGTCTACGACTATTTCTGCCTGCCGCACGAGCATGCGGGGATGGTCGGGCGGATCGTGGTGGGGGATGCGGATGCCGCGCCGCCCTATGCCGATACGGATGCGCGACTGCCCCCGGCCGCCGCGGCCGGCTTTCCCGATGTGGCCGCCATCCTGAAACAAGGGCGGGTCGATTGACCGGACGCCGGTCTCCGCCCTCGGAGGCGGCGGAGACCACCCGCAGTCCGGGCCGCCGTGTCTGATCGGCGGGCCGTGTCAGCCGGCCGCCCGGACCCTCGCCAGGACGCCGGCCACGATACGGTCGCAGCGGTCGCCGGCGAACGAGAACGCGCCCGCCGCGCGCGGATCGAAATCCGGCCGCATGGCCGCCTGCAGCAGGCGGCGGGCGCGCATGAAGCGCACGCGCACGGTGGTTTCGGGCAGCCCCAGGACGACCGCGACCTCCGCGGCCGGCATGTCGTCCACGGCGCGCAGCACGAAGACCGTGCGGTAGAGATCGGGCAGTTCGTCGATGCGTCGTTCCAGCCGGCGCCGCAGTTCGGCGCGCCAGGCCATCTGGTCGGGGCCGGCGGATTCTGGAGCGGCGGTATCGGGGTCGGGCGTCGGCATGGTGTCCTGTTCGTGCGGGGCCTGGTATGCGGATTGGATGAGGGCCTCGCGCGATCTGTTTCGCCGCCGTCGCATCAGGGCCTCGTTGATGGCGATGCGCGTCAGCCAGGTGGCGGGCCGGGCCTCCGAGCGGAAATCCCGCAGATGGCCGTAGGCCTTCCACCAGGCTTCCTGGACGGCGTCCTCGGCCTCGGCCTCGTCGCGCAGGATGCTGCGCGCCGCCCGGTAGAGCTGCTGGTTGTGCCGGCGCATCAGGGTTTCGAAAGCCGTCAGGTCGTCAGCCGCGCGCCCGATCAGGGCGAGGTCGTCCAAGGCCGCCGGATCGTGCTGAATCTGGATGTCCACGTGAACTCCTGAAAGAATACCGTAGCCATTGGATGATGCCGGATCGGAAAACGTTTCATGCCGCATCCGGGGATGCGCCGGCCGGCCGGAACCGCGCGGGCGCGTCCGGCGCCTCAGGCCTGCTTGTGCCCGGGCAGGTCCTCCAGGGTCTGCAGGGCCAGGGCGGAATGGGCGTAGGCGCCGCCCGCCCGCATTTCGGCCGCCACCCAGATGGCTTCCATGATTTCCGCGTCGGACGCGCCCGCGCGGGCCGCACCCTCGGTATGGCCCTTGATGCAATAGGGGCACTGGGTGACGTGAGCCACGGCCACGGCGATCAGTTGCTTGGTCTTCGCATCCAGTGCGCCGGGGGCGAACACGGCTTTGCTGAAGGCCTTGAACGCGGACAGGGCCTCGGGCGCGAGTTCGGCGCGCCGCCTGGCCAGTTCGGGGGTGGGGTGGGGATACATCGGGGAATCCATGATGCGAGGCTCCAGAGGCTGTGATGAAGTCCATCATAGACCCGTGCCGCGGGCGCGGCCGGGAAAGCCCCGGTCGAGGCAGGGGATCGGCCCCGCCGCTCCGGCGGGATACGGATCCCGCGAGCCGGGCGGGCGGTGCGTCCTCCGGTCCAGGACAGTGAGAGGCCTACAATGGCGGCTTTCCTTTTCCAGGTGAATCGTATGGAATCCCGCCGGCCCATGGACGGTCTGTCTTCCGGCCTGATGCTGGTGCTGTGCATGATCTGGGCCATGCAGCAGATCGTGCTCAAGGCCACCGCCCTGGACTTCGCGCCCATGTTCCAGATCGCCGTGCGCAGCGCCGTCGCAGGAGTGCTGTTGGGCCTGTTCATGGCCTGGCGCGGCGAGCGACTGGACGGGATCCTGGGCCTATGGCGCCCGGGGTTGCTGGCCGGCACCCTGTATGCCCTGGAATTCGTCCTGGTGGGCGAGAGCCTGCGCCACACCTCGGCCGGCCACGTCGTGGTGCTGCTCTACACGGCGCCGATCTTCGCGGCACTGGGGCTGCACTGGAAACTGCCCGACGAGCGCCTGGCCGCCGTGCAGTGGCTGGGCGTGGCGCTCGCGTTCGGCGGGGTGGCGCTGGCGTTCCTGTGGCGCGACGACGGCGCCCGGGCGGCGGGCGCCGCCATGCTCTGGGGCGACCTGCTGGCCTTGCTGGGCGGGGCCGCCTGGGGCGCCACCACCGTGGTGGTGCGGGTGACGCGGATGGCCGCGCTGCCGGCCAGCCAGACCTTGATGTACCAGTTGGTGGTGGGTGCGGCGTGGCTGCTGGCGGTCTCGTTCCTGATGGGGCAGACGGATGTCCGCATGACGCCGGTGGTCTGGGCCAGCCTGGCCTTCCAGACGGTGTTCGTCGCGTTCTTCAGCTACCTGGCCTGGTTCTGGCTGCTGCGCAAATACCTGGCGTCCCGCCTGGGCGTATTTTCCTTCCTGACGCCGCTGTTCGGTGTGGTCCTGGGCGCCTGGCTGCTGGGCGAGCCGCTTGGGGCGGGTTTCCTGGGGGGGACGCTGCTGGTGGTGTCGGGCGTTGTGCTGTTGAGCGGCTACGGCTGGTATCGCCAGTGGCGGAGGCGGCGGGTCTGAGCCGGCGCGGCTCAGGGAGCGACCGAGGCGCCCCGGATGCCGTGGCGCGTCAGCGACCGGGCCACGAAGCCGGACGTCTTGCAACGTTCGACGAAGTCGGCCAGCGCGGCGGCTGCCCGCGCCGGCCGCGATTTCGGCAGGCCCATGGCCTGCTCGATCACCATGAACCGGCCGGGCAGCAGGCGCACGCCGCCGACCCGCTCCGCATCGGCCAGGAGCTGCTGGCGCACCCCGGCGGCGACCTCCTGGCCGCCGGTCAGGAAATCGTCCACCACGCGTTGGGAATTTTCCGCCCGCACGATGCCGGCCTGTGCCAGATGGCGACTGAGGAACAGGTCGTAGGCGCTGCCCTGGCCCACCACGACGCGGTGGCCGGGCCGGTCGACCTCGGTGTTGTCGCGCAGCGGGGAATCCTCGCGCACCAGGTAGGCGCCCTCGATGAGCACATAGGGCGCGGTGAAGGCGATGCCTTCGCCGCGCTTGGGATCGATGGCGAAAAAACCGATGTCGGCGGCCTGGCCGGTGACGGCCCCGACCGACTGGATGGCCTTGTCGAACACGACCAGCTCCAGGGATACGCCGAGTTCCCGCGCCAGTTCCCCGGCCAGGTCCACGGACACGCCCGACACCTCGCCGGTGTTGGCGTCGTGTCGGGCCAGCAGGGGATTGCCCAGGTTGATGGAGGCGCGCAGGGCGCCGTCGGGGGCGAGGTCTTCGGACAGGGACATGGCGTTTGGCGAGGGAGGCGATGCTGCGATTGTAGAAGGATCGGTGTACCGTAGCAGGGTATTCTGTTTCCTGGGGGTCTCCATGGCGCATGCCGTCTCTTCCATGCCTTTCGCCGCGCCCGACACGGCCCGTGCCATCGTCGCATTTTGGTGCGAGGCCGGCCCTGGTCGATGGTTTTCCAAGAATGCCGCCTTCGACGCCGAGTTCCGCGAGCGCTTCCTGGACGCCCATTTCGCCGCCGCGCGCGGCGAGCTGGAGGACTGGCTGGCGCATCCTGAATCGGCCCTGGCCCTGATCCTGCTGCTGGACCAGTATCCTCGCAACGCCTTCCGGGGCACCGGTCACATGTTCGCCACGGATGGTCTGGCTCTGGCCTGTGCGCGCCGGGCGCTCGTCTTCCTGGACCGGATCGATCCCGCCTTGCGCGGTTTCGTCTGCCTGCCCTTCATGCATGCCGAAGACCCGGCCGTCCAGGAGGAATCCGTGACCCTGTACGCGCGCGAAGTCCCGGGTTCGCTGCATTGGGCGGAGGAACATCGCGACGTCGTCCGGCGGTTCGGGCGGTTTCCGCATCGCAACGGCCCGCTCGGGCGCGACACCACACCCGAGGAGCGACGGTTCCTGGACGAAGGAGGTTTCGCGGGATAATCCGTTATCCTGGCGCGATTCCGCCACCGTGTAATTCCGAATCCCATGTCCGATCCTCGTCCCGAACCCCTGATCATCGAACCGTCCGTCGGCGCGCCCGCGCAGCTCTTCGTCGTGTTGCATGGAGAATCCGCCGCGCCGGTGCAGATGCTGGACCTGGTGGCGGCGCTCCGTCAGGCCTTCCCCCAGGCGCTGATCGTCCAGCCGCACGGGCCGTTCGGCGCGGGCTCGGCCCGGCGCTGGATCTCACGGTCCGACCCGGATCCGGAGGCCTATGTCGGCCTGGTGGCCGAGGCGGGGGCCGCCTTGGCGGGCGAGGTCCGGGCCTTGCAGCGCGGGCGCGGCCTGAGCGGCGAGCAGACGGCCCTGGCGGGATTCTCCGAAGGCGCCGCCGTGGCACTGGAAGCCGTCTGCACCGATGCGGGGCTGGCCGGCCGGGCGCTGCTGTTCTCTACCCGCTTCGCCACGCTGCCGCGGGCCGTGCCCATGCTGACCACTCTGCATCTGCTGCACGGCGCGGCGGACCGCGTCGCCCCGCTGGATCAGGCGCGCCAGGTCCATGGGCACCTGACCGGGCTGGGGGGCGATGCGACGCTGGACATGGCCTCGAGCGTGGGGCATGTGCTGCATGATGCGCTGATCCGCCAGGCCGTCGCGCGTCTGCAGACCTATCTGCCGCAGCGCACCTGGGAGGCGGTGATGGGCGCGCCGGACATCCGGGTCGATGAATACGACGCCGATGGGGGTGCGCCGTCCGGCGAGGATGCCGGGGACGGCGGGACTTTGCACTGAGGGGCGGTCGCCTCCGCGCCTACAGCCCCTGGCGCCGCCGGAAGGCGTGGCCCGCGGCCTGGGCGCACAGCACCAGGATCGTGGACAGCACGATCATGAACAGGCCCAGGGCCGAGAGCTTGCCCCAGAGGCCGTCGTCGGCGTAGCCCAGGATCTGGATCGCCAGGACTTCCGTGCCGGGGCGCGACAGTACCACGGACACGGTCAGTTCGCGCAGGAACATGGTCGCCATCAGGATCCAGGCCGAGACGATGCCCGGGATCAGCAACGGGATCACGATGCGTCGCAGGGTGGTCAGGCGGCCGGCCCCGCAGACCAGCGAGGATTCCTCCAGGTGGCCGTGGATCTGCACGAAGGCGCTGGCCAGGGGTCGTACGCCGTAGGGCAGGTAGGCCGCGATGTAGGCCAGCAGCAGGGCGGTCAGCGTAGAGTACAGCGGGGTCTGCACGAAGAACCACATGAAGCCGATGCCGATGACGATGCCGGGAAAGGAGAACGACAGGAAGCTGAGCGTTTCCAGCAGGGTCGCGAGCGGGCCGCGCGTCTTGACGACGACATAGGCCACGCCCAGGGACAGCGCCACGCCCAGCGTGGCCCCCGCCACCGCCAGGAACAGGCTGTTGCGCAGCGCCAGCAGGGCGCCGGGCTCGTGGAAGACGGCGATCCAGTGCCGCAGATCCATGGCGGCGAAGGCCTGCGCGCCGGGCGGCATGACGTAGGGCACCAGCGAGGTGTACAGCAGCACCAGTACCGGCAGTACGACCATCAGCAGGCACAGCAGTCCGACGGCCAGGCCCAGCGGGCGCCGCATCGGGCCGAGTTCGATCATGCCGGGCCGGAAGCCGCGCGCCGAGACCGTGACGTACTTTTCGCCCTCGGCCGTCAGGGCGCGGTAGAGCACGATCAGGGCGATGGAGGCCGACAGCACGCTCATGCCGACGGCGGCGGCCTGGCCGTAGTCCGGGGCGAAGCCGGTGGAGATCATGTCGTACAGGTAGGTGGCCAGCACGTCCACGCGGCCGGGTGTGCCCAGGACCCGGGGCACGGCGTAGGACGCCAGGCTGCGCACGACGCCCAGGACCAGGGCCGCCAGGATGGCGGGCCGCAGGACCGGCAGGGTGACCCGCAGCAGGGTGCGCGACCAGCCGGATCCGGACACGCGCGCGGCCTCTTCCAGCGAAGGGTCGAAGGCGGCCATGGCCGGGGCGATGATCAGGTAGGCGATGGGCATGTTCAGCAGCCCCTCGACCAGGGTCATGCCCCACAGCGAATAGATGTCGAACGGCGCCGATTCCAGGCCGAGCAGCCCCTGCAGCGCCTGGTTGAGCAGGCCGTTGCTGGGGTTCAGCAGCAGCGCCCAACTGGCCGAGAACAGCAGGTGCGGGATCATCATCGGGACGATGGACAGCACTGTGAACAGCGGCTTGGCCGGGATGTCGGTGCGGGTGTTCAGGTAGGCCAGGAACAGAGCCAGCAGCGTGGACAGCAGGGACGATCCGAGCACGAACACCGCTGTGTTGAAGGTCACGTCCCACAGATATGGGTCCGTGTAGGCGCGGACGTATTTTGACAGGGTGAACTGGCCGAAGGCGGTCAGGCCCTGGGACAGGCTGCCCAGCAGCAGCATCAGGACCGGACACAGGGTCAGGAAGCCGACCAGGATGATCAGGGTCCAGCTCAGGAGGCGTGACCGGGGGAGGGAGGACATGTGAACAGGCCCTGTCTCAGGCGCTCAGCAGCAGGCAGTGGGCCGGGTCCAGGCGGATTTCGACATGCTCGCCCGGCGCCGCCTGGATGCCGGGGTCGATACGCGCCAGCAGCCGTTCGTCGTTGACGCGGATCTCGGCCTCGTAGACCTCGCCGACGAATTCCATGGATTCGATCGTGCCCTCGATGACATTGAAGCCCGGTCCGACCTCGTGGCGCGTGATCCGGATGAATTCCGGGCGGATGCACAGCGTGGCCTCGGCACCTTCCGGCAGGTCGCGGGCCTGGCAGTGGATCGTGCCCAGGCCGCAGCGCGCCAGCGTATAGTCGTTCTCCCGGTTGCGGACGATGGCCGGGAACTGGTTGGCCCGGCCGATGAAATCCGCCACATAGCGGTGTCGCGCGTCGAAGTACATGTGCTGCGGCGTACCGGTCTCGATCACACGTCCGGCCCGCATCACGGCGATGGTGTGCGACAGGGCCAGGGCCTCGACCCGGTCGTGGGTGACGTACAGGGCGGTGATGCCCAGCTCGCCCAGGAAGTGGCGCAGCAGCTTGCGGGTTTCTTCGCGCAGCTTGGCGTCCAGGTTGCTGAGCGGTTCGTCGAACAGGATCACGCGCGGTTCGGCCACCAGGGCGCGGGCCAGGGCCACGCGCTGCTGCTGGCCGCCGGACAGGCGCGTGGCGGGCTGTCGCTCGACGTCGCGCAACTGGACGAATTCCAGCGCCTGGGCGACTTTCTCGCGGATCAGCGCCCGGGGGGCGCCGCGCACTTGCAGCGGGTAGGCGATATTGTCGAAAACCGACATGTGCGGCCAGATGGCGTAGGTCTGGAACACCATGCCCAGACCGCGCTTCTCGGTGGGTACGGCGATGCGGCGCCCGGACGACCAGACGATGTCGCCGCCGATGCGGATTTCGCCGGCGTCCGGGGTCTCGAGGCCCACGATGCAGCGCAGCAGCGTCGTCTTGCCGCATCCGCTGGGGCCCAGCAGGGTGAAGATCTCGTTGGCCGGGATGGTCAGGTCCACGTGGTCCAGGGCGGTGACGGTGCGCCCTTCGGACCGGTAGGTCTTGCACAGGCCCTCGATGCGGATTTCCATGGCGGCGGCCGGGATCAGCGGGCGCCGAACAGCTTGCCGAACTCGCGCCCCCAGCGCTGCAGCTCCTGGTCGGACAGGTCGCGCACGGGCTTGACCTGGACCTGGTCGATGCCGGGGATCGGGGGATGCACGCCCGGGGCCAGCACGTATTCGCCCACGTCCCTGGCGAGCAGCGACATGGCTTCATGGCCCAGCCAGTAATCCACGAAGGCGCGCGCGGCGGCCGGGCGGGGCGCCTTGGCCGTGACGGCGATGGCACGGGCCGAGCCCAGCAGGGGACCGGACATCGGGCCCCAGGCCAGCGGCGCGGGGGCCTTGGTGACAATGTACTTGGGCATGGAAATGGCGATGCGCTTTTCGCCGCTTTCGATGGGCGCCGGAGTCGGGCCGAACGAGGCCACGAACATGGGTTCGTTGGCCGCCAGCGCCTTGACGAACTGCATCCACTCGTCCTCGGAAGTGAAGACCTGTTCCTTGAGTCCGACCAGCCAGGAGATCGTCGAGGCGTGATTGGACGGATTGGCCATGACGATCTGGCCGTGCCATTTCGGGTCGCCCAGGTCCTGGTAGGTCCTGGGCGCGTCGGCGGCCTGAACGTGCTGGGTGTTGTACAGGTAGGAAACGTATTCCACCCCGAACAGGGTGATGTGCTCGTCTTTCGTGGCCCAGTCGGGGTAGCCCCGGGCGGCCGGGGACCGGTAAGGCGCCAGGATGCCCTGTTCCTTCAGGAGTTCCAGCATGGGCAGGGGAGCCTGCACCACGTCCGCCGTCAGCTTGCCGGCGGCGGCCTCGGTCAGCAGGGTGGGAATGAACTTGGAACTGGAGATTCGCGAGTATTCCCCCCGGATGCCGGTCGCCGTGTGGAAAGCGTCCATGATGGGCTGTACGGAGGTGATGTTGGCGAAGAACGTGGCCTTGCCTTCGGCGACGGCGGTGGCGCCGGCGGCGCGGGCCCAGGCCGGCAGGCCGGGCAGGGCGGCGGCGCCAGCCAGTTTCAGGAAATCCCTGCGGTCGAAGGAAGACTGCTTCATGGTTGACTCCTGAATGATGTTTCCGGCATGGTAGTGTGAGGGACGGCCATAGGCAAGCAGGCCGGAATTCAGGAGACGATATGGCAATGCGCGTGTTCGGCGCCACGGGGCGCCGGGCTGGTTGGTAAGCAGGGCGTGGCCCCCGGCCGATTTTCTATAGCAGCGCCTTGCGCAGGGCCTCGGGAGACCGGGGCGACAGCAGGCCGGGGGCCACGTCGAACACGGTGCGGGCGCCGGTTTCCCCGGCGGACTTCATCCGCCAGGCGGCGCGCGCGTAGGCTACCAGCACGCTGGACGTGAACGCCGGGTTGCTGTCGAGCTTCAGGGAAAATTCCATCGCCTGGCGCTCTGTGGCACCCGTCTGGCCGCTGCGGATCACGAAGCCGCCGTGCGGCATGCCGGCGTGCTCGCGGGCCAGGGAGGCCTCGTCGATGAAATGCACCGTGGTGTCGTAATCGGCGAAATAGTCGGGCATGGCGACGATGGCCTGTTCGACCTGGCGGGGATCGGCGCCTGGCTCCAGCACTACGTGGCATTCGCGCCGGTGCTTCTCTCGGGTCGAGAGCGCAGGCTGTTCGCCCGCGCGCACGCGCGCGACCGCCTCGGGGACCGGGATCGTGTACTGCACCCCGGCCTGCACGCCGGGTACGCGCCGGATGGCGTCCGAGTGCCCCTGGCTCAGGCCCTTGCCCCAGAACGTATAGGTGGCGCCGGCCGGCAGGATGGCCTCGCCCATCAGGCGGTTGATCGAGAACAGGCCCGGATCCCAGCCCACCGCGATGATCGACAGGTTGCCATGTGCGCGGGCGGCGGTGTCGACGGCTTCGAAGTACCAGGGAATCCGGGCGTGGGTGTCGTAGCTGTCCACTGTCGTGAACCACCGCGCCAGCTCGGGGCCCTGGACGGGCAGGTCGTCCTTGGAGCCGCCGCACAGGATCATGACGTCGATGTCGTCGCGGTGCGCCGCGGCCTCGTCCAGGGGCAGGACCGGCGTCGCGGGGTCGGGCAGGCGCAGCGAGGTTGGGTCGCGGCGCGTGAACACTCCGGCCAGGCGCATGTCGGGGCAGCGGGACAGGGCCGCCAGGGCGCCGCGCCCCAGATTGCCGTAGCCGGCGATACCGACGCGGATCGTGTGTGTAGCCATGGAATTCCTTCGGATAGCGTGAAGACGACCTGCCGCGCCGGCCTTCCCGCGGACGGGGCGGGGCCTTGCCGCGCGGCAGAGGTTCATTGTATCGGCTCGCCGGCCGGTCGATCTCGCGGTGCTAGAATGGCGCCCATTTTCAGGGGTCCCTGAGCAAGCCGTCACGCCGCGTGCATCCCGTGGCGTCCGATCTTTCCGCCCGGCTTGTTCATAGGCCCCCGCCGGACGCGAGTCCCGGAAAATTTTCGCGGAGTGCCCTGATGACGTCCAACGTCCCGAAATCCAATCCCTTGCTGCGGTTCGTCCGCGACGGCAGTCTGGTGACGCAGATCCTGATCGGCCTGGCCGCCGGCGTGGTCCTGGCGCTGGCGTCGCCCGGCGCGGCCCAGGCTGTCGGCCTGCTGGGCGGCCTGTTCGTCACGGCGCTGAAGTCCATCGCTCCGAGCCTGGTCTTCGTGCTGGTGGCCGCCTCGATCGCCAATCACCAGCGGGGCTCGCAGGCACGGCTGGGGCCGATCCTGGTCCTGTACCTGGTCGGTACTTTCGCGGCGGCGGTGGTCGCGGTGGCGGCCAGCTTCATGTTTCCCCTGACCATCCGCCTGCAGTTGGGCGAGGCTGCGCTCAGCCCGCCCAGCGGTGTGGCCGAAGTCCTGCGCAATCTGCTGCTGAACGTGGTGGACAACCCGGTGCGCGCCCTGGTCCAGGCCAACTACATCGGTATCCTGGCCTGGGCGATCGGTCTGGGCGTCGCGCTGCGTCATGCCGGGGAATCCACCAGGCGCGTCATGGCGGACCTGGCGGCGGGGCTGTCGTACATCGTCAAGGCGGTCATACGCACGGCCCCGGTCGGGATCTTCGGGCTGGTCGCCTCGACCATGGCCGAGACCGGCTTCGGCGCGCTGCTGGACTATGCCCGCCTGCTGGCGGTGCTGTTGGGCTGCATGCTGTTCGTGGCGCTGGCGGTCAATCCGCTCATCGTATTCCTGCGGCTGCGGACCAATCCCTACCCGTTGGTGCTCACCTGCCTGCGCGAATCCGGCATCACAGCCTTCTTCACGCGCAGTTCGGCGGCGAACATCCCGGTCAACATGGCCCTGTGCCGCAAGCTGGGCCTGGAGGAGGGCACCTATTCCGTGTCCATCCCCCTGGGGGCCACCATCAACATGGCCGGGGCCGCGATCACCATCACGGTGCTGACGCTGGCGGCGGTCCATACCCTGGGAATCGTCGTGGACCTGCCTACGGCGCTGCTGCTCAGCGTCGTGGCAGCGGTCTGCGCCTGCGGGGCTTCCGGCGTGGCGGGAGGGTCGCTGCTGCTGATTCCGGTCGCCTGCAGCCTGTTCGGTATTTCCAACGACCTGGCGATGCAGGTCGTCGGGGTGGGCTTCATCATCGGCGTGCTGCAGGACTCTGCCGAGACGGCGCTGAATTCCTCGACCGATGTGCTGTTCACGGCCGCCGGTTCGGGATTCGTTCAGACGGTGTCCCGAGTCGCGCGGGCGGGCCCCAGGCCCCTCCCCGCCCAGTGCTCGATGAGGGGCCAGAGGTCCGCCGGAGAGTCGGCGATGGCGTCGGCGCCCCAGCGGGCCGGGTCGTCCAGCGAGCAATAGCCGTAGGCGGCGGCCACGGTCGCCATGCCGGCCGCCTGGCCGGCCACGATGTCGCGCTCGTCGTCGCCGATGTAGATGCAGTGCTCGGGCGTGACGCCGGCCTGGCGGGCGGCATGCAGCAGTGGCTCGGGATGCGGCTTGGCGTGCGGGGTGGTGTCGCCGCCCACCGTCACCAGGCAGCGGTCCTGCAGGCCCAGGTGGCGCACGATGGGCAGGGCCAGCGATTCGATCTTGTTGGTCACGATGCCCCAGCCGTAGGCCTGCCCTCCCAGCAGGTCGAGCAGTTCGGGGATGCCCGGGAACAGCCGGGTGCGCACCAGCATGGCCTCGGCGTAGTCGCGCAGGAACCGTTGTCGGGCGGCTTCGTATTCCCCGGAACGGGCGTCCAGGTCCAGGGCGGCCTTGAGCAGGCCGCGCGCGCCATGCGAGGCGTGCGGCCGCAGGGCCTCGTAGGGCAGGGGGGGCAGGCCCCGGTAGTGGCGCTGGCGATTGGCGGCGGCGGCCAGATCCGGCGCCGTGTCGGCCAGGGTGCCGTCGAAATCGAACAGGACGAGGCGGTGCGGCATGATCATTCGGGGCGCCGCGCGGCCATCAGGTAGTTGACGCCGGTGTCCGGCGTCAGGCCGTAGCGCCGGGTCAGGGGCTGGTAGCCCATGCCGGACAGGCCGACGACTTCCAGGCCCGCCGCGCGCGCGGCGGCGGCGAGTTCGCTGGGGGTGATGAAGTGCTCATAGCTGTGGGTGCCCCGGGGCAGCATGCGCATCACGTATTCGGCCGCCACGATGGCCAGCAGGAAGGATTTCGGATTGCGGTTCAGGGTGGAAAAGCACACCAGACCGCCTGGGCGGACCAGCCGGGCGCAGGCGTCGACGACCGATGCCGGATCGGGTACGTGTTCCAGCAGTTCCATGCAGGTGACGAGGTCGAACCGGCCAGCCTGCCGCTGCGCGTAGTCTTCCGCGCTGGCGCATTCGTACTGTACCTGGACGCCCGACTCGTGGCCGTGCAGGCGTGCGATCTGCAGAGACTGCTTGGCCAGGTCGATCCCGGTCACCCGGGCGCCCTCGGCCGCCATGGCCTCGGCCAACAGGCCGCCGCCGCAGCCGACGTCCAGTGCCTGAAGGCCGTCCAGCGGACCGGCCTGGGCGCGGATCCAGTCCAGGCGCAGGGGGTTGATGTCGTGCAGGGTCTTCAGTTCGCCCTGCGGGTCCCACCAGCTTGAGGCGAATGCGCTGAATTTGTCGAGTTCCGCCGGGTCGGCGTTGGCTGCGTGCATGGGGTGGGCTCCAGAAGGCTCCAGAAAAGAATAGGGCTCCGTCGAACGGAGCCCTATTGTATCCGCCGCGCGCGGGGCGCGGCGGCTTCGTGCGGCCAGCGGAATTACTTGCGGGTACCGACGATTTCGATTTCCACGCGGCGGTTCTGGGCGCGGCCTTCGCGGGTCTTGTTGGACGCGACGGGTTGCAGTTCGCCCTTGCCTTCGGCGTAGATGCGGTCGGCCGGCACGCCCTTGCTGATCAGGTATTGCTTGACCGTGTTGGCGCGGCGTTCGGACAGCTTCTGGTTGTAGGCTTCGGTGCCGATGGAGTCGGTATGGCCGGTGGCGATGACCGTTTCCAGGTTGATCGAGCCGGCTTGCTGGGCGACTTGGTCCAGGACCTGCTTGCCTTCGGGCTTCAGGGTGGCCTTGTCGAAGTCGAAGAAGGTGTCGGCGTTCAGGACGACCTTGCTGGCGGTCGGGGCGACGACGGGCGCTTCGGCGACGGGCTTGCCGCAGCCTTCGGCGGCGGTGGCCGGCGTCCAGAACGCATCACGCCAGCAGTTCTGGCCGCTCGCGTCCTTCCAGACATGGCCGTCCACATTGGTCCAGTTGTCGGAAGCCGAGGCGGTACCGACGGCGGCCATGGCAGCAATGGCGAGTCCAATAGCGATTTTGGAGGGTTTGTTCATGTTTCTCCTCGTTTGAGCATGATGCTTGAAAGTGACCGCAGCGAACCCCCGCCGCATATCGAAATAACGCTTCCAGTATAGCAATGTCGAGTTGGAATGCTCAGAGTTGCGCTGGGTTTCATGCGTGTTAGCCGAAATCTTAAGGCATTTTCCCCCGCCGGGTTAAGCACAAATCCCTTCATGCGCTCTCTGGACGTGTTTTACACGGATCGACGTGGTCGGGTGTAGGCTTTTTGCAACATCCGGGGCTGCGCCGCGGTCCGGATGCCGTCATTCGGGCGTCGGCATGGTCCGCCGTGGCCGTCCGCCTGGAGCCTCGAGGCGAATGATAGAATCACCGATTGGCCCGGGTGCCGGGCAGACGGGTGATCCTCCAGGCGAGCCGGGCGTGCGCGGCTTGTCCGGGGCGCGGTTCGCGATCCGTCGTGCCGGGCGCCATCCGGTCCAGTCATTCAAGCCTGAAAGGTTTTTCGGATACGCCATGGATTCTTTCGCCAAAGAGACGCTGCCCATTTCGCTCGAAGACGAAATGCGGCGCAGCTACCTGGATTACGCGATGAGCGTGATCGTGGGGCGCGCCCTGCCGGACGTGCGCGACGGGCTCAAGCCCGTGCACCGGCGGGTACTGTTCGCCATGCACGAACTGAACAACGACTGGAACCGCGCCTACAAGAAATCCGCGCGCATCGTCGGGGACGTGATCGGTAAATATCACCCCCACGGCGATTCCGCGGTTTACGACACCATCGTGCGCATGGCCCAGGATTTCTCGCTGCGCTACATGCTGGTCGATGGCCAGGGCAACTTCGGCTCGATCGACGGCGACAACGCGGCGGCCATGCGTTATACCGAAGTCCGCCTGTCGAAGATCGCCCACGAACTGCTGGCCGACATCGACCAGGAAACCGTGGATTTCGGCCCCAACTACGACGGCAGCGAGCAGGAGCCCCTGCTGCTGCCGTCGCGCCTGCCGAACCTGCTGGTCAACGGCAGCGCCGGGATCGCGGTGGGCATGGCGACCAACATTCCTCCGCACAACCTGTCCGAGGTCGTCGAGGGCTGCCTGTACTGCCTGCGCAATCCCGACTGCACCGTCGACGAACTGATCGAGCGCATCCCCGCGCCGGATTTCCCCACCGGCGGCATCATCTACGGCATGGCCGGCGTGCGCGAGGGCTACCGCACCGGACGCGGGCGGGTGATCATGCGCGCCAAGGTCCACTTCGAGGACATGGAGCGCGGCAACCGCCAGGCCATCATCGTCGACGCCATCCCCTATCAGGTGAACAAGAAGTCCCTGCAGGAGCGCATCGCCGAACTGGTCAATGAAAAGAAGATCGAGGGCATCTCCGACATCCGCGACGAATCGGACAAGGACGGCATGCGCCTGGTCATCGAGCTCAAGCGCGGCGAGGTCCCCGAGGTCGTCCTGAACAACCTCTACAAGAACACCCAGCTGCAGGAAACCTTCGGCATGAACATGGTGGCCCTGGTCGACGGCCAGCCGCGCCTGCTGAACCTGAAGCAGATGGTGCAGTACTTCCTCCAGCACCGCCGCGAGGTCGTCACCCGCCGCACCATCTTCCAGTTGCGCAAGGCCCGCGAGCGCGGCCACGTGCTGGAAGGCCTGGCGGTGGCCCTGGCCAACATCGATGATTTCATCGCCATCATCAAGGCCGCGCCCACGCCGCCGGTGGCGCGTCAGGCCCTGATGGACCGCAGCTGGGATTCGTCCCTGGTGCGCGAAATGCTCGAGCGCGCCGATGCCAACCTCGCCTCGGGCGGGCGCGCGGCCTTCCGTCCTGAAGGACTGGACGCGCATTTCGGTCTGCAGGCCGACGGCCAGTACCGCCTGTCCGAAGTCCAGGCCCAGGAAATCCTGAACATGCGCCTGCAGCGCCTGACCGGCCTGGAGCAGGACAAGATCGTCGGTGAATACCGCGAGATCATGGACACCATCGCCGATCTGCTGGACATCCTGGCGCGTCCGGAACGGGTCACCGCGATCATCGGCGACGAATTGCAGGCGGTCCGCGCCGAATTTTCCAACGCCAACAACGACCGGCGCCGTTCGGAAATCGAATACAACGCCACGGAACTGGAAACGGAAGACCTCATCACCCCCATGGACATGGTGGTGACGCTGTCGCGCAGCGGCTACATCAAGAGCCAGCCGCTGTCCGAATACCGGTCGCAGAAGCGCGGCGGGCGAGGCAAGCAGGCCACCGCCACCAAGGAAGACGACTGGATCGACCAGCTTTTCATCGCCAACACACACGACTACCTGCTGTGTTTCTCGGACCGGGGCCGCGTCTACTGGCTCAAGGTCTGGGAAGTGCCCCAGGGCTCGCGCAATTCGCGCGGCCGGCCCATCGTCAACATGTTCCCGCTGGTCGACGGCGAGACCATCACGGTGGTGCTGTCGGTCAAGGCCTTCAGCGACGACCACTACGTCTTCATGGCCACCTCGCGCGGGACGGTCAAGAAGACCCCGCTGTCGGACTTCTCCAATCCCCGCAAGGCCGGCATCATCGCCGTCGGCCTGGATGACGGCGACTTCCTGATCGGCGCCGAACTCACCGACGGCCAGCACGACGTGATGCTGTTCTCGGACGCCGGCAAGGCCGTGCGCTTCGACGAGAACGACGTGCGCCCGATGGGCCGCACGGCGCGCGGCGTGCGCGGCATGTCGCTGGAGGACGGCCAGGCCGTGATCGCCCTGCTGGTGGCGGAAGACGAGACCCAGAGCGTGCTGACGGCCACTGAAAACGGCTACGGCAAGCGCACGTCCATCGTCGAATACACGCGCCACGGGCGCGGCACCAAGGGCATGATCGCCATCCAGACCTCGGCGCGCAACGGCAAGGTCGTCAGCGCCGTGCTGGTGCAGCCCGAGGACGAGATCATGCTGATCACGACCGGCGGGGTGCTGGTGCGCACGCGGGTTTCCGAGATCCGCGAGATGGGCCGCGCCACCCAGGGGGTCACGCTGATCAACGTGGACGAGGACAGCCAGTTGTCCGGGGTGCGCCGCGTGGTCGAAAGCGATGCCGACGAGGACGAGGCCGCCGAGACTGCCGAGGCCGCTCCGGAATCGTCCGAAGGCACGGCCGACGGCGGACCCGCGGCCGGCGGCGGGGATGAATCGCAAACCGACGAGGATCAGGCATGAGCCGCCCCTGGAATTTCGCCGCGGGCCCCTCCACCCTGCCGCTCGAAGTCCTGCGGCAGGCCGCCGCCGAAATGTGCGACTGGAACGGCAGCGGCACCTCGGTCATGGAAATGAGCCACCGGGGCAAGCACTACAGCCGTATCCGCGACGAGGCCGAGGCCGACCTGCGCGCCCTGCTGTCGGTGCCGGACGATTTCGAGGTGCTGTTCATGCAGGGCGGCGCCTCGGCGCAGAACGCCATCGTGCCGCTGAACCTGATCGGCCGCGCCGGCCTGGGCCGGGCGGACTACGTGCTGAGCGGGCACTGGGCGCGCAAGTCCTTCAACGAGGCCGCGCGCTACGGCGACATCGCCGTGGCGGCCTCCGCCGAAACGGATACCGAGATCGACGGCCGCCGCCACGGCCCCTGGTGCTGGCTGCCGGACCACGACCAATGGCGGGTCCGCCGCGACGCGGCCTACCTGCACCTGTGCGCCAACGAGACCATCGGCGGGGTCGAACAGGCCGTCATGCCCGACATGGCCGCCCTGGGGGCGCCCGACGTGCCGCTGGTGGCCGACATGTCCTCCAACATCCTGTCCCGTCCCATCGATTTCTCGCGGGTGGGCATGGTCTACGCCGGGGCGCAGAAGAACGCCGGACCGGCCGGGGTGACGCTGACTTTCGTGCGCAAGGACCTGATCGGCCATGCGCTGCCGCACTGCCCCTCGGTGTTCGACTACGCCAACGTGGCCGGCGCCCAGTCCATGTTCAACACGCCGCCGACCTATGCCATCTACGTGGCGGGCCTGGTCTTCAAGTGGCTGCTGCGTCAGGGCGGGGTGGCGGCGATGGACGCGGCCAGCGAGGCCAAGTCGCGCGCCCTGTATGACTACCTGGACGGCTCGGCCCTGTATGAAAACCGCATCGCGCCGGCCTGTCGTTCGCGCATGAACGTGCCGTTCTTCCTGCGCGACGAATCGCTGAACGCCGCCTTCCTGGCCGAGTCCGAGGCCGCCGGGCTGCTGGCCCTGAAGGGCCACAAGGCCGTGGGCGGCATGCGGGCCTCGCTGTACAACGCCATGCCCATGGAGGGCGTGCGGGCCCTGATCGACTTCCTCAAGGACTTCGAGGCCCGCCATGGCGGATGACACCCTCCAGGCCCGGCTGGAACCCCTGCGCGAGCGCATCGACGCGCTGGACACGCGGATCCTGGAGCTGCTCAACCAGCGCGCCCGCGCGGCCCTGGAAGTCGGCGAGGTCAAGAAGGCCTTCGATGCCGCCGGGCCGATCCTCAAGCCCGAGCGCGAGGCCCTGATCATCCGGCGCCTGCAGTCGGACAATCCCGGGCCCATCCCCGAGGAATCCGTCGCCGCCATCTGGCGCCAGATCATCTCCACCTGTAGGGGCCTGGAAAGCGTGCTGACCGCCGCTTTCCTGGGACCGCAGGGTTCGTTCTCCGAACAGGCGGCCTATGAACATTTCGGCCACGCCATTACCGGCCTGCGCTGCGAGTCCTTCGACGAGGTCTTCCGCGCCGTCGAGGCCGGGCAGGCGGACGTCGGCATCGTGCCGGTGGAAAATTCCACCGAAGGCGCCGTCAACCGCAGCCTGGACCTGCTGCTGAATTCTTCGCTGAAGGTTCTGGGCGAGCGCACCATCCGCATCCATCACAACTTGCTCACCCTGACCGGCGGGCTGGAAGGCGTCACCCGGGTGCTGGGGCATCCTCAGGCCCTGGCCCAGTGCCAGGCCTGGCTCAGCCGCAACCATCCCGGACTGGAACGCCTGCCCGTTGCCAGCAACGCCCAGGCGGCGCGCATGGCCTCGGAAGACCCCGCCTGCGCGGCGATCGCCGGGGACGCGGCCGCCGCCGCCTGGGGGTTGAGCGCCGTGGCCAGCGGGATCCAGGACGATCCTCAGAACCAGACCCGCTTCTTGGCCGTCGGGCCGCGCGACGCCGGCCCAACCGGCCGCGACAAGACCAGCCTGGTCCTGGCGGTGCCGAACCGCGCCGGCGCGGTCTACGACATGCTGGCGCCGCTGTCCCGGCACGGCGTGTCCATGACGCGCCTCGAATCGCGCCCCGCCCGCACGGGGCAGTGGGAATACTATTTCTACGTCGATCTGCTGGGCCACCGGGACGACGAGCCCGTCGCCCAGGCCCTGGCCGAACTGCGCCAGCAGGTCGCCTTTTTCAAGGTGCTGGGATCCTATCCCCGGCAATGAGGCCCGCTTCATGACAGACACCCTGGCGCCCGCCCACATCCGGGCCATCGCTCCCTATCAGGCCGGCAAGCCGATCGAGGAACTCGCCCGTGAATACGGACTGGACCCGGACGGCATCATCAAGCTGGCCTCCAACGAAAACCCGCTGGGCTGCTCGGACCGCGTGCGCGCGGCGCTCGCCGAGGCCGCCGGCGCGCTGCACGGCCGCTATCCGGACGCCAACGGCTTCGACCTGAAGGCGATCCTGGCGGCGCGCCACGGCGTGCCCGCGGACTGGATCACCCTGGGCAACGGTTCCAACGATCTGCTGGAACTCGCCTCCCTGGCGCTGCTGGACGAGGGCACGTCGGCCGTCTATGCGCAGCACGCCTTCGTGGTCTACCGCCTGAGTACCCAGGCCCGGGGCGCCCGCCACCTGATGGTGCCGGCGCGCGACTACGGCCACGACCTGGACGCCATGCTGGCGGCGATCGCCGATGACACGCGGCTGGTGTTCATCGCCAATCCGAACAATCCCACCGGCACCCATCTGCCCGGCCCCCGCGTGCGGGCCTTCCTGGAATCCGTCCGGGAACGGCACGGGGACCGCGTCGCCGTGCTGCTGGACGAGGCCTACGACGAATACCTCGATCCCGAGGAACGGGCGGACAGCACGCAGTGGGTGCGAGAATTCCCCAACCTGATCGTCACCCGCACCTTCTCCAAGGCCTACGGCCTGGCCGGGCTGCGGGTCGGCTACGCCCTGGCGCAGCCGGCGCTCACCGATCTGCTCAACCGGGTGCGCCAGCCCTTCAACGTCAACGTCCTGGCCCAGCTCGCCGCGCGCGTCGCCCTGGACGACACCGATTTCCTGGCGCGGACCTACGCCCTGAACAGGGCGGGCCGGGCGCAGCTGCAGGAAGGCTTCGCCGCCCTGGGGCTCGATTTCGTGCCCAGCCACACGAACTTCGTGCTGGTGCGGGTGGGCGATGCCGCGGGCGTGAACGGCGAGCTCCTGCGCCGGGGCGTCATCGTGCGGCCCGTGGCCGGCGACGGCCTGCCCGAACACCTGCGGGTCAGCGTCGGCCTGCCCGAGGAAAACGCCCGCCTCCTCGATGCCTTGAAGGCCGTATTGCAGGCATGAACGGCGATCCCGGTTCTGCTCTTTCGCCGCCGGGCCGCCCCCAGGGCGAAAGCGGCCCCAGCGGAGGGCGGCAAGCCGAAGGCGCGGCGTGGGGATCCCCCCTGATTCCTGTGCTGGCCATCGTCGGCACGGGGCTGATCGGCGGCTCGTTCGCGGCGGCCCTGCGCCGGGTGGGGCAGGCGGGCCGGGTGCTCGGGGTCGGGCGCAATCCGGCCTCGCTCCAGCGCGCGCGCGACCTGGGCCTGATCGACGAGATCGCCGAGTTGTCCCGGGCGGCGGCCGAGGCCGACCTGATCTTCCTCGCCACTCCGGTGGGTGCCATGGCGCCGATCCTGCGGGACCTGGCGCCCGTGCTGCGGCCCGGCACTCTGGTCACCGACGCCGGCAGCACCAAGGCCGACGTGGCGCGCCTCGCTCTGGACATCCTGGGCGAGCGCCACGCGCAGTTCATCCCCGGCCATCCCATCGCCGGATCCGAAATGACCGGTCCCGAGGCGGCCGATCCCATGCTGTACCACGGCCGCAAAGTCGTGCTGACTCCGTTCGAGGATACGCCGGGCCTGCTGCAGCATCGCCTGATCCGGATCTGGGAAGCCTGCGGAGCGCGCATCTCGCTGATGACGCCCGAGGCCCACGACCGGGCGCTGGCGGCCGTCAGCCACGTGCCGCATTTCCTGGCGGCCGCCTATATGGCCCAGATCGTCCGGGCCGACGACGCCGATACGCGCCTGAACCTGGCCGGCACGGGGTTCCGGGACTTCACCCGGATCGCGGCGGGCTCCGCCGAGGTCTGGCGCGATATCTTTCTTTCCAACCGGGCGGCGGTGCTGCGCGAACTGGACGATTTCGACCAGGCGCTGCGGCTGCTGCGGGCGACCCTCGAAGGCGATCCCGATCCCGCCGCGCTCGAAGCCCTGCTCGAACAGGCGGCGATCGCTCGCCGGTTCTGGGGCGGCAGGAGTCAGATGTGATGCACACGACGGGCGCCGCCGGGCGCGAACCTTCCCTGCGTCTGGAGCCGGCCGCGCATGCGCGCGGCACGGTGACGCTGCCGGGCTCGAAGAGCATTTCCAACCGGGCGCTGCTGCTGGCGGCGCTCGCCGAAGGCGAAACCGGACTCGACGGCCTGCTGGACTCCGACGATACGCGGGTCATGCGGGATGCCTTGCGGACCCTGGGCCTGGACCTGCGCGAGGACGGAGCGGGGCGGGTGGCCCTGGCCGGCGCCGCCGACTGGCCGCAGAAGCGAGCCGACCTGTTCCTGGGCAACGCGGGCACGGCTTTCCGGCCGCTGACGGCCGCCTTGGCGGTGATGGGCGGCGACTATCGCCTGTCCGGTGTTCCGCGCATGCACGAGCGGCCCATCGGCGACCTGGTCCAGGCGCTGCGCGGCCTGGGCTGCGAGATCGAGTACGAGGGCCAGGACGGTTATCCTCCCTTGCGCATCGGCCGGGGGCGCCCGGACGCGCGCCGGCCTGTCCGGGTGCGCGGCTCCGTGTCCAGCCAGTTCCTGACGGCGCTGCTGATGGCCGCGCCGATCGCGGCCCGTCGGGCCGGCCATGACGTGGTCATCGAACTGGACGGTCCACTGATCTCGAAACCGTATATCCTGATCACCCTGAACCTGATGGAACGCTTCGGCGTGCGCGTGCGGCGCGAGGGCTGGGAGCGCTTCGTCGTCCCGGCCGACGCCCGCTATTGCTCCCCGGGCCGCTACCGGATCGAGGGCGACGCCTCGTCCGCCTCGTATTTCCTGGGGTTGGGCGCCATCGCGGGCGGCCCGGTCCGCATCGAAGGAGTCGGCGGCGACAGCATCCAGGGCGATGTGGCCTTCGCCGACGTGGTCGAGGCCATGGGCGCCCGGGTCGAGCGCGAGGCCGATGCCCTGGTGGTGCGGGGCCGCGCGGTGGCCGAGGGCGAGCGGCTCAGGGCCTTCGACCGGGACTTCAACCTGATCCCCGACGCCGCCATGACCGCCGCCGTGCTGGCCCTGTATGCCGACGGCCCCTGCCGGCTGCGCAATATCGCCAGCTGGCGCGTCAAGGAAACCGACCGCATCGCCGCCATGCACGCCGAACTGGCCCGCCTGGGGGCGCGCGTGGAATCCGACGCCGACAGCCTGACCGTGCATCCCCTGCCGGCCGACGGCTGGCGCGCCGCCGAGATCCGCACCTACGACGACCATCGCATGGCGATGTGCTTCTCGCTGGCGGTATTCGGTCCCGTGCCGGTGACCATCCTGGACCCGGGCTGTGTCAGCAAGACCTATCCGGACTATTTCACGGAATTCCGCCGCCTGCTCGGGGCGGACTGAACGCTGTCCCGCCTGCGGGGCGCCCCTCGCCAGAGCGCCCCGGGCGGCGAATTCCATCCACAGAAAAGGAATCTTCCATGGCCGCCGATCATCCTGGCAACGGCACCCTTGCGCGGACCGCGCCGGTCATCACCATCGACGGTCCGACGGCCTCGGGCAAGGGCACGATCGCCCAGCGGGTGGCCCGGACCCTGGGCTGGCACGTGCTGGACAGCGGCGCGCTTTACCGCCTGACCGCCCTGGCGGTGCTGCGCGAGGGCGGCGACGGCACCGACGAGGCCCAGGCGGCCCGGCTGGCGCGGCGCCTGGACGTGCGTTTCGAGCCGGACGCCATTCTCATGGGCGGTGAGGATGTCGGCGGCTTGATCCGCCGGGAAGAGGTCGGCAACCTGGCTTCGCGCGTGGCCGCCTGGCCTGCGGTGCGCGAGGCGCTGCTGGCGCGCCAGCGGGACTTCCGCCGGGCGCCGGGCCTGGTGGCGGACGGGCGCGATATGGGCACCATCGTCTTTCCAGACGCCCCCCTGAAAATCTTTCTCGACGCGGGCGTCGAGGTCCGGGCGCAGCGGCGCCATAAGCAGTTGAAGGACAAGGGTTTTTCTGCTAATCTAGACGACCTTTTGCAAGACCTGCGGGCGCGCGATGCGCGAGACCGGGGTCGGGCGCATGCGCCGCTCGTCGCGGCGGCGGATGCGGTCACCGTGGATTCGTCCCATCAGGGGATCGATGATGTGGTGCGTCAAGTGCTGGATCTCTGGTCCGCACGTGGGCTTGCCTGACGGGGCGCCGTCGTTTTTTCGGCGCTTCTGTTCCGGGCGGGATGTTTTTTCACTCCGCCGGGCGTTTTGCCTGGCGTGTCATGATTGCCCCTCGGGGCGTATGGATCTATCGTTCATGTCCACCCTCAACACTGCAGCCGCCCTGGGCGGCGAAAGCTTCGCCGATCTGTTTGCCGCCAGCATCAAGGATCAAAACATGCGTTCCGGCGAGGTCATCTCCGCCGAAGTCGTGCGCATCGACCATAATTTCGTCGTGGTCAACGCGGGCCTCAAGTCCGAAGCCTACATTCCCCTCGAAGAATTCCTGAACGACCAGGGCGACCTGGAAGTGGAGGGCGGCGACTTCGTCTCCGTCGCCATTGATTCCCTGGAAAACGGCTACGGCGACACCATCCTGTCGCGCGACCGCGCCAAGCGCCTGTCGGCCTGGCTGCAGCTCGAACAGGCTCTGGAATCGGGCGAACTGGTCAACGGCACCATCACGGGCAAGGTCAAGGGCGGCCTGACGGTCATGACCAATGGCATCCGTGCCTTCCTGCCGGGCTCGCTGGTCGACCTGCGTCCCGTCAAGGACACCACCCCCTACGAAGGCAAGACCCTCGAATTCAAGGTCATCAAGCTCGACCGCAAGCGCAACAACGTCGTGCTGTCGCGTCGCGCCGTGCTCGAGGCCAGCATGGGCGAGGAACGCGAAAAGCTGCTCGAAACCCTGCACGAAGGCGCCATCGTCAAGGGCATTGTCAAGAACATCACCGACTACGGTGCGTTCGTGGACCTGGGCGGCATCGACGGCCTGCTGCACATCACCGACATGGCCTGGCGCCGTGTCCGTCACCCGTCCGAAGTCCTGCAGGTGGGCCAGGAAATCGAAGCCAAGGTCCTCAAGTTCGATCAGGAAAAATCCCGTGTCTCGCTGGGCGTCAAGCAACTGGGCGAAGATCCCTGGATCGGCCTGGGCCGCCGCTACCCGCAAGGCACCCGCCTGTTCGGCAAGGTCACCAACCTGACCGACTACGGCTCGTTCGTCGAGGTCGAGGCCGGCATCGAAGGCCTGGTGCACGTTTCCGAAATGGACTGGACCAACAAGAACGTCGATCCGCGCAAGGTCGTGACCCTGGGCGAGGAAGTCGAAGTCATGGTCCTGGAAATCGACGAGGACCGCCGCCGCATCTCGCTGGGCATGAAGCAGTGCCGCCCGAATCCCTGGGAAGATTTCGCCGCCAACTTCAAACGCGGCGACAAGGTCCACGGCGCCATCAAGTCGATCACCGACTTCGGTGTGTTCGTCGGTCTGCCTGGCGGCATCGACGGTCTGGTTCATCTGTCCGACATCTCCTGGTCCGAATCCGGCGAAGAAGCCGTGCGCAACTTCAAGAAGGGCGACGAGATCGACGCCGTGGTGCTGGGCATCGACACCGACAAGGAACGCATCTCCCTGGGCGTCAAGCAGCTCGAAGGCGATCCGTTCAACAACTTCGTGGCCACCTACGACAAGGGCGCCGTCATGTCGGGTACCGTGAAGTCCGTCGAACCCAAGGGCGCCGTCGTGACGCTGTCCGTGGACGTCGAAGGCTATCTGCGCGCCTCGGAAATCTCCGCCGGCCGCGTCGAGGATGCCACCACGGTCCTGCACGCCGGCGATCAGGTCGAGGCCATGATCATCAACATCGACCGCAAGGCGCGTTCGATCCAGCTGTCGATCAAGGCCCGCGACAACGCCGAAACGGCCGAGACCATCCAGCGCATGACCGAAGCCAGCGCCTCCTCGGGCACCACCAACCTGGGCGCCCTGCTGAAGGCCAAGCTCGACCAGCAGCGCGACGAGTGATGCCTGGCCTGACCAAGTCCGAACTCATCGCCATGCTGGCGGGCCGCTATCCGCAGCTGGCGGCCCGCGACATGGACTTTGCGGTCAAGACGGTCCTGGACGCGATGGCCGATGCGCTGGCCCAGGGCCAACGCATCGAGATCCGCGGCTTCGGCAGCTTTTCCCTCTCGCGGCGTCAGCCGCGCGTGGGGCGCAATCCCAAGTCCGGTGAAAAAGTGCATGTGCCGGCCAAGCTGGTCCCGCACTTCAAGCCGGGCAAGGAACTGCGCGAACGCGTGGATCAGGGGCCCGGCGGCGGCGATGCCGACGAGCCCGCCACCGTGGCCGATCTGTATCAAGCCCGGATGATGTGATGGACTGACAACGCCATCGCGGCCGATACGACGGACGGTACTTCGCAAGAGGTTCCGTCCGTTTTCTTTGTGCCGCCGGGCCGCCCCAAGGAAAAAACGCCCCCTGGGAGGATGAGCCTGGACACAGGACAGTCCTTGCGGACTGGCCTGTGTCCGGCGCATCCAAGCGGCATGCGGGCCGCGAGGTGGACGCAAGCAGCCGCAGGCTGCGCAGCGTGGGGGCTCTTTCCGTTTACAATGTTCGGATTGTCCCGAGGAGCTTGTCGCATGCGCTACCTGGTCTGGATTCTGCGGCTGGTGATTTTTGTCATCGTGCTGCTTTTCGCCCTGAAGAACACAGCGCCTGTGGACGTCGGCCTGTTCGCCGGCCACGTCCTCAGCCAGGTTCCGCTGATCGTCGTGATGCTGTCCGCGTTCGTCCTGGGGGTGGCCTTCGGGCTGCTCATGGCGGCCACGTCCATGCTGCGCCGCCGTCGCGAGATCAACCGTCTGCGCCGTGAACTCGCCCGCGCCCAGGACGCCCTGGATCATCCTCAGGCCGCCTCCGCTCCGGTGATTCCCGAAACGGTCGCGCCGCTGGCGCCCCTGTAAGTTTCCGGGGGCTGGTCGTGGATTTCGAGCCCTGGTGGCTGATCATCGTTCCGGTGTTGTTCGGCCTGGGCTGGCTGGCGGCGCGCTTCGACTTCCGCCAGATGCTGTCGGAAACCCGGGCGCTGCCTGATTCCTACTTCAAGGGTCTGAACTTCCTGCTCAACGAGCAGCCCGACCGCGCCATCGACGCCTTCGTCGAGGTCGCCAAGCTCGATCCGGAAACCACCGAACTGCATTTCGCCCTGGGCAGCCTGTTCCGCCGCCGGGGCGAGATCGAGCGCGCCATCCGCGTGCACCAGAGCCTGCTCTCGCGCGAGGATCTGCCCTTGCCCGATCGTGAAAACGCCCAGTTGGCCCTGGCCCAGGACTTTCTCAAGGCCGGCATGCTGGACCGTGCCGAACAGGGCTTCCAGGCGGTGCTGCAGACGCGCCATGTCCTGGAAGCCTTACGCGCACTGGTCCGCATCCACGAATCCGAGCATGACTGGGACAAGGCCATCGACACCGTCCAGCAGCTGCGCGGCCGCACCGACGAACCTGTCCCGCAACTGGCGCACTACCACTGCGAGCGGGCTCAGGCGCTGATGGAGTCAAGGACGCCCGATTTCGATGCCGCTGCCCAGGCCCTGGACGCGGCCGAGAACGCCGCGCGCCAGAATGGCGCCACTCCGGCTTCCGAGACCCGCGTGCGCATGCTGCGCGCCCGCTGGGCGGCTTTGCGCGGCGATCTGGAATCCCAGCGCGCGCAGCTTCAGGATGTCCTGTCCACGGCACCCGAATTTTCCGGCCTGGTCGCCCAGCCGCTGCTGGATTGCCACGCGGCCCTGGGGCGCGCCGCCGAAGGCCTGTCGCTGCTGCGCGACCAGTACGAGCGTCTGCCGACGCTCGACTTGTTCAACGTGATCTTCCGCGCCTTGCGGGCCGCGGATGGCGCCGTTCCCGCCTGGGCCTTCGCCCGCCAGGCCCTGCGCGCCCATCCCTCGCTGCTGGGGCTGGACCGCCTGCTCGAGGTCGAGCTGGCCCAGGGAGCCACCGGTTCGGAGGCTCCTCAAGGCGGCGAGGCCATTCCCGGCGGGCCCTTGGTACCGGGAGCCGACCTGGGCCTGCTGCGCAGCATGATCCACAAGCACACTCAGCGCCTGGACCGCTACGCCTGCGGGCACTGCGGCTTCGAGGCGCGGCGCTATTACTGGCAGTGCCCGGGCTGCAACACCTGGGAAACCTATCGGCCCCGCCGTCTGGAGGAAATTCGATGACCACGCGCCAGAGCACAGGCCTCGCCGGCCACGGCGAGGCTGAGCGAGGCGGTTCCCATTCGGAGCCGAAGGCTCCCCCGAATAGTGGCGGCGGAACTCCGGCCCGCGGGCCGGAGTCCGTCAGCGCATTCCCGGCCCGGGCGGCCGCTGCCGCCCGGATCCTCGTCGCCGGAGACATCATGCTGGACCGCTACTGGTTCGGCGAAGTCGACCGCATTTCGCCCGAGGCCCCCGTGCCCGTGGTGCGGGTCGCCCGCCGGGAAGATCGCCTGGGCGGGGCGGCCAACGTGGCTCGCAACATCGTCGCCCTGGGCGCCAGTGTGGGACTGCTGGGCGTGGTCGGCGCCGACGAGGCCGGCGCCCGCGTGCGCGCCCTGGCGCACGAGGCCGGTGTCCGGGACCATCTGGTCGAGGACGCCGAGGGCATGGACACCACGCTGAAGATGCGGGTGCTGGGGCGCCAGCAGCAACTGCTGCGGGTGGATTTCGAACAGGGGCCGGGCGCGCGCGCGCTGGACGCCCTGGACGCCGGCCTGGCGGATGTCCTGGCGGGCTACGATATGCTGGTGCTGTCGGATTACGCCAAGGGCGCCCTGTCCCGGGTCGAGTCCATGATCCGGGCGGCCCGCGAGCGTGGCATCCCGGTGCTGGTCGATCCCAAGGGTCACCGCTATCCGCGCTACCGGGGGGCCACCCTGGTCACGCCCAACCGCAGCGAAATGCAGGACGCCGTCGGCCGCTGGGACTCGGAGGACGACCTGACGCGCCGCGCCCAGGCGCTGCGTCAGGAACTGGAACTGGAGGCTCTGCTGATCACCCGTTCCGAGCAGGGCATGACCCTGTACACCGCCCAGGGCCGCCAGCACGCGGATGCCCAGGCGCACGAGGTTTTCGACGTGTCCGGCGCGGGGGACACCGTGCTGGCCACTCTGGCTGTCGCCCGGGCCGCCGGCCTGGACTGGTTCGAGGCCATGACGTGGGCCAACCGCGCCGGCGGCATCGTCGTCGGCAAGCTGGGCACTTCCATTGTCACAACAGGGGAATTGACATCATGATCGTGGTCACCGGCGCGGCCGGCTTCATCGGCAGCAACCTGGTCCGCGGCCTGAATGCGCGCGGCGTCACCGACATCCTGGCGGTCGACGATCTGACCGACGGCGACAAGTTCCGCAACCTGGCCGACCTGGGAATCGCCGACTACCAGCACAAGGACGAGTTCCGCCGCCGGGTCCTGGCGGGCGAACTGCCGCGCCCCGACGCCGTGTTCCACCAGGGCGCCTGCTCCGACACGACGGAGCGCGATGGCCGTTTCATGATGGACAACAATTTCCGCGTCACGCTGGAACTGTTCGAATACTGCCAGGCTCGTGAAGTCCCCTTCCTGTACGCATCGTCGGCCGCCGTGTACGGGGCCGGTCCGCGCTACATCGAGGACCCGGCCTGCGAGGCGCCGCTGAACGTCTACGGTTATTCCAAGCTGCTCTTCGACCAGGTCCTGCGCCGGCGCATGGACCGCCTCACGGCCCAGGTGGTGGGTCTGCGCTATTTCAACGTCTACGGCCCGCGCGAGCAGCACAAGGGCCGCATGGCGTCGGTGGCCTTCCACAACATGAACCAGTATGCGAACGAGGGCCACGTGCGGCTGTTCGGCGGCTGGGACGGCTATTCGGACGGCGGCCAGCAGCGCGACTTCGTCTTCGTCGATGACGTGGTCAAGGTGAATCTGCACTTCCTCGATCACCCTGAGGTCTCCGGCATTTTCAATTGCGGCACCGGGTGCGCCCAGCCTTTCAACGACGTCGCCCAGACCGTGGTCAACAGCCTGCGCGTGCACCAGGGCCAGCTCGCCCTGCCGCTGCCGGAACTGGTGGCGGGCGGACAACTGCGCTACATCCCGTTCCCGGATGACCTGAAGGGCCGCTACCAGAGCCATACCCAGGCCGATCTGACCCGGCTGCGCGCCGCCGGCTACACGGGCGCTTTCAGCGACGTGCAGACGGGCGTGAACGCCTATGTCGGCCGGCTGCTGGAATCGGGGCGGCTGGTGATCTGATCGGCTGGTTCCAGTCCGGGCGGTCCGGAATTCCCGGCGTCTCCCCTCGCTCGCGCTGGTCGCGCGCGTTTTCCCGGACGGACATTCCGGATCAAGATCCCCTCCATTCGCCATCCGTCCAGGGCATCATGACCGGACCTTCACACTTCAGGAGTCGGTCATGAATCCTTTTCTGCACGATACGGCCGGTCGACCGGCCGGCGGGCCTGCCGATGCCGTCCGTACCCATGCTTCCTCGGACGGAGCGTCGGTCCCGGGTTCGGGCGTCGGTCGAGCCCGTGTCCCGGACCGACGGCCGCGCGTCCGGCGCGCGGTCCATCGCTCCGCGCGCGGCCTGTCGCGGCTGCTGGCGACGGCCGGCATCGCCGCTCTGGCCTGGGCCGGCACGGCGGGAGCCGTGGATCTGAACACCGCCACGCAGGACCAGTTGCGGGGCATTCGCGGCATCGGTCCCAGGACCGCCCAGGTCATTCTCGACGAGCGCGAGCGCGGCGGACGCTATCTGTCGTTCGCCGACCTGTCGGACCGGGTCCGCGGCATCGGCCCGCGCCGGGCTCAGGCCCTGCAATCGGCGGGCCTGACTATCGATGGCGGCGGCACGCGCCTGTCGGGGCAGGGAACCGACGCCCGGGCCGCTGCCGGCCCGGCCGGGTCCGGCGGGTCTGCGGGTCCGGCCAAGCCCGCGGCGGGCAAGCGCTGAGCCGGCATCGTCCGTCCTCGTTCCCGGACCGGCGATATGCCGTCTTTTCATAAGCATATTCCGGCCTGGGGGCAAGCCCGGCGCGGCGGATGGGCGGGTGTATGATTTCGTCCATGAAGACCTACCCCACTATCGAAGACATTATCGGTTCCACGCCTCTGGTGCGCCTGCAGCGGCTGCCGGGCGATACCGGAGAACCGCGCGGTAACGTGATCCTGGCCAAGCTGGAAGGCAACAATCCGGCCGGCTCGGTCAAGGATCGCGCTGCCCTCGGCATGATCGGCCGGGCGGAATCGCGCGGCGACATCCGTCCCGGCGACACACTGATCGAAGCGACCAGCGGCAACACCGGGATCGCCCTGGCCATGACGGCCGCCGTGCGCGGCTACCGCATGATCCTGATCATGCCCGACAACTCGTCCCAGGAACGCTGCGCCGCGATGACGGCCTATGGAGCCGAACTCATCCTGACGCCTTCACAGGGCGGGGGCATGGAATATGCCCGCGACCTGGCGCTGCGGATGCAGGCCGAAGGCAAGGGCAAGGTCCTTGACCAGTTCTCCAACGCCGACAATCCCCGCGCTCATTACGAAGCCACAGGCCCGGAAATCTGGGAACAGACCGGCGGCGAGGTCACGCACTTCGTCAGTGCCATGGGCACGACCGGCACCATCATGGGAGTGGGCTCGTATCTGCGCGAGCGCAATCCGGCCGTGCGCATCATTGGCGCCCAGCCGGCCGAAGGCGCGCATATCCCCGGCATCCGCAAATGGCCCGAGGCCTACCAGCCCAGCATCTACGATCCGGCCGGCGTCGACGCCTTCGAGCCCATCACCCAGGAGCAGGCCGAAACCATGGCTCGGCGCCTGGCCGCCGAGGAAGGCATCTTCGGCGGGATTTCCTCGGCCGGCGCGGCCGTGGCCGCGCTGCGCGTGGCCGCTACGGCGCGGGACGCCACCATCGTCTTCATCGTTTGCGACCGAGGCGATCGCTACCTGTCCACCGGCGTATTTGGATGAGGCAGGCACAAAATAGTCCCGATTGAACTATTTTGCGCCTGCCGAATCCGAGCGGCTTGCAGCCCGCGGGGTGGAGAGCTGCCGCGGTTGAAGGCGGTCGTGCCTGCAGAATCAGGGATCCAGCCGGTTCGGATCGCCGTAGCCGATGCGGTCGGCGATCTCGTGCGCCAGGTCCGCCACCGACGCCGCGTAGAAATAGCTGCGGTTGTAGTGGGTGAGGGCGAAGAAATTGGGCGTGGCGCAGCGCACGTCGTGGGTGCCGCGGATTTCGTCGCGCAGGTCGATCACCCCCAGCGGCTGGGCCTGCCAGGCCGAACCGCCGCCCGGCAGCGCCCGGGCGCCCGAGGCCCGCAGCGCGGCCCAGTCGGTTTCGGGTTTGAGGCCATCCTGGGCTCGTCGCGCGGCATCGGCGGGCAGGGCCGCGGGAGCGAAGACCGGCACGCCGCGCACCCAGCCGTGGGCCTGCAGGAATGCCGCCACCGAGGCGATGGCGTCGTCCGTATTGTTGATCAGGTCCACGCGGCCATCGCCGTCGCCATCCACGGCGTAGCGCATCAGGCTGCCCGGCATGAATTGCGGCAACCCCATGGCCCCCGCGAACGATCCTTCCACGACTCGCGCATCCAGTTCCCCCCGGTGATCCAGCACGATCAGGTCGGCCAGCTGTTCGCGGAACATCGCCTGGCGTTCCGGCCGGTTCGGATCGGGGTAGCGGAATCCCAGGGTGGCGAGGGTGTCCAGGACCCGGTGGTCGCCAGTGTGGCGGCCGTAGACGGTTTCGATGCCGATGATGGCGACGATGATCGAGGGCGGCACGCCCGTGCGGGCGCTGGCCCGGTCGAGCGCGGCCCGGTGCTTCTGCCAGAAGGAAACGCCCTCGCGGATGCGCACCGCGTCGACGTGGCGCTGGCGATAGCTGGTCCAGGCGCGGCGGATGCGGCCCGAGCGCGCGGGAGGCGTCATCAGCCGGACCGCCGTGGCGTTGTAGCGCGCCTCGGCCAGCAGGGCTTCGACATCGTCAAGGGGCAGGGCATGGGCCTGGGCGGTTTCCCGGGCGAAGGCCTGCACTTCGGGCAGCAGATGGCCGTCCGTATCGAGGAAATCTCCTCGGACCGGTGCCGGTTTCCCGACGGATCGTGTTCTGCTAGAATTAATACGATCGTTTGAAACAATTGTTTGATTCGTTGTCCCCGCGAGGGCGGCGGCGGACGGTCCGGAATCGCTGTGGCTGCTTGCGCAGCCCGATATAAAAAGCGACGCTACGGCAACTTGCAAAATACGGGTTGGTCTGAACATAATCGCCCTTATGGAGACACTCTATATTACCCATCCGGCCTGCCGCCTGCATGAGATGGGGGTCTGGCACCCCGAATCCCCCCAGCGCCTGGATGCGGTGGCCGATCAGCTGGCCGCCAATGGCCTGATGGATTTCCTGTCCCACCGCACGGGGCGGCTTGCCAGGCCCGAAGACGTGCTGCGGGTGCACACACCGGAATACCTGGCGTTCCTGCGTCAGCACGCGCCGGCGCACGGCTATTTCCCGGTGGATCCGGACACGATCATGAATCCGGATACCCTGCAGGCGGCCTGGGCGGCGGCCGGCGCCGGCCTGACGGCCCTGGACGAGATCATGGACGGTCATGCGCGGACCGCTTTTTGCGCCATCCGTCCGCCGGGGCACCACGCGTGCCCCGAAAAGGCCATGGGATTCTGCTTCTTCAACAACATCGCCATCGCGGCGCGCTATGCTCTGGACCACTATGGCCTGTCGCGCGTCGCCATCGTGGATTTCGACGTCCACCACGGCAACGGGACGGAAGAAGTTTTCCTGAACGAACCCCGGATCATGATGTGCAGTTTCTATCAATATCCCTTGTTCCCGGACACTCGCCATGAAAATCTGGGGCCGAACATGATCAACATCCCGGTCGATGCGTATTCCGGCGGCGATGTGATCCGCCCCCTCGTGTCGGAATACTGGCTGCCGGCGCTGCGCGGTTTCCGGCCCGAGCTGATCCTGGTGTCGGCGGGGTTCGACGCCCATCGCGAGGACGACATGGGCAGCCTGAAACTGGTCGAGGCGGACTACGCCTGGATCACCGAACGTCTGGTCGAGATCGCGGCCGAATCCGCCCAGGGGCGGATCGTCAGTTTTCTCGAAGGCGGTTACGACTTGTCCGCCCTGGGGCGCAGCGCGGTGGCGCATGTGCGGGCGCTGGGCGGTTACTGATGGGGCCGCGCACGACGCGATTCGTCGTCGGGCGTGGCCATCCTGTTTTCTTTCCATTCTGGAGTATGCTCGATGAAGGTCCTTGTACCGGTCAAGCGCGTGGTTGACTACAACGTCAAGGTGCGCGTGAAATCCGATCACACTGGCGTGGACATCGCCAACGTCAAGATGTCGATGAACCCGTTCGACGAGATCGCGGTCGAAGAGGCGGTGCGGCTGAAGGAACAGGGCGCGGCCACGGAGATCGTGGCCGTGTCGTGCGGGGTGTCGCAGTGTCAGGAGACGCTGCGCACGGCCCTGGCGATTGGCGCGGACCGGGGCATTCTGGCGCAGACCGACGCCGAGCTGCAGCCGCTGGCGGTGGCCAAGCTGCTCAAGGCGCTGGTGGACAAGGAGCAGCCCGGCCTGGTGATTCTGGGCAAGCAGGCGATCGACGACGACGCGAACCAGACCGGCCAGATGCTGGCCGCGCTGCTGGACTGGCCGCAGGCGACCAACGCCAGCCGGGTCGAGGTCCAGGGTGAGCGCGTCCAGGTCACGCGCGAGGTCGACGGCGGGCTGGAGACGCTGAGCCTGGCGCTGCCGGCCGTGATCACGACCGACCTGCGCCTGAACGAGCCGCGCTATGTGACGCTGCCCAACATCATGAAGGCGAAGAAAAAGCCCCTGGACAGCGTCGCCCCCGGGGACCTGGGCGTGGACGTGGCGCCGCGCCTGAAGACGCTGAAGGTCGCCGAGCCGCCCAGCCGCTCGGCCGGCGTGATCGTGCCCGACGTGGCCGCGCTGGTGGACAAACTCAAGAACGAAGCGAAGGTGGTGTAAATGAGCATTCTGGTCATTGCTGAACATGACAACGCCCGGCTGGGCGCGGCGACTCGCAACGTGGTGGCGGCGGCCGCGGCCATCGGGGGCGAAGTGCACGTGCTGGTGGCGGGTTCGGGGGCGCGCGCCGTGGCCGACCAGGCCGCGCGGGTGGCCTCGGTGAGCAAGGTGCTGCTGGCCGACGGCGCGGCGCTGGCCGAGGGGCTGGCGGAGAATCTGGCCGCGCAGGTGCTGGCGTTGGCCGGCGGCTACGGTCATATTCTGTTCGCGGCCACGGCCTCGGGCAAGAATGTGGCCCCGCGGGTGGCGGCCAGGCTGGACGTGGCGCAGATCTCGGACATCGTGGCGGTGGAATCGGCCGACACGTTCGTGCGTCCGATCTACGCCGGCAACGCGCTGGCGACGGTGCAGTCGGCCGACGCGACCCGGGTCATCACGGTGCGCACGACGGCCTTCGATCCGGTGGCCGAGACGGGCGGCTCGGCGGCGGTCGAGACGGTTGACGCGGTGGGCGATGCGGGCAAGTCGCGGTTCGTGGGCCGCGAGCTGGCCAAGAGCGACCGTCCGGAGCTGACCGCCGCGAAGGTGGTGGTGTCGGGCGGACGGGGGCTGGGCAGCGCGGAGAATTTCAAGATCCTGGATCCGCTGGCCGACAAGCTGGGCGCGGCGCTGGGGGCTTCGCGCGCGGCGGTGGACGCGGGCTATGCGCCCAACGACTGGCAGGTGGGTCAGACGGGCAAGATCGTGGCGCCGCAGCTGTACGTGGCCGTCGGGATCTCGGGGGCGATCCAGCATCTGGCGGGGATGAAGGACTCGAAGGTGATCGTGGCGATCAACAAGGACGCCGAGGCGCCGATCTTCGGGGTGGCCGACTACGGCCTGGTGGCCGACCTGTTCCAGGCCGTGCCCGAACTCGTCCAGGCGCTTTGAGCCTGATCCGACCGACCTCGCGGGGCCTTTTCGCCGCCGGGCCGCCCCAAGGCGAAAAGCGCCCCCTCGGGTGGCAGCGAGCCGAAGGCGCGGCGTGGGGGCCTCTTTTCGCCGCCGGGCCGCCCCAAGGCGAAAAGCGCCCCCTCGGGGGGCAGCGAGCCGAAGGCGCGGCGTGGGGGCCTCTTTTCGCCGCCGGGCCGCCCCAAGGCGAAAAGCGCCCCCTCGGGTGGCAGCGAGCCGAAGGCGCGGCGTGGGGGCCCTTCTTAGGGCCCGCGCCGCTTCATGCGGGGGCCGTCCCCCGCGCATCACAGGAATTGCGATGACATACCAGGTTCCTACCCAGGATATCCGTTTCATTCTGCGCGAGCTGGCCGACCTGCGGGGCGTGCTGGCGTTGCCGGGCTTCGAGGAGGTCTCCGAGGACCTCGTCGATGCCGTGCTGGAGGAAAACGCGCGTTTCGTCGAACAGGAAATCGCGCCGCTGAACCGCGCGGGTGATACAGAGCCGGCCCGCTGGAGCGAGGACGGCGTACATACCACGCCCGGCTTCAAGGCGGCGTTCCAGGCCTTCGCGCAAGGCGGCTGGCAGGGCCTGCCGCACGAGGCCGAACTGGGCGGCCAGGGCCTGCCCAAGCTCGTCGCGGCGCCGGTCACTGAAAGCATCAACGCCGGCAACCTGGCCTTTTCCCTGTGTCCGCTGCTGACCGACGGCGTGATCGAGGCTCTGTCCATGGTGGGTTCGGACGAACAGAAGGCCCGCTTCATCCCGCCCCTGCTGGAAGGCCGCTGGACCGGGACCATGAACCTGACCGAGCCGCAGGCGGGCTCCGACCTGGCCTTGCTCAAGAGCCGGGCCGTGCGCCAGGACGACGGCAGCTACCGCGTCACCGGCCAGAAGATCTTCATCACGTATGGGGATCACGACATGGCGGAAAACATCATCCATCTGGTGTTGGCGCGCACGCTGGACGCGCCCAAGGGTGTCAAGGGCATCTCCCTGTTCATCGTGCCCAAGTTCCTGGTCAAGGAAGACGGCGGCCTGGGCGCCCGCAACGATGTGGTATGCGCATCCCTGGAGCACAAGCTCGGCATCCATGGCAGTCCGACGGCGGTGTTGCTGTACGGCTCAGGCCAGGGCGAGGCGGGCGAGGGCGGCGCCGTCGGGTACCTGATCGGCGAGGAAAACCGCGGCCTGGAATACATGTTCATCATGATGAACGCGGCGCGCTACGCGGTCGGCCTGCAGGGCGTGGCGGTGTCCGAGCGCGCGCTGCAGCATGCGGCGGCTTACGCGGCCGAGCGCATCCAGGGCAACGCCCTGGAAGGTTCCGACGGTCCGGTGCCCATCATCCGCCACCCCGACGTGGCGCGTATGCTGGGGATCATGCGCGGCCTGACCGAGGGCGCGCGTGCCGTGGCCTACGTGGCGGCCGGCTACCGGGACAAGGCGGTTCATCTGACGGACGAGACGGAGCGCGCCCGTTGCAAGGCTGCGTATGAATACTTCGTGCCCATTGTCAAGGCGTTCTCCACCGAATCTTCCGTCGAGGTCGCCTCGCTGGGCGTGCAGGTGCATGGCGGCATGGGCTTCATCGAGGAAACCGGCGCCGCCCAGTACTACCGCGACGCTCGCATCCTTCCCATCTATGAAGGCACCACGGCGATCCAGGCGAATGACTTCATCGGCCGCAAGCTGGCGCGCGACGGCGGCGCCGTCGCGCGCGAACAGATCGCCGGGATGCGCGAGACGGCGGCGGCCCTGCGGGCGGCCGGCGGCGTACACGCCGAGGCCCTGGACATGATCGGCGAGCGCCTGGAGACGGCGGCCGGGGCCTACGAGTCGGCGCTGGCCTTCGTGCTGGAGCACATCCGCGAGGATATCCGGGGTGTGTTCACCGGCAGCGTGCCGTGCCTGATGCTGGCCGGGACGGTGCACGCGGGCTGGCAACTGGGGCGTTCCGCCCTGGCCGCGGCGGCTGCCATCGGCGAGGGCTCGACCGATGCCTTCCATCCGAACAAGATCGCCACGGCCGTGCAGTATGCCGCCCATGTGCTGCCGCGCGCGCTGGCGCTGCAGTCCGCCATCCGGGACGGCGGACTGGTCGACCGCTATGTGCGTCAGGCACAGGTCTAGGATGCGGATATAGAAATAACGACAGGGCATTTCAATAGTCTCCTATATTCTGTAAAAATCTTAAGTGTTTAAACTAATTCGCCGCCCGGATCGTCCGGGCGGCAGACACTTGAAACAACAGGAGCTATCGATGGCCACTCTGCGTCTGGGCGACACCGCCCCCGATTTCGAACAGGAATCCTCCCTGGGGAAAATCAAGTTCCATGAATTCCTGGGCGACAGCTGGGGGGTCTTGTTCTCCCATCCGGCCGACTTCACGCCGGTCTGCACCACCGAACTGGGCTATACCGCCATCCTGTCGGGTGAATTCGCCAAGCGCGGCGCCAAGGTGATCGCCGTGTCGGTCGACGGCAAGCAGTCGCACCTGGACTGGATCAAGGATATCAACGACACCCAGAAGACCGACGTCCGGTATCCGATCCTGGCCGACGAGGACCGCAAGGTCGCGACCCTCTACGACATGATCCACCCGAACGCCAGCACCACCGCCACGGTGCGCTCGGTGTTCGTCATCGACCCGAACAAGAAGATCCGCCTGATCCTGACCTACCCGGCCAGCACGGGCCGCAACTTCGACGAGATCCTGCGCGCCCTGGATTCCCTCCAGCTGACGGACAACTATAGCGTTGCGACTCCGGTGAACTGGAAGCAGGGCGAGGACGTCATCATCGCTCCGTCGATCAAGGATCCGGCCGTCCTGAAGGAAAAATTCCCCAAGGGCTACACCGAAATCCGTCCTTATCTGCGCACCACGCCGCAACCGAACCTCTGATCCTTCGGTATCGGATCCAGGGTATGCCGGCTCCGCAAGCGCGGGCCGGCGGGATACCCCGCCGGCCGGACTTCGCCCGGCGCCGGGGTTTCTGTTTCTGGGCATCATGCGCCGCCCGCCGCGGCGCATGGCCGCCGTTGCTCCGCCTTCCCGTTGCTTCCCTTTTCGTTACCGTCTTCGGGCCATGATCCTCCCTCCACGATTCTCCCACTTGCGCCGGATACTGTTTCTTTGTACAGTATTCATGAATACTGGATAAAACAACAGTCCCGGCGGCTTTCACGCCGGGCGCACCGGGAGATTGGCATGGCTGGATCGATGGCTTGGAATGGGGCTTGGGCCGGCGCGGGCGTCGCCGTGCGCGACAGGTCGGGGCGCGGCGCGGCGCGGGTCGTGCGCGCGAATACCCGGGGTGTGCTGCAAGGGCCCTGGGTGTCGGGCGGATCGTGGGGGGGCCGTCCCGCCGGGCGTGCGTCTTGGCGCACACGCGAGATGCCGGTCCGGGCTCACCGGCCTCGCGCGGGCCTGAGGATCGGCTGGCGCCGCCTGGCGGCGCTGGCGGGCGACGTCCTCATGGTCCTGAGCTGGGCCGCCATGATCCCGGGCATGATGTGGCTGGGTGCGGCAGCCGGATTCTGATATAATCATTCGTTTGCATCCTCTGGTCCGGTATTTCCAATATATCCACGTCCGTGCCCAAAACCCGGTACCCATGATGCCCTGGAGCCTATCTTGAACCTGATCGAAACCCTTGAAAAAGAAGAAATCGCGCGCCTGACCGAAGGCCGCGTCATTCCCGAATTCGCCCCTGGCGATACGGTCGTCGTGAGCGTCAACGTGGTCGAAGGCTCGCGCAAGCGCGCCCAGGCCTACGAAGGCGTGGTCATCGCCCGTCGCAACCGCGGTCTGAATTCCGCCTTCACCGTGCGCAAGATTTCGTCGGGTGAAGCCGTCGAGCGGACCTTCCAGCTGTATTCGCCGCAGATTGCCTCGATCGAGGTCAAGCGCCGTGGCGACGTCCGCCGTGCTAAACTGTATTATCTGCGCAACCTGACGGGCAAGGCCGCTCGCATCAAGGAAAAGCTGGTTCGCAAGGCCGTCTGATCACGGCATCGCGGATCAACCCAAGGCACCCGTTTCGGGTGCCTTGTTTTTTTCGGCGTGATCGAGCCGCGCCGGGATTTCATCATCGGGATTCCATGTCGTATCGGATGCCGGGCTCGGACGGAGATCGCGCCACCAGCTTCGATCCCCGGATCCAGCCCGTCCTGCCCAGCGCTCCTCTGCCGGCGTTGCCGCCGGAGTGCCTGCGGCTGGACTATATTCGCCAGGCGTTCCGGCGCCCGGTCGATTGGCGGGTCGAACCCTTGTTCGCGCAGGCTTTCGAGCCTGGCGGAGCTTTTCATGCACAGGCGCGTCAGGCGGCTGTCCTGATGCCACTGGTCCAGCGCGATGCCGGCCTGCATGTCCTGTTCACGCGCCGTGCCGCGCACTTGCACCATCATGCGGGCCAGGTCAGCTTTCCGGGTGGACGCATCGAATCCTTCGATAGCGATCCGGTCGCGGCGGCCCTGCGCGAGACCCGGGAGGAAATCGGCGTCGAGCGGCGTTTCGTCCAGGTGATCGGCACGCAGCCGACGCTGCTGACCACGACGCGGTTCCTGATGACGCCGGTGATCGGCGAACTGCTGCCCGGCTTCCATATCCGGCCCGACGAATCCGAGGTTGCCGAGGTTTTCGAGGTGCCCCTGGCGATCCTGATGGACCCGGGCCAGCACGTGCTGCACCGGCTGGAAACCTCGCTGGGTCATGGCCGATGCTATTTCGCGATCCGCTGGGAATCTCATTTCATCTGGGGTGCCACGGCGATCCTGATCCGCAACTTCTACCGTTTTCTGTCGGCCTCGCGGGGTATTGCCGCTCTGGACGCCGGTGCTCCCGACGGGGCCGGGACGCCGCCGGAGCGCGGGCCGGGCATCGGGTCCGGCCATCCCTCCGTCGGACTTTAGTCACGCAAGCGGGCGCGGCGGGTGCCGCGGTCAGGATTGCGGTATTAGTGTTCCGTTTGACTAACGATCATGGTGGTAGGCACCACCCCTGAAGATGAAAGAGACTTTGGGGTGGAAGGTGTTGGGTGAAGGTCGTAAAAGTTTTTGGCGGCTCGACCCCGCGGCTAACGTGACCGGCCGGACTGACTCGCACCCCGGATTGCTTCCCTAGAGAGCGCACGCTAAACAGGCCGTTGGCGACATGTCGCCTTCAGGCACGTTCAGTCCCGGCACCCGCCACCTTCCACCCTTAAGTCTAATCGACAGGAGGTGGTATGGAACTGGGAGCGTTATACAAACGGGTGATCGGTCTGGACATTCATCAGGCGCAGATCACGGCCTGTGCGCTGATCGAGGAAGCAGACGGCTGCGCACGCATCGAGCAACGTCAATTCGGCGCGTTCAAGCGAGACCGTCGGGAACTGGCCGACTGGGTGGCGTCACTACGCCCCGACGAAGTCGTGATGGAGAGCACCGGCATTTACTGGAAGAGCCCGTATGCGGCACTGGAAGCGCGTGGCATCTGCGCCAAGGTGGTCAATGCGCGACATGTGAAGAACGTGCCGGGCCGCAAGACCGATGTGGGTGATGCCCACTGGTTAGCGACGCTGGCGCGAGCGGGATTACTGCGCGGCTCGTTTGTACCGCCGGCCAAGCTGCGGGAACTGCGCCTGATCGCCCGCCAACGACAGAAACTTGTCGGGCAACTGGCCAGCGAGAAGAACCGTCTGCACAAGGTGCTCACCGATAGCGGCGTGCGCCTGGGGGTGGTGGTCAGTGATCTGCACGGCCAGTCGGCACGCGCCATGGTCAAGGCGATCATCGCCGGACAAGCGCCGCAGGAGGTGCTCAAGCTTGCCAGTCGCCGCCTGAAGGCCAGCCGCGAGGAAATCTTCGACGCCCTGCAAGGCGACCTGACGGCCAGCCATCACTTCGTCCTGGATGAACTGATGCAGCATGTCGAGGAAATCGAGGCCCGTATCGTTCGCTTCGATACCCGGCTGCTCGCCGAACTGAAATCCGAACACAACGCCTTGGCCCTGCTGCAAACCATTCCCGGCGTCGATCAGATCGGGGCTGCCATGCTGTTGGTCGAAATCGGCTCCGACATGGATGTCTTTGGTAGTGCCGATCGTCTTGCCTCCTGGGTCGGCATCTGCCCCGGCAACAACGAATCAGCCGGCAAGCGTAAATCCGGTCGTGTTCGCAAGGGCAATCTGTATGTCCGGCGCCTGTTGTGCGAGTTCGCTCACGCCGCTAGCCGTACTCAATCCGTCTTCAAATCGAAATTCCAGGCCTTGATGGTGCGCCGTGGCTATAAACGGGCCATCATCGCCATCGGCCACAAAATACTGCGAACGATCTTCTTCATACTCCAGCGTGGCGAACACTACCGGGACAGCGCCACCGACTATGAGGCCCTATCCGTTCAACGCAACGCTCCACGCTGGATCAAGGCTCTGACCAAGTTCGGATTTATCCAACCTGCCAGCGCCTGAGCCGCACCGCCCTAGCCCTTACAGCCTTCGATGGCTGGGGGGGCGCTCGGTCAGAAATGCCTGTCTTTCACGCTAATCGAACGGAACACTAATACCGCCGGGCCGCCTCGTTTTCCGCCAGGATGCGCATGTACAGCGCATGGCGCTCGGCGCGGACGTCGCCGCGCTCGATGGCCGCCAGCACCCCGCAGCCCGGCTCGTGGCGGTGGGTGCAGTTGTAGAAGCGGCATTCGGCGATCGGCTGGGCGAATTCCGGAAAACCCTGCTCGATGTCGTGGGCGCTGAGGTGCTGCAGGCCGAAGGCCTGGAAACCGGGCGAGTCGATCAGGCCGCCGCCTTCGGGCAGGGAGTAGAGCTGCGTGCGGGTCGTGGTGTGGCGGCCGGTGCCCAGGGCTTCGGAATGCGCCCGGGTCGCCGCCAGGGCCTCGGGCACCAGTGCGTTGAGCAGGGTGGACTTGCCCATGCCGCTCTGGCCCAGCAGCAGTGTGAGGTGGCCCCGCAGTCGGGGATTCAGAAGGGCGCGGGCCTGGTCCGTGTCCAGGGCGCTGAGCATGATGACCTGTGTGCCGAGGGATTCGATGGTCGCCAGCCGTGAGCGGGCGGCCGAGGCGCCGGGCAGGTCGGCCTTGTTCAGTACGATGAGTGCAGGCACCCCTGCACTGGCAGCCGCCACCAGGGCGCGGCCCATCAGGTCGTCGGAGAACTCGGGTTCGGGGGCCAGCACCAGCAGCAACTGGTCGATGTTGGCGGCGAATTGCTTGCTGCGTTGGGCGTCGGAGCGATAGAACAGATTGCTGCGCGGCAGGATGTCGAGGATGACGCCTTCCCGGCGGCCTTCGGGACGCACGCGTACCCGATCGCCCACGGCCGGGCCGGCCTTCTTGCCCCGCGTGTAGCACCGGCGCGGGCCGCCGCCATCGATTTCGACGTCGTAGTGGCGTCCGTGGCCGGCGACGACGCGGCCCTGCAGCCCGGCGGATTCAGCCATCGCGCAGGTGCTCGATGCGCACGGGGGCCGGCGGGTGGCTGTCGTACCAGGCGGAATGGATCGGATCCGGCGTCAGTGTGGCGGCGTTGTCGTCGTAGAGCTTCACCAGTGCGCTGGACAGAGGCGCCGCGCCGCATTGCCGCACCGCGTAGCGATCGGCCTGGAACTCGTCGCGGCGCGACAGCAGGCTGGCGATGGGTGTGGACCAGAACGTCAGCACCGGCAGGGCCAGCATGAACAGCACCAGGGCCAGGCCGTCGTTGGGTCTGCCCAGTTGGGGGATGACGCCCAGGCCGGTGTAGAACCAGAGCCGGGTGGACAACCAGGCCAGCAGGTGCAGCAGCACGCCGGCCGCGGCGAAGCTGACGATGAGGCGCCGCAGGATGTGGTGGTGGGCGAAGTGGCCCAGTTCGTGGGCCAGGACGGCCTCGACCTCGTTGGTGTTCAGGCGCGCCAGCAGGGTGTCGAAGAACACGATGCGGCGGTGGCGGCCGAAGCCGGTGAAATATGCGTTGCCGTGGGCGGAGCGCCGTGATCCGTCCATCACGAACAGGCCCGACAGGCCAAAGCGGCAGCGCTTGGCCAGGGCGTGGATGCGCTGGGTGAGTTCGGGATCGTCCAGCGGCGTGAAGCGGTTGAACAGCGGGGCGATGAAGCTGGGGTACAGCCACAGGACCAGCAGGTTGAAGCCCACCCACACGCCCCAGGCCCACCAGGCCCAGGCGGTGCCGGCCGATTCCATGATCCACAGGATGACGGCCAGCAGCGGGGCGCCCAGCGCCAGGGTGACGGCCAGCATCTTCAGGGCGTCGGTAATGAACAGGCGGGGCGTCATGCGGTTGAAGCCGAAGCGGGCCTCCAGGCGAAAGGTGCGCCAGGCGGAAAAGGCCAGCCCGACGGCGCCCAGCAGGGCCAGCACGACGCCCACCAGAGCCATCTGGCGCCAGAGTTCGGATTCGATCAGGCGGCCCAGGACCAGGTCCAGGGCCTGCAGGCCGCCCAGCAGGGTCAGGCCCAGCAGCACGGCGGCCTCGACGATGCGTTCGACCATGGACAGCTGGCAGCGGGCCACGGTGTAGTCGGCGGCGCGCTGGTGGCTGTGCAGGCCGATGCGGTCGGCGAAGGCGGCGGGGACTGCGTTGCGGTGCGCGAGCACATGGTGGATCTGGCGGCGAGCCAGCCAGTAGCGCAGGAGCAGGTCGCCCACCAGGCAGGCGAGAAACAGGAGGGTCAGCATGTCCGTCCGGCCAATGTGCGAAAATCGGTTCTTTGCTAGCAGAGGATTATAGGATATGGCCGCGAATGATCAGCGTCTGATCTGGCTGGACATGGAAATGTCGGGTCTGGATCCCGAAAAGGAGCGCATCCTGGAAGTCGCCATGGTCGTTACCGAGCCCGACCTGACCCCGGTGGCGCAGGCGCCGGTGCTGGTGATCCACCAGGACGGCGCCGTGCTGGACGGCATGGACAAGTGGAACCAGTCCACCCACGGCAAGAGCGGCCTGATCGACAAGGTCAAGGCCTCGACTCTGACCGAGCCGCAGGCCGAGGACATCCTGCTGGAATTCCTGGCACCGCTGGTGCCGGCCGGCAAGTCGCCGATGTGCGGCAACACCATCGGCCAGGATCGCCGCTTCATGGTCAAGTACATGCCTCGGCTGGAGGCCTACTTCCATTACCGCAACCTGGACGTCAGCACGCTGAAGGAACTGTCCTTGCGCTGGAAGCCCGAGGTCTACCGCAGCTTCGTCAAGGCCAGCAAGCACGAGGCGCTGGCCGACATCCAGGAATCGATCGACGAGCTCAAGCACTACCGGGAACATTTCATCCGGCTGTGACCCGCGCCGGGCCGCCCGGGGCGGTCCCGGGCGCTCCTCCATCGCTGTTACTTCGGAGTCCTTCGTGTCCACTGGAGCCATCGCCGGCATCGGCACCGATCTGTTGCGGGTCGAGCGCATCGAGCGCATCTACGCGCGGCACGGCGACCGTTTCGTCCGCCGCGTCCTGGGGGCGGACGAGCAGCTCGTGCACCATCGCCGTCGGGCGCGCGACCCGCGCCGGGGCATCCTCTACCTGGCAACCCGCTTCGCGGCCAAGGAGGCCTTTTCCAAGGCCATTGGGCTGGGCATCCACATGCCCATGACCTGGTCCCGGGCGCAGATCCTGAACCGGCCCGGCGGCGCGCCCGAAATCCGTCTGTCGGGCCCTCTGGCCGACTGGTACGCCATTCGCTTCGGCCGGGCGCACGTATCCGTGACCGACGAGGCCGACATGGTGGCGGCCTTCGTCGTGATCGAAGCTTTGTCCGTCGGACCCCATTCCAAGGAAAGCATCGCATGACCCCGCAACAGAACGCGCATTCGGGCGGCCTCGCCGTCATGGCCCCGGGCCCCGTCATGGTCGACGTGGCCGGGCTGGAACTGACGGACGCCGAGCGTGCCCGCCTGCGCCACCCGCAGGTCGGCGGCGTGATCCTGTTCGCGCGCAATTTCTCCGACCGGGCCCAGCTCGCCGCGCTGTGCGCCGCGATCCACGACGTTCGCGACGAGCCTCTGCTGATCGCCGTGGATCACGAGGGCGGCCGGGTGCAGCGTTTCCGCACGGACGGCTTCACCCCGCTGCCGGCGATGCGGGCCTTCGGCCAGTGGTACGACCGCGACCCCCAGACCGCCCTGCGCGCAGCCACCGAGACTGGCTTCGTGCTGGCCAGCGAATTGCGGGCCTGCGGCGTGGATTTCAGCTTCACGCCCGTGCTGGATCTGGATTACGGGGTCAGCGAGGTGATCGGCAACCGGGCGCTGCACGAAGAGCCGGCCGTCGTGGCCCTGCTGGCACGCGCGCTGATCCAGGGCCTGTCCCAGGCCGGCATGGCGGCCTGCGGCAAGCATTTCCCCGGCCATGGCGCCGTGGCGGCCGATTCCCACCTGGCGGTTCCCGTGGACGATCGGTCGCTGGACGAGATCCTGGACGCGGACGCGGCGCCGTATCGCTGGCTGGGCGACCTGGCGCTGCCGGCCGTGATGCCGGCCCACGTCATTTATCCGCAAGTGGCGCCCGAACCGGCCGGGTTCTCGCGCCGCTGGGTGACCGACATCCTGCGTGGCCAGATGGAATACGATGGTGTGGTGTTCTCGGACGATCTCACCATGGAGGGCGCGAGCGTAGCCGGCGACATCAGTGCCCGGGCCCGGGCCGCGCTGGACGCAGGTTGCGACATGGTGCTGGTCTGCAACCGCCCCGACCTGGCCGACGAGCTGCTGGCGGCGCTGGCGGACCGTCCTCTGGACTCCCAGGCCGTTCGCCGCGTCCGGCGGCTGGCGCCGTCCCGGCCCGCGCCCGACTGGACGGGGCTGCTGTCCGATCCGAGGTATCTCCGTGCCCGAAGCCTTCGATCTGAAAACCTTTCTATCTGACCTGCCGCATCTGCCGGGAGTCTACCGCCATATCGACGCCCAGGGCGAGGTCCTGTACGTCGGCAAGGCGCGCGACCTGAAACGCCGCGTCAGTTCGTATTTCCAGAAGTCCGGCCACGGTCCGCGCATCGAGCACATGCTGGCGCGCGTGGCGCGCACCGAGATCACGGTCACGCGCACCGAGGCCGAGGCCCTGATCCTGGAAAATAACCTGATCAAGCGCCTCAAGCCCCGCTACAACATCCTCTTCCGGGACGACAAGTCCTACCCCTACCTGCACATCACCGCGCACGAGGCCCCGCGCATCGTGTACTACCGGGGCAGCACCCACGGCCCGGGCCGCTTCTTCGGACCGTATCCCAATTCCTGGGCGGTGCGCGAGACCATCCAGATCCTGCAGAAGGTCTTCCGCCTGCGCACCTGCGAGGACAGCGTCTACGCTCACCGCACGCGCCCGTGCCTGCTGTACCAGATTGGCCGCTGCTCCGCACCTTGCGTCGATCTGATCTCGCCCGAGGACTACCGGGCCGATGTCGAGCGCGCCATCCGTTTCCTGGAAGGCCGGGCCGGGGAGGTCCTGGAGGACATCGAGCGGCGCATGACCGCCGCTTCCGAGCGCCAGGATTTCGAGCAGGCCGCCGCGCTGCGCGACCAGATGCGCGCGTTGGCGAAAGTCCTGCAGCAGCAGACCATGGAGCAGGTGGGCGACGACAGCGCCGACATCATCGCGGTGGAGCTCGCGGGCGGGCGCGTATGCGTCAACCTGGCGATGGTGAGGGCCGGACGGCACCTGGGCGACAAGCACCTGTTCCCGACCCAGGCCCAGGACGAGTCCGCCGAGGAGGTACTGAGCGCCTTCGTGGCCCAGCACTATGCCGACAACCCGGCACCGCCTGTGCTGGTGTGCTCGCACGCTCCGTCCGACCCCGATCTGGCGGCGCTGCTGTCCGAGCAGCATGGACACCGTATCCGCGTGTTGACCCGTCCCCAGGGCGCGCGCCGCGCCTGGCTGGAGCAGGCGCAGCGCAACGCCCGGATGGCGCTGGCGCAGCGCCTGTCCGAATCCAGCGCGCGCGAGGCGCGCACGCGGGCGCTGGCCGTGGAACTGGACCTGGACACGGACGACGAAGCGCTCGACGCCCTGCGCATCGAGTGCTTCGACATCAGCCACACGGCGGGCGAGGCCACGCAGGCGTCCTGCGTGGTGTATCGCCATCACGCCATGCAGCCGTCGCTATATCGGCGCTTCAATATCGCCGGCATCGAGCCGGGCGACGACTATGCCGCCATGCGCCAGGCGTTGACGCGGCGCTACACGCGGGTGGCCGACGGCGAGGTCGAGATGCCCGACGTGGTGCTGATCGACGGCGGCGAGGGCCAGGTCGGGGTCGCGCGCCAGGTCTTCGTCGAGCTGGGCCTGGACGTCAGCCGCATCGTCGGGGTGAAGAAGGGCGACCATCGCAAGGTCGGCCTGGAGACCCTGGTCTTCGTCGACGGCCGGCCCCCGGTGGCGCTGGGGGTGGAATCCGCCGCCCTGATGCTGGTGGCGCAGATCCGCGACGAGGCCCACCGCTTCGCCATCACCGGCATGCGCGCCCGGCGGGCCAAGGCCCGCAACGTCTCGCGCCTGGAGGACATCGAAGGCGTGGGCAAGCAGCGGCGCCAGAACCTGCTGGCGCGCTTCGGCGGCTTCAGCGGCGTGGTGGATGCCAGCATCGACGAACTGCGCGGCGTCGAGGGGATTTCCGAAGCCCTGGCCGAGCGCATCTATCATGCCCTGAGGTAGGGATCGCCGGTGCGCCGGCCGTCCTCCGGGGCCCCGGCGCGTGTCCGCGGGGCGGGCCGGACGCCCGGGCGGCGGACGGTTCCTTAGGGTAGTATTACGCCTATCATGCCGCTCAACATCCCCATCGCCTTGACCTGGCTGCGCATCGCCATGATCCCCCTGATCGTGGGGCTCTACTACCTTCCCGACGCCTGGACCGGGTCCGGCTGGCGCGACACGGCCGCCGCCCTGGCCTTCATCGTGGCCGCCGCCACGGACTGGCTCGACGGCTGGCTGGCGCGGCGCTGGAACCAGACCTCGGCCTTCGGCGCGTTCCTGGACCCGGTGGCCGACAAGCTGATGGTCTGCGCGGCGCTGCTGATCCTGCTGAACCTGGATCGCGTCGATTCCCTGATCGCCCTGGTGATCATCGGCCGGGAGATCACCATTTCGGCCCTGCGCGAATGGATGGCCAAGATCGGCGCCAGCAGCAGCGTGGCCGTCCACTGGCTGGGCAAGTTCAAGACCGCCGCGCAGATGGTCGCCATTCCCTGCCTGTTGTACTGGCAGCCCCTGCGGGGCGTTTCCACCCGCGTCGTCGGCGGAGTCCTGATCGTGATCGCCGCCATCCTTACGGTCTGGTCGATGTGCTACTACCTGAAGAAGGCCTGGCCGGAGATCCGCGACCGGGCCTGAAGCCGCCCCCGTCCGCCTATTGTCGCAGCGTCCGTGTCTGGCCGATGTCGGTGGGCTGGTGGCTGGCCCGCCAGGGGTTGATGTCCAGCCCGCCGCGCCGGGTGTAGCGCGCGTAGACCAGCAGTTCCTCCGGCGCGCAGCGCCGCATGATTTCCCCATAGATCTTTTCCACGCACAGCTCGTGGAATTCCTGATGTCGGCGCAGCGACACGATGTAGCGCAGCAGCCCGGCATGGTCGATGCGCGGGCCGGCGTAGCGGATCTGCAGGCTGGCCCAGTCGGGTTGCCCGGTCACCGGGCAGTTGGACTTCAGCAGCTCGGACACCAGGATCTCGCGCACGAAGGGGGCGGGCTCCGACAGGACTAGGCTGTCGGGGCGGGGCGTCTGCCCGGTCTCGAAATCCAGGTCCTGGTCGTCGATGGAGGTGCCGCGCAGCGGCGCGCAACTGAGCTCGAAGGCCGGCCGCACCGACAGGATCTCCACGTGCACGGGCTTGCCGCAAGCCCGGGACAGGTCCGTATGCAGGCGCTGGCGGACGATGTCCGCGTATTCGAAGCGTTCCTCGTTGTAGCTGTTCAGGTAGAGCTTGAGCGACTTGGATTCGATCAGGCTGGGGCTGTCCATGGGGACTGTGAAGCGGCCGATCGCCACCACCGGCTTGCCCTTGGCGTTCAGCCAGGACAGTTCGTAGGCGTTCCAGATGTCGGCGCCGTGGGCCGCCCGGGGCAGGTCCATCCCGGCGCGCGTGTCGGCGCGGACGATCGGGAACAGCAGAGTCGGATCGTAGCGCGTCGAACCCGGGGTGGCGCGTCCCAGCGGGCTGGCGGAAAGGGAATCGGGGTTCATGGCGTGGCGGAAAGGGGAACGTTCGGGTGCCTCGCGAAGGAGGCCGTCTCATGTCCCTCGGGGGGGACGGTGCCCTCATTCTACCGCCGACGCTTCCCTATCCAGGCCGGATTTTCACATGATGGCATTTTCATTTCAGTATATGAAAATACAATGCTGCGCTGCATATTCTGTCTTTTCATTGTCAGAAATATAATTTCATAACATGTAATGCATATTATATATATATGATTTAAAAGATAAAAATTTTATGTCTTATATAAGATATAAGTGATGTGTGCGGCGCACCATCGGCGTAGACTGTGTTTCATCGACGATCCGTTTTTTCTTCTTTTTCAGGAGCATCATCATGACCTCTCGCGAAACCGAAGTGCGCAACCTGCAACGCAGCTGGGCCGAAGACGCCCGCTGGCAAGGTATCAAGCGGGGCTACGGCGCCGACGAAGTGGTGCGGCTGCGCGGCTCGATGGTGGTGGAGCACACCCTGGCGCGTCGCGGCGCCGAACGGTTGTGGGAACTGCTGCACACCGAAGACTTCGTGAACGCGCTGGGCGCGTTGACCGGCAACCAGGCCATGCAGCAGGTCAAGGCCGGCCTGAAGGCCATCTACCTGTCGGGCTGGCAGGTGGCGGGCGATGCCAACATCGCCGGTGAAATGTACCCGGACCAGTCGCTGTACCCGGCCAATTCCGTGCCCAGCGTGGTCAAGCGCATCAACAACTCGTTGACGCGCTGCGACCAGATCCAGTGGATGGAAGGAAAGAATCCGGGCGACGAGGGCTATATCGATTATTTCGCCCCGATCGTGGCCGACGCCGAGGCCGGCTTCGGCGGCGTGCTCAATGCCTTCGAACTGATGAAGTCCATGATCGAGGCGGGCGCCGCCGGCGTGCACTTCGAGGATCAGCTGGCTTCCGTGAAGAAGTGCGGCCACATGGGCGGCAAGGTGCTGGTGCCCACCCGCGAGGCCGTGGCCAAGCTGGTGTCGGCCCGCCTGGCGGCCGACGTGCTGAACGTGCCGACCCTGCTGGTGGCGCGCACCGACGCCGAGGCCGCCGACCTGCTGACCAGCAACATCGACGAGAACGACGCGCCCTTCGTCACTGGCGAGCGCACCGTGGAAGGTTTCTACCGCACCCGCGCCGGCCTGGACCAGGCGATCTCCCGCGGCCTGGCCTATGCGCCCTACGCCGACTTGATCTGGTGCGAGACCTCCACCCCCAACCTGGAATACGCGCGCAAGTTCGCCGAGGCCATCCACCGCCAGTTTCCGGGCAAGATGCTGGCCTACAACTGCTCGCCCTCGTTCAACTGGAAGAAAAACCTGGACGACGCCACGGTCGCCAAGTTCCAGCGCGAACTGGGCGCCATGGGCTACAAGTTCCAGTTCATCACGCTGGCCGGCTTCCACGCCCTGAATTACGGCATGTTCGAGCTGGCGCACGGCTACGCCCGCACGCAGATGAGCGCCTTCGTGGAATTGCAGCAGAAGGAATTCGCCGCGGCGGACAAGGGCTTCACCGCCGTCAAGCATCAGCGCGAGGTCGGGGTGGGCTATTTCGACGCCGTGACCCAGGCCATCGAAGGTGGCCAGTCGTCCACCACGGCGCTGACCGGCTCGACCGAAGAAGCGCAGTTCGACCAGGCGCACGAAACGCAGGTGGCCTGACCGCGATGATTTGAGAGAGGGTTTGAGAGAGGGCAGGGATGAGCCCGGACGCGGATGAGTCCCCTGCGGACTGATCCGCGCCTGGCGAATCCGAGCGGCTTGCAAGCGGCGAGGTGGAGCGAGGGGCTTCCCTGCGGTGTGCTTTCGGGAAGGCTCGCGCCTTCCCGTTTTTTTTTGCGCGCCTTTCTCCGACAACAACAGGATCTTGTGGCTGGTATTGATCTGTGTCAAGGTTTCGTCATGGGGTGCTGGCTATAGTTCTTGCATGCGCGCGCCTTCTCTCTTTACGCCTCCACCCCACATGACCGATGCCATGCGCAGCGCGCGGCGGCACATGCTGGCCCGCACCGGGCTGGCCTGGCTGGTGATGATGCAGGTCATGATGCTGGCTTTCCCGGGTTATCTGCGGCACGGCGCGCGCGCGCCCGACGCCCAGCAGTCCCTGGAGCAGGCCATCGTGCTGATGAACTGGCTCAGCCTGGTTCTGTGCGTTCCCCTGGTCCTGTATTGCGCCTGGCCCGTGTGGCGCGGCGCCTGGCGCGCCCTGGCGCGACGGCGCGTCGGCATGGACGTGCCGGTGGCGCTGGGCATCCTCGCCGCCTTCGTGCCCAGCGTTGTCGCCACCTGGCGCGACGCGGGGGAAGTCTATTTCGATTCGGTCTCCATGTTCGTGGCCTTCCTGCTGACGGCACGCTTCCTGGAGACCTGCGCCCGCCAGGCCGTCAGCGGCCAGGCCCGCGACGGGAGCGACGCCGAGCTGCTGCGCGCGGCCGATCGCCTGGCCTTCCGGTTCGTCTGCGCCCAGATCCTGCTGGCCGTCCTGGTCGGCCTGTACTGGTGGAACGTCCGGCCCGACCATGCGGTCGCCGTGACGGTCGCTCTGCTGGTCATGAGCTGCCCCTGCGCCCTGTCCATGTCGGTGCCGGCCGCCCTGGCGGCCCGCCATGCCGCGCGGCTGCGCGCGGGCGCGGACGGGGTGCGCGATCCCGCCGCGCTGGATCGCGCCATGCGGCGCGTCGCGCGCCAGAATCTCCATGGCTCCCTGGCCTGGCACCTGCTGATGGCGCCCTTGGCGGCCTGCGGCTGGGTGCAGCCCTGGGTGGCCGCCATCACCATGCTGCTGTCGTCCCTGGCCGTCGCGGCCAACGCCTGGCGCCTGGCGCGCCCGGCGAACGACGACGCGGCCGGGCGGCGGACGGCCGTCCGCCGCGCCGGCGCCATGCCGGGCTGACGGTCATGGACGCGTTATTCCTGCTTTTGCCGATCTCCCTGCTGTTTGTCCTGGGTATCGGCGCGGCGTTCTGGTGGGCGATCTTCGCCGGCCAGTTCGACGACACACGGGACGCGGCCACCGCCATCCTGGACGATGACGATCGTGTCCACCCCGGGGCTCCTTGATCTAGGTCAAGGATGTTTCGGGGCGGGTAAGGGATTATTCAGCTTTTCAAAAATTCACGTCTTAACTTGTTCTGAGGGGAACGTTTATGGGCACGACCGGTACAGCCGGGACACCGGCCGAAACCTTCAATTACGGCGTCGTCAGGCAGTTCACCATCGCCACGATCTTCTGGGGCGTGGTGGGGATGGCTGTCGGAGTATTGATCGCGTCGCAACTGATCTGGCCGGAACTGAACTTCAACACGCCCTGGCTCAGCTACGGGCGCCTGCGGCCGCTGCACACCAACGGGGTGATCTTCGCCTTCGGCGGCAGCGCCCTGTTCGCCACGTCCTACTATGTCGTGCAGCGCACCTGTCAGGTCCGCCTGTTCTCCGACAAGCTCGCCGCCTTCACCTTCTGGGGCTGGCAGGCCGTGCTGGTCGGCGCGGTGATCACCCTGCCCATGGGTTTCACCTCGACCAAGGAATACGCCGAACTCGAATGGCCGCTGGACATTCTGATCACTCTGGTCTGGGTGGCCTACGCCATCGTGTTCTTCGGCACCATCGCCAAGCGCCGTGTCCGGCACATCTATGTGGCGAACTGGTTTTTCGGGTCCTACATCCTGACGATCGCCATCCTGCACATCTTCAACAACCTGGAACTGCCGGTGTCGATGTGGAAGTCCTATTCCGCCTACGCCGGGGTGCAGGACGCCATGGTGCAGTGGTGGTACGGCCATAACGCCGTGGGCTTCTTCCTGACCACCAGCTTCCTGGGCATGATGTACTACTTCGTGCCCAAGCAGGCCGGCCGTCCGATCTATTCCTACCGCCTGTCGATCGTGCACTTCTGGGCGCTGGCCTTCACTTACATGTGGGCCGGTCCGCACCACCTGCTGTACACCTCGCTGCCCGACTGGACCCAGTCGCTGGGCATGGCGTTCTCCCTGATCCTGCTGGCGCCGTCCTGGGGCGGGATGATCAACGGCATCATGACGGTCTCGGGCGCCTGGCACAAACTGCGCACCGATCCGATCCTGAAATTCCTGGTGGTGGCGCTGTCCTTCTACGGCATGTCCACCTTCGAAGGCTCGATGATGTCGATCCGCACGGTCAACGCGCTGTCGCACTACACCGACTGGACGATCGGCCACGTGCACTCGGGCGCCTTGGGTTGGGTGGCGATGATCACTTTCGGCTCGCTGTACTACCTGATCCCGCGCCTGTATGGCCGCGAAAGCATGGCCCGTCCGGACTTCATCAACCTGCACTTCTGGCTGGCGACGCTGGGCGTGGTGCTGTACATCGCCTCGATGTGGATCGCGGGCGTGATGCAGGGCCTGATGTGGCGCGCCACCGGCGAGGACGGCATGCTCACCTACAGTTTCGTCGAGGTCGTGAAGTCCACCTATCCGTTCTACACCATCCGCTTGATCGGCGGCCTGTTCTTCCTGTCGGGCATGGGCCTGATGGCCTGGAACACCTGGCTGACGGTGCGCGGCCAGCCCCGGGTCAATCCGGTGGTGCCCCTGGAAAGTCCGGATGCCCATGCCGCCCCTCAATCCGCCGTGCCGGCGTCGGCCTAAGGAGTTGACCATGTCTGGTACCAAGAAACGCTTCTCCCATGAAATGCTGGAGCGCAACGTCGGCCTGCTGATCGTCTTCAGCATCCTGGTGGTGTCGTTCTCCGGCCTGGTGCAGATCATCCCGCTGTTCTTCCAGCATTCCACCACCACGGCGGTCGAGGGCGTCAAGCCCTACGAGGCCCTGCGGCTGGTGGGCCGCGACGTCTACATCCGCGAGGGCTGTGTGGGCTGCCATTCCCAGCAGGTCCGCAAGCTGCAGTCGGAGGTCCAGCGCTACGGCCCCTATTCGATCGCCGCGGAATCCGTCTACGACCACCCCTTCCTGTGGGGCTCCAAGCGCACGGGGCCGGACCTGGCCCGCGTCGGCCAGCGTTATTCCGACGAATGGCATCGCATCCACCTGCGCAATCCGCGCGACGTGGTGAAGGAATCCAACATGCCGGCCTACCCCTGGCTGCAGAAGAACACAGTCGAGGGCGCCGACGTCCAGGAACGCATGCGGGTCCTGCGCACCCTGGGCGTGCCCTACACGGACGAGGAAATCGCCGCCGCGCCCGAGCAGCTCAAGGGCAAGACCGAGGAAGACGCGGTCGTGGCCTTTCTGCAGGGCCTGGGCGTGGGCGGGCGCGCCGCAGCCCAGGAATCCATGGCCAAGGGGGGGCATTGACATGCTCGGCGTCATCAACGGGATCGTGACGGCGCTGGCGATCGCGACGTTCGCCGGCATCGTGTGGTGGGCCTGGTCGGCGCATCGGGCCGAAGCCAACCGGCAGGCGGCGATGCTGCCCTTCGCCTTGCCCGAGGAATATCAGAACGACAAGAACACCGGGGAATCAAATGAGTGATTTCGTCAGCAGTTTCTGGAGCTATTACATCGCGGCCATCGCCCTGGGCGGGATCGCCTGGTGCGTGTACCTGCTGTTTTCCCAGCGCGCCTGGCTCAAGCGCAATGTCGAGCAGGTCGAGAACACCGGCCATGTCTGGGACGGCGACCTGACCGAGCTGAACAACCCGGTGCCGCGCTGGTGGACGGTGATGTACCTGGGGCTGTGCATCTTCGCGCTGGGCTACTTGGTGCTGTATCCGGGGTTGGGCAGCTGGAAGGGCACGCTCGGCTTCACGGCGGGCCAGCAAGTCCTGCAGGAGCAGGAGGCGTTCAACGCGCGCATCCAGCCCGTGTACGAGCGTTTCCGCGACATGCCGGTCGAGGATATCGCCCGCGACGACCAGGCCCGGGACATCGGCCAGCGCCTGTTCCTGAACAACTGTGCCCAGTGCCACGGGTCGGACGCCAAGGGCGGCCGCGGCTTCCCCAATCTGACCGATGGCGACTGGCTGTACGGCGGGGCGCCGGAGCAGATCCTGCAGACCATCACGGAAGGCCGCCATGGCGTGATGCCGGCCTGGAGCGCGGCGATCAAGCCCGACGAGGCCTCGGCCATCGCCCAGTACGTCCGCTCCCTGTCCGGCCTGGCCCACGATCCGCTGCGGGTCAATGCCGGCAAGCGCGGGTTCGAGACCTACTGCGTGGCCTGCCACGGCGCCGACGGCAAGGGCAACCAGGCGCTGGGCGCGCCCAATCTGACCGATGACGTCTGGCTGTATGGCAGCTCCGAGGCCACCATCGTCGAGACCATCCTGAATGGCCGCGACAACCAGATGCCGGCCCAGAAGCAGAACCTGACTCCCGAGCAGATCCGCTTGCTGGCGGCCTGGGTCTGGGGCCAGTCCAACCGCTAAACCACCGCTGGCCGGCCCCGTTGCGCGGGGCCGGCCGCCCCTATTCTAGAAGGGCCTGTCGCACAGGCAATCACATTTACGGACAGAGGACACCATGCAGAAGGACCCCTCCTCGCAGGCCGAAGCGCAGACGTCGCGCGACGATCCGGCCTGGCAGCCCGCGCGCCGGATACGCAAGGGCTCCGGGGGCGGGACTTCGCCCCAGGTCGAGAAGGCGCTCGCCGAGGTCCGCTCGAAGATCTATCCTCGATCCGTCCAGGGGAGTTTCGCGCGCATCCGCGTGCTGATGGTGTTCCTGACCCAGTTGATCTTCTACGGCCTGCCCTGGATCGAGTGGAGCGGCCGCCAGGCCGTGCTGTTCGATCTGGGCGCGCGCAAGTTCTATCTGTTCGGCATGGTGCTGTGGCCCCAGGACGTGATCTACCTGACAGTTCTGCTGGTGCTGTCGGCCTTCGCCCTGTTCCTGTTCACCGCCATGGCGGGGCGTCTGTTCTGCGGCTACGCCTGTCCGCAGACGGTCTACACCGAGCTGTTCATGTGGATCGAGGCCAGGGTCGAGGGCGACCGTCTGGCCCGTATCCGCCTGGACGAGCAGCCCTGGAACGCCCGCAAGCTGCGCATCAAGGCGACCAAGCATTTCCTGTGGGTGGTCCTGGCCCTGTGGACGGGCTATACCTTCATCGGCTATTTCGCGCCGATCCGCGAACTGGGCGCGCACCTGATGGCCTTCGACCTCGGCCCCTGGCAGTGGTTCTGGATGCTGTTCTACGCTTTCGCCACCTGGGGCAACGCCGGTTTCATGCGCGAGGCCGTCTGCAAGTACATGTGTCCCTATGCACGTTTCCAGAGCGTGATGGTGGACGATGACACCTTCGTCGTGACTTACGACCACGTGCGCGGCGAGCCGCGCGGCGGGCGTTCGCGCAAGATCGACCACAAGGAAGCCGGAATGGGCGATTGCGTGGACTGCAGCCTGTGCGTGCAGGTCTGTCCGACCGGCATCGACATCCGCGACGGCCTGCAATACATGTGCATCGGCTGCGGGGCCTGCGTCGACGCCTGCGACACCGTGATGGACAAGATGGGCTATGAGCGCGGCCTGATCCGCTACACGTCGGGCAACGCCATCACGGAACGGCTGACACAGTCGCAGGTGCGCCGCCGCATGCTGCGCCCCCGCGTGCTGGCCTATTCGGCCCTGCTGGGGGCGATCGCCATCGCGTTCGTCTTCTCGCTGGCGACGCGCACGACGCTGCGGGTGGACGTGATCCGCGACCGGGGCGCGCTCGGGCGCGAAGTCGCCGGCGGCCTGATCGAGAACGTCTACCGGCTGCAGATCATCAATTCGGACGAAAGCCCGATCGAGCTGGATTTGCGCGCCTCCGGCGTGCCGGGCCTGGTGCTGCAGACCGCCGACCAGGGGACGGCCCGGGTGCGGGTGGACGGTTCGGCCAACCGGCTGGTGCCGGTGGTGCTGCGGGCGCCCGCCGACGGGCTCAAGCCGGGGCTGTACGACATCCGGTTCGAGACGACCGGCAAGCGGGATTCCGGAGAGGCCGCTTCGGTGGTCGAGCAGTCCAGCTTCTATGTACCGAACTGATCCACGAGAGGAAAACGCCATGACATCGAAGACACGGGAAACGGAAGGATTGTCCGAAGGCCGGCCCTGGTGGCGGCATCGCTGGCCCTGGCTGCTGATCCTGGGGCCCGCCACAGCGGTGGTCGGCTGCGTGATCACCATCGTGCTGGCATTCCAGTCCTACGGAGATCAGGCTATCATCGATGGCGGGACCCGGCAGGGCCTGGTCGTCACCGCACCCGCGGCCTCGGCGCAGCAGCGCTGAGTTCATCGTTGACGTATGGGAGACGGGTTTTGCGCGCACGCAATCTGATGTGGGTCCTGTGGCCGTCCTTTCTCATGGCGGGAGCCGCGAGCGCGGTCGTGTTCGCGCTGGTCGATCCCCTGGACGTCGTGTTCCTGGGGTATCTGCGGGCCGGCCGCCTCACGGTGTACACCGTGGGCTTCTTCATTTTCTGGATCATGGCGGCCCTGTCCAGCGCGCTGACGCTGCGCATCGCCCCACGCGGAGTGGAACTGGACGAATTCGGCGATCCGGTGGAATAGGGAAGAGACGAATCCGGCCCCCGGCGCCCCGGATTCGCGGCGCCGTGGAGGCGCTGGCCGCCTAGTGTCCTGTCTGGCTAATTCCGATTCTTACCTTCGGCGCCTGGGCTGGCCATGCTGCGTTGCTTGTCCACCTCACCGCTTGCAAGCGGTTCGGATTCGTCAGGCACGGAGCAGTCCGCAGGGACTGCTCCGTGTCCAGATTCATCCTCGCGATAGCACCGGCTATCGCTGCGGTTTGCGCCTTGCCTGACAAGCCCATGCATCCGAATTCAAGTGACCAAACCAACCAGACAGGACACTAGCTGCAGTCCGTGCCCGACAGGGCCTGCAGGGCAGCCATGTCCAGGATGTGGACCTCGCGCTGCTGGACCCTGATCAGCCCTTCGCGGGCGAAGCGCGAAAACAGGCGGCTGACGGTTTCCAGGGTCAGGCCCAGGAAATTGCCGATTTCCTCGCGGCTCATGCGCAAAATGAATTCATAGGGCGAATAGCCCAGCACCTGGAGGCGCTGGGACAGGTTCAGCAGAAAGGCCGCCAGGCGCTGTTCCGAACGCAGGCTGCCCAGCGCCAGCAGCAACTGGTGTGAGCGGCCGATCTCCTTGCTCATCAGGCGGCGCAACTGACGCTGCAGCGAAGGCAACTGGGGCGCCAGCTGGTCCATTTCGTCCAGCCGGATGATGCAGACCTCGGAGTCTTCCAGGGCGATGGCGTGGGAGACCTGACGTTCGCTCATCAGCCCGTCCAGGCCCAGGACCTCGCCCGGCAGTAGAAAGCCGGTGATCTGGACCTGGCCGTTGGCATCCTCGATCTGAGTCTTGATCGACCCGGACCGCAGGCCGTAGACGGCGTCCGCGGCGTCGCCCTGGCGATACAGCGTGCCGCCCTTGGACAGGCGGAAGCGTTCCTTGATCAACTCGTCCATCTTGACCACGTCCTGGCGCGTCATGCCCAGCGGCAGGCAGATGGCATTCAGCATGCAGGTGGAACATCGCGTCGACTCGGGCGCCACAGCAATGCGCCGGGGTGCGTTGATCCTGCGGATCGGCCCGGAGGAAGGAGGGTCAGCCAGCAAAATAGAACCTGCCAAAAAAAAGGAGCTTCAGGGAAAGGCCCCTGATCTCGTGAGGGATTATAAGTTCTTTGCCGGGACATTTGGGGCCTGCACTATCCTTTTCCTGGGGCTTGGCCGTGAAACTTGAGATTTGTCGGCTTTTTCGAGCGGATTTCCCCGTGCTTGGAAGGTCGTTTCCGGATAGTGGGTTGACATGAAAAGTCTCAGCCTACATTATTCAAGCAGAAAATATTTCGTTATCAAATAATCAGGGGAAATCATTCATGAATCTTTTCGGGCGATTGCTGGGCGGCGTCCTGTTGTGCGCGGCCGGCCTGGGGCTGACCGGCGCGGCCTGGGCCGCCCATGATGGCGCGCAGGACGGCGGCCAGATGGTGACCTACAAGCCGGACGTCATTTTCACGCTGCGCACTTCGATCTCCGGCGGCAAGCTGGTGTTCATCGGCGAGCGCGGCGCGATCGCCGATGCGGTCAACCCCGACCTGAAGGTGCCCGAAGGGGCGGTGGTGCAGATCAACCTCGTCAACGCAGACGGGGCCACCCACGATATCGCGGTGCCGGAATTCCATGCGCATTCGGACCAGATATCGGGCAAGAACGCGGCCACGGCCATCGTGTTTCGCGCGGCGAAGAATGGCACTTTCGAGTACCTGTGCACTCTGCCGGGCCACAAGGCGGCGGGGATGGTCGGCAAGCTGATCGTCGGCGAACCGTCCCGGGAGACCAAGGTCCAGGCGCCGCAGATCGCCCATGATCCGTCCGTCGTCGGAACTCCGGTGGGCAAGCGCGGACCGCAGAAGGTCACGGTGGACCTGCTGACCACGGAAGTCGAGGGTCGCCTGGGCGACAACAGCACCTATCGCTTCTGGACCTTTAACAACAAGGTGCCGGGACCGTTCATCCGGGTGCGGGTCGGCGACATGGTCACGGTCAATGTGTCCAATGCCAAGGACAGCACGCACATCCACTCCGTGGACTTCCACGCGGTTACCGGGCCGGGCGGCGGGGCCGCCGTGACCCAGGTGCCCCCGGGCCAGACCAAGTCTTTCTCCTTCAAGGCGCTGCATCCCGGCCTGTTCGTCTATCACTGCGCCACGCCGATGGTGGCCCAGCACATCACCAACGGCATGTACGGCATGATTCTGGTCGAGCCCGAGGGCGGCCTGCCCAAGGCGGACCACGAGTTCTACATCATGCAGGGCGAGCTCTATACCGCCCAGCCGCACGGCGGCAGCGGTCTGCAGGAGTTCTCGCTGGAAAAACTGCTGGCGGAAAATCCCGAGCACATGATGTTCAACGGCTCCATGGACGCTTTGACCAAGGTCTACAACATGGAATCCCGGGTCGGGGACACGGTGCGGATCTTCTTCGGCGTCGGCGGGCCGAACCTGACTTCCAGCCTGCACCTCATCGGCGAAGTCTTCGACCGCGTCTATGACCAGGCCTCGCTGACCAGCAAGCCCCTGACCGACGTGCAGACCACGCTGGTGCCGCCTGGCGGGGCCACGATGGTGGAGTTCAAGACCGACTATCCGGGCCGCTACATGCTGGTGGACCATGCCCTTTCGCGGATGGAGAAGGGCCTGGCCGGCTTCCTGACGGTCAAGGGCAAGGAAGATCCCGCGATCTTTCACAGCGACGAGCCGATCGATCCACATTCGGGGCATTGACCGGGCATCGACCGGATATCCGGTCCCGCCGCGAGAGACCGCTCCTGGCTCACAGGGGCGGTTTTTTTATTCTTGACTCGTATAATTAATAGTCTTATCATTTCAACAGAAATGAATTTTTTGAGGATCTTCCAACACTATGAACACTCAGACGGATGCGCAGCAGGCCTACGACCTGCGGATCCTGCGAGCCTTGCGCCGCATCACCCGTGCCGTGGCCCTGCATTCCCGGCAGCTGTCGGCCTGCAGCCATATCACCGGCCCCCAGCTGGTCTGCCTGCGGACCGTGATCGAGAAGGGGCCGATGACGGCCACGGCCATCAGCCGGGAAGTCCACGTCAGCGCCAGCACGGTCGTCGGCATTCTCGATCGGCTGGAGGACAAGGGTTTGATCGTGCGCGAGCGCGGCCGCGCGGATCGCCGCATCGTGTTTGTCAGCGCGACCGACGCCGGGCGCGAACTGGCGCGGGACACGCCTTCGCCCCTGCAGCAGAAGCTGGCCGAGGCGCTGCAGGCGCTGCCGGAACTGGAGCAGGCCACGATCACGCTGTCGCTGGAGCGCGTGGTGGGTCTGATCGAATCCGGCACGGGGCTGGCTCATGCGGCCGACCCCCAGTCCCCCATGCTGGACGTCCCCGTGGGCGGCGTCGCGCCCGAATCCGGACTGGTGGTTTGAAAACGGCGGGACCGGCACCGAACGGTCGGGCGCGGCTACGCCCGCCGGCCCGCGCGGACGGGCCGGCCCTGCGGAGCCTGGTGGCGCGCTGTCCGCCGCTGGACCTGAATTCCGTCTATCTCTATTTGCTCCTGACGGAGCATTTCTCCGACACCTGCATCCTGGCCGAGGACGAGGATGGCCTGCTGGGCATGGTGTCGGGCTATCGCATCCCCGGCCGGGACGACGCACTGTTCGTCTGGCAGGTGGCGGTGGATCCCCGGGCGCGCGGCCGGGGGCTGGGTCTGGACATGCTGCTGGGCCTGCTGTCGCGCAGGGCGTCGTGCCCGGCGCGCTGGGTCGAGACCACCGTGGGGCCCGGAAACCGGGCTTCGCGCAGGCTGTTTTCCAGGCTGGCCGTCCGCCTGGGCGCCCCGCTGGGCGAAACGGCCCTGTTCGACGCCGCACTGTTCGGCGCGGACACGCACGAGGCCGAGCCGCTGCTGCGCATCGGCCCGTTCACCCCGCCGGCCCCCGAATCGGACCGGACCCCATGAACGATGAGAAGGAGGAACCCATGGACTTGAAAATCTTCGACCGGATGGAGTCTGAAGTCAGAGGCTACGTCCGGTCGTTTCCGGTCATTTTCAGCAAGGCGCGCGGCTCGGAGCTGTATGACGAGGACGGCCGCCGCTACATCGATTTCTTCAGCGGCGCGGGCACCCTGAACTACGGGCACAACAACCCCGTCCTGCGCGAGCGCATGATGGCGTACCTGGAGTCCGACGGCGTGACGCACGGCCTGGACATGGCCACCAGCGCCAAGAAATATTTCATGCAGACGCTGGGCCGGCTGGTGCTCGAACCGCGCGGCCTGGATTACGTGCTGCAGTTCACCGGCCCCACGGGCACCAACGCGGTCGAGGCGGCGCTGAAGATCGCGCGCCAGGTCAAGGGCCGCCAGAACGTCATTTCCTTCACGCACGGCTTCCACGGCGTGTCCGGCGGCTCGCTGGCGGCCACGGCCAACCGGAAATTCCGCAAGGCCGCCGGCGTGGCGCTGGGCAACATCAGCTTCATGCCCTACGACGGCTATTTCGGTCCGGACGTGAACACCATGGCCTACCTGGAGCGCATGCTGGACGATCCCAGCAGCGGGCTGGATCACCCGGCGGCGGTGATCGTCGAGACGGTCCAGGGAGAGGGCGGAGTGAACGTGGCCTCGCGGCGCTGGCTGCGCGAACTGGAGCGCCTGTGCCGGCGCCACGACATGCTGCTGATCGTGGACGACATTCAGGTCGGCTGCGGGCGCACCGGCAGTTTCTTCAGCTTCGAGGCGGCAGGGATTTCGCCGGACATCGTCACGCTGTCGAAATCCCTGTCGGGCTTCGGCCTGCCCATGGCGCTGGTGCTGCTGCGCCGGGAACTCGATGTCTGGGAACCGGGCGCGCACAGCGGCACCTTCCGCGGCAACAACCTGGCGTTCGTCACGGCGGCCCAGGCGCTGGAGACCTACTGGGCCGACGAGGCGCTGAGCCAAGAAGTCGCGGCCAAGGAGCGCCTGGTGCGCGACTGGCTGGAAAACCTGGCGCACAGCTGCCGGGACGCGGGCCTGGGTGTGCGCGGCCGCGGCCTGATCCAGGGCCTGGTCGCGCCGGTGGGCGAAGGCTTGGCCGGCCTGGTCGCGCGCCGGGCTTTCGAGCTGGGCGTGGTGATCGAGACGTCGGGTGCTTACGACGAGGTGCTGAAGGTGCTGCCGGCCCTGACCATCCCGCGCGAGCAGCTGCAGCAGGGGCTGGAGATCGTCGAGCGCAGCGTGGGCGAGGTCCTGGCCGGCGAGGGTCGCCGTTCCCGGACGCTGAAGGCCGCGGGAGGCGGACGATGATCGTGCGCAACGTCAGGGACGTCATCGGGACGGATCAGGAAATCGTCACGGACAACTGGACCAGCCGCCGGGTGTTGCTGTCCTCAGACGGCATGGGGTTCTCGTTCCACGAGACCGTGATCTTCCCGGGTACCGAGACGCACATCCATTACCGTAATCATCTGGAGGCTGTCTGGTGCATCGAGGGCGACGGCGAGGTCGAGACCATCGCCGACGGCAGGAAATACGCCCTGGGCCCCGGCGTGGTCTATGCGCTGGATCGGCATGACGAGCACTGGCTGCGCGGCGGCGAGCGGCCGCTGCGGGTGATCTGCGTGTTCAACCCGCCGCTGACGGGCCGTGAGGTCCACGACGCGTCCGGCGTCTATCCGGCCTCGGAGGCGTCCGGAGCCTGAGGGCCGGCCCCGGCCCGGGTGGCCCGGATGCCCGGGCCGTCCGCATCCGACAGGAGGACATGAAAGATGAAGGATTTTTACGTATCGCGAACGGGGCGGGACGCGGCGCTGATCGCACGCGGCGATCCCGTGGTGTATGACGAAGGCCGCTACGCCGATGCGCTGGATGCGGCGCGGCTGCGGGCTTATGAGCGCGACGGTTTTCTGGTGCTGCCCGGTGTGTTCGATGCCGGCGAGGTCGAGGCGCTGCGCGAGGAGGTCCTGGCGTTGGAGCGCGACCCGGCGGTGCGCGAGGGTGAGGAGGTGATCCGCGAGCCCGGCGGCACGGCGCTGCGCTCGATCTTCCGGGTGCACGAACTGGGGCGGCGGCTGGCGGACCTGCCGCGCGATCCCCGGCTGCTGGACGTGGCGCGCCAGATCCTGGGGTCGGAGGTCTACATCCACCAGTCGCGGGTGAACATGAAGCCCGCGCTCGACGGCAAGGAGTTCTACTGGCATTCCGATTTCGAGACCTGGCACGTGGAGGACGGCATGCCGGCCATGCGGGCGCTGAGCTGCTCGGTGCTGCTGACGGACAACACGGCATTCAACGGGCCGCTGATGCTGATCCCGGGCTCGCACCGGCAATTCGTGGCCTGCGTCGGCGAGACGCCGGAGGACCACTACCGCACCTCGCTGCGACGCCAGGAGGTCGGGGTACCCGATCCGGTCAGTCTGCGCCTGCTGGCGGAGCGGGGCGGACTGGAGGCGGCGATCGCGCCGGCCGGTTCGGTGGTGTTCTTCGATTGCAACACGCTGCATGGTTCGGCCGGCAATCTCTCGCCCTGGCCGCGCAGCAATGTCTTCATGGTCTACAACAGCGTGGAAAACCGCCTGGTCGCGCCATTCCATGGCATGAAGCCGCGCCCCGAGCACATCGCGGCGCGGCGCTCCGCCGAGCCGCTGACGTCGTTGAGGGCAGCCGCCTAGCCTTGCCGCTCAACCGCTGGTCTGGCGGGTCTGGATGAAGGTCTTCAGGAATTCCCGGGTGCGTTCCTCCCGGGGCTCGGTGAATATTTCTTCGGGCGGCGCCTGTTCCACCACCACGCCTTTGTCGAAGAAGCACACCCGGTCCGAGATCTGACGGGCGAATTCCATTTCGTGGGTCACCAGCAGCATGGTCAGGTCGTGCTCCTCGGACAGGCGGCGGATGACGGTCAGCACCTCGCCCACCAGTTCAGGGTCCAGGGCCGAGGTCGGCTCGTCGAACAGCATGATGTTCGGGCGCATTGCCAGCGCGCGGGCGATGGCCACGCGCTGCTGCTGGCCGCCGGACAGCTGGCCGGGAAACTTGTCCGCGTGTTCGGTCATGCCGACCAGATCCAGGTATTCGTGGGCGCGGCGCCCCGCTTCCTCCTTCGACAAGCCCAGCACATGGATGGGCGATTCGGTGATGTTGCGCCGCACCGTCATATGGGGGAACAGGTTGAACTGCTGGAATACCATGCCCATTTCCTTGCGCATGGCGCGCAGGTGGGCCTCTCCCGCGGGGACGGGGCGGCCGTCGCGGTATTCGTGCCACAGGGGCTTGCCGGCCACGTGGATCATGCCCGCGTCGATGGTCTCCAGCGTCATCAGGATGCGCAGCACCGTGGACTTGCCCGAACCCGAGGGGCCGATGATGGTGACTTTCTCGCCCTTGGCCACCTGGAAGTCCAGGCGGTCGAGCACGAGGGCCTCGCCGAAGCGCTTGACGACCTGCTCCATGACGATGATGGGGGAGGCCGGATCGGGTGGGTTCGAAGTGTCGTTCATCATTCGTTCAATGCAGCGGAATGCCGCGCTTGGGCAGGTGCTCGTCCAGGTAGCGCACACCGGCCGAGGCGATCAGAGTCAGGATCAGGTAGAGCGCGCCCACCAGGGTCAGCGGGACCATGTAGTTGAAGCTGCGGTCGCCGATGATGCGCGCGACGTTGAGCATTTCCAGGATGGACACCACGGACAGCACGGGCACGTCTTTCATGATGGATACCAGATAGTTGCCCAGGGCCGGGATGATGCGGGGAATCGCCTGGGGCAGGATGACGACCGCGAAGATGCGCAGGGGGGAGATGTCCAGCGCACGCGCGGCCTCGACCTGGCCCCGGGTGATCGATTCCAGGCCGGCGCGGTAGACCTCGGACATATAGGCGCTGTACTGCACCCCCAGCGCCAGGGCGCCGGTCAGGAAAGCAGGCAGCACCAGCCCGTATTCCGGCAGTACGTAGTACAGGAAGAACAGCTGCACCAGCAGCGGGGTGTCGCGCAGGAATTCCGTGAACACGCGCGCGGGCCAGGAGACCAGCCGGATGCGCACGCTCTTCAGGGCCGCCAGGACCAGACCCAGCGCGGCGCCGACCGCGAAGCCCAGCAGGGTGGCCTCGATCGTGACGACCAGGCCGCGCAGCAGGATGGGCAGGATCGACCAGGCGAACACCCAGTCATTGGCGGTGTTCCATTCGATGCCGAACAGCATTCAGATTCCCCTGACGCGCCAGCGCCCGACGCGGGTTTCCAGGAGGCGCATCAGGCCGGCCAGTACCAGCGCCATGCCGAAATACATGAGCAGCAGCAGGGTGTAGACTCCGACGCTGTCCTGGGTGAAGTTGCGCACGCGCTCGGCCTGGAAGGCCAGATCGCCCAGGCCGATCAGCGACACCAGGGCCGTGTCCTTCAGGTTCTGCACAGCCAGGTTGCAGAAGCTGGGCATCATTTCCGGGACGGCTTGCGGGATGGCGATGCGCCACAGGATCTGGCGCGGCGTGAAGTCCAGCGCTTTGGCCGCCTCGTGCTGGCTGCGCGGCACGGCCTGGATGGCGCCGCGCACGACTTCGGCCCCGTAGGCGCCGATGTTCAGGCTCAGGGCCAGCGTGCCCGCCACCACCGGCGGCAGGCGCAGGTCCATGCCCAGAGCCTGCCCCAGCACCGGCAGGGCGAAGAACAGCCAGAACAATTGCACCAGCAGCGAGGTCCCGCGAAAGATCTCTATCAGGGCGATCGAGGCCCAGCGGCAGGGCTCGGACCTGGACAGGCGGCCAATGCCGAACAGGAAGGAGAACACCGCCCCCAGCAGGGTGGAATACAGGGCCAGCCGGATCGTGACCCAGGCGCCCTGCATCAGGGGGTTCAGGTAGGACAGCCAGTCCATGCGAGGCCCGGATCGTGCCTACCCGGCGCAGAGCTGCGCCGTGGCGCGCTCGAAGGACTGGGTGGCGTCCTCGGCGGAAAAGCCGTAGCCGCTCATGATCTTCTTCCAGTCGTCGGTCTTCTTGAATTTCGCCAGTTCCTGGTTCACGGCGTCGCGCAGGCTGGCCGAGTCCCTGGAAAAGGCGAAGCCGCCCCAGCTGCGCACGGGCTGGCCGTCGATCACCGGATCCTTGAAGTCCCGGGCGGCCTCGGCCCTGCCCTTGCTCTTGGCGGCCAGTTGACCGACGGTGAGGCTGGTGGCCGCGTAGCCGTCCGCGCGCCCGGTGGTCACCGTGGAGATCGCGTCGGCGTTGTTGGCGATGGTCACGATCCGGCTGGCTGAGACTTTCAGGGCCTGCAGGATTTCCAGCTGGTCGGCGCCGGCCATGACGGCGATTTTGTTGTCCGAGGCGGCGAAGCTTTCGTAGTCGTGAATGCCCTTCGGGTTGCCCTTGGCGACCAGCAGGCCTTCGCCGTAGGAGCTGTCCGGCTCGGAATAGAGCACCTGCTCGCAGCGCTGCGGCAGGATGGCCATCTCGGCGGCCACCATGTCGTAGCGGTCGGCCTGCAGGCCCGGGATCAGAGAACCGAACGCCGTGGTGGTCCATTCGATCTTGGCGATGCCCAGGGCCTTGGCGATGTGCTTGGCGACATCCGGTCCGACGCCTTTGGCTTCTCCGTTCAGATCCATGTAGCCGTAGGGGATCTCGTTGGCGACGGCCACCCGCAGCGTGCCGCTTTCGCGGATGGCGGCCAGGTCGGCGGCCTGTACGGTGGTGGTGACCTGGCCCAGGGCGCAGGCGGCGGCCGTGGCGAGCAGCCAGGGTTTCAGCGCGGATTTTTTCGGTGCGGACTTCATCGATGCCTCCTGGATATGTATGTGTGAAATGATCTCTGTGCGAATGATGCATTATAGAATGATTCGTATGCTAATCAATTCACAAGAAGCATTCGAGCGGAGCCGGAGGGGCGCATCGGAGGGACGGAAAAGCGGAAAGAAGCGCGGAAAATCTTTCAGGCATCCCAGGAGCAACTTTCTAGCCGTTGAAGGCATGGGGCGTGCTAGGATCCACTCATCAATTCATGCGGAACGTCCGGATCGCATGGAAAAGGCTGGGGGAGCGTAGGAAATCCTTCGGGCGCGAAAGATCCAGCGGGCCTCGCCGGAGCAACTTTCTTGCCCCGAAGACGGAGACTGTGCTAGGATTCGCCAATGCACTCGATTCCTTATTTTTCCTACTTTTTTACGTTTCCAAAGCCGCTGGTGGAGGAAGGGAATCGCTGTACTGAAAGGTAGACCACACATTCCCGAAAAAGCCGCCGGCGCCGCCAGGCGGCTTTTTTATTGCCGCCCCCGCATCCGGCCCATGAATGGAGCATGACCGTGTCACACAATACCGACGATACCCGCATCCGAGAAATCCGCGAGCTGGCCCCGCCCGCACACGTGATGCGCGAATTTCCCTGCACGGCGGACATTTCCCGCACGGTCCACGATGCGCGGCACGCCATCCACAATATTCTTTACGGTGTCGACGACCGCCTGGTCGTCGTCGTCGGTCCGTGCTCCATCCATGACACCAAGGCAGCCATGGAATACGCCCGCCATCTGGCGCCGCAGCGCGAGCGCCTGGGTGCCGACCTGGAAATCGTCATGCGGGTGTACTTCGAGAAGCCCCGCACCACGGTGGGCTGGAAGGGCCTGATCAACGATCCCGGCCTGGACGGCAGCTTCGACATCAACCAGGGGTTGCGCACCGCGCGCGAACTGCTGATCGACATCAACGCCCTGGATCTGCCGGCCGGCACCGAGTTCCTGGACATGATCACGCCGCAGTACATCGCCGACCTGGTGTCCTGGGGTGCCATCGGGGCGCGCACCACGGAAAGCCAGGTGCATCGCGAGCTGGCCTCGGGGCTGTCCTGCCCGGTGGGCTTCAAGAACGGCACCGACGGCAACACCCGCATCGCCATCGACGCGCTCAAGGCCTCGTCGCAGCCGCACTACTTCCTGTCGGTCACCAAGGGCGGGCATTCCGCCATCGTGTCCACGCGCGGCAACGAGGACTGCCACGTGATCCTGCGCGGCGGCAAGGCGCCCAACTACCAGGCCGAGCACGTCCAGGCCGCGGCCCAGGCCCTGGAAAAGGCCGGCATGCGCCCGCGCGTCATGGTGGACGCCAGCCACGCCAACAGCAGCAAGGACTATGCCCGCCAGCCCCTGGTGATCGAGGACGTCTGTGGCCAGATCGAAGCCGGCGACACGCACCTGTTCGGCGTGATGATCGAAAGCCATCTGGTGGGCGGGCGTCAGGATCTGGTGCCGGGCAAGCCTCTGGTGTATGGTCAGAGCATCACCGACGGTTGCGTGGATTGGGATACGACGGTGGCCGTGCTCGATCGCCTGGCCGCGGCGGTGCGCGTGCGCCGCCAGGCGACCCGTGCGGCGGCGGAGGCGGTCGGCAGCGCCGCCTGAGGCGCGTCGCCCGGCGGGCTCACCGGTTTTCGAGAAGACAGGATCGGATATGGATACCTTGCACATCGCCCAGCGGGCCCGGCCCCTGCCGGATGGATTCCTGGCGGTGCTCCAGTCGCGATTCGGCGAACGCTGCTCCACGGCGCAGGCGGTGCGCGAGCATCATGGCCGCGACGAGTCCCCGTATCCGGCCATGCCGCCCGACGCGGTGGTCTTCGCCCGGGACGTGGACGAGGTCGCCTGGGTGGCGCGCCACTGCCACGACCATGGCATCGCCCTGATCCCCTACGGCGCGGGCTCGTCCCTGGAAGGCCACCTGCTGGCGGTCCAGGGCGGGGTCTGCCTGGACCTGTCGGGAATGAACCGGATCGTGGCCGTGCATGCCGAGGACTTCACGGCCACGGTCCAGGCCGGCGTGACCCGCAAGCAGCTCAACGAGTCCCTGCGGGAGACCGGTCTGTTCTTCCCGATCGACCCGGGCGCCGACGCCAGCCTGGGCGGCATGGCGGCCACCCGCGCCTCCGGCACCAATGCCGTGCGCTACGGCACCATGCGCGAGAATGTCATGTCGCTGAAGGTCGTCACGGCCGACGGGCGGGTGATCGAGACCGCCAGCCGGGCGCGCAAGTCCTCGGCGGGCTACGACCTGACCCGCCTGTTCGTGGGCAGCGAGGGCACCCTGGGCATCATCGTCGAAGTCACCGTGCGCCTGTATCCCCAGCCCGAGGCCGTGTCCGCCGCGATCTGCAATTTTCCGGGCCTGGACGCCGCCGTCAACAGCGTGATCGAGGTCATCCAGATGGGCGTGCCGGTGGCCCGGATCGAATTCATGGACGCCCATGCCGTGCGGGCCACCAACCGCTACAGCCATCTGAGCCTGCGCGAATCGCCGTTGCTGCTGTTCGAATTCCACGGCAGCCCGGCCTCGGTGCGCGAGCAGGCCGAATCGGTGCAGGCCATCGTGCGCGAGCACGGCGGCCAGGACTTCGAATGGGCCGACCGTCCCGAGGACCGCAGCCGCCTGTGGACGGCGCGGCACAACGCCTATTTTGCAGGCCTGCAGTTGCGTCCCGGCTGCCGTTCCAGCACGACCGACGTGTGCGTGCCGATCTCCCGGCTGGCCGAGTGCGTGGGGGAAGCCGCGCGCGAACTGGACCAGGCCAGCTTTCCCTATACGATCGTGGGTCACGTGGGCGACGGCAACTTCCACGTCCTGATGCTGCTCGACCCGGACGATCCGGACGAATGGGCCGAATCCGAACGGCTCAATCAGCGCCTGGTGGCGCGCGCCATCGCCATGCAGGGCACCTGTACCGGTGAACACGGGGTCGGTCTGCACAAACAGGCCTTCATGCGGGCCGAGCACGGTCAGGATGCGCTGGACGTGATGGCGGCCCTGAAGGCCGCGCTGGACCCGCGCAACGTGCTCAATCCCGGCAAGGTCCTGCCGCCGGCGCCGGCCGTCTAGGCCCCCGAGGAATCTCATGGACATCGCAAGCTCCGCGGATGAACGTCACGTCACCGTGCCCGATTTTCCCGGTTTCCTCGCCCGCGTCGCGCGGGACGTGCCGGCGCACTGCATCCTCACCCGGCCCGACCAGACCCGCGTCTATGAATGCGACGGACTGGCCCTGTACCGCGAGCAGCCGCCCGTCGTGGTACTGCCCGAAAACGAGGCCCAGGTCATCGCCATCCTCAAGGCTTGCCGCGAGCACAACGTGCCTGTGGTGCCGCGCGGGACGGGCACCGGGCTGTCGGGCGGGGCCACGCCGCATCCTCAGGGCGTGGTCGTCGGTCTGGCCAAGCTCAACCGCATCCTGCGCCTGGATCCCGAGACCTGCGTGGCCGTGGTCGGCCCCGGCGTGCGCAACCTGGCGATCTCCGAGGCCGCCGCGCCCCACGGCTTGTACTATGCGCCGGACCCGTCCAGCCAGATCGCCTGTTCCATCGGCGGCAACGTGGCGGAAAACTCGGGCGGCGTGCACTGCTTGAAGTACGGCCTGACGGTGCACAACGTGCTGCGCGTGCGCATGGTCACGATCGAGGGCGAGATCGTCGAGCTCGGCGGCGAAGCGCCGGACACCCCGGGACTGAACCTGCTGCAGGCCTTCATCGGCTCCGAAGGCATGCTCGGCCTGGTGACCGAGGTCACGGTGCGCCTGATCCCGCGTCCGCGACTGGCGCGGGTGGTCATGGCCAGCTTCCCCGGCGTCGAGCAGGCGGGCGAGGGCGTCACGCGCGTCATCGCGGACGGCATCATCCCGGCCGGACTGGAACTGATGGACAAGCGTGCGGTGCACATGGTCGAACCCTTCGTCAAGGCTGGCTACGACCTGGAGGCCGAGGCCATCCTGCTGTGCGAATCCGATGGCACGCCCGACGAGGTCGCCGAGGAGATCGCCCGTGTCGAGGCCCTGCTGCGCGAAGCCGGCGCCACCCGCCTGCAGACGTCATCGTCCGAGGAAGAACGCCTGAAGTTCTGGGCCGGGCGCAAGAACGCCTTTCCCGCGGCCGGGCGCATCTCGCCCGACTACTATTGCATGGACGGTACCATTCCGCGCCGCCACCTGGGCAAGGTCCTCGCGGCCATCGCCGGGATGGAAACCCGGTTCGGCCTGCGCTGCTCGAACGTGTTCCACGCCGGGGACGGCAACCTGCACCCCCTGATCCTGTTCGACGCCAACCAGCCCGACGAGGTCGAGCGCGCCGAGGCCTTCGGCGCCGCCATCCTGGAGTTGTGCGTCCAGGTGGGCGGCACCATCACCGGCGAGCATGGCGTGGGTCTGGAAAAGATCAATCAGATGTGCTCGCAGTTCACGCGCGACGAACTGGACGTCTTCTCTGCGGTCAAGCGCGCCTTCGACCCCTACGGGCTGCTCAATCCGCTCAAGCTCATTCCCACGCTGGTGCGCTGCGCGGAATACGGCAGGATGCACGTCCACCAGGGCGACATCCGCTTTCCCGACATTCCCAGGTTCTAATCATGGAATTCGTACTGTCCGAACTTTGCGAGCAGGTCGTGACCGCCCGCGCGGCCCAGCGTCCGCTTCTGATCCGGGGCGGCGGCACGCGGCTCTTCTACGGCGGCCCGCTGCCGCCGGAGGGCGCTGTGTCCTGGCTGGACCTGTCGGTCTATCATGGCGTGGCGAGTTACGAGCCGTCCGAACTGGTGCTGACGGCCCGGGCCGGCACGCCGCTGGCCGAAATCGAGGCGCTGCTGGCATCGCGGGAGCAGATGCTGGCCTTCGAGCCGCCGCGCTTCGGCGCCGCCGGCACCCTGGGGGGCTGCGTGGCCTCGGGCCTGTCCGGCCCGCGCCGCATGGCGGCCGGCTCGCTGGCGGATTTCGTGCTCGGCACGCGCCTGCTGAGCGCCGACGGCAACGTGCTGCGCTTTGGCGGCGAGGTCATGAAGAACGTCGCCGGCTACGATGTCTCGCGCCTGCTGGCGGGATCCTTGGGCGTACTGGGGGCGCTGGTCGAAGTCTCGCTCAAAGTCATGCCCCGGCCGCGCCGCGAGGCCACTCTCGTCCTGGCGCTGGACGAATCCTCCGCCTTGGACCTGTGCCTGCGCTGGCGGTCGCGGCCGTTGCCGGTGTCGGCGACGGCCTGGGTGGCCGATGCCTCGGGTGCCGGCGGAAAGCTGTCGGTGCGCCTGTCGGGCAACGAGTCGGCCGTGCGCCAGGGCCTGGAGGAAATCGGCGGAGAACACCTGCCCGACGAAGCCGCCGGCACCTTCTGGCTGGGCCTGCGCGACCAGACGCATGTGTTCTTTCGCCAGCGGCCCCTGTGGCGCGTCGTCCTGCCCGCCGGCGCGCCCGCGCTGGGTCTTGCTCCCGTGCTGCACGAATGGGGCGGCGGCCTGCGCTGGCTGGCCGGTCCGCACGACGCGGCGGCGCTGCGCGACCGGGTCCAGTCGCTGGGCGGCTCAGCCTGCCTGTACCGGCGCGAGGGCGCGCCCGCCGACGTGCCGACCTTTCATCCCCTGGCCGACGGCGTCCTGCAGATCCACCGGCGGTTGAAGCGGGAATTCGACCCCGCCGGAATCTTCAACGCCCATCGGCTGTACCCGGAGCTCTGAGGACCACCATGCAGACACAACTCGCGGACTGGGCGCGCGACACCGATTTCGGCCGGGACGCCGATGAAATCCTGCGCCGCTGCGTGCATTGCGGTTTCTGCCTGGCGACCTGTCCGACCTACCAGATCCTGGGCGACGAGCTCGACAGTCCGCGCGGGCGCATCTACCAGATCAAGCAGGTCCTGGAAGGCGCCGAGCCCACCTTCGTCACCCAGCAGCACCTGGACCGCTGCCTGACCTGCCGCAATTGCGAAACGACCTGTCCTTCGGGCGTCCAGTACGGCGCCCTGGTGGATATCGGCCGCCAGATCGTCGGCGAGCGTGTGCGCCGGCCGCTGCGCGAACGCCTGGTGCGAGGGGCCCTGCGCCGTCTGATGGGCTCGCGCTGGTTCGGCCCGTTGTACAGGATCGGCGGCTGGGTACGGCCGGTATTGCCCGCCGTGCTGCGCTCTAAGATCGCGGAGTCCCGGCCGGCGGGGCCGCTGCCGGCCAACCCGGGCCGCCATGCGCGCCAGGTGCTGATGCTGGCCAACTGCGTCCAGCCCGCCATGATGCCGTCCATCGACGCCGCCACGCTGCGCGTGCTGGATGCGGTCGGCGTCGGCACGCGCATCGCCGCCGGATCGGGCTGTTGCGGCGCCATCAATTTTCACCTGGACGCCCAGGAGGCCGGACGCGACCAGATGCGCGCCAACGTGGACGCCTGGCTGCCGCTGCTGGAATCCGGCGCGGTCGAGGCTGTGGTCGTCAACGCTTCGGGCTGCGGCGGCATGATCAAGGACTACGCCCATCACCTGAAGCACGACCCGGCCTATGCCGAACGCGCCGAGCGCCTGATGCCGTATGTCAAGGATGTTGCGGAATTCCTCGCGCCCATGGCGGCCGAAGTCCGGGCGAAGATGCGCCGCGCGCCGGGCCGCAGCGCCTTCCATCCGCCCTGCACGCTGCAGCACTGGCAGGGTCTGCGCACCGTCACCGAGCGGCTGCTGGCCGACCTGGGCTTCGACCTCCAGTCCTTTGGTGAATCGCACCTGTGCTGCGGTTCGGCGGGCACCTATTCGATCACCCAGCCGGCGCTGTCGAAATCCCTGCGCGAGCGCAAGCTGCGGGCGATCGAGGCGACGCTGCCCGAGACCATCGTGTCCTCGAACATCGGCTGCATCTGCCATCTCCAGGGGGGCACCGGCACGCCGGTGCGCCACTGGATCGAAACCGTGGACGAGGCCTTCCATGACTGACCGGCCCGCACGCGGCGCCCGGATCGTCATCGGCATGTCGGGCGGGGTCGATTCCTCGGTGTCGGCCTGGCTGCTCAAGCAGCAGAGCTATGAGGTGATCGGCCTGTTCATGAAGAACTGGGAGGACGACGACGACAGCGAATACTGCTCGTCGCGCCAGGACTGGCTGGACGCCGCCAGTGTGGCCGACGTGGTGGGCGTGGACATCGAGGCGGTCAATTTCGCCGTCGAATACAAGGACCGGGTGTTCGCGGAATTCCTGCGGGAATATTCCGCCGGCCGCACGCCCAATCCGGACGTGCTGTGCAATGCGGAAATCAAGTTCAAGGCCTTCCTGGACCACGCCATGGGGCTGGGCGCCGACTACATCGCCACCGGCCACTACGCCCGGGTGCGCCGCGTCGACACGCCCCGGGGGCCGCGCAGCCAGTTGCTGAAGGCCCTGGACGGTTCCAAGGACCAGAGCTATTTCCTGCATCGTCTGAACCAGGATCAACTGGCGCGCACCCTGTTTCCGCTGGGCGAGCTGGCCAAGACAGAAGTTCGCCGCATCGCGCGCGAGATCGGCCTGCCGAACGCCGCCAAGAAGGATTCCACGGGTATCTGCTTCATCGGCGAACGGCCGTTTCGGGAATTTCTGAACCGCTACCTGCCCACCCGGCCGGGACCGATGCTGACTCCGGAGGGCCGCGAAGTCGGTCGCCATCAGGGCCTGGCCTTCCATACCCTGGGCCAGCGCAAGGGCCTGGGCATCGGCGGGGTGCGCGGCGCCCAGCGCGACGATGGTACGGCCGACGCCTGGTACGCGGCCCGCAAGGACCTGGCGAACAATGTTCTGTACGTCGTTCAGGGTCACGACCACCCCTGGCTGCTCAGCGAACGCCTGCGCGCCCAGGATGCCAGCTGGGTGGCGGACGAACCGCCGGCCCCCGGTGCCTACGCCGCCAAGACCCGCTACCGGCAGGCCGATGCCGCCTGCGTCCTGGAAGCGGGGGAGGGCGCGGCGGACTTCGCGCTGCGCTTCGATGAGCCTCAATGGGCCGTGACTCCGGGCCAGTCGGCCGTGCTGTACGACGGCGACGTCTGCCTGGGCGGCGGGATCATCGTCTGAGGCCTTGCGGTGGCTTCAGGCCGGCCGAAATGAGAATCCCCGCGTGGAGCGGGGATTTTTTCGATGCGCGCGCGAGGTCTACGCGGCGGGCGGACGGGTCGTGCCGAAGGAAGGCCGGGCGTCGAGCTTTTCGGCCAGGCGGGCCAGGTGGGGGTGGCTGATGCGCCAGTCCATGTCCGGAAAGCGCAGGTCCAGGTAACCCAGAGCGGCACCCGCGGCGATGTCGGCCAGGCACAGGTTGACGCCCATGCAGTAGGACTGTTCACCCAGCAACTGTTCCATATAGTCCAGCCCGGCGCGGATCTTCCGGTGCTGGCGGGCGACCCAGTCGGGGTTGCGCTGGGGTTCGGGCCGGCGATGGGTTTCCATGAAAGCGGCCGCGGCGGCGTCCATGACGCCGTCAGCGACGGCTTCCCAGCGCTTGACTTCGATGCGCTCGCGCCCGGGCGGCGGGATCAGCCGGCCCACCGGCGAGAGCGTATCCAGGTATTCCACGATGACGCGCGAGTCGAACAGCGCGCCATTTTCGTCCATGATCAGGCAGGGCACCTTGCCCAGGGGATTGTGCGCCGAGACGTGGGTCGCGGGGCCCCAGGGGTCGTCGAGGACCAGCTCGTAGTCGAGCTTTTTCTCGGACAGCACGATACGGACCTTGCGGACGTAGGGGCTGGTCAGGGAACCGATCAATTTCATGGGGAAACAGGATAGTTCAAGGCTCGAAAAGTATAGCAGGACGGGTTCCCGGACCTGGAGTGCCCGGGCCGTTTTGCCCCTTTTTTACGAAACGCCGGCGGCGGGGTGTGGTATATCCGCCCTGTCGGAAGGCGCGGCCGGACGGGTGCTAGAATCCTGGCTTGGGATTCGCCTCTCAACCCTCCCGGGCGCGGGGCATTTCCAGGTCGCCGTTCCATTGTCCCGCGCGCTCCGGACCCGTGTCCGGGCGGCCGCGCCTTCTCGTTCCCGCCGATCATGCAGATTGATTCTTCCCTCAGCGCACTCAACGCGCTGTCGCCCCTGGATGGGCGCTACGCGGCCAAGGCCGACGCCCTGCGGCCCTACCTGTCCGAAGCCGGTTTCATGGCGCATCGGGTCGAAGTCGAGATCGCCTGGCTGATCGGCCTGTCCGACGCCGGCCTGCCCGAACTGCCCGCCTTTTCGGCGGCGTCGCGCGCGCGGCTGCGGGTGCTGGTGGAAAATTTCTCCGAGGCCGATGCAGCCCGAATCAAGGCCATCGAGCGCACCACCAACCACGACGTGAAGGCGGTGGAATATTGGCTCAAGGAACAGGTGGCCGACGACGCCGAGCTATCCCGGGCGGCGGAATTCATCCACTTCGCCTGCACCTCGGAAGACATCAACAACACCTCTCATGCCCTGATGCTGGGACGGGCGCGCACGTTGTGCGTGGTGCCGGCGCTGGAATCCGTCGCGGCCCGCCTGCGCGAACTGGCGCACCGGCACGCCGACCAGCCGCTGCTGTCGCGCACGCACGGCCAGCCGGCCACGCCCAGCACCATGGGCAAGGAATTCGCCAACGTGGTCGCCCGCCTGGAGCGCGCCCTGGACGCGATCCGCGCCGTGCAGCCCCTGGCCAAGATGAACGGCGCCACCGGCAACTACAACGCCCACCTGGCGGCCTACCCGGAAATCGATTGGCCCGCGTTCGCCGGAGGGGTCCTGGGTGGCCTGGGGCTGGCCCAGAATCCCTACTCGATCCAGATCGAGCCGCACGACTGGATGGCGGCCCTGTTCGACGCGATCGCCCGCGCCAACACCATCCTGCTGGACCTGAACCGCGACGTCTGGGGCTATATCTCCCTGGGGTATTTCAAGCAGCGCCTGAAGGACGGCGAGGTCGGCTCGTCCACCATGCCGCACAAGGTCAATCCGATCGACTTCGAGAATTCCGAGGGCAACCTGGGCCTGGCCAACGCAATGCTGCGCCACCTGTCCGAAAAACTGCCGGTGTCGCGCTGGCAGCGCGACCTGACGGACTCCACCGTGCTGCGCAACCTGGGCGTGGCGCTGGGTTACGGCCTGGTGGCCTACGAGGCCTGCCTGCGCGGCCTGGGCAAGCTGGAACTGAATCCCGCCGCCATTGACGCAGACATCGACGCCTGCTGGGAGATCCTGGCCGAGCCGGTGCAGACGGTGATGCGCCGTTACGGCCTGCCGCAGCCCTATGAACAGCTGAAGGCCTTGACGCGCGGCAAGGGCATCACCGAGCAGGCCCTGCGGGAATTCATCGCCGGCCTGGATTTGCCCGCCGAGTCCAAAGCGCGGCTGTTGGCGATGACGCCGCGCAGCTACGTCGGTCTGGCGGCCCAGCTGGCGGCGGCGGTATAGGCGGGGCCTTGCGCCCGGCCTGGCTGCGGCCCTCATCGCTTTGCGGAAGATAAACCTGCCTGCCAATGCTGTTTACGGATGAATCCTTGATCCGTCTGTCGAGCGTTCGAGCCACTCACAGCCTCCCATGAATATGAAAAGGCCAGTTCTTCGGAACTGGCCTTTTCGCGTCTGCATCCCCATGGTCGAGATTTATTTGACGTGCCGGAGCCACATTTTTGACCAAGCTTGACAATTTCATTATTAATCAAGCACTTACAATCAAAGCGCCTGAATTGGAAGCTGCGTCCGCATGCAGCGATCTCTTGTGACAAGGGGGCTGTTTGAAAGGAAACCTTTTTGAAGGTTTGGCGACCAGCGGTGCGTCTCGCGTCCAGCCAAGCGCCTCGATTGCCGCCGGTCCCCGCGCGCCGATTTGCCGCGGGTCGGTCGGGGCTTTGAGGCCGGCTCGCACGACTATAAGGACGGCCGGGCCCAGGTCAGACCGGCGTATGCGTGGTGATGAGATGGAACAACGGAAACCGACTGCACTGACCTCGATCATGATGCTGCTCGCCATGGGCCTGGGTACGTTGGCCTCGGTGCCCGCCTGCGCCGATTCAAACGTCATTTTGGCCGATGGCACCACTGTGACGGAGAGCGACATCGCCATTTCCACGACCGGGGGCAACTCTCCCGCTGTGACGGCGACCCACGCCGGTCTGGTCGAACTTGGCAATGTCGAGATCACGACAGGGGGCTATCGCTCGTATGGCGTCTATGCCGAAAAAAACTCGGTCATCGTGATCGATGGCGCTTCCATTTCCACCAACAATATCAAAGGCCGGATAACCCAGGATGGGGATGGCTCGCGCGCCTATGCCCTCTATGCAAGAGATCCGGGCTCCTCCATCCGGGTTGCAAATGTCGATATTGTCACGCTGGGGCAGCGCGCGACCGGCGCATTCGCCAATGCCGGCGCCATAGTGACATTGAGCGACAGCACCGTATCCACCGAGGGTTTCATGGCCTACGGGCTCTATGCGGGCGGACAAGGGTCGGTGCTCGATGCCACAAACGTCGATGTGACGTCCATCGGACAAGTGGGCGACGCCCTTTGGGCGTATGACCATGGTGTCCTGAATATCGATGGCGGCCATATCGTTGTGAACGGATCATCAAACCCCAACGCGCCGCACGAGTCCGCGACCGGGCTTGTTTCCGCGGCAAGCGGAGCCATCAACGCCAACAGCATTTCCGTGCTGGTGAATGGCAACGATAATATTGGCATCAATGTATTGCTGGATGGTTTTGTTGCGCTCACGCACAGCAATGTGACGACCACCGGTTCCAGCTCCGATGCCGCGCTGGTCGGTTATGGCGGAATACTGGCGGCGACCGGCTCGACCCTCACCTCCGAGCAGAGTCGTGGTGTCGATTTATTCGATAATGCTTCGGTCACATTGACCGGTTCCACGATCAAGGCGGGTGCGGAGACATTCGTCTCGAGTCTGTCCCAGGCTGGGCAGACTCAGACGATTGTCATGGACGGGGGGAGCCTTGCCATGCAGAACAACGGTACGCTGCTTCTCGTCCAACGTTCGGCCGGCGGGACCGATGGTCATGTTCTATTGTCTCTCGGTCAAGGATCGAAGACTTCGGGCGACATGCTCGACGAAGGTGACAAAACCGGCGGTGGCTACGCAGACGTCGCGATCGGTGAGGGGGCTTTCTGGTCGGGCGCTGTGCGCGGTGTCCGTAATTTCGACAACAGAGGCACGATATCACCGGCGAATTCCACACCGGGGAATGCCCTCGGCCAGGTTTCGTTGGCCGGTGATTATCATCAGGCATCCGGCGCCGCCTATGATGCCGGGGTGGTGCCGGGCAGCCCGGTGGCGGATCTGATCCATGTCGATGGCACCGCGACAATCGACAATGGCGCGATCCTCAATGTCCTCAGGCATGGAAGTGCCCCGATCACGATCGATGCCCACTATACGGTATTGACCGCGGACGGCGGCGTGAGCGGCACTTACGTTGTGACTGGCGATACACGGATTTCGGCCTTCTATGCCCTGGTGGCGGAGTACGATGCCAAGAACGTCTATCTGAACGGTGTTCGGACGCGCTCTTTCGCCGATGCGGGATGGACACCCAACCAGATCGCTTCCGCTGGCGGACTGGAAAGCCTGCCCGCGGGCAATCCGCTGCGCGATGCAATCGAGCTTCTCCAGACGGACGCCGAGGCACGAACCGCCTTCGACCAGGTCTCGGGCGAGATCCATGCTTCCGCCCGCGCGGCGCTGATCGAGGACAGCCGCTTCATCCGCATCGCCGTCAACGACCGCATGCGTGCCGCCTTCGGAGATGTTGGCGCCTCCACTGTTCCCGTCATGACCTATGGCGCGGACGGCGCGAAGCCCGCCGCCCCGACCACCGCGGGCCTTGCCGTCTGGGGCCAAGGATTTGGCTCCTGGGGCCGCGCGAGCAGTGATGGCAATGCAGCCCGTCTCGACCGTTCGATCAGCGGCTTCTTCTTTGGCGCGGATGCTCCGATGTTCGGAACCTGGCGCTTCGGCGCGGTCGCCGGCTACAGCCACACCGACTTCGATGCAAGGGATCGTCATTCATCCGGATCGAGCGACAACTACCATGTCGGTCTTTACGGCGGTACGGCCTGGGGAGATCTCGCCTTTCGCACAGGCGCGGCCTATACCTGGCACGATATCGCCACGAACCGTGGCGTGACATTCCCCGGCTTCAGCGACCGCGCGAAGGGCGGCTACGATGCCGCCACCGCGCAGTTCTTCGGCGAGCTTGGCTACGGCTTCAATGCGGGGAGGACACGGTTCGAGCCCTTTGCCAACTTCGCCTATGTGCGCCTGCACGCCGATGGTGTCGCCGAGAAGGGGGGGATGGCGGCTTTGGTCAGCCCATCGGCCGATATCGATACCACTTTCACGACGGCCGGCCTGCGTGTTTCGACTGCCGTTGATGTCGGCGGCGCGAGCCTGACGGCGAATGGCATGCTCGGCTGGCGCCATGCCTTCGGCGATATGACGCATCTTCTGACGATGCGTTTTGCCGGGGGCGGCGATGTTTTCAGTATCGGTGGCGTGCCGGTCGCCCGCGATGCGGCCGTGATCGAAGCCGGTCTCGACTATGCGATCACACCGGCTTCCACACTGGGCGTCTCCTACGGCGGCCAGTTCGGCTCGGGTCTTTCCGATCAATCCGTTCGCGCCAGATTGAATGTGAAGTTCTGAGGGGCTTTTCCAAAACGCAGACGAGTCTGAAACCTGCGGTAACCCGGTTGTCCAGACGGGCCGGCTTGATGTACTCGTCGCCGTTGTCCGCATGACCCCACGGATACGGAACGGGAAGCAGGCGAGCGTTTGTTCGAGCGCGGGCGGCGGGAACGCTTCGGAGATGCACGCACAGCAGGCGACGAACTGCCATTGGGTAGCGCGGTCGGCGGTGTCGATGCGGGATGCGCCCTTGATGCCATCGTAGTCGCCCTGGTGCGCGCTGCCGCCGCGGATGAATGCTGGGCCAGCGATGCCGGCCAGGAATTGTTCCAGACTCACCAGGCCCCCTTCAGACTCATCTGATATTGGACAGGGCTCCTTTTTGCAAGGGCCTGGAAAAAGGTGTATAGTTTCGTTCTTCGCAAAATCATTGCGACGGGCTGTTAGCTCAGTTGGTAGAGCAGCGGACTCTTAATCCGTCGGTCGAGTGTTCGAGTCACTCACAGCCCACCAGGAATATCAAGCACTTAGGCCAGTTCTTCGGAACTGGCCTAAGTGCTTTTGGTCGCCGTGTAGGCACTATGTAGGCATTTTCGGGCCACGCCGATCAACCCCGATCGCCTCCGTAGTAGACTGTTGGCTCAACGTGAGAATGTCCGGTCTGTGCAAAGTAGAAATGTCCGGTTCAATGGTGTGCACACATCACTGAAGCGGGCAAGGACGATGATCACGATGAGCCAAAAGGAAGCCGCCCGGCTACTCGTGCTGGAGCAAGTCCGGCAGGGCGCCTTGAGCCAGAGCGCAGCGGCAGCGGTACTGCAACTGTCCACGTGTCAACTGCGCCGCATCGAGCGCCGCTACCAGGCGGCAGGCCCGCCGGCCCTGGTCCACGGCCTGCGGGGACGGGCCTCGAACCATACGCTTGATGCCGCGCTGGCCCCCTGTGTCAGACTAGTTGTCGCATCGGATTTGGAACGATTAGATGAATTTGACGACCTACAGCACGGCCTTCAAAGAGGAGGCGATCCGCAAGACCCTGCAGCGCGGCACGCGCACGGTGGCTGACATGGCCCAGGAGTTGAACATGTCGGTCCATACGCTGAAGAACTGGATTCGCAATCCGAAGATGGCTCATTTGCGCAGGCAATCCTCAGAAGAGGCCCCCGCCAGTCGGTGGACATCCGCACAGCGGCTGCAGGCCCTGCTTGAGACCCATTCTCTGGCCGAAGAGGCGCGCAACGCCTGGTGCCGGGAACGGGGCATCTTCGCCCATCAGCTCACGGCCTGGAAGCATGAGCTCGAACAGTCGGGGAACAAGCCCGCAGCCGATATCCAGGAGCTGCGTCGGCTCAAAGAGGAACTGGTTGGCGTGCGCCGTGATTTGGCCCGCAAGGACAAGGCGTTATCGGAGGCGGCAGCCCTGCTGGTACTGCAAAAAAAATACCAGGCGCTGTGGGAGGACGAGGACAAATGACCTCACTGACACAGCGCCGACAGATCATGGCATTGATTACTGAGGCGGTCACGGCTGGTGCTCGACAGGCACGCGCCTGTGAAGCAATCAATCTGAGCGCACGCACACTGCAACGTTGGCGGCGGGCCCCGGAGCAAGGCGATGGGCGCCCCACGCGGGTACAGCGGCCCTGCAACCGCCTGAGCGATGCCGAGCGTGATCGCATCCTGCGGGTGGTCAACAGCAGCGAGTACGGCCACCTGCCCGCTTCTCAGATCGTGCCACGCCTGGCGGATACGGGGGTCTATCTGGCCAGTGAATCGACGATCTACAGGCTGATGCGTACCGCCGGGCAACTGGTGCATCGCACGCCTGATCGCACGCCTGGCCCGGTGCATCGGCCTCGGGCGCTGACGGCTACTGCGCCAGGGCAGCTCTTCAGCTGGGACATCACCTATCTGCCCGCCACCGTGCGGGGCCAGTACTACTACCTGTACCTGTTTCTTGACCTGTTCAGCCGTCACATCGTGGGCTGGCAGGTCTATGACACCGAGGACAGCGCCCGTGCCAGTGAGCTGCTAAAAAAAGCATCGGCCTTCTTCGCCCGGGAACTGAAGTGATCCAGAAACTGATCGATCAGTGGCAGAAGCCCCATCGCGCATCCGGAATCCGTCTCGCGGCTGATGCATGAGCTTCAGGACATCGGCGTGCGTATTGTCCTGGACGATGTCGGCAGCGGATTTGCCGCGCTGCCGGTCCTGGCCGGCGTCCAGCCGGACGTGGTCAAGATCGACCGCTCGCTATTGGAACAGGCACGGCAGGGACCGGCCGGTCTGGCATCATTGACGCGCATCGTGCGGGCTTGCGCCAGCCGTAGCCCCTGCATCGTGATCGAAGGGGTGGAAACCCGGGCCGACTTGCGCCTGGCGTGGGAGGCCGGTGCCCACGCTGTCCAGGGCTATTTCCCGGGGAAACCGGAGCGGCGCCCTGACTGGAACCAAGGGGAGCCCTGTGTGGTGATGAATCGGTTCAGGGAATACCTGACGAGTCCGAACGTCGGCGACGGTGCCGCTGGCCATTGACTTCAACTATATGCCAGGTCCTGGTCTCCTCGATTCGATCGGCGCCATGTCCGTGGCGCACAGAAACGATACCCCCCGCGCCGGCGGCGGCAATACGTTCTATACCCTGCAAATTTACGATTTTCGGATGAAGCAGGGCGCGGTGGGCAAGGGCCTGGTGCGGGTCGGAGATGTGAATGCTTTGGCGTGCGAAGCCAGTGGGCAAAGCGATATCGCCGGCGAGGCGCAGTTGGAAATGCACTATTTCTGGTGAAGCGCGGAACGCATGGTCACCAGGAGTATTTCTGCCGCGTGCGCCGCCGGCCGGGCGCCGCGTTGTTGGCGCGGGACACGATGTGTGACAAAGTTGTCCGTGATTTGCGCCCCTGTCGCCCGGATGGCCGCCAGCATTTGATATAAAAATGGCAGGCGCATTCCAGCAGAAGGAGGAAACATGTCCGGCCGAATCTTGATCCGATGCAGCGTCGCGCTGTGTTTCTCCGCTCTGGTCTCCGGTTGCTTCGGGGGCGGGGGGCCGGTCAGGCAGACGGATCGCGGCGGCGAATGTCAGTGGAACCGCAGCAGGTGCCTCTACGAGGGCTCCTACGAACCCGGCGAGCGGGACTATGCTGAACAGGAAGCGAAGGACTTGAACCGGGCCGCGCTGGAAAAGCTGCGCCGCAGTCCCGTCAGGTAGGCGGCCTCCGGTTCGGACGCCGCGCCCTCCCTCAGTCCTCCGCCGGGAGGCTGATCGTGAATCGGGCGCCCTGGCCGGGGGGGCTGACGCAGGACGCCAGGCCGCCGTGGCGCTGCGCCACGGTTTGCACGAAGGCCAGTCCCAGGCCGCTGCCGGTGGGCTTGTACGCATCGCCGGGCAGACGCTGGAAGCGGGTGAAAAGACGTTCCACCTGTTCGGGGGGGATGCCGGGACCGGCATCCTGGACATGGATGTGCCAGCGATGCCCATCGAGTTCCAGAGTGCATTCGACGACGCTGTGCTCCGGGCTGTAGAGCAAGGCGTTGTCCAGCAGGTTGCCGATGGCCCGCCCGATGAGTTCAGCATCGATGCTGGCCGTGGCGTCCGGGTGCCTGGCCTCGAAGCGCAGTTCGATCCCGCGCCGCGCGGCCTGTGGCCAGCGCCGGTCGCAGCATTCCTGCACGAGATCGTCCAGGTGGTGGGAATGCCGATTCAGGGACGCGGATTTTGCGCGTGCCAGCTGGACGAAATGATCGACCAGGTCCAAGGTGGTGCGCGCCTGCCGCTCGACGTGCTCCAGGACCGTTTCCTCGGACCATTGCCCCGGGTCTCGACGCCGCAATTCGATGATGGCCAGGATGGCGCTCAAGGGGGATCGCATGTCGTGCGACAGGAAGCCGAGCGTTTCCTCCTGGGCCTGGGCGGCCTGTTTGAGGCGGGAGACGGCTTGGTGCAGGCGGACGGCCCTTGCGGGCAGCGTGTCGAGGCCGGCCGGTCCCGGGAACGCGTCGGCGCCTGATCCGGGGTCTCCGGGGAGCGGCGGGACGCGCAGCCGTTCGAGTTCCGCGTCGATGCGGCTCAGGGATGCTTCCTGGCTGCGCCAGCTCGGGGATAGGCCAGGATCAGGGCCGCCAGGATACCGGCGGGCGGCAGCCAGTATCCGGCCTGTTGGAGCAGCAGGGTGTCCGTGACCAGGAACAGGATGCTGGCGGCCAGCGCGCCGACCAGCCCCCATCGCGCGGACAGAATGCCCAGCCCCAGGCAGACCGGCAGGATCAGTCCCAGCCCCGCCAGAGCCGTGAGCCAGGGCGGTGCGGTGCGGATCCAGAGATCGTCCTGCAGGTTCTGCAGAGTGTCGGCCAGGATCGCGACCCCCGCCGTCATGCCGCCCAATGGGGTGGATAGGTGATCTCCCAGTCCGGAGGCCCAGGCGCCGACCAGCACGATGCGGTCCTGGAACGCGGTTTCTGGAACCTGGCCATTCAGCACGGCCGCGTAGGGGTAGAGCGCCTGGCGTGCAGCCGGATCGGTGAAACGGACATGCGTGGCCGTGTCCGGCGGAATGGCCAGCGCCCGCTTCACGGCGGCTTCCTGTCCGGCGGCGCGGGCCAGCGCAAGGCTGAAATGGTCCAGGGGCGGACCGCCGTCCGATGGGGTGCGGCGCTCTTCGATGGCGCGCAACGTGCCGTCAGGATCGGGCCGCGCGTCGATCCGGCCAATCGCCGCGGCCGCCCGGGCCAGCGGGAGAATCGGTTCGATCCGATGCCGGCCGTCCGGGCTCAGGATTTCGGGCAGGACGACGCGTCCGTGCCGGGCGATGGCCTGGGCCAGGATGAGATCGTCTTCCGGGTGGGTGGGGTGGGGATCCGAGAAGATCAGGTCCAGCCCCACCGCGCGCGCGCCGTGGAGGCGTTCGAGCAGGGCCGCGTGGACCGAGCGGCGCCAGGGCCAGTAGCCCAGGGTATCGATGCTGGCGTCGTCGATGGCGATGATCGCGATGTCCCGGCTGGGAAGTGGATTCCGGGCCGCCTGCATGCTCAGGTCATAGATCCGGTGGTTGGCATCCCGGATGCCCGGCAGGTCTTTCCAGACCGTCAGCGCGGCGGACAACAGCGCCAGCGCGGCCACCAGGACCAGCCATTCGAGCAGGAGGCGTCGCCGCATGCCGATCGGATGGCGGGCGTCCGTGAGCGTCATGGCTCGTCAGTCCAGCATCACGGGCGCTCCGTCGGTCGTCAGGACCGGAGATCCGTCGCTGGTCGTGAGGCCGCCCAGCAAGCGGACTTCCAGGACGGCATCGCGGCCTTCGATGCCCAGGGCGTCGATGCCGCGCACGAAGACGTAACGCAGTCCGCCGCTTCCTTTCGGGGCGAGCGTGATGCCGGGGCCGTTCACGCGTCGGCTGGATTCCAGACGGGCGCCGTCGGTGTCCAAGGCGATCCGGACGGTGTATGCGGCCGCCTGGGGGATGGGCTCGAAATCCAGGCGGTTGCCGCTTTGGGAAAATGTCAGGCCGAGAGGGGGCGGGAGCAGTGGCCGCGTTCCCAGGAAGGCGCCGGCGGCGTCATAGGCGGCGCCCCGGTCCGGATCGAGGTGCTGTTCGATCCCGGCCGGGCCTTCGATCGCCGCGCCGCCGTGCAGGACTTCGTGGCGAGAGCCGGATGTATCGGCGTGGACGCGCAGGCGGGTGCCTCGCACGCCCGTGACGGTGGCTGGGGTGCGGACCTCGAAGCGGCCGACGCCGGTGCCGGCGGGCGCCACGGTGGATTCCAGCGTGCCCCGGTCGATGTCGATCCGGGTGTCCGTCAGCCCTGTGCCTTGGAAGGATTGCAGGTGCTGGAGCCGTAGCGTCGTGCCGGGAGGCAGCGTGAGCAGGCTCTGGTCCTCCAGGCGCAGGGTCGCGGTGCCGCCGTCGGCGCTGCGCAGCGACTGGCCGGCGCGCAGGACGTCGCCCGGCCGCACCGGCCGGCCGTCGGCCGTGACCTGTCCGGTCACATGGATGGCGGTGGCCGTCGCCGGCTGTTCCGGAATCAGGGACAGGGGAATGCGCAGCACCTTGCCGATCGGCAGGCGGTAGGGGTCGTCGATCTGGTTCAGGCGCTGCAGCGCGGACCAATGTTCGGCCCGCAGGGTGTAGCGGCGAGCGAGCTGTTCCAGGGTGTCGCCCGGCTCCACCTGGTACAGGAAATCGTCCCCTTGGGCGCCCAGGGGTCGGGCTTGCGCGCCGGACGAGAGGGTCAGGCAGGCGGACAGCAGAGCCAGCGCCAGGGAGCGGGCGCCCGGCAAAGAGAAAGAAGGGCGGAGGAGGGTCATGGGAGGAGGGTTTGGTCGGAGGGCTGCAGGAGTTCGAGCCGATAGCCCAGCGCATAGGAGGCGCAGAGCAGGGTTCCCGTGGCCGGCCCGAGGCGCAGTTTCTTGCGGATATTCGACAGATGGGTGTCCAAGGTGCGCGAGGCGCTGGGGACTTCACGGTTCCAGACCAGCGCGCTGAGGTCGTCGCGCGAGAATAGCCGCCAGGGGTGGCGCAGGAACAGGGCCGCCAGGTCGAATTCCTTTGGGGTGAGGGAGATGGGCTCGTCGCGCAGACGAATCTGCCGGATGTCCATATCGACGGTGAAGTCCCCCAGCCTGAAACTCTCGTTCGGGCTCGTGGAGGGCCGGGGGCGGCGCATCTGGGCGCCGATGCGCGCCACCAGTTCCCCGGGCCGGCAGGGCTTGCCGATGTAATCGTCGGCGCCCGCGTTCAGTCCTTCGACCAGGTCGCTTTCCAGTGTCCGGTTGGTGACGAAGATCACCGGCAGGGCTTCGCTGCGGTTGGCCCGGACCCAGCGCAGGACTTCCATGCCGTTGATGCCCGGCAGTTCCCAGTCCAGCAGGAGCAGCGCGAAGGGCGCCCGGGCGCGCAGCGCCGCGAGCAGGGTGCCGCCTTCGCTGAAGACCTGGCAGGAAAGGCCGGCGTCGGTCAGGGTCTGTCGCATCCAGGCGGATTGAGCCGGGTCGTCTTCCAACAGGGCGATGAGCGGGGCGGGATCGGACATGGAGTGCTTCGAATTCTAGGGGGCATGGCGATGCCGGGCGGATCCACTGGCGGGTTCCGTTCGCAGGGATTCCAGGCCATCCGGGAACCGGCCGGCCACGGCCTGGCCATCGTGAAAGCACACTTGATCGCGGCCTTCGCGCTTGGCCTGGTACATGGCTTGATCAGCATACGACAAAAGCGTGTGGAGAGGGGCCTGGGGCTGCTGAAAATCGTGCGCCGCGCCGATGCTGACCGTGATGCGGATGGGCGCGGCGCCTTCGGCGGGGACCGTCACGATGTCCGCCACGCAGTTGCGCAGCCGTTCGGCGATGGCGGCGACCTCCGCCGGCGCCGTATCCGGCAGCGCGATGCCGAATTCCTCTCCGCCGAGCCGGCCGAACAGGTCGTGCGGGCGGATGGCGGCGCGGATCGTTTTCGCGAAGACTTGCAGAACCAGGTCGCCAGCCGCGTGTCCGCGAGTATCGTTCAACTGCTTGAAGCGGTCGATGTCGAGCATCAGCAGGCCGGTGCCCCGGTGCCCGGCCGGATCCTGCAGACACTCCTGGGCGCCGCGCAGGAATGCCTGCCGTGACAGCGCTCCGGTCAGCATATCGTGATCCAGCGCGCGGTTCAGCGAGGAGATCATGTCGCCGCGCGCCGCGAGCGCGCCGGACATGGTCAGGGGGGCGACCACCAGCAGCAGGGCGCCCAGCCGCAGGGATATCATGGCCCAGGGATCCGCCCCGGCCAGCGGCGGGCTGTCGCCGAAGGGGATCCAGCCATAAGCCGTGCCGAGCATGATGATCGCGGCGGTGCACAGGGTGAGCCAGGCCGTCGTATTCTGCCGATAGACCAGGGCGCAATAAAGCAGGGGAGGAATCGGAAAGGCCAGGATGCCCGGGCCGCCGACCAGGAAGCACAGCGCGAGCCCGAGGATCAGCGAGACGAGCGGCGCCAGAGTTTCGAGTCTGGAGCGCGTGCGTGCCCGTGTCGGGGCGCGGCTGCGATCCCGGCGGTCCGTCCCCGGCAGCAGCAGGATGGAAGGCAGGATGGCGCTGTAGCTGAGCAACTGGCTGAAGAACCAGTTCGCGAGGACGAAGCTCCAGTGGGAGTCGGGCCGCAGCCAGAGAGTGAGCAGTCCCGCGGTCGCCGCGTGCGTGGCGGCCGCTGCGGCGCAGGCGAGCAGGAGGAGGCCGATGGCGCGAGGATGGCGCAGGTTGGGTGGGGCGCCGGGCGCGGCCAGGATGCGCCAGGCCACGCAGGCGCCGGCTAGGTTCACCAGGCTGTACGCCAGGGCTTGGCGGGGGGCTTCGCCCCAGGCGATGCCCGCCAGCAGAAGAGCGGCTCCCGCCGCCGCCCACGAAGCCGGTCCCGCCAGCCGGGGACGGCGCAGCAGCAGGCCGACCAGCAGGGCGTTCGCGGGCCACAGGACCGACGAGCCCGAGGCGGGCTGGGTCAGCAAGCCGCCAAGGCGGCCAGGAACGTGAACGCGGCGACCTGAATTACGTGCCAGCCGTTGAGAGGCGTGCGGCGCAAGGCCTGAAACATATCGGGTGAAGCTTGGGTGAGCATGGCATCTTTGAATTTATCAGAGTGTTGCCGCGCAGCAGCGCTCGTTGACGATTTTTGATCTTTGCGATTGTGTGGAAACCTCCTTTGTTTAAAAGGGAATTTTCCTGGATCCGGAATTTGTTTGCAATTTTTGATTGGTGTTGATGCTTGCAGGGGTGAAATAATGCGTCCGGTTTCGATAATTCTTGAATGATGCGCATGAATCAGGGAATCGGCGGCAAGCAATGGCCTGGCGCGCACCCGGCGGGGCCGCGAGCGGCGTCCGGTGACGGACGAGGGGGGATGGAGGACGTCGATTCCTGGATGAGGCGGAACGTGCGTGCCTGCTCGCGGCAGGAATACTGGCGCTATCGGGAATACCTGGAAACGGAGCCTTCGTCCGGCCAGGAGGCTGGCGAGTAGTCCCATCCGGGTAAGGCCGGACGCCTGATTCCGCTTCCCAGTTGCCGGACCGGCTGGTTATCATGGTTGCGCGATGCCTGTGCGGATCGTGCCCGAGATCCATTCGCCGGAGACCTGGAATGTGCGATTCGAAATCCCGCGCGGAGGCAGCGGCGCCCGCCCGACGCTTCTTCTTGCGATCCTCCCTCGCCACGGCCCTGGCCGTCGCCGGCGGTGCGCTGCCGGGCGGTCGGGCCATGGCGCGCGCCGCGTCTCCGCCCAAGCCGCGGAACGTCCTGGATCCCGATGCTGCGCTCGCGCGGCTGGCCGAGGGCAACGCGCGGTATGTATCCGGAGTGGCCCTGCGCCATGATTTCGCACATGAACGTCCGGCGCTGACGGCCGGGCAGAATCCTTACGCGGCCGTGCTGGGTTGCTCGGACTCGCGCGTCGTGCCCGAATATGCGTTCGACTGCGCCCGGGGCGATCTGTTCGTTGCGCGGGTGGCGGGCAATTTCGCCAATGACGACATGCTGGGCAGCCTGGAATACGCGGTGGCGGTCCTGAGCGTGCCGCTGATCCTGGTGCTTGGGCACGAGCGGTGCGGCGCGGTCGCCGCCGCCGTCAAGTCCGTCACTCAGTCGGCCGAATATCCGGGCCGGATCCCCTCGCTGGTGTCGGCCATCGCGCCGTCCGTGGAAAAGGTCCGGGTCGCGGCGGGCGACCTGCTGGCGGCCGCGACCGAGCAGAACGTCCGTGACAATGTTACCGCCCTGGCCGCGGGTTCGGCCATCATCCGGGAGGCCGCGCAGGCCGGCAAGCTACGGATCGCCGGCGGCGTCTACCGCCTGGAAACCGGCCGGGTCGAGTTCCTTGGCTAGGGGATCTCTGAAGGTGAGGTGGACAAGCAACGCAGCAGACGGCCCGAAGCCGCGGATGCATGCGGCGCGAGGGCTTGTTCAGAGGTTCCCTGGCGTGGGCGGGCCCTTGCCATGACGGGGGCGGCCGATGGCCCGCGCGTCCTGATCGTCGAGGACGAGCCGACGTTGGCAGAAAATCTGTACGGTTATCTGGAACGTCAGGGCATGGCGCCGGACGCCGCCTGCGACGGCCATGGGGCACTGGCCTTGCTGCGCTCGGCGGTCTTCGACGTCTTGGTGCTGGACCTGGGCCTGCCCGGCCTGGGCGGTCTGGACGTGCTGCGCGCCATGCGGCGGGAACCCTCCCTGTGGCGGCCCGTGCTGGTGCTGACCGCGCGCGAACGGCTCGAGGACAAGCTCCTGGCTTTCGAACTGGGCGCGGAGGACTATCTGGTCAAGCCCTTCTCACTGGCTGAAGTCGCGGCGCGCCTGCGCGTCCTGGCGCGGCGGGCACAGGGCGGCGAGTCCGGCCCGATCGTGCATGGAGACTTGTGCTACGACCCGGGTTCGCAGACGGTGACCCTGGCGGGCCGGCCGCTGGCCCTGCCGCGCAAGTCGGTGCTGTTGCTGGCGGTCCTGCTGCGCCCTGCCGGGGATCTGGCGACCCACGCCCGCCTGACGGCGGCGCTGTGGCCCGACGGGCCGCCGTCGGACCGTGCCCTGCACGATCAGGTGCACCTGCTGCGCCGCCGCCTGCGCGCGGCGCGGGGGCCCGACATCGTGGCGGATCCCGGCCGGGGCTGGCGGCTGGTGTCCGCGTCGTCCGGCGTGGCCGCCGACGAGGATGGGCCATGATCCCGAAGCGGTCTTCCTCCCTGGCCCGGCGGGTGATCTGGGCCGTCACCGGCACCGCCGCCGTCTTCCTGGCGATCATCGGCCTGCTGGCCTACGAAACCTTCGCCCACATGGAGGACGGCTTGGTCGACGAGGTTCTGTCGGGCCAGATCGCGGCCCTGCGGGACGATCTCGAGGCAGGGCTGGCCGTGCCGGCGGTCCTGCCGCCGCGCTGGAGCGAGGGGGGACGTGTCCAGGCCTGGGTGCTGCCGGTGGATCGGCCGCCGCCCCTGGAGGGCATGTTCACGGCGAAGCCGGGTGGCCGGGAGATCGCACAGGCGGGCCGGACCTGGCACACCTGGGTCGAAGCCGTGCCCCAGGGCCTGCTTTACGTTCGCTACGATGCCACTGCGCACGAGGATCGGGTCAGGGCCTTCGGCTGGACTTTGGCGGGCGAGGCCGCGCTGGCGCTGGTCTGCGCCTGGCTGCTGGCCCGGCGGCTGGCGTACCGGGTGGTGGCGCCGATCCGGGCCGTGTCGGACCGGCTCATGGCCTGGGGGGGAGAACCCCCCCCGGGCATGGCATCCGGGGGCGACGAAGCGTTGGAATTGATTGAGGCCTTCAACCGCATCCAGGACCGGATCGACCGATCGGTGGCGTTCGAGCGCCAGTTCGCCGCCAATCTCGGTCATGAGTTGCGCACGCCGCTGGCCGCCCTGCGTTCCGATTGTGAGATGGCCCTGCTGGACGCCGGGCCGGGGACGCCTTTGAGGGCGCGCCTGGCGAGGATGATGACCCAGGTGGACGCCGCTGCCAGCAGCCTGGCGGGCGCGGCTGCCCTGAACAGCGCCGATCCGGCCCGGGTCCGTCGCGTCGACCTGTCCCTGGCACTGGAACAGGCCTGGTTCGCCCTGGAGCCCATGGCTCGCGCGCGCGGCCTGGTTCTTGACTCGCGCATTCCGCCGGACGAGAACCGGTCGCTGGATCCGGACGCCTTGCTGATCGTGCTGCGCAATTTGCTGCGCAACGCGATCGAACACGCCGCGCCAGCCACGTTGCGGGTGGACCTGGACGACGAAGGTATCCTGGTCCTGCGTGACGATGGGCCGGGTATCGATCCCCGGCGCCTGGCGTGGGTGCGGGAGTGGCGCGCCGGACGGGCGGACTCGCCGCCCTCCGCGGACGCGCCGGAGGCCGGCCATGGGCTGGGCCTGGGCATTGCCCAGCGCGTCTGCGAATTGCGGGGTTGGAGGCTGAGCGTGGATTCGGTTCATGGCGGCTTCGATAGCGGGACGACCTTTCGGCTCGACTTGCGTTCAGCTTCAAGTCAACTCCATTCGTAGAGAATTCGTGGCCCTGGGAGCTATGGTTCGTGTTGTTCGACCAGGAGCCGCCATGACTTCGACCGCCTGCCCCCCTCCCGCCGCCCATCCGGCGTCCGATATCAATGCCATCTGGGAACGCCTGGCTCATGCCCAGGTGCTGCGTCGCCGGGCCCTGGGCGTCCTGGGGGCGCTGGCCGTACTGGCGCTGCCCTGGATCGGTTCCGCCTGGCCGGAATCCGGTTGGGTCAACCAGGGATTGGAATGGGCGGGCCTGGCCCTGATGACCCTGGCGCTCCTGGGGCGTTGCGCCTGCATGCTGTACCTGGGGGGGCGCAAGGGTGCCGATCTGGTAGCCGAGGGGCCTTACTCTGTTTGCCGCAATCCCCTGTATGTCTTCTCCGTCCTGGCCGTTCTGGGCATCGGTTTGCAGACCGGCAGCCTGACGGTGGCCCTGGTCCTGGCCTTGGCGGCTCTGGCGGTGTTCCGCTGGATCGTGGGTGAGGAAGAGCGGATGTTGCGCGCGTCCTTCGGCGCGCCGTTCGAGGACTACTGCACGCGGGTGCCAAGATTCCTGCCCCGCCTGGCAGCCTGGCATTCGCCGCAACACGTCACGGTCGATCTTCAAGGGGTCTGGAAGACGGCGCGCGACGCCTTGCCGTATTTTCTATCGATTCCCGTGTTCGAAGCGATCGAGGCTGCCCAGGGCGCAGGGTGGGTGCATGTCCGCCTTTGGCTGTATTGAGACGACGCGCCGGGGCTGATCCGGGCTTGTCTCCTCCCGGGACGAAGAGGCTCCGATGCCGAGTGCCCCTGTGCTACAGTTTCAAGCGGTTTCCGTCGCTGGGCCGTCCTGAGGCGAAAAGCGTCTCCTTGGCGGGCGGCAAGCAGGCGCAGCCTGTGCGGCGCGAGGCACCCGTTTCGTGTTTGGAGCCCGGTTCATGCAGCCCTCGTTTTACCCGATCGGCACTCCCGGCGTCCCCTGGGGGGAAGCCGAAATCGCCGCCTGGCTCGCCCGCCAGCGGCGTCGGCGCAGCTATGCCGATGAAGTCCTGGCGGCGATCGACCGCCTGCGCGACCGCTACGAGGTCATCCAATACGGCCGGTTGGACTATGCGTCCGACACCTATCCCCTGCTGGCGCTGCGCGGCCACGACTGGCATGGCGATCGCCCGGTGGCGCTGGTCACGGGCGGGGTGCATGGCTACGAGACCAGCGGTGTTCACGGCGCGCTGCGCTTCGCCGACCTGCACGCGGCCGACTACGCGGGCCACCTGGATCTGATGATCGTCCCCTGTGTCAGCCCCTGGGGCTACGAGCGCATCCATCGCTGGAATCCTCTGGCGCTGGATCCGAACCGTTCCTTCCATCCTGGCAGCCGCGCACCGGAATCGGCGGCGCTGATGGCGTTGGTGGCCCCTTTCGCGGACCGCGTGCGGGTGCATATCGATCTGCACGAGACCACCGACAGCGACGAATCCGAATTCCGGCCCGCCCTGGCGGCGCGCGATGGCCAGCCATTCACGCCGGGCGGTATCCCCGATGGCTTCTACCTGGTCGATGACGCCGAATCTCCCCAGCCAGGATTCCAGGACGCCGTGATCCGCGCCGTGTCCGGGATCACCCACATCGCTCCCGCCGACGAGCGCGGCGAGATCATCGGCTCGCCCGTGGTCGCACCGGGCGTCATCCGCTACGCCCTGCGGTCCCTGGGGCTGTGCGCCGGCATCACGGACGCGCCCTACCGCACGACGACCGAGGTCTATCCCGACAGCCCGCGCGCGACGCCGGACCAGTGCAATGCGGCCCAGGCGGCGGCAGTGCGCGCGGCGCTGGACTACGCTCTGGAGCATGCGACCCCCTCGAAGTGGGCGAACGGGCCCTGACATGGAGATCGTCTTCGCATCGGAACTGGAAGCCGATCCGCTGGCCTGGGTGGCGGCATTGCGCGCTGCGCTGCCGGAAGCCCGGGTGCGCCTGTGGGACGATGGCGAACCCGAGGGCCGTGCCGATTTCGCCGTGGTGTGGGCGCCGCCTTCCGGCCTGTTCGCTCGCGAACCCCGGCTGCGCGCCCTGTTCAACCTGGGCGCCGGAGTCGACGCCCTGCTGCGCTTGCCGGGACTGCCGGACGGTCTGCCCCTGGTGCGGCTGGAAGACGGCGGCATGGCGGTGCAGATGGCGGAATACGTGCTCTACCACCTGTTGCGTGAATCGCGCGACTTCGGCCGCTACGAGCGCCAGCAGGCCGAAGGGCTCTGGAGGCCCCTGGACGATATCGACCGGGACGCCTGGACCGTCGGTGTCCTGGGCGCCGGAGCCATGGGCGCCCGGATCGCCGAGGCCTGCGCGGCCCTGGAATACCCGACGGCGGTCTGGTCGCGCAGAGGCCGCGCCGTGCCGGGCGCCGAGTCCCACGGCGGCGAGACGGGCCTGGCCGCGTTCCTGGCGCGCACGCGCGTGCTGGTGAATGCGCTGCCGTTGACCGACGCCACCCGGGGCATCCTGTGCCGTCGCACCTTCGACCAGTTGCGTCCCGACGCCGTGGTGATCAACATCGCCCGGGGTGGGCATCTGATCGAGGCCGACCTGCTGGCCGCCCTGGACGACGGTCGCGTGCGGGCCGCGGTTCTGGACGTCTTCGAGCGCGAGCCCTTGCCACCAGGTCATCCCTTCTGGACCGACGCACGCATCAGCGTCACGCCGCACGTCGCCGGCGCCAGCCTGATGGACCGGACGGTGCGCCAGATCGCCGGCAAGATCCGCGCCCTGGATCGGGGGGAGGCGATCACCGGCGTCGTGGACCGGGGCCGGCAATATTGACGGCCGTGGCGTGCCTTCCGGCTTCTTTCCGCCGGTGCGCGTGGTGGCTGACCTGTCTGCTGGCGCTGGCCGGTTGCGTGGCTCCGTCCGATCCCGCGCTGCGGGGCGAATCCATGTCCGCCGACCAGTTCGCCCAGAGCGATCTCAACCGGCTGCAGACCCTGACGATGCGCGACAACCTGGACAGCCTGGATCGCTTGCTGGAGAAGCTGTACCGGCGCAACCCCGGCGAATGGCGCAAGGCCGGATTCACGGACCTGAAGGCCGCGCTGGAGCAGGGCCGCGCCCGCATTCGCGTCGGCGAGGTGCCCAAGGAACTGGATGGCCTGCGGGATATCGAGGTTCTCTCCGTCGCCATGGACCCGCGCTATCCAGGAGACCGTGCGGCGGCGTTCGTACTGGGGTTGTCCAGCATGATCATCGCCGCTCATGGCGGGCTGACCCGTTTCCATGTCGGCGATGCAGTCCAGGCCCGGCATGTCTTCAACGCCGCCCGCAATGTCGAGATCGCCGTCTGGATGCTGTCCAGCCGACGCGATGCCCAGGGGCGACCGCTGCTGCTGTCCAACGAACTGGGCGATGGCGTGGCCAACCTGAGTTTCGAGCGCGAGTTCGGGCGCATCATCGCCCGCCTGGACCTGGAGGCCGAACTGCAGGATGAAAGCCTGCGGCGCATCGGCATCAACTACGTGCAGGGCCTGTTGTTCTTCAATTTCCTGCCGGTGCGCTGACCCGGGCGTCAGGCCGTCGCTGCCTGGCGGGCCAGCCGGCCGGCGCGCTCCAGGCGCCGGGCGCCGTGTTCCAGAGGCTCGATGAGGCGGGTCGGGATCGCCTGGATGCCACCGATGGCGCCGCACAGGGCACCGGTCAGCATCGCCCGGGCCTGGTTCTGGCCGCCGCCGTTGACGGCGTGCAGGACGGCGGACTCGAAGTCGTCCTGGAAGCGGCCGGCCAGGTAGTAGGCGGCGGGAAGCTGGTGGTAGACCGCACAGGGCATGCCGTACACCAGCGAAGCTTTCCAGGCCGGCTCGATACAGATATCCGGATCCTGGACGGCGCGCAGGACGCAGGATACAGTCAACAGGGCGTCCGGCGAGGGAAACTGGCCGGCGGTCCGAGGCGTTTCCGGTCCCGGCGGCGGGGTGTTTTCCCCGGCCGATGTCACGCTGTGGAACGGCAGGACACCGTCGCGCACCAGCGCCATCAGCCGGTCGGACGTGGCCGCGTCCAGCGGTTCGCCGCATATCAGGCTGCCCAGCACGCAGCCGTAGGCCACGGTCATGGCCATCACCGTGACGTCGCGCTGGGTCAGCGCCGTGTTCGTGGCGCAGTGGCGCGCCAGATCGGCCGGCCGCCGGGCGTAGCGCACGGCCAGGGCCAGGATGCGTTCGGCCGCCTCGGTGGTATCGGCCAGGCCGGCCACATGGCCCCAGGGCTGGCCCCGGCCCACGCGCAGACGCCAGGCTTCGCGGATCGACTGGCTGGTGTAGCCGCCCGGCCCGTTCATGGGCGTGCCGTCCAGCAGGGGAAACAGATCCTGGTCCAGCTTGCGGCAGAAGTCCGCCTCGTCGTATTCGCCGCATGCGTCCAGGGATTCCGCCAGCAGGTCCAGGATGAAGCCGGCCTGGCCCGACTGGCCGGCCCGCAGCCCGGCGTGATAGCGGTCGGACCGGGGATCCGTGTAGCCGTCGATCCAGTCGCCGTAGTCGCGCCGCAGGGCGTCCAGGTCGTAGTACCAGTGTGGGCCCAGGGCCAAGGCGTCGCCGACGTAGGCGCCGATCAGGGCGCCCTTGGCGCGTTGTTCAAAGGTGGGTGCCATGCCGGGTCCTCCTTCGCATCCGGTGCCTGGCCGTCGTGGCCGCTGTGGGCGTGCACCCGGTTGCGTCCGCTGCGCTTGGCCTGGTACATCGCCCGATCAGCATACGCCAAAAGTTCGGACAGGGAAGCGAGTGGCGTGCGCGAGTCATGCACTGTACCGATGCTGACGGAGATCCGCAGAGGCGGGCCGTCGCCCGGGAAGACTTCCAGCCTTTCCACGCAGAAGCGCAGGCGTTCGGCGATATCGTTCGCGTCCCGTTCCGAGGTGTCGGGCAGGAACAGGGCGAATTCCTCGCCGCCCAGGCGGCCGAACAGGTCGTGGGGGCGGACGATGGTACGGATGGTCCGCGCAAAGTCCTTCAGGACCTGGTCGCCGGCGGCGTGGCCGTGCTGGTCGTTCAGGCGCTTGAAGTGATCAATGTCCAGCATCAGCAGAGCGTTGCCCCGGGGCGGCGCGGGGGTTCGCCCAAAGTGTTCGTCGGCGCTGCGCAGGAAGGCCTGGCGCGACAGGGCGCGGGTCAGGCCGTCGTGGTCCAGGGCCAGATTCAGGGAAGAGATCAGGTCGCTGCGGGCCGCCAGGATGCCGGATACCAGCAGGGGCGACATCACCAGCAGCAGCACCCCCAGCCGCAGAGACACCATGTCCCAGGCATGGCGGCCGGCCAATGGCTGGCCTTCACCCATCGATAGCCAGCCGTTGGCAATGCCCAGCAGCACGGCGAGGGCGGTCAACAGAGTGATCCAGGCCGTCGTGCTCTGGCGGTAGGCCAGGGCGCAGTACATCAGGGCCGGGATGGGAAAGGCGGCGGCGCCCGGTCCGCCCAGCAGGAAGCAAAGAAACAGGCTGGCGATCAGCGCGGCGAAAGGAAGCAGCAGGGTCCCGCTGCCCATCCGCCTGAGCAGGGAGGTCCAGGAGTGGCGACGGTCGCCGCGAAGTCCGGGACGCCTGGGCAGGAGCATGATCGGCGGCAGGAAGGCGCTGTAGCTGAGCATCTGGCCGAAGAACCAGTTCAGGGCGACCGTCACCCATTGCGTGTCGGGCCGCAGCCAGGGCGTGAGGATCAGGGCGACGGCCGCGTTGGTGGCGGCCGCCGTGGCGCAGGCCGCGAGCACCTGGCCGATGGCCCGGGGGCTACGCAGCCGGGCGGGCGCCCGCCGGTTGGGCGACAGGATGATCCAGGCGACGAGCACGCCAGAGAGGTCGGTGACGGCGTAGCCCAGGGCGGCCGGCCAGCGCAGGCCTTCCAGGAAGAAGTTCGCCAGCGTCAGCCCGCCGAGCGCCCCCGCCCAGGACAGCGAGTGGCCCAGGGCCGGATGGCGGATCAGCAGGCCGGCCAGCAGGGCGTTGGCCGGCCACAGGACCGACAGCCCCGCGTCGGGTTGGGGCAGTTGCCCCAGGGCCGAGCACAGGAACGCGATCGCCATGGCCAAGGCAGCCTGGGCAGGCTTCCGGCAGCATCGTGCGCGGGGGTGGAAAACCGGGGACATGTGGAGCGGAAGTCTGGGTGAGAGGGGTGCCGCGCTTCGAATGTAACAGAGCGTGGACACCTTGTCTCTCGTGGTAAGTCCTAGCCTGTTCGGGGCTTTCACCAGGCCGCGGCCCCGGGGCCGGCACCGGATTCGGCGGCCGATCCGTCAGCCGGCCGGAGGGCGCCGGGCCTGCTGCCAGGCCAGCACGGCCCGAGTGGCCTGCGCCATGACGCGGTCGTGGTGTTCCTTCGGCCACGCCTGGCGTAGCGAGGCGAACAGGCATTGCGTGCCCGATTGGGCCAATCCGGTGGCGTCAGGATCTTCCAGCAGGCGGATCTGGATGTGGGCCAGCGTATCCGAGACCAGGCGCCAGCCCAGTTCCGGCATGCCGGCGTCCAGGGCCAGCAGCTGGCCGCCCAGGGCCTGGATCACCGGTTCGACCGCTTCCAGGCTGTTTCCCGCCCCCATGGCGTGCCATAGGGCCAGGTGAATCTGGCGGCGCAGCGCGATCTTGAAGTCGATGGCCTTGGTCTCGACTGCGTCGAGTTCTTCGAACCGGCGCTGGAACCGGGCGTCGTCCGCGGGATCCAGGCTGGTGCGCAGGGCGCCGATCAGTGCGGTCAGAGGTGGGATGGCCTGGATGCCGAAGGCCTGGCTGAATGCCAGCCCCCATTGGTCCAGCCCGGTCAGCAGCAGCGCCATCCGCAAGGCGCGTGCCTCAGCGTCCGGATCGGCCCGGACCCAGTCCAGGCACTGCATCCGCAGCGCGTCCAGCGGGAAGGGGGACGATTCCGCCGCCGCATGCCGGAAGGCCCGAGTGAAGGCATCCCGGGCCAGGTCGGCGGCTTCCGCCTGGACCCCGGGCGGGGCCAGCGCGGCGAGCGGATCGTCGAGGGTGGGTCGGGCGTCAGGCATGGCGCCCGCATTGTCTCACGGTTTGACGATCAGTCCGTTGTGCACCTGGGTCACGCCCTTGACCGACCGGGCCAGTTCGCCTGCGCGGTCCTTCTCGTGCTGGGACTTGGCGAAGCCCGACAGCTGTACGATGCCCCCGTCGATGGTCTTGACGCTGATGTTCGCCGCCGAGGTATCGGAGTCGTTCGCCAGCTTGGCCTTGACCTCGGCCGTGACGGCCGAGCCATCGATGTATTGACCGACGGTTTCCTGCTTGCGGGCCACGGAGCAGCCCGAGATCATGACGGTGGCGGCGCCGGCCATCGCGGCGATGGCGATGATGCGAGTGACGTTCGATTTCATGGTGTGTGTTCTCGTGTGCGTGGAGAGTTTTGCTGCGTGCGAAATTAAGATAGCACGTGGCATGCCTGGACGCATGTCCCTCCCGGTTCAGCGTATCGAGGCTTGATATTGCCCCGGCGTGACGCCGAATACCCGGCGGAACAAGGCGATGAAGGCGCTTGCGTTGTCGTAGCCCGAGTCCAGCGCGACCGCCATCACCGGCTTGTCGGCGGCCAGCGATTCCAGAGCCTTCAGCAGTCGGACGCGCTGGCGCCACTCGGTGAAAGTGAACCCTGTTTCGGCGGGATCATCGGGGCGGACATGTTTGGCGTTAACTGAGTATTGAATGTCATTTATACCGTACAAGCGTCATCCGAATGTGCCTACAGTGTCAATCCGAACCCCATCAGGAGAAAACAGACATGCGTGCCACCGATATCCGCCTCGTTCTGGATGAACTGCTCAACCGGCGGGAACTTCCCCTGGAAGCGGTGCTCGACCGCCATTTCAGCCCCGGCTACCGGCAGCGCACCAATGGGGTCTGGGACGATCGCGAGGCGTTCGCGCGCCATGCGCGCAAGCTGAGGGAAATCATCGAATCGGCCCGGATCGAGGTGCTGGACGAACTGCGCGACGGCGACCGCTACGCCGACCGCCATCGCGTCCATGTCGTCAAGCGCGACGGCGCGCCGGGCAGAAGTCGCTGCTGGTCTGCGCCGAGGAGGTGAAGGATGGGCGTCCCTACCTGAAGCAGACGCCGATCCAGGATATACACACCGGCCAGGAGCGCCTGAGCGAACAGGTGCGGATCACGCCTCTAGGTCTGACCGTGCTGTGTGGCCTTGTCGTTTCATGCTCCATCTAGACCTCGAGGTTCGAGGGGCGCAGTGTTTTAGGAGACCAAATCCGCCATTTCCCGCTCTGCTGCCTTCGCCAGGAACGCAGAGCGCGACAGATGCTGAGCCCTGGCCACTGCGTCGATGCGGTGTACCAAATTTTCCGGCAAGCTGATGTTCAGGCGCACGGCCTTGGTGTTGACCTTGGATAGGTCGATATCCACCATCATCCAAAAGCCACCCTCGAAGTCCTCATGGTCTTTCCAGGACTCGGGAGTGCTGGGGTTGGGGATTGCTTCGGTTTCACCGTAAAAGTGTGCCTCGACTGCCTCCTGTGCGGCGCGGGGCAGGTCCTGCAGTTCGTCGGCGCCAGCAAAGCAGCCGGGAAAGTCAGGGAAGGACGCGCCATAGGCGCTGTCTTGGTCCTTGTGTACGTGGATGGGATAGAGCATGTGGTGTTCTCCTGCCCAGCCCGCTTATCGCAGGCCGGCTTGATTGAGGATGCTGCGCTGTGTCGGCAATGGCAGATCCTTCTTCGGGTGTGGCACTGTGACCTTGCCGGGCTTGGTCGGGTGCTTGAACTGATGGTGGGACCCAACGGCATGCACGAGATACCAGCCGTCGGCTTTCAGTTGCTTAATAAGGTCTGCACAGTTCATTTGTGTAATCAAACACAATACACAAGATTGCGCAACACATTTATTCCGGCCCCTCATGCGCACGGCTAACGATCATGGTGGTAGGCACCACCCCTGAAGATGAAAGAGACTTTGGGGTGGAAGGTGTTGGGTGAAGGTCGTAAAAGTTTTTGGCGGCTCGACCCCGCGGCTAACGTGACCGGCCGGACTGACTCGCACCCCGGATTGCTTCCCTAGAGAGCGCACGCTAAACAGGCCGTTGGCGACATGTCGCCTTCAGGCACGTTCAGTCCCCCCCTGTGTCAGACTAGTTGTCGCATCGGATTTGGAACGATTAGATGAATTTGACGACCTACAGCACGGCCTTCAAAGAGGAGGCGATCCGCAAGACCCTGCAGCGCGGCACGCGCACGGTGGCTGACATGGCCCAGGAGTTGAACATGTCGGTCCATACGCTGAAGAACTGGATTCGCAATCCGAAGATGGCTCATTTGCGCAGGCAATCCTCAGAAGAGGCCCCCGCCAGTCGGTGGACATCCGCACAGCGGCTGCAGGCCCTGCTTGAGACCCATTCTCTGGCCGAAGAGGCGCGCAACGCCTGGTGCCGGGAACGGGGCATCTTCGCCCATCAGCTCACGGCCTGGAAGCATGAGCTCGAACAGTCGGGGAACAAGCCCGCAGCCGATATCCAGGAGCTGCGTCGGCTCAAAGAGGAACTGGTTGGCGTGCGCCGTGATTTGGCCCGCAAGGACAAGGCGTTATCGGAGGCGGCAGCCCTGCTGGTACTGCAAAAAAAATACCAGGCGCTGTGGGAGGACGAGGACAAATGACCTCACTGACACAGCGCCGACAGATCATGGCATTGATTACTGAGGCGGTCACGGCTGGTGCTCGACAGGCACGCGCCTGTGAAGCAATCAATCTGAGCGCACGCACACTGCAACGTTGGCGGCGGGCCCCGGAGCAAGGCGATGGGCGCCCCACGCGGGTACAGCGGCCCTGCAACCGCCTGAGCGATGCCGAGCGTGATCGCATCCTGCGGGTGGTCAACAGCAGCGAGTACGGCCACCTGCCCGCTTCTCAGATCGTGCCACGCCTGGCGGATACGGGGGTCTATCTGGCCAGTGAATCGACGATCTACAGGCTGATGCGTACCGCCGGGCAACTGGTGCATCGCACGCCTGATCGCACGCCTGGCCCGGTGCATCGGCCTCGGGCGCTGACGGCTACTGCGCCAGGGCAGCTCTTCAGCTGGGACATCACCTATCTGCCCGCCACCGTGCGGGGCCAGTACTACTACCTGTACCTGTTTCTTGACCTGTTCAGCCGTCACATCGTGGGCTGGCAGGTCTATGACACCGAGGACAGCGCCCGTGCCAGTGAGCTGATGCGCGATATCTGCCGCCGCGAGGGCATCCTCCCAGGGCAGGTGGTGTTACACAGCGACAATGGCTCCCCGATGAAGGGCGCCACCATGCTGGCGACACTACGGGAGCTGGGTGTGGCGCCATCGTTCAGCAGGCCAGCGGTGAGCAATGACAACCCGTACTCAGAGTCCTTGTTCAGGACTCTGAAGTACCGCCCCCGCTACCCTCGCAAGCCCTTCACCGGTCTGCTGGCTGCCCGGGCCTGGGTCGGTGAGTTCGTGCGCTGGTACAACACCGAGCACCGGCACAGCGCTATCGGCTTCGTGACGCCTGAGCAGCGTCACTGTGGGCGCGATCGCGGCCTGCTCGAACGGCGCCATGCCCTCTATCGGGCGGCCCGCGAAAAGCACCCGGAGCGCTGGAGCGGCAGGACCCGCAACTGGACAAGAGTCGACGAGGTCTTCCTCAACCCGCAGAAGGGTCACGCGTCCTGTGCCAAGCGAAATTCAGACCTCAAGCGGGCGGCTTGAGTCACTCAGAAAATGCGACAGATAGGTTGACAATCACCGGTCCCGGCACCCGCCACCTTCCACCCTTAAGTCTAATCGACAGGAGGTGGTATGGAACTGGGAGCGTTATACAAACGGGTGATCGGTCTGGACATTCATCAGGCGCAGATCACGGCCTGTGCGCTGATCGAGGAAGCAGACGGCTGCGCACGCATCGAGCAACGTCAATTCGGCGCGTTCAAGCGAGACCGTCGGGAACTGGCCGACTGGGTGGCGTCACTACGCCCCGACGAAGTCGTGATGGAGAGCACCGGCATTTACTGGAAGAGCCCGTATGCGGCACTGGAAGCGCGTGGCATCTGCGCCAAGGTGGTCAATGCGCGACATGTGAAGAACGTGCCGGGCCGCAAGACCGATGTGGGTGATGCCCACTGGTTAGCGACGCTGGCGCGAGCGGGATTACTGCGCGGCTCGTTTGTACCGCCGGCCAAGCTGCGGGAACTGCGCCTGATCGCCCGCCAACGACAGAAACTTGTCGGGCAACTGGCCAGCGAGAAGAACCGTCTGCACAAGGTGCTCACCGATAGCGGCGTGCGCCTGGGGGTGGTGGTCAGTGATCTGCACGGCCAGTCGGCACGCGCCATGGTCAAGGCGATCATCGCCGGACAAGCGCCGCAGGAGGTGCTCAAGCTTGCCAGTCGCCGCCTGAAGGCCAGCCGCGAGGAAATCTTCGACGCCCTGCAAGGCGACCTGACGGCCAGCCATCACTTCGTCCTGGATGAACTGATGCAGCATGTCGAGGAAATCGAGGCCCGTATCGTTCGCTTCGATACCCGGCTGCTCGCCGAACTGAAATCCGAACACAACGCCTTGGCCCTGCTGCAAACCATTCCCGGCGTCGATCAGATCGGGGCTGCCATGCTGTTGGTCGAAATCGGCTCCGACATGGATGTCTTTGGTAGTGCCGATCGTCTTGCCTCCTGGGTCGGCATCTGCCCCGGCAACAACGAATCAGCCGGCAAGCGTAAATCCGGTCGTGTTCGCAAGGGCAATCTGTATGTCCGGCGCCTGTTGTGCGAGTTCGCTCACGCCGCTAGCCGTACTCAATCCGTCTTCAAATCGAAATTCCAGGCCTTGATGGTGCGCCGTGGCTATAAACGGGCCATCATCGCCATCGGCCACAAAATACTGCGAACGATCTTCTTCATACTCCAGCGTGGCGAACACTACCGGGACAGCGCCACCGACTATGAGGCCCTATCCGTTCAACGCAACGCTCCACGCTGGATCAAGGCTCTGACCAAGTTCGGATTTATCCAACCTGCCAGCGCCTGAGCCGCACCGCCCTAGCCCTTACAGCCTTCGATGGCTGGGGGGGCGCTCGGTCAGAAATGCCTGTCTTTCACGCTAACGATCATGGTGGTAGGCACCACCCCTGAAGATGAAAGAGACTTTGGGGTGGAAGGTGTTGGGTGAAGGTCGTAAAAGTTTTTGGCGGCTCGATGTTCTGGTCTAATTCTGGTGGACACCTCGATAGGGGATAATCCTTCCCAACGAGAGCCAGCAAGATATGACCCGTATTCGTAGAAGTTTTGACGCCGCCTTCAAGCTCCAAGTGGCGCAGATGATCCGAGAGCAAGGCCTGAGCGTGGGCCAGGTTTGTCGCGATCTGGACCTGATTGACAGCGCAGTGCGCCGCTGGCTGGCCCAGTACGACGCCGAACAATCAGGCCAGGTCGGGATCGGCAAGCCGCTGACGCCCGAGCAGCAGCGCATCCGCGAGTTGGAGCGTGAGAACCTGCGACTGCGCGAGGACGTATCACTGCTAAAAAAAGCATCGGCCTTCTTCGCCCGGGAACTGAAGTGATCCAGAAACTGATCGATCAGTGGCAGAAGAAGGCCAGCACTGCCCGTCTGTGCCGGTTGTTGGGTGTCAGCCGCTCTGGCCTGTATGCTGCCCGCCACCGGCAGCAAGCGCCGCGAGCCTGTGCATTGAGTACGCCCCTGCAAGCCGCCTTCCTGGCCAGCGGTGGCAACTACGGCAGCCGTCGGCTGTCTGCGGCGTTGAAGGCTCAGGGTCTGGACGTCGGCCGTTACCGTGTCCGTGGGTTGATGAAACAGCACGGCCTGCGGGCGCGCTGGAGGCGTAAGTTCGTCCACACCACCGACAGCCGACATGATCTGCCGGTGGCCGCCAACATCCTGGATCGGCGCTTCAATCCCAGGGCGCCTGACCAAGCCTGGGTGGCTGACATCACCTACATCCGCACTGGGCGCGGCTGGCTGTATCTGGCTGCTGTGCTGGACTTGTACTCGCGCAAGGTCGTCGGCTGGGCGATGGCGCCCAGCATGCCTGCTGAGCTCGTATGTGCGGCCTTGCGCATGGCCATCGCACTGCGCCAGCCCGCGCCCGGCCTGATTGTGCATACCGACCGTGGCAGTCAGTACGCCAGCCAGGCCCACCGGGATCTGTTGGATCGTCACGGCTTGATTGCCAGCATGAGCCGCAAGGGAAACTGTTGGGATAACGCCGTGATGGAACGCTTCTTCCTGAATTTGAAGATGGAGCGAGTCTGGCAACGAAACTACGCCAACCCCGCTGAGGCAGTCACTGACATCAACCACTACATCGTCGGCTTTTACAACACCCATCGGCTGCACTCCACTCTCGGATACCGATCACCAACCGACTACGAGAAAGCCACTACCTGAAACGCCCTATCGCGGTGTCCACAAAAACTTGACCACGACACGACCCCGCGGCTAACGTGACCGGCCGGACTGACTCGCACCCCGGATTGCTTCCCTAGAGAGCGCACGCTAAACAGGCCGTTGGCGACATGTCGCCTTCAGGCACGTTCAGTCCCGGCACCCGCCACCTTCCACCCTTAAGTCTAATCGACAGGAGGTGGTATGGAACTGGGAGCGTTATACAAACGGGTGATCGGTCTGGACATTCATCAGGCGCAGATCACGGCCTGTGCGCTGATCGAGGAAGCAGACGGCTGCGCACGCATCGAGCAACGTCAATTCGGCGCGTTCAAGCGAGACCGTCGGGAACTGGCCGACTGGGTGGCGTCACTACGCCCCGACGAAGTCGTGATGGAGAGCACCGGCATTTACTGGAAGAGCCCGTATGCGGCACTGGAAGCGCGTGGCATCTGCGCCAAGGTGGTCAATGCGCGACATGTGAAGAACGTGCCGGGCCGCAAGACCGATGTGGGTGATGCCCACTGGTTAGCGACGCTGGCGCGAGCGGGATTACTGCGCGGCTCGTTTGTACCGCCGGCCAAGCTGCGGGAACTGCGCCTGATCGCCCGCCAACGACAGAAACTTGTCGGGCAACTGGCCAGCGAGAAGAACCGTCTGCACAAGGTGCTCACCGATAGCGGCGTGCGCCTGGGGGTGGTGGTCAGTGATCTGCACGGCCAGTCGGCACGCGCCATGGTCAAGGCGATCATCGCCGGACAAGCGCCGCAGGAGGCGGTGATTGTCAACCTATCTGTCGCATTTTCTGAGTGACTCAAGCCGCCCGCTTGAGGTCTGAATTTCGCTTGGCACAGGACGCGTGACCCTTCTGCGGGTTGAGGAAGACCTCGTCGACTCTTGTCCAGTTGCGGGTCCTGCCGCTCCAGCGCTCCGGGTGCTTTTCGCGGGCCGCCCGATAGAGGGCATGGCGCCGTTCGAGCAGGCCGCGATCGCGCCCACAGTGACGCTGCTCAGGCGTCACGAAGCCGATAGCGCTGTGCCGGTGCTCGGTGTTGTACCAGCGCACGAACTCACCGACCCAGGCCCGGGCAGCCAGCAGACCGGTGAAGGGCTTGCGAGGGTAGCGGGGGCGGTACTTCAGAGTCCTGAACAAGGACTCTGAGTACGGGTTGTCATTGCTCACCGCTGGCCTGCTGAACGATGGCGCCACACCCAGCTCCCGTAGTGTCGCCAGCATGGTGGCGCCCTTCATCGGGGAGCCATTGTCGCTGTGTAACACCACCTGCCCTGGGAGGATGCCCTCGCGGCGGCAGATATCGCGCATCAGCTCACTGGCACGGGCGCTGTCCTCGGTGTCATAGACCTGCCAGCCCACGATGTGACGGCTGAACAGGTCAAGAAACAGGTACAGGTAGTAGTACTGGCCCCGCACGGTGGCGGGCAGATAGGTGATGTCCCAGCTGAAGAGCTGCCCTGGCGCAGTAGCCGTCAGCGCCCGAGGCCGATGCACCGGGCCAGGCGTGCGATCAGGCGTGCGATGCACCAGTTGCCCGGCGGTACGCATCAGCCTGTAGATCGTCGATTCACTGGCCAGATAGACCCCCGTATCCGCCAGGCGTGGCACGATCTGAGAAGCGGGCAGGTGGCCGTACTCGCTGCTGTTGACCACCCGCAGGATGCGATCACGCTCGGCATCGCTCAGGCGGTTGCAGGGCCGCTGTACCCGCGTGGGGCGCCCATCGCCTTGCTCCGGGGCCCGCCGCCAACGTTGCAGTGTGCGTGCGCTCAGATTGATTGCTTCACAGGCGCGTGCCTGTCGAGCACCAGCCGTGACCGCCTCAGTAATCAATGCCATGATCTGTCGGCGCTGTGTCAGTGAGGTCATTTGTCCTCGTCCTCCCACAGCGCCTGGTATTTTTTTTGCAGTACCAGCAGGGCTGCCGCCTCCGATAACGCCTTGTCCTTGCGGGCCAAATCACGGCGCACGCCAACCAGTTCCTCTTTGAGCCGACGCAGCTCCTGGATATCGGCTGCGGGCTTGTTCCCCGACTGTTCGAGCTCATGCTTCCAGGCCGTGAGCTGATGGGCGAAGATGCCCCGTTCCCGGCACCAGGCGTTGCGCGCCTCTTCGGCCAGAGAATGGGTCTCAAGCAGGGCCTGCAGCCGCTGTGCGGATGTCCACCGACTGGCGGGGGCCTCTTCTGAGGATTGCCTGCGCAAATGAGCCATCTTCGGATTGCGAATCCAGTTCTTCAGCGTATGGACCGACATGTTCAACTCCTGGGCCATGTCAGCCACCGTGCGCGTGCCGCGCTGCAGGGTCTTGCGGATCGCCTCCTCTTTGAAGGCCGTGCTGTAGGTCGTCAAATTCATCTAATCGTTCCAAATCCGATGCGACAACTAGTCTGACACAGGGGGGGAGGTGCTCAAGCTTGCCAGTCGCCGCCTGAAGGCCAGCCGCGAGGAAATCTTCGACGCCCTGCAAGGCGACCTGACGGCCAGCCATCACTTCGTCCTGGATGAACTGATGCAGCATGTCGAGGAAATCGAGGCCCGTATCGTTCGCTTCGATACCCGGCTGCTCGCCGAACTGAAATCCGAACACAACGCCTTGGCCCTGCTGCAAACCATTCCCGGCGTCGATCAGATCGGGGCTGCCATGCTGTTGGTCGAAATCGGCTCCGACATGGATGTCTTTGGTAGTGCCGATCGTCTTGCCTCCTGGGTCGGCATCTGCCCCGGCAACAACGAATCAGCCGGCAAGCGTAAATCCGGTCGTGTTCGCAAGGGCAATCTGTATGTCCGGCGCCTGTTGTGCGAGTTCGCTCACGCCGCTAGCCGTACTCAATCCGTCTTCAAATCGAAATTCCAGGCCTTGATGGTGCGCCGTGGCTATAAACGGGCCATCATCGCCATCGGCCACAAAATACTGCGAACGATCTTCTTCATACTCCAGCGTGGCGAACACTACCGGGACAGCGCCACCGACTATGAGGCCCTATCCGTTCAACGCAACGCTCCACGCTGGATCAAGGCTCTGACCAAGTTCGGATTTATCCAACCTGCCAGCGCCTGAGCCGCACCGCCCTAGCCCTTACAGCCTTCGATGGCTGGGGGGGCGCTCGGTCAGAAATGCCTGTCTTTCACGCTAAAGTTAACTGTTTCGCTCTTTGATCCTGATCCGGTTGATCGTCATCGCTTCAATGATTGGCTCAGCTCCCGGCAAGCCGGGCTGCGGCTTCCGTGTCCGTCCTTGACATAGCAACATCGGCTCGGTACGTTGTAGAGATAAGACGGCGTCAGGACATGACAACCTGGCCATGATCACGTCGCCAAGACAAATTCAGCGTTACCGTCCCCCGGCAAAAGCATGATCTCCTTTAATCCCCTTGTGCAACGATTCAGCGCCAACGAGTCAGGCCGAGACTTCGCGGTGGGCGATATACACGGCTGCTTTAGCAAGCTGGAAACTGCCTTGCGGGAGATCCGGTTCGCGCCAGAATTCGACCGGCTGTTTTCGGTGGGTGATCTGGTGGATCGCGGGCCGGAATCCCAGCATGTGCTGGATTGGCTGGATCGACCCTGGTTTCATGCCATCTGTGGCAACCATGATTTGATGACTTGGCGCAGGGCCGTCGGTGATCCGTATCCTGCGGTCGATCATGTGAAGCACGGCGGCCAATGGCTGGATCAGCACAGCAAGGCCAAGCAGGAGCGCATCGCACAGCGTCTACGCGAGTTGCCGCTGGCGATGGAGGTGGGCACGCCGCAAGGTGTGGTCGGCATCGTACATGCCGATTTCCCGTATGACGACTGGCAGGCCATCCATCATGAACGATTCAGCGCCGGCGATAGGGAAACCTGTCTGTGGTCGGCGGACCGCTACCGCACACGGTACATGCAGCCCATCAGGAATGTGCGCGCCGTAGTCCATGGGCATGTCACCCTGTCCAGAATGGCGCAGTTGGGCAATGTCTTCTACATCGATACGGGCGGTTGGCGTGAGGATGGGCAGTTCACGCTGCTGGACTTGCAGACGCTGAAGGTGGTCGGCTGATCCTGCGTTGACACTTGGTTGACAGTCAAGCCGCAGGCAACAAAAAAGCCACCGCAAAGGGTGGCTCTAATGCCCTGATCTAACAGGAAAAATTCTGGTGGCGCATCCCTGATTCGAACAGGGGACCTGCGGATTATGATTCCGTCGCTCTAACCGGCTGAGCTAATGCGCCAAAGCACGCCATTATAGGGGGTGAATTTTCGGTGCGCAAGTTGCAGCCCTGTCCAATATCAGATGAGTCTGAAGGGGGCCTGGTGATTCCAACATCAGATGAGTCTGGAGCTTTGGCCGCGGGTCGTCGATCATCGGGAGATGATCTTGACCTTACACGACGAACGGCTCACCAGCCTGGAGAGCCTGGAACAATTCCTGGCCGGCACCGCTGGCCTGGAGCCACAGGTCGCCGCTGGCACCCAAGCGCAGCGCCAGGTGCACGTCCTGTCGGTGCTGCAGCGCTTTCGATACCCCTCGCTCACTCGCGTCCAGAAGGGACTGGTCATCCGCTACCTGCTCGCGACCAGTGGCTACTCACGCCAGCACCTGAGCCGATTGATCGCCCGATTCCGCGATCACACCCCGCTTGGGCAGCGCCACGCGCCCGCGCACGGCTTTACGCGCCGCTACACCGAGGGGGACATCACCGCGCTGGCCAGGCTCGATGCCCTGCACGAGAACCTGAGCGGGGCGGCCACTCGCCACCTGTGCCAACGCGCCTGGCTGGTCTACGGCGACGCGCGCTATGAGCGCCTGGCCACGATCTCCGTCTCCCACCTGTACAACCTACGCCACCAGGCGCGCTACCGGCAGACGCGCGGCCACTGGGAGCCGACCCGACCCAGCCGAGCCGTCTCCATCGCGATCAGGAAGGCCCCCGAGCCCGCAGGCCGCGCAGGCTTCATTCGCATCGACAGCGTGCACCAGGGCGACTACGACGGCATCAAGGGCGTGTACTACATCGACGCCGTGGATTGCATCACCCAGTGGCAGGTCGTCGCCTGTTGCGAACGCATCTCCGAGGCGTTCCTGCTGCCCGTGCTCGAACAGATGCTCGCCTGCTTCCCGTTTCGCATCCGCGGGGTTCATGCCGATAACGGCGGCGAATACATCAACCACCGCGTGGCCGCCCTGCTCGACAAGCTGAACGCCGAGTTCACCAAGTCCAGGCCCCGCCACACCAACGACAATGCCCTGGTCGAGGCCAAGAACGGCGTGGTCATCCGGCGCACCTTCGGCTACGCCCACATCCCGCAAAAGCACGCCCGGCCCATCAACGCGTTCTGTGAGCAGCACCTCGTGCCCTACCTGAACATGCACCGCCCTTGCCTGTTCCCCGAACAGACGATCGATGCCAAAGGCAAGATCCGCACCACCTACCCTCAAGCGCTCGTGCGAACCCCGCTGGAGAAGCTGCACAGTCTGCCGGCGCCTGCCCGTGGGCTCAAGCCCGGTATCACCCTACAGAGCCTGCTCATCCAGGCGCGGGCCATGAGTGATAATGAAGCCGCCGAACAGCTGCAAAAGGCACGCTCGGCGCTGTTTGCAACCATCCATCGACGATCCGCCGCCAAGGCCGCCTGAACAGCCTGTTCTCTGCAAGTTCAGACTCATCTACGGTTTGGAAAAGACTGTTGCATCGCCTCCAGTGCCAACGCCAAATAGAAATGTCCGGTTTTCTCTCAAATAGAAATGTCCGGCTCAGGGGGAGGCGACGGGTAGCGTGCGCAGGTGTTCAATGGGGCCTTCCCAACCCCCTGTGTCAGACTAGTTGTCGCATCGGATTTGGAACGATTAGATGAATTTGACGACCTACAGCACGGCCTTCAAAGAGGAGGCGATCCGCAAGACCCTGCAGCGCGGCACGCGCACGGTGGCTGACATGGCCCAGGAGTTGAACATGTCGGTCCATACGCTGAAGAACTGGATTCGCAATCCGAAGATGGCTCATTTGCGCAGGCAATCCTCAGAAGAGGCCCCCGCCAGTCGGTGGACATCCGCACAGCGGCTGCAGGCCCTGCTTGAGACCCATTCTCTGGCCGAAGAGGCGCGCAACGCCTGGTGCCGGGAACGGGGCATCTTCGCCCATCAGCTCACGGCCTGGAAGCATGAGCTCGAACAGTCGGGGAACAAGCCCGCAGCCGATATCCAGGAGCTGCGTCGGCTCAAAGAGGAACTGGTTGGCGTGCGCCGTGATTTGGCCCGCAAGGACAAGGCGTTATCGGAGGCGGCAGCCCTGCTGGTACTGCAAAAAAAATACCAGGCGCTGTGGGAGGACGAGGACAAATGACCTCACTGACACAGCGCCGACAGATCATGGCATTGATTACTGAGGCGGTCACGGCTGGTGCTCGACAGGCACGCGCCTGTGAAGCAATCAATCTGAGCGCACGCACACTGCAACGTTGGCGGCGGGCCCCGGAGCAAGGCGATGGGCGCCCCACGCGGGTACAGCGGCCCTGCAACCGCCTGAGCGATGCCGAGCGTGATCGCATCCTGCGGGTGGTCAACAGCAGCGAGTACGGCCACCTGCCCGCTTCTCAGATCGTGCCACGCCTGGCGGATACGGGGGTCTATCTGGCCAGTGAATCGACGATCTACAGGCTGATGCGTACCGCCGGGCAACTGGTGCATCGCACGCCTGATCGCACGCCTGGCCCGGTGCATCGGCCTCGGGCGCTGACGGCTACTGCGCCAGGGCAGCTCTTCAGCTGGGACATCACCTATCTGCCCGCCACCGTGCGGGGCCAGTACTACTACCTGTACCTGTTTCTTGACCTGTTCAGCCGTCACATCGTGGGCTGGCAGGTCTATGACACCGAGGACAGCGCCCGTGCCAGTGAGCTGATGCGCGATATCTGCCGCCGCGAGGGCATCCTCCCAGGGCAGGTGGTGTTACACAGCGACAATGGCTCCCCGATGAAGGGCGCCACCATGCTGGCGACACTACGGGAGCTGGGTGTGGCGCCATCGTTCAGCAGGCCAGCGGTGAGCAATGACAACCCGTACTCAGAGTCCTTGTTCAGGACTCTGAAGTACCGCCCCCGCTACCCTCGCAAGCCCTTCACCGGTCTGCTGGCTGCCCGGGCCTGGGTCGGTGAGTTCGTGCGCTGGTACAACACCGAGCACCGGCACAGCGCTATCGGCTTCGTGACGCCTGAGCAGCGTCACTGTGGGCGCGATCGCGGCCTGCTCGAACGGCGCCATGCCCTCTATCGGGCGGCCCGCGAAAAGCACCCGGAGCGCTGGAGCGGCAGGACCCGCAACTGGACAAGAGTCGACGAGGTCTTCCTCAACCCGCAGAAGGGTCACGCGTCCTGTGCCAAGCGAAATTCAGACCTCAAGCGGGCGGCTTGAGTCACTCAGAAAATGCGACAGATAGGTTGACAATCACCGCCCAACGCCTCCAGGGGTGATTGGCAGGCGGGCCTGTGTCGTGGTCAAGTTTTTGTGGACACCGCGATAGGGCGTTTCAGGTAGTGGCTTTCTCGTAGTCGGTTGGTGATCGGTATCCGAGAGTGGAGTGCAGCCGATGGGTGTTGTAAAAGCCGACGATGTAGTGGTTGATGTCAGTGACTGCCTCAGCGGGGTTGGCGTAGTTTCGTTGCCAGACTCGCTCCATCTTCAAATTCAGGAAGAAGCGTTCCATCACGGCGTTATCCCAACAGTTTCCCTTGCGGCTCATGCTGGCAATCAAGCCGTGACGATCCAACAGATCCCGGTGGGCCTGGCTGGCGTACTGACTGCCACGGTCGGTATGCACAATCAGGCCGGGCGCGGGCTGGCGCAGTGCGATGGCCATGCGCAAGGCCGCACATACGAGCTCAGCAGGCATGCTGGGCGCCATCGCCCAGCCGACGACCTTGCGCGAGTACAAGTCCAGCACAGCAGCCAGATACAGCCAGCCGCGCCCAGTGCGGATGTAGGTGATGTCAGCCACCCAGGCTTGGTCAGGCGCCCTGGGATTGAAGCGCCGATCCAGGATGTTGGCGGCCACCGGCAGATCATGTCGGCTGTCGGTGGTGTGGACGAACTTACGCCTCCAGCGCGCCCGCAGGCCGTGCTGTTTCATCAACCCACGGACACGGTAACGGCCGACGTCCAGACCCTGAGCCTTCAACGCCGCAGACAGCCGACGGCTGCCGTAGTTGCCACCGCTGGCCAGGAAGGCGGCTTGCAGGGGCGTACTCAATGCACAGGCTCGCGGCGCTTGCTGCCGGTGGCGGGCAGCATACAGGCCAGAGCGGCTGACACCCAACAACCGGCACAGACGGGCAGTGCTGGCCTTCTTCTGCCACTGATCGATCAGTTTCTGGATCACTTCAGTTCCCGGGCGAAGAAGGCCGATGCTTTTTTTAGCAGTGATACGTCCTCGCGCAGTCGCAGGTTCTCACGCTCCAACTCGCGGATGCGCTGCTGCTCGGGCGTCAGCGGCTTGCCGATCCCGACCTGGCCTGATTGTTCGGCGTCGTACTGGGCCAGCCAGCGGCGCACTGCGCTGTCAATCAGGTCCAGATCGCGACAAACCTGGCCCACGCTCAGGCCTTGCTCTCGGATCATCTGCGCCACTTGGAGCTTGAAGGCGGCGTCAAAACTTCTACGAATACGGGTCATATCTTGCTGGCTCTCGTTGGGAAGGATTATCCCCTATCGAGGTGTCCACCAGAATTAGACCAGAACACTGAGCGCTTTGTGAGGGCGGTCTGCATCCGGGCGTTGAGCGACTTGGCGTCTTGAGTCGATTGTTTGTGCCGGGATCCTATGAACAGCGGGGGATGCGGCTCTGTATGGGGCGTGCTGTTCCACCATGTGTAATTGTGATGGGTGGAATCGGCTTCGTGAATGTGAAGGCCCCGCCTTTTGGCGGGGCCCTGCTGCCGCTTTGGGCAGCGACACCGCATGGGAGCGGTGCAAGGTCAACGCCCTGGGGCGTGATGGACTACCATCAGGTAGCGATTTCAGTATAGGGCGGCCGGAAATCCTGGCCATAGGGGAATTCCCTGATCTCATCCGCGATTCGACTCATGGGTCGCCTCACGCCGTGTTTTTCCCGGACTGGGCCGAAGGATCCCGGTCCGGCGCGACAGCGGTGTCGGCGTGGCCGGACAGGGCCGCGCTCAGGCTGTAGAGCGGTTCGAAGGATTCAGCCTGCGCCATGGGCCAGGCGGTGCGGAAGATCGTGTTGCGGAACCGGCCTTCCAGCAGTTCGCCCTTTTCCAGGTCGGGGAACAGGGCGGACAGGACGCGCACTTCGCCATTGGCGATGCGCCGCGCGATGTGGTGCGGACGCAGCTGGTTGGGATGGGTCAGGCCGGCCGCGCCCAGCAGTTCCCCCAAGGCCTTGAGCGTGTTGGCGTGGTAGTTGGCCACGCGCACGGATTTGTCGGCCACCACCAGGGCCTGCTGGCGCTTGGGATCCTGGGTGGTGACGCCGGTGGGACAGCGGCCGGTGTGGCAGGTCTGGGCCTGGATGCAGCCGATGGCGAACATGTAGGCGCGGGCGCTGTTGCACCAGTCCGCGCCCAGGGCCATGAGGCGTGCCATGTCGAAGGCGCTGATGACCTTGCCCGAGGCGCCCAGCCGGATGCGTTCGCGCAGGCCAATGCCCACCAGGGTGTTGTGGACCAGGCGCAGGCCTTCGCGCAGCGGCGTGCCGACGTGGTCGACGAATTCGATGGGCGCGGCGCCGGTGCCGCCCTCGGCGCCGTCCACGACGATGAAGTCGGGCGTGATGCCGGTGGCGAGCATGGCCTTGGCGATGGCGAACCATTCCCAGGGGTGGCCGATGCACAGCTTGAAGCCGACCGGCTTGCCGCCGGACAGCTCGCGCAGGCGGGCGATGAAGTGCATCATTTCGATGGGAGTGTCGAAGGCGCTGTGGCTGGATGGGGATACGCAGTCCTGTCCGACCGGCACGCCGCGCGCGGCGGCGATTTCCGGCGTGACCTTGGGTGCCGGCAGGATGCCGCCGTGGCCGGGCTTGGCGCCCTGGGACAGCTTGATCTCGATCATGCGGATGTTGTCCCGCCGGGCCATGTCGGCGAACCGTTCCTCGGAGAAGCTGCCATCCGGATTGCGGCAGCCGAAGTAGCCTGAGCCGATGTTCCAGATCAGGTCGCCGCCGTGCTCCAGGTGGTAGCGGCTGACACCGCCTTCGCCCGTGTCGTGGGCGAAATGGCCGAGCGTCGCGCCCTTGTTCAGGGCCATGACGGCGTTGGCCGACAGCGCGCCGAAACTCATGGCGGAGATGTTGAAGACCGACAGGTCCACGGGCTGGGTACAGTCCGGTCCGCCGACGGTGGTGCGGAAATCGTTGTCCTGGACGTGGGTCGGCACCATGGCGTGGTTGATCCACTCGTAGTCGTTGCCGTAGACGTCGCCCTGGGTGCCGAAGGGGCGCTGGTCCATCTGCCGCTTGGCGCGCTGGTATACCAGGGACCGGTCCACGCGCGAAAAGGGCAGCTTGAGCGTGTCGTCCTCGAAGAAGTACTGGCGCACCTCCGGACGAATGAATTCGAACAGGAAGCGCAGGTTGCCGATCACCGGGTAGTTGCGTCGGATGGCGTGACGAGTCTGGTGCAGGTCGTAGACCCCCAGCAGGCTCAGGCCCAGGAACAGCAGGCAGGGCAGCCACCAGCCGGCGCTGAAGGACAGGGCCAGCAGGGCGCATAGCACGGTGAGCGCGATGACGGCGTGAAAAGCAGTGTGACGGGTGAACAGTTGGTGCATGGAACGGGCTCCGTGGAATCGGACGACCCGGCTACCTTAGCAGATGCGCGCTGTCGGCGTGCCGGTCCGTCCAGGGTGTCCAGGCCAGTTGCGCCACCGTGTCCGGCCCGCACAAGACCAGGGCGTTCTGGCCGAAGCGGCGCGCCAGCCGCAGTCCTTCGTCCAAGGGCAGGCCCGGGATCCACAGGCCGGTCTCGTCGGGCCACAGGCCCAGCGGGTCCAGCCCCCGGCCCGGCAGCCAGACATGGCCCAGCCGTTCGACCGCCCGTCGCAGCGCGCGCAGGCGGCGGGCATTGGCTGCGGGGCGCAGGCGGCGGCTGCGCGGGTTGCAGGCGGTCAGGAAGACGCCACCTTGCGGAAACAGGGGGCGCAGCGCCGGGTGCGCCTGGCCGATGCGCAGCACGAGCGGCGGGTCGGTGTCGATGCGGTAGTGCGCGGCCCGGTAGACTTGCGCCAGCGCCGAAGCGGCCGGATCCGGGGACGCGCTGCGAGGCTTCATGTTCGTGCGGTCTGGCGAGGCGCTGGCGTGGGCGTCATCCTGCCAGCGCACGGTGACGGTGGCAGTCCGTGGTGTGGTCCATCAGGCAGCCGATGGCCTGCAGGTAGGATTGGCAGATGGTCGGGCCGACGAAGGTGAAGCCGTGGCGCTTCAGCAGGCGGCTCAGGGTTTCGGCCTCGGGGCCGGCGACGGGAGCTTCTTCCGGGGCGGCATAGTAATGGATGATGGGTCGGCCGCCGACCACGGACCAGATCAGGCCGACCGGGTCGGGCAGGGCCAGCCAGGCGCGGGCGTTGGCGCCAGCGGCGCGCAGCTTGAGGCGGTTGCGGATGATGCTGGCGTCCCGCATGCGATCCTGGACCCAGGCCTCGCCGGTGCGGGCCAGGGCCTCGGGGTCGAAGTCCAGCAGGGCGGCGCGCAGGGCCTCGCGCCGGCGCAGGATGGTGAGCCAGGACAGGCCCGCCTGGAAGCCTTCCAGGATCAGCATCTCGAACAGGTGCCGTGGGTCGTGCGAGGGCACCCCCCATTCGCCATCGTGGTAGCGCTGGTACAGCGGATCGTCGGTGCACCATCGACAGCGCACGGGGTCCGCCATGGCGCGCGTGGCGGCCGGTGTGACGGAGGCGGCCACCGGGTCGGGAGAGCGGGTCGGCATGCGTGATCCGTGTCCGGGCTCAGCGCCGCCGGCCGCCGACCAGGGAGCCCAGCAGGCCGCGCACCAGTTGGTTGGCGGCGTTGCGCGCCATGCTCTTGGCGACCGATTGCACCACCCCGTCGCGGTGGCCGCCGCGCGGGCCGGTGGAGCCGAACAGGAAGTCGCCCAGGACGCCGGTGATGCCATTGTCCTGGGAAGCGGGCGCCTCGGCGCGGCCGGCGCCGCCCGCCGCGTTCTTGCCGCCCGCGGGCGCGGTGTTTCCGGACTGGGCGCGTTGCAGCAGGATCTCATAGGCGGATTCGCGGTCCATCGCCTGGTCGTATTTGCCGGCCAGCATGGAGGCGCCCAGCAGGGACTGGCGCTCGGCCGCCGTGGCCGGTCCGATGCGGCTGCCGGGGGCGAGCATCCAGACGCGCTGCGTGGGGGTGGGTTGGCCCTTGGGGTCCAGCAGGGACACCAGAGCCTCTCCCACGGCCAGTTCGGTGATGGCGGCCTCGATGTCCAGTCCGGGATTGGGCCGCATGGTCTGCGCGGCGGTCTTGACGGCCTTCTGGTCGCGGGGGGTGTAGGCGCGCAGGGCGTGCTGCACGCGGTGGCCCAGCTGGCCCAGCACGGTGTCGGGGATGTCGGTGGGATTCTGGGTGACGAAATACACCCCCACGCCCTTGGAGCGGATCAGGCGCACGACCTGCTCGATCTTTTCCAGCAGGGCGGCGGGGGCGTCCTTGAACAGCAGGTGGGCCTCGTCGAAGAAGAAGACGAGCTTGGGCTTGTCCAGGTCGCCGACCTCGGGCAGGCGCTCGTACAGGTCGGCCAGCATCCACAGCAGGAAGACGGCGTACAGGCGCGGGGACTGCATCAGCCGGTCGGCGGCCAGGACATTGACCATGCCGCGCCCCTGGGCGTCGGCGCGCATCCAGTCGAAGACGTCCAGCATGGGTTCGCCGAAGAAGGTCTCGGCGCCTTCGGATTCCAGGCGCAGCAGGCTGCGCTGGATGGCGCCGATGGACGCGGAGGAAACCTGGCCGTAGCGGGTGCGCAGCTCGGCGGCGCGGTCGGCCACGTGCTGCAGCATGGACCGCAGGTCTTTCAGGTCCAGGATCAGCAGGCCCTCGTCGTCGGCGACGCGGAAGGCCAGGGTCAGCACGCCTTCCTGGGTGTCGTTCAGGTCCAGCATGCGCGCCAGCAGTTGCGGTCCCAGGTCGGATACCGTGGCGCGGATCGGGTGGCCCTGTTCGCCGAAGATGTCCCAGAGCGTGGTCGGACTGCCGCCCCAGGCGGGCTCGGGCAGCCCCAGGTCGGCCAGGCGCCGGGCCAGCTTGGGCGATGCGGCGCCCGCCTGGGAGATGCCGGTGAGGTCGCCCTTGACGTCCGCCATGAAGACCGGCGTGCCGATGCGGGAGAATGATTCGGCCAGGACCTGCAGGGTGATGGTCTTGCCGGTGCCGGTGGCGCCGGTGATGCAGCCGTGGCGGTTGGCCAGTTGCGGCAGCAGGGCGGCCTGGGCGTCGGCGTTGCGGGCGATGATCAGGGGATCGGCCATGGGGGCTCCGGAGAGGGGGACGGAATCAGGATACTCGAATATGGGCGGGACCGGCCTCCAGACGTCCGATGCGGGCGGCCTGGGCGAAGCCGTCGGCGCGCAGCAGGGCGAGGACCTCGTCGGCGGCCTGCGGCGCGCAGGCGACCAGCAGGCCGCCGGAGGTCTGCGGGTCGGTCAGCAGGGCGCGGGCTTCGTCGGGCAGGTCGGGCTCCAAGGTGGACTCGGCGCCGCAGGCGTGCCAGTTGCGCTCCGACGCGCCGGTGCGGATGCCCTCCCGGGCCAGGCCCGGGGCGGGCGCCAGCCAGGGCAGGTCGGCGTAGGAAACCTCGGCGCGCAGGCCCGAGCCCCGGCACATTTCCAGGGCGTGGCCCAGCAGGCCGAAGCCGGTCACGTCGGTCAGGGCGTGCACGGCGTCGAGTCCGGCCAGGCGCGCACCCGGGGTGTTCAGCCGGGTGGCGCTGGCGATCATGGTGCGGTAGCCCTCGGCGTCGAGCCGGTCTTTTTTCAGGGCGGCCGACAGGATGCCCACGCCCAGGGGCTTGCTGAGGATCAGGACGTCGCCCGCGCGGGCGCGGTCGTTGCGCTTGATGCGGTCCGGGTGCGCCAGGCCGATGACGGCCAGGCCGTAGATCGGCTCCACGGAGTCGATCGAATGGCCGCCCGCGATGGGGATCCCGGCTTCCTGGCAGACCGAGGCGCCGCCCGCCAGGATGGCGGCGATGGTGTCGTGCGGCAGGGCCTTGGTCGGCATGCCGACGATGGCCAGCGCCAGGATCGGGCGCCCGCCCATGGCATACACGTCCGACAGCGCGTTGGTCGCGGCGATGCGGCCGAAGTCGCGCGGGTCATCGACGATGGGCATGAAGAAGTCGGTCGTGGCGATCAGCGCCTGCTCGTCGTTGAGACGGTAGACGGCCGCGTCGTCGGACGACTGGGTGCCCACCAGCAGGTCGGGAAAGGGGCCTGCGGGCAGGGCGTCGCGCATCAGGCGCGCCAGCACGTCCGGGGCGATCTTGCAGCCGCATCCGCCGCCGTGGGACAGGGAGGTCAGGCGGGGGATGGGGACGGTGGTGTCGGGAGCGTTCATGGAGACGGGAATCCTGGGGATTGGGGCCTGGAGCTCAGGCCGGGATCAACTGTTCGATCAGGGCGCGGGCCTGGGTGTTGCCGTCTGCGGCGGTGGGGTCGTAGTCGAACGCCGCCGCCTGGGCCAGGCCGGCGTAATGGGAATCGCTGCTGCGGCGGTAGGCGGGGTCGTAATGGGTTTCCACCAGGGCCTGGAACAGTTCGGCGCGCCGGTCGGCGGCGATCAGGGCCTGCCAGTCGCAGATCGTCTGGCGGCTGTGCAGGCCGATCAGCCGCTCCAGCGTCCGGCCGAAGTCGTCCGGCGCGTCGAACAGGTGGGCGTAGTCCTGCAGCAGGAACGCGATCCGTTGCGACAGGGCCGCCCGCACGCGCACGCAGCGGCCCGCGTGCATGGCGCGCAGCAGGGTTTCGGGCAGGCTCAACTGGCCGATGCGCCGGCTTTCGGCCTCGACGAAGACGGGCCGGGCCGGATCCAGGGCCTCGATGGCCTGGAGCAGGGCGGACTCGAAGCCGCGCTGGCTGGGCTGCGGCCGGTCGGGCAGCGAGCCCAGCAGCGAGCCGCGATGCCGGGCCAGGCCTTCCAGGTCCAGGATCTGGGCGCCCGCCGCGCCCAGCGATTGCAGCAGGCGGGTCTTGCCCGATCCGGTGGGACCGGTCAGCACGATGCAGTCCAGGCCGGCGGGGCGTTCGGCCAGGGTGTCGATCACGTGCCGGCGCCAGGTCTTGTAGCCGCCGTCCAGCTGGCGCGCGCGCCAGCCGATCAGGTTGAACCAGGCGGTCATGGAGCCCGAGCGCTTGCCGCCGCGCCAGCAGTAGATCAGCGGCCGCCAGCTGCGCGGACGGTCGGCGAAGATCGTCTCCAGGGATTCGGCGATGTGGCGGGCGACCAGGGCGGCGCCCAGGCGTGTCGCCTTGAAGGGCGATTCCCGGGCGTACATGGTGCCGATCAGGACGCGTTCCTCGTTGTTGAGCACCGGCGCGTTCAGGGCGCCGGGGATGTGGTCGTCGGCGTATTCTGCCGGCGTGCGCACGTCGACGATCTCGTCGAACTGGCCGAGGGCGTCCAGGCCGCAGCGCTGCGAGCCCTGGGGATGCGGTGTGGGATTCATGGCGGGGATTGTAAATCCGCCGGGGCGCGGATGCCTGGAACCAGGACACCGGGTCCGTGGTGGGTGCTGAGGGGCTCGAACCCCCGACCTACGCCGTGTAAAGGCGCCGCTCTACCAACTGAGCTAAGCACCCGGACCTGTGGTGCGCGCGCGCCGGATTCGCGGGCGGGCGTGGCATTGTAGCTTGAAAAAAAAGGCCACCGGTGATCGCGGTGGCCTTTTTGCGGTACGCCCAGCATGGGCGTACTCCTGCGGGTGCGAGTCCCGCCGCGAGTTGGTCACAACGAGCGAAGTGAAGCGCAACTGCGCGAGGGTGACCGAGCGTGGGGAGGAAGCGTGAAGCGTAAATCGTGAGCCGATGAACAAGAACTGCATAGAAGGCGCTGCCGAGCAGGGCGAGCGGGCCACAAACCGCAAAGCTCTCGTGACCAAGGCGAAGCGGCGTAGATGCGGCGGTTGTGCGATGAAGGAGTGCGCTCTTATCTGGGGACGCCTCGCCTTGATCCTGAAAGGGTAACGGCGTCGAGCCGGAGCGAGGTCTCAGCAGCGGTCGTAGTAGTCGTGGTAGCGGGGCCGGTGAGGCTGAGAGCGAGGCGGCGAAGGACCAAACGAGAAGGAGTATTGCTCGACATGTCGATGCAGCTTGTATTGCCTCAGATGTCCACGTCGGTGGAGCGGGCGGGCGTAGCCTGCGGTGAAGCCGCAGGTGATTCAGCCAGCGAGGAAACAGGATGCCCGCGACATGGCAATGAGGATACAGGGTCAACGCTGCTGGTGGCGGCGTTGACGAGGGAGAACCTGCAAGCGGCATTCAAGCGGGTGCGGGCCAATAAAGGCGCCGCTGGAGTGGATGGCCTGGACATTGACCAGACCGCCGGCCACCTGGTGGCAGCCTGGCCTGCCATCCGTGAAGCGCTGCTGGCGGGAACGTACCGGCCCAGTCCGGTGCGGCGGGTGATGATCCCGAAGCCCGACGGCGGCCAGCGCGAGCTGGGCATCCCGACGGTGACGGATCGACTGATCCAGCAGGCACTGCTGCAAGTGCTGCAACCCTTGCTTGACCCCACCTTCAGCGAACACAGCTACGGCTTCAGGCCGGGGCGGCGTGCGCATGATGCGGTACTTGCCGCTCAGTCGTATGTGCAGTCCGGTCGTCGTATTGTGGTGGACGTGGATCTGGAGAAGTTCTTTGACCGGGTCAACCACGACATCCTGATTGACCGCTTACGGAAACGTATCCCGGAAGCTGGAGTCATCCGGCTGATCCGTGCGTATCTGAACAGCGGCATCATGGAGGGTGGTGTGGTCATCGAACGGTATGAGGGCACGCCGCAAGGCGGGCCGCTCTCGCCGTTGCTGGCCAACGTCTTGCTCGATGAGGTGGATCGTGAGCTGGAGTGCCGGGGGCATTGCTTCGTGCGCTACGCCGATGACTGTAACGTCTATGTTGGCAGTCGTCGGGCGGGCGAGCGGGTAATGGGTCTATTGCGACGGCTGTACGCCAAGCTGCGCCTGAAGGTCAATGAGGCCAAAAGCGCGGTGACGAGCGTCTTTGCTGATCGTAAATTCCTGGGCTACAGCTTCTGGGTGGCACCGAAAGGCGTCATCAAGCGCCGGATGGCGACCAAGGCGCTGGCCACGTTCAAGCAACGTGTGCGGCAACTGACGCTCCGCTCAGGTGGGCGCAGCATGCAGCAGGTGGTTGATCGGCTACGGGTCTATCTGCTGGGATGGAGGGGTTACTTCCGGTTGGCGCAGACTCCGGGAATCTGGCGAACGCTGGATGAATGGATGCGGCATCGGCTGCGGGCTATCCAACTTAAGCAGTGGAAACGTGGCAAGACCATGTTCCGGGCGCTGCGCGCGCTGGGTGCTTCAGTCGCGGTTGCCCAGCGTGTGGCGGCTAACAACCGTCGCTGGTGGCGTAACAGTGGAAAACTGCTCAATAGCGTGCTCGACCTAGCCTGGTTTGATCGCCTCGGATTACCTCGGCTCTCCTGACCTCAACTTCTCGAACCGCCCGGTGCGGACCCGCATGCCGGGTGGTGTGGCAGGGGCGCAGCTCATAAGAACTGCCCCCTATGCCGATCGAGCGCCGGATTTATTTGGCGTTCACGGCGTCCTTCAGGGCCTTGCCCGGACGGAACTTCGGCACGCGGGCCTTCTTGATCTTGATTTCTTCGCCGGTGCGCGGATTGCGGCCGGTGCGGGCGGCACGTTCGGACACGGCGAAAGTGCCGAAGCCGACCAGAGTGACCGAGCCCTTCTTCTTCAGGGTGGTCTTCACGGCGCCCACGAAGGCTTCCAGGGCGCGGCCCACGTCAGCCTTGGAGAGATCGGTCTTGGAGGAAATGTGCTCGATCAGCTCGGTCTTGTTCATTGATGAAATACCCCTGAGGTTTATTGTGGCCTGGCGGATTATCCGCCAGACGTTTGATGGATGATGGTCTGTCGCAGCCAAACCGATCCGGTTTCCTCGGCCGCGGGGCGGCGGGATGCTGGCCGGTTCGAAGGCTAAGCCGTATTAAGCCTTCGAAAGCCTGGAGTGTCAAGAACAAATCACTGGAAACCCGCATGTTTCCTGACGTTTGTTAAAAATCCCAACACTGGATAGGGGTATACCCCGAACCAGGAATCAGGTCTGGGTGGCATCCAGGGCCCGCGCGAAATCGTCGATCAGATCGGCTTCGTCTTCGATTCCCACGGAGATGCGCAGAAAACCGTCCGGAATGCCCATCAGGGCACGGCGTTCCGGACCCATCTCGTAGTAGATGGTATGGGCGGCGGGCAGCACCAGTGTGCGATTGTCGCCCAGGTGGGTGGCCAGGGCCGCGACGCGCAGGCGGTTCAGGCAGTCGAAGACATCCACGTGGTCGTGCAACTCCACGCCCAGCAGGCCGCCGTAGCGGCCGCCGAACCACTGCGTGGCGCGCTCGTGCTGGGGGTGGCTGGCCAGGCCGGGATAGCGGACCTTGCTGACTTGCGGATGCGTTTCCAGGAAGCGCGCCAGGGCCAGGGCGTTGGCGCAGATGCGGTCCATGCGCAGCGCCATGGTCTCGGCGCCGGCCGCGATGCGGTGGGCCATGTCCGAGGACAGCGTGCCGCCCATGTCGCGCAGGCCCTTTTTCTTGATCTGCTGCAGGCCCCAGGCACGTGGGTCGCCCTTGCGGTACTGTTCGTGGATATGCGGGAAATCGGACCAGTCGTACAACCCGGTCTGGGTGACGGCGCCGCCCAGGGCGTTGCCGTGCCCGCCGATGTGCTTGGACAGGGAATTGATCACCAGGGACGCGCCGAAGTCCCGGCCCGGGGCCAGGTAGGGCGAGGACAGGGTGCTGTCCACCACGTAGACCAGCCCGCGCGCGCGGCAAAGCTCGCCGATCGCCTTCAGGTCGGCGATCTGGGTGCCGGGGTTGGCGATGGTCTCGACGAAGACCATGCGGGTGTCGGGCCGGATCGCCGCTTCGACCTGGGCGGCATCGGTCGCGTCCACCAGGCTCAGTTCCACGCCGAAGTTTTCCAGCGTCATCAGCAGGCTGTTGGTGTTGCCGAAGACGTACTTGCTGGCGACCAGGTGGTCCCCCTGGCGCAGCAGGGCGAAGAAGGTGGCGTTCAGCGCGGCCATGCCGGTGGCGAAGGCCACCGTGGCCTGGCCGCGCTCCATGTCCGTGACCTTGGCCTCCAGCGAAGCCGTGGTCGGCGTCCCCTGGCGGGCGTAGGTATAGCCCGCCTTGCCCTGGAACACGGCGGCGAGTTCGCGCGCGTCGGTGTAGGCGTATTCGGTGGACGGATGGATGGGCTGGTGGATGGCGCCGTGCTCCAGTTGGGCGCGATGGTCGGCGTGGACGAGCCGGGTGGTGAAGCCTTGGTCGGACATGGGAAGGCGGTGCGGTCGGATTGAAATGGAAAGGGCGCGGCCCGGGCGGGCGCGCCAGTCTGGACATTATGCGCTTTTTTGTCTTGGGCCGGCCCGAACCGGGCCGTGCCGCGCCGCGCGCGGAAGCTCAGGCCGGCGCCAGCCGCTGGCGCACGGTTTCGTACAGGCAGACCGCGCTGGCGACGCTGACGTTCAGGCTTTCGACCGAGCCCCGCATGGGGATGGACACGAGTTCGTCGCAGGTTTCCCGGGTCAGGCGGCGCATGCCTTCGCCTTCGGCGCCCATCACCCAGGCCATCGGCCGGCGCGCGTCGATCTGGTGCAGACTGTGCGTGGCTGCGTCGTCCGTGCCCACCAGCCAGACGTCGCGCTCGCGCAGGGCGCGCAGGGTGCGCGCCAGGTTGGTGACCGTCAGGTAGGGCACGGTGTCGGCCGCGCCGCAGGCCACGCGCTGGACCGTCGTGTTCAGGCCGACGGCACGGTCCTTCGGGGCGATGACGGCGTGCACGCCGGCGGCGTCGGCCGTGCGCAGGCAGGCGCCCAGGTTGTGCGGGTCGGTGACACCGTCGAGCACCAGCAGCAGGGCGGGTTCGTGGCGATCCTCCAGGGCATCCAGGACCTCGTCGACCGATACGGCCAGAGGCCGGGGACGGGCCAGGGCGACGATGCCCTGGTGGCGCACGCCGTGGGCCAGCCCTTCCAGTCGCCGGGCATCGGCGGTGTGCCAGCGTACCCCCGCGGCTTCCAGCTGCTCGATGCAGCGTTGCATGCGGGCATCCTGGCGCGTGGTGTCCAGGTAGACGTCGCGGATGGAGTCCGGGGCATGGCGCAGGCGCGCCTGCACGGCGTGGAAGCCGGCCAGGATTTGTTGGGATGACATCAGGCAAGGCCTATCAGGGGTGGGTGAAGCGGCCCGCCGCAGAACGCTGCGGGCCCTCTGCCTGGAATTGTAGTGCGGGTGCGCGCGAGGTGCGCTCGCCGCCCCGGCTGGCCGGGACGGACGGCGGTTCGCCGCGAGCCGGATCAGGAGCGCCGCTTGCGTGGCGCTTCCTGACGCGTGGCGCGCTTGGCTTCGGCGCGACGCTGGTGGGCCGTGGTGCCGCGCAGGGCGGCGGGCTTGGCGCCGGCGGCTTTCTTGTGCGAACGCTGGGCGGGGCGGGGCTCGCCCTCGATCTCCGCACGCAGCGACTTGAAGTCCTCGCCCTTGACCGGGCGGAAGTCGATGCGCCGGGCTTCCAGGTCTACGCGCGATACCTGGACCTGGAGGGCATCGCCCAGCTGGTAGCGCAGGCCGGTGCGTTCGCCGCGCAGTTCGTTCAGTGCCTCGTTGTACTGGAAGTAGTCGCCGCCCAGTTCGGAGATGTGCACCAGCCCTTCCACGTAGAGTGTGTCCAGCGTGACGAACACGCCGAAGCTGGTGACGGCGCTGATCCGGCCGCTGAAGACTTCACCCACGTGCTCGCGCACGAACCAGCATTTCAGCCAGGCCTCGACGTCGCGCGAGGCCTCGTCGGCACGCCGTTCGCGGGCCGACAGCAGCGCGCCCAGGGCCTCCCAGGCGTCGCGTTCGCGGACCTTGGCGGGCAGGGCGGGATCGGCGGGTAGGCCCGGCGGCGCCGGCGGCTGGTAGCGGCGCTGGTGCAGGATGCCCCGGATCACGCGGTGCACCAGCAGGTCCGGGTAGCGCCGGATGGGCGAGGTGAAGTGCGCGTAGTGTTCGTAGGCCAGGCCGAAGTGGCCGGTCTGCTCGGGGCTGTAGATGGCCTGCTGCATCGAGCGCAGGCACATCGTCTGGATCGAGGCGAAGTCCGGCCGCGCCCGGCTGGCCAGGATCAGGCGGGCATAGTCGGCGGTCTTGGGGTCGTCTCCGCCGCCCAGGGTCAGGCCCAGATGGCGCAGAAAGTCGCGCAGCGTCTGCAGCTTTTCCGGCGTCGGGCCATCGTGCACGCGGAACAGCGCCCGGGTCTTGTTGCGCACGATGAAATCCGCTGCGCAGGTGTTGGCCGCCAGCATGCATTCCTCGATCAGGCGGTGGGCGTCGTTGCGGGCGTAGGGTTCGATGCGCTCGATGCGGCCGAGGGGATTGCAGACGATGCGGGTCTCGATCGTGTCGAAGTCGATGGCGCCACGCTTGCGCCGGGCCTGTTCGAAGGACTGGAACAGGTCGTAGACCGTCTGCACGTGGGGCAGCAGGCCGCCCAGATTCTGCGCCGCCGGACCGGTGGGCTGCTGCAGGGCCGCCCAGATGTCGGTGTAGGTAGTGCGGGCGTGGGAATGGATGACGGCTTCGTAGAATTGGTAGGCGACGACGGTACCCGCCTTGGCGCCGCCCGCCGGGATCATCATGTCGCATACCATCACCAGACGGTCCACGTCCGGATTCAGCGAGCAGATGCCGTTGGACAGGGCTTCCGGCAGCATGGGGATGACGCGGCGCGGGAAATACACGCTGGTGCCCCGGTCCAGGGCGTCCTCGTCCATCGCCGTGCCGGGCCGGACATAGTGGCTGACGTCGGCGATGGCCACCAGCAGCCGCCAACCGGGCCGCGCGCGCTTGGCCGTGCCCAGGTCGGCGGGCATGCAGAACACCGCGTCGTCGAAGTCGCGGGCGTCTTCGCCGTCGATGGTGATGAAGGGCACGTCGCGCAGGTCGACGCGTCCGGCCCGGTCATCCGCACGCACGTGGTCGGGAATCGAGGCCAGCTGTCTGCGCGTGGCGTCGGAGAACTCCACCGGCACGTCGAATTTCCGCACGGCGATCTCGATCTCCATACCGGGATCGTCGATCTCGCCCAGGACCTCGATCACGCGGCCCAGGGGCTGGATGTGGCTAGCCGGCTGGCGCAGAATCTGCACCGTGACCACCTGGCCGGGCTCGGCGCCCTCCGTGTCCTGGGGCGCGATCAGGATGTCGTGCTTGATGCGCTGGTCCTCGGGCGCGACGATGAAGGCGCCGCGTTCCTTCAGGAAGCGGCCGACCAGTTTCAACGTGCGCCGTTCGAGGACCTCGACGATGACGCCTTCGGGGCGGCCGCGGAATTCGCCGGATTCCTTCACCCGCACCCGGTCGCCGTGCAGGACCTTTTCCATTTCGTGGGGCGACAGGAACAGGTCCTGGCCGCCCTCGTCGGGGATCAGGAAGCCGAAACCGTCCCGATGCCCCTGGACGGTGCCGGTGATGAAGTGGGTGTTGTTGCAGATTTGCAACCTTCCCTGGGGGTTGTAGCGCAGCTGGCCGTCGCGTTCCATGGCCTTGATGCGGCGGACGAAGCCCGTGGACAGGGGGATCGTGGCGTGAGTGGCGTCGGCCAGGGCTTCCGGCGACAGGGGCTTGCCGGCCTTGCGCAGGGTGTCCAGCACCAGCTCTCTGGAGGGGACGTCGGGATCGAAATCGAAGGGGAGACTGTTCGCTGGCGGGTTGGAAGCGTCGCGGTTATTGTCGTTGTCGGTTCGCTTTTTCAAAGGCTGTTTGCATCCAAAAAAATTGTGTTGTATAGTTCTGTCTTCGCTGAACGGCGCGCAAAAACAGCACGGCGAATCGGCGAAAGCAATAGCATACACGTTATGCTGTGCCCAGGTGGCGGAATTGGTAGACGCGCATGGTTCAGGTCCATGTGCCGCAAGGTGTGGAGGTTCGAGTCCTCTCCTGGGCACCACTTCTTAGTTTTAAGAAGTCCAATATAGTCCGATGTCTTCCGACATCAAAAAGCAAAACCCGCATAGACACTAGCTCTTGCGGGTTTTTTGCTTTCAGCGGGTCCAGTAGCGTCCGATGTTCGTCCAGTTGAAGCTATTGCCTTTGAGTATCCGTTTGAGTATCTTGTAGGTCAAATACTCAAATCGGGCCCTCATAGGGCGCAGACTATGCCCAAGCTTGCCCAGCAGCTATCAGATGTTGCGATCCGCAAGGCCAGGCCTCAATCCAAGCCTTACTCAATGGCGTCTGGAAGAGGACTGCGCCTGGAGGTCATGCCCACCGGCGTTAAGCAGTGGGTGGCCAGATACAGAACCCGAGAGGGGAAGCAACGGACCAAGGTTGTCGGTATCTACCCTGATATGGGGATAGCTGACGCCCACAAGGCCACCGAAGATCTTCAGCAGCAGGTCCGCATGGGTGAGGCACCCGTTGGGCTACATGATCGGATCAAAGCGGCGGCGCAGGCTCTGACCCTGGATCAGGTCGAGGAGCAGCAACGGGCCCGGGACGCCAGGGAACATTCTTTTACTGTGGTGTCCGATGCCTGGCTGGAGGACCGCAAGCCGGGTTGGGCGACGTCTACCTATGACAAAGCGGTGTTCATCGTCAGGAAGCGTCTGCAGCCGCACATAGGCAACCTGGATATGCGCACGATGGCCAGCAAGGATGTGGTGAGTGTGTTGCGCCAGTTGGGCGCCGATGCGCCATCCCTTGCCAGGAAGGCCCGTCAGTACCTGAATGGGGTCACCGAATACGGCATCCAGCGCGGCATGCGCGGTGATGATCAGGTGTTGCGCCTGCGGGGTGTGCTGCCGAAGTACCGCGGTGGGCATATTCCAGCCGTGACCAAGGTTCAGGGGATTGGCCCGTTGATGCAGGCGATCCTGGCCTATGACAGTCGAGTGACCCGTGGCGGGCTGCTGCTGGCGGCCTATACCGCATGCCGACCCGGCATCGTGGCGGCGGCGGCCTGGGAAGAAATCGACCTGGACAGGGCCGAATGGGCGATCCCCGCCACGAAGATGAAGACAGGCGTGGATCATGTCGTCAGCCTGCCGCGCCAGGCCCTGGACGTGCTGGCGGAAATGCGCCAGTACGGCGGCGAAGTGTTCGTCTTTCCGGGCAGTCAGAGCAACGAGCACATGCACCGTGATGCGCTTTCCAAGGCGCTGCGATCGATGGGCTTTCAGGGGAGGCATGCCACCCACGGCTTCCGGGCCATGCTGCGCACGGTGGCGCGTGAGCGGCTGAAGATCGACGTGGACGTATTGGAAGCCCAGTTGGCCCATGCGAAAAAGGACGAGGTCCAGGCGGCCTATGACCGGGCCAAGTTCGAGGACGAGCGCCGCTTGGTGATGCAGACCTGGGCGGACTTCCTGCATGAGCAGGCTGGACAGAAGACTGTTGTTGAGATGCGACGGGCATAACTGAGTACGCCAGCGCCTAGCCCGACGGGGCGAAGAGCCGGAGACATCCGCCGGCCTGGGGCTGGCACCTATTTCACGGATGGTGCGTGGATGGCGCGATGAAGAAAAGTGCGAGTTACTCCGTTGATCCAGAAAATCAGGATATTTTGCGGCTCACGGATATTCTGGATCTCAGCGAAGATGGCCGCCTAGAGAAGGCCGAGCGCCAAAGACTTGGCAGGTACCCCCCTGTGTCAGACTAGTTGTCGCATCGGATTTGGAACGATTAGATGAATTTGACGACCTACAGCACGGCCTTCAAAGAGGAGGCGATCCGCAAGACCCTGCAGCGCGGCACGCGCACGGTGGCTGACATGGCCCAGGAGTTGAACATGTCGGTCCATACGCTGAAGAACTGGATTCGCAATCCGAAGATGGCTCATTTGCGCAGGCAATCCTCAGAAGAGGCCCCCGCCAGTCGGTGGACATCCGCACAGCGGCTGCAGGCCCTGCTTGAGACCCATTCTCTGGCCGAAGAGGCGCGCAACGCCTGGTGCCGGGAACGGGGCATCTTCGCCCATCAGCTCACGGCCTGGAAGCATGAGCTCGAACAGTCGGGGAACAAGCCCGCAGCCGATATCCAGGAGCTGCGTCGGCTCAAAGAGGAACTGGTTGGCGTGCGCCGTGATTTGGCCCGCAAGGACAAGGCGTTATCGGAGGCGGCAGCCCTGCTGGTACTGCAAAAAAAATACCAGGCGCTGTGGGAGGACGAGGACAAATGACCTCACTGACACAGCGCCGACAGATCATGGCATTGATTACTGAGGCGGTCACGGCTGGTGCTCGACAGGCACGCGCCTGTGAAGCAATCAATCTGAGCGCACGCACACTGCAACGTTGGCGGCGGGCCCCGGAGCAAGGCGATGGGCGCCCCACGCGGGTACAGCGGCCCTGCAACCGCCTGAGCGATGCCGAGCGTGATCGCATCCTGCGGGTGGTCAACAGCAGCGAGTACGGCCACCTGCCCGCTTCTCAGATCGTGCCACGCCTGGCGGATACGGGGGTCTATCTGGCCAGTGAATCGACGATCTACAGGCTGATGCGTACCGCCGGGCAACTGGTGCATCGCACGCCTGATCGCACGCCTGGCCCGGTGCATCGGCCTCGGGCGCTGACGGCTACTGCGCCAGGGCAGCTCTTCAGCTGGGACATCACCTATCTGCCCGCCACCGTGCGGGGCCAGTACTACTACCTGTACCTGTTTCTTGACCTGTTCAGCCGTCACATCGTGGGCTGGCAGGTCTATGACACCGAGGACAGCGCCCGTGCCAGTGAGCTGATGCGCGATATCTGCCGCCGCGAGGGCATCCTCCCAGGGCAGGTGGTGTTACACAGCGACAATGGCTCCCCGATGAAGGGCGCCACCATGCTGGCGACACTACGGGAGCTGGGTGTGGCGCCATCGTTCAGCAGGCCAGCGGTGAGCAATGACAACCCGTACTCAGAGTCCTTGTTCAGGACTCTGAAGTACCGCCCCCGCTACCCTCGCAAGCCCTTCACCGGTCTGCTGGCTGCCCGGGCCTGGGTCGGTGAGTTCGTGCGCTGGTACAACACCGAGCACCGGCACAGCGCTATCGGCTTCGTGACGCCTGAGCAGCGTCACTGTGGGCGCGATCGCGGCCTGCTCGAACGGCGCCATGCCCTCTATCGGGCGGCCCGCGAAAAGCACCCGGAGCGCTGGAGCGGCAGGACCCGCAACTGGACAAGAGTCGACGAGGTCTTCCTCAACCCGCAGAAGGGTCACGCGTCCTGTGCCAAGCGAAATTCAGACCTCAAGCGGGCGGCTTGAGTCACTCAGAAAATGCGACAGATAGGTTGACAATCACCGGTACCGGATGTTTGAAGCTGCTGAGGCCATTGTGAGTCAGGATGCCCAAGCTCCCTTCCGAGTGCACTCCGCTCCTCAGATGGGTGATGACGGGTGGCCGGTACCTGACGCTTACGATGAGTCGTATGACTTCGATGAGCGCGCCCGTAACGAGGTCAAAGCTCTGATAGCCTCGGTGCAGTCAGGTGACCTCCCCGTTTACCTGCCAGGCCGCACGGAGCGTCATAGGGCGGTGGATCAGGTCGGCATATATCACGAGGAGGCGTATTGGGATGACCTCAATGCGTGGCTTGTTGAGCATGAGCCGAGGACAGCCCGTGTTTTCGCGTTCCCTGATCCTACGCAGGATAGCAAAGCCTGTGACCCTGCAGCCACGGAAACCCAACAGGATCAGGCTGAGCTAGCCGCGCCGGTGGACTGGAAGCAGCGGGTGCGTGATGCAGCAACAGAATGGTGCCGTGATCGGCAAGCTGCCAGAAAACCCAAGCCGACTAAAACAGCCGTGGCGGATGAGATGGCTGTCTGGTGTCGGAACAATGGCGTGTCCACCGGTGGCGGCAAAAACCCGGACGCTGAGTACATTCGGAGGCACGTTTTAAACAGGTGGCACCACCCAGATTAGCTGAGCAAACTGGGCAAACTTTGGGCAGACATTGGGCAACGAGTTTGCCCAATGCATAGATTCTCTCAAAACCCGCATGGCTGCTAGCTTTGCGGGTTTTTCTTTGCCTGCTTGTTGTCGCTAATTTGCCCACACAAAGATTTGTTCAACGTAATCCAATCAGGACCGAGAACGTATGAACAACATCAATACCGTCCAGGCTGCGCAACCCATGAGCTTGCCTAGCCTGCCCCCCACCGGGTTTTCCCGTCTGCCTGCTGTGCGCAGCTTCGCTGGCAATGCTGCCGGTTCGACCATCTATCTCTGGATCAAGCAGAACCGGTTCCCTCGTGGCGTGAAGCTGTCCCCGCGTGTGACTGTCTGGCGCAATGAGGATCTGCATCGCTGGGCTGCTGATCCTTTGGCCTGGCAGGCCGCGAACCAAGGGGGCTGATCATGCAGGAACGAAAAAGCCCCACGAAGGGGGCCAGCACTGGGGGGTGCAGCCTCAATTCTACGGATCAAGACCGCTTTGCGCAACGCGAAGCCATCGGCGGCAACCCGCGCTTTTCACCAATGTCCACGGCTGCCGAAGCACAGCGCTACCGCTTGATCGAGGCGCTGCGCACTGGGCCGAAAAACAGCTATGAGCTGCGGCGTCTGGGCATTTATCAGGTGCCCGCGAGGGTGTTCGAACTGCGACGCCTGGGCCACGACATCACCACCGAACGAATATCCATTACAGATGAGGACGGCTACCTGCATCCTCAGTGCGCCCGATACCATTTGCTGGCTTTGGCGCAGGGTGCATGCTGATGGAGACGATTCGCACAGATTCCCTGGTCGAGGCTATGGCACAGGCGGGGCTGGCTCTTCCTCAGAACCTGGATATTCAGGCTGGCACCTTTCGCCGGTTTGATGATCCTGAAGGCGCAAAGGGCAACAGGGCTGCGTGGGTTCGTCCCTTCTCCGATGGCCAGGGGGCGGTTTTCGGCAACTGGCGCACCGATCAGGCATACACCTGGCAGAAGGCCCGAGACCGGGCTATGTCCGAGGAAGAGGCCCGGGCGTTCCGCCAGCAGATCGAGGCCAGTCGCAAAGATGCCGAAGCGGCCCGCGAGGCTGACTACGAAGCCGCAGCTGGAAAGGCCCGCCAGCAATGGGAAGCCGCGGCGCTGGCCACCGATGCGCCGTACCTTCGCCGGAAGGCGATCGATCCCCACGGCACCCGCCAGCGAGGCCAGGCCCTCCTGGTGCCGGTCTTCAATGCCCAGGGCAAAATCCAGAGCCTGCAGACGATCCAACCGGATGGAGCCAAGCGGTTCCTGTCTGGCGGGCGCATGGCTGGCGGTCGGTTCTGGATCGGGCAGTATGGGCCCGTTCTGGTGCTGGCTGAAGGCCTTGCCACGGGCGCTGCCATTCACGAAGCCACAGGCCTGCCGGTGTGTGTGACCTTCAACGCCGGCAACCTGCTGGCCGTGGCCCGGGACGTACGCCGCCAGCATCCAGACGCCCGGATCATCTTGGCTGCCGACAACGACATCAAGTCAGATGGCCCAAACGTGGGCCGCCAGAAGGCCCAGGGCGCCGCCAAAGCGATCGGGGGCATTGTGGCTCTGCCTGAACTGGACGGTCGAGCCTGCGACTGGTGGGACGTATGGCATGAGAAAGGCGCTGCTGCACTGAAAGCCGCATTCCCCCCCGAACCAGGTTCACCCCCGAACGACGTTCACCCCCCACGGTTCCATCTGCTGGGACGTGATGATCTGCGCCGACTGCCGGATCAGCAGTGGCGTGTGGATGGCGTGTTACCCATGAACGGGATCGGCTTGATGATCGGGCAGTCTGGCTCCGGCAAAAGCTTTGTCACCCTGGATCTGCTGGCCCGCGTGTCGCTTGGTCTGCCCTGGTTCGACCACGACGCCCGCCCCTGCAAGACGGTCTATGTCGGACTGGAAGGCCGCGCCGGCATCAAGCGCCGCATCGAGGCATGGGAACGCCAGAACGGCGCCCAGGTACCCGACGGGTTCGCCATGGTGCTGGACACGCTCAAGCTGACCGAGCAAGAAGACGTTCATGATCTGGCCAGAGCCATCCTGAATGCGGGTGGCGACGGCGGTCTGATCGTGATCGACACGCTGGCCCAGGCAAGCCCCGGAACCGACGAGAACAGCAGTGCTGACATGGGAGTGCTGGTCGCAGCCTTGCAGCGCCTGCAGGCCCTTGTGGGTGGCCTGGTGCTGGCCGTGCATCACATGGGCAAGGATGCGGGCAGGGGTGCGCGCGGTCACTCCAGTTTGTACGCCGCCTGCGATGTGGTCGTCAGCATCACGAAGGCAGGGGACCTGATCACGGTTTCCACCAGCGGTGATGCTGGGGGCAAGAGCAAGGATGCCGAACCGGTGGAACATGCGGCCACGCTGGAGCGTGTTGTCCTTCACACAATGGGCGATGGCCAGGAAATCATTGGCGCCTGCGTTGTCGAGACCAGCGAGGCGCCAAGGGCGCGGCTGCCGAAAGGGCCCAAGGGAGGTAACGCCAAGGTCGCGTGGGACACGCTGGGGGCCATGCTGCGAGAGGCTGGCGACATTCGCCCGGTTGATGCTCCAGATGAATTGCCCGAGGGGCGGCCCACTGTTCGGCTGGATGACGCCGTTGCGAAGATCGCCCCCATGCTGACGTGTGAGGCGAAACGCCAGACAGAACGGACGCGGGCCGCCATCACAAGCCTGGTGAACTCGGGCCACCTTGTTCATGTGGGGGGCTGGCTATGGTGCAAGTAGCGATTCCCGGCCTTTCCCGTCTTTCCCGTCCCCCTAAAGGGGGAACGGGAAGAACGGGAAAAGTAGGCGCCCCCGAAGTTTCCCGTTTCGGGGAAAACGGGAAGAACGGGAAACCGGGATTTGCTCATGGCGTGAAGGCCTTTTCCCGAGCCAGGGAGAACGGCGTTTCTCGCTGGAACGGTGGACCTGATGCGCCATGGAGGCTGGCTGCTGATGCGTATTACCGCCATCACTGGGCCTGCAGGCAGTGCATTGCCGCTGGGCGAAATCACAACCTACAGCGCTGCGTCGACGGATTGCCGCTCTGGCGTACCTACTGCGATGCAATTCACCAACCGAGGAAGCAACGATGATTGATGCTCTGATTGCCGGCAAGATCTACGGCACCCCGAAAAGCGGCACAGGCAAGTCTGGTGCTGATTATGTGAACGCCATGGTTCGCGTGGCCACCGCCGGCGGTGATTCGCTCATGTGCAGTGTGATCGCGTTCGATGAGGCTGCCCGCAGTGGTCTGATGGCCCTGGGCAATGGTGATGGTGTGTCACTGTCTGGCACGCTGACCCCAAAGGTGTACCGGGACAAGAGCGGCGAATACCGCCCCAGTGCGGACATGGTGGCCAGTGCGGTGCTGTCGCCCTACCATATCCAGAAGAAGCGCCGGGACGCTGCCGGTTATCCTGATCATCCGGAGGATCTGTAGGAGGAGAAGAGTGGAGGATGCGCGGGTAACGTTGAGGCAGGAAATGATGAATCTGGACGTCGCGATCGCAATCAGCGGAGAGGTCCTGAAAGTCGACTGTGCTAAGAGGTCAGCGGATTTCGCCGCCGTGTCTCCCAACGATGCGATGCGGAAGATCGCCGCGCTCTTTGTTGCGGGGCAAGTCAATGAGCGTGTCATATATCTACTGGCGCGGTACTCTTCCCGCGAACTCATTGAGCAGCGGCGCCGTATTAGTGAAAATTCGCGAAGGCCGAGACAACCCCGAGTTGATGTAGAACAAATCATAAAAATTGGGCGTACGTTGCAAGGTCATGAAGCGCGCGAAATAACGGGCATTGTTCAGCAACGGCTGGGCGACAAGGTGTCTCCAGCCACTATCCGCAAGCAACTGCGCATAGCGGAGATCATCCCGCCCAGCAAGAAAAAGGGAAATTAGGCCGTTAAGTTCCCTTTCGGGGCATAAGCTGGCGACAGCCGAAATTGTCGTGGTCAAGTTTTTGTGGACACCGCGATAGGGCGTTTCAGGTAGTGGCTTTCTCGTAGTCGGTTGGTGATCGGTATCCGAGAGTGGAGTGCAGCCGATGGGTGTTGTAAAAGCCGACGATGTAGTGGTTGATGTCAGTGACTGCCTCAGCGGGGTTGGCGTAGTTTCGTTGCCAGACTCGCTCCATCTTCAAATTCAGGAAGAAGCGTTCCATCACGGCGTTATCCCAACAGTTTCCCTTGCGGCTCATGCTGGCAATCAAGCCGTGACGATCCAACAGATCCCGGTGGGCCTGGCTGGCGTACTGACTGCCACGGTCGGTATGCACAATCAGGCCGGGCGCGGGCTGGCGCAGTGCGATGGCCATGCGCAAGGCCGCACATACGAGCTCAGCAGGCATGCTGGGCGCCATCGCCCAGCCGACGACCTTGCGCGAGTACAAGTCCAGCACAGCAGCCAGATACAGCCAGCCGCGCCCAGTGCGGATGTAGGTGATGTCAGCCACCCAGGCTTGGTCAGGCGCCCTGGGATTGAAGCGCCGATCCAGGATGTTGGCGGCCACCGGCAGATCATGTCGGCTGTCGGTGGTGTGGACGAACTTACGCCTCCAGCGCGCCCGCAGGCCGTGCTGTTTCATCAACCCACGGACACGGTAACGGCCGACGTCCAGACCCTGAGCCTTCAACGCCGCAGACAGCCGACGGCTGCCGTAGTTGCCACCGCTGGCCAGGAAGGCGGCTTGCAGGGGCGTACTCAATGCACAGGCTCGCGGCGCTTGCTGCCGGTGGCGGGCAGCATACAGGCCAGAGCGGCTGACACCCAACAACCGGCACAGACGGGCAGTGCTGGCCTTCTTCTGCCACTGATCGATCAGTTTCTGGATCACTTCAGTTCCCGGGCGAAGAAGGCCGATGCTTTTTTTAGCAGTGATACGTCCTCGCGCAGTCGCAGGTTCTCACGCTCCAACTCGCGGATGCGCTGCTGCTCGGGCGTCAGCGGCTTGCCGATCCCGACCTGGCCTGATTGTTCGGCGTCGTACTGGGCCAGCCAGCGGCGCACTGCGCTGTCAATCAGGTCCAGATCGCGACAAACCTGGCCCACGCTCAGGCCTTGCTCTCGGATCATCTGCGCCACTTGGAGCTTGAAGGCGGCGTCAAAACTTCTACGAATACGGGTCATATCTTGCTGGCTCTCGTTGGGAAGGATTATCCCCTATCGAGGTGTCCACCAGAATTAGACCAGAACAAAATCAATACAGCGGTGTTGAAGCGTTGGGGCATTTACTCGGCTTGCCTCGGCGATCTCATCACGCTGATTTTGTAGGTCGTTGCCATGCAAGACACCACCGAAAATTCTGTCACCCGCTTGTCCACTGAGGCCTTGGCCGCTCGGTTCATGGTCAAGCCGAACACGATCCGTAGCGCGCTTACCCGCACGGGGCACTATTTCAACTGGCGACCCGAAAAGCTGCCCAATGGGCGTTTGGCCTGGGTGGAGCGACGGTAATGCCTCAGGGTTTTGCAACAGCGGTGCGCAACCCCTATGGTCATTTGGCTGCTCTGGCCAGCGCCCAAGTCTTACAAGGCGAGCACCAGCATGCAGGGCACTATGCCCTCAGGGAGGCCTGTGTGCGTGCCGGAGCGTTGACGGCCGGCGCGTGGCTGGCGGACGAGAAGCCTTGCAGCAGGGATGAAGCTATTGCTTGCTCCATGTTTGAGGCGGCGCCATACCTATCGCTGGCCCCCTTGCCTGGAGCGGTGGTGCAGGATCTGTTCAAGCAGGGGTTTGACTGGCTTGTGGCATTCGAGGCCGACAATGCCAGATCGGCTACTGCGGACCAGCAGCATGCCCAGGAGGCCGCATGAGCGGCAGCACCAGCGACCAGATCCCGAGCCTGACCATCGAGCATGTAGACGATGGCAGTGGGGGCGGCCTGATTGTGCTCGAGCAGGAAGGGGGCGGGAGTACCGATCGTGTTGCGCTTCATCCCGTTCACCTACGGTACCTTGCAGAAAAATTCGGCTTGGTGGAGTCGGGCGACGTGCAGGCGCAAAAGACCATCGCCACCTTGCGCCGTCGCCTGTTGATGCTGAACGACCGGATAGCTCACCTGACTCATTACCTGGCGGATTTCTCCGATCATGAGCATGCCGACCTCATGTACGAAACGGCCTACGCACGGGCAACTGCTGACCTGAGCGCGGAATATTGCGCCGAATTTGAGCAAGAGGGGGCCAGTAGTGGCGCAGAAACGCACACCTGAATCGTCCGCAGGGGTTGATGGGCCAGCAGATAGCAGCCTGCCTACCCCTGAACGTGAAAGGCGCCTGCCGCTGAAGACGGCGCAGCACGTGCGGTCAGAGCTGGCGCGTGTTTACCGCAGCATGAAGCACGGCGGTGTCGACCCGGCGATCGGGACCAAGCTCACTTACGTTCTCGTGGCCTTGGGGAAGATGATCGAAGTCGGGGACCTGGAAAAGCGGATTGAAGCGCTTGAAAGCGCAGCGAGGAAATCATGAACCCGATGGACAAAAGGCTTTCGAAGCTTGAGCGGGTGCACGGGGATGTTGAGGACCCCATCACCATCGTCTACCTGGCCTTAGAGCCAAGCCATGAAGGGCCTATTGAGTGCAAACCCATTGGGCTGGGAGCGAATATTTTCAGATCAGGCCATTTCCGGACAGACCTTCCGGAGGACCTGTTCATCGAGCGCGAGCCTGGTGAAACAGTAGATGCCTTGATTGATCGATCTGAGCGTGAGCACCCGGAGGTATTCATGTGGGCGGCCCGCTACGAGCAAGACGAACCCAAAACCGCCACACCCTCTACCCTCGTCACGAAGGAATGACATGACCAACGCCTTTACCCCTCCCTTGCTGGCCCCGGACCTCCAGCGTAAGAAATTCGAACTGGATCGCGCTGCGCAGATGGGCCGTGCGCTCATGGAAGATGGGTCACAGATGCCCCAAGGCCAGATGGTCTCTGGACATTACGTCGCGCCTTCGTGGGCACAGTATGTGGGTCAATTGCTGAAGTCCTACGTAGGCGGCCGGGCCATGAACTCGATTCCGGACCGGATGGCGGACCTGCAGAAGGACCAGCAGGACCATGACGCTTCCCTGTTCGGGTTCAACCCTTCCCCCCAACAGCTTGCCGCGGCGCTGGACAATGGTAGTGCCCAGGCCCTCCCCGTGACGTCACAGCCAGATCAAGGGCAGGTGCAGGGTGCTGGCCCCGCCGGGGGACCCACCAGACCTATTAATGAAAACGCCGCCCAACTCGGCCGGGCACTGTCTGGGCAGTCGGTGATGCCGTTGCTGCCTGGGCGTGATGCTCAGCAGTCCCTCATGGCGTATCGGGCCTTGGGGCCAGAAAAGTATATGGAGTCTGTCCTGCGGCAAGGCGAGCCTACGCAAATTCAGCGCATCCTGCTGGCTGCCGGCCTTCGATCTGACGATCCGGAGTATCAGCGCATCCTCAGGGAAACGGTTGATCCGCGGTTCATGTCGCCATATCAGCAGCAATCTCTGGCTCTGCAACGGCGCGGGCAAGATGTTTCCGTCGCCAATTCAGTCCGCAGCTACAACAGTGGGGCATATTCGGCACCGAATCAAAGTACGGCCGGCTTCTTCCGGGTTGGCCCGGGCGGGGTCGAAATTCTGACTGACCCGAACACTGGCGCCCCGCTGATGCCCGTTACGGCAGACCCCGGTGTGCGCGGCGCGGTGGCCGAGGCTGAAGCCAGCGGTAAGGAACGCGGGAGGTCTCTGGCGGAAACCAAGATCAACGCTCCTGAGGCCCTGGCGGCGGTGGATAACATGCTTTCCACCATCGACACCGTTCTCGATCATCGGGGCCTGGACATTGCTGTAGGGCCGTATCTCGGCCAGAAGGCGCCTCTCGTTCCTGATGCCATCGACTTTGAGGCAAAGCGGGAGCAACTGCAGGGACAAGTATTCTTGCGGGCATACCAAGACCTCAAGGGTGGCGGCGCAATTACCGAGCCGGAAGGGGCAAAGGCCGAGGCGTCTCTGGGGAATCTGAGCAGGGCACAAACGCCGGAGCAGTTCAGGGATGCTCTGAAGAGCTTGAAGGATGTTGTGGTGGCTGCCAAGGACCGGCTGAAGGCCAAGGCGGCTGCTCCTATTAGCGGGCAAAAGGCCGCCCGGCGGTTCAACCCCGCAACTGGGAGGATCGAATAATGCCGCAGATCATCGAGGTTCCAGGCTTCGGGGGTGTGGAGTTTCCCGACGATATGACGGATGACCAGATAGTGGCTGCCATCAAGAGCAACATGGGCGGCGCGCAGTCGCCTGCTGCTTCAGTGGGAACCGTACCGTCTCAAGGAAGCGTGCGTGGTGAGTATCTGCCGGATGGTGGCTATCACGTCGAAATGTCGCACACCGGCGCGACAGCTCCGCAGCCTGCGCAGCAGGGGCAGGAGCGCAGCCTGCCAGAATCGCTCTTTCGTCAGGGGAGACTCACGTTACGTGCCGGCCTCACGGGTCTATCCGCTTTCCCTGAAATGTTGGTCAATCCCGTGGCCCGCGCCGCCGGGCTACCGGAGATGCACCTTTCCGACGCGTTGGACGCCTTCGGACTGCCCAAACCAGTGGGAGCGACAGAACGCATTTCCCAGGATGTGGCAAGTTCGATGGCGGGTGCGGGCGGTGCAGTGGGTCTTGGAAAACTGCTGACCCGGGCGGTATCTCCCACTGCCCAGGCCATCGGAGACATGCTTTCCAGCTACAGGGGCACCCAGACCGCCAGCGCAGCATCAGGCAGCGGTGCAGCCTCATCTGCCAGAGAAACCGGCTTCACGCCGGGCCAGCAAATGATGATCGGCGGGGCCGCCAGCCTGTTGCCCACGATGGCACCATATGCGGCTGCGACGACTGCCCGTGGGCTGGTTCGGGGTAGTGAAGCAGGCCGGCAGGTGATGCTGGAGCGCGCGCGACAGTTCCGAGAGGCCACCGGGCAAGAACCGACAGTTGGGCAGGCCACGGGCCGCATGATCGTCCAGGGCGCTGAGAATCAGCTTGGCAAGACCTTGGGCAGCACCGGCATCATGACCCGCAAGGTTGAGTCTCAGGTGGATGCCTTGCGCGGCAGCGTCGAAGATGTGGCGCGCGGCCTTTCCCCCTCCACGGGTGCGGTCGATGCGGGCGAGTCCATCGCAAAAGGCCTTGAGGGATTCAAACAGGGCTTTCGCAAGATGCAGGGGCACCTGTACGGCGCGCTCGATGATTACCTGCCCGGCACCACTCCGATCAGCGTCAACCGCACGCAGGAGGCCCTCAAAAGCCTGACAGCCGATATCGAGGATGCTGAATCAGTTTCCCTGTTGTTCAGGAACGCCAAGATCGGCGGCTTGAGCGGTGCCCTGAGCGAAGACCTGGAGCGATCTGCTCGCGCGCAGATTCCGGCAGGCGGTAGCCTGTTCAATCCGCCCAAGCCTGATCTGTCCCAGGCTACGCTGCCCTACGAGGCGATCAAGAAATTGCGCACGTTGGTGGGAGAGCAGTTGGCGGATCAGGGGTTCACCTCCGACGTGCCACGCTCGAAGTGGAAAGCCCTGTACGCCGCGCTGTCCGATGATCTTGGGGATGCAGCGAAGGCGGCAGGGCCGCAAGCTCAGGAGGCGTGGGAATGGGCAAATTCCTTCACGCGCCAGCAGATGCAGCGCCTGGATGATCTGTCCGTCATCATGAACAAGGACGGCCCGGAGAAGATTTTCCAGGCCGCCATGAGTGGCACCAGCGAAGGAAACACGGTTCTCAAGCGCGTGTTCGATGCGTTGCCCAAGCAGAATCGGCGGGATATGGCTGCTGCAGTGTTGCGCCGCCTTGGGCGGGCCACCCCGGGGAGACAGAACGACCTGGGCGATGTGTTCTCCCCCGAGACGTTTCTGACGAACTGGGCGCGCATGTCACCCGAGGCCCGCAAAACCTTGTTTGGGCGGCTGGGCGTCGATGGGATCGAGGACGCAATGGGCAAGCTGGCCGGGGCGGCCAACATCATGCGGGACAGTTCTCGGGCGCTGGCGAACCCGAGCGGCACAGGCGCCGATGTGCGGTTGGCTGCTCAGGTAGGGGGCGGGTTGATGGCGCTGGGGATGGGCAATCCCTACATGGCGGCGACGGCCTTGGTGGGCATTCCCTCGATGGCGCAGCTCTTGGCGCGGGCGCTAGTATCCCCCCGGAGCGTCGAAAACCTGACGCGTACAACGCAGATGAACCCATCGACTGCGGCGATCATGGCAAACGAACTGGCGAACCTTAGTGGAAGAAGGCAGACAGCTCGCCCGCGCATCCCCGCAAGAGAATGACGAACACACCAGCCGCCGCGAGAAACAGAAGGAAGCCCTTCCAGAATGCGACCATTCTTAGTCGACCATCTTCTGCGTTCAGCAGCCGCTGGCTCTCTTCTGCTGTCATGGGCGGTTTGGTGAGATCGAGCTTTGGCATGGAGAGCTACTCCCTTTGCAAGGGCCTCGGTAGGGCCATTCTACCGCCAGGCTATGTTTGCTCTGCTACGGTGCGGGCCACTTGCGTTTGAAACGCGGGTGGTGAGGCGGCCCCAGGGTGGTTGCCCTCGCTACTTGAGGCGCAAAAGGACGTTGCCGCTGGGGTCTCGTGCGATGGGCTTGGGACGGTTGTGCAGTTCTTCAGGTAGCGGTGGGATTTCGTTTTCCAGATAGTAGTTTGGGTTTTCCAGGTATTCCTTTGCTGCTTGTTTCGCTAAAAGAGCGATTAGGTTATCCAGGGCCTGTTCGGGTGTGTCTTCCATTCATGTCTCCCTTGGATCTATCGGGTCTGTTGCCGAAGCACCTACTCTAGCGCATAATGGCCCTATCGCGACAGACAGTTGCGGTCGGGTTTGGCGACCTGTTCAGTCAAAGGCGGAGCATCCGCCACCTATCCATGGTGGCGTTTGTGTTTCCGCATGCCATGGCATCCCTATGGGCAGCGATGGTGGGGGCATCTTCGGATGCGCCGGTTTCCTTTGACGCCGGTTCGCCAACCCCGCTATTCGCTGCCCACCATCGTTTGGCGACGGTGCGGGCGGTTCAACCGTCAAAGGAGCCAATCATGGCTGCATTACCCATTCCCGCGCATTCTGCGCACACGTTCCCTCAAACCGAAAAAGCCGCCCGCCGTGCTGCAAGGCAGTGGTTCTCTGGCGCCACAAGGCTGTCCCTGGCCTGCTGGCGTGACGATCGCTGCGTTGTTCATTGCTCCGGCCTGCCTGTCGTCAGCGAGCGCATGGACGCCTTCAATCAGGCCTTTGCCCGCGAACTGGCCGCCATCATCGCTGGGGGGCGTCATGTATAAGCCCTACCTCATCACCGGCACACAGACCGATACCACCATCACTCTGAGCCATGCCCAGTATCGGCAACTTGCAGACTTATGCAAGGAGCATTCCGGCAATCCGCTGAACCTGACTTCTGTGGAGGATATGGGCAGCGCCTGGGGCCAGATCAATTACTGGGCTATGCCCACGTTGAACGATGTGACCCTGCCCGATCAGGATTATCAGGAAAAGGCCTATGTGTACTTGATCAACAAGTTGGATACCGGGGCCGTACGGGCGGCCGGCAAGGGGAGGCCGGAGTGTGACTGGTCGGCACTGCGCAACAGCGAAATTTTCCCTTTCATCGTCTGGCACGAGATTGGGCACTTCCGAGACAATTTCAGTCCTCTTGATCTGATTCGTGAAGTGGGGCTCGAATTTGATGCACTTCGGCGCAAGGTGGCTTTGGTAAATGAGGTCCTGGCGGATCGGTTCGCATGGGAGCATGTGCGCCCCGGTGAACCTATGCCGCTGACTGAGGCAGGAAAGCGGGATGCCGACGTCATCGAGCGCGATATTGAGGCGCTGAGCAAGCGATTTCAGCGGGCCAAATATCCGCTCAAACCTTTGGAGACCGGCCAGTACCGGCATGTTCCTGCCTACATGCTGTCCTCCGAAAGGAAGGCGGCCTATGTTGGGCCCGACATTGATCCGACCCTGCTGGCGCGCGAGATGGCGCGTCTCCGGCCATACCTGGACCGTGATGGTCGGCACATGCATGGGGTGGCGCTGTGATCGACAACAGCAGATATTCAGACCATGCTGGATCTGACCATCACAAAGGAGATACACCATGAGTATGGAAACCATCGTAGATGGGGCGGGCATCGATGTTTCAAAGTTGCCGCGCATTGATGAAATGATTGCTCATCTGGCCTGGGAGGTCGAACAGCCAAACAGTCATCCGCTGTGCTTGTATGAGCCCTTGATCCTGGCAATCGGGCGGCGCCTTGCCAGGAACCGCCGCCACAGTCGTGCTCAGGAGCGTATGCTGCGGTACGTTGAGTTGCCGGCACCTGAGCAGGAACAGGTGGTCGACGGCTGAGAGTTGTACTGACCGCATCAGCGCGCCCATAGGAGGGGGGCATTCCACCGCCCCCTGCAGTGCTACTGGCCCCGTCCGTCGATTTCTCCGGTTTCAAACCGGAGAACCCCAAGCTGCTCGAAATCGGGCTGAGAGGCCATTGCCGTCCTAGGAATGTCGTGGTGTTGGGCGTGGGCTTGCCTCCGAGGTCAGGATAGAGAGAGCCCGTGAGTTACGTGGGAGCGGTGGGACGGTATGATTTCCTCCGTGCCGAGCTGGCGAAGAGGGGTCTCTGCGATGAATTTCAAAAACATACCTTGTTGGGTGAAGGTGGCCAGCGTTGTTCTGGTCGCGGTATTTTTGCTGAACTGGCCAGCAGACAGCGGACAGTGGGCCGCCTGGGTGCAGGCATGTGGCTCCGTGCTGGCCTTGGTAGTCGCGATTCGCTTGTCCGAGCAAGAAAGGCTGACGAGGCGCCAGGAGCGCGATCAGGATCGATCCGAACAGGCGCACGCCGCGGCTTACGACATGACTACACTGACGGTTGAATTGCATGGGCACATAGTGCAGTTGCATGCGTTTTCGACCGGAAATCAAGATCGGTCTTTGTATCTTGCTGAGGTTCTTTTTTTCAAGAACTTCCAGCAGAGATTGACGGCGTGCACATCTGGCTCCGTGCCCACCATGCAAAAGAATCTGGGCCTAGAGGTACGAAAACTGGCGCTTGCGGTGACCGATTATGTTGTGGCGCGCTCATTGGGGCAGACACCGCAAGAGCCGGATTGGATTACCTGGGCGGAAAGCGCCAATAGATTGTTTCATCAGGCTGATATGGCAATCCCAAAGACTTAGGACTTAGACTGGGCCCGGACATTCCGGCGGAAAACTAGTAGCGTTCCAGTGGATTTCCAACGGAGTTCCTTTGGAAATTCATTGGAATGGTGTCCCTTGGTTATCCCTGGAGACAAGTCCTATATGTCCCAGGGACATTGAGGGGACATTCGAGGGGCTTCGAAGGGGCATGGTCGGCTTGGCAGCAGACAGATGGCAGGGATACTCTGTCAGCGTGTGCCAGGTCCTGCTGGCGGCCATGACGTCGAGGGTGTGGAATGAAGGCAATTGCTGCGGTGGTGGTGATCTGCTGCTTGGCAGGTCAGGTGCATGCGCAGGGCTACCCGGCAAGCTGCTGGGTGATCACGGATCTGCGTGGCGTGTCTTTCCATCAGGGCGATGCCTACAAGCCAGCAGAGGATGGTATCAGCACCCCCATCATGCTGCGGCTGGATGGCGACAACAGCACCACGGGGATATCCGGCATGGTGACCCGCCAGGTGGACCAGTTCATGGCGCTTTCGTTTTCCAGGGGCGATGCGATCACGACGATGGAGGTCTACCAGATCGACCCATCAGCCGGTATTGCCACCTACACCAAGTCCATGGCTGTGAAGGGGTATATGGGTGGCGCATCCGGGGCTATGGCATTCGCGGGGAAGGCGACCCGCTGCAGGTGATTTCGCAGGCGCCTGTCACGGCCCTGTCACGCGGATGTCACGCCACTATGTAGCAGGAGCGTTCGGAATACGTAGGCAATGCGAACGCAGAGCGTGGCCTTTGCCTACGTCAGCGAGCACCATGAGGCCGCATGACTTCTCTTAAATACAGTGAGCTCCCCGGAGTAAGCGCCGTCTGGGCAATGTTTCTGTGACTGGTGGATGCATGCCTGGACTTGGATTGGCCGTCACGGTTCTCCTGGCCTTGCGTCACCCCGGCAAATGCCGCCGCCCACCCCGGCAGGAAATGCCGCCCACTCCGGCACCAGTTGCCGCCCTGAGAAATGTTGTGCGGGAGGCGCCGTGTATCCTGACAACAACAGTGGCAGCGAAAGGGCTGTGGACAACTCCAAGCCTGCGTTTTTGAGTACCTGTTTGAGTATCTGTTGAAATCTAAGGCGCGAAGAACCGCATGAACACTAAGTGTTCGTTGCCTCTCCTGCACCACTTCTTAGTTTTAAGAAGTCCGATTCAGTACGATGTCCTCCGACATCGAAAAGCGAAACCCGCGTAGACGTTCAGTCTTGCGGGTTTTTTGCTTTCAGCGGGTCCGATGTCGTTCGCGCACGATCCGCCGCGATTCAGGGATTCAGGCGCCGCTGGATGCCCGCGGGCGGGAAATGCGTCAGATCCTTGTTCACTTCGCCCACGACGGCATGCCTGACTGCCGGGGGCATGTTGTTTCGCAACCATCCCAACGCTTTCCCCGAGGCAACGACGATGATCTGGTCGGCCTCCCTGGCGCTGATTGCGCGGCCCAGGCGCGCGACCAGCATGCGCAGCAGATCGGTTTCCATTTTCTGATGGAGATCCGTCTGTTCCAGAGCGCCGCGCGCAACGCTGAATGGCTGTACGAAGCGTCCCGGCCGGCTTGTCCCGAGCTGGTGCGTCGGTTTCAGCCGGCGGGACGATGCCCAGACGGTAGCCAGGTCGGGATGATGGAGGGTTCCCTCGTTGCGCAACAGCAGCGCCTGTCCGCCGTCGCATACCGCCACCCAGCAGTGTTCCGGTATTTGCATGGCGGCGTGCTTCATCGGTGTCATCATCTTGGATGCCCTTCCGTCCTTGTCCGGTGCGTCGGCGTCTTTGACGCCGTTTCCCGAAGCGCTCAGCGATTGGCCGGCGGCTGCGCTGACTGGCGCTGCATCATCTGATGCCACATCATTTGCTGCATCAGTGATTGCTGCATGCCCATGTACTGCTCCATCATGTACTGATGCTCTTTTACCTGCGCATCCGTCATGCCGGAGTAATAGCGGCCCATCTCTCTCCAGCCTTCCCGCTGTCCGGGTTGCATCGGGCTGTGGCGTCCGCCTTGCCGGCCGAAGGCGCAGCATCCCAGCGGGCCCGGTCCTTGCGGATCATGCATGAGCCTCATCGTGTCCCGCATGACGTCCCAGTGCGCCTGGAGTAGGCGTTCACGCGCATCGGCATCCTTTGCCATCTGGAGTTCCTTCATCTGGCCTTCCATTTTCCGCATGTTGTCCTGGATCGTTTCCATGCGCTTGTCGAAGTCGGCGACCTCGGGCGCGCTCGATTTCGATTCCACCGTTGCCGGGCTTCCGTTTCCCGATTGAGCCCATGCCGGGCCGGCGGAGAACATGAAGGCGGCGACCGCGATGGCTAGAGAGGTCTTCTTCATTGCCTGCTCCTTGTGGAGAGTGGTCAGGTATCCGGATGCCGGACCTCGACCACCCCGATCCCATCGGGGGAAGGTTCCCGGATAAGAGGCGTTTCGCTGAATTCCTACTCTATGCGTGGCAGATCGGGAGATATTGACTTGACGCAATCTTTCGGCCTCTTCGACGCTTTGCGCCAAGAGTCTTGGCGGGACGCCGAGGGCGATTCGTCAAGGATAGAATATATTGCGCCGAAGGCTCAGGCAGTCATCGCAAATTTGAAGGCCGGCGTGAAAGCGGAACATCCAGAGGACTTATGCACGATTCCACACAACGACCCATCGCCCTGGTCACCGGGGCGTCCGCGGGCTTCGGCCGCGCGATCTGCGAACGTTTCCTGCGCGACGGCTATCGGGTGATCGCCGCCGCGCGCCGGATGGAGCCCCTGCTGGAGCTCCAACAAAAGTACGGCGAGGCGCTGCTGCCGGTGTCCCTGGACGTCCGGGATGAGCAGGCGATCGCCGCCATGAAGGAATCCCTGCCCGAGAACTGGCGCGACATCGATGTGCTCGTCAACAACGCCGGCCTGGCCCTCGGGATCGAGAGGGCCCAGGAGGCCGCCTTGCGGGACTGGCGGACGATGATCGACACGAACGTCACCGGCCTGGCGCTGATGACGCACGCCTTCCTGCCGGGCATGGTGGCCAGGAAGCGCGGGCTGATCGTCAACATCGGTTCGGTGGCCGGCAAATACCCCTATCCGGGCGGCAACGTCTATGGCGCCACCAAGGCCTTCGTGGCGCAATTCAGCCGCAACCTGCGCGCCGATCTCGCGGGCACGGGGGTCCGGGTGACGGACGTGCAGCCGGGGCTGTGCGGCGACACCGAGTTTTCCCTGACGCGTTACCGGGGCGACCGGCAGAAGGCGGATTCGGTCTACACCGGCGCTCATCCGCTGGGCCCGGACGACATCGCCGAGACGGTCGCCTGGGTGGCTTCCCTGCCGCCGCGCGTCAACATCAACGCGATCGAGGTCATGCCGACTTCGCAGTCGTTCTCCGCGCTGACCATCACCCGGGACCAGTGATCGAAGCGCCGGCAGACGGCGCCCGAGGCGAGTGCGTCAACCGGCTTTCGGCGTCCTCAGGCCCGCACTTCCTGCCGCTGGAACACGATATAAGCCAGGGTGAACAGGAGCACGACCGCCGCGATCAGCTCCGTGAACTGTGGCCAGACGATGGCCAGGCTTTCCGACAAGGGCAACGGGCTGCCCAGCAGGGCGCCCTGCAGCTGCGACAGGAACACCGGTCCCAGGCTGCGGGTGGACGGGCTCAGCAGGGTGATGGCGGTGTCGTTGAACAGGGTGGCGGGCGAGACGTGCAGCAGGCCGTTTTGCCAGGCCACGGCATGCAAATCCAGTCCGCCGCCCATCAGGGTCGCCAGGTCGGGCGGGGCGATGGCCTGGGCCAGGGCGGGGGCCAGCATGGGCCATAGCAGGGCGCAGAACAGCCACAGGCCCAGGGCGACCAGGGCCGAGGTCGAGGCCGAACGGAACACCACCGAGCACAGCAGGGCGACGGCCAGCCAGACGCCGGCGTAGGCCAGGGCCGCGGCCAGGAACGCCAGGGACCGGACCACCTCCTCGCCGCTGGGGGGCACGCCCAGCAGGATCAGGCCGGCGCCGATGACCAGCAGCCACAGGCAGACCAGGCTGATGGCCAGCGCGGCCAGGCCGGCGAGGAACTTGCCCAGCAGCAGTGCGTCGCGGTAGAGGGGTTGCGACAGGATGCGGCTCAGGGTGCGGCGGCTGTATTCGCCGTTGATGGCGTCGAAGCCCAGGCCGATGGCGATCAGCGGGATCAGGAATCCCAGCAGGGCGGCGAAGGAGGGCAGCGGCGCGCGCGCGTCGGTGAACAGGCGCAGGAAGACGAAAGGATCCGACGAGGTCGTCTGGCGGATGCCTTCGATGGCGCCGTACAGGGCGGCCGCCGCGGTCAGGACGACCAGCCACTCCAGCAGCCGCATGCGGGCGCTGCCCAGATGGTCGGCCAGTTCCTTGGACAGGACGGCGCCCAGGACGGATCGCAGGTCGGGGCCGTCGGCGTGGATGTGGACCTCGTGGCTGTGGCCGCCCAGCACCTGGCGGGCCAGGTCTCGGACCGGACCCATCAGGGCGATGCGCCCGGCGTTGAACAGGGCGACCCGGTCGCAGATGCGCTGCATCTGGTCGAGCAGGTGGGACGACAGCAGCACGGTGACGCCGTCGTCGCGCAGGGATTCGATCATGCGCAGGAAGGCTTCGGTGGATTGCGGGTCCAGGCCGGAGGTGGGTTCGTCCAGGATGGCGATGGCGGCCCGTTTCAACAGGATCTCGGCCAGGCCCAGACGGCGGCGCATGCCGTGGGAGAACGTCCCCGCGCGCTGGTCGATGCGGTCCAGCAGCCTGACACGCTCCAGGGCATCGGCGATCCGCTCGTCCCGCTCGGTCCTGGGGATGCCCAGCAGGCGGGCGGTGTAGCGCAGGTTGTCGCGCGCGCTCAGGTGGTCGTAGAAGCCGACCGAATCGGGCATGTAGCCGACCTGCCGCTTGACGGCGAGCGGATTGCGCCACGGGTCCTCGCCCAGCACGCGCACCTGGCCGCGCGTGGCCTCGGTCAGGCCCAGCAGCATCAGGATCGTGGTGGTCTTGCCAGCTCCGTTGGGGCCGAGCAGGCCGAAGACCTCGCCGGGCCGCACCTGGAAATTCAGGGAATGGACCACGGTGCGGCGGCCATAGTCCTTGCCCAGCCCCAGGGCGTCGATGGCGGGGGTGTCCAAGGGCGGGAGGGGGGATGCGGACGCGTTCATGATGGATGGCCTGTTCATCGACGGCCGTACCGGGCGACCGCGCCGAGCAGCGCCAGCAGGGCCACGGCGATCAGGATGGCGCCGCTGACCCCCCACAGGCCGGACGTCGTCACCGAAACGCGCAGGTCGCCGTCGGCCGACTGGCCGGCCGACCGCGCGTGCAACTTGACCATGTAGTCGCCGGCCAGGGACTGGGCCGAGGGTGTGATGCGGGCCTGGACTTCAGTCGTCTTGCCCGGCGCCAGGAGAGCGACGCGGGATGGCTCGAACTCGATCTTCCAGCCCGAAGGCGCCGTGCCGTCCAGCGCGATGTCCTGGGCGGCGGCGGTGCCGCTGTTGCGCAGCACCAGGGGCATGTCGCGAGTGTCGCCGATCTGAGCGTCGGTGCTCATCAGCCCGTCGCGGCCCGCCAGGTCCAGCGACGGCTGACCCGTGATGTCGAGCTTCAGGGACGTGGACGCCTTGGCGCTGTCGGCGGCGACCTCGACCTGGATCTCGTGCTCGCCGGACTGCGCCGAGGCGGGTGGACGCACATGCAGTTTGACGGTCTTGGATTCGCCGGCCTTCACGGGGACGGCGCTGATCTGCTGGGTGCCGTAGCCCTCGGTGAAGGAGACGTCGAAGTACTGCGGGGCGCGCGCCGACAGGCTGGCCAGGACGTCGCGGCCGCTGGCGTTCTTCACCGTCAACTGGTAATCGAAGGCGGTGCGGGCCGACCCGGTCAGTTGCGGCAACTCGGGCTGAATCGACAACTGGGCGGGCAGCTGGTCCGCCAGAGTGATGTCGATAGGCAGGCTCAGGCGCCGCTGGGCGCCGTCGGCATGGACGGTGAGCGTATGGTGCGATCGGGCCTCGCCTTGCGGGATGTCAAGGCGCAGCTGCAAGGGCAGCGTATCATCGCTTCCAGGCATGGCCGATCCGACCGGGCGGCCATTGCCCAGCAGGTCGGCCTTCCAGCTGGCGGGCACGCCGTCCACGGACAGCGTCAGCCGCTCGGGCGGCGTGGCGCGGTTGCGCAGATGCAGGGCGATGGTCGAGGTCTCGCCGGCCTTCAGGGTCAGGGAAGGATAGTCGGTGGACAGGTAGATGCCGGCGGGCGCGGTCTCCGCGGCCAGTGCGGCGGTCTGGAAGCTCAGGGCGCACAATGCGGCGGCCCACAATGCGAGGTGTTTGGACATGGTGTCGTTCGGCCTTTGATTCTGGTTGATCTGCCCGGTCCGGATCCGGTCTCCAGAACGAAGGGACAGGCTGTTGCGGTTTCAAGTTTCATGAAAAATGTGATTTTTTGTTTCCTGAAGGGTCGAATGTCCTTTGATAGCGGTTTCTGTATTGAGAACCGTTATCATTCCTGCTAAGATCTTGTCCTCTCTTTCCGCCGCCCGCTGGTCCATGCCCTCCGGTTTTTCCTCGCGCCTTTCCCCGCTGAAGATCGTCGCCGCCTGCGTGGCCCTGGGCCTGCACGCGGCCGTGCTGGCCATGGTGCTGTCGGCGCCTGTGGTCGAGGTCGCGCAGGGCCGGCCCGAGGCGCTGGACGTGCAGTTCGTGGAACTGGGGCCGGCGGTCGAACCCGAGCCGGTGGCCGCGGCCGAGTCCCGGCCGCCGGTGGAAACGCCGCCCGAGCCGGAGCCCGAGCCCGAGCCGGTCGTCCAGCCCGAGCCCGAGCCCGTGGTCGAGCCAGAACCGGAACTCGAGCCGGTCGTCGAGACGCCCGAACCCGAGTCCATCACCGAGCCGCCCCCGCCGGAACCCAAGCCGCGGCCAGAACCAAAGCCCAAGCCTAAGCCTCGGCCCCGGCCCGCGCCGCCGAAGCCCCTGCCGTCGCCGCCCGCGCCGCAGGTCAGCATTGCGCGGGACACCGCCGCGGCGGGCGGCGCGCGGCAGGCGTCTGCGGCGCGCGGCGAGCAGGTGCCCGTGGACCCCGACCGGCCCCGCACCATCGGTCAGGTGGACTACCTGGGCAAGCGGCCCAGCCCGGTATATCCCCGCGTTTCGCAGCGCCGGGGCGAGCAGGGGCGGGTGGTGCTGCGCGTGCTGATTTCTCCGCTGGGCCAGGTGGCCGATGTCTCGGTGCGTACTTCGTCGGGACATGCGCGCCTGGACGAGGCGGCGGTGGATGCCATGCGCCAGGCGCGTTTCCGTCCGTACACGGAAAACGGGATCGCGTACAAGGCGCTGGTGGACATTCCTTTCGATTTCGTCTTATAGGACAGGAACATGATGCTTGATCTGATCGGGAGCGCGGCGCTGACGCTGGCCCAGGCCGTGGGGACGGATGCGGCCCAGGCCGCCGCGAACGTGGCGCCGGCCGTGTCGGCGGCCACCGACGCCGCGGCGGAGGCCGCCCAGGTGGCGCTGGCGTCGGGGGTCGTGGAAACGGGCGGCCGGGGTGTGCTGCATTTCATCGGCCAGAGCGATGTGGTGGGCAAGTCTCTGTTCGTCTTTCTGATGCTGATGTCCCTGGCGAGTTGGTACCTGATTCTGGCCAAGGGACTGACGCATCTGCGCATCCGCCGCCGGTCGAGGAAGTTCCTGTCGGAATTCTGGGCCGCCAGTTCCCTGGAGCAGGTGGAAAACGAGATCTCCACGCATGGAGCGGAAGAGCCCTTCGCCCACCTGGCCAGCCATGCCATTCACGCCCAGAAGCACCACACCAGGTACGGCGCGCTCAAGCTGGAGGAAAGCGGCTCCACGGCGGCTTTCGTGACGCGTACCATTCGCAAGGTCATCGACGAGGAGACCGCGCGCCTGGAAAACGGCCTGACGGTGCTGGCGTCCGTGGGTTCGACCGCGCCGTTCGTGGGCCTGTTCGGCACGGTGTGGGGGGTGTATCACGCCCTGCTGAGCATCAGCATGACCGACGGCGTCACCATCAACCGCATCGCCGGCCCGGTGGGCGAGGCCTTGATCATGACCGGACTGGGCCTGGCGGTCGCCATTCCCGCCGTGCTGGGCTACAACGCCTTCGTGCGCGTCAACCGCGTCTACCTGGCGCAGCTCGACGCCTTCGCGCATGACCTGTTCACCTTCCTGGCCACCGGCCAGCAGGTGGCCGACGGCAGCCACGAGCGCAGCGGCCGGACCATCAGCCTGGCCAGCCACCGGGGAGCCTGACATGGCGTTCGGCAGCTTCGATTCCAAAGGGCCGGGCACCACCATGTCCGAGATCAACATGGTGCCGCTGATCGACGTGATGCTGGTGCTGTTGGTGATCTTCATCATCACGGCGCCCCTGCTCAGCCACTCGATCCGCATCAACGTGCCCCAGGTCACGGCCCAGCCGGTGGAGCAGAAGCCCGTCGTGATCGATCTCGCCATCGACCCGTCCGGGGCGCTGTTCTGGAACGAGCAGCCGATCACGGAGGAAGAGTTGCCCGCCCGCTTCGCCGGCGAGGCCGGGGCCGATCCCCAGCCCGAGGTCCGCATTCGCGCCGACGTGGAGACCCGCTACGGCCTGCTGGCGAGGATCATGGGGGCTGCCCGTCAGGCGGGCATGAAGCGTCTGGGCTTCGTCACCACGCCGGGGCAGGCGTCCCCGGGCGCCGTGGCGCCCGGGGGTTCCTCCTCCATGCCGGCGCCCGCCGCGCCGGCCTCGCCACCGTCGCCGGCCCCCGGCGCGTCCTCACAGCCACCCGCGTCGCCGCCCGCCGCCGCGCGCGGCGGCTGACCACGCGCCAAAGCGCAAGCCTCGCCCGTCAGGGAGAGGTCGAGCGAGGCCATCCCCATCCGGTGCCAAAGGTCCCCCGCCTGTTGGCGGAGAAGCTCCGGCCCTCGGGCCGGAGTGCTTCACGCATTCAAGAAATCGTCAATTATGTAACGCAGGCTCTTCAGCGATGACGCGGCGTGACCGCTTCAGGCTAGAATCACCGTCATGAGAGTCCTGGTCATCGAAGACGACGCCACCCTCGGCCACGCCCTGCAGGAATTCCTGGGCAGCCAGGGCTATGCCGTCGATTGGCTGCAGTCCGGCGACCGCGTCGAAGGCGCGCTTGCTGGCCAGATCTACGACCTGCTGCTGCTGGACCTGAACCTGCCTGGCCTGGGCGGCCTGGAAGTCTTGCGGCGGCTGCGCGAAAGCGGTTCCCAGGCGCCGGTGCTGATCCTCACGGCGCGCGACGGGCTGGACGACCGGGTCGCGGGCCTGGACGCTGGTGCCGACGACTACGTCACCAAGCCTTTCGAATTGCCCGAATTGGCCGCCCGGGTGCGGGCGCTCGCCCGCCGGCGCGCGGGTCAGGCCCAGACCATCCTCGAATGCGGCCCCCTGTCCTTCGACACCGTGGGCCGTCAGATCCGGGTGGACGGCAAGCGCCTGGCGCTGTCCGTGCGCGAGCTGTCCGTGCTGGAAATGTTGATGGCCCGGCCCGGCCGGGTGGTGACCAAGCAGCAGATCGTCAATTCCCTGTCGGCCTGGGATGCCGATTTCAGCGAGAACGCGGTCGAAGTCTATGTCTATCGCCTGCGCAAGCGGCTCGATGGCACCGGGACCAGCATCCAGACGGTGCGCGGCTTCGGCTACCTGCTTGACGTCGACCGTGCCGCCTGAGTCCCTCGTGCTCGGCCCGCGCTCCGATCGCGCGCCGGGCCTGGTCGAGCGCCTGGTGCCCCGGGATTCGCTCGCCCGCCGTCTGGTGCGCCGGCTGCTGCCGGCTTTTTTCATCCTGGTGGCCATCGACCTGCTGGCCACCTGGTTCATGACGGGCGTGATCCGTCCTCAGCCCTGGCTGCTGCGCGACCTGTTCTGGGCCATGATGCTGACCCAGGGCCTGCTGGTGGCGCTGTTCGTCTGGGTGCTGATTTCCGGCATCCGCTCCGAACTGGCTTCCATCAACCGCCTGGCCGACGACATCCGCCAGCGTTCCATCGAAGACCTGCAGCCGCTCGACCTGGCCGGTCTGCCCAGCGAGATCGCGCCCCTGGTCCTCCATTTCAATGACCTGCTCGTGCGATTGGACGATTCGGTCCAGGCCCAGCGCCGCTTCATCGGCCATGCGGCACACCAGTTGCGCACCCCTCTGGCAGGCCTGAAGGTCGAATCCGAGCTCATGCTCGGCCAGGATCTGTCCGAGGACATCCGCATGCGCGCCGGGCGCATCAAGTCCGTGACCGATCACATGATCCGCATGGGCCAGCAATTGCTGGTGCTGGCGCGCGCCGAGCATGCGGTCCGTCCCCGGGACAGCTTCGTGCGCCTGGACCTGTGCGAATGGATGCGCCAGGCGGGCGCGGAATGGCTGGGCCGCGCCCGCGACCGGTCCGTCGACCTGCAATTGGTGGCGCCCGACGCCGTGGTCCGGGTGGACGGTGATCCGGTGCTGCTGGGGGAACTGCTGGGCAACCTGATCGACAACGCCCTGCGATACGGACGGGGAGCGAGCCGCATCGTGCTGCGTGTCATGGCCAACCCGCCTTCGTTTTCCGTCGAGGACGACGGTGCCGGCATCCGGGCCGAGGACCTGGATCGCGTCTTCGAGGCCTTCTACCGCGCGGCCGACGCGGGCCAGGGCGGCTCCGGTCTGGGGCTGGCCATCGTGCGCGAGATCGCGCGCGCCCACGGCGCCTGGTGGAAGATCGCCAGCCGGCCCGCGTTTCCCGGCACGCGGGTCTCCCTCGTTTTCCCCGGCCCTCGGCTGGGCGCCTGCCTGACGCGGGCCGAATAGCACATGGTACGAACATGCAGAAAGACAATCCGCGGGCGGTTTTGCTGATTGGCGCCCTGGGCGTCGTTTACGGGGACATCGGCACCAGCCCGCTGTACACCATGAAGGTCGCGTTGTCGGGCGCGGGCCGGCCCGACGTCGAGCATATCCTGGGGGTGTTGTCGATCCTGTTCTGGATGCTGATTCTGGTGGTGTCGCTGAAGTACGTGACCTGCATCCTGCGCGCCGACAACCGGGGCGAGGGCGGCACGCTGGCCCTGATGGAGCTCGCCCTGCGCGGCCGGTCCGGGCAGGCCCGCTGGCGCCTGGCCCTGCTGGGGCTGATCGGCGCCAGCCTGTTCTACGGCGACAGCATGATCACTCCCGCGATTTCCGTCCTGTCCGCCGTCGAGGGCATCGGCATCGTGTCGCACAGGTTCGACGCCTGGGTGGTGCCGATCTCGGTGGTCGTGCTGCTGGCCCTGTTCATGTTCCAGTCGCGCGGCACCGGAGCCGTGGGCAAGCTCTTCGGCCCGGTAATGCTGTGCTGGTTCCTGGTGCTGGGCGGTCTGGGCGCCTGGCGCATCGTCAGCCAGCCGGAGGTCCTGCGGGCCGTCAATCCGGTCTGGGCCCTGCGCTTCATCGGCGACGCCCCCTGGGAAACCTTTCTGGCGCTGGGCGCGCTGGTCCTGGCGCTGACCGGGGCCGAGGCGCTGTACGCCGACATGGGGCATTTCGGCGGTTCGGTCATTCGTCGCGCCTGGTTCGCCGTGGTGCTGCCGGCCCTGGTGCTGTGTTATTTCGGCCAGGGCGCGTTGCTGCTCAGCGACCCCGAAGCCATCCGCAACCCCTTCTTCCTGCTGGCGCCCGACTGGGGGCTGATTCCGCTGGTCGGGCTGGCGACGGTGGCGACGGTCATCGCTTCGCAGTCCGTGATCTCGGGCGCGTTCTCGGTGACGCGCCAGGCCGTGCAACTGGGCTACTGGCCGCGCATGGTGATCCAGCACACCTCGGCGCGCGAGGAAGGACAGATCTACCTGCCGCGCGTGAACTGGCTGCTGCTGATCGCGGTATTGGTGCTAGTGCTGGCCTTCGGCTCGTCCGACCGTCTGGCGCACGCCTACGGCTTCGCCGTCACGGGCACGATGCTGATGACCTCGCTGCTGGCGTTCGCCGTGCTGCCCCGCGACGCGCGCGGCACGCGCCGCCTGGCCTGGCTGGCCCTGATTGCCCTGTTCCTGCTGATCGACGTGTTGCTGTTCGCCTCGAACACCCTCAAGCTGCACGAGGGCGGCTGGCTGCCGCTGGTGGTGGGGATCGGCCTGCTGACGCTGATGGTCACCTGGAAGCAGGGGCGGCAGCAGATGCACGACACGCTGGCGGGGGATCAGCAGCCGCTGGCCAGCTTCATGGAATCCCTGGAGGCCTATCCGCCGACCCGCGTGCCGGGCACGGCGGTGTTCATGAGCATGATCGTCGGCACGGTGCCGCCCGCGCTGCTGCACAATTTGAAACACAACAAGGTGCTGCACGAGCAGGCGCTGTTCCTGACGATCGAGGTGGCCGACGTGCCTTACGTGCCGTTCGACGAGCGGTTGCGGATCGAACGGGTGAGCCGCAGCAGCTGGCAGGCCGTGGCCCGGTGGGGGTTCAAGCAGGAGCCGAACGTGCCCCAGGTGGTGGAGCAGATCGGCCAGGAGGTCCCGGAACTGAACCTGGATCCCATGCAGACTTCATATTTCCTGTCGCGCCAGACCGTGATCGTGGTGCGCCGGCTGCCATGGCATCAGAGCTGGCGGCGGCACTTGTTCGCTTTCATGGCGCGCAATGCCAGCCGCAGCACCCGGTTCTACAAGATTCCGCCCAATCGCGTGGTGGAGATGGGCATGCAGATGGAGTTGTAGGAGTTTTGCCGCCGGGCCGCCCCAAGGCAAAACGCGCCCCCTCGGGGGGCAGCAAGCGGGCGAAGCCTGCGCAGCGTGGGGGCTTTAATTCGCCGGGATCGTAATCGTGGTTTCGCGCAGCACGCCGCCCGACTGGACCGAGCCCTGCATGCGCGCATTGGCGTCGTTCATCAGGGTCATGCAGTCCTGGCGCTGGTCGGCGGGCAGGCGGTCGCAGCGTTCGCTGCGGTTACGCAACTCGTCCTGGGCCGAGGGCTGGGTCAGGGTGTCCTGGCGGGCGGCCTGGGCGGCGGCGCCGGCTTCCTTCAGGCAGGCTTGCACGTCGATGCCCGGCGTGCTGTGACAGCGCGCCACGTCCTGCTGATACTGGGATTGCGCCCGCGGGCCGGCGGCCTGCGTCGCGGGGGCGAGCAAGGCGGCGCAGCCCAGGCCGGCGGCCAGCAGCGCGATGCGCAACGGTGTGTGGATGGCTCGATGCATGATGAACACTCCTTGCGAGAGAGTTCCGGACGATGCCCGGTCCGGTTCAGGGATTCGCGTACCGTTCATGGGGTCTGCTCGATCCGCGCGAACGGGCTCCGAACCAGTGTACGGGTTTCCCCTAGCTTCAAGTGTAACAAAATTATTTAGACTCGTCGGCGTCCGCGTGTTTCCGTTGCCGCTGGCGGGCGCTCTGCATCAGCAGGATGGCCGTGACCGGAGCCGTCATGAACAGAAACAGGCAGATGAGCCATTCGTGGACGATCGGCCGGTGCTGCAGGAAACTGGCGACCACGGTGGCCGCCAGGGCGACGCAGAAGACGCCCAGCGTCATGCCCATGGTCGGGGCGTGCATGCGTTCGTGGAAGCTGCGCAGGCGCAGCAGCCCGAGTGATCCGGTCAGGGTCACGAGCCCCGCCAGGACGAGCAGCAGGGCCACCGGCACGGCGGCCCACAAGGGCAGTCCGCTCATGGCTCGATCACCTCGCCGCGCAGCAGGAACTTGGCCAGTGCGGAAGAGCCGACGAAGCCGAACAGCGCGATCAGCAGGGCCACGTCGAAATACAGGCCGGCCCCGAAGCGCATGCCCAGCACCAGCAGGATCAGCATGCCGTTGATGTAGAGGGTATCCAGGGCCAGGACGCGGTCCTCGGCGCCGGGGCCCCGGATCAGGCGGACGGCGGCGCAGCCCAGGCCCAGGGTGAAGCACAGCAGGGCGAAGCCGCCGGCCCAGTACAGTATCGTCGCGCTCATTCGAAGATCTCCATCAGGGGGCGTTCGTAGCGGTCCTGGATGATGCGGGTCAGGCCCCGGGGGTCGCTCAGATCCAGCACGTGCAGGGTCAGCATATTGTGTTCGGGGTCGTGGCCGGCCCAGACCGTGCCGGGCGTGAAGGTGACGATGCAGGCCAGCGCCGCCAGGCCGTGCGGGTCGCGGATGCGCAGCGGGATGTCCAGGAAGCCGGGATGGGCGCCGGGCCGGGGGCCGCGCAGGATGATCCGTCCGACATCGCGGTTCGAGCGGGCGATGTCGGCGGCCACGTGTCCGGCCAGGCGCAGGGCGGTGAGCGGATGCGACAGTCGCGCGCGCACCGGCCGCAGGATCGGCGCCAGCAGGGCGAGCGTCAGGGCGATGGCCGCGCCCAGGACCAGATGGCCGGCCGACAGACTGTCGTTCAGCACCAGCCAGAGGATCAGCAGCAGGCAAGCGAGCGGCAGGGACCGCAGCAGGCACTTCATCGCGGACCTCCGTGTCCAGCGGCCGGAGCGGGGAAGACATGCGGGTCCTGTCCCAGCACCGCCTCGACGTAGCGGCCCGGCTGGTCCAGGTACCAGGCGGTGTCTTCCAGGTAGGCCATCACGGACCCGGCCCGTGCCGTCAGCAGGACGCAGGCCGACAGCAGCACCAGGATGGGAATGGCCTCGTTCAGGCGCAGGGACGGGACGTGCAGGTCTTCCGGCACCCAGAACAGGCGCACGCCGCAGCGCCCGAGGGCGATCAGGCAGGCCACGCCGGAAGACAGCATGGTTGCCACCAGCAGCCAGACGTTGGCGGTGGGCGCACCGTATTCGGCGGTGCGCAGCGCGGCCGAGAGCAGCGAGAATTTCGCCACGAAGCCCGAGAGCGGCGGCAGGCCGATGATCAGCAGGGCGCAGGCTAAGAAGCTCAGGCCCAGGAAGGCCATGGTGGCGGGCAGCGGCACGCCCACCGCCTGGCCGCTCAGGTCGGTGGCGCCGGAGTCGTCGCTTTCGAAGGCTTCCTGCGTGATGGCCAGCATGTCGGCGCCGAAGGACTGGCTGCGCTCGGTGAGTTCCAGCAGCAGGAACAGGGCTCCCAGCGCCAGGACCGAGCTGAGCAGGTAGTACAGGGCCGGCCCGGTGAGGGTCGCGCCGGGCATGCCCAGGGCGGCGAACAGCGTGCCGGAGGACGTGATGATGGCGTAGGCGGCGATGCGCCGCGCCTGGGTGCTGGCCAGCATGCCCAGGGTGCCGAAGGCCAGGGTGGCGATCCCGGCGGGGAACATCCAGGCGCCGCCGAAGGCGGCCGGGGCGCCGGCCGGCAGCAGCAGCGAACCGATGCGCAGCAGAGCGTAGATGCCGACCTTGGTCATGATGGCAAAGAGCGCGGCCACCGGCGCGGCGGCCTCGGAATAGGTGTTCGGCAGCCAGAAGTTCAGGGGCCAGGCGGCGGCCTTGATCAGGAAGGCGACCCCCAGGATCGCCGCCGCGCTGTCGAAGAGCTGCCGGTCCGCGCCGCGCAGGGCCAGGGCGCGGACCGACAGGTCGGCCAGGTTCAGCGTGCCGGTCAGGCCGTAGATCAGGGCGATGGCCACCAGCAGCAGGAAGGACGCGATCAGATTGACGGCGATATAGTGCAGGGCGGCGCCGACCCGGCGCTTGCCCGAGCCGTGCAGCATCAGACCGTAGGACGCGGTCAGCAGGATTTCGAAGAAGACGAACAGGTTGAACAGGTCGCCCGCCAGGAAGGCGCCGTTCAGGCCCATCATGATCAGCAGGAACAGAGGATGGAAGTGGCTGCCGGCCCGGTCCCAGCGGGCCGTGGCGTAGACCCAGGCGCACAGGCCCAGCACCGCCGTCAGGCCCAGCATCAGCGCGGCCAGGCGGTCGGCCACCAGCACGATGCCGAAGGGCGCGGGCCAGTTGCCCAGCAGGTAGACGCCGATGCCGTCGGGCCAGTGCGGCGCGCCGATGCCCTGGGTGGCGCGTACCAGCATCAGCGCAGTCAGCGCCATCAGGCCGAGCGCGGCCGCGCCCAGGGCCACGCGCAGCCGCCGCTGGCCATCGCGGGTGAGCAGCATCAGCGCCGCCGCGAGCAGGGGGATCAGGACCGGCAGGACCGGCAGGTGCTGCAGCCAGAGGTTCATGGGCGGTGCTCCTCGCCGTCCACGTGGTCGGTGTCGCTCATCCCGCGCGAGGCCAGCAGCACGACCAGGAACAGCGCCGTGGTGGCGAAGCCGATGACAATGGCGGTCAGCACCAGCGCCTGGGGCAGGGGATCGGCATAGCGCGCCGGGTCGGCCCAGGCCGGGTCGATGACCGGCGGGGCATCCACCCGCAGCCGCCCCATGGCGAAGATGAACAGATTGACCGCGTAGCCCAGCAACGCCAGGCCCATGATGAACTGGAAGGTGCGAGGCCGCAGCAGCAGCCAGACCCCCGAACCCGCGAGCACGCCGATCGCCAGCGCCAGTATCCATTCCATGGTCAGGACTCCACAGTGTCCGCGGCTTCGGCGAGCTTGCGGTAGAAGCGCAGGGACTGGTGCGCCAGGGCGATGATCATCAGGACCGTCGCGCCCACCACCAGCATGTACACGCCCAGGTCGAACAGCAGTGCGCTGGACAGGTGCAGGGTGCCGACCAGGGGCAGGATCAGGTCCAGCGTATGGGAAGCCAGCAAGGGCTTGCCGACCCACCACACCGCCATGGCGGCGGCGCCGGCCACCATCAGACCCAGGGCGATCCAGGCCTGCGGGCGGATCAGAGGGCGGGCTTCGACCCACAGGATGCCACCCACCATGTACTGCAGGATGATGCCGGTGGCCATGATCAGTCCGCCGATGAAACCGCCGCCCGGCAGGTTGTGGCCGCGCAGCAGGAAGTACAGCGAGATCAGGGTGGAGACCGGCAGCAGCAGCCGCACCAGGACGGCGGGCACGCGCATCGTGCCTTCGGGCAGCGGCGCCTGCAAGTCGGGTTCCTCGAAGGCGGCCGGCATGCCGCCGTTGCGATGGCGCAGCGGCGCGGCGATGGTCTCGGCCGGCGGCCGGAAGCGCCGCAGCAGCGCGTAGACGCTGAGGGCCACGATCCCCAGCACGGTGATTTCGCCGAAGGTGTCGAAGGCGCGGAAATCGACCAGGATCACGTTGACCACGTTGGCGCCGCCGCCCTGGGGCCAGGCCTGCTGGACGAAATAGGCGGAGATGCTGTCATGCGCCGGGAGCCGCGTCATCATGACGTAGGCCAGGACCGCCATCATGGCGCCCGCGGCCGCGGCCACCAGGAAGTCGCGCCGTCGTCGCCAGCGCGTCGCCCTCGGGGTGGGGCCGGGGAATTCCTCGATCCGGGGCGGCAGCCAGCGCAGTCCCAGCAGGATGAGCACGGTGGTGACGACCTCGACCGTGAGCTGGGTCAGGGCCAGATCGGGGGCGGAAAGCCAGGCGAAGGTGACGCAGGTGACCAGGCCGGCCGCGCCGGCCAGCATCAGCGAAGCGGCGCGGTGATACTTGGCCTGGTAGGCCGCCGCCAGGGCGCAGGCGCCGCCCGCCAGCCACATCAGGCCGAAGGACCACTGCGCCGGGGTGGTGGTGGCGGTGGCTGGCCACCAGCCGCCCGGCAACAGCGGCAGCAGCGCCACCGCTCCGGTGGCCAGCGCCAGCAGCAGGACCTGGGGCTGCAGCCGCTGGGTTTGCAGCCGGGCCAGCAGCAGGGCCGAGCCCGCGTCGATGGCTTCGAGAAGGGCCTCGAAGGACTGGCGTCCGTCCAGGCGGTAGATCAGGGGCACCTGGCCCGGAGCGCGGCGGTCGCGCTTGCGCAGCGCCAGGTACAGGCCGATGCCGGCGGCCATGGCGGCCAGACTCATGAGCAGGGGCAGGTTCAGGCCGTGCCAGACCTGCAGGTCATAGACCGGGACGCGGTCGCCCAGTAGGGCGCGCATGACCATGTTCAGGACGGGTTCCAGGATCAGGCCGGGCAGGATGCCCACGGCCAGGCAGAACAGCACCAGCACCGCGCAGGGGATCAGCATCATGCGCGGCGGGTCGTGCGGCGTGCGTGGCAGATCGGTCGCCGGCGGGCCGAAGAACACCTGCAGGATGAAGCGCAGCGAATAGGCTACGCTGAAGGCGCCGGCCACCACGGCGGCGATCGGCAGGCCCCAGCGGCTGGCCCAATGGCCGGTGACGAAGACGGTTTCCGCGAAGAACATTTCCTTCGAGATGAAGCCGTTGAGCAGGGGCACGCCCGCCATGGCGGCGGCCGACACCATGGCCAGCGTCGCGGTCAGCGGCATCAAGGTCCGCAGGCCGGACAGGCGGGTCAGGTCGCGGGTGCCGCTTTCGTGGTCGACGATCCCGGCCGCCATGAACAGGGATGCCTTGAAGGTGGCGTGGTTGATGATGTGAAAGACGGCGGCCACCAGGGCCAGGCGGCTGTTCATGCCCAGCAGCAGCGTGATCAGGCCCAGGTGGCTGATGGTGGAATAGGCCAGCACGCCCTTCATGTCGCGCTGGAAGGTGGCGGCGTAGGCGCCCAGCAGCAGCGAGCACAGGCCCGCGCCGCCGATGATCCAGGTCCACCAGTCGGTGCCGGAGAAGATCGGCCAGAAGCGCGCCAGCAGGAAGACGCCCGCCTTCACCATGGTGGCCGAGTGCAGGTAGGCCGATACTGGAGTGGGCGCGGCCATGGCGTTGGGCAGCCAGAAATGGAAGGGGAACTGAGCGCTCTTGGTCAGGGCGCCCAGGGCCAGCAGCACCAGCAGGATCGGGTACCAGCGGTGCCCCCGGATCGCCGTGGCGGCCGCGAGCACCGCATCCAGGTCGTAGCTGCCGACGATGTGGCCGATGATGAGCATGCTGGCGAGCAGGCAGAAGCCGCCGGTGCCGGTCACCAGCAGGGCCATGCGTGCGCCGCGGCGGGCATCCATGCGGTGATGCCAGTAGCCGATCAGCATGAACGAGGACAGGCTGGTCAGTTCCCAGAACACCAGCAGTTGGATGAGGTTGCCGGCCAGCACCACGCCCAGCATGGCGCCCATGAAGCTGAGCAGGAAGGCGAAGAATCGGGGGACCGGATCCTGGGCCGACAAGTAATAGTGGGCGTACAGGGCGATCAGGGCGCCCATGGCCGAGATGATCACGGAGAACAGCCAGGCATAGCCGTCCATGCGCAGGGTCAGGTCCACCCCCAGGGTCGGGATCCAGGGCAGGCTGAGCTTGATGACGCCAGAGGCGGCGATCTCGGGGGTGAGCCACAGCGTCAGGATCAGGCAGGCCAGGGCACTGCCGCCCGCCAGCCAGGCCCCCGCGCGGCGCGCGGTCGCTGGAAGCAGCGAGGCGCACAGGCTGCCGGCAAACGGGATCGCGAGGATCAGGATCAGGAGCATGGGGTGGATGATACGGAAATCGGGAATGCGCGCGGCCCGCGGGCCTGTTCGGACGGGGTGCCTGGCGCGGACGAGGCGGCCGGCTGGGCCCGTCTGGAAGTCCTCAATGATACGCGAAGACAAGGGCTTGACTTGAGTCAAGCCTGATGGGCGATTTTTACCGGAGACTATGTTGAAATGTAGAACAATGCCGCCTGAAGCACCGGTCCCCTCGGTTTCCGGCGCGGCCTTGTCGCAGGAGCTTGCCGCATGACGACCCAAGAAACGCCCGCGATGGTCTCCGGTCCGGAGACCATCGCCTTTCCCGACCTGGAGATATCGGAGGCGCTGATCCGCCGTTTCGACCAGTCCGGCCCGCGCTATACCTCGTATCCGACGGCCGACCGCTTCCGGCAGGACTATCCTGCCTCGGCCTACATCGCGCGGCTGCGGGAACGGGCGGCGGCCGAGCAGGCGCCGCCCCTGTCGATCTACGTGCATCTGCCGTTTTGCGAATCGCTGTGCTATTTCTGCGCCTGCAACAAGATCATCACCCAGGATCACAGCCGCTCGGCCGAATACCTGGACATCCTGTACCGGGAGATGGACCAGGTCGGTTCTCTCCTGGGGCGTCACAACCGCGCGGTGCAGCTGCACCTGGGGGGTGGCACGCCGACTTTCCTGAGCGCGGACGAACTGACCGCACTGATGGAGCGGATCCGGCGCCATGTCGAGTTCACCCCCGACGCCGAGCTGGGCGTGGAGATCGACCCGCGTACCGTCCGCCCCGCGTCGCTGGCCATGCTGGCGGGACTGGGCTTCAACCGCACCAGTTTCGGCGTCCAGGACTTCGATCCTCTGGTCCAGGCGGCGGTCAACCGCATCCAGCCCTACGACATGGTGCGCACGGCCCTGCAGGCCAGTCGGGACAATGGCTTCCAGTCCATCAATGCCGACCTGATCTACGGCCTGCCCAAGCAGACGCTGGACAGTTTCAGCCGCACCCTGGACCAGTTGATCGAGCTGTCCCCCGACCGCATCGCTCTCTACAACTATGCTCACCTGCCCGACCGTTTCAAGGCGCAGCGCCTGATCCACGCCGAAGACCTGCCCAGCGCCGACACGCGCATGGGCATCTTCCTGATGTCGGTGCGCCGCCTGCTGGCGGCCGGCTACGTCTATATCGGGCTGGACCATTTCGCCAAGCCCGACGACGAGCTGAACCGGGCGCGGCTGAACCAGAGTCTGCACCGCAATTTTCAGGGCTATACCACCCGCGCGGAATGCGATCTGGTGGGCTTTGGCATCTCGGCGATCGGCAAGATCGGCGATGCCTACATCCAGAACCACCATTCCCTGAACGCTTACCGCGACCGTCTCGAGCGCGGCGAACTCCCCACGGCCAAGGGCTTCGACCTGAGCCCGGAAGATGTCCTGCGCCGAGAGGTCATCATGACCATCATGTGCAGCATGCCGCTGGATTTCGCCGCCTTCCGGGCGCGCCACGGTCTCTCCTTCGAGTCCTGTTTCCAGGCGGAACTGGACCGCCTGCGTCCGTACGCGGATGCGGGCCTGCTGGAGCTGGACGCGCGCGGGCTGCGGGTGCTGCCTAAAGGTCGTGTGTTCGTGCGCGCGCTGGCGATGGTGTTCGACCAGTATGTGCGCCGCCCCCGGGTGGCGACCTATTCCCGGCTGATCTGATCGGGAGGCGGCCGCGGCCGATCGGCCTCGCCGCCCGGACGGGTGGGCAGGCGCCACAGGTAGATCGTGACGCTGATGCCCGGGATCAACAGGAGCCAGCGCGCCCAGGGCACCGGCATGATCCAGGCCGACAGGGCCAGCGAGGGCCACATCAGGATCAGGGCGATGCATTTGCTGCGCAAGGGGATGCCGCGCCCCGCCTGAAAGTCGCGGATGTACGGACCGAGGATGCGATGGGACATCAACCAGGCATGCATGCGCGTCGAGCCGCGCAGGAAGCAGAAAGCCGCCAGCAGCAGGAACGGGGTGGTGGGCAGCAGGGGCAGGAAGATGCCCAGCACGCCCAGGGCCAGGGCCACGGAACCCAGGAGGGTAAAGAGGGCGCGGATCATCGTACCGGGGATTCTATCAATCCGTGGCGTCCGCGGGGAGGCGGGGACGACCGCTCGCGCCACGCCAGGATGCGCGACCTGCTGTCTCAGGTGCCGCTGTTCAATGAACTGCCGCCGCAGGACCTGGACCCCATCGCCCGGGGCACCAGCGAGATCAGCGCCGTGCGGGGGGACATCATCTTCCGGCGCGGCGACCCGTGCGTGGGGTTCCATGTGGTGGTCTACGGGCAGGTGAAGCTGCTGTTCGTCTCGAATTCGGGGGTGGAGCGCGTCGTGCGCCTGATCGGGCCGGGCGACGGTTTCGGCGAGGCCCTGATGTTCATGGGCCAGAACTACATCGTCACCGCCGAGGCCCTGCGCGACACCCTGCTGCTGCACGTGGGACGCGACGCGCTGTTCGACCAGCTCGACCGAAATCCCGGCATGGCGCGCAAGATGCTGGCCGGCCTGAGCCGGCGCCTGTACAGCCTGATGGGAGACGTCGAGGCCTACACCCTGCACACTGGCGCTCAGCGCCTGATCGCCTACCTGCTGCGCGAGTGGCGCGGCGAGGTCGGCCAGCCCTTCCGCATCGAGATCAGCAAGGCCATCGTCGCCTCGCGCCTGAACCTGACGCCCGAGCACTTTTCGCGCATCCTGCGCGACCTGAGCGACCGCGGCCTGATTCGCGTCCGGGGCCGCGAATACACCATCCTCGACCTCGATGGATTGAGGAATTACAAGGGCTGACCCATCGCGGCCGGCGGATCGCGATGGGCGGAGCGTCAGTACCGCGCATCCTTCGGCTTTTTCCCTGAAGGCCAGTCCTTGTCCTTCAGCGGGAAGTCGGGGCGCGGCATGTGGGTGAAGAATTCCGCTACGTCCACGGCGTCCTGCTGGCTCAGGATGCGGCCTTCGCCCCAGGCGCCGTCCGTATGGACGCCCATGGGCATGTTGTCGTAGATGAACGAGGCCGCCTTGTAGGTCCGCGCCAGCCCGGCCCCGATGTTGAAGGATTCGTCTCCCCAGAGCGGCGGGAAAACGATGTTGCCCCGGACGTCCTTGCGGCCTTCGCCGTCGGCTCCGTGGCAGGATGCGCACTGCCGGTCGTAGACGGCGCGACCCCGCGCGGGATCGGGTGTGAGGCGCGTGTCGATGGGGCTGCTGTTCCGTATCTGTACCCGGGCGCCATGCGGCACATCCTGGGCCAGCCATTTCATATAGGCGACCATGGCCCGCATTTCGCGCGAATCCGGAGCCAGCTTCTTTCCGTTCATCGAACGGATCATGCAGCCGTTGATGCGTTCTTCCAGCGTCATGTCCCGCTCGGCGCGCGGGTTGAATTGAGGGAAACTGTTGTAAGTATTGATGAAGGGGGCGCCCAGCGGTTTCTTTCCCTGCATCACGTGGCAACTGCTGCAGTTCATGGCGGCGCCCACATTGTCGGGGAGCAGCCGCCGGGTTTCGTTCAGCAGCCGCTGTCCGTAAAGAATGGCCTCGGCGTCCGGGTGCTGGAAGATTGTGGTGTCATCCGGGATCGCGTAGGCTGGCAGGGGGGTGCCGCCCTTGTCCTTGACGGCGTAGGTCTGCGGCGCGATCGCGCCGGCCGATTGCGCCCGGGCTCCGGGGCCGGAGCCGAGGCCCAGGACCAGGATCAGGACCGGAACCAGGCCCGCCAGTGATCTCGGGGAACGGGGACTATTCATGAAAACCTCCTGTCTGGATGTCGGGTGTCCTGGCGTCCAGGAAGGATCGGATCTGGCGCACCTGGTCCGGCGTGACGGCGGAGGCCTGGTTGGTCCAGCCGCCGCGGATGAAGCTCAGGATCTCGCCGATATCCTGGTCGGACAGATGCCTGAATCCGGGCATGGCGAATGCCATGGTGTCCGTGTCGGGATTCAACGGCATGCGCCCGCCTTCCAGCGTGATCTGGATGGACGATTGCGGATTCTGGGCGAAGAGGGCGGAATTGCCATCCAGGGCGGGGAAGACGCGCGGGATGCCTCGACCGTCCGGACGGTGGCAGATCATGCAGTGTTCGCGATACAGCAAGGCGCCGCGAGTGCGTATGGTGCCGTCGAGCAGGGTGTCGGTCAGGGTGTCCCGCTTCGTGGGGAATGTGGCCGGCTTGCCCGGCGCGGGCGGCAGTCGTTTCAAGTATCCGGCGATGGCGTCCAGATCGTCGATCGCCATGTGCCGCGTGCTGTGGCTGACCACGTCCGCCATGGCGCCGAAGGCGGCGACCCGGTCTGTGCGGCCGGAGGCCAGGAAGTCCACGATCTCCTCCCGAGTCCAGGAATCGAGGCCTTGCGCTTCGCCGCGCAGGCTTTTTGCCCTCCAGCCATCGATCAGAGCGCCCGACAGGAATGTGTCGCCGTCTTCCAGGCTCAGGGCCGTTTCCTGGAAGCCGATTCCCCGGGGAGTATGGCAAGCGCCGCAATGTCCGGGGCCTTCCACCAGATATTTGCCTCGGTTCAGGACCATGTCCATGCCCGGGTCCGGCTGGAATGCCCGTTCGGGCGCGAACAGCGCCCGCCACCAGACCAGCGGCCAGCGCATGTTCAGCGGCCAGGGGATGGTCGATGGCGCGTTGGCCTGGCGTCGCGGTTCCACGGCCCGCATGAAGTAGGCATACAGGGCGTACAGGTCCGCGTCCGGCATGATGGCGTAGGACGGATAGGGCATGGCGGGGTAGAGCGTCGCGCCATCGTGGCGGATCCCGAATTTGACCGCGTTGCGGAACGATGGGTAGTCGTAGGCGCCGATGCCGGTGTCGGCGTCGGGCGTGATGTTGGTTGAATAAATCGCGCCGACCGGGGTCTGCATGGCCAAGCCGCCGGCGAAAGGCCGGCCGCCTGGCGCTGTGTGGCAGGCGATGCAGTCCGCCGTTCTGGCAATATACTCGCCTTGGCGGATGAGCGCCGGGTCGTCGAGCGCTGTGTCGGGATTTGGCGGCGGTTCGGGGTGGAGTTGCCGAGCCAGTCCCCAGGTGACGGCCGCGACCAGGATGGCCGCCGTTCCGGCGCCCATGAGCAGTTTGCGGATGTTTTTCATGCGTCTATCGGACATTGCGAGGTTCCTTCCCGGGCCGCGCGGCGGTTTCCGGCGGTTCGGAGGGTGATCGTTCGTGGCTTGATTGTGCGGTCGGGGCATGGGTCCGCGCTATGTGGAAAACCGTACTGTGAACAGGGATTATTTGATGTCGGACAAATCGTGCGGCTGATCGAACGGTCGGGGCGTTGGGCGGCGGTCCTGGCTCTGGGTCTGTGCGGTGCGGGCGTCCCGGCGGGGCCGGCCGTCGCGATGGACCCGGCGTCTGCCTGGCAGGTTGGCATCCTGGCCCCGCGCGGGCCGGAAAAGGCGCTGGAGGCCTGGGCCGAGTGGCGCGACTGGCTTGAACGCCGCTTTCCGGGCGAGCATTTCGATCTCGTGCCGATCGTGCCGGACGAGGCATTGCGGCATGGTGCGCTGGGCGGCCTGGATTTCCTGCTGGCCAATCCGGTGCAGTTCGAGGCGCTGGATCCCGGCCGGTCCGTGCGCTGGCTGGCGACGCTGCGTCCTTCCGGCAAGGATGGCCTGCGTTTTCTGGAACAGATCGGATCGGCGATCTGGGCGCGCGAGACGGGGCCCGCCAGTCTTGCGCAGTTGCGCGGTCGGCGGGTCGGCGCAGTGGATCCGAAAGCCCTGGGCGGGTATCTGTTGGGGGTCGAGTTGCTGGATCGCGAAGGACTGGCGCCGGAGCAGGACTATGTTCCGGTCTTTTCCGGCTTTCCGGCGGAGCGTCCTCTTTTACAGTTGCTGGCGGGGCAGGTCGATGCCGCGATCGTGCCCTTGTGCCTGTATGAGGAACTGCGCGATGCCGGGCGTCTCGGCGGCGTATCCCTGCGTCTGCTCCGGCCGGTGGCCGCCGATCCCGATGCCGGATCGTCGCCTTGCGCAGCCAGTACCCGCGCGTTGCCGGGCTGGTCCCTGGCCGCGCTGGACACTGTGCCCGACGCGCTGGCGGTCGCGCTGGGACGAGCCTTGCTGGAGGAGCCGGAATCGGCCGATCTGCCACGGTGGTCCCTGCCGGTTTCGGCGGCGGATGTGGAGCGCCGCCTGCGCCGGATCGACTATGTATCCGGTGGCCGGGACATCTGGGCGCAGGCACGCCGCCTGCTGGCGCATTATTGGCCATGGTTGGCCGGCCTGGCCGCCTTCGCGGCATTGTTGCTGGGCAACAGCCTCTGGCTGGCCCGGGTGGCGCGGCGGCAGCGTCGGCGCCTGCGCCAGGCGCACGAGCAGCTCCATGCCTATGAACAGGCCTTGGCGCGGGCGGACCGGGTCGCCTCGCTGGGGGAAATGGCCGCGGGTATCGCGCATGAGGTCAAGCAGCCGCTTTCCGCCATCCTGCAATATGCCGAGGCCGCGGCCTATCGCTTGAAGTCCGAGGATCCTGATTCCGCCTTGCTGCCGATCGTGCGGCGGATCCGTGACGAAGTGCTGCGCTGCGACCGCGCCATCGCCAACCTGCGTGGCTGGGCGCGGCCGGGGCAAGCCGCTCCCGTCGGGGAACGGCGGGCCTTGGGTGTCCTGGTCGGACAGGTGGTCGATATGGTGCGGCTGCGGGCCGATCGTCAGGGAGTGTCGATCGAATCCTCGATTCCCCCGGCGCTGGCGGAGCGTTCCGTCTCCAGCGCGTTCGAGCAGGTGCTGGTCAATGTCCTGAACAATGCGATCCAGTCGGGGGCGCGGCTCGTCCATATCCGCGCGCTGCCCGGTCCCGGCGGAGCGTGCATCGAGATCATCGACGATGGGCCGGGTTTTGATGAAGAGCATTTGCGCTTCCCCTTTGTGCCCTTCCGGACGACGCGGCGGGATGGCCTGGGTCTGGGCCTGCTGATCGCCCAGCGTATCATGCTGTCCCTGCGGGGGCGGATCCGGCTCGATCATCGCGCGGATGGACGGCTGGGCGCGCTGGTCGCGCTGGACTTGCCCTTGGAGCCCGCGGGATCCGATTCATGAATACGAGCGAAGCCATCATCCATGTGGTCGATGACGATCCCTCGGTGCGACATGCCTGCCGGTACATGCTGGAGACCGTGGGGGTGGCCTGCCGGGACTGGCCGGACGGTCGCGTATTTCTGGAGGGGGCCGATCTGTACGCGGCGGGCGTGGTCCTGCTGGACATGCGCATGCCCGATTGGGATGGACACGCCGTGCAGGCTCACCTGGGCCGGCTGGGCAGTCCCTTGTCGATCATCGTCCTGACGGGGCATGCGGATGTCCCCATGGCGACGGAAGCCTTTCGCAACGGCGCCGTCGATTTCCTGGAAAAACCAGTGTTGCTGGATGTCCTGCTGCCGGCCATCGAGCGCGCCCTGGTCAAGTCGGAGCAGGCTTGCCATCGGCGACGCCTGCGGGGGCTGTACCATGCGCTCAGTCTGCGGGAGCGCGCGGTGATCCAGGGCGTTCGGGCCGGCATGACCAATCGGGACATCGCCGTGGACCAGGGCGTATCGGTGCGCTACGTCGAAGTGCAGCGCGCCCAGGCCATGGAGAAGCTGGGTGCGGCCCACATGGCTGACTTGATCCGGATCCTGACGGAGATCGGCGATATCTGAACGGGGCCGCTAACGGAGATCGGGGCGCGCGTCCAGCAGCGCCGCCATCGCCCGCAGCGTCTTGCGGTAGAGCCGCAGCGCCCGGCCGATGTTCCAGGCCAGGCCCGTCGCCGAGACGATCTGCAGCGGGCCGGCCGCCAGTGCCGCCGGGGTCCAGCCGGCCGCCGCCAGCGACCAGCACAGGACGACGGCGACGTGGGCGGCCCATTGCAGGCGGGCCGGACGTTCGCCGATGTAGGCGGCCATCTTGGGCAGGACTTTCAGGTAGACGCGAGCCTGGGCCGGATCCCGGTCCGGCACGATCATGGCATCCTGGGCGTGCTTCCACAGCAGGAAGGGCACGATCTTGTACAGCATTCCGTTCACCGCCGAGCCCAACACACCCGCGATCATCATCACGCCCAGCACCAGGCCGGCCCTGGGGGATTGCCCATGCGTCATCCAGATCCAGAGCGGCGCGCAGGCCAGCAGGCTGAGCATGCCCGCGTACCAGAACAGAGTCGTGGCCTCCGGGGCCGGCCGCTTGCGGGTCCACAGCAGCCGCAGCGTGACGCCGGCCCAGAGCGCGTAGGCGCCGACCAGCAGCAGTTCCGCTGTTTCCCGCATCAGCCGGGGCAGGCCGGCGGAGGCGTCCAGCGCCGTCCAGGCCAGCAGCAGGCCGGGGATCAGCAGCGGCAGCCAGCGCGCGAGGGGCTTGGGGTAGAGTTCAGTCACCTGGAAGATCGGCAGCAACTGGAAGGACATGCCCATCAGCAGCAGGCCGCCCCAGCCGGCCAGCCCCCACAGCGCGTGGCTGTCGATCCAGTCGGGCAGGGTCCATCCCAGGCCCAGGGACAGCGCCAGGACCAGGCCGATCAGCACCGTACAGGCCAGGGCGATCAGCGCCCCGCGTACCGGGACGAGGATTTCCCGCGCGCCCTTGTAGACCTGGCGCCGGTGCCGCCAGAGCGCCAGAGCGACGGCGATCAGGTACAGTGCGAAGGCCGGACCGAGCAGGGCGGCGGCGCCGACCCAGGCCGCCGGCCACCAGCCCAGGAATCCAGCCGCCAGCAGCAGCGTGCCCGCCGTCAGCAGCGCGTGCGTCAGGCCGGCGATCGTGCGGATGGCCCCCACCGGGACGTTGCAGGCCACCGCCAGGATCTGCAACAGGGCGCCCAGCATGGCGCTGCCCAGGACGCCCAGGGTCCACAGGTGGGTGAGGGCCAGGGCGGCGCCGTTCCAGCGCGAGGCGAAGGCCTGCGGCCCGGCCCAGGCAGCCAGCAGGCCGGCCAGCAGGGCGAACAGCGGCACGTTCAGGAAAAAGGGCAGAGGCACGCCCAGGGCGGGCGTCTTGTCGAAATCCAGGGCGCGCTGCATGGCGGTACGGTTCCTTCGGGGGATGTGCGGGGGTGTTCGGGATGGCGATGCCGGCCGCGGCGCGCGGTGGCCGGCATCTGGCTAATCGTGCCAGATCGTGACCTGGAAGTGCGTGTCCTCGAAGGTGCAGCAATGCTGGAAGCCGTCGCGGTCCAGAATGGTGTACAGCGGATACGGTTCACGGTCGATGAGCATGTGCAGGCGCTGGCCCGGGGCCAGGTCGGCCAGGGCTTCCAGACAATGCTCCAGCGGCTCCGGGGCGGGCAGCGAGCGTACGTCGAGAGTCAGGTCGGGAGGGGCCATGGGAAGGTCCGGGAATGGGCGCGCGTCATCGGTGACGTTACCTTACACGATCCCCGCACCGGCGTGGGCCAAGACCGTGTCCCGGGCGCTGTTTCCCCTGGGCGGTCCGGTGGTGGCAGAAAGACCCTGCGCGAAAGTCAGGATGCACACTTCTTGATCCGGATTAAGGTCCGATGCCGTTCGACAGTGCATAGTTTCCGGTATTGCCGAAGCGGGGCCCGGCGGTGCGCCCCGCCACGAATCCCCTGGACGTCCCTCATGTCAGCCCTCCCCGAATCTCACCGTCCCGGCGTGGTGCCGCGCCACGATCCGTCGGATTTCGAACTCGTCTGTCCCGCGGGCAGCCTGCCCGCCCTCAAGGTCGCCGTGGACGAAGGCGCCGACGCCGTCTACCTGGGCTTCCGCGACGCGACCAACGCGCGCAACTTCGCCGGCCTGAATTTCGACGCCGCGGCCATCGCCGAAGGCATTCGCTACGCCCACGATCGCAAGCGCAAGGTCCTCCTGGCCTTGAACACCTACCCGCAGCCCGATGGCTGGCAACTGTGGCGGGACGCCGTGGATCGCGCGGCCGGCGCCGGCGTGGACGCCGTCATCATGGCCGATCCCGGACTGATGGCCTACGCCCGCGAGCATCACCCCGGCCTGCGGCTGCACCTGTCGGTGCAGGGTTCCGCCACCAACCACGAGGCCATCCGCTTCTACCATGAACGCTTCGGGGTGGCGCGCGCCGTGCTGCCGCGCGTGCTGTCGGTGGCCCAGGTCCAGCAGGTCTGTGAAAACACGCCAGTCGAGATCGAGGTCTTCGGTTTCGGCAGCCTGTGCGTCATGGCCGAGGGCCGCTGCGCCCTGTCGTCCTACGCCACGGGCGAATCCCCCAATACGCACGGCGTCTGTTCGCCGGCCAAGCATGTGCGCTGGCAGCAGACGGACCAGGGCCTGGAGTCGCGCCTGAACGGTGTGCTGATCGACCGCTACGACGACGGCGAGAACGCCGGCTATCCCACCCTGTGCAAGGGCCGATTCGATGTCGCGGGCGAAAACTACTACGCCCTGGAAGAACCCACCAGCCTCAACACCCTGGAACTGCTGCCCCGGCTGATGGCCATGGGGGTGCGGGCGATCAAGATCGAGGGCCGCCAGCGCAGCCCGGCCTACACCGCCCAGGTCACCCGGGTCTGGCGTCAGGCCATCGACCTGGCCCGCAGCAGTCCGTCCCGCTACTCGGTGCATCCGTCCTGGATGGCCGAGCTGAACAAGGTCGCCGAAGGCCAGCAGCACACGCTGGGCGCCTACCACCGGCCCTGGAAATGATCCCGCGCGGGGCCTCGCGCCCGGCTTCCTCGTCGGGGGCGCGGGCCGCCCCGCCCATTGCGCACAAGGAAACACCGTCATGAAAATCGCCCTGGGCCCCCTGCAATACTACTGGCCCCGCGTCACCACCCTGGAGTTCTACGCCGCCGTGTGCGACTGGCCGGTGGATATCGTCTATCTGGGGGAAACCGTCTGTTCGCGCCGCCACGAACTGCGCCTGCCCGACTGGATCGAGGTTGCCGACATGCTGGCCGGGGCCGGCAAGACGCCCGTGCTGTCCACCCAGGTCCTGCTGGAATCGGGCAACGATCTGAACACCCTGCGCAAGATCGTCGAGAACGAGCGCTACGGCGTCGAGGCCAACGACATGGGGGCCGTCCAGCAGATGAAGGGCCGGCCGTTCATCGGAGGGCCGTTCCTCAACATCTACAGCAAGCCCACCCTGGACGTCATCGCCGGCCAGGGTGCCGCGCGCTGGGTCATGCCGCTGGAAATGGGCCGCGACGGCTTGGCGCAGCTGCAGCGGGACCGGCCCGCCGGCCTGCAGACCGAGGTCTTCGCCTACGGCCGCATGCCTCTGGCTTTCTCCGCGCGCTGCTTCACGGCCCGCAACCGCAATTTCCCCAAGGACAACTGTCAGTACGTCTGCATGGACCATCCCGACGGCCTGCTGCTGGAAACCAAGGAATCCCAGGCCTTCCTGACGATCAACGGCATCCAGACCCAGTCGGCGCTGGTCTACACGCTGATCCACGTGCTGGACGAACTGCGCGATCTGGGCGTGGACGTGATCCGGCTCAGCCCCCAGTCGCAGCACATGGATCAGGTCGTGGCGGCCTTCCGCGCCGTGCTCGACGGCCGCGAACCGGCCGACGAGGCGCACCGGCGGCTGGTGCCCCTGATGCCGGCCGGTCCCTGCAACGGCTACTGGCACGGCCGCGCCGGCCTGGACATGGTGACGCCTGGCGAGGTCGTCGTGTCGCAGGCCCCGGATGCGCGGACTCCGGGGGTCAAGGCGCGCAGCGCCGCCTGACGCCCCGCCGTTTTCCAATTCCTCACGTGAGTCCGACCATGCAAAATCCCTCGACCCCCGCCTACCGCATTCCCGAACCCTTCGCCCGGGTGCTCGGACGCCTGCCCCGCTATCCGGGCTCGGTGCTGTTCGTCACCGGGCTGAATCTGGTGCTGGCCCGTCACCTGCACCCCGACACCCTGCACATGCTGGAAGGCCGTTCCCTGCGCATCCACGTGGCGGACGCGGGACTGCGTTTCGACTATACCTGGCGCGACGGCGCCTTCCGGGCGGCGCGGCACGACGTCGCCGAACCCGATCTGACCTTCCGCGCCGACGCCTGGGATTTCCATTGCCTGCTGCAGCGCCGGGAAGACCCCGACACGCTGTTCTTCAGCCGCCGCCTGGTGATCGAGGGCGATACGGAACTGGGCCTGATGGTGAAGAACACGCTGGATTCCATCGACATGGCGGTGTTCCAGCCGCGCGCCGTGCTGCGCGACACGCTGGCCGCCGTGCGCGGCCGGCTGTGGCCGGCCTCGGCCTCGGGGCGCGTGGGCGTCACGCCCCGCTGAGGGGCCGCCGGCCAGGGCTCAGTCGCGGTAGACCGGAAATCGGGCGCACAGATCGATAACCTGCTGGCGGACACGGGTGATCGTTTCCGCGTTTTCCGGATCGTCCAGGATCTCGCAGATCCAGCCGGCCAGTTGGCGTGCCTGTTCTTCCTTGAAGCCGCGTGTCGTGATGGCGGGCGAACCGATGCGGATGCCGCTGGTCACGAAGGGGGGCTGCGGATCGTTGGGCACGGCGTTCTTGTTGACCGTGATGTGGGCGGCGCCCAGCGCCGCGTCGGCGGCCTTGCCGGTGATGCCCTTGGCCGACAGGTCCACCAGGAACAGGTGGTCGTGCGTGCCGCCCGAGACGATGCGTAGTCCGTTGGCGACGAAGACCTCGGCCATGGCCCTGGCGTTGTTCAGGACCTGCTGCTGGTAGGCGCGGAATTCGGGCTGCATGGCCTCCTTCAGGGCCACGGCCTTGGCCGCGATGACGTGCATCAGCGGACCGCCCTGGGCGCCGGGGAACACGGCCGACTGGATCTTCTTCTGAATCTCGGGGTTGGCGCGGCCCATGATCAGGCCGCCGCGCGGGCCGCGCAAAGTCTTGTGCGTGGTGGTCGTCACCACGTCGGCGTGGGGCACGGGGTTGGGGTAGAGGCCCGCCGCCACCAGGCCGGCGAAGTGGGCCATGTCCACCATGAACAGTGCGCCCGCCTTGTCGGCGATCGCGCGGAAACGTGCGAAATCCAGGACTTGCGAATAGGCGGAGAAGCCGGCCACGATCATCTTCGGCTGGTGTTCCATGGCCAGGTGTTCGACTTCGTCGTAGTCGATCAGGTCGTTCGCGTCCAGGCCGTACTGGACGGCGTGATAGAGCCGGCCCGAGGAACTGACCTTGGCCCCATGGGTCAGGTGGCCGCCGTGGGCCAGGCTCATGCCCAGCAGCGTGTCGCCGGGCTGCAGCAGGGCCAGGTAGACCGCGGCGTTGGCCTGGGAGCCGGAATGGGGCTGGACGTTGGCCCAGTCCGCGCCGAACAGCGCGCAGGTGCGGTCGATGGCCAGTTGCTCCACCACGTCCACGTGCTCGCAGCCGCCGTAGTAGCGCTTGCCGGGGTAGCCCTCGGCGTACTTGTTGGTCAGCTTGGTGCCCTGGGCCTGCATGACCCGCGGACTGGTGTAGTTCTCCGACGCGATCAACTCGATGTGCTGCTCCTGGCGGCGGCTCTCCGCCTCGATCGCTGCCCACAACTCGTCATCGAAGCCCGCGATTCGTTCTTTCCCTGTAAACATGATGTCTCCCTGACTGGAATCCTGCGTGATGGAACGGGGCGCGCGTAGCTCCTGAAGGCTTCAGGCGGAAATGCCCGGCACGCGTCCGGCCAGAGGTCGATTCTAGGGAAGGTGGGATTTTCGGCATGTACGTTCCCGCCATAGTGATGGGACGCGAATGACTTCGCCTCGAGTCCGCCACGCTGTCGGAACTTTCCTGCTGTGTGGCGGAAAAATTCTAGCCGGACCCATCCGCTTTTGATGTACTGCGTTTCATGCTTCCCCCATGGAGGCCCGGACCGGAGCCGACGCATGAATATTCTCGTGGACCCATTGGCCACCGCCTTGCCGGACGTGCAAAGCGGCCCGGACACGCGCCGGATCGCCATCCAGCGGGTGGGCGTGCGCGGCGTGCGCCACCCCCTGCTGGTGTCGGCCGGCGCCGGCCAGCCCCAGGCGACCGTCGCCGATTGGGAAATGACCGTGGCGCTGCCGGCCGACGAAAAGGGCACGCACATGTCGCGCTTCATCGCCCTGCTGGAATCGCATCGCGCCCAGCCGATGACGCCCGCGACCCTGTGCGCCCTGGCGCAGTCCATGCGGGACCTGCTGCACGCCGACGCGGGCGATGTCGCGGCCGGTTTCCCTTATTTCATCGAAAAGCCCGCGCCGGTGTCCGGCGTGCGCAGCCTGATGGACTATCAGGTCCGCTGGTCCGTGCGCGCGCGCCGGGGCGAGGCGCCGCGCTTTTCCCTGTCCGTCCAGGTGTCGGTGACCAGCCTGTGCCCCTGCTCGAAGGCGATCTCGGAATACGGCGCCCACAACCAGCGTTCGCATGTCACCGTGGACCTGGAATACGATGCGCCCCAGGCCGTCGATCTGGACGCGCTGATCCGCGGCGTGGAATCCCAGGCCTCGTGCGAACTGTGGGGGCTGCTCAAGCGCGCCGACGAGAAATTCGTCACCGAGCGCGCCTACGAGAACCCGAAATTCGTCGAGGACCTGGTGCGCGACGTGGCCGTGATGCTGCAGCGCCTGCCCGGCGTGGCGTCCTACCAGGTCACGGCGGAAAACTTCGAGTCCATCCACAACCACTCCGCCTACGCGGTGGTGTCCGATGGACGAGGGCAGCCGCGCGCATGACCGTGCGCGGCCTGCGGAACCTTCCAGTGGCAATCGTCGGACGTGCGCCGTGGAACTCAGAGCACGATGGTACGGTGTCCGCTGATGAACACGCGCCGTTCGGTGTAGATCTTGACGGCGTGGGCGAGTGCCTGGCATTCCAGGTGGCGGCCGATGGCCAGCAGCCGGTCCGGATCCTGCGTGTGATCGACGGGTTCGACCACCTGCTCGATGATGGGGCCTTCGTCCAGGTCGTCCGTGACGAAATGCGCCGTGGCGCCGATCACCTTGACGCCCCGCTCATAGGCCTGGTGATAGGGGCGCGCACCCTTGAAGCCGGGAAGGAAGGAATGATGGATGTTGATCGCGCGGCCGGCCAGCGCCTTGCTGGCCTCCTCGCCCAGGATCTGCATGTAGCGGGCCAGGATCACCAGTTCTGCGCCGGTCGCGTCTGCCAGTTCCAGGATGGCCGCTTCCTGTTGCTTGCGGTTGCCGTCGTTCACCGGCAGATGGTGGAACGCGATGCCCGCCGATTCCGCATGGCGGCGCAGGGTGTCGTGGTTCGAGGCGACCGCCGTGATTTCCATGTGCAGTTCCCCCATGCGGGTGCGGAACAGCAGGTCGGCCAGGCAATGTTCCAGCTTGGACACCAGGATCAGCACCTTGGGACGCAGGGAAAGATCGTGGATCGCCCAGTGCATGGAAAAGCGCCGCGCCAACGCCTCGAAGTCCCGGTTCAGGGAAGCGCGGTCCAGGGCCTGGGGGCCTTCGGTGTGAAAGACGCAGCGCACGAAGAACCGCCGGGTGCTTTTCTCGTCGAAGACCGTGAATTCGTCGATATAGCCCTGGCGCTGGTCCAGGAAGGACACGATGGCCGCCACCTGGCCGGCCTGGCTGGGGCAGGAGACCGTCAGGCAGAACGGCGTCGCGTCGGGCGACGGGGCGGGGGACGAGGGGGGGACTTGCATGGGATGCGCTCCTTTTTTCTGTACTCGTGGGGGCCGTGCGATGCGCCGGCACCTGTTCCGGGTCCACTACACCATCGGACCGCGCATCTGACTAGAATGGAAACGTCATGGCACTTGAATCGACTGGCATGGAGAGACGGGATCGAATGGACAAGGGACCGGTGCGCTTCGGCTTCATCCTGCTGCCGCATTTCACGCTGACGGCCTTTTCCGGCATGCTCGACGTGCTGCGCCTGGCTGGCGACGAGGGCGACCACAGCCGCCCGATGCGCTGCGCCTGGCAGGTGATCGACGAGACCCTGACGCCGGTGCGTTCCAGCAGCGGTATCCAGGTCGTACCCTCCGAATCGCTGGGCGATCCGGCCCGTTTCGATTACCTTGTGGTGGTTGGCGGCTTGCTGACGCGCCCGCCCGTCAATCCCGGCCTGCTGGAATTCATCCGCCGGGCCGCGCGCGCGGACGTCACCCTGGTGGGCCTGTGCACCGGCGTGTTTACCCTGATGCAGGCCGGCGCGCTCGAAGGGCACCGCGTCTGCGTCAGCTGGTTCCATTACTGGGACTTCCTCGAGCGCTTCCCCGCGACTGATCCCGGCCAGGTGTGCGCCGACCGGCTGTACGTCTTCGATCGGCGGCGCATCACCTGTTCCGGCGGGCGTGCCTCGATCGACGTGGCCGCCGAGATCCTGGGCCGGCACATCGACCGGTCGATCGTGCAGAAGGCCCTGCGCATTCTGCAGGTCGACGACGCCGGCCGAGCCAATACCGCCCAGCCCCTGCCGCCGGGCACCCAGCCCGCCACGCATCCGGTGGTGCGGCGCGCGGTGCTGCTCATGGAGCAGCACGTCGGCCGGGCGCTGAGCCTGGGCGACCTGGCCGGCCGGCTGGGGATTTCCGTGCGCCACCTGGAACGGCTCTTCAAGGAAGCCACCGGCCAGAGCCCGCAGGCCTATGCCCGCGGCATGCGCCTGCGCCTGGCGGCCTGGATGCTGACGCATACCAAGAAGACCATTTCCGCCATCGCCCTGGATTGCGGCTTTTCCGACGCGTCGCATCTGGGCCGCGAGTTCCGCGCGGCCTTCAGTGCGTCGCCCAGCGCCTGGCGCGATCGCGCCCAGTTGCCCGATGCCCTGCTGACGGCGCGGGACGGCGCGGCCGACTACGTCAGCGAGGTTTTCCCCGATCGCCGCGAGTTTTTCTGAACCGCCAGATTCTTCCAACGGTACGGCGGAAAAATTCTAGCTGGGTCCGCCCGCTTTTGGTGTACTGCGCTTCATGCGACCCGCCTGCATGAGGGGCGGAGACATCCAAGCGAGGAGACCATGAGCAACCGCTACTCCATCTTCAGCCTGATCCGGAACGGGCTGAGCTACAACGAAAACTGGGGTCGGGCCTGGCACAGCCCGGAGCCCAGGAAAGAATATGACGTCGTCATCGTCGGCGCCGGCGGCCACGGGCTGGCCACCGCGTACTACCTGGCCAAGGTCCACGGCGTGCGCAACGTGGCCGTCCTGGAAAAGGGCTGGCTGGGCGGCGGCAACACCGCGCGCAACACGACCATCGTGCGCTCCAACTATCTCTGGGACGAGTCCGCGCGGCTCTACGAAAAGGCCATGCAGCTCTGGGAAGGCCTGTCCCAGGACCTGAACTACAATGTCATGTTTAGCCAGCGCGGGGTCATGAACCTGGCGCACACCCTGCAGGAAGTGCGCGACACCCGGCGGCGCATCAACGCCAATCGCTACAACGGCATCGACGGCGAATGGCTGACTCCGGCCCAGGTCAAGGAAATCGTCCCCAACATCAATCTGGACAGCCGCTATCCCGTGCTGGGCGGCTCGTTCCAGCGGCGCGGCGGCGTGGCGCGCCACGATGCCGTGGCCTGGGGCTTCGCCCGCGCCGCCGACCGGCTGGGCGTGCACATCATCCAGAACTGTCCCGTCACCAACATCCGCAGGAAGGATGGCGCGGTCGAGGGCGTGGACACCGGCAAGGGCTTCATCAAGGCGAAGAAGGTCGCCGTGGTGGTGGCGGGACATTCCAGCGTGCTGGCCGACATGGCCGGCATCCGCCTGCCCATCGAAAGCCATCCGCTGCAGGCGCTGGTGTCCGAACCGGTCAAGCCCTGCATCCACACCGTCATCATGTCCAATGCCGTGCACGCCTACATCAGCCAGTCCGACAAGGGCGACCTGGTGATCGGCGCCGGCATCGACCAGTACCTGGGCTATGGCCAGCGCGGCAGCTTCCAGAGCATCGAGCACACGCTGCAGGCCATCGTCGAGATGTTCCCGTCGCTCGGCCGCGTGCGCATGAACCGCCAATGGGGCGGCATCGTCGACGTCTCGCCCGACGCCTGTCCGATCATCGGCAAGACCGACATCAAGGGCCTGTATTTCAACTGCGGCTGGGGCACGGGCGGCTTCAAGGCGACGCCGGGCTCGGGCTGGGTGTTCGCCCACACGGTGGCGCACGACGAGCCGCATCCCCTGAACAAGGCCTTTTCCATCGACCGCTTCTACAGCGGCCACCTGATCGACGAGCATGGCGCCGCGGCCGTGGCCCACTGAGGAGACATCATGCTGCAGATCCAATGCCCCTGGTGCGGCGATCGCGCCGAGAGCGAATTCAGCTATGGCGGCGAGGCCGGCATCGTCCGGCCCGTGGACAACGAATCGATGGATGACCGGCAGTGGGGCGACTACGTCTTCATGCGCCGCAACACCTTCGGGCTGTTCCGCGAGCAGTGGGTGCACGCCCATGGCTGCCGCCGCTGGTTCATCGCCGAGCGCGACACGCGTTCCTATGAATTCCAGCGCTACGAAATCTTCGGCCAGCACAAGGAGACAACATGAACCAGCCCTGCCGTCTGCCCCAGGGGGGGCGAGTGCGCCGCGGCGTCCCGGTGAGTTTCACCTTCAATGGCAAGGCTTACGCGGGCTTCGAGGGCGACACCCTGGCCTCGGCGCTGCTCGCCAACGGCGTGCACTTCGTGGCGCGCAGCTTCAAGTACCACCGCCCGCGCGGCATCCTGACCGCCGGCGTCGAGGAACCGAACGCCATCGTGCAACTGGAAAGCGGCCCCTACACCGTGCCCAACGCGCGCGCCACCGAGGTCGAGCTCTACGAAGGCCTGCGCGCCACCAGCGTGAACGCCAAGCCCGACATCGAGCACGACCGCATGGCCATCATGCAGCGATTCGCGCGCTTCATTCCGGCCGGCTTCTACTACAAGACCTTCATGTGGCCGCGCAGCTGGTGGGGCAAGTACGAGGAACGCATCCGCGACGCCGCCGGCCTGGGCTCGGTGCCCGACGCGCAGGATCCCGACCGCTACGAGAAGCGCCACGCTCATTGCGACGTGCTGGTCGTGGGAGCCGGACCGGCGGGCCTGGCCGCGGCTTGCGCGGCCGCGCGCAGCGGCGCGCGCGTCATGCTGGTGGATGACCGCGGCGAGGCCGGCGGCAGCCTGCTGTGGACCGAGGAGATCATCGACGGCAAGCCGGCGTCCGAATGGGTGGCCGAGCGCATCGTCGAGCTGTCCGCGCTGCCGGACGCGCGGGTCCTGATGCGCACGACCGCCTTCGGCTACCAGGACCACAATCTGGTCACGGCCTGCGAGCGGCTGCACGATCACCTGCCGATCCGGCAGCGCGCAGGCACGCGCGAGCGCGTCTGGAAGATCCGCGCGCGCCACGTCGTGCTGGCCACCGGCGCCCACGAGCGTCCGCTGGTCTTTGGCAACAACGACATCCCCGGCGTCATGCTGGCCGGCGCCGTGTCCGCCTACATTCACCGGTTCGGCGTGCTGCCCGGCCGCCGCGCCGTGGTGTTTACCAACAATGACAGTGCCTACCAGTGCGCGATCGACCTCAAGCGCCAGGGCGCCGAGGTCACCATCGTCGATCCGCGCGTCATGAGCGAGGGCACCTTGCCAGGCGAGGCGGTCCGGCTGGGGATCCCCGTGATCCACCAGGCCGTGGTCGCCGAGGCGCGCGGCGGCAAGCACGTCGCCGGCGTGCGGCTGCGCGGCCTGGGCGCGCGCCTGCCCGACGGCGCGGACACGCTGGCCTGCGACCTGCTGGCGATGTCCGGCGGCTGGAATCCGGTGGTCCACCTGTACGCGCAGTCGCGCGGCAAGCCGCGCTGGTGCGAGATGCGGTCCTGCTTCGTGCCCGGCGAGCCGGCCCAGCCGCAAGGCAGCGCCGGAGCGGCCAACGGCGACTTCGGCCTGCAGGCGGCGCTGGACGGCGGCGTGCGAGCCGGCCTGGAGGCGGTCGCCGGGCTGGCCACGGCCCGCCGGATCGACGCGCCGGCCTGGACGGCCCGCCTCATGGAGACTTCCCCCCTGATGCCCTTGTGGTCGGTGGGCAAGGGGCCGCAGGCCAGCCGCGGCCCCAAGCAGTTCATCGACTATCAGAACGACGTCTCGGTGTCCGACATCCTGCTGGCGGTGCGCGAAGGCTATCATTCGGTGGAGCACGTCAAGCGCTACACGGCGATGGGCTTCGGCACCGATCAGGGCAAGCTGGGCAACATCAACGGCATGGCGGTGCTGGCCGAGGCGCTCAAGCAGAGCATTCCCGAGACCGGCACCACCACCTTCCGTCCCAACTACACGCCGGTGAGCTTCGGTGCCATCGCCGGACGCGAACTGGGCGACTGCTTCGATCCGATCCGCAAGACTTGCCTGCACGACTGGAACGTGGAGCAGGGCGCGGTCTTTGAGGACGTGGGCAACTGGAAGCGCGCCCACTACTACCCGAAGCCAGGCGAGGACATGCACGCCGCTGTGCGGCGCGAATGCCTGGCCGTGCGCAACACCGTCGGCCTGCTGGACTACAGCACGCTGGGCAAGATCGATGTGCGCGGTCCCGACGCGGTGGAGTTCCTCAACCGCCTGTACATCAATTCCTGGACCAAGCTGCAGCCCGGCCGCTGCCGCTACGGCCTGCTGCTCGACGAGAACGGCATGGTCATGGACGATGGCGTCAGCATCCGGCTGGCCGAGGACCACTTCCTGCTGACCACCACCACCAGCGGCGCCGCGCGCATCATGAGCTGGATGGAGCGCTGGCTGCAGACGGAATGGCCGGACCTGCGGGTCTACCTGACCTCGGTGACCGACCAGTACGCCGTCGCCACCGTGGCGGGTCCGCAGGCGCGCAAGGTGCTGAGCGCCGTGTGTCAGGACATCGATTTCGGCAACGAGGCCTTTCCCTTCATGAGCTTCCGGGAAGGCTCCATCGACGGGGTGTTCGCCCGCGTGCTGCGGGTCAGCTTTTCCGGCGAGCTGTCCTACGAAATCTATATGCCGGCCAACATGGGGCGCCACGTCGTGGAGCGGCTGATGCGGGCCGGCGAGCCCTACGGCATCACGCCGTACGGCACCGAGACCATGCACGTGCTGCGCGGCGAGAAAGGTTACATCATCGTCGGCCAGGATACCGACGGTTCCGTCACACCCGTGGACCTGGGCATGGGCGGGATGGTCGCCAAGACCAAGGACTGCCTGGGCAAGCGGTCGCTCATGCGCAGCGACACGCGAAGCGCCGGGCGCAAGCAGTTCGTCGGCCTGCTGGCCGACGATCCGGCCTGCGTCCTGCCCGAAGGCGGCCAGATCCTGCAAGGCCCCACTCAGGCCGCCGTCGCGCCCATGTTCGGCCACGTGACCTCCAGCTACATGAGCCCGATCCTGGGCCGCTCGATCGCCCTGGCCCTGCTGAAGGACGGCCAGGAGCGGATCGGACAGACCGTCACCGTCGCCACGGCCGACGGCCGGTTCATGCCGGCGCGCGTCTGCAGTCCCGTGTTCTATGATCCCGAAGGAGCCCGTCAGAATGTCGAGTGAAATCAAACAGCAGACCCCGCTGGCGGGCTTGTGGGCCGACTTCGGCCAGCCGCTGCGGCATCGCGCCGAAGGGCGCGTCCTCCTGAACGAACTGCCCCTGGTCGGTCTGGCGAATCTGCGCGTCGATCCGGGCTCCGGGGCGATCCTGGATGCTCTGCGCGCCGGCCTGGGGCTGGAACTGCCGGTCGCGCCCAATACCGTGGCGCGGGGCCGGGACATGATGGCGCTGTGGCTGGGGCCTGACGAATGGCTGCTGCGGGCGTCATCCGACGGTCCGGCCGACCTGCCCGCGCGTGTGGAACAGACGCTGGCGGGGCATGAGTTCGCCGTCACGGACCAGACCAGCGGCTATTCGGTGGTGCAGCTGCACGGGCCGGGGACGCGCGACGTGTTGAATGCGGGCTGCCCGCTGGACCTGCATCCGCGGGCTCTGACGCTCGGCCAGTGCGCCCAGTCCCATTTCTTCAAGACGAGCGTGCTGCTGCGTCCTCTGGACGAGCAAGGGGATGGCTGGGAACTGATCGTGCGGCGCAGTTTCGCGGACTACGCCGTGCGCATGCTGCTGGACGCGATGCAGTCTTGAGCCCAGGCATCGGCGAGCCCCTGCGCACGCCCCCGATGCCTGGCGAATCCGAGCCGCCTGCGGCCTCTCAGCCGCGCCGCAATTCAAAGCGTTCGAATAACGCAGCCAACGCATCCCGCGCGGCCGCGCCCGGCCAGTCCCGCAAGGACTGGCCGCGTGCATTCAGGGCCTCGTCGGCGCAGCCCTGCGGACGGAACACCTGGACCGCGTAGCGCCGCACGCCCTGGCTCGCCAGCGTGCGGCCCAGCGCCACCAGGCCGTCCGCGTCGATCAGGTCGGGGTGGGCGGTGGTGCGGCATTCGAAATCGACGCCGCTGTCCAGCACGGCCCGCAGGCTGGCGCGGGCGGGTTCGCCGCTGCCGGCCACTTGCGTGACGCGGGCGTAGTCCTGGAAACCGGCCTTGATGTCGAGTCCGACCCAGTCGACGTCCTGCAGCACCTGGGCCAGGCGGCGCGGGTGGGTGCCGCCGGTGTGCAGGCCGATGCGGTAGCCCAGGGCGCGGGCCTCGCGGATCGCGATGCCCAGGCCAGGGTCCATGGTGGGTTCTCCGCCGCTGAAGACCACGCCGTCGATCAGTCCGACGCGGCGGCGCAGGAAGGCCATGACCTCGTTCCAGTCCAGCGGGCTGTCGGCTGTGCGCGGCTGCAGGTGCGGATTGTGGCAATAGCCGCAGCGCCAGGGGCAGCCCTGCACGAAGAGGACGGCCGCCAGCAGCCCGGGGTAGTCCGTGGCGGTGAAGGGCACCAGTCCGCCGATCTTCAGGCGGGGGATGGGGGATCGTCGGGCGCGGATGCGGTCCGGCGGGAGCAGCGTTGTTTGCATGTCGAGGGAGGCGCCCCTGGGGGGCGCCGCATGATCGCGTCAGGCGGCCTGGCGGGCGGGCGCCTGGCCGGTATGGCGTTCGACGAAGAAGCGGCGTTCGTGGAATTCGCCTTTCTTGCCGATGTTGAAGGACGACATGGGACGGTGGTAGCCCATGACGCGGGTCCAGATTTCGCAGGGCTGGCGTTCGGCGTCGTTCAGGGTGAGGGGGATTTGGTTCATGGTGATGCTCCTGTTCGAGTTGAGGGGGAAAAAGGAGGGCGGATCAGGCCGCCGCTTCGTGCGGGACCATATCGGCATGGAGCGCCGTCCGCTGTTTGCGGGCGATGAGTTCGTCGTCGCAGTGCGGGCAGAATTCGTGCTTGCCCGGCAGGTAGCCGTGCCTGGGGCAGATGGAAAAGGTCGGCGTGACCGTGATGTAGGGCAGCGAGAAGCGGCCGAGCGTGCGGCGCACCAGTTCGCGGCAGGCGTCGGCCGAGGACAGCGGTTCGGTCATGTACAGGTGCAGCACGGTGCCGCCGGTGTATTTGCGCTGCAGTTCGTCCTGGCGCTCCAGCGCTTCGAAGGGATCGTCGGTGAAGCCGACCGGCAACTGGGACGAGTTGGTGTAGTAGGGCATGTCCGGCGTGCCGGCCTGCAGGATGTCGGGCCAGCGGGCGCGGTCTTCCTTGGCGAAGCGGTAGGTCGTGCCTTCGGCTGGGGTGGCTTCCAGGTTGTACATGTGGCCGGTGGCTTCCTGGAATTCGACCATGCGGGCGCGCACGTGATCCAGCAGGCGCACCGCGAAGGCATGGCCCCAGGGGCTGGTCAGGTCGTGCTCGTCGGCCGTGAAGTTGCGGATCATCTCGTTGATGCCGTTGACGCCCAGCGTGGAGAAGTGGTTGCGCAGGGTGCCCAGGTAGCGGCGCGTGTACGGGAACAGGCCGTTGTCCATGTGTTCCTGGATCACGCGACGCTTGATTTCCAGGCTGTCGCGGCCCAGTTCCAGCAGTTCGTCCAGGCGGGCCATCAGGCCGGCCTCGTCGCCGGCGTGCAGATAGCCCAGGCGCCCGCAGTTGATCGTCACCACGCCCAGCGATCCCGTCTGTTCGGCTGAGCCGAACAGGCCGTTGCCGCGCTTGAGCAGTTCGCGCAGGTCCAGCTGCAGGCGGCAGCACATGGACCGGATCATGTTCGGCTTGAGTTCCGAATTGATGAAGTTCTGGAAGTAGGGCAGGCCGTACTTGGCGGTCATCTCGAACAGCCGTTCGGCGTTGGGGCTGTGCCAGTCGAAGTCGGGCGTGATGTTGTAGGTGGGGATGGGAAAGGTGAAGGCGCGGCCGCGCGCGTCGCCGGCCATCATGACCTCGATGTAGGCGCGGTTGATCATGTCCATCTCGGCCTGCAGCTCGCCGTAGGTGAAGGGCATTTCCTCGCCGCCGATCAGCGGTACCTGGTCGCGCAGGTCCTCCGGGCAGACCCAGTCGAAGGTCAGGTTGGTGAAGGGCGTCTGCGTGCCCCAACGCGAGGGCACGTTCAGGTTGTAGATCAGTTCCTGGATGCATTGCCGCACTTCGGCGTAGGGCATGGCGTCCTTGCGGATGAAGGGGGCCATGTAGGTGTCGAAGGAACTGAAGGCCTGGGCGCCGGCCCATTCGTTCTGCAGCGTGCCGAGGAAGTTGACGATCTGGCCGACCGCGCTGGACATGTGGCGCGGCGCGACGGCCTCGACCTTGCCGGGAACGCCGTTGAGGCCCTCGTTGAGCAGCGTGCGCAGCGACCAGCCGGCGCAGTAGCCCGACAGCATGTCCAGATCGTGGATGTGCAGGTCGGCCTGTCGATGGGCCTGGCCGATGGACTCGGGGTAGACGTGGCTGAGCCAGTAGTTGGCGATCATCTTGCCCGAGGTGTTCAGGATCAGGCCGCCCAGAGAATAGCCCTGGTTGGCGTTGGCGTTGACGCGCCAGTCCTGCTGGCGCAGGTATTCGTCGATGGAGCGGATCACGTCCACATTGGGGACGGGACGGTCGGCCGGGCTCTGGGGCTGGGTGAAAGTCATCCGGAATGCCTCTACATATTGTGTGTATGTGAATCGTAAACACAATATATGGTGGTATCAAGCAATCCGGAGACTTTTTTCGATAGCCTTGATGAGGGTCAAGAACAGGCGCTGAGCGTGGCGTTACGACAGGTCGATCCAGATCGTCTTGAGCTGGGTGTATTGGTCGTGCGCGTGGATGGAGTTGTCGCGTCCGCCGAAGCCCGACTGCTTGTAGCCACCGAAGGGCGTGGAGATGTCGCCTTCACCGAAGCTGTTGACGGTGACGGTGCCCGCGCGCAGCATCCGCGCGCCCCGGATCGCCCGCTTGCCGTTGGCCGAGAAAATCGAGGCGGCCAGACCATAATCGGTGTCATTGGCGACCGCGATCGCCTCCTCGAAGCTGTCGACCGGGATCACGCTCAGGATGGGGCCGAAGATTTCTTCGACGGCCAGCCTGGAATCGCGCCGGGTTTCGACGATGGTGGGTTCGACGAAGCCTTCGGATACGATCCTGCCGCCCATCAGAACCTTTTCCGTCCGGGTCGCTTCCAGGTAGGAACCGACTTTCTGGAAGTGCGCCTTCGACACCAGGGCGCCCACGCGCACGGCGGGATCCAGCGGATCGCCCACGAGCCAGTTCGCGGCCTCGGCCTTGACCCGCTCGAGCAGGCGGTCCTTGATGCCGCGCTGCACGATCAACCGGGAAGCGGCCGAGCAGTTTTCCCCCATGTTCCAGAAAGCACCGTTGACGACGTGCGCCGCCACGGCGTCCAGGTCTTCGGCGTCGTCCAGGACGACGCAGGGATTCTTGCCGCCCAGTTCCAGCACGACTTCTTTGAGATTGCTGGCGGAGGAATAATTCAGGAAGCGCCGCCCGGTCGCCGTCGAGCCGGTGAAGCTGACCATGTCCACGTCGGGATGTTTGCCCAGCGGCTCACCCACTTCGGCGCCGGAGCCCGTCACGATGTTCAGCACCCCGGCGGGCAGTCCGGCTTCGACCGCCAGTTCGGCCACGCGCAGCGCCGTCAGGGTCGTCTCGCCCGCGGGCTTCATGACGACCGAGCAGCCGGAGGCCAGGGCGGGGCCGATTTTCCAGGCCAGCATCAGCAGGGGAAAGTTCCAGGGCAGCACCAGGCCGACGACGCCGACGGGCTCGCGCACCACCATGGCGATATGGCTGTCCGAGGCGGGGGCGACCTGGTCGTAGATCTTGTCGATCAATTCGGCGTGCCATTTGAGCACGTGAATGGTTTCCGGCACGTCCACGGTCTCACAGTCGAAGATGGTCTTGCCGCTGTCGATGCTTTCCAGCACGGCCAGTTCGCGGGCGTGCGTTTCCATCAGGCGCGCCAGGCGCAGCAGGGTTTCCTTGCGCTCGCGCGGGTGGATGCGCGACCAGCGGCCGTCCTCGAACGCGGCGCGCGCGGCGGTGACGGCCAGGTCCACGTCTTCGGCGCCGCAGGCGGCGATGTCCGTCAACGCTTCGCCGGTGGCGGGATTGGTCGTGGCGAAGGTCCGGCCCGAGAGCGCCGGGCGGAACACGCCATCGATGAAAGCGTGTCGCGGTAGCGTCAGCCCCGCTGCGATTTGGTGATATTCAGCCGTGGTGAGGAAATTGGACATGGGAACTCTCGTGGTTGATGAACGATGGAGCACGGGGGATGGCCTCGGCGGGCTCGAGAGGCGTCATGCCCGGGCCTTTTCCTTGCCGCCCAGCGCCGCCTTGGACAGCCGGTCCATCAGCAGCGCCACCGCGACGATGGCCAGGCCGGCGCGCAGCCCCAGGCCCATTTCCATGCGCGTCAGGCCGCGGGTGACTTCCGCGCCCAGGCCACCCGATCCGACCAGGCCGGCCAGGACCACCATCGCCAGCGACAGCAGGATGCATTGGTTCAGGCCGACCAGCAGCGTGGGCATGGCGGCCGGGATTTCGATCTTGAGCAGGATGGTGCGTGGCGGCGCGCCCAGCGCCTGGCCCAGTTCCAGCAGGTCGTTCGGGATCTGCTTGAAGGCCAGGGTGGTCAGGCGCAGCATCGGCGGGATGCCGTAGACGATGGTGGCGATGATGGCTGGGACGCTGCCGAGGCTGAACAGGATCACGGCCGGGATCAGATACACCCAGGGCGGCACGGTCTGCATGATGTCCAGGAGGGGACGCAGAATGGCTTCCAGAGCTGGGCGGCGAGCCGCCAGCACACCCAGCGGAAAGGCGATGGACACGGACAGGACCACGGCCACCGTGACGAGGGTGATCGTCTGGATGGCTTCGGGCCACAGGCCCACGCCCCAGCAGAACCCCTGAGTCAGGGCCGTGATGACGGCGGGGCGCAGGCCCAGCAGCCGCAGGACGAGCGCGGTGCTGACGAGGATCAGCGCCCACGGCGGCAGAACCATCAGGAGCGCGGTCAGGCCGTTCAGCACGAACTGGATGACATCGCTGATGAAGGCGAACAGGGGATGCCAATGGACGTTCAGCCAATCCACCGCCGGGGTCAGCCAGGCGCCGGGTGAGAAGGTCGGCAGGATCGAGCTCATGCTTTTCTCCCTTTTTTGGGGCTGGAGGGGCCGGCGCTCTGGCTGAGCCGGTCCAGGATCATGGTCAGGATGACGATGGCCAGCGCCGCGTCGATGGACTTGGCGATGTCGAGCTTGCGGATCGCGTCGTAGATGGTCTGGCCCAGGCCGCCGGAGCCGACGATGCCGGCGATGACGACCATGCCGAAGGCTATCATCAGGCTCTGGTTGATGCCGGCCATGATGCTGGGCAGGGCGAACGGCAGCCGGATCTTGGTGAACATCTGCCAGCGCGTCATGCCGGTGGCCATGCCCAGTTCGAGATATTCGACGGGTGCCATCCGCATGCCGAGCGCCGCCAGGCGGAAGGCCGGGGGAAACGCCACGATCAGGGTGGCGACCAGCGCGGTCGCCGGGCCGTAGCCCAGCAGCGCGATCCCGGGCAGCAGGTAGATGTACGGGGGCAGGGTCTGCAGCAGGTCCAGCAGGGGTTCGGCAACGTGGCTCATCCCGCGGACATAGCCGCTCAGGATGCCCGCCGGGATCGCCAGCAGCAGCGCCAGCAAGGTGGCGGCGATGACCAGCGCCAGCGTGGCGGTGGTTTCGGGCCATAGATTCATCATCTGGCAGACCACCAGGGCGGCTGCGGACATGACCCCGAAGCGCCGGCCGACGAGCCGCCAGCCCAGCAGGCCGACCACCATCGCTACGATGTAGAACGGCGCCAGGTTCAAGACCCACAGAATGGCGTCGTTGAAGCCCTCCAGACCGTTTTGAATGGCGGTGAAGACCTGGCTGGAGTTGTCCGTCAGGCGGGCCAGCGCGTCCTCCATCCATGCGTCGAACGCAGAGATCAGACCGGTATCGTTCATGAGATACGTTCCTTGGGAGGACTCAGCGCGCGGCGGGCTGTTCGTTGCCCTGGATGCCGTTGAGCAGATCGCGGGGCGAGACGATGCCGATCGGGCCGCTGTCGTCCATGATGGCCACTGCGTCCAGGTCCTTGCGGGTGGACAGCGTGATCAGCTCGGCGATGTCGGTTTCGGATGTGGCGCTCGGCAGGGCCCCGACGGAGACGTCCGGATGCGAGGCGCGGAATTCGGCGACCGGGCGCATGATGGAGCGGGCTTTGACGAGATGCAGCCGCGAGATGCCAGCCACGAATTCCGCCACGTAGTCGTCGGCGGGATTGCGGACGATTTCCTCGGCGGTCCCCGTCTGGATGATGACGCCGTCCTTCATGATGGCGATGCGGTCGCCGATGCGGATGGCTTCTTCCAGGTCGTGCGTGATGAAGGCGGCTGATTTGCCCAACTGCTTGGTCAGCGTGCGGAATTCATCCTGCAACTGCCGCCGGATCAAGGGGTCGAGCGCGCTGAACGGCTCGTCCATCAGGATGATCTCGGGATCGGAGGCGATGGCGCGCGCCAGTCCGACGCGCTGCTGCATGCCGCCGGACAGTTCGTCGGGATAGTGGTTTTGCCAGTCGGACAGGCCGACTTTTTCCAGGGCTTCCGCCGCTGTCTTGTTGCGCTTTTCCTTGGGGACGCCCTGGACTTCCAGACCGAAAGCGGTGTTTTCCAGCACGGTGCGCTGGGGCAGCAGAGCGACGCTCTGAAACACCATGCCGATGTGGTGCGCGCGCATGTCGCGCAATCCGGCGGCGTCCAGTGTGGCCAGATCTTTGCCTTTGACCAGGACCCGGCCCTGGGTGGGGCTGATGAGCCGGTTCAGCAGGCGGATCAGGGTCGATTTCCCGCTGCCGGACAGGCCCATGATGCAGAAAATCTCGCCGCGCCTGACTTGCAGGCTCACGCCCGACACGCCGACCGTGCAGCCGAATTTTTGCAGGACGTCGCGTTTGGACAAACCCTGGGTGGTGATGGCTTGCATCGCCGCGGGCGCCTGTTCGCCGAATATTTTCCAGATCTGCTGGCAGTCGACCAGGATTTCTTCGGACTGGATGGTGCTTGTGGTCATGCGGAGCTCCTCCGGTTGCGCAGCGTGTGCACAAGTGGTTTCTCTTTTCTTGACCGGACTCCGGCTTTGCGGGGCGATGCCGGAGTCCGGGGGCGATCAATACTTCTTGATGTTTTCCCAGCGCTTGACGAGGTCTGCGTTCTTGGCGATCCAGGCGTCGCTGGCTTGCTGCACCGTCTGGCCGTCGTTCATGCCGACGTTGATGTCGCCGATGGCGCTCAGGGGCAGGTAGATGCCCGCCAGTATTTCGCGCACTTCGGGGTTGGCTTCAGCGTAGCCCTTCTTGCCGATCCAGTAGTAGGCCTGGGGGCCGGGGAAGACGTTCTTGGGGTCCTTCAGGAACTTCATGTCGTACTTGACCATCATCCAGGTCGGTTCCCACAACGTCACGGCGATCCATTCCTTGCGGTCCACGGCGGACTTCAAGGCGGCGGTCATGCCGGCCGTGCTGCCGTCGATCAGCTTGAGCTTCAGGTCGTAGGCTTTGACGGCCGAGGCGGCGTCGCGCATCAGTCCGGAGCCGGGCTCGATGCCGACGATCTTGCCGCCGAACTTGTCGGCGTTCTCGTTGAGCTGCTCCATGGAATCGATCGTCACGTATTTGGGCACAGCGACCGCCTGGTACAGGCCGTAGGACACGGGGGACAGCTTTTCCAGCCGGTTCTTGTTGCGGTTCCAGTAGTCCTGGGCGGCGTAGTCGATCTGCGAGGCCATGAACTGCACGTCGCCTTTGACCAGCGCGGCGTAGGCGATGCCGATTTCGGAGAATTCGGTCACCTTGACTTCGTAGCCGGCCTTTTCCAGGATGTTTTTTGTGACGTAGGTGATGGGGGTCAGGTCTTCCCAGGACATGCTGCCCATGGTGATGGTGCCTTTGGCGGCATAGGCGGAAGAAGCCATGGCGCCGGTCATGACGGCGGCGCAGAGCAGTTTGTTGAACAGTTTCATGTGGTGTCTCCTGATGTAGTGGTGTACTTCGGTGTCCGGGCCGCAGACCGGCCCGGGTGCTTGCGTCGGCGGGAGGTCAGCCCTCCCGGCCGGCACGCAACTGGTGCCATCGGATGACGGCATTGATGCCCAGCCAGGCGATTGGCTGCGGCGGCAGGCGGGGCGGCGGCGGTTGCCGCTGGAATTGCCGCAAGGACTCACTGTCCGTATCGGTCGCCAGCTCCGCAGCCATCATGCCGGCCAGGGTGCTCTTGACCGTGCCCAGTCCGTTCTCGCAGCAGGCGGAGTAAAGTCCCGGCTCGATTTCCCCGAAAGCGGGTGCATGGTTCGTGCTCAGGCACAGCGCCCCCGCCCAGCTGAATTCCATGGAAACGTCCTTCAGGGCGGGAAACCGTTTGTCGAAGGAGCGCCGCTGCCGGGCGGCGATGTCCGCCACCTGCCGTCCGGATACCCGGATGTCCGGGTTGTAGGTGAAGTGTGTCCGGACAACGATCCGCGATTGTCCATCGCGGGTGATCTTGCGCAGCGTGGCGCCCATGGGGTCGGCGGGCAGCAGCGCCCAGCGGTCGGCGCCGCCGGCGCCGGCCGGGAACGCGGCCGTCATGGATGCGTAGGTGTAGACGTGGATCAGGCGATGCCGGAAATGCCCGAAGCTCTCGACGTGGCCGTTGACGGCCAGGATGACGCGCGGAGCCTGGACGCTGCCCCGGGTCGAGACCGCCTCCCAGACCGGACCCTTGCGGGCGAGCGACAGCACGGGAGAATGTTCGAACAGGTCGACGCCGCCAGCCAGTCCTTCGGCCAGACGCCGGATGTAGTCGGCGGGCTGGATCATCACCGCGCCCGGGGTATGGACGCCCCCCAGGTAGTAGCCGGTGCCGGTGATCTCGCGCATCTGGGCGGCGTCCAGGGTTTCGCTGGGCTCTCCGATCTGCCGCAACGAGTCGGCAAAGGCGCGGTTCAGTTTCAGGCCTCGTTCCGTGGCGGCGGCGTTGATTTTGCCCGAGGGATCGAAGGTGGTGACCGGCATGCCGTATTCCTCCGCGGCCCCGGAGGCGAAGGCGATGGCCATGCGATTCTGGCGGATCTCCAGTTGGCTGGACGCCGCGCCGCCGACGGAGTAGTTGCCGGACGTCAGGTTGTGGGGCACGTCGATCATGAAGCCCGAATTGCGGCCCGAGGCGCCGATGGCGATCTCCTGGGCGTCGAGCACGACGATCCTGTCCTCGGGACGCAGCTGGCGCAGCCGCCGCGCGGCCGATAGGCCGCCGAAGCCGGCGCCGATGATCAGCCAGTCGGCCGTCTGGTCGTCTTCAAGGGTGCGTACGGGGAATCGCCGGGGCGCGATGGCGGCCCAGCCCGACAGGCCGGTTTCGACCGGCTGGCGAATGGTGGTCCGGCTCATTGCGCTTTATCCGATGGGGTGGATTGGATGGCGCCCGGCGATGCGGACCGGCTCGGGTGTGTGACCTTCATGTCATGCTCCGGCGATGTCGGCGATCACGCGCTTCAGTTCGGTGACGATGGCCTGGAATCGAGCCTTTTCCTCTTCGTCCAGCGCCTGGAGCGGCGCGCGCGCCGGCCCTGCCGCCAGCCCACTCAGTTCGCAGCCGTATTTGATCGATTGCACGAACTTGCCCGCGTCCAGGAAGTTCATGAAGGGCATCATGGCCCCCATGATCCTGCGGCCCTTGTCGAAGTCGTTTTCCAGCACGCAGGCCCGGTACAGGGCTACGTGTTCGCGCGCCAGGAAGTTGGAGCCCGCGCAGACCCAGCTGCGCGCGCCCCAGGCGAAGAATTCCAGCGCCTGGTCGTCCCAGCCGCAGGACATCTCGATCTGCGGGAATTGATTGGCCAGCAGATGGAGGCGATTGATGTCGCCGGAACTTTCCTTGATCGCCCGGACGTTCTTCGACCGTGTCACCCGGGCCAGATAATCCGCGCCCATGTGCACGCCCATGCGGCCCGGGTAGTTGTAGAGCATGATGGGCAGGTCCGCGGCCCGGTCGATCGCCAGCGCGTGGTTGGCGTTTTCCGATTCCAAGGGCAGGGCGTAGGGGGGCGAGCCCACCAGGACCGCGTCCGCGCCCAGGGCCCGGGCGGCCTTGGCGTATTCGATGGATTCCTCGGTGCGCGTGGCGCCCGTGCCGATGATCAGCGGCACGCGGGTGCCGATGACTTCCTTGGCGTAGGTGGCAAGGTCGATCCGTTCCTGCGTCGTCTGCGCGTAGTATTCGCCGGTCGAGCCGGCGACGACGAGACCGTGCACGCCGGCGTCGACCAGGGATTCGATCAGTTCGGCGAACGCCGCCTTGTTGATCCGACCGTCGGCCTTGTGGGGGGTGATGACGGGGGTGTAGATGCCTTCGAACATTCGATTGCTCCTATATCGACAGGGTTTCCGCACCTTCGTGCGGCGTATCCGGGCTGAGTCCGGCGGGCGTGATGAACATTTCCATGTTCTGGCGCGACAGCTCCCAGTGCTCGAAGGTGATTCGGACGATGGCTTCCTCGTCACGGGTCGCGATGGCGTCGATGAACTGGTCGTGCTGCGAGATGGCCAGTTCCCGGCGCCCGGACTGGCTGGCGTCGTGCGACTGGTAGAACGTATGGCCGATGCGGGCGTGGTCGACCAGCAGGCGGTTCAGGCTGGCCTGCAGGTAAAGGTTCCCCGACATTTCGCCGATGATTTCGTGGAACTGGTTGTTGCGCAGGACCGTGGCGGTCATGTCGCCCACCGCGCAGGCCTGCCGGAACTGTTCCTGGGTGTCCCTGAGCCGGGCGAGCTGGGTCGGTGTGAAGTGATGCGCCGCCAGGCGGCCGGTTGCGGCGTAGATCATCGGCGCCGCCAGGAAGAAGTGCCTCAGGGTGGCGTGGTTCATGGGCGAGACGCGCGCGCCGCAGTGCTCGCGGATATAGACGTAGCCCTCGCCACTCAGGCGGCGGAAGACCTCGCGCACGGGGGTGCGGGACAGGCTGTAGCGTTCGCACAGGCCTGGCTCGTCCAGGTCTTCGTCGGGACCCAGCTGCAAGGTGAGTATCTGGTGCTTGAGGTCTTCGAAGAGCCTGGATTTATTGCTGCCTTTTCCTGGCGCCGCCGAGGATCCCGAACCCCTGGACCGGGAGTTCTCCATAGTTTGTCTCGTCCGTATTTATCATGTATTCAATTTGTATTTTATTATAGTAATAAATGGATTCTGGTCAAATACATTTTTTGAAGAGACATGACGGCGCGACCGCGAGCTCGGCGGGGGAGCCGCGGATGAGGGACGGGAGAGGAGGAGGCGACGGCCCTGTGCGGCGGGCCGGTCAGGCCGGCAGGGTCAAAGCGACTGCGGCGGTTCCGGTTTCAGCCCCGGCGGCATGATGAACAGTTCCATGTGCTCGCGCGAGAGTTCCATGTGTTCGTAGGACAGCCGCGCGATGGCCTCCTCGTCGCGTGCGACGAGCGCGTCGATGAACTGGTCGTGGTGGTCGATGGATGACTGGCGGCGCCTGGCCGTGTCCTCGTCGTGCGGCTGATAGAAAGTGCGGCCGATGCGGGCGTGATCGATCAGCAGGCGGTTCAGGCTGGTCTGCAGGTACACGTTGCCGGACATCTCGCCCATGATTTCATGGAAGCGGTTGTTCTTCAGGACCATGGCCTGGATGTCACCGGCCAGGCACGCTTGGCGAAGCTGCGCCTGGGTTTCCTTCAGGTCGGCCAGCTGGCGGGCGGTGAAGTGCCGCACCGCCAGCCGGCCCACCGCCGCGTAGATCATCGGCGCTACCAGGAAGAAGTGTCTCAGCGTCGAGTGATTCATCGGCGAGACGCGGGCTCCGCGATTTTCGCGGATATCCACGTACCCTTCGCCGCTCAGGCGGCGGAAGACCTCGCGCACGGGGGTGCGCGACAGGCCATAGCGTTCGCACAGCGCAACCTCGTCCAGGTCCTCGTCCGGGCCCAGTTCCATCGTCAGGATCTGGTGCTTGAGGTCTTCGAACAGTTGCGCTTTGGCGTTCTTCGCGGATTTCGCCTGGGTCATGTCGGGTATCCGGCGGCCGGCAGCGGCGGTTTCCGCCAGGGTGCGCATCCGGGTGTATTCAATGAATGTCGGGCGGTCATTGTAAGCTGGCTCCCGCTCGGGCCCAGTACGCGCCGACGGCTATGCCTCGCGCATGTGTCGCGCCAGTTCGGCATGGCCCCGCGTATCCAGCGCCTCGGCGGCCCCCAGGCGGTCGCGGGTGTCCTTGTTCTGGCTGAGCTTGCGCTTGCCGGCCAGCGAGGTGATGGCGATCTCGATGCCCACGATCCGGCTCAGCATGTCATCGATGAATTCGGGCGCGGAGTCCGACATCTTCCAGGGCCGGGCCTCGCCGGCTTCGTGCCGGCGCGTCAGCCGCCCGACCATCCCGCGGACGAAGCGCTCGTCGTCGCGTACGGTGAGCAGGCCGTGCGCGTGCACCACCTCGTAGTTCCAGGTGGGTACCTGGCGGTGCGTCTCGTGCTTGCTGGGATACCAGTTGGGCGAGACATAGCCTTCGGCGCCGCGGAACACGACCAGCACCGGACAGCCCGGGGCACAGCGTTGCCAGACGGGATTCGCACGGGCCACGTGCGCCGTGAGCAGGCCGTGCGCGCCCGCGCCGGGATCGAATTCGAACGGGATGTGATTGGCGTCCAGGCCCTCGGTGTCGTGCGTGATCAGCACGCCCAGCGGGTGTTCGCGGATGATGCGGGCCAGTGCCTCGGGCCGGGTTTCGGCGAAATGATCGGGCAGGTACATGGTCGGGTCGGATCCATCGGAAGAAAAGTGTCCGTCATCTTCATCCTGCGCGGCTGAAAGGGCAAGATCCTGACACACATGGACCGTGTCCGCGCCTGTGCGGCGGCGGTCAAACCGGCTATCGTGTGATCCACCCGGATGGATTCGATGGAGGGCGGAAACATGATGCGCTGGTTCGGATGGCTGCTGGCGGCCTGGGGCTGGATCGTTCCGGCCTGCGTCCTGGCGGCGGGCGTGGCGACCGTGCGGGCGGGCGACCGGACGCTGACGGTGTCCTTCGACGGGCCGGACGCGCGGGTCGATATTTCGGGCGTCGCCCAGGGCTACCTGCTGATGCGCGACGGCAAGCTGTATTCGGTGATGCGGGCCGGCGGCCGGCCGCTGGTCATGGACGGGGACGCGGTGGTCCGGCTGCTGGGCGGCGCCGCGATCCAGGCGGGGCCCGACATGATCCGCTCGCTGACCCGCATCGAGCCGACCGGCGCCCGCGAGACGGTGGCCGGCCGCGCGGGCGCCGTCTATGCCGTGTCCTACCGCGACGAACAGGGACGGAATCGTTCGGGCCAGGGGGTTCTGGGCAAGCAGCCCGAGGTGCGGGAACTGACGCGCACCCTGGGCCGGATGGCCGTGCTGCTGCAGGCGGCGGCCGGGCAGTCGCCGGACGGCGCGCGGCAGGCGCTGGATGCGCTGGAAGAAAAAGGCCTGGGCCTGCTGGCCTATGAAAAGCAGTTCCGCGTGGAGCGGTTGGCGGCCACGCCGCCCGCCCCGGGAAGCCTGAACCTGCCGGCGCAGCCGACGCAGCTGCCGCCGGAGCTGGGGCAGTTGTTGCAGGGGCTGGGACGGCAGTGAGCGGGCGGCCTTCGTCCGGCGGAATCGGCCGCGCGGGCGCTCACGCGCCTGACGCCCGGCCCTTCGCTTCGCGTTCGAAGCGCTTGCGCTGCTCGACCAGGAAATCGACCAGCGCCCGAATCTTGGCGGGCATCTGCGCGCGCGACGGCACGTAGAGGAAGAAGCCGGGAAAGGGCCTGCACCAGGGTTCCAGGACGCGCACCAGCGAGCCGTCGGCCAGATGGGGGGCGACGCACAGGTCCAGGTGCTGCATCAGCCCTACGCCCCGCAAGGTGGCATGCAGCATGCTGTCGACGTCGTTGAATACGGCGTTGCCCTGGGGCTCGAAGACGAAGGAATCGTCCCGGGCGCCGGGCGCGGCGAAGGTCCAGCGGTCGATGGCGCCGCTGGAGGTGAAGCGGTAGGGCAGGCAATTGTGCCGCATCAGGTCGGCGGGCGTGACGGGCAGGCCGTGGCGCTCGAAATACGCCGGGCTGCCGACGATGGCCATCCGCAGCCGGGGCGTGACGGGCACGGCGACCATGTGCTCGGCCAGGCTTTCCCCCAGCCGGATGCCGGCGTCCATGCCTTCGGCCACGATGTTGGAGAAGCCGTCGTCCATCACCAGTTCCAGGCGCACCCGGGGATGGCGGGCAAGGAATTCGTCCAGGCGCGGCTCCAGCAGCAGCCGGGCGGCGATGCGCGAGGTGTTGATCCGGATCAGTCCCGCCGGCTCGGCCTGGGCCTCGCCCGATTCCGCCACGGCGCGTTCGATCGCGGCCAGGGCCGGCCGCAGGGTGTCGAACAGACGCTGGCCTTCTTCCGTGAGCGACATGTTGCGCGTGGTGCGGTTCAGCAGACGCACGTTCAGGCGCTGTTCGAGCGCCTTCAGGTGCTGCGACAGCGCGGCGCGCGAGACGTCCATTTCCAGGGCGGCCTTGGTGAAACTGCGGTGGCGCGCGACGCGGACGAACCAGGCCAGGGCAGGGAGGAGCGAGGGTTCCATGGGCATATTGTCAAGTTTATCTAATCACTGATGTCGTTGGAAGTCTATTTATCGGATGCAATGGGCTCTCTAAGATGGAAACCGTCACGAACACGCAACCTGTCATCCGGAGCCGAAGCCATGCAAAAAGCCAGTATCCCGAACCTGAACGGCCAGGGCGTCACCCTCGCCGCGCACATCCACTTGCCCGCCGATTTCGATCCGGGCCTGCGCTGTCCCGCCATCGTCGTTTCCCATCCGGGCGGTGGCGTGAAGGAGCAGACCGCCGGCCTGTACGCCGCCCGGCTGGCCGGACACGGCTTCGTCGCCGTCGCCTATGACGCGTCCTGCCAGGGCGAGAGTACCGGCATGCCCCGCCAGCTGGAAAACCCCCACGTCCGTACCGAGGACGTGAGCGCGGTCGTCGATTACTTGACCGTGCTGCCCTACGTGGATGCGGGCCGGATCGGTGCCATGGGCATCTGCGCCGGCGCCGGCTACACGGTCAACGCCGCGATCAACGACCGTCGCATCCGGGCGGTGGGCACGGTGAGCGCGGTGAACATCGGCCAGATGTTCCGCAACGGCTGGGATGGCGGCGTCAAGGACGCCGACGCCGTCGGCCTGATCGGCATGGGCTCGCGGGCCCGCAGCGCTGATGCGGCCGCGGCGGCCGTCGGCGAGCGCTTTCCGCTCGCCCCGCTGCGCGAGGAGGACGCCCCCAACGAGGAACTGCGCGAGGCCTGGGAGTACTACCACACGCCGCGTTGCGAGCACCCCAACGCCCCCGGCTTCATGACCGCGCGCAGCCTGAACCAGATCATCCCCTACGACGCCTACCACAAGGCCGAGGCCTTCCTGACCCAGCCATTGCAGATCGTGGCCGGCGCGGCCGCGGGCAGCAAATGGATGAGCGACGACCTGTACGCCCGCGCCGCCAGCCGGGACAAGCATTTCCATGTGGTCGAGGGCGCCAATCACATGTCGCTGTACGACCGGCGTCCCCATGTGGACGGGGCCGTGTCGGTGCTGGCGCCGTTCTTCCTGCGTACGTTGGGATAAGCGCCTGCCGTCATTTCCTCTTCAACCGTTTTTCGTCGGGGCCGGACCGCCCGCGCCCCGGCGTTCCAGGTCATCATCGGAGTCATTCATGAGCACGATCGAACACGTCAGTTACCCGAACCTTGGCTGGGACACCGCCGCCGACCTCTACCTGCCTCCGGGCTTCGACCGGCGGAAACAGTATCCGGCCATCGTCAGCACCCACCCCATCGGCAGCTGCAAGGAGCAGACCGCCGGCAACGTCTACGCCAAGGGGCTGGCCGAGCAAGGCTACGTCGTGCTGGTGCACGACGCCAGCTTCCAGGGCGCCAGCGGCGGCATGCCGCGTTTCATCGAGGACCCGGCGATCCGCGTGTCCGATATCCGCTTCGCCGTGGACTACCTGCAGTCGCTGTCCTATGTCGACCCCGGGCGCATCGGCGCCATCGGTGTGTGCGGCGGCGGCGCCTACACGGTGCACGCCGGCATCACCGACCATCGCATCAAGGCGCTGGCGTCCATCTCCGGTGTGAACTACGGCCGTCTGATCCGCGAAGGCTTCGCGCAGTTCAAGCCGTTGGCGCTCGCCGAACGCATGGCCGGACAGCGCACCGATGAGGCCCGGGGCGGTGCGCGCCACGCCGCCGACTTGCTGCCCGAGTCCGTCGAGGAGGGCCGGCGGGCCGGCATCACCGACATCGACGTGCTCGAGGCCACCGAATACTACAAGACCGCCCGCGGCCGGCAGCCGAACGGCGCCACCCGCCAGTTGATGTCCTTCAGCGGCGCCGCCATGGGCTGGGACGCCTTTCTGAATGCGGAAACCCTGCTGACGCAGCCGCTGATGGTGGTGGTCGGCGACAAGCCGGGCGCCTTCGGCGCTTACCGCGACGGCTGGGAAATCTACGGCCGAGCCGCCTCGAAGGACAAGCGGATCGTCGTCGCCGAAGGCTGGTCGCACTACGACCTGTACGACAAGCCCGAGCCGGTGGCGATCGCCCTGGCCCAGGTGGTGCCGTTCTTCAAGCAGCACCTGTGACGCATCGTGAGAAAAAGGAATCCGACATGAAAAACATCCTCATCCTGGGCGCCGGCGGCCAGATCGCACGATGGGTGATCCGGGACCTGGCCGACGCGCCGGACCTGGCGCTGACCCTGCTGGTACGCAACCCGAAGACACTGGGTGATACGCCCGCCAATGCGCGGGTCGTGACCGGCGACGTGCTGAACCGGGATCTGCTGCGACAGGCCGTGGCGGGACAGGACATCGTCTACGCCAACCTGACCGGCGAGGACCTGGACACCCAGGCCATGCGGGTGATCGCCGCGATGGAAGACGCCGGCGTCCGGCGCCTGGTGTTCGTGCTCTCGCTGGGCATTTACGACGAGGTGCCGGGCAGGTTCGGGGCATGGAACCGGGACATCATCGGCGAGCCGCTCAAGCCTTTCCGCCGGGCGGCCGACGCCATCGAGGCCTCGGGCCTGGACTACACCATCCTGCGCCCGGCCTGGCTGACGGACGAGGACGAGGTGGATTACGAGCTGACCGCTCGCCATGAACCGTTCAGGGGCACCGTCGTATCGCGCCACAGCGTGGGCGATCTGATCGGCCGCGTCATCCGCGCTCCGGCGCTGCATGTGCGCGCCAACCTGGGCCTGAACAAGCCGGGCAGCGACGGCGACAAGCCGTATTTCATGTAGGTGTCGCCCCGCGCCGCCGCGCGCATGAACAAGCCGCCCGGGAGGGCGGCTTTGGGGCGGTCTGGCAGCTTCCCGGGGTCAGGGCACGATGTGGAAGTCGATGACGATTTCGCCGGGGTTGCGGGCCAGGTATTCGAACTGGATGTTCTCGCCGAAGTGGTTCTTCAGCTGCTGCAGCAGCGGCAGGGGATCGTGGTCGTTGCAGAAGCGCATGGTTTCGCCCGGCTGCAGCGCCGACAGGGCGCCGAAGATGGCGGCGTGCCGGAAGCGCTTGGCGATGCCGCGCGCGTCGAGGGGATAGGTGTTTTCAGCGAACATCGGGATAGCGTCGGAAGCCACGGTGCGTCATTCCTGTGAGAGGGGGTGGGAGCTTCCGATTATAGGAACGCGCCCCGGGAAAACCCGCGGGAACCCTATGCGCAGCAAGGTTGTCCGGCGGCGCATCGGGCCGTTCGCCGGTCCCGGTTCAGGATGTGGATGCGTGGACACGCGTGCCGTTTTCCCGACGCGGCCTCGGTTCAGGCTGCCGGCGTTGCGTCGGTCCGGTCCCGATGGCGTTCTTCCCAGTCCTTCACCGCCTGCTGCCAGGCGCGCCTTTCCTCGGCGTAGGTGTCGAACACGCAGGGCTCGCAGCCGTTGCCGCAGCATTCGTTGAGATCGGGCTCGACGGGCTCCTCGGGGCGGGGATCGTCGGCGGGGTCGTCCGGCACGCTCATGAGGCGGTTCTCAGACGCAGGTCAGGTTGGCCCGGTTGCTGCGCCGGACGTCCTCGGGAATCTCGATGGTCTGGCCGGACTGAGGGCGGCCGTCGACGAACATCATCAGTTCTCCCGGCTGGAAGGCGGTCCAGGTCTCGTTATCGGTCAGCGGCTTGGTCGTGATGACCGAGACGCAATCGCCGCGCGCGTTGGTCTGGGAAAAGTCCACCGACATGTCGGTGTCCACCAGATGCGCCACCTGGAAGGGCCAGGCGCGCACGATGTAATACAGGTTCGTGGAGCAATGCGCCAGCATGCAGCGGCCGTTGGACATCAGGAAATTGAACACGCCGTGGCGGGTGAGTCCAGCCGTCATATCGGCCACGGCGGCGAACAGCTCGGTGCCTTCCGGTTCGCGGGTGCCGAAGCGGGCGCGCAGCCCTTCCATCATGGTGCAGAAGGCCCGTTCGCTGTCGGTCTGGCCGATCGGCAGGTGATCGCCGCGCAGATCGGGATCGAAATTCTTCAGGTCGCCGTTGTGGGCGAACAGCCAGTGCCGGCCCCACATTTCACGCACGAACGGGTGGCAGTTTTCCAGTTCCAGGGCGCCCTGGGTGGCCTTGCGGATGTGGGCGATGACGTTGCGGGACTTGATCGGGTAGCGCTTGATCAGCTCGGCGACCGGCGACCGGCAGCAGGGCGCGTTGTCCAGAAAACAGCGCGAGCCGCGATTTTCGTAGAAGGCGATGCCGAAGCCGTCGGCATGGTGGTCGGTGCCGCCGCCGCGCGCGGCGAACCCCGCAAAGGAAAACGTGATGTCCGTGGGCGTGGCGCAATTCATGCCCAATAACTGACACATGGCAGGCAAGTTCCAAGCAAACCGGGGCGGATGCCGCCCCGAATGGTTCATGCCTGAATTGTAGTCTTGCCGGACCGGATATAACCGTCGCTTGGCGTGAGAATCCGCGATGAGCTTATGCAGTGTCCTTTCTTCGCCACGAAATTGCGCCCCCACGCTGCGCAGCCTTTGGCTGCTTGCATCCACCTCACGGCCTGCATGCCGCTCGGATTCGCCAGGCGCAGGCCAGTCCGCGGGGACTGCCTTGCGTCCGGGCTCATCCCCCCGAGGGGGCGCGTTTTGCCTTGGGGCTGCCCGGCGGCAAAACAAACCGTGTCATGCGGTCGTCCAGGGACGCCCCGCATGCTGCCGGGGGCGCCGGGACCCTTTACGCCTCAGGTGTGGCGCAATTGCAGCATCGCCTGGCGGTAGCCGCTGGCCGGGTAGATCGCCGGCATGGGCGGCTGGTCTGCGACAGGTTCCAGCGCGCGCGTGCCCGCCAGCAGGGCCTGGATCATGGCCTCGATTTCCAGGCGCGCCAGGGGCGCTCCCGGACAGGCATGGATGCCGGCGCCGTAGAGCAGGTTCAGGGTCGGGTCGCGGTCCAGACGGAATTCGTCCGGATCGCCGAAGACGGCCTCGTCGCGATTGGCCGAGGCCCAGATCAGCGTGACTCGTTCGCCGGCCGGGATCTGCGCGCCGCCCAGGCGCACCGGACAGGTCGTCGCGCGCCGGTTGGCGATCAGCGGCGCGTGGATGCGCAGGATCTCGTCGTTGGCGGGCCGGACCAGTTCCGGCTGGCTGCGCAGGCGGTCCTGCAGGTCCGGGTGGATCGCCAGGTAGTGGGCGATGATGCCGACGCTGGAGGCCATGGTGCCCAGTTCGCCGACGGTCCAGTTGCGCAGGATGCTGACGATCTCGTCCTCGGTCAGCGGACGGCCGTTCACGGTCTCGCGCAGCAGGCGCGTGGTGGCGTCGTCCGGCGCCCGGTCGCCAGCGTCGCGGCGGACTTTCAGCAGGGCGCGGATGGTCTCGTCGAATTCGGTGGCCACGGCCGCGATCGCATGGGCGTCGCCCGAGAGCGTGGCGACGTTCTTCTTTTGGATCCACTGTCGCAGCGGCTCGTGCAGGCTGTCGGGCCAGCCCAGGAAGGCGCATTGCATGCGCAGGGCGAAGGGGTGCGCCAGGCCGAACATGATCTCGACGCGCTCGTTGCGCGGCAGCGCGGCGACCAGGTCGGCGCAGAGGCGGCGGCAGACCGGCTCGAAGGCCGCCATGCGCTCCGGGCCGAAATAGGGCTCGATCAGCCGGCGGTAGGCGGTATGTTCGGGAGGATCCATGCTGTTGGGCACGGAGACGTGGCGGGATGCCTGGCTGCTGAAGGTCTCGTGGTCCAGCAGGATCCGCATGACGTCGGCATGGCGGAACACGGAATGATGCAGGTAGTCGCTGTGGGCTACCGGGCAGCGGCGGCGCATGCGGTCGTAGGCGGCGATCGGGTCGGCGAGGACCTCGGGGGCGCGGGGGTCCCAGTCCTGGGGTGCGTTCATAGCGGTTCTTCTGGCGATACGGAAGCGACCTTGGACAAGGTCGTTCGGACTCTAACACGGCGGGCGCCCCGTTCGGCTCCGGTTTCCCGGCCCCGGCGGGATTAATTGGAGGGAAGCTTGATCTTTCGCAAGAGGCCGGGGCGGACCGGCCGGCACCCTGGGCGCGGGGAGCTTGCGGACGCCTCCGGCGCTTGAAAAACCCATCTTTCGCCCGCATGTACCGAACATCGGGGCGCGACGCCCCCTTCCCATTCAAGGGACACACCCATGCGATTCGACAAACTGACGACGAAATTCCAGCAGGCGATCGCCGACGCCCAGAGCCTCGCGGTACGCCACGACCATCCCTATATCGAGAACGCCCACCTGCTGACGGCCCTGCTGGCCGACGCCGAGAGCGGAGCCGCCAGCCTGCTGGCGCGCGCGGGCGTGGCCGTGCCGCGCCTGCAGGCCGAACTGGACCGGCAGCTCAAGGCCCTGCCGTCGGTCCAGGGGACCGAGGGCAACGTCCAGGTCGGCCGCGACCTGCAGGCCGCCCTGGCGCGCACCGACAAGGAAGCCGGCCAGCGCGGGGATACCTACGTCGCCAGTGAACTCTACCTGCTGGCTTTGTCCGACGACAAGGGCGAGGTCGGCCGTGCCCTGCGCGAGGCCGGGCTGCAGCGCAAGGCGCTGGAAACCGCTATCGAGGCCGTGCGCGGCGGCGCATCCGTGACGGGCGCCGAGGACGAGGACAACCGCCAGGCGCTGAAGAAATACACCCTGGACCTGACCGCCCGCGCCCGCGAGGGCAAGCTCGACCCTGTAATCGGACGCGACGACGAGATCCGACGCACCATCCAGATCCTGCAGCGGCGCACCAAGAACAACCCCGTGCTGATCGGCGAGCCCGGCGTCGGCAAGACCGCCATCGTCGAAGGCCTGGCCCAGCGCATCGTCAACGGCGAGGTGCCGGAGACCCTGAAGGGCAAGCGCATCCTGGCGCTGGATCTGGCCGGGCTGCTGGCCGGGGCCAAGTACCGGGGCGAGTTCGAGGAACGCCTGAAGGCGGTGCTGAAGGAATTGTCCCAGGATTCGGGCCAGACCATCGTTTTCATCGATGAACTGCACACCATGGTGGGCGCCGGCAAGGCCGAGGGCGCCATGGATGCCGGCAACATGCTCAAGCCCGCGCTGTCGCGCGGCGAGCTGCATTGCGTGGGCGCGACCACGCTGGACGAATACCGCCGGTACATCGAGAAGGACGCCGCGCTGGAGCGCCGTTTCCAGAAGGTGATGGTGGACGAGCCCGACGTGGAATCCACCATCGCCATCCTGCGCGGCCTGCAGGAACGCTACGAACTGCACCACGGCGTGCAGATCACCGACCCGGCCATCGTGGCGGCGGCGGAACTGTCGCACCGCTATATCACCGACCGCTTCCTGCCCGACAAGGCCATCGACCTGATCGACGAGGCGGCGGCGCGCATCCGCATGGAAATCGATTCCAAGCCGGAGGTCATGGACCGGCTCGACCGGCGCATCATCCAGTTGAAGATCGAGCGCGAAGCCGTCAAGAAGGACAAGGATGAGGCCTCCGAGCGCCGCCTGAAGGCCATCGAGGACGAACTGGAATCCCTGCAGCGTGAATACAATGACTACGAGGAAGTCTGGAAGGCGGAAAAGGCCGCCGTCCAGGGTTCGCAGGCCGTCAAGGAGGAAATCGACCAGGTCCGCGCGGAAATGGCCGAACTGCAGCGCAAGGGCCAGTACGACAAGCTCGCCGAACTGCAGTACGGCCGCCTGCCCGAACTGGAGGCCCGCCTGAAGGCGGCGGAATCCGCGCCCAGGACGGAAGAGGCCGGCAAGCCGCGCCTGCTGCGTACCCAGGTCGGAGCCGAGGAAATCGCCGAGGTCGTGTCGCGCGCCACCGGCATTCCCGTGTCGCGCATGATGCAGGGCGAGCGCGCCAAGCTGTTGGGCATGGAAGCCGTGCTGCACGAACGTGTGGTAGGCCAGGACGAGGCCGTGCGCCTGGTGTCCGAGGCGATCCGCCGCTCGCGCGCCGGGCTGTCGGACCCGAACCGGCCTTACGGCTCGTTCCTGTTCCTGGGGCCGACCGGCGTGGGCAAGACCGAACTCACCAAGGCGCTCGCCAGCTTCCTGTTCGATTCGGACAGCCACCTGGTGCGCATCGACATGAGCGAGTTCATGGAGAAGCATTCGGTGGCCCGCCTGATCGGCGCACCCCCGGGCTACGTGGGCTACGAGGAAGGCGGCTACCTGACGGAAGCCGTGCGCCGCAAGCCGTACAGTGTGATCCTGCTCGACGAGGTCGAGAAAGCCCACCCGGACGTGTTCAACGTGCTGCTGCAGGTGCTCGACGACGGCCGCCTGACCGACGGCCAGGGCCGTACCGTGGATTTTCGCAACACGGTGATCATCATGACCTCGAACATCGGTTCGCAGCACATCCAGAACCTGGCCGATCAGCCCTACGATGTGGTCAAGGAAGTCATCCGCGATGAGCTGAAGACGGCGTTCCGGCCGGAATTCCTGAACCGGATCGACGAGATCGTGGTCTTCCACGGCCTGGACGCCACGCACATCGAGCCGATCGCGCGCATTCAGCTCAAGCGCCTGGCCGAACGCCTGACGCAGCAGGAAATGCGCCTGGAGGTGTCCGACGCGGCGGTCACGGAACTCGCCCGCGCGGGCTACGATCCGGTGTTCGGCGCGCGGCCCCTGAAGCGCGCCATCCAGCAGTACGTGGAAAACCCCGTGGCGCGGCTGATCCTGGAAGGCGAGTTCGGGCCGCGCGACGTGGTCCCCGTCGACTGGGACGGCGAGAAGTTCGTGTTCGAGCGCACCTTGCAGTAAGTACCCGGCGCGCCGCCCGCGCCGGACCGCCCTCCGTTCGTCGCGTCCATTCCGGGACGCGGCGGCCGGGTAGGGCGGTCCGGCGTTTTTGTTTCGTGTCGCGGCGCCTCGATCCCTTGCTTTCAGCGAAGCATAAGGAGGGCCATGACGCCCAGCGCCAGCAGGATCAGAACGATCCCGGAGATACGTTCCAGCCAGGGCAGGGACCGCGTGAAGCGCCGCAGCACGGTCCGGTTGCCGATCATGACGGCCACCAGCACATCCCACCCCAGCACCGCGCCGAACATCCAGGCGCCGTAGACCGCTTTCCAGCCGGCGCCGGCGTGCGGGCCGGTCAATAGCGCGGCCAGGCTGGCGTAGAACAGCGCGTTCTTCGGATTGAGGATGCCCGAGAGGAAGCCCATGCCGGCGGAGCGCCGCCAGGCGGCGGATGAGCATGCGGGTCCGGCCGCCTGGTCGCCCGGCAGGTCCAGACGGTCGCGGCCCGCGTGACGGATGAACAGGGATCCCAGGTACAGCAGATAGGCGCAGCCGGCCGTCTGCAGGCCGATGAACAGGGCGCCGTCCGGCCGCAGGGCGGCGGTGCCGGTGAACGCGGTGACGATGAACACCCCGTTGGCCAGCGCGATGCCCACGCATGCGCCGCTGGCGACGCGCCAGCCGGCGGACAGGGAAGTCCTGGCGATCAGGAAGAAGTCGGGTCCGGGAGAAAGCAGCGCCAGGAAATGCGCCGCGGCGATGATCAGGAATTGCTGCATTCGGTGCGCGTGCGTGTTTTTTCGCAGTGTGCCGATGGGCGCGCGTCCTGTATTGAAGGAAATTGCGGCCGCTCCGCCCCTGGAGGGCGGTCCGGCCCGGAATCAGGCCCGGAATCGGCCGGGTGTCACACCCGTGTAGGCCTTGAAAACTCTCTGGAAGTGCGCCTGGTCCGCGAAGCCCAGCAGCAGGGCGACTTCCGAAATGCTGGCGCCCCTCCGGATCCGCTCGCGGGCCAGGTTGACGCGCTGGTTCAATTGCCAGGCATGCGGCGTCATGCCGGTGGCGGCCCGGAAGGCGCGGATCAACTGGTAGCGGCTCATGCTCGCCAGGCGCGCCAGTTCGTCCAGGGGCGTGTCGGAGTCCGGGGCGGCGCGCAGGTGGTCCAGGGCAGGCCGGATCCGCTCGGCTTGCCTGGACGGGACGATGGGCGCCTCGATGCGCAAGCCCGCTTCGGCGTCGGCGTCGCCCATGAATTCGATCAGCGCCGCCTCCTTGTCGCGCGGGTCGGCGTCGGAGAACAGCAGCGCGTTGAGCCGGCGGAAGTGTCCGTAGATCGCCGGGCTGGTCGCGATGCGGACCGGTTCGGCCTCATGCGAGCCGGCCCGGGCGTATTCCTTCCGGACGGCCAGCAGCCAGGCGGCGTCCAGGTGCAGCATCTGGTAGCTCCAGGCGGTGTCCGGGACCGGGTTGCAGGCATGCACGCGCTCAGCCGGCACGAACACCAGCGTGCCGGGGCGCAGCGCGATCGGGCCGTCGGCGGCGCCGGTGAACAGGCTGCGGCCTTCGTCGACCGCGCCGATGGAAAAGGTCGGATGGCGATGCGGCACGTAGCAGGCGCGGCTTCGGCAGGCCCGGCGACTTTCCACGAAGGACAGGGCGGGATCGCGCCAGAACGATTCGTGCGGCTCGTCGCGTGCAATGGCGGGAGGCGAGGATCGTCCGGTCTTCGATGGGCTCATCGCGTCTCCGCCGGGTGGATCCGGGGCAGGTTCAGTTCGATCCAGTCGGCCAGGACCCGCACTTTCTCGGCCGCCTCGCGGCCCAGCGGAGTCAGGTTGTATTCGACGTGGGGCGGCACGACGTCCAGGGCGGTGCGCAGCACCAGCCCGTCGCCTTCGAGCCACTGCAGGGTCTGCGCCAGCATGCGTTCGCTGACGCCGCCGATGGCGCGCCGCAGTTCGCTGAAGCGGTGCGTCCGGGTTTCCAGGACGATCAGCACCAGCACGCCCCAGCGGCTGGTGACGTGCTTGAGCACCTCGCGCGAAGGGCAGTCGGCGGCCAACAGGTTGCCGGGACGCAGCTGCTGCGACAGGGGCAAGGGGGTGGCGGCCCGGATTGCGGATGGCGGGGCAGGCTGTTTCATGGATGTGAATGGGTTGCGCGGGCGTATCCGGATTTTGTGGATCAATGATCTCGTTAATGGATCAATACTAACATTTATGTGCGTACTTACTAAAAGTTTGTTTATTGAGTAGAGTGGCATCACCCTCAACTTTCAAGGACGAAACATCATGACCATCGCCATCACAGGCGCCACGGGACAACTGGGCCGCCTCATCGTCGAACGACTGAAGGCCCGCGCGGAACCTTCCCGCTTGCGGGCGCTGGTCCGCACGCCCGCCAAGGCGGCCGACCTGGAGATCCAGGCGCTCGAGGCCGACTATGATCGGCCGTCCACCCTGGCGGCGGCGCTGGCGGGGGTGGACACGCTGATGCTGGTCTCCTCCAGCGAGGTCGGCCGTCGTGCCGGACAGCATCGCCATGTGATCGAGGCGGCCCGGACGACGGGCGTGCGGCGCATCGTTTATACCAGTCTGCTGCATGCCGACATCTCGCCGCTCAGTCTGGCGGGCGAGCATCGGGAAACCGAGCGGATGCTGAAGGACTCCGGCCTGGCCTGGACGATCCTGCGCAATGGCTGGTACACCGAGAACTACATGGGTTCCGTGGCGGGCGCGCTGGCGGGTGGCGCGCTGGTCGGCAGCGCTGGCCGGGGCCGGATCGCCTCGGCCGCGCGCGCCGACTATGCCGAAGCGGCCGCCGTGGCCGTGGCTGGGGCCGGTCACGAGGGGAAAACCTATGAGCTGGCGGGCGACACCGCCTATACGCTGGACGAACTGGCCACCGAGATCTCGCGCCAGACGGGTCGGGCGATCCCCTACCGCGACCTGCCCGAGGCCGATTACGCCGCCATCCTGGCGGACCATGGCCTGCCTGCTGAGTTGGCCCGGGCGATTGCCGGCTGGGATGCCGACGCGTCCCGGGGCGCGCTGTTCGACGACGGCCGCCAGTTGTCGCGGCTGATCGGCCGGCCGACGACGCCGCTGTCCGTGTCCGTGGCGGCGGCGCTGAAGAAGTCCTAGTGTCCTGTCGAGTACCCGCATCAACGTCGCCCATTTCTCGCCCGGGCTGGAGCGGGTGCTTCACGTGTGTAGACGCTCTCCGGCCCGGCGGCCGGGAGAATCCTTGCCGCTCCGCATTCAGTCCTTTTCCTCCAGCACGTGCGCCCACAATCGGCGCACCGCCTCGCGCTCGCGCCCGAATTCCGCCTGCGGCACGCGCGCCTTGTCGGCGCCCTGCAGGCGCAGGGTGTGCTGGCGCCGGCGAAAGACGCGGTAGGCGTCCGCCGTCTCGGCCGCGAGCGTGCCGGGGATCAGGCAGGCGCGCGCCGCCAGGCCCAGCAGGGCGATGTTGCCCAGATTGCCCAGCAGTTCAGGATGGGCGCCGGATTGGCTGAGCACCAGGAACTGGGTGATGAACTCGATGTCCACCATGCCCCCCCGGTCGTGCTTCAGGTCGAAGTCGCCGCTGCGGTTGGGGTGTCCCTGGGAAATCCGGTCTCGCATGGCGAGGACCTCGCGGCGCAGGACTTCGGGGTCGCGCGGCAGCAGCAGGATGCGCCGGCGGATGTCCTCGAAGCGGGCGCCGATGGCGGCGTCGCCCGCCACGAAGCGCGCCCGGGTCAGGGCCTGGTGCTCCCAGGGCCAGGCCTGCGTCAACTGGTAGTGCTCGAAGGCGTCGATGGGCAGGGCCAGCAGCCCGGCGTCGCCGTCCGGGCGCAGCCGCAGGTCGATTTCGTACAGCCGGCCCGACGAGGTCAGGGTGGACAGCCAGGACGCCACACGGCGCCCCAGCTTGGCGTAACGCTCGCCGGCCTCCTGGTCCGGATCGTCGTACAGGAAGACCAGGTCCAGGTCGGAGGCGTAGCCGATCTCTTTCCCGCCCAGCTTGCCGTAGGCGATGATGGCGAAGCGCGGCTCGCCCGGGTCGGCGCGGCGTTCGCGCGGCAGCACCTGGGGCCAGACCCGATGGATGGCCTCGGCCAGCATCAGATCGGCCAGGGCGGACAGGTGATCGGCCAGCCCCTCGACGCTGATGACGTTCTCCAGGTCCTGGGCCAATAACTGGAAGGTGATCTGGTGCTGGACATCGCGCATCAGGTTCATCTGCTGCTCCACGTCGGGCTGGCCGTCGGGCAGCAGGCAGGCGTCCAGGTCGCTGCGCAACTGTTCGGCCAGAGCCGGGAAATCGGGCGCCTGCATCAGGCTGCGCCATTCGATCAGACTGTCGAGCAGCAGCGGGTAGCGGGTCAGGTATTCCGAGGCCCAGGGGCTGGCATGGACGATGCGCGCCACGCGGGCCAGGGTTTCCGGGTATTCGGCAAGCAGCGCCAGGTAGGCGCTGCGCTGGGCGATGTGCTCCACCAGGTTCAGCAGCCGCTGCAGTGTGATGGGCGGATCGTCGGTGCGCGCCGCCGCCCGGGTCAGGCCCGGCAGCAGGGCATGCAGGCGCTTCAGGCTGGCGCGCGGCAGGCTGCGGATCCGGTGGCTGTCGAGCAGAGCGTCGATGCGCGCTTGCATGGTGTCGGCCTGGTCGTCCGATAGCGTCGTGGCGGGCGTTTCGGCCTGCGGGGCTTCCGGTTCCGGCGCATCGCCGCCCATGCCGGCGATGCGGAAGGCGTCGCGGAAGCATTGGGCGACGTGGGCGCGGTGCCCGTCCAGCTCGGCCAGGAATCCGGTCGCGTCCGCATGGCCCATGGCCCGGGCCAGGGCGGCCATGCCCTCGTCCGTGCGCGGCAGCAGGTGGGTCTGCTCGTCCTCGCGGTATTGCAGCATGTGCTCGACCCGCCGCAGGTGGACATAGGCGGCCTCCAGGCCGGTGGCCTGGGCCTCGTCGAGGATACCGGCACGGCGCTGCTTGTGCAGGGCCGCCAGCAGGTTGCGCTGCTGCAGGGAAGGCTGGCGGCCCGCCCGGATCAACTGGTTGAGCTGGACGACGAACTCGATCTCGCGGATGCCGCCTTCGCCCAGCTTGATGTTGTGGCGCGTGTCCAGGCCCTTGCGGGCCTGTGCGCGGCGCTGCCAGTCCATGCGGATGCGCTCGCGCAGGCCGCGCAGGGCCGAGAGCGCGTCGAAATCGAAGTATTTGCGGTACACGAAGGGCCGCCGCAAGGATTCGACGTCGCGCGCCTGGGCGGCGAAGGTCGTCTCGTCGAACAACGGGCAGGGGATCAGCCGGGCCTTGAGCCAGGCGTAGCGCTCCCATTCCCGGCCCTGGACCACCAGGTAGTTCTCCAGCGCGGCCAGGCTCCAGGCCAGCGGTCCGCCGTCGCCGTCCGGGCGCAGGCGCAGGTCGGTGCGAAAGACGATGCCGTCGGCGTCGGGTTCCGACAGGATCGGCATCATCAGCCGGCAGACCTTGCCGTAGAACTCATGATGGCTGATGCGCCGCCGGCCGTCGGTCTCGCCATCAGCATCGTAGAGCATGATCAGGTCGATGTCCGAGGAGACGTTCAGCTCCTTGCCGCCCAGCTTGCCCATGCCCAGGATCAGCATGTCCTGAGGCTGGCCGGTGTCGGGGTGGCGGGGAACTCCGTGCGTTTCCATGAGCGTGTGCATGGCGCAGGCGTAGGACTCGCCCACCGCCAGGTCGGCCAGGTGCGACATGGCGGCCACGACCTCGTGCAGGGGCGCCTGCCCGGCGATGTCGCGCACCGTCAGCGTGGCGAAGGCCCGGGCGCGCAGCCGCCGCAGGGCGCGCCTCAGGTCGGCCTGGGGGATGGGCCGGGTCGCGGCGGGACCGAGCAGTTCCGCGTACCAGTCGGCCAGGGTCTTGCGGGTGATGGGCCGGGCGGCGTCGGCCGTCAGGCGGGATTCCTCTCCGGGGTGCGCCGTCAGATAGCGCCGCAGGGCGCCGGACCATTGCAGGGCGGGCTTGAATATAATGGTCTCGGACATGGGGACTGCCTGCGGTGGGCGGGACCCGCCGTGCGCGGCGCGGGTTCCGGGGGTTTCCAAAGGGTTCCTAACATACTGCAAAAGGTGGCATGCGCCAATCCATTTCACGCCATGGTTCCACCTGGGGCCGCCGGCTGCTCGTGGTCGCCGTCGGCCTGTACTTCTGCATCGGGATCGCCCTGCTGGCCTTGCGGTATGCCGTGCTGCCGCAGATCGACGCCTGGCGTCCCAGTATCGACGCGCGATTGTCCGAGGCGCTGGGCGTCCGGGTCGAACTGGGCCCCATCCAGGTCCGCTGGCACGGCTGGAATCCAGAATTCGACGTGCGGGGCACGCGCCTGCGGGCTGCCGACGGCCGCGACCTGTTGATGACCATCCCCGAGGCGCGCGCGCGGCTGGACTGGCGGGCCATCCTGCCGGGACGCCGGGGGCTGCTGGACCTGCGGGTCCGCGGCATGGACCTGACGCTGGATCGGCTGCCGGACGGGCGTCTCGGCCTGTTGGGCCAGACTCTCGACCTGAGCGGTGCGCAGGATCCCGGGGACGCGCCCGCCCTGGGATGGCTGTTGGCCCAGCCCAGGATCGCATTCCACGATATCACCCTGCGCTGGGTGGACCAGGTGCGTGCCGCGCCCGAATTGCGCCTGGAAGGCGTCGAGGCCGTCATGGCCCGCGAAGGCGGGGCGCTCGGCGTATCGCTCAGCGCCCGGGTGCCCGACGCGGCCGATGCCCGGCTCGACCTGCGCGCGCGGCTGGCCGATCCCGACCGGCTGGCGCAGGGCCGCCTGCCCACCGATTGGCAGGCCTGGCTGCGGGTAGGGCCGGTCCGCTCGCGGGCCTGGCGCGCCTGGGCGGACGTGCCCGAGGACTTGCTGCGGGGGGGGATGCAGGCGCAGGCCTGGGTCCGGACCCGGGATGGCCGGCCCCGCCTGACCTTGCTGCTGGAGGCCGATGACGTGCGCTGGGCGGCGGACTCGGGGCTGTCCCTGGACATGCCCCGGGCCGGGATCTGGGCCGCTGGCGCGCTGGATCAATGGCAGGCCCTGGGCCGGGACGGTCCGATGCCCGACGGCCTGGATTTCCAGGTTCGCGCCCAGGGTGCGCGGGGAACCGTCCCCGCCGTATTCGGTCAGCCCCTGTCCCTGGGGCTCCTGGAAGTCCGGGGCCGGCTGCGGCACGCCGGGTCCTGGAACCTGGCGCTGGACGATCTGGATTGGCGCAACCCCGATATCGCCCTGCGGGGCGCGGGGACCTGGCAGTCCGGGGGGATCGCCGGCCGGGCCGATTTCCAGGGTACGATCGCTCACGCCCGCCTGGACGCGATCCATCGCTACTTGCCGCTCGATGTCAACCAGGATGCCCGGGACTGGCTGGCGGGCGGCCTGCATGCCGGCGAGGTCGTGGACGCCCGCTGGCGGCTGCAAGGCGACCTGGCGGAGTTCCCTTTCGGCAGCCAGCCGCGGGCGGGCGATTTCCGCGTCCAGGGGAGTTTTCGCGGCGCGCGCATCGAATTCGTGCCCGGGGCGGCGCCGAAGGACGCCTGGCCCATGCTGGAGGACGTCACGGGCACGGCCGACCTGCACCGAACCGACCTGAGGCTGACGGCCTCAGCGGCGCGGATGCGCCCCGGGTCCGGCCAGGAGATCGCCCTGTCGGGGCTGAAAGCCCGGATTCCGGACCTCGAACACGACTCCACCCTGCACATATCCGGTCAGACCGCCGCTCCCGGCGAGGCCTACATGGCGCTGATCCGGCGCTCGCCGCTGGCCACCCTGCTGGACGGCGTGTTCGACGAGGCGAGCGCCGGCGGCGACTGGAAAGTGCCCCTGTCCCTGACCATCCCCCTGCTGCACAGCCAGGACACCCAGGTCCAGGGGCGCGTGGACCTGCGGCAAGGCAGCCTGCAATTCCTGCCGCGCGCGCCGGCCATCCAGGATATCGACGGACAGCTGCATTTCAGCGAGCAGGGCGTGCGTATCGCCCAGCCCCTCACAGCGCGGCTCCTCGGAGGGGGGGTGAAGATCGGCGGCAGCCTGGGCGGGTCGCGGAGCACTGGCCTGGATTTCCAGGGCCGGATCGGCGCCCAGGCTCTGGCGGACTACGTGGGCGTGCCAGGCATGCGACGGATCACGGGCGCCCTGGACTATCGGGCCTTGCTGCGCCGGCAGGGTCGGGACACGGTCTTTACCCTGGATTCGGACACCATGGGTCTGGCGCTGGACTTTCCCGCGCCGCTGGCCAAGCCGGCTGAACAGCCCCGGTCCCTGCATGTGCAGTGGTCGGATGCCGATCCCGGGGCGGACCGGCTGGACGCGCAGTATGGCGACGCGCTGCGCCTGGCCCTGCGGCACGACCGCAAGACCCGGAACGGGCCGTATTTCCAGGGTGTCGCCGTCGGAGTGGGACGTGCCGCCGACGCCGGCGCGGACGGCCTGCGGGTCGAGATCGCCTACCCACTGTTCGACCTGGACCTGTGGAACCGTATCGTGGATGAGTTTTCAATCCCTCGGCGCGGCGTCGGCGCGCGGCGGTCGGCCGCGCGGCCGCTGTGGCCGGACCTGAGCGTGCTGAGCGCCCAGGCCGACCAACTCCGGTTGATGGGCACGCGCCTGGATCAGGCCGTGCTGCGGGTGCTGCGTTCCTCCGAGGAGCAATGGTCGATGAACCTGCGCTCGGAACAGACCGCCGGCACCCTCAAGTGGCAGGAACGTGATGGGCGGGTGCTGGGCCGCATGTCGGCCCGCTTCTCCCGCCTGAGCCTGGGCGACGATCCGCGCGATGCCCGGTCCCTGCTGCCCGAGGCTGAGCCCGACGAGGAGGCCTCGTTCGACGACGATCTGGAGATTCCGGGCATCGTGCTGCAGGCCGACGAACTGCGCCTGTACGGACACTCGATGGGCGCCTTGTCCCTGGAAGGTGTGCGTGATGGCGCTCGCCATGTCTGGGAACTGAACAACCTGCGTCTGGGCGACGAGGATGCACGCTTGCGCGGGTCGGGCACCTGGCGCCTGCGTGGACCGGAGCGCGGGCTGGAACTGAACGCCTCGGTCCAGGCCGGCAACCTGGGCGCGTGGATGGATCGGGCCGGCTGGAAGAACGTGATGTCCGGCGGCGAGGGCACACTCAAGGGGCGGTTCCATTGGCGCAACCTGCCCTGGACGCGCGAGAAGGCGGATCTGAGCGGCACGCTGGAGATCGAGCTCGACAAGGGCCGGTTCCAGAAACTGGGCTCGCACACGGCCAAGCTGCTGGAGTTCCTGTCCCTGCAGTCCATCGCCCGGCTGACGAAGCTGGATCGCGGGCTGGCCGGCCTGCCCAAGGACGGCTTCCCCTTCGACCAGTTTCGCGGCGCGCTGGACATGGACCGGGCGAACGTGAAGATCCGCGATTACAAGGTGATCGGATCGGCGGGCACCATCCTGCTCGAAGGCAGTACCAATGTCGTGGACGAGACCCTGGACATGCAGGCCGTCATCGTGCCCAATCTGGACGTCAGCGGCGCGGCGCTGGCCGCCGGCATCGCCGTCAATCCTCTGATCGGCCTGGGCGCTTTCGTCACGCAATGGCTGCTGAAGGCGCCGCTGGCCAAGAGCATGGCGGTGCGCTACCGCATCACGGGATCGTGGGACGATCCCGAAGTCCAGGACATGCCGGTGGCCGCGGAGCCCGTGGCCGGCGGAGGCTGATCGGCCGGCCCGCGGCTGCGCGGCGTTTTCCGCCGGGTGCTTCAGCGCAGCTGCAGGGTCTTCAGGTGCAGACTGGTTTCGGTCGCGGAAATGCCCTTGATCAGACGGATGTGCTCCAGGGCGTCGGAGAGCTGGGCGATATTGGTGACCCGCAGTTCCGCCAGCAGGTCCCAGCGGCCATTGGTATCGTGCAGCGCCCATACGGCCGGCTCGCCGGAGAGGGCATGGATGATGCGCGAGGCTTCGTGGCCCTCGATCGCGATGCTCATCCAGGCGATGATTTCCTGCGGTTGCGCATCGGCCTGCACCCGCACGGTATAGCCCAGGATGATGTGATCGCGCTCCATGCGGGCGATGCGGTTGCAGATGGTGCCGCGCGAGACCCCCAGTTTCTTGGCCAGTGTCGCGACCGAGATGCGGGCATCGCCGCGCAGGTAGGAGAGGATCTGGTGATCGAGCGAGTCCATTCCAAGTCTCGTTTTAATTAAAGTGTCAGAGAGAATATTAGAATTGTTCAAAATATTATCATTTTTTATAGAAAATTGACGCTATGAATTGGCTTCCCTATCGAGAATAATGAATCCAGCCCGACCGGGAACATTCCGGCGGGCCCTCGATCCCGCCGGCGCCGTGCGCCGCGGACCCGGGGGCTGGCGCGCAGAGGCTCCGGGCGACAGGGCAAGGACACAATAATCAGATAAGGAGACGCATCATGGCATTGATGCTGACGACGACCGATGTATCCACGCTGGTCGGCCGCATGGACATCCGCAGGGCATTGGACCTGCTGTCCCGCTACATTCAGGACGACTTCGTCCGCTGGGAGTCGTTCGAGAAGACGGCCCGCCTGGCCAGCCACTCCGAAGTCGGCGTGATCGAGCTCATGCCGACGGCCGACACGGATCGTTATTCCTTCAAGTTCGTCAACGGCCATCCGTCCAACCCCTTCCGGGGCCTGCCCACCGTGATGGCCTTCGGCGCTCTGGCGGAGGTCAGCACCGGCCGGCCGCTGCTGCTGAGCGAATTGACGCTGACGACCGCCTTGCGGACGGCCGCCACGTCGGTCATGGCCGCCCGTGTCCTGGCACGTCGCGATGCCCGCGTCATGGCGCTGATCGGCAACGGGGCCCAGAGCGAATTCCAGGCGCTGGCGTTCCATCACCTGCTGGGCATCGACACCCTGAGGATCCACGACGTCGATCCGGAGGCCACCCGCAAGCTGATGCGCAATCTGGCCGGTGTCCGGGGACTGGACATCCAGCCGGTCCGCGGTGTCCGGGAAGCCGTGAACGGGGCGGACATCGTCACGACGGTCACGGCCGACAAGGCCAACGCCCTGATCCTGACGCCCGACATGGTCCAGCCGGGCATGCACATCAACGCCGTGGGCGGCGATTGCCCGGGCAAGACCGAGCTGCATGCCGACATCCTGTCGCGCGCGACGACCTTCGTGGAATTCGAGCCCCAGTCCCGGATCGAGGGTGAAATCCAGCAGATGCCCGCCGACTATGCGGTGGTCCCTCTCTGGGAAGTCCTGGCCGGGCGGACCGCGGGGCGCCGGTTCGATGACGAGGTCACTGTATTCGATTCCGTGGGCTTCGCGCTGGAGGATTTCTCCGCCCTGCGTTTCCTGTGGGATCAGGCGCGCGCACTGCGGATCGGACGCGAGTTCGAGCTGGTCCCGGAGGCGGGAGATCCCAAGGATCTGTTCGGCGCCATGCGGCGGCTGGACTCCGGCCGGGTTTCGCACGCCGCCGGGGAGATGGACGGAGCGGGCGAGGCGGCGCTGGCATGCCCGCACGAAGCCTGATCCGGCGCGGACTCATGATGACGGAAAAAGTGGCCGCCCTGATCGGCGTGCCGACGGATATCGGGGCGGGCACGCGCGGCGCGTCCATGGGACCGGAGGCCCTGCGTGTGGCCGGCCTGGCGCGTGCCCTGGCCCGGCAGGGGCTGCGTGTGGAGGACACCGGCAACTTGGCCGGCCCCTCCAATCCCTGGCAGCCGCCGGTCGGCGGCTATCGGCATCTGTCCGAGGTGCTGCAATGGAATCGCGCCCTGTTCGACGCCGTGACGGCGCAGTTGCAGGCGGACCGCATGCCCGTCGTGCTGGGGGGGGACCATTGCCTGGGCGTCGGCTCGGTGGGCGCGGTTGCCCGCCATTGTCGCCGGACGGGGCGCCCCCTGAGGGTGCTCTGGCTGGACGCCCATACGGATTTCAATACGGCGCGCCTGACGCCCAGCGGAAATGTGCATGGGATGCCGGTCGCCTGCCTGTGCGGCTTCGGTCCCGACGAATTGGTGAACCTGGGCGGCGATGGCCCCGCCTTGCGGATCAGCGACTTGCGCATGATCGGCATTCGCAGCGTCGATCGCCAGGAACGCCTGTTCGTGCGTGAACAGGGTCTGGATGTGTACGACATGCGCATGATCGACGAACTCGGCATGCGGGCGGTGATGCAGGCGGCCCTGGCGGATCTGCCCGGGGACGCCCACGTCCACGTCAGCTTCGATGTGGATTTTCTGGACCCGTCCTATGCGCCCGGGGTGGGCACCACCGTGCAGGGCGGGCCCACTTGGCGCGAGGCCCAGCTGTGCATGGAGATGCTGGCGGACACGGGCCGGGTCGCCTCGCTGGACATCGTCGAGCTGAATCCGGCGCTGGATGTGCGCAATGGCACCGCCGAGGCGGCTGTGCAGATGGTTGAAAGCCTTTTCGGCAAGAGCACCCTGGTGCGGGAGAAACCGCTGAAATCTTGACCCGACCCCCGGGACGATCAGACATCCCGGGGGCTTTTTCCATAAAAAACAGGAGACAAACCCATGAAGAATCTGAAAACCCTGGCGGCCACGCTGATGCTGGCCTGCGGTCTGGGGGCCGGCGTTTCCGCGCAGGCGGAGACCCTGCGCGTCGGCCTGGAGGCCGCCTATCCGCCCTTCAGCGCGCCCAGCGCGAAGGGCGGCTATGTGGGATTCGACATCGACATCGCCAATGCCTTGTGCAAGCAGATGCAGGTCGAGTGCGTCTTCGTCGCGCAGGACTGGGACGGCATCATTCCCGCCCTGATGGCGCGCAAGTTCGATGCCATCATTTCGTCCATGGCCGTCACGAAAGAGCGCTCCGAGCAGGTCGATTTCACCGAACACTACTATCGCACTTCGATGTCCGTGGCCGTGTTGCGCGACGCCGGATTCCAGTCCACGGACGCGGCGGCGTTCAAGGGCAAGGTGGTCGGGGCCCAGTCCTCCAGCACGCCCGGCATGTACGCCGAGGACGTTTACGGCAAGGCCGGCGCCGAGGTGCGCCTGTATCCGACCGCCGACGAGGCGGGCAGCGATCTGGCCAGCGGCCGCCTGGATGCCCTGGTCCACGACAAATATCCCCTGATCGAGTGGATGCGCAAGCACAGCAAGGACTGTTGCAAACTGCTTGGCGACCTGCCTGACACGCAGGGGGACATCGCCATCGCGGTGCGCAAGGGCGACGATGCCCTGCGGACCCGCTTGAACGAGGCCATCCGGGCGATTCGCGCCGATGGCTCCTATCAGCGGATCTCCCAACGCTACTTCGGTCTCGATATTTATTGACCCGGGTTGGCGGCGCAAGCCGCCGTTTGCATGATCCACACGGAGCGGCCCGGCCAGGGCCGATGCTTCCATGCTCGATTTATTGCAATTGCTTTCCTGGGGCGAGAGCGGATGGGGCGATGCCTTGCTGGCCGGCGCCCTGGTCACGATCCTGCTGGCGTTGTGCTGCGTCCCCTTCGGTTTTCCGCTGGGGCTGCTGGTGGCGCTGGGCAGCCAGTCGCGGCGAGCCTCCGCGCGTCTGTCGGCCACGGTGTTCTCGACCGTGTTCCGCGGCCTGCCGGAACTCCTGACGCTGTTCCTGGTGTATTACGGCAGCCAGATCGCGGCTGAAAGGCTGATGCGGCATTTCGGCCACGAGGGCGGTATCGCCGTCAACGCCTTCGTCGCGGGCGTGATCGCCTTCAGTCTGGTGCTGGCCGCTTTTTCCAGCGAAGTCTGGCTGGGCGCTTTCAAGGCCATTCCGGCGGGACAGGCCGAGGCGGCGCGGGCGCTGGGGCTGTCGCGCTGGACCGCGCTATGGCGGGTGACGTTCCCCCAGTTGATGCGGGTGGCCTTGCCGGGCCTGACGAACAACTGGCTGACCCTGCTCAAGGACACGTCGCTGGTTTCGACCATCTCGCTGGCGGACATCATGCGCCAGACCAGCCAGGCCGTGACGGCGACGCGCGAACCTGTGCTGTTCTACAGCGCGGCCTGCGTGCTGTACCTGATCCTGTCGGCGGCCTCCGGCCTGTTATTTTCCCGCGCCGAGGGCTATTTTTCGCGCCACTTGCAAAAGGCCTGACCGCCATGGAATCCGTCACGAGTCTTTTGTCCCATATCCTGAGTCCATCCTTGCTGGAGGCCTACGGCCCGCGCATGCTCGAAGGCTTCTGGATCACCATCAAGCTGGTGTCGCTGTCGTTCGTCCTGGGCTGGCTGCTGGCCTGGGTGCTGGTCCTGGGACGGCTTTCGGACCATCGGCTGGCCCGGGGACTGAGCCGCGGCTACGTCTATTTCTTTCGCGGCTCGCCGCTGCTGGCCCAGTTGTTCCTGCTGTATTACGGCATGAGCGCCTTTCGCGGGTTCTGGCAGTCGATCGATCTGTGGTGGTTCTTCCGGGATCCCTGGTGGTGCGCACTGCTGGCCTTCACCCTGAACACGGCGGCCTATCAGGCCGAAATCTTTCGCGGCAGTCTCCTGGCCATTCCCGCCGGGCAGAGGGAGGCTTGCCGGGCGCTCGGCCTGGGACCGGCACGGGCCTTCCTGCGCGTGATCCTGCCGCAGTCCATGCGGATCGCGATCGGGCCGCTGGGCAATGAAATGATCCTGCTGGTCAAGGCCAGCGCGATCGCTTCCCTGGTGACCGTCTACGACGTGATGGGCGTCACCAAACTGGCTTATTCCAGAAGCTTCGATTTCGAAATCTATCTTTGGGCCGCGGCGCTGTACCTGCTCATCGTCGAGGTGTTGCGACGTGCGCTGCGGATCATGGAGGGACGCCTGTCCCGCCACCTGGGCCGCTAGGGCCCGCTTACGGACCGAATCGTCATGAACGCTCCCATCCAGCATCGCTATCTGCAAGACTCCCTGGCCGGCGGCGCGTCCGCCGTGATCGACATCCGAGGCCTGAACAAATGGTATGGCGACTATCACGCCTTGAGGGACATCGACCTGCGTGTTTGCCAGGGCGACCGGATCGTCCTGTGCGGACCTTCGGGTTCGGGGAAGTCCTCGCTGATCCGCTGCATCAACCGGCTGGAGGAGGCCCAGCACGGCCGGATCGAAGTGCTGGGGGCCGACATCATGAGCGCCGCGTCCAGGGCGGCGCCGGTCCTGCGGGATATCGGCATGGTGTTCCAGCACTTCAATCTGTTCCCGCATCTGACGGTGATGGACAATTGCACGCTGGCGCCCATGTCGGTGCGCGGGCTTCGACGCCAGGAAGCCCGGGAGCGTGCCTGCCATTTCCTCGACAAGGTCGGCATGCGTGCGCATTTGCACAAATATCCGGCCCAGCTTTCCGGCGGCCAGCAGCAGCGGGTCGCGATCGCCCGGGCGCTGTGCATGGATCCGAAGATCATCCTGTTCGACGAGCCCACGGCCGCCCTCGATCCCGAGATGGTCAAGGAGGTGCTGGACGTGATGGTGCAATTGGCCGACAGCGGCGTGACGATGCTGTGCGTCACGCATGAAATGGGCTTTGCGCGCCAGGTGGCCGGCCGGGTGCTGTTCCTGGACCAGGGGAGCATCGTCGAGGACAATGATCCCGTCTCTTTCTTCACCATGCCGCGCAGCGATCGGGCGCGGGCCTTTCTGCGGCGGATCCTGGTTTGAGGGGGCTGGCCATGAAAAAAGCTCCCGAAGGAGCTTTTTTCATGGGTGGGGGAAGACCATCCGATGCGTCATCAGTACACCCCTTGGGCCAGCATGGCGTCGGCGACCTTCACGAAGCCGGCGATGTTGGCGCCGTTCAGGTAATTCACGGTCTTGCCCGCGCCGCCGTAGCGTACGCAGTTCTCGTGGATGTCGCGCATGATGGCGTGCAGCTTGGCGTCGACTTCCTCGCGGGTCCAGTGCAGGCGCTGGGCGTTCTGGCTCATTTCCAGGCCGGACACGGCCACGCCGCCGGCGTTGCTGGCCTTGCCGGGGGCGTACAGCACGCCGGCCGCGATGAAGGCTTCGGCCGCTTCGATGGTGGACGGCATGTTGGCGCCTTCCGCCACGCAGCGCACGCCGTTGGCGATCAGAGTGCGGGCGTCCTCGATCTCCAGTTCGTTCTGCGTCGCGCAGGGCAGGGCCACGTCCACGGGCACGTGCCAGGGGCGCTTGCCGGCTTCGTAGGTCAGGCCGAACTGCTTGGCGTATTCCTCGACGCGGCCGCGCTTTTCGTTCTTCAGTTCGATCAGGGCCGCCAGCTTTTCCGGCGTGAAGCCCGCCGGGTCCACCACGCAGCCGTGGGAGTCGGACACCGTGACGACCTTGGCGCCCAGCTGCAGGCATTTTTCGATGGTGTATTGCGCCACGTTGCCCGAGCCGGAGACCGAGACCGTGTAGCCTTCGAGTGACTGGCCGGCGTGCTTGAGCATTTCCTCGGCGAAGTAGACCGTGCCGTAGCCGGTGGCTTCGGGGCGGATCAGGCTGCCACCGAAGCTCAGGCCCTTGCCGGTGAAGACGCAGGCGCTCTGGTTGGACAGTTTCTTCATCATGCCGGCCATGAAGCCGACCTCGCGGGCGCCCACGCCGATGTCGCCGGCCGGCACGTCCGTGTCCGGGCCCAGGTGGCGATGCAGTTCGATGATCAGGGCCTGGCAGAAGCGCATGACTTCGGCGTCGGACTTGCCCTTGGGGTCGAAGTCGGAACCGCCCTTGCCGCCGCCCATGGGCAGGGTGGTCAGCGCGTTCTTGAAAGTCTGCTCGAAGGCCAGGAATTTCAGGATGGAGAGGTTCACCGAGGGGTGGAACCGCATGCCGCCCTTGTAGGGACCGATAGCCGAACTGTGCTGGATCCGGAAGCCCCGGTTGACCTGGATCCGGCCGGCATCGTCCATCCAGCTGATGCGGAACTGCAGGGCGCGTTCGGGCTCGACGAGGCGTTCGAGCAAGGCCTGGCTGGCGTAGCGCGGGTTCTGCTGGATGAAGGGCCACAGGCTGTGCATGACTTCTTTCACGGCCTGCATGAATTCGGGTTGATGCGGGTCCCGGGCCTGAATCCGGGTGAGGAACTGATCGACGGAAGGAAGTGTCATCAAAGGTGCTCGCTTATGCTTATTTCTTCATCATGTCAAAAAATTCGGCGTTGTTTTTGGTGGCCCGGATTTTGTCCAGGATGAATTCCATCGCATCGACGTCATCCATGTCGTGGATGAACTTGCGCAGTACCCAGATCTTCTGTAGAAGTTCGGGCTTGATCAGGAGCTCTTCGCGACGCGTGCCGGATTTGTTCAGGTTGATGGCCGGGTAGATGCGTTTCTCGGCCAGTCGGCGCTCCAGGTGCACCTCGGAATTGCCGGTGCCCTTGAATTCTTCGTAGATCACTTCGTCCATGCGGCTGCCGGTCTCGATCAGGGCCGTGCCGATGATCGTCAGCGAGCCGCCTTCCTCGAGGTTGCGCGCGGCGCCGAAGAAGCGCTTGGGGCGTTGCAGGGCGTTGGCGTCCACCCCGCCGGTCAGGACCTTGCCCGAGGCCGGCACCACGGTGTTGTAGGCGCGCGCCAGGCGGGTGATCGAATCCAGCAGGATGACCACGTCCTTCTTCATCTCGACCAGGCGCTTGGCCTTCTCGATGACCATTTCGGCGACCTGGACGTGGCGCGTGGCCGGCTCGTCGAAGGTGGAAGCCACGACCTCGCCGCGCACGGTGCGCTGCATTTCGGTGACTTCCTCGGGGCGCTCGTCCACCAGCAGCACGATCATCACCGCGTCGGGGTAGTTGTCGGTGATGGCGTGCGCGATGTGCTGCATGATCACCGTCTTGCCGGATTTCGGGCTGGCGACGATCAGCGCCCGCTGGCCCTTGCCGATGGGCGCGAAGATGTCCATGATGCGCCCGGTGACGTTTTCCTTGCTCTTGATGTCGCGTTCCAGCACCAGCGGCTCGTCCGGGTGCAGCGGCGTCAGGTTCTCGAACATGATCCGGTGCTTGATGGCTTCCGGGACCGTGCCGTTGACCTTGTCGACCTTGACCAGCGCGAAGTAGCGTTCGCCATCCTTCGGGGTGCGAACCTCGCCCTCGATGGAGTCGCCCGTGTGCAGGTTGAAGCGCCGGATCTGCGACGGCGAGATGTAGATGTCGTCGGTGCTGGCCAGGTAGGACGTTTCAGGCGAGCGCAGGAAACCGAAGCCGTCGGGCAGGACTTCCAGGACCCCGTCGCCGAAGATCTGTTCGCCCTGCTTGGCCCGCCGCTTCATGATGGCAAACATCAGTTCCTGTTTGCGCAGCCGGTTGGCATTTTCGATCTCGAGACCGGCGGCCATTTCGAGCAGCTGCGAAACGTGCAGCGCTTTGAGTTCGTTCAGGTGCATGGGAAAGAGGGGAGAGGGAAGAAGAGAGAGGTCGTCGGATGATCGGCGAACCCGGGACCGGGTTCGCGCGCGGAATCAAAGCGGATGGATGGGAAGGATCAGAGGGCTTCGTCGAGGAAGGCCTGGAGCTGGGCGCGGGACAGGGCCCCGACCTTGGTGGCGGCGACCTTGCCTCCCTTGAACAGCATCAGGGTGGGAATGCCGCGGATGCCGTACTTGGCCGCGCTCTCCGGGTTTTCGTCGACGTTCAGCTTGGCGATGGCGAGGCGGCCCTTGTACTGGGCGGCGGCTTCGTCGAGCAGGGGGGCGACCATTTTGCAGGGGCCGCACCATTCGGCCCAGTAGTCGACCAGGACGGGCAGATCGGATTGGAGCACGTCGCCCGAAAAGGACGCGTCGCTGACGTGCTTGATGGAGTCACTCATGTCGTGTGCGCGGATGCGAGGATAGGAGAAGGCAGCGGACCGGAAAGAATCCGCCCCGAGGAAGGGCGCGTCGGTCCAATGGCGATAAGCATACCATTAATTCTCCGTAAAATAGACGTCTTTTGAATCCTCAGATGGACAGAAAACATTGAGCACCGCACGCTACGATGAATCGTCGATCCGCGTCCTCAAGGGACTGGAGCCTGTGCGCCAGCGGCCCGGGATGTACACGCGCACCGACAATCCGCTGCATATCATCCAGGAAGTCGTCGACAACGCCGCCGACGAGGCGCTGGCCGGCTACGCCCGCAGCATCGAGGTTGTGCTGCATGCCGACGGAAGCCTGACGGTCGAGGACGACGGTCGCGGCATTCCGGTTGGCGAGCACCCCGAGGAACATGCGCCCGTGGTCGAGCTGGTTTTCACCCGCCTGCACGCGGGGGGCAAGTTCAGCAAGGCCGATGGCGGCGCCTACGCCTTTTCCGGCGGCCTGCACGGCGTGGGGGTGTCGGTCACCAACGCCCTGTCCACGCGGCTCGAGGTCACCGTCTGGCGCGACGGCGGTGAATGGCGCATCGTCTTCGCCGACGGCGACGTGGTCGAGCCCCTGGCCCGGGTGGGCAGCGTGGGGCGGCGACGCTCCGGAACCCGGGTGCGGGCCTGGCCGGATGCGCGCTATTTCGATCATGCCCAGGTGCCGCTGGGCGACCTGGAGCACGCGTTGCGCAGCAAGGCCGTGCTGCTGCCGGGCACGCGGGTGGCGCTGGCGCTGGAAAAGACCGGCCAGCGGCGCGAATGGCACTACGAATCCGGCCTGCGCGGCTATCTGAACGAAGCCCTGGGGGGGGCGCAGACCCTGGCGCCGCCGTTCGAAGGCGGCCAGCACGCGGACCCGGACGACGAGCAGTACGCGCCGGGCGAGGGCGCCCAGTGGGTCGTGGCCTGGACCGAAGAAGGCCCCGTGGTGCGGGAATCCTACGTCAACCTGATCGCCACGCCGGCCGGCGGCACCCATGAATCGGGCCTGCGCGAGGGGCTGTTCAACGCCGTCAAGTCCTTCGCCGAACTGCACAATCTGCTGCCCAAGGGCATCCGGTTGCTGCCCGAGGACGTCTATGCGCGCGCCAGCTTCATCCTGTCGGCCAAGATCCTGGATCCGCAGTTCCAGGGCCAGATCAAGGAGCGCCTGAACAGCCGCGACGCGGTGCGCCTGGTGGGCGGGTTCCTGCGCAACGCGCTGGAACTGTGGCTGCACGCCAACGTGGAATACGGCCGGAAGATCGCCGAACTGGCCATCGGCCAGGCGCAGGCCCGCTCGCGCGCCGCGCGCAAGGTCGAGAAGCGCAAGGGATCGGGGGTGGCCGTGCTGCCGGGCAAGCTGACCGACTGCGAATCGACGGACACCGGCCGCACCGAGGTCTTCCTGGTCGAGGGCGACTCGGCGGGCGGCTCGGCCAAGATGGGTCGCGACAAGGAATTCCAGGCCATCCTGCCGTTGCGTGGCAAGATCCTGAACGCCTGGGAAGTCGAACGCGACCGGCTGTTCGCCAACCAGGAGATCCACGACATCTCCGTGGCCATCGGCGTCGATCCGCATGGCCCTGGACAGGAAGCCGATCTGTCGGGCCTGCGCTACGGCCGCATCTGCATCCTGTCGGACGCGGACGTGGACGGCGCGCACATCCAGGTGCTGTTGCTGACCCTGTTCCTGCGCCATTTCCCGCGCCTGATCGAGACCGGTCACGTCTACATCGCCCGTCCGCCGCTGTTCCGCGTGGACGTGCCGGCGGCCGGCAAGCGCCCGGCGCGCAAGCTCTATTGCCTGGACCAGGCGGAGCTGGACGCGGTCCTGGAAAAGCTGCGTGGCGAGGGCCTGCGCGAAGGCGGCTGGCGCATCAGTCGTTTCAAGGGGTTGGGCGAGATGAATGCAGAGCAACTCTGGGACACGACGCTGAATCCGGATACCCGCCGTCTGGCGCGGGTGCGCCACGGCGACGAGGGCCTGGCGGCCTCGGCGCGCATGTTCGACATGCTGATGGCGCGCGGCGAGGCCGCCCAGCGGCGTGGCTGGCTGGAAGAAAAAGGCAATCTGGCCGACGTGGATGTGTAAGGGACTGGAATGGATCTGAATCAGACTGAATCGCCGGACGGCGGAGACGACGACGGCCTGGAGCTGGCGCGTTACGCCGAGCAGGCCTACCTGGACTATGCGGTGTCGGTGGTGCGCGGCCGCGCGCTGCCGGAGGTGTCCGACGGCCAGAAGCCGGTGCAGCGCCGCATCCTGTATGCCATGGATGCCATGGGCCTGGGGCCGCAGGCCCGGCCAGTGAAGTCCGCCCGCGTGGTGGGCGACGTGCTGGGCAAATACCACCCGCACGGCGACCAGGCGGCCTACGACGCCATGGTGCGCATGGCGCAGGATTTCGCCCTGCGCTATCCCCTGATCGACGGGCAGGGCAACTTCGGCTCGCGCGACGGCGACAACGCGGCCGCCATGCGCTACACCGAGGCCCGTCTGACGCCGTTCTCCCGGCTGCTGCTGGACGAGCTGGACGAGGGCACGGTCGATTTCACGCCCAACTATGACGGCAGCCAGCAGGAGCCCGTGTGCCTGCCGGCGCGTCTGCCGATCATGCTGCTGAACGGCGCCTCGGGCATCGCGGTGGGCATGGCCACCGAAATCCCCTCGCACAACCTGCGCGAGGTCGCGCGGGCCTGCGTGGCCCTGCTGCGCAAGCCCGGCCTGTCCGACGAGGAACTGTTCGCCCTGGTGCCGGGGCCGGACTTCCCCGGCGGCGGCCAGATCATCACGCCGGCCGAGGACATCGCCCAGGTCTACGCCGGCGGCCGGGGGACCCTGAAGGCCCGCGCGCGCTGGCATTTCGAGGACATGGCGCGCGGCCAGTGGCAATTGGTGGTGACCGAACTGCCGCCCGGCGCCTCGGCCCAGAAGATCCTGGAGACCATCGAGGATCTGACCAATCCCAAGCCGCGCGCCGGCAAGAAATCTCTGTCGGCCGAGCAGCAGCAGATCAAGGCGCTGGTGCTGGGCATGCTGGATTCGGTGCGTGACGAATCCGGCAAGCAGGACCCCGTGCGACTGGTCTTCGAGCCCAAGACCAGTCGCATCGACCGTGACGAATTCGTCAACATGCTGCTGGTCCGGACCGGGTTGGAAGGCAATGTGTCGATCAATCTGGTGTGCATCGACACCGACGGACGGCCCGGCCAGCGCAGCCTGCGCCAGGTTCTGGCGTCCTGGCTGGATTTCCGCGCGCAGACGGTCACGCGGCGCACCCGCCATCGCCTGGACAAGGTGCTGGACCGCATCCACATCCTGGAAGGCCGCAGCATCGTCTATCTGAACGTGGACGAGGTCATCCGCACCATTCGCGAGGCGGACGAGCCCCGCGCGGCGCTGATGGAACGCTTCCGCCTCAGCGAACGCCAGGCCGACGACATCCTGGAAATGCGCCTGCGCCAACTGGCCCGGCTGGAGGGCATCCGCATCGAACAGGAATTGGAGAAAAAGCGCGAAGAGCAGGTGGCGCTGCAAGAGCTGCTGGACGATCCCGCGGCGTTCAAGCGCCTGATGATCCGCGAGATCGAGGCCGACGCCAAGCAATATGGCGACGACCGCCGCACCCTGATCGAAACCGCCGAGCGCGCCGTCCTGGAAACCCAGGTGGTGGACGAGCCGGTCACGGTGGTAGTGTCCCAGAAGGGCTGGCTGCGCGCCCGCCAGGGGCATGGCCACGATGCGTCGCAGTTCGGCTTCAAGACGGGCGACGCCCTGTACGACGCCATCGAATGCCGCAGCACGCAGGAACTCATGGCCCTGTCCAATACCGGCCGGTCCTACAGCATCGCGGTGTCCAGTCTGCCGTCGGCGCGCGGCGACGGGCAGCCGGTGACCTCGATGATCAGCCTGGAGGCGGGCAGCCGCATCGTCCACATGCTGGCGGGCGCGACCGATCGGCGCATCCTGCTGGGCGTGGCCTCCGGCTTCGGCTTTCTGGCGCGGATCGGCGATCTGTCCACCCGGCAGAACGCGGGCAAGCAGTTCATCACGCTGGACAAGGGCGACACGCTGCTCAAGCCGCTGCTCCTGCGCGCGGACGACACGGCCGTGGCGTTCCTCAGCCGCAAGGGCAAGTTCCTGGTGGTGGCGCTCGATGAACTGAAGACGCTGGCCAGCGGCGGGCGCGGCACCATCCTGATGGGGCTGGACGAGGGCGATCGCATCGAGCAGTGGGCCGGCGTGGGCGCCTCGGGCGTCGTGCTGCGCGGCATCTACCGGGCGCGCGACGCGGAACTGGTTCTGACGCCCGACGAACTGGCCCTGTATGCCGGCCGGCGGGCCCGCAAGGGACGCCTGCTGGACGTCAAGCTCAAGCAGCCCAGCCTTTGGCCGGGGACGGGGGACTAGAATAGGGCTCCTGCACTGCAACATGCCGATGGAATCCATATCATGAGCTTCAAGGTCACGGTGCTGCCGGTCAACCGGGAATTTACGGTCGAGTCGGGGCAGACGGTCCTGGATGCCGCACTGGCTGCCGGTATCGTCCTGCCCTACAGCTGCCGCAACGGCACCTGCTCCACGTGCGAGGGCCGGGTGGTTTCGGGCGAATACGACGCGGGGCCCGCGCCGGCCCGCATCCTGGATGCGGCCGATCTGGCCCGGGGACATACCCTGCTGTGCCAGGCGCGCCCGTCTTCCGATCTGGTGATCGAGGCCCGCGAGATCCGCATGGCCGACGACATCGTGGTGCGCAAGATGCCGGTGCGGGTGCTGTCCCTGGAACCGCTGGCGCCCGACGTGATGGAAATCACCCTGCAGCTGCCCTCGGCCGAGGCCTTCCGTTTCCAGCCGGGGCAATACCTGGAATTCATCTTCAAGGACGGCAGCCGGCGCAGCTATTCCATGGCCTGCGCCCGGGCCGACGATCACCGCGTGCGCCTGCACGTGCGCCACATGCCGGGCGGGCTGTTCACCAGCCGTGTCTTCGGCGAAGGCAACGAGCCGCTCAAGCCGCGCGAGATCCTGCGCATCGAAGGCCCTCTGGGTTCGTTCTTCCTGGACCCCGACGACGCGCGGCCGATCGTCTTCCTGGCCAGCGGCACGGGCTTCGCTCCCATCCAGGCCATGATCGAAGACATGATGGCCCGGGGCGATGCGCGCCCGGCGACGCTGTACTGGGGCGGGCGCCGTCCCGCCGACCTCTACCGGCACCCCCTGGCGCTCGAATGGCGGGACCGCCTGCCGGACTTTCGCTACGTGCCGGTCCTGTCCGAGGCCGGGCCCGGCGACGGCTGGACGGGGCGCACCGGGTGGGTCCACCAGGCCGTCATGGACGATCTGCCCGATCTGTCCGGTCACCAGGTCTACGCCTGCGGCGCTCCGGCCATGGTCGAAGCCGCGCGCCGCGACTTCGTGAAGCAGTGCGGGCTGTCGCCCGAGGCCTTCCACGCCGACGCCTTCACCTCCGCTGCGGACCGGGTCGGGGCCGAGGCATGAAAATCGCGGTCTTTGGCGCGGGCATCATCGGGGTGTCCAGCGCGTGGTGGCTGGCGCGCGCCGGTCACGAAGTCGAGGTCGTCGAGCGCCGTCCGGGCGCGGCCCTGGAGACCAGCCGGGCCAATGGCGGCCAGATCTCCGTCTGCTATGCCGAGCCCTGGGCCAGCGCGCACACGCTGCGCAAGGTCGTGCGCTGGATCGGACGGTCCGACGCGCCGCTGCGTGTGTCGCTTCGCCTGGATCCCCGGCAATGGCTGTGGTGCGCGCGCTTCCTGAACGAATGCCGCGAACCGCGTTTCGCGGCGAACCTGCGCGCCATGGTGGCCCTGGCGCAATATAGCCGCGCCACGCTGCGCGAACTGCGGACGGCGCTGAACATCGAATACGATCACCTGGAACGCGGCATCCTGGCCTTCTACCGCGATCCGCGGGAATTCGAGCACGCCCGGACCAGCGCCGCGCGGATGCGTGAACTGGGCGTGGACCGGCGCATCGTCGACGCGGCCGAGGTCCTGCGTATCGAGCCGGCGCTGGCGGCGTCCCGGAATCCGATCATCGGTGGCGACTTCACGGCCGACGACGAGTCCGGCGACGTGCATTTGTTCACGCGCGCCCTGGCCGAACGGGCGCGGGACGCGGGCGTGACCTTCCGCTATGGCACCCGGGTGAACCGGCTGGTGCCCGTGGATGGGCGCATTTCGGTGGCCGAGCTGATCGAACCCGACGGCTATTTCCAGCCCCTGCAGGCCGACGCCTACGTGCTGGCCCTGGGCAGCTTCACCCCGGAGCTGACCGCGCCGCTGGGCCTGTCCTGCCCGGTCTGGCCGGCCAAGGGCTATTCCGCGACCTTCCGCCTGCATGACCCGGAGGCCGCGCCCATGGTCAGCCTGGTCGACCAGGAGGCCAAGATTGTCTTCTCGCGCCTGGGCGACCGGCTGCGCATGGCGGGAACGGCCGAAATCGGCGGTTATTCCCGCGCTCTGGATACCGGACGTTGCAATCGGCTGGTCGAGCAGGCCCGCGCCCTGTTCCCAAGTGCCCTCGATTTTGCTAATGTTCAGTTCTGGTCCGGCCTGCGGCCCACGACGCCTTCCAACGTCCCCCTCATCGGCCGTACCCGCATACGCAATCTCTACCTGAACACGGGCCATGGCAGTCTCGGCTGGACCATGGGAGCGGGCTCGGGCAGGGTGCTGGCTGACCTGGTGTCCGGACGGACGCCGGATATCGACTTTCCTTTTTTGGATTGACTCATCATGAATCTTTCTTTCGGCTCCGGTGCGCTGCGTCCGGGGATGCGCGCTGTCTGGACGCTCGTGGCCGCTGTCGCGGCCGCGCCCGCCTGGGCTGCGACCGAAGTGCCAGTCTGGCACACTCTCCAGGGCCATAACGCCGAGGTCTTCCAGGATCTGGTCAAGGCCTACAACCGCAGCCAGTCCGACGTCAAGGTCGTGGCGCGCGTCTTCGACACGCCCGAGGCGCTCGACCAGGCGCTGGGCGCCGCCGCCCAGGCCAAAAACCTGCCCGCCCTGGCGCAGATCGGCGACAGCCACACGCTGGAAGACATCGCCCAACGCAGCTACGTGCAGCCATTCCACGCGCTGCAGAAGTCCTCGGCGCTGAAGAACACGCGCTGGTTCGTGTCCTCGGACAACGCCTTCATCCATGACGCCAAGGGCCAGTTGATGGCCTTTCCGTACATGCTGGAAATCCCCGTCATGTACTACAACCAGGACGCCTTCAAGAAGGCCGGCCTGGTGCCCCCCGAGCCGCAGCGCACCTGGATGAACCTGCAGGGTCAGCTCGTGACCATGGCCAACAACGGTTCGCGCAAGTGTCCGCTGACCTCAGATCTGCCGGTGTCGATCAACCTGGAAAACCTGGCGGCGGTCAACAACCAGCTCTACGCCAGCGCCGACAACGGCCTGAAGGCCAAGGGCCTGCCCAGCTTCTCCTTCGATTCCACCTACGTGCGCCACCTGGCCCTGATGATCAGTTGGGTGCGTTCCGAGATCATGGTGCGCCCGGACGCCGGCATGCATTCCATCGACCGCTTCGCCAAGGGCGAGTGCGCCGTGCTGATGTCCAGTTCCGGCCACATCGGCGAATTCAGCGATCAGCGCAAGCTGAACTACGCGGTGTCCGGCCTGCCGTACTATCCCGAAGTCACGCGCAAGCCCGGCAATCCTTTCGTCAGCGGCGCCGGCCTGTGGGTCATGAAGACCTCCAAGCCCGTCACCGACGCCACGGCCGCCTTTCTGGGCTGGCTGTCGCAGCCCGGGCAGGCCGCGCGCTGGTATCAGCAGACCGGCTTCCTGCCGCTGACGCAGGCCGCCTTCGACGCCACGCCCGCCAGCTACTACGCCAAGCTGGGCCAATGGCGTGACCTGGTGGCGGTCTACAGCGGCAAGGCCGTCCTGACGGCCCAGGGCTTCCGCATCCACAACTACCCGGCCATCCGTTCGCGTTTTCAGCAGATCCTGGATTCCGCGCTCAGCGGCCAGCAGCCCGCGGTCACCGCCCTGAATACGGCTTCGGCCGAGGCCAACAAGCTGGTGCGCCAGCGCTGATCATGGCGCCGGGTTGCAACGGCGGCCCGGGTTCCGATGGCCCTGGCTTCGGTGTGACCGCCGCTGCCTGATGTCCTCCGCCCCCGGAGTTGCGTCGATTCCACGGCGCGGCTCCGGGGGCGGACCTTTTCATCCGTTCGTATTTCCCAGTCTGGCGGCCCGCGCCCGGGCACGCCACCATGGGCACCGTGATGCACGACCACGGTGTCGTCGGGGGAAAAACATGATCAGGATATTGGGCACGGGGCTGCTGTTGGCGGGATTGGGGGGCTGCGCCGCCCCGGCGGACGGCGCCTGGTGGCGCGAACTGGCGGGGCTGCCCCAAACGCCCGGCGTCTACCGTTTCGACTGGCGCATCGCGGGCGATCCCGCGCTGGCGCCGCTACAGGTCTTCGACGACGGGCGCGAGACCTGGCTGCAGTATCCCGCTGGCCAGGCGGAGCCCGCCGTGTTCGAGCGCACCGCCCGGGGCGACCGGCTGCTGCGGCCCCGCCGGGATCGGGATTACCTGGTTCTGGGCGGTGTGCCGGAACGTATCGTCCTGCGCGGAGGTCTGTCGCGGGCCGAGGCCTGGCGCGAGCCCGAGGCACCCTCGGCGGACGCCATTCCGGCCGCGTTCGTGTCCGTTCCGGCCGCCACAAGCCTGGAGACGGCACCGGACCGGGCGGCGGTGACGCCGGTGGCGCACCTGCCGATGCCCGCGCCGCGCCCCCGGCCGATTCCGCCTCCGGTTCCACCCATGCATCCGGCGCCGCTCGCCCGGCCCGCCGGCAACGCGGGCGGCCCGATCGCGGCCTCGTTCGCGCCCGCCGCCCGGGCACCGGCCAGGAGCCGTACCTCGCCCTTCGAAGTCACGCCGGCCGACGGCAACGTCCGGCGGGCGCTGGGGCGCTGGGCACATGCCGCGGGCTGGACCTTCGAACCCGAGCACTGGGACGTCGACGCCGATATTCCCCTGGCGGGTTCCGCTGCCTTCGGGGATTCGTTCCGCACGGCTGTGCGCGGTCTGCTGTCCGCCACCGAACTCGGGGACCGGCCGGTTCAGCCCTGCTTCTACGCCAATCGGGTCCTGCGCGTGGTGCCGCTGGCGCAGCGCTGCGACCGGACCCGGGTGCCGGGAGCCGGCTCGTGACGCCCCGCCGCCGGCTTGCTCCGGCCGTCCTGTGCCTGTGCCTGGGGCTGTCCGGGTGCGCCTTCTCCGAGCGCCTGCGCCAGGCGGCGGGCGACTTCCGCCAAGCGGACGAGACCGCGTCCCGCGAGCACGACCGGTTTTCCCGGGCCGCGACCGATGCCGACGCGCGGCGGGCCGCCCAGGATATCGACCGGCCCTGGGTCGCCGGGCGGGCGCAGCCGCTGGCCCGCGAACTGACGCTGCCCGTCCCCCTGCGCGCCCGCGTGCGCACGACCCTGCTGTTTGCCGATGGCACCGGCGATCTGCGCCGCATCGCGCGGCGCATCGCGGCCGTCACCGGGATCCCGGTTCACGTGCGTCCGGACGCCCTGCTGCCGTCCGGACTCTTCCTGCCGCGCCTGGCGGGTGGCGCGGGGCAGGGCGTCACGGTTGATGATCCATCCGGGCCCTTCGACCTGACATCCGGCCCCGCACCCCTGCCGCAAATCCTCGACAGCCTGTGTGCGCATCTCGGGGTGCGCTGGCGCTACGAACGGGACCGCATCGAATTCTTCCGTACCGACACCCGGGTCTTCAATGTCCAGGCGCTCACGCTGGCCGCACGCGTCCAGGCGTCGCTGGGGCAGGGGAGGGATTCCTCCGAGGGAGGTTTCGTCAGCGCTTCCGGCACGCGCCTGAGCGGCGGCGACCAGGACGTGATGAAGACCGTCCGCGCCCGGATCGAGCCGTTCCTGTCCCGGGCCGGCGTGCTGGTGGCCGAATCCGGGGCCGGGGCGTCGGTCGTCGTCACCGACATGCCCGACGTCCTGGACCGCATCGCCCGCTACCTGGACCAGGAGAATCGCGCCCTGACGCGGCGCGTGCGCCTGGTCTTCGAAGAGCTGACCGTGGCCTTGAGCGAACAGGCCCAGGCCAGCATCGATTGGAACCTGGTCTTCTCCGGCGCCCGCCTGGCTGCCGGCCTGGCGGTGCCGGCCCTGGCCGGCGGCACGGGCGGGAGGCTGGGGGCGGAGATCGTTCAAGGATCCTTTTCCGGCAGCGAGGCCGTCATCCGCGCCCTGGGTGAGTCCGTCCGGCTGGTGCGGCGCAGCAGCGTACCGATGCTCAGCCTGAATCGCAGGCCAGTGTCGCATGCGGTGCGCACGACGTTCTCGTACATCGACCGGATTGAAACCACGCCGGTATCCGGCGCCACCGGCCTGGCGGTGCCGGCCGTATCCGTCAACCAGAAGGCCGAAACCGTCGGATCCCTGCTGACCCTGGTGCCCGATGCCCAGGAAGACGGTCGGATCCTGCTGTCGCTGGCCTACGACAATACCGTGGCCCAGCCCCTGAAGACCGTGACCTTCGGTGACAAGGACCACCCCCTGCAATTGCAGCAGCTGACCATCGAGGGCAACGGGACGGTGCAGCAACTGGCGCTGCAACCGGGACAGCCGCTGGTGGTGTCGGGGTTCGACCGGCAGACTGCCGAGTCCGCCGAACGTCGCCTGAACCCGGGCGTGCCCGCGCTGTTCGGCGGCGGCAACCAGCTCAATGCCCAGCGGCTGACCACGGTGCTGATCATCACCGCCCAGGTCGAGGAGGGGCTCTGACATGGGGCGGACCGCGCGTCTCGTCTGGGTGGACCGGGTGCCGCTGGCCTTCGGGCTGGACTGGGTGCCGCTGCTGGGCGATCCGGAGGCCGCCCGGGCCCGGGCGCGCCGCCTGGGGGCTTCCCACCGGGTGGTGTCCGGGGATCCGCCCGCCGCGCTGGGCCTGGCGCGCGGCCTGCCCGCCGGCCAGGTCTGCTGGTCGGCGGCGGACCTCCTGGCGCGCCGTCATCCGCGCGGCACCGTGGCCTGCGTGCTGCCGCTCGACGCGGGGACCTGGCACGTGCTGGCCGCGCACGAAGGCGTCGCCCTGGCGCGGGCCGACCGGGGCTATCCCGACGCGGATCTGGCCCGCGAAGCGATCGAGGCCCTGCGCCTGGCGCATCCGAAACTGGAACTGCTCGCGGCGCACGCCGGCGCGGGCACGGCCGGGCTGGTGGAGATCCTGGCGAGCGAGGCGGCGGGTCGGCATCCCCTGGAACCCGTGCGGCGGCGCGGCTTGCGACTCGCACTGCTGATCCTGGCGGCGGGCCTGGGAGCGGCTGGCTGGCTGCGCTGGACCGGCGGCGCGGATGCGGCCGCCGCGCCAGGTTCCGATGCGCGTGCCGGCTGGCATGCGGCGCTGGACCGCGCGCTGGACAGGCGCCCGCTTCATGGAGAAGCGGGCACCCGGGCCCTGCTGGACGCCCTGTACCGCCAGCCGGCGTGGGTCGGGGGCTGGTCCCTGCATGACCTGCGCTGCCAGCCCCGGCCGGACGGCGCGCTCTGGCAGTGCGTGGGCGAATACCGCCGCCAGGGTCCCCTGGCGGACAACCGCGCCCTGCTGAGGGCGGCTCCCGCCGACTGGCGGCTGGACTTCCCTTCCCTGGACATCGCCCGCGCTGCCTGGACCCTGTCCTTGCCCGGCGGACGCCCCGAACCGCACAGCCTGCCGCGCGCCGGGCTTCTGGCCCGGGACTGGGCCAGCGCGCTTCAGGCGGTGCTGCCGGCTTTTTCCGTGCTGCGGCTCGGCGCGGCCCGACCGCTGGCTGTACCGGCGCCGCACGACGCGCAGGGCCGGGAATTGCCTCCGCCCGAGGATTTCCCTTCCCTGGCCGTGCGCGTCCTGCGGGTCGAAGGGCCGCTGCGCTCGGGCGCGCTGCTGGCTCCGCTGGCCCGCGCCGTCTCCTGGCACCAGGCCGTGCTGACCCTGATGCCGGGTGTCCGGCCGGCCGTGCGCGCCAGCCGCCTGATCCTGCATCTCGAAGGAACCGTCTATGAAAACCGATCGTGAATCCGTGCACGGGACGGCGATGTTCCGGACAGCGTTTCCGGGCCTGGCCTGTCCGTCCGACCGATCCGGGGCATTCCTGAGGGCCGCATGGCTGTGCCTGGCGTTGTCGCCGGCGTGGGGCGCGCCTGTCGGGGCGGAACCGCAGGCCGGCGGCGCGCGGACCGGAGCACTGTCCGAGGCCGGTCTCGTGCCGGAGGATCCCCAGGCCCACTGGGAAACCCGGTCGGTGCGCGAGCTGATGCAGCAGGATCTGCGCGATGCGCTGCGGTCCCCCTCCGACGGGACCGTTGGTCATCCGGCGGCGGGCCCGGTGGCGGGCGTGCGGCCCGTTCTGGAGCCCCGCCTGGTGGCCCTGTATGGCGTCGGCCAGGTACTGATGGCCGAGGTCCAGGTGGGGCGTCGAGCCTACTTGTACGTGCGCGGCCAGGCCTGGCCCGCCGGCCATGCCGGCGATCCAGGCGTTTATCAGCTGCGGGGCATGAATGGCGCTTGCGTGCAGATCGAACGCGGCGAGGACCGTCATTCCCTGTGCCTGCGCATGCTGCTGGGCGAGGCGCGACCATGAAGTCCTGGCCTTCCGCCCTGTCGCTGGCCGAGCCCCCGCCGCCCTTCGATCCGGCACGGGCCGGTGTGATCGACCATCCAGGCCAGCTGTCGGCGCTCCTGCCGGAGGTGCGACGCGTGCTGGCGCGGGATCTGGGCGTCCAGTCGCTGGCGGACCGGATCTGTCCGGTGGAACGGGCCGACGGCAGCGTCACGCTGCTGGCCCGGGCCGAATACATCGGCAGCGACCAAGCCGACGCGCTGGAACGGCGCCTGCGGGCCGCCGGGCGTCTCCTGTCCGATCCGGCCCGCTATGTCCTGCCGGCGGCCCTGTTGCTGGCCCTGTCGCGCGAGGGTGGCGCGGCAGTGCTGGCGCAGGCCGGGGACCGCACCCCGACCGCCCTGGCCGGGGTGTTCCAGGATCTGGTCGAATGGGGCGTGCGCCAGGGGGCGACGGACCTGCACCTGAATATCCTGCGCGACGTGGCGGAGTCCGAGGTCCGCTACACCGTGGCCGGCCGCTATGTCGCGCCGGAGCGCTTCCGTCACATGCCGACCGGGCTGCTGCGGGACGTGCTGGCGGTGGCATGGATGGACATCCAGGGCGGTAACGGGGCGGTCTTCGATCCGCTGCTCGAGCAGCAGGGCAGTCTGTTGCGCCGTGTGGATGGCCGTGCCTATACCTTGCGCTGGGCCTCGCTCGCCGCTGACCGGGGCCCCAGCGTCTGCCTGCGCTTCCTGTCGCGCGACGCCGGATCCGGGCCCGTCACCCTGGACGGGCTTGGCTACCGGATCGACCAGATCGCCCGCTTCGAGCGCGTGCTGAAATCCGAAGGCGGCGCCCTGGTGCTCGCGGGTACCGTGGGTTCGGGCAAGTCGACGACGCTGGCGACCCTGATCCGCGGCCTGCCGGCGCACCGCAAGATCATCACGTTGGAAGAGCCGGTGGAATACCGGATCGACCGGGCCGTGCAGAACACCATCGGCCGCGACCTGGACCAGCAGGCGCATGGCCGCTATGCCGCCAAGCTGCGCACCCTGAAGCGCTCGGCCATGACCGACGTGCTGCTGGGGGAAATCCGCGACGCCGAAAGCGGGCTGGCCTTCATGGACCTGGCGGGGTCCGGCGTGAATGTCTACACCACCGTGCATGCGCCCTCGGCGCGCGCCATCATCGACCGGCTGGCCTCCGATTTCATCGCGGTGCCGCGCGATTTCCTGGCCACGCCCGGCATCCTCAAGCTGCTCGTCTATCAGGCGCTGCTGCCTCGGCTGTGCCCGGCCTGCGCGGTGCCGGCCGGCACCGCCGAACTCGTGCGGCAGCGGTCATGCGGCGACGCCGGGCACTGGCGGCGATGGCTCGGCTGGATCGGGCTGGCCTGGGGCGTCGATCCGGCGGCGTTGCGCCTGCGCAATCCGGACGGTTGCCCGCATTGCCGCCGGGCTGCACTGCCGGAACTCTTCGGTTATGACGGGCGGACCGTGGCCGCCGAATGTCTGGAGCCCGGCCTGCCCGGCGAGGGGGGCGGCAACGGCTACGTTCCGGATCCGCATGCCAGCGCCATGGCGCACGCCATGGAAAAAGCCGCCGCCGGCCTGGTGGATCCGCGCGACGTCGAGACACGTTTCATGGCCTTCGAGACCCTGCTGTTGCGCCAGGGCCGGCTGCCGGCCCGCGGCGACGCGCCGCCTCCCTTTCCCCCGGGAGCCTGTCGATGACGCGGGGGCGGGTGATGCTGGCGGGGCTGCGCCTGCGTCTGGATGCCTGGCGGTTCGCCGGCGGACGCGCGGATTATTTCGATTATCTCCAGGCGGTGTTGCTGGGCGCGCAGGGCCGCCTGACCGTGCGTGAACTCTTCGACCGGGATGCCGCGCGCCATGGTCCCGGCACGGTGCGCGGGCGCCTGTCGCGGACCTGGGCGCGGGCCTGCGAGGCCAGCGGCGGAGACTTGCACGCCACCTGGCTGGGCTGCTTCCCGGCGGACGAGCTGGCCCTGGTGCGAGCGGCCCAGACCTATGGCAATGCCCGGCTGCTGGCCTGTTTCCAGGCCTTGTCCGATCACCTGGCGTTGCTGATCCGGGCGCGGCGCATGCTCTGGGCCACGCTGGGCTCGGCTGCCGCGGCCCTGCTGGTGGCCAGCCTGTTGTTGCTGGCCTTGCCTCAGTGGACGGTGCCGGCCCTGCGGCAGGCCTTCCAAGGGCTACCGGCCGCCTATCTGGGCGACTGGTCGCGGGCGTTGTTCGCTGGCGCGGATTGGCTGCGCGCCTGGGGCGCCTGGCTGCCGGCCGGGGTCTGCGCGCTGCTGGCGGCCGGCCTGTATTCCCTGCCGCGCTGGCGCGGGCCGCTGCGTCGTCGTCTGGACCGTCATGGCCCCTGGCGCCTGTATCGCCAGGTCCAGGCGCTGCGCTTGCTGGCCCTGGTCTCGATCCTGCTGCAGCAGGGGGCGGGCGGCTCGACCCAACTGCGGCCGGTGATCCTGCTGTTCCTGGAAGACGCGGGGCCCTGGCTGGGCGACCACCTGGAACGTGCCGTGGCCCGGGTCGATCAGGGGCTGGCTGGCGCGGCGGCCTTCGATACCGGGTTGCTGGATCGTGACCTGTATTGGTATCTGGAAGACATGGCCGCGGCGCGCGGCTTGCAGGCCGGACTGCAGGCCGCGCATCGACGGATGGCCGGCCGCTGGCTGGACCGTGTCCGGAACCAGGCCCTGGCGCTGCGCTGGACTGCGCTGCTGCTGGGGGCGGCGGTCGTGCTGGGGATCGGTCTGTGGCATTACGCCGCGCTCGATGAACTGCGGCGCGGCTGGATGATGTTTCATGCCGGCTCCTGAGGAGCCGGTTCATTCGTGCGCCGGGCATCCGGCAAAGGAGGCTTCATGCAAACGTTGGAACAATCGCGCGCCGCGCGCCACCGGACGGGACAGGCGGGATTTTCCCTGGTCGAGGTCTCGATCGTCACCGCCATCGTGCTGCTGATCGCGGTCATCGGCATTCCCGCGATCGGCGGCTATGTGATGGAAAACAAGGTGCCCAAGGTCGGCCAGGAGCTGGCCCGCTTCGTCATGCATGTGCGCGTCAACGCCGGGACCTCCGGCGACGCGCCATACGAGAACATCGGCATGGCCAATCTGGCGGCCATGGTGGCGGATTCCAGCGTGCTGACCCTGGCGAGCGACGGCGCCGTGCTGCACGGGCTGGGGGGCGGCGGCACCGTCGAGATCGAATCGGCGGATGCCGGCGCGGCGTTCCTGTTGCGACTGAAGCGGGTGAACCACGTGGCCTGCCCCTCGATCGCGTCGGTGCTGCAGCGCGTGGCCGACCGCATCACGGTGGAGGCCGACGGCGCCGCCGCCCGCACGGTCAAGGACGAAGCCACGACCTACAATGCGCTGTCGGCGGAGTCGGCCTGCGCCAAGGGGGACGTCAACCAGTTCGAGTTCCATGTCAGTTGACCGTGTCGCCGGGCGCGGGCGGCGTGTCCCTCGCCGGATCCAGCGAGGGGCCCTGCTGCTGGAATTCATGATCGCCGCGGCTCTGGGCCTGGCTTTGACGATCTGGGCCGGCCAGGAATGGGCGCAGCGCGCCCGGACGCTGCAGGCTCGTTCCCTCGCCGCCTGGATGGGCGTCGCCCGCGACGCGGCCGAGGCTTTCCTGGCGCACCACGCGGCCGATCTCGCCAGTGCCGGAGATGCCGATGTCCTGGCCGGGCAGGGCTACGCCGACTGGACGGCGCCGCGCTGGGACGAACTGCGGGCGGCAGGCCTGCTGGCCGGAGGCTGGCAGGCCGCGGGGCCGTTGCGCCGGACCTTGGGGCTGCGGGTGGTGCGCGAGGGCGAGTGTCCGGGGCCATCCTGCCGCGTGTGGGCGTTGGTCCATGCGCGGCCCGCTCTGCGGACTGCCGCCGGCGGGGTGGACGAGGCGTTGGTGGCCGAATGGCTTCAGGCTGCCGAAGGGCGGGGGCTGGTGGTCTGGCCGCGCCGGCCCGGCTTCCTGAGCGGCGCCGGACTGCTCGTTCCTGTGCCGGAAGAGGGTGTCCCCGACTGGATGCCTGGCGTCGTGGCTCTCGCGGCCCGGGCGCCCGTGGGGCAGGGGAGCGGTACAGGAGCTGGGGGTGACGATGGAGCCTACCTCCGGGTGCGGGACGCCCGCGATCCGGATCTCCAGGGAGATGCCACGATCCAGGGCGTGGTGCGCAGCGGGACGCGCCTGGTCGCGCGCGACAGCCTGCAGCTGGAACAGGGTTGGGGCGTCGGCGAGGCCTGTGCGCCGGAAGGCGCGCTGGGCCGGGTCAGGGAGGGGGCGGGCGTGCTGGCCTGCCAGCAGGGGTTCTGGTCTCTGGTGGCGCGCCCGGCCGGTGGCGGCTACATGCTGAACAGCCGACGAGGCTGCTTCAGCGCCATGGGCGTCCCCTCGGTCAATCCGGTCACCGGCGCCTGCTCGTGTCCGACCGGGTACGTCATGGCGCAGGTGGCCGAAAGCGGGTCCGTCGCGGCCCCGGAAGGCCTGACCGTGGGGTACCTGTGCCTGTCGCGGAAATGAGCGGCGCGGATCGTGGGTCCGGCGCTCCCGCACGACCGGCCCCACCCCCCCAAGCCGGTCTTTCCGGCGCCGCCCGCGGATTTCACTGCGGCGGACGACCGTGTCCGCATCGGGCACGCCTCCGGTTTTCCGGCGCCGGGGCCGGGCGAGGGCAGAGCGAGACGCCCGCGCGGGCCTTACTTGCCGTTCCAGGCGGCGATCACGGCGCGTTCCTCGTCCGTCATCTGCGTCAGGTTGGCCAGCGGCATGTACTTGCTGGCGACGACCTGCTTGATCTGCTCGGCGTGCTGCAGGGTCTGCTCGTTGGTGTCCAGCAGGATCCCGGCCGGCGCGGCGGCGAAACCGGCCTGCGTGGGCTTGGCCGAATGGCATTCCGTGCAGCGGGCCGTGATGATGCCGTGGACCTGCTCCACCGTGACGGCGGCCTGGGCCGGGGCGGCCGCGCCGCCGGCCCGGCTGGTCTGCGCGGCGGGCGCCGGGGCGGCGATCCAGCCGATGATCGCCAGCATCGCGATGCCGGCCAGCGGGTAGCGCAGATCGTTCTTTCCCGTGTGGCGCAGCACGAAGTACTGGCGGATCACCGCGCCGGCGAAGATGAACAGGCTCATGATGACCCAGGCATATTCGTTCGTATAGGTGAACGAATAGTGGTTGCTGAGCATCAGGAAGATCACCGGCAGGGTGAAGTAGGTGTTGTGCACCGAGCGCTGCTTGCCCAGGGCGCCGTCCAGCGGATTCGGCTTTTCGCCCGCCTTCAGGGCCTTGACCATGCGACGCTGCCCGGGAATGATCCAGAAGAACACGCTGGCCGACATGCAGGTCGCCATCAATGCGCCGGTGATCAGGAACGCGGCGCGGCCCGGGAATATTTGCGTGGTCAGCCAGGCGACCAGTACCATCATCACGCCCACGGCCACGCTCAGCAGTCCATCGCGTTCGACGGTGGGGCTGATGATGCGGCACAGGCGCGAATACACGTTGTAGCCGACCACCAGGAATGCCACGGCCAGGATGCCGGCCTCGGTGCCGTTCATGTTGCGTGCCCATTCCCAGGGGCTGGCCGGATTGACCAGGTAGATGTCGGCGCGCAGCAGGTACAGCAGCATGAACAAGCCGAAGCCCGACAGCCAGGTGGTGTAAGACTTCCAGAACGACCAGTGCAGGTCGTCGGGCAGCTCGGCCGGGTTGGTCAGGTACTTCTGGTTGTGGTAGAAGCCGCCGCCGTGCACGGCCCACATTTCGCCGTACACGCCCAGCTTCCTGGCGTGCTCGCCCTTGGGCGCGTGCAGGCTCAGGTCGAGCATGACGAAATAAATGGATTCGCCGATCCAGGCGATGGCGGCGATGACGTGCAGCCAGCGCAGCAGCAGGTTGCCGTACTCAAGGAAAAAGCTTTCCATGAGAGTCTCCTCTTGGTTTCTTCGATGTAGGGATTGCCGGGGTGGGCGCGAGGCTCAGCTGCCGCGATAGGTGGACCAGGTCCACGGCGTCACGACCAGGGGAACGTGATAGTTTTCGTCCGGATTTGCCACGCCGAAGCGCAGCACGACCTGGTCGACGAAACGGGGTTCGGGCAGCGGCACTCCCTTGCGGGCGAAGTAGTCGCCGGCATGGAAGACCAGCTCATACACGCCCCGGGTCAGCGCGGGACCGCTGAGCAGGGGCGCGTCACAGCGGCCGTCCTGGTTGGTGGCCGTTTGCGCGAGCAGGGTGCGGGAATCACCGTCGAGGCGATAGAGTTCGAGGGCGACGCCCTGGGCTGGCACACCGTGCACGGTGTCCAGGACATGGGTGGAGAGTTTTCCCATGGGATTTACGCCGGTCAGTATCCTGCCAATAGGCCCCCGGTATGGCCGGACCCGGCGAATGGTGTGCCGGTTCGCGAAGCGCCGGAACGGGCCGGCGGATTTCGGGGCAGGACGGGTGCGAATGATTGCGGACGGATGATTGTCAACAATTTGTGTTGACGATTCTGGCTTGATACACAATAATTGTCAACAATTTTCGTCGCCAATCAATCCTGTCGTTTTCACCTATGGCCATGCTCCAACTGAAGCCCGCCCGCACCGCCCAGGACCTGAAGGCGCCGCGCGCCTCGTCCCTGCGCGAGTCCAGGCCGGCCAGCGAGCCGTCGGACGTCGATCGCGTCTACGGGGAAATCTTCGACGCCGCCATGGACCGTCGGCTGCTGCCTGGAGCCAAGCTGACTGAATCAGCGCTGTGTGCGGCCTTCGATTGCTCGCGTGGCACGGTGCGCGCGGCACTGGCGCGGCTGGCGCATGACAAGATCGTGGCAATCGAGCCCAATCGCGGCGCCACCGTCTGGCAGGCGACGCCCAAGGAAGTGCGCGACGTGTTCGCCATGCGCCGCGCGCTGGAATGCATCGTGATCGACATGCTGACGGCTCTGAATGACGTGGCCGACCGGCTCGTGCCCCTGCGCGAGATGGTCGACCGTGAACAGTGCGCCTTCGAGCAGGGCGACCGCATCAGCTGGCTGCGCCTGTCCAACGCCTTCCATGTCGAGCTCGCCCGCCTGCTGGACAACCAGGTGCTGACGGAGATGCTGGCCGGCCTGTGCGCCCGCACCACGCTGATCATCGCGCTGGGTGACACCTCGGAAGGCAGCGCCTGCTCGTACCTGGAGCACAGGGACATCCTGGACTGCATCGCCCGGCGCGACACGCCGGGCGCGCGCGCCGCCATGGACCACCACCTCGAGGACTGCGAACAGCGGATGGACGTCGCGCCCGGGTCCGGCGCCGATCCCTGGTCCACGCTTCGGCGCCACACCCTGAACCCATCGCTCTGACCCAATCGACAGGAGACACTCTCATGGCAGACCAGCACTACCCCCGCGACCTCGCCGGCTATGGCCGCACCCCTCCTCATGCCAACTGGCCAGGCCGGGCCCGCGTGGCCGTGCAGTTCGTCGTCAACTACGAGGAGGGTGGCGAGAACTGTGTGCTGCATGGCGATCCGGGGTCGGAGCAGTTCCTATCCGAGATCATCGGCGCGGCCTCCTATCCCGCCCGCCACCTGTCGATGGAGTCCATCTACGAATACGGTTCGCGCGCGGGCGTCTGGCGTATCCTGCGCGAGTTCGAGCGTCGCGGCCTGCCGCTGACGGTTTTCGGCGTGGGCATGGCGCTGGAACGCAATCCCGAGGTTGCGCGTGCCTTCGTCGAACTGGGCCATGAAGTCGCCTGCCACGGCTACCGCTGGATCCACTACCAGGACGTGCCCGAGGACGTCGAGCGCGAGCACTTCCTGCGTTGTGTGGAAATCGTCACGAAGCTGCTCGGCCGCCACCCCGAAGGCTGGTACACCGGGCGCGACAGCCCCAACACCCTGCGCATCGTCGCCGAGGAAGGCAAGTTCCTGTACGACGCCGACTACTACGGCGACGATCTGCCGTTCTGGACCGAGGTGGACCTGGGCGGTGGCAAGGTCCGTCCGCAGCTCATCGTGCCTTACACCCTGGACACGAACGACATGCGCTTCGCCTCGCCGCAGGGCTTCAACACCGCCGACCACTTCTTCAGCTATCTGCGCGATGCCTTCGACGTGCTCTACGCTGAAGGCGAGGCCGCGCCGAAGATGATGTCGGTCGGCCTGCACTGCCGCCTGATCGGTCGTCCGGGCCGGTTCGCCGGCCTGCAGCGCTTCCTGGACCACATCCAGAAGCACGACCGCGTCTGGATCGCCACCCGCGCCGACATCGCCCGCCACTGGGTGAAGGAACACCCCTACAAGCCCGCTTGATCCAGGGCGAGCCTGTCCAAAACCTCCGACCGGGCACAGCGCCCGGCCTTTCCCGCCGGGCGCCGAAGGACCGGCCCGGCGGGTTTCACAGCCTCTTTGGAGCATATCCCATGGCTTCTTCCAATCTGCCCGTCGGCACCGTCGTCGACGCCCCCGCGGTCGATCTGCCCGCCTTCGCCACCCGCCACCCGAATCTTGCCAGTGAAAGCCTGGGCGCCCGGGTGCTGTCCTGCTCGGACGAATTCTTCGCTGCCGCGCAGCGCATGCTGCAGGATGCCGAGCCCGTTTTCATCGTCGGCAAGTTCGACGACCACGGCAAGTGGATGGATGGCTGGGAGACCCGCCGCCGCCGCAACGGCGGCAATGATCGGGCCATCGTCAAGCTGGGGCTGCCGGGCACGATCAAGGGCCTGGATATCAACACCAGCCATTTCACCGGCAATTTCCCGCCCGCCGCGTCCATCCAGGCGGCGTCCTGCGAAGGCGAGCCCGACGCCGGGACCGAATGGGTCGAGCTCGTCGCGGCCAAGTCGCTGCAGGGCAATTCCCACCATTTCGTCGAGATCGACGACGCCCGCGTCTGGACTCACCTGCGTCTGAACATCTTCCCGGACGGCGGCGTGGCCCGTCTGCGTGTCTACGGCCAGCCGGCCTGCGACTGGGACCGGCGCGACCCGGACGCCCTGTACGAAGTGTCGGCACTGGCCAGCGGCGGCCGTGTCGTCGCCTACAGCGACGCCCACTTCGGCATGCCCACCAGCGTCATCCAGGCGGGCCGCGGCGTCAACATGGGCGACGGCTGGGAAACCCGCCGCCGCCGCGAGCCGGGCAACGACTGGCTGATCCTGGAACTGGGCCATCCGGTCGTCGTGGAAAAGATCGAGATCGACACGGCGCACTTCAAGGGCAACTACCCCGACCGCGTCTCGGTGCAGGGCGCGCTGGTGGCTGAATCGACCGATCAGTCCCTGGTGACCCAGGCCATGTTCTGGCCCGTGCTTCTGGGCGAGCAAAAGACCGAGATGGACAAGCAGCACTTCTACGAAGGCAGCGCCCTCCAGGAGGTCGGTCCGGTCTCGCACGTGCGCGTGAATATGTTCCCCGACGGCGGCATCAGCCGCGTGCGCATCTGGGGCCGCCTGGTCCGCTGACGATGGGAAAGACTCTGCACACCGCCCTGCATGCCTGGGTGGACGCCCACTTCGACGAGCAGGTCGCGCTGCTGCAACGCCTGGTGGCCGTGCCCACGGACACGCCGCCGGGCGACAACGCTCCACACGCCGAGACCGTGGCCGCCGTGCTCGAAGGCTGGGGCTGGGAGGTCGAGCGCCATCGCGTGCCCGACGAGGAAACGCGGGCCTACGGCATGCGCAGCATCACCAATCTGATCGCGCGCCGCCGCTATGGCGCGGGCGGTCCCGTGCTGGCGCTCAACGCCCATGGCGACGTGGTGCCGCCGGGCGAGGGCTGGACCCGCGACCCCTATGGCGGCGAAGTCGTGGACGGGCGCCTCTACGGTCGCGCCTCGGCCGTGTCCAAGAGCGACTTCACCACCTACCTGCATGCCGTGCGCGCGCTGGAGGCCGCCGGCACGCCCCTGACAGGCGCGGTGGAACTGCATTTCACCTACGACGAGGAATTCGGCGGGCTCAAGGGACCGGGCTGGCTGCTGGAGTGCGGCCTGACGAAGCCGGACTACGCGGTCTGCGCCAGCTTCAGCCACGCCGTGGTCACGGCGCACAACGGCTGTCTGCAGTTCGAGATCACTGTCCACGGCAAGGCGACGCACGGCTCCGCGCCCGAGACCGGGCACGACGCCCTGCGGGCGGCCAGCCGCATCCTGGACGAGATCTACCGCCGAGCGGACGCGCTCGACGGCATCGATTCCCGGATCGACGGCATCACTCATCCCACCATGATCGTGGGCCGCATCGACGGCGGCACCAACACCAACGTGGTGCCGGGCAAAGTAGTGCTGAAGATGGACCGCCGCCTGATCCCCGAAGAGGACCCCGCCGTCGTCGAGGCCGAGGTGCGCGCCTTCATCGCCGCTGCCGTGGCCGGCCTGCCGGGGATCTCTGTCGAGGTGCGCCGCATCCTGCTGGCGCGGGCCCTGCGGCCGCTGCCGGGTCATGAAAAGCTGGTCGACAGCCTGCGCAGGCATGCGCGCGCGGTGTTCGGCGAGGACGTCCCGGCCGTGGGCACCCCGTTGTACGCCGATGCGCGGCTGTATGCCGAGCACGGCGTACCGACCGTCATGTACGGGGCGGGACCGCGCACCGTCATGGAATCGCGCGCCAAGCAGGCCGACGAACACGTTATGCTGGGGGACTTGCGCGGCGCCACCCGGGTGATGGCCAGCCTGCTGGCCGATTTCTTGGCACCGGGCCGCCCCGAGGAAAAAACGGCCCCCTTGGGGGATGAGCCTGGACGCCGAGCGGTCCCTGCGGACTGCCCGGCCCCCGGCGAATCCGAGTAGCATGCGGGCTGCGAGGTGGACGCAAGCCCGGGCGCAGCGTGGGGCGTTTCCTGCCTCTGTCCGCCGCCTGAAACTTCCTGGTAGGACTCTGGACATGAACGAAGCCGACATCGACCCCGCCGCGCAGGAAAAGCGTCTGGTGGATCTGGAGGTCAAGGCGGTGTACGCCGACGACCTGCTGGACCAGCTGAACCGCACGGTGTTTCGCCAGCAGCAGCAGATCGAATCCCTGGCGCGCGAACTGCTGGCCTTGCGCCAGCAGTTCGCGGCCGGCGGCGCGCCCAGCCCAGGCGGCGGAGCCGACGAGCGGCCGCCGCATTATTGACCGCGCGGGCCAGGTCGTTCGCGAGGCGCTCCGGCCGTTCAGGCCTTGCGGATGAACTTGCCGTAGATGAACAGCACGATCAGGGCGCCGACGATGGAGCCGATCCAGCCCGCACCCTGGCCAGCCTGGTAGAAGCCCAGCGCGGCGCCCAGGTAGCCGGCCACGATGGCGCCGACGATCCCCAGGACCGTGGTCAGGATCCAGCCCAGCTTCTGTTCGCCGGGCATGATCGCCCGCGCGATCAGGCCGACGATGAACCCGACGATAATCATGCTGATAATGCCCATCCGCTTCTCCTTTGAAGATTCAATGGTTTGGTGGGCTTCATCATAGGGCCGGACGTGGGCATTCGTCCAGCGGCCGACTGAACGGTTCACAGCGGTGGCCGATGCTGGTACTTTAAGCGCTTTTGCCGCCCTCGGCAGGGCGGCGCCCATCAGGAGCATGCAGCATGAGTCAGACGCCCGAATACCAGCCGCCCAGAGTGTGGACCTGGGACCAGCCCAGCGGCGGCCGGTTCGCCAACATCAACCGTCCCGTGTCGGGGCCCACGCACGAGCGTGAGCTGCCGGTCGGCAAGCACCCGCTGCAGCTCTATTCCCAGGCCACGCCCAACGGAGTCAAGGTCACGATCCTGCTGGAGGAATTGCTGGCGCGAGGATGTTCGGGGGCGGACTACGACGCCTGGCTGATCCGTATCGGCGAGGGTGACCAGTTCGGCAGCGGCTTCGTCGGCATCAATCCCAACTCCAAGATCCCCGCGCTGGTGGATCACGGCGGCCAGGCACCCATCCGGGTCTTCGAGTCCGGGGCGATCCTGACGTACCTGGCGGAAAAGTTCGGCGCCTTCCTGCCGACCGAGCCGGCGGCTCGGGCGGAATGTCTGTCCTGGTTGTTCTGGCAGGTCGGCAGCGCGCCATACGTGGGCGGCGGATTCGGCCATTTCTACGCCTACGCCCCTGTGAAGATCGAATACGCCATCAACCGCTTCGCCATGGAGGCCAAGCGCCAGTTGGACGTGCTCGACAAGCGCCTGGCCGACCATGAATTCGTGGCGGGGAGCGATTACACGATCGCCGACATGGCGATCTGGCCCTGGTATGGCGGATTGTTGCTGAACCAGGTCTATGGCGCGGCGGAATTCCTGTCGGCCGGCGACTATCGCCACGCGATGCGCTGGGCCCGGGCCATCGGCGAGCGCCCGGCGGTGCGGCGCGGGAGGATGGTGAACCGCACGTCCGGCGATCCCTCCGAGCAGCTCTGGGAACGCCACGACGCGTCGGACTTCGACACCCGGACCCGGGACAAGATCGCCTGAGCTGCGGCTCGGGACGCCGGGGTTCAGGACGCGGGCGCGTCCGCTCGGGCGGACCGCCGGTCGATCCAGGCCCTGGCAGCCGCCGGTGATGAAGACGACGGAATGCGCCGCGGGCGCGCCGGGACTGGTCGGTATCCTGCCGGATTGTCCGCCGCCGTCGATGCCGGTTAATCTGTTGTTCCCTCACCACCGTCATCCGCTCCCCGGCGCGTGCGCGTCTTCGCGGATCGGGTGGCGGACGTGCCGAGCCCCCAGGGGAGCGGCAGGCCGAAGGTGCGTGGGGCCTTTTTCAATTCCAGGCGGATACATCCATGCAATTCACCACCATCGGCGCGGCCGTCGTCGACATCGTCGTATCCCGCGTCCGGCCCATGCGCGCGGCCAAGCAGGACGTGGAGCACATCGGCCTGTACGCGGGCGGCGGGGCGGTGAATGCCGCGCTGAATGTGGCTGCGCGCGGCGCTCACGCCACTGTCCATGCCTGTGTGGGCTGCGACCTGGAAGGCGACCTGCTGCGGGATATCCTCCGGCGCCACGGCATCCAGACCGCCATTCCCGATCACGCGCTGCCCACGGGCAAGGCCGTGGTGATGGTGGACGAGACCGGCGCGGCGCGCGCTTACGCGCAGCGCGGTGCCAGCGCCTGGGTCGGGGAACAGGGTTTTCCCGGCCTGGAGAAGGCGGATGTCGTCTACGTGACGGGCCTGTCCCTGGAATCCCAGTCCTGGCTGGAACGATCCCTGGCGCGCATGACCGCGTCGCGCCATCGGCTGGCGGTAACGCCCGGCGCGCGGCAACTGGCCGATCCTCAAGCCCTGCTCGGCCTGTGGGAACGGGCCGACCTGCTGTGCGTCAACGCACGCGAAGCCGCGCGGCTGTGCGGGGATGCGGACCTGGATACCGACGCCCCTGCGCCGGACGCGGCCCGCGACCTCGCGCGGCGGCTGGTGCGCCGGCCCGGCCAGTCCATCCTGGTGACCCTGGGGCAGGGCGGCGCCCTGTTTCATGACGGCGAGCAGGGCCATTTTCATCCCGCGCGGACCGTCGCCCCGGTGTCCACCATCGGCGCGGGCGACGCCTTCGCCTCCGCTTTCGTCCATGCCTGGGCCGGTGGCGCCGCTCCGATGGAGGCGCTCGCCGCCGCCAGCGACAGCGCCGCCCGGGTGATCCAGGTGATCCCGGCCAACCTGGCCGGCCCGCTGCGGGCCTGAGGCGCGAAACGGGCGCGGCGGGTGCCCGGGCTCCCCAGTCCTCATATAACTTCAGGTTTTAAAGGTATCGCCTGCCGTGCGATCGAATCTGGGAGAATGAGCGGTCGCTTCCTTGTTTCCCAAAGGCCTCATCATGAAATCCCTGTCCGCCCGCCTGGGCGCGCTCTTCCTCGCTCTCGGGGCCTGCTCGGCCGCCTGGGCGGCCCAGCCCCTGCTGACGCCGTCCGAACTGGACGTGGTCCGGCAGCAGCCGTCGGTGCGGGTCATCGACATCCGGCCGCCCGACGCCTACGCCGCCGGCCACATTCCCGGCGCGGTGTCGGCGCCTTACGCCCAGTGGCGCGGGCCGGCGAACAATCCCGGTCAGCTGCCGCCGCTGGACAGGCTGACGCGGCTGGTGCGCGACCTGGGCGTCGACCGGGACACGCATGCGGTGGTGGTCTCGTCGGGGGCAGACGGCACCGACTTCGGCGCCGCGGCGCGGGTGTACTGGACCCTGAAATACCTGGGCCTGAAGGAATTGTCCGTCCTGAACGGCGGGCTGAAGGCCTGGGCCGGCGCCGGCCTGCCGCGGGACCAGGCGGCGCCGTCGGTCGCTGCGACGGCCTTCGAGCCGAAGCTGGACGAATCCATCATCGCCACCACCGATCAGGTGGCCGCGCAGGTCGGCAACCCGCAGACCCGGCTGGTGGATGCCCGGCCGCTGGACTTCTACCTGGGCAAGGTCAAGGCGCCGACGGCTCAGGTGCCCGGCACGATCCAGGGCGCGGTCAATGTGGAGAACGGTCGCTGGTTCGAGCCCGGCACTTCGATCTTCGTCCCGGCGGACAAGGCACGCAAGATCGCCGCCGAACTCCTGCCCGACCCGAAGTCCGAAACGATCTCGTTCTGCAACACCGGCCATTGGGCGGCCACCGACTGGTTCGCGTTGTCGGAGATCGTCGGCCAGAAGAACGTGCGGCTGTATCCCGAGTCCATGGCCGAATGGTCGCAGGACCCGAACCGGCCGATGGAGCATGTCCCCGGCCGCGGCAGCCAGATCCTGGACAAGTTGAAGGGCGTATTCGGCTGATCTGACCCATGAAACGTCTTCCTCTCGCGATCCTCATCGCCGCCTTCTGCGTCTTCCTGGCCTGGTCGGTGGCCTTGCGCCAGGCGTTGCTGTTCCTGGTCGGCATCGGCCTGGGGGCGGTGCTGGCGGGTGCGCGCTTCGGTTTCACCACCGGCTGGCGGCGGCTGATCGAGCAGCGTGACCCGTCCGGCGTGCTGGCGCAACTGGTGTTGCTGGCGGTCGCGGCGGCGGCGTCCATGCCTCTGCTGGCCGCTTATCCCACCGACCTGGGGGCCGCCCTGGGGCCGCCCAGCGTCAGCCTGATCGTGGGCGCCTTCGTGTTCGGCGCCTGCATGCAGGTGGCCGACGGCTGCGGTTCCGGCACCCTGTACAAGGCCGGTCTGGGCATCCCTCTGAACATGGCGATCCTGCCGTTGTTCGCCATCGGCAGCTTCCTCGGTTCCGCCACGCTGGACCGCTGGCTGGCCCTGGGGGCCCTGCCGCCCTACGGTCTGGTGGCGCATTTCGGCGCGCCCGTCGCGCTGCTGCTGACGCTGGCCGGCTTGGCCCTGGTCGGCCTCGGCGTGGTGCGCTGGGCCGGCCGCGCGGCGCCGCTGTGGAACCGCAGGCTGCTATGGGGCGCCGTGCTGCTGGCGGCGCTGGCGGTGCTGAACCTGGTGATCGCCGGCCAGCCCTGGGGCATCGTCTACGGCTTCGGTCTGTGGGCGGCCAAGATCGCCACGGCCGCGCATCTGTTCGACCCATCGGCCAATGCCTTCTGGAGCGAGCCGGTCAACGCGGCGACGCTGGCGCAGTCGGTCTTCCTGGACGTGACCTCGATCACCAACATCGGCATCCTGGCGGGCGCCTTGTGGATCGCGGCGGGCAAGCCGGCCGCCGCCACCAAGCCCATGAACGGGACGCAATGGGCCGTGGGCCTGGCCGCCGGCCTGCTGCTGGGCTACAGCTCGCGGCTGGCCTTCGGCTGCAACATCGGCGCCATGGTCAGCGGGATCTCCACCGGCAGCCTGCACGGCTGGATCTGGGTGCCCATGGCATTCCTGGGATCCCTCATCGGCGTGCGTGTGCGCCGCCGCTACGCTTTCTGAAGGAGGGAACCGCCATGCATTTCCGATTTCTGGCCGCCGCCTTCTGGATCGTGCTCGTGGGTTTTTTCGCCTGGGACTGGACGCACAGCGTGCCGGTCAACGTGCGCGTCGAGCCGCCGCTGATCGCGGCGGGCTCGGGCGTCGCGCCCAGCGGCGGGCATTGCGCCTCGACGTTCTGATGCCCTGACGCCCGGCTTCCGACTGAACATCGAGGCGGCCGCCGGCACCCGGCCGTCCAGTGGCGTTCCGGACTTATACGGGCATGTTCCCGCGCAGGCCGCCCAGGTAGCGGGCTTCGAACCGTTTCTTGGCCCAGTGGAACAGGGAGGCCCTGGGCAGCATCCATGACCGGCGGGCGCTTCGATAGACCAGCGTGCCCGCATCCAGGGAGTCGATCACGCACAGGAGTTCGGGGCGCGGCCGTGCGTATGGCGCGGATCCCGCCAGTTCGGCCAGCAGGTTGCGCGCGGCCGCCGCGGCCTGCAGTTCCGCCATGTGGGCTTGTTTGGGCAACCAGTCCGGTCCTGGGTAGCTGCCGGCGTCTCCCGCCACGTAGACATGCGGCTCCCCCCGGATGCGGCAGTGGGCGTCGGCCTGGAAGAATCCGCCGGGCGAAAGAGGCAGGCCGCTGGCCTCGGCCCAGTCCGGGCCGGTCATGCCGGGCATGAACAGAATCATGTCCGCGGGGATCGACTCTCCCTTCGTCTCCACGCTGTGGCTTGTGAAGGCCTGCGGCGGGTGGCCCAGGGACAGGCGGATTTCACGAGTCCGCATCTCGGCGAGCAGGGCGGTGACGGCCCGTTCCCCGAGCCGCTGGCCGGGCCGTTCGCTGGCGTGGAAGAAGGTCAGTTCGAAACGCTCCCGACGTCCCTGCCGTCGCAGCCAGGTATCGATCCCGAACAATAGTTCGAACAGGGGGCCGCCGCGCATGGCCGCTGGTTCCTGGGGGTTGGTGCCGAAGCCGAAGGCCAGGCTGCCGCCGCTCATGGCGGTCAGCTGTTCACGGATCGCCAGGGCGGCCTCGACGCCCGAGCATGGGATGTGGGCGTGCTCGATACCCGGCAGCTTGCGGATGAAGCGTCCGCCGGTGGTGATGATCAGACCGTCATGGAGGACCTCGCCATGATCCGTCAGCACGCGGCGCCCTCCGTCGGCCAGGCCCGTGGCTCGCGCCGCCAGGAATTCGACCCGGTGCCGGCGCAGAAAGCCTTCCAGGGGGATCCGCAGAGAATCGGCCTCGCGCAGGCCCGTGGGAATCCAGATCAGGCTGGGTTGGTAGACGAATTCGGCTGCGGGGGCCACCAGCGTGATCCGGACGCGCGGCGCGCGCCGGCGGATTTCCCGGATGGCTTTCAGAGCGGCGAATCCTGCTCCGAGGATGACGATGCGGGAATCGAGGTTCATGATCGGGTTTTCCAGGTGAATCGCCGGGATGGGCGGTCCGTGGCGCGGGGATCCCGGCGCCGGCCGCTATTCTTCCAGTCGGATGATGCCGAGCGCCTTGAGCACGTATTTTTCATAAATGGGCTCCGACGTGCCATATCTCATTTTGCGGATGAAGTATTTCTCGAAGGCCTCCTTGGCCAGGTGCACCCATTTTCCTTTCTTGAACCAGTTGACGTTGCGGGGTGGAATCTGCGGCAGCGCCACGAAAGCGGCGCCCGTATTCCCCATGTCCGCCAGGCAGATGGCGTTCCAGGTGCCCTTGGCCGTCGCCGGCCGGCCGGCCAGGTCCGCCGCGATGTTGTGGGCAATGGCGCTGACCATGGTCTCTATCATGTAGCCGGTCTTGGGAGCCCCCGTGGGGACGGGGGTGACTTCCACTGGCGGGATCGCCACGCAGACGCCGGCGGAGAAAATATTGCGGTATTGCTTGCTGCGCTGATGTTCGTCGACCAGGACGAAGCCGCGCGGGTTGCACAGGCCGGGCACGGCGGCCACGGCATCGACGCCCTTGAAGGCCGGCAGCATCATTGCCATCCTGAATGGCAGTTCGTGTTCTTTGCGCGGTTCGCCCTTTTCATCGATTTCCGTCACGAACATCGTGTCGGCTTCCACCCGGGTCGTTCTGGCGTTGGTGATCCAGCGGATGTCCAGATTGCGGAAATCGCTTTCGATCATGCCCTTGCTGTCGCCCACGCCGCCCAGACCCATGTGGCCGATATAGGGCTCGCTGGTCACAAAGGTCATGGGAACCTTGTTGCGCAGCTTGCGCCGCCGCAGATCGGTTGCGACGATGAAGGCGAATTCATACGCGGGGCCGAAGCAGCTCGCGCCCGGCAGGGCGCCGATGATGATGGGGCCAGGGTCTTTCAGGAATTCCTGGTACCGGACCCACCATTGTTCGGCATGGTCCACCGTGCAGATGGAATACGTATGGCCGTCGATGGGGCCGGCGCCGGGCACTTCGTCGAAGGCCAGTTTCGGACCGGTGGCGATGACCAGATAGTCATACTCGAGTTCCATGCCGCCATCGAGCGTGAGCCTGTTGCCGGCGGCATCGATGGCTGTCACGCGCTTGGCGATGAAGTCGATGCCTTTCTTCCGCAGGGGGGGAGCGATTTCCAGCGTGATCGCTTCGCGCGTGCGCCAGCCTATGGCGACCCAGGGGTTCGATGGAACGAACTGGAACCGGTCCGCCGCGTTGACGACGGTGACCTTGTGCTCGGGTCCGAGCATGGCGCGGACCTCGTAGGCGGTCGGCATGCCGCCGATGCCTGCTCCCATGATGATGATATGTGCCATGATGTTGTCTCCTCTCGTGGTGTTTTGCGCCCATGTCCGGACTCAAGGGCAGCGCGTATCGCGCAGAATGCAATTGGCGGAAGCCAGTGCTTCCTGGCCCAGGCCTCCGGCCAGCGCCTGCAGTTTCAGGCGGTCGATCGCCAGGTCCGCCAGTGCCTGGTGAAGATCGAGTTCGGATTGGGTGTGAGCCTGTTCGGCGTCCAGCTGGTCCAGCAATGTGCGGTCGCCCGCCTCGACGCCTAGCCGGGTGGCGTCGCGCCGCGTCGCGCTGGCCTGGCGCGCCTGGCGCAATGCGTGGATGCGCGCGGGCCCCGTATCCAGACTCAGCCATGCGGCCTGCACCATCAGGTTCAAGCGCTGGTGCATGGACGAAGCCTGAAAGCGCGCGCCGTCGCGTTCGGCCAGCGCCTCGCGGTACTGGGCGCTGCGCACGCCGCCCGTGTAAAGCGGAATCCGCAGCTCCAGGCCGACGGACCATTGCTGTGCCGTGTAGCCCGCATCGCCGTACTGTCCGGAGCCGCTCAGGTGGGTGCGGCCCGCCGCTCCGACCAGGCTCAGCGTGGGCTGGGCGGCGGCTCGCAGGCCTTCTGCCCGTTCAGCGGCCATGGCTGCCGTTTCCAGGGCCTGGCGCAGCTCGGGGCTGGTCCGGTCCACTTGGTCCAGCCAGTCGGACAGTGGCCGTTCAGGCCGGGCGACGAGCGCCGGAGCGTCTTCCCGGAGCGGCGCCAGGCCGTCGGCGGGCAGGCCGGTCATCTGAGTGAAGGCGGTTCGGGCAAGCTCCAGCCGCGTGGCGGCAAGTTCGACCTGGGCGTCGATCTGACCGAGTCTGGCTTCGGCTTCGTGGGTATCCAGGATCGATGCGTCGCCCGACCGGTAGCGGGCACGCGCCTGGTCCAGCAGCCGTCCGACGGCACGCTTCTGGGACAGGAGCGCCGCGTGGCGGCGCATGGCCAGCAGCACGTCGAAATAGCGCTGGGCGATGCGCAACGCCGCTTGTTGCTCCGCGATGGTCCAGGCGGCTTCGGACCGTGCGGACGCATGGCGCAGCTGGCGGGCCTGGGCGTCGCGTCCCAGGTCGATCAGCGGCTGGCGCAGCTGGATGCCATATTCCGTCCGCGAGCCGTTGCGAATCGATGTATCGAAATTGGCTCCGTCCATGGCGCCGAGGCCGGGGGCGGAGAAATGAGCGCCCCGGGTCTGGCTTTCCTGGGTCGCGCGTCCCACGGATGCCTGGGCCTCCAGGGTGGGGCGCCACAGGCCGTCCGCTTGGTCGGCGCGCGCCTTGCCGACCAGCAGGCCCTGGCGTGCCGCCGCCAGTTCCGGATCATGCGTTTGCGCGGCCTGCCAGGCCTGCAGCAGATCGGTCGCCTCGGCGCCTCGGGCGCCGACCAGCGCCAGCGCGGACGCCAGCATGAACGCGGCGGTTCGCATGGATCTGCGGTCCGGCCGGCCGCCTGGATTCGGCGCCATCAGTCGCCCCGGCGCGCGCCCAGGCGATGCATGATGCGCTCCAGCAGGCACCATTTCGTTGCGCCGCTCTGCAGAATGTTCAGGCCGACGAATGCCGTGAAGGCCAGCCACCATTGGCTGTGGAACCAGGGACTGGCCGGAGCGCCCAGCAGCAGCGACAGCAGGATGAACGTGCCCGCGAAAATACGGACGAGTTGCCAGGAAGTCATGGTTGGTCTCCTTGAGGAACGAGGGTTTGGGGATGGTGGTGGAAGGCGCTGAAGACCAGGATCGGGATGATGACCAGCGTCAACACCGTGGAGACGGCAATGCCCGATATCAGGGCGATCGCCAGGCCGTTGAAGATGGGATCGTCCAGGATGAAGAGCGCGCCCAGCATGGCGGCCAGTCCCGTCAGGAGGATCGGCTGGGCACGGGTCGCCGCGGACTCCACGACGGCCTGGGCAAACCCGGATCCCTCGCGCAGACGCATCAGGATGAAGTCCACGAGCAGGATGGAATTGCGCACGATGATGCCGGCCAGGGCGATCATCCCGATCATGCTGGTGGCGGTGAACTGCTTGCCTAGCAGCGCATGGCCGGGCATCACGCCGATCAGGGTCAGGGGGATCGGGGCCATGATGATGAGCGGCATTAGGTACGAGCCGAAGTGCGCCACCACCAGAAGGTAGATCAGCAGCAGGCCCACCGCGTAGGCCAGTCCCATGTCGCGGAAGGTTTCGTAGGTGACCTGCCATTCGCCGTCCCATTTGATGGCGTAGCCTTCGTAGGGGTCGCCGGGTTGCCGGGTGAAGAATTCCGCCAGGGGCCGTCCGTCCGGGGTGGGAAGCCGGCCCAGGGCGTCGCGGGCGGCGAACATGCCGTACAGTGGACTGTCGATCCGGCCGGCCATGTCCGCCGTGACGTATTGCACCGGCAGCAGGTCCTTGTGATGGATGGGCTGCTCGCGCGTGGTCCGGATTTCCCGGACCAGTTCCCTGACGGGAATCATTGAGCCGTCCGCGGCCCGGACGGGGAGCCGCAGCAGTTCGTCCGGCCGGCCCTGGTATTCGGACGGCAGGCCCAGCATGATGGCCGAAGGCCGGGAATGGCCGTCGCGCAGGACGCCGGCGGAGATGCCGTCCAGTCCGGCCCGCAGGGCCTGGATGATGGCCGACTGGGAGACCCCGGCCTGGGCGGCGCGTTCGCGGTCCACCGCCAGCACGATCCGCGGCGCGGCGGCGATGCGGCTGTCGTCGATGTCCACCATGCCTTCGGTCCGTTCGAACACATGGCGCACGGCGCCGGCCAGGTCGTGGCGCCCGGACGGGTCGGGACCGTAGATTTCCGCCACGATGGGAGCCTGCACCGGAGGACCAGGGGGCACCTCGACGACCTGGATCTCGGCGCCGAGGCGATCGGCCACGGCCTTCAGGACCGGACGGACCCGCATGGCGATCTCATGGCTCTGGGCGTCGCGCCGGTCCTTGTCCGCCAGGTTGACCTGGATGTCCCCGAGCGCCGGATCCCGTCGCAGGTCGTACTGGCGGACCAGTCCGTTGAAATTGATGGGCGAGGCCGTGCCGGCGTAGGTCTGGATATTGGTGACCTCGGGCTGGGCCAGGAGCTGGTCGCCCAAGGATTGCAGCACTGCGTCGGTTCGTTCGAGCGGGGTGCCGGCCGGCATCTTCACGATGACCTGGAATTCGGATTTGTTGTCGAACGGAAGCATTTTCAGTTCGACCCATCCCAGAACGGGCATCAGCATCGATCCCAGGACCAGACCCAGGATGGCCAGGCCCAGCCAGGCGCGGTTGCGCCTGGCGCGGGGCGCGGACAGGAAGGGCCCCATCAGGCGCTGGAAGAACCGCTGCGCACGCCCCGGCCCCGCGGGCTGGCTGGCCGCCGGCGCATGGGATCCCATGCGCATGGCGAGCCATGGAGTCAGGGTCAGGGCGATGCCCAGGGAGATCAGCATCCCCATGCTGGCATTGATCGGGATGGGGCTCATGTAGGGACCCATCAGTCCGGTGACGAAGGCCATTGGCAGCAGCGCGGCGATGACGGTGAAGGTGGCCAGGATGGTGGGTCCCCCCACTTCATCCACGGCCATGGGGATCCGGCGCGCGGGAGAGAGTCCGGGATGCAGGCCGGCATGCCGGTGGATGTTTTCCACGACGACGATGGCGTCGTCCACCAGGATGCCGATCGAGAAGATCAGGGCGAACAGCGAGACGCGGTTCAGGGTGAATCCCCAGGCCCAGGAGGCGAACAGGGTGGAGGCCAGGGTCAGGCCGACGGCGAGGCCGACGATGACGGCTTCACGCCAGCCCAGGGCCAGGAGCACCAGCAGAACCACCGACAGAGTGGCGAAGATGAGCTTGTGGATCAGCGTGCCGGCCTTCGCATCGGCGGTGGCCCCGTAGTTGCGGGTTTCCGTGACCTGGATGGTGGACGGAATGACGGTGTTCCGCAGTTCGTCCACTCGTCGCATCAGATCGTTGGCGACGGCGATGGCGTTCGCCCCGGGTTTTTTCGTGATCGCCAGGGTCACGGCGGTTTCGGTATCCCCGCCGCGCCCCGCGGCCCGATAGCCGACGTACTGTTCCGGGGGAGGCGGACCTTCGCTGACCTGGGCGATTTCGCGCAGCCGCACGGGTCGTCCGTCGCGGCGGGCCACGATCAGTCCGGCGACGTCGTCGGCGGTACGCAGGAACCGGCCCGCGTCCACCGTCAGGCTGAGGTTGCCGGAGATCTGGTCGCCGGCGCGCTGGCTGTGGTTGGCATCGTCCAGCACCTGGGCGACGTCCTGGATCGTCACGCCCGAGGCGGCCATGCGGCCGGCGTCCAGGTCCACGCGGACCGTGTTTTCGGCGCCGCCGATCAGCCAGACGTCGCGTGTGCCTGGAACTCTCTTGAGGTCGGATTCGATGCTGCGGGCGATCCACTCCAGGTCGCGGGGGGAGGCATTCGCGGCGTGCAGCGTCAGCGCGACGATGGGGACGTCGTCGACGCCGCGCGGCCGGACGACGGGCGGCTGAATGCCGAGGCCCTGGGGCAGCCAGCTGGACGATTGCGTTCGCAGCGTGTCGTGCAGGCGCACCAGGGCCTCGGTGCGCGGGATGCCGACCTTGAACTGGACGGTCAGCACGGCCTGGCCCGGCATGGACAGGGAGGTGACGTGTTCGGTGCCTTCCATGCGCGCCAGGATGCGCTCCCCCGGCGTGGCGATGATCTGCTCGACGTCTCCCGCCGAGGCGCCCGGCCATGCCACCATGATCGTAGCCATGGTGACATCGATCTGCGGTTCTTCTTCCCGGGGCGTGACAATCAGCGCGAACAGTCCGGCCAGCAGCAGGGCCAGTGCGAGCAAGGGCGTGAGGCGATTATCCTGGAAGAGGGCCGTGATCCGGCCGGCGATGCCCGGTGTCGTGCTCATCGCGCCCGACCCTCCGGGGAAACATGGCCGGGATCCAGCACGACGGTTTCGCCCGCCGCCAGTCCCGCCAGGATTTCGACCTGATCGCCGTCCCGAGGTCCCAGGCGAACCTGCCGCAGGCGGGGCGTGCCGTCCGCGCCCAGGACATAGATGCCGTGCAGATCGGCGCGCCGGACGACGGCTTCGGCCGGTACCCACAGGCGCGTCCTGGCGGTGCCGTCGAGATCGATCCGGATGCGCACGGGGGTGCCCGGGGCGGGTCCGGGAGCGCCGGGTGGCAGAGCCAACCGGATGATGCCGGTCAGGCTGGTGGCGTCCCGCGTGGGCAGGACCTGGACGGGCAGTGTCTCGGGCAGGTTCGGGTGGCCGGGAGGCCATTGGACATGGGCCTGGGGCGCCAGCTGGCCGATGTTGTGCTGGGGGACGGCCGCCTGGATGCGCAAGGCCCCGGGATCGAAGAGTGTGGCCAATGGCTGGCCGGGCATGACCATATCGCCCGGGTGGGCGTCCAGGCGGCCGATCAGGCCGTCGTATGGCGCCTGGATCGTGAAATAGCCGTGATGCGTCCGGGCCGCGTCTGCCTGCGCATGCCGGGCCGCCGCCTGAGCCCGGGCTGTTGCCGCACGGGCCTGGGCCTGCTGATAGGCGGCCTGGCTGATGTAGCGTTCCGCGTACAGGGTCGCGCGGCGCCGCAGTTCGGCCTGGGCCAGGGCCAGCTCGGCGTCCGCTTCGCGGATCAGGGCCTGGGCCGCCTGCTGCGCCTGCATGGCCTCCTGGCCGTCCAGACGCAGCAGTGCCTGCCCGGCGCGGACCGCGTCGCCCGCCTGGATTTCGACGGAGGCCACCGTTCCGGCGACCTGGGCCGCGAGAGTGGCTTCGCGGATGGCCTGGACCGTTCCGTCTAGGCTCAGTTGGTCGGGTGCCGTGATCGCGTTCACCGGGGCGGTCCGCAGGGATTGCGCCTGGACGGCCAGAGTCAGGCAGGCGAGCAGGCCGGCCCCTGCCCGAAGGGCGAGCCGGAGCGGGGCGGAGCGGAAATGCGAGGATGGGCGGCTGGTGTGCATGGCGAGGTGGTTTCCGGTGCTGGCGGCATCGATTTGATGATATTATTTAACTAAGTACGAAAATAGTCAATTAGATGGATGATTGATTGATCGAAAGCGCCAAGGTATACTCATGGTTTACCCACCATTCTGCGAGTTCTCTCGAATGGGACTCCTGCCTCCCGAAGTGCTCGAACCGGTCGCCGCGTATTTCCGGGCGCTGTCCGAGCCGACCCGGCTGCATATTCTCAGCTTGCTGCGCCAGGGCGAATACAACGTGGGCGAATTGGCACAGCAATGCGACTACACGGCGGCCAATGTCTCCCGCCACCTGTCCGTCCTGAAAAAGCACGGGCTGGTCGCGCGGGAAGTCCGCGGCAACAGCGTCTACTACCGGATCGCCGATCCTTCGGTCAATGCTTTGTGCGATCTCGTCTGCGGCAGCATTTTGCGGCAGATCGAGCAGTCGGCCGCCCAACGCGCGGCCTTTGCCTCGTTGCGCGAGGATCTGCCCGATCCTTCTCTCGACCAACCCTGACAGGAGTCCCCATGAAACTCAACATAGGCACGATCGACCGCATCCTGCGTCTGATCCTCGGCCTCGTCCTCGTCCTGCTGGCCGCCAACGGCACCATCGGCTGGTGGGGCTGGCTGGGCTTGGTGGCCGTGGCCACCGCCCTGTTCCGCTTCTGCCCGCTGTACGCTGTGCTGGGTGTCAACACCTGCCCGCTGAAATCCCGGGACTAGTGTCCTGTCTGGTGAGTTTGGTCACTTGAATTCGGATGCATGGACTTGTCAGGCAAGGCGCAAACCGCATCGATAGCCGGTGCTATCGCGAGGATGAGTCTGGACACGGAGCAGTCCCTTGCGGACTGCTCCGTGCCTGACGAATCCGAACCGCTTGCAAGCGGTGAGGTGGACAAGCAACGCAGCATGGCCAGCCCGGGCGCCGAAGGTAAGAATCGGAATTAGCCAGACAGGACACTAGTATCCGGCGGATTTCCGGCCTGCGCGTGCTGGCAGCATGCGCAGCAGCGTATCGTCGCGCATGACATAGTGGTGGAACAGCGCCGCCAGGGCGTGCAGGCCAATCAGGAAATAACCCAGCGTGCCGATGGCCTCGTGGATGTCTTCCAGGCCATGGCCCAGTGTCTTGTCCGGCGTGATCAGGGCGGGCCACTCGAAGCCGAAGAACGGCACCGGCTTGCCCTGGGCGCTGAGGAGCAGCCAGCCCAGCAGGGGCATGATGACCAGGAATATATACAAGGCGAGGTGCAGGGCCTGCGCCAGGGCATGCTGCCAGGCGGGCGGCGGCGGGGAGACGGGCGGGGTGCGGAACGCCAGGCGCAGCGCCAGCCTGGCGAAGGTCAGGCAGAACACGGCCAGGCCGAGCATGCCGTGCCACGTCTTCAGGGCGTCGCGCAGGTCGCTGCCTTTCGGGGCCAGGCCCCGCAGTTCGATCAGGACATAGAGGAAAATCAGCAATGCCAGCGTCAGCCAATGCGCGCCGATCGACAGACGATGGTAGCGGGAGGCGGGGACGTTCATTTGCGGTACCTCCTGTTTGGGAGACGCGATGGGACAGGACGATCGGCTCGATTTGCCCATAGCATGGCTCGGGGAGGATGAATGGCGGGTGAATGCGCCGGGCGGGCTATTTCAATGGCCGGGCTTCGCCAGCCTGCGCGCGGGAAGTGCCGTCGCGGGCGCACCGGCCGGCCGCGATCCCCCGCTTCCGTCCCCTGGAGGCATTACAGTCTTTGCCGCTGCGCCCGGACCCGCTCCAGGGTCTCGCCGAACTGGACCAGGCGGGCCTTTTCCTGTTCGACCACCGTCGCCGGGGCGCGCTCGACGAAGCTGGCGTTCGACAGTTTGCCGGAGGCCTTGGCGATTTCCTTTTCCAGACGGTCGATTTCCTTGTCCAGGCGGATGCGTTCGGCGTCCAGGTCGATCTCCACGTGCAGCATCAGCTGGGTGGTGCCGACCACCTGGACGGGCGCGCCCAGGTCCGGCAGGCGGTCCACGCCCTGGACGCTTTCCAGGCGCGCCAGCGCCACCAGGTAGGGGGCCAGCTCGTCGAGCCCGGTCTCGGCGCCCTGGACCAGCAGCGGCACGCGCTGGCTCGGTGCCAGGCCCATTTCCCCGCGCAGCGCGCGGATCGCGTCGGTCAGCGATTTCAGCGCGGTCATGCGTTCGGCCGCCGCCGCGTCGCGCAGGTCGTCGCGGGCAGTCGGCCAGGGCTGGACGCTGATGCTGGCGGGCGTGCCGGCGTCGCGCACGCCGGCCGCCACCGAGACCTTCTGCCAGAGCTCCTCGGTGATGAAGGGCATGATCGGATGGATCAGGCGCAGCAGGGTTTCCAGCACATGGATCAGGGTGCGGCGCGTGGCGGCCCGCTGCGCGGCGTCGCCCGTCTGCAGGCGGACCTTGGCCAATTCCACGTACCAGTCGCAGTATTCGTCCCAGATGAAGTGGTACAGGCGGTCGGCGACCTGGTCGAAGCGGTATTGGCCGAAGCCGGCGTCCACCTCGTCGATCAACCGCTGCAGGCCGTCGATGATCCAGCGATCGGCGAAGGACAGGTCGTCGGGACTGGGCCGGCCCAGGTCGTGGCCTTCCACGTTCATCAGCACGAAACGCGTGGCGTTCCAGAGCTTGTTGCAGAAATTGCGGTAGCCTTCGCAGCGCTTCAGGTCGAAATTGATGTTGCGCCCCAGTGTGGCGTAGGCCGCCATGGTGAAGCGCAGCGCGTCGGCGCCGTAGGCCGGGATGCCGTCGGGATAGTCCTTGCGGGTGCGCTTGCGGATCGCGTCGGCCTGCTTCGGGTTCATCAGGCCGGCGGTGCGCTTGGCGATCAGCGGGTCCAGGGCGATGCCGTCGATCAGGTCCACAGGGTCGATGGTGTTGCCCTTGGACTTGGACATCTTCTTGCCCTCCATGTCGCAGACCAGGCCATGGACGTAGACCGTGCGGAAAGGCACCTCGCCGGTGTGGTGCATGCTCATCATGATCATGCGCGCCACCCAGAAGAAGATGATGTCGAAGCCCGTGACCAGCACGCCGGACGGCAGGTAGCGTTCCAGGTCGGGGGTCCGGTCGGGCCAGCCCAGGTCGGTGAAGGGCACCAGGGCGGAAGAGAACCAGGTATCGAGCACGTCCGGGTCGCGCGTGAGCGGGCCTTCCACGCCCGCCGCGCGCGCCTGGCGCTCGGCGTCCCCGGCCGAGCGGGCGACGAAGATGCGGCCGTCGGGCGCGTGCCAGGCGGGGATCTGGTGGCCCCACCAGAGCTGGCGGGAAATGCACCAGTCCTGGATCTTCTCCAGCCACTGGTTGTAGGTGACGGTCCAGTTTTCCGGAACGAATTTCACGCGGCCGTCGGCCACCACGTCCAGGGCCACCTGGGTGATGCTCTTGCCGGGATGCAGGCTGCCCTCGGGCGCCGGCTTGCTCATCGCCACGAACCACTGGTCGGTGAGCATCGGTTCGATCACGCTGTTGGTGCGGTCGCCACGCGGCACCATGAGCTTGTGGGCGCGCACTTGTTGCAGCAGGCCTTGTGATTCCAGGTCGGCGACGACGCGCTTGCGGGCCTCGAAGCGGTCCAGGCCGCGATAGGCCCCGGGGGCCGCGTCACTGATCTTCGCGTCCAGGGTCAGTACGCTGATCATGTCCAGGCCGTGGCGCTGGCCGACGGCGTAGTCGTTGAAATCGTGCGCCGGGGTGACCTTGACCACGCCCGTGCCGAATGCGCGGTCCACGTAGTCGTCGGCGATGACGGGGATTTCGCGTCCGACCAGGGGCAGGACCACGCCGCGGCCGATCAGGTGGGCGTAGCGCTCGTCCTCGGGGTGCACCATCACGGCCACGTCGCCCAGCATGGTTTCCGGGCGGGTGGTGGCGACCACCAGGTGGGTCAGCCCGCCCACGGGCGCGGCCAGCGGATAGCGGATTTCCCACATGTGGCCGTCTTCCTCGGTGCTGACGACTTCCAGGTCGGACACCGCCGTGCCCAGCACCGGGTCCCAGTTCACCAGGCGCTTGCCGCGGTAGATCAGGCCCTGCTCATACAGGCGCACGAAGACTTCCGCCACGCCGCGCGACAGGCGCTCGTCCATGGTGAAGTATTCGCGTGACCAGTCGCAGGACGAGCCCAGGCGGCGGAACTGGCCGGTGATGGTGCTGCCGGACTTTTCCTTCCAGGCCCAGACGCGTTCCAGGAATTTGTCGCGGCCCAGGTCGTGGCGCGAGACGCCTTCGGCGTCGAGCTGGCGTTCCACCACGATCTGGGTGGCGATCCCGGCGTGGTCCGTGCCGGGAATGAAGACCGTGTCGTCGCCACGCATGCGATGATGGCGGATCAGACCGTCCATGATGGTCTGGTTGAAGGCGTGCCCCATGTGCAGGGTGCCGGTGACGTTGGGCGGCGGAAACTGGATGGCGAAGGATTCCGGCGTTCGGCCCGCGGCGGGCTCGGCGTGCCGGCCTCCAGCGAACAGGCCGCGGCGATTCCACTCGTCATACCAGCGGGACTCGATGTCCTGGGGTTCGAAACTCTTGGGCAGGGAAGGGGAGGCGGAATCGCTCATGGGTTCTTCTTGGCAGGGGCCGGCGGCGAAAAAACGATCATTTTAGGCGCATGGAGAGAAAACCGCCCATGGTAAAATGCGCGGTTGACCACAAGACCCGATCACCGGCCCGATCCATCGGGGCGGCCGCGGCGGTGTCATTCTACATTTTCACCGGAAACTCCCGTTTTCCATTCCCTACCGGAAATTTTCATGGCTATTGAACGCACCCTTTCCATCATCAAGCCCGACGCCGTCGCCAAGAACGTCATCGGCGAGATCGTCGCCCGTTTCGAAAAGGCCGGCCTGACCGTCGTGGCCGCCCAGTTGCGCCAGCTCTCGCGCGGCGAAGCCGAACGTTTCTACGCCGTGCACAAGGAACGCCCCTTCTTCAAGGACCTGGTTGACTTCATGGTGTCGGGCCCGGTGTTCGTCCAGGTGCTGGAAGGCGAATCCGCCATCTCGAAGAACCGCGACCTGATGGGCGCGACCGATCCCAAGAAGGCCGCGCCGGGCACGATCCGCGCCGATTTCGCCGAAAGCATCGACGCCAATGCGGTGCACGGCTCCGACGCTCCGGAAACGGCGGCGGTCGAGATCGCCTTCTTCTTCCCCGAAAGCAACATCCACAGCCGCTGATCGCGGCGCGGGCCCCGGCCATGACCGGGGCCCCAAGCTGAAAATCCGCACATGCTCGCCGCCGAAACCATCAACGTCCTGGGTCTGGACCCGGCTTCCCTCGAAGCGCTCGTGGCGCAGTGGGGCGGCAAGCCTTTCCGCGCGCGCCAGTTGTCGCAGTGGGTGCATCAGCGCGGCGTCGACCGGTTCCAGGACATGAGCGACCTGGCCAAGGATTTCCGCACCCGCCTGGAAGCCCATTGTGTCGTGCAGGCGCCTCCCTTGAACCTGGAAAAACGCTCCGCCGACGGCACCCGCAAGTGGCTGTTCGACATGGGGCTGGGCAACGCCATCGAGACCGTCTTCATCCCCGAGGACGACCGCGGCACGCTGTGCATCTCCAGCCAGGCCGGCTGCACCGTGGCCTGTCCGTTCTGTTCCACGGGCTACCAGGGCTTCAGCCGCAACCTGACCACCGCCGAAATCGTCGGCCAACTCTGGTATGCCAACCGCGCCCTGCGCGGGGATCCGGCGGCCGCGCGGCTGGGCGCTCCGGTGGACGAGACCCATCGGGCCGTCAGCAACGTGGTCATGATGGGCATGGGCGAACCCCTGTTGAACTACGACCAGGTCCTGGGCGCCCTGCGCCTGATGCTGGACGACCACGCCTACGGTCTGTCGCGCCGGCGCGTGACCGTGTCCACGTCCGGCGTGGTTCCCATGATGGACCGCCTGGCGCGCGATTGTCCGGTGGCGCTGGCGGTGTCGCTGCACGCGCCCAACGACGAACTGCGCGACCGGTTGGTGCCGCTGAACCGCAAGCATCCGCTGGACGAACTGCTCGACGCCTGCAACCGCTACCTGGAGCACGCGCCGCGCGATTTCATCACCTTCGAATATATTATGCTCGACGGGGTGAACGACGCCGACGAGCACGCGCGCCAACTGATCGAGATCTCGAAACGGGTGCGCTGCAAGTTCAACCTGATCCCCTTCAATCCCTTTCCGCAGTCCGGCCTGCGGCGTTCCCCGGCGGCGCGCATCCGTCTGTTCTCCCAGCGGCTGACCGACGCGGGGCTGGTGGTGACGGTGCGCAAGACGCGCGGCGACGACATCGACGCCGCCTGCGGCCAGCTGGCGGGGGAAGTCCGCGACCGGACGCGCATTACCGAACGGCTGCCCGACCGGGCCAGGATCGTCATACGCAAAAAGGAGCATGGATGAGCGAAACTTCCCTAGACGGGCTGCGGCGCCAGGACCCGGCCCAGAGCCGGGAGGCGCTGTCGCTGGGCGATGCGCTGAAGGCCATGCGCGAGACGCGCGGCCTGTCGCTGTCCGAAGTCTCCGCGCGCATCAAATATTCCTCCGTGCAGCTGAGGTACCTGGAAGACTGCGACTGGTCGCGGCTGCCCGAAGGCGTTCCCCTGCGCGGGCTGGTGCGCAACTACGCGCGTTTCCTCGAAACCGACGTGGACGCCGCCCTGAAACTCCTCGACGACGCGGTCGGTCCGACACGGCCCAGGCCCGCCGTCACGGCTCTGGGCGCGCGGCGCGCGCTGCAGCAGGCCGACATGACGCCCAAGGGCGAGCCGGTCCACCGCACCTGGGCCTGGCTGCTGTTGATCCTGGTGCTGTTCTGCGTGGTCGGCGCGTACGCGGTCAACCGCGGCTGGGTGCCTGAGCAATGGTTGGTGTTCGATTGGCTGAAGGCTTTGCGTCAATGACTTCCGATGCCGTGAATCCCAACCCGGCCGCCGCGCCCCGGCGGCCGACCCGCGCCGTCGCCGTGATCTGGGGCGGCCACGTGGTCCGGGTGGGTGGCGACGCCCCGGTCGTGGTGCAGTCCATGACCAACACCGACACGGCCGATCCCCGGGCCACCGCGCAGCAGGTGCGCGAGCTCTGGCGGGCCGGCTCCGAGCTGGTGCGCGTCACCGTCAACACGCCGGAGGCCGCCGCCCAGGTCGCCGCCTTGCGCGACGAACTGGACCGCATGAACGTGCCGGTCCCCCTGGTCGGGGACTTCCACTACAACGGCCACAAGCTGCTGACCCAGTTCCCGGACTGCGCCCAGGCGCTGTCCAAGTACCGCATCAACCCCGGCAACATGGGCGGCGGCAAGCGCCGCGACGACAACTTCGCGCAGATGATCGAGGTCGCCTGCCGCCACGACAAGCCGATCCGCATCGGCGTGAACTGGGGCAGCCTGGACCACGAATTGCTGGCGCGGATGATGGACGAGAACGCCGCCCGGCCCGTGCCCTGGTCGGCCAACGCCGTGATGCGCGAGGCCCTGGTGGTCTCGGCCATCAGCAATGCCGAGCGCGCCCAGGAACTGGGCCTGCGCGGCGACGCCATCGTGTTGTCCTGCAAGGTCAGCCACGTCCAGGACTTGATCGCCGTCTATCGGGATCTGTCGCGTCGCTGCGACTATCCGCTGCACCTGGGCCTGACCGAGGCCGGCATGGGTTCCAAGGGGATCGTCGCCTCCACGGCGGCCCTGGCCGTGCTGCTCCAGGAAGGCATCGGCGACACGATCCGCATCTCTCTCACCCCCGAGCCCGGCGGCGACCGCAGCCGCGAAGTCGTCGTCGCCCAGGAAATCCTGCAGACCATGGGCCTGCGTGCCTTCACCCCGATGGTGGTGGCCTGCCCGGGCTGCGGGCGTACCAGCAGCACGGTGTTTCAGGAGCTGGCCGCCAGCATCCAGGCCTTCCTGCGCGCGCAGATGCCGGTCTGGAAGACCAGATATCCGGGTGTCGAGAACATGCACGTGGCCGTCATGGGCTGCGTCGTCAACGGCCCCGGTGAAAGCCGCCACGCCGACATCGGCATCAGCCTGCCGGGCACGGGCGAGATCCCGTCCGCGCCGGTGTACGTGGACGGCGAGCGCACCGTGACGCTCAAGGGCGATGCCATCGCCGAGGAATTCCAGGCCATCGTCGAAAATTACGTGGCCCGGCGCTACGGACGGGAGCAGGGTGCCGAGCCCTCGCGCCGCCCGGGTGTCGTGGCGCGCTCCCCCCATTGAGATCCATGTCCGAATTCAAGAAAGTCGCCGGCCTGACCGGCATGAAGGATGCCTTGCCGCCGGAAACGGCGCGCTGGGAACGGCTCGAGTCCGTCGTGCGCGACTGGCTGGCCAGCTACGGCTACCAGAACCTGCGCACCCCGGTGCTGGAACACACCCGCCTGTTCGCTCGCGGCATCGGCGAGGTCACCGACATCGTCGAAAAGGAAATGTATTCCTTCGTCGATCCTCTGAACGATGAACGCCTGACGATGCGGCCCGAGTTCACCGCCGGCGTCGTGCGCTCGGTCATCGAGCACAATTTCCTCTACGACCGCCCGCGCCGCGTCTACGCGATGGGGCCGGTGTTCCGGCATGAGCGCCCGCAGCGTGGCCGCTACCGCCAGTTCCACCAGATCGACGTCGAGGCCCTGGGCTTTCCCGGGCCGGACGTGGACGCGGAGCTGATCCTGATGCTGGCGCGCCTGTGGCGTCTGCTGGGCCTGAAGGATATCCGCCTGGAACTCAATTCCCTGGGCCAGGCGTCCGAGCGCGCCGCGCACCGCGCGGCCCTGGTCGCGCACCTGGAAAAGCATGTCGATGTGCTCGACGAAGAAGCCCGCCGCCGCATGCACAGCAACCCGTTGCGCGTGCTGGACACCAAGAACCCCGTCATGCAGGACATGGCCAACGCCGCGCCGCGCCTGTTCGACTTTCTGGGCGCCGAGTCCCTGGCGCACTACCGGGGTCTGTGCGACCGGCTGGACGACGCCGGGATCGCCTACACGCTCAATCCGCGCCTGGTGCGCGGGCTGGACTACTACAATCTGACCGTCTTCGAGTGGGTCACGGACCGTCTGGGCGCTCAGGGCACGGTCTGCGGCGGCGGCCGCTACGACGGCCTGATCGAACTGCTGGGCGGCAAGCCGGCGCCGGCGGTGGGTTTCGCCATCGGCATGGAACGCCTGCTCGACCTCTGGCAGCAGGACGCGCCCGATCAGGATCCGGCCGAATGCCAGGTCTACCTGATCCACCAGGGCGAGGCCGCCCAGCGGCGGGCGGCGCGGCTCGCCGAGTCCCTGCGCGACGCCGGACTGCGGGTACTTGTCCATGCCGGTTCGACTGGGTTTAAATCACAGTTCCGCCGGGCCGACGCCAGCGGCGCGGTGGCCGCCGTCGTCATCGGCGGGGATGAACTGGCCTCGGGCCGGGCAACCGTGAAATGGCTGCGCGCCGGCGGCGGGGACGGACAACAGGAATCGGTCGCCTTCGACCAGCTGGCCGCGCAACTCCAACAAAGGATCTGAACACAGGCATGGCATACGATCTCGAAGAGCAGGAAAAACTCGACGCGCTGAAGGCTTGGTGGGAACGCTACGGCACGCTTTCCATGGCCCTGGTCTTCGCCGTGCTGGCCGTGTTCGCCGGCTGGCGCGGTTGGCAATGGTACCAGTCGCACCAGGCCGGGCAGGCCATGGGCTACTATGAGGCCCTCGAAGCCGCCGCTGCCCAGCCGGGCGACGACGCCGTGGCCCGCATCAAGGCGGCCAGCACCGCCTTGCGCGATGATTACGCCGGTTCCGGCTATGCCGCGCGCGGCGTGCTGGTGGCGGCCTGGGCACTGCAGGAACGCAAGGACCTGGATGGCGCCCGCGAGCAGCTCGAATGGCTGGCGCGCGATGACACGGCTCCGGCGCTGCGTGCCGTGGCACGCCTGCGCCTGGCCGGCGTGCTGCTGGCCCAGAAGCAATACGAGCCGGCCCTGGTCCAGCTCCAGGGCACGCCGCCCGCCGGTTTCGCCGGTCTGTACGCCGACCGCCGTGGCGACGTCCTGGCCGCCCAGGGCCAGCATGCGCAGGCCGTCCAGGCCTGGAAAGAGGCCTTGAAATCCCTGGGCGCGGATCCCGCCGCCCAGATCGTCCAACTGAAAATCGACGCCCTGAACGGAGCCTGATCATGCCATCCCCCTCCCGCCTGTTTCGTGCGGCGCTCGTCGGCCTGGTCGCCACCGGGCTGTCCGGCTGCAGCCTGTTTTCCCAAGCCGACGCCCGGTTCGACCCCGCGCCGCTGACCGACTACGCGCCCTCGCTGGCGGTGTCGGCGCGCTGGTCGGCCTCGATCGGCAGCGGGGGCGGCTATGGCTTCTCTCCCGAACTGGTGGGTGACACCCTGTACGCCGCGACGCCCTCGGGGACCGTGGCGGCGCTGGACGCCTCTTCCGGCTCGCTGCGCTGGCGCGTCGATGCCGGACCGCTGTCGGCCGGAGCGGGCAGCGACGGGCGGGTGGTCGCCGTGGCCACGCAATCCGGCGTGGTCGTGGCCTACGACGCCCAGGGCAAGGAACTCTGGCGCAGCCAGGCCGCCAGCGCCGTCAACGTGCCGCCCTCGGTGGGCAACGGCATCGTCGCGGTGCGCACCACGGACTACCGCATCCAGGGCTTCGACGCGGCCACCGGCAAGCTGCGCTGGAACGTGCAGCGTCCCGGCCCCGCCCTGGCGCTGCGCACCAGCATCCGCATGCTGTCGGTGCCCGATCTGCTGATCGCCGGCATGCCCAACGGCCGCCTGATGGTGATCGACGCGGCCTCCGGCGCCGTCCGCTGGGAAGGCTCGGTCTCCGCCTCGCGCGGGGCCTCCGACCTGGAACGCATCACGGACGTGGTCGGCCAGCCCGTCGTCGCCGGTCCTCTGCTGTGCGGCGTCAGCTACCAGGGGCGCACGACCTGCTTCGACGTGTCCCAGGGCGGGCGTGCCGTCTGGTCCCAGGAAGTCTCCTCGGCGACCGGCATGAACACCGACGGCCAGCGCCTTTATCTGGCCGACGCGCGCGACACGGTCCGCGCCCTGGACCTGAAGGACGGCCACGAACTCTGGAAGCAGGCGGCGCTGCTCAACCGCCGCCTGGGCGCCCCCGCGCCGGCGGGCGCCGCCGTGGCCGTGGGAGACTACGAAGGCTACGTGCATTTCCTGTCGCGCGCCGACGGCGCCCCGATGGCCCGCCTGCAGGTGGGCGGCGGGCCGGTCGTTTCGGCTCTGGTGTCCACTCCGCGCGGGGTGGTGGTCCAGACGGGCGACGGCAAGCTGATTCTGGTGGGTGTCGGTGGCTGATACGCGTTTCAGGCCGGTCGTGGCCCTGGTCGGGCGCACGAACGTCGGCAAATCGACCCTGTTCAACCGTCTGACGCGTTCGCGCGCGGCGCTGGTGGCGAACATCTCCGGGCTGACCCGAGACCGCCATTACGGCGAGGGGCGGGTAGGCGAGCATCCTTACATCGTGGTCGATACCGGTGGCTTCGAGCCGGTCGCCACGAGCGGCATCCTGGTCGAGATGGCGCGCCAGACGGCTCAGGCCATCGCCGAGTCCGACGTGGTGATTTTCCTGGTGGACGGGCGCGAAGGCATCAACGCCCACGACCACGAGATCGCCCGTCTGTTGCGCAAGTCAGGCCAGCGTGTGCTGCTGGCCGTGAACAAGGCCGAAGGCATGCGCCATCACGCCGACCTGGCCCAGTTCCACGAATTGGGGCTGGGCGAGCCGCACCCGATTTCGGCGGCGCACGGCGACGGCGTGTCGGCCCTGGCCGACGAGGCGCTCGCTCCTCTGCTGGCCGAGCGGGCCGCCGAGGATGGCGGGGACGACGCCGCCTCGGACGCGGCGGGCGAGGGCGGTGAACCCGATCACCGCATCAAGCTCGCCATCGCCGGACGGCCGAACGTCGGCAAGTCCACGCTGATCAACACCCTGGTGGGCGAGGAACGCGTCATCGCCTACGATCTGCCGGGCACCACGCGCGACGCCATCGAAATCGAATTCGAGCGCGGCGACCGCCGCTACACGTTGATCGACACCGCCGGCCTGCGCCGCCGGGGCAAGGTCTTCGAGGCTGTGGAAAAATTCTCGGTCATCAAGACGCTGCAGGCCATCGAGGCCGCCAACGTCGTGCTGCTGCTGATCGATGCGCGTGAAGGCATTTCCGACCAGGACGCCCACATCGCCGGCTTCATCACCGAGACCGGCCGCGCCCTGGTGGTGGGCCTGAACAAATGGGACGCGGTGGACCGCGAGCAGCGCGAATGGGTGCAGCGCGAATATGACCGCAAGCTGCGCTTCCTGTCCTTCGCCCGTGTGCTGCACCTCTCGGCCCTGAAGGGGCAGGGCGTCGGCGCCGTGCTCAAGGCCGTCGACGCCGCGCACGCCGCCGCCTTCGCCAAGCTGTCCACGCCGAAGCTCACCCGCACCCTGCAGGCGGCCGTGGAGCAGCAGCCGCCGCCGCGCAAGGGCATCTTCCGGCCCAAGATGCGCTACGCCCACCAGGGCGGGCAGAACCCGCCGCGCATCATCATCCACGGCAACGCCCTGGACGCGGTGCCGGATTCCTACCGCCGTTACCTCGAGGGCCAGTTCCGCGACGCCTTCAATCTGGCCGGCACGCCGCTGTCGGTCGAATTCAAATCCTCGCACAATCCCTATCTGAAGGACGAGCCGTGAGCACGCTCTGGAGCGATCACATCGCCGGCCTGATTCCCTACGCGCCGGGCGAGCAGGCACGCATCCCGAATCTGCTGAAGCTGAACACCAACGAGAATCCGTATGGACCCTCGCCCCGGGCGATCGAGGCCATGCGCGCCGCCCTGTCCGACGACATGCGCCTGTATCCCGATTACCAGGCGCTGGATTTGCGCCGCACGATCGCGGACCGCTTCGGTATGGCGCCCGACCAGGTGTTCCTGGGCAACGGCTCCGACGAGATCCTGGCGCACGTGTTCAACGCGCTGTTCCTGCGCGGCGGCCGGCCCCTGTGGCTGCCCGACGTGACCTACAGTTTCTACAAGACTTACTGCCGCCTGTACGACGTGCCGCATCGGTTGATCCCGCTGGACGGGGACTTCGCCCTGCGGGTTCCGGACTACACCGGCGCGGCCGGTCCTGAACCCGCAGGTATCATCTTCGCCAATCCGAACGCGCCCACCGGCCGCACCCTTTCCCTGGACGAAATCGCCGCCATCGCGCGGGCGCGTCCCGACAGCGCCGTGGTGGTGGACGAGGCCTATGTGGACTTCGGCGCCGAATCCGCGGCCGCGCTGATCGGCGAATTCCCCAACGTCCTGGTGATCCATACCCTGTCCAAGTCCCGTTCCCTGGCGGGCTTGCGGGTGGGTTACGCTCTGGGCCGCGCCGCTCTGATCGCCGGGCTGACGCGCGTGAAGGACAGCTTCAATTCCTACCCTCTGGATCGCGTGGCGCTGGCCGGCGCCCAGGCGGCGATCGAGGACGATGCCTGGTTCGACCGCACCCGGCGGGCCGTGATCGACGCCCGCGAGCAGCTGGCGAGCGACCTGCGAGCCCTGGGCTTCGAGGTCCTGCCCTCGCAGGCCAATTTCGTCTTCGCCCGCCATCCCGGCCGCGACGCCGCCGGGATTGCCGCCGGCCTGCGCGAGACCGGCATTCTGGTGCGGCATTTCCGCGCGCCGCGCATCGACCAGCACTTGCGCATCACCGTGGGCACGCCCGAGCAATGCGCCCGCCTGTGCGGCGCGCTGCGCGCGCTGCCATCGGCCTGAGCCGCTGTGCATCGCTGCAATGCATCAATATCGAAACGCATTAAAATAGACCCTCCACCATAACTTCAATAACCGGAGCCTCGGCCATGAGCAACAAAGGGCAAATTCTCCAAGACCCATTCCTGAACGCCTTGCGCAAGGACCACGTACCCGTCTCGATCTATCTGGTCAACGGGATCAAGCTGCAGGGCCAGGTCGAGTCCTTCGATCAGTACGTCGTGCTGCTGCGCAACACAGTCACCCAGATGGTCTACAAGCACGCCATCTCCACCGTCGTGCCCGCCCGTCCCGTTTCCTTCCAGGTGGACGACTCTGCCGAATAAGTCGCCGTCTGTTTCTCCGCCCGCCGCGCGCTCTGCCCCGGCGGGCATTTGCTTTGAGGTGCCGGGCCGCCCCAAGCCTCAAAGCGCCCCCTCGGGGGGCGGCATGCAGGCCGCGAGGTGGGCATCATGAAATCCCTCGTCATCAGCGTCGACCTGGGCGAGCCCGACTACAACGCCCACGCCGAGGAATTCCTCATGCTCGCCAGCGGGGCGGGGGCCGACATCGTCGAAGTCCTCACCGCCCGGCGCAGCCGGCCGGATGCCGCGGGTTTCATCGGTTCGGGCAAGATCGAGGAAGCCGCCGCCCTGGTCAAGGCCGCCGGGGCGGAGGTCGTGCTCTTCGACCAGGCGCTCACCCCGGCCCAGCAGCGCAACCTGGAGCGCCGCTTCGAGGTTCGCGTCGTCGATCGGGTGGCGCTCATCCTGGACATCTTCGCCCTGCGCGCCAAGAGCCACGAAGGCAAGCTCCAGGTCGAGCTGGCCCAGCTGCAGCACCTGTCCACCCGACTGACCCGGATGTGGACCCACCTGGAGCGCCAGCGTGGCGGCATCGGCGTGCGCGGTCCCGGCGAATCCCAGCTGGAGACCGATCGACGCCTGATCGGCGTGCGCGTGCGCGCCCTGAAGGAGCGCCTGGACCGCGTCCAGCGCCAGCGCCTGACACAGCGTCGCGCCCGGGTGCGCGGCAAGACCCTGTCGGTCTCCCTGGTCGGTTACACCAACGCGGGCAAGTCCACCCTGTTCAATGCGCTGACCCGCGCCGACGCCTATGCGGCCGACCAGCTCTTCGCCACGCTGGACACGACGACCCGCCGCGTCTGGATCGAGGGCGCCGGCCAGGTCGTCGTGTCCGACACCGTGGGCTTCATCCGGTCCCTGCCGCCGATGCTGATCGCGGCCTTCCGGGCGACCCTGGAGGAAACCGTCCACGCCGATCTGCTGCTGCACGTGATCGACGCGGCCAGTCCGCAGCGCGACGAGCAGGCCGCGGCGGTCAATCAGGTCCTGCGCGACATCGAGGCCCACGAGATCCCGCAGATCCTGGTCTACAACAAAATCGACACGGCGGGATACGAACCCCGGGTCGAGCGAAACGAACATGGTACGATTGCGCGAGTCTTCGTCAGCGCCCTGCAACGCAGCGGACTGGACGGCTTGCGGCAGTCGATCGTTGAATTTGGTGGGGAGCCTACGAGAAACAATGCGTTTGATGAAACTGTTCAACCTGAATGATCCGGGCTGGGGGCGGGGCGGCCAGAACCAGAACGACGATTCCCGCGGCAAGCCCGACCAGTCCTCCGGCCCCCCCGATCTGGACGAGGTCTGGCGCGATTTCAGCAAGCGGCTGAACGGCCTGTTCGGCCGCCGGGGCGGCGGGCGCGGCCCCCGTCCGCCGTCGGGCGGCCTGCCGTCCCTGCCGGGCCCATCCCCCCGCTTCGTGCTGCTGCTGGTCGTGGCGGCCGTCCTGCTGTGGCTGGCCAGCGGCTTCATGATCGTCCAGGAAGGCCAGGTGGCCGTCGTCACCCGCTTCGGGCAGTACGTCAAGACGCTCAATCCGGGCCTGCAGTGGCGCCTGCCGTATCCCATCGAAGCTGCCCAGCCGGTCAACATCGCCCAGCTGCGTACCTTCGAGGTCGGTTTCCGGGGCTCGTCGCGCAACAAGGTCCTGCCCGAATCGCTGATGCTCACCAACGACGAGAATATCGTTGACGTGCAGTTCGTGGTGCAATACCGGCTGTTGCCCGACGGCGCGCCGGCCTATCTGTTCAACACCAGCCAGCCTGACGAATCAGTGCGCCAGGCGGCCGAGACCGCCATGCGCGAGATCGTCGGCCGCAAGCCCATGGACTTCGTCCTGTATTCCGGCCGTACCGAGGTCGCGTCCGAAGTCCAGGCCCTGGCGCAGTCCATCCTGGACCGCTACAGGACCGGGATCCAGATCTCCACCGTGGCCATCCAGAACGTCCAGCCGCCCGAGCAGGTCCAGGCCGCGTTCGACGACGCCGTCAAGGCCGGCCAGGATCGCGAGCGCCAGATCAACGAAGGCAATGCCTACGCCAGCAAGGTCCTCCCCGAGGCCGAAGGTCAGGCGGCCCGCATGATCCAGGAATCCGAGGGCTACAGCGCCCAGGTCATCGGCCAGGCCCAGGGCGACACCTCGCGCTTCGACAGCATCGCCGCCGAATACGCCAAGGCGCCCGGCGTCACGCGCGAGCGTCTGTATCTGGAAACCATGCAGGACATCCTGAGCGACAGCGCCAAGGTCATGATCGACGCCCCGGTGGGCAACAACATGCTCTACCTGCCGCTGGACAAGATCATGGGCCAGGCCGCGCGCGCGGCCGGGGGTTCCTCGTCATCGGGCTCGCGCGATGCCGGCTCGTCGGGCGGATCGGTGCCGGCCGCCGCCGGGGCCGCGCAGGCCGCCCAGGGGCAGTCCGGGTCCGGCCGCGCGTCGCAGCGCGGCGTGCCGTCCGGCCTGGACAGCCTGATGACCAGCCCGTATTCGAACTAGGAGCCCAAGATGCAACGCTTTTTCCCCGCCCTGGTCGGTCTGGTCGTGCTGGTCGCGGTGCTGTCCTCGTGCATGTTCGTGGTGCGCGAGCGTGATTCCGCGCTCCTGTTCGCCTTGGGCGAAGTCCGTGAAACCATCACCAAGCCGGGGCTGTACTTCAAGTTCCCGCCGCCCTTCGAGAACGTCGTCTACCTCGACAAGCGGCTGCAGACCATCGAGACGCGCGATCCGGAGCGCATCCAGACCGCCGAAAAGAAGAACCTGCTGATCGACTCCTTCGTCAAGTGGCGCATCGCCGACCCGCGTCAGTACTACGTCACCTTCGGCGCCAACAGCAACGCGGCGGTCGAGCGCCTTCAGGCGCAGATCCGCGACGCCCTGAACGCCGCCGTCAACGTGCGCACGGTCAAGCAGGTCGTCTCCAGCGACCGCGACACCATCATGAAGGAAATCCAGACCGCCGTGGCGCGTCGCGCCCAGCCGCTGGGCGTGGACGTGGTCGATGTGCGCCTGCGGCGCATCGACTTCGCGCCGGAAATCTCCGAATCCGTCTACCGGCGGATGGAGGCCGAGCGCAAGCAGGAAGCCAACCGCTTGCGGGCCAGCGGCGCGGCCGACAGCGAGCGCATCCGTGCCGAGGCCGATCGCAAGCGCCAGGAAGTCCTGGCCAGGGCCTACGCCGAATCCCAGGCCAAGCGCGGCGAGGGCGACGCCACCGCGGCCGCCATCTACGCCAAGTCCTACGGCCAGGACCCCGAGTTCTACAGCTTCTACAAGAGCCTCGACGCGTACCGCTCGGCCTTCGCCGACCGCAGCGGCACCCTGGTCCTGAGCCCGGATTCGGACTTCTTCCGTTTCTGGGACCGCGCCCGGGGCGGCAAGTCCGCCGCGCAGCCCGCCGCGCGCTGAACGAGGGCCGACAGACCATGATGTCAAGCTGGCTGCTGCCGGAAAACCTGTCGGACGTCCTGCCCGCCGAGGCGCGCCGCATCGAGGAATTGCGCCGCGAACTGCTGGACCTGTACCGGACCTACGGCTTCGAACTGGTCGCGCCGCCGATGGTGGAATATCTGGACTCGCTGATGCCGGCCGGCGACGAGGCCCTGCGCCTGCGCACCTGCAAGCTGGTGGACCAGCTCTCGGGCCTGACCATGGGCGTGCGCGCCGACATCACCATCCAGGTCTCGCGCATCGACGCCCACCTGCTCAACCGCGAGGGCGTCACCCGGCTGTGCTATTGCGGGCCGGTGGTGCACGCGCGGGCGGCCGGCCTGCTGTCCGACCGCGAGCTGCTGCAGATCGGCGCCGAAATCTTCGGCCACGCGGGCGTGCAGGCCGATATCGAATCGATCCGCCTGGCGCTGGAGTCCGTGCGCCGCGCCGGCGTGCGCCAGCCGCGTCTGGACCTGAACCATCCCGGGGTGGGGCGGGCGCTGGTGGATGCCGATCAGGCCCTGGCAGAAGCCGCGGACGAGGTCTTCGCGCTGCTCAGCGCCAAGGACGCTCCCGGCCTGGAAGCCCTGTGCGCCGAATGCGGCGCGCGCGCCGACAGCCTGGACGCGCTGCGAGTTCTGACCACCTTGTATGGCGACCTCTCGGTGCTGGATCGAGCTCGAGAATGCCTGCCCGGCCTGCCGGCCCTGCTGGCCGCCCTGGACGACCTGCGCACCCTGTGCGCGGCCCTGCCCGACGCGCCGATCGCGCTGGACCTGGCGGATATGGGCGGGGGCTACGGCTACCATTCCGGGGTCATGTTCGCCATCTATGCGGCAGGCTGGCACGACGCCCTGGTGCGCGGTGGCCGCTACGACGGCATCGGGCGCAAGTTCGGCCGCGCCCGTCCGGCCACCGGCTTCAGCCTGGACTTGCGCAAGCTGTCCGCGGGCCTGCCCGATGCGCAGCCCATCCAGGCCATCCGTGCGCCCTGGTCCGACGATCCCGCCCTGGCCCGGGCCATCCGCGCGCTGCGGGAGCAGGGGCGCGTCGTGATCCAGGCGTTGCCTGGAGAACCCCAGTGCCCGGACGAATTCTTCGTGGACCAGGAATTGGTCGCCATCGGCGACAGCTGGGCGCTGCGTCCCCTGGACGGCGCCGCCTGAAGGCGGGATCGCCGGGCATTGTCACCGATGGTATAAACTAACCTGTTTCCCATGGCGGCATCCGGCTGCCTTTCGAAAAGCTTATGAGCAAGAACATCGTCGTGATCGGCACCCAGTGGGGTGACGAAGGCAAGGGCAAGATCGTCGACTGGCTGGCAGAGTCGGCCCAGGGCGTCGTGCGCTTCCAGGGCGGCCACAACGCCGGCCATACCCTGTGGATCAACGGCCGCAAGACCATCCTGCGCCTGATCCCGTCGGGCATCATGCACCCGCATGTCACCTGCTACATCGGCAACGGCGTGGTGCTCTCGCCCGAGGCGCTGCTGGCCGAGATCGGCGAGCTGGAAGCCGCCGGCCTGGACGTGCGCTCGCGCCTGCAGATCTCCGCCGCCTGCCCGCTGATCCTGCCGTATCACGTGGCGCTGGACCAGGCCCGAGAGGCCCGCAAGGGCGAGGGCAAGATCGGCACCACGGGCCGGGGCATCGGCCCCGCCTACGAGGACAAGGTCGCGCGCCGCGCCCTGCGCGTCCAGGATCTGTACGATCCGGCCGTGTTCGACGAAAAGCTCGCCGAAGTCCTGGACTACCACAATTTCGTGCTGACGCAGTATCTGGGCGCCAAGCCGGTGGACGCCGCCCGGGTGCGCGATCTGGTCATGGGCCTGGCGCCGCAGCTCGAGCCCATGGTGGCCGATGTTTCCAGCAATCTGCACGTCGCGCGCCGCGCCGGCCACAACCTGCTTTTCGAAGGCGCCCAGGGCACGCTGCTGGACATCGACCATGGCACCTATCCCTTCGTCACCAGCAGCAACTGCGTGGCGGGTGCCGCGTCGGCCGGCTCGGGCGTCGGCCCGCAGGCCCTGGATTACGTTCTGGGCATCGCCAAGGCCTACACCACGCGCGTCGGCTCGGGTCCGTTTCCGACCGAACTGCTGGACGACACCGGCCTGCGCCTGGCCACGGTGGGCAAGGAATTCGGCTCGGTCACGGGGCGTCCGCGTCGCTGCGGCTGGTTCGACGGCGCGGCCATGAAGCGCTCGGTCATGATCAACGGCCTGACGGGCCTGTGCATCACCAAACTGGACGTGCTCGACGGTGTCGAGCAGATCAAGATCGGCGTGGGCTATCGCTACAAGGGCAAGTTCCTGGATGTCCTGCCCTACGGCGCCCATGCCGCCGCCGAAGCGGAACCCGTGCTGGAGGAAATGGCTGGCTGGTCGGAATCCACGGTGGGCATCACCGAGTACGACAAGCTGCCGGTCAACGCACGCCGCTACCTGGAACGCATCGCCGAGGTCTGCGACGTGCCGATCGACATGGTCTCGACCGGTCCCGATCGGCTGGAAACCATCGTCCTGCGCAATCCCCTGCAGGGTTGATGCGCCGGGAAAAAAACCGAAACCGCAAGTCCGCTTGCGGTTTTTTCATTCTTCTTCACTCGAACGGGAAACACCGATGAGCATGCCACCGAGCACGGAGCGCGACCTCTGGGTCAGCTGGGAACAATACCATGGCCTGATCGAACGCCTGGCCCTGCAAGTCCATGAATCGGGTTGGGCCTTCGACAAGATCCTCTGTCTGGCGCGCGGCGGCGTGCGGGTGGGCGACGTGCTGTCGCGCATCTTCGACCTGCCGCTGGGCATCCTGGCGACCAGCAGCTACCGCGAGGCGGCGGGCACGGTCCAGGGCCAGCTCGACATCGCCCAGTTCATCACGATCACGCGCGGCACGCTGGACGGCCGGGTGCTGCTGGTGGACGACATGGTGGATACCGGCCTGACCTTCACCCGGGTGCGCGACCACCTGGTCAGGCAGTTTCTCGGCATCACCGAATTGCGCACGGCCGTACTCTGGCAGAAGGGCCATGCCCAGGTCCAGCCAGATTACTTCGTCGAGCACCTGCCCACCAATCCCTGGATCCACCAGCCCTTCGAGGACTACGACAGCCTGCGGCCGCATCAGCTGGAATCCTGGATCCGCAAGGGTGTGCGCACGGCGTATCCGGACTCGAAGTGACCGGAAAGCGGAAGCGGCCGCCTCGCGCGGCGGACCCCGCCGGGGTGTTGTCGGCATGGCCACATCCCTGGATTCATGCTAGAATCCTTCGTCTAACCAGGAATTTTCCTTTAATTTAACCATGAGCGCACCGGAATCGATTTTCCGACGTTCATGAACTTTACAGGCTTTCAAGGATTTACATGCCGATTGTCCGCCTCAAAGAAAACGAGCCCTTCGAGGCTGCCCTGCGGCGCTTCAAGCGCACCATCGAAAAGACCGGTCTCCTGACCGAGCTGCGTTCGCGCGAGTTTTATGAAAAGCCCACGGCCGAGCGCAAGCGCAAGCGTGCCGCCGCCGTCAAGCGCCACTACAAGCGCATCCGCAGCCAACAACTGCCGCCGCGACTCTATTGATTGATTCCTGATTCCTTCATTCAGGAACTGCTCGCGCGCGTCGATATCGTCGATGTCGTCGGCCGATACGTCAAGCTGCGCAAAGGGGGCGCAAACCTGCTGGGTTTGTGCCCTTTTCACAATGAAAAGACGCCGTCGTTCACCGTCAGCCCGACCAAGCAGTTCTACCATTGCTTCGGCTGCGGCGCGCACGGGACCGCGCTGCGGTTTCTGACCGAGCACACCGGGGCGCCGTTTCCCGAGGCCGTGCGCAGCCTCGCGGCCAGCGTCGGCATGACCGTGCCGGAAGAACCCCGCAGCCCCCGCCAGCGCGCCGCCGACCGCGAGCGCCGCGAGGAAGGCTCGCGCCAGCAGCGTATCCTGGACCAGGCCCAGGCCCACTATCGCGCCGCCCTGAAGCAGGCCCCAGAAGCCATCGAATATCTCAAGCGCCGGGGCCTGAGCGGCGAGATCGCCGCCCGCTTCGGCCTGGGCTGGGCCAGCCACGACCGTCGCGGACTGGCGATGGTCTTCACGCACTACGAGGATCCCGCCCTGCTGGAATCGGGGCTGGTGATCGAGTCCGAGGACGGCCGGCGCCACGACCGCTTCCGCGGCCGGGTCATGTTCCCGATCCACAACCAGCGCGGCCAGTTGATCGGCTTCGGCGGCCGGCTGATCGAGTCGGGCGAACCCAAGTACCTGAATTCTCCCGAGACCGGCCTGTTTTCCAAGGGAAACGAGCTCTATGGCCTGCACGAGGCGCGCGCCGGCATCCGCGCCGAGGGCTGTGTGCTGGTGGTCGAGGGTTACATGGACGTGGTGGCTCTGGCCCAGTACGGGTTGAACAACGCCGTGGCGACGCTGGGCACGTCCACCACGCCGGAACACCTGCGCAAGCTGCGCCGCGCCAGCGACCGCATCGTCTTCAGCTTCGACGGCGACGGCGCCGGACGCAAGGCCGCCTGGCGCGCCCTGCAGGCCTGCCTGCCCTGGGTGGCCGAAGACGTCTCGATGCGCTTCCTGTTCCTGCCGGAAGGCCATGATCCGGATTCCTACGTGCGGGCCTACGGTGTCCAGGCCTTGCGCGCCTGTCTTGACGAGGCAATCCCCCTGTCGCGTTTCATGCTCGACGAACTGGCCTCGCGCCACGATCTGGACGAGGCCGAGGGCCGGGCCGCCTGTGTGCACGAGGCCCGGCCGCTGTTCGCGCAGATGCCCGAGGGCGGGTTCCGCCTGCAGCTGGAACGCGAATTCGCCCGCCGGGTCCGCCTGACGCCAGAGGAACTGGCGCAACTCCTGGCCACCGGTCCGGCGGCCGGAGCCGGGCAGTCCGTCGGGGCGGGGCGGCCGGCGGCGCAGGGCGGGGCGGTGGGACCCGGTCCCGCGCGGCTTTCCTCCCCGGAAAGCCGCTACGCGCCGGAACCGGAAGGCGCTCCGTGGCCGGGCGGCGAAGACCCGGGTGCGGGCCTGGAACCGGATGCCATGCCGCCCTGGCTGAGCGACCCGCCGCCGCGTGCGTCGCGCGAGTCCGGCCGGACACCGCGCCGGGGCGGCAGGTCGCGGCAGGTCACGCCCATGGCGCGGCGGCTGCTGCGGCTGCTGTTGGCGCATCCCTCCCTGGTATCCGGGCTGGGGGATCAGCAACTTGAATTGCTCGCCCATCATCCCCATCTGGATCTGGTGAGGCAACTGATCGGCCTGGCCAGCGCCTGCGGAGCCGCGCACGCGGGGGCGCTGCTGCAGGCGGCCGATCCGGAGTCGGATCTCGCTCGGGCGATCCAGGATCTGTCCACCGAACTGATGGCGCAGGATCTGCCCGATCCGCAAGCCGAATGGGACGATGCGCTGAGGGCCATCGAGCGTCAGGCGGTGCAGGAACAGTGCGATCGGCTGATCGAGTCGGGGCTGGCGACGGTGGAAGACCGCCGCCGCTATCAGGAGCTCAGCCGCCGGTTGGCCCGGCTGAAGGCCGGAGCGGGATGATTCTTCCTCGCAAGTGCAGTAAACTATATGGTTTTCAATAAGTTGTCGCGTATCGCGGTGCAATCCTACGGAATCCACACATGACCCAAGGAACTGGCAAGGCCTCTGCGGTGGCCAAAAAGATGGCCGCCCAAAAAACGGCTGCCAAGAAAACCAAGGCGGCGGGCGTCGCGCCCGAAGCCGAGGTGAAGTCGGCCAGGGTGGCTGCGGAGCCGGAAGCCGTCGCGGCGAAGAAGACCGTCCGCAAGGTGGCGGTCGAAAAGGCGGCTGAAAAGCCCGCGGCCTCCAGGAAGGCCGCCGCGGACAAGCCGCGTGCCGCCAGGGCCGTGCCCTCCGGGCGCAAGCCCGGCCGTCCGGCAAAGAATGCCGGCGGCGACGGCGGCGACTATGTGGACGACGACGCCGAGGACGGCGAGGTCATCCCCGATCTCAAGCCCCTGCCCAAGCGCGGCGGCAAGCGCGCCAAGGGCGAAAAGGACAGTCCGTCGCGCAGTCAGATGACGCCCGAGGAACAGGAAGCCCGGCGCAACCGCCTGAAGATCCTGATCAAGCTCGGCAAGGACCGCGGCTACCTGACCTACGGCGAGATCAACGACCACCTGCCCGACGACCTGGTCGACGCCGAGGCCATCGATGGCATCATCAGCACCTTCAGCGACATGGGGATCTCGGTCTACGATCAGGCCCCGGACGCCGAGACCCTGCTGATGAGCGACAACGTGCCCACGGCCGCCAGCGACGACGACGTCGAGGACGAGGCCGAGGCCGCCCTGACCACCGTGGATTCGGACTTCGGCCGCACCACCGATCCGGTGCGCATGTACATGCGCGAGATGGGCACGGTCGAACTTCTCACCCGCGAAGGCGAAATCGAGATCGCCAAGCGCATCGAGGACGGCCTGAAGCACATGGTCATGGCCATCGCGGCCTGCCCGACCACGGTCAACGAGATCCTGGAGCATGTGCGCCGCGTGCGCGAGGGCTCCGCCCAGATCGACGAGGTCGTGGACGGCCTGATCGACGAGGAAGGCGAGGACTACGCCGGTTCGGGCGTGGCCTCGGACGAGGACGACGGTCCGGCCGGCGGCATGAGCAGCAAGCAGCTGGAATACCTGCGCGCCAAGGCCCTCAAGATCTTCGACGAGGTCGAGACCTGGTTCGACAAGATGCGCGTGGCCTTCGAGTCCGAAGGCTACCGCTCCGCCGCCTACGTCCAGGCGCGCGAGGCCATCCACGCCCAGCTGACGGGTGTGCGCTTCACCGCCAAGATGGTCGAGCGCCTGGCCGACGCCCTGCGCGCCCAGGTCGCGGAAGTCCGCGCCCAGGAACGCGCCGCCATGTCGATCTGCGTGACCCGCGCCGGCATGCCGCGCAACCACTTCATCAAGGCCTTCCCCGGCAACGAGACCAACCTCGACTGGGTGGACGAGGAAGTCGCGGCCGGCCACGCCTATTCCGCGACTCTGGCGCGCCACGCCCCGGCGATCCAGGAAATCCAGCAGAAGCTGATCGAGCTGCAGCGCAACGTGGTGCTGCCCCTGAAGGACCTGAAGGACGTCAACAAGCGCATGGCCACCGGCGAGGCCAAGGCCCGCAAGGCCAAGCGCGAGATGACCGAGGCCAACCTGCGTCTGGTGATCTCCATCGCCAAGAAGTACACCAACCGCGGCCTGCAGTTCCTGGATCTGATCCAGGAAGGCAACATCGGCCTGATGAAGGCCGTGGACAAGTTCGAGTATCGGCGCGGCTACAAGTTCTCCACCTACGCCACGTGGTGGATCCGGCAGGCCATCACCCGTTCGATCGCCGACCAGGCGCGCACCATCCGCATCCCGGTGCACATGATCGAGACGATCAACAAGATGAACCGGATCAACCGCCAGATCCTGCAGGAAACCGGCGCAGAGCCGGATCCCGCCACTCTGGCGCAGAAGATGGACATGCCGGAAGACAAGGTCCGCAAGATCCTGAAGATCGCCAAGGAACCGATCTCGATGGAAACTCCCATCGGCGACGACGACGATTCCCACCTGGGCGATTTCATCGAGGACACCGGCACCGTCTCGCCCTCGGACTCGGCGCTGCATGGTTCCATGCGCGACGTCGTCAAGGAAGTCCTGGATTCGCTCACCCCCCGCGAGGCCAAGGTCCTGCGCATGCGCTTCGGCATCGAGATGAGCACCGACCAGACCCTGGAGGAAGTCGGCAAGCAGTTCGACGTCACCCGCGAGCGTATCCGGCAGATCGAGGCCAAGGCCCTGCGCAAATTGCGCCATCCCAGCCGTGCGGACAAGTTGAAGAGCTTCCTCGAAGGGCAGTAGCAGCAAGCCAGCTTTTTTGTCGCGGGGCGGCCCTCTTTGCCGCGGGGCCGTTCCAAGGCGAAAAGCGCCCCGCGCGGGGGGCAGCAAGCAGCCGCGGACTGCGCAGCGCGGGGGCCGCTTTCGAGCGGCCCCGTTTCATTTCAGCTTGCGGTACAGCGTGCTGCGGTGGATGCCCAGGCGGCGCGCGGCGCGGCTGATGTTGCCCTGGCAGGCGCGCAGGGCCTGTTCGATGGCCTGCCGTTCCAGCGAGCGCAGGCCCGCGCCGGATCCGGAATCGCCGCAGGAGTCGTAGTTCGGCGGTGATGCCGTGTCCGTCCGGAACGCCGATTCTGCTCCGGCCGCCGTCATGGCGGGAGCGATCGGGCCGTTTCCGGATGGCCTGGCGGAAACACAGTCCGTCGGCGCGATATCCCCGGGCAGGTCGCCGGCCACGACGGGCGCGGGTCCCGGATGCTGGCAGCGCAGCCGGCGCAGCACACTGAAGAGTTCCCGATAGTTGCCCGGCCAGTCGTGGCGGACCAGCACGGCCAGCGCGTCGCCGGTCAGGCGGCCCCCCAGCGCCTGGTAGGCGCCTTCGACGAAGGCCGCCAGGTCGGGCCGTGCGCGCAGCGGCGGCAGATGCAGCGGCATGTCCTGCAGGCGGTAGTACAGGTCGGCGCGAAAACGCCCCTGGGCCACCAGCGTCTTCAGATCCTGGTGGCTGGCGCTGACCAGGCCGAATTCCAGGGACACGCGCTTGTCCGACCCCAGGGGCTGGACCTCGCGTTCCTGCAGGACCCGCAGCAGCCGGGTCTGCAACGCCAGCGGCATGTCGCCGATCTCGTCCAGGAACAGCACGCCGCCCTGCGCCTGCCGCAGCAGGCCGCGCGCGCCTTCGCGCCGCGCGCCGGTGAAGGCGCCAGGCTCGTAGCCGAAGAGTTCGGATTCGACCAGGTGTTCGGGCAGGGCGGCGCAGTTGATGGCGACGAAGGGGCCGGCGCGCCAGGCGCTGCGGGCGTGGATGTGGCGCGACAGGACTTCCTTGCCCGTGCCGGTCTCGCCGCACAGCAGGACGGCCAGGCCCGCGTCCAGGGCGAGCACGGCCTGATCCAGCAGGGGACTGCTGACGGCGTCGGGCTCGGGCAGGGGGCGGGCTTCCGGGCGGGCGGCGGCTGGAACCATGGGCCGCGGGACCGGCGGAACCGATACGGGACGCGCCGGCGTGCGCGGCGGGACGATCAGGCGGCCGGTCAGGGGCTGGCCGTCGTGGCGATGCAACGGCGCGTCGCGGGTATGCAGCGGCCCGTCGATCCATTGCGCGCAGGGCGTGCCGATCAGGTGGCCCCAGTCCGCGTCCAGCGCCCGCAGGGCGGCCTCGTTGGCGCCGGCGATGCGGGTGTCGTCATCCAGCAGCAGGAGGGCGTGGCCGTCGTCCTCCAGCCCCCGGCCCAGGCGGAAATCCAGCCGGCGCAGCGGGCTCTCGCACAGGATCCGGTCGGCGATGCCGCGCGCCATGCGCTGCACCAGGGCCAGCACGTAGTCGCGCATGTCGTCGGCCGGGCTTGACAGATCGAGGATCCCCAGAATTTCGCCCATGGCCGAGAAAATGGGCGCGGCATGGCAACTGAGGATGCTGTTGCAGGTCAGGAAATGCTCCGCGCCGTGGATGCGCACGGCGCGGCCGTCGTGCAGGGCCGTGCCGATGGCGTTGGTGCCGCGCAGGGGCTCGGCCCAGCTGACGCCGGGCTGCAGCGCCACGCGGCGTGCTTTGTCCTGGAAGCTGCGGCTGCCGCGTTCGTGCAGGATCAGGCCGCTGGGGTCGGCCAGCAGCACGACGCTGTGCGCTGAATCCGCCAGCGCGCCCAGCGCGTCGAGGCTGGGCTCGGCCAGGAGCAGCAGGTGCCGGTGGGTTTCGCGGCGGATGTCCAGGTCCGCGCGGGGCAGGGGATTGGGGTCGGTCAGCAGGGCGGGGTCCAGGTCGGCGCAGCGTGCCCAGGACTGGTGGATCCGCGGCGCGGCCTGGGGGCGGGCGCCCGGCGCCAGATGGATCGTGGGCGGTGTCTGCATGGCGTCCTCCCGGGGATGTCGCGGATGCTGTCGCGGTCCGCGACAAAGACTGTCGCTGTTTACGGCGAGAGTTGTCGCAAAATGCGACAAGCTCATGTTTTAAAAGGCGATTCGCATCCAGTATGCCACCGTCCCGCGGCCTTTGAAAGCGCCGGCCGGAGAACCGCGAGAGACTGGCCGGGGCGGCTTTTCGCCGATGCTCCGGTGGCCCCGTCCCTGGCGCTTCCGGTGCGCTCGGCGCGGGCTGGCATGGTCTTTGCTTTGACTGAAGGGAGCACCGTCGCGCGCCGCGGCGGCGCGCCTGGGGCCCCGCCCGCCCGGGGGCCGGCCCGCTACCAAGGAGACAGACATGGACATGACCGACCTGAAGCACTTTGGCATCGATATCGGCTTTCCCTACAAGAAGCACTATGAAAATTACATCGGCGGGCGCTGGGTGGCGCCGGTCGGAGGGCAGTACTTCGATAACCTGTCGCCGATCACCGGGCAGGTGTTCTGCGAAGTCCCGCGCTCGGATGCCGCCGACGTCGAGGCCGCCCTGGACGCCGCCCACGCGGCGCGCAAGGCCTGGGGAGAGACCTCGGTGACGGAGCGCGCCGGCGTGCTGCTGCGCATCGCCGACCGCATGGAGCAGAACCTGCGCCTGCTGGCGGTGGCCGAGACCATCGACAACGGCAAGCCGCTGCGCGAGACCATGGCGGCCGACCTGCCGCTGGCCGTCGATCACCTGCGCTATTTTGCCGGCTGCATCCGCGCCCAGGAAGGCGGGATCTCGGAAATCGACAAGACCACGGTGGCCTATCATTTTCACGAACCCATGGGCGTCGTGGGGCAGATCATCCCCTGGAACTTCCCCCTGCTGATGGCCGCCTGGAAACTCGGTCCGGCCCTGGCCGCGGGCAACTGCGTGGTGCTCAAGCCCGCCGAGCAGACCCCGGCCTCGATCCTGGTGCTGATGGAACTGATCGGCGACCTGCTGCCCCCGGGCGTGCTCAACATCGTCAACGGTTTCGGCAAGGAGGCCGGCGCAGCGCTCGCGTCCAGCAAGCGTATTGCCAAGATCGCCTTCACCGGCTCGACGCCGACCGGCAAGCACATCCTGCGCGCGGCCGCCGACAACCTGATCCCCAGCACGGTGGAACTGGGCGGCAAAAGCCCCAATATCTTCTTCGCCAACGTGATGGATCAGGGCGACGCCTTCTTCGACAAGGCCCTGGAAGGCCTGAGCATGTTCGCCCTGAACCAGGGCGAGGTCTGCACCTGCCCCTCGCGCATCCTGATTCAGGAATCGATCTACGAGCGCTTCATCGAGCGCGCCATCAAGCGGGTCGAATCCATGAAGACCGGCCACCCTCTGGACGCATCCACCATGCTGGGCGCCCAGGTGTCCAAGGCGCAGATGGACAAGATCCTGGGTTACATCGACATCGGTCGCGAGGAAGGCGCCCGCTGCCTGACGGGCGGCGCGCGCAATGTGCCCGGCGCCGGCCTGGACCAGGGCTTCTACGTCAAGCCCACGCTGCTGTTCGGCCAGAACGACATGCGCGTCTTCCAGGAGGAAATCTTTGGGCCGGTGGCCTCGGTGATGACCTTCAAGGATGAGGACGAGGCCGTCGCCATCGCCAACGACACTGACTACGGCCTGGGAGCCGGGGTGTGGACGCGCGATGGTTCGCAGGCCTACCGCGTCGGGCGCCAGATCCAGGCCGGCCGGGTCTGGACCAATTGCTACCACCTGTACCCGGCGCACGCGGCCTTCGGCGGCTATAAGCAGTCCGGCATCGGCCGCGAGACCCACAAGATGGCGCTGAACGCCTACCAGCAGACGAAGTGCCTGCTGGTCAGCTACAGCCCGGATGCGCTCGGGTTCTTCTGACGCGGACATGGCGCCGGCCCGATGGCCGGCGCTTTTCATTCTAGGTTCCGGAAAACGGCGCTCCGCCGGAGCGCCGGGGGAGCCGTTTGCCTGAAAGGAGGTGTTATCGATGGAAACCACAATGAAAGCCGCCGTCGTGCGTGAATTCGGCAAGCCGCTGATCATCGAGGAAGTCGCCGTGCCCCGGCCCGGTCCCGGACAGATCCTGGTCCGGATCGAGGCGTCGGGCGTTTGCCATACCGACCTGCACGCCGCTCATGGAGATTGGCCGGTCAAACCCAAGCCGCCCTTCATCCCGGGCCATGAGGGCGTGGGGTACGTGGTCGGTCTGGGGGCGGGCGTGCGCCACGTCAAGGAGGGCGACCGCGTCGGGATTCCCTGGCTGTATTCGGCCTGCGGGCATTGCGCGCATTGCCTGGGCGGCTGGGAAACCCTGTGCGAGAGCCAGCAGAACACCGGTTATTCGGTCAATGGCGGCTTCGCCCGCTACACCGTGGCCGAGGCCGACTACGTCGGGCGTCTGCCCGATGGCGTCGGCTTCGTCGAGATCGCACCGGTCCTGTGCGCGGGCGTCACCGTCTACAAGGGCCTGAAGGTCACCGACACCAAGCCTGGCGACTGGGTGGTGATCTCCGGGATCGGCGGATTGGGCCACATGGCGGTCCAGTACGCACGGGCGATGGGCCTGAACGTCGCCGCGGTGGACATCGATGACGGCAAGCTCGCGCTGGCGCGCAGGCTGGGTGCGGAAGTGACGGTGAACGCCAGGGAAACCGATCCCGCGGCGTATCTGCGGCGCGAGATCGGCGGCGCCCACGGCGTGCTGGTGACCGCCGTGTCCCCCAAGGCCTTCGAACAGGCGCTGGACATGGCGCGGCGGGGCGGCACGATCGCCCTGAACGGCCTGCCGCCGGGCGACTTCCCCCTGCCGATCTTCGACATGGTGCTCAACGGCATCACGGTGCGCGGCTCCATCGTGGGGACTCGTCTGGACCTGCAGGAGGCCCTGGATTTCGCCGGCGCCGGGAAAGTCGCGGCCACCGTCTCCACCGACAGGCTGGAGAACGTCAACGAGGTCTTCGATCGCATGCTGCAAGGTCGGATCGACGGCCGTGTCGTGATCGACATGGCGGCGTAGCCGCGGTCCCGGAGCGGAAGGGCTCCGGCCCCACGTCGACGGTCCGGACGGCCCGGACGGCGTGGCCGTCCAGACCGGGACACCCGGCACCGGGACGGGGCCGCCTCAGGCGGCCTGGGCCCGGCCCCCGGACTCGGCGAGGCCGATCGGCTGGGCATGGGCATCCGTGTCCAGCGGAACCGTGCCCGAGGACAGGGCCTCGTCCAGGCGGCGCTTGTCCAGCTCGCCTTCCCAGCGGGCCACCACCACGGTGGCGGTGGCGTTGCCCACCAGGTTGGTCAGGGCGCGGCACTCCGACATGAACCGGTCCACGCCCAGAATCAGGGCCATGCCGGCCACCGGCACCGAGGGGATGACCGACAGCGTGGCCGCCAGCGTGATGAAGCCGGCGCCGGTGACGCCGGCCGCGCCTTTGGAACTGAGCATGGCCACCAGCAACAGCAGGATCTGGTCGCCCAGGCTCAGGGGGATGTCGCAGGCCTGGGCGATGAACAGGGCCGCCATGGTCATGTAGATGTTGGTGCCGTCCAGATTGAAGGAATAGCCCGTGGGGATCACCAGGCCCACGACCGATTTCGAGCAGCCGGCGCCTTCCATCTTCTGCATCAGGGTGGGCAGGGCGGCTTCCGAGGAACTGGTGCCCAGCACCAGCAGCAGTTCCTCGCGGATGTAGCGCACCAGCTTGAGGATCGAGAACCCGTTGTAGCGGGCCACAGCGCCCAGGACGACCAGCACGAACAGCACGGCCGTCGCGTAGAACGTGCCCACCAGCATCGCCAGGTTCAGCACCGAGCCGATGCCGTACTTGCCGATGGTGAAGGCCATGGCGCCGAAGGCTCCGATCGGAGCGGCCTTCATCAGGATCTCCACGATCTTGAAGACCGGACCGGCCAGGGCGGTGAGCAGGTCCAGCACCGGCCTGGCGCGCTCGCCGATGATGGCCAGGGCGATGCCGAACAGCACGGCGATGAACAGGACCTGGAGGATGTCGCCGCTGACGAAGGGACTGAACATCGTGGCCGGGATGATGTTCATCAGGAAGCCGCTGATGGTGGAGGCGTGCGCCTTGGACACGTAGGTGGCGACGGCGCCCTGGTCCAGGGTCGCCGGGTCGATGTGCATGCCCGCGCCGGGCTGCACGACGTGGCTGACGATCATGCCGATCACCAGGGCCAGCGTCGAGAAGGTGAGGAAATACAGCATGGCCTTGCCCGTCACGCGACCGACCTGCTTCAGGTCGCTCATGGCGGCGATGCCGGTCGCCACGGTCAGGAAGATCACCGGGGCGATGATCATCTTGACGAGCTTGATGAAACCGTCGCCCAGGGGCTTCATGGCCTCGCCCAGGTCGGGCGCGTAGTGGCCGAGCAGGATGCCGACGGCGATCGCGAACAGGACCTGGACATAGAGGATCCGGTAGAACGGGAGCTTGCGCGCGGGGGCGGCGTGGGTCGGGATGTCGAGCATGGTCCGTGTCTCCAGACAGGGCCGGGTGGGACGAGTCCGCCTCGTCGGCGCCGGCATTTTTTTCAAGGGGAGGCGGCGCCTGTCGTCAGGCCCGCCTGAAACAAGCAAAGCAATCTCCGTGCCAGTTGTTCTCGAGCTCTGGATATCCGATGTATCCGTTTGATATCAAAGTTATTTTTCATCGCTGCCGGATGCCTGACGCCAGTTGTCGGGACCTGATGTGGCGGAATTTCGCACACCCATGCGGTAGAATGTCTGAAATTCCGCCACGCCGAACATGCGACCCCAGAATCCGCCCGCCGCCTCGTGCGCCAAGCCGCGTCGTCCGTCCGCCTGGGCGGTGCGCTGGCTGCTGGCGATCGCGGGAATCGGCCTGCTGACGGCCGCGATCTGGGGGGCTGGCGCCTGGGCCCGGGACCGCGCCCTGCGGGATTTGGAATCGCAGGCTCGTGCCGCGGCGCAGCTGAGCCTCACCGCGCTGGGTCACAAACTCGACAAGTTTCGCGCCATTCCGCGCGTGCTGGCGCAGGATACGGCCCTGGAGGACGTGCTGGAGTCGCCCGCGCCGCGCGCGCTGGAGGACCTGAGCCGCCGGCTGGAGGCGCTGGGCCGGGAACTGGGGCCCTCAGTCCTCTATGTGCTGGACGCGACCGGCTGGACGGTGGCGGCCAGCAACTGGCGCGAACCGGACTCTTTCGTCGGCCACGATTACCGTTTCCGGCCGTATTTCAAGGATGCCATGGACACCCGGGACGGAGCGCATTTCGCCCTCGGGGTGGTGAGCCACGAGGCGGGCCTGTACCTGTCGCGCCGGATCGACGGCGCGCGGGGTCCGCTGGGCGTGGTCGTGCTCAAGATCGGCTTCCAGGACCTGGAAGCCGCCTGGGCCCGCAGCGGCATGCCGCAGTTCGTGACCGATGGGCGGCAGGTGGTGCTGCTGGGCTACCCGGAGGACTGGCATTACCGGGTGGCGCGACCGATGTCGCCGGTCGAGGCCGTACTGGTCCGCGCCAGCCTGCAGTTCGGCGCGGCCCCCCTGGATCTGCTGCCCCTGGCCCCGCTGCTGGTGGACCAGGGCCCGTTTCCGGCGACCCTGCTGCGCCTGACGCGCGCGGCGGCCGGCCTGGAGAAGGGCACGCAAGTCCTGCACGTAGAACAGCCGGTGGCGCGCATGGACGGCTGGCGCCTGCACCTGCTCAAGCCCGTGTCCGCCGCGCTGGCCCAGGCCGCGCTGGCCGCCCAGGCGCTGACTCTGCTGGCCCTGGCCGTCCTGTCCATGGCGGGGTGGTGGGCCGCGCAGCGGCGGCGCCGGGCCCGGGCGCTGCTGGCCGCGCGCGACGCGCTCGAGGCCGAGGTCCGTGCGCGCACCGGCGAACTGCGGCATGCCAACGAGCGGCTGCGCGCCGAGATGGACGAACGCCGCCGGGCCGAGGCGCGCCTGCATGAAATGCAGGACGAACTGGTCCAGGCCAACAAGCTGTCGCTGCTGGGACAGGTGGCCGCGGGCGTGGCGCACGAGATCAATCAGCCAGTCGGGGCGATCCGGACCTATGCCGACAACGCCGGCGAGTTCTTGCGGCGCGGTCAGGCCGACCGCGCGCGGGAGAACCTGTCGGCGATCGCCCGCCTGACCGAGCGGATCGGCGGCATCACGCAGGAACTGCGGGCGTTCTCGCGCAAGCGGGCGGCGTGCGTCGGGGAGGTCGAGCTCGACGCGGCGCTGGACGGCGCCTTGATGCTCTCCGGGCCGCGCCTGGTCCGGCAGGGAGTGCGCCTGGAGGATGGGCGCGCCGGACGGCCGTCGCCACGGGTCCGGGCGGACGCCATGAGGCTGGAACAGGTCTTCGTCAATCTGCTGCACAATGCGCTCGAGGCCCTCGCGGACACCGCGCATTCGCGCGTCCGTCTGAGCGTCGAGCGCGGCGGCGGGCGGGTCCGGGTGCGGATCGAGGACAACGGGCCGGGCGTCGATCCGGCCGCGCGCGAGCGCCTGTTCACACCGTTCTTCACCACCCGGGCGCAGGGTGTGGGGCTGGGCCTGGTGATCTCGCGCGACATCCTGACCGAATTCGGCGGCACGCTGGAGGCGCTCGATGTTCCGGAGGGTGCGGCGTTCGAGGTGGCGCTGGAAGCGATGGAGGACGTGGAATGAATCCGATGGACGTGGTGTTCGTCGACGACGACGAGGACGTGCGCGACGCCAATGCGCAGGCACTCGATCTCCAGGGCGTATCCGTGCGGGCCTGCGCGAGCGCATACGAGGCGCTGGACATCCTCTCCGATGCTTTCCCCGGCGTCCTGGTCACGGACGTGCGCATGGCCGACATGGACGGCCTGACGCTGTTCCGGCACGTGCGACGGCTGGATCCCGAGATTCCCGTGATCCTCATCACCGGCCATGGCGACATCGAGATGGCGGTGGGCGCCATGCGCGAGGGTGCCTACGATTTCCTGTCCAAGCCTTATGCGCCCGAGCGGCTGCTGGCCGCCATCCGCCATGGCACCGCGCAGCGGCGGCTGATCCTGGAGAACCGCCGGCTGCGGGCGCAGGCCTCGGGCGGAGGGGATGCCGCCGAATCGATGCTGATCGGCGATGCGCCCGCCATCGTGCGGATCCGCGAACTGCTGCGGCACGTGGCCGATGCCGACGTGGACGTGCTGGTGCATGGCGAGACCGGCAGCGGCAAGGAAGTCGTGGCCCAGGTCCTGCACCGGCTCAGTCGCCGGCGGGACGCGCCCTTTGTCGCCATCAACTGCGGCGCGTTGCCCGAATCGGTGATCGAGAGCGAGTTGTTCGGCCACGAGGCGGGCGCCTTCACCGGCGCGCAGAAGCGCCGCGTGGGCCGCATCGAGCATGCCGACGGAGGCACCCTGTTCCTCGATGAGATCGAGAGCATGTCGCCGGCGATGCAGGTGCGGCTGCTGAGGGTGCTGGAAACGCGCCAGGTCGCGCCCCTGGGCACCAACAAGCAGCGGGCCGTGGACCTGCGGGTGATTGCCGCCACCAAGGCCGACCTGGGTGAGCCGGCCATGCGCGCGCGGTTCCGCGAGGATCTGTACTACCGGCTCAACGTCGTGACGGTGAACATTCCGCCGCTGCGCGAGCGTCGCGAGGACATCCCGGTGCTGTTCGCCCATTTCGCCGGCCTGGCCGCCCGTCGCTTCGGGTGCCCGGTGCCGCCGATGGATTCCGCGCTGTTGCGCCATCTGATGAGCCACGATTGGCCTGGCAACGTGCGCGAACTGGCGCACTTCGCGGACCGCTGCGCGCTGGGCGTGCAGCAGGCGCCGGCCGGGGATCCGGCTGTGCCGGCGCGGGACGCCGGCAGCCTGCCGGAGCGTGTCGAGCGCTACGAGGCCGAATTGATTCGCGAGGCCCTGGCCGCGCATGGCGGCGAGATCCGAGGCACGCTCGAGACGCTGGGACTGCCGCGCAAGACGCTCTACGACAAGCTGCGCCGCTACGGTATCGATCGGCGGACCTACGTGCGCGGCGACGCCCCGGTCGAGGCGGACGCGAGCGATCCGGGGGTCTGATCCCGGCCGCCCGGCCGCGCGGCCACGCGGCCCTGGTCCCAGGCGCGCTGGCGGAACGCGCGCGGCGATTCCCCGGCCGCCTTGCGGAAGAAGCGCGTGAAATGCGCCGGCTCGGAGAATCCCAGCGCGTCCGAGATTTCCCCGATGGTCATCGAGGTGTAGACCAGGCTGCGCCCGGCCTCCAGCGCCAGCCGTTCGTGGATCAGCTGCAGCGGGGATTTGCCGGCGTGGGCTCGGGTGATCACGTTCAAGTGGGCGGCGGTCATGCCCATCCGCTCCGCGTACCAGGCCACGTCGTGGTGCTCGGCGTATGAAGCTTCCAGCAGTTCGCCGAAGCGGGTGTGGTGCTCCAGGCCCCGGGCGCGGGGCGGGCCGCCGGGTTCCGCGTCGAGGCGGTGGCTGCGCAGCCGCGCGTAGATCAGCGTCAGCCAGGCCTCGATCCGTGCGTCGCGGAAATCATCCTGTGACAGGTAATGGGCGTTCAGGTGCGCGAAGGCGTCGCGCAGGCCCGTGCCGCCGCCACGCTCCAGCGTGTGGATGACGGGCTGCGCCGGCGGGGCGGCTCGTGGCCCCAGAATATGGACCAGATGCGACAGCAGAGGGTAGGCGATCGTCACGACGTGGCCGGCGCAGTCTTCGTCGAACTCGAATCCGTGCACGAAGGCCTGCGGCACTTCGACGATCGCCGGGCCGGTCACGTCGTGTCGCGTCTCGTCCAGGCAGACGACCGCCCGGCCCCGGTGCAGGTAGAGGATCTGGTAGAGGCCCGAATGGCGGTGGGGCCGGATATGCCAATTGTGCAATCGGCTGCGCGAGGCGATGGTCTCGCAGTGCACACGCTCCGCCCGGGACCATTCTTCCCGGCCACCGTAGAGCTTGAAGATCGGCGCATGGTCGAAATATTTCATACGGGCAAGTTTAATCCTCAAAAATCCATTCAAAAAGAGGTTGGGATGGCGCACCATCTGTTCCGTGCCTGGAACCCGGGAGAGTGCGGGATCCGACCCGGGCCGTCGCTTCCATGTCTTCCTGGTCGCCAGGGGGCACGCCTATCGAGAACAGAGGAGAGAACATGAACATCAAGACGCGAGTCGCCATCATCGGCGCGGGCCCCTCGGGGTTGTTGCTGGGTCAGCTGCTGCATCGCTGCGGCATCGACAATGTGATCCTGGAGCGCCATACGCCCGAATACGTGCTGGGCCGCATTCGCGCCGGCGTGCTGGAATACGGTTTCGTCGATCTGATGCGCGAGGCCGGCGTATCCGAGCGCATGGACCGCGAGGGTCTGGTGCACGACGGCTTCACCCTGGCCTTCCAGGGGCGGCGCGAGCACGTCGATATGAAGGGGCTGACCGGCCAGTCGGTGCTGGTCTATGGGCAGACGGAAGTCACGCGCGACCTGATGGACGCCCGCAAGGCGAGCGGCGCGCCCATCCACTACGAGGCCGAGGACGTGCAACTGCACGATTTCCTGGACGGCAGGCCGCGCGTCACCTTCACCCATCAGGGCCAGAAAAAGACGCTGGAATGCGACTATATCGCCGGTTGCGACGGCTTTCACGGCGTGTCGCGCAAGTCGGCGCCGAAGGACAGGATCAAGGAATTCGAGCGTGTGTATCCCTTCGGCTGGCTGGGCCTGATGTCCGACACGCCGCCGGTCGAGGACGAACTCATCTATGTCCACAATCCGCGCGGGTTCGCTCTGTGCAGCATGCGCTCGCACACGCGCAGCCGCTACTATATTCAGTGCAGTCTGGCGGAACACGTCGAGGAATGGTCCGACGACCGCTTCTGGACGGAGCTGTCGGCCCGGCTGCCCGAGGACGTCGCGGGCAGGCTGGTGACCGGCCCTTCCATCGAGAAGAGCATCGCGCCGCTGCGCAGCTTCGTGGCCGAGCCGATGAAGTTCGGCAATCTGTTCCTGGTGGGCGACGCCGCGCACATCGTGCCACCCACCGGCGCCAAGGGCCTGAACCTGGCCTCCAGCGACGTGTACACGCTCTATCACGCGCTACGGGGAGCTTGCCTGGAGGGGCGCCCCGAGTTGCTGGACCGCTACTCGGAAATCGCCCTGCGCCGCATCTGGAAGGCCGAGCGCTTCTCCTGGTGGATGAGCATGCTGCTGCATGCTTTCGATGACGACGCCTTCAGCCGGCGCATCCAGCAGGCCGAGCAGGACTACTACACCAGCACCCGGGCCGGCCTGACCACGATCGCGGAAAATTACGTCGGCCTGCCCTACGAGCCGGTGGTGGTCTGATCCAGGAGCTCCGGTCCGTCCGGACCTGGCGGTTCGCGCCCGCTGAGCGGGGGAGGGGCGGATCAGCCGGGCGGCCCGTCGTCTGGCGCCAGCGCCCGGCGACGGAAGTCCTTGGGCGGCATGCCCGCCAGGCGCTTGAAGAAGCGCGTGAAATAGCCGGGGTCCGCGAACCCGAGGGAATCGGAGATCGCGCCGACGGTGCGCGGCGTGTAGATCAGTTCGCGGCGGGCTTCCAGCAGCAGCCGTTCGTGGATCAGCTCCAGCGCCGACTTGCCCGCCAGGGCCTGGACGATGGCGTTCAGGTGGGCGGGCGTCACGCCGATGCGCTGCGCGTACCAGGCCACCCGATGCCGGCGGGCGTGATGCTCCTCGATCAGCCGGGCGTAGCGCGCCAGGTGCTGGCTGCCGGGATCGGCTCCCGTGGCGGCCGTGCCGGCCGGATAGCCTTGGCGATGGATCCAGACCAGGATGCCCGCCAGCAGCGATTCCAGCAGGGGGCCGCGCTGCGGGCTGTGCAGGCCGCGGTATTCGCGGTCCAGCGCGTGGAAGCTCAAGGCCGCGTGCCGGCCGGTCTCGTCCGCGTCCAGCGCCAGCACGGCGGGATCGGTGGCGGCGCACAGGGCCAGCCCGAAACGCGCGCACAGCCCATGCAGCAGCGCGTAGGTCAGGGTCAGGATGTAGCCGCCCGAGCCGGGGCGGAAAATGAACTCGTGGACCACCCGCTGCGGCACCAGGACCAGCCGTCCCGGCCCCAGCGTGCTCGCCTGGCCGTCCAGCACCACCGTGACCTCGCCGGACTCCAGGAACAGCACCTGGAACAGGTCCGTGTGCTTGTGGGCCGCCACATGCCAATTGTGCAATTTCTCCTGGGCCGCGATGGTTTCGCAGTAGAGCGGGTCCGAGGCCGTCCAGACGTTGCCGTAGCCGTACAGCTTGTAGATGGGAATGGCGGTGTGGTCGCGGGCCGGAGGCGCCGGGGTGAGGGGCTCCATGGCGTCCTCCCGATGTTGGGTGCCGATATCCGCGAAATGTACATTTTTAAAAATCAAAAGTCCATTCTCCAACGATCCGTCCTGCGTCACCATGAGGCTGTCCGTTCCCGCCGCGACATCGGCGCGGCGGCTTCGATCACAAGGAGACATCCCATGACAGCAGCCACACGCAAGCGCCGGCGGGAAATCCCTGGCACCGTAATCTTCGACGGCGACCTGGCCCGCATCGGCTACGCCCTGAACCGCATGTGCTTCAGCTTCAACTCGGCCGAGTGCCGCGAGGCCTTCCTGCGGGACGAGGAAGCCTACATGACGCGCTACGACCTGACGGAAGCGCAGAAAGAGGCCGTCCGCAGCCGCCAGGTCCTGCGCATGATCGCCGCCGGGGGACACCCCTACTACCTGGCCAAGCTGGCCGGGATCTTCGGCCTGGACATGCAGGACATCGGCGCCCAGCAGACGGGCGTGACCAAAGAGGCCTTCCAGGCCAAACTCATCGCAGCGGGAGCTTGATCATGGCGCGCATCATCGGCAGCATCAGCACGTCGCACGTGCCGGCCATCGGCGGGGCGCTGGCCCGCCAGAAACAGCAGGACCCTTACTGGAAGCCCTTCTTCGACGCCTACGGCAAGGCGCGCGAATGGCTGGGGCGCGAGCGCCCGGACGTGGTGGTCATCCTGCACAACGACCACGGCCTGAACTTCTTCCTCGACAAGATGCCGACCTTCGCGGTGGGCGCCGCGGATGTCTACAGGAACGCCGACGAGGGCTGGGGCATTCCGCCGCTGGCGGCCGCGCGCGGCTGCGTGGACCTGTCCTGGCACATCGTCGAGACCCTGGTCGAGGATGAATTCGACATCACCACCTGCCAGGAAGCCCTGATCGACCACTCGGTGTCGCTGCCCCTGGCGCTGCTCTGGCCGGAAGGCAAGGAAGCCGGCGAATGGCCGGTGGAAATCGTGCCGGTGTGCATCAATACCGTCCTCGCGCCGTATCCCTCGGCCTCGCGCTGTTACCGGCTGGGACAGTCGCTGCGCCGCGCGATCGAATCCTGGGACGATGACCGGCGCGTGCTCGTCATCGCCAGTGGCGGCCTGTCGCACCAGCTCGACGGAGCGCGCGCCGGCTTCATCAACAAGTCCTTCGACCTGCAGTTCATGGAAAGCATGGTGGCCGATCCGACCTGGATTACCCAGTATTCCAACGACGAACTGGTCGAGCTCACCGGTACCCAGGGAATCGAGCTGCTGATGTGGGTGGCGGCGCGCGGCGCCCTGGACGACACGCCGGTCAGGCAGCACCACGCGCACTACCACGTGCCGATCTCCAACACGGCCACCGGGCTGCTGGTGCTGGAACCCGCGTAAACGCAAATCCGGTTGGGTCAGGTCACCAGCCCCCGCCGCGCCAGCCAGCCGGCGATCGCGGACAGACAGGCCGCGGGCGCCTCGAACGGCGCCATGTGGCCGGCCCCCTCGATGGCCACCAGGGCCGCGTCCGGTACCCTGGCCGTCATGTCCGCGTGACGGTCGAGCGGGCTCCAGCGGTCCTCGGTGCCGCTCATGAACAGGACGGGGCAGGCGATCCGACCCAGCAGTTCCGTCGCGTCGGGCCGGTCGATCAGGGCCTGGATCTGGCCGGCGAAGGAATCCGGCGTCGAACGCAGGATCATGGTGCGCATCCGGGCCATCAGGACGGCGTCGTCCCGGGTCCGGGACGCGATCATGCCGTCCAGCCAGTCCTCGGCGATGACCTGGATGCCGCCGGCCCGGGCGGCGCGCACCAGGGCCATGCGTTTTTCGGTTTCGCCTTCGCTCGGTCCCCGGTAGCCCGTGTTCATCAGGATCAGGGCGCGGCAGCGGCCCGGCGCCTGGCGCGCCATTTCCAGGGCGACGCGCCCGCCCATCGAATGTCCCACGACGATCAGCGGCCCCGCGGTGCGCGCCAGCACGTCGCGCGCCGCGCGGGGCAGGGTGTCGATGCCGCTCAGGTCGGCGGCCAGGACGTGGCCCAGGCGCGACAGCGGACCGATGAAATCGGCCCAGGTGTCCGCGTCGCACAGCAGACCGTGCAGCAGGACGAAGGTGGGACATGTGTCGTTCATGGTGATTCCCTTTCTTCGCTCAGACTTGGCGCTTGCTTCGGCAGTTTCGTCTCCTCGGATCGCAGCCGCCGTTCCAGCTTTTTTACATTCTCGGCGGCGGGCGGTGCGCCGTGAGCGATAATGAAGAGCAGCAGGCGCGGGGGCTGCGCCCACCCGTGTCCTTTTCCGGCCGCGCGCCCGGCGGCCTCCGGCGAGACGTCCGCATGCCCGATACGATCCTGCGAGAATCCCTTTATACCCAGCCCGGCCACCTGCTGCGCCGCGCGCAGCAGATTTCCGCCTCGATCTTCCACGACGAGATCGGCAGCCAGGTCACGCCCATGCAGTACGCCGTGCTGTGCGTGCTGCTGGATAATCCCGGGGTCGATCAGGTGTCCGTGGCGGGGCTGGCGGCCATCGATACGTCCACGGCGGCCAGCGTGGCGACGCGGCTGGAGGAAAAGGGTCTGCTGTCCCGGCGGGTGGACCCGGCGAACCGCCGCCAGCGGATCCTGACGCTGACCGATCAGGGGCGGGATCTGTTGCTGGAACTCAACGACGCCATCGGCCGGCTGCACCGGCGCATCTTCGAAAAATTCTCGCCCCGGGAAGAAGCCCGGTTCATGGAACTGCTGCAGAAACTGGTGGACGTGAACAATCACCAGAGCCGGGCACCACTGACGGCGGCGCGGTTCGGAAGCGCCGAGAGTCCCGCTGAAGACCCTGCTTCCAGCAGGGCCTAAGGGTAAGCACCGATATGGCATCGTCGTCCGAGAAAATAGGATATCCCTAAATGTTCAGTGTACTGAATATTCCTTTGAACGATACATCGGGCCGCGCGATCGCCGGGCGACCCGCCGGGAGGTTGACGATGTTTCCCAAGAATGCCTGGTACGTGGCCTGCACGCCCGACGAAATCGCGGACAAACCCCTGGGCCGCACGATCTGCGGCCAGCCCGTCGCGTTCTACCGGGGTGCTGAAGGCAGGGTCGCGGCGCTGGAGGATTTCTGTCCCCACCGCGGCGCGGCGCTGTCGCTGGGCGCGGTCGTGGACGGCAATCTGATGTGCGGCTATCACGGCCTGGTCATGGGCTGCGACGGCAAGGCCGTCTCCATGCCCAAGCAGCGGGTGGGCGGGTTCCCCTGTATCCGCAGCTATCCGGTGGTGGAGCGGCATGGCTTTATCTGGATCTGGCCGGGCGATCCCGAACGCGCCGACGAGGCGGCCATTCCCGATCTGTTCTGGGCCGAGCATCCGGAATGGGCGTATGGCGGCGGGCTTTATCATATCGGCTGCGATTACCGGCTGATGATCGACAATCTGATGGACCTGACCCACGAGGCCTATGTGCACGCCGACAGCATCGGCCAAGGCGAGATCGACGAGGCGCCGGTCGAGACCCGGGTCGAGGGCGATCGTGTCGTCACCAGCCGCGTCATGCAAGGCATCGTCGCGCCGCCCTTCTGGCAGGCCGCCATGCGGGCCCACGGCCTGGACGACCAGGCGCCGGTCGACCGTTGGCAGATGTCGCGGTTCACCGCGCCAGGCCACGTGCTGATCGACGTGGGCGTGGCGCTGGCGGGCAAGGGCGGCTTCGACGCCGATCCTCGCGACAAGGTGGCGGCGATCGTGGTGGACTTCATGACACCCGAGACCGAATCCTCGCACTGGTATTTCTGGGGCATGGCCCGCCACTTCCAACCCGACGACAACGCCCTGACCGATGCGATCCGCGAGGGGCAGGGCAGGATCTTCAGCCAGGATCTGGCCGTGCTGGAGGCGCAGCAGCGCAACCAGCGCAATTTTCCCGGCCGCCGGCTGCTGGCCTTGAACATCGATGCCGGCGGCGTGCGGGCGCGTCGCGTCCTGGACGACCTGGTCCAAGCCGAAGCCGCGGCCGCCTGAGCGCTTTATGAAAGTCCGGCCTGTTCGCCGGACGATTGGAAAGAGAAAGACATGATCACCGAATCCCTGTCCGTGCGGGTCGCCGGCAAGCATCAGGCGGCCCAGGACGTCGTCAGCCTCGAACTGGTGGACCCCGACGGCGGCCCGCTGCCGGAATTCTCGCCCGGCGCGCACATCGACGTGCATCTGCCGGGCGGCTTCATCCGCCAGTACTCCCTGCTCAACGATTGCCTGCAGCGGTCCCACTTCCTGATCGGCGTGTTGCGCGAGCCGCGGTCGCGAGGGGGCTCGGCGGCCGTGCACGACCTGGTGCGCGTGGGGGATCTGCTGCGCATCAGCGCGCCGCGCAACCGCTTCCCGCTGGTGCCGGCGGAGCGCAGCCTGCTGTTCGCCGGCGGGATCGGGATCACGCCGCTGCTGTGCATGGCGCGCCGTCTGCTGGCGACGGACGCCGCTTTCGACCTGCACTACAGCTGCCGTTCCCGCGTCCGCGCCGCCTTCCTGGACGAGATCCTGGGGCCCGCCCTGGCGGAGCATACCCAGGCGCATTTCGACGACGAGCCGGAGACAGCCCTGGACGCGCGGGCCGTTCTGGCGGCGGCCGGCGAGCGGACCCACGTCTACGTCTGCGGGCCGTCGGGGTATATCGACTTCATCCTCGGCCAGGCGCGCGCGGCCGGCGTGGACGAGGCGCGCATCCACTTCGAGCGCTTCGCCGTCGGCGAGGACGAGCATCCCTCGGCGCCGGTCGAGGGAGACGTGGCCTTCCAGGTCAAGCTGGCCAGCACCGGCGAAGTCTTCGACATCCCGGCCGGCGAGACCATCACCTCGGCCCTGGACCGGCAGGGCGTATTCATTCCAGTGTCCTGCGAGGAGGGCATCTGCGGCACCTGCCTGACGGGCGTGTGCGAAGGCGTGCCGGACCACCGCGACAGCTATCTCACGGACGCCGAGCACGCGGCCAACGACCAGTTCACGCCGTGCTGCTCGCGCGCCCGGACTCCCATGCTGGTACTGGATCTGTAGCCGGCACCTTCATTTCACGCATTTCATGATGACAAGACAAGGAGACAACCGTGAAGCATACGATCGGTAAGCTGCTGGCCGCCTGCGTCTTCGCGGCCGGAGGGCTGGGCGCGGCCCAGGCCCAGGACCTGAAGGTCGGCATGATCCTGCCGCTGTCGGGGCCGTTCGCCTCGACCGGGCAGCAGATGGTGAACGGCGCGAAGCTCTATCTGAAAGAGCACGGCGACACGGTGGCGGGCCGCCGGATCGTGCTGATCGAGAAGGACGACACCGGCGTGTCGCCATCGATCAGCAAGCGCCAGGCGCAAACCCTGCTGATCCAGGACAAGGCCGAGATCCTGGCCGGTTTCGGCCTGACGCCGGGCGCGTTTTCTGTCGCGCCCCTGGCGACCGAGGCCAAGGTGCCGATGGTGGTGCTGAACGCGGCCACGTCCTCGATCACCGAGAAGTCGCCCTACATCGTGCGCACGTCCATGACCCTGCCGCAGGTGGCCGCCCCGATGGCGAGCTGGGCGGCGGCCAACGGCATCCACAAAGTGTACGTCGCCGTGGCCGACTACGGTCCCGGCCACGACGCGGCGGCCCAGTTCAAGAAGACCTTCACCGCCGCGGGCGGCGAGGTGGTGGGCGAAGTCCACACGCCGCTCACCAGCCCGGACTTCGCGCCGTTCCTGCAGAAGATCAAGGACGCCGGGCCTGATGCGATCTTCCTGTTCGTGCCCAACGGCGAACAAGGGGTCGCCTTCGCCAAGAGCTACAAGGAACGCGCCCTGGCCGACGCGGGCATCCGGCTGCTGGCCACCGGCGACGTGGTCACCGAGGACGTGCTCGCGGCCATGGGCGACAACGCCCTGGGCATGATCACCTCGTTCCACTATTCCCAGGCGCACGATTCGCCGGAAAACGCGGCCTTCGTCAAGGCCTATGCTCAGGCCTATCCCGGCACGCGGCCCAATATGGTGGCGGTGGCGGCCTACGACGGCATGCGCCTGATCCGCGAAGCCCTGGAGAAGACCCAGGGCGACGCCGGCGGCGACGCCTTCATCGCGGCGGTCAAGGGTCTGAAATGGACCAGCCCGCGCGGTCCGGTGGAGATCGACCCGCAGACCCGCGACATCGTCCAGAACGTCTACATCCGCAAGGTCGAGAAGGTGGACGGCGTGTTGCAGAATGTGGAATTCGCCACGGTCCAGGCAGTCAAGGATCCGGGCAAACAATGACCGGGGCCGCGCGCGGCTTCCATCGCAATCCGGCATAGCTGCTAGTGACGCGCCCGGTCTTACCGGGCCGTCCCGTTTATGGAGATAATCGGGTCACTATGACGACGAAAACGACGATGCGCTCGCTGGCCGGTTTCCAGGTCTTTCCCATCGGCCTGGGCTGCATGGGCCTGAGCCATGGCTACGGCCCGGCGGTCGCCCCGGCCGATGCCGAGGCGCTGCTGCTGGGGGCGCTGGACCGGGGGGTGACGCTGTTCGATACGGCGGCCCTCTACGGCTTCGGCCACAACGAGGAACTCCTGGGCCGGGTGCTGGCCCCGCATCGCGGCCGCTTCATGCTGGCTAGCAAATGCGGGATCTTCCGCGAGAACGGCCAACGCCGCATCGACGGCCGGCCCGAGACCCTGCGCCGGACCTGCGAGGATTCCCTGCGCCGCCTGCGCACCGACGTGATCGACCTGTACTACCTGCACCGCTGGGACAAATCCGTGCCCATCGAGGACAGCGTGGGCGCCCTGGCGGACCTGGTCCGCACGGGCAAGATCCGCGCCATCGGCCTGTCCGAGGTCTCCGCCGCCACGCTGCGGCGGGCGCACGCCGTGCATCCGATCGCCGCCGTTCAGAGCGAATATTCCCTGTGGTCGCGCGAGGTCGAGATCGCCGTTCTGGACGCCTGCCGCGAACTGGGCGCGGCGGTGGTGGCTTTCAGTCCGCTGGCCCGCGCCTTCCTGGCTGACGACCTGCCCGACGTGGCGGCGCTGGACGACGCGGACCTGCGGCGGCGCATGCCGCGTTTCCAGCCCGGGACCTACGCGCACAACCAGACGCTGCTGGCACCGCTGCGGCGCATGGCACGGGACCATGGCTGCACGCCGGGTCAGCTCGCGCTGGCCTGGCTGCTGCACCAGGGCGAGCACGTCATCCCCATCCCCGGGACGACCCGGCTGGCGCACCTGGAGGAAAACCTCGGGGCGGCCGGCGTGCGGCTGGATGCGGCGGCCTGCGAGGCATTGGCGCGGCTGTTCGATCGCGGCCGGGTCGCGGGCGAGCGCTATGGCGCCGCCACGCAGACGGAAGTCGACACGGAACAGTTTCCGGCGTCCTGAGGGCGCCTCGCGGCCCGTCTCCGCGCCGGGTCGCGCTTGAATCGGCATCATTGAATGGAGCTTCGAAAGCGATGCAAGGCACTCGACTGGGTTTGATCGGCTATGGCGAAGTCGGCGGCATTTTCTGCGCCGGCCTGAATGCGCAGGCGGACAGCGTCCACGCCTGGGATCTCAAGCTGGCCGACGCGGCCTCGGCGGTGGCGCTGCGCGAGCGCGCGGCGCGCGACGGCGTCGCCCTGTGCGATTCGGCGGCGGCGCTGTGCGCGGCCAGTGATCTGGTGATTTCCGCCGTCACTGCCTCGAACACCGTAGCGGTGGCGCGCGAGGCGGCCGCGCACCTGCGGCCGGGCACTATCTTCCTGGACCTGAATTCCGCCTCGCCCGGAGCCAAGCGCGAAGCCGCCTCGCTGGTCGAGGCCGCGGGCGGACGCTACGTCGAGGCGGGGGTGATGACTTCGGTGCCGCCCTACGGCATCCGGGTACCGATGCTGCTGGGCGGGCCGCACGCCGAGGCCCTTGCCGAACGGCTGCGCGCCTTCGGCATGGACACTACCGCCGTGTCGCCGGAATTGGGTGTGGCCTCGGCGATCAAGATGTGCCGCAGCGTGATGATCAAGGGCCTGGAGGCCCTGGTGATCGAAAGCTACACGGCCGCGCGCGCCTACGGCGTCGAGGACTACGTGCTGCCCACGCTGCAGGAAACGTTCCCGTCGATCGACTGGACGGAGCAGGGCCGCTACTTCTACAGCCGCGTCGTGCAGCACGGACGCCGCCGCGCCGAGGAAATGCGCGAGGTCGCCAACACCGTGCGCGAGGCCGGCTTCGAGCCCTGGATGGCCGCCGCGACCGCCGAGAAGCAGGACTGGGTCGCCGGACTGGCTGCCCAAGGCTTGTTCGCGGACGTCGAGGCGGCGGGAGGCTGGCAGGCCTATGCGGACAGGCTGATCGCTCAGGCGCGGGATTAGGCCGTATCGTCGCCAGTGCCTACCGATGATTTTTTCTGATAATTCTCTGAAAATCATATCGATCAGGTTTTGCGGGTCGGTCCGACCCTAGCTGCTTCCAGAGCTCAGTGAGCGCCCACAGAGCACCGAAGGCACGGGAAGAATCAAAACTGGCTATGCCATTACCGACATCTGACGATAAGTCGATGCCCAGGATGCGGGACAAGCCCTCATGCTTGATAACAATGGCGCACAACTCATGAAACTACAGGTTGTCGAACGCGCCTCCACCTGGGAGGTTCCGATTGCCCACTATATCTGTCGTGATTCACCGGTGCTAATAAGCACCCGTTTCATGCATGTACAACCGGGGGAGCCCCCCGCCGGAATCGTGGAGGCTGTTTGGTTAAAGTCAAACAGCCTCGACAGCCGGTGCTGCGGGTTCTTGATAGTACCGTTTTGTTCAACTTCAACTGGCGGAATATCACCGTTGGATTCCTGCAGCCGCTGGTGGTTGAACCGGGACACCCATTCCAACGTTGCCAACTCGACGGCTGCCTTGGTCTTCCAAGGGGGGCGGTTGTGGATGACCTCGGCTTTGTACAAGTCGTTGATGGCCTCGGCCAGTGCATTGTCGTAGTCGTCGCCCGTACTACCTACAGACGGCTTGATGCCCGCCTCGCCCAGCCGCTCGGAATAACGAATCGACATGTATTGAGGGCCCCTATTGGAGTAATGTATCAGCAGCCCATCAGCTGCTTGTCACGTTCAGGAATAAGCCTGGAATTGGTTGTTGTCCCGGCTGAGCAGTTGCATCAGCTTTGGGTGGATGAAGAGCTTTTCTTTGCCAAATGGCATTTCGCGCAACACGCCCAGGGCAGTCAGGTCGTGCAGGTAGCGTGAAGCGGCCTGGCGTTGGGCAATGCCTTTGTCCACCAGGTTGCCGATGCGGCAATAGGGCTGTTCAAAGATGACGTCCACCAATTCGCGCGTGTAGATCTTGGGCAGGCGTGTGCGCACGTGTTCGGTGGTGTGTTCGGCCAGCGCGCGGATGGCGGCGATCTTGCCGGTAGTCCAGCGGGACGTGTCGGTCACGGCCCGCAGCATGAACAGCAGCCAGGGTTCCCAGGCTTCGTCTCGCGTGACACTGAGCAGCAAGCGGTAGTAGTCGGCCTTGTGCGCGATGATATGGCGGCTGAGATACAGGATGGGCAGGTTCAGCAATTCCTCCTGGATCAGGTAGAGGATGTTGAGCACCCGGCCCGTGCGGCCGTTGCCATCGGTGAAGGGGTGAATGGCTTCGAATTGATAATGGCCCACCGCCATGCGGACCAAAGGGTCCAGCGTGGTCTGCTCGTGCAGGAAGCGTTCCCAATTGGCGAGCAGGTCGCGCAAGCAGGCTTCGCCTTCGGGCGGAGTGTAGATCACTTCGCCGGAGCGGTCGTTGGCGAGCTGGGTGCCCGGCGTGCGGCGAATGTTCATGTCCACCCCTTTCAGGGTGCGGCAGATGTTCACGGCAGTGGCGGTGCAGAGCGGCCGCGCCTTGAGCGACTGGAAGCCTTGGTGCAGCGCGGTGCGGTAGCGGAGCGCCTCTTTGGTGGCGGGATCGGCGTTGTCGTGGCTCTGCGCGTGCTGGAACAGCTTGTCGGTCGTGGTGACGATGTTTTCGATTTCCGAACTGTCTTTGGCCTCCAGCAGCGGGATCGTGTTGATCAGCATCGCCTGATTGGGGATGAGTTCGGCGGCTTGCTTGAGTTCAGCCAATGCCGCGCGCGCTTCGATGCAGGCTTTGAGCACCGTCCTGCTTTCCAGTTCGTGCGATGGGGGGAGTAAGGGCAACAGATTGTGGGGCTGCTCGGGGTGCCAGGCGAGGGCGGCATTGGTCATGATGCAAAAATCATGCTTTATCGACACGTCCACAGCTTATGTCGCCGTCGACGACACGTCAAGAACACGTGTTTTAATTTTGCGGAAACGAGAACATGTTCCGAGTTCATGCCGTTTGCAACGGCATGACCGGGACAGCGTGTCGCGAGCGTTTGAGGTCGCCACGCCATCAGGCGGGACGCGTCATGGCCGGCGGATAGACCTGCCGCACCGTAGTGCGGATCAGCTCCAGCATCGCCTTCTGCGTCAGGGTCGTGATCCGGCCCGCCGCCGTCGCCAGGTACAGGCGGCTGCGCAGTTCGGGCTGGGTGATGGGCCGGATGTGGTAGCGGTCCGGCTGGGCCGAGGTCAGGACGGCGTGTTCCGTCAGGATGGCGTAGCCCGTGCCGTCGGCCACCAGGTCCAGGATCGCCTGGACGCTGTCGATTTCCAGGCGGATGTTCGGGCGGGCGCCGATGAGCGCCATCTCGGATTCCAGCAGCATGCGGATCGTGTGCGGCCGGTTCGGGATGATCAGGGGGATGTTGACCAGCGCATGCAGCGGCAGCGGCTGGTCCGACGGGTGCGGCCCCCGGGTGCCGACGAGGTACAGCCGTTCGCTGGTCAGCGGCGACAGGTCCAGGTCGGCCGAGGGCGAGGGGTTGTACATCAGGGCGATGTCCAGGCGGCCCGCCAGCAGCCATTCCTGCATCACCAGGGACAGGCCCTCGCTGATCGACAGACTGGCGTTCGGCAGCCGCTTGCGGAATTGCCGCGTCAGTTCCACTGTCATCATCTTCGAGGCGCTGGGCGCGATGCCCAGTGCCACCCGGCCGGCCAGCGCGCCCTGCACGCGGCCCATGTCCTCCTTGGCGCGCTCGACCTGGTGCAGGATGCCCCGGCAGTGTTCCAGCAGCAGCTTGCCGGCCTCGGTGGTGGTGACGCCGCGCCCGTTGCGGTTCAGCAGGTTCTGGCGCAGCTCGACCTCCAGCATGCGGACCTGCCGGCTGAGGGCCGGCTGGGCGATGTTCAGCGCGTGCGAGGCCTGGGTGAAACTGCCCAGCTCGGCGACGCGCATGAAGTATTCCAATTGCTTGAGATCCATGGCCTCGGGTTCTGGCTAAGGGTTTACCCTTGAATACGGTATTGCACCGTATGAATCATATCATTTCGGCATAGCTGATAGTGGACGTATGTCCTTATGTATCGATCGGTGCGCGCCCATAATGAGCCTCATCGAGCACAGTGTGGTGACATGATGCAGAAACCCGTTCCGGCCTTGTTCATGCGTGGCGGCACGTCGCGCGGACCATTCTTCCTGGAATCCGATCTGCCCTCGGACACGGCGGCGCGCGACCGGGTGCTGCTGGCGGTCATGGGTTCGCCGGACCGGCGCCAGATCGACGGCCTGGGCGGCGCCCATCCGCTCACCAGCAAGGTCGGCATCGTGCGGCCCGGCACGACGCCGGGCGTGGACCTGGAATTCCTGTTCGCGCAGCTGCAGCCCGACCGCGACACCGTCGACACGACGGCCAATTGCGGCAACATGCTGGCGGCGGTCGTGCCGTTCGCGCTGGAGCGCGGCCTGATCCAGGCGCGGGACGACACGACGACCGCCCGCGTGCTGACCCGCAACACCGGCATGCAATGCGACATCACCGTCCTCACCCCGATGGCGCCGGAGGGCCGCCGGGTGTCCTACGAAGGCGAGGCGCGCATCGACGGCGTGCCCGGCCAGTCGGCGCCGATCACGATCAATTTCCTGGATACGGCCGGTTCGGTGTGCGCGGGGCTGCTGCCCACCGGCCGCGTGCGCGATCTCGTGCGCGTCGAGCCCCCGGCCGGCGCGGATTTCGAGGCCTTCGAGATCGAGGTCACCTGCATCGACAACGGTATGCCGCTGGTGCTGTTCCGGGCCGGCGACGTGGGCTGCACGGGGCATGAAACCCCGGCCGAGCTGAACGCCGACCAGGCTCTCAAGGCCCGCATCGAGGCCCTGCGGCTGCGCACGGGCGAACTGATGGGCCTGGGGGACGTATCCGCGCGCAACTACCCCAAGATGACCCTGGTGTCCGCCCCCCGGCAAGGTGGAGCGATCGATACCCGCAGCTTCATCCCCCACGTCTGTCACGAGGCCATCGGCGTGCTGGCGGCGGTGACGGTGGGCACGGCCTGCGTCCTGGAAGGCTCCGTGCCGCACGACCTGGCGCGCCTGCCCGACGGCGCGCGCAAAGCCGTGTCGATCGAGCATCCCAGCGGCGAATTCACGGTCGAACTGGAACTCGACCCCCAGGATCCCCAGAAGGTTGCGCGCGCGGCGTTGCTGCGAACCGCGCGGCTCATCATGCGCGGAGAAGTGATGGTGCCGGCCGCGGCCTGGCCCCAGGCGCGCTGATCCCCCCGGACACGGCGCTACATATAGAAAAGGAATCGTACGACATGAGCAGAAAACCCCTGATCATCGATTGCCACGGCCACTACACGACGGCGCCCCAGGCGCTGGCCGACTGGCGCGACCGGCAGATCGCGGGCATCCGGGATCCCGCGCAGCGGCCCAGCCCCTCGGACCTGCGCATCGGCGACGATGAGCTGCGCGAAAGCATCGAAACCAACCAGTTGCGCCTGATGCGCGAGCGCGGCTCCGACCTGACGATCTTCTCGCCGCGCGCCAGCTTCATGGCGCATCACATCGGGGACTTCCAGGTGTCCAGCACCTGGGCGGCGATCTGCAACGAGCTCTGTCATCGGGTCTCGACGCTGTTTCCCGACCATTTCGTCACGGCCGCCATGCTGCCGCAGTCGCCCGGCGTCGATCCGGCCACCTGCATCCCGGAACTGGAAAAGTGCGTCCGGGAATACGGCGCGGTCGGGATCAACCTGAACCCGGATCCTTCCGGTGGCCACTGGACTTCGCCGCCATTGTCGGACCGTTCCTGGTATCCCATCTATGAAAAGATGGTCGAATACGACATCCCGGCGATGGTCCACGTGTCCACCAGTTGCAATCCGTGCTTCCATACCACGGGTTCCCACTATTTGAACGCCGACACCACGGCCTTCATGCAGTGCCTGACCTCGGACCTGTTCAAGGATTTCCCGACTTTGCGCTTCGTGATCCCGCACGGCGGCGGCGCCGCGCCGTATCACTGGGGCCGTTTCCGCGGCCTGGCCCAGGCGCTGAAAAAGCCCCTGCTGGACGAACACCTGTTGAACAACGTGTTCTTCGACACCTGCGTCTACCACCAGCCGGGCATCGACCTGCTGACCAAGGTGATCCCGGTCAAGAACGTGCTGTTCGCCTCTGAAATGATCGGCGCGGTGCGCGGCATCGACCCCGAGACCGGCCATCATTTCGACGACACGAAACGCTACATCGAAGCCGCCGCGACGCTCAGCGACGCCGACCGCTTCCAGATCTACGAGGGCAATGCGCGCCGCGTGTATCCGCGCCTGGACGCCGCCCTGAAGGCCAAGGGCCTGTAACTCCCAGGAGAAATACGGACATGAGCACCCACCTGAACCCGCTCGGCGTCGTTCACCGCACGATCCAGCGCGCCGATCTCGCCGCCGTCGAACAGCTTTCGCGCTTCGGCGTGGCGACCATCCACGAGGCCATGGGCCGCGTCGGCCTGATGAAGCCCTACATGCGTCCGATCTGGCGCGGCGCGCGGATGTGCGGCACGGCCGTCACGGTGCTGCTGCAGCCGGGCGACAACTGGATGCTGCACGTGGCCGCCGAGCAGATCCGGCCCGGCGACGTGGTCGTGGCCGGCTGCACTGCCGACAGCACCGACGGCTTCTTCGGCGACCTGCTGGCCACCTCGTTCAAGGCGCGCGGCGCGCGCGGCCTGATCATCGACGGCGGCGTGCGCGACGTGGACACCCTGGAATCCATGGATTTCCCGGTGTTCAGCCGCGCCATCAGTTCCAAGGGCACCATCAAGGCCACCCTGGGCTCGGTCAACATCCCGGTGGTGTGCGCCGGCGCGCAGGTGAACCCGGGCGACGTGGTGGTGGCCGACACCGACGGCGTGGTGGTGGTGCCCGCCGCCGTTGCCGCCCAGGTCGCCGCCAAGGCCCAGGCCCGCGAGGACAACGAAGGCGCCAAGCGCGCGATCTTCGCCTCGGGCGTGCTGGGCCTGGACTACTACAAGATGCGCGAGGGCCTGGAAAAAGCCGGCCTGAAGTACATCGACTGAGGACACACGATGACGACCGCCGAAACCTTCACCAAGACCCCGGGCTGGCTGGATTACTACGACGGCCCGAGCCGTCCGCGCTTCCGCCTGCCCGCCGGCGCGGTGGACGCCCATTGCCACGTGTTCGGCCCCGGCGCGGTGTTTCCCTACGCGCCGGAGCGAAAGTACACGCCGTGCGACGCCCCCAAGGAAGCCCTGTTCGCCTTGCGCGACCACCTGGGCTTCGAGAAGAACGTGATCGTGCAGGCGACCTGCCATGGCACCGACAACCGCGCCCTGGTCGACGCGCTGCGCGCGTCCGGCGGCCGGGCGCGCGGGGTGGCGACCGTCTCGCGCGACGTCACCGACGCCGAATTGCAAGCCATGCACGAGGCCGGCGTGCGCGGCACGCGCTTCAATTTCGTCAAGCGCCTGGCCGATTTCACGCCGCGCGAAGTCCTGGCCGAAATCGCCGCGCGCATCGCCCCGCTGGGCTGGCACGTGGTGGTCTACTTCGAGGCGCGGGACCTGCCCGAACTCTACGATTTCTTCACCTCGCTGCCGACCACGGTGGTGGTCGACCACATGGGCCGGCCCGATGTGACCCAGCCCGTGGACGGCCCGGAATTCGGCCTGTTCGTGAAGATGATGCAGGACCATCCGCACATCTGGAGCAAGGTCAGTTGCCCGGAGCGCCTCAGCCAGTCCGGCCCGCCGGCCCTGAACGGCGAACAGCACGCCTACCGCGACGTCGCGCCCTTTGCGCGGCGCCTGGTGGAAACCTTCCCCGACCGCGTGCTGTGGGGCACCGACTGGCCGCATCCGAATCTCAAGAACCACATGCCCGACGACGGCCTGCTGGTGGATACCATCCCGCGGATCGCGCCGACGGCCGAACTGCAGCGCAAACTGCTGGTGGACAACCCGAACCGCTTGTACTGGAGTTGAACCATGTCCCTGAACAAGCCCTATACCGACGTGCCCGGCACGACCATCTTCGACGCCGACCAGTCCCGCAAAGGCTACCACCTGAACCAGTTCTGCATGTCGCTGATGAAGGCGGAGAACCGCGACCGGTTCCGCGCCGACGAGCGTGCCTACCTGGATGAGTGGCCCATGAGCGAGGACCAGAAGCAGGCCGTGCTGGCGCGCGACCTGAACCGCTGCCTGGAGCTGGGCGGCAACATCTATTTCCTGGCCAAGCTCGGCGCCACCGACGGGCGTTCCTTCCAGTACATGGCCGCCAGCATGACCGGCATGTCCCAGGAAGAATACGCCGCGATGATGCTGGCCGGCGGCCGAAACATCCAGGGCAATCGCCGCACCGGAGAAAAACAGTGACCCGACAGACGCATGCCCGCATCAGCGCGAGTGTCTACACCTCGCACGTGCCCGCGATCGGCGCCGCCATCGATCTGGGCAAGACCGGCAATGAATATTGGGCGCCCCTGTTCAAGGGCTACGAGCCGTCCAAGCAGTGGATGAAGGACAACCGGCCCGACGTCATCTTCCTGGTCTACAACGATCACGCCACGGCCTTCAGCCTGGAGATGATCCCGACCTTCGCGATCGGCTGCGCGGCGCGGTTCGATCCGGCCGACGAGGGCTGGGGCGCGCGCCCGGTGCCGCCGGTGATCGGCCACCCGGAACTGGCCGCGCACATCGCCCAGTCGGTGATCCAGCAGGACTTCGACCTGACGATCGTCAACAAGATGGACGTGGACCACGGCCTGACGGTACCCCTGTCGCTGATGTGCGGCCAGCCCGAGGCCTGGCCGTGTCCGATCATCCCCTTCGCCGTCAACGTGGTGCAGTATCCCGTGCCGTCCGGGCGCCGCTGCTTCGAGCTGGGCCGCGCCATCCGCCGCGCCATCGAAAGCTACGACGAGCCCTTGAACGTGCATATCTGGGGCACGGGCGGCATGAGTCACCAGTTGCAGGGGCCGCGCGCCGGCCTGATCAACCGTGAATTCGACAACGCCTTCCTGGACCGGCTGATCGCCGATCCGGCCGGACAGGCGGGCGTGCCGCACATCGATTACGTGCGTGAGGCGGGCTCCGAGGGTATCGAGCTGGTCATGTGGCTGATCGCCCGGGGCGCCATGGCGGACGTGGCGGGGGGCCCGGCGCCGCGCGTCGCGCACCGCTTCTACCACGTGCCGGCCTCGAACACGGCCGTGGGTCATCTGATCCTGGAGGAACGACAATCGTGACCGACCGTACCCTGAAAGTCGCGCTGGCCGGCGCCGGCGCCTTCGGCATCAAGCACCTGGACGGCATCGCCCGCATCGACGGCGTGGAAGTCGTCTCGCTGGTCAGCCGCGACCTGGACAAGACCCGCGCGGTCGCGCGGAAATATGGCGTCGGCCACGCCGCCACCGAACTCGACGAGGCGCTGGCGCGTCCCGAGGTCGATGCCGTGATCCTGTGCACGCCGACCCAGATGCACGCGGCCCAGGCCATGGCCTGCCTGCGCGCGGGCAAACACGTCCAGGTCGAGATCCCCATGGCCGATTCCCTGGCGGACGCCGAGGCCCTGGTCGCGCTGGCGCGCGAGACCGGCAAGACCGCCATGTGCGGCCACACGCGGCGTTTCAACCCCAGCCACCAGTACGTGCACCAGCGCGTCGAGCGCGGCGAATTCCACGTCCAGCAGATGGACGTGCAGACGTATTTTTTCCGCCGCACCAACATGAACGCGCTGGGCGAGCCGCGCAGTTGGACCGATCACCTGCTGTGGCACCACGCGGCGCACACGGTGGACCTGTTCGCCTACCAGTGCGGCAGCCCCGTCGTGCGGGCCCACGCGGTGCAGGGCCCGATCCACCCGGAACTGGGCATCGCCATGGACATGTCGATCCAGCTCCAGGCGGCCAATGGCGCCATCTGCACGCTGTCGCTGAGCTTCAACAACGACGGCCCGCTGGGGACCTTCTTCCGCTACATCGGCGATACGGCGACCTACATCGCCCGCTACGACGATCTCTTCACCGGTCGCGACGAGGTCATCGACGTCAGCCGCGTGGCCGTGTCGATGAACGGCATCGAACTGCAGGACCGCGAATTCTTCGCAGCCATCCGCGAGGGGCGGGAGCCGAACGCCAGCGTGGCCCAGGTCCTGCCGTGCTACCGGGTGCTGCATGACCTCGAGCAGCAACTGTCCGGCCAGTCGGCCCGGGCGTGATTCATTCTTTCATTCTGACTGATATACCAACAGGAGCGAGACCATGAAACTCAGCAAAACCCTTGGGGCGGCGGCCTTGGCCTTCGGCCTGGCCACGGCCTTCGGCGCGGCCCGGGCCGCGGATCTGAAGATCGGCGTCGTGATGCCCATGTCCGGGCCGTTCGCCGCCCATGGCAAGCAGATCAAGCACGGCATCGATCTGTTCCTGGCCGAGCACGGCGACACGGTCGCCGGCCGCACGGTCAAGATCATCATCAAGGACGACACCGGCATCGCCCCGGCGGTGGCCAAGCGCCAGGCGCAGGAACTGCTGATCAAGGACAAGGTCGACATCCTGGCCGGCTTCACCCTGACCCCCAACGCCTTCTCCGTCGCGCCCCTGGCGACCGAGGCCAAGGTGCCGATGGTGGTGCTGAACGCGGCCACGTCCTCGATCACCGAAAAGTCCCCCAACATCGTCCGGGTGTCGATGACCCTGCCGCAGGACACGGCGCCGCTGGCGCAGTGGGCCTATGCCAACGGCATCCGCTCGGTCTACACCCTGGTGTCCGACTACGGTCCGGGGCATGACGCCGAACAGCAGTTCCAGAAGACCTTCACCAGCCTGGGCGGCAAGATCACGGGCGAGGTTCGCACCCCCGTCAACACGCCGGACTACGCGCCGTTCCTGCAGCGTGTGAAGGACGCCAAGCCCGACGCCGTGTTCTTCTTCGTGCCCAATGGCGAGCAGGGCGTGGCCCTGGCCAAGGGCTACAAGGAACGCGGTCTGGATCAGGCCGGGATCAAGGAACTGGCCACGGGCGACGTGACCGACGAGGACGTGCTCGACGCCATGGGCGACGCGGCGATCGGCATGATCACGTCCTTCCATTATTCGGCCGCGCACGACTCGCCGGAAAACAAGGCCTTCGTGGCCGCCTACCACAAGGCCTTCCCCAACGACCGGCCCAACTTCGTGGCGGCGGCCGGCTATGACGGCATGCACCTGATCTATCAGGCCCTGGAAAAGACCAAGGGCGATGCCAGCGCCGATGCCTTCATGGCGGCGGTCAAGGGCATGAAGTGGACCAGCCCGCGCGGCCCGGTGGCAATCGATCCGGAAACGCGCGACATCGTCCAGAATGTCTACATCCGCAAGGTCGAGAAGGTGGACGGCGTGCTGCAGAATGTCGAGTTCGACAAGATCGAGGCCGTCAAGGACCCTGGCAAGCAGAAGTGATCGCCGGCCCCGGTGCCCGGCCCCGTCCCCGGTGACGGGGGCAGGGCGCCGGGGCGGTCCGGAACCGGCTCCATCCCAGTCCTGGAATCAATCATGACCATTCTCTTTGATGGCATCGCCGCGGGCATGCTGCTGTTCCTGATCAGCGTGGGCCTGTCGGTGACGCTGGGCCTGATGAACTTCGTCAACCTGGCCCATGGCGCCTTCGCCATGCTGGGCGGCTATGCCTGCGTCGTGCTGCTCAACGGCTACGGCGTGCCGTTCCTGGCGACGTTGCCGGCGGCCATCATCGTGCCCGCCCTGGCCGGCATCGTGCTAGAACGCACCCTGTACCGCCGCCTGTACGCGGCCTCCGACCTGGACCAGGTGCTGTTCTCCATCGGCCTGGTGTTCATGTCCGTGGCGGCCGCCCACTATTTCTTCGGCGCGCAGCAGCAGCCGTTGCACTTGCCTGAATTCCTTTCCGGGCAGATCCATCTCCCCGGCATGGACGTCGGCGTCTACCGCCTGTTCCTGATCTTCGCCGGCCTGGCGGTGGCCCTGTTGCTGCAATGGTCCGTGATCCGCACGTCCTTCGGCGCGCGCTTGCGGGCGGCCGTGGACAATCAGCGCGTCGCGCGCGGCATGGGCATCGACGTCAACCGCGTTTTCAGCCTGACCTTCGCCCTGGGTTCCGCCCTGGCGGGCCTGGGTGGAGCGCTGGGGGTCGAGATGCTGGGGCTGGACCCTGAATTCCCCGTGAAATACCTGGTGTATTTCCTCATCGTCGTGTCCGTGGGGGGCAGCGGCAACATCCTCGGATCGCTGTACGCCGCCATCCTGCTCGGCGTGGCCGACGTGGCCGGCAAATACTACGTGCCGCAGATCGGCGCCTTCATCATCTATGCCGTCATGGTGGCGACGCTGATCTTCCGCCCCCATGGCCTGTTCGGCCGTCCTCACAAATAGGCCCCGACATGACGACCTCCAATTCGATCGGGACGCCGTCCCATCCGCATGCCGGCTCGACCGCGCTCGACCGCTATCGCCGCTCGGCCCGCTGGCAGCCGCTGGAATACCTGTTCTGGTGCCTGCCGATCCTGGCGTACTTCGCCTTCCCGGGCAACTACCTGCTGCTCAGCCAGATCGCCATCACCAGCCTGTTCGCGCTGTCGCTGGACCTGATCTTCGGGTATGCGGGGATCATTTCCCTGGGCCATGCCGCCTTCTTCGGCGTGGGCGCCTACACCGTGGGCCTGCTGGGCTCGAACGGCTACGGGGATCCGCTGCTGGGCCTGTTCCTGGCGGCCGTGGTCGCCGCCGCGCTGGGTTTTCTCAGCAGCTTTCTGCTGCTGCGCGGCAGCGACCTGTCGCGCCTGATGGTGACGCTGGGCGTCGCCCTGATGCTCTACGAGCTGGCCAATAAATTCACCGGCATCACCGGCGGGGTGGACGGCATGCCGGGGGTCGAGGTCAAGCCGATCCTGGGCCTGTTCGACTTCGACATGTTCGGCCGCGTCGGCTACGTCTATTCGGTCGTCGTGCTGTTCGTGCTGTTCTGGTTCGCCCGCCGCCTGGTGCATTCGCCTTTCGGCCAGAGCCTGCGCGGCATCCGCATGAATACCTTGCGCATGCCGGCGCTGGGCGTGCCCGTGAACCGCCGTCTGATCGCGGTCTACACCATCGGCGCGAGCTATGCCGGGGTGGCCGGCGCCCTGCTGGCGCAGACCAACTCGTTCGTCTCGCTGGACGTGCTCAGCTTCCAGCGTTCGGCCGACCTGCTGCTGATCCTGATCCTGGGCGGGGCGGGGCACCTGTACGGCGGGCTGCTGGGCGCCATCGTCTTCGTGATCGCCAATTACCTGCTGTCCGACATGAATCCCCAATACTGGCAGTTCTGGCTGGGCCTGATCCTGGTGCTGGTGGTGCTGTTCGCCCGGGGCGGAATCCTGGGGACGGCCCGCCAGTGGATCGAATCTTCCCGCCAACGCGCCCAGTCGCGCGCCCGCACGGAGTTCCCTTCATGAGTCCCGTCCTGCAGACCCATGGCCTGGTGCGCCGCTTCGGCGGTTTCGTGGCTACCGACCATGTTGACCTGTCGATCGCGCCCGGCGCGCGCCATGCCCTGATCGGCCCCAACGGGGCCGGCAAGACCACGCTGATCAACCTGCTGACCGGCTACCTGGAGCCCAGCGCCGGTCGCGTCGAACTGATGGGCCGCGACGTCACGCGCATGCCGCAGCATGAGCGCGCCCGCCAGGGGCTGGTACGCACTTTCCAGATCAACCAGCTGTTCATGGACATGACGGTGCTCGAATCCGTCGCGCTCGCCGTCAGCGAACGCAACGGGCTGGGCACGCGCTGGTGGCGACCGCTGTCGGCCCGGGGCGAGATCATCGACGAGGCCGTCGCCATCCTGGACCGCCTGAAGCTGTTGTCCGACGCGCACGAGACCACGCGCAATCTGGCCTACGGCCGCCAGCGCCTGATCGAGATCGCCCTGGCCCTGGCGCTGCGGCCCAAGGTCCTGCTGCTCGACGAGCCGGCGGCCGGCGTGCCGACCGGCGAGAGCCAGGAGTTGTTCGAGACCATCGCCCAGCTGCCGCGCGATGTCACCATCCTGCTGATCGAACACGACATGAACCTGGTTTTCCGTTTCGCCGAGCGCATTTCCGTCCTGGTGTCGGGCGCGTTGCTGATCGAGGACACCCCCGAGGTGATCGCGCATCATCCGCGCGTCAAGGAAGTCTACCTGGGAGAAGCCCATGTCTGAACTCTTGCGCCTGGAAAACGTCTGGGCGGGCTACGGCGACGCCGTCGTCCTGGAGGACCTGTCCCTGTCCCTGGAGGCAGGCGAGAGTCTGGCGCTGCTGGGACGCAACGGCATGGGCAAGACGACGCTGCTGGCGACCCTGATGGGCGCCACCCGGCTGCGGCGTGGCCGCATCGTCTTCCAGGGCGAGGACATCGCTCATGTGCCCAGCCACCGTCGCGCCCAGGCCGGCCTGGGCTGGGTGCCGCAGGAACGCGACATCTTCCGTTCCCTGACCGTCGAGGAGAACCTGACCGTGGTCGCCCGGCCGGGCGAGTGGACCCTGGAGCGGGTCTACGCGACGTTCCCCCGGCTGAAGGAGCGCCGCGCGAATCTGGGCAGCCAGCTGTCGGGCGGCGAGCAGCAGATGCTGGCCATGGGGCGGGCGCTGATGCTCAACCCCAAGGTCCTGCTGCTGGATGAACCGCTCGAAGGCCTGGCGCCCCTGATCGCCCAGGAATTGCTGCACATCATCGACCGCATGGTCTCGGAAGGTCGCATGGCCGTCATTCTGGTGGAGCAGCACGCCCGCCAGATCCTGCCGATCACGCGCCAGGCGTTGGTGCTGGAGCGCGGCCGGGTGGTCTATGCGGGCGACAGCGCGGAACTGCTGCGCGACGGCGCCGCGCTGGATCGCTGGCTGGGCGCCGGATCGACCGACGGAGAGGCGGGTGCCGCACCGCGCCGGACGCCGGCCGAGCGCATTCCCGCCATCGAAGCCATCCAGGACGAGCACCGGGCCCTCGCGGCCATTCTCAACGGCCTGTCGCGCATCGTGCAGGACATCGAGGACGGCAGGCTGATGCCGGACTACACCCTGCTGGCGAGCATGATCGAGTACATCGCCGAAATGCCCGACAAGCTGCACCACCCCAAGGAGGACCAGATCTTCGCTCTGCTGCGCACCAAGACGCGGGACGAGGACGGACACCTGGATCGGCTGGAGGCCGAGCATCGGGACACGGTCCACGCCACCGGGCGGCTCGATCGCGCCCTGGTCAGCTACGTACAAGGTGGCGCAGCGAATTTCCCGGGATTCCGGGACGCCGTGCGCGCCTATATCGCCGACGAATGGGTGCACCTGAACACTGAGGAGCGCTACATTCTTCCAGCAGCCCGCCGCCTGTTCAGCGCGGACGAATGGAAGGAGATCAATGCCGATTTCGTCCGCAACGGCGATCCCTGGTCGGGGCCGGACAATCGCTACGCCGGCCTGTTCCGGCGCATCACCAGTCTGGCGCCGGCGCCCATCGGCGTGGGTGGAGGGCCGCCGCGCTGAGCGGACGGGGCCGGGCGGGCTGTGCGGCGGCTCCATACCTGCGCCGCCGCGGGACGTCCGGGTCGGGTGAGAAGTTCCTGCCGGAACGTGCCGGCCGCGGCATCAAGCGAATGCGAACATGTCGCGGAGTTTTTCCCTGATTGGTCGCTGGTGCACCCGAGTTCGACAGTTAGAACCGCAACTCATTGATTTATAAAGAAGCGCCTTAAAAACGCTCCATTACAGATTAACGAAGGCCTCAGTTGCTGTGAGCTTTCCAACCTGCAGGCTCTTCAGGATGGCCGCCTGTTCGGCATCGATCGTCGAGATGCCCGTGATGGATTTGCCGCCCGGCAGCACGACCCGGTGGGTCTGGATGCGACGCAGAATCGACAAGGCGCGCTCGGGCGAGACCACGTCGGCCACGGGCTGTTCGCGCAGCCGCATGCGTATGACCCGTTGCAACACCAAGGCAATAAAGCAGATCATGGCGTGTGCCCGGATGCGATCGGGGCGTCGGTGGTAGACGGGTCCGATCTCAATTTCGGACTTGAGCACCTTGAAGCCCCGCTCGATGTCGGCCAGGGATTTGTAGCGGCTAATCACATCGGCTGGCGCCAGATCGCAGACGTTGGTGATCAGTAGCAGCTTGCCATCCATGGCGCGTGCCAGGGCCAGCGCCTTTTCATTGACCTGGTAGGTGAAGAGCTCACTTTTAAGGTCTACCCGGATGATGCGTGCGAGATGCGCTTCGCAGACCGCGTGATAGAACCGGGCGCGCGCGCCACCATCGGAGAGCTTGCGGCCTTTGCCGCGTACCCCAGCATCCTGGGCGTCCAGTTTGCCGACCCACTGGGCGGCCTGGGCTTCGAGCGCTGCAATTTTCTGATCGCGCTGGGCCGTTTGTTCGGCAGCCCGGTACCGATCATGGGCAACAACCAACCGCAGCCCTTGCCACGCCTGTTCGCCCACGATCTCGGGGCTGTCGCTCTCGATAGCCGCTTGGTTGATCGGTTCGAGCAGCTCGGCAAACTCGTTGTACCGTCGGCCGGGGACCGCCAGAATGAATTCCAACGGCTGGCCATTGGGCAGGCGCATGGCTTGCAAGTCTGCGAGGTTGTCAATCGACAGCAGCCCTCGATCGGCGACGGCGATTACCCGGCGCACCGGGAAGCGATCCATGACCTTTTGCAGCGAGGCCTTCAGCGTCCCCACTTCGGCCGTATTGCCTTCAAAGATCTCGTGATAGAGCGGGATGCCTTCAGCGGTTTGCACCAGCCCCAGCATGAACTGACGGGCAATGATGCCTTCCTTGGACTTGCCAAACTGGCGAATGTCATCCGTTTGCTCAGAGAGCCCTTCGGCACGAATCGTGGTCATGTCGTAGAAGACCACCGACAATTCTTCACTTACCAAGGGTTTGACGGCTGCGACCAGCGCCTGATCGATGACGGCCTGGTGCTCCACCATCGCGTCCATGGTGCGCAGCAATTGCTGGTGCTCAACCGATGCCAGATCGGTATCGGGAAAGCTGACGGTCTGTAGCCAGCGCAGGGTCCCAAGCTTTGAATCGGCATCGCTCAGGCGATTAAAGACCATGACGCGCAGTAGCGCCTCCAGGTCGATTTTGTGGCGGGTGCGCTGGCGCAGCACCTGACGCAGGCGATCCAGGCCCAGCTGCTTCCAGATCTGAGTCAGTGCCCAAAGGTCCCCGATGGCTCGTGAAGAATCGAAGCGGGCGGTGCCATCATCAAGCGCTGGTGAAGGCTCTATGCCCAGGATGCGCGCCAGGCCTTCGTGCAGGGACTTGATGGAATCACCCATCTGGTCCAAACGGCCAAGTGTCGCCACAGTGCGCTGCTTGGGGCACCCAGCGTCGTCGCGGTAGGCCTCCACGAGCTGCACATAGCGGCGGGGGCCTGACTTGGTGACTTTGATAAACATGCCATTACTATAATCACATATACACAGTATAGTCAATGCGCAATTATGATAACGTGCCATTACAAAATTATCGTTGTAATTCTGTGAAAGCCGCGTCGTTACTGCGTTTCGATCAAAAAGCAGGGGTCAAACTGTCGAACTCAGGGGTGCAAGCGGTCGGTTTCGATCAGCAGCAGCAGAAGGATCCGGGACTTGAGGGCGTCCAGGAATCCGGAGAACAAGATGTCCCCCTTTTTTGCCGCCAGTATCGGCAACCAGCCTTCGTCCGGATACGAGAAGCTCTCCGTGACGCGCGAAGCGATGACGATGGGGATTCTGGCGGCCGCCGCTTCTATGGCGGGATGCCAGCCACTTGGCACATGTCCCGTACCGAAACCGGCGATCACGAGCCCGTCGTAACGATATGCCGTCATCGATTCGATCAGGTCCGGGCCGCCGTCCATTGAGGCGTGAAGAATTCCGACACGTTTCTCGAATTTCCCGGGAACGGGGATGGCGAGACGTTCCGGCGCGCTACGCCAGAACCGCACGTGTGGCCCCCGTATCGATCCGCAAGGTCCCGCGTTGGCTGACTGAAAGGCCCCAGGTCCGGTGCTGCGTCCCTTGCGGACCCAGCGCCCCTCGTGAATCTCTTCGTTCAAAACGACCAGCACGCCGCGGCACTCGGCCTCGGGGTTGGCCGCCAGGAACAAGGCGTCCCGCAAATTTCTGAAGCCGTCCGGCCCGATTTCCGAGGCGCACCGCATGGCGCCGGTCATGATGAGCGGCTGTGGTTTGTCCCATAACAGATCGAGAAAGAACGCCGACTCTTCCAGTGTGTCCGTTCCCTGGATCAGGACGATCCCGTCGGCACCGTTCCTGATTTCCTCGTCGGCCCCCCGAGTTCGACAGTTAGAACCGCAACTCATTGATTTATAAAGAAGCGCCTTAAAAACGCTCCATTACAGATTAACGAAGGCCTCAGTTGCTGTGAGCTTTCCAACCTGCAGGCTCTTCAGGATGGCCGCCTGTTCGGCATCGATCGTCGAGATGCCCGTGATGGATTTGCCGCCCGGCAGCACGACCCGGTGGGTCTGGATGCGACGCAGAATCGACAAGGCGCGCTCGGGCGAGACCACGTCGGCCACGGGCTGTTCGCGCAGCCGCATGCGTATGACCCGTTGCAACACCAAGGCAATAAAGCAGATCATGGCGTGTGCCCGGATGCGATCGGGGCGTCGGTGGTAGACGGGTCCGATCTCAATTTCGGACTTGAGCACCTTGAAGCCCCGCTCGATGTCGGCCAGGGATTTGTAGCGGCTAATCACATCGGCTGGCGCCAGATCGCAGACGTTGGTGATCAGTAGCAGCTTGCCATCCATGGCGCGTGCCAGGGCCAGCGCCTTTTCATTGACCTGGTAGGTGAAGAGCTCACTTTTAAGGTCTACCCGGATGATGCGTGCGAGATGCGCTTCGCAGACCGCGTGATAGAACCGGGCGCGCGCGCCACCATCGGAGAGCTTGCGGCCTTTGCCGCGTACCCCAGCATCCTGGGCGTCCAGTTTGCCGACCCACTGGGCGGCCTGGGCTTCGAGCGCTGCAATTTTCTGATCGCGCTGGGCCGTTTGTTCGGCAGCCCGGTACCGATCATGGGCAACAACCAACCGCAGCCCTTGCCACGCCTGTTCGCCCACGATCTCGGGGCTGTCGCTCTCGATAGCCGCTTGGTTGATCGGTTCGAGCAGCTCGGCAAACTCGTTGTACCGTCGGCCGGGGACCGCCAGAATGAATTCCAACGGCTGGCCATTGGGCAGGCGCATGGCTTGCAAGTCTGCGAGGTTGTCAATCGACAGCAGCCCTCGATCGGCGACGGCGATTACCCGGCGCACCGGGAAGCGATCCATGACCTTTTGCAGCGAGGCCTTCAGCGTCCCCACTTCGGCCGTATTGCCTTCAAAGATCTCGTGATAGAGCGGGATGCCTTCAGCGGTTTGCACCAGCCCCAGCATGAACTGACGGGCAATGATGCCTTCCTTGGACTTGCCAAACTGGCGAATGTCATCCGTTTGCTCAGAGAGCCCTTCGGCACGAATCGTGGTCATGTCGTAGAAGACCACCGACAATTCTTCACTTACCAAGGGTTTGACGGCTGCGACCAGCGCCTGATCGATGACGGCCTGGTGCTCCACCATCGCGTCCATGGTGCGCAGCAATTGCTGGTGCTCAACCGATGCCAGATCGGTATCGGGAAAGCTGACGGTCTGTAGCCAGCGCAGGGTCCCAAGCTTTGAATCGGCATCGCTCAGGCGATTAAAGACCATGACGCGCAGTAGCGCCTCCAGGTCGATTTTGTGGCGGGTGCGCTGGCGCAGCACCTGACGCAGGCGATCCAGGCCCAGCTGCTTCCAGATCTGAGTCAGTGCCCAAAGGTCCCCGATGGCTCGTGAAGAATCGAAGCGGGCGGTGCCATCATCAAGCGCTGGTGAAGGCTCTATGCCCAGGATGCGCGCCAGGCCTTCGTGCAGGGACTTGATGGAATCACCCATCTGGTCCAAACGGCCAAGTGTCGCCACAGTGCGCTGCTTGGGGCACCCAGCGTCGTCGCGGTAGGCCTCCACGAGCTGCACATAGCGGCGGGGGCCTGACTTGGTGACTTTGATAAACATGCCATTACTATAATCACATATACACAGTATAGTCAATGCGCAATTATGATAACGTGCCATTACAAAATTATCGTTGTAATTCTGTGAAAGCCGCGTCGTTACTGCGTTTCGATCAAAAAGCAGGGGTCAAACTGTCGAACTCAGGCGGCCCAGCCCAAAAAATCCGCCAGCAGCCGAAAACCGATCTCCGGGCTTTCCAGCAAGGCAATGGACTTGGCGCGAATGATCAGCGCATCGGCTGGTTTCAGGGCTCCGGCCAGTAAATCCTCCACAGGCAGCATGTCAGCCTCGAGTTCCACGGAGCTGATGGTGCCTCCCAGTGATCCGACAGCCACGGTCCGTGGCCGCCGAGTGCTGTATTTCGCGGGAATAGGACACATGATCGTGTTTCCAGAGTTGATGGCATCGGCTCCCCCGGGAGAGGGACCGAGCCGCCGGTGGTCGTCCTCAATTGGTTTCCAGTAGATCCACGACTTCCCCGGTCGGGCCAACCTCGAATGTCGAGCCGATGACCAGCGAACATTCCTCGACTTCCAGCACCGGAGCGCGATGCAGTGGATCGATCACGGAGGCTCCGGTAAAAAATGGTGCCCCTTCGCCCGTCCAGAGGTCTCCGCCGTAGGCTCTCGATTTCAGTTTGACCACTTGAATCATGTCCGGGCGCTTGCTCGAATCCATGCTTTCGACGATCCGCACGCCCAGACGTTCAAATGATCTTTCCTTCATTTCCCCCTTGAAATGGTCCGGGCGAAATACGCACGTGGCAAGCACGATCCCTTCGGGTCTTTCCACCCTGGCCGAAACCAGCGGTCCGGCCCTGCTCAAAGTCACCTTGCCGTCCACCTTGGGTATTCCCAGGGGGTGTCCTGCCGCAACCGCTGTCGTCGTGGTTTCCACTTGCCGAATGTCGTACATGAGCCTCTGGCCCTTGTATTCCACCTCGACCGCGAGCGTGGCCGCGTGGTAGTTTCCCACATGGCTCATTCCGTACTTGCCGACTCCAAAAACGACCAGGGGGCGGCTTTCGATCTTGAAAACCTCGGGGATCATGGTCGCCAGTACGTTTCCATCACTTCTGTATTTGCACAACAGTATGTCGCAATCCCGATGCACCCAGCCACCATCTTCGTTGATATGGTACAGATGATTATCCAGCGGCAGCGAGGCGAAGCCCCCGATCGAACCTATTCCTATCGTTCCGCTAATCATTTCGCGAGTCTCCGTATTCATGAGGATTTTCAATAGAGTCGTGATCTGCCTGTCATCGCCTCCGTTGTTGCCCGCTCAGGCCGGTTGTTCCGGAATCTGGTGATCCATATATGCGTTGAAGCGTCTCAGGAAACAACGTAGCCGCTCGGTCTTCGGTGCCTCGAAAATATGCTCCGGCAGACCTTCTTCCACGATTTCCCCGGCATCCATGAAAAGCACCCTGTGTGAAACGTCTTTCGCGAATTGCATTTCATGAGTCACGATGATCATGGTGACACCTTCTCGCGCAAGATCGGTCATGACCTTCAGTACCTCTCCCACCAACTCGGGATCCAGGGCTGACGTGACCTCGTCGAACAACAGGACTTTGGGTTTCATCGCCAGGGTGCGTGCGATGCCGACGCGCTGTTTCTGCCCTCCCGACAGGTTGGCGGGATACGCATCCGCCTTACCGGACAGGCCGACTTTTTCCAGCAGTTCGTGGGCCAGCGTGTTGGCGTCATGGCGCGTCATGCCCCGAACCAACCGGGGACCCAGCGTGATGTTGTCCAGCACGGTCATATGAGAAAATAAATTGAAATTCTGGAAAACCATCCCGATCTCGGCTCGATGGGCGGCGATTTCCTTATCCGACTGGCGCTTTCTGACGCCATCCCTGTCTTGGTATCCGACCGGGGCGCCTTCGAGGGAGATCCAGCCTGCTTCGTACTCCTCCAATAAGGTGATGCATTGCAGGAGCGTCGATTTGCCGGAGCCGCTGGGGCCGATGATCGATACGACCTCTCCTGCGCGCAGTGCGAAGCTCATGTCGTTCAACACGGTATGGCCATCGTAGCGTTTTACCAGATTGCGGATGGTCAGTATGTTCTCGCTATTCGACATATTGGATAACTCCTTCGAAAGATCCCGGCTTTCCTGTTTGGAAGGAAATTGCTTTCATTGATCTCGTGCATCCGCCGTCCGGGGAGCAGGTCTTGGGTAGAGTCATGGCTGCTGCGTCAGACCAGTATGTTCTTGTATCTTCTCTCCAGGACCCGGGCCAGGATTCCCAGGGGGTAGCAGATAATAAAATAAATGAGCATGACACCGAAAAAAATCTGGAAGGCCGCCAATGTCCTTTGCACGATCTCGATGCTCGCATAAGTCAGTTCCCAGACGCCAACGATGGAGACATAGGAAGTCGCCTTGATCGTGATGATCGCGTTATTGATGAGGGATGGTATCGCCAGGCTGAAGGCTTGAGGCAGCTCGATGCGGAAGAACAGTTGCCACCATCTCAATCCCAGACTGCGTCCGGCCGCCACCTGCCCGGCGTCGATTGTTCTCAATGCGCCTCTGACGTAATCGGTGACGTAGGCGGCGGAGTAGAGGATCAAGGCGGCACTGACCCCGACGATGGCGGGGATGTCGAATCCGATGAAAGCAAGTCCAAAATAGGACAGGAACATCAGAACCAGTTCAGGGATGCCGCGGAAAACGAAGACGTAGATGGCGATGGGGGCGCGCAACCATCCCGGACCCAGAAATGAAGCCGCGCCCAGGAAAAAACCGAGTATGTTGCTCAGCAGTATGCATACCACGGACAGTGCCAATGTCACGACGGCGCCCTGCAATAGATACGGAAAGTTGCTCCACAATACAGTCATGTCGTTTCCCTATACCTTCGGTTTCATGCGGCTTTCCAATAGACGTGCCGCCAGCCCCAGGGCCGTCGTGATGAACAGGTACATGATGCTGATGGCCAGAAATATTCCGGCGGTGCTTGCGCTGCGCTCGGCGATCATCTTGGCGGTGAGCGTGAGTTCCGCCACGCCGATGGCCGCCAGCAGGGAAGTGTCCTTGGCCAAGTAAATGACTTGATTGCCCAATGGCGCCATGGCCTTGTAAAAGGCTTGAGGCAAAATGATCCTCACCGCGACTTGGTAATCGAGGAGCCCGACGGAACGGCCGCCCGCCCACTGTCCCTTGGGTACGGCCAGAATCGCGCCTCGGAATACCTCCGCCAGAAACGCGCCGTGTTGCAGCATGATGGTCAATACGCCGCACCATAGGGCCGATATTCTGACGCCGAGCAAGGGGAGTCCGAAATAAAGCAGGTATATCTGTATCAATAACGGGGTGTACCGCACGAATGCGATATACGCCAGCGCGGGCCTTCTGAAAAGCGCGTTCGGCGACATGCGGGGTATCGTAAGCAGCAGGCCCCACAGTACGGCCAGCAAAGCTCCCAGCAAGGCCGCCTGCATCGTGATGCTGAATGCTGACAATAAATCCGGCAAACGCTGTACGAGGTAGCGGTACTGAACGATTGATGAACCCATTCTCACACCTACGATATGGCGGTGATCGTTTGATCACCCTGAAAGCAGGCAGCCGGCTTCGATGATATGTTTTGTCCGACGAATTTCACGACGCATCGAAACGAGCCTTGCGGGTGAAGTCCTCAGTGCGCCTTGCGCTGCCTGTTTCCATCGTTCATCGTCTGGATGCGTGCCGGCTCATCCACACACCCCGAGCCATGGCATCCAGGACTCGTGGCCTATTTCCTGGTTCCAGCAAGCTTGGCCATCGGATTCAGATTGATCGGTTCTTCTCCGAACCACTTCCGGTAGATCTGCGCGTACTCGTGAAACAGAGAGCCGCCGCGCATCTCTCCCACCATCATGTCCAGGTAGTACCACCACGCGAAATCCCCCTGCTTCATGAAGACGGAGTTCTGGGTGGGGTCGGTGACCCAGCCGATTATCTTGTGATTCGCATGCTCTTTGCTGTAGTACATGGCCACCGGGTAATCGATGATCATGGCATCCGCCCGCCCGGATGCCACCGCCGCGAACTGTCCGGCGGTGCTGTCGAAGGTCAGTTGGTTCGCTTTTGGAAAATTCCGGTCCGCGGCATCTTTTTCCACGGGTGCCGTCAGGAGCGCGACGGTGTATTTACTGTTGTTCAGGTCATCCATGGACTGGATGCCGGTCTTGCCGTTGGCCACGACCACCATACCGGATTCCTGATACGGCCTCGTGAATGCGACGTTCAACAATCTGTCTGGATAGATGGTCGTCACCTGGACGCCGAAGTCGACCTTGCCGCTTTGAACGTTGGCCCAGCGGGCGGAAAAAGACTGCTTGACGAACTCGATGCTTTCCTTTCCCCCGAAGAGGGATCTGGCAATCAGCTTCGCAATGTCGATGTCGAAACCGACCAGTTCTCCTTTTTCGTTGATGAACCCGAACGGAGGCGCTTCGCTGGAAACCCCGACGATGACTTTACCGCGTTCCTGCACCGTATTCAGAAGAGATTTATCCTGTGCCATCACATTGCTTGTGACGACCAGGAGAAGGGCGGTAAGAACCAAGAAGTAGTTTTTCAGTTTGACGAGCATTTCTGTCTCCAAGATATTGATATGGACAACGAAGAGAAGTCATTCAATCCTGCCTGATGCCGATGATGCCTGTAAAAGGCTACTTGTACATGTAGCCGCCGTTCACATAAAGAGTCTGTCCCGTGACGAATCCGGACATCTCCTCATCCGCCAGATAGAGCGCCGTGCCGACCAGAGATTCCGGCGTCGCCTGGACGCGCAGAGCCTGCCGTTCGATGATCATGTCCCTCTGGCTGTCCGACTCGGTTTCCTTTTGAATCTCCGTTTGCATTCCATAGGGGCTGATTGCGTTGACGGTGATTCCATACGCGCCGAGCTCGGTGGCCAGCCCTCGGGTCATCCCGTTGACGGCGGCTTTGGAGGCCACGTAATGCAGATAATTCGGTCTGCCGTCGTCGGCGACCCCGGAGGACATATTGATGATTCTTCCTGATTTCTGCTGGATCATGATTCCGCTGATTTCCTTGCAGCACAGGAAGACTCCCCGCACGTTGACGGCGAAGAGTCTGTCCCATTCCTCAGTGGGAATTTGATGGAACGGTTTCATTTTCAGCGAAGAAAACATGGCTGCATTGTTGATCAGAACGTCGATCCTCCCGTAGTTTTGCATGACATTGTTTTTAAGCGAAATCACGTCCTCCGCCGAGGAAATATCGACCGAGGCCGGCAGGCAATCGTATCCGCGTTGCCGCAGCGCGGTGGCGTGTTTTTCGGCGGTCTCCATATTGATATCCGCAATGACGACGCGTGCGCCGTGCGTAGCGAATGCGGTGGCGTAGACGGCGCCGATACCTTGACCGGCACCAGTGATGATCACAACCTTATCTTTAATCGACATGCCATCTCCAAATCAAGGCCAGCGGGGAAATATCAGGCACGATTGCCTGTCAGTCAGCGTATGACGAACGGATTTCCGGTTTTGGCTCCGGAATTGATCCACACTGTTTTCGTTTCCAGAAAATCATAGATTGCATCTTTGCCGCTTTCACGCCCCAGTCCGGAGTCTTTGCAGCCGCCGAATGGCGCCATGAAACTGATGACCCGGTAGGTATTGATCCATACCATGCCGGTGCGCAATCCTTCCGCCATGCGCAAAGCTCGTTGCATGTCCCGCGTCCATACCGCCGAGGCAAGCCCGAAGCGTGTGTCGTTGGCGATATCGAGCGCTTCGGCTTCGGTATCGAACCGGATGATCGACAGGACGGGGCCGAAAATTTCTTCTTGCGCGATACGCATGTCATTGCGTACGTCCGTGAAGATCGTCGGGTGGACGAACCAGCCGTTCTCGCATCCACTGGGGGGGGGCTTGTCGTCTCCACCCAAAAGAATCTTGGCGCCTTCCTGTTTGCCGATCTCGATGTAAAGGCGGACTTTGGCCAGTTGATCTTCCGTCGTGACCGGCCCGACCTGCGTGCCCGCATCCATGGGGTTCCCCATTTTCGCCGAGCCTGCGATTGCCACCAGTTTCTTGACGAATGAGTCATAGATGCTGTTCTGTACCAGAAGCCGGGAACCGGCGATGCAGGTCTGTCCGGTAGCCGCGAAAATCCCGGATATGGCGCCGAAAACGGCCTCTTCCAGATCGGCATCTTCAAAAACGATATTCGGAGATTTGCCTCCCAGCTCCATGGTGGTGCGTTTCAGATTTTTGGCGGCCAGTTCGTTGATGATCCTGCCGGTCACGTCCGAGCCGGTGAAACAGACCTTCGCGATCAGCGGGTGTTCGACCAGGGCCTTGCCGACGGTTTTCCCATAACCCGTCACGACATTGAAGACGCCGGGCGGGAAGCCGGCCTCTTCGAAGAGTTTGGCGAACTCCAGGGTGGATATGGACGTGAATTCCGAGGGCTTGGCGACGATCGTGCAGCCGGCGGCGAGCGCCGGCGCGATCTTCCATGCCAGCAGCAACAGGGGGGAATTCCAGGGCGTGATCGTGGCGACGACACCGACCGGTTCTTTGCGGGTGAATGCGAAGTATCCCTTTTTATCCAGGGGCAGTGTATCGCCATGGACCTTGTCCGCCAGTCCTCCGAAGTAGTAGAACCATTGCGGAATGTATTGGACCTGCCCTTGCATCTCCGCCAGCAGCTTGCCGTTGTCGCGGACTTCGAGCTGAGCCAGATGCGCGGCGTCTCTGGCAATCAGGTCGCCCAGTTTATACAGCAACGCGCCACGCTGAGTGGCCGTCAGTTGGGACCAGGGTCCATGCGAAAATGCCTCGTGCGCGGCCTGGACCGCGATGTCCACATCAGTCTCATCGCCATGGGGAACCTGAGCCCATGCGCTGCCGGTATAGGGATTTTTGGTATCGAACCAGGTTCCGTCATTCGGCTCATGGGGCGAGCCGTTGATGTACATGGGATATTTCCGCATATCGATGATCTCCATAATTCAGTCATAAATCATTTTGAACATATGCTTGAAACTGGACCGCCGGGGCATGGCCTTCAAGTCAGTGCGAAAGCGGCGATCTTCTGATGGGGCGCATGCGCGATGAAGATGGCGCGAACGCTCCGTCCGATCAATGATTCGCCTTCCGTCGGCGCGCCGGGCATCTGCCCGTACAGACAGGGGCCTTCGTCGAGCGCGATCGCCGCGAAGACATAGGGGGCTTCGCCGTTGAAGGCGTCGTGATGCGTGCGGCGGACGGTAGTGTGCGAGATCACTTGGCCGTTGCCGCTCACTTCTTTCCAGGCCAGAGCGTCCGCATGGCAAAAGGGGCAGCAGACGCGAGGGTAGAACACGTACTGGCCGCAGGCGCCGCAGTGCTGCACCATGAGCTTTCCCGCATTGCAGCCTTTCCAGAACGGTTCGTTCAGCACTGTGATGCGAGGTTGTGGTTTGAGCATGGCGTTCTCCTTATGGCTCGGCTCGTTCCAGAATGGCGGCGCTCGAACTCAGCCCGCGGCCATAGGCGACCATGCCGTAACCGGAGACGACACCGCGCCGGCATTGGATTTGCCGTTCGCCCGCCCGACCCAGAAGTTGGGTGACGGCTTCGTACACGCCGATCATGCCGCCGCTGGCGCCCGCCTGGCCCGCCGAGAGCTGGCCGCCGCCCGTGTTGACGGGAAAGTCTCCGCGCGTGGTCAGATCATGCTCTCGCACGAACTTGTGCGCCGTGCCGGGCGCGCAAATGCCCAGCCCTTCGAGCTGGATGAAGGACATGACCGGGTAGTCGTCATAGACCTGCGCGAAATCCAGTTGTTGCGGCGTGATGCCCGCGCGCTTATACAGGCGATCCCGGAGGCCCAGCCAGCCGCCAGGAATTTCATAGGGATCGTTGGCCGGGTAGTTGTGCACTTCCTCGGCGGCCAGGATGCGAACCGATGGACCCTTGAGTCCGCCGGCGATTTTTTCGGAGGCGAGGACGATGGCGTCGCCCCCGATGCAGGGCATCACGCAGTCGTAGAGACGCAGCGGGTCGGCGATTGGTTTGGCATTGAGATAGTCATCCATGGTGAGGGCCCGCTTGAAGAGCGCGTTGGGGTTGCGCAGGCCGTTCTCGCGCAGCGCGATGCAGAAACGGCCGAAGTCCTCACGGGTGGCCCCGTGGCGTTCCATGTACAGGCGCGTGTGCAATGCAAACATGCCGTTCGCGCCGCCGAAGCCCTGGGGAGACATAAACTCTTTGATGGAGCCGTTGAAGTGATCCAGGGTTTCGTTGTGCGCGGCCACGTCGAACGAGTCCGCGGCGACGATCACGGCCACGTCGCACGCCCCGTCGCGGATGGCGCGTGCCGCGTGCGTCATGCCGATGATTCCGCTGGCTCCACCGTAAAGCCCCTGGAACATGAAGCGGGTTTCCAGTCCGAAGTGCTCGGCGACGGTCGGCGCGTTGTCGGGCGGCAGCAGAAAGCAGGTGACGGCCAGGCCGTCGACCGAACTCCAGGGCAGGCCTGCGCTTTCGAGCGCTGCGGTGCCCGCTTCGTACATCAGCCGCTGCAGCGTGCGGTCGGACTTTTTGGCGTAGGTGGCCTGGCCCGCGCCGACAATGCGTACCCCATCGAACATCGTGCTCATTTCAGATGACTCCCTCTGCCCGCAGGTGGTTGAATTCGTCTTCGCTCAGGCCTAGTGTTTCCATGAAAACGGCCCGGTTGTCCGCACCCAGATGACGGCCCGAGTGGCGCACCCGACCCGGGGTTTCGATGAATCGAGGCACGACGCTTTGCATGCGGACCGAGCCGAAGTCGTCGTCCTGCACATTCACGATGTTCTGGCGTGCCTGGTAGTGCGGATCTTTGACGATGTCGCGGATGTCATAGACCGGTCCGGCGACGACTTCGGCCCGGTCGAACAGGGCCATCGCATCGGCGCAGTCGTGCTGGCCGAACCATCGGGCGATGATGGTGTCCAGCTCCACGTCGTTGTCGCAGCGCAGCGAGTTGGTCAGGAAGCGGGGGTCGGTGATCAGTTCCGGCAGGCCCAGCGCCTGGGCCAGACGTTCGAACGTGCGTTGCGAACTGGCGGAAATGCCGATCCAGCGGCCGTCGCGTGTCTGGTACGTGTTGCGTGGCGAGTCTTCCGCTAGCCTGTTGCCGATACGTTCCTTCACGATGCCGAGTTGATCGAAGCCGATGACCTGCGATTCGACCAGACGGAACAGTGGCTCATACAGGCTGACGTCGATTTCCTGGCCGCGGCCGGTGCCGTGGTCCCGGTTGTAGATGGCGAACATGGCGGACATGGCGGCGAATGTGGAGGCTACCGAGTCGGCCATGGGAAAGCCGGGCAATGTAGGTGGCCGGTCTGGTGGGCCGGTAAAGGAAGGGATACCGGAAAATGCCTCGGCGATCGTGCCGTAGCCGCCGCGTTTGGAGTAGGGACCGGTCTGTCCGAAGCCGGAAACACGGACCATGATCAACTTGGGGTTGATTTTGGACAAGGTGTCGTAGCTCAGGCCCCAGCGTTCAAAGGTGCCCGGGCGGTAGTTCTCGATCAGGATGTCGGTGTTGCGGACCAGTTCCAGGAAGAGTTCACGGCCTTGCGGCTTTGAAAGCGTGAGCGTGACCAGCCGCTTATTGCGCGCAATGACCTTCCACCAGAGTGACAGGCCATTTTTCATAGGCGCCCAGTGCCGCATCGAGTCGCCTGTGTCGGGCAGTTCGAGCTTGATGACGTCGGCGCCGAAGTCTGCCAGTTGCGTGGCGGCCAACGGGCCGGCGATCATATTGCCGGCGTCTATGACACGTAATCCAACCAGTGGACCGGATCGTTTTTCGTTGTCTTCGGCGCTTTCAGGCGAGGTGATATCTTGAGAAGTCGGCATGGCGCTGTCTGTCTTAGGGCAAGTTGTTAACGTTGCATTTCCATTAAATGGAAATTAAAATTCCATTTTTTAAGATTATCGATGGGGTTGGTATGGAGAACAATCAGGGTAATTCCGTAGGAGACAAGCCGTTTGACCGTCTTTTGAATGTGCTCGAGGTCGTGGCTCATGCCGAGCAGGCCCTCACACTGTCTGAGATTGCGCTGGCCTGTGATCTGCCTGTGGCCACGGTGCATCGACTCGTGGCGCAGTTGGAAGAGCGGCGTCTGCTCAAACGTCTTCCTGGCTCCAAGAAGCTGCTCGTCGGCCTGGCGCTCGTCCAGCTCGGCGGCGCAGCCGTGCAGTCGGCATTGCGCTCGGATCTGCAGCATCAGATTCTTTTTTCGCTGGCCACTCGCATCGGCGAGCACTGCCAGATAGGTCAACGCGTAGGCAACGAGATTGTCTACATGGATGCGGCCTCTTCAGTACGGTCGGTGGGCTTGCGCTTTGAGCCGGGCAAGCGCTCACCCATGCATTGCGCATCCATTGGCAAGCTGTTTCTCGCTGAAATGAGCGATACGCAGCTCGAATGGTGGTTGTCGCACACTGAGCGGACCGTGGAAACGCCTAACACCATCGTGGATTCCAGGAAACTGCGCCATGTCGTGGAGCAGGTTCGCCGCGACCAGTGGGCGATGAGCAATGAAGAAGTCATCCCTGGGGTCGTGGGTTGTGCCGTTCCGATTCGGGATGGGCGCGGCAGATTACTGGCCGGTCTGGGTATCGCGGTTCCGACGGCGCGAGTGCCCTATGGACAGCTTGTCCAATTCCGTGCGCCCATGGAGGTAGCCGCTCGTGAGATATCGGAAGCGCTTTTTCTGTCCGGGCAGGAATGAATTGAGCGGGCCATTCAGCGACGGCTCTCTGGTGGCGCGGTCTGACGAATCCGAACCGCTTGCAAGCGGTGAGGTGGACAAGCAATGCAGCATGGCCAGCCCGGGCGCCGAAGGTAAGGATCGGAATTAGCCAGACAGGACACTAGGTTACGGCTCAGACCTCGCCCCGCACCTATCCCTTCTGCGCTTCAGTTCCGCCTGTGCAGGGCCAGGTGGCAGGCGCCGCCCAGCACCAGTCCCCAGAAGGCGCTGCCGATCCCCAGCAGGCTCATGCCCGACGCGGTGACCAGGAAGGTCACCAGCGCGGCGTCGCGGTGTTCGGGCGCCTGCAGTGCGTCGTGGATGCCGCTGCCCAGGGTGCCCAGCAGGGCCAGCCCCGCGATGGCGGCGACCAGTTCGTGCGGGAAGGCGGCGAACAGGGCCACGACCGTGGCGCCGAAGATTCCCGTGAACAAGTAGAAAATGCCCGCCCAGACCGAGGCTTTGTAGCGTTGCGTGGCGTCCGGATCGGCTTCGGGACTCATGCAGATGGCGGCCGTGATGGCGGCCAGGTTGAAGGCGAAGCCGCCGAAGGGTGCCAGCACGATGCCCGTCGCTCCCGTCCAGGAGATCAGCGGCGAGGCGGGCACGCGCGCGTAGCCGTTGGCGCGCAGCACGGCCAGGCCCGGAACGTTCTGGGAGGTCATGGTGACGATGAACAGCGGCAGGGCCACGCCCACGAAGGTCGAGAGCGAGAATTCGGGCGGCATCCAGACCGGCCGGGCGGGCGTCCAGTCGAGCCCGTCCAGAGGCAGGCCACCCTGCAGAGCGGCGCAGGCGATCCCGGCGGCCAGGGCCAGGGGGATGGCGTAGCGCGGCAGAGCGCGCCGGGCCAGCAGGAAAGCGATCAGCATCACGCCTACCAGCAGCGGGCGGCCCTGCATGGAGACGAACAGGTCCATGCCGAAGCGCAGCAGGATCCCGGCGAGCATCGCCGAGGCCAGGTGCCGGGGCACCCAGTCCATGATTTTCTGGAACCAGCCCGTGACCCCGCACAGCGTGATCAGGACCGAGCAGGCCAGAAAGGCGCCGATGGACTGAGCCAGGCCGATGTCGCCCAGGCTGGTCGCCAGCAGGGCGGCCCCGGGGGTGGACCAGGCCGTCAGCACGGGGGCGCGCCAAGCCAGCGCCAGGCCGACGCAGGTGACACCCATGCCGATGCCCAGAGCCCACATCCACGAGGCCAGCTGGGCTCCCTGTGCCCCGGCGGCGCTGGCCGCCTGGAACACGATGGCGACGGAACTGGTGTAGCCGACCAGGACGGCAATGAAGCCAGCCGAGATGTGCGAGATCCGGAGCCAGCCAGCGATTCCCGCGGCCGTCGCGCGTGCGGTCGCGCGTGCGGTCATGATGCCCTCCTGGAGCCGCCGGACGCGCTCACGGTGCGGCCTGGGTGATGCTGTGCGCCCAGGTGAACGCCTGTTGGACCAGGGGGTCGAGCTGCTCGGCGGTGACGCCCAGTTCGCGCAGCAGGGGGGCGGGATCTTCCTCCGTGTCGCGGTCCGAGGGGAAGATCAGCGTGGCCAGGCGCAGGTCCGGGCCCAGGGCGCCTTCGCGCCGCAGCAGGGCGTCGCGCACCGGGACGTCGACATGGACCTGGGCCAGCAGGTCCTGCATGGTACCGTGGAACATCTGGTCCATGATGGACAGTATCCCGGTGGTGAAGGCGGCCTCCGCGCGCACGGTCTGCTCGGGATGGAGCAGGGTGGACAGGGCCTCCATCAAATGCGCTCGTGCGCTGGCCTGGAGCAGGATGGGCGACAGGTAGCCCGCCGGCCGGCCGGCCTCGGTGTACATCAGGACCTGTATCCAGCGCTGTAGCTGCCGGCGGCCCAGCAGCATGATGGCCTGGTTCAGGGATTCGACTTCCTGGCTCAGGCCGAAGGCCGGAGTATTGACCATGTCCAGCAGCGTCTTGACCAGCTCGGGATCCTGCTGCAGGCAGGCCTGGATTTCCGGCGCCTCGCCTTCGCCCATGATCAGGGTGACCAGTCGCAGCAGGGTCTTCTGGCGCGGCGTGAGGGACGTCGCGGGCACCAGGTCGGTGGGCCAGCGCCCCTGGAACAGGGTGAAGCCCAGCAGCATGAAATTGTCGTGCGCCGCCTTGTCGGGCGTGTTCACGGCCATCAGTTGCCGACCCGCCTGCTTGTGCTGGAAGCTCTGGCGGAAGATGTCGGCCTTGGAGCTCAGCCCGGGGTCGAAGCGCACGATCTTGCAGAAAGGCAGGAGCGCCTCGCGGCCGGGCTGGGCCGCGAGGTCGCCGCGGATGGAGAATTTCGTGCCACCGTGAGCCAGGCTCTGCAGCGTCTGGATCAGTTCCGGCGTGATCTCTGTCGTTTCAGGGAATTCGAGGTAGGTGCGGTGGCGCGGCAGCATGTGCACGAAGGCATTCTGCAGCAGGTCCGGGGTGCCGTCGATCCAGTGCGGAGAGTAGGCGAAGAAGGCGCTGGCGCCATGCGTGCGCGCGGTTTCGATCAGGGCGGCACCGGTGTCCATGTCCGGCTCCTGCGGTTCGGCCCACAGGACGCGCAGCCGGTAGCCGGCCAGCCCCCGGTTCTGGTCCAGGATCGGCTCGCGACGGATCAGGCGGGGCGGCGGAGGCGCGGGCGCGTCGGCCGCGGCGTCCGTGATCGGGTCGGTCGTCAGGGTAGGTTCCATAGAATCTCCTTTTGGCGCCTGCGATGTCTTCCGCGAGGACGCGGTCGCGTGCAGGGGCGGTCCTGTCTTGATCTTGAAACGGCTGTCTTGTCTTGTTACTTGCGCTTGCCGCAAGGGCGTCCGGCCGGCGGCGTATCCGCGCACGGGCGAGTGCCGCCCAGCATTGTACTGTGCCCATCGCCCGGGGTCAGCACCGATCCGCGTTCTTTCCAGCGCGGCGCGTCGTTCCGGTCCCGGGGCCGGACGCCGGAGGCGTGGTCTACAATCGGAACATCGTTCCGCCGGAGAAACTCATGCCTGGATTGCTGCCCGATGTCGACCCCGAGGGTCTGCTGGAATATTCGGTGGTCTATACCGACCGTGCCCTGAACCACATGTCCTCGTCGTTCCAGCAGGTGATGCGCGATATTTCGCGTACCCTCAAGTCGGTGTACGGGGCACATTCGGCCATCGTGGTGCCGGGCAGCGGCACCTTCGGCATGGAGGCCGTGGCGCGCCAGTTCGCCACCGGCCGGCGCTGCCTGGTGATCCGCAACGGCTGGTTCAGCTATCGCTGGAGTCAGATATTCGAGACCGGCCGCATCCCGTCCGAGGAACGCGTGCTCAAGGCCCGTCCGATCGAATCCGGATCCCAGCCCTTCTTCGAGCCGCCGCCGGTGGCCGAAGTCGTCGCGGCGATCCGCGAATTCAAGCCGGATGTTGTATTCGCCGCTCACGTGGAAACGGCGTCGGGCATCATGCTGCCGGACGACTATATCCGCCGGGTGGCCGACGCCGCGCACGAGGCGGGCGGCCTGTTCGTGCTGGACTGCATCGCCTCGGGGACAATGTGGGTGGATATGAGGGACGTGCATGCGGATGTGCTGATCTCGGCGCCGCAAAAGGGCTGGACTTCGTCGGCCTGCTGCGGCCTGGTGATGCTGGGCGAGACCGCCCGCCGGCGCATCGAGACCACGCAGAGCACCAGTTTCGCCTGCGATCTGCGCAAGTGGCTGGGCATCATGGAAGCCTACGAAAAGGGCGGCCACGCTTACTACACCACCCTGCCCACGGATTCCCTGACCGTGCTGCGCGATGTGATGGCCGAAACCGGGGCCTATGGCTATGACCGGGTCAAGGCCGAGCAGCGGCAACTGGGCGAGGCCGTGCGCGCGCTGCTGCGCGAACACGGCTTCAAGAGTGTCGCGGCGCCCGGCTTCGAGGCTCCCGGTGTGGTGGTCAGCTACACCACCGATGACGGCATTCATACGACGCGCAAGTTCGCCGAGGCCGGGCTGCAGGCCGCCGCCGGCGTGCCGCTGGCCTGCGACGAGCCCGACGGCTTCAAGACCTTTCGCATCGGCCTGTTCGGTCTGGACAAGCTGCACAATGTCCAGCGCACCGTGGACACTCTGGCCGGAGCGTTGGACCGGATCCGGGCATAGCACCCGGACTTCCGCCTCAGGCGCCGTCCAGCCCCATTTGCCAGAAATCGATTTCCAGGCGGGTGGCATCGCGGAACGTGGCCGCCAGCCCGTCCAGCCGTTCGGCGGTCTGGCCGGCAAGCCGCGCGTCCAGCCAGCCGCGCTCGGCCTGCGCCGCCGCCTGGAACTCGTCGCTGGCGTACATGGCGATCCAGGACTCGTAGGGATTGGCCGGCCCCCGCACAGTGAATGTCCGGGCTTCGATCCAGCGGGCGATGTCCGCGTAGCCGACCAGGCAGGGGGCGAGCGCCACGTGCAGGTCCAACAGATCGCCGCGGTGGCCGGCGTCCAGCACATAGCGGGTGTAGGCCATGGTTTCGCGGGCCTCGGGCAGGTCTTCCAGTTCGGTTCCGGCAATGCCCCATCGGGCGCAATAGTCGACGTGCAGGCCCATTTCCAGGTCCACGATGGTCTTCAGGCTGTCCAGCCCCTGGCGCAGTTCGGCGATGGTGCGGCTCTTGTAGACCGCCAGCCCCCAGGCGCGGGCGAAGTGAACCAGGAACAGGTAGTCCTGACGCAGGTAGTGGCGGAAGGCCTCGGCCGGCAGGGAACCGTCGGCCAGCCGGCGCACGAATTCGTGCTGGCAATAGGCCTCCCATTCGGGGGCGCAGCGGGCCAGCAGGGCGGCGAAGGGCGTCGAATCGGATGGGGGCGTCATGCGGGGCGGTTCTCCATGGCGGGGGTTGCGGCCTCGAGTGTAGCCCGCCGGAGATCCGTCCGCCGTCCGCCCGGAGGCCGTCTACGGTACGATATCGCCGAAGGCGGGGCCGCGTCTCCGCCCGTGGAAGAGTCACCCCATGCGATCCAGCATCACCTTCAAACTGTTCCTGGCCATTCTGGCGACCTGCATCGCCGTGGCGCTCGCCATGGGCATGGCCGTGCGCTACAGTTTCGAAAGTGGCTTCGACGACTACATCCGGGAGCGTGAGAACCAGCGGCTGGACAGCCTGGCGCAGGCGCTGGCCGCCGATTACGCCGAGACGGGAGACTGGAGCTTTCTCGTCGAGGGCCACGATCGCTGGGGGCGCAGCCTGCGCTTGGCGCGCTACGCCCGGCCGGGCGGCCGAGACCGTGATGGTGGCCCGCCACCGGGACCTCCGCCCCGCGTCACGCTGCTGGGCGCCGATGGTGGATGGCTGGCGGGACCCCGCGTGCGGCCCGGGGCCGAACTGCGCCGCCATCCCGTGACCGTCGAAGGCGTGGCTGTGGGCTGGCTGCTCAGTCCTCCGATCATGCCCATGGCTCTCGATGACGAGATCGACCGCCAGTTCCAGTCGCGGCAACTGCGGGCGACCTGGGTGATCGTCGGCCTGTCCGTGCTGCTGGCCGCGCTGGTCAGCCTGTTGCTGGCGCGACTGCTGTTGGTGCCGGTGCGGCGCATCGCACAGGCCACCCGCCGGCTGGCCGACGGCGATTTCGACATCCGGGTGCGGGTCGGAGCGCCCGACGAACTTGGGCGCCTGGCGCGCGATTTCAACCGCCTGGCGCACAGTCTGGCGCGCAACGCCCGCCTGCGCCGCGAACTGATGGCGGACATGTCCCACGAACTGCGGACCCCCCTGGCCGTGCTGCGCGGGGAAATCGAGGCTCTGCAAGACGGCCTGCGCGCCCCCGACGAGGCCGCCCTGGCCTCGCTGGCGCACGAGATCGGGCGCCTGAACCGGCTGGTGGACGATCTGCGCGAACTGTCGCTGGCCGACGCCGGCGCCCTGGATTACCGCATGCGGCTGCTGGATCTGTCGGCGTTGGCCTCGCGGGCGCTCGACGCGGTGCGGGAACGGTACGCTCGGGCCGGCCTGACGCTGGAGCGGGACATCGAGCCGGGCCTGCGGCTGTCCGGCGACGAGCGTCGCCTGGAACAGCTGTTGGCGAACCTGCTGGAGAACAGCCTGCGCTATACCGACAGCCCCGGGCGCGTGCGTTTGCGGGCAGGCCGGCGCGACGACCGCATCGTGCTGGAAATCGCCGACACCGCGCCTTCGGTGGAACCCGATCAGCTGCCTCGTCTGTTCGATCGCCTGTACCGGGTGGAGTCCTCGCGCAGCCGCCAGTACGGCGGGTCTGGGCTGGGCCTGGCGATCTGCCGTTCCATCGCCCTGGCGCATGGCGGCGAGATTTCGGCGGCGCCATCCGACCTGGGCGGGTTGGCGATTCGCGTCGAATGGCCCCCGGCGGACGGCCGGACGGCGGCTGTCGCGGGTGGAACGGGCGGTTTGGACGAGGAGTGACGCATGCGGATCCTGGTGGTCGAGGACGAACCCAAGCTGGCCGAGGTGCTGCGAACCTACCTGCAGGCGGCTGGCTACGAGACGCGTTGCGAGGGCGACGGCCTGGCCGTCATGCCCCTGATCGCGGACTGGCCGCCCGACCTGGTGCTGCTGGACCTGATGCTGCCTGGACGCGATGGCCTGGAATTGTGTCGTGATATCCGCTCCAGGACTTCGATTCCGGTCATCATGGCCACCGCCCGGATCGAGGAGATCGACCGCCTGCTGGGTCTGGAACTGGGCGCCGACGATTACATCTGCAAGCCCTACAGTCCGCGCGAGGTCGTGGCCCGCGTCAAGGCGGTCCTGCGCCGCAGCGCGGCGGACCCGGCGCCGGCGCGGGCGCGCGCGATCGGCGGGCTGGACATCGACGAGGGCGCCTGGAGCGCCCGCCTGGACGGTGTGCCGCTGGACCTGACGCCGGTGGAATTCCGCCTGCTGGCGCTGCTGGCCGGCCAGCCGGGGCGCATCTTTTCCCGCGACCAGGTACTGGACGGCCTGTACGACGACCGCCGCGTCGTCACCGACCGGGCCGTGGACAGCCACGTGAAGAACCTGCGCCGCAAGCTGGCCGCCGTGCGTCCGGACGAGGAGCTGATCCGCTCGGTCTACGGGGTGGGCTACCGGCTGGATCTCGGGGGGGCCTGAGCCCGCAGGATCCGCTGACGCTTCTCCATGAAGTCTTCACGATTCGCTCATTTTTGCGCCGCAGTCGGTCCTTAATCTGTCTCCATCGCGGCTCCATCGGGGGGCCGCCGGAAACGAAGAAAGGAAGACCGACATGAACTTCAACCACGTCACCCGCGCCCGCTCGCTTTCCTCCCTGGCCATGGCCGCCGCCCTGGTCGTCGCGCCCCTGGCCGCCTCGGCCGCTCCCGGCATGCAGGCTGGCGGTGGCCCCCGCCACCACCAGAAGGCCGGGTGCGACTTCGGACGTTCCGGCGGCGGTTTCGGCGATTTTGGCTCCTTCGGCCGCGGTCTTGGCCTGAGCGCTCTGGACCTCAGCCAGGACCAGCAGGACCGGATCTTCAAGATCCGCCACGATCGGGAGCAGGCCTTCTACGACCAGGGAAAGACCCTGCGTGCCGCGCACGAATCGCTGCGCGAGTTGAGCCAGGCCGATACTTTCGACGAGGCCAAGGCCAGGCAGGCCGCCGATGCCCTGGGCCAGGCGCAGTCGCAGATGGCCCTGCTGCGCGCCCAGACTGGCGCGCAGATCCGCGCGGTGCTGACGCCCGAACAGCGTGAGAAACTGGCGCAGATGCGCGCGTCGAGGCAGCCGGCGAAGCCCGCCAGGTCGTGATCGTCGGTGTGTGCCTCAGGCGCCCGTTCTTGTCCCGTGCCGGCTTCGGGACGCCGGGCGGCTTCAGGCCGGGACCCCGAGGCCCGGGCCCGGCATTGCGCCGGCCCCGGGCTTTCTCATCGGGCGAACAGCGTCCCCACCGACTGGAAGTGACGCCGGTAGTAGGGGTTGTCCAACTGGTCGATGCGGACCTGGCCACCGGTGGACGGGGCGTTGATGAAACGCCCGTCGCCCAGGTAGATGCCCATGTGTGAATTCGGCCTGCCCAGTGTATCGAAGAACACCAGGTCGCCGGCCTGCAGATCGCCGCGTGATACGGGGCGGCTCATGCGGGCGATCTGCTCGGTGTTGTGGGGCAGGGTGGCGCCGGTGGCCGTGCCGAACACGTATTTCACCAGGCCGCTGCAGTCGAAGCCCTGCCGGGCCTGCGATCCGCCGTAACGGTAGCGGGTGTCCAGCAGGCTCAGGGCCGTCATGATGACCTCGGTGCGCTGCGCCGGATCGATTTCGGGATTCGGCATGGCCGGCCTCCGGCCGCCCGGGCCGGCGCAGGCCGCCAGCCACAGGCATAGCAGGCCGGCGGCCAGGGCGCGGACGGCGGGCCAGCCCGTGGGCGTGCCGACGTGGAATGCGGCGGACGGTCGGGCGGCCATGCGCGGGTCAGCCCGGGGCAGCTGCGCCCTCGGGCCAGTAATGGCTGTCGGGCAGGGCGCGGGCGCCGAAGATCGCCTGGCCGACGCGCACAGTGGTGGCGCCTTCCTCGATCGCCCATTCGAAATCCCCCGACATGCCCATCGACAGCTCGGCGAAATCCGTCCCCCGGGGGGCGTCCTGGCGCAGACGGTCGCGCAGGTCGCGCAACAGCCGGAAGCAGGGGCGCACGCGGGCCTCGTCCGGGGAAAACAGGGCCAGCGTCATCAGGCCGCGCACTCGCAGCGAGGCGAAGGCGGGCAGGGCGCGGGCGAAATCCAGCGCCTGCTCCGGCGCCAGGCCGAACTTGCTGGCCTCGCCCGATGTGTTCACCTGGACGAAGACGTCCAGGCCGCGGCCTTCGTCCTGCAGGCGCCTGTCCAGGGCCTCGGCCACGCGCAGATTGTCCAGGGCCTGGAATTCCCGGGCGAAGCGGGCCACGAACTTGGCCTTGTTGGTCTGCAGGTGGCCGATGATCGCCCAGTCCAGGTCGGCCAGATCGGCCATGGCCTCCCATTTGCCATAGGCTTCCTGGACCTTGTTCTCGCCCAGCAGGCGGCAGCCCGCCGCATAGGCCATGCGGATGCGGGGTTCGTCCACGGTCTTGCTGACGGGCAGCAAGCGGACTCCGGCCGGATCGCGGCCCGCACGCGCGCAGGCCGCGTCGATGCGGGCGCGGATGTCGGCCAGATTGGCCCGGATTTCTTCCTGGGTGGCGGCCGTCCGGTAGGCGGGCCGAACGGGGGAGGATACGGCGTTCATTGCAACGGTCTCGGGCAAAGGTCGTTCGGAGAATCCCTAGGATAACCCCAATGCGCGGCAATCCCAACGCGCCGGGGTCGTCCTCCGGAGCCGAAAACCCTTGGAAAGCCTTTATCATCTAGCCTGGAACGACAGGCGAGAAGGGAGAAGCGTGGCGGAACTCACTCCGGGGCTGATGCTGGTCCACGGCAATCGGGCGGAACAGCTGCGCGAGGTACTGGTCGCGTGGCTGCGCCATTCGCCGCTCGACCCTCTGGAAAACGAGTGCCTGCTGGTGCATAGCAACGGCATCGCGCAGTGGCTGCGCCTGGCGCTGGCCGAGCGCGATCAGGGTTGCGGCGTCGCCGCCGCGCTGGATTTCCTGCTGCCTTCGCGCTTCATGTGGCAGGCGTATCGCGCCGTGCTGGGCGCCGGCGAGGTTCCCGAGCAGTCCCCCCTGGACAAGGACCCGCTGGCCTGGCGCCTGATGCGCCTGCTGCCGGCGCTGGTCGGCCGGCCGGGTTTCGAGCCGGTGGCGCGCTTCCTGACCGATGACGCCGACGTGCGCAAGCGCCATCAGCTGGCCTGCCGGCTGGCGGACCTGTTCGATCAGTACCAGGTCTATCGGGCCGACTGGCTGGACGCCTGGAGCCGGGGCGAGACCACTCTGCCCGATGCGTTCGGACGCGACCGGCCACTGCCGGAATCGCAGGCCTGGCAGGCCCGCCTGTGGCGCGCCCTGCTGGACGACCTGGGCGCATCCGGCCGCGACCCGGTCGGCCGCGCCGCCGTGCACGCGGCCTTCATGGCGCGGGTCGGGGCGCCGGGTGATGCCCCGCGTCCGGCCGGGCTGCCGCGCCGCCTGCTGGTCTTCGGCATTTCCGCCATGCCGCGCCAGACCCTGGAGGCCCTGTCCGGCCTGTCGCGCTGGGTCCAGATCCTGGTCTGCGTGAACAATCCCTGCGCTCATTACTGGGCCGACATCCTGGGCGATCGCGACTTGCTGCGGGCGCGCTTTCGGCGCCAGGCGCGCCGGCCGGGCATGCCGGAGGCCCTGGACGAGGATGCGCTGCACCAGCAGACGCATCCGCTGCTGGCCTCCTGGGGGCGCCAGGGGCGTGATTTCATCGGTCTGCTGGACGACATTGACGATCCGGCGCACCGGGTGCGGTACGGCCAGGCCTTCGAGGCCCTGCATCGGCGCATCGACGCCTTCGAAGAACTGCCCGGGGCCACGCTGCTGGAACAGCTCCAGGACGACATCCGCGACCTGCGGCCCCTGGCCGAGACGCGCGAGCGCTGGCCGGCGGTGGACGCGGCGCGTGACGACTCGCTGTGCTTCCACGTTGCCCATAGTGCCCAGCGCGAAGTCGAGATCCTGCACGATCAGCTGCTGGCCGCCTTCGCCGCCGATCCCGGCCTGCAGCCGCGCGACGTGATCGTGATGGTGCCCGACATCGAGGCCTACGCGCCTCACGTGCAGGCGGTCTTCGGCCAGTATGATTCCAGGGATCGGCGCCACGTGCCCTACGCCCTGGCGGATCGTGGGCAGCGCCAGGCCGACCCGCTGGTCATCGTGCTGGAACAGCTGCTGTCCCTGCCGCGCCTGCGCCTGGGCATCCAGGAGGTCCTGGAATGGCTGGACGTGCCGGCGCTGCGGGCGCGCTTCGGCATCGAGGCCGGAGATCTGCCGCTGTTGCAGACCTGGGCGCGGGAGGCCGAGATACGCTGGGGGCTGCATGCCGAGCATCGCGGCGTTTTCGGCCTGGAGCAGATGCCGGAGGCGGCTCATGGGCATACCTGGCGCTTCGGCCTGGAGCGCATGCTGCTGGGATACGCGGCGGGCCCCGACGCGCCGGCCTGGGGCGGCATCGAGCCCTATGGCGAGACGGGCGGCCTGCAGGCCCAGGCGCTGGGCGCGTTGGCCCGCCTGCTGGACACGCTGGACCGCCACTGGCGGTCGCTGCGCCGGGACGCCGCGCCCACGCAGTGGGTGGCATTCCTGCGGACGCTGCTTGACGATTTTTTCCTGCCCGTGACGGACACCGACGAACACACGCTGGCTCGCTTCCGGGAAATCCTGCAGGACTGGGCATTGCTGTGCGAGACTGCCGGAGTGGACGAGGCCCTGCCGGTGTCCATCGTCGCCGAGCATTGCCTGGGCAGGCTGGATCAGGCCGGCCTGTCGCAGCGCTTCTTCGCGGGCGCGGTGACCTTCGCCACGCTCATGCCCATGCGGGCGATCCCGTTCCGGCGTGTATGCCTGCTGGGCATGCAGGACGGCGCCTTTCCCCGCCAGCGCGTGCCGGCCGATTTCGACCTGATGGCGCTGCATCCGCGCCCCGGCGACCGCTCCCGGCGCGAGGACGATCGCTACCTGTTCCTGGAGGCCCTGCTGTCCGCGCGCGACCAGCTGTACATTTCCTGGGTTGGACACAGCATCCACGACAACACGCCGCAACCACCCTCCGTGCTGGTGTCCCAGCTCATGGACCACCTGGACCGGGGCTGGCGATCCGCTGGCGGGGCCGAGTCCCTGTCCCGCGCCCTGAGCCTGCATCATCCGCTGCAGCCGTTCAGCAGCCGCTATTTTCCCGTCCAGGCGCGGACCGGTCCCGGCTCCCTGTTCACCTACGCTGCCGAGTGGCGCGGCGCCCGCCGGCCGGCCGCCGCCGCGCCGGCGGGCGCCTTGCCGCCGCCGCGCCGGGACGCCGCGTTCCGGCTGGACGTCTTGCGTCAGTTCCTGCGGCACCCCGTGCGCGCCTTCTTCCAGCAGCGCCTGCAGGTGTTCTTCGAGGCGCCGGCGCCCGACCTGGACGAGGGGGAACCCTATGTCCGGGACGGCCTGGCGCAATGGCAACTGCGTGCCGAACTGCTCGAGGCCTTGCGGCGAGCCCCCGATCCGGCCGATGTCGGGCCGGCATTCCAGGACTGCCTGGAGCGCATGCGCCGGCGCGGCGCGTTGGTCGCCGGTAGCCTGGGCGAGGCGGCGGCCCGGACGCTGCGCGACAGCGTGCAGGCGGCCGTCGATCCCTACTATCGCGCCTGCGGGGATTGGCCGCGAGTGTCCGATGAGACCCTTCGCATGGAAAGCGCCGTGCTGGATGGCGGTTGGGCGTTCGAGGATACGTTGGGAGGCTGGCGCCGCGACGAGCGGGGCGAGTGGGGCCGGATCGTCCTGCTTGCCAGCCATCTGGTGCGCGACAAGCATTACCGCATTGCGCCCATGATGCCGGCCTGGCTGGACCATCTGGCCGCGCACGCCCATGGCCGGCCCTTGACGACCGTGCTCGTCAGCCCCCAGGGCAGTGTGTCCTTCGGACCCCTGGACCCGGAACAGGCCGCCGGGCAGTGGCTGGACCTGTGGGCCGCGTGGCGGGAAGGCATGTGCGCCGCGCTGCCGGTGGAGATCGACGCGGCGGGCGCCTGGCTGCGGGCGGGCGCGGACCCGGAACCCGGTGGCAAGGCCTGGCGGGCGGCCGAGGATGTCTATCTCAAGCGGGTGGCCGACGATCTGTACCTGCGGCGCTGCTATCCCGATTTCGAGCGCCTGTGCGCGGACGGCGGCTTCTTCCATTGGGCGCGGGTCTTGTACAGCGAGGCGGCGCGGGCCATCCGGTCGTATCCGGCCGCGGCGGAGGCCATGGAATGAACGCGCCGGGCCATTCGATTCCCCAGGTCGATCCGCTGCGCTTCCCTTTGCGGGGCAGCCATCTGATCGAAGCCAGCGCCGGGACGGGCAAGACCTGGACGATCGCCGCGCTGTATGTTCGCCTGGTACTGGGACATGGCGGCCAGGATCCGCGCCTGCCCACCGAGATCCTCGTCCTCACGTTCACCGAGGCCGCCGCCCAGGAATTGCGCGACCGGATCCGCGGCCGCCTGGCCGAGGCGGCCGTTTGGTTCGCCCAGGATGCGGCGGAGGACGACAAGGCCGATCCGTTCCTGGAATCCCTGCGGCGGGATTGGCCGCGCGAGCGGTGGGCGGGCTGCGCCCGCACGCTGGACCTGGCGGCGCAGTCCATGGACGAGGCCGCCATTTCCACCATCCATGCCTGGTGCGCCCGTGTCCTGCAGGAACATGCCTTCGACAGCGGCAGCCTGTTCGAGCAGCGGCTGGAACCGGACCTGGGCGCCGAGATCCGCCAGGCGGCCTGGGATTACTGGCGCGCGCACGTGGCGCCGCTGGCGCCCGAGCCGCTGGCCGAGGCGCTGTCCGTCTGGTCAGGGCCGGATGCCCTGCTGGGCCTGTCCGGCCTGCTGACCCGCGAATCTCTGCCCGAGGTCGCTGATGAAAGCCTGGAGGCCGTGCTGGCGCGCCACCTGGCCCTGAGGCGGGAACGCCTGGCGGTCCTCAAGGCGTCCTGGGACGAGGAGGCGGACGCGCTGGAAGGCTGGCTCGCCTCGCTGGGCAAGGACACGAAGATCCGGCCGGTGGACCTGCGCCGCTGGATGCAGGCGCTGCGGACCTGGGCACGGGATCCCGACCAGGACACCCCGGACCTGAAGACCGGCTGGGACCGCCTGACGCCCGGGGGTATCCGGGACACGTGGCGGGGCGAAGGCCCGGCGCCGGAGCATCCCGCCAGCGTCGCGCTGGCCCGCCTGCGTGCCGATCTGGACGCGCTGCCCGGCGTGCGCGCGCCCCTGTTGCGCCATGCTCTGGCCTGGATGGCCCGGCGCCTGCGCCAGGCCCTGTCCAGCGCCGCGCTGCTGGGCTTCGACAGCCTGCTCGGCAATCTGGACGCCGCCCTGAAAGGCGCGTCGGGCGCCCGGCTGACGCAAACCCTGCGGCGGCAGTTCCCGGTGGTGCTGATCGACGAATTCCAGGATACCGATCCGGTGCAGTACCGCATCTTCGACCGCATCTACCGGGTAGCCGACGACGATCGGGACACCGCGCTGGTCTTCATCGGCGATCCCAAGCAGTCCATCTACGGCTTCCGGGGCGCCGACGTGCATACTTACCTGCGGGCGAACCGGGCCTGCGCGGGGCGGGTGCGGACGCTGGGCCGCAACTACCGTTCTTCCGAAGCCATGGTCGCGGCGGTCAACCGGTGCTTCGCCCGGCCGGACGGCCGGGCCTTTCCCACCGGCCTGCCGGGGGAGGGCATCGACTTCCACCCCGTGCAGGCGCGGGGTCGTCCGGAACGCTGGGAAGTCCTGGAGCGCCCGGCCCCGGCCATGAGCGCCTGCTGGATCGAGCCGGCGACGCCGGGCAAGCCCCTGTCCTCGGCCCGGTACGAGCAGGAAGCCGCGTGGCTATGTGCCCGGCGTGTGGCCGAAACCCTGACGCTGGGCCGGCGCGGCGCGGCGGGCATGCGCGACGGGGACCGGTGGACGCCGGTGCGGCCCGCCGACGTCGCCATCCTGGTCAATACCCATGCCGAGGCGCGCGGCGTGCGCCAGGCATTGGCCCGGGCCGGGGTGCGCAGCGTGTACCTGTCCGAGCGGGATTCCGTCTACGACTCGCCGCAGACGGCGGAACTCGCGCTGTGGCTGGACGCCTGCGCGCATCCCGAGGACGAGCGCGCCGTGCGCGCGGCCCTGGCCGCCCCGGCGCTGGGCATGGACTGGCAGGCGCTGGATCGGCTGGTGGAGGACGAACGCGCCTGGGACGCCCAGGTCGAGCGTTTCCAGGGCTACCGCCAGATCTGGCGGCAGCGCGGGGTGCTGCCCATGCTGCGCCGGATGCTGCATGATTTCGACGTGCCGGCCCGCCTGCTGGCCGACGGCTACGAGGGCGAGCGGCGTCTGACTGATTTCCTGCACCTGGCCGAACTGCTGCAGCAGGCCGCCGCCCACCTGGACGGCGAGCAGGCCGTGCTGCGGTACCTGCATCGGCAGGGCCTGGCGCCCCAGGGCGAGGACGGCCGCCGCCTGCGGCTGGAAAGCGACGAAGGCCTGGTGCGGGTCGTCACTGTGCACAAGTCCAAGGGGCTGGAATACCCCCTGGTCTTCCTGCCCTTCGTCTGCAAGGCGCGCCCCGTCGAGGCGGGCAGGGGGCCGTACCTGCTGCCCGGGGAAACAGGCCGGACATGGGTCATGGAAGCGGACGATGCCCAGCTGCGGCAACTGGACGGCGAGCGCCTGGGCGAGGACGTGCGCAAGCTGTACGTGGCGCTGACGCGGGCGCGGCATGCCGTCTGGATGGCATTGGGGCCGCTGAAGGCCGGCAGCGGCATCGGCCACCTGCTGGGCGAGGATCTGCGGACCGCCTGGGACGGGCTGGCGCGATCCCATCCCGGCCTGATGGCCTGGGACGCGGCGCCGGCGGACGAGGCCGGTCTCACGCCGGCCACCGAAGAGGTCCCCGAGGCGTTGGGCGAGGCTCGCCGCCTGGCCGCGCCGGCCGTCGGGCAGCCCTGGTGGATCTCCAGCTATTCCGCCCTGTGCCTGGCTGATGCCGCCGCGCCCGAGACGGCCGCCGAGGACGTGCTGCGCGAGGGGCGCCAGGCCGATTCCGCGCTGGCGCTCCGGGAGGCGGATGCCGCGCCGGCCCCGATCGATTCGGGCCTGCGGGATTTTCCGCGCGGCAGCGAGGCCGGGACGTTCCTGCACGGTCTGCTGGAGTGGGCGGCGCGGCGCGGTTTCCGCGACCTGGACGAGGCGCGCGACCTGATTGCGCGCCGCTGCGCGGTGCGTGGCTGGGAGGCGCACATCGATGCGCTGCATGGCTGGCTGCTGCGCCTGGCGCGCACGGAATGGCTGCCGGCCCTGCCGGGCGATCCCGTACTGCGCCTGGACCGCCTGCAGGCCTGCCTGCCGGAAATGGAGTTCTGGCTGCCGGCGCAGCAGGTGGACATCGAGCGCCTGGACCGCCTGCTGCGCCGGGGAACCTTCGGCGGCGCCGCCCGTCCGGCCCTGGCGGCCGGGCGGTTGAACGGCATGTTCAAGGGCTTCATCGATCTGGTCCTGCAGGCCGATGGCCGCTATTACCTGATCGATTACAAGTCCAACGACCTGGGCGCGCGCGAGGCCGACTACGCTCCCGAGGCGCTGGCGGCGGCCATGCGCGCATCCCGCTACGACGCGCAGATGCTGATGTATGTGCTGGCGCTGCACCGGCAACTGCGCGCCCGGCTGGCGGGCTACGACTATGGGCGCCACATGGGTGGCGCCCTGTACTTGTTCCTGCGTGGCCAGGAGGCCCCCGGCCAGGGGCTGGTGGCGCTGCGGCCCGAGCCGGAGTTGATCGGCGCATTGGACGCGCTGTTCGACGGCGAAGGCGGGGAGGCGGACGATGAGTGAGTTTCCCGGCTGGCTGGTGTTCGGTCAGCCCGAAGAGGGCATGCGCGACCTGGACGTGGCGTTTGGCCGCCTGCTCGCCCTCCAGGCGCCGCGGGCGTCCGCACTGGCCCTGCGTCTGGCGGTCCTGTGCAGCGCCCGGTTGGCGCATGGCCACCCCTGCCTGGATCTGCAGGCCTTGTGTGAACCGGATGACGATGCACCGGCGGACGACGCGGACGCGGGGGACGGCCGGGCAGGGCCGCCGGCCTGGGTCGAAGGCGGTCTGGCCGGTTGCCTGGCGGCGCTGGCTGCAGCCGATTTCGTGGGCGACGGCCGTGGGCCGGAGCCGCTGGTGCTGCAAGGGCGCCGCCTGTACCTGGCCCGCTACTGGCGAGCCGGGCGGCGCATCCGAGAGGACATCGGCCGGCGCCTCGCGCTGGAACCGCCGGAGGCGCGCGAACCGGCCGATATCCGCGCCTGGCTGGACGCGGTTTTCACCGAACCCGCCGCCGAGACGCCGGACTGGCAGAAGATCGCCTGCGCCACGGCCCTGTTGCATGGCTTCAGCATCGTCACCGGGGGGCCCGGTACGGGCAAGACCACCACGGTCGTGCGCCTGCTGGCGGTCCTGCAGGGCCTGGCCCGGGCGCGCGGCCTGGAACGCGGCCTGTGCATCCGCCTGGCGGCGCCGACGGGCAAGGCGGCGGCGCGCCTGAACGAATCCATCGCCGGTGCCCTGGAGCGCCTGGCCGCGTCGGCCGATCCGGCACTGGGCGCCGCGCTCGAGTGCGTGTCATCCGAGGTGCTCACTCTGCATCGGCTTCTGGGCAGCCGGCCCGATACCCGGCGCCTGAAATTCCACGCCGCCAATCCGCTGGATCTGGATGTGCTGGTGGTCGACGAAGCCTCGATGATGGACATCGAGATGATGGATGCGGTGCTGGCCGCGCTGCCCGTCCATGCGCGCCTGGTGCTGCTGGGCGACAAGGACCAGCTGGCCTCGGTCGAGGCCGGCGCGGTGCTGGGCGAGCTGTGCGAACGCGCCCAGGATGGCCATTACACTCCGGCGCAGTGCCGCCGCCTGCTCGAATGCTGCGGCGAGGCCGTGCCCGCCGCCTGGCCCTGGCAGGACCCCGACGGCACGGAGTTGGACCAAGCCGTGGTCATGCTGCGCCACAGTCACCGCTTCCAGGCCGACAGCGGCATCGGCCGGTTCGCCGCCGCCGTGAACCGGGGTGATGCCCCGGCCGTCGCCGAATTGCTGCGGCATCCGCCGGACGGCCTGAGCCTGGTGCGGGCCGGGTCGCCGGCCGCGCCCGGGGATGCCTGGTTGCGGGACAGCGGCGTCCTGGACGAAGAGGCGGGCTATCCCGCGCTGTTCCGCGCCGTGCGGGAGGGACGGCCCGAACGGCAGGCTCCGACGCCGGCCTGGGATCGCTGGGCCCGCGACGTCCTGGCGCGGCAGGGCCGCTTCCAGGCACTGTGCGCCCTGCGCGACGGCCCCTGGGGTGCGCGGGGACTGAACCGGCGCATCGAATCCCGCCTGCGGACCGAAGGCTGGGTCCCGGCGGCCGACGAGGCCTGGTATCCGGGCCGGCCGGTGCTGGTGTTGCGCAATCATGCCGCCCTGGGGCTGGCCAACGGCGACATCGGCGTGGCCCTCCCCGTGCCCGATCCGGCGCGGGAAGGCGCCTGGATGATCCGGGTGGCTTTCGCCGGCGCCACCCGGGACGCCGTGCGCTGGGTCTCGCCGGCGCGCCTGCCGGAAGTGGAGACCGTCTACGCCCTGACTGTGCACAAGTCCCAGGGTTCGGAATTCGATCGCGTGGCGCTGATACTGCCCGACCGCAGGTCGCCCCTGCTGACGCGGGAGCTGCTCTATACCGGCGCGACCCGTGCGCGCCACGTCCTGGCGCTGGTGCTGCCGGGAGGGGATGCCTTGCTCGACCATGCCGTGCGGCACAGGACCCGGCGCGCGGGCGGTATCTGGAATCCCTGAGCAAACGTCCTGTCCGGCCCGTTGATTTCAAACAGGACTCCTGTGCCGAAAGCGGGCATGCCGCCGTTGCTCCCCGCTAAAATGAGGATCGACGGGGGCTGGCGCAATGACCGCGCCGGGACGCCCCCGATTGACGGATGGAGACCCGCATGACCTCGATATACGACCAGGACCTGCCCCGGAACCCGGCCAACTTCGCGCCGCTCACCCCTCTGCTCTATCTGGAGCGGGCCGCCGAGGTCTATCCCGGCCGGACGGCGGTCGTGCACGGTGGGGGCGACGCCGTCATCCGCCATACCTGGGCCGACCTGCACCAGCGCTGCCGCCGGCTGGCGGGCGCCCTGGCGGCGCGCGGTATCGGCCGGGGGGACACGGTGGCCGTGATGCTGCCGAATGTGCCCGCCATGGTCGAGGCGCATTTCGGCATCCCCATGAGCGGGGCCGTCCTCAACACCCTGAACACCCGGCTGGATCCCGCCACCATCGCTTTCATGCTCGACCATGGCGAGGCGCGTGCCATCTTCGTCGATCGGGAGTTCTCCCGCATCGTACGCGAGGCGCTGGCGCTGCGCACGCGCGCCGAGCCCATCCTGGTGGTGGACGTGGACGATCCTCTGTACGATGGCCCGGGCGAGGCTGTCGGCACGCTGGATTACGAGGCGCTGCTGGCCTCGGGGGATCCGGAGTTCGCCTGGCGGATGCCGGATGACGAATGGGACGCGATTTCCCTGAACTACACGAGCGGTACCACAGGCAACCCCAAGGGGGTGGTCTACCATCACCGGGGGGCGGCGATCAATGCCGTGTCGAACATCCTCGAATGGGACATGCCCAAACACTCGGTCTACCTGTGGACGCTGCCCATGTTTCATTGCAACGGCTGGTGCTTCCCCTGGACCGTGGCGGCGCGGGCCGGGGTGAACGTCTGCCTGCGGCGGGTCGATGCGGCGACCATGGTCGCGCTGATGCGCGAGCACGGCGTCACCCATTATTGCGGCGCGCCCATTGTCCAGAGCATGCTGGTCAATGCGCCGCAGGCCCTGCGCGACATAATCCCGCCCGGCATCCGGGCCATGGTGGCGGGCGCCGCCCCTCCGGCCTCGATGATCGAGGGCATGGAGGCCCTGGGCATCGACCTGACACACGTCTACGGCCTGACCGAGGTCTACGGGCCGGCCACGGTGTGCGCCAAGGACGCCGCCTGGGACGAACTGGACATCGGCAAGCGGGCCGAGCTCAACGCCCGTCAGGGCGTGCGCTACCACCTGGAGAAGGCCGCGATGGTGCTGGACCCGGGAACCCTGCGGCCGGTGCCGGCCGACGGCGAGACCATGGGCGAGATCATGTTTCAGGGCAATATCTGCATGAAGGGCTATCTGAAGAACCCGCAGGCGACGCAGGCGGCCTTCGAGGGTGGCTGGTTCCACAGCGGTGACCTGGCGGTGATGTATCCGGATGGTTACATCAAGATCAAGGACCGCAGCAAGGACATCATCATCTCGGGCGGGGAGAACATCTCCTCGATCGAGGTCGAGGACGTGCTCTACCGCCATCCGGCCGTGCTGGCGGCCGCCGTGGTCGCGCGGCCCGACGAGCGCTGGGGCGAAACTCCCTGCGCCTTCGTCGAGCTCAAGCCCGACGCCCGGGTCACCGCCGAGGACATCGTGGCTCACTGCAAGGCGCATCTGGCAGGCTACAAGGTTCCGCGCTACATCGTGTTCGGCGAATTGCCCAAGACATCGACCGGCAAGATCCAGAAGTTCGAGTTGCGCCAACGGGCAGCGCAGTCCGCCTGAGGCCGGAGCATGTCGATCCGGCATTCCTCTTCGAGTCGGACCGGTGCCGCCGCGGGCCGGTTCGGGTATGCCGGCGGGGCTGCCCGCCTGTCGCCGCACGCCCTGCTGAGTCCGGAACAGATGGGCGCCGCCGACCGGGCCGCCCCGGCGGCGGGGGTGCCCGGCATCCGGCTCATGGCGGCCGCGGGCGCCGCCGTGGCCCGGGCGATCCGCGCGCGCTGGACGCCGACGCCCGTGCGCGTGCTGTGCGGGCCGGGCAACAACGGCGGCGACGGCTTCGTCGCGGCGCGCCTGCTGCGGGATGCCGGCTGGCCGGTGCGGGTGGCCCTGTGGGGCGAGCGCGGCGCCCTGCGCGGGGACGCGGCCGAGGCGGCCGAGGCCTGGGCCGGGCCGATCGAGCCTGCCGGTCCGGCTTGCCTGGACGGCGCCGGCCTGATCGTCGACGCCCTGCTGGGCGCGGGCCTGAGCCGGGCGCCGGCCGGCGAGCTGCAGGCGCTGATCCTGGCCGTCAACGCCGCCTCCGCACCGGTGTGCGCCATCGACGTGCCGACGGGTCTGGACGGCGCCAGCGGCCGCTGTCCGGGAGCCGCCGTCCAGGCCGACCTGACGGTCACCTTCTGCCGCCGCAAGCCGGGCCACCTGCTGCTGCCGGGGCGCGCGCTGTGCGGCGCGCTGACCTGTGCGCCCATCGGCATGCCCGACGCCGCGCTGGAGTCCATCGTTCCCGAGGCCCACGCCAACCACCCCGATCTCTGGTCGGATCGATTTCCCTGGCCGCGTTCCGATGGCCACAAATACCGCCGGGGCCATGCGCTGGTCGTGGGCGGCGAACGGATGCTGGGCGCCAGCCGCCTGTCCTGCCTGGCGGCCGCGCGCATCGGCGCCGGCCTGGTGACGCTGGCGGTGCCGCCAGCCGCCTGGGCGATCCAGGCCGGGGCGCTGACCTCGATCATGGTCGAGGCCCTGCCGCCCGATGGCGCGCTGGCCCGGGCCATGGCGGATCCGCGCCGCAATGCGCTGCTGATCGGCCCGGGGCTGGGCCGCGCGCCGCAGGGCCGCCAGCAGGTCCTGGACCTGCTGGCGGCCGGACGCCCCAGCGTGCTGGACGCCGACGCTCTCAGCGTCTTCGCCGGCCAACCGGATGCGCTGCTGGACGCCCTGCACGGGCAGTGCGTGCTGACGCCCCACGAAGGCGAATTCGCGCGCCTCTTCGGTTCCGCGCAGGGCGCGGGGGACGATGCCGCATCCGGAGCGGAAGACGATAAACTGCGGCGGACGCGCGCCGCCGCCCGGCGCGGAGGCGCGGTGGTGGTGCTCAAGGGGGCCGACACCGTGATCGCGGCGCCCGACGGCCGCTGCGTCATCAACGACAATGCGCCGCCAACGCTGGCCACCGCCGGATCGGGGGACGTGCTGGCAGGCTGCATTGCGGGTCTTCTGGCCGCCGGCATGTCAGCCTTCGAGGCGGCCTGCGCCGCCGTCTGGCTGCATGGCCTGGCGGCCGACCGGCTGGGCTGGGGGTTGCTGGCCGAGGATCTGCCGGGCGCCTTGCCGGGGGCGCTGGCCGTCCTGGCGGGCATGGATCGGGATTCCGGGGGAACATGCACATGGCGGACGTGATCGCACTGGTCTTCGATTTCGACGACACCCTGGCGCCGGACAGCACGTCGGGTTTCCTTCAGGAGATCGGCGTGGACGTGCCGGCCTTCTGGCACGAGCAGGTCGATCCGCTGCTGAACCGCGAGGACTGGGACCCGGTCCCCGCCTATCTGTACCGGATGCTGGAATTGTCCCGTTCCGGACACTACGGCCCCATCACCCGCGACCGCCTGCGCGACTGGGGGCGCCGGCTGCCGCTGCACGAGGGCGTGGCGACGCTGTTCGAGCGCCTGCGGGAGCGGCTGCGCCACGCGCATCCGACCGTGCATCTGGAGTTCTACCTGATTTCCAGCGGCATCGGCGACGTGCTGCGCGAGACGCCCATCGCCGGCTGGTTTTCCGACATCTGGGCGTCCGAGTTCCATTACGATGCCGACGACGCCATCGCTTTCCCGCGCCGCGTGGTCAGTTTCACCGACAAGACCCGCTACCTGTTCCACATCCAGAAGGGCATCATCGGTCCCGAATCGCGCAACAAACCCTTCGAGGTCAATCGCAAGGTCGCCGCAGACAAGCTGCGCGTGCCTTTCGAGCAGATGGTCTTCGTCGGCGACGGCTATACCGACATTCCCTGCTTTTCTCTGGTCCGCCGCTCGGGCGGGGTCGCGTTCGGCGTCTGGGACCCGCGCCACAAGGAAAAACGCAGCCGCGCGTGGGGCTTCATCGAGGACGGGCGGGTATCCAACCTGAACCAGGCGCGCTTCGGCGAGGACGCCGAGCTCTACCAGTGGCTGGAGGCCGCAGTCGAAAGCCTGGCCTCCAAGATCGTGCTGCGCGCGCGGATGTATCGTGGCTGAGACGCGCGGCGGCCGGAAAGCCGCATCCGCCTCCGCGATCGGTCCGTCGGCCGTCGCGGCCGGTCCACTGGACGACGACGGCGCGATGGCGCTGGCCCTCGACCTGGCCCGTCAGGCGGCGGAACTGGGCGAAGTCCCCGTGGGCGCCGTGGTGCTGGATGCCGACGGACGCCTGCTGGCGGCCGGCCACAACCGCACGATCCTGGACCGCGACCCCACCGCGCACGCCGAGGTCGTGGCGTTACGCGCCGCCGCCAGGCGGCTGGACAACCACCGCCTGACCGGCGCGCGTCTGTACGTCACGCTGGAGCCCTGCGCCATGTGCCTGGGCGCCATGTTCCACGCGCGGCTGGCCGACATCGTCTACGGCGCGCCCGACCCCAAGACCGGTGCCTGCGGCGGCGCGGTCGATCTGTCCGTCCAGCCACGCCTGAACCATCATGCCCAGGTGAGGGGCGGGGTGCGGGCGCAGGCCTGCGGCGATCTGCTGCGCGGCTTCTTTCGCGCCCGGCGCGAGGCCGCCCGCGCGGCGCGGGGCAGGGCGGCGCGCGCATTTCCCTCCGTGGTCTCCGTGGCCGCTTCTTCTCTTTTCCAGGATGATCCTTCCATGCTCAAACAGAAACCCGTTTCCGCCGGACCGGAGTCCCATCCGGCCGCCGGCGAGCACACCCATCTGGTCTGCGACGATCCGGACTGCGGCGCGCACGGCGTGCACGAGCAGCCTTCGGGGATCTATCTGATCTCACCTTCGGGCGCCGTGGCCGATCCCGCTGTGCTGGGCATGGCGGTCCAGCGGCTGCGCGCCATGGGCTTTCGCGTGGCCGTCGACCGGACGGCGCTGGCCGTGCACGAACGCTTCGCCGGCACCGACAAGCAGCGCCTGGCGGCCATCCAGCGCGCCCTGAAGCAGAAGCACCCGGTCGTCATGGCGACCCGGGGCGGCTACGGCTTGAGCCGCCTGCTGCCGCACATCGACTGGCGCGCCGTGGCCGACAGCGGCAAGACCTTCATCGGCCAGAGCGATTTCACCGCCTTCAGCCTGGCGCTGCTGGCGCGCACCGGCGCCGTCAGCCTGGCCGGCCCGACGGCGATCTTCGACTTCGGCGGCAAGAAGGTGGACGACCTGACCCAGGCCCTGTTCCAGGAAACGCTGTCGGGCGAACTGGAGATCCTCAGCTTCGAGTCCCCGGACGCTGATCCGGTGGATGCGCGTGGCATCCTGTGGGGCGGCAACCTGGCCATGGTGGCCTCGCTGGTGGGCACTCCCTACCTGCCCGACGTCCAGGGCGGCATCCTGTTCCTGGAGGATGTCTCCGAACATCCCTTTCGCATCGAGCGCATGCTGACTCAGCTATGGCACGCCGGCGTGCTGGAAAGGCAGCGCGCCATCGTGCTGGGCCAGTTCACCGACTATCGTCTGGCGCCGCACGACAATGGCTACGGTCTGGACGCGGTGGTGAACTGGCTGCGCAAGACCGTGCGCGTGCCGGTGGTCACGGGCCTGCCCTACGGCCACGTGAAGGTCAAGGCGACCCTGCCGGTGGGTGCTCGCGTGGGTCTTGCCACCGAAGACGGCATGGCGCATCTGGTGCTGCGGGAGCATGGCCACTGAGCGGCGCCTCGATCCAAAAGATTTCCGGGGCGGGGCGGGGGGCTGGAAACTGGCCTACCTGCTAAACTAGCAGGTTGTTTTGACTTCACTTTTTCCCACCACCACCGTGATCTCCACCAACAACCTCACCATCCAGTTCGGCTCCAAGCCCCTGTTCGAGAACGTCAGCGTCAAGTTCGGCGACGGCAACCGCTACGGCCTCATCGGCGCCAACGGCTCGGGCAAGTCCACCCTGATGAAGATCATCGGCGGCGACCTGGAGCCGACTTCGGGCAACGTCGCGCTGGACCCCGGCGTGCGCCTGGGCAAGCTGCGCCAGGACCAGTTCGCCTTCGAGGACGTGCGCGTCCTGGACGTGGTGATGATGGGGCACGTGGAAATGTGGCAGGCGATGGCCGACCGGGACGCCATCTACGCCAACCCCGAGGCGACCGAAGACGACTACATGCGCGCCGCCGAACTGGAAGGCAAGTTCGCGGAATACGATGGCTACACGGCCGAGGCCCGTGCCGGCGAACTGCTGCTGGGTCTGGAAATCCCCGTCGAGCAGCACCAGCTGCCGATGCGCGAGATCGCCCCGGGCTGGAAACTGCGCGTGCTGCTGGCGCAGGCGCTGTTCTCCAACCCCGACGTGCTGCTGCTGGACGAGCCCACCAACAACCTGGACATCAATACCATCCGCTGGCTGGAAAACGTGCTGAACGGCTATGACAGCACGATGATCATCATCAGCCACGACCGCCACTTCCTGAACGAAGTCTGCACCCACATGGCCGACCTGGACTATGGTGAACTGCGTGTCTATCCGGGCAACTACGACGAATACATGCTGGCGTCCACCCAGGCGCGCGAGCGCCAGGTGGCGGCCAATGCGCGCGCCAAGGAACGCGTCACCGAACTGCAGGACTTCGTGCGCCGTTTCGCCGCCAACAAGTCCAAGTCGCGTCAGGCCACGTCACGCCTGAAGCAGATCGACCGCATCAAGTCCGAAACCGTCCAGGTCAAGCCGTCCTCGCGCCAGAACCCCTACATCCGCTTCGAGGTCAACAAGGTCCTGCACCGTCAGGCCGCGCACATCGAGGACCTGTCCAAATCCTACGACCGGCCCATCATCAAGAGCCTGTCCACCATGATCGAGGCCGGCCAGAAGGTCGCGATCATCGGCGCCAACGGGGTGGGGAAGACGACGCTGCTGCGCCTGCTGGCCGGCAATCTGCCGCCCGACGAGGGCACGGTGCGCTGGTCGGAAAACGCGGACATCGGCTACATGGCTCAGGACGTGTCCGACCAGTTCGATTCCGACCGCGATCTGTTCGACTGGATGACCGACTACCGCCAGCCGGGCGACGAGGACCAGTCGATCCGCTCGGTGCTGGGCCGGCTGCTGTTCTCGGGCGACGAGATCACCAAGGCCGTGCGCGTGCTGTCCGGCGGTGAAAAGAACCGCATGAGCTTCGGCCGCCTGATGCTGGGGCGCCACAACGTCATGCTGATGGACGAGCCTACCAACCACCTGGACATGGAATCCATCGAGTCCCTGCAATACGCGCTGGAACAGTATCAGGGCACGCTGGTGTTCGTCTCGCACGACCGCCAGTTCGTGTCGGGCGTGGCGACGCGGGTGATCGAGATCCTGCCCGACGGCCGCCTCAACGATTACCCGGGTACCTACGAGGAATACCTCGCGTCCCAGGGCATCGAGGCCTGATCCATGGCGGGGCGCCGGCCGCGGGCGGCCCGGGCACCGAATGACGGGCCGCGCCCGGCGCGGGCAGCCGCATGCCGCACACGCTGACCGGTCCGGTCCGGCACGAAGCCGACGTCCGCAAGAGCCGCTTCCTGGCCCTGGCCGCGCCCATCGATTCGCCCGAGTCCGCGCAGGCCTTCCTGGACGCGTCCCGCAATCCCCAGGCGACCCACAACTGCTGGGCCTGGCGTTTCGGGGCGCAGTATCGTTTCAGCGACGACGGCGAGCCCGGCGGCACGGCGGGCCGGCCGATCCTGCAAGCCATCGAGTCCCAGGGCTATGACCGCGTGGCGGTGCTGGTGATCCGCTGGTTCGGTGGCATCAAGCTGGGTACGGGTGGATTGGCTCGTGCCTATGGCGGAACGGCCGCCGAGTGCCTGCGGCTGGCGGATCGGGTGGAACTCCGCGAGGAATGCCGGGTGCTGTGCGATTGTCCCTATGCGGACATGGACCGTGTGCAGGCGCGCCTGCTGACGGCCGGCGCGCGCATCGAGCACGCGGAGTTCGACGGGCAGGGTGTCGTCTGGCGCCTGTGTTGTCCCCGGGCCGACGTCACGGACATCGAGTCGCTGTATACCGATCAGACTCGGGGACGGGGCCGTTGGCGCATCCTGGAGCCCGATGACCCCGCGGCGCGGGATGCGGGCGGTTGAATCGCGATCAGGCCGTGCCGGGGCGCCGTCGATCCCGCTGATCCTTGATCGCGACCCGCAGGGCGATCAGGATGACGACCGCGATGACGCCGAGTCCGGCCAGCATTGCGGTCGGCCATGAGGACATGTTCAGGGTCCAGAAGACGACGGCCGTGATCATGGCGATCCCGACGGATGTGCCGATGCGCTGCCCCGTCTGCATGATGGCTCCCGAACTGCCCGCATAATCCAGCGGCACGTCCATCAGCGTCAGTGCCTGATTCGGGCTGATCACCAGGCCCTGGGCCAGGCCGATGAACGAAAGCGTCAGCAGCAGCCACCAGGCGCTGGTCAGGCCGCGCGCCTGCAGCAGGATCACCACCCCGCTCGTGACCAGTCCGGCCAGGGCCAGCAGCAGTCCGACGATGACGATCCGGCGGCCATACGACATCACCCTGCGGCCGGCCCAGTCGGAAGCCCAGGACGACAGCAGGGCGGCGGGAATGCCGAACAGGCCGGACAGCAGGGCCGACATGCCCAGGCCTTCCTGGACGTACAAGGCGACCAGTACCCAGATGCTGGTCATCCCCAGAAAATACAGCGCCATGATCAGCACGCCGTTGCTGAAGCTGGTCGTGGAAAAGATCCGCAGATCGACCATGGGGCTGAGTCCCCGGCGCGTCGTGCGGCGCTCCCATCCGATCCAGGCCGCTGTCAGGCCCAGGCTCAGCGGCAACAGCAGCCAGATCATGGGCGTCGTGCGGGATTCGACGAACGGGTACAGGAACGACAGGACCGCCAGGCCCAGCAGCAGGGAACCGAATGGATCCAGGGAACGCCAGCCCAGGCGGTCCGCCGCCTCGGAGTCGGCCTGTTCCACCGCGCCGTCCCCGCCGGGCGGGACATGCGAGCCGGGCAGCCGGATCAACGGCCGGGGAAACCATCGCAGGCCCAGTACGATGACGGCGATCCCGATCGGGACATTGACCAGAAAAGTCAGCCGCCAGCCGATCTCCAGCCCGCCCAGTTCTATCAGCAATCCGCCGAGCACCGGGCCGATGGCCACGGAAAAACCCACCACAGTGCCGAAATAGCCGAAGGCCCGGCCGCGTTCCGCGCCTCGGAAATAATGCTGGATCATGCCCAGGCCCTGCGGATTGAGCAGGCCGGACCCCACGCCCTGCACGAAGCGCGCGCCGTTGAGCCACGCGGCGTCCGGTGCCAGCCCCGCCGCGACGGAGGCGAGCGTGAACAGGGCTACACCGATCAGGAACAGGCCGCCGCGTCCCATCAGGTCGCCGGCGCGCCCGGCGGACACCAGCACGACGCCGAAGGTCAGCGCATAGCCGGACAGCACCCACTGCATGTCGGATTGCGTGGCGTCGAGCGCGGAGTGGATGGAGGGCAGGGCGACGTTGACGATGCTGACCCCGATCAGGGACATGAAGATCGTGATCAGCAGGACGGCCAGAATACGCCATCGGCCGGGGTCCGGCCGATGGGCTTGGTGCGGGGGAAGGGCGGAGGAGAGGGTCAATGGGTGGTGGACGAGGCCTTTTCCTGCGCGGCGATTTCCGCATGGACCTGGGCCATGTCCACGGCCTTTACCTGGGTCAGAAGCTCTTCCAGCTGCGAGGCGGACAGCGCGCCGGCCTGCTGGAACAGCAGCACGTTCTCGCGGAAGACCATCAGGGTCGGGATGGATCGGATGCGCAGGGCCGCCGACAGTTCCTGCTGTTCCTCGGTGTTGATCTTGGCGAAGGTGACGTCCGGATGCTGCTCGGCGGCGGCCTCGAAGGTCGGGCCGAACTGGCGGCAGGGGCCGCACCAGGGCGCCCAGAAATCGACGATCAGGGGTTGCTCGGCCTGGGTGGCGGCCTGGAAGGTGTCTTGGGTGAGTTCGATGACGCTCATGGGGTCTCCGGGTCGGGAGGGGGCGGCAGGATGCCGCCCGGGTTTCTCTGCATATGGGGATGATGGGCGTGATTGCAAGCCGGGCCGGCGTCACCACGCACGCTCCGGGGCCTGATGGCCCCCGGGTTCCCCACGTCGCGGCTTGCAAGCCGCTCCGATTCTCCCACCTCGTCGCTTGCAAGCGACTCGGATGGTTCAGGCGCGGGACAGCCCGTAGAGGACTGTCCCTGGTCCTGGATCATCCCGGGAACAGCGCGTACTTGATGATGAACAGCACGGCGACCAGCAGAGTGGCCGGGTGGATGTCGCGGAAGCGGCCGGACAGCGCCTTGATCGCCACGTAGCTGATGAAGCCGAAAGCCAGGCCGTTGGCGATGGAGTAGGTGAGCGGCATGGCCAGGGCGGCGATGGCGGCGGGCACGGATTCCGTGATGTCGTCCCATTTCACGTCGACCAGTTCGCGCAGCATCAGGCAGGCCACGTACAGCAGAGCCGGCGCCGTGGCATAGGGCGGGACGATGGCGGCCAGCGGGGACAGGAACAGCGCCAGCAGGAACAGTACGGCGATGGTCAGGGCCGTCAGGCCGGTGCGCCCGCCCGCCTGTACGCCCGCGGCGCTTTCGATGTAGGCGGTGGTGCTGCTGGTGCCCAGCATGGAGCCGGCCACGATGGCCGTGCTGTCGGACAGCAGGGCGCGGCCCAGGCGGCCGGGGTTGCCCGGGCGGATCAGGCCGGCGCGGGTGGCCACGCCGATCATGGTGCCGGTGGCGTCGAAGACTTCGACCAGCACGAACACCAGGATCACGTGGAAGAAGCCGGTATTCAGCGCCCCGAGGATGTCCAGCTGGAAGAAGGTGGGAGCCAGGCTGGGCGGGGCCGAGAAGACGCCCTGGAACTGGGTGTGGCCGGTCACGATCGACAGGAGGGTGATGGCCAGGATGCCGATCAGGATGGCACCGCGGACCTTCATGGCGCCCAGGGCGGCGATGATGAAGAAGCCCAGAATGGCGAACAGGGTCGTGGTGTGGGTCAGGTCGCCCAGGCCGACCTTGGTGGCCGGGTTGGCGACCACGATCCCCGCCGAGCCCAGGGCGATGATGCCCAGGAACAGCCCGATACCCGCCGCGATGGCGGATCGCAGCGAGGGCGGAATGCCCGCCACCAGCCATTCCCGGATGCCGGTCACCGTGAGGATCACGAACACCACACCGGAAATGAAGACCGCCCCCAGCGCCTGCTGCCAGGTGTAGCCCATCTGCGCCACCACCGTGAAGGCGAAAAAGGCGTTCAGGCCCATGCCCGGGGCCATGCCGATGGGCCAGTTGGCCAGGAAGGCCATGATGATCGACCCCAGGGCGGCGGCCACGCAGGTGGCGACGAAGACGGCGCCCTTGTCCATGCCGGTGCCGGACAGGATGTCCGGATTGACAAAGACGATGTAGGACATCGTCAGGAAGGTGGTCAGGCCCGCCAGCAATTCCGTGCGGACCGAGGTGCCGTGTTCCTTGAGCTTGAAGAACTGTTCCAGCATGGTGTCTCCTCTCGGGTGGACGTCGATATTCACTGCTTGTTTTGCCGCCGGACCGCTTCAAGGCAAAATGCGCCCCCCTTGGGGGAGGCGGCAAGCCGAAGGCGCGGCGCTGGGGCCACTTTTTGACTTTGCCATTCTAAATCCCTTTCATGATCGGTTGTAAACTGGCGCCCTATGCTGATCATCGGATTCGAGAGTTCCTGCGACGAGACCGGCGTGGCCGTGGCGTGCACCGAGCGCGGCCTGCTCGCGCATGCCCTGCACAGCCAGGTCGCCATGCATCGGGATTACGGCGGCGTGGTGCCGGAGCTGGCCTCGCGCGACCACATCCGTCGCATCGTGCCGCTCACGCGGCAGGTGCTGGGCGAGGCCGGCGTGCGGCCGGCCGACCTCGATGCGGTCGCCTACACGGCCGGTCCGGGCCTGGCCGGGGCCCTGCTGGTCGGCGCGGGCTTTGCCCGGGCCTTCGCCTGGGCGCGGGACCTGCCCGCCATTCCCATCCATCACCTCGAAGGCCACCTGCTGTCGCCCCTGCTGGCCGACGAGGCGCCCGATTTCCCGTTCGTGGCGCTGCTGGTGTCGGGCGGGCATACGCAGCTGATGCGGGTCGATGGCGTGGGGCGCTACGAGCTGCTGGGCGAGACCCTGGACGACGCGGCGGGCGAAGCCTTCGACAAGAGCGCCAAGCTGCTGGGCCTGGGCTACCCGGGCGGGCCGGAACTGTCGCGCCTGGCCGAGGACGGCGACCCGGACGCGCACGCCCTGCCGCGCCCCATGCTGCACAGCGGCGACCTGGATTTCAGCTTCAGCGGCTTGAAGACGGCCGTGCTGACCCGGATGCGGGCTCTGCAGGATGAGGGACGCGCCGCCGACCATGCCGCCCGCGCCGATCTGGCGGCCTCCACCGAGGCCGCCATCGTCGACGTGCTGGCGGCCAAGTCCCTGCAGGCGTTGCGCCGCACAGGACTGAAGACCCTGGTGGTGGCGGGCGGCGTGGGCGCCAACCGGCACCTGCGCGCGCGGCTGGCGCAGGCTCTGGATGACCTGGGTGGCCGGGCGCATTTTCCGCCCCCGCACTTATGCACCGACAATGGCGCGATGATTGCCTGGGCGGCCGTGCAGCGTGCGCGGGCGGGCCTGATCGATCTGCGGTCCCTGCGCGGCGATGCCGCTTTTGCCGTGCGGCCTCGCTGGGACCTGCGGGATGTCTGCATCGCCTGAAACGCCTTCGGCCGTGCCGCGCCTATTTTTTCTTCGCCCCGATCCGGCTTTCCTTGCCCGCCAGAAGCCGGGCGATGTTTTCACGGTGACGCGCCAGCAGCAGGACGCTGATGAACACGATCACGGAGATCGTGAGCGCGTCCGCGCGCCAGGCCACCTTGTCCCCCAGAATGTAGTAGAACGGTGCGAAGACGGCCGCCAGGATCGCCGCCAGGGACGAATACCGCGTCACCAGCGCCACGATCAGCCAGGTGGCCGCGGTCGCCAGGGCCAGCCAAGGCTGCAGGGCCAGCAGCACGCCCAGGGCCGTGGCGACGCCCTTGCCGCCGCGGAAACTCAGGAACAGCGGGTACAGGTGGCCCATGAAGGCCCCCAGGCCGGCCAGGGGGATCGCGGCCCCGGGCAGCAGGCCGCGCTGCGCGGCCCAGGCGGCCAGCGTCACAGCCAGCCAGCCCTTGGCGGCGTCGCCGAGCAGGGTCAGAATGGCCGCCGGCTTGTTGCCGCCGCGCAGCACATTGGTCGCCCCGGGGTTGCCCGAGCCGAAGCTGCGCGGATCCTTCAGGCCCATGGCGCGGCTGACCACGACGGCGAAGGGAACGGAGCCCATCAGGTAGCCGATGAACAGGGCGGCGGCCACGCCGAGGACGGAAGCGAAAGGAGTCATGGCAGGGGGTGGAGCGGTAGCCCATAATGGATGGATGATGGACGCATTTTAAAGGAACCCCTGGACAAGTCTCCGCGTCGCGCGCATCCGCGGATTCGGGCGGTCCGCGGCGTTGCTTGTCCTCCTCGCCGCCTGAAGGCGACCCGGATTCTCAGAGGTTCCTTGAGCGCGGCGGGGCGCGGGTACAATTCGCACCATCCGGTTTCAGGCGGGAACGAAGAAAATGCGCATCCTGGTGTCCAACGACGATGGCTACAACGCGGCGGGAATCGAGGCCCTGGTCGCGGCGCTGCGGCCCCTGGGCGAGGTCACTGTGGTGGCGCCCGAGACCAACTGCAGCGGCGCGTCCAATTCGCTGACGCTGCGCAGGCCCCTGACGGTGCGCCAGGCGGCCAACGGCTTCCATTTCATCAACGGCACCCCCTCGGATTGCGTCCATGTGGCCCTGACCGGCCTGCTGGGCTTCCGGCCGGACCTGCTGGTCTCGGGGATCAACAATGGCGCCAACATGGGCGAAGATACCCTGTATTCGGGCACAGTGGCGGCTGCGATGGAAGGCTACCTGTTCGGCGTGCCTTCCATGGCTTTTTCGCTGCTGGATCGCGAATGGCGCCACCTGGATTGCGCCGCCCGGGTGGCGCACGATCTGGTGGCGCGGTTCCGCGACCGGCCCTGGGGAGAGCCGCTGCTGCTCAACGTCAACATCCCGGCGGTGCCCTACCGCGACCTGGCAGGGTTCCGCACCACGCGGCTGGGGCGGCGCCATCCGGCCGAGCCCGTCATCCGCAGCACCACGCCTTACGGCGATACCGTGTACTGGATCGGCCCGGTGGGGCGGGCGCTCGATGGCGGCCCCGAGACGGATTTCGGCGCGGTCGAGGCGCATGCCGTGTCGATGACTCCCCTGCGCGTCGATCTCACGGATCATGCGCAGACCGATGCGGTCGCACGCTGGATGGAAGACAGATGAGCACCCCGGAGGTCCGATGAACAAGCCACGTCATCCGCTGGACAAGCCTTCCCGCAGCCCGCGCAGCGCCATGACGGGCTCCGCGCTGGGGCCCGGCTATTCGGCCGCCAACAGCAACACCCGCATCCATGGGCCGCGCCCGTTCACCCTGCCGCAATCCCCGGGCCGGGCGCCGGCCGCGCCCGCCGCCAACCTGGGGCTGAATTCGGACCGGCTGCGTCTGCAGATGGCGCACCGCCTGCGCGAGCAGGGCATCACCGACGAACGCGTGCTGTCGGCCATGCAGGCGGTGCCGCGTCATCTGTTCGTGGACCAGGGCCTGGCCAGCCGGGCCTACGAGGACGCCGCCCTGCCGATCGGCTATGGCCAGACGATTTCCCAGCCATGGGTGGTGGCGCACATGCTGGCCGTCATGTGCGACGGCCGCTCGCCGGGCCGGGTCCTGGAGATCGGCGCGGGTTGCGGCTACCAGGCCGCCGTGCTGGCCCAGTTCGTGCCCGAAGTCTATGCTATCGAACGGGTGCGCGGTTTGTATGAACAGGCGCGCCTGAATCTGGCCCAGGGCCGCGCCCGGGGGCGGGTGCGCCTGATCTTCGGCGACGGGATGCGGGGCCTGGAACACCGCGCGCCCTTCGATGGCATTGTGGTCGCCGCCGCGGGAGTTAAAATCCCGGAAGCTTTGCTGCATCAGCTGGCCGTGGGCGCGCGCCTGATCGCCCCGGAAGGCGCCGCGCACCAAAGGCTGATCCTGATCGAGCGGACCGGGCCGTCTTCCTGGCACCGGCTCGAACTCGAAGATGTCCGATTCGTACCGCTGCGTCCCGGCACGCAGACTTAAGTAAGTAGGAGAACCACATGCTCGATGGGACGCTGGTGACAGATGCTCCGTTCACCCAATCGCCACACACCGGGCGCTTTTCGTTTCATTGCCGTCCCAGGGCAAAAACGGCTTTGCTGCTGACCGTTCTGCTGTCGGCCGCCGTTTTGTCGGGCTGCGCCTCCCGTTCCGCGCGCGCGCCCGTCGCCGATCATTCCAATGGCGGCGGCGCTTCCGCGGCCGCGGGCGCTCAGGCCAAGGGCACTTACGTGGTGCGTGCCGGCGACACGCTCTACAAGATTGCCCAGGACCACGGGATGGAGGTCTCCCGCCTGGCGCAACTGAACAACATCAGCGACCCGACCCAGCTGGCCATCGGCCAGGTCCTGCGCCTGGACGGCGGTACTCCGATGCCTTCGGGTGGTTCGACCGCCACGACGTCTCCGGTCAAGACCGCGCCCCCGGCCGGGGGTGAAGGCTCCGGAGCCGCGGCCCCGGGCGCAACCGCTCCGGTCGAAACCTCGGCGTCCCGGGCCGGCGACGCGGGCCTGGTCTCCTGGGGCTGGCCCAGCAACGGCAAGATCATCCAGGGCTTCAACGCCACCACCAAGGGCATCGACATCGAAGGCGCGGCGGGCGCGCCCGTGACGGCCGCCGCCGAAGGCAAAGTCATGTACGCCGGCAACGGTGTGCGCGGCCTGGGCAACCTGATCCTGCTGGGCCACAGCAACGGCTTCATCACGGCCTACGCCCACAACCAGTCCCTGCTGGTCAAGACCGGCGAATCCGTGAAGAAGGGCGCGAAAATCGCCACCCTGGGCCAGAGCGACACCTCCTCGCCGCGCCTGCACTTCGAGATCCGCCGCCGCGGCACGCCCGTGAACCCCTTGTCCTACCTGCCGCCGCGATGATCCCGACGCTGGTATTCGACCTGGAAACGATTCCGGACGCGGATGGTCTGCGGCGCCTGAATCCCGAGTGGGCGGATCTGGACGACGCCGCCCTCATCGAAGCCGCGCTGGCCCGGCGCCGCGAGACCCACGGCAACGATTTCCTGCCCCTGCACCTGCAGAAGGTCGCCGTCATCGGTTGCGTGTTCCGCGACGACCAGGGTTTCCGCGTGCGCACCCTGGGCCAGGCCGACGACCCCGAGGAAGTCCTGATCTCGGGATTCTTCAAGACCATCGGCCATTACACGCCCACTCTGGTCAGCTGGAACGGCTCGGGCTTCGACCTGCCGGTTCTGCACTACCGCAGCCTGATTCATGGCGTGGCCGCGCCGCGCTACTGGGACACCGGGGAAGACGACCGCGACTTCCGCTTCAACAACTACCTGAACCGCTACCACACCCGCCATGTCGACCTGATGGACGTGTTGGCGAAGTTCAACGGCCGCGCCAACGCGCCGCTGGACCAACTGGCCAAGCTGTGCGGCTTTCCCGGCAAGCTCGACATGGACGGTGGCCAGGTGTGGCATGCCTGGCATGCCGGGAACCGGGACCACGTGCGCAACTATTGCGAGACCGACGTGGTCAACACCTGGCTGGTGTATTGCCGCTATCGCCTGATCAAGGGCGAACTGGATGCCGCCGCCTATGCGGCCGAACTCGCGCTGGTGCGCGACACTCTGGCGGCGATCGATGCGCCGCACTGGAAAGAATTCCTCTCCGCCTGGCACCATGGTTGAACCCATCCAGTTGTCTCTGGACGTCGAATCGCTGGATCTCGAAGGCCAGGGCATCGCTCACCACGAAGGCAAGGTCGTCTTCATCGAGGGCGCATTGCCCGGCGAACGGGTCCTGGCCCGCGTGACGCGGCGCAAGCCCTCTTTCGACAAGGCCAAGGTCGAGCGCGTCCTGCGGTCTTCCTCGCAGCGCGCCACGCCCCCCTGTCCCCATTTCGGCGTTTGCGGGGGCTGCGCCATGCAGCATCTGGAGCCGGCCGCTCAGATGGCCGTCAAGCAGCGCGCCCTGGAGGACGCCTTGGCGCACATCGGCAAGGTCCGGCCGGAACAGATCCTGCCGGCGCTGCAGGGCCCGGCCTCCGGCTATCGTCACCGCGCCCGCCTGTCCGTGCGCCTGGTACCGAAAAAGGGCGGCGTGCTGGTGGGGTTCCGCGAGCGCGCCAGCAGCTACGTGGCCGACATGCGGACCTGCCTGGTGTTGCCGCCGCACGTCTCGGCCTTGCTGATGCCCCTGCGTGAACTGATCGGCGGCCTGTCGCGACCCGACCGCATGCCGCAGATCGAGGTGGCCGTCGGCGACGAGGCCACGGTCTTCTGCCTGCGTCACCTGGAACCCCTGACGCCGGCCGATCTGGACCGCCTGCGCGATTTCGGCGCGCGGCACCGCATCGACTGGTGGCTGCAGCCCAAGGGGCCGGAGACGGCCCATCCCCTGGATCCGGCCCGGGCCGACGCGCTGGCCTATGCGCTGCCGGCCTACGGCCTGCGCATGCACTACCGGCCGACTGATTTCACCCAGGTCAATCCGCACATCAATCAGGCGCTGGTCGCGCGGGCGCTGAGCCTGCTGGAGGTTCGGCCTGGCGACCGTGTGGCCGACCTGTTCTGCGGCCTGGGCAATTTCAGCCTGCCGCTGGCCACGCAGGGCCGCGCGGTCGTAGGCATCGAGGGCAGCGCCGCGCTGGTGGCTCGCGCCCGCGAGGACGCCGCCCGCCAGGGCCTGGCGGACAAGGCCGAATTCGCTGAACTCAATCTGTTCGAGGTCGATGCCGGCTGGCTGCGCGGACTGGGCCGTTTCGACCGCATGCTGATCGATCCTCCGCGCGAAGGTGCCCTGGCAGTGGCGCAGGCCCTGGCCGCCCTGGCGCCGGACGAGCGCCCCCGCCGCGTCGTGTATGTGTCCTGTAATCCCGCCACCCTGGCGCGCGATGCCGGGATGCTGCACCATGTGGGTGGCTGGGCGCTGAAGGCCGCCGGCGCGGTCAATATGTTCCCGCACACGGCGCACGTGGAGTCGATCGCGGTCTTCGAACCCTGAAGGGGGCCGTATGGGCCATGGGAATTCCGTTCCGGACGCGAACGGAAAACGCGCCATCCCCCGCACGGTCTGGATGCTGGGCCTGGTCAGTCTGTTCATGGATCTCTCGTCTGAGCTGATCCACAGCCTGCTGCCGATCTTCCTGGTGTCGGGCCTGGGGGCCAGCGTGCTGGCTGTAGGCGTCATCGAGGGCGTGGCCGAGGCCACCGCCCTGATCGTCAAAGTCTTCTCCGGCGCGATCAGCGATTTCCTGGGCCGGCGCAAGGGCCTGCTGCTGGCGGGCTACGGCCTGGCGGCGCTCACCAAGCCCCTGTTTCCCCTGGCGCATTCGGTGGGCATGGTGTTCGCCGCCCGCTTCATCGACCGGATCGGCAAGGGCATCCGGGGCGCGCCGCGCGACGCCCTGGTGGCCGACGTCACGCCGCCGGAAATCCGCGGCGCGGCCTTCGGGCTGCGCCAGTCCATGGACACCGTGGGCGCGGTCCTGGGGCCGGGACTGGCGATCATGCTGATGCTGGCCTTCACGGACATCCGGCAGGTTCTGTGGTTCGCCGTGGCGCCGGGCGTCGTCGCCATGGGACTGCTGTTCTGGGGCGTGCGCGAGGCGCGCCCGGACCCGGGCGAGGCCAGACCGTTCCGCTCGCCCATCCACTGGAGCGCGGCGCGCGGCTTCGGCGGCGCTTACTGGCGGGTAGTGGCGATCGGCGCGGTGTTCACGCTGGCGCGTTTCAGCGAGGCCTTCCTGATCCTGCGCGGGCAGGACATGGGCCTGAGCGCCGCCTGGGCGCCCGTCGTGCTGATCGTGATGTCGCTGTTCTTCATGCTGTCGGCCTATCCGGCCGGCTGGCTGTCGGACCGCTTGCCGCGCACCGTCATCCTGGCGGCCGGCCTGGTCCTGCTGGTCATGGCGGATCTGGCGCTGGCCTTCCCGGGCGGCGGCGCCTGGCCGCTGCTGGCGGGCGCCGCGCTATGGGGGCTGCACATGGGGTTCAGCCAGGGGGTCCTGGCCGCGATGGTGGCCGACACGACGCCGGCGGATCTGAAAGGCACGGCCTTCGGGATATTCAACCTGGCGAGCGGGATATGCATGCTGCTCGCCAGCGTCCTGGCCGGCTGGTTGTGGCAGTCCTGGGGCCCGTCCGCGACCTTCCTGGCCGGCGCCGTCTTCGCGGCGGTGGCGCTGCTGGGGCTGGGAGCGCCTGAGGGACGCGGGCGGGCGGGGTAAAGAGGGCGTCGCGCCCGGGAAAAACGCCGGACGATCGCCCGGCGTTCTCATTCGAAGGGCCGTCCGGGCATCCGCCCGGCGCGATCACGCCGGCGCTGCCTCGTCCAGGATGCGCTGCGCCTCGATGCGCACACGCTCGGGCGCGGTGCCGCCGACGTGCTTGCGGGCGGCGACCGAGCCTTCCAGGGTCAGCACCTGGAACACGTCGTCCTGGATGTCGGCGTGGAAACCTCGCAGTTCGTCCAGGGACAGGTCGGCCAGGTCGCAGCCGCGTTCTTCGCAGGAACGCACCGCCAGCGCCACGGTCTCGTGGGCGTCGCGGAAGGGCACGCCGCGCTTGACCAGATAATCGGCCAGGTCGGTGGCGGTGGCGTAGCCCTGCAGGGCGGCGGCGCGCATGGCTTCGGCCTTGACGCGCACCCCGCCGATCATGTCGGCGAAGATCGTCAGCGTGTCGCGGATGGTGTCGGCGGTGTCGAACAGGCCTTCCTTGTCTTCCTGGTTGTCCTTGTTGTAGGCTAGCGGCTGGCCCTTCATCAGGGTCAGCAGGGCGACCAGGTGGCCGTGCACGCGGCCGGTCTTGCCGCGCGCCAGTTCGGGGACGTCGGGGTTCTTTTTCTGCGGCATGATCGAACTGCCGGTGCAGAAGCGATCGGCCAGGTCGATGAAGCCCACGCGCGGGCTCATCCACAGGACGAGCTCCTCGGACAGGCGCGAGACGTGCGTCATGATGAGCGAGGCGGCCGCGCAGAATTCGATGGCGAAATCGCGGTCGGAGACGGCGTCCAGGGAATTGCGGCAGACCTCGTCGAAGCCCAGGGTGCGGGCGACGCGTTCGCGGTCGATGGGGTAGGACGTGCCCGCCAGCGCGGCGGCGCCCAGCGGCAGGCGGTTGGTGCGGCGGCGGCAGTCGGCCAGGCGCTCGGCGTCGCGGCCGAACATTTCCGCGTAGGCCAGCAGGTGGTGGCCGAAGGTGACCGGCTGGGCGACCTGCAGGTGGGTGAAGCCCGGCAGGATGGTGCCGGCGTGATCCAGGGCCAGGGCGGCCAGCCGCTGGCGCAGTTGCCGCAGCAGGTCGATCGCCAGGTCGATTTCGTGGCGCAGCCACAGGCGGATGTCGGTGGCGACCTGGTCGTTGCGCGACCGGCCCGTGTGCAGGCGCTTGCCCGCGTCGCCGATCAGTTCGACCAGGCGCTTTTCGATGTTGAGGTGGACGTCTTCCAGGTCCAGCGACCAGGTGAAGCCGCCGGCGCGGATTTCTTCCAGGATCCGCGCCATGCCGCGCTGGATGTCGGCCAGGTCGGCGGCGCTGATCACGCCCACGGCGGCCAGCATGTCGGCGTGGGCCAGCGAGCCCTGGATGTCGAAGGCCGCCATGCGCTGGTCGAAGCCGACCGAGGCGGTGTAACGCTTGACCAGGTCGGAGACGGGTTCGGAGAAACGGGCCGACCAGGCCTGCGACTTGTTGTCGAACTGATTATGTGCGGACGAGGTATTGGACATAGTGGGCGCATTATAAGGGAGGGGCCGCCGGATTCCCGGCCGCGACCGCGCCGTGGGCGTGGGGACCGGGCGGGCATCGTCTGCGCTATATTAAAAGCTTTTCAGCGGAACCCCGATACCATGGCGCAGTCCGACATGAAGCAGATCACGGCGATCGTCAAACCCTTCAAGCTCGACGAGGTGCGCGAAGCCCTGTCCGAACTGGGCGTCAACGGCCTGACCGTCACCGAGGTCAAGGGCTTTGGCCGCCAGAAGGGCCACACCGAACTGTACCGCGGGGCCGAATACGTGGTGGATTTCCTGCCCAAGATCCGCATCGACGTGGTGGTCGCGGCCGATCAGGCCGAAGGCGTGATCGAGGCCGTCATCCGCGCCGCGCGCACCGGAAAGATCGGCGACGGCAAGATCTTCGTCACTCCGGTCGAGCAGGCCGTGCGCATCCGTACCGGGGAAACCGGCGTCGAGGCTTTGTAGTCTCTGCCTTCCGCCTCATCCCGTCGCCCGGCCGCCGGCCCGGGTTCCGCTCAGGCGTCCGGGTTCAGGGCGTGCGCCGCGTCGCGACCGTCCAGAAGGACGGCAGGAAGTATTCCGCCACCAGCAGGGGTTGCCCCAGGCGCACGAACACAGAATGCCGGGCCAGGACCGTTGCGCCCGCGGTGGCGTCTTCCCAGGTCCCGTCGGCGTGGCGCGTCCGCAGCCGGCCGAAGCGGAAACCGCTGCGCGCGATGCGCGGATCCCGGTACAGGATGTCGGCCAGCGGGCGCTGGCCCAGGCCGCGCATGGCCTTCCATACGCCCAGGCTGGCGCGCAGGGGCGTGAAGCTGCAGGCCTGCACGGCGGGGACGCCATCGATGGTCATCAGGATCTCGCGCCACCAGACCGGGGCGCCGGCCTGCAGTCCAGCCTCGGCGGCCCAGCCGGACGTCAGGGCTTCGACGGTTTCTCGACGCACCGTCAGCCGCACTTCGCCGAGGCGGCGCAACCCTGCGGTCAGGGCGCCGGGCCGGCGCAGCCAGGCCTGCCGCGTCCGGTCCAGTCCGGGGGCGGGCGCGCAGCGCCAGGGGCGGGGAAGGGCGGTGTCCGGTGTCATGGAAAACAGGTGGCCGGGAGGCTTGCTCGAGGGGCCTCACGATAGCACGGCCGATGGCCTCCGACCTGTCCGGTGCGCGCGATAGGCCCCTCTGAACGAGCCGGGCGGCGAGCGGGCGCGATACAATGCGCGGCATCATGGAACTGGTCCGAATCTCAAAACTCATGGCCCAGCGCGGCCTGTGCTCGCGGCGCGAAGCCGACGCCTACATCGAACGCGGCTGGGTACGCGTGGATGGCAGGATCGTGAGCGAACTGGGCACCAAGGCGCTGCCCGGCGCCCGCATCACGCTCGAACGCCAGGCCGCTCGTCGCCAGACCGACAAGGTCACGATCATTCTGAACAAACCGGTCGGCTACGTGTCGCATCAGTCCGACAAGGGCCATCGCCTGGCCGCGTCCCTGATCCAGGCGCGCACCCATTACCGGCCGGGCCACGGCGGCCCCGCGTTCGATCCCGCGCATCTGCGCGGGCTGGCGCCCGCCGGGCGACTGGACATCGATTCGCAGGGTCTGCTGGTCCTGACCCAGGACGGGCGCATCGCCCGCCAGCTCATCGGCGACGATTCCTCGCTCGAAAAGGAATACCTGGTGCGAGTCGAGGGTCGCCTGTCGGCCAACGGGCTGGCCCTGCTGAACCACGGCCTGACGCTGGACGGCCAGGCCCTGCGGCCGGCCCGCGTGCAATGGCAGAACGAGGACCAGCTGCACTTCATCCTGCGCGAGGGCCGCAAGCGCCAGATCCGCCGCATGTGCGAGCAGGTCGGGCTCAAGGTCGTGGGCCTGAAGCGCGTGCGCATGGGGCGCGTCGTGCTGGGCGATCTGCCTGTGGGCCAGTGGCGCTACTTGCGGGACGGCGAACGCTTCTGAGCCTGGCCAGGCTCGCGTCCGCCGGCTGGCCGTCGTGGCCGGGGTGCGGCCTTGGCGGACTGCGCGCCGGATGGGGCCCCGGCGGCGGCAGTCCGTGCGCCGGTCTCCAGCGTGTGCCGAGCGTGCTCGTCCCGGGCCAGGATCTTCTCCAGCCAGGGCAGGGCAGCGCGCAGTTCCTCGTGCAGCGTCCAGGGCGGATTGACGATGAACATGCCGCTGCCATGCAGGCCCAGGCCATCGGCGGATGGCTTGCGCACTGTCAGGGTGGCGTGCAGCCATTCCACCGGCAATCGTTCCAGCGCGCGGGCCATTTCATGCGCCTGGACGCGCTGCACCAGGGGATACCAGACTGCGAAGCAGCCGGAGGCGAAGCGTTCCAGCCCGTCGCGCACAGCCTGCAGGGTGTGGCGGTAGTCCTGCTTGTCTTCGTAGGATGGATCGATCAGGACGATGCCGCGCCGGGTCGGCGGCGGCAGCAGTCGCTTCAGTCCGACGAAGCCGTCCTCTCGCGCGATGGCCACCTGGCGGCGCGAGGTGCCCAGTTGCCGCAGCGTGCCTTCCAGCACCTCGATTTCGGTGGGGTGCAGCTCGAACAGCCGCAGCTTGTCGTGCGCGCGCAGGGCGCGCAGGGTCAGCGCGGGCGATCCGGGGTAGCGGTTGGCGACGCCGTCGGGATTGAAGTCCTGGATGGCGCGCAGGTAGCGCGCCACCAGTTCCGGCGGCCGGGGCGCGCCCAGCAGCCGGTCCAGTCCGTCGACCACCTCGCCGCTCTGGCCGGCCCATTCGCCGTCCAGGGCGTACAGGCCCGCGCCGGCATGGGTGTCGATCACCCAGTAGGGCGCGTCCTTGCGGTTGAAGTAATCCAGGATCTGGACCAGGATGGCGTGCTTCAGGACGTCGGCGTGGTTGCCGGCGTGGAAGGCGTGGCGGTAGCTGAACATGGGATGCCCGTTTGTTTATCGGGACAGGCCGGGCGCGTCGGCCCGGACGAGGTCCAGTTCGTCGGTGAAGACCGAGTGGCATCCCCAGTCGAACAGCGTGCGGGCGCGGGCGGGGTCGTCGACCGTCCAGACGGCCAGGGTGGCGCCCCGGTCAAGGATGTCGCGCACCGCGGCCTCGTCGGCGTGCAGGGTGTCGATGTTCAGTCCGATGCAGCCCAGGCCCTGCTGGCGTGCCCGCCAGTCGGTCGGGACCGGACCTTCGATGAGCAGGGCGCGGGGCAGCCCGGGCGCGGCCGTACGGGCGGCTTCCAGGGCGGATTCGGAAAATGAGGACAGCAGCGGTGGCAGGGTGGCACCCGCCCACAGGCGCGCGGCCTCGCGGGCCACGGCCGCGCCGGTCTCGGCGTCGTGGCCCGTGGTTGGCTTGATCTCGATGTTGCTGTGGATGCCGTGGGCGCGGGTGTAGCGGGCCACGGCGTACAGGGACGGCGCCGGCTCTCCGGCGAACTCCGGGGCGAACCAGCCGCCGAAGTCCATGCCGCCCAGCGTGCGCCAGTTCAGCTCGCTGGCCAGGCCATGGCCGTCCGAGGTCCGGTCCACGGTGTCGTCGTGCAGCAGGAAGGGCATGCCGTCGCTGCTCAGCTTGACGTCGAATTCCACCATCCCGAATCCGGCGGCGGCGCCCGCGCGCATCGCCGCCAGGGTGTTTTCGGGGGCCAGGCGGCCTCCGCCGCGGTGGGCGATGAAGGCCGGCCAGGGCCAGACGGGATGGGATGGGGACATGGGGATCGGACGCCGAAAGGGGACAGTCCGCATTTTAGCCAGCCCGGACGCCCCCTGCAGGAATGCGCGGAATGCGTTCCCGCCTCGAGGTCCGGCCCGGGCACCGCCTTGGCGGGAGTGGGTTCCACGGTGGTAAACTGCGGAACATTTCGTTCGCGCGGCCCTGGGGCCGTCAGTCTCCAGCAGGTGAGCCGTTCATGTTCGATTTCATTCGTACGCATCAGCGCCTGATGCAGTTGATCCTCCTGATCCTCGTGGTTCCGTCCTTCGTGTTCCTCGGGATCAGCGGCTATTCCTTCGTCACGGCCGATCCGGCCCTGGTCGAGATCGGACGGGCATCGGTCAGCCGCGACGAGTTCGTCAGGGCACAGCGCAATCAGCTGCAGCAGATGCAGGAAAGCAGCCAGGGCCGCTTCGACCCCGCCTTGCTGGACAATCCCCAGGCGCGCCAGGCCTTGCTGGACCAGCTCGTCGATCGCAAGCTGCAGATCGCCGTGGCGACGCAGAACCATTTCAGCGTGTCCGACGGCGCCCTGCGCCGCGCTATTGCCGCCATGCCGCAACTGCAGGTCGATGGGCAGTTCTCCCCCGACCGCTACCACGAGGTCCTGACGTCCTATGGCTTGACGCCGCGCGACTTCGAGGCCGGGCAACGCTCCGAACTGGCCCTGGACCGCGTGCTCGGTCCGGTGCGCGACACGGCCGGCCTGCCGGCCCCGGTGCTCGACGGCCTCAAGCGCGCCCTGACCGAAGAGCGCGCCATTCGGCTGCGGGTCTTCAAGGCTGTGGATTACGCCAAGGGCGTCCAGGTGTCCGACCAGGACATCCAGGGCTGGTACGACGGGCATCAGGACGCGCTGCGCCTGCCCGAGCAGGTGTCCGCCGACTATCTGGTGCTGGACGAGGCCGCCGCCCTGGCCAGTGTGCCGGCCATCGAGGAAGCCCAACTGAAGGATTACTACGAGCAGAACAAGGCGCGCTACGTGGTACCGGCGCGCGTCAGCGTCAGCCACATCCTGGTCAAGCTGCCGGCCGGCGCCTCCGACGACGTCGCCAGGACCGCGTTGGCCAAGACCGAAGGCATCGTCACCCGCGCCCGGGCCGAGCCGTCCGGGTTCGCCGAACTGGCTCGCAAGGAGTCCCAGGACGCCGGCACGGCGCGCGACGGCGGCCAACTGGGCTGGATTCAGCGAGGCACGTTGCCGCTGGCCATGGAGCAGGCCGTGTTCGCGCTCAAGCAGGGCGAGATCTCCGACCCCGTGAAGGGGCCGGACGGCTATCATGTCTTCATGGCCGACCAGGTCCAGCCCGAGCGGGGCGAGTCTTTCGAGCAGGCCCGCGCCAAGGTCGAGGACGAGGTGCGCCGCCAACTGGCCGCCGACCGCTTCGCCGACATGGCGACCAAGCTCACCAGCCTGGTCTACGACAATCCGTCCAGCCTGGACCCGGCAGCCAAGGATCTCGGCCTGCAGGTCCGTCAGGCCGGCGGGATCGCGCGCGACCGCCTGCTGAGCGCCGACGAGGCGGGCCCGGACGCTGCTTCCGCTGCGAGCGATTCGGCCATCCTGGGCGACGTGCGCGTGCGCCAGGCGCTGTTCAGTTCCCAGGTCCTGACCGACAAGCAGAATTCCGGTGTGATCGAAATCTCGCCCGACACCATGGTGGTGGTTCGCGCGCGCGACGTGACACCGGCGCACGTGCCGCCGCTGGAACAGGTCCGTGACCACATTCGCGCGCGGCTGACCGACGAGCGCGCCCTTGCCGCGGCCGTGGCCGAGGGCGGGAAGGCTCTGGCGGAACTGCGCGCCCAGCCTTCGGCCGAAGGTTTCGGCGATCCGGCGACGATCAGCCGTCTGGATCCCGCGGGCCTGTCCAAGGACGTGCTGGATGCCGCATTCGCCGTCGAAGCGGACAAGGCGCTGCCGGCCTTCGGCGGCGTGGCGTTGCCGCGCGCCTACGTAATCGTCCAGGTCGACAAGGTCCGGCCGGGCACGACGGACGCGCCCGCGCTCGACGGCCTGGGGCAGCAGATGGCCCGGGTCTGGGGCGGTGTGGAGCAGCAGGCCGTGCTGGCCGAACTGCGCCAACAACTGGGCGTCAAGATCACGGACGAGGGCCGCAAGCTGATCCAGCAAGGAGACAGCGGGTCGAATTGACCGGTTTTAACCTGGCACGATGACGAAGGCCTCGGAATTCCGAGGCCTTCGTGTTTGTGGTACGCCCAGCATGGGCGTACTCCTGCGGGTGCGAGTCCCGCCGCGAGTTGGTCACAACGAGCGAAGTGAAGCGCAACTGCGCGAGGGTGACCGAGCGTGGGGAGGAAGCGTGAAGCGTAAATCGTGAGCCGATGAACAAGAACTGCATAGAAGGCGCTGCCGAGCAGGGCGAGCGGGCCACAAACCGCAAAGCTCTCGTGACCAAGGCGAAGCGGCGTAGATGCGGCGGTTGTGCGATGAAGGAGTGCGCTCTTATCTGGGGACGCCTCGCCTTGATCCTGAAAGGGTAACGGCGTCGAGCCGGAGCGAGGTCTCAGCAGCGGTCGTAGTAGTCGTGGTAGCGGGGCCGGTGAGGCTGAGAGCGAGGCGGCGAAGGACCAAACGAGAAGGAGTATTGCTCGACATGTCGATGCAGCTTGTATTGCCTCAGATGTCCACGTCGGTGGAGCGGGCGGGCGTAGCCTGCGGTGAAGCCGCAGGTGATTCAGCCAGCGAGGAAACAGGATGCCCGCGACATGGCAATGAGGATACAGGGTCAACGCTGCTGGTGGCGGCGTTGACGAGGGAGAACCTGCAAGCGGCATTCAAGCGGGTGCGGGCCAATAAAGGCGCCGCTGGAGTGGATGGCCTGGACATTGACCAGACCGCCGGCCACCTGGTGGCAGCCTGGCCTGCCATCCGTGAAGCGCTGCTGGCGGGAACGTACCGGCCCAGTCCGGTGCGGCGGGTGATGATCCCGAAGCCCGACGGCGGCCAGCGCGAGCTGGGCATCCCGACGGTGACGGATCGACTGATCCAGCAGGCACTGCTGCAAGTGCTGCAACCCTTGCTTGACCCCACCTTCAGCGAACACAGCTACGGCTTCAGGCCGGGGCGGCGTGCGCATGATGCGGTACTTGCCGCTCAGTCGTATGTGCAGTCCGGTCGTCGTATTGTGGTGGACGTGGATCTGGAGAAGTTCTTTGACCGGGTCAACCACGACATCCTGATTGACCGCTTACGGAAACGTATCCCGGAAGCTGGAGTCATCCGGCTGATCCGTGCGTATCTGAACAGCGGCATCATGGAGGGTGGTGTGGTCATCGAACGGTATGAGGGCACGCCGCAAGGCGGGCCGCTCTCGCCGTTGCTGGCCAACGTCTTGCTCGATGAGGTGGATCGTGAGCTGGAGTGCCGGGGGCATTGCTTCGTGCGCTACGCCGATGACTGTAACGTCTATGTTGGCAGTCGTCGGGCGGGCGAGCGGGTAATGGGTCTATTGCCCCCTGTGTCAGACTAGTTGTCGCATCGGATTTGGAACGATTAGATGAATTTGACGACCTACAGCACGGCCTTCAAAGAGGAGGCGATCCGCAAGACCCTGCAGCGCGGCACGCGCACGGTGGCTGACATGGCCCAGGAGTTGAACATGTCGGTCCATACGCTGAAGAACTGGATTCGCAATCCGAAGATGGCTCATTTGCGCAGGCAATCCTCAGAAGAGGCCCCCGCCAGTCGGTGGACATCCGCACAGCGGCTGCAGGCCCTGCTTGAGACCCATTCTCTGGCCGAAGAGGCGCGCAACGCCTGGTGCCGGGAACGGGGCATCTTCGCCCATCAGCTCACGGCCTGGAAGCATGAGCTCGAACAGTCGGGGAACAAGCCCGCAGCCGATATCCAGGAGCTGCGTCGGCTCAAAGAGGAACTGGTTGGCGTGCGCCGTGATTTGGCCCGCAAGGACAAGGCGTTATCGGAGGCGGCAGCCCTGCTGGTACTGCAAAAAAAATACCAGGCGCTGTGGGAGGACGAGGACAAATGACCTCACTGACACAGCGCCGACAGATCATGGCATTGATTACTGAGGCGGTCACGGCTGGTGCTCGACAGGCACGCGCCTGTGAAGCAATCAATCTGAGCGCACGCACACTGCAACGTTGGCGGCGGGCCCCGGAGCAAGGCGATGGGCGCCCCACGCGGGTACAGCGGCCCTGCAACCGCCTGAGCGATGCCGAGCGTGATCGCATCCTGCGGGTGGTCAACAGCAGCGAGTACGGCCACCTGCCCGCTTCTCAGATCGTGCCACGCCTGGCGGATACGGGGGTCTATCTGGCCAGTGAATCGACGATCTACAGGCTGATGCGTACCGCCGGGCAACTGGTGCATCGCACGCCTGATCGCACGCCTGGCCCGGTGCATCGGCCTCGGGCGCTGACGGCTACTGCGCCAGGGCAGCTCTTCAGCTGGGACATCACCTATCTGCCCGCCACCGTGCGGGGCCAGTACTACTACCTGTACCTGTTTCTTGACCTGTTCAGCCGTCACATCGTGGGCTGGCAGGTCTATGACACCGAGGACAGCGCCCGTGCCAGTGAGCTGATGCGCGATATCTGCCGCCGCGAGGGCATCCTCCCAGGGCAGGTGGTGTTACACAGCGACAATGGCTCCCCGATGAAGGGCGCCACCATGCTGGCGACACTACGGGAGCTGGGTGTGGCGCCATCGTTCAGCAGGCCAGCGGTGAGCAATGACAACCCGTACTCAGAGTCCTTGTTCAGGACTCTGAAGTACCGCCCCCGCTACCCTCGCAAGCCCTTCACCGGTCTGCTGGCTGCCCGGGCCTGGGTCGGTGAGTTCGTGCGCTGGTACAACACCGAGCACCGGCACAGCGCTATCGGCTTCGTGACGCCTGAGCAGCGTCACTGTGGGCGCGATCGCGGCCTGCTCGAACGGCGCCATGCCCTCTATCGGGCGGCCCGCGAAAAGCACCCGGAGCGCTGGAGCGGCAGGACCCGCAACTGGACAAGAGTCGACGAGGTCTTCCTCAACCCGCAGAAGGGTCACGCGTCCTGTGCCAAGCGAAATTCAGACCTCAAGCGGGCGGCTTGAGTCACTCAGAAAATGCGACAGATAGGTTGACAATCACCGATTGCGACGGCTGTACGCCAAGCTGCGCCTGAAGGTCAATGAGGCCAAAAGCGCGGTGACGAGCGTCTTTGCTGATCGTAAATTCCTGGGCTACAGCTTCTGGGTGGCACCGAAAGGCGTCATCAAGCGCCGGATGGCGACCAAGGCGCTGGCCACGTTCAAGCAACGTGTGCGGCAACTGACGCTCCGCTCAGGTGGGCGCAGCATGCAGCAGGTGGTTGATCGGCTACGGGTCTATCTGCTGGGATGGAGGGGTTACTTCCGGTTGGCGCAGACTCCGGGAATCTGGCGAACGCTGGATGAATGGATGCGGCATCGGCTGCGGGCTATCCAACTTAAGCAGTGGAAACGTGGCAAGACCATGTTCCGGGCGCTGCGCGCGCTGGGTGCTTCAGTCGCGGTTGCCCAGCGTGTGGCGGCTAACAACCGTCGCTGGTGGCGTAACAGTGGAAAACTGCTCAATAGCGTGCTCGACCTAGCCTGGTTTGATCGCCTCGGATTACCTCGGCTCTCCTGACCTCAACTTCTCGAACCGCCCGGTGCGGACCCGCATGCCGGGTGGTGTGGCAGGGGCGCAGCTCATAAGAACTGCCCCCTATGCCGATCGTCTTGGATTGCGACGGTACCTTCCCACCTCGCGGCTTGCAAGCCGCTCGGATTCGATCGACACGGGACAGTCCGCAGGGACTGTCCCGTGTCCGATCTCATCCTTTCGCACGGACGATCTTCTGGACCTGGGGGACGTGCCGGATGGCGCGGATGACCTGGGCCAGGTGTTTGCGGCTGTCGACCTGGACCATGATGTTGAGCAGGGCCGTGGAGGCGGCCTCGTCGGGCATGGTGAGCTGGATGATATTGGAGTCGGCTTCGGTGATTTCCGCCGCCAGACGGCCCAGCACGCCGCGTTCGTTCAACACGGTCAGTTCCAGCCGCGTGGTCAGGTGCCGCGCGGTGGTGGTATCCCAGATGACCGGAATCCAACGTTCCGGCTCGCGCGCCTGCTGGCGTTTGGCCACCGGGCAGTCGCTCATGTGCACTACCAGCCCGTGGCCCAGGCGAATGCCTCCGATGATCGCATCGCCAGGCAGCGGACCGCAGCAGGGGGCCAGCTGGACTGCCTGGCCCTCATTGCCGTGGATCACGATGGGCGCGCTGGTCACGGACGTGAACTCGTCCACCGCCATCGCGGTGGTTTCCAGCATGGCGTTTTCCGGGGCGAAGCGGCGCGCCACCACGGCGGCCAGGCGCTTGCCCAGGCCGATGTCAGCCAGGATTTCCGTGCGCGAGGCTCCGCCCGAACCCCGGGCCAGCCGTTCCCATTGCTGATCGTCGTCCTTGGGGTAGGGGATGGACAACTGGTCGAAGGCCTGGTTCAGCAGCCGGCGGCCGAAGGCCACGGATTCCTCGTAGCGCTCGTTGCGCAGATAATGGCGGATTTCGGAGCGCGCGCGGCCCGTGCGCACGTAGTTCAGCCACTGGGCGCTGGGGCGCGAAGCGGCCGATGTGATGATCTCCACCGCGTCGCCGCTGTGCAGCTCCGTGCGCAGCGGCGAGAATTCGCCGTTGATCTTGCAGGCCACGGCGTGGTTGCCGACGTCCGTGTGGATCGCATAGGCGAAATCCACCGGCGTGGCGCCGCGTGGCAGCGAGAGAATCTTGCCCTGGGGAGTGAACACATAGACCGCGTCAGGGAAGAGGTCGACCTTGACGTGCTCCAGAAATTCGCCTGAATCGCCGGTCTGGCTCTGGATGTCCAGCAGGGACTGCAGCCACTGGTGGGTGCGTTTCTGCAGGTCGTTGAGCGAGGTGCCCTGCTCTTTGTAGAGCCAGTGGGACGCCACGCCCTCCTCGGCCACGTGGTCCATGTCCCGGGTGCGGAACTGGAATTCCACCGGCGTTCCGTAGGGGCCGATCAGTGTCGTGTGCAGGGACTGGTAGCCGTTGATCTTCGGGATGGCGATGTAGTCCTTGAACTTGCCGGGAACCGGGCGGTACAGCTGGTGCAGCGTGCCCATGGCCAGGTAGCATTCCGGCAGGGTGTGGACGATGATGCGGAAACCGTAGATGTCGAGCACGTCGGAAAACGACTTCTTCTGCTCGACCATTTTCTTGTAGATGCCGTAGAGCGATTTTTCCCGGCCGCTGACTTCCGCGTCCAGGCCGGTGGCGGGCAGGGCGGCGCGCACGGCTTCGGCGATCTTCGAGATGACCTCGCGGCGGTTGCCGCGCGCCGCCATCATGGCCTTGTGCAGGACTGCGTAGCGGTTCGGGTGGATGGCCTTGAAGCAGCGGTCCTGGAGTTCACGGAACAGCGCGTTCAATCCCAGCCGGTGCGCGATCGGCGTATAGATTTCCAGGGTTTCGCGCGCCACGCGGCGGCGCTTTTCGGGGTTGACCGCGTCCAGCGTGCGCATATTGTGCAGCCGGTCGGCGAGTTTGATCAGGATCACGCGCACGTCGCGCGCCATGGCCAGCAGCATCTTGCGGAAGGATTCCGCCTGCTGCTCGGCCTTGGTGGCGTATTCCAGGCGCTCGAGCTTGGTCAGGCCATCCACGATCTCGGCGACTTCGACGCCGAATTTCTCGGCCAGTTCCTGCTTGCCGACGTTCTGATCCTCGATCACGTCGTGCAGCAGCGCGGCCATCAGGGAATCGGCATCGAGCTTCCAGCCGGCGCAGATCTCGGTGACGGCGATGGGATGGGAGATGTACGGTTCGCCGCTGGCGCGGAACTGCCCCAGATGAGCGTTGTCGGCGAAGCGATAGGCTTCCCGGATCCGCTCGATGTCGCGCGGACTCAGGTAGCCGGAGACGATCTGGTTGAGCCCGGCCAGCGAGGCGATCGGACTGGGCGCGGGCTCGGATTGCGGGGCAGGGGCGGTGTGCGGCTTGCGACGCCGCAGGCGGGGGCCTTTGCGCAGGACGGCGAGCAGTCCGGAGGACGCGCCGCGCAAGCCTGAGAACGCCATGGCCCGCCCCCGGAATCAGGTGGGGACTTTGCGCAGCATCTCGGTGCCGACCAGGCCCTGGGCGATTTCACGCAGGGCGGTGACCGTGGGCTTGTTGTGGCTCTGGATGCGGGCTTCGTGCCCCTGGGCCAGTTCGCGGGCGCGGTAGGTCGCGACCAGGGTCAAGTCGAAGCGGTTGGGGACTTTCTCGAGGCAGTCTTCTACAGTGATGCGGGCCATATGTGTCCTGGTTCAGGAAGCGGTTGAAAGCGGTTTGCGGATGCCCAGCTGGGTGAACAGGTCGGCGTGCCGGACGGATTGCGCCGTGTAGCGCAGACGTGCCGCCCCGACGACTTGCCGGAGCTGTTCCAGTGCAAGGCTAAATTCTTGATTAATAATAACATATTCGCAATCGGAGGCATGCGCCATTTCGCCGCCCGCGGCGAGCAGCCGCCGGGCAATGATCTGGGGCGCGTCCTGCCCACGCTTTTTCAGGCGGGCTTCCAGGGCCTCGATCGAGGGCGGCAGGATGAAGATGCCGATCGCCTGTGGGTAATGGCGGCGCACCTGGAGTGCACCCTGCCAGTCGATTTCCAGGATGATGTCGGTGCCGTCGGCCAGAGCCTGATCGACCCGGTCGCGGGGCGTGCCGTAGAAATTGCCGTGGACCTCCGCCCATTCGAGCATGTCGCCCCGGTCACGCAGGGCCTGGAAGGTTTCCACGGACACGAAGCGGTAGTGTTTCTTGTCTTCTTCACCAGGCCGGGGCGTGCGGGTGGTGCAGGAGATGGACAGGGCCAGGGTGGGGTCTTGTTCCAGCAGGGCATTGACCAGGCTGGACTTGCCCGCCCCGCTGGGGGCGACCACCATGAAGATATTGCCGGAGGACTGCGTCATGTCGGATTCGTGTCAGCGTGCGGTCGATGCAGGGTCGGGCTGGCCGAGCTCGGCCAGCGCCTCGGCGTAGGCCTGGGGACTCGTGCACAGGAAGACGATGGCATCGCCCGGATTCAGGTTGAAGAGCACGTCCTGGATCTGTTCCGAGGCGTCGTCGCCCTCGTGGATCGCGGCGACGTGGACGTCGCCGTCCCCTTGGAACTGCTCGGCCGGGACCAGTTCCGCCACCTGTTCGACGTCGGCTTCGCGCTGGGCCACGTAGACCCGGAAGGACAGGTCTTCCAGTGTGATGTCCAGGACCAGCCCGCGGTCCAGATGAGAGATCAATCGGCTGGCGAGCGGCATGGGCATGGGGGAAGTGGGACGAGTCCTTGATTATAGACGTTTTGCGAGGATGACCCGGGCGCGGGCCGGGCCCCGCGGATCCGCGCGGGGGGCCCGCTCAGCCCGCCTCGGGCCGGGCGGGGCCGAACGTCGCCACCACCGGCGCGTGGTCCGAGGGCTTGTCCCAGCCGCGCGGCGTCTTGTCCACCGCGCATTCCCGACAGCGCGCCGCCAGGCCCGGCGTCGCCAGGATATGGTCGATGCGCAGGCCCGCATTGCGCCGGAAGCCCATCTGGCGGTAATCCCACCAGCTGAAGATGCGCGGCGGCTGGTCGAACAGACGGAAGGTGTCCCGCAGTCCCAGGCCCAGCAGGTCGCGGAAGGCTTGCCGTTCGGGATCGGAGACCAGGATTCCGCCCGCCCAGGCGGCGGGATCGTGCACGTCCTCGTCGGCCGGGGCCACGTTGTAGTCGCCCAGGATCGCCAGGTCCGGGTGGCGGCCGATCTCCTCGTCCAGCCAGCCGCGCAGCGCCTGGAACCAGTCCAGTTTGTAGGTGTACTTGTCGCTGCCTACCGCCTGGCCGTTGGGGCAGTAGGCGCTGACCAGGCGCACGGGTTTTCCATCCGGGCCGGACAGGGTGGCGGCGATGATCCTCTGTTGCGGATCCTCGTAGCCCGGGATGTTGCGCTGCACGTCCAGCAGGGGCGTCCTGCTCAGGATGGCCACGCCGTTGTAGGTCTTCTGTCCCGCCCAGCAGGCATGGTAGCCGGCGGCCAGCAGGGCCTCGCGCGGGAACTTCTCGTCCGGCAGCTTCAGTTCCTGCAGGCACAGCGCGTCGACCGGATTGGCCTGCAGCCAGTCCATGACGTGTCCCAGGCGGACGTTCAGGGAATTGACGTTCCAGGTGGCGAGTTTCATTCGATTTTAAATTCCGTTAATAATCAAATAGTTATCACATCACCACACATTGAATTTTCGGTCTAGCTACCCACCTGGCTACCCAATTTGGACCTGGTGGGCGTCTTTTCTTTGTGTTGCGTGAATACGACTATGGTATCAGCAGGGCATCTTGTTTCGCTCGATCATGGCGTGCAGGCTGGTGGCCGTGATGCCGCTGGATCGCTTGCCGATTTTGACCAGCTCCAGTTCGCCGTTATGGACCAGTCGGTAGATCGTAGAGCGAGAAACCCCCAGCTTGGCCTCTGCCACGTTGATGCGGTAGAGCAGTGCCCGTGTTGCGGCGCGGTGGGGAGGATGGGAAATGGGAGTGCTTGCTACTGTCATAAGTCGATCCTCTTCGGATGGCCGGTGAAAATAGTGGCTCCAAATGTGGAGTGTGAGCGTTTGGCAGGGCCAGCCGCCGATCCGCGGAGGGCGGTACGGCTGGGTGCCAGAGACTGCGGTCTTTCCCGCCGTCATCATGGGATTACGTCGCCATCCTGGATGTTGGGCGCCTGTTGTGGGCGCTCCGGGCGCTTCCGCTGGGGAAGTCCCCGCGACCTGCAGCCATCGCGCCCCACGCTAGGGACAGGCGGCTAGTTGCGGATTTCATCGGTTTTGCTTCAACCCCGATGCGTTGCAGGTTGCTGCGCAATCGCGTGCCGCGTGTCGGGCAGGGCGCAGTGTTTATCGGTTGTTGCTTTTTAAAGAGCCGGCCTGCGTTGAGCAGGTGGGGCTATTCTCATCAAATTGATTAGCAATGTCAATAACCATCAAAGGCGATTGTTTTTCTAAAAAATTCAATGGTTTACTGGAAGAGTGTTGAGCGTAGCTGATCCCGGACACTAGAGGGATACAACCATGACGCAAATTGTTTTTTCCTGTGACCGTGCCGGGATCGCTAAAATTGCTTCACTTCCTAGAGGCGGGCAGGGCAAGTTTGTTTCAGTGAAGTTCAGACCGTTTCATGCCCTGATGATGTTGATCTGACATGGCGTTACATTTCAGGCGATTCAGGCTGAACTTCTGCGCAGAAAAACTGCACAAAGACACTACCTTCCGTCACATCCAAATAGCTGATTTATCTAATAAAATCCATGTCCATGCCATGGTTATTATGAATATATATGCCTGACTTTCAGCCTGTACGTCACGCCTGTACCCTGATGGGCGGGATGACATCACTTGCCCAGAAACTTGGCCTGCCGGTGCAGGTCGTCAGCGGCTGGGCAGCCGGTACGCGACCGGTGCCGATCATCCGCTGCGTGGAGATCGAGGAACTGACGGGGGGCGGGGTCACCCGGAAGCAGTTGCGTCCGGATGACTGGTGGCAGATTTGGCCAGAATTGCGGGGAGGCGATTGAGGCTGCAGAATGTATTTGCTCCGAGAGGGCCGTATCGCATATACGTACCATCATAGGCGCAAATTATGTGAATGCAACAATTCAGCGTTCAGCAATAAGTAGGCCATCCCTGTCAGTGGTGTGTGTGAAATCTACAGGCCCCCTTGGTGCGGCACGGAAATGAGCTTCAGCAAACCGTATGCGCAGGGCTTCATCCCATTCCAGGTCGCCTAAATTACGAGTTCCCTTCGTCTCACGCACCAAATAAAGTCGTTCGGTACCGTCCTCGTCGCAGACAATGGCCCAGTCTGGGGAGTATTCGCCTACTGGGGTTTTTACCTTGAACCGCCGTGGCAGCTTTGTGAACAATTTGACTCGGTCACGGTCACCTTCCAGTTTTTGCGAAAACCTCAGTTCTACCAAGCTGTCGTAATCGGTATGGTCGAAGAGGTTAACGCCGTCTGCTGGGGCCTCTGCAACGCCGGCCTGTGGCGGAGGCATACCATTGATTGCCTTAGGTGCGTTTTTTCGCTCCACCTTTAGAAACACTACATTCGCATCCCACCAAGTGGAATCATCCATTGGTTCGTAGGTAATGTTATGGACCATCTGCTCGACGGTTGCCACGCGAATAGCTTGAGCGACAATCCGGGTCCAACGATCCGGATCATCTAGTGCTCGTGCTTTGTATTCGTCGGGGATGGCCTGTAACAGAGCAATGATTGTTGGCCGAGTCAGTTGCAGGGGAAACTTGCCGTAAAGCAAGTGGTCCTCCACCATGCGGACAATGTTGGGTAGGCGCTTCCCAACGAATGCAATCCGCTCGCCTGCACTGTCGCTGACTGTGGCGTCTGAGGTTATAACCTGGCCGTCCTCGTCGTACATCACATCGGCAGACTGCACTACATTGGCTCGTCTGTTAATGTATCTCAGATCGTTCAGGTGTTCGGAGACGGCAACTGCAGCTACCAAAGACATATCATCTACCGAGACACGGTAGACTGCCTTGTAACGTATGCGTTCCCATAACTCAGCGAATTCACGGCTTTCGAATAGCGCTGGGCGGCGGCGAATTTCTACAATGGAATCTGCGTCTTCAAGATCAGGTCTATCGCCTGTCCGGCCGCCCATTGCAGCATATTCAGCATTGAACCCTTCGCGAAACTCAGCAAATGATTCGTCTATGATGAGCGTGAGTCGATTGACGGAAGGATCCGAAATTCGCTGACCATTTTTATTGACCGGGAGCCGTAGGCCTCGCCCGATTTGTTGGCGTCGCTCAGTCTCGGATCGCGTGTGGCGTAGAAAACCTATCTGAAAAACGTTTGGATTGTCCCAACCCTCACGCAGGGCGGAGTGTGAAAAAATGAATGCGCGAGGATTTGAGCGGTCAAGGAGCAGCTCTTTTTGCTGGATTATTTCCTTGTATGCCCGCTCTTCGAGTTCTGAGTCTGTTTTATTTCCGCCCTTGGTGTCCTTCAGGATGCCAGTCTTGGTTGATGGGAAATACGCTATTCGAAGTTCAGCGGGGTTGGGCATGGAGTCCACGCTGTTTCCTGCCCTGACCCACTCTTCGCAGAAAATACTGTCGAACATGCGTGGTAGGGTGGCATTGTCGCCCACATAATCTGCCACTCGCTCCACGAAAAAGAGCGACAACACCTTTACCTCGTGCCCGGAGGCATCTAGGTTTTCTTGGCATTGCAGGTGAATACGAATCGTCTGGCGCACTTGATCACGCCAAATGGCCATTTGATCCACGCCGGTTTCTTGGCCAAGCTTGATGGTCAACCCGTTTTCAAATGTCACGAAATCGGGTTTGCGGTTGATGACATCTACGACAAGGCCACGATATTGAGATAATTTTCCCGAAGCATCGAATAGATCAGTTCCCGCTTGTGTGACGACATCTTTCCGGTTTGGTCCATTGGGGGTGGAAACGTCAATAGCAATATGGGCGAATAGAGTCCTTTTCTGCGAGACTATTTTCTTTAAATGTAGGTAGGGCTGACCATCTGAGCCTGCCACTATACCTTTCACCGATACGCGTTTGACCAAGCCCAGTTCGGCAGCTTTCTTGGCTCCCAAGCGATGTATTAAATTAAAGGGTTCTTTGTGCGTGGCGCTATACCGTAGTGCTACCAGAGGATTCAACGTCGCGATTACCCGTCGGCGTAGAGGAGACGCCATATTTTGGGGTTCGTCGATAATAACGACAGGTCGAGCTTGTGCCACCAGTTCGACACCAGAGAGGGTGTCACCCCAAAGTCTGGGTTGCTCTGGTGAAGAATACAGAGTGTTGGTGTCGGGCTTATCTAGAAGTTGGACACTAGCAATCAGAAATTGGACCGTACTGGATGGATCGATGAAGTCATTGAGCGCCCTTGTGTCGCCCATGACATTCCATCGATAAGGTAAATTGGGAAACTTGCTGCGAAAGTGTTCGTAGGTATCCTGGAATGTCTTAATGACGCCAGCACGAATGGCTACCGAATGGACCAGGATGACGAACTTACGTAGTCCATATGCCTCCGCCATACGTAGTGCTGTGGCAATATACACATAGGTCTTCCCTGTGCCAGTTTCCATCTCGACCGAGAAGTTCGGAAAACCGCGATGTTGGTCTAATAAGTCTTGCTCTTGTTGCAGAACCAACGCATCCTGAGTGTCTACATCTTCACGTTGTGTGATGGTGTTTAGGTTGGTCGTCAACACACGTTTATTAAGCCGAAAGCCAGCATGGCCGTCTGCGCCTGGGGCTACACCGGCAATAAGACTCGGCGGAGGTGTCAACACACCTTCAAACAGGTCAGTCACCGCATCGATCGCGGCCGCCTGATGAGGCTGATCGTCAAATTGAAACTTCACGTGCCGTCCTTTCAAGCAAGATCAGCTTAGATCGCAAGCGGGGGGCCAGCGTAAGGGTGGTTTTGTCCTCAACCTTGTCACCGCGCAGAATTAGCGTATCGTTATCCGTCAGGCCGATGTCCTTGGCAGTTTCAAGGGTAAACGCGTCCAGGCAGATAAACAGGCGGCCAGTTGCTGAATTTTTTCCGGTAACTGGTGAGAATGTGAATACGCTCACACCGTCGTGCTCAGATACTGATACGTCGGAATCCAGACGACTATCAGTAGCTTTTATGGCCACTTCCCAGGCTACAGCTAGAGAGTCCGCTCCCTTTTTCACAGGTGGTTGCGATGCCTGCTGTAATATGAGGGTAAGCTGCTCCTGTGTGTCCTGGCCCGCCTGTGCCGTCACTGGGTTTTCAATTAGAAGGTTGGTTTTTTGCGCTCGGAACAGGCGAAAACCGAGCTCCTTTCCGTCTGGGTCCAGCATTGCAGCTGCGCGGCGGAGGCGCTCGGCAGTAATTTCAAAAATGGTCCTATAGCCGCCCCTAATCGCGGTTTTACCAGATTCCGTCGTGTTATCAGGAGTTTCAGGCCTCTGGACCAGAATCCAGCGCCGTGTCATTCCATCTTTGGAATTCTGTTCCCATACTGCTTGGGCAGTCGATCCGGAGCCAGCATAAAAATCTAAAATCAGATCATCGCCTGTTGTTATGGCGTCGAAGAGGCGAGCGAGGACATCAGTACTCTTGGGGTCATCGAATACCTTCTCCCCCATCAGCTCTTCGAGGCTTTTAGATGCGGCACGCCTATCACGATAAAAAACGGAAGCTGGTGCCCAGGTTTCCCGCATATGTAAATATGACTTGATCTGGACCCGTTTTGTCATGTCCTCGGGATAAATCAGACGTCCGTCTTCGTCCAGTGCTTGCATAGCAGACACCTCGTAGCGCCATCCGTTCTCGGGGGGGCTGTAGCCCTTCCAGTCGTATATTAGATTTTCTCGATAGTTTGGGCTCGAAATATTGTCCGGGAACCATATGCCCCTATGATCAACTCGGTTGTAGTAATCATGTGCCTTTGAAGGATTGTCGTCCGGTAGGGATTTATACCAGTCACGCAATGCTTCAGTAATCGCGTCGTAATTTTCCCCAAACCGTTCGCGAAGCTCTGCGAGCTTGGCATAGATAGGCTCTAAGCCGTCTTTTCGTTCTCGAAATTTTATGTCGTTGGATTTTAAGAACGCAAAATCTCTAGCGTAGATCAAGATGTAATCCTGCCCTCCGCCAGTGTACTTCGCATCCCCTTTTCTGGCACCCCGCCAAGTCAGCATGTCGATGAAGTTTTCGGCACCAAATATTGCGTCGAGTAGCAGACGCAAGTGATGCACTTCATTGTTGTCGATAGAGGCTAGAAAAACGCCATCCCGACGCAAGAGCTGCCTGGCTGCAACGAGACGTGGAAACATCATGGTTAACCAGGGAGCATGCTTGCGCCCCTTGATTTCTTGCTTGCTGGTGGTCGCCAACCCGTATTCGTCCACTTGGCCGGTTGAAGCCAGGTAGTCGGCCTCTGACACCGAGAAATCGTCGTTATATGTGAAGCTTTCGCCCGTGTTGTAGGGAGGATCAATGTAGATCAACTTGATCTGACCCGAGTAGCCATTTTTCAGGACTTTCAATACTTGCAGATTGTCGCCTTCAATCAGAATATCTTTGGCCGTGGTCCAGTTGACGGACGCGTTGGGGTCTGGCTTCAAACTAATCGTCGTTGGTATCCTGGCCTCGTAGCGCGCATAGTCGATTCCGGGCCATGTAAAGGCGAAGGCGGACGTATCCTGCGCGAATCCAAGGGCAGACCACAGTGCGGCCTTATTCAGCTCACCGTCCGGAAATGCAGAGGGTACTAGGTCTCGTAGCTTCTCCAACAGCGCAGCCTGCCCGTCCTCGGTGTCGGGGGAGACTATGCTTATGTTCGTCAGCTTCCCCTTCTCGCCCACCTTGGTGTTTTTCTTGGTCATGCATCCCTCGTCATATTCTGTCGCAATAGCCCCTGATTTTCGCACAAGACCATATGGGCTGATGTATGGACAAAAGCAGTTCAGACCGTCCTCCGTCCGGTAGCGGCGCTCGCCGCGCGGCCGGCATCCCCAGTCCATCTCCACAGCACAGGCAGCCATTGCCCTGAGTGCGCCGCCTAAAACGCCGACTGTATCACTACGCTCCTTCCTGCAAGGGGTGCGCTTCGCCGGGTACTGACCCGGTCCCTTCGTTTCTCTTCGTTCTCCTGCGGGCTGCGGCCTGCGTGCCCGCCCCTTTCCGGTCGTCCCTGCGTGATCCAGCGCGGCAAGGCGACGAACTCACGGCAACGGTGGCACTCCGGGCCAGACAGTAGGACTGCGAACACCGCAAAACCTACAGAAGGCTCGGAATCTTCGGCCCCGGTAGCCGGATAACCCCGAAAGGAGAACACCATGAAAGAAATCAGCACCGCCGCGCTGGGCTACGACAACATGAACGATGTGCATACGCTGTATGTGCGCAGCCCCAACGGGCGCTATCGGCTGGCGTCCGATGATCAGGTGCTGGCAGCGGGCCGGGTGGCGGCTGAAAGCCTGATTTCTGTGTCCAACCCGATGGCGCAGCCTGCGCGGGTGGTGCAGTTTTTCCAGGCGAAGCTGGCCGGGCTGGGCCATGAGTGTGCGGCGTTCCTGTATCTGGACGCGCAGTTAAAGCCGATTCGCTACATCGAACAGGCCTTCGGGACGCTGTGCCATGCCAGCATCTACCCCCGCGAAATTGTGAAAACGGCCTTGCGTGTGAATGCCGCCGCGCTGTTGATGGCGCATAACCACCCCTCGGGTCTGGCCGAACCCAGCGCCGCTGATGTGAGCATGACGCGGCAGCTCAAGCAGGCGCTGGCCCTGGTGGATGTGCGCTTGCTGGATCATGTCGTGGTCGCAGCAACCCAGGCGGTTTCCCTGGCCGAACGCGGCCAGGTGTAAGGCGGTCAGCAGGGTGGGGCTGCGGCCCCGCCCTGTGCCAGGGCGGGCAGGCCGCGCCACCCCGCATGGGGGAAAGGCCATCCGGTTCACGCATCCTCGAATCTGGTCTGCCCGTCAGGTCCATTCCCTTTTTCAACAGGAGATCACCTGATGAACACCTATGAAGTCGGCAACGACGAACGTTTGAGCAGTAGATCGCAGGCTATCCGGGATGGCCGGTTGATGGATATTACGCGCCAGGCTGGCCGCGTTGGTTTTCGGGTGCCGGTGGCGATTACCCGCGCAGCTTGGCGGGATTGCGTGGAATGGGCGGACACCACGGCATCACATGAAGCCGAAGACCGCCGCTTGCATGACTTGCTGCGCGAGTTGAACGAGCGCGCCGTATTGGCGTCGGAATTGGACCCTGAAGGCGTGGCGCTGATGCGGTTTTATCGGGTTCCGGCAGGGGCCAAGCACACCGTGGCCGAAGTGACGCCGCTTGCCCTGCACAGCGGGATGGATGAACACGATATGCCGATCATCACCATCAGCCTGGCGAGTGAAGCCGACTATTCTGCCGCCTGACCGGCTGCACGACTGCGATCCCCCTGCATGGGGTATCCGTGTCCCCGCCGCCGTAGGCGTCGGGGCCGGGCTGTCGTGCTGCGCATCGAGCCCCATGCCGGGTCTTGACCCTGGCGGGCTTCCATCCCTCACGCCTTCGCGCCGGTCGGTGCTGCACGCTTCGCTTGCCAGGCGGCCGCTGGCCGCAGATGGAGCCGCGCTCGTGCGGGCGCGACTAGGGGCGCTCGCCGCGCAGCCGATGTGGGGCGACAGATTCGCACCACTGCCGACATCCCCGTCTTTCGTGAGTCCCGCCGCCTAAACCGCCGACATGTACCACTCCGCGTCCAGCCTCCGAGGGCTTTCGCGGCATAAACGGCTGCCTCCCCGCTGCGCAGGACCCCTCCATTTATTCCACGACCCTCTCCGGCAGGCCGCTGCATGGTCCAGATCGGCACGGCGACGGAACTCACGAAAGACGGCGGCAACACCGGGAGCCAGGATCAATCCCCCCACATCGTTTCAACGATCCGGCTCAAGAATCTTCGAATCCGGTCAGCAGAAAAACCAGCCCCAGAAGGCTTTTTTGAAGGATGGAAACCATGAACAAGCTGTTTGAAGCATCAGACCTGATCCATGCCTACAGCCGCGCCCAGGCGGTGGCAGATGGTGTGCTGGTGGATGTCACCGCGACGGCCCGCGAAGCCGGGTTTACGGTGCCGGTCGCCATGACCCGCGCCGCCTGGGTCGATTGTGTGGAGTGGACCGAAGAAACCGACCGGCGCAAGGCGACGAGCCAGGACGAGGCGGGGCGCTTGTGGGATGTGGTGTGGATGGCGCACCGGGCCGCACTGCGGGCGGCAGGGGCTGGGTGCTGCGCCTTTGAAGTGCTGCGGGTGCCACGCGAAGGCCGGGGCATCCGTCCGCGTAGCGCAGTGCTGACCATGCGCATCGGTGCCGGGGATAACGGTGAGCCGGTCATCACGATCAGCCAGCCCAACGAAGACTGACAACCCCGGCCAATGCTTCGCGGCGCGGAGCATTGACAGCGGCTGTCGCTGAAATCCCAACCACGGAAAGCAAGGAGAAACACCATGGCATCAGTCAACAAAGTCATCATCATCGGCAACCTGGGCCGCGATCCCGAAGTGCGCTACAGCCCGGACGGTGCCGCGATCTGCAATGCTTCGATTGCCACGATGACCCAATGGAAGGACAAGGCCACGGGCGAGAAGCGCGAGGAAACAGAATGGCATCGGGTGGTGTTCTACAACCGCCTGGCCGAAATCGCGGGCGAGTATCTGAAAAAGGGTCGTTCGGTTTACATCGAGGGCCGATTGAAAACGCGCAAATGGCAGGACAAGGAAACCGGCGCGGATCGGTACAGTACCGAAATCGTGGCCGACCAGATGCAGATGCTGGGTGGCCGTGACGGTGGCCCGGCTGCGGGTGACGATGCGGGCCAGGATGACCCCAAGACCAGCAAGCCCGCACAGTCGCGCAAACGGAGTGGGCGCGGTGCTGCACCTGCTGCGCAGCCTGCAGCTAACGACCAGGCCGATGATATGGACATCCCGTTCTAATCCCGTCTGACCTTCCTTCCCTGGGCCGCTTATGCGGCCCTTTTTGCGTCTGCCCGTTGCCGTGTTTTGGTAGTGGGTTTCTGTCTGCCTGGTGCGCTTGTCCCAGGCTGCGCCTGGGTCCCTGCCGTGTGACGCTGCCTGCCCGGTTTCCGGTCAGGCTGGGCCGTTTGTCCCCAAATTCGCTGGCGCTCATTTGTGGCCTTAAACGTCCCACACATGACGCACCCCTGGCGGGGAGCCGGAAAGCCTTGCCCACTAAGGGTTTGCGGGGATTTGGCTGAATCCTGGGTCGTGGAACACATAGGGCACCGGAACCACCTAAAGCATTGGTCTATCGGCGGAAATGGCGGCCACAGCCGTGGTCTAAAGCGCCGTAGACGGGTGTGCTACCTGGGCAAATGCTGGGTTAGAGACACCTTTGGGACATGCGAGAGACACGGCGGCGACGTTGCCGTGACACTCGCAGGACATGAGCAATACCGCCTGGAGACTTCAGCACGACAGTCAGGGGACGGATGGCAGACAGGCTGGCGTCATTCGATTTCGAGGGCAGGGGCCGGCTGAGCATCGAGGGTGGTTTGCGGGTCATGCGGCTGCATGACGGGGTGTGTCATCTGCGCTTGCACCAGGTCATGCGCCAGCCCCTTGTATCCCTGCCGGTCTACCCGTTCTGGCAGTTTTTCCGCATCGTCGGTGAACACCGTGACGGCATGCCGTTCCCGAGAAATACTGACGTAATAGGTGTCCTGGGCTGTGGTGCGGCTGAAGCTTTCCGCGTTGTAAAAAACCCGGTCGCAGGTCAGCCCCTGTGCGCTGTGCGCGGTGCTGGTATAGGCATAGTCCATGTGCAGCGGCTGGTCGGCGGGCAGGGTGATCTGCCGCTTGCCTGCCGCGATGGTGATGCGGTTGGCCTGGACTTCGACCACCTTGGCCAGTTGGCCGTTGACCAGATCATGGCGGGCATCATTGCGCGTGATGCGGACCTGATCTCCTACGGATAGCTCCGATTCGTTCAGGTGGTAGACCGACAGGCGGCTCATCGTCCTGGGGATGATGTCGATGGGGGGCTGGTCGGCTGCGTCCGGGCGCAGGGCAGCCACCGTGATGCGGTCATGCTGGGGCATGCCGATGACACGATAGCGTTCACCGCACTTCAGGCCGCATTGGTAGTCCCGTTCGGGCACCACAATATCGCCCACGGTGTAGTAGCGGGCCACGCTGCGCTGGGCGCGGGTGGTGTCGTGGCGGGCCAGCAGCTGGTAACGATGGCCCTTGCCCTCCAGGCCGAGCAGCGCATGGATGCGGGCATTGATGGCCTGGCGCGAGGCATTGGTGCCGGTGACGACCAGGGTACTGGCCTGTTCGTGTTCAGGCAGCGAGACATAGGCCTGGGCGATGGCCTCATAGCGGCCAGAACTGTCGCGGGTCTTGTGGCCGTGCTCATCCACGCCGAACTGATCGGGGATGGTCAGCACCTGATCCAGCAGCGGCAGAGACTGGCTGGCCTGGCCGGTGGCGGCCAGTTGCACGGCCTGGCGCAGCCGTTCGGACCGCTGGCGCTGGATATCGCCCATGAGCACGGTTTTCATGCCGTGTTCCTGCATCATGGCAAAGGCGCGGCCCGCCTCGATGGCCTTGGTCTGTGCCGTGTCGCCCAGCAGCACCACCTTGGCCCCGGTCGGCTGGATCAGCGCCAGCAGTTTGTCCATCTGGCGCACTGGCACCACCCCGGCCTCATCAATGACCACCACGGTGTGTGGCCCCAGGCGGTCCGTGAAGCTGCGTTTGTCACGGGCAGCCAGCACCGAGGCAACGGTATTGGCCTGGACACCATCGTTGCGCAGGTTGCGCACCATGTTGCCGTAGGGGGCCAGCGCCACCAAGATCCGGTTGTGCTGTTGCAGCACGGTCTGGGCGCTTTGCAGCGCGAAGGATTTGCCCGTACCGGCCAGCCCCTGAATGCCGCTGATCTGGTCGGCGTCCGTGGTGATCAGCATGACCGCCTCACGTTGCCCGGCGGTCAGACGGGTATCCAGCCCTGGTTCGATGGTCTGGGCGGCCAGGGCGGCCAGCCAGGTGCCGCGCCCGGCCTGTTCCGCCGCCAGGATGCGGGATTCGGCTTCATGCGCTTGGCGGGTCGCGTAGCGCGGGCTTTCCATCAGCAGCCGTCCCTGGGCAATCGCCTGGTCTACGAGTTGCAAGGCAGACTCATGGGACGATCCGCTCAGGCGCATGACCTCTGCGGCCCAGCCTTCACGGGGCATGGGTGCCGCCTGGGTGTCCTGGGTACTGCGGTAGTGGGGCGCTTCGCGGATCAGGGTGCCATCCTGGACCTGTGCCTGGATGGCGGCCTGGATGCTGGCCACATCGGTATGGCCCCCGGCATGGCGCACGGCTTGTTGTAGCAGATCGGCCAAGGGCATGACCGATTCGCGTTCGGCCAGATGCGAAATGGCCCAGGTCAACGATGCCTGGGCCACCAGTGGAGAAGATTGGTCCGCTTCATGTCGCGGCTGGGCTTGTGGTCCCGCCTGCCCAAACTGAATGCCGATGGCAGCAGCGGCCTCTTTCCAGGTCTGATGCAATGCGGTGCGGTTCATGTCCTGGGCCTTGGCTTGCCGGTGGGTCAGATTGATACCCTGGCGCAGCGCATGGGAGGCCTGGTCGCGGCTGGTGCCCCGTGCAGACAGCTCCGCCGTGATGCCGGTGCTGCGTTTGCTGAAAAACTCGATCTGCTGACGGCTGATGTGCGCCAGTTCGATATGGCTTTTCTCATGGCGCACGGCGTAACCCAGCGCCCGGACATTGCGTTCCAGCGTGGCCTGATAGATGGAATCCGTGACGCGCAGGAGTTGGAAAATCTGTTCATTGGACAGCGCGACCCATTGACCATCGGCCCGCTGCGTCAGGTTCATCAGCAGGGCGTGGACATGCAAATGGGGGTCGGGTGCCGCGCCCTCCGTGGGCCGTGCGGTTTCGTGGCGGAATTTGGCGATGATCAGATTGCCGGTGTGTTCCACACGGGATTTGCCGCCTTCCTTGCGTCGGCCCATCGCCAGGTGCTTTTCCACATAGGCCAGTGCCGTGGATACGGCATCGTCATTGGCCTGGATCAGGCGGTTGTCACCGCCGATCAGCGCCTGCAAGGTGATGCTTTTGGGCGCACCAAAGGTCAGGTCCAATGCGGCGCGGGCCTTGGCGTCCTTGCGCACCGACTGGACCGCTGTGATGCCATGCCCAAAATCGCCTTGAAGCATCGCTTTGAAGCGGGCCGGGTCAATGGCACCGACCGCGCCCAGGCGGCGGGCACCTTCGCCCTGCCAGGTCGCGGCGCTGCCGTCGCGGCTGTAGTAGTCATCGGCTTGGTCGGCGTAGTAGTGCGTGGCGAGGGCCGCACGGGCCCGATAGATCTGGCTGTGCGAGATCATGGAGACTCCGGGATGGGGGTGGTTAAAGATCAGCAAGCGGACGCAAAAGGCGCGTGAATGCTGGCTGCAGGGGGACGGGTGGAAGAGCTAAAAGACCATGTGTAGTCGTCACAAACCGCTTGGTGTGCGCCTACATCTGCAGGGCGAAAATCCCTTATAGACCAAAAAGTAACGACAAGATACCATCGTTGATCAGATGCCGAGGATTTTCCGCGCAATCAGATAGTCGATTTTGGTAGATTAATCGTGGCCCGTCTGATGTCAGGGAAAGAGACACTGAATGGAGTAAACATGAGTTTAATTCAGGTAGAGGTTAAAAACTGCAACAACCTTGATTTGGCAGTCATTTCGTTAGAGGAGCATAGATTAAATATTAAGTTCGCGCCTAATGGAACGGGGAAGAGTACGATTGCAAGAGCGATCTACTATGGTCTCCAAGATAATCAAGATCGTTTAGTCGAGCTTATGCCGTTCAAGCTCAGAAAAGAAAATCCAGATAATAAAAATCCTGAGATTGGCGGGGTGGATTGTCTGCGAGAGGTTATGTGTTTCAATGAGGATTATGTTAGTCAGTTTTTATTTAAAAAGGAACTGTTGACTAATAGCTTCGATATTCTCATTAGAACCGATTCCTACAACCAGAGAGAGCGAGAAATAGAGGGCTTGGTGGGTGAAATAAAGCACAGGTTCTCTGGAAATGATGAGTTGGAATCTTTGATTGCTACTCTCAAAGAAATGGGAGGTGCCTTTAAGCTAAGCAAAGCAGGTTTGGATAAAAAATCAATCGGCATGAGAGGGTTGCTTTCGGGTAATAAAATCCAACATATCCCACCTGGTTTGGAGCCATACACTGCGTTCATTCAGAGTCAAAATAGCGTGAGTTGGATTGACTGGCAAACCAAAGGGTATGAGTTTTTTGAGATATCTGATAACTGTCCATTTTGCACCTCACATGCAGCTGAAAAAAAAGACCAGATCAAGAAGGTTGGACAAGAGTATGATAAGAGCACTATAAAAAATCTGGTTGCGATAGTGTCTTTAATTGAAAGGTTGGGTGATTACTTCTCAGATGAGGCCAAAGAAAAACTGACAGCAATCACTGTCTTGAAGGATGGTATTGGAAAAGAGCACGAGGCATATCTTTCAACGGTAAAAAAGCAAATTGATAACTTTATTGAAAAACTAGAAACACTAAAGACAATTTCCGCATTTCAGTTCAAGGATGGGGAAAAGGTTATTGAGAAACTTCCTGCATATAAGATAGAAATTTTGTTTTTCTCTGAGCTTGCGTCATCCAAGATGAGGGAGGCGATTGATCCAATTAACGATTCCATTGATATGCTTATTCAGCAGGCGGGGCAACTGCAGGGCAAGATCAATCAACAACGAAGCGAGATGAAGAAAACTATCGAGCGGCATCAGAAAGAAATTAACGAGTTTCTTGAGTATGCGGGATACCGCTATGCGGTGGAGATAGTAGGTGATGACGAACAGGCTCAGCTAAAACTTCGGCATATCGATTACGAGCAACATATCAGCGATGGTGCCCAGTATCTCAGCTTTGGTGAAAGAAATGCATTCGCGATTGTTCTTTTCATGTATGAGTGTTTGGCAAAGAAGCCAGACTTGATAATTCTGGATGACCCTATATCGTCCTTTGATAAAAACAAGAAATACGCTATATTGGAAATGCTATTTCGTAGGGATTCAAGCGCGTGCTTAAAAAATAAGACGGTATTAATGTTGACTCATGATGTGGAACCCATCATCGACACAATCAGGTCACTTGAGAAGCAATTCATTAATCAGGCATCATCGGCCTTTCTAAGGTTGGAGGGAGGGGCGATAACCGAATTCAAAATTGCCAAGGATGATATTAAAACATTTTCTCAGATATGTAAGAGCGCAGTCGATTCAGAGTGCCATGATGTTATCAAATTGATCTATCTCCGACGTTACTATGAAATCATGGACGACAAGGGGGATGCTTATCAGGTGCTCTCCAATCTCTTCAAGAAGAGAGAGCGAGCGATAGACACCCGAGAGACGCGAAGGGCGGATGGAGAATACCCGGAAATGGTTGCTAAAAAATTTGAGAGCGGGTGTTCTGAGATAAAAAGTTGGATTTCCAGGTTTTCCTACGCTGGTTTGCTTGCGGAGATAATTGAAACCGACGCTCTGAGGGCGCTATACGAGGCGTCCACTAAAGGGTATGAGAAACTTCAAGTTTTTCGTCTGCTAGGGCTTGATGTGGAGAATTCTGTTATTCAGAAATTTATCAACGAAAGCTACCACATAGAGAATGAGTTTATTTGCCAACTCGATCCTGCTAAATTTGATACTATTCCTGCCTATGTGATTGCCGAGTGTGACAAAATTTTGATGCGAGGATAACTCAATGGTGATCGTTCGGCTGCAAATGACGATTGTCAAAGACTTTGGTGTGCTATGTACGACAAGTTCATAAACGTATCAATGAATGTCGATTCAGTATATCTGTGCCAGATACACATAATTTTCAAGAATTTAACGCAAGTCGAGGTGTGATAAATGACGCCCCAAAAGATGTCATGGAGTGACAGAGACCAGTTTGAGGATGATTCGGTTACGGAGAACGAAGAGGATATCCGCGTTGTAGATCAAGATTTTGAGCAGCTTCTTATTGCGCCTAGTGATTGGACTGTTAGCACAATATACGAACTCATTGGAAAACAGCTTCAGCTTGATCCTGCATATCAGCGACGAAATGTTTGGCAAGTGAAAGCGAAATCTCAATTTATTGAATCCCTTCTTTTGGGGATACCTATCCCCCAGATATTGTTAGCATCAAGGGCGGGGCAAAAAAATTCATTCTTGGTTTTGGATGGAAAGCAACGTCTAAATGCGATTAAGGAATTCATTGATGGGCACTATTCAGATGGTAAAGTTTTCAGGCTGAAAGGTCTTCGTATATTGAAATCGCTTGAGAATAAGACTTGGGCTGATCTTGAGGGGGATGAGGATTGGTCGGATAGATTGCGTAATGAACCTCTTCGAACTACGGTTTTAAGAGGTTGGAAAAATGAGTCTGTTCTATACGAAATCTTCTATAGGTTAAATTCTGGCAGTGTGAAGCTTTCTCCAATGGAACTCCGGATGTCTCTATTGCCCGGGGATTTTTTGAAATTCATTATATCTTGGACCGAATCAATCGGGCCGATACATCATTTGCTTCGTAAGCGGGAACCGGACGCGAGAATGTCTGATGTCGAACTTGCTATTCGATATCTTGCGTTTAGAGATCAGAAGGTGGAGTATGCTGGCGATTTAAAATTATTTCTTGACGAATTTTGTGGATATAAAAACTCTGAATTTTCAGCCGATGCACATAAAGAAAATGAATGTCGGTCACTTCTGAATCAGATGGACGAGGCTATCAACTTGGGGCTGGCTGAATTTGGGGAGAGAGATTTTTGTAGGAAGTATTTAAATGGAAATTATGAGATAAGATTTAATAGGGCTATCTTTGATGTGTTGGTTGGGGCGCTTTCTTTTCATGATGTCCGTGTCTGGGTTGAAAATAATCCAGGTGCGATGAAGAATCTGTATGAACGCGTGTGTGAGAAAAATATAGATTTTGTTAAATCGGTAGAAGTCACTACCAAATCTCCTGAGGCTACTCGCACAAGGTTTAGTACTTGGTATAACGAGGTGAGCAGAGAGTCTGGTGTGAAAATTAAAATTCCTGATATTAAATGAAATCTCCAACGATACATTACCGTGAATTGCTCAGGTCCCTAAAGAAGGCTAGGCTGATAACTCGTGGGGTGGATGATCTTGGTTGTAATACGGATTTGCAGCACTTAAAACTTCAGGCTTATATACTTCTTTGTCATGCTGCGCTTGAGCAGTATATCGAGGAGTTGGCGTTTTCGGCAGCGAAGGAAGCGCGTGCCAGATACGCAAGGTCTGGTATTATCACCAAGACTCTCGTGGCTTTAATATCGTCAAAGCTTGTTGATGATGTTTCAACAAAAGGCAGGATGAAATTGACTGCGGATTTGTGTTCGAATGTTGAGGTGTTTTCGAAAGAGGCGTTTAATAGATATAGCGATGTTGTGAAGTCAAATAATGGAATTGTAGATCGAGATCAAAGAAAAATTTTAGTTCCAGTGGGCGTGGATCCTGAGTGTGTTGACTTGGTGTTAATGAATAATCTGCACCAATTCGGTGCGAAACGCGGAGACGTGGCGCATAAATTTAAAGTGCAGCGAACAGATACCTTGTCCTCTGTGGAGACTGAGATTAAGACTATCGTCTCAGGTATTAAGAGTTATGATCAAGCGGTGTGCGAGGCTCTTAAGTCACGCATGATATAACTACCTTGCTAGCGTCCGAATATTCTAGAGATCGTTTAGGAATCTAGCCAAATCTTCTATTAGCCCGTGCGGCGCTATAAGCCCATCGTTGGTTTTTCGTTGTCGTTATTGTTAAAGAATTTCTGGTGGCTTTGCTTTGGGTGGTGCTTATATCTGAAGGATTTATCAGAAACCCGAGATGGGGGTAGTCATTTCGCTGAATCTCCAATATGGAATTTTCACCCTGGCCACAGGCAAATCTCCCGCCATCGCCACATACCCCTCCAGCACCGGCAGCGCCTGAATCTGCGCCGCCGTCACCACATCCTCAGTCGTCCGGTCCATATTATCCGAAGTGTTGCGGTGATCGACACTGCGGCTAACACTGAATTTCGGGCGCTCGACTTCATGCTTGCCCAGGCTTTCGCTCATGTCGCGGGCCGTCTGGGGATCGGTGCGCGATCCGCCCAGGACCGCCAGGTTGCGGAAGCTGGCCCGCAGGGTGGTGGCCATGGTGCGCCCGTAGATGTGTTCCAGTTGGGATGTGCTCTGCAATCCGGCGACGATGCGCAGCCCATTCTTGCGGCCTTTGGTCAGCCCGGCCTCCAGCGATGGCAACCCTTCGAGGCTGGCCAGTTCGTCAATGAATAACCACCAGCGCCTGCCGGTATGTTCGGGCATGGACAGAATGGATGTAATGAACACATCGACCCAGGCCGACACCAGCGGCTTCATGGCATGCATCATGTCTTCGCGCCAGTTGATATACAGGTTGCCCTCCTGCGGGTCATCCAGCCAGCCGCGGATGGAAAATGGGCCGGGCTTCATGCTGGTGTGTTCCGACAGTTTGTTGGACAGCACGAATCGGGCCGAGGACAGCGCCTTGCTGGCCTCACTGGAACCGACAAACAGGGACTCTGCCAATGTGCCTTCCAGGAATTGCTTGAGGGTCTTGGGGTCTTCAATGGTGCAGAGGCGAAACAGATCCATGATCAGGGCTTTCTTGCCCTGTAGCTGATAGAGCTTTTTCGCCGTTTCGCGCAGCAGCAGACGGCCAAAGTCGTTCCATTCCTCTGCGTTTTTGTCCTGGCTCATGGGGACCAGGGAACGCGCCAGGTGCTTCCAGTCGTAGTCGGCTCGCACTTCGTTGAACAGCGACCAGCCTTCGCTGCGGGCGTCATACGGGTTCAGGATCACATCGCCCGGTTGCCAGAACTTGCTCAGCATGTCGCCGTTCGGATCAATGACGATCATGCGGTCATTGCGCAGGGTTCTGGTCCCAGCCAAGGAGCCGGGCTGACTGCTGTTTGACCGGGCCTGCACGGAGGCCGCCATATTGCGCAGCAGCACGGATTTGCCCGAGCCGGTGGCCCCGCTGACCAGCAGATGCAGGTTTTCATTGGCGGTCGGCAGCGGGATGCCCGCCACGTCGATCTGTTGCTGGCCGGATTCCGTGCAGAGCTTGGCCAGGTGTTTGGCCGTGGTCATGCGGGTGCCCCGGACGAAGCGTTTGTAGGCTGCGCCTTCAAACCCTTCGGTTTTCGCAGTGCGGCTGACGTACAGGATCAGCGCCAGGGCTACGATCAGACCGATGCCCAGCGCCCCGTAGAGCAGGGGATAGCCGGGCGTCAGCTTCACGAAATACCAGGCCGTGCGGCCATTCCAGTCCTGCCAGGCCATGCCGCTGCCGTAGGTGGCGGCAGTCATCCAGGCACCGACCGGAAAGAGGCCCAAGGAAAAGGCGGCAATGCGCCGCCGCGTGATGGGGGAGAGCAGGGTAGACATGGGGGTTGTGCCTTCAAGAAACGAGCCATTGGCCCAGGGCCAGCCCAGCCAGCATCCCGCCCAGGATGCCGGATGCGCCGCCGATGACCATGGCGATGATCGTCATGCGCCGTGCTGCCTGCCGGGCGATCCGGGCGCATTGCGCGGATTCTTCCGCCAGGTGCATCAGCCTGATGCCTGTGGTGTCCAGCATGGCCTGCATGGCGTGTTGTGATTGTTCATGGAGGGGCGTGGCGACTTCGCGCAGGGTGGCCGCCAGATGGCGGTCCAGTTGCTGGGGGAGCAGGTGCAGGGCTTCGGTCAGCGCCTGGATGTGCGGCTGGGTCTGGTCCTGGCGGTGGCCGATGGCCTCCAGCCGGTCCACCAGGCTGGCGACCTCGCCCAGCACCTCGCGGTACAGCAAATCCAGCTTGGTGCGGGCCTGGCCCCCAGCCGGGTTGGGGGATGTGTCCATGGCGTTCACGCAAAGAGGGCGGCAAAGGCCGCATGCATCTGCCGATCCACGGGCCGGGCCAAGGCCCGCAAGGCATGCATGTTGCTCAGGTGCGAGATACGGTCATGGTCACTGCGATCCGTTTGCTGCAACAGTGCCCGGTAGTCGGTCTGGTCGGCCAGCACATCGGCAATGGTCGTGCGCAGATCGGCCAGGAGTTCAAACACTTCGTTCTCGAAAATGGCCGCTTTGGGGTTGGCCTGGGCTTCGCAGGTTTTGGCGGCATAGGCCAGCAGTGACGGGAATTCTTCCTCGACGCTGGTTTCTACGCGATTGAACAGCAGCCGTACCCGGTCCGGGGCGACCCCCAGCCCTGCCAGCGCGGCCACCGTCTTGATGGTTTCACGCTGGGCCTTGCCGGTGTTGATGACCGGCAGAACGAAGTAGCTGATTTCTTCGTGGGCACCCTCGTAGCGCATCATGTGCGCCAGGAAATCTTCGATGTTGCTGGCCCCGACATCCACGATGGCATCGTCACGGGTGAGCAGTTCGCGGAACAGTCGTCCGAAGTGTTCGCCGCGCAACTGATCGACCGACAGGCCCAGATCAGCGCCGGTTTCGTTGGTGGATTCGACGGCAAAAATCTGTGCGCCGTTCATGCGCGGGGCCAGCAGGTGAGAGGCAACGACGGTTTTGCCGACCGAGCCGGTGTAGTTGAGGACTGCGACTTTCATGGGTTCATTCCTTGTCTTGGGGAGTGTGGTTGGTAGCTTTCTGGCGTTGTTCCAGGCCTTCGCGCCGCAGGGCCTCCAGGTCTACCCGCATGTTGCGGATTTGCCGGAGGTCGCTGGGCGTTTCAATGCCGTGGGGCCGCCCTTGGATGGCATCCACGAGCGGCGGAGAGGGTGTGGTGCGGGGTGTTTCAGGCGCGGTGCGGTGCGCCGTGGGGATGGGGGCCGTCACATGGACGGCTGGGGACGCTTGCGGACGGTTGGCCTTGCGCCAGCGGCGCAGTGTCGTGATGTAGGTCGTGGTCCGCACGGCCAGTCCGGCCTGGGCCAAGTCCTCCATGATGGCGGCGTGGGGGACGCCTGCGGCCAACTGCGTTTCAATCATCGGGAACAAGGCCCGCAGCTTTGCGGCGATGCGCAAGCGCGGGTCCAGGCTGTCCAGCACGGCCCGGTAACGGACCACGGGATCGGATTTGGTGAGGTGTTCGGTCATCGGGGCTTGCCTTGCGGATCAGTGTTGCAGCGCAGGCAGCGCCTGGGCTTGTTTGCTGTCCAGCCACGCCAGGCCCGCCGCGTGGGCTTCGTCATAGGCGCATTGGTCATCGGCAAAGCGCACGGACTTGCCGCGTGCCGGGAAGTGGCCGCAGCCGACTTCTTCGCCCTGGTCCAGCAGCCGCAGCAAATAGCCTTCACCGTCGCCGCTGCGCGGCACGATTTCAAAGGAGAAGCGCAGTTGGGCCTGGGACAGATCGGTCTGAAACTGCCGGGCGACAGCCGGGACGCGGGCGGCCCAATCTGTGCCGATCCGATCCAGGGCATCGGCGATGCTGTAGCCGCGTTCGTGCAGCCAGTCATTGCGATCCAGCACCAGGGCGGCGGTCAGTGCTTCGCCCAGGCTCAGTGCGCCGATGCCTTCGCGGGCGGCGCGTTGGGCGATGGCCAGCAGTCGCGTGTCGAGATTCGAGTGCATGAGAACTCCTTTGCCCTGTCGCTTGGAAGGGCGGTCGTGAGGATTGAGAAGGGGGGCCCGGATGGGCAGATGTCGCTCTGTTGCCGAATCCCAGCCGCCATCGGGTGGCGGCCCGGTGTGGCGGATGGAGACGGACGGGGTGTGCTGCGATTATTGATCCGGCCCTCAAACAGTTTTACGCAGCGTATTTGACGTGGAAGTCTTGGAAGTAGGCTTTGACACGTGCCGGCTCGCTGGCGACGACTTGCATGTGCTCTTCTGCAGCGGCGCGTAGTTTGGCCTTCGTGCGTATCGGAACCTTGCGCCCGATGACGTGTTTGAGATCGGCATTCAAGCGTTCTTCGGGATTGAGTTCGGGGCTGTAACTGGGCAGATAGAACACTTCCATCTGATCGGAGTGTGCGGCCAACCACGCCTTCACCGGCTTGCAGTGATGCACGCCCAGGTTGTCCAGGATCAGAAACACCTTGCGCCCGGCATCCTGGACCAGCGACTCGAAGAACTCGATCAACTTTTCGTGATTGAACGCGCCATCAATGATCATCCAGCGTGCCTTGCCCTGGTTGGTGACGCTGGCGATCATCGACAGCTTCTGCCGCGTCCCGCCAATGGCCATCGCCACCGGAGTCTTGCCCTTGGGCGCATAGCTGCGACCGCGCACGTCGGTGTTCACCAGCGCCGTCTCGTCACCCCAGTGGACCTCGCCGCCCTCGGCCTTGGCACGTTCGGCGATGGCCGGATACGTGTCCTCCAACCAGGTTTGCACCGCGGCGGGCGATTGCTCGTAAGCACGCTTGATCGGCTTCTGCGGGGTGAAGCCCCAGCGGGCCAGATACTTGCCCACCGAGCGCACATGCAGCGTCACACCACACTCGCGCTCGATCAGCTGCATAACCGCCGCACGGCTCCACAGCGCAAAGTCCATCTTCAGCTGCTCGGGGCGCTTGTCGCAGATGATGCGGCACACCGTCTGTTCCTGCTCGGCGGTCAGTGCGCGATCCTCGCCACGGCGACGGCCACGCCGACGGGGTGCCAGCGACAGCATCCCCCCCGCCTCATAGCGTGCGATCACCTTGCTCACCGCCGTGTGACTCAGCCCAACGTCAACGGCGATCTGAGGTTTGCTTCGTCCGCGTTTGTACGCACGAATCACCTGCCGACGCCTCTCATGCTGCTCGGCCGGACTGAGCTTTCTTGCATCATCTTTTTCCATCCGCAAAGCATCGCATCAGATCGACAGAATTTCAATCTATTTATGGGCCTGATCTATAGTGTGGATAGGCGAAAGACTTATCCACAGGTCGCTTCTGGTAGAAGAAAGGTAGAAATAAGGTAGAAGGCTTTTTGATGCCTGGAAAACCGCATGAATAAAGGCTTTCAGCCATCAGGGGCGCGATGCTATGCCGACAAAGCGCGATGCTATGCCGACAAAGCGCGATGCTATGCCGATAACCCGCGATGCTATGCCGATGCAGGCGCGATGCTATGCCGATAGCTGGAATGACTTATCCACAAGCTGAAATTGATCAATGATTGACCAATTTCAGGCCGATTTCCGGTTTGGGTTTCCCCGTGTTTTCGACAGTTGGCAGATCAGGGCGCGATGTAATGACGATGGTTGCTCAACGGTCCAGGCGGGTCCAGACTGCCTGTTCGTGGCCCCGGCTTGCCGCCTCGATGCGGGGGGCCACGATGACTTCCAGGGCTTCCAATTCGGCCAGGCTGCGTTCCAGACTGACCCTGAAGTCGCGCATCCGTCCGGTGTATTGGGCGCGATCCTTCAAGATGTCCAGGCTGTATTTCTGCTGCATGTCGGCGGAGGTGCCGATCAGCCGTTGCAGACTTTTGGACAAGTCATAGCGCATTTGCAGGCGTTTGCTCCAGTCCAGCAGGGCGTATTCTCGATTGCCGAAGATTTGCGCCCAGCGTGGGTCGGCGTAGATCGTATAGCTGCCGCTGTGTTCGTTGTAATCGAACCCGCCGATCATGGCCAGTACACGGGCTGACGGGTGATTGCCGTAGCTGTATTTCACTGAGCCGTCTTTGCGCCTGGCTTCGATGCACAGGGTAAAACGGGCCAGGTCTTTCATCCCTTCGTGCAGCCATTCGTACTGACTGCCCCCGGTGGGCCTGCCCATGCCGCGCAGGAAATCCGCCCGGTTGATGGAGGGGGCTTCGCCCAGCAGCGCCGTGGTTTGCAGGAACATGGCGTGCATCCAGATGTCGGCATGGTCTTCGGTCAGTTGCTTGCCCGAGCCTTTGAGCAGAATGTTGCTGCCTTCGAGAAACACCGTGTCATCGTGCAGGGGACGCCAGCCGCGCCGTACCGGGGCAAAGATAGAGCTGCGGGCGATGTAGTTGGGAATGGCGCGGGCGGTTTCGTTGATGCCGGGCACGATGAAGGGGGACGGAGTGTGAGCCTCTTTTTCAGCGGCGGCGGCAATGGCTTGTTCGGCTTTTTGCTGGGCGCGTTGCATGGCGGCAGACAGGCGCAGCACAGAGCTGGCTTGCTGGAAGGGCAGGCGGGTGGGTGCGGTCATGGGAAATGCTCCAGACAGGCCCGCCCAAGGCCTGCCGGATTCGTGAGCAAGGCCTCACGCGGGGTCAGGGGGAGAGAGATTGCAGGAGGGGGCCGGCAGTGACCGGCCCCCTGGGAGGTATTAGCTGGCTTGCAGCGCGGGTGCCGCTGCGTTTAACAGCGTTGTATGTGGTGAGAACCACAGTTCTTTCAGCTTGAAACGCTCGAAATACAGCACGATGTCCACGGTATGGCGCAGGAAGGCCTGGATAGTCGCCAAGTCCAGATTGCCGCCCGTAGGGGACTGTTTGATCAGCACCGCCAGGCGGTCAAAGGTGTCGGCAGCACTGTTGGCATGGGTGGTGGTCACTGATCCAGGGTGGCCGGTGTTCAGCGCGGCCAGGTAGTCCCAGGTTTCAGGGCCGCGCAACTCCGCCAGAAAGATCCGGTCTGGCGACAAGCGCATGCAGGCCGCCAGGGCATCGGTGGCCGATACCCGGCCCCGGACGCCGCCGTACATCAGGTGGATGCGGTTGCGGTGCCGGGGCAGCATCAGTTCATGCACGTCTTCGATGGTGATGAGCCGTTCATCGAGCGGCACGAGGCTGATGAGTGATCGGGCGAAGGTCGTTTTCCCAGAGCCGGTTGCGCCAGCCACCACCACATTTTTGCGGGCCAGAATGGCCGCTTTCAGAAAGGCCGGGATGTTCCCGCTGGCCTTGAGGGTCAACAAGTTCTGGTCAATGAGGGACACGCCGCCCGCTGCGGCCCGGGCCGCTGCATCATCGACGGCATCAAAGGCGCCCTGGGCTTGCAGCGCTTCCAAGGTGAATGCCGCCTGAGCGTGCTTACGAATATTGATCGCCAGGGTGCCGTCGATGCAGGCTGGCGGCTGCACGATCTGACCGCGTTCCCCTCCTGGGAGCACGACCGACAAGATGGGGGTTCTGGCCATGTGGTTGTAGGCCGCCAGGGCCGTGGCCAACGCCTCCAGGTGGGGATAGGTCAGCATGGGACATTCGTGCAGCACCCAGGCGCCCCGCACACGGGTGTAGCACTCGCCGGGCCGCACAATGGCGATTTCCGTCACGGTGGGGTCGTCCAGGTGCGCGGCCAGTGGCCGCAAAAAGGTGTTGACGGCAATCGCCCGATCAAAGGGGCGCGGATCAGGGGATGGGTTCGAGGTCATAGACATGGCTGAAATCCAGGTCGCGGGCCACCATGATGCCGATGCGGGAGCCCTGGTTCTTGTAAAGGGTTGGAGGGATTTCGAGCGACTTTTCCAGGATCTTGGCGATGACTTCCTGACTGCCTTCGCGGGTGTTGTCGAAACGGATGTTGTTGCTGCCGGACTGACCCTGATTGGCTGCCCAGGCGCCGAAGTCACCGACCAGGGACAACAGGATGGCGTTGCCGAAGCGATCCCAGAAGTGGTTGTCGATATGCCCATCGACTCCCGCTTCTCCCAGCGGGCCGGTGCCGGGCGAACCCAGATTGACGATGACGCCAGCAGGCGTTTCCAACCGGTTCCAGGTGATGAAGGCCCGGCCTTGCCCCTGTTCAATGCCGCCTGACTGGTAGCCGGTGAGTTTGGTGCCCGCGTCGATCAGCTTGACCTTGCCGTTGGCACTCATGACATCGTGTGTCGCCAGGCAGGTCAGCAAGCCCGCCTGGGTGCTGACCAGCTTCGTCTGCAAGGTGCAGTCAATCATCGTGCCTTGTGTGAGCAGGAAGTTTCGGTTGCCCAACTGCCCGGCGACCGAGGGGGCCAGTTCCAGGGGCCGCAGTTTGTCGGCCAGCGGCCCTGCATCGGCCAGTGGGCCGCTGACCGTCTGGCTGGTGCCGCTGTCTGCTGCGGATTCGGTCAGCGGGCTGTCCAGCCTGCGCTGCGCCACTTCATCGACCGCTGGCGGCGGAGTCGGTGCGGGTGGCGGGACGTAGTAGGTACGCGCCTGGACGGCAGGCGGTGGCGGAGCCTCACGCTTGGGCGGCGGCGCAGGCCGTTCGACCTTTGGAGCTTTGAGGCGGTTGGCAATGCCGCTGCGTTCCCCGTCCGGGCCGGGGTCAGTCTGTGGTGCGGATTCGCGGTGCCAGACCTTGAACAGGGTTCCCGCTGCAATGGCCAGCGCAATCAGGATGATGAGCCAGAGAAAGGCGCGGGCACCGCGTGGGGCGCTGCGCCCCGCCGTTTCCAGGTCCGTGGGTTCCCGATCCAGGTTCAGGGGGAGCTGGCCCTGTTCGCCGGGGACTGCCGTGTCGTCGCCCGCAGAGGGGCTGTGCGGATCAGTGGTCATGGTGTGTTCCTTGATGTGCCCTTGATCCGGCGCTGCACTGCCGGAGAGGCAGTCCCGGTATCGGGCGGTACGGGTGTGGCGTGGTGGGCGTCGTTGTGGATGGCCAGCACCAATTCGCCTAGGCGCAGATGCCACAGTGCTGAGGTGCGATGCAGCACCATCGTGCGGTCATCGGCCATGTGGTAGTTGGTCAGCACTTCCTGGCCGTCGGGGGTGACGCGATAGACCGCCGGGATGTCGGCCCCTGGTGCAAATTGCAGCCAGGTCTGACGGCCATCGTCCCAGGCGTGGACGGGCGCAATGCTGGTGTCGCCGCTGCGTGTGTAGGCCTGCCAGTTCACCGGCATGCCGGTGGCTTGCAGAGATCGCTTGATGGCCGCTTGCCGGGCGGCCTGATTCCGCAGTTTGGCCGCAGTTTCGGGGTATCGGATGACCAGCTTGTAGAGGGCCGGGGCGTTGCGCTGATCGCTGTAGGACAGCCGGAAACTGTAATCATGCCGATTGGTCACGACGATGAGATTGGTGTTCGCGTCCTGGGCGGTCGGCTTGAAAAACAGGTGATTGTCCTTGTAGGTGAAGGCATAGGCCTTGCTGTCGCCAAAAACGTGATAGACGTAGCGTTCATCAGGGGCCAGCACGATATGGGTGGCGACGCCGATCACGGCATCGAGCTGGATGACATCGGCAGCGTTGTAGTTCACATAGCGCACACGGTGGTCCCGCTGTGCGGATCGGGGGTATTCCAGAGCAAGGGCGCTGGCGCTCAGGGTCAGATTGAGCACCAGGCCCAGGGCGCATGCCAGGGCATGCCGCCTGAGCAGAGGTGTGTTCATGGGGGATTCCTTCGGATGCGCCGGGCGTTTAGCGCGACAGGTCGGCGGCCAGGTCATAGCGCGTGACCTGAAAGCCCAGGGGATTGAGACGGGCAACGGCCTCGGTGAGTGGCACATCGGCGTACTGATAGGCCATGGTGGCAATCAGGTGCCGAACCTGGGTGGCCTCGCCGGTGTTGGTGTCGCGTTCGGTTTTGGTGAAACGGACGATGGCGGCCTGGTTGGCCCCCAGCGTGATCGAATGAACCTGTACGTCCACTGTGCCCTGGGTGCCCAGGCGTGTGGTGACAGCCTGCGGCCCCTCAAAGCGTTTGCCGTAGGCCGTCTGAATGGGGGGCGACGAGAGCAGGGCGCAAGTGTCGAATTGTTCCTGGATGGTCTGCCAGCTATAGCCTTCGCAGTTCAGGACGTAGCTGTTGAGGAAATACTTGGCGATGCGTTCGCCATAGTCCTCCAGGGGCTGGCCCAGGCTGCTGACATGCTCGATGGTGCCGGTGGCATCATTGACCCGCACCACATACATTTCAGGTGGCTGCTTTAACGGCGTCAGGCCGATGACGGCCCCGACCGCAGCCAGCGCCAGGATGCCCGCACCGCAGGCCACTTGCCAGGCGCGTTTGCGGCTGGTGATGAGTTCGCCCAGGTGGTCACGTTCCAGTCCTCTGGACAGCTCCAGGTAGGCGGCGATGTCTTCGGATTTGACGGTGTCGTCCATGGTTCAGGTTCCGGTAAATGCAGGAGGTGTGGCGTTGACCGGCACACGCGGGGAATCGGCTGGTTGCGGGGGCTGGGGCGCATGAAAGGCGCAGCCAGCCAGCAGCCCGGCCAGCGCCAGAGCGGCGACGAGGGATTTCATGGGTAAAGGACTCCAGGCCTGCCAGATCTGGCAGGCTGATCAGAGGTAGTAAGGAAAGGGGCTGGGTCTGAACTGCGAAGACGGCAGGATCAGCCGTTGGCCTACTTGGCGCGGGGCCGCAGCATGCTGCGCAAGCGCAGAATCGAAAAAGCGCCATGGGCGGCAGAACCAATCCCCAGGCGGGCGCCAAAGCCGTTGGACAGGCCGGCAGCGAGGCCGGGGAGCATGATCATGACGACGATGCTGGCGATGCCGACCAATATCTGCGCACCGAATAAAGACAGCACATCCGTGATGCCGCTTTCTGTCTCGACGGCAATCATGCGCAGCAGTTGGATGTTCATTTGAAGCAGCAGCCCGAAGACGAGTCCGGCCAACAGGGCCAGAAATACGAAATTCAGAGCTTGTGACACCCAACTGTTGAACAACTGCTTGGTGGGCTCGAACAGCGTTGCTGCGATGAATAGGGGGCCGACCGCCACCACCAGCGCCATGCCCACTTTGCACACGACGATGACCACCATGATGATGCTGCCCACAACGGCCGAGGAAAAGCTGATGAGGGTGGCCAGGATGCTGACCAGAACTTCTCGCGTGGACGGCATGAAGTTGTACCAGGGCTGTTTGCTGGCTCCCAGCATGGCATTGGCTGCTTCGCTGGTTTCCTGCTGCAGTTTGTCCACTTCTGCGGCAACATCACCTGTTCCCAGAGCCAGCGTTGTCACGTCGTCAGGCAAGGCGACCATGGCCTTGGCGATGTCGTTCTGGTACAGGCCTCCCGCACCAAAGAACAGGGAGATGATGACGACCATGATGGCTTTCTTGAAGAATTCGGTCACGGTCATGCCGGCTTGACCGTGCATAAGCGCAAAGGCATAGACGACAAATTGCAAGGTCAAGCCCACGACGACGATGGGAGCCAGGGCTTCGAACAAGGCCTGTATGGGGCCGTTGATTGCGTTGCTCAGAACATGCTCAGTTTGGCCCATGACCCATTGGGCAATTTCATTGGGGCCAGTCGGCGGGGCTACCGAGGCATCAAATTTAGCCATGATGCTGCCTTATGGTCGTGAAGGTTCGGCAGCAGTCGCATGGCTGGATGATCCTGGCTGGTTGCCAAACCAGCCGCCATAGACTCGTTCTGCGCGGGCTTGCAGCAGGTTGCGCTCGGCATCGAGTTGCTGCGAAGCAAGTTGAATCCTGGCTTGTTCCGCCTGGATGTTGGCTTGCTCAATCTGGATGCGGGCCTGTAGCTCGGCAATTTCCTTCGGATTGGTCGTCTGATTGATCTTGTCCTGCAAAGCATCCACGTTCGCCAGGCGTCGGGTCATGGAGTCGTAGGCGCGCTGGCTCATGGCCTTGGATGTGGCTTCAATATTTAGCGCCCGTTCAGAGAGCGTTCGACGATCCTCCTGGAAATTTACAGGGGCCATCACCTCGTCTGTGATGCGGCCCACATCGCCATCCAAATTTGAACTGCCGGAGCGGTTCAGCAGGTCCTGCGCATTGGCAGGCAGGGCGGCGCGTAGCTGATTTCGGATATCGGGGTTGCCGACCACGTTGCCGTAACCGCTGGACTGTGTGAAGGCCGCCAGCTGGCTTTTGGCGGTGGCCAACTGGTCGGTCAGGTTTTGCAACTGATCTTTGGCGGTCAGTAGCTGTTCCTGTAGTTGGGCAATGGTGGCGGCGTCCACGGTGGGGATGCCGCTGGCGTGGACGGGAGAGAGGGATGAAGCGGACAGGGCAATGCCCGCCGCAATCAGCTTGCAGCGTGTCATGGGAGACTCCGATGGAATTGGCAGCGGGTGGTGCTGCCGGGAAGAGGCCTGCGCTTCAGGCAGGCCAGTCGTGCGGGCAGTTAACGGCTGGGTTTCTTGACCAGCGCGGCTTCGTATTCAGCCTGGGTGATGCGTTTGGCCGTTGTGTTGTCGGAGGTGATTTGATCGGTAGCTTCGTCGTAGGCCACATGCTTGGTGCCTGCCACGATGAGGATGTTGTCTGCGTCGCCCGGGACGGCGGGGGACGTATGCGCTTGATAGCCCACTTTGCCGAGGTTGTTCCAGCCATTCACCGTAAACAGCAGACTGTCGCCATTGCGTTTGATATGAATGAGCGTTGGCGGATAGCGGCCAAGGTCGGTCAGCCAATACCCCACGAACTTCTCCCCGTCAGGCTCCGTCTTGCATCCGGCCAGGATAGTCAGCAAGGAAGCGCCAGAGGCGGCAATGAAATGTCGTCGGTTCATGAGGTGTCCTATGGTGAAAGGTTGATGGGGTGTACCTGGTGCCGCTTGAAGATTGCCCAGGCGTCGGCCACGCTGCTGGCGGGTCCAGCTTTTGTAAGCCAGTACGCCCGCTCGGATGGTTTCAGGATGTTCCACCAGGCCATGCCGCTGGCTTCGTCCGCCGTGGGTGGTCGGTTCAGGCCTGAAGAATTTACGGACATAGCTCTGGCCCCTCCGTTTCATGTGCCGGCCCCTGGGGTTGCAGGGGGTGATCGAAGCGCACGCTGATCAGGTCAGCGATGCGCTGCCAGTCGGCGGGTTGCGGGCGGTGGCCATCGGCCTCATGGATGTGCAGGCTGTAATACTTATGCACACCTTGCTCGAAATATTCGCGATCTTCACGCGGGGTCGAGGACGAGAACCAGAGGTACGGCGTATGCCGTGGGTCCGAGGCGGAGGGCGAATCCATGCCGTGGTCCTGAGCGATACGCTGCAATTCATTCGCATCGACGGCTTCGCGCTCGATGACGGCTTCGCCTTGGCTGAATTGCCCTCGATCCAGATCATCCTGGGTCCAGCGTTCGCAGTAGATCGAGATCAGGAAGGTGTCCGCTGCGGCCGTCGATTCCGGCATTTCCAGGCCCAGGCGGTTGTAAAAGGCGTGATCCTTGAGGGCTTCCTGACTCTGCTGGATCTGTTGCCGTTCCAGGCTACGGACGTGTTCAGTCCGGCGCCGATCTGCGTCATGTTTCATGAGGGGGTGTCCTGTGGAGATGGCCGGTCATGCGTGACCGGCGTGGTTACTGGCGAGCTTGCTTGACGGCGGCCAGGTAGACCGGCAACCAGGCGGCAGGGTCGGTCCCGGCCTGGGCGACGGCGGCTTCGGCGATTTCCGCCATGTCCGGACTGCCGGAGAACACCAGCAATTCGTCGTCGCAGCCCGATAAATCCAGTTGGGCGACGGTGACGCTGGCCCCTTGCTTGACCAGAAACTTGCGGCTGGCTTCGCCCAGGCTCTGGAGCAGTTCAAATTCCGCGACCGTCAGGCCAAAGCCCTCGATGTAGTCGCGGGCGCAGGCCTTGGGGTTGGGCAAGAGAATCAGGGTGGCCGTTTGCTGCACCAGGGATGCGCCGACAGGGTTGTCGAGGATGGCCCCCGGTTCCTGGGTCGCCAGCGCCAGCACCCCGTTTTTCTTGCGGATGGTGCGGGCCGCGTCCTGCATGGACTCCTGAAAATGCGCGTCTTTCAACGGGTGCTGGCACTCGTCGTACAGATTGATGATGCGCCGCCCATCGTGCAGCGCATCGACGCGGTGTTTCAGGTACAGGGTGGCTGCGCCGCGCACTTCGTCATCGTCCAGCAATTCCGTCAGATCAAAGCCAAAGAGGGCTGGCCGGTCACTGCCGGTTTGCAGGTTCAGATCGTCCGTGGGGTTGTCGAATACCCAGCCGTATTCACCCCCCTGGCACCAGGGGGCCAGGCGGGCGTGGATGGTGCTGCGGGTGTCGTCCTCACTGTAGGGGTTGGGCAGCAAGGTGTTCAGGGTGGACAGCGTTCTGGCCGGTCGGTCAATCAGCGTGGTCAGTTGCTGGACCGCCTGGGTGATGTCAGCCCGTTGCCGGGTGGTGACGGCTTCGCCCTGGCGTTCGGCCAGGTAGATGACCAGACGCACCATGAAAGCGACATTGCCCTTGGTGGGTTCCATTTGAAAGGGGTTCCAGCCGGTCGGCTCCCCCAGGCGGATATTGAAGTACCGCCCGCCCAGGGCCATGATCAGCACTTGCATGCCCTGGTCTTTGTCCCAGACCACGCAGGCAGCCCCGAATTTCTGCGCCTGGGTCAGCAACATGCCTTGCAGCACGGTTTTGCCGGTGCCCGTCATGCCGATGATCAGGGTGTTGCCCGGGCGGCGTTTGCCGGTTTCGTCCAGGTCTTCCGTGGAGGCATGGAAGTTGAAGAAAAAGGGCGATCCCGTCTGCGTTTTCAGCATGGTGACGGCTGGCCCCCAGGGGTTTCCGGCAGGCTTGCCCGTCAGTTGGTTGTGCAGGCTGGAAAAGCACAAGAAATTCAGGGAGGTTACCGGCACGGGCCGGGGCCGCCAATGCCAGTTGCCCGGCAGTTGCGCCCAGAACCCGGCTTCCAAGGCCCGGTCCAGGGGCCGAAAGCCTACGGCGTCTTCGGCCAGGGCGGTGGCCGTCTGCGCCAGCGCCTGACGCACGCTGTCTGCCGAGGTGCCATACACCAGGAGAGTGGCATGATGATCCCCCAGGCCCAAGCGGGCCGAGGTCAGATCGTCCATCACATCGGTCAGTTGCGTGACCTGACTGACCGAATCGTCACCCGAGTCCAAAAGCAGCTTGTGGTGTTTCTTGACGAGTTTTTTGGCGGCGGCTCCTGTGTGACTGCCCCAGGATTGCGTCAGCACAAACTCGTGGGGCAGGCCCAGCAGTCGGTCCAGGTGGCCTGGTTTGGTAGCTTCCGGGTAGTCGCGCAATTCCATCATGCCAAAGAGGCGTGACCCGGCGACGGTGCGCAGTTCGCCCAACTCGCCGTGGCGGCCAAAGATGGGACGGGCCTGCGGCAGGGTTTCGCGCAGCCGTTCCCGGCTGATCGGCACGGGCCGATGAGTGCCCGACAGCAGGAACCCCAGAAATTCAGCCGTTTCGCTGAACGCCAGCCCCCGGCGATCCACGATGCCGAGGATCTGCGGATCGTAGCGGTACAGTCCTGCGGTCAGTGCCCGCACGGCGCTGTCCAGGCGCTCGATGGATTCATCCTGCCAGTGAGCCAGGCGTTTTGCATCCGCCTTTTCCAGGCTGGCGAAGGTGCCCAGCACAGGGTCTGCGACGGGGTGAATCAGCACACTCAGGTACAGGTCATTGACCATTAGCCCCGCGGTGTCGAACGTCGCCCGGTAGGCCGCATCAAAACGGGTGGCGAAAGGTTGTGCAAACGTGCTGTCGGGGTATTCTGTCACACGCCTGCGGATGATGTGCGAATACAGGCCGAGCGAGCCCATGGGTAGGCCGCGCAGCACATTGTGCAGGGCCTCGATCCAGTCTTTCAGTTCAGCCTGGCCGTAGGCGTCCGGTGCCCGACCAGCGACCTTGATGACCGCCAGGTATTCGTGGTTGTCGCAGGCAATGATGCGGTCGGTGACATGGTGGGAATAGGGCAGATAACGGGAAACCAGCCGTTCATCAACGGCCAGTGCGGTGGCTGCGGTCATGGCAGAGTCCTTCGGGAAAGCAAACGGCGCCAGGGCCGGTTGCGGTGGTAGCCCTGCGGGGCATAGCTGGAACCGCGCCAGAATCGCTGCTGGCGATTCGTGCGACGGGTCTTGAGTTCCAGCCAGAGGATGTCGATGGCTTTGTCGTCATCGCGGGTGAGCATGGCCAGCGTGGGCATCACGACCAGCAGTAGTCCCCACCAGGCCAGCCCGGCTGTCATGGCAATGATGGCCACGCATGCGAACGCGCCGAGCATCAGGGTGGTGGGGATGCCCATGAAGGTCGCCTTGCGGCCCAGGCCTTTGAACACGGGATAGGTGTTCGGGGGCTGATGGTCGGGAGACTGGTCTGTGTGGCCGGTGCGGGCGGCGCGTGTGCTGCTGGTGCGGGTCGCCATGGCTTACTTCCAGAGCAGCACAACGAGTTCGGCTGCGGACCCGGCCAGCAGCACGCCAATGCCCCAGCGGATGGCGTCATCCTTCCTCATCACTTCGGCCGAGTACAGCACGAAGATGATGACGCCGATGATGACGGCGGCAATCGGCAGAATGATGTCCAGATTGTCTTTGAGGGTTTGCAGCGTGGTTCGGGCGCGAGACAGACCGCCCAGAGACTGCGCCCATGTCGCATGACTGACCATCGCTAGTATCCAGAGTGTCACCAGCCTGTCCATGAAATGTCGCGGGGTTGTCTGGAGTGTGAGGTGTGGCAAATTCTGCATGGCATGACTCCTGCCCCAGACGCCGGCAGGCGTGTTGGGGTGTGGGGTGGGAAAAGAAAGGGAGAGGCTGCGGGCCGCAGGATGCGGTGCTGTGGGGGATCAGTGGGCCGGTGGCTGAAAGCCATCGGCGATGGGATGTGCCGTAAAGCCGTCCGGGGTGCCGGGTGGCGGGGTTGGTGTCTGGGCGGGTGCAGTATCCTGGCTGTCCGCCGTGGCGGGTGGCGTGTCGTCAGCGGATGCCGCATCGTCGGGGACTGGCTTGAGAGCTGGGACCACGATGCCCGCCTGGGCCAGTACCTTGCCCACATAGCCATTGGCAAAGCCCCGCGTGAGGTTGCCGGTGTTGTAGCAAGACAGTGCCGCCCGCAAGGCTTGTTGCGGGTGGCGATGGTGGCGCAGCGCCCTGGCGTAGCAGGCGGATAGCACGGTCTGGGCAGCGGTCAGATTCTTGCAGGGATCGAAAACCGTTGTGCTGTCCAGGCCCAGCCAGTGCCAGTTGCGCACGTTGATCTGGCCCAGGCCTGCGTCGAAATCCACGCCTTGGGCCATCAGGTCTTGCGCGGTGCGCTGGGCTTCTTCCAGGGTGCCGGGTTGCTGGATGGAGGCCTGGCGCTTGCTGTTCACTCCGATGGCGTATTGCCGTGCGCCCGACTCGTGGCGAATCAGTGCGTCCAGCGTGACCGGGTGGATGTGCGATGCGCAGGCAAGGGCGAGGGAGGCCAGGGCAGGAAGCATGGCGCGGCCCCTTTAGAAACCGGCCCGGTGCCTGGGGTCGGACAATGAAAAATTCCAGCCTGCGGCCCATTGGCCGTTGTGATCCGCGTCCCATTTGGCCTGGGCCGCGTCATAGTCCACGGCCTTGACCCAGCGCCCGCCCATGGTCGGGCGACCGACATAGCGGATGGACAGTTCGTAAGTCCAGGCGTGATCGTTGTAGGCCACGCACCAGGCGGGCAACTGCGTCAGCGTCACGGTGGGCAGCGGTTGGACTTCGTAGATGGGTTCCCGGTTGCCGGTGGATGCGTCGTATCGGTAGCCGCGCAGTCGCCATTTGTAGGCGGTGTCCGCGTAGCTGCGATTCAGATAGTCGGCATCGCACTTGCCTGCGCCGTGTGAAATGGCGTCCACCCGGTCGGCCATGCCGGGTTCCGTGGCAGCAGGGCATTGCGCCAGGAAGGCGCGGCGGGCGGCAACCGTCGCATCCCAATCCAGGCCATGCCGGTTGTATTTGAGGATGCCGAAATAGTGATCCAGTGATGGGCTGCATTCGCCTGGGCGCAGGCTGGACGACAGGCAGAGCGTGGCTTCGCAGGCCAGGCGCGGGATGCCGGTCAACAGGTTAGCGTCGGCGGTGCCGGAGGCATGGGCAAAGGGAGCCAGGACGCAGGCAAGCGCCAGCGCCCCGGCCCGCAAGGCGGGAAGGGTGTGCATGGGAGATTTCCTGGGGAGAGGGGACAGCAGGTGGCCGAAGGGTGGCCTGGGAGGGGTTAGCGGCGTTGCAGCAGTGTCTGTTGGGCCAGGGCGATGTGTTCGGGCTTGGCCATGGCCCGCACCAGATGGGCGGTTTCAACCGCAGCGGTGCGGGTATCGCGGAGCTGGCCCAGTTCGGCCACGATCTGGCGCAGCAGCGTCAGTTCTTCCTGTAGCGTGTCGTCGGCAGCTAGACGGCGGCGGATGTAATTGGACAGTGACAGGCCGGATATGGCCGCTGCTTCGCCCAGACGCGCAGCATGAGCCGAGGTCACCCGGATGCGGATGACTTCGGAGAGAGGTTCATTCATGGTGATTTCCAGGAAGAATGGAGCGATTCGGCCTGACCATCGCGCTGGCTACTGCCAGAGGGATAGCTGCTCCCATCGTGGTGGGAAGCCCATGGCCCGGGTGGGTGGCTTGTGTTGCTCGATCAGGGCTTTTAGCCGTTGCCTCCAGCTATGGTGCGGGGCGACGATGTCCATGCAGTGCAGCAAGAGCGTCAGCGTGTTGTATATCTTGCGGGAGCCTGGCTGGAACTGATGCAGCAGGTTTTGGGGCTTGGTCTTTGGAATCAGCGGGGTGATGGTGAACTCCCGGTTCCATAGGCGGCTATGGTGTGCGCAGGTGTTTCGCACCACCGTCAGGTGGTGCAACCAGGAACCCAAGACCTTCTCATTGACGGCGTAGACTGATGCAATGGCGCTGCGAGTCTGCATGGGTTTGAGATTGCCGTACCAGCGCGAGAGCAGCCCCAGGGACATGACCTCGCAGACTGCCCAGGCCGGGGGCAATTTCTCCGAATACGTTGCCAGCAGGTGTCTGATGAACACTTCATCGGACCTTTGAACCTCTTTTTCCAGTTTCGTAAGGTCGGATTCCCAACGGCCTCGGTTTGCGGCCAATCCGGCGTCCAGGTACGCATGGGGGCCGTGTCGCTGGGAGACTTGGTAAGCCCATTGGCTGCGGATCGAAACTTCAATGCGTTCTATTGCATCCAGCACCAGCAGGCGTAGGCTGCGGTCGAACAGATATAGGTTCAGAACGTCCGTGAAACGGGTGCTCGGGATGAAGGTATGGGGCGTGTGGGTGGCCTCAAAGGGCAACCAATAGGCGCTGAGCCTGTAATAGTTCAGGTGCTGTAGGTAGAATTCCGCTGCCGCATGGTCATCAACGTCCATTCCGCGCCGTTCGAGGATGGCTACCTGTTCGGCATAGGTCGTTGCCGGTTTGGCGAAGGGAAGAGGATGGCATGTCATTGCAGGCCCATCCGTCTGCTTATTGCTGTTTCGCGGGCCAGAAATGAGTAACCCGCCGGTTTGAGGGTGTACTTTCGTACATAGCCTTGGCGGGTCTTGTCACCATCAATTATACATGCTTCGGGCGACGAAAGGAATTCCAAGCCCTGTCCAATATCAGATGAGTCTGAAGGGGGCCTGGTGATTCCAACATCAGATGAGTCTGGAGCTTTGGCCGCGGGTCGTCGATCATCGGGAGATGATCTTGACCTTACACGACGAACGGCTCACCAGCCTGGAGAGCCTGGAACAATTCCTGGCCGGCACCGCTGGCCTGGAGCCACAGGTCGCCGCTGGCACCCAAGCGCAGCGCCAGGTGCACGTCCTGTCGGTGCTGCAGCGCTTTCGATACCCCTCGCTCACTCGCGTCCAGAAGGGACTGGTCATCCGCTACCTGCTCGCGACCAGTGGCTACTCACGCCAGCACCTGAGCCGATTGATCGCCCGATTCCGCGATCACACCCCGCTTGGGCAGCGCCACGCGCCCGCGCACGGCTTTACGCGCCGCTACACCGAGGGGGACATCACCGCGCTGGCCAGGCTCGATGCCCTGCACGAGAACCTGAGCGGGGCGGCCACTCGCCACCTGTGCCAACGCGCCTGGCTGGTCTACGGCGACGCGCGCTATGAGCGCCTGGCCACGATCTCCGTCTCCCACCTGTACAACCTACGCCACCAGGCGCGCTACCGGCAGACGCGCGGCCACTGGGAGCCGACCCGACCCAGCCGAGCCGTCTCCATCGCGATCAGGAAGGCCCCCGAGCCCGCAGGCCGCGCAGGCTTCATTCGCATCGACAGCGTGCACCAGGGCGACTACGACGGCATCAAGGGCGTGTACTACATCGACGCCGTGGATTGCATCACCCAGTGGCAGGTCGTCGCCTGTTGCGAACGCATCTCCGAGGCGTTCCTGCTGCCCGTGCTCGAACAGATGCTCGCCTGCTTCCCGTTTCGCATCCGCGGGGTTCATGCCGATAACGGCGGCGAATACATCAACCACCGCGTGGCCGCCCTGCTCGACAAGCTGAACGCCGAGTTCACCAAGTCCAGGCCCCGCCACACCAACGACAATGCCCTGGTCGAGGCCAAGAACGGCGTGGTCATCCGGCGCACCTTCGGCTACGCCCACATCCCGCAAAAGCACGCCCGGCCCATCAACGCGTTCTGTGAGCAGCACCTCGTGCCCTACCTGAACATGCACCGCCCTTGCCTGTTCCCCGAACAGACGATCGATGCCAAAGGCAAGATCCGCACCACCTACCCTCAAGCGCTCGTGCGAACCCCGCTGGAGAAGCTGCACAGTCTGCCGGCGCCTGCCCGTGGGCTCAAGCCCGGTATCACCCTACAGAGCCTGCTCATCCAGGCGCGGGCCATGAGTGATAATGAAGCCGCCGAACAGCTGCAAAAGGCACGCTCGGCGCTGTTTGCAACCATCCATCGACGATCCGCCGCCAAGGCCGCCTGAACAGCCTGTTCTCTGCAAGTTCAGACTCATCTACGGTTTGGAAAAGACTTTCCAATTTTGGGTTCATGCGTGGGTCCCGGCGAATTTTCTGAACTGGATGATATTGCTGATCGTGGGCTTGGATGCCTGGGGGGATGACGTTCCTGTCTCGCAGGCAATCAGAAAATCCGCCCACATGGCCAGCGCCTGCCGCCGCTCGGGGATTTCTTCGCGGACATCGTAGATGGCCTCCATGCCTTTGAGCGTGTGGTTCAGCGCGATTTCCGAGATTTCCCGAGAAACACCCATGTTTCTCAGGTGCCCCTTGGCGGTTGATCGGGTGTCGTGTGGCGTAAAGTGCCTGATCGGAATGTCCTGGCGGTCAAAGGCACGTTTGAAAGCGGCCCACAGGGTTGTGGTTCCAACGTGGATGTCTCCCTGGTGCTTGCGCCGCCGTCGCTCCTGACGGGCTGGCAGCAGGTAGATGGATTCGCCGGACAGGTTAATCAGCGCTTCAAACCAGACGGCAACGGCAGGCACGATGGGAACCAGGAATCCTTTTCTTGTTTTGACCGCCTCATCTGGAATCCACCAGACGCCGCGATCCAGAAACAGATCCTCTTTTTTGGCGCTTGCCAGTTCGATGCCACGCACGCAGGTGGCGAGCAGGATACGGAAGGCCAGTGCGTTTTCTATGCCAATGATGTCGATATCCGGCAGCAATGCCCGGAGCTCATTTTCTTGCAGCATGATGCGTTGGCGAACTGGAGGGCGTGGTCCCATGATGGCCGACAACCGAATCCCTGTGCAGGGGTTTGCCGGAATCAGCATCTGGCCGCAGGCATGATCAAAAAGCATGGATGCCGAGGTCAGGATGCGTTTGCTGACGGTCCAGGTGCGCTTTGCTTCTACGAGCATCCCCACGATGTCTATGGATGTGACGGATGAGGTCAGTCGGGAGCCTAGGTGGGGCAGGATGACTTGCTCATAGTCAGACTTTCGATACTCGATTGTGTCCGCCGCGTAATCTGGTTCAACCAGAACCTTGTCCTGATAGTCCTTCACCAGTTCACGGATGGTCCAATCGGCTCGAACCCGTGTTTTCTCGGATTGTTTTTCGATGGCTGGATCATTACCGCCATCAATGGCTGCACGGTGTTTTCCTGCAAGAATCCTGGCTTCTCGCAATGAGATGTCGGGATAGTTGCCCAGCGTGAGTTCACGCCGTACAGCCTGACCGTTGTGGCGGGTGCCCAACCGGTAGCGCAGTACCCATGTCGCGGTACCAGAACCAGAGAGCGTGAAAGTCAGCCCGCCGCCATCAGATCGGGCGACGGGTTTGCGTTGCGCCACCCAGTTGCGAAGCTGGATGTCGTTGAGTTTATTCGTTGAATTTGCCAAGACTGCCCCTGGCTAGGTGTTCCTGGGTAGCTAGCGATCTGAATCGCTGCTAGCTACCCACCTAGCTACCCGGAAAGGGTGTGATGCCAGGGGTCATCATGGCATGCTCAGAAGCTGAAATTCAAGACGTTGTAGTTAAATAACAGCATGTTAGGAACGTATTGGCGCAACTTGAGACGCTAATCCGAAGTGCAGGTGGCGAGTTTCATGGGAAGCGTGCTCGTTCGGGGGCAAAGGCCCTTATGGTATCAGCCGCTCTGGCCGCCCGCCTCGACGCCCCCATACCCCAGTCTCGGTGCCGCCGCCTGTCCTGGCAGCGCGGCGGTTTTGCCACCGCGCTGATTCTTCAGCCGGAATGTGGCGACCAACTGGGCCAGGGTGTCGGCCTGCGCCTGCAGGCTGGAGGCGGCGGCGGCCGATTCCTCGACCAGACTGGCGTTCTGCCGGGTGACGTCGTCCATCTGCGTGACCGCCGCGTTGATCTCCTCGATGCCGGTGGTCTGTTCGCGGCTGGCCGCGCTGATCTCGCCCATGATGTCGGTGACGCGGTTGATGCCATCGACGATGTCCTGCATCGTGGCGCCCGCGCGCGAGGCCTGCTCATTGCCCTTGGCGGTGGATTCCACGGAGGTGTCGATCAGGCCCTTGATCTCCTTGGCCGCGCCGGCCGAGCGCTGGGCCAGCGCGCGGACCTCGGAGGCGACCACGGCGAAGCCGCGTCCCTGTTCGCCGGCGCGGGCGGCCTCGACCGCGGCGTTCAGGGCCAGGATGTTGGTCTGGAAAGCGATGGAATCGATGACGCCGATGATGTCGGCGACCTGTTGGGACTTGGTGTTGATCTCGCTCATGGTGGAGACGAGCTCGGCGACGATGGCGCCGCCGTCGGTGGCGGTCTTGGCGGCGGAGGCGGCCAGGGTGTTGGCCTGCTGGGCGTTGTCGGCGTTCTGGCGCACGGTGGCGGTGATCTGCTCCATGGTGGCGGCGGTCTCGGCCAGGGAACTGGCCTGCTGCTCGGTGCGCGAGGACAGGTCCAGGTTGCCGGCGCTGATCTGGGCCGAGGCCGAGGCGATGGAATCCGCGCCGGTGCGCACATCCTGCACGGTCAGCTGCAGGCTGGTCACCATGTCGTGCAGATTGTGTTCCAGCGCAGTGAGTTCGTCCTTGCCCCGGGGCGTGACGTCGTGGTCGAGGTCGCGCCTGGCGACGGCCTCGGCCAGCGCCATGGCCTGTCGCAGAGGCAGGGTGATGGAACGGCTGATGCGCCAGGCCAGCAGGATGCCGCAAGCCAGCGCCAGGATGGCCGCCAGTGTCACGAGGATCAACGTTCGCTGGCCGGCTTGCTGGCTTTCGGCGAACAGCTGTTTTTCGCGCTTCTGCTGGAAGGTGTAGAGTGCGTCGATCGAATCCTGGTAGGCGGCGATCAGGCCCGGCATGTCCTGCAGGAAGAATTTGTTGGCCTTTTCGATGCCGCCCTTTTTCTGGTCCTCGAGGGCGGTCTTGCGCTGGCCGGTATAGTTCTTGCGAGCCTCCAGCACTTTATCGTACAGGACGCGGGCCTCGGAGGTCTTGATGAGTGTGCCGATCTGGTCCTGCAGGGTGGTGATGTGCTTCGACGTGGCGGCCATCTTCGTCTGGATGGCCTCCCGCGCCGCAGGGTCCGGGATGTGCGTCAGGGCGAGCGTGCGTTCCCCGTTGACCTCGACGGAGCGCGCCCATTGCAGGATCTTGGCATTGATCTCATTGCGGATCTGGACGGTCTCGCTGTTCTTCAGGTTTTTCTGCGTTTCCCGGACCCCCAGACCGGCCAGCAGCACAGTGATCAGGATCAGAATACCGAATCCGAGCGAAAGTCTCGTGCTGATTTTGATGCCGCGCATGCTCATGATGGCTCCTTGGAGTCGGCGGGGAGACGGCGCGAAAGCACGCGCGCAGTCGTTTATGCGGAAACAGAATGAAATAATGCTATCTTTAACATGGGAAAAAACTGGAGAGTGCGTCGAAATGACCCCAGGAAGCCGGGTATTTAGACGCTAAGGCGGTATCCGGGGCTTCGCGGCGCAAAACGCGGGGTCGTTCCGGGTGCCCTATACTTTCCGCATGAAGCTTTCCGCGCCGAGTCGGCCATTCCGCACCCCGTGCACGCTCTGGATCTGGACCCTGTGTCTGGCCCTGGCGCTGCGCGCGCTGGTGCCGGCGGGCACGATGCTCGATGTCGAGACCCGGGGCGGCATGTTCCCGAGTCTTGTGCTGTGCCCGATGCAGAATCCGGGCCTGTCGATGGACGGCCATCATCATTCCGACGACCGTCCGCAGTCCTATGCCAGTCCTCTGTGCCTGCTGGCCCAGCACGCTGGCGGCTCGCCCTTGCCGGCGGCGATTCCCCCGCCGGCATTGGCCGCGATGGCGGCGGTTGCGCCGGCTTTTCCCGGAATCGTCGCGCCGTCGGCGCGGCGCGTGCGCGGGGCTCCTCTTGGTTCCCGAGCACCGCCCCGATCTTTCATCTGATCGTTCATTTCTTCGTTCACGATTCATTTGAAAGGCATCCTCATGAAATTTTCTCTTGCCGCAGGCTTGATGGCCTTGCTCGGCCTGGCGACGGCCGCCCAGGCCCATGTCACCCTGGAAACTTCCCAAGCCGCCGCCGGCAGTTATTACAAGGCGGTGCTGCGAGTCGGCCATGGCTGCGATGGCGCCGCCACCACCCGGCTGCGCGTGCGCATTCCCGACGGTGTGCTGGCGGCCAAACCGCAGCCCAAGGCCGGCTGGACCCTGGACCTGACCCAGGGCAAGTATGAACGGCCCCAGACCCTGCACGGCGCGCCGGTGGAAAGCGGCGTGCGCGAAATCAGCTGGCGCGGCGACCTGCCGGACGCGTACTACGACGAGTTCGTGTTCCGCGTCTATCTGTCGGAGGCGTTCAAGGCGGGGCAGACCGTGTACTTTCCGGTCGTCCAGGAATGCGGGCAAGGCGTGTCGCGCTGGATCGACACCTCGGGCGATCCGGACGCGCAAGGCCCCGCGCCGGGCGTGAAGATCGTGGCACCCGCCCATGAGGAAGGGGGCGGCGGCCACGGTCATCACCATTGAAGGCCGCTCTCGTCCTGGCCGCCTGCCTGCTGGCGTGGGGCCAGTCGGTCTGGGGGCATGCCGCGTTGGTGTCGGCCGACCCGCCGCCCGGTGCCGTGCTCGACCGGGTGCCGGCCGCCGCCGTCCTGACGTTCAACGAACCTGTCAGCGTCACCGCGCTGCGTCTGCTCGGTCCCGAAGGGCTTTCCGTAGACGTGAAGCCGGCGGAGGCCGGAGGCAGCCGGATCCGCGTGCCGTTGCCCGGCGACGCGGCCCGGGGCGGCTATCTGCTGAGTTGGCGCGTCGTGTCGGCGGACGGGCACCCCGTGGGCGGCACGCTGGACTACGCGGTCGGTGCGTCCGTCGGGCCGACCGGGGCGGCTGACGCCGCCATGCCCGGCGCGCGCCAAGCGGCCATCTGGCTGGGTCGCTGGCTGGGCTACGCTTGTCTGTTCGCCTGCGCAGGCGCGGCCCTGTTCCGGGCCCGGGATCTGTCGGATCGCCAGGACTGGATCCGGCCCCTGGTCTGGATTGGCCTGGGCCTGCTGCCCGTGAACCTGGGGCTGCAGGGACTGGACTTGCTGGATCTGCCCGGATCGGCCCTGCTCGGCCGGCCGGCCTGGGTGGCCGCCCTGGACAGCCGCTATGCCTGGACGCTGGGCCTGTCCGCCCTGGCCTTGCTGGCGTCGGCGGGGGCCTTGCGCGCCCGTCGGACCGGGACGGCGCGCGGCTGCGCGGGCGCCGCGCTGGCTCTGGCTGGCGCGGCGCTCGCCGTCAGCGGCCATGCCGGCACGGCGCCGCCTCAGTGGCTGTCGCGCACCCTGGTGGTGCTGCACGTGGCGACGGCGGCGGCGTGGCTGGGGGCGTTCGCGCCGCTGGTCCGCCTGCTGGGCGCCGGCCGGGACGGAACCGTCGGCCCGGCGCTTCTAGCCTGGTTTTCCCGCTGGATCACGCCCGTCGTGGCCGTCCTGCTGGCGAGCGGGGCGGGGCTGGCGCTGCTCCAACTGGATCGGTTTGCGGACCTGTGGCGCACGTCTTACGGCATCGTCCTGAGCGTGAAGCTGGCGCTGGTGTGCGGGCTGCTCGCCATTGCGGCGTTCAACCGCTGGTCTTGCACCGGCCCCGCCCTGGCGGGCGAGGCGGCGGCCCGAGGACGGTTGCGGCGCAGCATTCTGGCGGAGACCGCCGTCGCCCTGGTTCTGTTGGGGGTGGTGTCGCTCTGGCGCTTCACGCCGCCGCCGCGCAGCCTGGACGCGGCCGGCGCCGAATCCGGCGTATCGCACGGTCACGGCCCCACCGCGGCGGCGTCCTTCGTGCTGTCCGATGGCCGGGCGCGGGCCGCCGTGACGAGGTCCGACGGCGCCTGGTTCATCCTGTTGACCGATCCGGCGGGCAAGCCCCTGATGGCCCAGGGCCTGACGCTGTCGCTGAGCAATCCGCAGGCCGGCATCGAACCGCTGCGCCGTCAGGCGCAACGGCTGGCCGATGGACGCTGGCGTGCCGAGACGGGCCCCTTGCCGTCATCCGGCATCGGACAGTGGCGGCTGGGCGTGGAAATCCTGGTGGACGATTTCGAACAAGTGGCGCTGGAGGGGACGTTGCCGCCCTGAACAGGCGGCGTGCCGCTTTTGGGGACCGTGCGCATGAGAGTGCGCATGAAAGTGCTGCGACTCCCCGCCGCCTCCTTTAGAATCTCCCGTTCGGAGACCCCGCATCCATAAAAGGCCTGACATGAGCTCACTCCAGAAAGAAATCGATGAACGCACCAACCTGACCGGCACCAACCGGTTCGAACTGCTGCTGTTCCGCCTGGGCACGGATGCCGTCCTGGGCCAGTCCGAACTCTTCGGCATCAACGTGCTGAAGGTCCGTGAAATCGTGACCATGCCCGCCATCACGCCGATCGCCGGCGCGCCGAAGTTCTCGCTCGGCGTGGTGCACCTGCGCGATCAGGTGATTCCCGTGTACGACCTGCCCGCGATCATCGGCTGCAAGCTGTCGGCCGCGCCGACCCTGATGCTGGTGACGGAGTACGCCCGGACTACTCAGGCGTTCACGGTCGAGTCGGTCGAGGACATCGTGCGGCTGGACTGGAACCAGGTCATCTCCGCCGAAAACACAGGCACGGGTCCCAGCCTGATCACCAGTATCGCCCGTCTCACCGAAGGCAGCGGCGACGAAGCGCGCCTGGCCCAGGTGCTGGACGTCGAGGCCATCCTGCAGGCCATCACGCCCGAGGAAAACCGCCACCAGGTCGATCCCCGTGAGGTCGGGGACAAGTTCGCCCTCAAACCCGGCACCGTGGTGTTGGTGGCGGACGACTCCTTCGTGGCCCGCGCTCTCATGGAGCAGACCCTCAAAGCCATGGGCGTTCCCTACGAGATGGTCAAGTCCGGCCAGGAGGCCTGGAACCGCCTGAACACCCTGGCCGCCGCCGCCGAGGCCGAGGGCAAGACCATCCACGACAAAGTCTGCCTGATGCTGACCGATCTGGAAATGCCCGAAATGGACGGCTTCACGCTGACGCGCAACATCAAGCAGGATGCTCGCTTCAGCGCCATGCCGGTGGTGATCCACTCGTCCCTGTCGGGCTCGGCCAACGAGAACCATGTGCGCAGCGTCGGCGCCAACGGCTACGTCCCCAAGTTCTCCGCGGAGGAACTGTCCAGCGCCATCCGCAAGGCGCTGGGACACTGATTTTTACCGCCGGGCCGCCCCAAGGTAAAAACGCCCCACCTGGGGGATGGACCCGGACGCGGGACAGTCCCTTGCGGACTGGCCTGCGCCTGGTGAATCCGAGCGGCATGCAGGCTGCGAGGTGGACAGCAAGCCGCAGGCGCGGCGTGGGGGCATTTTTCGTCATAGGAATCGATCATGCAAGACATTGTCATCGTGGAAGCCTGTCGTACCGCCATCGGGGATTTCGGCGGAGGCCTGAAAGACGTCTCACCTTGCGAACTGGGAGAACTGGTGGTGCGCAACGTGCTGGAGCGCGCGGGCGTGGCGGCGGCCGACGTGGGCCACGTCGTCTTCGGCCACGTCATCAACACCGAGCCGCGCGACATGTACCTGTCCCGCGTGGCGGCCTTGAACGCGGGCATCCCCCAGGCCGTGCCGGCCTTCAACGTCAACCGCCTGTGTGGTTCCGGCCTGCAGGCCATCGTGTCTGCCGCCCAGGTGCTGATGCTGGGCGACGCCGAGGTCGCCATCGGCGCCGGAGCCGAAAGCATGAGCCGCGCGCCTTACATGGCGGTGGGCCAGCGCTGGGGGTCGCGCATGGGCGATTCGCGCCTGGTGGACATGATGACGGGGGCGCTGTCCTGCCCGTTCGAGAAGTATCACATGGGTGTCACGGCCGAGAACGTGGCGCAGAAATACGGCATCAGCCGCGAGGACCAGGACGCCCTGGCGCTGGAATCCCACCGCCGCGCGGCCCGGGCCATCGAGCAGGGGTACTTCAAGTCGCAGATCGTGCCGGTGACGCAAAAGACTCGCAAGGGCGAGGTCGTGTTCGACCGGGACGAACACGTGCGCTTCGACGCCAGCCCCGACAGTTTCAACAAGCTGAAGCCCGTCTTCGCCAAGGAAAACGGCACTGTGACGGCGGGCAACTCGTCCGGCCTGAACGACGGTGCGGCCGCCGTGCTGCTGATGACGGAACAGGCCGCCCGCGCCCGGGGGCTGACGCCCATGGCCCGTCTGGTGTCCTACGGCCATGCCGGCGTGGACCCGCAATACATGGGCATCGGGCCGGTGCCAGCCACGCGCGCCGCCCTGGCGCGCGCCGGCCTGACCCTGGACCAGATCGACGTGATCGAGGCCAATGAGGCTTTCGCCGCGCAGGCCTGCGCGGTGTCCCGCGAACTGGACCTCGACCCGGCCAAGGTCAACCCCAACGGCAGCGGCATCGGCCTGGGGCACCCGATCGGCGCCACGGGCGCCCTGATCACGGTCAAGGCGCTGCACGAACTGCGGCGCGTCCAGGGCCGCCATGCCCTGGTCACCATGTGCATCGGTGGCGGGCAGGGCATCGCCGCCATCTTCGAGCGCCTGTAGGTGGCGCGACCTCGCGCCGTCCAGGACGCCCGGCGGTCGGCCGTCGAGGCCGACCTGCCGACTCTGTCGGAGGAAGACGGCATCCGCTACCTGCACTTCGATTCGGAATGGATCCAGGGGGCGATGCGCATCGCCCGGCCGTCCGAACTGGTGTTGGCCTATACCCAGCAGATGATGGCCTGGCTGTTGTTCGCGCCGTCCGGCGCGTGCGATCGCATCGGCATCCTGGGACTGGGCGCGGGGTCGCTGCTGCGCTTCACTCTGCGGCATACCCGTTCCCGGGTCGAAACGGTCGAGCGCAATCCAGCCGTCACGGCCCTGTGCCAGGCGTTCTTTCGCCTGCCGGGCGGCGCGCGGTCCGTCGTCGATCATGCCGACGCGCGCGACTGGGTGGCCGAGCCGGGCAGGGCGGGACGCTACCGGGCGTTGATGGTGGACCTGTACGACAGCCGGGCCGAGGGTCCGGTGTGCGGCGATCCGGATTTCTACCGGGACTGCCATCGGATCCTGGACGAGCCGGGCGTGATGAGCGTGAATCTCTTCGGCCGACACGAGAGCTTCGAGGAAAACCTGCGGGGCATCCGCGCGGCCTTCGGCGGGCGCGTGCTGTGCCTGCCGGAAATCGACGAGGGTAACACCGTGGCCCTGGCCTTCAAGGGCGATGCACTGGAACTGTCGCGCCAGGACCTGCTGGACCGAGCCGAGCGGCTGGAATCCCGCACCGGCCTGCCGGCGCGGCGCTGGGTCCGGTCACTGCTGGTCCGGGCCTGAAAGGCCGGTTCACGCGATGAATTCCAGCCCGCGTCGGCCCCTGCGCGTGTTTGACAGCCTTCGAAATTCCCCCTAAAATTGCGTTCTTTCCTGAAGGCGGTTAGCTCAGTTGGTTAGAGCGCTACGTTGACATCGTAGAGGTCGCTGGTTCGAATCCAGTACTGCCTACCAGAATCTCGCAACGGTTGCCCAGCCGTGCCAAAAAAGCCGCTTAACCCATTGGTTTCGCGGCTTTTTTGCAGGGGTCTCCAGGCGCAGCCCGGACTCGATAGGGGTGATGCCCCCATCAGGCCGGGATTCCGGGCTCCTCGTCCGCTGCCGGTTCTCCAGTAAACGTCACCGGCTGTTGCGGGCGTTCATTGACGATCAGGTTGAAGATGTCCGGCCGGGAGTAGTGACCGGTCGCATCGAAATCCAGCCGGCTGCGGGCGACGTCGTCCAGGTCCAGATCCGCGTACAGAATGGCTTGTTCGTCGAATACGGGGCCTGCGAGCACTTGGCCCAAGGGGCCGATGATGCAGCTTCCCCCCCGCATCATCACCGTGTCGGGATCGAGGTCTTCGCCAATGTCGTAGTCCAAGGGGAAATCCTTGCGCCTCATGACCTGGCAGGACGACAGTACGAAGCAGCGGCCCTCCAGGGCGATGTGCTGAGCCGTGGGCAGCCAGGTGTCGCGGTCATCGGCGGTTGGTGCGCAATAAAGCGTCACCCCCTTGGAATACATGGCCGTTCGTAGCAGTGGCATATAGTTTTCCCAGCAGATGACGGCACCCAATCCGCCAAATGGCGTATCGAACACGGGTAGGGTCGAGCCATCGCCGAACCCCCAGACCAAGCGCTCGCTGCCGGTTGGCATCAGCTTGCGGTGCTTGCCAAGCAGTTTGCCTTCGGGTGAGAAGAATACGACGGTGCAGTACAGTGTCATGCCGGCCCGCTCGATGACGCCGATGACAAGATACAGACCATGTTCGCGCGCCAGGGCCCCCAGGCGCGCTGTCACCGGGCCGGGGACTTCGATGGCGCTGGCCCAGTAACGCCGGAAATCTTCACGGCCTTCGGGTCGGCGCTGCCCGATCCGGCAGCCGAAATCCAGCCATTTCGGATAGGCTGAAACGAAGGCTTCGGGAAAGACCGCCAGCTGTGCACCGCCCTGTGCCGCTTCCGCAGTGAGCTGTTGGAGCTTGTCCAGCGTGGCTTCGAGGTCGAAGGCGACGGCTCCGGCCTGGATGACTGCTGCTTTCAGGGTGTTCATTGTAGTTTCTCCGTGAAGGTTGGAATTCAAAGGGCCCGGGCTGAATGGCTGTTCATGGACACGCTGCCGCGTTCGATGGCGTAAGACCGATCGACGATGCCGCGGGTATAGGTGTAGTCGGATTCTGAAATGAGGACAGACAGGCCCTTGCCCTTGAGTGCCATGATGACGTCCACCAGCCGCTTGCACAGCGTCGGCGCAACCCCTTCGAATGGTTCATCCAGGAGCAGGGCTTCCTGGCCGATCATCAGCGCCCGCGCCATCGCGACAAGCTTCTGTTGGCCGCCGCTTAGGCTCAATACTGTTCAGATAGTATTTTTTGAGGGATAATCTCTATCTTTATCACCCCAAGGTGAGGTAGAGCGGATGTCCCGAACGCGCAAGGTCCTTGCGGCCAAGGTAGACGTGGCGCATCTGATCAGCGCGGGAGTGCTGGCCAGCGTGTGTCCGAGGTCGTTGATCGAGGAAGTGTTGAGCGCGACGGGGCGAGCGAGCCAGCGCGAACGGCAGTTGCCGGCCCCGGCGGTGGTGTACTACGTGATGGCGCTGGCCTTATGGCGTGAAGCGCCGCTGGAGGAAGTGCTGCGGGTGGTGTGCGAGGGCCTGCAGTGGCTTGGGGACGGGCGAGCCCAGGCGGTGCAGGCGAGCAAGTCAGCCATTTCGCAGGCGCGCAGCCGCCTGGGCCCGCAGGTGATGCGCGAACTGGCCAGACGGGTCTTACGACCCTTGGCGGGGAACGATGCGCCTGGATGCTGGTACCGAGGACTACGGGTAATGGCCTTGGACGGCAGTTGCCTGGATGTTGCCGACGAGCAGGCCAACGCTCTGCATTTCGGCTATCCGGCCAGCGGACGCGGGCAAAGCGCGTTCCCGCAGACGCGAGTGCTTGGGCTGGTGGAGTGTGGCACGCATGCGGTGGTGGCGGCCGAACTGGCGCCCTGCGCGAGCAGCGAGCAGGCCATGGCGGCACAGATGCTGCCCCAGGCACTCAAGCCGGACATGCTGGTGCTGGCCGACCGCAATTTCTTCGGCTTCCCGCTGTGGCGCAGCGCGTGCGCCAGTCAAGCCAAGTTATTGTGGCGTGCCAAGACCGGACGGCCTCTGCCCGTCGAGCAGAGGCTCGATGATGGCTCCTACCTGAGCACGATCTTCGAGAGCGGGGACCGGCAACGCCGCAACGGCCAGCGCGTGCGTGTCATCGACTACACCTTGCAGGCAGCCGCCACACCGACCGAGCACAGCTACCGGCTGGTCACCAACCTGCTCGATCCCGAGCAGGCGCCTGCCCTGGAACTGGCGGCTCTCTACCATGAGCGCTGGGAGATCGAAGGCGTCTTCGATGAGCTCAAGACTCATCTGAAGGCCAACAGCACCGTGCTGCGCAGCAAGACTCCGGACCTGGTGCAGCAGGAGTTCTGGGGGCTACTGCTGGCGCACTTTGCCATCCGCCAATTGATGACCCAGGCCGCCTGGCCACGCGGGTTGGACACCGATCGGCTCAGCTTCATACATGCCGTGCGCGTGATCAAGCGCAAGTTGCCGCAAGCTGCGGCCATTCCCCCCTCAGCGCTTGGCTGACTGGCTGCGCAACCTGCTCGCTGAGATTGCCCAGGGCCGCTGCGTCAGCAGTCGCGGGCGATCCAATCCGCGCGGCGTCAAGCGCAAGATGAGTAACTACCACATCCGCCGACGACGCACTCCACTGAACCTGATCCATCAACCTGTTCCCGTCATTATCTGAACAGTATTGCGCTTAGGCTGGTGGCGAGTCTTGGCGCGAACTGACGCACTTCGGGCATTAGCTCATAGATGGCGCCGAGTTTCTGTTCGGGGGCTTCAAGGTGCGTCGCCCATGCGGGGATGAGCACGTTTTCTTCCACTGAGAGATCCGGTACCAGACGGCGATCCTCGGGCATGTAGCCGACGTGGCGGCGCGCTCTCCAGAATCCCGTTTCCGCCGTGGCATCTGTCTGGCCGATGCGGATGCGCCCGGAGTCCGGCCTGGCCAGGCCCATGATGCTGCGCATCAGCGTGGTCTTGCCGGCGCCATTGCGACCGACGAGGCCGACCATTTCGCCCTTGGGTACAACCAAGCTGATATTTCGCAAGATGGGGGTGCCTTCGATGGAGACATCGAGATTGTTGACTTCAATCATGGTTCGTGGCGGCGATTGCCGCTTCCTGTAGTTCGCCAACGATGAATTTGCGGACGCGGGGGGCCGTCAGCACGGAGCTCGTGGGGCCGTCTGCGATGATGGTGCCCTCGTAGAACGCCACAGTCCGGCTGGCGTAGTGCGAAACAATTTCCATGTCGTGCTCGACGAACAGAGTGGCGGCTTTCGATTCGCGTACCCCCTCTATCACGGTCTCCATAAGGGTGAATTTCTCGTCGATAGCCACACCGCTTGTCGGTTCGTCGAGCAGCAGCAGCGCAGGCCGGGAAACGATCGCCATCGAGATGTCCAGCAACTTGCGCACGCCTTGCGCCAGGGTGCCGACCTTGGAATCGGCATGGTTGGCGATGCCGAAACTCTCGAGAACGTCCAGACTCCTCTTGCGCGCCTGGCGGTTCTCCAGCGGCTTGAAATAACTGGACCCGTCCACCTGAAGCATGGCGAAGGCGATCATCATGTTCTCGAGCGCCGTCAGGGCGGGAAACAGTTGGGCGACTTGAAAGGACCGGCACAGGCCGGCGCGGCAGACTTCCCGCGGCGCCATGCCTGTGATGTTCCGGCCGCGAAACAGGATCGATCCGCCGCTGGGCCTCAGGTAGCCCGTCACCATGTTGACGAACGTGGTCTTGCCTGCGCCGTTGGAGCCGATCAGGGCGACGATCTCCTGCTCGGCGATGGAAAGGTTGATGTCTGCGGCGGCGACGACGGCGCCGAAGCTGCGATTCAGGTTCTTGACTTCCAGGATGCTCATGACGCTCTCTCGCAGGATTTTTCCGCCGAGCGCTTGATCGGCCCCGCGGGGCGTATCAGGGACCATAGGCCGTTGGGTAGGAAATACACGATCAGGATCAGGACGGTGCCCAGGATCAGGTGCCAGGCATCGGGGGCGAATTCCAGGGCATAGGTTCGAACAGCCTCGAATACAGCGGAGCCGAGAAAGGGCGCCATGATGTTGCCGGCGCCGCCCATCAATGCGATGAACAGGAACTCTCCGGATTGAGTCCAGTACGCCATGTCGGGCCCGACATGGCCATAGTTGAGCGCCGTGATCGCGCCTCCGATGGATGCGGTGACTGAGGCGACGAGGTAGTTGCAATACAGAACCCTGCTGGGAGAAAACCCGAGGTATTCCACGCGGATCTCGTTTTCGGCGACGGCCAGGCCGGCGTATCCGAGGGGCGACTTGAAGTACCGGTGCGACGCGCAGGCGATGAACGCGCCGATCAGGCACGTGGTCAGATAGAGCGCCAGATTCGCCTGTTCATGGGTCAACGTGGCGCCCAGCAGCGTGGGGGCGGCGACGTTGAAGCCATCGGTACTGCCCAGCGCCTGGGAGCGCGAGAGCATGCCGTAGAGGATCATCGCCAGCGCCAGGCTGAACATTGCAAAGAAGATCTCGCGATAGCGGCTCATGAGCAGGCCCAGCAGGCCGCCTGTGATCAGGCCGGTCAGGGCGGCCAGGGACAATAGCGCCAGGATGTCGGTGACATGTAGCAGCTGCCCGCCCAATCCGACGACGTACCCGCCGATGCAGTAGTACAGCCCTTGGCCAAACGAGACTAGGCCGCTGCGCATGAGGGTGACGACGCCGATGACGACCAGGGCCTTGGCGATCACCGCGACGACCGTCGATGAGAACCAGGCAGGGAAGACGGAATATCCGGCCGCCAACAGTGCGGCGATCGCAATGATGGCGAAAGGTGTACGGTCTCGAGTATGCATCAGATCCTCCGGGCGTTTGCGAGTGCGAACAGGCCGCGTGGCCGGAACACCAGAACCAGCGCCATGACGCCGTAGATGACGAACAGCTCGGCTTCTGGAAACAGGTTGACCGCCGCCGAGCGTGCCAGGCCGATGAGGATGGCGCCGACCAGGGCTCCTTGGATGCTCCCCAGGCCGCCGGTGACGACGACGGCGAATGCCAGTACGATGACTTCGATGCCCAGTCCGGGAGTCACGGCCGTGGCTGGAGCGATCAGGCCGCCGGCCAGGGCGCCCAGCCCCGCGCCAATGGCGAAGGTGATGGCGAACAGGCGATTCACATCGATGCCCATGGCAATCGCCATTTCACGATCCTGGATGACGGCTCGCAACAGCTTTCCGTGGCGCGTGCGGTTGAGGCCCCACCAGAGTGAGGCCGCCACGATGGCGGCGACGCCGATCATCGCCAGGTCGTAATTGACAAATGTGAGCACGTCGATGTCCGTGCTGCCCAATAGCGAGTACGGCTCGGGGGCGTAGTAGGACTGGACGCCCCAGATCATTTTGATCAGGTCTTCGAATACAAGCAGAAGGCCGAACGTGACCAGCACCATCACGACTTCCTCGCGATCCTGCAAGAATCTGAGCACGCCGCGTTCAGTTGCCAGCCCGGCGATGACGCCAGCCGCCAGTGCGCCGATTGTGATCATGAGAAAGCCCCCTGCGGCGGGTGTGCTTTCGAGGCCAAAGTACCAGCCGACCAGTGTTGCGGATGTGTAGGCGCCGATGGCATAGAAGCTGCCGTGCGCCATGTTGAGTATGCGCATGACGCCGTAGATCAGCGTGAGGCCCGCCGCCATGATGAAAAGCCATGAGGCGTAGATGAAGCCATCGATGACGATGGCCAGAAGCGTTGTCATATCGGGAATCCTGCGTGCGGCAGCGCCCTCCGGCGGCCTGGCGATCGGTGATCGGGCGCGCTGGAAGGGTGCTGTTTTTGAGTCACTGTGCTATTCGCACTGGGCGCCGGGAAAGCCTGCCTCGATCCATTCCAGGCTCTTTTTGCCTTCGGGTGCGATCACGCATTCAGGCTTGTAGCGTTTGACGTTGACCAGAGCAGGCGCGCCGTCCTTGAGTTGGAATGTGCCATAGGCGATGTCGGTCGCGGCCTGGTGGCCGTTGTGCCGGGCCATGGCGACCGGGCCCGCGGGGGTGTCGAACGTGATGCCCGTCAGCGCCTTGCGGATCTCATCGGCCGAGGGGGCTTTCCGGGTCTCTGTGAATGCCTTGTCGCCGGCCGCCTTGAGCGCCAATACGGCTTGCGCCATGTAATAGGCGGGGAAACTGGGTTGTGTGCCGTATTTCTTTTGATAGGTATCGCGGAACCAGTCGTTGAATGCCGAAGCGGGCGCTAGCACGCCGCCGTTGCCGCGCACTCCGATGATGGTGCCGTCGGGAATTTGCTTGGCCAGGGAATGCATGGCCGTGCCTCCGGTCGTCAGCACCGCGGTTTGTTTCTTCAGCAGACCGCGTGGCGCCGCCTGAAGGATGAAGGCATCGAGATCGCCGCCCCAGAAGCTGGAGTGGACGACATCGGCGCGGTTGCGTGCCAGCGCCGTGATCTCGGCGCCGTATTGACCGGCAAAAATTTTGGGAAACAGGGCTGTTTCGAGTTTTACGTCTGGTTTGAGCTGCTGCAGGCTTTTGGTGAAATCGCGCCAGGACTCTTGCCCCCAGCCGTAGTTCTGGTTGATCCCCGAGACCGTTCTGACGTCTTTTTTCGTGTCGAGGAGATAGCGAGCGGCCGCTATGTTCTCGACATCCTGGGAATTCATCGTGCGGAAGACATATTCTTTCGGACCTTCTTCGAAGGTGCGGACCGAGCCACAGTAATAAAACAGGGTCAGCGTCTTGAGTTCTTCGGCGACGGGCGCGACGCCCAGGCAGGAGCCCGATGAGGCATAGCCGATGACGGCATCCACGCCTTGCCTCTGAACCAGGTTGCGATACTCGTTGACGGGCTCGACGGCCTCGTCGATGTAGGTTCGCTGGATCGGCCGGCCGCCAATGCCGGTGCCGGAATAGGGCGCGGGCAGGGTGCCGGAGTTGATGGCGTCGATGATCAGGTCCGCGCCATTGCGTGACGGAATTCCGACTGGGCCGGATACGGGGCCGGAGAAGAAGGAGACCAGGCCGATCTTCAGCGGCTCGGCCGCGGAAGACGGGGAAGGGACAGCCAGGCCGAACGTCGCGACGCCGCAGGCCGCCACAGCCGAAAATTTGCCCAGATTTCTCATGAGAATCGTCCTTGAATTATGAGCGGATGACAGGGTGGTTGTATGGAGTATCTTAAGTTGTCGATGTTAATCGACATCTAATTTCTATTAGATCGACTGATTCTATCTATCAATATCTACTTGATGCATTAGGGAATTCACTGATCATCAAGATAATTCACTTTGTCGATAATTTCTGACACAATGATTCATGTCCAATTTTTCTGACAAAAAATGCATATGGCGCTGATGAAACTTCTGGCACAACTTGGCCTATCGGGAAAGCGGGGGGATTTTTATCTTGCGGCACTGGCGCTGGGGGAGGCCTCGGTGACGGAAGTCGCCCAGCGGGCAGGCATTGGCAGGACGACCGCCTATGACATCCTGGGCAGTCTGGTGGCCGAGGGTTTGCTGAACCAGATCGAGAAATCGAACAAAACCTATGTCGTCGCCGAGGACCCGGTCGTCCTCTTGCGTAATGCGGAACAGCAAAAGCGGCTGATCGAGCAGGCGCTGCCTGAAGTGCAGGCGATCTTCAGCCACTCGATTGCCAAGCCCCGCATCCGCTATTACTCCGGCATCGATGGCATCATCACCGTCTTGAACGACAGCCTGGGGTGTCACTCCAAAGAGCTTTGCGGTATTTTGTCTATGGTCGAGTTGCTGAGCGTTCCGGGCCGTGAGTTCATGCAGGAGCACATCCGTCGCCGAATCGACGCCGGCATCCGGTTGCGCGTCGTGCGCAGCGCCACCGAGGAAATCGAGCGGGGCATCTGGCCCAGTTCCCATGACGAGTTGCGTGATGTCCGTTTTTCCCCATCGCCCTTGCCGTTCACAATGACCAGCTACATCTACGACGACAAAGTCGCCTATATTTCTTCGCGTCGTGAGAACTTTGCCTTGCTGATCCAGAGTACGGAATTCGCTTGTTTGCAGAAGGCGCTGTTCGATGTCATGTGGGCGGCCGGTACGCCGCACGGTTCATCGGGGGGAGGGTCGTCGCTGCGAGGCTAGTGTCCTGTCTGGCTAATTCCGATCCTTACCTTCGGCGCCCGGGCTGGCCATGCTGCGTTGCTTGCCCACCTCACCGCTTGCAAGCGGTTCGGATTCGTCAGACACGGAGCAGTCCGCAGGGACTGCTCCGTGTCCAGACTCATCCTCGCGATAGCACCGGCTATCGCTGCGGTTTGCGCCTTGCCTGACAAGCCCATGCATCCGAATTCAAGTGACCAAACTCACCAGACAGGACACTAGCGTCTTGTTTCGCTCATTCGAATGCTTGTCTTCGGTGCGGCGTCTTTTTGCTGTTTTGCAACAATCCTCGCCGCCAAGGGCCGTGCCATCGCGCAGAATCCGGCGCGCACCCTGTATCAAATTGATTGTTGCCCGCCCGATTGCTACACTGGTCGGGTTCCTTCCTGCATGGCAAATTCAAGCTTTTTACCTACGCGGCGCAGGCCGCGTTTCGCATTTTCAGGACACGCTTAAATGGTTTGCATCACCCTTCCCGACGGTTCGCGGCGCGAATTCGACCATCCGGTTTCCGTGCACGAGGTCGCGCGCTCCATCGGGACCGGGCTGGGCAAGGCGGCGTTGGCGGGCCGGCTGACCGTGAACGGCGAACCGGCGCGCCTGGTGGATGCCGGCCACGTGATCGACCGGGATGCGAGCCTGAGCATCGTCACCGACAAGGACCCCGAAGGCCTGGATCTGATCCGCCATTCCACGGCGCACCTGCTGGCCTATGCGGTCAAGACCCTGTTTCCCGATGCCCAGGTCACCATCGGCCCGGTGATCGAGAACGGCTTCTACTACGATTTCTCGTACAAACGCCCCTTCACGCCCGAAGACCTGGAAGCCATCGAGAAGAAGATGGCCGAACTGGCTCGCCGCGACGAAGCCGTGACGCGCGAGGAATGGGACCGCGACGAGGCCGTGAAATTCTTCCGCGGCATCGGCGAGGCCTACAAGGCCGAGATCATCGCCTCGATCCCCGCCAACGAAAAGATCAGTCTGTACCGCGAGGGCGATTTCATCGACCTGTGCCGTGGTCCGCACGTGCCGTCCACCGGCCGCCTGCGGGTGTTCAAGCTGATGAAGGTCGCGGGGGCCTACTGGCGCGGCGATAGCAACAACGAGATGCTGCAGCGCATCTACGGCACCGCCTGGGCCCGCAAGGAAGACCAGGACGCCTACCTGCACATGCTCGAGCAGGCCGAACTGCGCGACCACCGCCGCATCGGCCGCGAACTGGACCTGTTCCATTTCCAGGACGAGGCCCCCGGCCTGATCTTCTGGCACCCCAAGGGCTGGACGGTCTGGCAGCAGGTCGAGCAGTACATGCGTCAGGTGTACCAGGACAACGGCTACCAGGAAGTCAAGGCGCCGCAGATCCTGGACCTGTCTCTGTGGAAGAAGACCGGCCATTGGGACAACTACCAGGAAAACATGTTCACGACGGAATCCGAGAACCGCGTGTATGGCCTCAAGCCCATGAACTGTCCGGGCCACGTGCAGATCTTCAACGCCGGCCTGCATTCCTATCGCGAACTGCCGTTGCGCTACGGTGAATTCGGCCAGTGCCATCGCAACGAGCCTTCCGGCTCGCTGCACGGCATGATGCGCGTGCGTGGTTTCACCCAGGACGACGGGCACATCTTCTGCACGGAAGACCAGCTCCAGGAAGAATGTGCCGCCTTCACACGCCTGTTGCAGAAGGTCTACGCCGATTTCGGCTTCACCGAGATCCTGTACAAGGTCGCCACCCGCCCCGAAAAGCGCATCGGCGCCGACGAGGTCTGGGACAAGGCCGAGCAGGCCCTGAAGGACAGCCTGGACCTGTCCCATTGCGACTACGAAGTCTCGGAAGGCGAGGGCGCCTTCTACGGCCCGAAGATCGAATACACCCTGAAGGACGCCATCGGCCGCCATTGGCAGTGTGGCACCATACAGGTGGACTTTTCCATGCCGCAGCGCCTGGGGGCCGAATATGTCGACGCCCAGGACCACCGCCGCACGCCCGTGATGCTGCACCGGGCCATCCTGGGCTCCCTGGAGCGCTTCATCGGCATGTTGATCGAAAATCACGCCGGGGCGCTGCCCGCCTGGCTGGCGCCGCACCATGCGGTGGTCTGCTGCATTTCCGACGGTTCCGCCGCCTATGCCGAACAGCTCGCCCGGGACCTGAAGCAGCAGGGCCTGCGCGTATCCACCGACGTGCGGGGCGAAAAGATCACCCGTAAAATCCGCGAACATAGTCTGCAGAAAATCCCGTATATTCTGGTCGTCGGTGACAAAGAACGCGAATCCGGCACCGTGTCCGTGCGCGGGCGTGGCAACCAGGATCTGGGCTCGATGCCGGTGGCGGATTTCATCGCCCGGCTGAAGCGTGAAATTTCGACCCGCCAGCAGGGGACCGAACCGGCGCAGGCCTGATCGCCCCTTTTTCATCAACTCACAGGAGTTCTCGACATCGCAACCGAAAAGAAACACCGTGTCAACGGTGAGATCCGCATTCATGAAGTCCGCCTGATCGGCGTGGATGGCGAACAGCTGGGCATTGTCCGCACGTCCGAGGCCTTGACCATGGCCGAACAGAACGACGTCGACCTGGTCGAAATCGCCCCGACGGCCAGTCCCCCGGTCTGCCGCCTGATGGACTACGGCAAGTTCAAGTACCAGGAACAGAAGCGCCAGGCCGAGGCCCGGTCCCGCCAGAAGGTCATCCAGGTCAAGGAAGTCAAGTTCCGCCCGGGCACCGACGAAGGCGACTACCAGGTGAAATTGCGCAACCTGCGCCGTTTCATCGAGGATGGCGACAAGGCCAAGGTCACGCTGCGTTTCCGCGGTCGCGAAATGGCCCACCAGGAACTCGGCATGCGCGTCCTCGAACGGGTGCGCGACGACCTGGGAGAAATGGTTCTGGTCGAGGCCATGCCCAAGCTCGAAGGCCGTCAGATGGTGATGGTGCTGGCGCCGCGCAAGAAAGCTGGATGAGATCGGACATGAAATGGTCCCTGCGGACCATTTCATGCCGATCGAATCCGAGCGCCTTGCAAGGCGCGAGGTGGAGGGCTGTTGCAGTTGAAGATTTCATGCCGATCGAATCCGAGCGCCTTGCAAGGCGCGAGGTGGAGGGCTGCCACCGCCGGAGATATTCGAATTAGCCAAGCAGGACATCAGAGGCATTCATGCATTTTCTGTTCGTCATCGATCCGCTGCCCGCCCTGAAGGCCTGGAAGGATTCCTCCGTTGCCATCATGCGCAGCCTGGCGGCGCAGGGACACGACTTCAGCTTCGCCACGATGGGCGATCTGTACGTCCTGGAAGGCCGCGTGCGGGTCTCCGCGACGGCGATGCACCTGCGCGCCGATCCCGACTGGCACGGCCACGACTGGTGGACGCAGGCCGCCGGGCCGCGCGAATGCGCGCTGGCCGACTTCGACGCCGTGCTGATGAGGAAGGACCCGCCCTTCGACATGGAATACGTCTACGCGACGCACCTGTTCGACTACGCGGCGGCCCAGGGCGCGCGCGTGTTCAACGCCGGGTCGGCCATCCGCAACCATCCGGAAAAGCTCGCCATCACCGAGTTCGCGCAATATACGGCTCCCACGCTGGTCAGCCGCGACATGGCACGGCTGCGCGCCTTCCACGCGCAGCACGGCGACGTCATCGTCAAGCCCCTGGACGGCATGGGCGGCAGCGGCATCTTCCGCCTGCGACCCGACGAGCCGAACCTGGGCTCCATTCTGGAGACCCTGACGGGGCTGGGCGTGCGGACCATCATGGCGCAGCGCTACATCCCCGAGATTCTCGATGGCGACAAGCGCATCCTGATCATCGGCGGCGAACCGGTGCCGTTCGCCCTGGCGCGCGTCCCGCTCGTGGGCGAGAGCCGCGGCAACCTGGCCGCTGGCGGGCGCGGCCGGGCCCAGCCTCTGTCGGACCGCGACCTTGAACTGGCCCGGGCCGTGGGCCGGAAGCTGGCGGGCCGCGGCCTGCTGCTGATCGGCCTGGACGTGATCGGCGACTACATCACCGAAATCAATGTCACCAGCCCCACCTGTTTCGTGGAAATCACCGAGCAGACCGGCTTCGACGTGGCCGGCCGCTTCGTGAAGGCCCTGGTTCGAGCCGTGGATGAGTCCGGACACGGGGTAGTTCCCGCGGACCGTCCTGTGCCTGAAGAATCCGGGAGGCATGCAGGCCGCGAGGCGGGCGGCAGTCTATGAATACCCGTATCGCCCTGGTCATGCACGAGCCCCTGGGCGCGGCCTTCGAAGCCTGCGCCCGGCACGTGCTGGGCCGGGTGCCCGACCTGGCTGTCTTCGATATCGCGCCCGACGCCGACCCCGCCGCCCAGACCGGGCGCATCCTGGACTGGATGCGATCGCGCGGGCCCGCCGAGCCCGTCCTGATCCTGTGCGACCTGTACGGGGCGACGCCCTTCAATATCGCTGCCCAGGCCCTGCGCCGGGCGCTGGACGACGGCTATGTGGCGCATCTGCTGACCGGCACCAATGCCTGCATGGTGCTGAAAGCCTTGACAGACCAGCAGGAAAACCCCGAATCTCTCAGCGAACGCGTGCGCCAGGGGGCGCTGCGCGGTATCGTGAATGCGGAACCCCCGTGTGACTGCTAGGAGCCCGTGCCCATGCCCTCCATTGATCTGGTGATTTCGAACAAGCTGGGATTGCATGCGCGCGCGGCCGCCAAGCTGACCCAGCTGGCCGGGCGCTACCGTAGCGACATCTTCATTTCGCGGGGCGCCCAGCGCGTCAACGCCAAGAGCATCATGGGCGTGATGATGCTGGCCGCGGGCCTGGGCGTCACCGTCAGGATCGATGCCCTGGGCGAGGATGAAGCCCAGGCGCTGGCCGACATCCGAGCCCTGTTCGAGGGCCGCTTCGGGGAAGCCGAATAAGTCCGACCCGCATGAATTCGCCGGAACCCGCATCGTCCGCGATTTCCTCCACCCTGTGCCTGTATGGCCAGGGGGTGGTGCGCGGTTACGCCATCGGTCGGGCCGTGGTCATGAGCGCGGCCTCGCTCGAAGTCGCCCACTATCGCATCGCCGATGCGGACATCGAATCCGAACAGCAGCGCTTCACGCGGGCGGTGGACGAGACCGTGCGCGACCTGGGCCAGATGGCCGCGGATCTGCCGGCCGACGCGCCGCGCGAGCTGGGCGTGCTGCTGTCGGTCCATGCCATGCTGCTGCAGGATCCCATGCTGACGCAGTCCGTCCGCCAAATGATCGCGGAGCGCCGGTACAACGCCGAATGGGCTCTGACGACCCAGGGCCAGATCCTGGCGGAGCAATTTTCCCTGATGGAGGACGCCTACCTGCGTGAGCGGGGCGGGGATGTGCGCCAGGTGATCGAGCGCGTCCTGCGGGTGCTGTCCGGATCCGTGCACTGGCTGCCGAACCTGGATGCCGTGGCCGTCGACGGCAGCCTGATCGTGGTGGCGCGCGACATTTCCCCGGCCGACATGATGCGCTTGCGCGGCGGCCGTTTCGGCGCCTTTCTGACGGATCTGGGCGGAGCCACCTCGCACACGGCCATCGTGGCGCGCAGCATGAATGTGCCCGCCGTGGTCGGCATGGGGGCGGTGCGCGCGCTGGTGCGCGACGGCGATCGGCTGATCGTCGATGGACTGAACGGGCTGGTCCTGGTCAATCCCTCGGATGCCGTGCTGCGGGAATACCAGGAACGGCAGGCGGCCTTCCTGCGTGAGCGCGACGAGCTCAAGGCGCTGCGCTTCGCGCCGGCCGTGACGCTCGACGGCATCCAGATCCGCATGGAAGCCAACATCGAGCTGCCGGAGGAAGCTGCCGACGCGCTGGCGGCCGGAGCGGAGGGCATCGGGCTGTTCCGCAGCGAGTTCCTGTTCATGGGGCGCCCCGACCTGCCGGACGAGGATGAGCAATATGAGGCCTATGCCTCGGTGGTTCGCACCATGGCGGGCAGGCCGGTCACCATCCGCACGCTGGACATCGGCGCCGACAAGACGCTCGATGGCGAGGCGACCGTGGCTACCAACCCGGCCCTGGGCCTGCGCGCGATCCGCTACTGCCTGGCCAATCCCGAGATGTTCAACACGCAACTGCGGGCGCTGCTGCGGGCCGCCGCGCACGGGCCTATCCGGGTGCTGTTCCCCATGGTGTCGCACATGCACGAGATCCACGCCGCTCGCCGCGCACTGGCGCGAGCAGCGGGAGAACTGAGCGTCCAGGGGCTGCCCCACGACGCCGCCGTCCAGGTGGGCGCCATGGTCGAGATCCCCGCCATGGCCATCGCCATCGAGCCCTTCGCCGAGGCGCTGGATTTCCTGTCCATCGGCACCAACGACCTGATTCAGTACGTGCTGGCGATCGACCGCGGGGACACCGACGTCGCGTCCCTGTACGATCCGATGCATCCGGCGGTGCTGCGCCTGATCGCGCACACCATCAATATCGGCGAGCGGCTGGGCAAGCCCGTGTCGATTTGCGGTGAGATGGCCGGCGATGTGCGCGTCACCCGCATGCTGCTGGGGCTGGGTCTGACCGGGTTCTCCATGCATCCGCAGCAGCTGCTGGACGTGAAGAAGGAAATCCGCAGGGCGCACTCCAACGCTCTGCGGGTCAAGGTCGCGTCGGCCCTGAACCGGGCCGAGCGCATCGACCTGTCCACGCTGGACGCCTGAGCCTCGCCCGGGAACCGGGCCGGGACCGTGCGCGCCAGCCCGGATCCCGGGCGGGCGCCGGTTCCTGGTCCGTCGGTTCGTTGGTAGAATCGTCTGGCGGCAATACCCTGGTTCCCGACCCCGATATTTCCAGGCTCCTTCTTGCGACTCGACTCCCTTCCCCGCACCTTGCGGCAGAAGGCCTCGCTGGCCTTCATCCTGGTTGTGCTGCTGGCCATTGGCAACGTGTCCATCGTCCGGTTCCTGCTGCGGGAAAGCGACGGCGTGGCGGCCACGCTGAACGTCGCGGGCAAGATGCGCATGCTCAGCCAGCGCATCGGCCTGGAAACCCTGATGGCGCGCCAGCGCCCGGACCCGCCGGATCCCGCGTTGGCGGATCTGTTGCTTTCGTTCGAGGCGGCGCACGATGCGTTGCGCCATGGCGGCCGCGCGTTCGGTCTGGACATTTCTCCCATGCCGGCGGCGCTCGCGCCGCAGCTGCTGGAAGTCGGCCAGGCCTGGACGCGCTACCGCGTCGCCGTCGGCACGCTGGCCGAGGGGCCTGCCGGGGACCGGGCCGCCGTGGCGGACCTGGGGCGGACCGGAGCGGATCTGCTCGCGCGCACCGAGGCGCTCATGGACGGGCTGGTAGTCGAGGCCCGGACGGTTCAGCAGCGGACGCTCTATGGCGCCTATGCCTTGTTCGCGCTGGACCTCGCGTTGCTGGGGCTGGCCGGCTGGGTGGTCTTTCGCGGGATCCTGCGGCCCATCCGCAGCCTGGCGAAGCAGTGCCGGGCCTTGGCGGCGGGCGACTATTCCGCCCGTTCGGCGCTGATGCCCGGCGACGAACTGGGCGAATTGGGCCGGGTGCTGAACGATTCCGCGGCGCACATCGAACAGTTGCTGGGCGACATCGAAAAAAAACACGCTGCGCTGGCCGAAGCTCAAGCCATGTTCAGCGGCCTGTCGGACAATACGGTCGCGGGGATTTACATGGCCGACGAGAACCTGAGGTTCATCCACGCCAATGCACGGCTGGCGGAGATTCTGGGCTATTCCCAGGCCGAACTGGCCGGCGGTCTGCCCTTCGACCGAGTGTTCGTCGGCCCGGCCTACGAGGTCGCCCGGGCGCAGGCGTTGGAGCGGCTGGCCGGGCATACGGCCCGGACATGCTACGAGTGCGTGGCGCGGCGTCGCGACGGCGATCCGATAGAACTGGAAATTTTCGGCTCGCGGATGTATTTGCACGGCCGCCCGGCCCTGATCGGCATCATGTTCGACATCACCGAGCGCAAGCGCGCCGAGGCCACGGCGCGGCGAGCCGCCCTGGTCTACGCCCACACCAGCGAGGCCATGGTGGTGACCGACGCCAATGGCGTCATTCAGGACATCAACCCGGCCTTCACGGCGGTGACCGGCTACGGCGCCGAGGAAGTGGTCGGGCGCACCATGGCCGTGCTCAGCTCTGGACGCCATGACAAGGACTTCTACAGGGCGATGTGGGCCAGGCTGCAGGAGGCCGGCTGCTGGAGCGGCGACATCCATAACCGGCGCAAGTCGGGAGAGGAATACGTCGAGCGCCTGTCCATCAATACGTCCTACAACCAGGACGGCAGCGTCAATTGCCGCATTGGCCTGTTTTCCGATGTGACAGAGAAACGCCGCCGCGAGGCGTCGATCTGGCACCAGGCGCATTATGACCACCTGACCCAGTTGCCCAATCGCCAGATGTTCCAGGAGAATCTGCGGCGCGGCATCGAGCACTCCCGGGAGGGCGGGCTGCCGTTCGCCCTGGTGTTCCTGGACCTGGACTTGTTCAAGGATGTGAACGACACCTTGGGCCACGAAGCGGGCGATCAGCTGCTGCGCCTGGTGGCCCGGCGGCTGGGCGAGTGCGTCCGCAGTTCGGACATGGTGGCGCGGCTGGGCGGCGACGAGTTCACGCTCATCGTCCGGGACATCCGGAACCCGGACGATATCCTTCCCTTGTGCGACAAGGTGCTGGAGTCTCTGTCGCAGCCCTATGCGCTGGGCGGCAGCATCGCGCGGATTTCCGCCAGCATGGGGGTGGCCTTCTATCCGCGCGACGGCGGCGGTGAGAGCGAACTGCTGCGGGCCGCCGACCTGGCCATGTATGCCGCCAAGGAGCACGGCCGCAATCAGTGCCGCATCTATGAAGCCGGGATGCGGGGTCCGGCCGCCGCGCGTGCCGGACGTCAGTCCGGATAGGCCGTTTCCCCGTGTTCCGCGGCGTCCAGGCCCTGGCGTTCTTCGTCGGGCGTGGCCCGCAACCCCATCAGGCGATCCACCAGCAGGGCGCAGACCGCGGCGCTGGCCGCCGCCCATGCCAGGCTGACCAGGACGGCCTCGGCCTGCAGCCAGACCTGGCGCAGCAGCGCGCCCAGGCCCGCCGGACCGGAGCCGCCGAGGTCGGCGGAATAGAAGACGCCCGTCAGGATGGCGCCGACGATGCCGCCTACGGCGTGGATGCCGAAAACGTCGAAGGCATCGTCGATGCCCAGCCGGCGCTTCAGGCCGCTCACGCCCCAGAGCGCGGCCCAGGAAGCGAGTGCGCCGATGGCGATCGCCGCTCCCGGCGCGACCAGGCCGGCGGCCGGGGTGATGCCCACCAGTCCGGCGATGGCGCCGGAGGCCGCGCCCAGCAGCGAAGCCCGGCCCTTCAGGATCCGCTCCGCCAGCGCCCAGGCCAGCACGCCGCAGGCGGCGGCCAGCAAGGTGTTGGCCACGGCCAGAACGGCCTGTTCGTTGGCGGCCAGCGCCGATCCGCCGTTGAAGCCGAACCAGCCTACCCACAGCAGTGCGGCGCCGGTCAGGTTCAGCGGAAGGTTGTGAGGCGGCATGGCTTCCCGGCCGTACCCCAGTCGGGGGCCGACCCGCCACGCACCCACCAGGCCGGCCGCGCCCGCGCTGATGTGGACCACGGTGCCGCCTGCGAAGTCCAGGGCGCCGCGCAGATGCAGCCAGCCGTCACCGGCCCATACCATGTGCGCGATCGGCATGTAGCCCAGTGTGAACCACAGGCCGGCGAAGGCCAGCGCTGCGCCGAAGCGGGTGCGCTCGGCCATGCTGCCGGTGATCAGTCCGCAGGTGATGGCGGCGAACGTCGCCTGGAAGAGGGCGAACAGCAGTTCAGGGATCGTACCAAGCAGGGTCAGGGGCGCCGTATCCCCGGCCCGGTACAGGCCGGCCAGCCCCAGACGCGTCCATCCTCCCAGGCCGCCGAAGCCTTCGGTGAACACCAGGGAATAGCCGTAGGCGAACCACAGCACCGTGACCAGTGCGCAGACGCCCAGCGTCTGGGTCATGACGGACAGCGCGTGGCGCTTGCGCGCCAGGCCGCCGTAGAACAATGCCAGGCCCGGCACGCACATCAGCCAGACCAGCAGAGTCGAGGTCATGGTCCAGACCAGATCGCTCTTGTCCATCGGGAGCTCCTTTTCCAGTGGTGTCAAAGGGCGGATTCGCCGGTTTCACCGGTGCGGATGCGCACCACGTGCTCGAGGGGCGTGACGAAGATCTTGCCGTCGCCGATCTTGCCGGTGCGGGCCGCCTGGCACAGGCATTCCACCGCCATTTCGACCAGAGCATCGGGGACGGCGACCTGGATCTGCAGCTTGGGCAGGAAATCGACCTGGTATTCCGCCCCCCGGTAGAGTTCGGTGTGCCCCTTCTGCCGGCCGAATCCCTTGGCCTCCGTGACCGTCATGCCCTGGATGCCGGCGGCTTCCAGCGCGGCATGGGCCTCTTCCAGTTTGAAGGGCTTGATGAGTGCGGTGACGAGTTTCATGAATGCTCCTTTGCGGTGTGTTTGCATGGAGGATTCAAGCAAGAGGCGTGCCAGCTTCCGGACGATGCCCGATCCGGGGCGACGGCGGCGGCCGAAGGGAGGCGGCGGCGCCGGGCCCGCACCGCGCGGGTGCGGACCAGCCCCGAAATGGTGCAGTGATGGCGGGAAGCGGGGCGGGCGGATAGGCGCCGGGTTCTCTTGAAGACTGGTTTGTTGAAGACTGAAGGAGAGCGGTCCAGTGGTTCCTGTGCCGGATCCCTCGTGGTTTTGTGTCCAGTTGTTGAGTACGGGGGGAGGTGGCGGCCTGCCAGCCCAGGCGGCTTTTCCCAGGGGGACGCGCCCCGCGGGGGTGCCCGGCGAGTCCGGCGGTCCGGACATCAGTCATTACATGTCAGGGTTTACCCGTGATCCAGGATGGCTAGAATTGTAACCAAGCCGGTTGTAACAGACTGGTCCTCGAAGATGATCCGCCACTTCAATCACAGCGGAATTTTGTATAGGGAAGATCATGAACATGACGCGTAAAACGCTGACTCTGGCCGCCATGGTGGCATCGCTGAGCCTGCTGGGTGCTTGCTCCAAGAGCGATGACGCTTCGGCGCCGCCTCCCGCAGCTCCCGCGCCTTCGACGGCGCCGACGCCGGCTCCCGTGCCTCCCGTCACGCCCGCTCCTCAGGAACAGCAGAGCGCCCCGGCCGATCAGCAGTCCATGCAGGACAAGATCAAGGAATCCGCTGGAGCCGCCAAGGACAAGGCCGCCGAAGTCGGCCAAGCTGTATCCGACCAGGCCGGCGCGCTGGCTGAAAAAGCGGGCGATGCCGCCAACAGCGCCCGTGAATCCGTCAAGGAAGGCGCGGCCAAAGCGGATGCCGCCATCCAGGGCGCCGTCGGCAACTCGAACGGCGGCTCCAAGTAAGAGCGCCGGCTCCCGCCGGACGCCGGTCCGGCGGGGCGCGACAAATCCGCATCGTGCGCCCCCCGCGATCCGCCCTCTGCCTCTATAGTGGAGGAAGAGATGACGCGGGAGGAGCCGATGTCGCTTGCCGTTCTATCCAGCCGGACTCTGTTCGGGGTGCAGGTCCGACCCGTGCAGGTCGAAGTCCATGTGGGCAGCGGCCTGCCTTCTTTTTCCATCGTCGGCCTGCCGGGCGCGGGGGTGCGCGAGAGCCGTGAGCGGGTGCGCTCGGCGCTGCTCAGCGGCGGTTTTGAATTCCCGGCCGGGCGCATCACCGCGAATCTGGCGCCCGCCGATCTGCCCAAGGATTCCGGCCGCTTCGACCTGCCGATCGCGCTGGGCGTCCTGCTGGCCTCGGGGCAGGTCGCCGATGCACGGGGGCGGGCGCCCGATGTGCGGCATTATGTGCTGGCGGGCGAACTGTCGCTGACCGGCAGCATCGTGCCGGCGGATGCCGCGCTGGCAATCGCGCTCTCGGTCGTTCGCGATGATCCGCTGGCCGTGCTGATCATGGCCCCGGCGGCGGCCGGCGTGGCCGCCCGGGTGCCGGGCCTGCGCGTCCTGGCGGCTTCCGGCCTGGACGAGGTGGTGGCGCATTTCGCCGGCCGGGCGGAACTGCCCGTCGCCGAGCCGGTCCGCGACGAGCCGGCGGACGGGGTTCCGGCGCCGTGCCTGTCCGATGTTCGGGGACAGGCGGCGGCCCGTCGCGCCCTGGAACTGGCGGCAGCCGGTGGACATGGCCTGCTGCTCAGCGGCTGCCCAGGCGTGGGCAAGAGCATGCTGGCGCGGCGCCTGCCCGGCCTGCTGCCTCCCCTGAGTTCCGGACAGGCCCTGGAAGTCGCCGCCGTCCATGGACTGGCCCGGTCCCGACCGCCCCTGTCCCGGGTGCCGCCATTCAGAGCGCCCCATCACGGAGCATCCATGTCGGCGCTGGTGGGCGGTGGCGCTCGTCCCCGGCCTGGAGAAATCAGCCTGGCCCATCACGGTGTGCTGTTCCTGGACGAATTGCCGGAATTCGGCCGCCAGGCCCTTGAGGCCCTGCGCGAACCGCTGGAAACCGGCTGCATCACGATTGCCCGGGCCTCCGGCGGCTGTACATTCCCCGCCCGCTTCCAGTTCGTGGCCGCCATGAATCCCTGCCCGTGCGGCTGGTACGGACATCCCCATCCCCGGCGGCAATGCCGCTGTTCCCGGGAAGTCATCGCGCGCTACCGGGCACGGATCTCGGGGCCGCTGCTGGACCGGATCGACCTGCACGTCAGTCTGGGAGTGGAGGCCGCCTGGCTGGACGCGCCGCCGGGCGAGCCTTCGGCGCCTGTCCGGGATCGGGTAGTGGCCGCCCGCCACCGGCAACTCTCGCGGCAGGGCTGCCTGAATGCCGAACTGGATGGTGCGGCCCTGGACCGCCACGGCGGTCCGGACGCCGGGGGCCGGGCGTTGCTGGCGCGCGCCGCGGCGGCCTGGGGCTGGTCGGCGCGCGCCACGCGGCGGGCCCAGCGCGTGGCGCGGACCCTGGCCGATCTGGAGGGCGCCGGCCGGGTCGAGGCCGGGCACATGGCCCAGGCGATCCAGTACCGGCCCGATGGCGCCGTGTGAGCCGCGCCCGGACGGCCAGCCGTGGCGGTTAGAATGACGGTTTTCCCTTTCCGATTCCAGGAGGCCGCGATGATCGCCCCCAATCAATTGTTCGACGACTTCCAGAGGAACATGTCCGAATTCCTGGCCAGGACCCCGGCGGCCGACATCGAGCGCAACATGAAGGCTTTCATGACGCAGGCTTTCTCCCGCATGGACCTGGTCACCCGGGAAGAATTCGACATCCAGGCCGACCTGCTGGCCCGCGCGCTGGAACGCATCGAATCCCTGGAAGCTCGCGCCCAGGCCCTGGAGCAGGGCGGCGAATAGACAAGTCCTGGCAAATCACTCTATAATCAAGGGCTTTTCCCGATTTCCTCTGGGTTTGCTTCATCCCGGGGGATCCATCTTTTGGCCCGGATGTTCCCTGGGGGTTTTCAGGAACATCGCGGCGGAAGAGGGGGGGGGGAAAGCAGCAGGATTCGCGCGTGCAGGTTGCGCATGCCGGGTCCGAACATCCGCGAATGCCAGGTCTGACAAGTGCCCGGATCCCGGGCCACCTGGGTTTGCCAAGCCAACAGAGTATCGTCATGCCCAAGATGAAGAGCAAAAAAGGCGCTTCCAAGCGCTTCAAGGTGCGCGGCAGTGGTTCCATCAAGCGCGGCCAGGCTTTCAAGCGTCACATCCTGACCAAGAAAACCACGAAGAACAAACGTCAGCTGCGCGGTTCGGCCGCTGTCCATGAAACGAACGTCGCCTCCGTGAAGGCGATGCTGCCTTTCGCCTGATCGGAGATTACACATGCCTCGCGTCAAACGCGGCGTCACCGCTCGTGCACGCCATAAAAAAGTCATCAAGGCCGCCAAGGGTTACCGTGGCCGCCGCGGCAACGTATTCCGGATCGCCAAGCAGGCGGTCATGCGCGCCGGCCAGTATGCCTACCGCGACCGCCGCAACAAGAAGCGTACCTTCCGCGCCCTGTGGATCACCCGCATCAACGCGGGTTGCCGCGAACTGGGCGTAACCTACAGCGTCTTCATCGCCGGCCTGAAGAAGGCCTCGATCGAACTCGACCGCAAGGTCCTCGCCGACATGGCCGTGCACGACAAGGCGGGTTTCGCCGCCGTCGTGGCCCAGGCGAAATCCGCGCTGGCCGCCTGACCGACACAGTTTCGTTTTCGATTCTGTATCATCGCAAACGGAGCTCCATCGGGCTCCGTTTGTGTTTTGGAATACACCATGGACTCATCGCTCGACGAACTGATTGCCCGGGCCCGCGACCGTTTCGCTCAGGCCGGGGACGCCGCCACGCTGGAAAACGAAAAAGCCGCCTTCCTCGGCAAGCAGGGGTCGCTGACCGCGCTGCTCAAGGGCCTCGCGGCGCTGCGAGGCGAGGAAAAGCGCACGCGCGGCGCGCAGATCAACCAGGCCAAGCAGCAGGTCGAGTCACTGCTGAACACGCGGCGCGCCGAACTGGCCCAGGCCGTGCTGGACCAGCGCCTGGCGGCCGAGACCATTGATGTCACCCTGCCGGGCCGGGGACGCGGCGCGGGCGGCATCCATCCTGTGATCCGTACCTGGCAGCGCGTCGAGCAGATCTTCCGCTCCATCGGTTTCGACGTGGCCGACGGCCCCGAGATCGAGAACGACTGGACCAACTTCACCGCCCTGAACAATCCGGAAAACCATCCGGCGCGCTCCATGCAGGACACGTTCTACGTGGACATGCAGGATGCGGGCGGGCTGCCGCTGGTGCTGCGCACCCACACCAGCCCCATGCAGGTGCGCTACGCCCGCATGCACAAGCCGCCCATCAAGGTCATCGCACCGGGGCGCACCTACCGCGTCGACAGCGACGCCACCCATTCGCCCATGTTCCACCAGGTCGAGGGCCTGTGGATCGCCGAGGACATCTCCTTCGCGGATCTCAAGGGCGTCTACACGAATTTCCTGCGGGCCTTCTTCGAGACCGACGACCTGACCCTGCGCTTCCGGCCGTCGTTCTTCCCTTTCACCGAACCCTCGGCCGAGATCGACATGATGTTCACCTCCGGCCCCAACCAGGGCCGCTGGCTGGAAATCTCCGGCTCGGGCCAGGTGCATCCCCAGGTCGTGCGCAACTTCGGGCTGGACCCGGAACGCTACATCGGCTTCGCCTTCGGCTCCGGGCTGGAACGCCTGGCCATGCTGCGCTATGGCGTGGACGACCTGCGCCAGTTCTTCGAGGGCGACCTGCGCTTCCTGCGCCAGTTCAACGACTAGGCCCGCCAGGCCTCAGCGACACGGAATCCGAATCATGCAATTTCCCGAATCATGGCTGCGCGCCTGGGCCGATCCCGACATTGACGGCCAGGAACTCGCCCATCGGCTGACCATGGCCGGCCTCGAGGTCGAGGACGCCGATCCCTACGCCCCGCCGTTCTCCGGCGTGATGGTGGCGCGCATCGAATCGGCCGAGCCGCACCCCGACGCCGACAAGCTGCGCGTCTGCCGGGTCGACGACGGCTCGGGCGAGCCGCTGCAGATCGTCTGCGGCGCGCCCAACGCCGCGGCCGGTCTGGTGGTGCCCCTGGCCCGCGTCGGTGCCGAACTGCCCGGCGGCCTGCGCATCGGACCTGTCAAGATGCGCGGCGTCGAATCGCGCGGCATGCTCTGCTCGGCCCGCGAACTGGGGCTGTCCCAGGACCATGCCGGCCTGCTGGAACTGTCCGCCGATCTGAAGCCGGGCCAGGACCTGCGCCGGGCGCTGGATCTGGACGACACGATCTATACCCTGAAACTGACTCCCAACCGGGCCGACTGCCTGTCCATCCTGGGTGTGGCGCGCGAGGTCGCGGCGCTGACGGGTTGCGCGCTGCGCGCGCCGGATGTCCCCCAGGTGCCCGTGGCCCTGGAGGACCGCCTGCCCGTGACCGTACAGGCCCCGGACCTGTGCGGCCGCTTCGCCGGGCGCGTCGTGCGCGGCGTGAACGCCCGCGCAGCCACGCCCGCGTGGATCCGGTCGCGCCTGGAGCGCGCCGGCCAGCGGCCGGTGTCGGCGCTGGTGGACATCTCCAACTACGTCATGCTGGAACTGGGGCGCCCCACCCACGTCTTCGATCTCAAGCGGATCGAGGGCGGCCTGACGGTGCGCTGGGCGCGGGACGGCGAACGGCTGGAACTGCTCAACGACCAGACCGTCGAACTGACGTCCGACGTGGGTGTCATCGAGGCCGGCGGGTCGCTGGAAAGCCTGGCCGGCATCATGGGTGGCCAGGCCTCGGCCGTGACCCTGGACACGACCGATGTCTACCTGGAAGCCGCCTTCTGGTGGCCTGAGGCCATCATGGGCCGCCCGCGCCGCTATAAGCTCAATTCCGAGGCTGGCCACCGCTTCGAGCGCGGGGTGGACTTCGCCACCATCCCCGAACACCTGGACTTGATGACGGCCTTGATCCTGGAGGTCTGCGGCGGCCGGGCCGGCCCGCTGGATGACCAGGTCGTGAACCTGCCCGCGCGCGAACCGGTGCGCATGCGCCTGGCGCGCTGCGCCCGCGTGCTGGGCATCCCGCTGGACGCCGAGGCCGTCGGCGCCGTCTTCACGCGCCTGGGCTTCGTGTTCGAGCGGCAGGGCGATGATTTCATCGTCACGCCGCCCGCCGCGCGCTTCGACCTGACGATCGAGGAAGACCTGATCGAGGAAGTCGCCCGCATCCACGGTTTCGACCGTATCCCCGACCGGCCCCCGGTGGCGCCGGCGGTCATGCGGGCGGCGCCCGAGACCCTGTACGGCCCACATGCGCTGCGCGCCACCCTGGCCGCTCGCGACTACCAGGAAGTCATCAACTTCTCCTTCGTCGAGGAAGCCTGGGAACGGGACTACTGCGGCAACGCCGACCCGATCCGGTTGCTCAACCCTATCGCCAGCCAGTTGGCGGTGATGCGCTCCAGCCTGATCGGCGGCTTGCTGGCCAACATCGCCCACAACGCCAAGCACCGCCAGACGCGCGCGCGGGTCTTCGAATTGGGCCGCGTGTTCGCCCGCGATCCCTCGGTGGCCGACGGTGGTCTGGCCGTCGCGGGCGTGGCCCAGCCCACTCATTTGGCCGCCGCGGCCTGGGGGCCGGCCCTGGCGGAACAATGGGGCGAGCCGGTCCGTCCTGTGGACTTCTTCGATGTCAAACGCGATCTCGAGGCTCTGCTGGGCGCGCGCGCGGCCGGCCTGCGTTGCGAAGCCGCCGGCCATCCCGCGCTGCATCCGGGGCGCAGCGCCCGGCTGCTGCTGGACGGCCGCGCGATCGGCTGGCTGGGCGAGGTCCATCCACGCTGGGCACAGGCCCTGGACCTGCCGCGCGCCCCCGTGGTCTTCGAACTCGACGCCGAGGCCGTATCGGAACGTATCTTTCCTCATCCGCGGGAGTTGTCCCGGCAGCCTGTGGCGGTGCGGGATCTGGCGATCTGGGTGGATGCGGACGTGCCGTGGCAGTCGCTGCTTGATACACTGCGACAGCGGATCGAGGCCGATGACGCCCTGTCCGTGGTCAAAGACATTAAACTGTTCGATATTTGGCGCGAAGCCGCGACCGCTCGACAACGCAGCCTGGCGTTGCGCTTCTGGTTCCAGGGCCGCGACGCGACGCTGGAAGATCGCCAGGTCGAACATTGCGTGCAGAGCCTGCTCGACGCTCTGACCCAGGCTCATGGCGCGCGCCTTCGCTCATAAGGAGAAATCGCCGGTGAATACGGATCGGACGCTCACCAAAGCTCATCTGGCCGAACTGCTGTTCGAGCGTGTGGGCCTGAACAAGCGCGAAGCCAAGGACATCGTGGACACATTCTTCTCCGAGGTCCGCGACGCCCTGGTCCAGGGCACCGAGGTCAAGCTGTCGGGCTTCGGCAGCTTCCAGGTGCGCAACAAACCGCCGCGCCCGGGCCGCAATCCCAAGACCGGCGAAGTCATCCCGATCGCCGCGCGGCGGGTGGTCACATTCCATGCCAGCCAGAAGCTCAAGGACGGCGTGGGCAACGACGGAGACGCCGCATGACGTCCACCACGCCCGCGCTGCCGCCGATACCCGCCAAGCGCTATTTCACCATCGGCGAAGTTTCCGAACTGTGCGGCGTCAAACCGCACATCCTGCGCTACTGGGAGCAGGAATTCGTCCAGCTCAAACCAGTCAAGCGGCGGGGCAACCGGCGCTACTACCAGCATCATGAAGTCCTGCTGGTGCGTCGCATCCGCGATCTGCTTTACGAACAGGGCTTCACCATCGCCGGGGCGCGCAACCGTCTGGGCGACAGTGGTGACGCGCCGCACGACCAGGACGCCGCCGTGCGCCTGAGCGGCGCCGAGCTTCAGGCGCTGCGTGCCGATCTGGTGTCCGCGCGGGATCGCCTGGCCCAGGCCCTGGACGGCAACCGCCGGGCCCATCAGGCGGCGGGACTGCTGGATCTCTGATCGGGTTTTTTCACCCGGATCCATTTTGTTCCAGGCATCTCGATGCGAACCCCGGCCCGTGGCCGGAGTTTTCCATTCCGCGTCGGAACATCCGGTCAGCGATTTCCCAGGTGGACGGGCTGCTGGACGACCGTGCCGGTGGGTGTCGGGCGCAGGCTGGCCCACAGCGCCAGGGCCGCCAGGCACAGCGCCACGACGATTCCCAGCGCCATGGCCACGCGGCCGCGCCGCAGCCGCGCGCCGCGCCGTTCGCGTCCGGGCGGCTGCCGCCCGTCCCCCGACGCCGGGCGCGGCTCGGCGCCGGATGCCCGGATCTCGCCCATGACGGGCGGTTCTTCCATTTCCATGCCCAGGCTCTGGCGGATGCGGTCCAGTACGGCGTCGGGCGGAGGCTGGACGGGCAGGGCGTCGACGATTCCCAGGAAATAGGCTTCCCATTTCAGGGCGCGCGCCGCGGCCGCGTCGTCGTGGGCGAGGCGTGACTGGATGTCCGCGACGCGGTCGGGCATGTCCAGGCCCAGCACATAGCGGGCGATTTCGTCGTCGGAGTAGGAGGGGTAGCTGGATTTCATGCGCGCACGGCCTCGTCGATGTGCGCCAGAGCGGCGCCAAGGGAAGCCTCGATGTCGGGCTCGGAGCGGTCCAGGCGGGCCGCGATGCGGGCTGGATCGCCGCCGCGCAGGTAGGCCTGCAGCAGGGCGTCGAGCTGGGGGGCGGGCAGGGTGGCGAGGGCGCCGGCCACTGTGCCGGCCTGTGCGTCGAGCGGCAGAGCGAGTCGGGGCAAAGGAGTGTCTTCCGCCGGATGGCGGCCTTCGGCGCGCATTTGCCGCGCATGGGCCCACGTCCGGTAGCGCAGGATGCTGTAGATCCAGGCGCGAGCGGTGCCAATGGCCGGGCTGTAGCCAGCCGCGTTGCGCCAGATCAGGACGAAGGTCTCGTGCAGCACCGCGTCGGCCGCGTCGGGGTCGTCCAGCATGGCCAGCGCCAGGGCGCGCATGGCGGGGGATTCGTGGCGGTACAGCGCCAGAAAGGCGGCGTGGTCGCCCGCCGCGCAGGCGCTCAATTCCGCTTCGAAATCGAAAACTGAAACAGTCATACAATCTTTCCCGTTCACCGGGTCTCGGGATGCGCCGATCGGGCGGCGCGTCCTCCTGGGATGGCCTTATTGTATGCGGTCCCGCCGGCGCACACCCCGCCATCCGCCCTTCGCCTGATTTCCGGATATTTCCATGCGCTTTTCCCATACCGGCCCCGCGCCCGCGCGTCGCGACGACTGGCTGACCTTGAAGACCCTGTGGCCGTATGTCTGGGCCTTTCGCGGCCGTGTGACGCTCGCCTTCGTCTGCCTGGTCGCGGCCAAGGTCGCCAACGTCGCCACGCCGGTCTGGCTCAAAGACATCGTCGACGCGCTGGGCGTGGCGCCGACGCTGATGGTCGTGCCGCTGGCGGCCCTGCTGGGCTACGGGCTGTCGCGCCTGGCCACTTCGGTGTTCGGCGAACTGCGCGACGCCCTGTTCGCCCGCGTGACCCAGGGCGCCATCCAGCAGGTCGCCAGCCAGGTCTTCCGCCACTTGCTGGCGCTGTCGCTGCGCTTCCACATGGGCCGGCGCACCGGCGGGCTGACGCGCGACATCGAGCGCGGCACCAAGGGCATCGGTTTTCTGCTCAATTTCATGGTCTTCAACATCGTCCCCACGCTGCTGGAGATCGCCATGGTCGCGGGTGTGCTGCTGTGGCGCTATGACTGGATCTTCGCCGCGCTGACCCTGGGCACCATTGCCGCCTACGTGCTCTTCACGCTGAAGGTTACCGAACGCCGCATGGCCTACCGCCGCACCATGAACACCCTGGACAGCCAGGCCAACGGCCGGGCGGTCGACGCGCTGCTGAACTACGAGACCGTCAAGTACTTCGGCAACGAGGACTACGAGAGCCGCCGCTACGATGCCGACATGACGCGCTGGGTGGACTCGGCGGTGCGCAACCAGGTATCGCTGAACCTGCTGAACATGGGCCAGGGCGTCATCATCACCCTGGGCATGACCGCGCTGCTGTGGCAGTCGGCGCGCGGCGTGGTGCAGGGCCACATGACCGTGGGCGACGTGGTGCTGGTGTCGGCCTATCTCACCCAGTTGTACGCGCCGCTGAATTTCCTGGGCTTCGTCTACCGCGAGATCAAGCACGCCCTGGCCGACATGGAGCGCATGTTCGACCTGCTGGGCAACCGCCAGGAAGTGGCCGACCGCCCCGACGCCGTCGAATTGCGGGCGGACCGGGCCAGCCTGGAATTCGAGGCTGTGGATTTCGCCTACCAGCCGGATCGCCAGATCCTGCATCGAGTCTGTTTCAGCGTGCCGGCGGGCGGCTCGCTGGCCGTGGTCGGTGCTTCCGGGGCGGGGAAATCGACTTTGTCGCGCCTGCTGTTCCGTTTCTACGATCCAACCGGGGGCCGCGTGCGGGTGAACGGCCGCGACATCCGCGACTACACTCAGGCCAGCCTGCGCGCCCACATCGGCATCGTGCCGCAGGACACGGTGCTGTTCAACGACACCATCGGCTACAACATCGCCTACGGCCGTCCCGACGCCACACGGGACGACATCGAGCGGGCGGCCGAGGCCGCCCACATCCACGACTTCATCGTCTCGCTGCCCCAGGGCTACGAGACCCAGGTCGGCGAGCGCGGGTTAAAATTGTCCGGCGGCGAGAAGCAGCGCGTCGCGATCGCCCGCGCGCTGCTCAAGTCCCCTCCGATCCTGGTCTTCGACGAAGCGACCAGCGCCCTGGATACGCGCACCGAACGCGCCATCCAGGCGCAGCTGGAACGCGTCGCCCAGGGGCGCACCACGCTCATCATCGCGCATCGCCTGTCGACGATCGTCCATGCCGATCACATCCTGGTGATGGAATCCGGCCGGGTGGTGGAGCAGGGCACCCATGTGGAACTGCTCTCGTTGGATGGACGCTACGCCCGCATGTGGCGTTTGCAGCAATCCAGACCCGAAGAGGACACTAGGGTTTGACCTATATCGTACCAAAGAGGTACTATTTTATTTTCAACGCCCGTCCCTGGAACCCTCGATGCTGCGGATCAGCAAGATCGTCGATTACGGAATCCTCGTGCTCACGCACATGGCCTCCCGTCCGACGCACGTCTGCAGCGCGGCCGAACTGGCGGGCGACCTGGGCCTGGGCCAGCCCGTCGTCAGCAAGGTCCTGAAACTGCTCGCTCAGCATGGCCTGGTCGCCAGCACCCGCGGGGCCCGCGGCGGTTACCGCCTGGGGCGCGACGCCGCCCGGATCAGCGTGGCCGAAATCATCGACGCCCTCGAGGAACAGCCCTTCGGCCTGACCGAATGCACGGCGCTGCCGGGCGCCTGCAGCGTCGAGGGCGCCTGCCATATCCGTTCCCACTGGCAGCGCATCAACCGCATCGTGCGCCGCACGCTGGAAGCCGTCACCGTCGCCGACATGCTCGATGGCGAAGGCGCCGGCGTGCCCGCCGCGTCCGCGCCCGCCGTCCTGGTCCCCGCGCCCAAGGCCGGCGCGCGCCGGGCCATCCCGAACATCACGAACTGGAGTCTGTCCAAATGAGTACCGTCAACGACAAGCTCGATTCCTTTCTCGACCGCGATTATGAGGCCGGCTTCGTCACGCAGATCGAATCCGAGACCTTCCCCAAGGGGCTCGACGAGGATGTGATTCGCCGCCTGTCCGCCATCAAGCGCGAGCCCGAGTTCATGCTCGAATGGCGCCTGAAGGCCTACCGCGAATGGCTCAAGATGGCCCTGCCCAGGTGGGCCAAGGTCCACTATCCGGACCCCGATTTCCAGGATATCAGTTATTACTCGGCGCCCAAGTCCAAGAAAGACGGCCCCAAGAGCCTGGACGAGGTCGATCCGGAATTGCTGCGCACCTACGAAAAGCTGGGCGTGCCGCTGCACGAGCGCGCCAAGCTGGCCGGGGTGGCGGTGGACGCGGTGTTCGACTCGGTGTCCGTGGCGACGACCTTTCGCAAGCAGCTGGCCGACGTCGGCATCATCTTCTGCTCATTCTCCGAGGCCCTGCGCTCGCACCCGGAACTGGTGCGGAAGTACATGGGCACGGTCGTGCCGCCCGGTGACAATTTCTACGCGGCGCTGAATTCGGCGGTGTTCTCCGACGGTTCCTTCGTCTATATCCCCAAGGGCGTGAAATGCCCGATGGAGCTGTCCACCTATTTCCGCATCAATAACGCCGACACCGGCCAGTTCGAGCGCACCCTGATCATCGCCGACGAGGGCGCCAGCGTCAGCTACCTGGAAGGCTGTACGGCGCCCATGCGCGACGAAAACCAGCTGCACGCCGCCGTGGTGGAACTGGTCGCGCTGGACGACGCCAAGATCAAGTATTCCACGGTGCAGAACTGGTACCCCGGCGACGAGAACGGCGTGGGCGGCATCTACAACTTCGTCACCAAGCGCGGGGACTGTCGCGGGCCGCGCTCGCGGATCTCCTGGACCCAGGTGGAAACCGGCTCGGCCATCACCTGGAAATACCCCAGCGTGATCCTGCGCGGCGACGATTCCACCGGCGAATTCTATTCCGTGGCGCTGTCCAACCACCGCCAGCAGGCCGACACCGGCACCAAGATGATCCACATGGGGCGCAACACGCGCAGCACCATCATCTCCAAGGGCATCTCCGCCGGTCACGGCAGCAACACCTTCCGCAGCCTGGTGCGCATGACGCCCAAGGCCGAGAACGCGCGCAACTACACGCAGTGCGACTCGCTGCTGATCGGCAGCAAGTGCGCCGCGCATACCTTCCCGACCATGGAAGTCCAGCATCCCAGCGCCAACGTCGAACACGAGGCCACCGCCTCGCGCATCGCCGAGGACCAGCTGTTCTATGCCATGCAGCGCGGCCTGTCGGCCGAGGACGCGGTATCGATGATCGTCAACGGCTTCTGCAAGGAAGTCTTCAAGGAATTGCCCATGGAGTTCGCCGTCGAAGCACAGAACCTGCTCGGCGTGAGCCTGGAAGGCAGCGTAGGTTAAGGAGCCCTCTCATGCTGAAAATCGACAATCTGCACGCCTCGATCGAGGACAAGGAAATCCTCAAGGGCCTGAGCCTGGACATCAAGCCGGGCGAGGTCCACGCCATCATGGGTCCCAACGGGGCCGGAAAGAGCACGCTGTCCCAGGTGCTGACCGGTCGCGAGGCCTACACCGTGACGTCCGGCTCCATCGAATTCGAAGGCCGCGACCTGTTGGAGCTGAGCGTCGAGGAACGCGCCCGCGCCGGCATCTTCCTGGCCTTCCAGTACCCGATCGAGATCCCGGGTGTTTCCAACGCTTACTTCATGCGCGCCGCCGTCAACGCCATGCGCCGCGAGCGCGGCTTGCCCGAACTGGACGCCATGGACTTCGTGAAGAAGGCCAAGGCCGAGATGAAGCTCGTGGGCATGCGCGACGAATTCCTGTACCGTTCGGTCAACGAGGGCTTTTCCGGCGGCGAGAAGAAGCGCAACGAAGTCTTGCAGATGGCGCTGCTCGAGCCCAGGCTGGCGATCCTGGACGAAACCGACTCGGGCCTGGATATCGATGCCCTGAAGACGGTGGCCGACGGCGTCAACCGCCTGCGCTCGCCCGAACGTTCCATGATCGTCATCACGCACTACCAGCGCCTGCTGGACTACATCGTGCCCGACTACGTGCACGTGCTGGCCCAGGGCCGGATCGTGCGCTCGGGCGGTCGCGAGCTGGCTCTGGAACTGGAAGAAAAGGGCTATGGCTGGATCGAGGGCGCCGTGCCCGCCGCCAAGCCCGCCGCCCGGGGAGCCGCGGCATGAACGCGCCGGACCGCTCCAAGCGCGAAACTCCCTCTCGGGGGGACGGCGCGCAGCGCCAAGGGGGCGCCATGAGCAATGATCTGCAAGCCTGGGCCGACACCTTCGGCCGGCGCGCCGGGGGCCTGCCCGGCGTCGGGGTGCCCTGGCTGGCCGATGCGCGCCGCCGGGCCCTGGACCGATTCATGACCGAAGGCTGGCCCACGCCCCGCATCGAGGCCTGGCGCCACACCTCGCTGGCGCCTCTGGCCGCCGCCGCCTTCGACGACGGCGATGTCCAGCCGGTCGCCGAACAGGTCGCCGCGCTGAAGGCCGGCGCGCCGGGCCACTGGCTGGTATTCGTCGACGGCGCCTTCGACGCCGCCCTGTCCGACGTCGGCGCGCTGCCGGCCGGCGCCATGGTCCTGCCTCTGTCGCATGCCTGGGCCGACCACGCCGAGGCCATCCGCGCCACCTACGGCGACGCGGCCGACGGTCACAGCACCAGCGCCCTGAATCTGGCCCTGGCCAGCGACGGCGCCTGGATCCGGCTGAGCCGGGGCGTCGCGATCGAGCAGCCCATCCACCTGGTCTGCGCGGCGGCCTCGCCGCGCGCGGCGCACTTTCTGCGCCACCTGATCCAGGCCGAGGCCGGCTCCCGGGCCACGGTGGTCGAGCACTACGTGGGGGCCCCGGGCGCGGTCAATTTCCGCCACGCGGCCACGCGCCTGCGACTGGACCAGGACGCGCGCATCATCCACCTGAAACTGCAACAGGAATCCGAACAGGCCTGGCACCTGGGCGAGATCGATGCCACCCAGGGGCGCGGCTCGACCTTCGTCTCGCATTCGGTGTCCCTGGGCGCGCGGCTGGCGCGTCACGACATCGCCACGCATTTCGCCGACGAACGCTGCGAGACCCTGCTGAACGGCCTGTACTACGTCGACCAGCGCCGCCACGTCGATCACCACACCCTGATCGGCCACGAAAAGCCGCGCTGTGTCAGCCACGAGTCCTATCGCGGCATCATGGCCGACGCTTCGCACGGCGTCTTCAGCGGCCGCATCCTGGTGGCGCCCGGCGCCGACGGCACCGATGCCATCCAGCGCAACGACAGCCTGCTGCTGTCGCGCCTGGCCAAATCCGACGCCCGGCCCGAACTGGAGATCTACGCCGACGACGTGAAATGCGCCCACGGCGCCACCGTCGGCCGGATCGACGAGGACAGCCTGTTCTATCTGCGTTCGCGCGGCCTGGACGAAGCCCACGCGCGGGACATCCTGATCTACGCTTTCGCCGCCGCCAGCGTCGCGCGCATCGAATCCGATCCGCTGCGCCGCCGGGTGGAGCGCGCGGTGCGCGCTCTGCTGCCGGGAGGCGCCGCCCTGGAGGAAGCCGCATGAACGCCCCTCTGACCTCGCAGCAAGGCGCCCGGCTGGCCGCCGACCTCGCCGGGGAAGCCCCCCTGGCTTCGCCCTGGGCGGCCGATTTCCCGATCCTGGCGCGCCCGGTGCGCAAGCGGCGCCTGGCCTACCTGGACAACGGCGCCACGACGCAAAAGCCGCGCGCCGTCATCCAGGCGATGGAAGCGTTCTACGAACAGTCCAACGCCAATATCCACCGCGGCGTGCACTGGCTGTCCCAGCACGCCACCGACCTGTACGAACAGTCCCGCGAGCGCGTATGCGCACTGCTGAATGCGCCAGATAGCCAGGATATCGTCTTCACGCGTGGCACCACCGAATCCATCAACCTGGTGGCCCAGACCTGGGGCCAGTCCCTGCGTGCCGGCGACGAGATCCTGGTCACGGGCATGGAGCATCACTCCAACATCGTGCCCTGGCAGATGCTGTGCGCGCGCACCGGCGCCGTGCTGCGACACGCGCGCATCACCGACACCGGCGAACTGGACCTGGACGACTTCCGCGCCCAGCTGAATCCGCGCACGCGACTGGTGGGTTTCGCCCACGTGTCCAACGCCCTGGGCACAGTCAATCCGGTGGTCGAACTGGTGCGTCTCGCGCACGAGGCCGGCGCCCTGGCGCTGGTCGATGGCGCCCAGGCCGTGGCTCACGCCCCGGTGGACGTGCAGGCTCTGGATTGCGACTTCTACGCCTTCTCCGGCCACAAGCTCTACGGACCCACCGGTATCGGTGCCCTCTACGTCCGCGGCTCGATCCTGGCCGACCTGCCGCCCTGGCAGGGCGGCGGCGACATGATCCGCACGGTCAGCTTCGAAGGCAGCACCTGGGCATCCGGCCCGCAGCGCTTCGAGGCGGGCACGCCGAACATCGGCGGCTCGATCGTGATGGGCGCCGCCATCGATTACGTCCTGTCCATCGGGCTGGACCGCATCGCCGCCCACGAGGCCGCGCTGCTGACCGAAGCCACCGAGCGCATGCTGGAACTGCCGGGCGTGCGCCTGGTCGGCACGGCCGCCCACAAGGCCGGCATCCTGTCGTTCCTGGTGGATGGCATTCATCCGCATGACCTGGGCACGATCCTGGATACCGAAGGCGTGGCCATCCGAGCCGGCCATCACTGCGCCATGCCCTTGATGTCGCGCTTCGGCATCCCCGGCACGGCGCGCGCGTCCTTCGCTCTGTACAACGACGGGCGCGACATCGACGCGCTGGTGGCGGGCGTGCGCAAGGCGCAGAAACTGTTTGGAGTGGGCTAGGCCATGAGGGACAACGACGACGGCCTGCGCGACCTCTACCAGGAGGTCATCTTCGACCACAATCGCAAACCGCGCAACTTCCATGCCATGGACGACGCGTCGCACCGCGCCGACGGCCACAACCCGCTGTGCGGCGACCAGTTGACGGTCTACGCCAAGGTCAGCGACGGCGTCGTCCAGGACGTCAGCTTCGTCGGCCATGGCTGCGCCATTTCCACGGCGTCCGCCTCGCTGATGACCGAGGCCGTGCGCGGCCAGCCGGTCGAGCGGGTCGAGGCGCTGTTCCGCGACATCCACGCCATGCTGACCGAGGCCCACCCCGATTGCGATCTGGGCAAGCTCGAAGTCCTGTCGGGGGTGCGCGAATTCCCGTCGCGGGTGAAGTGCGCCACGCTGGCCTGGCATACCCTGCACAACGCCATCGTCCGGGCGGGCGACACGGCCGTCACTGAATAACGCGATGAACCAAAGGTAACATCATGAGCTTCAATCGTCAGGAAGTGATCGTCAACCGGGACTGCCCGGCGGTCACCGTTCCCTATGGCTCGCCCGTCACCATCGAGGCCGGCTGCGAAGCCGTCATCACTCAGCAACTGGGCGGCACCTACACCGTCATGGTCGAGGGCAATCTATACCGCATCGAGGGCAAGGATGGCGACGCCCTGGGTTTCGAGCCGATCGAGGAAGTCAAGCACGTCCACCAGGGGCCAGCCACGGCTGAATCCGTCGAGGAAGCCGCCTGGGCCATGCTGTCCACCTGCTACGACCCGGAAATCCCCGTGGACATCGTCAACCTGGGACTGGTGTATGAATGCAAGGTCGTGCCCGCCAGCGCCCAGGACCGGTTCCGCATCGAGATCAAGATGACCCTGACGGCGGCCGGCTGCGGCATGGGCACCATGATCGCCGACGAGGCCCGCAACAAGCTGCTCAACATCGAGGGCGTGGACGAGGCCACGGTCGATCTGGTCTGGGATCCGCCCTGGAGCCGCGAGATGATCAGCGAGCCCGCGCGCCTGCAGCTTGGCCTGCTCTAGTGTCCTGTCTGGCTAACGATCATGGTGGTAGGCACCACCCCTGAAGATGAAAGAGACTTTGGGGTGGAAGGTGTTGGGTGAAGGTCGTAAAAGTTTTTGGCGGCTCGACCCCGCGGCTAACGTGACCGGCCGGACTGACTCGCACCCCGGATTGCTTCCCTAGAGAGCGCACGCTAAACAGGCCGTTGGCGACATGTCGCCTTCAGGCACGTTCAGTCCCGGCACCCGCCACCTTCCACCCTTAAGTCTAATCGACAGGAGGTGGTATGGAACTGGGAGCGTTATACAAACGGGTGATCGGTCTGGACATTCATCAGGCGCAGATCACGGCCTGTGCGCTGATCGAGGAAGCAGACGGCTGCGCACGCATCGAGCAACGTCAATTCGGCGCGTTCAAGCGAGACCGTCGGGAACTGGCCGACTGGGTGGCGTCACTACGCCCCGACGAAGTCGTGATGGAGAGCACCGGCATTTACTGGAAGAGCCCGTATGCGGCACTGGAAGCGCGTGGCATCTGCGCCAAGGTGGTCAATGCGCGACATGTGAAGAACGTGCCGGGCCGCAAGACCGATGTGGGTGATGCCCACTGGTTAGCGACGCTGGCGCGAGCGGGATTACTGCGCGGCTCGTTTGTACCGCCGGCCAAGCTGCGGGAACTGCGCCTGATCGCCCGCCAACGACAGAAACTTGTCGGGCAACTGGCCAGCGAGAAGAACCGTCTGCACAAGGTGCTCACCGATAGCGGCGTGCGCCTGGGGGTGGTGGTCAGTGATCTGCACGGCCAGTCGGCACGCGCCATGGTCAAGGCGATCATCGCCGGACAAGCGCCGCAGGAGGTGCTCAAGCTTGCCAGTCGCCGCCTGAAGGCCAGCCGCGAGGAAATCTTCGACGCCCTGCAAGGCGACCTGACGGCCAGCCATCACTTCGTCCTGGATGAACTGATGCAGCATGTCGAGGAAATCGAGGCCCGTATCGTTCGCTTCGATACCCGGCTGCTCGCCGAACTGAAATCCGAACACAACGCCTTGGCCCTGCTGCAAACCATTCCCGGCGTCGATCAGATCGGGGCTGCCATGCTGTTGGTCGAAATCGGCTCCGACATGGATGTCTTTGGTAGTGCCGATCGTCTTGCCTCCTGGGTCGGCATCTGCCCCGGCAACAACGAATCAGCCGGCAAGCGTAAATCCGGTCGTGTTCGCAAGGGCAATCTGTATGTCCGGCGCCTGTTGTGCGAGTTCGCTCACGCCGCTAGCCGTACTCAATCCGTCTTCAAATCGAAATTCCAGGCCTTGATGGTGCGCCGTGGCTATAAACGGGCCATCATCGCCATCGGCCACAAAATACTGCGAACGATCTTCTTCATACTCCAGCGTGGCGAACACTACCGGGACAGCGCCACCGACTATGAGGCCCTATCCGTTCAACGCAACGCTCCACGCTGGATCAAGGCTCTGACCAAGTTCGGATTTATCCAACCTGCCAGCGCCTGAGCCGCACCGCCCTAGCCCTTACAGCCTTCGATGGCTGGGGGGGCGCTCGGTCAGAAATGCCTGTCTTTCACGCTAATTCCGATCCTTACCTTCGGCGCCTGGGCTGGCCATGCTGCGTTGCTTGTCCACCTCACCGCTTGCAAGCGGTTCGGATTCGCCAGGCACGGAACAGTCCGCGGATACAAGGGACTATTCCGTGTCCGGACTCATCCTCGCGAGATCGCACCGGCTATGGCTGCGGTTCGCGCCTTGCATCCCATCCCGAACCACAGTGCCCGCTTTCCGCTCGACTTATTCAGAGGTCCTCTGGCGGCGGCTCGGCGGGGAGCCCGCTGTCCGCGCCGCAAGCGGCCCGAAAATTTATATGCTAGAATTTATTTCTTTCGGGGCGTAGCGCAGCCTGGTAGCGCACTTGCATGGGGTGCAAGGGGTCGCGAGTTCGAATCCCGCCGTCCCGACCAGCATTATCAAGGGCTTACAGATTTCGGTCTGTAGGCCCTTGTTCTTTTCTGCGGTTTTGTCCCATGGAATCTCTCCGCCGGGATTCCTTGGCCTGTGGCCCAACCACCTGGAACGGCATGGCAGTGGACGCGGCGTGCGGCACGGGTTGAAGCGATACGGCTCGTCTGAATTCACTCAGACTATCGGTTTCCAGTCCACCACGAGCCGATAGCCGACGCCGGCCTCGGTCAGCAGATGTTGCGGACGGGCGGGATCCTGCTCGATCTTCTTGCGGAGATTGGCCATGTGGACCCGGACATAGTGGGTGTCATGGACATGGCCTGGTCCCCAGACGGCCAGCAGCAGTTGCCGGTGCGTCAATACCCGCTCGGGATGCGCCGCCAGATAGGCAAGCAGCCGGTATTCGATGGGAGTCAGATGCACAGGTTCGGCATTGCGGCTCACCAGCCGCCTGCTCAGGTCGATGACGATATCCCCGAACTGGATCACGTGCTCTCCCGCCGGGCTCCGGCTCTGATGGCGGCGTAGTTGAGCACGCACTCGGGCCAGCAACTCCCCAGCCCCGAAAGGCTTGACCAGATAATCGTCGGCACCGGTATCCAGCGCGTTGATCTTGTCGGTTTCAGCGCCTCTGGCCGAGAGCACGATGATGGGAATGTCCGACCACGTCCGCAGATCCCGAATCAGGTCGATGCCGTCCCCATCCGGCAGACCCAGGTCGAGCACCAGCATATCGGGGCGGCGTGTACCCGCCTCGATCAGGCCTCGCTGCAGATCGGCGGCCTCGAACACCTCATAGCCCTCGGCCGCCAGCGTCAGCCGCACGAAGCGGCGGATATTGCCCTCGTCCTCGACGACCAGGATATGCTTCTCATTCACGTCAACTCCCTTCTGTCGATACCGTATCATCATCCCGGCTGCCATCATCCTGTGGCGGATCCCCGAGCGGCAGTTCGATGATGAAACGGGCGCCCACGACGCTGTCGCCGAGTGTCCGGTTTTCGCCCCGGATGCATCCATCGTGCACTTGGGCGATGGCGCGGCAGATGGCCAGCCCGAGTCCCACGCCCGATGCCGCGATTTCCTTGCTGCCCCGTTCGAATTTCTCGAATAACGCCGCCTCGCGCCCCGGCGGCAAACCGGGGCCATCATCATCCAGCGTGATACGCAGCACCTTGTCCAGCTTCCGGGCCCGGATGGCAATCGCTGTCTCCGGTGGCGTGTATTTGCAAGCATTTTCCAGCAGATTGACCAGCATGCGCTCGATCAGGCTGGCATCCAGGCAAAGTAGCGGCAGGTCCGTCGGCAACTGCACATCGACCTTGCGTTTTCCCAGGCTGGACTCGCAGGTGGCCAGCGCACTGCCGATCACTTCCTCCAGGGGCTGCCATTCGCATCGCAGCGGCACCGTTCCGGATTCCAGGCGCGCCATGTCCAGCAGATTGCCGACCTGGGCGTTCATGCGCCGGGTCGATTCCCGGATCGCGGCAATGATACCCGCCTGCGGCTCGCTCAGCGGCGGGGTCGCCATCGCCAGGGCATCGGCCAGACCCGTCAGGGCAGCCAGGGGCGTGCGCAGGTCATGAGAGATGGCCGACAGCAACGAGTTGCGCAAGCGTTCGGATTCTATCTGCACGGTGCTCGACTGCGCGACCCGGATGTAATGAATGCGCTCGATGGAAATCGCCAGCAAGGAGGCGCAGGTGTCGAGCATCTGCCGCTGTTCGGGGGTCAGGATCGCCGGCTGCGCAAATTGCACGGCCAGAACACCCCGCAGGCGCATCGGCCCTTTCAGGGGCAGCATCAGACAGGCACTGGCGGGCAGTGTATTGGTTCCATAGCCGGCAGCCTCTCCCCGATCGAAACACCACTGGGCGACGGCCCGGTCGACATCGGCCGTCGCTCCCGGCTGGATTTCGAGCTGATCGACCTCATTGGCTACCAGCAGCGCGGACTTCGTGCTGAACTCTGTCCTCAGGAAACGGGCGGCCACTTCGGCAGCCTGTTCTGGCAGCAGGACGGCCGACAACTCCCGTGACATCTGGTAGAGGCCGCGCACGCGCCGCTCACGCTCGGCAGCCGCATGCGCCTGGGCGCGCAGGCTGGCCATGAGCTGCCCGATCACCAGGGCCACCAGCAGCATGACGGCGAAGGTGATCAGGTATTGCACGTCGCTGACGGAAAATGACAGCAAGGGCGGCACGAAGAAAAAATCAAACAGGGCCACCCCCAGGAATGCCGCCAGGATGGCCGGTCTGCGCCCGTAGCGCACAGCCGCCCCTACGACGACCAGCAGGAACAGCATGACGATATTGGTCAATTCCAGCACGCTGCGCAAAGGCATGGCCAGGGCGGTCACCGCGGCGCAGGCGGCCATCGCCATGAAATAGCCCGAACAGCGGCCGGGCAGGGCCTGGCGGGCCTGCCCGGCCGCTCGACCCGATGGGTCGGATTGCGGCAGCGGTACCTGCAGAATGTCCATATCCGGCGTGGCCTGTGCCAGACGCTCCGTCAGGGAAATCCGCCAGGATTTGCGACTGCTCCGCCGCCCCAGTACCAGGCGGGAAAGGTTGTTTTCCCTAGCGTAGCGCACCAGTGTCTGAACGATATCGGACCCGCCGGGGGTCGCTGTGATCGCCCCTAATTCCTGTGCCAGCTTCAAGGCCCGCAGCGCCCGTTCCCGGTCCGCTTCCCGCACTCGCTGCAGTGCGGGCGCATCGACGAAGACGGCGTGCCAGGGCAGGTTGTTCTGCGCGGCAAGGCGCGCCGCGCTACGCACCACCGTTTCGGCGCCCGGCCCGGGGCCCACGCAGGCCAGCAGCCTATCACGTGTCGACCACTGGGGCTGCCCGCCGTCTTCCGTCTTTCCAGTCGTGCGGCGCCAGCGCTGCATCTGGCTGTCGACCCGGTCGGCGGTGCGGCGTAGTGCCAGTTCACGCAGCGCGATCAGGTTTCCCTTGCGAAAGAAATGAGCGGCCGCGTGTTTGGCCTGTGTCGGCATATAGACTTTTCCGGCCGCCAGTCGCGCCAAAAGCTCATCGGGCGGCAAATCGACCACCACCACTTCATCGGCCGCATCGAACAGCGTGTCGGGCACCGTCTCCCACACCCGGATGCCGGTGATGCCGCCGACGACATCATTGAGGCTTTCGAGATGCTGCACATTCATCGTGCTCCACACGTCGATGCCGGCGGCCAGTAGTTCCTCGATATCCTGCCAGCGCTTGGGATGCCGCGATTCCGGGGCGTTGCTGTGCGCCAGCTCGTCGAGCAGCACCAGGGGTGGCTCGGTGCCGCTGGCATGGGATGCGCCAAAAGCGAGCGCCGCATCCAGATCGAATTCCTTCAAGGACCGGTTGCGATAGGACACGTCCTTGAGAGGCAGCAGGGGCAAGCCGGAGACCAGGGCCTGCGTTTCTGTCCGCCCATGCGTTTCCACCAGGCCCACCACCAGCGGCACCCCCTGCGCCAGGGCCTGCCGGGCCGCCGCCAGCATGGCGTAGGTTTTTCCCACCCCCGCCGATGCCCCGAAGAAGATTTTCAGACGCCCCCGCCGGACACGTGCCTCCTCCTGCCGCACCTGCTCGAGCAGCTGGTCCGGATCGGGCCGCAGATCATCATCGGGAATCGGAGGGTTCTCAGTCATTGGTTCGTTTCAGTCCAGTCAGCGGCTTGTCCCGGAATGGGGCTACACCATGCCCAATGCGGCCAGCGTCAGATCGATCGCCTTGATGCCGATGAAGGGCGCCACCAATCCCCCCAGGCCGTAGACGAGCAGGTTGCGCCGCAGCAGCGCAGCCGCCCCCACGGCACGATACTGCACCCCTTTCAGTGCCAGCGGGATCAGGGCGACAATGATCAGCGCATTGAAAATGACCGCCGACAGGATAGCCGAGGCCGGGCTGGTCAACCCCATGACATCGAGCGCCGCCAATTGCGGATAGGTGCTGACGAATGCCGCCGGAATGATGGCGAAATATTTGGCCAGATCGTTGGCAATGCTGAACGTGGTCAGAGAGCCGCGCGTCATCAGCATCTGCTTGCCTGTCTCGACGATCTCGATCAGTTTGGTGGGATTGCTGTCCAGGTCCACCATATTCCCGGCCTCCTTGGCGGCCTGGGTGCCCGTGTTCATGGCCACCGCCACATCGGCCTGGGCCAGTGCGGGGGCGTCGTTTGTGCCATCCCCGGTCATGGCCACCAGTTGCCCTTTGGCCTGATGTTCCCGGATCAGCGCCAGTTTGGCCTCGGGCGTGGCTTCGGCCAGGAAATCATCGACCCCGGCCTCGGCGGCGATCGCGGCGGCGGTGAGACGATTGTCACCGGTGATCATCACGGTCTTGATCCCCATGCGGCGCAACTCTGCGAAACGTTCGCGGATACCGCCCTTGACGATGTCCTTGAGTTCGACGATTCCCAGGGCGCGGCGGCCATCGGTCACGACCAGCGGGGTGCTGCCCCTGCGCGAAACATCATCCACATGGTGCAGCAGCTCGCCAGGGAAGGAACCACCCAGAGTCTCGATATGGCGGCGCATGGCATCGGCGGCCCCTTTGCGGATGCTGCGGCCATCTCCCAGATCGACCCCGCTCATGCGCGTCTGCGCCGAGAAATGCACGAATTGCGCCCCCAGTTTTTCCACGTCGCGCTCACGCAGATTGAAGCGCTGTTTAGCCAGCACGACAATACTGCGGCCTTCCGGCGTTTCATCGGCCAGCGATGTCAACTGCGCCGCGTCGGCCAGTTGTTCCTCGCTGATGCCGCGCGCGGGAATGAAGCGGCATGCCTGGCGATTGCCCAGGGTGATCGTGCCCGTCTTGTCCAGCAGCAGCACATCCACATCGCCGGCCGCTTCGACGGCCCGGCCCGAAGTGGCGACCACATTGGCCTGCATCATGCGGCTCATGCCGGCCACGCCGATGGCCGAGAGCAGGCCACCGATCGTGGTGGGAATCAGGCAGACCAGCAGCGCCACCAGCACAGTGAGGCTGACCACCGCGCCGCTGCCGGCCTGCGCCACGGCGAAACCGGAAAACGGCCGCAGGGTCGCGATCACCAGCAGAAAGATCAGCGTCAGCCCCACCAGCAGGATGGTCAGGGCGAGTTCATTGGGCGTTTTCTTGCGGCTGGCGCTTTCGACCATGGCGATCATGCGGTCGACGAAGGTCTCCCCCGGATTTACCGCCACACATGCCACGATCCAGTCCGACAGCACTCGCGTCCCGCCGGTGACGGCGGAAAAATCCCCGCCGGACTCGCGGATGACGGGTGCCGACTCGCCCGTGATGGCCGATTCATCGACCGAAGCCACCCCGTCGATCACCTCGCCATCGGCCGGGATCACCTCGTCCGCTCTGACCAGCACGATATCTCCCTTGCGCAGACTGTCGGCCTCGACCGATCTCCACTGCAACTGGCCGGACTCCTGCCGTTGCGCGTCATAATGACCGCCATCCAGTTTTCTGGCCCAGGTCCGCTGTTTCAACCCCCGCAGGCTGGCGGCCTGGGCCTTGCCGCGACCCTCGGCGAGCGCCTCGGCAAAATTGGCAAACAGGATCGTGAACCACAACCACAAGCCGATCGCCAGGATGAAGCCTGCCGGGGCCTCTCCTTCGCCGGCCAGGGCTTGGAAAAACAGCAGGGTGGTCAGGATGGCGCCCAGATAGACCACGAACATCACCGGATTGCGCCACTGTGCCTGCGGAGCCAGTTTGCACAGTGCGCCCCGGGTGGCCTGGCGCATGAGCGCGGGATCGGACAGGGTCGGAGATTTCTTACTGGGCATGGCGCTCTCCCGCTTGATTCTTTGCTCCACTGCTCCCGTCAGATGGTGTCCGCGCATCCAGCGCCAGATTCAGTTCCAGGACATTCACGCGCGGTTGGCCCAGTACACCGAACAGACGTCCTTCGATGTGCCGGCCCAGCAGGGCCTGTACTTGCTCCACCGTCAGTCCCCGTTCCCGGGCGACCCGCGCTGTCTGCAACTGCGCATTGGCTATCGAAATCTGTGGATCCAGGCCCGAGGCCGAAGCTGTGACGGCATCCACCGGCACGGGGGCATCCGCCGGCAGGCCATTGAGCCTGCGGAAGGCGGCGGCACGCTGACGCACGGCATCGATCAGGGCGGCGTTGGTCGGCCCCAGATTGCTGCCCGCCGAGGCCCTCGCATGGTAGGGAACATTCACGATTCTGCCGGGATCCAGCGGGTCCGGACCCAGCGTGCTGCTGGGCCGCGGATGGAAATAGCGCGCCTGGCTGAAATCCTGGCCGATCAGGCGTGAACCGATGACGACCCCGTCTTTCCGGATGAGACTGCCCGAGGCCTGCTCCGACAGCAGCCGCGCCACGAAGGTCGTCAGCAGCGGATAGGCCATGCCAGTGACCAGCAGCACGAAGAACGCGCTGCGCAGGCAGGGAGCCGCGAGCCTTTTCAGCGAGGAAACGGGGTGTTCGGCCGCAAGGGGATTGTTTTGCATGATCTACCTCGTGTCAGGACCGGACTTGGATCGCCAGCATCTGCAGATGTTCGGCGAGAGGCCCCAGTGCCAGTGCGGGCAGGAACGTCAGGCCGCCCACGACCAGCACCACGAATACCAGCAGGCTCATGAACAGCGGTGTGGCCGTGGGAAAGGTGCCGGGGCCGTCCATTACGGTTTTCTTGGCGGCCAGCGATCCGGCCATCGCCAGCAGGGGCAGCAGGGTGAAATAGCGTCCGATCAGCATGGCCAGACCGATCGTCGTGTTGAAGAATGGCGTATTGGCCGACAGGCCCGCGAAGGCTGAGCCATTGTTGGCTGTGCCCGAGGCATAGGCATAGAGCACTTCGGAAAAACCGTGCGCCCCGGGATTGCCCAGACTGGCCGGGGTGTCCGGCCACAGCATCGCCAGCGCGGTAAAACCGAGGATGGCTGCGGGATGTACCAGCACCGACAGCATCACCAGTTTGATTTCCCGAGCTTCGATTTTCTTGCCCAGGAATTCCGGTGTCCGTCCGATCATCATGCCCGCCAGAAAGACCGTCAGGATGGCGTACTGGATCAGGTTGATCAGGCCCGCGCCATCGCCGCCGAACACGCTGTTGAGCATCATCTGAGCCAACGGAACCAGACCGCCCATCGGTGTCAGCGAGTCGTGCATGGCGTTGACCGAACCCGTCGTGGCCGCCGTAGTGGTAGCGGCAAACAAGGCCGTGCCGGCCATGCCGAAACGCAATTCCTTGCCTTCCATGTTGCCGCCCGGCTGAGTGTCCGACATCACCTGGTCGGCACCGGCCTGCGTCAGCAAGGGGTTGCCGGCCCGCTCGACGCCGTACATCAGAGCTAGGAAGCCGATGAACATGATCAGGAAAGCGCCCAGGAACACCCAGCCCTGCCGCCTGCGGGCCAGCATCCGGCCGAAAGCCACGGTCAGCGCGGCCGGGATCAGAAGCATCGAAAGAATATGCAGGGTATTGGTCAGCGGCGTTGGATTTTCGAATGGATGTGCGGCATTGACATTGAAAAATCCGCCGCCATTGGTGCCGATATGCTTGATGGCTTCCAGACTGGCTACCGGCCCCAGGATGATCTGCTGGCGCACGCCCTCCAGCGTCGTGGCGAACACCTCGCTGGACAAGGTTTGAGGGACTCCCTGCCACACATAGACCAGCGACAGCACGAAACACAGCGGCAGCATGACGCGCCAGAGCACGCGCATGAAATCCACCCAGTAGTTTCCGATGTCCTGGCTGCTGGCGCGCGTCAAGCCACGGATGAAGCCGCCCGCTGCCGCCACGCCGGCCGTGGCGCCGCAGAACATCAGGAATGTGATGGCCAGCATCTGTGTGGCGTTCGACAGGCTCGTCTCGCCCCCATAGGACTGCCAATTCGTATTGGTGATGAACGAAGCGGCGGTATTGAATGCCTGATCGGGCGCCTGGGCCGGATTGCCCAGATCATTCCACGGCAATGTGCCCTGCAGTCGCAGCACGAGATAGCCCAGGCCCATCATGGCCGCATTCGACAACACCAGCGCCAGCGCATAATGCGCCCAGCCCATGCGCTCAGCCGGATCGACACCCAATGCGCGGTAGCTCAGGCGTTCCGGCAGCCAGTGCCGTTCGTCCATGAATGTATGAGCCAGCCACCGCCCCATCGGCAGGGCAAGTCCGCTCATGAGTGTCAGCACCAGCACGAAGCCGGCAATATCCAGTTCCATGACCCTCTCCTATAGGCGGCGCAATGCCAGCACGAGTCCGGTCGCCATGGCAAAGAATGCCAGCCCCAGGCCGACAAACAGCAGATCTTCCATGTCCGCTCTCCCGGATTCAGAATTTTTCCGGCCGCAGCAGGGCGTAGCCAAGATAGACGAACAGGCCGAGCACGCCCGCGCCTGCCAGCCAGTCGATGAGCGTCAGGCTGGTCATGGGCGCCCCCGGCATGAGGAGAGGGAGATGGAAAGACAGGAACCTCGGGACATTTCATTGCTCCATCGATACGGATGAAACAATAATCGGTCGCCACGTATCAAATCGGGATCAAGAGTTGGACCATGCGCATCAAGAAATCATCAAGAGCGCCTGCCCGTATCGACGGGGGGATTTCCCTGGTTGAATCGAGTCTGGAAAGAGACTGTTCGGCGGATTTTGCAAAGTCCGCCGAAGAAATCGTGTTGATCGATGGATCCCTGCCGGTCAATCTGGCGGAGGGCTTCGGCGTGGAGGCATCAATTCAGCGCACGCCGGTGTAGGCTCCCACGAGCCGGTCGAGGAAGCCGCAGAGCTTCTGGTTCATGGCACCGTAGTCCTGGGCTCGCAGGATGTCGGGCCGTTGCACGAATCGGTGCGAGGTGAATGTCTCCGGCTCCCGCTCGGAGGCGGCGATCAGCCGTTCGATCACTTCGGGTGTGAACTCCATGTGGCACTGAAATCCATAGACGAGATCGCCATATTCGATGATCTGCCGGGGACACCCTTCGCTGTAGGCGATGATCTTCGCGTTTTCGGTCAGTCCGGGCATGTCGTTGTGCCAATGGCCCACTTCCAGCGTGCCGCCGAAGTGCGAGAATTTGCCGTTCGCCTTTCCCTCGGCCGTCAGCGTGATCGGGAACTTGCCGATCTCCTTTTCCGGGCTGGGTCCGCATCGGGCACCGAGGGCCTCGCCGAGCAGTTGCGCCCCGAGACAGACCCCGACGACGGCCTTCCCGCCGTTGATACACCTGGCGATCAGAGCGCATTCGGCGGCGGCATCGAAGTGCGGGCACTCCTCCCGGGTGGTGGATGGTGATTGCGGGCCGCCCAACACCACCAGCAGGTCGATGCCGTCGATGGACCGCGGCAGCGGCTCATGGTCGTAGACGCGGGAATAGCCAGCCTCGAATCCGCGGTCCTCGGCCCAGGTTTCATAGGCGCCAGGCGCCTCGAACGACTCATGCACGACGAAATGAACCCTCATGATGCTCCCTGGTGTCCGCTGCGCCCGTTCAGAGGTTTCCAAGCGCCTTGCCGAAAGTGTAATCGGGCTGGCTTCTCGTTGTTTCTCCCGGATGCAGCGTGGTACCGCCGCGCTTCAATGCGTGATCCGGGTCCCGAGCACCGCCAGGAACTGCGCCAGCCAGGCGGGATGTGCGGGCCAGGCCGGCGCGGTGATCAGGTTGCCGTCGGTGTGGGCCTGGTCGATGCCGATCTCGGCATAGGTGCCGCCGGCCAGGCGGACCTCGGGGGCGCATGCGGGGTAGGCCGAGCAGGTACGCCCCTTCAGGACGCCCGCCGCCGCCAGGAGTTGCGCTCCGTGGCAGATCGAGGCGATGGGCTTGCCGGCCCGGTCGAAGCTTCGGACGATCTCCAGCACCTTTTCATTCATGCGCAGGTATTCGGGCGCACGCCCGCCGGCGATGACCAGCGCGTCGTAGACTTGCGGATCGACCTGGTCGAAATCGGAGTTCAAGGCGAAATTGTGGCCGCGTTTTTCGCTATAAGTCTGCGCGCCCTCGAAATCGTGGATCGCGGTGGCGATCGTTTCGCCGGATTTCTTTCCCGGGCACACGGCATGCACGGTGTGTCCGACCGCCTGCAGGGCCTGGAACGGCACCATGGTTTCATAGTCTTCGGCGTAATCGCCGACCAGCATCAGCAGTTTCTTGGCCATCATGGTCTCCTGGGAATGGTTGGGGTCACAGCTTCAGAGATGGTTCGTTTCTCGCCACGCAATGGCTTTCCAGAGCGCGTGCGGCCGCCGGGGCCGCATGCCGCCCGGTCCTGTCGAGCACGCTCCTGGCGTCCCGCATCGACTGGCCCCTGAGCTCGGAATAGCGCATACAGGTCACCCGCAGGAAGGAGGTGAAATTCGACACCTCGTTCCTGCATGCGTAGACCTCGTCATACAGCTTTGCAATCAACTGGTTGGTCGTCATCCCCTCGTCGTGCGCAAGCTGCGACAGCGTGTCCCAGAACAGGTTTTCGAGCTTGATGCTGGTCACGACCTTGGCGATGCGCACCGATCGATTCCGGGATTCGTACTGGATCGGATCAGTGTTGGAATAGATATGACACATGGTGCCTCCCATCTGAAATTCCTCCCGCCGCCCCTTCAGAGTTCCTTGCGCGACATGAGGTCCGTGATCGCTTCCGCCTGCCGGATCGCCAGCGACACGATCGTCAGGGTCGGATTCTCGGCCGCGCTCGACGTGAACTGGCTGCCGTCCGAGATGAACAGGTTCGGCACGTCGTGCGCGCGGCCATGCCTGTCGCAGACACCGTCATCGGCCTTGCGGCTCATGCGGCAGGTGCCCAGGTTGTGAGTCGAGGGATAGGGCGGCGTATGGAAGGTCCGCCGTGCTCCCGCCGCCTCGTAGAGCGCCGAGCTGCGCTTGAACGCATGATCGCGCATGGCCTGGTCGTTGGGGTGGTCGTCGTAGTGCACGTTGGCTACCTGCAGTCCGAACTGGTCCTTGACCTCGGCGTTCAAGGTGATGCGGTTGGTTTCCTGGGGCAGGTCTTCACCCACGATCCACAAGCCCGCCGTCCTGGCATAGTCGTCCATGAAGGACGCGAAGTCCGCGCCCCAGGCGCCCGGATCCAGGAATGCGGCGTAGAAAGGGAGGCCGAGACTGATCGTTTCGAGTTCGTAGCCTCCGGCGAATCCACGCGCGGGATCGTGTCTGGCCTCGTCCTGGACGATGCCGGCCATCGTCGTGCCCCTGTACATATGCACCGGTTTGTCGAAGACAGCATACACCGACCCGGTCGTGTGGCGCATGTAGTTTCGTCCGACCTGTCCGGAGCTGTTGGCCAGGCCGTCCTTGAACTTGGCGGACTCCGAAAGCAGCAGCAGGCGCGGCGTTTCGATCGAATTTCCGGCTACGCAGACTGCGCGCGCCGCCTGCCGCCGTTCCTTGCCGTCCTGGTCGAAATAGATCACGGCGCTGGTCTTGCCCCGGCGGTCATGCTCGATGCGCGCCGCCTGGCATCGGACCCGCAGGTCGAGCCGGCCGGTGGCCTCCGCTCTGGGAATTTCGGTATACAGGGTCGACCACTTGGCCGCCGCCTTGCAGCCTTGGAAACAGAAGCCCTGCTGGATACAGGGCGACCGTCCGTCGCGGGCCACGCTGTTGATGGCCATGTGCCCGGTGCTGACTTCCTTGTAGCCGAGTCTGGTGGCGCCGGCGTACATGATCTTGAAATTGTTGTTGCCGGGCAGTCCCGGGATGCCGTTGGTCCGCGTGACGCCCATTTTTGCTTCGGCGCGCGCGTAATAAGGCTCCATCTCGGCCAGGCTGACGGGCCAGTCCAGCAGTTTGCTGCCCGGCAGGTCGCCGTACGTTGTCCTGGCCTTGAATTCGTGCTCCTGGAAGCGCAGCGAAGCCCCTGCCCAGTGGGTTGTCGTGCCGCCCACCGTCTTGCAGATCCAGGCGGGCAGGTTGGGAAAGTCCCGGGCGGCGCGCCACGAACCGGACGTCGTGCGCTTGTCGAGCCAGGCGAGTTGGCCGAACGACTTCCATTCGTCCTGGATGAAGCTTTCAGGGCTCTCGCGCCCGCCGGCTTCCAGCACCACCACATTGATGCCCTTCTGGCACAACTCGTTTGCCAGCGTGCCGCCGCCGGCCCCCGAACCGATGATGACGACCACGCTGTCGTCCTTGTAGTCGTACTTGGCCATGATTGTCTCCTGCCGATGTTTTTCTCGAAAGACTGACGCTATCCGGTGGATGCGCGTTTTGCGGTCTCGCGCCGTCTTCAGGCGTCGAAGGGCGGCGGGCTCGCCGAGGCGGGGGGATCGGGCAGCCAGGTCAGGTCGTTGAAGCCGCGCTTGATGTAGCCGCCCTTGGACCAGGTCTCGCCCTCGTAGCCGAAGTGCTTGTAGGCCATCTGGTTGTCATAGATCGAAGTCACGCATTGGCCGCGTATCTTCTGGAAGAACGGGTCCGCGCGCATGGCTTCGAGTATTGCGAGTTGCCGCTGCGGGGGGGCCGAGGCCCAGTTCCCGCCGGCGGCGCGGTTCAGCGATTCGATGCCCGATCGCACCAGATCGCGGACCGTCGCGTCGCGGCAGGCCGCATCGATGTCCTTGACGAGCAGGGCGTAGACCGCGTCCGGCAGGTCATCGTGCGGATACAGGCGCCTGGCCATCAGCAGCAAGTCCCTGGCTTGATTCTTGTCGAGCACCTGGGCTTCGAGCGCCCAGGTCCTGGATGGCGCCAGCGCCGCCAGCAGCGTTCCGGCGGACAGGGTCCCGGCCAGGACGACGGTTCCCTTCAGGAATTCGCGGCGCGACCCGCGCCGGATGCGGGGAATGGCGGACTCCGGCGGCCGATCAATGGTTTCTTTCATGCTTGTCTCCTGAAATGATGTTGCCGGGTGTTGGGTTCCCGGCTGATTTTCATCGGTAATGTCCGCCTTCCTGCAGGACCTCGATCTTGTAGCCGTCCGGGTCTTCCAGGAAGAAGAACGAGGCCAGCGTCTCGCCATCCCGGTCGAGCCGCTTGATGGCCGTCGGCCGGTATCCCGATTGGCTGAAAGAGGCATGGGTGGCGGCAAGGTCCGCCACGGCGAAGGCCACGTGGCCGTATGCGTCGCCGTGGGCGTAGGGCGAATCCCGGCCCTTGTTCAGCGTCAGTTCGATCTCGACCGGGCTGGCGTCGCTGCGGAGATAGACCAGGGTGAAGGAGGGGAAGTCGAGCCGGTGAGTTTCCTGGAACCCGAACGCATCCCGGTAGAAGTCGATGGACTGCCGCAGATCCCGCACCCGGATCATGAGATGGATGAGTTTGGCCACATCCTGCTCCTCGCTTGTGCTCGTTGCGTTCAATTATGCGAGCACCGCGCGTGGGGGGGTAACAGCCGGATGCTACATCCGGATGAGTGGCGCATTCCCCGTATTGCCGGAAGTGGTCACGGCCAGGGTGCGCCGAAACGGTTCATGCGGTCATTTCCACTGTGCCCGTTCAACCGCCTTGCCGGACAGTGATACCGACAGCGATACCGTATCAGGACTGGAAAGGAATACCTGGTCGAGTCGCCTTGTACCGTGTTCTTTTTGCTGGAGGCATTGCTGTCTTGAATGCACTCGGCTTGATGGTTCTGAATGTGGGACCGCACATCGTGGCCGAGTACGTTCAGGTTGGCTGCGGCAGCATGGGCGCCGATATAGTCTGGCAATGGCGGGCGTGTCGGAGCCAGGGAGCGATTGGATACTTTGAACCAGGGAGGAGGATTGCCGGTTCTTGATCAGCAGCGGCAAGTTTCGGGGCGGTTGTCCGTCTTTTCGGAGTGGTTGTCCGTCTATCCGCTGAGCATTCGTGTTCTGGAAGCCGGATATCCCTTTTTCCATATCAGGCCTATCCGTTTTGTTCAGACCGGGAAGTTCGTCGAAGTGAGCTACACCAGTGTCGTCAGCCACAAGGCCAGAGACGGGAAAAGGGCGATCAGCAGCAGGCCGATCAGTTGAAGCACGACGATCGGCAGCACGCTGCGGTAGATATCTCCCATGGTGATCCCTGGGATGTTTGCGCCTTTCAAGTAGAACAGGGCGTATCCGAATGGCGGTGTCAGGAATGACGTTTGCAGGTTTACGGCCACCAGAATCGCGAACCATACCATCAGCTGGTTCTTGTCCGCGAATGTTTCTCCGAAATCCAGGCCCGCGACGATTGGTGCGAACAGGGGCAGCACCAGGAAAGAGATCTCGATCCATTCCAGGAAAAAGCCCAGGATGAACAACAGGATCATGATCGCCAGGATGACCATGTAGGGGCTGGACCCTAGCAGGCTGACAGCATACTCGATCATCGTCTGGCCGCCGATGCGTTTGAACGTGAGGCTGAATGCCGACGCGCAGATGGCGAGCGTCAGTATCATCCCCGTCATCAGGCAGGTTTCCTTCAGCGATTCCCACAGGACTCTCCGGTCCAGATTCCCGGTCAGAAAGGAGATGATCATGGCGCCCAGGGCCCCGATGGCCGCACCTTCCGTCGGGGTGGCGACCCCTACGATGATCGACACCAGCACGCTCAGGATGAGTGCGGCCGGCCCGACCAGATTGAACAACAGCTTTCGCATTCGCAGCCAGAAGGCGCGGTGGTCCGCCGTCGAGCCGGCGGGAGCGGCCTCGGGCCTGAAGTGCGCGACCGCGATGATATAGATGATGTACAGGGCGCCCAGCAGCAGCCCGGGAATCAGCGCGCCGGCAAACACTTGTCCCACGGGAATCTGCATGATTTCCCCGAACACGATCAGCATGATGCTGGGAGGGATCAGAATGCCCAGGGTCCCGGACCCGAGGATGGAGCCGATGGCCAGGGATTTGTCATAGCCACGCCGTAGCATCATGGGCAAGGCCATCGTCGCCATCAGGACGATCGATGCGCCGATGATGCCGGTGCTGGCTGCCATGATGATGCCGATGAGGACCACTGTCACGCCCAGGCCGCCGGGCTGGGTGCCCAGCAGCGCCTCGATTTCCAGCAGCAGCCTTTCCGCGATCTTGGACTTGTCCAGCATGATCCCCATGAAGATGAACAGGGGAATCGCCGCCAGCACCCAATTCTCCAGCACGGAGCCGAAGATCCTGCTGACGACGATCACGAAGATCTGCAGGGGCAGGTCTCCGAGGAACATGAACACGAGAGACAGGCCGGACAGGAGAAATGCGACGGGGTAGCCGGTAAAGATACCGGCCACCAGCGCGAGGATCATGAGGGATGGGAGGATGTACATTGGCGAATGGGCTCCAGCAGGGAAGCGCGGCGGCGCGCTAGGGCTTCAGCAGCAAGCCGATGTTCTTCAGTATCCGGCCCGTCCCCGCCATGACCAGCAGCACGCTGGTCAGCAACAAGGTGGACTTGACCAGATACCTGTCCTGCAGGCCGCCGGAATTGGAACGTTCGGAAAATTCATATGCCGTATGGATCAGGTCCATCGAGTAGTACGCCAGCAGGCAGAAGAACGGCACCAGGAAGATCAGGTCGCCTACGACGTCGATCCATAGTTTCGTGCGGGTCGAAAAGCGGCCCGAAATGATGTCGACGCGTACATGTCGGGATTCCTTGAGGGCGTAGGCGCCCGATAGTGCGACCAGCAGGGCGAAGACATGCCATTGCAATTCGCCGATCGATGTCATGTTGAGGTGGGTTCCGAACAAGGGGATGGCGGTATCCCAGCTCAGCAGGGCACTCCAGCCGAGCAGGGAGCCCGTCACGGAAAGCAGAACAACGAAAATCAGCAGCAGGATCAGGGCCGAGCCGATCCGGCCCGGCCATGCGCTGATCGCGATGAGTGCGTCTCCGCAGCACATCAGCGTGCCGCTGGCCCTGGAGGGGATCTTATCGAGCATGTTCGTCTCCGTTTCGATAGGGTGGCGCGGGCGATCCGGGAGTCTGCCGGACGCCGTCGATGGTCAGGGGCATAGCGGTCAGAAGGATATCGGATCCCGGCACGGCCGCCAGTTGCCCCAGCGCCTGAACCTGGGGGTGCTGGAGGGCTTCGGACAGGGTGTGGATGGGCGCGCATGGAATACCAGCCAGTTCGAACCGGCGCAACCAATCTTGCCGGTCGTGTTGCCGGAGTATCGGCTCTAACTGTCGCAGCAAGGCATCCTTGTTGGCCAGTCGCGCACGATTTGTGGCGAAACGGGCGTCCGACCCCCAATCTGCGCGGCCGAGCTCGCTGGCCAATTTGGCGAAGAGGCGGTCGTTGCCGCAGCAGATCAGCATCGGACTGTCCTTGGTGTCGAACGCCTGGTAGGGGACGAAGCCGGGATGCCCGGTCCGGTGGCGGGAGGGCTGGTGGCCCTCGTTGATCAGGGCGTCGCTTTTCTGCGCGTTCCAGCTGAGAGCGGTTTCCAGCAGGGAGGTTCTGAGCACGCCGCCGTGTCCTGTCCGCTGGCGGCGATGCAGCATCGCCAGAGCGCCGATGACCACCCACATGCCCGAGCCCTGGTCGCACAGGGACGGCGCGGCTCTCATGGGGGGATCATCGGGGCCGCCGTTCGTGCTGGACAGGCCGCTGAATGCCTGGATCAGGGGTTCATAGCCAGGCAGCATGGACATGGGGCCGTCATGGCCGAAGGCGGATATCTCGCAATAAATGAGTTTCGGATGGCGACGCACCAGGGTTTCGCCACCGATGCCCAGCTTTTCGACTGAGCCGGGTCGCAGGTTGTGGATGAATATATCCGCCTGCGCGATCAGCCGTTCGAATTCGGATTTGTCCTGTGCATCGTTCAGGTCCAGCGTGACGGAGGCCTTCCCGTGATTGAAGACCTGGAATACGAATGCATCGCCATTCCGGAAGGGACGCCCCATGCGACGGGCATCGTCGCCGCCGCCGGGCCGCTCGACCTTGGTCACACTGGCCCCCAGGTCGGCGAAGATCGATCCGGCGTATGGCGCGGCATAGACCTGACCCAGTTCGACCACATGTATCCCACCCAGTGTACAAAGCATAAGCATCCTCGGCCTGATCCCGTCTGGCTTCCTGCATGCCCGGCATACCCGCCGCGGCATCGCCAAAGCGAGGCGTCCAGGGTTCAGTAGATTGATTGGTAGAGTGCCAAAAATTCCGTCTGCAAAGTCTGGCGTGGATTCCACCGGTTGTAATCGGCCTGGATGCAGAGTTCGGCCATCTTCGGCAGATCGGTTTCTTGCACGCCGGCCTCGGACAGTTTTGCAGGTATGCCCACGTCGGCACAGAGGTTCCGGATGGCGGTCACCGTCTGCTGTGCGGCTTGTTCGGCGGGCAGGCCGACCGCGCCCGGGTTGAATACGGATGCAACGCGAGCGAATCGTTGCAAGCTCGATGCAGCGTTGAATTGCGCGACTGCAGGCAGGCACAAGGCCACGCTGAGGCCGTGCGGCAGGCCGGCGACCGCCCCCAGCGCCAGAGCCATGCAATGCACGTTGCCTGTCCCGGTGACTCCGAAGGACATCGCCGCCATGCTGGATCCGACTTGCATGTCCTGTGCCGCCCGGATGTCCTGACGGTTCTGGTAAAAGCGGCGGATGCTGTGCGCGATCAGCGCCATCGCCTGCAGATTGAGTGCATCGGTGAAGGGATTCGCCAGTTTCGAGATGTAGGATTCGAAGGCATGGGTGAATGCGTCGATCCCGGCGTGTGCCGCCAGGCGCGCTGGCAATGTCGACACCGCGATCGGATCGAGGATGGCATACTGCGCCGGACAAAATGCCGCATGCCGGATGGCCAGCTTGACTTGGCGATCGGTGTCGGTGATGACGGCGGCACCCGAGACTTCGGACCCCGTTCCGGCGGTGGTAGGCGTGGCGATCAGGGGCAGCGGGCGGATGTGGAACCGCTCGATTCCATGATAGTCGGCGATCCGGCCCCCATTGGTCATCAGGATGCAAACGGCCTTGGCGATATCGATGGCGCTGCCTCCGCCCACCGCCATTACCGCTTGCGCATTGAATTCCCTGCACATCTGCCAGGCCTGGTTCACCAGGCGATCGGTGGGCTCCGAATGAATTTCCGAAAAAATGGCCTGTTCCAGCCGTTTTCCCCGCAAGGCATCCTGGTAGCTGTGGAGGATCTCGCTATCGATCATGGCCGGATCGGCGATCAGCAAGATTCTGGAGGCCTCCAGTTCGTCCAGGATGCCGCTGATGCGGGAACGCGCGTTTTCGCCGAATACGAGGTGTGTCGGGCAGGTGAAATCCGAGATCCGGCTCATCGTCGATCTCCTGCCGGCCCGGATGCGGCCAAGGGCAAGGGCGGCTCAGGCACGCGCACGCAGACGTTCTTGACTTGCGTATAGGACATCAGCGCGTCCATGCCCTTTTCGCGCCCAAATCCGGATTTCTTGTAACCGCCGAAGGGCAGTTCGGCTCCACCGCCCACGCCGTACATGTTGATGAAGACCTGGCCGGACTTGACCTGTTTGGCCAACCAGTGCGTATGCGACATGTTCTGCCCCCAGATGCCGGCGGACAGACCATATTCCGTGCCATTGGCCAGGCTGGCCGCTTCTTCGAGAGTGTCGAAGGAGATCACCGACATCACCGGGCCGAAGATTTCCTCTTTGAATACGCGCATTCCGGGGGAAACATGGTCCAGCAAGGTCGGCATGATGAAGTTGCCTTCTTCAAGCATTGCGCCGGCCATGACCTTGCCGCCCTGGATGATGGAAGCGCCTTCCTGCTTGCCATGATCAATGCAGGCTTGAACCTTGTCCGCTTGTCCGCGGCTGATCAGGGCGCCCAGGTCGCCGTCGGCCACGCCCGGGCCGACCATGAGTTGCCTCGTCAGTTGCGTCAACCGCTCGACCACGGTCCTGTGGATGCTGCGATGCACGAGAATTCTCGATCCCGCCGTGCAAGTCTGTCCGGAATTCGGTATGCCTGACCGCAGCACGATGGGCAACGCATCGTCGAGGTCCGCATCGGGAAGAAGGATGTTCGGGGATTTTCCACCCAGTTCGAGCAGCACCGGGACGACGTTGGTGGCAGCGGCCTGCATTACGTGGATCCCGGTGGCCACGGACCCGGTAAACACCAGCAGGTTGATGTCCGGGTGCGTGGCCAACGCCTCCCCGGCCTCGTGTCCATATCCGGTCACGACGTTGAGTACGCCGGGCGGCACGCCTTCTGCATGGCAGATGCGAGCGAGTTCCAGTACGCCCAGACAGGCGAGTTCGGCAGGCTTGACCACTACGGTATTGCCACAAGCCAGCGCGGGTGCGATGCCGCGCGAAGCGATCTGGATCGGATAGTTCCAGGGCACGATCTGTGCGGTCACACCCAGGGGTTCGCGCAAGGTGAAGTCGAGGTAGCCCGGCCCCATGGGGATGGTGCTGCCCAGGATCTTGTCGGCCGCTCCCGCAAAATACTCGAAGTATCGGGCTGCGGCCTGTATGTCGGCCATCGCTTGTTTCAGGGGTTTCCCGGTATCGATGCATTCGATCCGCGCGATACGTGCCTGTTCTTTCCGGATCCGTACCGCAATGGCGTGCAGGATCCGGGCTCGCTGGGCCGGCGGTACCTGGGCCCAGGCGGGCAGGGCGTCATTGGCGGCCGCGACGGCCGTGTCGATATCGGCCTGCCTCCCTCGCGCAATCAGGGCCATCGGACGATTGTCCGCCGGATCGTGGACCTGCAGCGTCTGTCCGTCCCGGGCGGGAATGAATCGCCCGTCGATATAGCAATCATATGTTTCGATCTGCATGCGCCTACCTGCTTCCGACTATCGGTTCAAGGATTCTCGGTACGTCCATCGTCGTGCCAGGAATCGTCATCTGCCTACGTCCAGGCTCTGGAGATCCTTCCATTGTCTGCTCGAATCGATGTAGTCCGCCAACGACGCGTAAGCCTCGTCAAAGATCGGAGAGCTCTTGCGTTCTTCGGCGATGACCCGGTCCGTGGCGTCCTTCAGTGCCTGCATGACGTCATCGGGCAAGCGCCTGACCTGAGTGCCGGAGTCCCGCATCTTTTTCAGAGTGTCCAGTTGCTTGGCCGCGTTTTCATTCAGGGACCAGAGCATGGCGATTTTGCAGGCGCCTTCGATCTGGCCTTGCTGCGCCTTGTCGAGGCCGTCCCAGACTGTCTTGTTGATTTCCAGGGAATTTACGCTCGAGGGCTGGTGCCAGCCCGGGAAATAATAATATTTGGCGGCTTTCTGCATCTGCAGGTCATAGTCGATCATCGGCAGGGAGTATTCCGCGGCATCGATGCGGCCTCGGCTGAGGGACACAAAAACTTCGCCGCCAGGGATCACCTGCGTATTGACGCCCAGCTTGGCCATGGCGCGCCCCGCCAGGCCGCCGATGCGCATGTTCAGGCCCTTGAGATCGTCGGGGCTTTTGATTTCCTTGTTGAACCAGCCCGCGGGTTCTGGCGGCGTGATGGTGCAGGGGATGAAATGTATGTTCACTTTGTCGTAGGCCTTCTGGATAATTTCCATGCCGCCTCCGCGCCATAGCCAGCCGGCCAGCACGTCGGGTGCGGGTCCGAAAGGCAGGGATCCGACCAGATTGGCCACGGGCAGTTTGCCGCCCCAGTAACCGGGCCAGTCGAATCCCATGGGGACGGCGTTCTTGCTGACCGTATCCATGACTTCCAAGGGCGGGACCAGATCTCCCGCGCCGTAGATGGTGACTTTGATCCGGCCATCGCTGATCCTGGCCAACTGGTCCGCGAAGACCTGCGCGCCTTCGCCGAGAAATTTCATGTCTTTGGGATAGACACTGGCCATGTCCAGCGTCAGTGTGTCGGCGTGGGCCGGGCTCATCAGGGCAAGGGAGGCGGCCAGTACGGCCAGGGTGAATTGGGGTTTCATGAAGTCTCCTCGTTCTGGTTGTTTCACACTCGCGGTGGGGCCGTGCGATGTGAACTAGGTTAAGATCAATCGATCAATTATGGAATTGAATTTTTCAGATATCTGTAATTTGAAAATCAAATGAAAAACAGTTTCCGGCACATCCGCGGTTTTCTCGAGGTCGCCAAGGTCAGCAGTTTCACGCGTGCGGCGCACAATCTGCACGTGTCGCAGCCCGCTCTCACGGTCCAGGTCCGGCAACTGGAGGAAGACCTGGGGATACGCCTGTTAGACAGGGACCGTCGCCAGGTCACCTTGACACAGGCGGGGCATGACGCCATCAAGACGCTGCAACGCATCCTGGACGAGTTTGATGGCCTGGTTCAGGAAACCCGCGGCATGGCCGACCTGCAGAGGGGCCGTCTCACGCTGGCCGTGCTGCCCTCGATTGCGGCGGCCTGGTTGCCTCCACTGATCGGAGAATTCCGCACGCGCTATCCCGGCATCAGCATCCGGGTCACGGATGTCCCCGCCGACCGGATTCACGTGCTGGTCCGCGACCTGCAGGTCGATCTGGGACTGGGGTCCTGGAACAGCCGGGACCGGGCGATCCGGTTCCAGCCATTGCGGGAAGACGACATGCATGTGTTCTTCCCGTCAGGCCATCCCCTGGAGCGCAGCCGCCGTCCATCCCTGAGCAAGCTGGTGGAGTATCCGCATATCTTGACCACGCCGGAATCCAGCGTGCGTCACGCCGTGGATCGTGCCCTGGAAGAAGAGGGCCTGGATATCGAAGTCGCATGCGAGGTTGCCTACGTGTCAACCGCGATCAGCATGGTCAAGGCTGGCCTCGGGGTGGCCATATTGCCCCTGTCGAGCCTGCAGGCCGCGCCTTGCGAGGGCTTGCTGCATCGTCCGGTCGGTCATGCGCGACTGAAACGCCGGCTGGGGCTGATCACAGCCCGGCGCAACACGCTATCGCCCGGAGCCGAGGCCTTCATCGCCATGCTGCTGGCATCGCATATCGGCAATACTGGTGTCCAGTGAATGGTCGGCCGCTGGCAGGCCTCGAAGTCAGGGCCCGAAGATCTTCAGAAGCCACGGGTGCTTCGCGAGATGCCGTGCCTCGAACGCGCGGATCTCGTCGGCGTGCATCAAGGTCCGCCCGATCTCGTCCAGGCCTTCGAGCAAAGTCGTACGCTGGTAATCGCCGATTTCGAAGGCCGATATCACGTCCTCACCGAAGCGGACCTGCCGCTCCACCAGATCCACGGTCAGCGTATAGCCCGGCGTGTCCGCGACCGCCGCGAAGAGCCGTTCGATCGCCGGATCGGGTAGGGCGACGGGAAGCAGCCCGTTCTTGATGCGGTTGTTGTAGAAGATGTCCGCGTAGGACGATGCGATCAGGGCCTTGAATCCGTATTGCAGCAGGGCCCATGGCGCGTGTTCGCGGCTGGAGCCGCAGCCGAACCGTTCGGCGGCCAGGTCGATCAGCACCGTCGATCCCATGGCGTTGCCCGGGCACAGGGTGGAGAAGGGGCGTTCGGCCATTCCCGTGATCGTGATGACGGACAGGGAGGCGGCGGGCGGGACGACCCTGATTCCGGGGGGGCGCCATTTGCGAGTAAGATGTTCCGCACCGCGCGTCGGATGGCGCGCGGCTCTGTTTTGTGCCAGGAGATCGGGTCATGGCATCGAGGCTTCTGCGGGTCGCATTCTGCATGGCGGCGACTTTTGCCGCGGGCGCGGGCTGGCCGTCCGGCGCGATGGCACAGGTCGCCAATTTCCACCCCTGCAACGCCCAGCCCGCCTTGCCGATCTGCCAGCATGGCTACGGCCGGCGCGTCGCGACGATGCGCTGGGGCGCGGTGCCCGAGCCGCTCGATCCCGATGCCGTCGCCAAGGCGTCCCTGGTCACGCGCGATCCGGCCCGGGAAATCGAAAAGCTCAAGTCCACCACGATCTTCGTGGAGGACGTGGACACATCCGAGGTCCTGTTCGCGCGCGACGCGGAAGTCGTGCGGCCGATTGCCTCCATCGTCAAGCTCATGACGGCGCTGGTGGTGGTCGATGCCGGCCTGCCCATGGACGAGATGATCGTCATCGATGCCAGCGATGTCGGCGTGCCCAGCGATCTGCCCTCGCGCCTGGTGGCCGGCGCGCGTCTGAGCCGCGCCGATCTGCTGCATCTGGCGCTGACCTCGTCCGAGAACAGCGCGGCGCATGCCCTGGGGCGTTCCTATCCGGGTGGCATGGCGGCATTCGTCGAGGCGATGAACGCCCGGGCGACCGCGCTGGGCATGGACGATTCCCGGTTCGTTGAGCCCATCGGCCTGTCCAATGAAAACGCGTCCACGGCCCGGGACCTGGCCAGGCTGGTGAGTGCGGCGGCCGGGCAGCCGCTGGTCCGGGAATTCACCACCGACGCCCAGTACAGCATCGATGGCCGGACCTTCCGCAACACCAACATGCTGGTGGGCCGTCCCCGCTGGGACATCCTGGCCTCGAAGACGGGCACCACCCGCGAGGCCGGCGACTGCCTGGTGATGGTGGTCCGGCTCGGCGGCCGCAACCTGGCCATGGTGCTGCTCAATGCGCAGGGGATGAGCGGTTCGCGCTTCGGCGATGCGGTGCGCCTGCGGCGTGTCCTGGACAGCCGGATGGCGGCGAAATAGGACGCCGGACAACGGGGCGCCGTATGCCTTGGAGAACTCGTGTCACGAACACATACCGTGGTCCGGTCGAGGATTTGATACTTTGGTCGCCTTAGTTTTTCTCGAGAACTGGAAGGGGTCTCCATGCTGAAAAACGCGGGTGTCGCGTTGCTGCCCTTGATCGAAGGCTTGCGGGCTGCGGGGGCTGTCGGATTACGCTATGCAGCCGGCTCCCGTCGGATGGCCTGGGCGATCCGGGCGGCTCCGGCGGGACTGTTTTTGCGCGAACTCCTGGAAGCGCCGGCCGGGGTCGGGGCCGTCTGGCCCAGTTCGGCGCGCCTGGCGCGCGGCATGGCGGCCTGGATCGATCCCCGGGGTGAAGGCCTGGTGGTGGAACTGGGCGCCGGAACCGGGGTAGTGACTCGGGCGCTGCTCGATCGAGGGGTGCCGGCGGATCGCCTGCGGGTGGTGGAACGTTCGCCGGCGTTCGTGCGGCACCTGCGCCAGCGCTTTCCGGAACTGGCGATCCTGCAGGGCGACGCGGCCCGGCTGTCGGACGTGCTGTGTGAAAGCGCGGCGGGCAGGCCGGTCGGCGCTGTCGTCTCCAGCCTGCCGCTGCGTTCCCTGGCGCCGGATGTAGTGTCCGCCGTGCTCGGCCAGTGCCGGTCGCTTCTGCCCCCTGGCTGTCCGCTGGTGCAGTTCACCTATGCGCCGCGGGGCCTGCCCGATGCCGGGCTGTCGGATGGTTTCGTGGTGCGCGGCGATCAGATCGTCTGGACCAATCTGCCGCCCGCCCGGGTGATCGTGCTGGAACGCGCGAAGCAGCGGTAGCGGAGGAAGGTCTTCAGACCTCGTCCGTCCCGATCTTGTTCGATTGCTCGTTCGATTCCATGCGAGCCGCGCGCCCGGCATCCCATGGATGGGGGTAAACCATGGTGTTCCAGATTTTTTTCCTATAAGATAATTTTCCTATCGGAAAAAATGGAACCCAGGTAATGAGCAACGAAGTGTTCGACTTCGCGGTGATCGGCGCAGGCATGGCGGGGGCCTCCGTCGCTTATCGTCTTGCCCTGGAAGGGATGTCCGTCGTGGTGCTGGAGCGCGAATCCCAGCCCGGCTATCACGCCACGGGCCGCTCGGCGGCCATGTTCATGGAAAGTTATGGCATGGAGCAGATCCGCGCCCTGACGCGGGCCAGCCGCGAGTTCTTCGAACGGCCTCCGGAAGGCTTCTGCGAGCATCCCCTGCTGCATCCGCGCGGCGTGCTGTATGTTGGTACGGTGGGACAGGAGACTTTGCTGGAAGACGCGCTGGCGGTGTACCGGCGCGAGGGCCTTCGGGCCGAGAGGATCGATGCGGCCCGGGCGAAGGCGATGGCACCGTGCCTCGAAGCGGACAAGCTCATCGGCGCCGTGCATGATGTGGATGCGACTGATATCGACGTGGCCGAACTGCACCAGGGTTTCCTGCGCGGTATGGCGAAGCGGGGGACTCGCCTGCGCTGCAACGCCGGACTGGCCGCCGCCGCGCGCGACGAGCGGGATGCGGTGTGGACGTTGACGCTGAACAGCGGCGATACCGTATCGGCGCGTGTCGTGGTGAACGCAGCCGGTGCCTGGGCCGATCCGGTGGCGGCGTTATGCGGTGCGCAAACGCTGGGGATCGAGCCCAGGCGCCGCTCCGCGTTCACGTTCGCCGCCCCGGAGGGGGTGGACGCCGGCGCCTGGCCGGCGGTGATCGGCGTCGATGAAAGTTTCTACTTCAAGCCCGACGCGGGCCAGTTGCTGGGCTCGCCGGCCAACGCGGACCCGGTCGCGCCTCACGACGTCGTGCCCGAAGAGCTCGACATCGCCCTGGGCATCCACCGGATCGAATCGCTGACCAGCCTGCGCATCCGGCGTCCCCGACACGTCTGGGCCGGGCTGCGCAGCTTCGCGCCCGATGGCGATTTCGTCATTGGCTGGGACCCGCGGTGCCCGGGATTCTTCTGGCTGGCGGGGCAGGGCGGCTATGGCATCCAGACCTCGGCGGGCGCATCGGAGGCCGCCTGCGCGCTGCTGCTGGGCCGGGCGCTGCCGGAATTCCTGGCGCGGCAGGGCGTCGCCGCCGATCGGCTGAGTCCGCGCCGCTTCGACGCGGACCAGGCCTGAAATCCATTCGGCGCTTCCGGCGCCGGGTATTTGCGCTCCGGGCGCGCTGATTCATTCCACCATTACTAGATCATCGGGAGACAAAGGCATGGATTCGTTCAAGGACGTCTGCAGGATCGCGGGCGCGTTCGTCGGCGTCATCGTGGGTGCGGGATTCGCGTCGGGGCAGGAAATCCTGCAGTTCTTCGCCAGCTTCGGCGCCATCGGCCTGGTCGGCTGCGTGGTCTCGGGCGTGCTGTTCGCCTTGCTGTCGATGGCCTTCTCCACCATGGGCCAACGCCTGGCGGCGGAGTCCCACAAGGAAGTCGTCCATGCCATGCTGGGCCGCTACCTGGGGCTGGTATTCGACGTGCTGATCACGTTCTTCCTGTTCGCGGTCACCGTGGTGATGCTGGCCGGCGCCGGTTCGCTGCTGCATCAATGGCTGGGCATCCCCGAAGTCTGGGGCAGCGTGCTGGCGACCGTCGCCACCATCCTGATCGTGTGCCTGGACATCCGCAGTGTGATCGCCTTCATCGGTGCCGTCACGCCGTTCCTCATGTTCATGACGGTCGTGGTAGCCGGCTACGTGCTGGTGTCGCCCCACGCCGGTCATGAGGCGCTCGCGGCCGCCGCGCAGACCCAGCCCCGGGGCGCTGGCCAGTGGCTGGTCGCGGCGCTGCTGTATGTGTCCTATAACATCGTGGCGGGGATGCCGTTCCTGGTCATCATGGGTGGACAGGCGAAATCGCGGGCGACCGCGCTCTGGGGCGGCGTCCTCGGCGGCCTGCTGCTGGGCGTCCTGATCCTGCTGATCGCCGTGGCGATGTACCTGCGCATGGACACGATCGGCGGGATGCCCATGCCGATGCTCTCGATCGCCACTCAACTCTCGCCTTGGCTGGGCCACCTGATGTCGCTGGTGATTTTCGGCATGATCCTCAACACGGCGGTCGGCATGCTCTATGCCTTCATGGCGCGCATCGTGCCCGCCGGGACCGGGAAGTTCCGCGTCGGCACGGTCGCGGCGGGCGTGCTGGCGCTGGCGGGCAGCTTCGTCGGCTTCATCAAGCTGGTGGGGATCGTGTATCCGATCTACGGCTACATCGGTTTCGTGCTGATGGCGCTGGCGTTCGTGGGCTGGCTGCGCGTGGCGCGCCGCCAGGACGGCGCCGCGTCCCGCGCCTGACATTTTTCCATCGGGGCTGGATCCCGCATAGAATGGCGCAGTGCCCGATTTGAGCGCTTCGCATCCTTTCGCCATCATGCCCGGCCCGATGAACAAGAAAACCAGCGCAGTCCAGGTCCTCGCCAAGGTGCTTCCGGGCGCGCACGCCCCGGTCCCGGATCCGGGGCTGGCGGGGCGGCACGAGGTCGGCGCCCGGATCCGGGCGGCGCGCAAGGAGCGCAAGTTGACGTTGCAGCAGGTGGCGCAACGCAGCGGCCTGGCGGTGTCCACCGTGTCGAAGGCCGAGCGCGGGCAGATCGCCCTCAGCTACGAAAAAGTGCTGCAACTCGGCCGCGCGCTGGACATCGACATGACGCGCCTGTTCATGCAGGCGGACGTGAAACTCGAGCCGGACGCCGCGGCCGGATGCCCGACGGTCGTCAAGGATCGCTTCGCCGACGTGCAGCGTTATGAGACCGACCAGTACGAATACAGCGTGCTGTGCGGCGCGTTCCCGGGCAAGAAGATGCAGCCGCTCGTGGCGCTGATCAACGCGCGCGAGGCGCGCGATTTCTCGGAAACCATCCGTCATCCGGGCCAGGAATTCGTCATGGTGCTTTCCGGCCGGGTGCGGATCCTGTTCGAGAACGGCGAGGCTGTCGAACTCGGCCGGCACGAAGCCGCCTATTTCGACAGCGGCGTTGGCCACGTCTACGTCAGCCTCAGCCGGCAACCGGCGCAGGTGGTTTCGATCTGTTGCTGATGGGAGGTCCCGCATGACCCGCAAGACGATCAATATCGCATTCACGTCCGATGACTGGCGGGGCGTCGCCCTGTCCAATTTCAGCCTGTCGCCGTTCGAACTGGACGGCGTGCCGTTGGCGTCCGTGGAAGGTTTCATCCAGGGCATCAAGTTCCCGCCGGGCCATCCGGCCCGCGAGCGAGCCTTCGCGTCCTGGGCCAGGGAGGCCAAGGAATGCGGCAAGGGAGCGGACAAGCGCTATGCTTATTGGGGAGAGGCGCGGATCGAGTTCGGGTCCGGCGAACATCATCGGCTGATCGGACGGGCGCTGCGCGCGCGCTTCGCCCAGAACGAGGGTCTGCGCCGCGTGCTGGATTCGACCCGGGGCCTGGAGATTTTGCACCAGACCGGCGAAGGGCCGGAGCCGGAGCGGACGTCGCTGCCGGCGGCCTTGTTCTGCCGCATCCTGGCCGACATCCGCGACGTCTCCGCGGAACCCGGGGATCTGGCGGAACGGATCGTCGAGCAGACGACCGACGCCCTGATCTATGCCGACCGCGCGGGCAGGATCGTGCGTTGGAACCCGGCGGCCGGCGGACTGTTCGGTTTTTCGCCGGAAGAAGCGCTGGGTGCCAGCCTGGACCTGATCATTCCAGAACATCTGCGCGCCGCCCATTGGGCCGGCTATGACGCCGCGCTCGCCAGCGGTCGGATGAAGCTCGAGGGGCGGCCGACCCTGACGCGCGGGGTGCGTAAGGATGGTCGGAAGCTGTACGTGGAAATGACCTTCGCCCTGGTCAAGAACGAGACGGGCGCCGCCATCGGTTCGGTTGCCATGGCACGCGATGTGACGGAGCGGGTGGAAAAGGAACGCGCTGCGCGCAAGGCCCAGACGCAGAAAGGTTGATGGTGTCATCAACCTCTGATGAAGACCCATCCCCCGTTTATGGGGTAGAGCCGCCTAGAGCCGGAATTCTGGTGGGCCCCCTGAGAGTCGAACTCGGCACCAATGGATTATGAGTTCGTCGCCAACGTGCTATGCCTAGGAAAATCAAGCATAGGGGAGCGTAAGCTACAGAGCAAAAAAATAAGCTGCGACAGTAGTTTAGTGCAGCTTGACGAAGGTGGGCAAAACTAAGCTCTGTACCGCTGGAGTACCGCCCTGCGGAGCAATCTTGAACCTGCGGGAGGTCATGGCGACGGCTCCCACGGATTGACGATGGTCACTCCCGTCGGTTTGAAATCGGCCACGTTGCGCGTGACCACCGTCATGCCGTGCATGAGCGCCGTAGCCGCGATGAGCGCGTCACGCTCGCCTCGCTTGTCCGGTACATGCAACCGAGCGCAACGCTGCGCCACAGCGGTATCGATCGGCAGTGTGCGCCCGGAGAACTCGGGTAATACGTGCTGCTCCAGCCATGAACGCAGCATGGCCCCTTGAGTCGCGTCCTTGCGTTCAATCGACAGAACGCCAAGCTCCAACTCCATGATGGTGATGGCCGATACGAAGAGGTCGGCGGCATCGACGCTTTCCGTCCATGCCGTCACATTCCCATCAGCCTTGCCAAGCCGTACCTTGCGCAGCTCGGACAGCACGTTGGTATCGAGCACGTACATCATGAGAGATCAGCCGGCCGGGCTCCAATGGTCACGCGCGGTGGCTCAAACTCGATGTCCGCAACACCCGGCATCGCCAGCGCGTCGGCAATGTTGCGCCGCTGCTTCGTCAACCGTTGATAGTCATCGAAGCTCAACAGCACGTGAGCAGGCTTACCGCGATCCGTGATGAACACCGGGCCGCTCTTGGTGGCCTTCTTCGCTCGTGTCACGTCCTGGTTCAGCTCCCGACTGGATAGCGTTGTGATGGTCATGCGACACTTCCTGAACAAACGAATTAAGTAGGTATGTTACTACTTTCATGCCGGAAAGCAAGTCCAGCAAAAGTTTGTGGAATGGCGCGGTAGAGCCCGCTTGACATAGTTGACGAATACATTTGCATGACAGGCTGGAACCCCGCTTTTGGTGGTGAAGGAACTGGGCGGATGGGAGACCATCGAGATGGTGCAGAAGTACGCGCACTTGGCGCCCAGTCATCTGGAAGCCCACGCGGAAGCGGTCACGTTTTGGGCACATCACGCCCCAGAAACGGAAATCGCCACCGTGCAGGGTGGCGATAAGATACTGATTCAGCAGGATAATTCTGGTGGGCCCCCCGAGAGTCGAACTCGGCACCAATGGATTATGAGTCCACTGCTCTAACCAGGCATGAGCTAGAGGCCCGCTCCGGCCCGGATGCGGTGCGCCCGGAACTGGAAGTACGTGATTATCGCATAGCGCGTTGCATGCTGGCTGGTGGCGCGCGACCCTCCGGACTTCAGAGAAGCGGCTGGCCGCAGGCCATGAATTCGCCCGCGCCTTCCGGGCCCACGAACTCGAACTCGCGCGCCATCAGGCGCCCACGGGAAAACGTCATGACCGGCCAGCCGGTCACGACGCGGCCTTCATAAGGGGTGTAATCCACATTGTGATGCAGGGCGGTATTGCGGATACATACTTCTCGGTGTGGATCCCACAGGGTCAGGTCGGCATCGGCGCCGACCATGATCGACCCCTTGCGGGGGTACAAACCGTATAGCTTCGCCGGCTGGGTGGCCGTCAGCGCCACGAACTGGTGGATGCTGATGCGTCCGCCTAGAACGCCGCCCGAAAAGAGCAGCGGCAGGCGTGTTTCCAGGCCCGGGATGCCGTTCGGGATGTGCTGGAACTTCTGTTCCTTGCCCTTGAGTTTCTTGCCCCCGGGATCGTCATAGGAGAACGGCGCATGATCGGACGAGAAGATGGAGAACACGTTGCCTGCCAGCGCGCGCCACACGGCCTCCTGGCTGGCCTCGTCGCGCGGTGGCGGGCTGCACACGCATTTGGCTCCTTCGTAGCCGTGCAGATCCAGGTCCCCGGCCGTCAGGTAGAGATATTGCGGGCAGGTTTCGGCATGAATGCGCAGCCCGCGCCGCTGGGCCCATCGGATTTGCTCAATGGCCTCCCGACCTGACACGTGCACGATCAGGATCGGCACATCGACCAGTTCCGAAAAAGAGATGGCGCGGTGCGTGGCCTCGCGCTCCACCACGGCGGGGCGCGACACGGCGTGATATTTCGGGGCGGTGCGGCCTTGGCGGTCCAGCCGCTCGGTCAGCCATGTGATGCAATCCGAGTTTTCGGCATGGACCATCACCAGCGCGCCCGCGCTGCGCGCCACATCCAGTACGTCGAGCATTTGCCGGTCATTGAGTTTCAGGTCGTCGTAGGTCATGTAGACCTTGAACGAGGTGTAGCCCTCGCGGATCAGAGCCGGTAGTTCATCGTGCAGGACGGCCGGGGTCGGGTCCGAGACGATCAGGTGGAACGCGTAATCGATGGCGGATTTTCCGGCGGCGCGCCGATGGTAGTCGTCGACGGCGGCTCGCAGGGATTGGCCCTTGGCCTGCGCCGCGAAGGGGATGACGGTGGTGGTTCCGCCGCAGGCCGCCGAGCGCGAGCCGCTGGCGAAATCGTCGGCCATGCGCAGCCCGAAACCCATCGGCTGGTCCAGATGGCAGTGCGCATCCACGCCGCCGGGCAGCACGAGGAGCCCGCGCGCATCAATGGACTCGCGGCCTTCGCCCAGATCGTGTCCGAGGGTGACGATGCGCCCGCCCCGGATGCCGATGTCGCAGGTGTAGCGGTCGGCGGCGGTCACGATTTCGCCGCCCCGGATCACCAGGTCGAATGTCATGCTCATGAGATCCTTCTGCTAGGAGTTTCGTCCGATCAATCGAGACAGACCCGCAGGCAGGCCTTTGTGCGGTTTGACGGGCGGTGCGGACAGCGCGCCGGTCCTGCGCGGGCCGTGGGCGGCGCGCACCATGCTTTCGAGCATGCGGACCGCGCTGCCGACGCCGTCGATCAGTGGTACCGGGACTTCCGCCGCGATCTCGCGGGCCAGTCCGGCGAGCGGCGCTCCCGCGAGGATGATGCTGTCGGCGCCCTCGTGCACGCGCTGCAGGCACATGCGCAGCAGGATGTCGCGCGCTTCCACGCCCACGGTGCCGATATCGCGGAATGCCTGCCCCAGCCCATGGTAGCCGGCGAACCGGCGTGTCATCCCCAGCGTGGCGACGGTTTCCTCGTACCAGTAGCCGATGCGCTCGGATATGCCCACGATCGCGAAGCGGCCTCCGAGCAGGAAGGCGCTGGCGAGCGCGGCCTCGGTCAGGCCGATCACGGGGATGGGAAAGATTTCCTTGGCTTGCGCGGCGCCCGGATCGCCGAAAGCGGCGACGACGGCGCCGTCGTACTGGTCGTGGCATTCGCCGAGGACGCGGAAGACTTCGTAGGCAGCCACCACGGCTTCCGCCGGCGTCTCGATATAGGCGACGCCGTTTTGCGCGGTCGCCGTTGCGAGGACCGTGTCGGGCAGGGCGGCCCGCCGGGCTTCGGCTTCGATGAGCGAAGTCACGCTTTCCGAGATGTTCGGGTTGATCAGCAGCAGATTCATGGCGGGATTTCCAGAGTAGGCATTCATTCCACTTGAGCGCGCGCCCGTTCCCAGAGCGCCTCCGAGGCAGCTTGCGCGTCGGCCAGGATGCGATCCTGATCGGCCTTGAGCGCCCGTCCGTTCTCGACGACGATGTCGCCATCGACGATGACCATGGCGACGTCGCGGCCCTGACCTGTGTGCACGACATTGCCCAGGACGTCGAGGCAAGGCACCAGGTGAGGCCGCCGCATGTCCAGGCAGACCAGGTCGGCGCATTTGCCAGTCTCGAGGCTGCCCAACCGGTCCTCCAGGCCCATGGCGTGCGCGCCGTTGATCGTCGCCATTTCCAGGACGTCCTCGGGCTGCCAGTCGTCTTCGATCCTTCCGGCCTGGATGCGCGCCATGCACAGCGCCCAGCGCATCACTTCGATCATGTCGGCGTGCATGTTGTCGGTGCCCAGTGTCAGATTCGCGCCGGCCTGCCGCAGGGCCCGGGTGGGGGCGATGCGCCCGCCGGTCGCATTGCCCTTGGGGATGTGCGCCAGGTTGATGCGAGCGGCGCCTGCGCGCCGGATGTCGTCGTCGCTCAGATACATGCCATGGGCCGCGACCAGGCGTTCGTTGAGCAGGCCGACGGAGTCGAGCAGTTCGCAAGGACTGCAGCCGTCGCGCTCCTGGATGCGGCGGTTCTCGAGCAGGCTTTGGGACAGGTGCGTCGAGACGCGCATGCCGTGGCGCGTGGCGCAGTCGGCGACCTGGCGCAACAGTTCGCGCGAGCAGGTGTCCGGGGCGTGCGGCGTGAGCTGCACGCCGGTGCGGCCGCCGAACCGGTTGCCCCAGCGTTCGTGCAGGCGGACGGCTTCGTCCAGAGTGCGTTCGCCGATGGCCGGGTCGTGCCGCCAGTCGCCCAGGTGGACCCGGGAGAAATCCACGTCGTGAACCCGGCCGCAGGTGTAGACGCGCAGCCCCAGATCGGCCATCGCGGGCAGGGTCAGGTCGGCGTGGACGTAGCTGTCATTGATGAGGGTCGAGCCGAAAAGCAGTGCTTCCAGCGCGCCCAGCCGCGCCAGCGCCACCGCTTCCTCTTCCATGACTTCGTGGCCGTGCGGCACGCCCGGTGTGTAGGCGGGCGCAAAGCCCATGTCCTCGGCCACGCCTCGAACCATGGTCAGGATCGTGTGCGTGTGCACGTTGACGAATCCCGGGACGATCACGTGGTCGTCGAGATCGAGCGTGCGTCGCGCGGGAGGCAGGACGGGCAGGGCGGCCCTGGCGTCGAGCAGGACGATGGACGATCCGGCGATGCCGATCACACCGTCCTCGATTACTCGGCGTGCGCCATCCCCTGTGACGACGGTGGCGCCCGTCAACAGCAGATCCAGATTCGGATGATTCACAGGTGGTCTCCTTAGAATCCGAGCGCCCGGGGCAGCATGGTGACGATGTCGGGGAAAATGACGCACAGTGCCAGCACGATGAATTGCAGGATGACGAAGGGCATCGATTCAATGACGATGGCGCCCATGGGTGTCCGTGTAATGCCGCTCATGACGAAGAACAGCACGCCGACCGGCGGAGTCATCATGCCGACCACCAGGTTGTACATGAACAGGAAGCCGAACCAGATCGGGTCGATGCCGAAATTGACGGCGATGGGCGCGAACAGCGGCACCAGCATGATGTACGCGGCATTGGACTCCATGAACATACCGACGAGCACCAGCAGCGCCATCGTGATCCAGATGAACACCATCGGGTCGGAGGTCAGGGACAGGACCCAGTCCGCAAGCTGTTGGGGCACCATGTCGATGGTCAGCACGAAGGTCACTGTCGAGGCGAAGGCGATCAGCGCCCCCACCATCGAGGCGGAAACGGCGGAGCGGAACAGGATGCCGGGAATGTCCGAGAGCTTGAGCTTGCGCGTCACCAGAAAGCCGATGAGCAGGGAATAAACCACGGCGATGGCGGCGCCTTCGGTGGCGGTGAAGATGCCGCCGATGATGCCGCCGACCACGATGATCGGCATCAGGATGATGATGTAGGCCCGTTTGAATTGCACCCATGCGTTCCTGACATTGAAGGCCTCGCCGGTCAGCGGATACTTGCGGCGCCAGGAGATCCAGCTCGCCAGTCCCATGAATCCCGCCGCCAGGATCAGGCCCGGCACGATGCCGGCCATGAACAGGCCGCCCACCGAAACGGTGGATCCGGCCATCAAGGCGTAGACGATCATGGCGTTCGAGGGCGGGATCACCGGCCCGAGGTTGGCCGCCGAGGCGATCACCGCGCAGTTGTATCCATCGGGATAATGTTTGCGCAACGCGGGCACCAGGGCGCTGCCCAGCGCGCTGGCGCTGGCGACCGCCGCGCCGGTGACCGAGGCCAGGATCGTTCCTGCAATGATCGTGACGTTGGCCAGGCCGCCGTGCACCCGGCCCACGAGGCTGTTGGCGAAGGTGACCAGCCGATCCATCATGTCGGCCTTGACCATGAGTTCGCCGGCCAGCATGAATAGCGGAATCGCCATCAGGGGGAAGCTGTCCATCGCATGCAGCATGCGTTGCGCCAGCACGACCAGTTCGAAGTCGGCTTGGTAGAGGACGGCGAGCGAAGCGAAACCCAGGGCGAACGCCAGCGGCATGCCCAGGAGCGCGAAGATGCAGAAGACGACAATCGCAATGGTGGTCATAGCATCAGGTCTCCCCAGGCTTTTGAGCCGAAACAGGTGTGGATCAGGAGATGCAGTGTCGAATGCCCGACGCACCACAGCACGCTGAGGTAATAGATCGCCGCGGTGATCGGCAGGGTCGGCATGAGTTCCTGCCACTTGTCCGCCGTGGCGATCCAGGCGGCATAGAACGTGGCGGCCATCAGCACTACGCCAGCCGCCGACACCAGGCGGAACAGCCGTTCGCGCATGGCCGGGCTGAAGGCGTATAGGAACAGGTCGATGCCGACGTGCACGGAGTACTTCACGCCCTGGGGGATGGCGAGGAACATCGCCCAGATGAAGAACAGGCGTGACAGTTCATCGGCCGAATCGATCGACGAGCCCAGCACGTAGCGCCAGAAGACCTGCAGCGACACCATGGCGGCCATGGTGGCCATGGTCGCCATGATCATCACCGCCGATATCCGGTCGAGAATCCCGGTCATTGACAGGATGCGCCGCTGCAGGCTGCCAGGGCCCGCCGGGGGGCCGCCCGCGGACTGCGGAGCGTGCGACGTGCCCGCGCTCATTTGGCGGTACCCTCGGCGACGACCAGATCGACGAACTTGGGATCCACTCGCGTGCGCAGCAGGTCGACCACCGAGGCCGTGGCTTTGCGCAGTTCTTCGCGCGTCTCGGGGGTGATCGCGGTGAATTGCATGCCGCCCTTGATCAACTGCTCGCGCCAGTGCGCGTCCAGCTTTTCCGCTTCGGTGCGCTGCCATTGCATGGCCTTGGCCATGGCGTCGCGGATGGCCTGCTGCTGTTCCGCGGGCAGGCGCTCGAACTGGCGCTTGTTGGCGACCACGTTGATGTAATCGAAGAAATGCGCAGTGTCCGAGAGGTATTTCTGGACTTCGCTGAAGCGGCGGGTCGCGATGATGTTGTATGGATTTTCCTGGCCATCGAGCACGCCTTGCTGCAGGGCGGAGTAGACCTCCTTGACGTCCATCGATACAGGGTTGGCGCCCAGGGCCTTGAAGGTCGCCAGGTGCACTTCATTGGGCTGTAGGCGGAATTTCAGGCCCGCGAAATCCTTGGCCGATGTCAGGGGGCGGACGTTGTTGGTGGCATGCCGGAAACCCAGTTCGCCGGTGCCCAGCACGATGAAGCCCTTGTCCGCCATTTTTTTGTCGAGCTGCTTGCCGGCTTCGCCGTCCATGACGCGGAATGCGGCGGCCCGCGAATCGAACAGGAAGGGCAGGCTGACCGCCTCGAACTCGGGCACGATGCGCGTGTAGTAGGCGATCGAACTGACCGATGCGAAGACCGTGCCGGAACGGACCTGGTCGACGTTTTCCATGGCCCCGCCCAGCTGCATGTCGGGGAAGAGAGCGATCTTCAGTTCACCGTTGGTGGCGCGTTCGACTTCGGTCTTGAACAGCGTCATCGCCTGACTGGCGGTGTGGTCGGAGGGGAAGTTGCTGGCGATGCGCAGGGTCTGCGGCGCAGCCTGCGCCTGTGGCGCAATGACGGTCAGCGCGGCGGCCAGACACAGGGCCGGCGGCATGAAGATACAGCGGGGGATGCGGAATGACATGGCGTTCTCCTTGTAGCCCTGGGGGGCGTCCCGGCACTGCGTCGCTGATGCCGGATGAGGGGCCCCAGTGATTGGTCGGGCCATTCTAATGCTGTATTCAATAAAGTATTCATCATCGTTTACACCTATGCAGCCAATATGTACAGTTTGTGTATACCAATTTTATTATTATAAATCATATGGTTAAAATGAAAAATAGATGAAGGATTTCATTTTTTAATAGAACAAAACTATGAATCCTGCCGGAGAAAACGATTTTTGAATTGCTTTGTGTTCAGTTCTGTATGCATTTTTTGAGGAAACAGTACAACAAATGCTATAATTTCCAGAATTCATCGTCTGGATAGACTGACGCCATCATGTCGAAACGTCGGCCCATGCCGCCCGAGGCGCACACCGCGGACGAAATCTATCAAAAGATCTACATCGCGGTCCTCGAACATCGGCTTCGGCCCGGCACCAAGCTGGTCGAGGGCAGACTGGCCACGATCTTCGGATGCAGCCGCACGCGGGTCAGGGAAGCCCTGGCCAGGCTGGCGCACGAAATGGTGGTCGAGCAGATCGCGCAAAAGGGCGCATTCATCGCACAGCCTTCCATCGAGCAGGCGCGCAGTGTGTTCGAGATGCGCCGCGTCCTGGAGCCCGCGATCATCCAGCGGCTCATCCAGACGCTGGTTCCGGAAAAAATCCAGCGCCTGCGCGAGCACCAGCACCTGGAGGTCGACGCGCGTCGGCGCGGAGACAAGCCGAGCGTCATCCGTCTGACGGGCGAGTTCCATCAACTCCTGGCGGAACTGGCGGGAAGCGATGTGATGGCCCGCAGCATGCGCCAGTTGTCTGTACTGACGTGTCTGACCATTTTCCTGTACGACGCGCCCATGGCCACCAGTTGCCGCGCCGACGAGCATTCGGGCATCATCGACGCCATCGAGGCGGGCGATGTCGCGCGGGCCCGGACGCTGGTGCTCAAGCATCTGGAGCATATCGAGGCCAGCCTGCGGCTGGAGGAGACGATGGAAGACATCGACCTCGAATCGATCTTCGAGCAGTAGGACCGGCCCTCGATCCGATGCTCTCGCATCTCGGCGCGGGAACAGAAACCCGCCGGCTCGAGGGGCCCGGGATGGTAACCTGAACTCCTGACATAAAAACAGCAACGACCCGGGAGGGCTCCCCTATGCGACATCTTCTTTCGCGCTTCGCGCTGGCGGCGCTGGTCCTGTGCGGGCCCATTTCCGCCTCGGCCCTGTCGGTCACGCGGTTTTCCCCCGAGGGCATGATGGCCCGGATCGCCCGGGTGCAGGCGGATTTCGACGGGCCCGCCGTGGCGCTGGGCGACAGCGGGGCGGCCGATCCGTTCCTGATCGTCTGCGACGACGACGCGGCCAAGGGCTCGGGCCGCTGGACCGATCCGCAACACTGGGTCTATGTCTTCGACATGCCGCTGGCAGGGGCTGTGTCGTGCCAGGCGCGGCTCAATCCGGATTTTCGCGATCTGCAGGGCCAGCCGCTGGCCGGCGACGCGCGCCGCTTCGCCACCGGCGGGCCGCGCGCCCGGCTGGTCCGTCCCTGGGGCCGCACCATCGCGGAGGACCAGGTCTTCGTGCTGCGCTTCAATGCGGCTCCGGATACGCGGTCTCTGCTGCAGCACAGCTATTGCGAGGTCGAGGGTCTGGGCGAGGCCGTGCCGACGCGCCTGGTGACGGGGGTGGACCGCGCGCGGATCCTTAAGGTGGTCACGGGTTCCGACGAAACGGATGCCTGGGATGATGCCCGCCTGTTGCAATGCAAGCGTCTGCTGCCGCCGAAGGCGCGGGTGCGACTGGTGGTGGAGGCCGGCGTGCGCTCCGCGGGGCAGGCGGGAGGGCCGGGCGTGCCGTCCGCGGTCGGGCTGGCGGAGGACTTCGAGGTCCGCACCGCGTTCAACGCGGTCATGAGCTGCACGCGCACGAATGCGCAGGCGCCATGTTCGCCGCTGTTTCCCATCCTCGTGGCTTTCTCCAGGCCCGTTCCCCGGGACCTGGCGGCACGCGTCGCGCTGGATACCCCGCAGGGGCCGCGCGTGGCGCGGCAGTTCGGTCCCGATGGCGAAGATCCGTCGGGCGACACGATCGAGACTCTGCAATTCGATCCTCCTTTCGAGGAGCGGTCGACCTTGACGCTGACGCTGCCCGATGCGCTGCGCGACGATATGGGATTGCCGCTGGCCAATGCGGACCGCTTTCCCCTGACGATCCGGATGGACGCCATGCCGCCGTTGGCGAAGTTCGCCTCCGGCGAGTTCGGCATTGTGGAACGTTTCGCCGAGGGCGCGCCGGGCCAGGATCGGCCCGCCCTGGCGCCGCTGGCCCTGCGCCGGGTGGAGCCGCAGCTGCAGACCCGGGATCTCGTCCTCTCCGCCGGCCAGGTGAGCGACCAGGTGATCACGGACGACGTCCAGGCCCTGCAATGGTATGCCCGGGTGAGGAATCTCCAGGAAGGCTCGCTCACAGCCGGCCAGTTCGCCGACCGGCTGGCGCTGCGCGCGCCGCGCGAGGCACGGGAAGGCGAACCCGACATCGACGTGCGCTCGCGGTCCGTGTTCGGTCCCAAGGACGCGGTCCGGACGCTGACGCTGCCCGGGGTCCGGGATGCGGAGGGCCAGGACATCGAGATGGTCGGCATTCCCCTGGACGAGCCCGGCCTGCACGTGCTGGAAGTCGCCTCGCCCCGGTTGGGGGCCGCGCTGCTGAAGCGCGAAGGCTCGGCGGCGGACGAGCAGGTCATGCATGTACGTTCGGCGGTGCTGGTGACGAACCTTGCAGTCCACCTGAAGACCGGACGCGACGACACCCTGGTCTGGGTGACGACGCTGGATCAGGGCCGGCCGGTCGCGGGCGCCCGGGTCGTGGTGCTCGATTGCGACGGACGGCGCCTGCTGGACGGGAACACCGACGCGCAAGGGATATGGCATGCGGACACGCCCGTGCCGACGGATGGATATTGCGAAGGCACGGGGCAGTCTGGCGTGTTCGTCACGGCGCGCATCGCCGCCGATCATCCCCAGGCCCATGGACAGGCGGATTTTTCCTTCGCCTGGTCGAGCTGGGACCGGGGGATCGAACCCTGGCGCTTCAATGTGCCGGCCAGCCGGTCCCGGGAGCCCGATCTGGTGGCCCACGCGGTGCTGGATCGCACACTGTTTCGGGTGGGGGAAACGGTCTCCATGAAGTTGTTCCTGCGCCGCCTGGGCCGCGACGGGGTGGAAAACCTGCCCGCCGATCGCCTGCCCGCGCAGGTGCGCCTGACGCACGACGGCTCGGGCGATGCCGAAACGCTGGCGCTGGACTGGAAGACCAACCCCGGCGGGGGACAGTACGCCCTGCTGGATTACACGATCCCGCGCAAGGCCCATCTGGGCACCTACTCGATCGAACTGCAGCCGTCGGCGGGCCAGTCGGACGATGACTGGACCCCCTGGCTGCATGCCGGCGATTTCCGGGTCGAGTCCTTCAAGCTGCCGTTGCTGACGGGTTCGCTGAAAATCGCGGGGGATGATGCGCAGGCCGGCGGGTCGCTGGTGGCACCGAAGTCGGTGCGGGCCGATCTGCAGCTGTCCTGGATTTCGGGCGGACCGGCGCGCGACCTGCCCGCCACGCTGTCGGCGGTGGCGCGGCCCTTGACGCCCAGCTTCGCCGAATACGACGATTTCAGTTTCGGCGTGCGGGGGGCCGACGAGGGTGACGCGGATGCAGAGGATCCGGAATCCGCCGGCGCCGCGTCCGCCGGCTTGCGGCGGCTGATCCTGGATCGGCGCGCGCTGCGACTGGACGGGCAGGGCGGGGCTCGGGTGAATCTGGCGGACCTGCCGCGCCCGTCCGAGCCTCAATCCTGGCTGTTCGAGGCCTCCTTCGCCGATCCCTCCGGCGAGATCCAGACGCTGGCCCAGACGGCGCAGGTCTGGCCCTCGGCCGTCGTGGTCGGCCTGCGGACGGGCCACTGGATGGCGCGCGGGGAAAAGTCCGGCGTCACGCTGTTGGTGCTGGATACGGCCGGACGGCCGCAGGCCGGCGTGCCGGTCCAGCTGGACGGCCGCGTGCGCACGACCTATAGCACCCGCAAGCGACTGGTGGGCGGGTTCTACGCCTACGATTCCCATGAGCAGGTCGCCTCCCTGGGCACGCTGTGCCAGGGGAACACCGATGCGAAGGGCCAGCTGGAATGCCCCGTCAGCCTGGATCGGGATGGCCGGATCGAATTGTTCGCCCAGGCCCGGGATGCGCAATCGCGCGTGTCGCGCGTCTCGACCTCGATCTGGGTGTGGGGGGACGAGGCCTGGTTCGGCGAGGGCAATGACGACCGCATCGACGTGATCCCTGCCAAGGCCGACTACAAACCCGGCGAGACCGCCGAGTTCACGGTGCGCATGCCATTCCGCCAGGCGCGCGCGCTGGTGGCGGTGGAGCGCGAGGGCGTGCTGGAGACGCACGTGGTCGATCTGGACGGCGACGAGCCCGTCGTGCGCCTGCCCGTGCAGGCCGGCTGGGGGCCGAACGTTTATGTCTCGGTGCTGGCCGTGCGCGGCCGGATCCGCCAGGTGCCCTGGTCATCGTTCTTCGATTGGGGCTGGCGCCATCCGCTGGACTGGATGGACGCGCGCGCCGCACGTTCCGACGATGCGCCGGAACCCACCGGCCTGGTCGACCTGGCCAAGCCGGCATTCCGCTTCGGCCTAGCGAGTATCCGGGTCCAGAGCGAGGCCGACCGTCTGCAGGTCAAGGTCGAGGCCGATCGCGACACCTACCAGGTACGCCAGCGCGCCAAGGTCCGCATCCAGGCGACCCTGCCCGACGGCAAGCCGGCCGCCGGGGCCGGTGTGGCCTTCGCCGCCGTGGACGAGGCCCTGCTGGAATTGCGCGACAACGCCAGCTGGGATCTGCTGCGGGCCATGCGCGTGGAGCGCGACTATGGCGTGGAGACCGCCACTGGCCAGGGCGAGGTCGTCGGCCGCCGCCACTATGGCCGCAAGGCAGTGGCGGCGGGCGGTGGCGGCGGTTTCAACGCCACGCGGGAACTGTTCGACACGCGCCTGCTGTGGCGTGGCGACCTGACGCTGGACGCACAGGGCCAGGCCACGCTGGAAGTGCCGCTGAATGATTCCCTGACGCGCTTTCGTCTGGTGGCCGTGGTCGATCAGGGCCAGGGGTTGTTCGGGACGGGCCACACCGACATTGTCAGCACTCAGGACCTGCAGGTGGTGTCTGGGCTGCCCCAGGTAGCGCGCGAAGGCGATCGCTACGAGGCCCGGGCGACGGTGCGCAACCGCACGGACCGGCCGATGGCGCTGGCGCTGTCGGCCGGGGTGGCCGCGGCGGATGGACCCGAGCGGGCCTTGCCCGGGCAGGCGCTGCAGCTCGAACCGGGCGCGGCGCGGACCGTGGCCTGGCCGGTGACGGCGCCGACCCTGTCGGGCCGGTCGGAAATCGAGACGCTGAACTGGCGCTTCGAGGCGCGGACCACCGGGGGCGAGGCGGCGTCCGATCGGATCGCGGTTGCCCAGACGCTGCTGCCCGCCGTGCCGGTGACGGTGCGCCAGGCCACGCTGCTGCAGATCACGGACGGGGTGCCGCAACAGGTGCCGGTGGATGCTTCGGCGCGGGCGCTGCCCGATGCGGCCGGCGTGCCGCGGGGCGGCGTCCGGGTCAGCCTGCAGTCCAGCCTGGCGGGCTCTCTGCCGGGCGTGCGCGCCTGGCTGGACGCCTATCCCTATACTTGCGTCGAGCAGCTCAGCGCCAAGGCGCTGGGGCGTCGGGATCCGGCCGCGTGGCGGGTGCTGATGAGGCGCCTGCCCGACTACCAGACCGAGTCCGGCCTGCTGTCATATTTCCCGGGTGGACGCGGCAGCGTGGTCCTGACGGCGCATCTGCTGGAGCTCGCCGCGCGGGCGCAGGCCCCGGACGCGGCCTACGGCCTGCCCGGCGAGACGCGCGAGGGCATGCTGGCCGCCTTGCAGGACTATGTGTTCGGCCGCTTGACCGAGGATGGCTGGGCGCCCGTGCGGGACGATTTCTGGCGCAAGTTGATCGCCGTCGACGCGCTGGCGCTGGCCGGCGCCTGGCAGCCCGGCATGCTGGACAGCTTCGCGCTGGAGGTCGACGACTGGCCGACGGCCGCCGTGGTGACCTGGCTGTCGATCCTGCGGCACGTGCCGGACCTGCCCGACCGCGAAGCCCTGTCGGCCCGGGCCGAGGCCGTGCTGCGCGCCCGCCTGTCCCGGCATGGAACTTCACTGGTGCTGGCCGACGAGACGGTGGATTCGGGCTGGTGGCTGATGAGCAATCCCGCCACCGCCCAGGCCCGCCTGCTGATGACGGTGCTGGATCGGCCCGGCTGGCGGGCGGACCTGCCGCGCCTGCTGACCGGTTTGCTGTCGATGCAGCGCGACGGCGCCTGGTCCACGACCGCGGCCAATGTCCTGGGCACCCTGGCGGTGGACCAGTTCGCGCGCAAGATGGAAACCCATGCGGGCGAGGGTGCGGTGCGCGTGGTACTGCCGCCGGGCGAGCCGACCACGCTGCGCTGGGCCGACATGCCCCAGGCCGACGGCGTCCGCCACCAGTCCCTGGACCTGCCCTGGCCGCGGGCGAGCAAGGGCGCGCTGGAAATCGTCCAGCAAGGGCAGGGCGGCGGCTGGGCCACGGTCGCGGCGCGCGCCGCCGTGCCGTTGGCGCAGGCCGTGGATGCCGGGCTGAAGGTCGAACGCACGGTGACGCCAGTGTCCAGGGCGCAGGCCGACCGCTGGTCGGTGGGCGACGTCTATCGCGTGCGCCTGCGTGTCCGTGCCCGGGAGGCCCTGGTCTGGTCCGTGATCAGCGATCCGGTGCCGGCGGGGGCCTCCGTCCTGGGCGGCGGGCTGGGGCGGGATTCCAGTCTGGCAACGTCGGGCGAGAGCCAGGACGACTGGAACCAGCCCAGTTTCGTCGAGCGTGACGCCGGCGTGTTCCGGGCCTACTACGAGGTCATGGAGCCGGGCGAGCGGACGCTGGAATACACGGTGCGGTTGAACGTGCCGGGAGATTACCAGTTGCCGCCGACGCGCGCCGAGGCCTTGTATCAGCCGGATGTGTTCGGCGAGACACCCAATACGCCTCTGCGTGTGGAGCCCCAGCCCTGATGGCCTTCGCGGGCCGACGTCAGCGGGCCGTCAGGCTGATACTGGCCTTGACGCTGGGCTCGAGCCTGCTGGCCCCGCAGTCCCGGGCGCAGGCGCATGATGCGGTCTTTCCGCCGGACTATGCGGCCGTCCGGGCGGACTGGCACCCCTCGGACGCGCGGCTGCTGGCCTCGGACGGGCGGGAATTGCAGCGGCTGCGCATTGATTTTTCGGGTCGGCGCGGCGACTGGCTGCCCTTGGCCGAGGTCTCGGTCGCTTTGCAGCGGGCCGTGGTGATGTCCGAGGACCGTCGCTTCTACGAGCATGGCGGGGTGGATTGGCTGGCGAGCGCTTCGGCGGCCTGGTCGTCCGCCTGGGGCGGTGGCGTCCGGCGGGGCGCCTCGACCCTGAGCATGCAGCTGGCGGCCCTGCTGGACCCCGCGCTGCGTCGCGGGCCGGGCGGGCGCGGCGTCCTGCAGAAGCTCGATCAGATGCAGGCGGCCCGGGCGCTCGAAGCCCGCTGGACCAAATCCGAGATTCTGGAAGCCTATCTGAATCTGGCGGCCTGGCGTGGCGAACTGGTCGGGGTCGACGCCTTGTCGCGCGTGCTGTTCCAGAAGCATGCCTCGGGCCTGACCTTCCGCGAAGCCGCTCTGGCCGCCGTGCTGCTGCGCGGGCCGAACGCGCCGGTTCCGGCACTGGTCCAGCGCGGCTGCGCCCTGCTGCGCGAATTGGGCCGGCCGGATGAATGCCGGGGCCTGCGGGACTTCACGCAGGCGGCCCTGTCGCGCGCCCGCGAGGCGCGCTTCGATGCGCCGGCGCTGGCGCCGCACTGGGCACGGCTGTTATGGGAGGCCGGCCTGGCCGACGCGCGGGGCGAGATCCGTTCCACGCTGGATCGCGGTGCGCAGGAGGCGGCGGTGCGTTCCGTGCGCCGGCGCCTGGGCGAATTGCGCGGCACGGGGGTGACCGACGCCGCCGTGGTGGTGCTCGACAACCGCAGTGGCGCGGTGCTGGCCTACGTGGGCTCGTCCGGTGCGTTGTCCGAGGCCGCCGACGTCGATCATGCACGCGCCACCCGCCAGGCGGGTTCGACCTTGAAGCCGTTCCTGTACGGTCTGGCGCTGGACCAGCGGCGCTTGACGGCCGCCTCGCTGCTGGACGACAGCCCGGTCGGACTGGACGGGGGCGGAGGGCTCTACGTGCCGGACAATTACGATCATCGTTTCGGCGGCTGGGTCAGCGCGCGCACGGCGCTGGCGTCCTCCCTGAACGTGCCGGCCGTGCGCACGCTGATGCTGGTCGGGCCCGATGCGCTGGCCGGCCGCCTGGTCGACCTGGGCCTGCCCCTGACCCGGGGCGGGGACTACTACGGCTACAGCCTGGCGCTGGGATCGGCCGATGTGACGCTGCTGTCCCTCGTCAACGCCTACCGGGCGCTGGCGCGCGGGGGCGACTACGCGCCCGTGAACCTGAGGGCGCGGCCTGGGGCGGTGACCCAGGCGGGGACCCGGCTGTACTCGTCCGAGGCCGCCTGGATCATCGGCGACATGCTGGCCGACCGAACCGCGCGTGCCCGGACTTTCGGTCTGGACAGTCCGCTGACCACGCGTTTCTGGACGGCGGTGAAGACTGGCACCAGCCGCGACATGCGTGACAACTGGTGCGTGGGCTGGTCGGCCGACTACACGGTGGGCGTCTGGGTGGGCAACAGCGCCGGGGACAGCATGCGCAAGGTGTCGGGCGTCAGCGGCGCCGGCCCCGTCTGGCACGACGTGTTCGACTGGCTCTACCGGAACCATGTGCCGTCGCCGCCGCCCCGGCCGCCGGGCGTCACGGAGCAGGTCGTGGCCTTTGGCGGAGGATTGGAGCCCGTGCGCGCCGAGTATTTCCTGGGGGACACGGCCCAGGCCCGGTTCGCGCCGCCGGATGAGCAGGACTATCCAGGCCGGCCGCGCATCGCCGAGCCCGTGGACGGCACGATCCTGGCCCTGGATCCCGACATCCCCTGGGACCGCCAGCGCTTGCGCCTGCGGGCGGTGGATGCCCGTTCGCGGCCGGTGGCCGACGCGCGCTGGTTCCTGGACGGCGCGTCCTACGGCGGGGGGCGGGGTCCGGCGCCGGACTGGGCGCCCCATCCGGGCGCGCACGTCTTCGAACTGCGCGACGCGCGAGGTGCGGTGCTGGACCGGGTCCGGGTCATCGTCCGTGGCTGGCGGTTCGCCATCGGCGCCGCGGATCCGGGGAGCGAGGCCGGCCGGGACGATGGCACCGGTTCCGGGAACCATCCTGATGCGCAGGGTAAACATTGATCACGACGAAATATGCCATCATGGGTTATTGGACAGGACGAAAAGGAGGCGAGGAATGCGCGATCGGCGGTTTGGATGCAGCAAACCATGGATGACGGCCCTGGCGGGGGCGATGCTGGCGGTTCTGGCCGGCTGTCAGTCCGTGCCCGACGCGAAAGGCGGGACGGACAGGGCGGCCGCCCCTTCCTCCGCCGCCACGTCGGCGCAGGCGTCCGGCTCCCGGCATGCCATCACCGAAAACCGTCAGGCCCTGGACCTGCGCGTGTTTCTGGCCGACACCCGGCCCCGGTCCGACTGGACGCCGGTTCCCCTGAAGCCGTCCGGCATGCTGTACGTGCGGCCGACGGCGGTCATCGGACGCAGCGACCTGATCGGCATCCAGTCGGCGACCGACCAGAAGGGCGAGGGTATCCTGGTGCTGATCCTGGGTGACGAGGGGCTGCGCAAGATGCGCGAGGCGACAGCGGCGAACCCCGGCCTGCGCCTGGCCCTGGTCGTGGGTCATACCATGCTGGCCGCGCCGGGCTATGCCGCGCCGATCAGCCAGCAGCAACTCGCTTTCGGCGTGGGCTCGGCGCGCAATGCCGAACTCGCCGCGCGTTCGGTCGCCGGCGTCGATCCGGCGCCGCCGTCCGCCGGGGGATTCTGAGGTTCCCGCGTGCGGTTCCTGAACATCCAGGCCGCCGTCGCGCCATATCCCGTGCGCGCCGGGCGGAGGCTGGGTTCGTTCGCGGGCCGTGCCGCGTTGTTTTTTCAGCGCGGAGGGCGAGGCGCCGCAAGTTTTTCTTGCGGCAATGACGTTGAATCGGTGAAAATCTACGCATTGCGTACATAGGAGCCGATGATGGCAATTTCCCAGCAAGTCTTCCTGCGCGACGCGATGCGCCGCCTGAACCTGACCCGCGACGTGTTCGCCGCCCGTATCGGAGTCAAGCGCCGCGCCCTGGACACCTGGCTGCTGCCGGAGGGTTCCCAGGAAGCCCGTTCCATGCCGGAAGTCGTCTCCCGCTTCGTCACCGAGATCGTGGAAAACGGCGCGCTGATGGAAAAGTATGCGCAGAGCGCACAATCCGGTCCCTTGCGTGACCGCATCGCCGCCAACAACAAGCACCAGCTCCTGTCCGTGGACCAGTTCACGCGCGAATCCGTCGAGGAACTGTTCCGCGTGGCCGACCTGATGCAGCCCATCGCACGGCGGCGCAAGGTCTCCCGCGTCCTGGAAGGCGCGGTGCTGGGCAATCTGTTCTTCGAAGCCAGCACGCGCACGCGGGTCAGCTTCGGCGCGGCTTTCTGCCGCCTGGGCGGCTCGGTGTGCGACACCACCGGCTTCACCTTCTCGTCCATGGCCAAGGGTGAATCCATCTATGACACCAGCCGCGTGATGAGCGGCTACGTGGACGCCATGGTGATCCGTCACCCGGAAAAGGGCTCCGTGGCCGAATTCGCCGCCGCGACCAACATCCCCGTGGTCAACGGCGGCGACGGCGCGGGCGAGCACCCCAGCCAGGCGTTGCTGGACCTCTACACCATCCTCACGGAATTCTCACGGCTGGGCAAACTGCTGGATGGCGCACACATCGTCATGGCCGGCGACCTGAAATACGGCCGCACGGTGCATTCGCTGATCAAACTGCTGGCCCTGTATCGCGGCATGAAGTTCACCCTGGTGTCCCCGCCGGGCCTGGAAATGCCGGAATACCTGCTGGACCAGGCCAGCCGCAACGGCCACGTCATCGAGCAGACCCACGACCTGGCCGCCGGCCTGAAGGGCGCGGACGTGGTCTACGCCACCCGGGTGCAGAAGGAACGCTTCTCGGGCGAGAACCTGGAGGGCTATTCGGCCGATTTCCAGGTCAACAAAGTCATCGTGGATGCCTGCTGCGGCCCGGACACGATCGTCATGCACCCGCTGCCGCGCGACAGCCGCGAGGGCGCCAACGACCTCGGCACCGACCTGAACCACGATCCGCGCCTGGCGATCTTCCGCCAGACGGACAATGGCATTCCGGTGCGCATGGCGATCTTCGCCGTGCTGATGGGAGTCGAGGGTCTGGTGCAGCATTCGCTGCGCGACGTGACCTGGGCGCCGCCGTCCCATATCGGACCGGACGACAGCGTGTTCCACGGGATCGATTGATCGCGGGCCGCGGCCCGCGGGAGTTGTGTCTGCGATGGGTCCGGAGTCGTGACGGCGGTCACGCCGCCGCGCGCATTCCCCCCAGCGCCGCCACCAGATCGTCCAGCATGCGCGCCAGTTCGCCCGCCATCAGGGCGAAGTCGGCCTCGAATTGTTCAGCCTCGTTGGCGGCCTGGGCGTCCTGGTGTTCTTTCAGCACGTCCAGGGGGGCGACGCGCTTGATGTCCAGGTTCTCGGTCAGAACGAAGGACACGCGATCGTTCCAGGTCATGGCCAGGCGCGTGCATTGCTTGCCCGCCTGGACGTGACGGCGGACCTCGTCCAGTTCGACCGTCTGGCGCACGTAGCGCACGGTGGCGCGCGATTCGCCGGTGGAGCGCAGTTCCGTGTCCTGGTCGATGGTGAACCCGGCGGGCGCCTCGTCCTCGGACAGCCACAGTGTCATGGCGGCGCCCGGTGACATTTCCACGTGCAGCGGCACGATGGGAAAGGGGGTGAGGGTCTTGGCCAGCAGGCCCAGGACCTCGTCGCTGCGCGCGGTGGCGGCGGCGTCGATGGCCACCCAGCGGTTCACGGTGTCGATCCAGATGCGCGTGTCATGGGCGATGACGAAGGCGCGAGGCAGCAGCTCCATCGTCATCTGCTCCTTGATTTCCTTCATCTGTTTGCGACCGGGCTTGTAGCCCTGCTGTTCTTCCATCTGCAGGGCGCGCGCGCGGCTGGCCTGGTTGACGACCGTGGCCGGCAGCAGCTTCTTTTCCGTCTGCAGGCGCAGCAGGATCTGGCCATGCTGCGCATAGGCCAGGCCGCTGTCCTCGCGCGGCGGCAACCACCCCGATACTTGGCTGTCCTGGCTACCGCCTGGCTGGAAGGCGAGCGGCTCCAGCGCCGCTTCGAGGTCGGCGGCGGTCAGGGAAGCGTTGGGGGCGAGACGGTAGAGTTTGAGATTCTTGAACCACATGGTCTTGTCGTGCGGGCCGGCGGGCGGCGGTGAAAACGGGACTTGATTGTACGCGGTAAAGACCCGGGCGGCCGGATGGATGTGAATCGGTGTGCCAGCGCCCGTGTCCGGGTTCAAATCGATCGGGGGAGACGCGGCCGGCCTTCGTTTGCGAGCAAGATCACTGCTAGGAATTACCCGTAATTCAATCGTATACAGATTGCTTGTAGTTTAATGCGATTTAAATGATCGTATGCTGGGCCGTCGAATGGATCTTCCCCGGGGTCCGGGGGGCAAGGAGCACGGCGGCAATGAGCAAGAGTGAACTGATTTCCGACCTGACGGCCTGCCTCGGACCGTCCGCGTTACGGGTGTCGGAGACCGACATGGCGAGCTATACCGAGGACTGGCGCGCTCGTTACAAGGGCCCCGCCGCCTGCGTCGTCCTGCCGGGCTCGGTGGAAGAGGTCGCCGCCGTGGTGCGGACATGCGTCCGGCACGGCAATCCCGTACTGCCGCAGGGGGGCAATACCAGTCTGTGCGCGGGCGCGGTGCCGGCCAACGAAGGCGTTCCCCCGGTCATCGTCAATCTTTCGCGCATGCATCGCATCCGTCGCCTGGACGTGGCCAACTCATCCATCGAGGTCGAAGCGGGCTGCGTCCTGGCGCGGGTGCAGGAAGCGGCGGCCGCTCAAGGGCGCCTGTATGCGGTCAGTCTCGGGGCAGAGGGCTCTTGCCAGATCGGCGGGACGATTTCGACCAACGCCGGCGGTACCGGCGTGCTGCGCTATGGCAACACGCGCGAGAACGTCCTGGGGCTGGAGGTGGTCCTGCCCGACGGCACGATCTGGAACGGCCTGCGCAGCCTGCGCAAGAACAACACCGGTCTGGATCTGAAGCACTTGTTCATCGGGGCGGAAGGCACGATGGGCGTCATCACCGCAGCGACGCTGAAGCTGCACCCTTTGCCCCTGTCGCATTCAATGGCGTGGCTGGCGCCCGTCGATCCGGATGCGGCGCTCGCGCTGCTGGGCCGTTTCCAGGAGCGGTTCGGCGACAAGCTGAGCGCATGCGAAATGATGGATGCCGCGCAGGTGGAGACGGTGTTGCGGCATGTGCCTGGCCGTCATGATCCCTTGTCCGGGCCTCATCCTTGGCACCTGTTGGTGGAATTGTCGGACACGCATGCGGACGCACGCCACGACGAGGCCCTGCTGGCCCTGCTCGAAGAAGGCATGGAGCGAGGCTTGCTGCGGGACGCCGCCCTGGCTTCGAGCGAGACTCAGCGGCGGGCCATGTGGCAATTCCGCCATAGCGTATCGGAAGCCAACAAGAAAGCGGGCATGGGCCTTACCACCGATTGTGCCGTCCCTGTCTCGGCGGTGCCCCGGTTCATCGAGCGGGCCCGCGCCGCCGTCCAGGCGCTCGCGCCGGACATCCGGACCCTGATCGTCGCTCATCTGGGCGACGGCAATGTGCATTTCATTCCCTTGTTCAGTTTCGAGCAATGGAATGCCCTGGACGACCGGGACGCCACCGCACGAGCGATCCGGCGCGGCGTGGATGACGCGGCCCATGCGCTGGGCGGCACGTTCAGCGCCGAACATGGCGTCGGCGGCACGCTGGTTCCCGAGATGGCGCACTACAAGGCGCCCGTCGAACTGGCCCTGATGCGTGCCGTCAAGCAGGCCGTCGACCCTCACTGTCTTTTCAACCCCGGCCGTTTGTTGCCCTGATGGCCTTTCGTCCCACCCTTTAGGAGCTGCCATGAAGAAGCCCTATGTTTTCAACGCGTCGCGACGTACCGCCCTGAAGACCGCTGCCGCAGGCTTGGCCGCGGTCGCCGCCCCCCTCGTCTGGACGCCTGCGCGTGGCGCAGGAAAACGGATCGTCGTGCGTGACGACGGCGGGATCTACGCCAAGGCCTATGGCGCGGTCTATTACCGGCCGTTCTTTGAAAAGACCGGCATCGAGGTGGTGGGCGTCGCTGCCAACGCCGAGCCCACGGCCCAGATCCGCAGCATGGTGGAAGCAGGCAGCTATGCCTGGGATATGGCCAAGATCAGCAACCCCGCCATCCTGCTGCTGACGTCCACTCAGAAGAAATACCTGGAAAAGCACGGGCTGGAGTCCGATCCCGTCGTCGCCACCATCCCGTCGCAGTACATGTCGCCCTATGGCGTGGGCACCAACGTCTACAGCACGGTGCTGGCCTATCGCACCGACGCTTTCAAGGGACGTCGGGCCCCCGAGTCCTGGGCGGATCTGTGGAATGTCAAGGATTTTCCCGGGCGGCGCGCCTTGCGCAAGCATCCCTTCGACACGATCGAGGAAGCCCTGATGGCCGATGGCGTTTCGAATGCACAGGTCTATCCCTGCGATCTGGACCGGGCATTCCACGCGCTGGACCGGGTGAAGGCCGATGTGGCCGTGTGGTGGAACAGCGGCGCGCAGGTGGAGCAGATGCTGGGTTCGGGCGAAGTCGATATGGTCGCCACCTGGGTGTCGCGCGCGCAATCCGCCGCCGCCAACGGCGCGCCGGTCGGCATCGTATGGAGCCAGAACATCTGGGGCGCCGACAATTGGTCGATCCTGGCCGGGACGCCCAATGCGGATGCCTGCCGCGAGTTCATCAAGTTCGCTTCGGACCCCAAGCGCCAGGCGGCCCTGACGGAATATTTCGCCGCCGGAGTGACGCAGCCGGCCGCTTTCGACTACATCGCGCCCGAGATCGCCAAGCACTGCCCCACCAGCCCGGAAAACATGAAGACGGGTGTGCCGATCAACGCCCAATACTGGCTCGACAACCAGCGCGCCGTGATCGAGCGTTTCAACGCCTGGGTTCTGAAATAAGCGCCATGCCGGCGCATCCGCCAAGGGAGACGGCACGCATGTCCGCATCGAATCTTCAGATCACCGGACTCGGCAAGCGCTATGGCAGCTTCGTGGCGCTGGCGCCGACGCAGCTGGACGTGGCCAGCGGAGAGTTTCTGACCTTGCTCGGCCCGTCGGGGTCGGGCAAGACCACCTTGCTGAGCCTGATAGCGGGTCTGTCCCAGCCCGACGAAGGGCGGCTCCTGCTCGACGGGAAGGATGTGACTTATGGCGCGCCCTACGAGCGCGATATCGGCATGGTGTTCCAGAACTACGCCCTGTTTCCCCACATGACCATCGAGGAGAACATCATCTTCCCCTTGAAGATGCGCAAGGTCGCAGCCGCCGAGGCCAGACGCCGGGCCGCCGAGGCGCTGGACATGGTGCGCCTGCCGCACGTCGCCCAGCGCTATCCGCGCGAATTGTCCGGCGGCCAGCAGCAACGCATCGCGCTGGCGCGCTGCCTGGTCTACCGTCCTTCCATCATCCTGATGGACGAGCCGCTGGGCGCCCTGGACAAGAAGCTGCGCGACCAGATGCAGCTGGAGATCAAGCGCATCCACCGGGAGCTGGGAACGACGGTGATCTATGTGACGCACGATCAGGAAGAGGCCATGACCATGTCGGACCGCATCTGTCTGATGAACGCGGGCGCCATCGAGCAACTGGGCACTCCGGCCGACCTGTATTTCCGGCCTCGCACGCTTTTCGTGGCCGATTTCCTGGGCGATTCCAATCTGTTTGACGCCCGGGTGGCCGACGTGGCGGCCGGCAGCGTCGGCATCGAGCTGGATGGCGGGGCGGGAGGCCGGGCCGCCTGCCATCAGGCGCGCCTGTCGGCGGGGGATGCGATCAAGGTGATGGTGCGTCCGCAGAACATCCGGGTTCTGCCGGTGCCTTCCGGCGGGGATGCCGGTCCGGCTCCCGAGGCGCGCCTGTCGGCACGGGTGACCGACGTCATGGTTACCGGCAGTCTGACCAAGCTGTACATGGAGGGCACCGCCGCCGGGGCTACGATCGTCGCAGCCTATCCCACCTGCGGATCGGCGCCGGTCTATGAACCGGGCCAGATGGTGATGCTGGGTTGGCACGAGACCGACGCGGTCGCCTTGGCGGAGTGAGAGCCATGAACGGACATTCTCCGGCTTCCGCCGTGGCCGCCCGCAAGAAATGGCGCACGGTGCTGATGGGCGGGCCGCTGTGCGCCTTGCTGCTGATCCTGCTCGTCTATCCGGTCGGGCAACTGCTGCTGCAAAGTTTCCATGACGAGGGCGGCGGCTTTGGTCTGGAGCAGTATCGCCGTCTGTTCCAGTCCTCCGTCTACATCGACGTATTGCTGATCACCTTGAAGATTTCGCTGTGGACGACCTTCTTCTCGGTGCTGGCGGGCTTTCCGGTTGCCTACCTGATTTCGTCGCTGCCCCGTCAGCGCAAGGGCATCCTGCTGTTCTGGATCGTGCTGTCGTTCTGGACCAGTTTTCTCGTGCGCACCTTCGCCTGGATCGTCATCCTGGGCCGCAACGGCCCCCTGAACCAGTGGCTGCAGGCGCTGGGCATTCTGGACGCTCCGGCCGACCTGCTGTACCGGTTCGGCAGTGTGGTGATCGGCATGGTCCACGCCCTGATGCCGCTGGCTGTGCTGACCATGCTGTCGGTCATGGAAAACATCGACCGCAACCTGCCGCGCGCAGCGGCCACCCTGGGGGCGCGGCCGGGGACGGCCTTCTGGAAGATCTATTTTCCGCTGTCGATGCCCGGTGTGGCCGCAGCCGGGATCATGGTGTTCGTTACGGCGATCGGCTTCTTCATTACGCCCGCCCTCCTGGGCGGACGCCGCGAGACCATGATTACTCAGATCATCATCGATCAGATTCAGCAGACCCTGAACTGGGGGTTCGCGGGCGCTATTTCCGTCCTGCTGCTGCTCGTCGTACTGCTGGTATTCGCGCTCTACGACAAACTGCTGGGGCTGTCCACCATGGCCGGCGGAGGGATCGACACCGGGCGGCGCGTGCGCAGCGATGGCCTCATCCATCGGGCGGGGGACGCCGTGCTGAATGGCCTGGCCCTGGGCTCGGACTGGCTGCTGACGTGTTTGCGATTCGGCGCTCGCTCCGGGGCGCTCGCCTCGAAGCCTTCGCGCGGCCTGTGGTGGCTGGTGGTTGCCGTGCTGGTGTTCCTGAGCCTTCCCGCCTTTCTGATGGTGCCACTGTCTTTCGGCGCCGAGTCGGGTCTGAACTGGCCGCCGCGCGGTTTTTCCCTGCAGTGGTACCAGCAGATGCTCGACTCGCCGATGTGGATGGGGGCGATCGCGCGTTCGCTCGTCGTCGGTCTGGGCGCCGGTATCCTGTCCATGCTGATCGGCACTCCCGTGGCTTTCATGCTGGCGCGCGGCAACATGCGAGGCAAGGGCCTGTGGCTGGCGTTCGTGCTGTCGCCGATCGTGGTGCCGCGCATGATCATCGCCGTGGGCATCTTCTACTTCTTTGCGGGGATCGGCCTGGTGGGCACATCCGTCGGTCTGATGCTGGCGCACACCGTCGTGGCTGTCCCTTATGTGGTGATCACCATGATGGCCGTCCTGCGCAACTACGATCAGCGCCTGGACCTGGCGGCGCAGAGCCTGGGGGCCCGGCCGGTCGCCACCTTGCGCTACGTCACATTCCCGATCCTGGGCGCGGGCCTGCTGTCGTCGTTCCTGTTTGCCTTCGCGACCTCGTTCGACGAGCTGACCATCGCGCTGTTCTCGTCCGGCGGACTGAGCGCCACGCTGCCCAAGCAATTCTGGGACGAGGTGACTCTGCAGATTTCGCCGGTGATCGCGGCGGTGTCCACCTGTCTGTTTGTCTTCATCGCGGTCCTGATCTGGGTCGCCGACCGGCTGCGGCAACGCAGCCTGGCCTGATGTCCACTCCTTTTTCTGTCCATGTCACTACGGAAGCTTTCATGATCGATTCCAGCCATCTGCACGGCGTGCTCCCCGCCATTCCCACGCCGGTCAGGTCCGACGATACTATCGACGTCACGGCTGCCCGCGCCCTGGCCGAGTCTTTGATCGGGCATGGTGTGAACGGCATCGTGCCTTTGGGCGGCACGGGCGAATACGGCTCCCTGGCGCGCAGGGAACGCGCGCGCATGGCCGCCTTGATGGTCGAGGTCGCGGCTGGCAGGCTGCCCATCATCCCGGGTGTGCTGGATCCGGGCTATTACGACGCCCTGGAGTCTGGCAGGGAACTGGCCGCCGCCGGGGCCGATGCGCTGATGGTGCTCACGCCCTACTACACGAATCCGACGCAGGACGGTATCCGGGACTATTTCATGCGCTATGCCGACGAGTCTCCGGTGCCGATCCTGATCTACGAGATTCCCTATCGCACCCGAATCGCCATCCGGCCCGAAGTGCTGCATGAGTTGTCGCGGCATGAGCGGATCATCGGCATGAAGGCTTGCAACACCGACATGTACCATTTTCTGCGCACCGTGGCCGGTGTGGACGACACCTTCGCGGTGCTGAGCGGTGAGGATGCCCTTTTCCCGCTGCACATGGCGGCGGGCGCCCGGGGCGGGGTGGTGGTGACCGCCAGTGTGCTGCCTCGGGCGTGGCTGCAGATGTATGCGCTGGGAAAACAGGGCAGGACGGCCGAGGCCCTGGCCCTGCACCGGCGCCTGATTCCCTTGCTGAATCTGGCTTTTTCCGAGACCAACCCCGGACCGATGAAGTCCGTCATGGACCTGATCGGTATCCGGGCGCCGCGCGTGCTCCAGCCCCTGGTCAGCCCGGCCCCGGATTTGCAGGCCGCGCTGCGCCGTGAATTGGAAGGGCTGCTGCGGGAATTCGGAGACGCCGCCGCGTAGGGAAGGCGGGCATGCCGCCGTTCGGGGCCGGTCGGGCGACGGGCTTCCCGGCCCCGGACAACGCGTCAGACTGGGTATCGTCCGAACTTGGATTTGGAGATCGAGGTGGCGGCCACCTGGACGTGCTGGACGAGTTCGGACTCGACGCGCTCCAGCGTCCAGCGTGTCGTGGGCACCGCGATATTGATGGCGCTGACCGTATGGCCGCGATGGTCGGCGACCGGTGCCGCGATGGAAATGTCGCCCAGAACGGTTTCGTTCTTGACCACGGCGTAGCCTTTTGCCGCTGCCCGCTGGACACGGTCCAGCAGTTTTTGCGGATCGGTTTCCGTATAGGGCGTGATCGGGCGCAGGTCGGTCTGCGCCAGGATATCGCGGCGTCTGGCTTCCGGGAGCCTGGACAGGATAGCGATGCCCGAGGCGGTGAAGAATGCCGGCAGGCGGCTGCCCACGGTGATGTCCACATTGACCAGGTGCTGACCTGGAAAGCGCGCCAGGAAGACGATGTCGGCGCCATCCAGTTCGTGCAGATTGGTGGTTTCGCCCACGGTCCGGCTGATGTCCAGCAAATAGGGCGAGGCCTTGTCGATCAGTTCGTTGGCCCGGATGTAGTTGTACGAGAGTTGCAGCAGTTTCGGCGCCAGCCCGTAGAGGCGGGTTTCGGGCACCCGGCGCAGGTAGCCCAGGGCCTCCAGCGTGTGGACCAGCCGTTGCGTGGCGCTGCGATCCAGCCCCGTGTTGCGGGCCAGATCGGCCAGGCTCATGTGGCGCCGCGCGCCGTCGAATGCGTGCAGGACCTTGAACGCTTTTTCCAGTGAGCCGATGAACAGCGTGGAGCGTTTCGGCGCGGCGCCGGAGGTGGGGTCGTCCGGACCAGGTGAAAGGGGGGAGGCGGATTGTTCGGGCACGGCCGCAGATTCCTGTCGGGCGGCGATCGCCGAGTTTCACCTTTCATGCAATCGCTGATCAAATTGAAATACGATTCGTTCAATTATATTCCAATCAGTCTTTCGAAAAACAGACGACTGGTCATGGGGCCGCGAGGAGGGCGCTTGAAGACGGCCTGAGGGGGGCGGTCACCGGTCCCGCGCCCATTCCCGCAGCCCTGGATGGCGCCGGTCCTTGTCCGACAGGATGGGAGCGCGGATCGGCCAGGGAATCGCCAGGTCCGGACAGTTCCAGGCCAGGCCGCCCTCGTCGGCCGGGTCGTAGTAATCCGTGCACTTGTACTGGAAGATCGCCGCCTCGCTGATGACGCAGAAGCCGTGCGCGTAGCCGGGGGGAATCCAGATCTGGCGGTGGTTGTCGGCCGACAGTTCCACCGCGACATGCCGGCCGAAGGTGGCCGATCGGGGATCGATGTCCACGGCCACGTCGAAGACCGCGCCCTCGATCACCTGGATCAGTTTGCCCTGCGGGCGGGTGCGCTGGAAGTGCAGGCCGCGCAGCACGCCGCGTGCTGAGCGCGAGACATTGTCCTGGACGAAATCCAGGTCGATGCCGGCTTCCTCGCGGTAGCGGCGGACGCTGAACGATTCCAGGAAGAAGCCGCGCGCGTCGTCGAAGACCCGCGGTTCGATCAGGCGCACGCCGGGCAGGGCGGTGTCGATGATCTTCATCGTCCGCAGTCCTCGCGCGCCAGGACCAGCAGGTATTGGCCGTAATCCGTCTTGGACAGCCGCGCGCCGCGTTCCTCCAGCCCGGCGCGGTCCAGCCAGCCGTTGTTGAAGGCGATCTCCTCCAGGCAGGCGACCTTCTGTCCCTGGCGACGCTCGATGGTCTGCACATAGGTGCCGGCATCCAGCAGGCTTTCGTGCGTACCCGTGTCCAGCCAGGCGAAGCCCCGGCCCAGGAGCTTGACGTGCAGGTCGCCGCGTCGCAGGTAGGCGTTGTTCACATCGGTGATTTCCAGCTCGCCCCGCGCCGAAGGCCGCACCTCGCGCGCGATGTCCACTACGCCGTTGTCATAGAAGTACAGGCCGGTCACGGCATAAGGGGATTTCGGTCGGGCGGGCTTTTCCTCGATCGACAGGGCGCGTCCGGCGGCGTCGAATTCCACCACGCCGAAGCGCTGTGGGTCCACGACCCGATAGCCGAAGATGGTGGCTCCCGAGGCCCGTTGGGCGGCTTCGCGCAGCATGCCGCTGAAGCCGTAGCCGTAAAAGATGTTGTCCCCCAGCACCAGGCAGACCCGGTCGTCGCCGATGAAGTCCGCGCCGATCAGGAAGGCCTGCGCCAGGCCGTCGGGCGAGGGTTGCTCCGCATAGGACAGGGCGATGCCGAAGTCCGATCCGTCGCCCAGCAGGCGCTGGAATCCCGGCAGGTCGTCGGGCGTGGAGATCACCAGCACGTCGCGGATGCCGGCCAGCATCAGCACCGACAGCGGGTAGTAGATCATCGGCTTGTCGTAGATGGGCAGCAATTGCTTGGACACGCCGCGCGTGATCGGATGCAGCCGGGTGCCGGAACCGCCGGCGAGGATGATGCCTTTCATGGAGCGCCTGAGGGGGACTGGACCAGCCGCCAGTGTAGCGGGGAACGGGACATGGCGATGCGGGGATCAGGCGGCGGTTTTCGGGCGGTTCACGCCGACCGGCCGGCGCGCCGGACCGGTGGATGGATGCCTAGTGTCCTGTCTGGTGAGTTTGGTCACTTGAATTCGGATGCATGGGCTTGTCAGGCAAGGTGCAAACCGCATCGATAGCCGGTGCTATCGCGAGGATGAGTCTGGACACGGAGCAGTCCCTGCGGACTGCTCCGTGCCTGACGAATCCGAACCGCTTGCAAGCGGTGAGGTGGACAAGCAACGCAGCATGGCCAGCCCGGGCGCCGAAGGCAAGGATCGGAATTAGCCAGACAGGACACTAGAGCCAGGCCTCCTGCTCCGCCTTGCGGCCTTCGGTCTCCATGGCCTTGCACAGGGCGCGCAGCCCGGCCGGCAGGCGGGGGCGATCCAGCAGGCGGTCCAGCAGGCGTCGGTCGTGCGCGTTCAGCGGCCAGGTCTGGGCGGTGGCGGTCCACTCGGCCACGCCCATCCGGTGCGGTTCCCAGGTCAAGTTCAGGGACTGCCAGATTTCTCCGACTGAACAGGCGATATCCACGCCGGAAGGGTCGGCGTCCGCGCTGATCCGGGCCGGCGCGGGCGCCAGATGCAGCAAATGGCCGACGGCTTTCCGCCAGGCGGTCGGCGGCCGTCCCGGCATCCATAGCAGGGCTGTGCCGGGTTCCGGATCGAGGGCCTGGCGCTCGAAGCTGGCGCGGTTTTCGATCAGCCACCAGCATCGCGGCGCCTCGGCGGCGTCGATGCGGACCAGGTCGGTCAGCGGCAGGCCGATGCAATGCAGATGGCTCAGCGGCATCATGCGTCCCTCGCCCCAGCCCAGGGTCACGTCGCCCGCGAGCCAGGCCATCAGGGCGAAGCGCGCGATCCGCAGGCGTTCCAGGTCGAAGCACGATTCCAGCCAGCGCCAGTCGGCCGCGGACAGCGCCTTGGTGCCGCCGGCCGCGCGCAGGGCGAAATCGCGCCGCGTGCCGGATTCTTCAGCGTCGTGCCAGGCCGTCAGGGCGCGCAGCAGATCCAGCCGCCGGGCGAGCCGATCGAGCGGCGCCCGATCGCCGGCCAGTTGAGCTGTGGCCCGTTCCAGTTCGTCGAGCAGGTCGGGATCGGGTTCAGTCGCGGAGGTACTCCAGGTCCGTAGCCAGTCCTGCGCCTGATCGATCAGGGCCTGGCGTGTCTCGGCTCGCTGGTTCGGGCCGGTGACGCCCAAAAGCGCCCGTAGACGCGGCAGGTCGCGCCAGATCAAGGCGTTCCATCGCCATGCGCCGCCTTTGAATTGTTCGCAGCGGATGATCCAGCCCCGGTCCAGCAACCACTCGCACAGGGCATTGGCCAGCTCGATGCCGGTGGTGCCGCCCGCCGCTTTGACCAATGTGCCGTGCGTGCGTTTGATCTCGTCTTTGCTCACCCAGCGGCGCAGCAGCGTCTTCTTGTCCTCGGCGAATGGGAACGGCAGTGTTTCAGGGATCGGCGTGTCCGCGCGACGTTCGCGCTTGTTCCGGCCTTTGGCTTCATCGATCCAGTCCGGCGTTCCCATGGCGAGATCCTCAGACCGCCGTTTCCGCCCGCCGCTGCAGGACGCCGATGGGCGGCGCCCAGCGCGCATCGCGCGGCTTCTTGGATGTGACCAGGGTGATGTCGGCCGGCTCGAACACTTCCACGTTGTGCGTGATCGGGGTCGTGAGCACGTACTGGGCACGGGTGGATTTCAGGAAATGGCCAACCAGCTGGATGTTGCGCACGTCCAGGTGAGCGAAGGGCTCGTCGATGAAGACGAAGCCGCCGGACATGTCATCGTCCTTGAGCAGGCCGACCAGCAGGATCAGGGACTTGATCACCTGCTGGCCGCCCGAGGCCTCGCCGTCGTTCAGGCCGATGCGGCCCTTGCCGTCGAAATTGAAGCTGACCTTCAATTCCGCCTGGCGCAGCACGGTGTCGTCGTTGTCCAGGTGGGGCAGGTCGGCGACGACTTCGACGCCGGCCAGGGCACCCAGGTCGGTGATGTTCTTGCGGTAGCGGCGCACCGTGGCGCGCAGCACGTCGATGTAGCGTTCCCGGGCGTTGGCCACGGCCGTGGCCGCCGCCGCGTTGCGCGCCTTGCAGGTCTCCAGGCGGGCCGTCTGGTCGCCGACCGTGGTTTGCATCAGGAACTGCTTTTCCTCGACGGTGCCGTCCGTTTCCCACTGGCCTTCCGCCAGTTCGCGTTCGAGGGTTTCGGCGCGCAGTCTGGCCTGCGTCGCATTCTGGTAGTGTTTCAGCAGGGCGTGCCGCTTTTCGAGGGTGATCCAGTGCGTGGGAAAGCGCCGTTTCAGTGCGTGCGATGCAGCCGCCCGGTCGCGCTGTTCCTCGCGCCGCGCCTGCCATTCGCGTTCGGTGCGCTCGGCCTCGCGTTCGCCTTCGGACAGGCGTTGTTGCAGGCTGTCGTAGCGATTGCCGGCGCGCGTCTGTTCGATGACGGCGTTCTTGTGGGCTTCCTCCAGGGATTGCCAGCGTTCGCCGGCCTCGATGCGGGCCTGTTTCAAGGTGGGCCATTGCTGGCGCGCGCGTTCGAATTCCTCGCCCCGCTGGATCAGGGCCTCGGCGGCGCGGTGGCCCGCGCCGGTCTGGCGTGCGGCTTCGAGTTCCCGGCGCAAGGTTCTGTCCTGTTGAGCCAGGTCTGTCAGCTGTTCGTCCAGCTGTGTCAGTTGGCGTTGCAGCGCGTCGGCGCGCGCGGCGAGCGCGGCGGCGCCGAACTGGTGCTCGGACGGGTCGATCCAGACGCTGCGCCCGCCCCGGCGGTCGCGCCAGTAGGCCTGGGGCGTGATCCATTCGCCGCCCGACCGGGCGCCGGCCTGGGTGTCGGTCACCCGGCGGATCTGTGCCAACTGGTGCAGCAGCCAGCCAGGCGCCATATCGGAAAATCGCAGCACGGCCAGCAGGCTGTCCGGCGGAGGAGAGGCGGGCGCGTGCTCGGCTTCGGCCACCAGATAGTGCCGGTAGCGTTCCTTTTCGGCCAGGGCCATGGCCCGGCCCTCGTCCTGGGGGTCGTGCAGCACCACCACCCAGCGCGCGGCGCGCAGCACGCCTTCGGCGGCGGCTCGCCAGGATTCGTCGGTGATCTCGATGACATCGGCTATCAGGTGATGCGCGATGTCCTGCTGGCGCAGCGTGCGCCGGAAGCGCTGGACCTCGGGCGGCATGGGGGCCTGACGCTGCCCCCGCAGGCCGTCCAGCGCCGTGCGTACCTGGGTGCGCCGGTCGCTGGCGGCGTGCCAGCGGCGGTCCAGTTCGGATTTCTGCGCTTCCAGTTCGCGGACACGTTCGGCCAACTGGGCGGCATCGCCCTCGATGGCGGCCAGTTTCTGCAGTTCGTCGGCATGCTTGACCAGATCTTCCACGGGCCGTTCCGCGTCACGGGCCTGGCGTTGGGCGGCCTGGGCCTGGTCCTTGTCCTTTTCCAGCGCGTTGACGCGGGCTTCCGCTGCCTGGCGGGCTTCCAGCAGCGTCAGCAGCCGGGTCCGGTCCTGTGTGCGCTGTCGCTGGTGAGCCGCGTGCTGCTGGCGCTGACGGAGCAGCTCTTTCAGGCGCTGGGTCATCTCGCGCCGGTCCTCGTGCCATTCCAGTACCGGCACGACCTCGGTCGCCAACTCTTCGCGTTCGCGCAGCCGCATCTGGTACTGGCGATACTGGGTGACGCGGGCTTCCAGTTCGGCCAGCTGGGCGCGGCCATGCGCCAGTTCGCGTTCGGCCACCTCGACCTCGGCTTCCTGCTCGCGCAGGTGGCGGCGGGCCTCTTCGTAGCGGTCCAGCACTTCCTGGTCGCCGAACACGTCGAAGACCAGGCGCAGCAGTTCCTTGGGCGAGTATTCGCACAGCCGGTCGGTCTGGCCCTGTTCCAGGGCCAGCACGCGGGCGATGGCGCGCGACAGCCCGGCGCCCTCCAGGCGCTTGCGCCAATGCTCGATACCGAGCCAGTCCTTGTCGGGCGCCTGGAGCAGGGTCTCGATGGGCACGTCGCCGTCCGCCATCAGGTAGCGGCGCTGCCAGTCGCCACCGTTGCGGTCGATGCGGCAGGCCAGCGTCACCTGGTCCGCGTACAGCAGGTTGCGCGCAAACGGCCGGCTGGAGGTCTGGCGGCCGTGCGGCCGGTTGTCCACGACGGCGCGCAGCCAGGTCGTGTCGGCATTCGCGTGGCGCGCGTAGGTCTTGTAGTTGCGCCCGCCCGAGCAGTCCAGGCCCAGCAGGGTGCGCATGGCGTCGAGCAGCGTCGTCTTGCCGGAGCCGTTTGGGCCGGCCACGGTGATGATGGCGCCGTCCAGCGGCAGCGTCAGGCGCTGGCAGTAGTCCCACTGCAGCAGTTCCAGGGATTGCAGGTGAAACATCAGTCCTCGTCCTTTGCGTGCGGCTCGGCGTCGGATGGCGATCCAGCGGTTTCATCCAGGGCGGCGTCACTCGCGAGACCGGTGAGTGGCCCGGCCTCAGCGGGTGCGGCGGGATCCCGGTCCGGCGCGGCCGGATCCGCTTCCGCCTGGCGGCGCGCGCGCGCCAGCACGTCGCCCAGCGCTCCCTCCAGGATGCGCGGCGCCAGCGCGTCGTAGTCCAGCAGCAGGTCCAGCAGCGGTCCTTCGCCGATGTCGTCGCCCTTGCGCAGAATGAATCCCCGGGCCTCCAGGCGCTTCAGGTTGCCGTCCATACGGGTCTTGCGCCCCAGTTGGGGGCCGAAATCGGCCAGCAGCGCCTTGTACGACACCACCGGGCTGACGCTGGCCGCGCTGGGGATCGGGCGTTCGGTGGTGAACATTTCTCCCTGGCTCCCGGTCTCCGCCGTCGCGGCGCGGGCCGCCTGGCGCTCGCGCTTGGGCAGCACGATCAGCGACCACAGCAGCACCAGCAGCGAGACCGCATCGCGCGGCAGGCGGGCGTTGTTGTTGGCGTTCAGGCCGGTCTCGCCGAAGACCGCGGTTTCGGCGCCGCGCAGCAGAGCGACGCAGACATGATCGGCATGGATGTTGTCGACCAGGCGCAGGCCCGACAGGGCCAGGCGATCCTGCACCGTCTGCCACAGTTCGGCGTCGATCAGCGCCCGGCGCACGCGCGGGTGCCGCCGGGGCAGCCAGCGGCTGGCCAGTAATTCCGCGATCAGCAGGGCGGCGTCGTCCAGGGTTTCATGCATGGGATTCGTCCGGAGAATCGGGTTCCAGGGTGCCCGCGCTGATGAGGGCAACATAGGGGTCCTGCGCCGCCAGCAGTTCCGGACGCAGGGCGGCGTGCCAGGGCGAGCGTGCCAGGTCGCCCGTCAGCCCCCGCAGGGCGCGCGCCTGTTCGTCGCCCAGCAGCGGTAGCAGCTGCATCCGGTAGGCCGCCTGGGCGTAGCGGCCGCCCAGCACCGCGTCCGTGACGGGACGGGCGGGCGGCGGCACGCCGGGAGGCGCGGCTTCGGTCCATCGGGCCAGCTGCCCGATCAGGGTTCCCAGTTCTTCAGGCATGCGCAGGGCTTCCAGCGTACCGGGTTCGGCCCGCGCCGCCGGCGGCAGGCCCTGGACGCGGTGCGGATCGGGCCGGTCGCGGTCGAATTCCGCCTCGGCCACGTCGACCAGTTCGTGGCCGCTGACGAAGACCGGGTGGGGGCTGGCCGCCAGGGCGTCGCCCAGCAGCTCGTGCAGGTCGCCGCGCGCCTGCAGCCATTGCCGGACGTCGGAACTGGTGATGCCGGTGCTGCCCAGCGTGATGCGCCGGCGGTCGGCCTGCTGCAGCGCGCGCGTGAACTGACTGGCCATCGACAGCAGGCGCGCCTGCCCGCGTCCCAGGGCACGCGCCTCGCGTTCCAGACGCGGATCGTCGTGGTCGCCGCGGATCAGTGCCGTCAGAGCCTCGCCCGCCCGCTCGACCAGCTGCAGGGCGCGTTCGAAGCGCGGCTGGGCATCCCGCAGACGTGCCTCCGAGCCGCTGGCGATCACATCCGCGAATTCGTCGTGGCGTCTCGCCAGTTGGGCATGCAGGTGCTGGATCTGGCCGGCGTCGGACAGGCCCAGCGCCTGGGCGCCGGCCACCTGGGCAAGCAGGGACGCCATTTCATCGTCCTCGCCGGCGCCGCGAGCCAGAGGCGCCAGCAGGCCCTGCAACTGCTGGGCGAGCGCGGACAGATGGTAGTCCTGGGCTGTGGCGTCCCAGACCAGCAGGCCCAGGTCGCGCAGCCGTTTGAGTGTCGCATCCAGCGCCTCGGGCCTGAGGCTGAAGAACAGCTGGTTCAGGTCTTCCCGCTGCAGCCGTCCCTGGGGCTGGGCGGCCAGTTCCAGGAATACCCACAGGCGCAGCCGGGCCGTCGCCTGCCCGCCGGACAGCAGGCCGCGCAAGGCATCCAGGATATCCAGCCGCCGTCCCAGCAGCCAGGCGAGCGGTGCCTCGGCCGCGAGCGCTGGGTCGCGGAAATGGCTTTCGAACGAACCGGTGTCGTGTTCTTCGTGGAGGGGCTGTGAATCCATGGCGGAGCCCGGCATGATCGTTCGCCGGGAGCGGGGTGGATGGGTGGTCGTCGGCCGTAAAATGTACCACGCGCGCCGGATTGGCCGGCGACCGAACGACGATCGAAAGGAAAGGCGCGATGTGCGGTTTGGTGGGGTTTCTGGGAAACGGCCGTGGGCATGATGCGCGCGAGGCCGCCATTGTCCTGGAGCGCATGGCCGACACCATCGTGTCGCGCGGGCCGGACGACTCCGGCGTCTGGATCGACGGCTCGGGCATCGGACTGGCCCATCGCCGCCTGTCCATCCTGGACCTGTCGGCGGCGGGCCACCAGCCCATGACGGGCTCGTCGGGTCGCCACGTGATCGTCTTCAACGGCGAGATCTACAACCACCTGGACCTGCGCCGGGAACTGGGGCAGGCTGGTCTGGCGCCCGGCTGGCGCGGCCATTCGGATACCGAGACCCTGCTGGCCGGTTTCTCGGCCTGGGGAGTCCGGGCCACAGTGGAACGCTGCATCGGCATGTTCGCCTTCGCCGTCTGGGATGTCCAGGCGCGCGTCCTGACCCTGGGACGGGACCGCCTGGGAGAAAAGCCTCTGTACTACGGCTGGCAGGGCAGCGGGGACGATGCCTGCTTTCTGTTCGGCTCCGAGCTCAAGGCGCTGCGGGCGCATCCGCGCTGCGTGGCGGAAGTCGACCGCGACGCCCTGTGCCTGCTGATGCGGCACAACTACATCCCGGCGCCTCATTCCATCTACCGCGGCATCTCCAAGCTGCCGGCGGGCTGCCTGCTGACGGTCTCGCTCGACCGGCGCGAGCCGCTGATCGAGACCTACTGGTCTCTGGCCGAGGTCGCCGTTGCCGGCAACCGCGCCCCGTTCGCCGGCTCCGACCAGGAGGCCACCGACGCACTGGAGGACCTGCTGAAGTCCGCCGTGCGCCAGCAGATGCTGGCGGACGTGCCGCTGGGCGCCTTTCTGTCGGGGGGCATCGATTCCTCGACCGTGGTGGCGCTGATGCAGGCCCAGTCCGCACGCCCGGTCAGGACCTTTTCCATCGGTTTCCACGAACCGGGCTACAACGAGGCCGAGCACGCCCTGGCGGTCGCCCGGCACCTGGGCACCGAGCACACCGAGCTGTACGTCACACCGGAGCAGGCGCGGGACGTCATCCCCCGGTTGCCGGACCTGTACAGCGAGCCCTTCGCCGATGCCTCGCAGATCCCGACTTTCCTGGTGTCGCAACTGGCGCGCCGGCACGTTACGGTCTCGCTGTCGGGCGACGCCGGCGACGAACTGTTCGCCGGCTATGGCCGCTACCTGCGCAACAGCCGGCACTGGGACCGGATCGCCCGCGTGCCGCTCGGCTTGCGGAAGCTGGCGGCCGGCGGTATCCGCGCGCTGTCGCCCGAAGCCTGGGACGCCGTGCTCGGGCCGCTGCGCCCGCTGCTGCCCGGGTCGCTGCGCGCCGCACCCGGCGAAAAGCTGCACCAGGGTGCCCGCAAGCTGTCCGCCGAACGCATCGACGATCTGTATCTGCAATCGATCTCGCGCTGGGAACCGGAAAGCCTGGTGATCGGCGGGCGCGAACCCCCGACCTGCCTGCGTGGCCGGCCCCTGCCGCTGGAGGGCCTGGACGGCGTGCAGCGCCTGATGGCCCTGGACGCCATCACTTATCTGCCCGACGACATCCTGGTCAAGGTCGATCGAGCCGCCATGGGCGTATCCTTGGAGGGCCGCGTGCCGTTCCTTGATCACCGGGTGGTGGAATTCGCCTGGCGGATTCCGCAGTCCATGAAGCTGCGCGACGGCACCGCCAAGTGGATCCTGCGGCAGGTGCTGTACCGGCACGTGCCTCGTGATCTGATCGAGCGCCCCAAGAAGGGCTTCAGCGTGCCCGTCGGCGACTGGCTGCGCGGTCCGCTGCGCGACTGGGCGGAAAACCTGCTGGATGAATCGCGCCTGCGGCGGGAAGGCTTCTTCGATCCGGTGCCGATCCGGAGGACCTGGACGGAACATCTGTCCGGCCGGCGCAACGCGCAGTATCCCCTGTGGGGCGTGCTGATGTTCCAGGCATGGCTGGGGGAATAATGCCGGAGCGGAAGAATATTAGAATTCCAGCTATGGTTCTTTGAACTCGTGCGAAATCGGGATGGGGAAGACATGAAGCTGGGGCGTCAACAGATCTATGAGCAGGCCATTCAAGTGCTTGAGGCAAACCCGCAAGGAATACGATGGTCTGATTTGGTTAGAGAGGTTGAGAGGAAGGCGCCTGGGACGCCGCGCAACAGTATTCGTGGCGGTGTTCATGCTTTTCTGAAGAAGCAGACCTCTGAAGTGATGAAGGTCGCTCGTGGAACGTATCGGCTCGTCAAGTTTGTCGAGGCGGACGATGCGCAGGCTAGCGCCGAGGAACATAAGGGGGATGCAGTCGTAGTTCAGGCTGGTTTGCCGTCATCGGAAATTCTGACCGAGCGGGATTTCTATCAAAGCTTCGCGGATTGGCTTGAAGAAAACGATGATGCTACAGTGGCGGCCCCTCTGGGTGGCAGTGTTCTGGGGGGAAAGTGGGGAACTCCCGATGTGCTTGGAATCTTGAAGCCTCGAGCTCAGGATATCTTCAAGTTCGAGCCGCAGATCGTTTCGGCGGAAATTAAAGTAGTTCCCAATCAGCCCGTGGTTGCCTTTGGGCAGGCCGTTGCCTATCGTCTTTTCTCACATCGAAGCTATATCGTGGTGCCGGACTCGACGGGCAGCGATGATATGAGCCGTTTGAAGTCGTTATGCAGCATTCATGGCGTTGGCTTGGTGACTTTCGTATTGAACAAGAATCAGCCGGATTACACGGTGATCGTGCTTCCGGTGAATGCCTCGCCAGATATGTTTTACGTGAATAGCATGCTTGAGCGGCTGAAGTCGTCCGAACCTGAATTGTTGAATAAGCTGTTCTGATATTCCTCAACGGGTTCTCCCTGCGTTTTTCTTGTTGATATCTCCAGTGTGCCTTGAGCCTCGCCTGGGTACGTCAATTCCTGTGCCCCACGCTCAGCCCTGGCGACATCGTCATTGCCGACAACCTGGCCAGTCACAAAGTCACTGGCGTTGCGCAAGCCATCGCCGCCCGAGGTGCCAGCATCCTGTACTTGCCGCCGTACTCGCCCGATCTCAATCCGATCGAGAAGATGTTTGCCAAGCTCAAGGCGTTGCTGCGCAAGGCAGCCAAGCGCAGCGTCGATGCACTTTGGGATCACATCGGCGAGTTGATCGATCAGTTCTCCCCGCAGGAGTGCTCGAACTACTTCGCCTCCGCTGGTTATGTCAGCACATAAATCGAAAATGCTCTATTGATCCGGCCCTCAAACAGTTTTACGCAGCGTATTTGACGTGGAAGTCTTGGAAGTAGGCTTTGACACGTGCCGGCTCGCTGGCGACGACTTGCATGTGCTCTTCTGCAGCGGCGCGTAGTTTGGCCTTCGTGCGTATCGGAACCTTGCGCCCGATGACGTGTTTGAGATCGGCATTCAAGCGTTCTTCGGGATTGAGTTCGGGGCTGTAACTGGGCAGATAGAACACTTCCATCTGATCGGAGTGTGCGGCCAACCACGCCTTCACCGGCTTGCAGTGATGCACGCCCAGGTTGTCCAGGATCAGAAACACCTTGCGCCCGGCATCCTGGACCAGCGACTCGAAGAACTCGATCAACTTTTCGTGATTGAACGCGCCATCAATGATCATCCAGCGTGCCTTGCCCTGGTTGGTGACGCTGGCGATCATCGACAGCTTCTGCCGCGTCCCGCCAATGGCCATCGCCACCGGAGTCTTGCCCTTGGGCGCATAGCTGCGACCGCGCACGTCGGTGTTCACCAGCGCCGTCTCGTCACCCCAGTGGACCTCGCCGCCCTCGGCCTTGGCACGTTCGGCGATGGCCGGATACGTGTCCTCCAACCAGGTTTGCACCGCGGCGGGCGATTGCTCGTAAGCACGCTTGATCGGCTTCTGCGGGGTGAAGCCCCAGCGGGCCAGATACTTGCCCACCGAGCGCACATGCAGCGTCACACCACACTCGCGCTCGATCAGCTGCATAACCGCCGCACGGCTCCACAGCGCAAAGTCCATCTTCAGCTGCTCGGGGCGCTTGTCGCAGATGATGCGGCACACCGTCTGTTCCTGCTCGGCGGTCAGTGCGCGATCCTCGCCACGGCGACGGCCACGCCGACGGGGTGCCAGCGACAGCATCCCCCCCGCCTCATAGCCGGTGATTGTCAACCTATCTGTCGCATTTTCTGAGTGACTCAAGCCGCCCGCTTGAGGTCTGAATTTCGCTTGGCACAGGACGCGTGACCCTTCTGCGGGTTGAGGAAGACCTCGTCGACTCTTGTCCAGTTGCGGGTCCTGCCGCTCCAGCGCTCCGGGTGCTTTTCGCGGGCCGCCCGATAGAGGGCATGGCGCCGTTCGAGCAGGCCGCGATCGCGCCCACAGTGACGCTGCTCAGGCGTCACGAAGCCGATAGCGCTGTGCCGGTGCTCGGTGTTGTACCAGCGCACGAACTCACCGACCCAGGCCCGGGCAGCCAGCAGACCGGTGAAGGGCTTGCGAGGGTAGCGGGGGCGGTACTTCAGAGTCCTGAACAAGGACTCTGAGTACGGGTTGTCATTGCTCACCGCTGGCCTGCTGAACGATGGCGCCACACCCAGCTCCCGTAGTGTCGCCAGCATGGTGGCGCCCTTCATCGGGGAGCCATTGTCGCTGTGTAACACCACCTGCCCTGGGAGGATGCCCTCGCGGCGGCAGATATCGCGCATCAGCTCACTGGCACGGGCGCTGTCCTCGGTGTCATAGACCTGCCAGCCCACGATGTGACGGCTGAACAGGTCAAGAAACAGGTACAGGTAGTAGTACTGGCCCCGCACGGTGGCGGGCAGATAGGTGATGTCCCAGCTGAAGAGCTGCCCTGGCGCAGTAGCCGTCAGCGCCCGAGGCCGATGCACCGGGCCAGGCGTGCGATCAGGCGTGCGATGCACCAGTTGCCCGGCGGTACGCATCAGCCTGTAGATCGTCGATTCACTGGCCAGATAGACCCCCGTATCCGCCAGGCGTGGCACGATCTGAGAAGCGGGCAGGTGGCCGTACTCGCTGCTGTTGACCACCCGCAGGATGCGATCACGCTCGGCATCGCTCAGGCGGTTGCAGGGCCGCTGTACCCGCGTGGGGCGCCCATCGCCTTGCTCCGGGGCCCGCCGCCAACGTTGCAGTGTGCGTGCGCTCAGATTGATTGCTTCACAGGCGCGTGCCTGTCGAGCACCAGCCGTGACCGCCTCAGTAATCAATGCCATGATCTGTCGGCGCTGTGTCAGTGAGGTCATTTGTCCTCGTCCTCCCACAGCGCCTGGTATTTTTTTTGCAGTACCAGCAGGGCTGCCGCCTCCGATAACGCCTTGTCCTTGCGGGCCAAATCACGGCGCACGCCAACCAGTTCCTCTTTGAGCCGACGCAGCTCCTGGATATCGGCTGCGGGCTTGTTCCCCGACTGTTCGAGCTCATGCTTCCAGGCCGTGAGCTGATGGGCGAAGATGCCCCGTTCCCGGCACCAGGCGTTGCGCGCCTCTTCGGCCAGAGAATGGGTCTCAAGCAGGGCCTGCAGCCGCTGTGCGGATGTCCACCGACTGGCGGGGGCCTCTTCTGAGGATTGCCTGCGCAAATGAGCCATCTTCGGATTGCGAATCCAGTTCTTCAGCGTATGGACCGACATGTTCAACTCCTGGGCCATGTCAGCCACCGTGCGCGTGCCGCGCTGCAGGGTCTTGCGGATCGCCTCCTCTTTGAAGGCCGTGCTGTAGGTCGTCAAATTCATCTAATCGTTCCAAATCCGATGCGACAACTAGTCTGACACAGGGGGTAGCGTGCGATCACCTTGCTCACCGCCGTGTGACTCAGCCCAACGTCAACGGCGATCTGAGGTTTGCTTCGTCCGCGTTTGTACGCACGAATCACCTGCCGACGCCTCTCATGCTGCTCGGCCGGACTGAGCTTTCTTGCATCATCTTTTTCCATCCGCAAAGCATCGCATCAGATCGACAGAATTTCAATCTATTTATGGGCCTGATCTATAGTGGGTGCGCCTTGCCGGGCGCACAAAAAAAACGGCCCGGACGAATCCGGGCCGGGAGGGGCGACCGTCCGCGCACACGGAAAAGGAGCTCGCGGGGGGCGTGGACGGTGGCAGCCGGTGGCGGGAACGTCCAGGCGGACAAGGGGGAACGAGGCGCCCGGGCGACCATCGGCGTGCGCCGCCATTCTAGGGCCATGTACCTGACGGTACTCTGAATCGGAACCTGTTCTCCGCTGCCGGAAGGAAGACCCCGGCGGCCCCGGATCCCTGGCGGCTCTAGTGTCCTGTCTGGTGAGTTTGGTCACTTGAATTCGGATGCATGGGCTTGTCAGGCAAGGCGCAAACCGCAGCGATAGCCGGTGCTATCGCGAGGATGAGTCTGGACACGGAGCAGTCCCTGCGGACTGCTCCGTGTCTGACGAATCCGAACCGCTTGCAAGCGGTGAGGTGGACAAGCAACGCAGCATGGCCAGCCCGGGCGCCGAAGGTAAGGATCGGAATTAGCCAGACAGGACGCTAGGGCGCGTTCAGGTCATTGTGCCGGGTTTCCTTGACGAACAGCAGGCCTACGACCAGCGTCATTGCGCACACCGCGATCGGATACCACAGGCCGTCGTACATGTTGCCGGTGGTGGCCACCGTGGCGAAGGCCACCGGAGGCAGGAAGCCGCCGAACCAGCCATTGCCGATGTGGTAGGGTACGCTCATGGACGTGTAGCGGATGCGCGTGGGGAACATCTCCACCAGCATGGCGGCGATCGGCCCGTAGACCATGGTGACCTGCAGCACCAGGAAGAAGAGCAACAGCAGCACCATGGTGAAGTTGATCTGGGACGGGTCGGCGTAGGCGGGATAGCCGTGGTTGCGCACCGCCTGGCGCAGTTCTTTCTGCAGCGCGGTGTTGCGGCGGGCGAATTCGGCGCGCGGCAGCGACGTGCCGTCGAAGGCGTCGATGCGCTGTTCGCCCACCAGGGCGTAGGCCGTGGTGCCTTCGGGGGCTGGCTGGTTGATATAGTGGACCGAATGGCTCGCCATGAAGGCCTTGAGCAGGTCGCAGGCGCTGGTGAAGGAGGCGATGCCCACCGGATTGAACTGCAGCGAACAGTCCTTCGGATCGGATACGACGTATACGGGAGCCCGATTCTGCGCGCGTTCCAGCGCCGGGTTGGCGTAGTGCGTCAGGCCCTTGAATACGGGGAAGTAAGTCAGGGCGGCGATCAGGCAGCCCGCCATGATGATGGGCTTGCGGCCGATCCGGTCCGACAGGGCGCCGAATACCAGGAAGAAGGGACAGGCCAGCAGCAGGGCGAGCGCCACCAGGATGTTGGCGATGTTGGCCTCCACGCCCAGCGTCTCGGTGAGAAAGTACAGGGCGTAGAACTGGCCGGTGTACCAGACCACGGCTTGACCGGCCGTCAGGCCGATCAGGGCGAGCAGGATCAGGCGCAGGTTTTTCCAGCGTCCGAATGCTTCCTTGATGGGCGCGCGCGAGACCAGGCCTTCGCTTTTCATGCGCGTGAAGGCGGGCGATTCGTGCAGGCGCAGGCGGATCCAGACCGAGATCACCAGCAGCAGCACGGAGATCAGGAATGGCACTCTCCAGCCCCAGGCGTCGAAGGCTTCCTGGCCCAGTGTGGCGCGGGTGCCCAGGACCACGACCAGCGACAGGAACATGCCGGTGGTGGCGGTGGTCTGGATCCAGCTGGTGAAGAAGCCACGCCGGCCCTGCGGGGCGTGTTCGGCCACGTAGACCGCCGCGCCGCCGTATTCGCCGCCCAGGGCCAGACCCTGCAGCAGGCGTAGCAGCAGCAGGATCATGGGGGCGGCTGTGCCGATCGAGGCCGACGAGGGCAGCACGCCCACCAGGAAGGTGGACAGGCCCATGATCAGGATCGAGACTACGAAGGCGTATTTGCGCCCGACCATGTCGCCCAGCCGGCCGAACACCAGGGCGCCGAAGGGGCGCACGGCGAAGCCGGCGGCGAAGGTCAGCAGGGCGAAGATGAAGCCCGCCGTGGGATTCAGTCCGGAAAAGAAATGCTGGGCGATGACAGCCGCCAGGGAGCCGTAGACGTAGAAGTCGTACCATTCGAAGACGGTTCCCATCGAGGACGCCAGGATGACGCGGCGTTCCTCGTGGGTCATGGGACGGTTGGCTTCGTCCATGGCATCGTGCGGTATGGGTCGGGCTCGGTTCATGTACGGGTCCTGGGCACATCGTCGCGGGGGAAGGAAACACGCAACCGGGTACCGGCGCTGATCGGATCGCGGTGGTTGCCGGGCGGCAGGAAGGCGATAGTGGCATGGTGGTGCTCGGCGACCTCGCGCACGATCGCCAGGCCCAGGCCGCTGCCTTCGGCGTCGTGGCCGAGGATCCGGTAGAAACGGTCGAAGACCCGGGATTGTTCCTCGGGCGGAATGCCAGGGCCCGAGTCCTGGACTTCGAGGCAGACCCGGTCGCCTTCGGGCAGGGCGCGGACGGTGACCCGGCCACCCTGGGGCGTGTAGAGCAGGGCGTTGTCGATCAGGTTGTTGAGCAGCTCGCGGATCATGATCGCGTTGCCGAAGACCGGCAAGGGCTCGCCGGACGATTCGAAGCCCAGGTCGATGCGGCGCCGCAGGGCGGTTTCGACCCATTCCAGGGTGCAGGCCTCGGCCAGGGGCAGCAGGTCCAGCAGCTCGGTGGTGCGCGGCTGGGTGGAATCGATGGATTCGGCCCGTGCCAGCAGCAGCAGCTGGTTCACCAGTCGGGTGGCGCGCTGGGACCCGGTGATCAGCTGCTGCAGGCTGTCGCGCACGCGTTCGGGCTCCTGCTCGCGCAGCGCCAGTTCGCATTGCGTGCGGATGCCGGCCAGCGGGGTTTTCAGCTGGTGGGCGGCGTTGGCGACGAAGCGTCGCTGGGATTCGATGGAGTCGGACAAGCGTTGCAGCACGTTGTTCATCGAGGCGATCAGCGGCACGATCTCCGCCGGAGCCAGATCGTCGCGCAGGGGCGACAGGTCGCTGGGCTTGCGTCGTCGCATGTGTTCCTGGAGCAGGCTGAGGGGCTCCAGGCCCTGGGTCAGGCCCAGTCCGGCCAACATGGCGGCCAGAGGCAGAATGATGAGCTGGGGCGTCAGCATGCCGGTCAGGATTTCCTGCTGCAGCGTGGCGCGCGCCTCGGCCGGCTCCGCCACGACTGTCAGGAAGCCGGTGCCGTCCTGGTCGCGCCCGCCCCAGATGTAGGCCATGCGGATGGACTGGTGGTTCAGGGACGCGTTGCGAAAGCGGATCTGGTCGATGTCGTAGCCCCAGTTTTCCGGGGTGGGGATGCCGGGGTCGCCCGCCAGCAGGTGGCCGTTGGCGTCCAGGATCTGCCAACTGGTGGCGGATTCGTCCACGCCGCCGGCCAGCACCGTGCGGGCCGATTCGGACAGCGTCACACCGCTGGCCAGGCGCTGCTGCTCGACTTCGTGGCGCAGCAGGCGCAGGTGGCTCGCCAGTGTCCGGTCGTAGGGCGAATTGGCGATGTTCAGGGAGATGAAGTAGGTGATGACGATGCCGATCGACCACAGGACGAACAGCGGCACGATCATCCACAGGAGGATGCGGCCCAGCAGGGTCGCGTGCCGGCGGCGGGGCCGGCGCGGTGCCGGATCGGCGAGCATGGAGCGCGCGCCGTCAGCCAACGGCCGCCGTGTCCGCCGGCACGGCCCGGCTGTCGGGTTCCAGGCAGTACCCCAGGCCGCGCACGGTCAGGATGTGGACGCCGGCCGGCTCGATTTTCTTGCGCAGCCGGTGGATGTAGACCTCGATGGCGTTGGTGGTGACTTCCTCGCCCCATTCGCACAGCAGGTCCACCAGTTGGTGCTTGCTGATCATGCGGCCGCTGCGCGACAGGAAGATTTCCAGCAGACTGGTCTCGCGGGCGGACAGTTCGACGGCGGTGTCGTCGATGGTGGCCACGCGCCCGTTCAGGTCGAAGGCGAGGCGTCCGTGGCGCAGGACGGATGCGCGCGCGCCGCCGTGGCGGCGGATCAGGGCGCGCACGCGGGCTTCCAGTTCGCTGAGGGCGAAGGGCTTGGACATGTAGTCGTCGGCGCCCAGGTCCAGGCCTTCGACGCGCTGCTCGACGGAGTCGGCGGCCGTCAGGATCAGGACCGGCAGGGGGGTGCTGCGCTGGCGCAGCTTGCGCAGCACGGACAGGCCGTCCAGGCGCGGCAGGCCCAGGTCCAGGATCAGGAGATCGAAGGCCTGCAACTGGAGCGCGGAATCGGCACTGGAGCCGTCGTTGACGACGTCCACGGCATAGCCTTCGTAGCGCAATGATCGGGACAGCCCGTCCGCGAGAATGCTGTCGTCCTCGGCAATCAGGATACGCATGGCGGGAATGACATCCAGGGGGAGGCGGGCGCTGAAACGGCCCAGACTGCGCTCATTGTGGCACGCCCGGCCCCGCCGGGTCATTAGGGTAAACGATGGGCGCGGAAGGCGAAACGGCGGCCCTTCGCGCTCGGCCTTGCCGTTCGGCCCGGGGTGGAATTGCCACATCTGTATTTTTATACAGTATAATTTAATGCCATAATTTCCCGAATCCCGCCGCGGGCGGATCCGGCCGCACCGCGGTCATGGTCCCGGCGGCTTGTCACTCACGATAGGAATTCCCTCATGGATGAACGCTCCGGCAAGGCCAACCCCGAACGCGCCAAGGCGCTGGCCGCCGCGCTGTCTCAGATCGAAAAGCAGTTCGGCAAGGGCTCCATCATGCGCTACGGCGATAACCAGGTCGAACATGACATCCAGGTCGTGTCCACCGGTTCCCTGGGGCTGGACATCGCCCTGGGCGTCGGGGGACTGCCGCGCGGCCGGGTGGTCGAGGTCTACGGCCCGGAATCCTCCGGCAAGACCACGCTCACCCTGCAGGTCATCGCCGAGATGCAGAAGATCGGCGGCACCTGCGCCTTCGTCGATGCCGAGCACGCCCTGGACGTTCAATACGCCGCGCGCCTGGGCGTCAACCTCGAGGACCTGCTGATCTCCCAGCCCGACACCGGCGAGCAGGCCCTGGAAATCACCGATGCCCTGGTGCGCTCGGGCTCGGTCGACCTGATCGTGATCGACTCGGTCGCCGCACTGGTGCCCAAGGCCGAAATCGAAGGCGACATGGGCGACTCGCTGCCCGGCCTGCAGGCCCGCCTGATGAGCCAGGCCCTGCGCAAGCTCACCGCCACGATCAAGCGCGCCAACTGCATGGTGATCTTCATCAACCAGATCCGCATGAAGATCGGCGTCATGTTCGGCAACCCTGAAACCACCACGGGCGGCAACGCGCTGAAGTTCTATTCCTCGGTGCGCCTGGACATCCGCCGTATCGGCTCCATCAAGAAGGGCGACGAGGTCGTCGGCAACGAAACCCGCGTCAAGATCGTCAAGAACAAGGTCGCCCCGCCGTTCAAGCAGGTCGAGTTCGACATCATGTACGGCACCGGCATCTCCCGCGAAGGCGAGATCATCGACTTGGGGGTCCAGGCCGGCTTGATCGACAAATCCGGTGCCTGGTACAGCTACAACGGCGAACGCATCGGCCAGGGCAAGGACAACGTCCGCGACTACCTCAAGGAACATGCGGACATGGCTTTCGAAATCGAGAACCGGGTTCGCGAACACCTGGGCATCGTCCCACGGGCCGTGCCCGCGGCCTCCGCCGCCGATGGGGAATAGAGCCGACGACGGCTTCAGCACCGTGCCTGGCGGCGATGACCCGCCCGGGCGCGGTTCCGGTGGTGGCACCAGCCTGAAGGCCCGGGCCGTGGCCTATCTGTCCCGGCGGGAACACTCCCGCCAGGAATTGCGCCGCAAGTTGTCCGCCTGGTGCGACGATCCCGCCGCCGTCGAAGCCGTGCTCGACGACCTGGCGCGTGAACAGTGGCAGTCCGACCAGCGCTACGCCCAGGCCTATGCTCACCGCGCCGCCGCCCGCCAGGGTGCGCAGCGCATCCTGGGCGCCCTGCGCCAGCAGGGGCTGGCCGACGAGCAATTGGCCGATCTGAAGGAATCCCTGCGCACCTCTGAAGCCGACCGCGCGCGCGCCGTCTGGCAACGTAAATTCGGCCAGCCGCCCTCGGATCCTCGCGAGTACGCGCGGCAATACCGCTTCATGGCGGGGCGGGGGTTTTCCGCCGACTGCATCCGGCGCCTGCTGGGCAGCCGCGAGCCTGCCGGCCTGGACGATCCGGCGGCGGACGACGGGCCGGTCTGAGTCCGTGCCGACCGCGATCCGCTGCGCGGATATGTCCCGTCCCGCCTATCCCGGCGCGCGGATGCCCGGCAGGGTTTCGAAGCAGGTGCGCCGGGCCTGCTCCAGGAAGGCCTGGATGTAGGCGGTTTCCATGTCCTCGGCGCGTACGCCGGCCTGCAGCGTGCGCCAGATTCCCGATCCCAGCCGGCAGATCCTCAGCCCCGGCAGGTTCCTGTATTCGTCCAGTGCCCAGCTGGGCAGCGCCGCCACGCCTCGGCCGCTGGCCACCAGTTGCACGATCATGGGGGTCAGCTCCGCCGTGCGCACGGTGGCCGGCTCCACGCCGGCCGGGTCCAGGAAGGCCGTATAGACATCCAGCCGGGTCCGGTCGACCGGGTAGGTGATCAGGACCTGGTCGGCCAGATCCTCCGGCAGGACCCGACCGGCCGCGCCCAGCGGCCCCTGGCTGGAGACCGCCAGTACCAGTTCGTAGGCGAAGAGCAGCGCGTAGTCCACCGATTCCAGCGGCTCGGGGTCGGAAGTGATCACCACGTCCAGATCGCCGCGCGCCAGGGCGGGCAGGGGGGCGAAGGAAAACGCAGCCGTCAGGTCCAGGGAGACTTCCGGCCAGTCCTTGCGGAACGCGTCCAGCGTCGGCATCAGCCACTGGAAGCAGGAATGGCAGTCGATGGCGACGTGCAGGCGGCCGGCGCGGCCTGCGGCCAGGCGGCGCAGTTCCTGTTCCGCCGCGCGCACGCGTGGCAGTACGTCCTCGGCCAGCGCCACCAGCCGCAGGCCCGCCGTCGTCAGGCGGGCGGGGCGGGTGCGCCGGTTCAGCAACGGCGCCTTCAGCCGCACCTCCAGGTCGCGCAGCTGGTGCGACAGGGCCGACTGGGTCAGGTGCAGGCGCTCGGCGGCTTCCTGCAGGCTGCCGCCGTCGCGGATGGCAAGCAGGGTTTCCAGATGACGAAGCTCAATCATGAATTTCTCTCATGTTATCCGTGCAGGATTTGATTTTTTATTTTCGACTCGCCCAGGCAGAATGTCGTTCATTGAATAATTTTAATGTTATCAGGATTAATCATGACGATCATTCATAATTTAGGCTTCCCCCGGATCGGTGCCGCCCGGGAACTCAAGCGCGCTCAGGAAGCCTACTGGGCCGGCAAGTCCGACCTGGACAGCCTGCTGGCCACGGGCCGCGCGCTGCGGGCCCGCCACTGGGCGATCCAGGCCGGGGCCGGTGCGCAATGGGTGCCGGTCGGCGATTTCGCCTGGTACGACCACATCCTGGAATGGACCACGTTGCTGGGCGCCGTGCCGGCGCGCTTCGGCCAGGCGGACGACGCCCCGGTCGATCTGGACACGCTGTTCCGCATGGCGCGCGGCCGCGCCCCGTCGGGCACGCCGGCGGCGGCCTGCGAAATGACCAAGTGGTTCGACACCAACTATCACACCATCACCCCTGAACTGCATCCCGGCCAGACCTACCGCATCGCGCGCGAATCGCTGTTCGAGCAGGTGGCCGAGGCTCAGGCGCTGGGCCATCGCGCCCGCCCGGTGATTCCGGGGCCGCTGACCTGGTTGTGGCTGGGCAAGGGGGACGCCTACGCGGGTGGAGTGGGTGACGTCGCCAAGCTGGACCTGCTGCCCGGTCTGCTGGCCGTCTATGAGCAGGTGCTGCGGCGCCTGGCCGCCCAGGGCGTGGAATGGGTGCAGATCGACGAGCCCATCCTGGTGCTGGACCTGCCGCAGGCCTGGCGCGAGGCGCTGGCCGGCGTCTATACCCGACTGGCGGCGCAGGGGCCGAAGGTCCTGCTGGCGACCTATTTCGGCGGGGTCGAACATAATCTGGACGTGATTCGCGCCCTGCCGGTGCAGGGGCTGCACGTGGATCTGGCGCGCGCGCCGGGCCAGCAGGCTGCCGTGCTGGCGGCGCTGCGCGACGACCAGGCGCTGTCTCTGGGTGTGATCGATGGCCGCAACGTCTGGCGCGCCGACCTGGACCGTATCCACGAACAGGTCCGCGCGGCGGCGGAGCGCCTGGGCGACCGCCTGTGGCTGGCGCCGTCGTGCTCGCTGCTGCACGTCCCCATCGACCTGGGCCTGGAAACCGCCCTGGACAAGGATCTGCGCGGCTGGCTCTCCTTCGCCGTGCAGAAGCTCGACGAACTGCGCCTGCTGCGGACTCTGGTGGACGGCGACGCGGACGAGGCCGACCGGCAGGCACTGGCGGCCGTTCGCCAGGCCGTGCGTGACCGCGCGGCGTCCAGCCGCATCCACCGCCGGGACGTGGCCGAGCGCCTCGCGTCCTCGGATTCGATCCGCCGCGACCGTGCACCGTTCGCCCGGCGCATCGCCGCTCAGCAGGCGCGCCTGGGCCTGCCGCGCTATCCCACGACCACCATCGGTTCCTTCCCGCAGACACCGGAGATCCGCGCCCTGCGCCGGGACTGGCGCGCCGGGGTGCTGGGGGACGCCGCCTATGAAAAGGCGATCCGCGAGGAAATCGAGCGCGTGGTGCGCTTTCAGGAGGAAATCGGCCTGGACGTGCTGGTGCACGGCGAACCCGAGCGCAACGACATGGTGGAATACTTCGGCGAACTGCTGGCCGGCTTCGCCTTCACCGCCTGCGGCTGGGTGCAGAGCTATGGCTCGCGCTGCGTCAAGCCGCCCCTGATCTACGGCGACGTGGCGCGCCTGGCGCCCATGACTGTGGCCTGGTCGGCTTACGCGCAGTCCCTGACGGACAAACCGGTCAAGGGCATGCTCACCGGTCCGGTAACGATCCTGCAGTGGTCCTTCGTGCGCGACGATCAGCCGCGCGAGCGGACCTGCCGCCAGATCGCCCTGGCCCTGCGCGACGAGGTCCAGGACCTGGAGCAGGCCGGCGTGACCATCATCCAGATCGACGAGCCGGCTTTCCGGGAAGGCCTGCCGCTGCGGCGCGGCGACTGGACCGCCTACCTGGACTGGGCGGTGGACTGCTTCCACCTGTCCACCGGCGGGGTGCGCGACGATACGCAGATCCACACGCACATGTGTTATTCGGAATTCAACGACATCATCGAATCGATCGCGGCGATGGACGCCGACGTGATCACGATCGAGACCTCGCGCTCGAATATGGAGCTGCTGGGCGCGTTCGAGGCCTTCGCCTACCCGAACGACATCGGGCCGGGGGTCTACGACATCCATTCGCCCAACGTCCCGCGCGAGGACTGGATGGTGGACCTGGTCCGTCGCGCCGCCCGGCGTCTGCCCGCCGAACGGCTCTGGGTGAATCCGGACTGCGGCCTGAAGACTCGAGGCTGGCCGGAAACCCGCTCGGCGCTGCAGGCCATGGTGCGGGCGGCCCGGACGTTGCGTGAGGCGGCCTGACCGGAGGCGGCCTGACCGGGCGTGCGGGACACAGGCCCTCGATATAATCGGGGGCTTATACACGGTATATAATTGAAAGGTTTTACGAATTTCTGCCTTTTCTTCCCTCATGCCCCTGTCCGATCCGGCGCGTCCGCGCCGTCCCGTCCACACGCGCTCCATCCGCGTCGAATCCTATGCCCGGGATGACGGGTTATGGGATCTCGAAGCCGAACTCGTCGATACCAAGGCCTATGACTTCCCGATCCGCGGGGATGGCGTCCACCCCGCGGGCGCGCCAGTGCATCACATGCGCCTGCGCATCACCATCGACGACCGCTTCACCATCACGGCCTCCGAGGCCGCCTACGAGGCCGCCCCCTACGGCGAATTCTGCAGTGCCATTGCGCCGGAATACCGCCGCCTGGTCGGACTGAACCTGCTCAACCAGTTCCGCAAGCACGTGCGCGAGCGCTTCGGCCGCACGGCCGGCTGTACCCACGTTACAGAACTCACCGACGTACTGCCCACCGTGGCGGTCCAGACCATGGCCGACCGCCAGCGGCAGGCCGACACCGGCGAGCGGCCGTTCCAGCTGGACGGTTGCCACGCCCTGCGGGTGGACGGCCCCGTGGTGCGCGCACATTATTCACCCTGGTATGTTCCCGCCGAGGCTCATTCCGATGAGCGTTAGCATCCTCGGGGCTGCCGGCCGGACGGCGTCCGCAGCGTTGCTGCCCCCCTCATCGCTTGCAAGCGGTTCGGATTCGTCAGGCACGGAGCAGTCCGCAGGGACTGCCCCGTGTCCGGTCTCATCCCGTCGAAGCGACGGGCCGGCGGCTTTCTTTTTTCTCCACTGACAGGTAACTCATGAAAATTCACGAATATCAAGGCAAGGAATTGCTGAAGAAGTTTGGCGTGACTGTCCCGCGCGGCATCCCCGCGTTCTCGGTCGAGGAGGCCGTGGCGGCAGCCGAAAAACTGGGTGGTCCTGTCTGGGTCGTCAAGGCGCAGATCCACGCCGGCGGGCGCGGCAAGGGCGGCGGCGTGAAGGTCGCCAAGTCGCTGGACGAGGTCCGGACCCTGGCCGGCCAGATCCTGGGCATGCAGCTGGTCACGCACCAGACCGGCCCGGAAGGCCAGAAGGTGCGTCGCCTGTACATCGAGGACGGCGCCGACATCCAGAAGGAATATTACCTGTCCGTGGTGACCGACCGCGCCACGCAGAAGGTGGCCTTCATCGCGTCGAGCGAAGGCGGCATGGATATCGAGGAAGTCGCACATTCCTCCCCCGAGAAGATCATCACCGTGCAGATCGACCCCCTGAAGGGCTTCACCCAGGCCGACGGCGACGCACTGGCCAAGGGCGTCGCCATGCCGGGCGACTCCGTGGCCCAGTTCATCGACGTGTGCCGGAAGCTCTACACGTGCTACATGGAAACCGATGCCGCGCTGGTCGAGATCAACCCCCTGAACCGCGACAGCAAGGGCAACATCGTTGCTCTGGACGCGAAGTTCAACTTCGATTCCAACGCGCTGTTCCGCCACCCCGAGATCGTCGCCTACCGCGACCTGGACGAGGAAGATCCCGCCGAGATCGAAGCCAGCAAGTTCGACCTGGCCTACATCCAGCTCGACGGCAACATCGGCTGCCTGGTCAACGGCGCCGGCCTGGCCATGGCCACGATGGACACCATCAAGCTGTTCGGCGGCGAGCCGGCCAACTTCCTGGACGTCGGTGGCGGCGCCACGGCGGAAAAGGTCACCGAAGCCTTCAAGATCATGCTCAGGAACGATGGCGTGAAGGCCATCCTGGTCAACATCTTTGGCGGCATCATGCGCTGCGACGTGATCGCCGAAGGCGTCATCGCCGCCTGCAAGGCCGTGAACCTCAGCGTGCCCCTGGTGGTGCGCATGAAGGGCACCAACGAGGAACAGGGCAAGAAGATGCTGGCGGCCTCGGGCCTGCCCATCATCAGCGCCGACACCATGGCCGAAGCCGCGACCGCCGTCGTCGCCGCCGCCGCGAAATAAGCATCACAGGGAATAGAACATGTCGATTCTGATCAACAAGGACACCAAGGTCATCACCCAGGGGATCACCGGCAAGACCGGCCAGTTCCACACCCGCATGTGCCGCGACTACGCCAACGGCCGTGCCGCCTTCGTGGCCGGCGTGCATCCGAAGAAGGCCGGCGAGGACTTCGAGGGCATCCCCATCTATGCCTCCGTGAAGGACGCCAGGCAGGCCACCGGCGCGACCGTGTCGGTCATCTACGTGCCGCCCTCGGGCGCCGCCGCCGCCATCTGGGAAGCCGTCGAGGCCGACCTGGACCTGGCCATCTGCATCACCGAAGGCATTCCCGTGCGCGACATGCTCGAGGTCCGCAACCGCATGCGCGCCGAGAACCGCAAGACCCTGCTGCTGGGCCCCAACTGCCCGGGCCTGATCACGCCCGACGAAATCAAGATCGGCATCATGCCGGGCCACATCCACCGCAAGGGCCGCATCGGCATCGTCAGCCGTTCCGGCACCTTGACCTACGAGGCCGTGGCGCAGGTCACGGAACTGGGCCTGGGCCAGTCCAGCGCGGTCGGTATCGGCGGCGACCCGATCAACGGTCTGAAGCACATCGACGTGCTGCGGATGTTCAATGACGACCCGGACACGGACGCCGTCATCATGATCGGCGAGATCGGCGGTCCCGACGAGGTCAACGCCGCGCAATGGGCCAAGGACAACATGAAAAAGCCCGTGGTCGGCTTCATCGCCGGCGTCACCGCCCCCGCGGGCAAGCGCATGGGCCATGCGGGCGCCCTGATCTCGGGCGGCGCGGACACTGCCGACGCCAAGCTCGAAATCATGGAAGCCTGCGGGATTCGCACCACCCGCAATCCCTCGGAAATGGGCAAGCTGCTCAAAACCGTGCTGTAATCGAAAACCGACGCGCGGGGAGAGCCCGGACGCAGGAAAGGACGGTCCCCGCGGACTGGCCCGCGCCTGGCGGATCCGGGCGGCCCGCATGCCGCGAGGCGGGTAACGGGCCGCGCCGCATGGCGTGGCCTTTTTTCGTTCGCGCCGCGCAACGGCTGCCGCATGGATCGCTCCGATGAAACTGAAACGTCCCACTCTGCTGCAGGGCCTGGCCATCCTGGCCGCGCTGGGCCTGCTGCTTCGCCTGCTGCTCTCGAGGTACACTGCATGACCGCCGACCCGATTCCCCGGACCCTCGTCATCGCCACCCGGGCCAGCCGCCTGGCGCTTTGGCAGGCCCGTCACGTGCAGTCCCGTCTCCAGGACCTGTATCCCGGCTGCCGCGTCGAACTGCTGGAAATGACCACGCGCGGCGACCAGATCCTGGACCGGACCCTGTCCAAGGTCGGTGGCAAGGGTCTGTTCGTCAAGGAACTCGAGACCGCGCTGCTGGACGGCCGCGCCGACCTGGCCGTGCATTCCCTCAAGGACGTGCCGGTCGATCTCACGGTCCCATTCGCCCTGTCCGCCATCCTGGAGCGGGCCGACCCCTGCGATGCGCTGGTGTCCAATACCGCGGGATCCCTGGACGAACTGCCTTCGGGCGCCGTCGTCGGCACCTCCAGTTTGCGCCGCGAGGCCCAGTTGCGCGCCCGCTATCCTCACCTGGCGGTCAAACCCCTGCGCGGCAACCTGGACACTCGCCTGTCCAAGCTCGATCGGGGCGACTACGCCGCCATCGTACTGGCCGCCGCCGGCCTGCGGCGCCTGGGGCTGGCCGGACGGATCCGCGCCGTCCTGCCGGTGGAGCTCAGCCTGCCGGCGGCGGGGCAGGGCGCCCTGGGGATAGAGACCCTGGCGGACCGGACCGACCTGTGCGGCTGGCTCGCGCCGCTGGCCTGCGGCGAGACTACCGCCTGCGCTCTGGCCGAGCGTGCCGTGTCGCGCGCGCTGGGCGGCTCCTGCCAGGTGCCCCTGGCGGCGCACGCGGTATTGAGGGACGGCCTCCTGTATCTGCGGGCGCTGGTGGCGGAACCCGATGGCAGCCGTGTCTTGCGCGCCGAAACCGAAGGCGACCCCGGGGATGCCGAGATGCTGGGGAGCGCAGTCGCCCGGAACCTGCTCGGCCAGGGGGCGGACGTGATCCTGGCCCGTCTGTCCGAATCCTCCTCTTCCTGAGAACGGCTTCCGGATGATCCCGCGTGCCCCGGTCGTGCTCACGCGCCCCGCGGGGCGCAATGAATCACTGGCTCGCGCCTTGCGCGCGGTCGGGGTGGCGGTGATCGAAGCGCCGGCCCTGGCGATCGAGCGGCTGGACACCGCCGTGCCCTCGTTCCAGGCGGGTGATCTCTGCGTTTTCGTCAGCCGCCAGGCGGTGGATGCTTGTTTCGACGGCCGCGCCGCCGCGCCCTGGCCGGACGGTGTCCGGGCGGCGGCGGTGGGGGCGGCGACCGCCCGGGCGCTGCGCGCGCACGTGCCCGAAGACAGAATTCTGGCGCCCGCCGCCGGCACGCCCCCCGATTCGGAGTCGCTGCTGGCCGTCATCGAAGCCGCGCGCCTCGCGCCGGGCCGCGTCCATATTTTGCGAGCCCAGAGGGGGCGGGACTGGCTCGCGCGGCAGCTCCAGGCGCGCGGTTGGCGGGTGGAATGCCATGCCCTGTATCGGCGCGGCCCCGTGGCCTGGGACCGCGCCACGTGCGCGGTCCTGGCGGGGCCGGGCGCCTGCACGCTGCTGCTGACCAGCCCCGAGGCCGTAGACGCCGTGGCCGACAGCCTGCGTCGGCAGGATATGGACTGGCCGCCCGTCCTGCGGGTCGTCACGCTGCACGAGCGGATCGCGCGGCGTTTACAATGCATCTATGCCGACCGCCCCGCGGGCGCGCTGACCGTGCGCCTGAGCGCACCCGATGAGGCCGCCCTTTTTCAGGCTATATTGGCATCTGCGAGATCAGCCTAGAAGGACCCGTACGCCGCCATGACCGATACCGACCACAGCTCGTCCGCCCCGAACTCCGAATCGGCGACGCCCGCCTCGGCGCTGGCAACGGCCCAGGCCGGAGCGGGACGGAAGCGGTCGGGGGCAGCCGCCCTGGCGGTGATCCTGCTGGCCCTGTTCGCCCTGATCCTGGGCGGCGCGCTTTACTACCAGAACCAGCAGTACCGTGCCTTGCGCGCCGACCTGCAGCGGCAGCACGAGCAAAGCGTCCAACTGGTCGAGGAAACCCATGCCCAGGCGGGGCGGGCCCTGTCCCTGGTTCAGGAACAGGCCGCCCGGATCGAGGAGTTGCGCGGCGCGCTGGACGCGACTTCCGGCCAGGTCCGGGAACTCGACCAGGCCCTGCAAATGATGACGGACAGCGGCTCAGATCTGCTGCTGCTCAACGACATCGACCACCTGGTCACCATCGCCCAGCAGCAGCTCGCCCTGGGCAGCAACGTTGCCAACGCGATCATCTCCCTCGAGGCCGCGCAGGCCCAGTTGGCGCGTGCCAACCGTCCCGGACTGGCGGCGCTGCAGCAGTCGATCAACGGCGACCTGGACCGCCTGCGCGCCGTGGCGACCATCGACCTGCCGGCCCTGGCCGCGCGAATCAACCGCTTGTCCAGCCTGATCGGGACCGCCCCTCTGCTGGTTCCGGACACAGCCGGGCAGGCGGCCGGCCACGCCGACCAGGCTCCGGCACCCGTCGCCGGGTCGTCGGCCGCGACTCGGGGCCCGGCGGAGCCGGCGCCCGAGGGCTGGCGTGCCGTGGCCGCCGACGCCTGGCGATGGACGCGCGACGCGGCGGACCTGGTGTCACAGGACCTGCGCGGCCTGTTCGACGTGCGTCGGGTGGACGATGCGGCTGCACTGCTGATGTCGCCCGATCAGGCCCTGCGCTTCCGCGAAGTCCTGAAGCAGCGGGCCGTGACGGCCCAGCTGGCCTTGATGATGCGCCAGTCGAGCATCTGGCAGACCGAGCTCGAACAGTTGTCCAAGGCCATCGACCAGCGCTACGACATGCGCGCCGAGTCCTCCCGCGAGGCACTGAAGATCGCCCGCGAACTGCGTGACACCGCGATCGAGGTCACGCTGCCGACGGTGGACAACAGCCTGGCCGCGATCGCCGCGGCCCGGGACGCCGCCGCGGCGGAGGACGAGCAGAACGACGGGAACGCTCCCGACGATTCTGGCCAGGACGACGCCGCTCCGACGGTGCAATCGCCCGCCATGGCGCCCGCCGGCGCGGTCTGAGGAGGGCGCGATGCGATCCTGGATCTGGACCCTGATTCTGTTCGCGGCCGCCGTGGCGCTGGCCCTGGTGCTGCGCGAGCACAGCGGCAACGTCCTCATCGTCGCCCAGCCGTGGCGCATCGAGTTGTCCCTGTCGCTGGCCGTCGTGCTCGCGCTCGCGATCTTCCTGGCGCTGCACTGGCTGCTGCGCGCGCTGAACTGGCTGGGAAGCAGTCCGGGCCGGCTGCGCGCCTGGCGCGGGCGCCGCGCCCAGAAGCGCGACCTCGAGCTGCTCGAACGTGGCTGGATCAACGTCCTGGAAGGTCGCTACGTCCAGGCCGAGAAGGACCTGTCCACCCTGGTGTCCCGCACCCGCTCGGCCGATCGCAAGGTGCTGGCCGGACTCAGCGCGGCGCGTGCCCTGCATCTGCTGGGCGAGACTGCGCGGCGCGACCAGGTCCTGCGGCTCGCCCAGGAGGGCGCCGGTCAGGATTCCCGCCTGCGTCAGGCCGTGGACACCGTGACTGCGGAAATGTATCTGGATCAGAACCGGGCCGAAGAGGCTCTGGCCCTGCTCGAACCCTTGCAGGACGCTTCATCGCGTTTCCTGCACGGCACCCGCCTGCTGCTGCGTGCCCATCGCCAGCTGGGCCATGCGGATCGCGTGTATGAACTTACCCGCCTGCTGCTGCGCCGGGGCGCGATCGATGAAACCCAGGCGCGTCAGTTCATTCGCGAATCGACGACGCAGCGTCTGGCGCGGGTCGATGAATCCCGCTGGAACACCGTCTGGGGCGACCTGAGCGCCGACGAGCGGCTGGATTCCGATGTGGCGCTGGCAGGCGCCCAGGCCCGGACCCGACTGGGCCACCCGGCCGAGGCGGCCCGCATCCTGGAGGCCGCACTCGGGCGCCGGCTGGATGACCGCCTGCTGCGCGTCTACTCGCATTGCGATACGGTCCAGGCACGCCAGCGCCTCGGTCATGCCGAACTTTGGCTGAAGTCCAATCCCGACCATCCGGGCCTGCTGGCGGCGCTGGGCCAGATCTGCCTGGCCGCCCAGCTCTGGGGGCAGGGCGAGCATTACCTGGAACGCAGCCTGGCCCTGCGCGCCGACACCCACATTCATGCCCTGCTGGGCAATCTGCACGATGCGCTGGGACATCCCGACCAGGCCTTGCGGAACTGGCGGCTGGCCTGCCAGGCGGCGGATGCCGAAATTCCCGCCGTTGAACGCCTGCTGCCGGCCGCCGATACGCGCGGCGATCCCCATTTCGACGCGGTGGACGAGTCGGTGTCGGTGGAATCGGCGCCATCCGCGCCTTATGCGGCCAGCGGCGTCTACGTGCAGGACGAGGCCGACGCCGACGTGATTCCCGTCTCCTCCCCGGCGCCAGAGCCGCCCGCCGCCACACCCGCCGTATCCGGATCCGCATCCGCCGAGGACGAGTATTTCGACACCGCGCCCATTCCCGGGGTGGACATGTCCCAGACCTCGGACAGGGGTGCGCGCAGAGATTTTTCTGTCTGACCTATCAAGGAACCCCATGAGCCTAGATCGAGTGCCGGCCGGCGACAAGCTGCCCGAGGAATTCAACGTCGTGATCGAAATCCCGATGAACGCGGATCCGGTCAAGTATGAAGTCGACAAGGCCAGCGGCGCGGTGTTCGTGGACCGCTTCATGCTGACCGCCATGCACTATCCTTGCAACTACGGCTACATCCCCCAGACCCTGTCGGAAGACGGCGATCCAGTGGATGTGCTGGTGATCGCGCCGTTTCCGGTGCAGGTCGGTTCTGTGATCCGTTGCCGCGCCCTGGGCGTGATGAACATGGAGGATGAGGCCGGCAAGGACGCCAAGCTCCTGGCCCGCCCGGTCGACAAGCTCTACCCGCCGTACCGTCAGATCGAATCGACGGCGGACCTGCCGGCCGAGGAACTGCAGCGCATCCAGCATTTCTTCGAACACTACAAGGACCTGGAAAAGGGCAAGTGGGTCAAGGTCCAGGGCTGGTCGGGCGTGGATGCGGCCAAGCAGGAAATCCGCTCCTCCGTCGAGCGCTACGAGCAGGTCAAGGCCTGAGGCGACGCGCCGTTTTCTCGTTTTCCGCCGCCCGGCCCGCGCGCCGGGCCAGTTTTTTCCGGAGTCCATGATGGATGACACCGTGATTCCCCGTCCCGAGGCGGCCACCGTGGCCGTCCAGGGTATCTCGGCCCGTTTTCCCGTGCGGCGCATCTATTGCGTCGGCCGCAACTACGCGGAACATGCGCGGGAAATGGGCGATTCCGGGCGCGAACCGCCGTTCTTCTTTGCCAAGCCCGCCGATGCCGTCCTGAATGTCGCCGAGGGCGTCGAGGGCGTGCTGCCGTACCCGCCGCTCACCCAGGATCTGCATCACGAGGTCGAACTCGTCGCCGCGCTGGGTTCGGGCGGACGCGACCTGACGCCTGAGCAGGCGGCCTCCTGCGTCTGGGGCTATGCCATCGGTCTGGACATGACGCGTCGCGACCTGCAGGGCGCCGCCAAGAAAGCCGGCCGTCCCTGGGAGACCGGCAAGGCCTTCGACTACAGCGCACCCATCGGGCCGCTGCATCCGGTCGTTTCCACCGGTGCGATGGCGAAGGGGGCGATCACCCTGTCGGTCAACGGCCAGCCGCGCCAGTCGGGCGATCTGTCGGACATGCTCTGGTCGGTGCCTGAGGCCATCGCCTACCTGTCCACTCTGTTCGAACTGAAGGCCGGCGACCTGATCTACACCGGCACGCCGGCCGGAGTCGGCGCCGTCGTGCCCGGCGACCGGCTCGAAGGCGCCATCGAGGGGCTGGGCGCTCTGCGCGTGCGCATCGGCTGACCCTCCGCCACGCCTCCGGTCTTGCGCTCCGGGTTGGCCCGGGGTTCGGACGGCGGACCGGCGGGGTTTCACGCGCCCCCGTGGCGGACAGGACACTTTCAGCCAAGACGGGAAGTGCGAATAGGCGGGCGGGCGAGGGCGGGGCACACTGGGCTCCATCCTTTTCCCGGAGCCCGCCATGTCCGCTTTCCTTCGCCTGTCGCGCCGCGCCCGCCCGCCTTCCAGCCGCATCCGTCGCCTCCTTCCTGGCGCGCCATCTTCCGGCGCCGTGCGCGAGCCGATCCGGCCAGGGGCTCCGAATGCGCCCGTGCTCCTGGCGCTCCGGTCCGATCCGGCCACCCGGGCCGCACAGCGCGGGCAGGCCATGGTCGAGTATGTGGTGGTCGTTGCCTTGGTGGCCGTGGCCGCTATCGCGGTCTACCAGTTGTTCGGCCAAGTGATCCGCGCCCAGACGGCGGCCATGGCGCGGGAAATCGCCGGCGAGGACGGTTCCGAGCAGTCACGCATCGCCCAGTCGGCGGCCGAATCCGCCGCCGCGCAGGCGGCTGCCAAATCGCTGAAGTCCTTCACCGGCAATGCGGCGGCGGGACAGTGACATGGCCGGTCTTCGTCGCTCCCACCGGGGCCAGCAAGGCCAGGTGCTGGTGCTGGGCATGCTGCTGGCGGCCGTGCTGGGTCTGGCCTGGATGCGCTATTTCGCCACCGGCCAAGTCCTGGCGGCCAAGACCCGGCTGGTTCACGGTCTGGATGCCGCCGCCTACAGCGGCGCCCTGGTCCAGGCCCGCACCCTGAATTTCCTGGCCTATCTGAACCGTGCCCGGATGGCGCACCAGCTGTCCATGGCGCACCTGGTCACGCTGGGCAGCTGGGCGCACTACGCCGGCATGGAATCGCGCCGCCTGATCCAGGGCAATCCGCCGGCTCACCTGATCGGCATGCTGTTCGGTGCCGATCATGGCCGCGCCTACCTGGCGGCGGCGTCAGCCGCCGGCCTGGAGGTCCAGGCGCGCGCCGGAGGCTCGCTGGGTCGGGCCTACGCTGTGCACGAACGTTTCGTGCACGAACTGTCGGCGGACCTGTCTCGCGCCCTGGTCCGGGATCTGCCCCAGGCGCGCCTGGATGCGATGCGGGCCGTGCTGGCCGGTCATTATCCGGAACGCGCCTCCGGCGATCTGAGGCCCGTGGTGGCCGATGACGCCTGGTCCGGCCTTCTGCGCCGCCGCACGCCGGATGCGCCCCTGTTCGACTGGACGCGGCATCTGGCCGGTCTGTACCCCTTTCTCGACTCCCGGGACCATACGGCACGCAATCCTTGGCCTGTCAGCGGCCGTTGCCCGCACCTGCGCCACGAATTGCGGCGGCGCGGCGGCACCGCGCTGGACGATGCCGGCCGCTGGCAGGCGGGGGACACGCAGTCCTTCCACGCGGTGCGTTCCAACCGCTGGATCGGCTGCTACTACCGCGAATACGCCATGGGCTGGGCCTGGATGCCGGCGCAGCCCGGCCAGGCGATGGATGCCGATCATGTCGATGCGCCGCCGGAGGATTTCGCCGACCAGGACTTCTGGCGCTGGGTGCGGGCGGCGACGCAATGGGACCTGGTCGGCGGCCGGGACAATCCCCTGGCCAATTCCTATGCCTTGCGCGACCGGCAGACCTGGATGTCGCGTGGTCTGGGGAGCTATCTGGACGTCGCCACCGGGGCCGGGCCGGACGCCGCTTCGGGGTTCGTCGTGCGCATGGAGCTGCCGGATGCGTCCGGCATCCCGATTCGGGCCCGCAGCGCGGCGGAAAGCCTGTTTTCCCGGCCCGTTCGGCGTCTGGACGGCCTGGATGAAACCCCCAGTCTGTTTCATCCCTACTGGCATGCGCGCCTGGCCGCCGGGCTGTCGGACGCGCCAGGAGACTGACATGTCCATTCATGCGCAGCAGGGCGGCCAGGCCCTCGTCGAAACCCTGGCCGTGCTCATCGTCCTGGGCAGTCTGTGGCTCGGCATCGCCTGGCTGGGACGCCTGCAGGATATCGGCCTGCAACTGGCTCACGCCAGCCGCCGCGCCGCTTTCGCCCATGCCCACCAGGGCCTGCCGCCCGAGGCGCTGGCATCCGGCGGGGATGGCTATCTGGATGCTCCGGGACATCTCTGGCGGACCCGGCGGGGCCGGAGTTTCCTGGCCGGGTCGGCGCATCTGGAAGTCGAATCGCTGGGCCCCGCGACCGGCCGGCAGGCCGGCGATCCCGTGGCCGGGGCGGCGGACTTGCGCCGGGAACTGCGGTTGGGCGATCCGACCGTTTGGCGTGCCGGCGCCCGGGGCCGGACCGCCGGTGATGCATCGACGACTGGATCCCTGCCCGATTTCGACCGGCTGGGACTCGACCTGCGCCGTCACACCGCGATCCTGAGCGGCGACGGCGCGGCGGCGGACGATGCCGACGCCCAATCGACCCTGGCGGCCAGCCCGCGTGCCTGGGACGCGGCCGCCTCGGCGTCCCGTGCGGCGGGCCGGGCGGTGCTGGGCCGTCTTCGGGACGTGGACGCCGCCTGGAGCCGTGCCTTGCCCGATTGGGACTGGATTGGACCCTGGACGGGCAGTGTGCCGAGTCCGCATCTGCAAGCCTGGAGGCGGCCATGAATCCGTTCGTGTCGGGCGCATGTTCGACCGCGCTGCTGGCGGCGGTCTTGATGTCGTGCGCTGGTTCGGCCCGCGCCATCCCTGGGTCCTGGGATCCGTCCCGGTCCGAGGCGTTGGCGGGGTGGGTCTGGACGGCGCCCCTGGCTTTCGACCTGCCGGGCGCTCGCCTGCGGATGCGGCGTTTCCGGGCGCCGATGGCGCCGGTGGATGCGGCGCGGCGGTTGGCGCGAGCGGGGGAATTCCGATTCGACCGGCTACAGTTCTCCGGCGCCGTGCTGTCATTGTCGGGCATCCATGAAGGACTGCACTGGTTGGCGCAGTTGCGGCCGGCGGATGACGGCGCTGGCACGATAGGCCTGCTGTCCAGCCTGGGATCAGGGGACCGGCGCGACGCCGGCTTCGATCCGGAGGAACTCGTGCCTTCCGGCGCGCGGCCCGTGCTGCGCGCTTCCAGCCGCCAGACCGATGGCGCCCGCCTGCTGGCCAGCTATCTGTGTCCGGGACCGTATTCACGTGTGGCCGCCGCTGTGCAGCACGCCCTGTGGGACCGGCGCTGGCGGCCGGTGGCGGCGGCCGGGGAGACTTCCGGACCCGCGAAGGACCTGGCGGCGCCGGTGGCCGGGGAATGGGCGCGGCCGGACGGCGCCCGCCTGACAGTCCATTTGCATCCTCGGGCCGACGCTGTCGCCCTGACGTTCTGGCATCGTCCGAAGGAGCCCTCATGATGTTCCCGTTTCCGCGCATTCCCCGATCCGCCGTCTTGGGGGTGCTGGCCCTGGGAGCCGGCCTGCTGGCGGCGGGCGCCCTGACCTTGCACATGCGCGAGCGCGAGCGGCAGATCGAGGACCGGGCCCGCCTGGACATGGTCGAACGCATCGTGGCCGCCAGGGACCTCGCGGCCGGCACCCGGCTGGCATCGGGCGATCTGGCCGTGCGTGGCTTCCCCGTCCGCTGGGTGGGCGGCGACACGCTGCCCTTGGCCCGGCTGGGCGAACTCGAAGGCCGGGTCCTGACGGCGGCTGTGCGGGCGGGCGACGCGCTGGTGCCGGCGCACACCATACGTCCCCAGCCCGCCTTCTCGGAACACCTGGCTCCCGGGCGGCGCGCCATCACGCTGCCGGTGGACCAGGTCAATTCCCTGTCCGGCCTGCTGCAGCCCGGCGACCTGATCGACCTGTACGTGTCCTTCGACCACCGGCGCAAGCGCCTGACGGCACCGCTGCTCCAGGGCGTGCTGGTGCTGGCGACGGGCCGCGAGACCCGGGCTTCCGAGGCCGGCGCCGAGGAATCCGCCTATTCCACGGTGACGCTCGATGCGGCGCCCGAGGATGTGGTGAAGCTGGTCGCCGCCCGCCAGGCGGGGACGCTGACCGCCATTCTGCGTCATCCCGGCGATGCGCGCGCCGATCGACGGGCGGCCCGGGGCGACCTGGCGTCCCTGTTGGGTGTGGGCGACCCGCCGCGCGCGCCGGCCCGACGGGCTGTCATCTTGTATGGCTCTTCGGGTGCTCGCTCCTTGCCGGGCTGGGCCGATACGGAAGGGTTGCCCGCGCGGTCCGGCAATGGCTGGTTCGATCTGCCGGGGGGGCAGGCCCTGGCCAGCGCCTGGATGCGCGCCCTCGCCGGGCAGGCGGCGCCGGACGCGTCGATGGCTGATAGGGATCCGGCCGTCCTCGCGGCCGACGAGTCGGCAAACCTGGCGGCATGGACCGGCCCGGAGGCCGGGCCGACTGGCGAAGAGGACGATAGTCCGGCGACGCGGCCCGGACAGTTCGAAGGCGAGGAGCAACCATGAACCCGCGCCTGTTTTCCGCCCGCGGCCTGTGTCCGGTCTTGTGCCTGTTCTGGGGACTGGCAACCCCGATCCTGTCGGCGGCCGCCGACGCTCCGGCCCCTCTCGCCGAAACTCCTCTGGCGCTCCAGGCGGGCGAGGTCCGGGTGCTGGGCATTCCCGGCGTGGCCCGGGTGGCGGTGGGCGATGGCAAGATATTGAATGCCGTCAGCACCGACGATCGCGAGGTCATCGTGTTCGCCCGCAAGCCCGGCTTCAGCACATTGCATGCCTGGACGGCGGACGGTCAGGCCCACCGGTATGTCGTCGAGGTCGCGCCCGAAGGCGCGCGCCAGTTGCGGGACGAACTGCGCAGCCTGCTGGAACGCATTCCGGGCGCCCGCGTGACCTCCCTGGGCGACAAGCTGCTGGTCGAAGGCGACGACCTGTCCGACGGTGACCGCCAGCGTCTGGCCGAACTGGGGCGCCGCTACCCGCAACTGCTGGATTTCACCGGCACGGTCGGTTGGGATCAGATGGTGCTGCTGGACGTGCGCGTGGTCGAGGTGCCTCGTTCCCTGCTGCGCGAGGTCGGCCTGCGTTGGGGCAGCGAGAGCATCGGAGGCGTGAACGCGGGCCTGAGCTGGGACGGGGGTTCCCGCCGCTATGCCGATCGACCAGGCGAGACCGTGCTGCCCCTGGCTTTTCCGTCTCCCCGCGTGGCCGGCTACTTCGGCATCAATGCGCTGTTGTCGGCGCGTATCGACCTGCTGGCCCAGGACGGACGGGCTGTGGTGTTGGCCCAGCCTCAACTCCTGGCCCGCAGCGGCGCGACCGCTGAATTCCTGGCGGGAGGCGAAGTGCCCTACAGCACGGTGGACGGCAACGGCAACACCCAGACGGCCTTCAAGCCCTACGGAGTGTCGCTGCGCATCACGCCGTCCATCGAGCGCAGCGGCGCCGTGCGCTCGCGCCTGGAGGTCGAGGTCAGCGCCATCGATCCGTCGCTGTCGGTGCCGGGTGGGCCTTCCCTGAAGACCCGGCGGACGGCCACCGAGTTCAACGTGCGCTCCGGACAGACCCTGGTGCTGGCAGGTTTCCTGTCGCGGGATACGGCCCGCAACGTGGATCGTCTTCCGGGTCTGGGCGACCTGCCGGTCCTGGGTGCGTTGTTCCGATCCACGCGTTTCCAGCGCAACGAAACGGAACTGGCCATCCTGGTCACGCCGCAGCTGGTGACGGCGGACCATCCCGATCTGCGCCTGCGCGTCCGGCGCGCCGGCGCGATCCTGGACCAAGCGTTTCCGGCCGAACCCGTGATGCTGGCGCCCGTCCGAGCTGCGCCCCCAGCCTCCGTCCGGGAGTCCGGACCGGGCTGGAATCCGCGCGCGGTCGGCCCCGGCTCTCAGTGGCGAGGGATCGCCGGCATGCCGGAGGAGGCCGCTACGGAAACCGCCGCGCCGGCCGCGACCGAATTCCCCCATGAGGGGATGGCGCGCCGCGCCAAGGCGGCGCCATGAACACCGTCGATCTCGACCTGCGCTTCGAGGATGGCAGCCGCCGGCGCGAGCGGCATGCCTTGCCCCTGTTGATCGGCCGCGAAGCGACCTGCGGCCTGGTCGTGCGCGCCTGGCGGGTCGGGCGCCGGCATGCGCGCCTGCTGCTGCGCCAGGACGAGCTCTGGATCGAGGATCTGGGCTCCCTGTTCGGCACCGCCGTCAACGGGGACCGGGTCGCCGCATACGGTCCGTTGACGGAGCGGGATGAGGTGGTCATCGGTCCATGCCTGTTGAGCGTCCTGACCGCGGAAACGGATGCCGCCCCGGATGCCGCCGGGCATGCGAAGCCGGCTGGAGCGGCATCGGACGGCATCGCGGCAGGCGTCGTGGCGGCGGCCGGGACCAGCGACGCATGCCTTCGTGCCGGTCCGGCTGATCGGGCCGCTGCCGGGGACACTGCGGACGGAGCGCGTCCGGGGGAGGCGGTGGCGCCGCCGATCCACGGCGCCGGATCCGGTGGTCAGGTCCATCGGCGCCGCCTGCACGAGGGCCTGATCGCCGCGTTGCAGCTGCGCCGTCGCGATATCGGCGGGATGAGCGACGCTGCGCTGCGGGCCGAGGCCGCCGCCGTGCTGTCCGGCCTGATCGCGACCGACGAGGCCCTGCCTCTGGATCTGAACCGGGAGGCGCTGGTCAGGGAGCTGGTGGACGAGGCCGTCGGCCTGGGACCGCTGGAACCGTTGCTGGCCGACCCGGGCATCACGGAAATCATGGTCAATCGCCACGATGAAATCTTTGTCGAGCGCGGCGGACGTCTGACGCGCGCCGCCGCCAGCTTCAGCGGCGAGCAGGCGGTGCTGGGGATCATCGACCGCATCGTGGCGCCGCTGGGGCGGCGGATCGATGAAAGCGCGCCCATGGTCGATGCCCGCCTGCGCGACGGGTCCCGGGTGAATGCCGTGATCGCGCCCATCGCTCTGCGCGGCGCCAGCCTGACGATCCGCAAGTTTCCCGCCCGGCGCCTGGACATGCCCGACCTGCTGGCCGTCGGCGCCCTGGACGAGGCCATGGCGCGGTTCCTGACGCATTGCGTGCGCCATCGCAAGAATCTGATCGTCTCCGGAGGGACGGGCTCGGGCAAGACCAGCCTGCTGAACGTCCTGTCCAACGCCATCCCCGCAGGCGAGCGCGTGATCACGATCGAGGACGCGGCCGAACTGCGCCTGAACCACGCCCATCTGGTCAGCCTGGAAGCCCGGCCGCCCAATTCCGAGGGCCGGGGTCGCGTCGAGATCCGCGACCTGGTGCGCAATGCTCTGCGTATGCGTCCGGATCGCATCGTCGTGGGGGAATGCCGGGGCGGTGAAGCCTTTGATATGCTGGCGGCCATGAATACCGGGCACGAGGGCTCGCTGACCACGTTGCATGCGAACAGCCCGCGCGATGCCCTGGGCCGCCTGGAAACCATGATTCTCATGGCGGGCATGGACTTGCCGCTGGCCGCGATCCGCGAGCATATCGCCTCCAGCATCGACTTCATCGTCCAGCTGGTGCGCGCCGCCGACGGCCGGCGCCTGGTGAGCGCCATCGTCCAGGTGGCGGGCCAGGAAGGTGGACGCATCCAGCTGCAGGACCTGTTCCTGGGGCGCGCCGGGCCACCCGCCGTATTCGCCGGCTGCGGCCTGCCACCCGATGGTTTCGAGGGCGTGGCGGCGCTGGATGCCGCATTGTTTTCAGGCCGAACGGTCGTCCAGGGCCGGACGGCGCTGGACGAGGCCATGCCATCCGAGGCCCCGCAGGGCGACAGGCCGTGGGTCGATGCCCCGCGGTCCGTCCCGCCATTCCGGGAGCCTCCGTCGCCGGAGGGCGCGCCGTGTCGATCCTGATCTTCTCGATGCTCGCGGGCAGCATCGCGCTGGCCGCCTGGTGGCTGCTCGGGCAGGCGGACCGCGCCTGGACGCGTTACGAGGATCGCATGCGGGACGAGACCCGGCGCACGCTGGACGCTTCCTTCCTCTTCCTGGACATGGCCCAACTGCGGCCGGCCGCGGCCGGGCTGGGCTTGGCCCTGATGCTGACAGTGGCCTGGCTGGCGGGCCGCTGGTGGGGCGTGCTGCCCGTGCTGGTCGGACTGCTGTGCGCGCCCCCGTTGATCCTGCGCCACGTGCGCCGCCGCCGGGCACGGCGGTTCGACGCCCAGTTGCCCGACCTGGTCCAGGCGCTGGCGGGGGCGCTGCGCGCCGGAGCTGGAGTCCAGCCCGCCCTGCGGCATCTCGTGGCCCAGGCCAGCCCGCCGCTGTCCCAGGAATTCGGCCTGCTGCTGCGCGAACAGCGTCTGGGCCTGGGCTTCCAGGATGCCCTGCAGCAATTGCGCACCCGTATGCCGACCGAATCCTGCGGCCTGGTGGTATCCGCGTTGGGCATCGCCGCCCGCACGGGCGGCGGACTGGCCGACACGCTGGAAAGCATCGCCCAGACGCTGCGGGCGCGGCAGCATTGGTTGGGCCGTGTCGAGGCGCTGACTGCCCAGGGTCGCATGCAGAGCCGCATCATGGCTGGCCTGCCGGTGGTGTTGATTCTGGCGCTCAGCCGCCTGGAGCCCGAGGTCATGGCGCTGCTGTGGCAGACCTGGTATGGCTGGATCGTGCTGTCGGCGATCCTGGCGCTGGAGGGCCTGGGCATCCTTTGGATCCGGCGGGTGACCGCGGTCGAAGTGTAGCGGTCTTCGGCCGGAGCGGGTGGACGCCGGGCTCCGCCCGGGGACGATGAGTCGTCGATCGATTGGCGATCGGCATGGGAGGCGGGATGGCGTGGTTCTGGATCGGTTTGTGCCTGGCGGCGACGGCGGCCTGCCTGGGCCTGTGGGCGCTGGGCGGGCCCTGGGCCGCCGCGCGTGGCGAAGTCCGTCCTCCCGCGTTCTGGTGGCCCTGGGTGCTGGCGCTGGCGCCCTGGTGCGCGCCCTTCGTCACTTGGCGCATGCGCCGGGAACTGCGGCGCTGGGGGCCTCGCGCCGGCCTCGCGCCGCACTGGCAGGCCGATCGCTGGCTGGCTGCCTGCGTGCTGGCCGCCGGCAGCGGTGCCGCGTTGGCTGGCGCGGGGGCTTTGATGGCCTCCGCGCCTGTGCGCATCGGCGTCCTGTCGGCGCTGGCGGGTGCCACCCTGGGTTTCGTCTGGCCGGACCAGGCCCTGCGGCGCCGCGCCGCCGCGCGGAGGCTGCGGATGATGCGGGAGTTGCCCTTCATGCTGGACCTGCTGACCCTGTGCGTGGAGGCCGGTCTGAGCCTGCCGGCGGCTCTGCACCAGGTGGCCGGTCACGCCCCGGAAGGCCCGCTGCGCCAGAGCCTGCGGGACGCGGCCGCGATGGAGCGTACCGGCATGGACAGGCCGCGCTGGCTGCTGCATTGGGCGGATCGCGCGGATGTGCCCGGCGTGCGCAATCTGGTCACGGCCTTGGCCCAGGCCGACAGTCTGGGCATGAGCCTGGGGCCCCTGCTGCGGGCGCAGGCCGAGCGCCAGCGCGGCGAACGCTTTCTGCGCGCCGAGAAGCTGGCGCTGGAGGCGCCCGTGCGCATGCTGTTTCCCATGGTGCTGTGTATCTTCCCCTGTACCTTCCTGGTCATCGGTTTTCCCGTGGCGATGAAGCTGCTGGACGCGGGGTTCTGATGATGGGCAGGCGGATGCGGCCCAACCGGCGGCCGACCTGGAGCGGTCCCCGGGAACCGGCATCCTGGCTGTATGCCACCCGACCCCTGCGCCTGTATTGTGCGCGTTCCTTTGTCGCGCGCCTGCTCGGTCTGCGGCTGTGGCCGGGCTGGGGCGGGCGGCCCAGGGGGTTGCTGCTGCCTGAGTGCCGCGCCGTGCACACGCTGGGCCTGGCTCAGGCCGTGGATCTGGTATTTCTGGATGCCGAGGGCCGGGTCGTGGGGATGGCGTCCCGGGTCGGTCCGTGGCGCTGCGTATTGCGCCGGCGCGCCCGGGCTGTCGTGGAGTTGCCCGCGGGCTATTGCGCCCGGCAGGATTGGCAGGCTCAGGTCGAGGCCGCCTGGCTGGGGCGGAAGATCGTCGTATAGACAGGGTAGAAGCTGCAGTACAGCAGGGCCGTGACCACAATGTCCAGCGGCAGGGCGAACCAGGCCAGCAGACCGGTAGGCACCCCGGCCGAGGCCAGCCCGTCCAGCAGGCCGTGCAAGCCGAAGAACACGGCGGCCCAGGTCGCCACGTACACGGTGATGGGGTATTTGTTGCGCCAGCAGGCGATCATGGAGTAGAACAACGCCCGGCGCAGCGGAAGCCCGTGCCAGCCGACCAGGGCCGGTGTGTGCCAGAACAGGGCCGACAACAGCACGTAGAACAGGCCGAATACCATCAGCGGACCCTGCATGGCCTGGGCCAGGACGGGGAAATCGGGCTGCTCGGCGGTGCCCAGGGTCTCGAGCATCGAGGACAGGAAAGGCAGCACGGCGGCGAGGGCGGCGATGAAGGAACAGCCCAGATAGGCCAGGCCCAGTTTCAGCAGCGCGCTCGTGACGCCGGGCGTCCGCAACGGCTGCAGCCACAGGCCGGGCATCATCCGCACGCCTTGGTCCAGGTTGCGGCAGGCGCACAGCGTCAGAAAGGTCAGCAGCGGGGTCAGCAGCACCAGCGCGGTCTGGCCCAGCACCGGGACGAGAGCGCCGACGTTGATGAAGAAGCTGGTGGTGATGCTCCAGAAGAGCATGGCCATGGGCTGGCGGCGGAACAGCCGGGTGCCCTGGGCGATCCAGGACCAGCCGGCGCCGGGGGGCAGGATGGCGGCTTGCAGGGGTGTCATGGGCGGGGCAGGGGGGGCGCGAGTTGCTCGGTGCGCAGCCGCAAAATACGCTCGAAGTGGCGCGGATCGTGCGGCTTGAGCGTCTGGGCCGGCCTGGGCAGGTGGAAGTCGTACAGGCGGGAAATCCAGAAGCGCAGGGCCGCCGCGCGCAGCATCACGGGCCAGGCGGTGCGCTCCTCCCCGGTGAAGGGGCGCACGGCGTGGTAGGCCTGCAGCCAGGCCTCCAGGCGGCGGCGCACGAAGGCCCCCGTCGTCCGGTGGATGCACCAGTCGTTGACACTGACCGCCACGTCGAACAGCCAGGTGTCGCAGCCGGCGAAATAGAAGTCGATGAAGCCGCCCATGTGGGGCGACTCGAAAGTGCCGTCGAACAGTACATTGTCGCGGAACAGGTCGCAGTGCGCGGGGCCGAAGGGCAGGCGCGCGGTCGTTTCCGCGGCGGCGAAGGCGATCTGCTCGTCCAGCGCGCTTCGCAGCAGCGCGGCCTGGCCGGCGTCCAGAAAGGGCTCCAGGGCCGGCGCGGTAGCCTTCCACCATTCCAGGCCGCGCAGGTTGGGCTGGCGAATGGGGAAGTCCCGCGCCGCCAGATGAGCCCGCGCCAGGGTCTGCCCGGCCAGGGTGCAATGGGCCGGGCCGGGTTCGGGCTCGTAGCCGCCCGACAGGCGCGTGACGATCGCGGCCGGTTTGCCGTTCAGGGAGGTCAGGCGGGTGCCGTCGAGCAGGGTCTGGGGTTCGGGCACGGGCACGCCGCGTCCCGCCAGATGGTGCATCAGCTCGATATAGAACGGTAGCTGTTCAGCGGTCAGGACCTCGAACAGGGTCAGGACGTAGGCGCCTCGCGTGGTGTCGAGGAAGTAGTTGGTGTTTTCGATGCCGGCGGTGATGCCGCGCAGGGCGACCAGCTCGCCCAGCTGGTAGCGCAGCAGCAGCGCGCGGGCGTCGTCTTCGGTGACGGGGGTGAATACGGCCATGGGAATACGCATGCGGCCGCGAAAGGCCGGGTTCGGATCGGGATCGGTCAGCGGGAATTTTAGACGAAAAGCCGGCCGCCGCTTCCTTACGGCCATTTCGCACCCGGCTAAAATGGTGGATTGCCGGAGAATGTCCCGTATGTCCCAGTCCTCACCCGGCGTCCGGCACGATGCCGAACCTGCCGCGCCATCCGCCTTTTCCGCCGATCCGGAACCCAGGCCCTGGCGCCTGTGCGTGGCGCCGATGATCGATGTCACGGATCGGCATTGCCGCTATTTCCATCGTTTGCTCGCGCCCCGTGCCCGCCTGTACACCGAGATGATCACGACCGGCGCCCTGCTGCACGGCGATGTGGGCCGGCATCTGGATTTCGACCCGGCGGAACACCCGGTGGCTCTGCAGCTGGGCGGCAGCGAACCGGACGCGCTGGCGCGGGCCGCGCGGCTGGGCGAGCGCTGGGGCTACGACGAGATCAACCTGAACTGCGGCTGCCCGTCCGAACGAGTCCAGCGCGGCGCCTTCGGGGCCTGCCTGATGGCCGAGCCGCGCCTGGTCGCCGACTGCGTCCGCGCCATGCTGGACGTCGTGTCGGTGCCGGTGACGGTGAAGCACCGCCTGGGCCTGGATTACGACGAGTCTTACGATTTCGTGCGCGATTTCGTCGGCATTCTGCACGAAGCCGGCTGTCGGGTGTTCATCGTCCATGCACGCAACGCGGTCCTGAAGGGGCTGTCGCCCAAGGACAACCGGGAAAAGCCGCCGCTGCGCTACGCCGACGCGGTACGTCTGAAACGGGATTTTCCGGATGCGGCGTTCGTGCTGAATGGCGGGCTGGCCGACGTCGAGGCCTGCCTGGACTGGATGGAGCGTCTGGATGGCGTGATGCTGGGCCGGGCGGCCTGGCATCATCCGGACATTCTGGCCGAACTGGACCGGCGCATGGCGCCGGGCGAGGCACGTCCCGGCCTGGCGGTCATCCTGGACGCCTGGGTGGATTACGTAACCGCGCAGCACGCGCGCGGCGTGCCGCTGCACATCCTGCTGCGCGGTGTGCTGGGCTGGCGCACCGGTCGTCCCGGGGCGCGGCAATGGCGGCGCATGCTGTCGGATCCCGCGCTGCTGCGGGCCGAAGGCCCTGGCATCCTGCGCCGCGCCTGGCAAGTGCTTGCCTGAGCGGCGCCTGGACTCGCCCACTGCGTTGCAGGCCACGTCGTTGCTTGCAAGCGGCTCGGACTCGTCAGGCACGAGGCAGTCCGCAGGGATTGCCCCATGCCCGGACTCATCCTCGCGATAGCTGGGCTATCGCTGCGGTTTGCGCCTTGCCTGACGAGTCCGTGCATCCAAAACAGGACATCAGCGGGTCGGCGTATCCGATGTGTCGGCGGGCCAGTCGCGGATGTAGGCTTTCAGCATGTCGTTCTCGAACTGCTGGGCTTCGACGATGGCGCGCGCCATGTCGTAGAACGAGATCACGCCCATGAGGGTGGGGCCGTCCATCACCGGGATGTAGCGGGCGTGCTTGTCGAGCATCAGGCGCTGGACCTCGTCGGCGTCGGTGTTGGGCGTGACGCTGACGGGCGCGTCGTCCATGATGCTGCGCACCGTGTAGTCGCCGGCCTGGCCGTCGTGGGCGTTCAGGTGATTCATGATTTCGCGGAAGGTCAGCATGCCGGCGAGCCGGCCGTGGTCCATGATGACCAGCGAGCCGATGTCGAGCTGACTCATGGTGGCGATGGCCTCGCGCACCGGCATGTCGGGCGTCCCTGTGTACAGCGTGTGCCCCTTCACGCGTAGGATTTCATTGACTTTCAGCATGTCGATTCCCAGTGGCGCCGTGGTCCGGCCGTTTGTTCAGTATTGTGCATCATCGTCCTGGTTTTCGGTAGCGTCACCGCTGAAAAGCGCGTCCAGGACGGGGGGAGCGCCCAGCAGGGCGCTCGACAGGGATTCCAGGGTACCGGGCCGCAGCCCCGCCTGGGTGCGGTCGATCAGCAGCCGGTCCACCAGCGGGCCGATGTCGGCCCGGGCAGGATCGCAAGCCAGCACCCATTGGTCGCCGTCGGCGACCGGGACGGCGTAGCCCAGTTCGCGGAGAGCGCCGAGTATGTCGCGCAGGGCGTCTGGGTGGACGCGCAGGTGTTTTTCCAGGTAGCCCAGGCTGCGCCCCGGGGGCTGAGCGCCGCGCGCCCGCCACAGGACGCGAAGAATTCCCAACGCGTCGACAGCCTGGGCGCCGACTTGACGCTGCAGCACCCAGCGGTGCAGCCGCAGGGCCGGCAGCAGCGAGGCCACCGTGGCCCCCATCAGCACTACCAGCCAGGACAGGTAAATCCACAGCAGGAAGATCGGCAGCGTGGCGAAGGCCCCGTAGATGACGGTGTAGGAGGGAAAGCGCGTCAGGTAGGCGGTGAACCCCGCCTTCATCACGGCCAGCACTGCCGTCGTGCCCAGGCCGCCCAGCGCGGCATCGCGCCACAGTACCCGGCAGTTGGGCACGAACACGAACAAGGCGGTGAAGCCCAGCACCGACATCAGCAGGGGTACCAGGTTGAGCAGCAGGCCGATGCCTTCGGGCAGGTTGCCGATGTAGCCCAGAGATTCCCGCGCCAGCACCGAGCTGGCCCACAGGCTGGCGCCCATCAGGATCGGCCCCAGGGAAATGATCGCCCAGTACACCAGCAGCCGCTGGCGCATGGGGCGCTGGCGGGCGACGTTCCAGATTTCGTTGAAAGCCTCGTCGATGGTCATGATCAGCAGGATCGAAGTCACGACCAGGAAGGCGCCGCCCACTGCCGTCAGGCCCGACGCCTGCGCTGCGAACTGGTTCAGGTAGCGCATGATGGTGTCGGACACCGAGGGCGGCAGCAGGCTTTCGCCAAGGAAGGTTTCCAGGGCCTTGTGGAATTCGGCGAACAGCGGGAAGGCGGTGAACAGCGCCAGCACTACGGCCAGCATCGGCACGATCGCCAGCACTGTGGTGAAGGTCAGGCTGGAGGCCACCCGGGTCAGCTTGCGGTGGCCGGCGAAGTCCAGTGTGAAGCGCAGGATGTCCAGCGCGCGGTTGCGGCGTTCGGTCAGGGACGGGGCGGGAGTCTGCAGTGTCGTCATGGGGCGTGGAGCGGACGCGAGGTTTCGAGCCATAATACCAGCATGGAAAACGTGGAAATCAAATTCAGTCCAGGCCTGCACGGCCTGGCGTGCGCCTGTCTGTTCGGCCTGATCGTCCTGTGCGTGGGCTGGGAACTGTGGTGGGCGCCTCTGCGGCCCGGTGGCACGCTGATGGCCCTGAAAGCGGTGCCCTTGCTGTTTGCCGTCAGCGGCATGCTGCGGCGCCGGCTCTACACTTTGCAATGGGTGTCGATGCTCAGCCTGCTCTATCTGATGGAAGGCGTCGTGCGCGCCTGGTCCGACGTCTCGCCCGTGTCGGCGGCGCTGGCCGGTCTGGAAATCCTCCTGTCTCTGGGCCTGTACCTGGGCGCCATCTTGTACGTGCGTCCCGCCAAGCGGGCGGTGCGCCATGGCTGAACCGTCGTCCCTGGCCGGGTTGCGCGCGGGTTGCTCGTTCGCGTCTCTGCCGCGCGACTTCTACGTCCAGGTGGATCCCCGGCCCTTGCGGGAACCCCGCCTGCTGCACGCCAATCCGGACGCGGCGGCCCTGATCGGCCTGGACGCCGAGGCGCTGCGATCGCCCGGGTTTCTGGCCCTGTGTTCCGGCGGCGGCCGGCTGGGGGACATCCCGCCGCTGGCCACGGTCTACAGCGGGCATCAGTTCGGCGTCTGGGCCGGACAGCTGGGCGATGGCCGCGCGCATCTGCTGGGCGACGTCCGGACTTCCGACGGCGTCTGGGAGGTCCAGCTGAAGGGCTCGGGCCGCACGCCGTACTCCCGCATGGGGGACGGCTGGGCCGTGCTGCGCTCCAGCGTGCGCGAATACCTGGCCAGCGAGGCCATGGCCGGCCTGGGCATCCCGACGACCCGGGCGCTGGCGCTGGCCGCTTCCGACGATCCGGTCGTGCGCGAAACCGTCGAGACCGCCGCCATCGTCACCCGCCTGGCGCCCAGCTTCGTGCGCTTCGGCCACTTCGAGCACTGGGGCCATTCGCATCACGAACAGAAGGCCCTGCTGGACTACGTCGTCGAGCACTGGTATCCCGAATGTCGGAAAATCGCTGGCGGCGAGACGGACACGCCCGTCACGGCCTGCCGGCTGCTGGCCGAGGTCACGCGGCGCACGGCGCGCCTGATCGCACGATGGCAGCTCGCGGGTTTCTGCCACGGGGTGATGAACACCGACAACATGTCCATCCTGGGCCTGACGCTGGACTACGGTCCCTACGGCTTCATGGACGCCTTCCAGGCGGATCATGTCTGCAATCACAGCGACACGGCGGGACGCTACGCCTGGAATGCCCAGCCGGCCGTGGCCCGCTGGAACCTGTATCGCTTGGCGGGCAGCCTGCTGGTGCTGGGCTGCGAGGCCTCTGCGCTGGAGGCGAGCCTGGCGTCCTTCGAGGCCGAGTTCCTGGCGATCTACCGCGCCAGCCTGGCACGCAAGCTGGGCCTGGACGCCTGGCGGCCGGACGACGCGGCGCTGGAGGACGACTGGTGGAACCTGCTGCACGCGCAGAGGGCCGATTTCACCCTGGCTTTCCGCCGGCTGGCCGGTGTCGACCGCGATGCCGGACCCTGGCTGGCCCTGTTCGCGGATGCCGCGCCGGCGCGCGCCTGGCTGGACCACTACCTGGCCCGGCGTGCCGGGCAGGGCGGTGACGCCGATGCGAGGCGCGCCGCCATGGATCGCGCCAATCCCCTCTACGTGCTGCGCAATCACCTGGCGCAGCGCGCCATCGAGGCCGCACAGCGGAGCGACGCCTCGGAAATCGGTCGCTTGCTCGTCCTGCTGCGGGACCCGTACACGGAACGTCCCGGCTTCGAGTTCTATGCACGGCCGCCCGCCGCCGACGAGCCGGCGGTGGCCGTGAGTTGCTCTTCCTGATTTTCGCGCTTCGTGCGGATGGAAGAGGGGAGCCTGTCAGCCGTGCTGTCCGGACACCTTGTGTCCGGCGCGGGGGCCGGCGTCCGGGACTGTGTGGGCGGGGTAGTCCTCGATGAATCGGGGCCGGCCGAACAGCCAGCCTTGCGCCCGGCGGATGCCCAGGACCGATAGCCATCGTGCCTGGGCCTCGGTTTCCACACCTTCGGCCGTGACTGAAAGACCCAGCGCACCGGCCAGCCGGCCGAGATGGCGGACGATTTCCCGGGCGGTGCGTGAGCCATCGACGCGCCGGGTCAGACGATGATCGATCTTGATCCCGTCCAGGGACAGCTCGACCAGGGATTGGAGATTGGCATAGCCGGTGCCGAAATCGTCCAGGTGCACCTGGATGCCCTGGGCGCGGATCGCCTGGATGACGGGACTGCAGCGTTCGGGCGTCAGCAGGCAGCGCTCGGTCAGTTCCACGCTCAGGGCCGCCGGGCTGCCCAGCTCCCGGGACAGGTTCGAGAGCAGCGAGGCCGTCTCCATGGTTTCCGCATCCGCCGCCGACAGGTTGATCGATAGTCGGATGGAGCCTGGAATCCGTTGTGTGATGCGGTCGCTGGCGGCCAGCTGGCAGACTTGCCTCGTGATGTCCCGGATCAGGCCGACGCGCTCGGCCACAGGGATGAAGATGTCCGGCCCGATGAGCGTCCGGGGCCAGCGGATCAGCGCTTCCGCGCCGATGGTCCTGTGGTTGCGCAAATCGACGATGGGCTGATAGGCGAGGCGGAATTCATCCTGTTCCAGGGCATGTCGCAAGGCGGCTTGAAGGACCGGACTCGAATCTTCCGCGGCGGCGCCCAGATCGTTGCTGATCTGAGGGGGGATGTATGGAAAGCCTCCGATCTCCTGTCCTGGTGCAGTTTCTTCCATGCGGCGCGGCCTTTGATGTTTCGATTCTAGGCAAATGGTTTTGTTACGGATAACATAGTCGTTCATCAAATAGAGGTGGAAGCGCGGCCGATCTGCATGGGTGGCATGTCGGTTCGCGGCATTCATGAATTCCTGATTGCCAGGGGCAATCTAATGTCCGTACCCGGGTACGGAGTCAAGGAGTTCATGAGGTGATGCATTGAACATCGGTCGTGCCGCGAAACTGGCCGGCGTGAACGTGGAGACCATCCGCTACTACCAGCGCCGCGGCCTCGTCGCGGTGCCGGCGAAGCCCCTGGGTTCCCATCGGCGCTATTCCCAGGATGTCGTCGAACGGATCCGCTTCATCAAGCGGGCTCAGGCCTGGGGTTTCTCTCTGGACGAAATCGCCCTGTTGCTGCAGCCTCCGCAGGCGGTGCAATGCGTGCAGGTGCAGGAGTTGGTACAGGAGAAGATCCATGTTCTGCATAATCAGATGCGGGACCTGGGCAGGATGGTCAGGGGACTGGAAACCATGCTGGAACAATGCCGCGGACATCCAGGCTGCGCCCAGTGTCCGCTGCGGGCCTATGCGTTCTGTCAGTCATCGGATATCCTGATGCCGTCCTCCTGATCGGGAGCCTGTGGACCGGTGGTACGGCATGCGCAAGTCGATCCGGGGCTCCGCCGCAGGCCGGCGTCAGCCAGGGGAGGGCAGGCTCGTCGCTTCCAGGGCTCGCAGGACGCCGTCGGTCGCGTGCCCGGTGATCGATGCCGGCCCCATGTCCTTTTCCATCCTGAACTGGTGCACGACGTCCAGCAATTGCCGCGCCTGGTCGCTGAGGCTGGCGGCGGCGGTAGCCGATTCCTGCACCAGCGCCGCATTCTCCTGGGTGATGTCATTGAGCTGGCCCACGGCGGCGTTGATTTGGCTCAGGCCCGAGGTTTGTTCGGTGGTGGCGGCATCCACGGAATCGATGAGCTGAGCGACTTGCCGGATCTTGTCCACCAGGGACCGGATTTCCGAGCCCGCCTGTTCGATCGTTCGGGCGCCGACATCGGTGCGTTCGGCGCTTTTGGTAATGAGCGCTGTGATTTCACGGGCGGCCAGAGCGCTTTTCTGCGCCAGGGCGCGCACCTCGCCGGCCACGACGGCGAAGCCGCGGCCCTGTTCGCCGGCGCGAGCGGCCTCGACGGCAGCGTTCAAGGCCAGAATATTGGTCTGGAAGGCGATGCTGTCGATCACTTGCACGATGCCGGCCACTTCCTGTGAGACTTCCTGGATGCCCTGCATGGTCTGGACGATGGATTCGATGCGCTGCCCGCCCTGTTCCGCCGCCTGGCTGGCGTCCGAGGAAAACTGCGCAGCTTGGCGCATGGCCTGCGCCGTCGTGGCCACGGTGCTCGAGAGTTGATCCATGGCGGCGGCCGTTTCGGTGATGTCGGCTGCCTGACGTTCCGTGCGCTGAGCCAGGTCCGTGTTGCCCAGGCGGATCTGTTCAGAGCCGCTGGCGATATTGTCGCTGCCAGCCCGCACCGTACCTACGATTCCACGCAAGGACTCTTGCATGTGGGCCATGGCCTGCATCACGCTGTCGCGGTGGGAGCGTGAGGTGTCGAGCATGGTGCTCAGGTCGCCGTTGGCTACGTTCCGGGCCACCTGCGCCACGTCCTGGGGTTCGCCGCCCAGGGCGCGTTTCAGATTGCGGGTGAGGAACAGGCCGATGACCAGCCCCAGGAGCGTACCGCCCAGGGTCAGCCCGATGATGAGCCAGACCATGCGCGCGTAGAGCAAAGCGGTTTCCTGGCTGAGCGCGTCAGCCTGGGTGATGCGGTGCTCGATGAGCTGGGCCATCTGCGCGTCCAGCCGGTTGGCCGTGGGGACGACCTGGCCATACAGAATGCCGACGGATTGGCGCGGTTGCTGCAAAGGCTCGGTCGGCAGGATGTCGACCACTCGCGCGATGTGCTTCCGGTATTCCCGGGATGTTTCCTCGGCCTCGGCAAGCAGGCGGCGTTCCTCGGGCGTGGTGAGCGATTGCGCGACGCGCGCCAGATTCGCGTCGAGGTTGTTCAGGTGCCGCTGGACGGCCTGCAACTGGGCATCCCGGATTTCCGCGGTGGGGGCCAGTGCCGCGATCCGGATGGCCCGGGCGTTCATGAGCAGTTGCTGATTGGCCTGAGCCGTATCCCGCAGGCCCACGATGTCGCGGTGGTACATGGTTTCCGCCATGCGGTTGACCGTGCGGGTGGAGTACAGGCCCAGCAGGCCGATCAGGGTGGCGATGCCGCTGACGATGAGGAAGCCGCAGATGAGCTGGGTGGATACACGCAAAGACTGGTGCTTCATCATGGGGGCTCCTTCGGAAGCATTATGTTTGTTCGCTGAAGGCTATGCTCCGTACCCGGCTACGGAGTCAAGCCCTGTGTGCGGCTTCCGCTGTCCGGGCCTCCGGCCGCGGCCCGCGGGATGTCAAAGATGCGATAATCGACCGACGCATGCGCCGGCCCCGCGCATGCGCACCCTTCCTCCAGGCCCTCGTGGGCCCTTACGAGAACCCCTCATGTCTGGCAATACCCTTGGAAAGCTGTTTCGTGTCACCAATTTCGGCGAATCGCACGGTCCGGCCATTGGCGCAGTGATCGACGGCTGCCCTCCGGGGATGGCGCTGTCCGAGGCCGACATCCAGGCGGAACTGGACCGGCGCCGGCCGGGCACTTCGCGCCACGTCACCCAGCGTCGTGAACCGGACACGGTGGAAATCCTCTCGGGCGTGTTCGAGGGCGTCACCACCGGCACGCCCATCGGTCTGCTGATCCGCAACACCGACGCGCGCAGCAAGGACTACAGCAACATCGCCGACACCTTTCGCCCCGGCCACGCCGACTACGCCTACTGGAAGAAATACGGGGTGCGCGATCCCCGGGGCGGCGGGCGTTCCTCGGCACGCCTGACGGCCCCCACCGTGGCGGCGGGCGCGGTGGCGCGAAAATGGCTGATGCAGGAGCACGGCGTGCGCATCCGCGGCTGCATGAGCCAGCTCGGACCGATCCCGATTCCCTTCGTGTCCTGGGATGCCGTGCCGGACAATCCGTTCTACGCGCCCAACGCCGATATCGTTCCCGAACTCGAAGCCTTCATGGACCGGTTGCGCCATGATGGCGATTCCATCGGCGCCCGCATCGAAGTTACGGCCGAGGGCTTGCCCGCCGGTTGGGGCGAACCCGTCTATGACCGGCTGGATGCGGACATCGCTCACGCCATGATGGGGCTGAATGCCGTCAAAGGTGTGTCGATCGGTTCGGGTTTCGACTGTGTCGCGATGCGCGGTTCGGAGCATGGCGATGAAATCGGCCCCGACGGCTTCATGAGCAACCACGCGGGCGGCGTGCTGGGGGGGATTTCCTCCGGCCAGCCGTTGCGGGTGTCGCTGGCGATCAAGCCCACCTCCAGCATCCTGGTCGAACGCCGCTCCGTGAACCGGGCCAACGAACCGGTCATGGTGCAGACGCTGGGTCGCCACGATCCCTGCGTGGCGATCCGTGCCACGCCCATCGCCGAGGCGCTGCTGGCCATCGTGCTGATGGACCATGCGCTGCGCCACCGGGGACAGTGTGGATGAGACCGGACATGAAAGAGTCCCCTGCGGACTCTTTCATGCCGGTCGAATCGAAGCGGCCTGCGGGCCGCGCCGTGGAGAATCGAAGCGGCCTGCGGGCCGCGCCGTGGAAAGGAATGATCATGATCCGGGCCATCCGAAATTTTTCCGTGACCGGCCTGGCCGTCCTGCTGACGGCCTGCGCCCAGGTGCAGACGACCCAGTCTGGGCTGGTGGGGGTGAACCGTACCCAGACCATGTCCACCTTGGTGTCCGAGGCCGAACTGGACCAACAGGCGGCGACCCAGTATCGCCAGATCCTGTCCCAGGCCAAGGCCCAGGGCGCCCTGGACACCCCGGCCGCGCAGACTCAGCGCGTCCAGGCGATCTCCCGCAAACTGATCGCCCAGGTCGGCGTCTTCCGTCCGGACGCGCGCAACTGGGCCTGGGAAATCCACCTGCTGAAGTCCGGCGAGGTCAATGCCTGGTGCATGCCGGGCGGCAAGATCGCGGTCTACACCGGCTTGCTCGATAAGATCCAGCCCACCGACGCCGAACTGGCGGCGGTGCTGGGACATGAGATTTCGCATGCCCTGCGGGAGCACGCGCGCGAGCAGGTTTCGCGCCAGATGGCCACCAATGTCGGCCTGTCGATCCTGTCGGCCGTCACGGGCAACCAGGCCGTGGCCGACTTGGGCTCCTCGCTGACGCAGGTCATGTTCACCCTGCCCAACAGCCGCTCCAACGAAACCGAGGCCGACCGTATGGGCGCGGAACTGGCCGCCCGCGCCGGCTACGACCCGCGCGCCGCGATTACGCTGTGGCAGAAGATGGAACGCGCGGGAGACGGGGGGCAGCCCGAAATCCTGTCCACGCACCCATCGTCTCAGAGCAGGATCGCAGATTTGAAGCAGGCTTCCGAGATCGTGCTGCCGCTCTATCAGGGAAAGAAAGGCTAGCTCGAAAAGGCGGGTTCAAGCTGGTATCTATTACATCCAATACTAGGATAAATGCTGGTCTTGTCCGGGAAAATCGCACTGGCATAATGGGTTCATCGCGCCCGCGACACGCGTGGGCGGCGTCCATTTTCCGATTTTCGAGACCATGATCATGCCCCAAACCCTGTACGACAAGCTCTGGGATGCCCATGTGGTGCACCAGGGCCCGGACGGCACCTGTCTGCTGTATATCGACCGTCATCTCGTCCACGAAGTCACCAGTCCGCAGGCATTCGAGGGCCTGGAGCTGGCTGGCCGCACGCCGTGGCGGATCTCCGCCAATCTGGCGGTGGCCGATCACAACGTACCCACCACGGCGCGCAGCGAGGGTATCCAGGATCCGGTCTCGCGCCTTCAGGTCGATACCCTGGACAAGAACTGCGACATTTGGGGCATCACTGAATTCCGCATGAACGATCGCCGTCAGGGCATCGTCCACGTCATCGGGCCGGAGCAGGGCGCCACTCTGCCGGGCATGACCGTGGTCTGCGGTGATTCGCACACCAGCACGCATGGCGCCATGGGGGCGCTGGCCTTCGGCATCGGTACGTCCGAAGTCGAGCATGTCCTGGCCACGCAGACGTTGCTGATGAAAAAGAGCCGCAGCATGCTGGTGCGCGTGGAAGGCGAACTGCCTTTTGGCTGTACGGCCAAGGACCTGATCCTGTACGTGATCGGACGCATCGGCACGGCGGGCGGCACCGGCTACGCCATCGAGTTCGGCGGCAGCGCCGTGCGCGCCCTGTCCATGGAAGGCCGCATGACGGTCTGCAACATGGCGATCGAGGCCGGCGCGCGCTCGGGCATGGTGGCCGTGGACCAGACCACCATCGATTACTTCAAGGGCCGTCCTTATGCTCCTGAAGGCGCCTTGTGGGACCAGGCCGCGGAATACTGGCGCACTCTGCATTCCGATCCGGACGCGACCTTCGACCGCGTGGTGGAGATCGACGCGGCCGACATCGAGCCCCAGGTCAGCTGGGGTACTTCGCCGGAAATGGTGGCCGCCGTCGGCGCGCGGGTGCCGGATCCAGCCGCCGAAGCCGATGCCGTGCGCCGCAAGGGCATGGAGCGCGCCCTGCAGTACATGGACCTGAAGGCCGGCACACCGCTGACCGAGGTCGCCATCGACAAGGTCTTCATCGGCTCCTGCACCAACGCGCGCATCGAGGACCTGCGTGCCGCCGCCGCCGTGGCCAAAGGCCGCAGGGTGGCGCCCAACGTGCGCCTGGCCATGATCGTGCCGGGCTCCGGCCTGGTCAAGGCACAGGCCGAACGCGAAGGTCTGGACCGCATTTTCCTGGACGCCGGCTTCGAATGGCGCGAGCCGGGCTGTTCGATGTGCCTGGCCATGAACGCCGACCGTCTGGAGCCGGGCGAGCGCTGCGCCTCGACCTCGAACCGCAACTTCGAAGGCCGCCAGGGGCAGGGCGGCCGCACTCACCTGGTCAGTCCCGCCATGGCCGCCGCTGCCGCCGTGGCTGGCCATTTCGTCGACGTGCGCACTTTTCAATAGGATTCGAACATGCAAGCCTTCACCACGCACCGGGGCCTGGTGGCCCCCCTGGACCGGGAAAACGTCGATACCGACCTGATCATCCCCAAGCAGTTCCTGAAATCCATCAAGCGCACGGGCTTCGGTCCCAACCTGTTCGACGAACTGCGCTACCTGGATCACGGCGAACCCGGCATGGACAACAGCCGCCGGCCGCCGAACCCGGATTTCGTGCTGAACCAGTCACGCTACCAGGGGGCTTCGGTCCTGCTGTGCCGCAAGAATTTCGGTTGCGGTTCCAGCCGCGAACACGCGCCCTGGGCTCTGCAGCAGTATGGCTTCCGCGCGTTGATCGCGCCGTCCTACGCCGATATCTTTTTCAACAACAGTTTCAAGAATGGCCTTCTGCCCATCGTATTGCCCGAGGATGTAGTGGCGTGCCTGTTCCAGGCCGTCGAGACCGCTCCTGGCTATGAACTGACCGTGGACCTGGCCGGACAGCGGGTGGTTGCGCCCGACGGCGAATCCTGGTCCTTCGAGATCGACGCCTACCGCAAGGAATCGCTGCTGAAGGGCCTGGACGAGATCGGCCAGACCCTGCTGCACGCCAGCGAGATCCGCGCCTTCGAGGCGCGGCGCCTGGCGCAGCACGCCTGGCTGGAGCGCCAGAACCCCGGCGGCCTTTGATTTTCCATTCCTTCCTCAACCCCATGGCGTCGCGGGCGAGCGGCGCCTTCCGGCCCGGCCCGCGGCATGCGCGAATCCGTTCGCGCGCCATGGGGCGGGCCTTCACGAATCGGAATCCTTCATGACTTCTCGCATCGCAGTTCTGCCGGGCGACGGCATCGGCCCTGAAATCGTCGAGCAGGCGGTGCGCGTGCTGCGCGCGCTGGACCTGGACCTGGAACTGGCCGAAGCGCCCGTGGGCGGCGCCGCCTACGCCGCCAAGGGCCACCCCCTGCCCGAGGACACCCTGGCCCTGGCCAAACGCTCCGACGCCGTGCTGTTCGGCGCCGTGGGCGACTGGAAATACGACAATCTGGAACGCGCCCTGCGCCCGGAGCAGGCGGTGCTGGGCCTGCGCAAGGCCCTGGGGCTATTCGCCAACCTGCGTCCGGCGATTCTGTATCCGGAGTTGGCCAATGCCTCGTCGCTCAAGCCCGAGGTGGTGGCCGGTCTGGACATCCTGATCGTGCGCGAGTTGACGGGCGATATCTATTTCGGCCAGCCGCGCGGCGTGCGCACGCTGGAGGACGGTCCGTTCGCGGGCGAGCGCCAGGGCTACGACACCATGCACTACGCCGAGTCCGAGATCCGCCGCATCGCCCACGTGGCCTTCCAGGCGGCCGCGGGACGCCAGGGCCGGCTGTGCAGCGTGGACAAGGCCAACGTGCTGGAAACCTCGCAGTTCTGGCGCGACGTCATGATCGACGTGGCCCGCGAATATCCCAAGGTAGAGTTGTCCCACATGTATGTGGACAACGCCGCCATGCAGCTGGTGCGCGAACCCAAGGCATTCGACGTGGTGGTGACTGGCAATCTGTTCGGCGACATCCTGTCGGACGAGGCCGCCATGCTGACAGGCTCGATCGGCATGCTGCCCTCGGCATCGCTGAACGCCAGCCGGCAGGGCCTGTACGAGCCCAGCCACGGCTCGGCGCCGGATATCGCCGGTCAGAACATCGCCAATCCCCTGGCGACCATCCTGTCGGCGGCCATGATGCTGCGCTATTCCCTGGACGCGGCCCCCGCAGCCGACCGGATCGAGGCCGCCGTGCAGGCGGTGCTGGCCCGGGGATTGCGCACGGCCGATATCTTCGAGGTCGGTACCACGCGGGTTTCGACTTCGGAAATGGGCGATGCCGTGCTGAAGGCATTAAACTGAAGCATTAAACTAGGCGTTCAAACATCCACTTTTACGGTTCAGGCAGGGATTTATGGCTCAGGCAGTCGGTTTGGTCGGTTGGCGCGGGATGGTCGGCTCGGTGCTCATGCAGCGCATGCGCGATGAAAAGGACTTCGATTTGTTCGAACCGGTCTTCTTTTCCACCAGCAACGCGGGCGGCGCGGCGCCTGCCTGGGCGTCGGGTGCGGGTTCCCTGCGGGACGCGCACGACATCGAGGCCCTGCGCCAGTTGCCGATCATTGTCACCGCCCAGGGCGGCGACTACACCACCGAGGTCTACCCGAAGCTGCGCGCCGCCGGATGGAAGGGCCTGTGGATCGACGCCGCCAGCACCCTGCGCATGAAGGACGACGCCATCATTGTCCTCGACCCGGTCAACCGTCCGGTGATCGACGCCGCCCTGCAGCGCGGCGTGCGCGACTTCATCGGTGGCAATTGCACCGTCAGCTGCATGCTGATGGGTCTGGCGGGCCTGTTCAAGGCCGACATGGTCGAATGGATGACCTCCATGACCTACCAAGCCGCCTCGGGCGGTGGCGCGCGCCACATGCGTGAGCTGCTGGTTCAGTTCGGCCTGCTGAACCAGGCCGTGGCCGATCAGCTCGCCGATCCGGCGTCCGCCATCCTGGACATCGACCGAGGCGTACTGCAGGCCCAGAAATCCGCCGACTTGCCCCGGGAAAATTTCGGCGTGCCCCTGGGCGGCAGCCTGATCCCCTGGATCGACAAGGATCTGGGCGGCGGCATGTCGCGCGAAGAATGGAAGGGCGGCGCGGAAACCAACAAGATCCTCGGGCGTGGCCCGGGCTTCGGCTCAGATCCGGTGCCGGTCGACGGTCTGTGCGTGCGGATCGGCGCCATGCGCTGCCACAGTCAGGCGCTGACCATCAAGCTGCGGCGCGATGTTCCCCTGGATGAGATCAACGACGCGGTGCGCACCGGCACCGATTGGGCTCGTCTGGTGCCCAATGATCGTGAATCCTCCATGCGGGATCTGACTCCCGTGGCGGTGACCGGCACGCTGGACATCCCCGTGGGGCGCCTGCGCAAGATGTCGATGGGTCCCCAATACCTCAGCGCCTTCACGGTCGGCGACCAGCTGCTGTGGGGCGCCGCCGAACCCCTGCGCCGCATGTTGCGCATCGCCCTGGGCGAACTCTGAACGATAAAAGAATGGAAAAAAACCCCCATGCCCACGCCGCCCCTTCGATCCGAAACCTCCCGAACCCGGCGCGCGTGATGCGCCGGACTTCCGCGGGCCGCCTGGCGGCCGGCGCCCTGGCGCTGGCCTTCCTGACGGGCGGGGTGGTCCAGGCCGCGACATTCGGCCATGCGCGCCTGGCCTCGGGAGCGGGCGAGCCGCTGCTGATCCTGGTGCCGGTATCCGGCCTGACGGACGCCGACCTGCAGGCCCTGTCCGCCCGGCCTGCGCCGGCCGCCGATTGGGTCCAGGCGGGGCTCACGCCGCCGGTGTCGCTCGACAGCCTGTCCGTCTCTGTCGGCGCGGACGTCCGGTCCGGTGGCCGCCGCGTCCTGCGCGTCGGCTCGGGACAGGCCTTCTCCGGCAACCTGGCGGATCTGCTGCTGGACGTGCGCACGGCCACCGGCGACCAGCGCTACCAGGTGTCCCTGGTGGCGCCCGGGCCGGCCCGGGCCGCTACCTCGTCCGCCGCCGTGCAGCCAGCGGAACAGGGCGGGGCGTCGACGACCGCGGTGGGAGCCGCCGCGCCGCACACCAGCACCCGGCGGGTGCCGGCCGGCGCCATCACTGTGCGCCGCGGCGACACGATGTTCGCCATCAGCCGCCGCCACGCGGTCGATGGCGTCTCCATCTACCAGCTCATGATGGCGCTGCAGCGCGCCAATCCGCAAGCCTTCATCCACGATAACGTCAACCTGGTGCGCGCGGGCGCATCGCTGACGGTGCCGGACGTCAACGACATGCTGTCGATTTCCGACGCCGAAGCCCGGCGCCAGTTTCAGGCTCAGGCCGCCGCCTTCGCCCGGATGCGCGGGCGCCTGGCTGGAACGGCGGCCGCTGCGGACGCGGGCCAGGCCTCGGCGGGCGCCGTCTCGCGGGACGAATCCCGGACCGACGCCAGGTCTGCCGGTGCGACGGGCGATCGCCTGCGCCTGACCGAATCCGGCCGCAATGGCGCCGACGCGGCCGTCGATGCCCGCACGGCCCGGGGGCATGCCCTGAAGGATGCCGAATCCCGGGTCGATCAACTCCAGAGCAACGTGCAGAACCTGAACCAGGCCCTCCAGTCCCAGGGCGAGGCCGCGCGCAACGCCGCTGCCCAGGGGGCCGAGGCCATCGGCCATTCGATCCAGGAGATCGCCAGCGCGATCAGCGAGGCCAGCCAGGAAGCCGCCGCTCAGGCCGACGGTGCGGTCGCGGCGGGCGGGGAAGCCGGAGCTTCCGGTTCGTCCGGCGCGGCGGCCTCGAAGCAGAACGCCGCTCGCGCGGACGGGGCGGGGACTCAGGCCGCTTCCAGCTCCGGAGCCGCCTCCACTTCGGGGGGCGCGCCCGCGAATGTCGCGGTGGGCTCCGGGAGCGCGGCCCCCGCCGCTTCCTCCGCTTCGGCGGGCTCCGCCGCCGCGGACGCGGCCAGTCCGACTGTCCAGGCTGCCGAGCTGCGGCCTTCCGAGCGCGCCCAGCACCGGGCCTCCTGGCTCCAGGATCATCTGCTGGGCGTGATGACGGGCCTGCTGGCCCTGATCGTGCTCATCATTGCCTGGCTGCTGCGTCGGGCCAACGCCGCCCGGGACGAGGCCGACGCCAGCCCCCGGGTGACGGAGTCCATGGTGCGCGAGCGGATCCAGGACATCGACCTGAATCTCGAATCGGGCGAATCGCGCCCGCCGCAGAGCTGACCGGAGGCGCGCGATGGGCGGCCGCGCCGGCCGTCCATCCGTACCGCCGCGCACATCGGAAACCGATCCTCATGGGACGCATCGCGCTCGGGCTGAGCTACGACGGCCGGGGCTGGCAGGGCTGGCAGACCCAACCAGGCGGCCGGACCTTGCAGGACGCCCTGGAATCGGCGTTGCGCCGATTCCTGGCAGCGCCCGCCGTGCCGACCGTCTGTGCCGGCCGCACCGACGCCGGCGTGCATGCGCTGCAGCAGGTCGTGCACCTGGACACCGCGGCCGTTCGGCGCGACGAATCCTGGGTGCGGGGGCTGAACGCCCTGTTGCCGGACAGTCTGGCCGTGCAGTGGGCCTGCGCCGTCCCCGGCGATTTCCACGCCCGCTTCGATGCCCGCACCCGCACCTATTTCTACATACTGCGCAGCGCTCCGGTTCGTTCTCCCATCCTGCACGGCCGGGTCGGCTGGGTGCACGACAGGCTCGACGACGACGCCATGCGCGCCGCCGCCGCCCTGCTGGTGGGCGAGCGCGATTTCAGCGCCTTCCGCTCGTCCGAGTGCCAGGCGGCCAGCCCGGTGCGCACTTTGCGGGCTCTGGAGATCCGGCGCAGCGGGGATTTCCTGGTGTTCGAGTTCTGCGCCAATGCCTTCCTGCACCACATGGTGCGCAACCTGATGGGCGTGCTGGTGATGGTGGGGCGAGGTCGCCGCCCGCCCGAATGGGTGGCCGAATTGCTGCACGACCGCGACCGGCGGCGGGCCGCGCCCACCTTCATGCCCGATGGCCTGTATCTGGCTCATGCGGAGTATCCGGATACGGTGCTGCCGCAGCGCATGGCTCGGGAAGCTCTGTGCCACCACCTGGGCGGCCTGTATGCCGCTTGGATTCGATAGGCATGAAATGGTCCGCGGGGACCATTCTTCAGCCGTGGCATCTCCCCACCTCGCGGCCTGCATGCCGCTCGGATTCGATAGGCATGAAATGGTCCGCAGGGACCATTCTTCAGCCGTGGCATCTCCCCACCTCGCGGCCTGTATGCCGCTCGGATTCGATAGGCATGAAATGGTCCGCAGGGACCATTCTTCAGCCGTGGCATCTCCCCACCTCGCGGCCTGCATGCCGCTCGGATTCGATAGGCATGAAATGGTCCGCAGGGACCATTTCATGTCCAATCTCATCCGGGCGATTCCCGAGGTGGCCTGTTTGGTGCTTCGTATAGAATTGAGCGATTTGATTGCGAACGGGGCAAGCCCGCGCCGTTCCGTTCCCTGTTTCATGGAAGCACGATGAAACCTCTCCTGACGATATCCCGGTGGATCGATGCGTTGAACACGCTCGTCGGCCAGGCCATCACCTGGCTGGTGCTGGTGGTGGCCGTGGTCAGCGCCGGCAACGCCGTAATGCGCAAGCTGTTCAGCCTCAGCTCCAATGCCTGGCTGGAATTGCAGTGGTATCTGTTCGGGGCCATCTTCCTGCTGGCGGCGGGCTACACCTTCCTGCGCAACGAGCACGTGCGGGTGGACGTCCTGTCGCAGAAGCTGCCCGAGCGCACCCAGGTCAGGATCGAGATCTTCGGGGTGCTGTTCTTCCTGTTGCCGGCGGCCTGTCTGGTGTTCTGGCTGTCGATCCCTTTCTTCTGGGAATCCTGGATCACCCATGAATTGTCCTCGAACACCGAGGGCTTGATCCGCTGGCCGGCGAAACTCCTGATCCCGGTCGGCTTCGCCCTGCTGATCCTGGCGGGGCTGTCGCATCTGGTCAAGTGCATCGGTTTTCTGCGCGGTCTATGCCCCAATCCGATGCAAGTCTCCAGCGGCAAGAGCGACGAGGAAGCCCTGGTGGAAGATATCCTGGCCCAGCGGCGGGCCGACCTCGAACAACCGGCACGGGGACGCTGAGCATGGAATTCCTCGTCGACAATCTTGCGCCGATCATGTTCTTCAACCTGATCGTGTTCCTGCTGCTGGGCTTTCCGGTCGCCTTCTCCCTGGCTGCCACCGGCGTGCTCTACGGCCTGGTGGCCATCGATCTGAACCTGATGAGCCCGCTGCTCTTCCAGGCGCTGCCCCAGCGGGTATTCGGCATCGTCGGCAACGACACGTTGCTGGCCGTGCCCTTCTTCACCTTCATGGGCCTGATCCTGGAGCGGTCCGGCATGGCCGAGGACCTGCTCGACACGGTCGGCCAGCTCTTCGGCCCGCTGCGCGGCGGGCTGGCGATCGCGGTGGTGTTCGTCGGCGCGCTGCTGGCGGCGACCACCGGGGTGGTGTCGGCATCGGTCATCTCCATGGGCCTGATCTCGCTGCCCATCATGCTGCGCTACGGCTATGACCGGCGTCTGGCTTCCGGCGTCATCGCCGCGTCCGGGACGTTGTCGCAGATCATTCCGCCCTCGCTGGTGCTGATCATCCTGGCCGACCAGCTCGGGCGCTCCATCGGCGACATGTACCGGGGCGCCATGCTGCCGGGCCTGCTGCTGGCCGGAGCCTACATGGTGTACATCTTCCTGGTGGCCATCGTGCGGCCCGGCCACGTGCCGGCTCTGCCGCCGGAGGCGCGCGGCTTCGTCGACGCGCGTGGGCGGCGCGGCCTGCGGTCCCTGGCCTTCCTGACCCTGATCGCGGCCGCGACCGCCTACTGGGGCTCGGACTATTATTTCCGCGCCCACACCGACGTGCCGGTCGACGAACGCGTCGTCATCGTGCTGCTGATCTGGGGCGCCGCCGCCCTGGCGATGGCCCTGGCCAACCGGTTCCTGCGCCTGAAGCTGCTGTCGGCCCTGGCCGAGCGGGTCGTGTTCGTGATGATTCCGCCGCTGGCGCTGATCTTCCTGGTGCTGGGCACGATCTTCATCGGCGTGGCCACGCCCACCGAAGGCGGCGCGATGGGCGCCATCGGGGCACTGATCATGGCGGTGTCGCGCGGCCGTTTTTCCATGAGGCAGTTGCGCCAGGCCATGGAAAGCACGGCCCGGCTGTCCTGCTTCGTGGTATTCATCCTGGTGGGCTCGACAGTCTTCAGTCTCAGCTTCCGGGGCATCAACGGCGACCTCTGGGTTGAACAACTGCTGCTGCACGTGCCAGGCGGCGAGGTCGGTTTCCTGATCGTGGTCAGCGTGATGACCTTCTTCCTGGCCTTCTTCCTGGACTTCTTCGAACTGGCCTTCATCATCGTGCCGCTGCTGGGACCCGTGGCCGACAAGATGGGTATCGACCTGATCTGGTTCGGCGTGCTGCTGGCGGTGAACATGCAGACTTCCTTCATCCACCCGCCGTTCGGCTTCGCGCTGTTCTACCTGCGCTCCGTCGCGCCCAAGGAAGATTACCGCGACCGAGTCACCGGCGCGCTGATCCCGAAAGTCACCACGGCCCAGATCTACTGGGGCTCGATTCCGTTCATCATCATCCAGGTCTTGATGGTGGGCGCGGTGCTGGCTTTCCCCGGCATGGTGACCCACTACAAGAGCGATGCGCCCACCGTCGATCCGGCCGGCGTCACCTTCGGCCAGGACAGCGCCTACGGCCAGGACGGCTACGGATCGGGCGACGCGGGGGCCGCGTTCCAATGAGCACGCCGGTCGCATCGCCCGGGAGCGCCGTGGCCGGATCCCGGCGCACGCGCGTCAAGGTCTGCGGGCTGACCCGTCCGCAGGACCTGGCCGCGGCCGTGGAGGCCGGCGTCGACGCCATCGGGCTGGTCTTCTACCCGCCCAGCCGCCGCTGTCTGACACCGGACCTGGCGGCCGACTTGCGCGTCAGGGTACCGGCCTTCGTCAGTGTCACGGCCCTGTTCGTCAATCCCGACGCCGGGATGGTGAACCGGGTGATCGAGGCCGTGCATCCCGACCTGCTGCAGTTCCATGGCGAGGAATCGCCCGATTTCTGCGGCGGCTTCGGTGTGCGCCACGTGAAGGCCTTCCGGGCGGGATCGCCCGGGATGGATACGGCGGCCGGCCTGGCCAGGGCCTGCATGGCCCACGGCCAGGCCGCCGGCTGGCTGTTCGACAGCTACAGCGCCGGCTATGGAGGCAGCGGCAGCGGCTTCGACACTGCCTTGCTGGCCGAGGTGCCCCGGGGCGGGGGCGCGCCGGCCCTGATCCTGTCGGGCGGTCTGAAGTCGGAAACGGTGGGCGCGCAGATCGCCGCCCTGGCGCCGTTCGCCGTGGACGTCAGCAGCGGGGTGGAATCGGCGCCCGGGATCAAGGATCCGGAGCGCATCCGGGCGTTCATGCGGGCGGTGCGCGCCGCCGATGCCGCACGGACGTCCTATTGATCCGGCCCTCAAACAGTTTTACGCAGCGTATTTGACGTGGAAGTCTTGGAAGTAGGCTTTGACACGTGCCGGCTCGCTGGCGACGACTTGCATGTGCTCTTCTGCAGCGGCGCGTAGTTTGGCCTTCGTGCGTATCGGAACCTTGCGCCCGATGACGTGTTTGAGATCGGCATTCAAGCGTTCTTCGGGATTGAGTTCGGGGCTGTAACTGGGCAGATAGAACACTTCCATCTGATCGGAGTGTGCGGCCAACCACGCCTTCACCGGCTTGCAGTGATGCACGCCCAGGTTGTCCAGGATCAGAAACACCTTGCGCCCGGCATCCTGGACCAGCGACTCGAAGAACTCGATCAACTTTTCGTGATTGAACGCGCCATCAATGATCATCCAGCGTGCCTTGCCCTGGTTGGTGACGCTGGCGATCATCGACAGCTTCTGCCGCGTCCCGCCAATGGCCATCGCCACCGGAGTCTTGCCCTTGGGCGCATAGCTGCGACCGCGCACGTCGGTGTTCACCAGCGCCGTCTCGTCACCCCAGTGGACCTCGCCGCCCTCGGCCTTGGCACGTTCGGCGATGGCCGGATACGTGTCCTCCAACCAGGTTTGCACCGCGGCGGGCGATTGCTCGTAAGCACGCTTGATCGGCTTCTGCGGGGTGAAGCCCCAGCGGGCCAGATACTTGCCCACCGAGCGCACATGCAGCGTCACACCACACTCGCGCTCGATCAGCTGCATAACCGCCGCACGGCTCCACAGCGCAAAGTCCATCTTCAGCTGCTCGGGGCGTTTGTCGCAGATGATGCGGCACACCGTCTGTTCCTGCTCGGCGGTCAGTGCGCGATCCTCGCCACGGCGACGGCCACGCCGACGGGGTGCCAGCGACAGCATCCCCCCCGCCTCATAGCGTGCGATCACCTTGCTCACCGCCGTGTGACTCAGCCCAACGTCAACGGCGATCTGAGGTTTGCTTCGTCCGCGTTTGTACGCACGAATCACCTGCCGACGCCTCTCATGCTGCTCGGCCGGACTGAGCTTTCTTGCATCATCTTTTTCCATCCGCAAAGCATCGCATCAGATCGACAGAATTTCAATCTATTTATGGGCCTGATCTATAGTGTCCTGCTCGATTAGTTAGGATACTCAGATCCGGATGGCAACGCGGCAGGGCGAGTCCAGACGCCGAAGGCGAGTGTGCGAATTAGTCAGACAAGGATACCGGGGGCTATCCGGCGCTGATTGGAAAAGCGCCGGATCCGCTGAGTTGCGTCCGAATCCCGGGGCATCAATCACCGGTCGAGACGGATTTTTCTGACGTCGAAATTTCTTGTCGGTCGTTTTTTGGCATGCGATCCTGCTTTTCTCTTCTATATTGGTATTATGTGCTCAAGCAGCCTCGCCATTTCGTGTCCAAGCTACAATAATTGCCGCCGCAGGGATATCCCTTGCAGAAAATATTGATGCCGGCGGGTAGACTGGACGCCGCATTGCCCGATCCGGACACGACCCGGCATCGCCCCCATTCAAAGGAGTTCCTTCATGAAGCTGCATTCCGTCCTTCGCAAGCTCGCCGGCGCCGCCGCCGTGGCCGGCGCGCTGGCCGCCGCGCAGGCCCAGGCGCAATCCGTGGCGGTCACCTCCATCGTCGAGCATCCCGCCCTCGATGCCGTGAAGGACGGCGTGCACGAAGCTCTGGCTTCCGCTGGCTACACCGAGGCCAAGGGCCTGAAATGGCAATTCCAGACGGCCCAGGGCAATACCGCCATCGCAGCCCAGATCGCCCGCAAATTCGTGGGCGACAAGCCCGACGTGATCGTCGCCATCGCCACGCCCTCGGCCCAGGCCGTGGTCGCCGCCACCAAGACCATTCCGGTGGTCTATTCCGCCGTCACCGATCCGGTGGCCGCCCAGCTCGTGCCGGGGTGGGAAGCTTCGGGCACCAACGTCACCGGCGTGTCCGACGCCCTGTCGCTGGAAAAGCAGGTTGACCTGATCAAGAAAGTCGTGCCCGACGCCAAGAAGGTCGGCATGGTCTACAACCCCGGCGAGGCCAATTCCGTGGTCGTGGTCAAACGCCTGCGCGAGCTGCTGCCGCAATCGGGCATGAGCCTGGTCGAAGCCACCGCCGCCCGCACCGTGGACGTGGGCGCCGCCGCCCGCAGCCTGGTGGGCAAGGTGGACGTGATCTACACGAACACCGACAACAACGTGGTGTCGGCCTACGAATCCCTGGTCAAGGTCGGCAATTCCGCCAAGATCCCCCTGGTGGCCTCCGACACCGACAGCGTCAAGCGCGGCGCCATCGCCGCCCTGGGCGTGAACTACCACGACCTGGGCGTGCAGACCGGCAAGCTCGTGGTGCGCGTCCTGAAGGGCGAAAAGCCCGGTGCCATCGCCTCCGAGACCAGCTCCAAGCTCGAACTCTACGTCAATCCTGGCGCGGCTGCCCGGCAGGGCGTGACCCTGTCCGACGCCCTGGTCAAGTCGGCCGCCCAGGTCGTCAAGTAACTTTTCGCGCGTTTCACCTCCCCGGGCCGCCTTCAGGCGGCCCGGCCGTCATGGCGGCTTCCCTCGGCCGCATCCAGGGATTTCCATTCCATGTCCATCTATTCCATGTGGGGAGCCCTCGAGATCGGGCTGATATTCGGCCTGGTCGCGCTGGGTGTCCTCATTTCCTTCCGCGTGCTGAACTTTCCCGATCTGACGGTGGACGGCAGCTTTCCGCTGGGCGGCGCGACGGCCGCCATCCTGATCCACCATGGTACGGATCCCTTCCTGGCGACCGGCGCGGCCACCCTGGCCGCCGGCTTCGCCGGCATGGTGACGGGCTGGCTGAACGTGCGGCTGAAGATCATGGACCTGCTTGCCAGCATCCTGATGATGATCGCCCTGTATTCGATCAATCTGCGCGTCATGGACGCGCCCAACGTGCCGTTGATCACTGATCCCACTGTCTTCACCGTGCTGCAGCCCGAGGGCCTGGAGGACTATGTCGCCCGGCCGCTGATCCTGCTGGCGCTGGTGGTGATCGCCAAACTGCTGCTGGACTGGTTCTTCGCCACCCAGGTGGGCCTGGCGATGCGCTCGACCGGCTCGAACCCGCGCATGGCGCGCGCCCAGGGCATCCGCACGGACAACATGGTCCTGCTGGGCATGGCGATTTCCAATGCCCTGTGCGGCCTGGCCGGGGCGCTGTTCGCACAGTCGCAGGGCGGGGCGGACATTTCCATGGGCATCGGCACCATCGTCATCGGCCTGGCCGCCGTCATCATCGGCGAATCCGTCCTGCCCAGCCGACGCCTGATGGTGGCGACGCTGGCCGTGGTGATCGGCGCCGTGCTCTATCGTTTCTTCATCGCGCTGGCGTTGAACGCGGACTTCGTGGGCCTGAAGGCCCAGGACCTGAACCTGGTCACGGCCGTACTGGTCACGGTCGCCCTGGTGATCCCGCTCGCCAAGCAGCGCCTGCGCAAAAAGAGGGCCTAGGGCCTGTTCACACAAAGAGGCCCCGACATGCTGAGCGCCCAGAACCTGCATCTCACCTTCAATCCCGGCACGCCGATCGAAACTCAGGCCCTGCGCGGCATGTCGCTGGACATCCCGGCGGGCCAGTTCGTCACCGTGATCGGCTCCAATGGCGCCGGGAAGTCCACTTTCCTGAACGCCATTTCCGGCGAGCAGGGCGTGGACAGCGGCGCCGTCCTGATCGACGGCGAGGATGTCACCCGCCAGCCGGTCTGGGACCGTGCGCGCAAGGTCGCGCGCGTCTTCCAGGATCCGATGGCGGGCACCTGCGAGAACCTGACCATCGAGGAAAACATGTCCCTGGCTCTGGGCAGGGGCCAGTTCCGCAGCCTGCGCCAGGCCGTGCGCGAGGAAATGCGCGTGCTGTTCCGCGAACGCCTGAGCATGCTGGGGCTGGGGCTGGAGAACCGACTGACCGACCGGATCGGCCTGCTGTCGGGCGGCCAGCGCCAGGCCGTCAGTCTGCTGATGGCTGCCTTGCGCCCTTCGCGCATCCTGCTGCTGGACGAACACACGGCGGCGCTGGATCCTCGCACCGCCCAGTTCGTGCTCGACCTGACCGCCCGCATCGTGGCCGAGCACGGCCTGACCACGATGATGGTCACCCACAGCATGCGCCAGGCGTTGGACGTGGGCGACCGGACTGTCATGCTGCACCAGGGCAGGGTGGTCCTCGACGTCTCGGGCGACACCCGCCGCGGGCTGGAAGTCCCCGACCTGCTCGCCATGTTCGAGAGAGTGCGCGGCGAGGAACTCGCAGACGATACACTGCTGCTTGGATGAGGCTGGACACAAAAGGGTCACTGCTGACCCTTTTGTGCCTGCCGAATCGGAGCCGCTTGCAAGCGGCGACGTGGAGGGCTGTGCCGGCTTGAGAAAGGGTCACTGCTGACCCTTTTGTGCCTGCCGAATCGGAGCCGCTTGCAAGCGGCGACGTGGACATTAAAATCAAATTGACAAAAAACGCACTTATTGTCAAAATGCGCCGATGTCCCCCAAGCTGAGTTCGGAAGCCTTGACCGCGCGGCGCGCCAGGATACTGGACGCGGCGCGCTGGTGCTTCCTGAATTTCGGCTTTTCCCGCAGTTCCCTGGGCGACATCGCCCAGCGCGCGGGGATCTCCCGCACACTGCTTTACCGCAGCTTCAAGGACAAGGAAGACCTCTTCATGCAGGTCTTCGACGACTGGATGCTGTCGCGCCTGCCGCTGGCCATGGACGTGGTGCGGGCGCCCGGATCCCCGCGAGAACGCCTGTTCGGGGTCTGCCGGCGCGTGCTGCTGGAACCCTGGTTCGAAATGGAAGCCGCGCCGATGTCCGGCGAATTCCTGGAAGTCTGCCAGGGCCTGAGCCCGGAAGTTGCCGGACAGCACCGCGCTTGCCTGCTGGAATGCCTGAATCGGGTCTTCGACGACATCGAGGTCGCCTTGGTGTTCATGCTGGCCCTGGAAGGCCAGATCAAGGACAGGCCCCGCCTGGAGGTGCTGGAGCGCCGGGTCCTCATCCTGGTGGACCGTTTCGCGGCGGATGGAGAGTGACGCATGAGTCCGTGCGCAGCCCACCGGATTTCAAGGTTTTCCCTTTATACTTTTGGCTTGCCCGCGGAGCCGGTGATCCCGGCTTCCGTATGACCGGGCGGCCATCTTTCGCTTCATCCAATCGAAAAATCAACATTTCTGGAGCTTTTCTTATGGCCTTTAATCGACTGTCCGCCGGCCGGGCCCTGCGGCCGCTGGCGCTGATGTCGTTGCTGACCCTGGCCGCCTGCTCGGGCGAGCCGCAGCAGGGGATGGAAGGCATGAAGGTCCCGGTCAGCGTGATTCAGGTCCAGCCCCAGGCTGCGGTCGTCAACACGGAACTTCCGGGCCGAGTGCAGGCGATCGAGGACGCCGAGATTCGCGCACGGGTCAACGGCATCGTCCAGTCCATCGACTTCGAGCAGGGCAGCACGGTCAAGGCCGGCCAGCTGCTGTTCACCATCGATCCCGCTCCGTACCGGGCGGCCCGCGACCAGGCCGCCGCACAATTGAAGAACGCCCAGGCGTCGGCGCACACCGCGCGCCTGCTGGCGCAGCGCTACACCGCGCTCATCAAGCAGCACGCGGTCAGCCAGCAAGATTACGACAACGCCGTCGCCCAGTCGCGTCAGGCGGATGCCGCGGTCGCCGCCGCCCAGGCCGCGCTGGAATCGGCCAAGATCAACCTGGACTACACCCGGGTCACCTCGCCCATCGACGGCACCATCGGCAAGGCCCAGGTCACCGTCGGGGCGCTGGTCAGCGCCACGTCCGCCACTTCGCTGGCGACCGTGCACCGCCTGGACCAGGTCTACGTGGACATCACCCAGCCGGTGGCGCAGATCGCCACCCTGCGCCGCCAGATGGCCGATGGCATCGTCAAGCCGGACGCCAACGGAGACGCCCGGGCCGAAGTCCTGCTGGAAGGCGGCAATACCTACCGCCATCCCGGCAAGCTGCTGTTCTCGGGCGTGGCCGTCGATCCCGGCACGGGGCAGGTAAACCTGCGGGCGCTGTTTCCCAATCCGGAACAGATCCTGCTGCCCGGCCTGTACGTGCGCGTGCGCCTGGTCCAGGGCGTGGACCAGCAGGCCCTGGTGGTGCCTGAACAGGCCATCCAGCGTACCGCCGACGGCAACAGCACGGTCGTCCTGATCAAGGACGGCAAGGCGTCCTTCACGCCGGTCCAGGTCGGCCCGCGCACCGGAAAGGGCTACATCATCTATCAAGGCATCCAGGCGGGCGACCAGTTGATGGTCGAGGGTTTCCAGAAGGTCCGTCCCGGCGCCCCGGTCCAGCCCATGCCCTGGAAAGGCCAGGCCCAGGGCGGCTCGGCGGGGCAGGGCGGCGCGCAGCCGCCCGCGGCGGGCGGCCAGCCCGGCGCTGAAAAGCCCGCCGGCGATCAGCAGGCCGGCGGCAAGCCCGCGGGTGACAAGCCCGCCGACGGCCAGACCCACTGATCCGGCCCCGGCCGCCCGATACTTCTCCGGATTCCACGCGAGCTCTCATGCCACAGTTTTTCATCGAACGACCGATCTTCGCCTGGGTGGTGGCGCTGGCCATCGCCCTGGCCGGCATCCTGGCCATTCCCAACATGGCGGTGTCACAGTACCCCGATGTCGCACCGCCCACGGTAAACATCAACGCCACCTATCCGGGCGCCTCGGCCTCCGAGGTCGCCACCAGCGTGGCCAGCGTCATCGAAAACGAGCTGAACGGGGCCAAGGGTCTGCTGTACTACGAATCGGTCAGCGATTCCAACGGACAGGCCGGGATCACCGTCACCTTCGCGCCGGGTACGAATGCCGACCTGGCCCAGGTGGATGTGCAGAACCGCCTGTCCAATGCGACGGCCAAGCTGCCAGCGGCCGTGACGCAACAGGGCCTGAAGGTCAGCCAGTCGAATTCCGGCTTCCTGATGGTGGTCACGCTATCGTCCAAGGACGGCTCCGTCGACCAGTACGCCCTGGCTGATTACATCACGCGCAACATCCAGAACCCGATGTCGCGAATCAAGGGCGTGGGCAAATTCCAGTTGTTCGCCGCGAGCCGCGCCATGCGCGTCTGGGTCGATCCGCAGAAACTGGTCGGTTATGGCCTGAGCATGTCCCAGGTCAACAATGCCCTGGCGGCGCAGAACCTGGTGATTTCCGGCGGCCTCCTGGGCTCTCCTCCGAACCCGGACACCCAACGCACGGTGACGCCGCTGACCGTCAACGGACAGCTCACCACGCCGGAGGAATTCGGCGACATCGTGCTGCGGGCCAATCCGGACGGTTCCTCGGTCCGCATCCGTGATGTCGCCCGGGTCGAACTCGGCTCGGACAACTACCAGTTCGGCGCCCGTCTGAACGGCAAGCCCACGGCGGCCTTCGCCCTGTCGCTGACGCCCTCGGCCAACGCCCTGGAAACGGCCAAGCTGGCCAAGGCCAAGATGGCCGAGCTGTCCCGATTCTTCCCCGACAACATCACCTACCAGATTCCCTACGACACCTCGCCCTATATCGACCTCTCCATCGAGCAAGTGGTCCATACCCTGTTCGAGGCCATGGTGCTGGTGTTCGTGGTGATGTTCGTGTTCCTGCAGAACGTGCGCTACACGCTCATCCCCGCGCTGGTGGTGCCGGTGGCGATGATGGGGGCCTTCACCGTGATGCTGGCTCTGGGATTCTCCATCAACGTGCTGACCATGTTCGCCATGGTGCTGGCCATCGGGATCCTGGTGGACGACGCCATCGTGGTGGTGGAGAACGTCGAGCGCATCATGGCCGAGGAAGGCCTGTCGCCGCGCGAAGCCACCAAGAAGGCCATGCCGCAGATCAGCGGCGCCATCGTCGGGATCACGCTGGTGCTGACCACGGTGTTCCTGCCGCTGGCCTTCATGTCCGGGTCGGTGGGGGTGATCTACCGCCAGTTCTCCGTGGCCATGGCGGTGTCCATCCTGTTCTCCGCGCTGCTGGCGCTCAGCTTCACCCCGGCGCTGTGCGCCACCCTGCTCAAACCCATTCCCAAGGGCCACCATGAGTCCAAGGGCGGCTTCTTCGGCTGGTTCAACCGCGGCTTCGAGCGCTCCACGCAGGGCTATACCCGCTGGGTCACGCGCAGCCTGAAGCGCACGTTCCGCATGATGCTGGTCTTCGCCCTGCTGGTGGGCGTGATGGGCTGGATGTTCGTGCGCTTGCCCACGTCGTTCCTGCCTGAAGAGGACCAGGGCTACGTGATCGCCAATATTGAACTGCCCTCGGGAGCCTCGTCCAACCGCACGGTGGAAATCATCGGGCAGGTTGAAAAGTACTTCATGGCCCTGCCGCAGGTGGCCAACATCATCGCTGTCCAGGGCTTCAGCTTCAACGGCAACGGCCTGAACGCCGCCATCGCCTTCGTACCCCTGAAGGACTTCTCCGAACGCAAGGGGCCGGCCGACTCGGCGCAGGCGATTTCCGGCACCGCTATGGGCAAGCTGCTGTTCGGCCTGCCGGACTCCATGGTGATTTCCATCACGCCGCCGGCCATTTCCTCGCTGGGCAATGCCTCGGGCTTCGACCTGCGCCTGGAAGACCGCAGCGGCGTGGGCAGCGATGCTCTGCAGGCCGCCACCCAGCAGTTGCTGCAGCTGGCCTCGCAAAGCCCCATCCTGACCGGTACGCGCATCACCGGCCTGGGCGCGGGCCCGCAACTGAAGGTGGAAATCGACCGCGCCAAGGCCGCCGCCCTGGGAGTGGACTTTTCCGAGGCCGCCAGCCTGATCTCCACGGCGATCGGCTCGGCCTATGTCGGCAAGTTCACCAACCAGGGCTGGGTGCAGAACATCTGGGTCCAGGCGGAGCAGAGCGCCCGCATGAACCCGGACGACATCCTGCGGCTCAACGCGCGCAACGCCAATGGCGACATGGTGCCGTTGTCTTCGTTCGTGTCTCTGGAATGGACCCGGGGTCCGGTCCAGGTCGTGCGCTACAACGGCTATGAATCCATCCGGATCGGCGGTTCGGCCGCGCCGGGCTACTCCACCGGGCAGGCCATGGCCGAAATGGAGCGCCTGATCACCCAGCTGCCGTCCGGGCTGGGCTATGAGTGGACCGGGCTGTCCTATCAGGAAATCCAGGCTGGCAGCCAGTCCGCGATTCTGATGGGATTGTCGATCCTGGTGGTCTTCATGGTGCTGGCCGCCCTGTACGAAAGCTGGGCCATCCCGCTGTCGGTGATGCTGGCCGTCCCTCTGGGCATGTTGGGCGCCGTGCTGCTCAGCAGCCTGATGGGCAAGGACAACGACGTGTATTTCATGGTCGGGATGGTGACCGTGATCGGCCTGGCGGCTAAAAACGCCATCCTGATCGTGGAGTTCGCCAAGGACCTGTACGCCAGCGGCGCGGGCCTGGCCGAGTCGGCCATCGAGGCCGCGCGGCTGCGTTTCCGCCCGATCCTGATGACCTCCTTCGCCTTCATCCTGGGGGTGGTGCCCCTGGTGACCGCCAGCGGCGCGGGCGCGGCCAGCCAGAACGCCGTGGGCCTGGGCGTGCTGGGCGGGATGCTGGCGGCCACGCCGCTGGCCGTACTCTTCGTGCCGACCTTTTTCGTGGTGATTCTGAAATTGTTCAAGACCAAACCGAAACTGCTGGGCCACCAGGCGCCGCACATCCCCTCCACCGACGAGTCCGGCGCGGGAGAACGGACATGATGAATCGACGTCTCTCCGCGCGTGTCCTGGCCGTCTCCACGCTGAGCCTGGCGCTGGGCGCCTGCTCGCTGGCGCCCACCTACCACCGGCCGGCCGCGCCGGTGCCCGAGCGCTTCCCGGTGACAGCCGCCGACGCGGACCAGGCCGCGCTGCCAGCCTGGCGGGATTTCTTCCAGGATCCCCGGCTGCAGGCCCTGATCGGACTGGCGCTGAAGAACAACCGCGATCTGCGCATCGCCGTGGATCGGGTCGAAGAGGCCCGCGCCCAGTTCGGCATCGCCCAGAGCGATCGTCTGCCGACCATCGGCGCGCAGGGCTCGGGGCAGGTCACTCGCACGCCGGCCGACATGCGCAACGGCGGCGCCGACGCCAAGTCCGTCAGCCGCAGCTACGTCGCGGGCGTGGGCATGACGGCCTTCGAGCTGGACTTCTTCGGCCGCGTGCGCAATCTCAGCGAGGCCGCTTATCAGTCCTACCTGTCCACCGACCAGGCGCGCCGCACCGTGCAGCTCGGGCTCATCGCCCAGACCGCCGAGGCCTACTTTCGCCTGCGTTCGGCCCAGGTCCTGCACGACCTGATGGACAAGACCCTGGAGGCCCGCAAGGGCACGCTGGACCTGGTCCAGTCCCGTTTCGACGTGGGGGTCGCCTCCGACCTGGACCTGGCCCAGGCCCAGTCCCAGTACGATACGGTGCGCGCCGACCGCATCGCTACCGAGCGCGCCATGGCCCAGGCCGGCAATGCCTTGCAGCTGATCCTGGGCGCGCCGGTGCCCGATGGCCTGCCGGAACCCCGGCCGTTCGGCCGCGAGCAATTGCTGCATTCGCTGCCCGCCGGCCTGCCGTCGCAACTGCTGGAGCGCCGTCCCGATATTGTGGGGGCCGAACATGATCTGATGGCGGCCAACGCCCAGATCGGCGCCGCCCGCGCGGCCTTCTTCCCGCGCATCTCCCTGACCGGGCTGCTGGGCTTCGCCAGCCCCGAGCTCGACGCGCTATTCGGCGGCAGCCACCGTTACTGGCAGTTCTCGCCCCAGATCCAGATGCCGCTGTTCTCGGGCGGGGTCAAGGGCAACCTGGACCTGGCCAAGGCGCGCAACAACATCGCCGTGTCGGCCTACGAGAAAGCCATCCAGACCGCGTTCCGCGAGGTTGCCGATGGCCTGGCGGGCGAGGCCACCTACAGCAATCAGCTCGACGCGCTGCGCGCCACCGAGGAATCCGCGCTCAAGGCTCTCAAGCTGGCTCAAGTCCGCTACGAGACCGGCGTGGACAGCTTCCTGCAGGTGCAGTCCGCCCAGGTCGCTCTGTACAGCGTGCAGCAGCAGTTCATCCAACTGGGCACCGATGCGCTGTTCAACCGCGTCGAGCTGTACAAGGCGCTGGGCGGGGGCTGGTCGGCCGATGACCTGTCGGGGGCATCCTGATGGAACTGGGTGTCAATATCGACCACGTCGCCACCCTGCGCCAGCAGCGCCTGACGACATACCCCGACCCTGTGCAGGCCGCCTTGCGCGCCGAGGACGCCGGGGCCGACCTGATCACCCTGCACCTGCGGGAGGACCGGCGCCACATCCAGGACGCCGACGTGCGCGCCATCCGGCCGATCCTGCGCACGCGCATGAACCTGGAATGCGCCATCACCCCGGACATGCTGGCGATCGCTTGCGACATCCGTCCCCGGGACGTCTGCCTGGTGCCGGAGAACAGGCGCGAACTGACCACCGAGGGCGGCCTGGATGTGCTTGGCCGCTACGACGAAGTCGCGTCCGCCGTGGCGCGGCTGCACGACGTCGGTATCCGCGTGTCCCTGTTCATCGATCCCGAGGCCGATCAGATCGCCGCCGCCGCGCGCGCGGGCGCCCGGGTGATCGAGCTGCACACCGGCGCCTACGCCGACGCGCCCGACGCCGGGTCGCGGGCCGCCCAGATGGAACGTCTGCGCGCCGCCATCGCCGTCGGGGTGGGCGAGGGCCTGCGGGTCAACGCCGGCCATGGCCTGCATTACGACAATGTCGAACCCATCGCCGCTCTGTCGGGCATCTCGGAACTGAACATCGGCCACGCCATCGTCGCCCAGGCCGTGTTCGACGGCTGGGAACCGGCCATCCGGCGCATGAAGGCCCTGATGATCCGGGCATCCTGTCCATAGCGTCCTGGAGCCTGTCCCCATGTCCCCCTTCTTCGATGTCCTCCTCGGTCGCCGGTCGGTCAAGTTCGTTCAGGCGCCCGGTCCGACCGACGAGCAACTGGACCTGATCCTGCAGGCCGCCCTGCGCGCACCCGATCATGGTGCCGTCAAGCCCTGGCGCTTCGTCCTGGTGCGCGGCACCGACGTGCCCTCCCTGGTGGATGTAGGTGTGCGGGCCGGCGTCGTCGCGGGCGAGCCCCTGTCGCAGTCGAAAGTGGACAATGCCCGCAAGTGGCTGTCCAAGGTGCCGCTGGTGATCGCCCTGGGTTGCCGTCCGGACCCTGCCGGCCGAATCCCCGAACACGAAAGCCTGCTGGCCGTGGGCGCGGCGGCGATGAACATGCTCAACGCCGCCCATGCCCTGGGCCTGGGCGCTTTCTGGAGCACCGGCATCGGCACCTACCTGGATGGCGTGGGCGAAGCCCTGGGCTTTGACCCCCTGGACGAACGCTTCATGGGCTACCTGGCCATCGGCACGCCCATCGACGCGCCCGGCCCGATCGAGCGGCCGGACTGGCGGGATCATGTATCCGAGTGGCACGCCCCCGTGCCCGGCGCCTGAGCACGCGCGCACTCTTCAAGGCCTTCCAGGATCGGGCAGTCCGGCCGGTCGTCACCATGGCAGCGTTGCGCCAGTTCGCGCAGGGTCGCCGCCATGTCGCGCAGCAGGGCGGCCTTGGCCTCCAGCGACTCGATGTGCGCCAGGGCCAGGCGTTTGACCTCCGCGCTGGCGCGTCCGCGGTCCCGCCACAGGCCGATCAGTTCCGCGATCTGTTTCAATGAAAACCCCAGGTCGCGCGCGCTGCGGATGAACCGCAGCGCATGCAAGTCGGCCTCGCCATATTGCCGGTAGCCGGCGGCGCTGCGGGCCTGCGGGACGAGCAGGCCTTCCTGCTCGTAGTAGCGGATCATCTTGGGGCTCAGCCCGGTGCGGGCGGCCGTCTCGCCGATCGTGAGCAGTTCCCGGACGGGGGCATCGGCGTGGCGCTGGTGGAATTCAGCCACGGCGGTTCTCCAAGGGCAGCCATTTCAGGCGCAGGGCGTTGAAGACGACGAAGACGCTGGACAGAGCCATGGCGCCAGCCCCCAGCATGGGCGAGAGCTGCAGCCCCGTGAAGGGATACAGGGCGCCGGCCGCCACCGGGATCAGGGCGGCGTTGTAGGCGAAGGCCCAGAACAGGTTCTGGCCGATGTTGCGCAGCGTCAGCCGCGACAGCGCGACAGCGCGGGCGACCGAGTTCAGGTCTTCGTTCATCAGTACCACGTCGGCCGACTCGATAGCGACGTCGGTGCCCTGGCCGATGGCGATTCCCACGTCGGCGGTCGCCAGGGCGGGCGCGTCGTTGATGCCGTCGCCCACGAAGGCCAGGGCGCCGGCATCGTGCCGCAGCGCCCGCAGCAGTTCCGCCTTGTGCTCGGGCAGGGTCTGGGCGTGGACGATGTCGATGCCCAGCTCCCCGGCCACGGCCCGGGCGGCGGCCTCGTGGTCGCCGGTGATGAGCGCGGTCTTCAATCCCAGTGCATGCAGGCGGTCGATGGCCTCGCGGGCGCCGGGCCGCAGCGTGTCGGCCACCGCCAGAATCCCCGCCGGCTGGCCGTCGCGCGCCGCCAGGAAAACTGTCTTGCCCTGGCTGGCCAGTGCCTGGACCCGCGCTGTGACGGAGTCCTCGACCGGCACTCCGTGGCCGCGCATCAGGGCCTCGTTGCCCAGCAGCCAGTCGTGGCCTTCGACCCGGCCTCGCACGCCCGCGCCGGTGAGCGCCGTGAATCCTTCCACCGGCGTCAGGGGCAGTGCTTCGGCCTTGGCCGCCTCCATCAGCGCATGCGCGATGGGGTGTTCCGAGGCGCTCTGCACGGAGGCCACCGCCGTCAACAGGGCGGAGCGGTCCAGGCCATCCAGGGGCAGCGCGTCGCTGAGCGCCGGGCGCCCCAGGGTCAGCGTGCCGGTCTTGTCGAAGGCCGCGACCCGGACGTTGCGCAGGCGCTGCAGCGCGTCGCCCTGGCGGAACACGATGCCCAGGCCGGCCGCGCGGCCCGTGGCCACCATGATCGAGATCGGCGTCGCCAGTCCCATGGCGCAGGGGCAGGCGATGATCAGCACCGCCACTCCGGCGATCAGCGCGTGCGTCAGCCGGGGCTCCGGCCCCCAGAGGAGCCAGCCCAGGAAGGCCAGCACGGCCAGTCCCATCACGGCCGGCACGAACCAGCCGGTGACCCGGTCCACCAGACGCTGGATCGGCAGCTTGGCGCCCTGGGCCTGCTCGACCAGGCGGATGATGTGAGCCAGCACCGTGTCGGCGCCGACCTGCGTGGCGCGCATCACCAGGCCGCCGCGCGTGTTCATCGTGCCGCCGATCAGGCGGTCGTCCGCGCGGCGCGCGACCGGCATGGACTCGCCCGTGATCATGGACTCGTCCACCCAGGACTCGCCTTCGACGACCGTGCCGTCGACCGGGATCTTCTCGCCGGGCCGCACACGCACCTCGTCGCCGACGGCCAGCGCATCGATCGGCAGCTCGGCCCAGTCGCCGCCGCGTCGCGCCCAGGCCGTGCGCGGTCGCAGACCGATCAGATGGCGGATGGCGGAACCGGCCCGGCCCCGGGCGCGGGCTTCCAGCCAGCGGCCCAGCAGGATCAGCGTGGCGACGACGGCGGCGGCCTCGAAATACAAGTGGCGGGCCTCGTCCGGGAAGAGGGCGGGCGCGGCCGTCACCAGCGAGGAATACAGCCAGGCGCTGCCCGCGCCCAGGGCGACCAGCGTGTTCATGTCCGGTCCCAGGTGCCACAGGGCCTTGAACCCCCGGGTGAAGAAGGCTCGGCCCGGCCCGGCCAGCACGGCGGTGGCGAGCACGAACTCGATCCAGGCCAGCGTGCGGGGAGCGACCAGGGTCTGGATCCCGTGGTGCAGGGCGGGAATCAGGTGCCCCCCCATCTCGACCAGGAACACCGGCAGCGTCAGCAGCAGGGCCAGGAAGAAGCGCCGGCCGGCGGCGGCGTCCTCGCCCGCGTCGTCCGTGGGCGGCGAGGGGGCTTCGCGGCTGAGCACCTGCGCCTGATAGCCGCGTTTTTCCACGGCGGCGACCAGTGCCCGGGGATCGACGCCCTCGGCCGCGAGGGTGACGTGGGCGCGGCGCGTGGCCAGGTTGACGCTGGCCTGGGACACCCCGGGGACTTTGGACAGAGCCGTTTCGACCCGGCGCACGCAGGAGGCGCAGGTCATGCCTTCGACCTCCAGATCGAGGGAGGACGGGGCGGGCAGGGCGGACATGGTCGGACTCCGGTTCATGACGAGGATTTTAGAATGAGGCTTGACCTTGTGGTAAGGTCAAGGGAGTATTGCGAAACCGGCCGATCCGGGTGCCGCACCTCCAAACTCATGGAAAAGAAATGACGATTCGCATCGGCAGACTCGACCACCCCACCTGCGGGCCTGCGGCGTGCCGGTGCTCGACGGCCCGGTGCCGCGCACGGGCGCGACGGGCAGGATCACCTCGGTGTACTTCCGGGATCCGGATCGGAACCTGATCGAAGTGTCGAGAGCATGCACAATCCCCCGCACCCCGGCGAGTTCATCTCCGGTATCTATCTGGAGCCCAACGGCATCAGCGGCCGGGAGCTTGCCGAAAAACTCGGCGTCGCGGCAAGCTGGTTTGCCATGCAGGATGCGCATGACCTGTGGGTGGCGCGCCAGCACGTCGATCTGGACGGGGTGGGCAAACTGAAGCTGGCCGTGGCTTGAGCGTTGCTTCCGCCCGTCCGGGGCTTGAGCTTCCCACAGGGACAAGGTTTAAGATGGCTGACATCTCTTTCCAGGAGCCTTCCCCATGAAGACCGAATTCATCGTTTCCGACATGACCTGCAACCATTGCGTCCAGACCATCACCCGGGCCGTGCAGGACGTGGCGCCGGACGCGACCGTGCACACGGATCTGGCCGCGCACCGCGTCACGATCGAATCGGCGGCGGACGCGGCGGCGCTGCGCGCGGCGATCGCCGAGGAAGGCTACGACGTTCAACCGGCCTGATCGAGCGGCACCCTCACAGGGCAAGTCTCCCGGCTTGCCGCCTTCCTCTCCTTCGCTCAGCAGGCGGTCCACCTATGAATGCACACCACATTGACTGCGACGTCGCCATCGTCGGCGCCGGTTCGGCGGGCCTGCCGGCTTATCGCGAGGTCCTCAAGGCGGGCCTCAAACCCTTGTTGATCGAAGGCGGACCGCATGGCACCATGTGCGCGCGCGTGGGCTGCATGCCGTCCAAGCTGCTGATCGCGGCGGCCCAGTCCGTGGCCGACATGCGCCATGCGGACGGCTTCGGCATCCGCATGGATGGCCCGCCGCGGGTGGACGGCGCGGCCGTGATGGACCGGGTGCGGCGCGAACGCGACCGTTTCGTGGGCTTCGTGGTCGATGATGTGGAGGCCATGCCGCCGGAGCACCGGCTGGATGCTTCCGTGGAGTTCCTGCGCGATGGCGTCCTGCGGGCCGCCGACGGCCGCGAAGTGCATGCCGGGCGCATCATCCTGGCCACCGGCACCCGGCCGAACGTGCCGGACCTGTACCGGCCATTGGGCGACCTGGCGATCGTCAATGACGATGTGTTCGACTGGCGCGACCTGCCGCGCAGCGTGCTGGTCGTCGGCTCCGGCGTGATCGGCGTCGAACTGGGCCTGGCGCTGGCGCGCCTGGGCGTGCGGGTGCGGGTGCTGAACCGCTCCGGCAGCTTCGCGCACCTGGCCGATCCCCAGATACGCGAGGCCGCGGTGGCCTTGCTGGCGCCGGAACTGTCCCTGGTCCAACAGGCCCGGGTCACGACGGTACGCCGCGAAGGCGACCAGGCCGTGGTGGGCTGGTCGGCCGACGGCGGGCCGGAAACCGTCGAACGTTTCGACTGCGTGCTGTTGACGGCGGGCCGCCACCCGGCCCTGGATTCGCTGCGTCTGGAGCGCACCACGATGCCGCTGGACGAGCGCGGCCGGCCGCATTTCGATCCGGCCACGCTGCAGGTCCATGGCCAGCCGGTGTTCCTGGCGGGCGACGTCACCGGCCGACACGCCATCCAGCATGAGGCGTCCGACGACGGCCGCCTGGCCGGGCGCAACGCGGCCGCCTGGCCCGACGTGCGGGCGCTGCCGCGCCGCGCGCCCATGGCCGTGGTGTTCAGCGATCCGCAGATCATGCAGGTGGGCGGCGGCCATGCGGCGCTGGACGATCCGGACGCGGCCGCCATCGGCGAGGTCGACTGGACGCGCCAGGGCCGTTCGCGCGTCATGCAGCGCAACCAGGGGCTGCTGCGCGTTTACATGCGGAAATCCGATCGGCGCTTCCTGGGCGCGGAAATGGTCGGGCCGGACGCGGAGCACGTCGCCCACTTGCTGGCCTGGGCCCTGCAGATGGAACTGACGGTGCCGGACATGCTGAAACTGCCGTTCTACCATCCAACGATTGAAGAAGGCATCCGCACGGCGCTGCGCGACGCCGCGCGGCAAGTATCCTGAAGGTTCAGTTCAGCAGCGGTTTCAGGGCGGCCAACAGTTCTTCCCGGGATTCGCCGTCCGAGGCCAGCCAGACGGCCTTGCCTTGCTGGTCGAAGGCGTAGATCCCCCGGCTGTGGGCGACCTCGTAGGGGGCGTCCGGATGTCGAGGGTCGGGACGTTCGATCTGGTAGGCGACCCGGTAGCGCCGGGCGAGTGCCGCGATGGCCTGTTCATCGCCCGTCAGGCCGATGGCATGGGGATCGAACTGGTCCACGTAGGTCTGCAGGATGTCGGGCGTGTCCCGATGGGGATCGACGCTGACGAACAGGATGCGCACCTGGTCGGCCTTGGGGCCCAGGGCCTCGGTTACCTGGGCCAGCTGCGCCATGGTCGTGGGGCAGATGTCCGGGCAACTGGCATAGCCGAAGAACATCAGCACCACCTTGCCGGCGAAGGCCCGCTGCGTGACGGTCGCGCCACCCGCGCCCTGCAGCGAGAACTTCAGGTCCGGCAGGAAGCCGCGCACCGGATGGACGGCGGCCAGCGCCAGGCTCGTGCCGGCCAGCCAGAGTCCCAGTGTGATCAGCAGGCGCCGGACCGGAGTCATGCGCTTTCTTCCAGCAAGCCGCTATGCCGCAGCAAGGCATCGATGCTCGGATCGCGACCGCGAAACGCGCGGAAGGACTCCGCCGCCGGGCGCGAGCCGCCGACGGCGATGATCTCGTCCAGGTAGCGGCGGCTGGTGGCCGGATCGAATACGTCGCGCGTGCCGTCCGGGCCGGGCCGGGCGGCTTCCTCGAAGGCGGCGAAGGCGTCGGCCGACAGGACCTCGGCCCACTTGTAGCTGTAGTATCCGGCGCCGTAGCCGCCCGCGAACAGATGCGAGAAGGCGTGCGGGAAGCGGTGCCAGGCGGGCGGGATCAGCAGCGCGACTTCCTGGCGGACCTGGTCCAGGGTGTCCAGGACTTCGCTGATCGACAGGCCGCTGGAGCGCGTGTGGATCAGCATGTCGAACAATGCGAATTCGACCTGGCGCAGGGTCTGCAGGCCGCTCTGGAAATTGCGCGCGGCGATCATGCGGTCGTACAGGTCGCGGGGCAGGGGCTCGCCGGTGTCCGCATGGCGGGTCAGGGACTGCAGCACATCCCATTCCCAGCAGAAATTTTCCATGAACTGGGAGGGCAACTCGATGGCGTCCCATTCGACGGCGGCGAAGGCGGCGGCGCCCGGGTCGTCCACCCGGGACAGCAGCGTGTGCATGGCGTGGCCGCTTTCGTGAAACAGGGTGATCACGTCGTCGTGGGACAGCAGGGCTTCGCGACCGTCCTGCGGCGAGGGGAAATTGCAAGTCAGCCAGGCCAGCGGCGTGTGCAGGTGTCCGTCATGCGCGCGGCGGCTGCGCTCGCTGTCCACCCAGGCGCCGCCCTGCTTGCCGGGGCGGGCGTACAGGTCCATGCCCAGGCGGCCGAGCTCCCGGCCTTCGGCGTCCAGCACCCGGTAGATGTGCGCGTCGGCGTGCCAGGCAGGCGCGTCGGTGATTTCCAGGCGTACGCCGAACAGGGTGCGAATCACCTGGAACAGGCCGTCCAGCACCCGGGATTCCGTGAAGTAGGGACGCAATTCTTCGTCGGAATAGGCATAGCGGTTTTCACGCAGGCGTTCCGAAGCGTAGGCGATGTCCCAGGGTTCAAGGGGGGCGAGTCCGAGCTCGCGGGCGGCGAATGCGCGCAATTCGTCCAGGTCGCGCCGTGCGCTGGACCGGGCGCGGGCGGCCAGCTCGCGCAGGAAATCCAGCACCTGGCCGGCGCTGTCGGCCATGCGGGTCTCCAGGCGCAGGCTGGCGAAGTCGGCGTGGCCCAGCAGGGCGGCTTCTTCGGCGCGCAGGGCCAGCAATGTTTCGATGGATTCGGAATTGTCGAAAGCCGGATTGCCCTGGTCCGAGGCCCGCGTGGCGTGCGCGCGGTACAGGGTCTGGCGCAGTTCGCGGTCCCGGGCATGCAGCATGACCGGCAGGTAGCAGGGCATGTGCAGCGTCAGCTTCCAGCCGGATTCGCCCGCCGATCTGGCGGCCTGGGCGGCTGCGGCGACCACGTCCGCGGGCAGGCCGTCCAGGCGGGTCTCGTCAGTGATCAGCAGGGACCAGCCGTCGGTCGCGTCGAGTACGTTTTCGGAGAACTTCTGGGATACCTGCGCCTGCAGCTCGGCATTGCGAGCGTAGGTCTCGCGCGCGGCGCCTTCCAGTTCGACTCCGCTCAGGCGGAAGTCGCGCAGCGCCAGCTCGACGATGCGGCGGCGGGTCGGCGACAGGCCGGCGAACGACGGGCTTGCCGCCAGTGCGCGGTAGCGTTCGTACAGGCCGCGGTGCAGTCCCACCCAGGTGGAGAACTCGCTCATCAGCGGCAGGCAGGCATTGTAGGCGGCGCGCAGGTCCGGCGTGTTCACCACGCTGTTCAGGTGTCCGGCGATGGCCCAGGCGCGATGCAGGCGCTCGGACGGATCCTCGATGGCCTCGACCAGATTGTTCCAGTCGGGCGGATCCGTGCGCGCGGCAGCGGCCTCGATCGCGGCGCGCGAGGCCTCGACCAGCTCGCGCACGGCGGGTTCGATGTGCTCGGGCCGGACGGCGCCGTAGTCCACGAATGCCTCGGCCGGGACGAGGAGGGGATTGCCGGCGGTTCGGGTACTGTTCATGCGAGCCAAGGTGGGGGCGGTGCCCCCGTTTTTCAAGCCTGCAGCGTGCGTTCGGCGGCTTCGACGGTGTTGACCAGCAGCATGGCGATGGTCATGGGGCCCACGCCCCCGGGCACCGGGGTGATCGCGGATGCGACGGTGGCGGCCGAATCGAAATCCACGTCGCCGACGAGCCTGCCGGATTCGAGCCGGTTGATGCCCACATCGATCACCACCGCGCCGGGTTTGACCATGTCGCCGGTGACGATGCCGGGCCGGCCCGTGGCCACCACCAGCACATCGGCCCGGCGGGTCTGGGCGCCCAGGTCGCGGGTCTTGGAATTGCACAGCGTCACGGTGGCGCCGGCCGCCAGCAGCAGCATGGCCATGGGCTTGCCGACGATGTTGCTGGCGCCCACGATCACGACCTCGGCGCCCCGCAAGGGGACGTTCTCCGATTCCAGCATCTTCATCACGCCGTAGGGCGTGCAGGGGCGGAACAGGGGGCGGCCTGTCATCAGCAGGCCGGCGTTGCTGACATGGAAGCCGTCCACGTCCTTGGCCGCGCTGATGGCCTCGATCACCAGGCCGGTGTCGATGTGGCCGGGCAGGGGTAGCTGCACCAGAATGCCATGGATGGCCGGATCGGTGTTGAGGGTCTCGATCACGTCCAGCAGTTCACCTTCGGACGTGTCGGCGCCCAGCGGGATGACGCGCGAATGCATGCCGGCCGCCGTGCAGGCGGCGGCCTTGTTGCGCACGTAGACCTGGGAGGCGGGGTCCTCGCCGACCAGCACGACTGCCAGCCCGGGGGTGACACCCTGGGCCTTGAGCGCGCGCACGCGTTCGGCCACCTCGCCGCGCACCCGGGCGGACAGGGCCTTGCCGTCGATGATGCGGGCGTCCATGTCAGGCTTCCTCGGCGCGGGCCAGGGCGATCTTCATCAGGTCGGCCACAGTGGTGACCTCGAGCTTTTCCATGATGTTGGCGCGGTGGGCCTCGACGGTCTTGATGCTGATGTTCAGGTCGCCGGCGATCTGCTTGTTCAGGCGGCCGGCCACGATGCGTTCCAGCATCTGTTGCTCGCGAGCCGTCAGCCGTCCGAGCACGGCTTGCTGGTCGCGCTGGGCGTGAGCCTCGCGCACGCGCTCGCGAGCCTGTTCCAGCATGCCGGCCACCAGAGCGCGCAGATCGGCCTCGTTGAAGGGTTTTTCCAGGAAATCGACGGCGCCTTTCTTCATGGTGGAGACCGCCATCGGCACGTCCCCGTGGCCGGTGATGAAGACGATGGGCAGCGGAGCCTTGCGGGCGATCAAGGATTCCTGCAGTTCCAGGCCGCTCATGCCGGGCATTCGGATGTCGGCGATCAGGACACCGACCTGTTCGGGATCGTAGGCGGCGAGGAATTCCTCGGCGCCGGCGAAGCTGCGCACGGCGTAGCCGTTGGCCTCGAGCAGCCAGCGCAGGGAATCGCGGACCGCCTCGTCGTCGTCGACGATATAGATGGTGCTGGGGATTTGGATGTCGCTCATGCGTGCTGTTCCTCCGTGATTTCCGTGGTCTGGGGACGCGGCGGGGCCTTGGGCAGGGTGAAGCGGAAGATGGTCCCGCCTTCCGGATTGGGGCTGGCCCACAGGCGTCCGTGGTGCGATTCGATGATGGTGCGGCAGATGTTCAGGCCCATGCCCAGGCCTTCGGACTTGGTGCTGTAGAAGGGCTCGAACAGCCTTTCCGGATTGCGCAGACCGTGGCCGCGGTCGATGACGGCGATCTCGATCAGGGGATGCTGGTCGGTGATCCGGACGTGCAGGCTGCGACATTCGCTGTGTTCCATGGCCTCTACGCCGTTTTTCAGCAGATTCAGCAGCACCTGCTCGATGAGGATGGGGTCGGCCAGGACTTCGGGCATGGGGTCGGGCAGGTTCTGGACGATCTCGATGCGGCGCTTGCGAGCGTCGATGTCGGCGAAGCCGACGGCGTTTTCCACGATCCGCCCCAGTCCCACGGCTTGGCGGCGCGGCTCGCTGCGCTTCACGAATTCGCGGATGCGGCTGATGATCTTGCCGGCGCGCTCGGCCTGCTGGGAGGCCTTTTCGAGGGCCTGGAGCAGGGATTCGGGCGAGGCCTTGCCCGACTTGATCATCGCGACGGCCGCCATATTGTAATTGCTGATGGCTGTCAGCGGCTGGTTCAACTCGTGCGCCAGGGACGAGGCCATTTCCCCCATCGTGGTCAGGCGGCTGGTGAGTTGGGCCTTTTCCTGCTGTACGCGGGATTCTTCCTCGTGCTTGCGGCGTTCGGTGATGTCGCGCGCCACCTGCAGGCGCACGCGGCGGGAATCGGTCCAGGCCAGCATCCGGTGGTGGACCTCGAACCAGCGCTGGGCCGTGGCCGAGAACAGTTCCATGGTCTCGTCGGTGAAGCGGCCCAGGCGCCCGCCCAGCAGTTCCGCGTGGCCGCCGGTCTGGGCGCCGAACAGGCGCCGGTAGGTGCGGTTGGCGAACAGCAGCTCCAGGCCTTCGGGCGTGTCCGCCACGACGGAGATCGCGTCGTCCAGCCCTTCGAGCACGGTCATGAAGCGCTCGTGCGCGGCGGTCAAGGCTTCGCGGATGCGCTTGGGCTCGGTGATGTCGGTCATAGAGGTCATCCAGCCGATCTGCTCGCCCTTGGGGTCGCGCAGGGGCGAGACGTACATGCGCGCGGTGAAGCGCGAGCCGTCGCGCCGCTGGGCCTCGATTTCCAGGCCGCTGCTGGGGGTGCGTCCCGACAGCAACTGGGCCAGGGTTTCACGGTGGTGGTCGTGGCGCCCCGGCAGCCAGTAGGGGAAGGGAGCGGTGCGGCCGATCAGGTCGGCCTCGTTCCAGCCGATCATGCGGCAGAAAGCCGGATTCACGTAGGCGATACGGCCCTGCATGTCGAACACGCGCATGCCCGTGGACATGGAGTTCTCCATGGCGCGGCGGAAACCGGTCTCGGCAATCAGGGCGGCCTCGGCCTGGGTGCGGAAGCGCGTGTAGCGCCACAGCGCCAGCAGGCTGAAGACGATCACCAGGGACAGGGCGAACACCACCATCATCAGGCGCTGCTGGCGGGTTTCCTGGTCGATGGTGACGAACATCACGCTGTCGCTTTGCAGACGCTGCAGCCAGATGAAGGCGCCCATGACGCACAGATAGAGCACGAGTACGACCGCCGGCGTCAGCCAGTACAGACGGCGGCTGTGGCGAGCATGCTCGTAGAACGTCGTCGGAATCAGGGATTTGCGATTCGGGGAGGCCATGGACGTGAGGGTATCGCGATTGCATCATTTTAGACGTGAAAACCGCATTCAATTTTTCACATAATAAAAATACATATCATCTAATGAAATTTTGCTTGTGCTGGCGCAGGGTCTTTCCTAGAATGGCTGCAAGTGCCGGCTCCCGGGGCGCGTCCGCGCCCGGGGCTTCCGTTGCAGTGCCGCCGGCGCATGTCCCCCCTCTCTTCATCGGGCTGGCGCGATGTGTGGTCGCGTCATCGAACCACACCACAGGAGACACACACCATGTCCTCTCTCGAACATGTCCACGACGCGGCGACGGTGGACGTCGATCAGCAGGAAACCCAGGAATGGATCGATGCGCTGGAAGCGGTCCTCGATCGTGAGGGCGCGGAGCGCGCCCACTACCTGATCGAGCGCCTGATCGACCTGGCCCGCCGCAGCGGCGCCCACATTCCCTATTCGCTGAACACGGCTTACGTCAACACCATCCCCCCGGGGCTGGAGCCGGCGCACCCGGGCAACATGGTTCTCGAGGAGCGCATCCGTTCCTACATCCGCTGGAACGCCATGGCCATGGTGGTCAAGGCCAACAAGGTCGAGCCCGCCGACGGCGGCAGCCTGGGCGGCCACATCGCCTCCTTCGCCTCGCTGGCGACCATGATCGAATGCGGCCAGAACCATTTCTGGCACGCCGAATCACCCGACCACGGCGGAGACCTGGTGTATTTCCAGGGCCACTCGTCTCCGGGCATGTATTCGCGCGCTTTCCTCGAAGGCCGCCTGACGGAGGAAAACCTGAATTACTTCCGCCAGGAAGTCGGCGGCAAGGGCAAGGGGCTGTCCTCCTATCCGCACCCGAAACTGATGCCCGATTTCTGGCAGTTCTCGACGGTGTCGATGGGCCTGGGGCCCATGATGGCCATCTACCAGGCCCGTTTCCTGAAATACCTGCACGCCCGCGGACTGGCCGACACGGCTCAGCGCAAGGTCTGGGTTTTCGTAGGCGACGGCGAGATCGACGAACCCGAGACCCTGGCCGCCATCGGCCTGGCCTCGCGCGAGAAGCTCGACAACCTGATCTTCGTCGTCAACTGCAACCTGCAGCGCCTGGACGGTCCGGTGCGCGGCAACGGTAAGATCATCCAGGAGCTCGAGGGCGCTTTCCGCGGCAATGGCTGGAACGTGCTCAAGCTGATCTGGGGCGGCTACTGGGATCCCCTGTTCGCCCGCGACAAGGAAGGCATCCTGCGGCGGATCATGGAAGAGACCGTGGACGGCGAATACCAGGCCTACAAGGCCAACGACGGCAAGTTCGTGCGTGAAAAGTTCTTCGGCAAGCATCCCAAGCTGCTGGAGATGGTCAGCCGCATGAGCGACGAGGACATCTGGCGCCTGAACCGGGGCGGGCACGACCCGCACAAGGTCTACGCGGCCTTCGCCGCCGCCGCCGGCCACAAGGGCCAGCCTTCGGTCATCCTGGCCAAGACCATCAAGGGCTATGGCATGGGCCATGTCGGCCAGGCCAAGAACCCCACCCACCAGCAGAAGAAGCTGGATGTCGATTCGGTGCGCGAATTCCGCGACCGCTTCAACATTCCCATTCCAGACGACAAGCTCGATGAGATCCCCTTCTTCAAGCCGGCGGAAGATTCTCCCGAGATGAAATATCTGCACGAGCACCGCAAGGCGCTGGGCGGCTACCTGCCGCATCGCCGCCGGAAGGCCGACCAGTCCCTCCCGGTGCCGCCCCTGGACACCTTCAAGGCCGTGCTGGAACCCACCGCCGAGGGCCGGGAGATCTCCACGACCCAGGCGTTCGTGCGGGTACTGAACCAGATTCTGCGCGACAAGGACCTCGCCCCGCGCGTGGTGCCCATCCTGGTGGACGAGTCCCGCACCTTCGGCATGGAAGGCCTGTTCCGCCAGATCGGCATCTACGCCCCCGAAGGCCAGAAGTACGTGCCGGTGGACAAGGGCCAGGTGATGTACTACCGCGAGGCCGAGAACGGCCAGCTGCTGCAGGAAGGCATCAACGAAGCCGGCGGCTTCAGCTCGTGGATCGCGGCGGCGACGTCGTATTCCGTCAGCAACTGCATCATGATCCCGTTCTTCATCTATTACTCGATGTTCGGCTTCCAGCGCTTCGGCGACCATGCCTGGGCGGCGGGCGACATGCTGGCGCGCGGCTTCGTGCTGGGCGGCACGGCCGGCCGCACCACGCTGAACGGCGAGGGCCTGCAGCACGAAGACGGGCACAGCCACATCCAGGCATCCCTGATCCCGAACTGCGTGGCCTACGATCCGGCCTTCGCGCATGAGGTCGCCGTCATCATCCGCAGCGGCCTGCAGCGCATGATGCATGACCAGGAAGACGTGTTCTTCTACATCACGGTCATGAACGAGAACTACGCCCAGCCGGGCCTGAAGGCCGGGGACGAGGAAGGCATCCTGAAGGGAATGTACAAGCTCCAGGCCAGCGCCAAGCCCGCCAAGACCCACGTCCAGCTGATGGGTTCGGGCACGATCCTGCGCGAAGTCCTGGCGGCCCGGGAACTGCTGGAAAAGGACTGGGGCGTGACCTCGGACGTCTGGAGCGTGACCAGCTTCACGGAGCTGCGCCGCGACGGACTGGACGTCGAGCGCCACAACCTGCTGCATCCGGCCGAGCCGGCCGGTGAGTCCTACGTCACCCGCCAGCTGAAGGGCACCCAGGGCCCGATCATCGTCTCCACCGATTACATCAAGGCCTACGGCGACATGATCCGCCCCTTCGTGCCGAACGGTCGCCACCTCAAGGTCCTGGGGACCGACGGCTTCGGCCGCTCGGACTTCCGCTCCGAACTGCGCAAGCATTTCGAGATCGACCGTCATTTCGTGGTCCTGGCCGCCTTGCGCAGCCTGGCCGACGAAGGCGCCATCGACATCAAGAAGTGCGCCGAGGCGATCGCCAAGTATGGCATCGATTCCGACAAGGCCAACCCGCACCACGCCTGAGGAGGACGAACAACATGAGCAATATCGTGGAAATCAAGGTCCCCGACATCGGCGACTTCGACTCGGTCGAGGTGATCGAGATCCTGGTGGCGGCGGGCGACACGATCGAGGCCGAACAGAGCCTGATCACGGTCGAGTCGGACAAGGCCTCCATGGAGATTCCGGCCTCTCAGGGCGGGGTGGTCAAGGCGGTCAAGGTCAAGCTGGGCGACAAGGTCAGCGAAGGCTCGGTCATCCTGGATGTCGAGGCCCCGGGCGCCGCCGCACCCGCATCGGCCCCGGCCGCCGCATCGGCTCCGGCCGCCGTACCGGCTCCGGCCGCTCCGGCCCAGACCGCTGCCCTCGCTCCGGCCGCCGGAGGCGGCACGCAGTCCGTGGTCGTGCCCGACATCGGTGATTTCGACTCGGTCGAGGTCATCGAGATCCTGGTCGCCGTGGGCGACACCATCCAGCCCGAGCAGAGCCTGATCACCGTGGAGTCCGACAAGGCCTCCATGGAAATCCCGGCCTCGGTGGGCGGGGTGGTCAAGGAACTGAAGGTCAAGCTGGGCGACAAGGTCTCCCAGGGCGGGGAAATCCTGGTGGTGGAAACCGCTGGCGGCGCGTCCCAGGTCCCGGCCGTCGCCGCGCCGGCTGCGGCCCCGGCCCCGGTTCCGGTTCAAGAACCGGCTCCCGTTCAGGCGGCGGCCCCCATGGCCTCCAGCGCGCCGGAGCGCACCTCGCCGACGGCGTCCTTCGCCGAGGCCGATGTGCCCCTGCGCAACCTGCCGCACGCCTCGCCCTCGGTGCGCCAGTTCGCCCGCGAACTGGGCGTGAACCTGACCCAGGTCACCGGCAGCGGCCCCAAGAACCGCATCACCGCCGACGACGTGCGCGCCTACGTCAAGCAGGCCCTGTCCACCGGCGGCTCCAGCCCCGTGGGCTCGACCGTGCCGGCGGGCGGCGGCTTCAGTGTGCTGGGCTGGCCCAAGGTCGATTTCGCCAAATTCGGCGAAATCCAGACCAAGCCGCTGTCGCGCATCAAGAAGATCTCCGGCGCCAACCTGCACCGCAACTGGGTCATGATCCCGCACGTCACCAACAATGACGTGGCGGACATCACCGAACTGGAAGCCCTGCGCCAGCAGTTGAATGCGGAAAACAAGAAGTCCGGCGCCAAGGTCACCATGCTGGCCTTCCTGATCAAGGCCGTGGTCGCCGCACTGAAGAAATTCCCGGAATTCAACGCCTCGCTGGACGGCGACAACCTGGTGCTCAAGCACTACTTCCACATCGGCTTCGCGGCCGACACGCCCAACGGCCTGGTGGTCCCGGTGATCCGGGACGCCGACAAGAAGGGCGTGATGGAACTGGCAGCGGAAACCTCCGAACTCGCCGCCCTGGCCCGCGAGGGCAAGCTCTCGCCCTCGCAGATGCAGGGCGGCTGCTTCTCGATCTCGTCCCTGGGCGGCATCGGCGGCACGGATTTCACGCCCATCATCAACGCGCCCGAAGTCGCCATCCTCGGCGTGTCGCGCTCGGCCATACAGCCGGTCTGGGACGGCAAGGCCTTCCAGCCGCGCCTGATGCTGCCGCTGTCGCTGTCCTACGATCACCGCGTGATCGACGGGGCCGCCGCCGCGCGCTTCAACGCCTATCTGGCTGGCCTGCTGGCGGACTTCCGCCGCATCATCCTGTAAGGGGGACGGCATGAGCCTCATCGATCTGAACGTCCCCGACATCGGCGACTTCGACGCGGTCGAAGTCATCGAGATCCTGGTCAACGTGGGCGACACCATCCAGGCCGAGCAGAGCCTGATCACCGTGGAGTCCGACAAGGCCTCCATGGAAATCCCGGCCGAGCAGGGCGGAGTGATCAAGGAAATCCTCGTCAAGCTGGGCGACAAGGTTTCCCAGGGCACGGCCGTGGTCCGCGTCGAGGCGGCCGGCGCCGCCACGTCCGCTCCGGCCGCGTCCGCCTCGGCTCCGGCTCCGGCTCCGGCCGCCGCCGCGCCCGTTCCGGCGGCCCCGGCCCCGGCGCCCGCGCAGTTCTCCGGCGCGGCCGACGGCGAATACGACGTCCTGGTGCTGGGCGCGGGTCCCGGCGGCTATTCGGCCGCCTTCCGCGCCGCCGACCTGGGCTTGAAGGTCGTCCTGGTGGAACGCTATGCCACCCTGGGCGGGGTCTGCCTGAACGTCGGCTGCATCCCCTCCAAGGCCCTGCTGCACACCGTTGGCGTGCTGGAAGAGGCCAGGACCCTGGCCGCCCACGGCATCGCCTTCGGCGAGCCGGCGATCGATCTGGACAAGCTGCGCGGCTACAAGGACTCGGTGGTGGGCAAGCTCACCGGCGGTCTGGCCGGCATGGCCAAAGCCCGCAAGGTCACGGTCATCCAGGGTGTGGGTACCTTCGCCGATCCGCACCACCTGACGGTGGCCAAGGCGGACGGTGGCCAGGCCACGGTCAAGTTCGCCTCCGCCATCATCGCGGCCGGCAGCCAGTCGGTGAAGCTGCCGTTCCTGCCGGACGATCCGCGCATCGTCGACTCCACCGGTGCGCTGGCCCTGAAATCGGTGCCCAAGCGCATGCTGATCGTCGGCGGCGGCATCATCGGCCTGGAAATGGGCACGGTCTACTCCGCGCTGGGCGCCCGCCTGGACGTGGTGGAAATGCTGCCCACCCTGATGACCGGCGCGGACCGCGACCTGGTCAAGGTCTGGGACAAGATGAACGCCAAGCGCTTCGACCACGTCATGCTCAACACCAGGACGGTGGGGGCGCAAGCCAAGGAAGACGGCATCTGGGTCACCTTCGAGGGCGAATCCGCCCCCAAGGAACCCCAGCGCTACGATCTGGTGCTGCAGGCCGTCGGGCGCTCGCCCAACGGCAAGAAGATCGGCGCGGAGAACGCCGGCGTGGCGGTGTCCGACCGGGGCTTCATCGCCGTGGACAAGCAGATGCGCACCAACGTGCCGCACATTTATGCCATCGGCGACATCGTGGGCCAGCCCATGCTGGCGCACAAGGCCGTCCACGAGGCCCACGTGGCCGCCGAGGTCATCGCCGGCCACAAGGCCTTCTTCGACGCGCGCGTGATCCCCTCGGTGGCCTATACGGATCCCGAGGTGGCCTGGGTCGGGCTGACCGAGGAAGCCGCCAGGAAGGACGGTATCACCGTCAAGAAGGGCCTGTTCCCCTGGCAGGCCTCGGGCCGCGCCATCGCCAACGGCCGCGACGAGGGCTTCACCAAGCTGTTGTTCGACGCGGAAACCGGCCGCATCCTGGGCGGCGGGATCGTCGGCACCCACGCGGGCGACCTGATCGGCGAGATCGTCCTGGCGATCGAGATGGGCGCGGATTCCGTGGATATCGGCAAGACCATCCACCCGCACCCGACGCTGGGGGAATCGGTCGGCATGGCCGCCGAAGTCGCCGATGGCCACTGCACCGACGTGCCGCCCGCGCGGAAGAAGTAAAAGGACCTCCACGCCGCGCAGCCCGCGGGCTGCTCGGATTCACCAGGCCATGATTCACCAGGCCATGAGCCAGTCCGCAAGGGACTGGCCCATGGCCGGGCTCATCCAGGCGGCGATAGGCTTCCTTGCGGGCGGTAGGGCTGTCCGGCGAGTCTCCAGACGGCAGGTGCTAATATCGGCACCTGCCGTTTTTCATTGTCGAAGTCCACTCATGTCCCTCTCCGCTCCCGCCCCGGGCGCCGCGCTCGCCGACTGGCTGGCCTACCTCGAAACCCTGCATCCGAAAGCCATCGATCTGGGCCTGGACCGCACCCGCGCCGTGGCCGGCCGCCTGGCCCTGTCCCTGGACTGTGTCAAGATCACCGTGGCCGGTACTAACGGCAAGGGTTCCACCTGCGCCATGCTGGAGTCCATGCTGCTCACCGCGGGCTACAAGGTCGGCAAGTACACCTCGCCCCATCTGTTGCGCTTCAACGAGCGCATCCGCGTGAACGGCGAGGAAGCCTCCGACGCGGACATCGTGGCCCAGCTCGAGCGCGTCGAGGCCGCCCGGGAGGGCGTCACCCTGACGTATTTTGAAATGACCACGCTGGCGGCCTTGCTGCTGTTCCAGGCTGCCAGGCTGGACGTCGTGGTGCTGGAAGTCGGCCTGGGCGGCCGGCTGGATGCGGTCAACCTGATCGATGCCGATTGCGCCATCCTGACCAGCGTGGATCTGGACCACATGCAGTATCTGGGCGATACCCGCGAGGCGATCGGCCGTGAGAAGGCCCATGTCTTCCGGCCCGGAAGGCCCGCGATCTGCGCCGATCCCATCCCGCCGCAAACCGTGATCGACCACGCCGATGCGATCGGCGCCGATCTCTGGCGCGTCGGGATCGACTTCAATTATTCCGGCGATCGCCAGCAATGGGCCTACGGCGGCCGCTCGCAGCGCCGCAACGCGCTGGGCTATCCCGCCCTGCGCGGCGCCAACCAGTTGCTGAACGCCTCGGCGGCCCTGGCCGCCCTGGAGGCCCTGCGCGACCGCCTGGTGGTCACCCAGCAGGACGTGCGCCAGGGCCTGCTGCACGTCAGCCTGCCGGGACGCATGCAAATTCTGCCCGGGCTGCCCGCCACCATTCTGGACGTGGGGCACAATCCGCATGCGGCCTCGGCGCTGGGCCAGAACCTGGACAGCATGGGCCATTATCCGCACACCTACGCGGTGGTCGGCATGCTGCGCGACAAGGACATCGAAGCCACGCTGTCGCGCCTGTCACGGCGCGTGGACCGCTGGCTGTGCGCCACGCTGGGCGGGCCGCGCGGCACTACCGCCCAGGATCTGGCCGCCGTCGTGCGCCGCATCGGCGGCGATCAGGCGCCCGCGGATCCCTTCATCGCCCAGACCAGCGAGATCGTCCGGCCCACGGGCGAGCACAAGCCCGGCGTGCGGGCCGCGCCCCGGCCCGCTGTGGCCGCCCGGGACGTCCAGGTTTCGACTTTTGACAGTCCGGAACAAGCCTTTGCCGAGGCCAGGAGACTGGCGACCGACAATGATAGAATCCTCGTGTTCGGATCGTTTGCCACAGTCGGCCCGGTGCTCGAAGTCCTGCGCCGCGAAGGCCGGGATGTCCTAGCCTGATCGGGCCGGGAGGCCGATCCGCCACTTTTGATGGGTTGGCTGCACGATGTTTTTTCGCAAGGGAACCGAAACGGGACAACGCGCGGCGGCGCGATCCGCCGGCACCGAGGCCCAGCTCCGCGAATTGCGCGTGAAAGCCCGCCGCCGCCTGATTGGCGCCCTGGCGCTGGTGCTGGCGGCCTTCATCGTCGTGCCCTGGCTGTTCGACGAACCTGTTCCCGATGACACGCACGCTCCGATCGTGGTGCCCGCGCCGGTCGCCGGCCTGCCATCTGCGGCCGAGCCCTCCGTCGCCCAGCCCGATGCCGCCGCGGCGGGCGGCCAGGTCCAGAACGAGCGTCCGGCCGACACGGCGGCCTCCGCCGCGTCCGAACCTGCCGAACCACCTCAGACATCCGCTCCTCAGGGTCAGCCGCCAGCGGCCGCCGCGTCCGAACCCGCGCCCGCCGAGCCATCCAGGGCCCAGCCCGAGCTCCCGCGTGAAAAGCCTGCCGCCGAGCCTGCCCGGACCGCCGAGCGCCCAAGCACGGACAAGCCTTCCAGCCGTGCCCCGGCCGACCGCACCGACGACGGCTCCGTCGCCCTGGCCCTGCTGGCCGGCAAGACGCCGCCCGCGGCCCGGTCCGAAGCCCGGCCCGCCGCCGGGGGCCGCTATTATCTCCAGGTCGCCGCCTATACGACCGAGCAGGACGCCCAGGCGCGGCGCGACAGCCTGCGCCAGGCCGGCGTCACCGACGCCTACGTCGAGCGCGGCCAGTCCAACGGCCGCACCGTCTACCGGTTGCGGGTGGGGCCCTTCGGCTCCCACGAGGCCGCCCAGGCGGCCCAGACCCGGCTGCGGGCCCTGGGCTACCAGAACGGCCTGATCTCCGGCAAGTGACCAGCTTCGACTACTTCGTCCTGGCCGTGGTGGCCGTTTCGGCCCTGATCGGCCTGCTGCGCGGCTTCCTGCGCGAAGTCCTGTCACTGGTCGCCTACGTCGCCGCCTTCGTGGCCGCCATCTGGTGGGGGCCGGCGGCGTCGGACTGGCTGCTGGGCCTGATCGACAACGGCCTGCTACGCACGCTGGCCGCCTATGGGGCGATCTTCATCCTGGCCCTGCTGCTGGTCGGCCTGCTGAACATGGCGCTGGGCGCGCTGGTGGACCGCACCGGCCTGACGCCGGCCGACCACGGCCTGGGCGCGGTATTCGGCGCGGTGCGCGGCGTGGTGCTGGTCCTGGCCCTGGTGGGTCTGGCGGGCTACACCCAGCTTCCCCAGGAACCCTGGTGGCGGGACGCGCGCACCTCGGCCGCGGCCGTCCGAGGCTTCCAACACGTCAAATCACTGCTGCCGACCCAGGTGGCGGAACTGCTTCCCTATTAGCCGGAATTCATTCTTATGTGCGGAATCGTGGGTGTGATGGGGCGCGGCCCCGTCAATCAGCTGATCTATGACAGCCTGCTGCTGCTGCAGCACCGGGGCCAGGACGCGGCGGGTATCGCCACCGCGCACGACCAGTTCTTCAGCATGCACAAGGCCCACGGCCTGGTGCGCGACGTGTTCCGCACGCGGAACATGCGGGCGCTGCCAGGCAACAGGGGGCTGGGGCAGGTGCGCTACCCCACGGCGGGCTCCAGCGCCAGCGTGGACGAGGCCCAGCCTTTCTATGTGAACGCGCCATTCGGCATCACCTTCGTGCACAACGGCAACCTGACCAACTGGCGCGAACTGCGCGAGTCCCTGTTCAAGCACGATCGGCGCCACATCAACACCAATTCCGACTCCGAGGTCCTGCTCAACGTCTTCGCCCACGAACTGCAGCAGGCGTCCAATGGCGTCACCCTGGACGCGCACGCGGTGTTCCAGGCCGTGCGCGCGGTGCACCGGCGCGCCAAGGGCGCCTACGCCGTCATCGCCGACATCAGCAGTTTCGGCCTGGTGGCCTTCCGCGACCCGCACGGCATCCGGCCCCTGTGCCTGGGGCGAAACGACACGGAATCCGGTCCCGAATGGATGCTGGCCTCCGAGTCCGTGGCCCTGACCGGCAGCGGTTTTTCTCTGGTACGCGACATCGCGCCCGGCGAGGCCGTCGTGATCACGGAGGACGGCGAACTGAGCGCCGAGGCCTGCGCCGACCCCGGCCTGGAGCAAACCCCCTGCGTCTTCGAATACGTCTATTTCGCCCGGCCGGATTCCGTGATGGACGGGGTCTCGATCTACGACGCGCGCCTGCACATGGGGGAATACCTGGCGGACAAGGTCGCCAAGTCGCTGCGCCTGGGCGACGTGGACGTGGTCATGCCGATTCCGGATTCCTCGCGGCCGTCGGCCATGCAGCTGGCCGCTCGCCTGGGGTTGAACTACCGCGAGGGCTTCATCAAGAATCGCTACGTCGGCCGCACCTTCATCATGCCCGGCCAGGCTGTGCGCAAGAAATCCGTGCGCCAGAAGCTGAGCGCCATCGACATGGAATTCCGCGGCAAGAACGTCCTGCTGGTCGACGATTCCATCGTGCGCGGCACCACCAGCCGCGAGATCGTCGACATGGCCCGGGCAGCGGGCGCGAACAAGGTCTTCTTCGCCTCGGCGGCGCCGGCGGTTCGCTATCCGAACGTCTATGGCATCGACATGCCGACCCAGGCGGAACTGATCGCTACCGGACGGGACGAGGCGCAGATCGCCCGCGAGATCGGCGCAGACGGCCTGGTCTACCAGGATCTGGACGATCTGGAGCAATCCCTGCGCGACCTGAATCCGGTCATGCGGTCCTTCGAATCGTCCTGCTTCAACGGCCGCTACGTCACCGGCGACATCGACGACGCCTATCTGGAACGTTTGAGCCGCACCCGGGGACTGCCGCAACGCTCCGGCGCCATGGCGGCGACCGAGGACGAAAGTTGAGTCCACTCCCCACGTCGCGCCTTGCAAGGCGCTCCGATTCGCCAGGCGCTGCTCAGTCCGCAGGGGACTGAGCAGCGTCCGGGCTCATCCACAGCGCGGCCAGCGCCAGCACGGCGCAGACGACGAAGAGCATCAGGCCCCATAGCGCGTATTCCACGCCCAGCAGGTTGACACGGGCGTCCATGCAACTCGCGTAGATGCCGAACAGCCAGGGCAGGGCGGCGTCCAGCCCCGATGCCGTGATGAAGCGATCGGCGAAGGTCTGCGCGCAGGAAAACATCTGCGAGGCCACGTTGTACTGATACCAGGCGGCGACGGCGCCGCCCGCGGCCAGGATGGCTGCCACTGCCGCACCGATGCGGCGCACGATGGCCGGCCCCCAGCCCATGCCCGCCAGCCCGCAGGCGGCGGCGGTGGCCAGCAGGATCAGCCGCTGCAGCACGCACCAGGCGCAGGGCTTCATGCCGAACGCATATTGCGAGATCAGGGCGAAGCCCACGGCGGCCAGGCACAGCAGGGCGACGAGGCGCAGGAGACGGTCGGAGCGGGTCAGGATCATGGTGGAGGCGTGGTCGGGTTCGTCGAGGAAAAAGGAGGGGGAATGTCGGATGCCGCCGCGCCCAGCGCTTCCAGCACCTGGCGCTCGAACTGCATCTGGCCGCGAGGATGCTCCAGGCCGGGGCCGTCGAGGACGAAGATGTCCTCCACCCGGTCGCCCAGGGTCATGATCTTGGCCATCTTCAGGCCGACGTCGTGGCGGGCGAACACCCGGGCCAGGTCGTGCAACAGGCCGACGCGGTCGGCCGCCGTGACCGACAGTCGCCAGTTGCCGCCCTGTTCGTCGGGCTGCAGCGTGACGCTGGGCATGATCGGAAAGGCCCGGGATCGGCGCGACCCCGGATGCGGTGCCGGGGCGTCCCGGCGCGCGGCCGGGCCGTCGGTCAGCGCGGCGCGCAGCTCATGTTCGATCAGGGAGGCGTGGGAGCGATAGTCGCGGTCGTGCTCGGGCAGCAGCACGATGAAGCTGTCCAGCGCCCAGCCCTGGCGCGTGGTATGGATGCGGGCGTCCTGGATGCTCAGGCCGTGACGGTCGAAATAGGTGCAGATGTCCATGAACAGGTCCGGCCGGTCGGGCGCGTAGGCGAGGATCTGCAGGGCCTCGCTCTGGCCCAGGACGCGGGCGCGCACGACCGGGTCCGGCCCCTGGAAGCAATGGTACAGGTGCCGCGTGTGCCAGGCGATCTCGTTGGCGTCGTGGCGCAGGAAATAGGCCACGTCCAGTTGCGACCAGAAGGCATCGCGGCTGTCGTCGCGCAGCCCCATCCGGCGGATTTCGGCCGCGGCGGCGTCCTTGCGCAGGGCCAGGATGGTCCGGGTGTCGGGCTGCTCGCCCCCCAGGGCCGCGAGCGTGCGGTGATAGAGGTCCTCCAGCAGCTTGCCCTTCCAGGTGTTCCAGACTTTGGGGCTGGTGCCGCGGATATCGGCCACGGTCAGCAGATACAGGGCGGCCAGCCGGCGCCGGGATCCGACCCGCGCGGCGAACTCGTGGATCACCCGGGGATCGCTCAGGTCGCGCTTCTGAGCCACCTGGGACAGGGTCAGGTGCTCGCGCACCAGGAAATCCAGCAGTTCGACGGATTCGCGCGGCAGCTCGTGGCGGCGGGCGAAGCGGCGGACCTCGGCGGCGCCCAGCTGCGAATGGTCGCCGCCGCGTCCCTTGGCGATGTCATGGAACAGGGCCGCCACGTACAGCAGCCAGTGGTCATCCAGGTCGGCGATCAACTGGCTGGCCAGAGGGTATTCCTGGGCATGCTCCGGCATGGTGAAGCGCCGCAGGTTGCGAACCACCATCAGGATGTGCTGGTCCACGGTGTAAGCGTGGAAAAGATCGTGCTGCATCTGGCCGACGATGCGCCGGAACACGGGCAGGTAGCGCGGCAGGATGTTCCACATCGTCATGTCGCGCAGGGCGTGGACGATGCCGCGCGGCTGGCGCAGGATCTGCAGGAACAGGCGGCGGTTGGCCGGATCGTCGCGGAATGCGCGGTCGATGCGGTGGCGGGCGTGCCACATGGCCCGCAGGGTGCCGGCCGCCATGCCCTGTAGTTCCGGGTGCTGCTGCGTGACCAGGAACACCTTCAGCAACAGGCTGGGCGTGCGTTCGAAGGCGTCCGCGCGGACCAGGGCCAGCCGCTCGCGGCGGATGCAGAAATCGTCGTCGAGGGCGACGGCTTCGTCCTGGGGGCGGGGGAACAGGCGTTCCTCCAGCGCCAGCATCAGCAGCCGGTTGACCTGGCAGACCACGCGGGCGGCCCAGTAGTAGCGCTGCATCAGCAGTTCGCCGGCGCGCCGGTGCGGCTGATCGGCGAAGCCATAGACCCGGGCCAGGCGCGGTTGCAGGTCGAACAGCACGCGATCCTCGCGTCGCCCGGCCAGCAGGTGAAGTTCGATGCGCAGGCGCTTGAAGGCCAGTTCCGCCCGCCGCAGAGAGCGGAATTCGGCCGAGGTCAGCAGATCGGTACGCGCCACCGCGGTCCAGGTCGTGCCCAGGCCGGCCGCGCGCGCCAGCCACAACAGCACCTGCAGGTCGCGCAGGCCGCCGGGTGCTTCCTTGCAGTTGGGCTCCAGCGCATAGGGTGTGTCCTGATGGCGCGCATGCCGCTGCTGCATTTCGGTGCGCTTGGCCAGGTAGAAATCCCGGGGATCCAGCTCCTGCCGCATCCGTTCGCGGAAGCGCTGGAACAGCGACCGGCCGCCGGCCAGCCAGCGGGCCTCGAGCAGGGAGGTCTGAACGGTGATGTCGGCGGCGGCCTCGTGCCGGCATTGTTCCAGGGTACGCACGCTCAGGCCCGGCTCCAGCCCGATGTCCCACAGGGCGGCGACCAGAGCCTCGATACGTTCGCGGGCGGCGGCGTCGGGGGGGCGCTCAAGCAGGATCAGGATGTCCAGGTCCGAGCCGGGATAGAGTTCGCCACGGCCGTAGCCTCCGACAGCGGCCGCGCAGGCGCCGGCCGGCAGCGGGTGGATCTTCAGCAGGCCGCGCAGGGTATCATCGGCAATGCGCCGCAGGGTGGACAGCAGCGTGTCGGGCCGCAGGTGCGTGCGCCAGGACTGGATGGCCTCGATCCGGCGCGCCTGCATCCGGACGCGCAGTCCAGCCAGGGCGGGTCGGTGCGTGTCGGCGTTCTCCTGGTTCATAGCGCCCCCTTGGCGCTACGCGCTCCCCACCTCGCGTCCAGCCTCATCCTTGACGAAGGCGGGGGGCGCCGGCATGCCGGGTGACACCGTCAGCACCTCGTAGCCGTCGTCGGTCACCAGGATGCTGTGCTCCCATTGGGCCGACAGGCTGTGATCGCGCGTGACGACCGTCCACTGGTCGGCCAGGGTGCGGATTTCGCGGCGGCCGGCGTTGATCATGGGCTCGATCGTGAAGATCATACCCGGTTCCAGGCGCATGCCCGTGCCGGGCTTGCCGTAGTGCAGCACCTGGGGATCCTGGTGGAAGCGGCGTCCCACGCCGTGGCCGCAGTATTCACGCACCACGGAAAAGCCCGCGTCCTCGGCGTGCTTCTGGATGGCGTAGCCGATGTCGCCCAGAGCGGCGCCCGGGCGGACCTGCTCGATGCCCAGCCACATGCATTCGTAAGTGGTGTCGATCAGGCGGCGGGCCAGGATGGACGGTTCGCCCACGCAGTACATGCGGCTGGTGTCGCCGAACCAGCCGTCCTTGATGATGGTGATGTCCATGTTCAGGATGTCGCCGTTCTTCAGGACCTTGTCGCCGGGGATGCCGTGGCAGATGACGTGGTTGACCGAGATGCAGATGGAGGCGGGAAAGGGCGGATAGCCCGGGGGCGCGTAGCCCACGGTGGCCGACTTCACGTGCAGCGTGTTCGTGAGGTAGTCCATGCACAGGCGTTCGAGTTCCCCCGTCGTGACCCCGGCGCGCACGTGGGGTTCGAGGTAGTCCAGGATGCTGGCGGCGGCCTGGCAGGCGGCGCGCATCTGGTCGAGTTCGTGGGGATCGGTGATGACTGGGCTCATGGGATGCTTGCTGTGTGGACGAGATGAATAGTAGAATTATAGGCTTAGCTGTAAATAGCGTGCCTGGCCGCACAGGGTGTCCGCGGTCTGCGCGGGTGAAGCCGAGCCTGAAACCAGCCTGGGGCCTGTCGAGAAAGGCCCTGGCCCGGGTAATTCAGGCGTCAAGATTCAGGCGTCAAGAGATTCCTTCATGGATCGATGGCTTCGCTCATGTTAGTCCCGGATACTGGCCAGGTACAAGACCAAACCCTCTTGGAGAATTTTCATGTCGCTCATGCGCGAAATGCTGGAAGCCGGTGTGCACTTTGGCCACCAGACCCGTTACTGGAACCCGAAGATGGCCGAATACATCTTCGGCCAGCGCAACAAGATCCACATCGTCAACCTGGAACGCACGGTTGAAAAATACCTGGAAGCCAGCCAGTTCGTGCGCCAGGTGGCCGCGCGCGGCGGCAACGTGCTGTTCGTCGGCACCAAGCGCTCCGCTCGCGAACTGGTCGCGGCCGAGGCCCAGCGCTGCGGCATGCCCTACGTCGACAGCCGCTGGCTGGGCGGCATGATGACCAATTTCAAGACGGTCAAGACCTCGATCAAGCGTCTGAAGGACATGGAAGCCCAGCAGGCCGAAGGCGCCACCGAGCACATGACCAAGAAGGAAGCGCTGATGTTCGCGCGCGAGATGGACAAGCTCAACAAGTCCATCGGCGGCATCAAGGACATGAACACGCTGCCCGACGCGCTGTTCGTGATCGACGTGGGCTACCACAAGATCGCCGTGGCCGAAGCCCGCACCCTGGGCATCCCGGTGGTCGGCGTGGTCGACACCAACCACTCGCCCGAAGGCATCGATCACGTCATCCCGGGCAACGACGACTCCTCCAAGGCCATTGCCCTGTATGCCCGCGGCATGGCCGACGCCGTGCTGGCCGGGCGCGAGCAGAGCCTCAACGGCCTGGTCGAGGAACTGGCCGAAGGCGAGGAATTCATCGAGGTCGAGCAGGATCAGGATCAGGAATAATTTCCTGCCTTCCGCCGTCCCGGCCCGCCGCCGATGGGCGGCGGACTCGTCGCGCGCCCCCGTCGGCGCGCGCATTGATTGAACAGGAGAGAACACAATGGCTCAAATCACCGCCGCCATGGTCAAGGAACTGCGCGAGAAGACCGACGCGCCCATGATGGAATGCAAGAAGGCCCTGACCGAGGCCGAGGGCGACCTGGCCCGCGCCGAGGAACTGCTGCGCGTCAAACTGGGCAGCAAGGCTTCCAAGGCCGCCGGCCGCATCACGGCCGAAGGCCTGATTGGCCTGCACATCGCCGCCGACGGCAAGAGCGGCGCGCTGGTCGAGGTCAATTGCGAAACCGACTTCGTCGCCAAGAACGACGATTTCATCGCCTTCGTCAATGACCTGGCCCGCATCGTCGCCGAGCGCAACCCGGCCGACCTGACCGCGCTGAACGCCTGCGCCCTGGGTGACGGCACCGTCGAGTCCGTGCGCGCCGGCCTGGTGGGCAAGATCGGCGAGAACATGTCGGTGCGCCGCTTCCAGCGCTTCGATACCGTGGACGGCCTGAACAGCTACGTGCATGGCGGCCGCATCGGCGTGCTGGTCGACTTCGCCGGTGCCGAGGAAGTCGGCAAGGACCTGGCCATGCACATCGCCGCGACCAAGCCCCGCGCCCTGAACGCCGACGGTGTGGACCCCGCGCTGATCGCCGCCGAGCGCTCCGTGGCCGAACAGAAGGCCGCCGAATCCGGCAAGCCGGCCGAGATCGTCGCCAAGATGGTCGAGGGCTCCGTGCAGAAGTTCCTGAAGGAAGTCACGCTGTTGTCGCAGCCTTTCGTCAAGAACGACAAGCAGACCGTCGAGCAGATGCTCAAGGAAAAGGGCGCCCGCATCAATCGCTATGCATTGTTCGTGGTGGGCGAGGGCATCGAGAAGAAGTCCGAGGACTTCGCCGCGGAAGTCGCCGCGGCTGCCAGCGGTTCCTGATCCCGGCTGATTTCGGGTACGATGGCATCGCGCCCGAGCCCGCCTGAGGCGTTGCGAGTCCTCGCGATAGCTAGGCTATCGCTGCGGATCGCGCCTTGCCTGACGGGCCCGAGCCAGCGCGTACCCAAAGCCGGGGGCTGCGCTCCCGGCTTCATGCCGCTCTATGCTTTGAATATTTATCCTTCCAGGAACCCTGCATGTCAACTCCTGCCTACAAGCGCGTTCTCCTGAAACTCTCGGGTGAGGCTCTGATGGGCGGCGATGCCTTCGGCATCAACCGCGCGACCATACTTCGCATGACCGAGGAAATCCACGGCGTCGTGTCCCTCGGGGTGCAGCTGGCCGTGGTGATCGGCGGGGGCAACATCTTTCGCGGCGTGGCGCCGGGCGCCCAGGGCATGGACCGGGCCACGGCCGACTATATGGGCATGCTGGCCACCGTCATGAACGGCCTGGCGCTGCAGGACGCGTTGAAGAACCACGGCGTCGACGCCCGGGTGCAGTCGGCCCTGAACATCGACCAGGTGGTCGAGCGCTACATCCGTCCCAAGGCCCTGCGCTACCTGGAAGAAGGCAAGGTCGTCGTCTTCGCGGCCGGCACCGGCAATCCTTTCTTCACCACCGACACGGCCGCCGCGCTGCGCGGGGCCGAGGTCGGCGCCGAGATCGTGCTCAAGGCCACCAAGGTCGACGGCATCTACAGCGCCGATCCCAACAAGGACCCGAACGCCACGCGCTACTCGCGCATCAGTTTCGACGAGGCGATCGTGCGTCGCCTGGAAGTCATGGACGCCACGGCCTTCGCGCTGTGCCGCGACCAGAAACTGCCGATCAAGGTCTTTTCGATCAACAAACCAGGAGCCCTCCGGCGCGTCGTCTGCGGCGAGGACGAGGGCACACTGGTTCAGGTATAGGAATCCTCATGAGCCTTTCCGACATCCGCCGCTCGGCCGACGAGCGCATGGGTAAATCCATCGAAGCCCTGAAGGCCGGCCTGGCCAAGATCCGCACGGGACGTGCCCATGCCGGGATCCTGGACCACGTGCACGTCGAATACTACGGCTCTCCCGTGCCGGTGGGCCAGGTCGCCAACGTGACCGTGATCGACGCCCGCACTCTGAGCGTGCAGGTCTGGGAAAAGACGATGGCGGGTCCGGTCGAAAAGGCCATCCGCGAATCCGACCTGGGACTGAACCCCATCGCCATGGGCGACAATATCCGCGTGCCGATGCCGGCCCTCACCGAGGAACGCCGCCGTGACCTGACCAAGGTCGTGCGCGGCGAGGGCGAGGACGCCAAGGTCGCCGTGCGCAACCTGCGCCGCGAGGCCAACGAGACCCTGAAGAAACTGCTCAAGGACAAGGAAATCTCCGAGGACGAGGACCGCCGCGGCCAGGACGAGGTGCAGAAGCTCACCGACCGCTACGTGGCCGAAATCGACAAGCTCGTCGCCCAGAAGGAAGCCGAGATCATGACGGTCTAGCCGCGCGACGCCACGGCGTATGATCGAAACCCTTTCTTCCACGCTTGTCATTCCCGAGACCGGGGACGTGCCCCGGCATGTCGCCATCATCATGGATGGCAACGGCCGCTGGGCGACCCGGCGGATGCTGCCCCGCACGGCGGGGCACGTGCGCGGCGTGCAGGCCGTGCGCCGCATCGTCGAGGCCTGCGGCCACCGGGGCGTGCGCTACCTGACGCTGTTCGCTTTCAGTTCCGAGAACTGGCGCCGCCCGGCCCAGGAAGTTTCCTTGCTGATGCGCCTGTTCGTGCGCACCCTGGAAAAGGAAGTCGATCGTCTGGAAGCCCAGGGCGTGCGCCTGCGCGTGGTGGGCGACCTGTCGGCTTTCGATCCGCACCTGCGCGGCCTGATCGAAGCCGCCGAACGGCGCACCGCGGGCCAGACGGCCCTGACGCTGACCATCGCCGCCAACTACGGCGGTCGCTGGGACATCCTGCAGGCCACCCGGGCCTTGCTGGCCGCCCGGCCCGAACTCGCGGAACACCCCGAGGCCCTGGACGAGGCCGCTTTGTCGCCCTGGCTGGCCCTGGCCTATGCGCCGGAACCGGACCTGTTCATCCGCACTGGCGGCGAGCAGCGCATTTCCAATTTCATGATCTGGCAGCTGGCCTATACTGAACTGTATTTCACCGACTGCTGGTGGCCGGATTTCGACGCCGGACAGCTCGACCAGGCCTTCGAGTGGTACCGGAGTCGCGAACGGCGCTTCGGTCGCACCAGCGCCCAGTTGCGCGGCGCCGTCTAGGGCCTGTTTGCACTAAGGAATCCTCCATGCTGCGCCAGCGCATCCTCACCGCCATCGTCCTGCTGCTGATCGTGGCGGCCGCGGTCACTGCGTCCACGCCCTGGCCGATGCTGGCCCTGCTCGGCCTGATGACCGGCTGCGCATTGTGGGAATGGCTGAGGCTGGTGCAGGACGGCGCCGCCGCGCGCTGGGGCGGTGCGGCGCTGGTCGTCCTGGCGCTGGTGCCGTTGTCGCGCCTGCTGGTCGACGGCCAGCAGGCGCTGGAAACCGCCTTCGGGTCCTTCCTGCTGCCGCTGGCGGTGCTGTTCTGGCTGACCTTCGCTCCCACCGCGGTGGTGCGCGCCCGGGTGCCGGACCTCTGTCGGCCGGGCGTGCTGGCCCTGGCCGGGGTCCTGGTCATGGCCGCGACCTGGTACGCGCTGGCCTGGGTGTTCCTGCGTCATGGCGCGGCGGCGCTCGTCAGCCTGTGGGCGCTGATCTGGGCCGCCGACATCGCCGCCTATTTCACCGGCCGCGGCCTGGGGCGCCACAAGCTCGCGCCGCGCGTCAGCCCCGGCAAGACGATCGAGGGCGCGGCCGGCGGCATCCTGGCGGCCACCGTCTGGCTGGTCGCCACGGCCCTCTGGTGGCCGGGCAGCTTCGGCGCGCTGCTGCTGGCACGCATCGGCTGGGCGGGCCTGGTCCTGGCCGGCGTGGCGCTGGCGGCCTGGTCCATCGTCGGCGACTTGTTCGAATCGCTGCTCAAGCGCCGCGCGGGAGTCAAGGATTCCAGCCAGCTGCTGCCGGGTCATGGCGGCGTGTACGATCGCATCGATGCGGTGCTGCCGGTGGCGCCGGCCGCCGCGCTGCTGCTGATGGCCGGGCTCTAGTGCCCGGCCGCGCCTGTCCGGCGCTTTTCCATCCTCCCCAATCACAGGTTTCGATCCATGTCCGTCCAGCAACGCCTCTGCATCCTCGGCTCGACCGGTTCCATCGGCGTGAGCACGCTGGACGTGGTGGCGAACCATCCGGACCGGTTTTCCGTCCATGCCCTGAGCGCGCACAGCCGGATCGAATCGCTGGCCGAACAGGCGGCGCGGCATGCGGCGCGGGTGGTGATCGTGCCCGATGACGCCGCCCGGGCGCGCTTCACGGCCGCCTGGCCGGCCGGCCGGCCCTTGCCGGAAATCCGCCAGGGCGCCCAGGCGCTGGCCGACACCGCGGCCGATCCCGAGGTCACCGCCGTCATGGCCGCCATCGTCGGCGCCGCGGGTCTGCCCGGAGCGCTGGCGGCCGCGCGCGCCGGCAAGCGGGTCCTGCTGGCCAACAAGGAAGCGCTGGTGGCGGCGGGCAGCCTGTTCATGCGGGCGGTGCGCGAATCCGGCGCCGAGCTGCTGCCCATCGACAGCGAACACAACGCCATCTTCCAATGCCTGCCCCAATCGGCCGACCGGGCGCGGGCGCCGGCCAGCCCGGCCGAGGGCGTGCGCCGGCTGTTGCTCACGGCTTCCGGCGGGCCGTTCCGCAGCACCGCGCTGGACCAGCTGGACGCCGTCACCCCGGACCAGGCCTGCGCGCATCCCAACTGGCGCATGGGCCGCAAGATCTCCGTGGATTCGGCCACCATGCTGAACAAGGGCCTGGAGGTCATCGAGGCCCACTGGCTGTTTTCGATGCCGCTGGAGCGCATCCAGGTCGTGATCCATCCCCAGAGCGTGGTGCATTCCATGGTCGAATACCTGGACGGCTCCATCCTGGCCCAGCTGGGCCAACCCGACATGCGCACCCCCATCGCCTACGGCCTGGGCTATCCGGAACGCATCGACGGCGGCGTCGGCCTGCTGGAACTCGCCCGCCTGGGGCGGCTGGATTTCGAGACGCCGGACCTGGCGCGCTTCCCCTGCCTGCGGCTGTCCTTCGACGCGCTGGGCCAGGGGCAGGGCGCCTGCATCGCGCTGAACGCGGCCAACGAGGTCGCGGTCGACGGCTTCCTGCGCGGGCGCATCCGCTACACCCAGATTCCGTCCATCATCGAGCATTGCCTGGACGATTCCGTGGCGCACGGGACGCGGACCCCGTCCTCCCTGGCGGAAATCCTCGACCTGGACGCGCGCACGCGCCGCGTCGCGGCCGGCTTCTGTCAGGTCCGCTGATTCTCCGCCGCCTTCACCATGCTGCTGACCCTGTCCGCCTTCATTCTCGCCCTGGGCCTGCTCGTCACTTTCCACGAGCTGGGCCATTACTGGGTGGCGCGGCGAGCGGACGTGCCCATCGTGCGTTTCTCGGTGGGCTTCGGCCCCGTGCTGCTGCGTCGCCGCGACCGGCGCGGAACCGAATGGGCGCTGTCGGCCATCCCCCTGGGTGGCTATGTGAAGATGCTCGATGAGGCGCCGCCGGATGCGGACGAGGCCACGCGCCGCGCCGCGTTCAATGCTCAGCCGCTGGTCCGGCGCGTGGCGGTGGTGGCCGCAGGCCCCGCCGCCAATCTGGTGCTGGCCGCCCTGATCTACGCCTTCCTGGGCCTGTGGGGCACGCAGGAGCCGGCCGCCGTGCTGGCGGCGCCGCAGGCCGGCACGCCGGCCGCCCTGGCCGGGGTGCGGGACGGCGACGTGCTGCGCGCCGTGGCCGGAAATCCGGTCGCGTCCTGGATCCAGGCCCGGTGGCAGTTGGCCGAGCCCCTGTCCCTGGGCGGCGACGTGCCGCTGACACTGGAATCCGTCGATGGCGCGATCCGCGAGGAAACCCTGAAGCTCGCCCCCCGGGCCGTGACTCCGGATGGCCCCGATCCGCTCCAGGCCGCCGGGCTGGCGCTGCAAGCGCCGTATCCGGTCGTGGGCGAACTCATCCCGGGCGGGGCTGCCGAACAGGCCGGACTGCGCGCCGGCGACCGGATCCTGACGGCGGGCGACCTGGACGGGCCCTCCGTCGAGGCCTTTGTGCGGACCGTCCAGGCGCATGCCGGCCAGCCGCTGACCCTCGTGGTGCTGCGCCTGGGCGCCCGAGTCTCGCTGTCCGTGACGCCCCGGTCCGAGGCCGGAGAGGGCGGTCGCGCGGTGGGCCGCATCGGCGCGCTGATCCAGGCGGAACAGCCCGAGGTACTGGTGCGCCTTGCTCCTCTGGACAGCTTGTGGCAGGGTGTCCGGCGCACGGCCGACATGAGCCTGTTCACGCTGCGCATGATGGGCCGCATGGTCGTGGGCGACGTGTCCTGGAAAAATGTCACCGGTCCCGTCACGATCGCCGAGTATGCCGGCAAATCCGCCCGCATCGGCCTGGAGTCCTACCTGGGCTTCCTGGCGCTGATCAGCATCAGCATCGGCGTGCTCAACCTGCTGCCCATTCCGATGCTGGACGGAGGCCATCTGCTGTTCTACCTGATCGAGGCGTTGCGCGGCGGCCGGCCGTTGTCCGAACGGGCGCGCGACCTGGGTCAGCGGCTGGGTCTGGGGATCGTGCTGGGCCTCATGGTTCTGGCCCTGTTCAACGATTTTTCGCGGCTTTTCAGTTGATGAGGTTGTGACTTACAATCGCGCATCGCTCAAGCATGTTCCTCCACGGCCAAATAGGATTGCCAGGATGTCGTCTCCCCGGAATTTTCGTCTGATCAAGCGCGCCATTCCCCTGGTGCTGGCGACCCTGCTGGCACCCGCCATCGCGACGGCCTTCACGCCCTTCGTGGTCCGGGACATCCAGGTCAAAGGGATCGAACGCGTCGATCCGGGCACGATCTTCACCTACCTGCCCGTCAAAGTCGGCCAGACCTTCACCCAGGAGGAGGCCTCGGCCGCCATCCAGAAACTCTACGGCACCGGCTTCTTCAACGACGTCAAGATCGACGCGCAGGGCAATGTGCTGGTGGTCACCGTCGAGGAACGGCCCACGATCGCCTCGATCAACTTCAATGGCATGCGCGAATTCGACGCCAAGGCCCTGACGAAATCCCTGGCGCAGGTCGGCTTCGGCCAAGGCCGGATCTTCGACCAGGCCATGCTCGACCGCGCGGTCTTCGAACTGAAGCAGCAGTACCTGTCCAAGGGCAAGTACGGCGTCCAGATCAATCCCGTGATCACTCCGCTGGAGCGCAACCGGGTCGGGGTCAGCTTCGACATCTTCGAGGGCGACGTCGCCACCATCGACAAAATCGAGTTCATCGGCAACGAGGCCTTCACCGCCGGCACCCTCGAAGACCAGATGGAACTGACCACCGGCGGTTTCATGACCTGGTACACGGGCACTAATAAATACTCGCGCGAAAAGCTCGAGGGCGACGTGGAGCGCATCCGCTCGTACTACCTGGACCGCGGCTACCTGGAATTTTCCATGGAACCGCCCCAGGTGTCGATTTCGCCCGACCGCAAGGCCATCTACATCACCATGACCCTGCACGAGGGCGAGCCCTACAAGCTGGGCGAGGTCGGTCTGGCCGGCGACCTGCTCGGCCTGGACGCCAATCTCCAGCCGCTGGTCACCGTCAAGGAAGGCGAGACTTTCTCGGCGGAAAAAACCAACGCCGTGGCGAAGTCCATCACCGATTACCTGGGCTCGCTGGGCTACGCCTTCGCCAACGTCAATCCCAGCCCGGTGCTGGACCGCGACAACCACGTCGCCAAGCTGACTTTCTACGTCGATCCGGGCCGCCGCGTCTACGTGCGCCGCATCAACGTGGGCGGCAACACCCGTACCCGCGACGAGGTCGTGCGCCGCGAGATGCGCCAGCAGGAAGCCGCCTGGTATGACTCCTCCAGCATCAAGACCTCCAAGGAACGCGTCGACCGCCTGGGTTATTTCACCGAGGTGGACGTCAAGACCGATCCGGTGCCGGGCTCGCCCGACCAGGTGGACGTCAACGTCGACGTCAAGGAAAAGCCCACCGGCATGATCAGCCTGGGCGTGGGCTACGGCACCACCGACAAGCTGATGCTGTCGGCCGGCATCAGCCAGGACAACGTCTTCGGCAGCGGCAATTCCCTGTCCTTGAACGTCAACACCAGCAAGACCAACCGCGCGGCGGTGATCTCGCACACCAATCCCTACTGGACCCAGGACGGGATCAGCAAGACCACGTCCCTGTATTATCGGCGCACCACGCCCTACGACGTGTCCGACAGCGGCTCCACCGGCTGGTACACGGTCGAGTCCATGGGTCTGGGCCTGAACTTCGGCGTGCCGATTTCGGAAGTGGACCGCATCTTCGCCGGCGTGACCTTCGAGCGCAACGCCCTGAAGGACATCCGCCGCACCGGCACCAATCCAGCGCCCCTGGCCTACCAGAACTTCGTCGATGAATACGGCGACACCACCAATGCCGCCATCTTCAGCCTGGGCTGGGCCAAGGACACCCGCGACAGCGCCCTGGCGCCCCACCGCGGCAGCTACACCCGCGTGTCCGCCGACATGTCCACCCTGGATCTGCGCTATTACAAGCTCAGCGGCCAGCAGCAGTACTACCTGCCGCTGGGCCGCTCCTTCACCCTGGCCCTGAACGGTCAGGTGGACTGGGCCAAGACCTATGGCAGCAGCGGCAAGCCCTTCCCGGTAATCAAGAACATGTACGCGGGCGGCATCGGCTCGGTGCGCGGCTACGAGGGCGCTTCGCTGGGGCCGCGCGACACCCTGACCGACACCTACCTGGGCGGTTCCCGCCGCATCGTCGGCAACGTGCAACTGTATTTGCCGTTCCCGGGTGCTTCGCGCGACCGCACCCTGCGCTGGTTCATGTTCACGGACATCGGCCAGATCTCCACGACCGACGGCTCGACCTGCGCCAACGGCCAGTACGGACAGGTGGCCGATCCTTGCGGCTGGAAATACTCCGCGGGCCTGGGCCTGTCCTGGGAATCTCCGCTGGGACCGCTGCAGCTGTCCTTCGGACGTGCGCTGAACGCCAAGGAAGGCGACCAGAAGCAGGTCTTCCAGTTCCAGATCGGCACGGGTTTCTGATTCCCCGTGTTTGATGGCACAATAACCCCTTTTGTAGCTGCTTTGATCCTAGGTGGATTCATCATCATGTTTGTTTCAGGTCTGAATGTTTCAACATTGGCGCAACGCGCCGTGCGTAGCCACCGGGCGCTGGCCCTGGCGGCGGCCGTGGGCCTGGGGGCGCTGTTCGTCGCGCCGTCCTATGCCCAGGGCACGAAGATCGGTTTCGTCAGCACGGAACGCATCCTGCGCGATTCCAAGCCCGCCAAGGCGGCTCAGGCCAAGATCGAAGCCGAATTCAAGAAGCGCGACCAGGAACTGCAACGCCTGGCCGACAGTCTGCGCTCCGAGGCCCAGAAGCTCGACAAGGACGCCCCGGTGCTGGCCGAGGCCGAACGCGTCAAGCGTCAGCGCAAGCTCCAGGACATGGATTCCGACCTGCAGCGCAAGCGCCGCGAATTCCAGGAAGACTTCAACCGCCGCCGCAACGAGGAATTTTCCGCCATCGTGGAAAAGGCCGATGCCGCGATCAAGAAGATCGCCGAACAGCAGAACTACGACCTGATCATCCAGGACGCCGTCACGGTCAGCCCGCGTGTGGACATCACCGATCAGGTCATCAGCGCCCTGGGCGGCTGATTTCCGATGCCTGTGCTGCTCGCGCCCGATCGGGCACCCGCATTGTCCGAACTTCTGCGGGCAGCCGATACGGTCGGACTTGGGTGCGGCATCGTGGGCGAGCCAGATGCGGGCGCACTGAAGATCGCGGGGATCGGCTCTCTGGGCTCGGCGGGCCGGTTCGAAATCAGCTTTCTGTCCAATCCTCGTCTGCAGTCCCAGCTGGATGACTGCGGCGCGGCTGCCGTCATCCTGCGCCAGCAGGATTGGGATGCCTACCGATCCCGTCACGATGGCCCTCCGGCCTGGGCGGCAGTGTTGTGCCCGCAACCCTATCTGATGTACGCGCTGCTGGCTCAATGGTTCGACCGCCATCGCCAGGCCGGCCTGCCCCGGGGCATCCATCCCAGCGCCGTGATCGCCGATGACGCCGTGCTGGCCGATGGCGTGCATGTCGGTCCGCTGGCCGTCGTCGAATCGGGCGCCCGCGTAGCCGCGGGCGTGCGCATCGGCGCGGGCAGCGTCATCGGCGCGGGCAGTTCCATCGGTCCCGACAGCCTGCTGCACGCCCGTGTCACGCTCTATCATGGCGTGCATGTCGGTGCGCGGGCCATCCTGCACTCGGGCGTGGTGCTGGGGGCCGACGGCTTCGGTTTCGCGCCCGATCCACGCACGTCCGGCGCCTGGGCCAAGATCGCCCAGCTGGGCGGCGTGCGCATCGGCGACGATGTGGAAATCGGTGCCAACACCACGGTCGACCGCGGCGCGGTCGAGGACACGGTGCTGGGCAATGGCGTGAAGCTCGACAACCAGATCATGATCGGCCACAACTGCCGGATCGGGGATCACACCGCGATGGCCGCCTGCGTGGGCGTGGCCGGATCCACCACCATGGGACAGCGCTGCGTGATCGGAGGAGCGGCGATGTTCGGCGGCCATCTGACGCTGGGTGACGACGTGCACATTTCGGGCGGCACCGCGGTCACCACGGACATCCTCAAGCCGGGGCGCTACACCGGAGTATTCCCCGTGGCCGAGCATGGCGTCTGGCAACATAATGCAGCCGTGATCGGCCAGCTCGCGCAATTGCGCAAGCGGCTGCGCGCCGCGGAACGACAAGGCGCCGCCGGAATGACCGGCCAGCCGACGAACCACAAGCAGGACACACAATAATGGAACTCGATATCAAAGACATCATGGAACGGCTGCCGCACCGGCAACCGATGCTGCTCGTGGACCGCGTCCTGGAAATGGACCCGGGCAAGAGCATCGTCGCCATCAAGAATGTCACCTACAACGAGCCCTTCTTCCAGGGGCACTTCGCCCATCACCCCGTGATGCCCGGCGTCCTCATCATCGAAGCCCTGGCCCAGGCGGCCGCGCTGTTCTCTTTCGCCGACGCCGGCGCGCCGAACCTGGCCAGCACCAGGATCGCCTATTATCTGGTCGGCGTGGACGGCGCGCGCTTCCGCCGCCCGGTGGTGCCCGGCGACCAGTTGCGTATGGAAGTCTCAGCCGACAAGCTCAGCCGCTCCATCTGCAAGTACACCGCCGTGGCCAAGGTCGACGACCAGATCGCCGCCGAGGCCAAGATCATGTGCGCGGTGCGTATCCTGGGGGAATGATGGGCGCGGCGCAGATCCACCCCACGGCCCTCGTCGCGCCGGGCGCGGTGTTGGGCGAGGACGTCGTCGTCGGCCCCTACAGCATCGTCGGCGAACACGTCGGCATCGGGGCGCGCACGCGCATCGGCCCGCACTGCGTCATCGACGGGCATACCGTCATCGGCCCGGACAACCATTTCTACCGCTATTGCTCCATCGGCGGCATTCCTCAGGACAAGAAGTATGCGGGTGAACCCACGGCGCTGGAAATCGGCGCGGGCAACACCTTCCGCGAATTCGTGACCGTGAACACCGGTACCGTGCAGGATGTGGGCACCACGCGGCTGGGCGACGACAACTGGATCATGGCCTACGTCCACATCGCCCATGATTGTCAGTTGGGCAGCCACATCGTGATCGCCAACAGTGTCCAGCTGGCGGGTCACATCCATATCGGCGACTGGGCCATCCTGGGTGGCCTGTCGGCGGTGCATCAGTTCGTGCGCATCGGCGCGCACGCCATGATCGGCGGCACCAGTTCCGTGCGCCAGGACGTGCCCCCGTACATGATCGGCGCGGGCGATTCGTTCCGGCCGGTCGGCATCAACGCCGAGGGCCTGGGCCGCCGCGGCTTCACGCCGGCCGACATCCAGGCGCTCAAGGACGCCTACAAGATCCTCTACCGGCGCCAGCTGAACGTGGAGCAGGCCATCGAGGCCCTGGCGGTCCTGCAGGCGGAACATCCTGCCGAGGCGCCCGCCGTCCAGACATTGCTCGATTTCCTGCGCGCGTCCAGCCGGGGTATCGCCCGGCCATGACCTTCTCCGCCGCCATCGTGGCCGGGGAACCTTCCGGCGACCTGCTGGCGGCGCGCATGCTTCGCGGCTTGCGGGCGCGCGACCCACGGATCAGAGCCATGGGCATCGGCGGTCCGGCGATGGCCCGGGCGGGTTTCGAGGCCTGGCATCCCATGGATGTGCTGTCCGTGTTCGGCTATGTCGATGCACTGCGCCGGGCACCACGCCTGATCCGCACCTGGCGCGACACCCGCCGCCGCACGCTGGACTGGCGTCCGGACGTGTTCGTAGGGGTCGACGCGCCGGACTTCAACTTGCGCCTGGAAGAAAAACTGCGCGCCGCGGGCATTCCCACCGTGCATTTCGTCGGTCCGTCGATCTGGGCCTGGCGCTTCGAACGCATCCACCAGATCCGCCGCGCGGTGTCCCACATGCTGGTGCTGTTTCCCTTCGAGGTCGAGCTGTACCGCGAGCAGGGCGTGCCCGTGACTTATGTGGGCCATCCCCTGGCCGAGCTCATCCCCGCGCGGCCGGATCGCGAGGCCGCGCGCACGCGCCTGGGCCTGGAACCCGGCCGCCGGGTGCTGGCCCTGATGCCTGGCAGCCGGGAATCGGAGATCCGCCTGCTCGCGCCCCGCTTCCTGCAGGCCGCGCAGATCCTGGTGAGCCAGGATCCCGATCTTCGGGTCGTTGTGCCGATGGTCAACCCGCATCGCCGCGCCCAGTTCGAGGCTGTCCTGGCGCAATATCCCGTTCCCGGCTGCCAGGTCCTGTCGGCGCCGCCCGAAGCGGGGCAGGGCGCGGACGCGCGCGCCGACGGCCTGGACACGGCCGAATGGCCGGTCGCCTGGCACGCCATGGAGGCCGCCGACGCGGTGCTGGTGGCCAGCGGCACCGCCACTCTGGAGGCCGCGCTCTTCAAGCGGCCCCTGGTGATCTCCTACGTCATTACGCCCTGGATGCGGCGCATCATGGCCTGGAAATCCGGCCAGGACGCCCCGAACCTGCCCTGGATCGGTCTGCCGAACATTCTGGAGCGCGAATTCGTCGTGCCCGAACTGCTGCAGGAAGCAGCCACGCCACAGGCCCTGGCCGAGCACACCTGGACGGCCCTGACCGACGCGGGGCTGGCCGAGCGCATTTCGCGGCGCTTCACGACGCTGCACGAGACCCTGGATCGCGACACGCCGGGCCTGGCGGCGCAGGCCATACTGGATGTCAGCCGTGGCGACGCAGCCTGAACTGTTCGACACGCCGAAGGCCGACGGCGCGGAGCTCATGCCCGCCGGCCGAATGCTGGCCGCCGGCGTGGACGAGGCGGGTCGGGGGCCTCTGGCCGGCCCTGTGTACGCGGCCGCCGTCATTCTGGATCCGGACCGTCCCATCGCGGGCCTGGACGACTCCAAGAAGCTCAGCGCCGGGCGCCGTGAATTCCTCGCCGATCGGATCCGTGAGCGGGCGCTGGCCTGGGCCGTCGCCAGCGCCAGCGTCGAGGAAATCGAGCGCCTGAACATCCTGCAGGCGACGATGCTGGCCATGCGGCGCGCCTGCCTGGAACTGTCCCTCGCGCCGGCGCTGGTCCTGGTGGACGGCAACCGCCTGCCCAAGGGACTGCCGTGTCGCGCCCGGGCCGTCGTTGGGGGCGACGCCCTGGAACCGGCGATTTCCGCCGCCTCCATCCTGGCCAAGACCGCGCGCGACGCCTGCTGCCTGGAACTCCACGCGCGCTATCCACAGTACGCCTTCGACCGCCACAAGGGCTACGGCACCGCGCTGCACCTGGCCCGGCTGGCCGAGTTCGGCCCGTGCCCCGAGCATCGGCGCGGCTTCGCGCCTGTTCGCCGTCTGCTGGATGCGGGTGATCCAGCGGCCCTTTCACCGCCAGACCACTCCAAGGTGAAAAGCGCCCCTTTGGGGGGCAGCGAGCCGAAGGCGCAGCGTGGGGGCTCCTTTTCACCGCAGGGCCGTCCCAAGGTGAAAAGCGCCCCCTTGGGGGGCAGCGAGCCGAAGGCGCAGCGTGGGGGCTTCTCATGACCGCACCCGTTCCCGTGCGCCACATCGCGTCGCGCGACAACCCGGATTATCGCGCCTGGCTGCGCCTGGCCCAGGGCCGGCCGGGCCGCCACGATGCCCGCGTCATCCTCGAAGGCGAGCACCTGTGCCGCGCCTGGCTGGAGCACAAGGGGCCGCCGCCGGTTCTGGTGGTCGGCGAATCCGCCCTGTCCCTGGACTGGGTCGGGCCGATCTGGCAGGCCTGCGCGCGGGGGCGCCGCATCGTGCTGCAGGACAACCTCGCCGCTGTCCTGTCCCAGGTCGAGCACGGTCCTCCCGTGTTCTTCATCGTCGAGGCGCCCGCACCGAAGCCGCCCGAACGCATCGCGGCTGGGTGCCTGTGGCTGGATCGGGTCCAGGATCCGGGCAACCTGGGAACATTGCTGCGCACGGCCGCGGCGGCGGGGCTGCGGCAGGCCTACCTGTCCGATGGCTGCGCCTCGGCCTGGTCGCCCAAGGTCCTGCGCAGCGGCCAGGGGGCGCATTTCGCCCTGGACATCCATGAACATGCGGATCTGGTGGCGCTGACGCGGCGGCTGGGCGTCCCGCTGGCTGCCACGACGCTCGAAAAGGCCGAACTGCTGTACCTCAAGGATCTGCGGCAGCCATGCGTCTGGTTGTTCGGCAACGAAGGGCAGGGCGTGGCGGACGAACTGCTGGCCCGGGCCGACTGGCGGGTCCACATCCCGCAGTCCGCGGCGGTCGAATCCCTGAACGTCGCCGCCGCCGCGGCCGTCTGCCTGTTCGAGCAGCGGCGGCAGCAACTGGTGGCCGCCGTCAAGGCCCGCACGGCGCAGCGGGGGTAAGGCTGATCGGAATCAGGATGCCTGGAATGAGTCCGGACACAGGGCGGTCCCGCGGATTCCCCGTGTCTGACGAATCCGGGCCGCCTGGCGACGAAGGGGACCGGCAGTATATGCCGAACCCATACATCCGAATTCGAGTGTCCTGACTAATCGAACAGAACACTGATATGGTCGCTTTCTGTCAATAGAAATAAAAATGATTTTATCTGTTGATGCTCAGTGGTACGGGGCGATGCGGCACCAGTCTGCTGCTGCGACGATGGATCAGACTGATATCCGTGGGTTGGTTACCACCGTGCATCGATCCGTCGTGGAAGCTGCCTCGCTCTAGTGACGCAGGTTGCCCCGTGGGGTTCTGTTGATTGTGTTCTCGAGGATTCTTCCTATCGTGATTCGTACCGCATCGCCTCGTACCACTGCTCTCCGGTTACTGCTGACGGATTGCGCCCTGGCGGGCGATCGCCCAAATAAAACCAGCCAATTCACGGGCCACGGCCACGCAAACCTTGTTCGGCTGCATGCCTCGGTGCGCGAGCTGGGAGAAGCGCGCACACAGGCGCAGCTGCGCCTTCCAGGCATGGTTGCGAATCTCGGGGGCAAGATCCCGACTGCGCATGCGCAAGACATTGCTCATGCGCGCCGGGAAACGGTAATTCCACGCCGCCTCGGTGAGCAGCCGCCGGGCGTGGGCGTTGCCCGTCTTGGTAATCGAGCCACGCCTGACCGTGCCGCCGCTGGAATGCTTCGAGGGCACCAGCCCCAGGTAGCCCATAAGTTGACGCGCCGTGGCAAAGCGGTTGATGTCACCGATCTCGCACACCAGCCCGATGGCGCTGACCGTATCGATGCCGCGTAGCGCCCGCAAGGCTGCCACGGTAGGCGCAAACTGCCAGTCGGCGGCACTTTGCTCCAGCGCGTTGGTCAGCCGCCGCACCCGCTCATCGGCCGCCTGCACAGCCAGCTGATACTCAGTCAGCGCAATCTGGTCGGCGGGTTCATCAAATCGTTGGTCCGCAATCCAGCGTTCGTGCATCTTTGTCCAGGCCGTCTTGCCCTCGTACAGACGCCCGGCACGCAGCAGGAACGCCTTCAGTTGCTGGCGCGCCTTCACACGGGCATCGACCGCATCTTCTCGAGCCCGCCACAGGTTGCGGATTGCTTCATGAGCCGCATCGGGTACCCAGATGGCTTTGAGTTCACCGGCGCGAGACAGTTCGGCCAAACGGGCACAATCGCGCCGGTCGGTCTTGACGCGTTCACCCGCCCGCCGGGGAATGAGCGATGGCGCGATGATCTCGCATCGGTAGCCACGCGCTGCGAGCGCCCGCTGCAGTCCGTAGCCCGTCGGGCCCGCTTCGTAGACCACGCTTACCTGCGCCGCGTTGCCATACCGATGCAGCACCTTGAGCACCTGCTGCAGATCAGGCCCGACGGAACCCACGAAGCGGCTCGCCTCACGCCCTGGCTCGCACACAGCAACCGCCGTACTGTCCTTATGCACGTCCAGGCCGACATAGAATCTGATATCGTTGTCCATGGCTCGTCTCCATACGGTTTGCGGCTGGTCCGCCACGCCGCATGTGGCTCGGCACCCTCGTGAGAGCGCGCAATCCACGATACAGGAGACGGGCCGCTTCCGCTTAACGAGCGACCATTATGTCTAGTATTGGCGGGACGGGCCCGTCGCACTATCGGCGAATTCGGATAGTTCCCGCTGAAACGGACTACGGATGTAGGAATATTTCTACACGCTCCGCCAGCGTGCCGCCGGGCATGGCCATGGCGTTTCGGAGAATCCGGAGCCTATTCCGGATTCTCCGGATGCAGGTCCATGATTTCCAGCTCATCGACAAGACGATGTTTGATGGCATAGCGAACCAGGTCTGTCTGATTGCGCATGTGCATCTTGATGAACAGTCGGGTCTTGTAAGTGCTGACGGTCTTGACGCTGATGAACAAGCGCCGGGCGATCTCGGAATTGGTCTGGCCTTCCGCGAGCAGCTGAAAAACGGTGAATTCGCGGTCCGACAGCAGGAGATGGGGGGTATCGTCATGGCTGCCATGCCGCTCGAACGCAATGCTTTCCGCCAGCGCCTGGCTGAGGAAACGCCCGCCCATCGCCACTTTGCGCACCGCCTGGACCAGTTCTTCCGCCGCGCCGTCTTTGGTCAGGTAGCCCGCCGCGCCGGCCTTGATTGCCCGGGCCGCGTATTGTTGTTCTCCGTGCATGGTCAGCACCAGGATGGGAACCTTGGGGTATTCCGCCCGGATCTGGCGTATCAGGTCGATGCCGTCGCGCCCGGGCATCGACATGTCGAGCACCAGCACATTCCAGTGCCGCCGAGCCAGGAGGGCCAGAGCCTCCTGGCCGTTTCCTGCCTCGCCTTCCACGACGATATCGCTGGTTTGATGGAGCAGGCGCTTCAAGCCTTCACGCAGCAGCGTGTGATCGTCCGCGAGCAGTAACGAAATCATGAGCTTCTTCCTACGAGGGAGCGTCTGGCTGTTCCACAGGCACGAGCACTTCCAGCCGGAGCCCCTCCCTGGGGCGGGTATGGATCGATACGGTGCCATTCAATAGACGCACGCGTTCCCGCATGCCCAGCAGGCCCAGGCGCTTCGGCAATGCTCTGGCAAGATGCTCGGGTGTCGTGCCTATCCCATTGTCCTGCACGATCAAGGCGCATTGCGTCCCGGCGCAATAAAGCTCCAGCAGGACGTCCGTCGCATGCGCGTGCTTCGCGATGTTCGTGAGTGCTTCCTGTGCCACGCGAAACAGCACCGTGCTCATCACGGTCGAGAATTCCTGCTGACCGATGTCGATGCGGGTTTTCACATCGACGCCGTAGCGGGAAACAAAGTCCGAAGTCAGCCATTCCACCGCGGCGGGCAGGCCAAGATCGTCCAGCATGATGGGCCGCAGATCGGACGCGATGCGGCGCAGGGAAGTGAATGCGCTCTTGATCAGATGCCGCATTGCGCCTATGTGGCTGGCCCCGGCCGCGGGAGATGGGGGCAAGGCCGCTTCGAGCTGGGATAATTCCATCGAAAGGGCCGTCAGACTCTGGCCGATATCGTCGTGCAACTCTCGTGCGATATGTCTTTTTTCTTGCTCGCGCTCGCGCAGCAATGCGTTGGATAGCCGTGTGAGTTCGTCGCGCGAGGCCCGCAATGCCTGCTCGGCCTGCAGCCGCTCCGTGATATCGCGGAGAAAGACCGTCAGGTAGACGCCCGTCGGCGTTTCGATTCGGGAGATCGACGCCTCCATGGGGAATTCCTCGCCATTGGCTTTCAGGCCCCACAGCGGCATGCCCAGCCCCATGCCGTGTTTGGAAATACCCGTATCTTGAAAACGTGCGATGTGTTCCGCATGAGCCTTGCGGAAGCGGGCGGGAACGAGGATGCCCAGGTTCCGGCCTATCACCTGTTCCGCGTCATAGAGAAACACCTTTTCCGCCGCGGGGTTGAATATGACGATGCGATGCTCCGCATCGACCGCGATGATCGATTCACCGGTGGATCGAACAATGTCGACAAGCGGGGGGAGCCTGAACGAATCAATCATTGCATCATTCCCGACGAGCCTCTGGATCCGGAAGGACCAGACAGGCGGACTCGTCATCTTGAGCCGCAGGAAGGGCAAGCTGAAATTTTACGCCAACAAGCCGGCTTCCGACAGGCGGCGGATGCAGAGCCCATGCGGGTTTCAAGGGATTTCAACAGGAAACGGAAGATGCCGCCGGCATCTCCCGCGGGCCGGCCGTTCAATCCGATCGGACTTCCTGTTCCACGAGCGTGCGCAGAATATCGCGGCGGCTGATGATGCCGACGATCTTTCCCGCCCGGGTGATGGGAACCCGTTTGATGCAGTATTTCAACATCACATCCGCAATCTCCGCGAGGCTCGTCTGTTCGTCCCTCGTGATGACCGGACTCGTCATGATGCTTGCCGCCGTCATCTCGCCGAGTTGCAGGCTGTGCAGGAATTCGAGATTCATCGGTCCGCCTTCGGCCAGGAGGTCGAACCAATGATTCAGTTTTTGCTGGTAGCCGCTACCCTTTCGCCTGATGAGATCGCCTTCGCTGACCACGCCGGCCAGCGAACCGTCGTTCGCAGTCACGATGACCGCGCTGATGTCTCTGCACAGCATGATGTGAATGATCTCCGATATGGGGGTTCCGGTGCCGACGCTCAGCGGAGAGGCGGTCATTACTGCGCGCGCAAGCATGGGATTTTCTCCGAAACGCCGAAACTCCCGATCATCGGAATTCCCGGAGCACAAAGACCCTGGGGTCATTCGATCAGGATATTCCTGTGTTCACGATCCGCCTTTTTCGGCAATACCAGTGTCAGCAGGCCATCTTGATATGTCGCCCTGGCTTTCGTTTCGTCGATCGACCCCGGCAGCGAAACCGTTCGCTCGATCTGGCCCCAGAACCGCTCCTGCCGAATGACGCGGCCGTCGTCCCTGGCCTCCTTGCCTTGTTCCTTGTTTGCCCGGATCGTGACTGTATCGTCTTCGACTTTCACGGAGATGGCTTCTTTCGAGATTCCGGGAACCTCGGCCTTCAGGACGAATTCATCATCGAATTCAATGATGTCGATACCCATTCCCGCGCCTTCATTTTCCACTCTCTGGTGAATGGGCCTGAGAAAGGCATGAAACATGTCGGGAAAAACGTCCGGCGAGGAAGAGAGAGAATAGGGCATCAAGTTACGCATGGAAATCTCCTTGCATTGCAAAGCAGCAATTGCTTGCCGTATCGCGTGGTGGGTCTCAGGACGAAGGGTTTATGGAATGAGGCCGAAGTAGCGCGCGGTGTCGCGCAGCAGCTTTCGCACGGCCCCGGTTTCATCGGGCGTTGGCCAGTCATTTTGTTCACTCCTTGATTTCGAGGGGGCGGGTGTCGGTTCTCGGGGCGACAGCCGGGGATCGGGGCCAGGAGGCCGGCCGGGATGCGGCTGGCGCTTGCTGAGCAGGATGCAGGGAATCGCGGCCATGATATGCATCAGTCAATGAACGCTTGCCCGCTGTGAACCGGATTTGCGGTTGGCGGACGAAGCGGAACCGGTTCCCGCAAAGGAATCGTGGGGAATGTGCATCGCCAGAGCCATGTAGGCCTGCCGGATCTGCTCCAGGCCATCCCGCGTCGCGGCCTGAGTGGTGGCCTGTCCATTCAGGACAGCCTGGATCAGTTCCAGCATGTACTGGTTCCAGCGGCCGATCTGTTCGGCGTATGCTTGCTGCTGCCAGGAAGCGCACTGCGCCAAGTCGCCGGCATTCTTCAGGTTGCCTGCGCATCGTGCGGCGGCATCCGCGAATTCGGCATCGGTACGGCGCTGCACGTCTCGCAAGCGCTCCATGTGGGTAAAGTAGGTCCTCCAGGCGTCGAGCATGATGGTTGCCCCGGCCTTGTAGAGCGACGTCGATGTGTCATTCTGTCCCATGGCGATCTCCTTGCCTGACCACGTATCACGCTATCAGTATGCATTTCATGCATGACGGTTTTTTGATTTTCATCAGTGACTGGGCTGTTGGGCCCGGCCGAAGAATCTTGACCAAGATTGACGCGTATCAATAAGGCATGCGGCATCGCGGCTAGGATGGGATCGAGCGGGGGGCGATCCCCGCGCCGAAATCCGGAATCCGGGTCGAGAGAACGAAGATGGGGCATTTGCCTGAGTCCGTGCTGGAGGTCCTGAAAGACAGGTTGATCCGCCTGCGCGACAATGCCTTGGACGAGGCACGGCTTGCCGAAATCCGCGGTCTGTCGCCACTCGCGACGAAGGGGGGAGAAGTTCCGGACCGGGCCGAGCGCGCGGAATCCTGGCGCGAAGAGGAAATCGACAAGGTCGAAACGACCATCGACCATCGGCTGGCGCATGCAGCGGATGCGGCGTTGCAGCGGATCGCGGACGGACGCTACGGTCTATGCGAGGATTGCGGCCATGCAATTTCGCGGGCGCGTTTGCTTGCCTTGCCCGCCGCGCTGCGTTGCACCGCGTGCCAGCAGGCTTACGAACAGCGCCATGCCGACGATGGCCAGATCCGGCGGGGACGGCCATGATGGCGGAGCCGCGCCGAATGCAGGCGATGGTCCTTCATCAATCCGGGCAGGCCCTGCGCCACGAAGAAAGGGACCTTCCGTCGCCCGGCCCCGGACAAGTGCGTGTGCGCGTCGAAGCATGCGCCGTGTGCCGCACGGATCTGCATGTCGTGGATGGGGATCTGCCGGATCAGCAACTGCCTATCGTGCCGGGGCACGAAATCGTCGGAATCGTCGAGGCGGCCGGAGAAGGTGTCGTCGGCATCGATCCGGGCGCGCGGGTCGGGGTCGCATGGCTGGCGAGCACTTGCGGCACCTGCATATATTGCCGAAAGGGCTGCGAGAATCTATGCGATTCGGCCGCCTTCACGGGCCATACGCGGGACGGTGGATTCGCGAGCCATGTGATCGCGGAGGATGCATATGTGTTTCCTCTTCCAAGGAATGCCGATCCCGTCAAGCTGGCCCCCTTGATGTGCGCCGGCATGATCGGCTGGCGTTGCCTGCGCGCGCTGGGAGCGGCGCAGGATGTCGGCCTGTATGGCTTCGGTGCGGCCGCGCACCTTGTCGCGCAGGTGCTCCGCTGGGAGGGGAGGGCGTTTCACGCTTTTACACGGCCCGGAGACGAGCAAAGCCAGGCGTTGGCGCGGTCATTGGGCGCGACCTGGGCCGGCGGCTCGGATGTCATGCCTCCGACGCGACTGGATGGCGCCATCATTTTCGCGCCCGTCGGATCGCTCGTGCCGGCGGCGCTGGGTGCCGTTCGCAAAGGCGGCCGGGTGGTGTGCGGCGGCATCCATATGACGGATATTCCATCGATGCCATATCGTCTGCTCTGGGGGGAAAGGGAACTTGTCTCCGTGGCGAATCTCACGCGGCGCGACGGCCAGGAATTCCTGCGGCTGGCCGGCAGGATCGGCATGGAGCCGAAAACAACCATCTATGCCTCCCGAGTTCGACAGTTAGAACCGCAACTCATTGATTTATAAAGAAGCGCCTTAAAAACGCTCCATTACAGATTAACGAAGGCCTCAGTTGCTGTGAGCTTTCCAACCTGCAGGCTCTTCAGGATGGCCGCCTGTTCGGCATCGATCGTCGAGATGCCCGTGATGGATTTGCCGCCCGGCAGCACGACCCGGTGGGTCTGGATGCGACGCAGAATCGACAAGGCGCGCTCGGGCGAGACCACGTCGGCCACGGGCTGTTCGCGCAGCCGCATGCGTATGACCCGTTGCAACACCAAGGCAATAAAGCAGATCATGGCGTGTGCCCGGATGCGATCGGGGCGTCGGTGGTAGACGGGTCCGATCTCAATTTCGGACTTGAGCACCTTGAAGCCCCGCTCGATGTCGGCCAGGGATTTGTAGCGGCTAATCACATCGGCTGGCGCCAGATCGCAGACGTTGGTGATCAGTAGCAGCTTGCCATCCATGGCGCGTGCCAGGGCCAGCGCCTTTTCATTGACCTGGTAGGTGAAGAGCTCACTTTTAAGGTCTACCCGGATGATGCGTGCGAGATGCGCTTCGCAGACCGCGTGATAGAACCGGGCGCGCGCGCCACCATCGGAGAGCTTGCGGCCTTTGCCGCGTACCCCAGCATCCTGGGCGTCCAGTTTGCCGACCCACTGGGCGGCCTGGGCTTCGAGCGCTGCAATTTTCTGATCGCGCTGGGCCGTTTGTTCGGCAGCCCGGTACCGATCATGGGCAACAACCAACCGCAGCCCTTGCCACGCCTGTTCGCCCACGATCTCGGGGCTGTCGCTCTCGATAGCCGCTTGGTTGATCGGTTCGAGCAGCTCGGCAAACTCGTTGTACCGTCGGCCGGGGACCGCCAGAATGAATTCCAACGGCTGGCCATTGGGCAGGCGCATGGCTTGCAAGTCTGCGAGGTTGTCAATCGACAGCAGCCCTCGATCGGCGACGGCGATTACCCGGCGCACCGGGAAGCGATCCATGACCTTTTGCAGCGAGGCCTTCAGCGTCCCCACTTCGGCCGTATTGCCTTCAAAGATCTCGTGATAGAGCGGGATGCCTTCAGCGGTTTGCACCAGCCCCAGCATGAACTGACGGGCAATGATGCCTTCCTTGGACTTGCCAAACTGGCGAATGTCATCCGTTTGCTCAGAGAGCCCTTCGGCACGAATCGTGGTCATGTCGTAGAAGACCACCGACAATTCTTCACTTACCAAGGGTTTGACGGCTGCGACCAGCGCCTGATCGATGACGGCCTGGTGCTCCACCATCGCGTCCATGGTGCGCAGCAATTGCTGGTGCTCAACCGATGCCAGATCGGTATCGGGAAAGCTGACGGTCTGTAGCCAGCGCAGGGTCCCAAGCTTTGAATCGGCATCGCTCAGGCGATTAAAGACCATGACGCGCAGTAGCGCCTCCAGGTCGATTTTGTGGCGGGTGCGCTGGCGCAGCACCTGACGCAGGCGATCCAGGCCCAGCTGCTTCCAGATCTGAGTCAGTGCCCAAAGGTCCCCGATGGCTCGTGAAGAATCGAAGCGGGCGGTGCCATCATCAAGCGCTGGTGAAGGCTCTATGCCCAGGATGCGCGCCAGGCCTTCGTGCAGGGACTTGATGGAATCACCCATCTGGTCCAAACGGCCAAGTGTCGCCACAGTGCGCTGCTTGGGGCACCCAGCGTCGTCGCGGTAGGCCTCCACGAGCTGCACATAGCGGCGGGGGCCTGACTTGGTGACTTTGATAAACATGCCATTACTATAATCACATATACACAGTATAGTCAATGCGCAATTATGATAACGTGCCATTACAAAATTATCGTTGTAATTCTGTGAAAGCCGCGTCGTTACTGCGTTTCGATCAAAAAGCAGGGGTCAAACTGTCGAACTCAGGATGCCTTGCGGGAAGCCAACCGCGCGCTGGATGATCTGCGGCAAGGGCGGATCGACGGCGCAGCCGTCCTCGTTCCCTGACTGCCTTTTCGCAAGCGCCGCCAATCGCCGTCCGGCTGGATAGACACCGGTTTCATGGCCGCTGGAATGACAATCGAGATAACAAAAAGAGCTCGCGCCGATTGTTGACTGAAGTCAATATTGTCGGTTTTCGACCTTTTTATCCTGAATGGGCGGTTTCCGTGGATTTGATTCTCGCAGATCGTTTCCATGCGAAATGACGCGCCGCGATTTTCATCCATTGAGAGGTCGATCATGTACAAAGAACGATGGCAGCCGATCCTAGCCCTGATACTGGGTGTATATATCATCGCTTCGCCCTGGCTCATTCCCTATTTTTTGACAGATGCGAAACTGGCGCTGGAGCCGGCGTGGGGCCACTATTTCGCAGGCATGGCCATCGTCATCGTGGCAGCCTTTGCCATGATGTCTTTTGGGCTATGGACGGTATGGCTGGAAGTCTTGCTGGGCATATGGACAATCATTGCGCCATGGCTGCTCGGATTTTCCTCACTATCTGTCTTCACCTGGAATTCGGTGATCGTGGGCATCGTGCTCATTGCGATTTCTGTCGATTCCCTGAGAACCGAACTGATGCAATCGGCATGACAGGTCCGTCGCGCCACGCCCATGTCGGCCGGCGCCCGGAAAACGCGGGACGGCGGCCGGCGCGCCTGCGTGGCGCGGCGCATGCGGTGCCAGGGAAACTCTGAACAAGTCTTCGCGCCGCATGCCTCTGCTTGCCGCTCGACTTGTTCAGGGGTTCCCTAGTGCGAAAACAGAATCGGGACGGTCATCGACTGAAGCAAGGTCTTCGACGTGCCGCCCAGTATCCATTCCCGCACGCGGCTGCGGTTGTAGAGGCCCATGACGATCATGTCGCAATCGTGATCGGTGGCCGCATTCAATATGGCATTGCCGACTCCGACGCCTTCGCTGATCGTATGCACGGCTTTGGGCACCGGGTAGCCGTGCGCGGCGCAGTAGGCCGGCAAGTCTTCCGGATGTATATCCAGCGAATACAGCATGTCGGGTTGCGGATCGACCGTCAGGACGGTGAGCTGGGATGCCGTGCGGAGCAAAGGAGCGGCATCCGCCAATGCCCGCGCGGCCCGGCGGCCATAATCCCAGCAAAAAAGCACATGCTGCCCGATGGACCGATGCGTCTCTCCGATGTATGGCACCACCAGGACGGGGCGGCCGGCCGCCGTGATCACGGAGTCGATCACACTGGGAGGTATGGCCCAGTTCGACTGGGCCGTATCCGTCTGGCTCATGATCAGCAGATCGCAAGAACGGGCATGCACCGCCAGGGCTTCTTCGACCGGAACTCTGGGCATCCGGCATTGGGCCCTGATTCCCGCCAGCACGGCCTGTTTCAAAAACTGTGTTTTTATCTCTATTTTTTCTTGCGTGAATTGTTCCTGCAATTTGTTCAGAATCTGCTGAGAGATCCCTGTTTCGTCATACATGTATCGAGGTATGGGCGGGTCGGTGCAAATACCGATCAACTCAGCCTTGTGCCGTGCCGCCAGTTGAATGGCCAGTTGCACGCGGCGCGCCTGGTTGGCGTCCTTGGTCAGGTCAAGTGCGATGCGTCCGAGCATGGCAGCCTCCTGTTGGCTAAGCAATCGGATATCGAGGCCCAATCTATGCCTGCGGCGATCTTTGAAGGTTGACTTGACGCAATATTTCGATGGAATGGCCGGAGCGGGCCCGACTGGGCTCCGCACCGTTGTTGACTTTTCTCAAAATGACTCCGGCCCCGCCCAGTACGCTGAAAACACAGTCCCGCATGCCTGACAGAGCCCGCATTCCGGGCAGACGCTCGACCCATCGGAGATAAACGAGTTTTCAGCGGAAATCCTGTATGAGCATACGCAACCTGGATCATATGTTCCACCCCCGTTCCGTCGCTGTGATAGGCGCCACGGACCGCCCCCAGAGCGTGGGGGCGACGGTCATGCTCAATTTGATGCGAGGAGGCTTCGGGGGACCGATCATGCCCGTCAACCCCAAACATGATCGCGTCGCGGGCCTTCCGGCCTTTCACGACTTATCGGCATTGCCGGCGATCCCCGATCTGGCCGTCGTCTGCACGCCGCCTTCGGCCGTCCCGGGCCTGATCGGACAACTCGGCCGTCTGGGCACCAAAGCGGCAATCGTCTTGACAGCGGGTCTCGAAGCCCCGGCCATCGGGCGGAGCCTCGGCCTGCGGCAGGCCATGCTGGAGGAGGCAAAACCTCATTTGCTCAGGATTCTGGGTCCCGACTGCATAGGATTGATCATTCCCGGCCTCGGCCTGAACGCCAGCTTTGCGGAAGCCGCGGCGCTGCCCGGAAAGATCGCCTTCGTATCACAGTCGGACGCTCTGTCGGCAGCCATTCTGGATTGGGCCGCGGGGAATGGCATAGGCTTCTCGAAATTCATTTCGATCGGCGACAGCGCCGACATCGATGTCGGAGACATGCTGGATTATTTGGCCAGCGATCAGGAAACGCGCGGCATCCTGCTCTATATCGAATCGATCAAATTTGCCCGCAAGTTCATGTCGGCCGCCCGTGCGGCTGCCCGCAACAAACCCGTCATCGTCGTCAAAGCAGGGCGGTCGACCGCCGGAGCCGTGGCCGCGGCATCGCATACGGGGACAATGGCCGGTTCAGACGCCGTGTTCGACGCGGCGATCCGGCGGGCGGGCATGCTGCGGGTCGATACAACCCAGGATCTGTTCAGCGCCATTGAAACCTTGTCGCGCGCCAAGCCCTTGCGTGGCGAGAAGCTGGTCATCCTGAGCAATGGCGGGGGGCCCGGGATCATGGCCGCGGATGCCGTGAGCCGTGCCGGAGAAAGCCTGGCCACCCTGTCCGACGAAACCAGAACCAGACTCGATGCCATACTGCCCCCCTCCTGGTCCAAGGCCAATCCCGTCGACATCATGGGAGACGCATCCGCCGAGCGCTACAGCAAGACGCTGTCGGTCGTACTCGACGGTGGCACAGCCGATCCGGTGCTTTTCATACATGCCCCTGCCTCAATCGTAAAAAGCGAGGCAATTGCGCGTCAGTGCGCTCCAGTGGCGATGGCTTCGCCTCGCAACTTGTTTGGCTGCTGGCTGGGCGATCAAGGGGTGTCGGCCGCCAAGCACGTTTTCAATCGGGCGGGAATACCCACCTACCAGACGCCCGAGGAGGCCGTTCAGGCTTTTTTGCATTTGCTCGCCTATCGAAGAAATCAAGCATTGCTGCTGCAGACTCCTCCTTCATTGCCCCAGGACTTTTCCGTCGATGCCGAGCAGGTCAAAAGCATCGTGAAGGGCTCTCTCGACCGCCGATGCGGCCTTCTCGATGAATTTCAAGCCAAATCAGTCTTGTCGGCCTATGGCATCCCTGTGGTGGCAACCCACGTCGCATCGACCGTGGACGAGGCGGCGGCGTTCGCGCAAAAAATCGGATTTCCCATAGTGCTGAAAATCCTCTCCCCGGACATCGTGCACAAATCCGACGTGGGCGGCGTGGTGCTCGATCTGGAATCCGAGGAACATGTCAGGATAGCGGCGCGAAATATGGCCGCCCGGATCGGCAAGGCCCATCCGGACGCCCGGCTCCTTGGCTTTACCGTCCAGAGCATGGTCCGTCGGCCCGGCGCCCACGAACTGATTCTGGGCATGGCCGAGGACGCCGCCTTCGGCCCGGTCCTGCTGTTCGGCCATGGCGGCGTCGCCACGCAAGTCATCGATGACCGTGCCGTGAGCCAGCCCCCCCTGAACATGGCGCTTGCTGAAAACCTGGTGGCCGGCACGCGCGTATTCAGACTGCTGCGGGGCTATCGGGATCGCCCCGCGGCCGATCTGCCCGGCCTGTATCTGACACTGGTCAAGCTGTCCCAATTGATCATTGATTTCCCTGAAATCGTCGAGCTGGACATCAATCCCTTGTTGCTGGACGGGCATGGCGCAATGGCTCTCGATGCGCGGATGAGGATCGCGCCTGCCGGATTGCCGGGATCCAGCCGCCTGGCCATTCGGCCTTATCCCAAGGAGCTTGAAGAGGTTCTTGATCCGGGGAGGGTCGGCGGAGGGGCCATCCTGTTGCGTCCCGTTCTTCCATCCGATGCCCAGGCTTATCAGTCTTTCCTGCATACCCTCGGCCCTGACGACATCCGGAGCCGCTTCTTTTGTTCCGTGCACCAGTTGCCCCTGTCCGAACTGGCAAGAGTCACGCAGATCGACTATGACCGTGAGATGACGCTGATCATCGTCCGCCGGAACGAAGCCGGAAATGAGGAAATTCTGGGCGAAATACGACTGATCGCCGATCCGGATAATCAGCGCGCGGAGATGGGAATTTCCGTCAGCACCGCCTTGCAGTCCGGAGGCCTGGGTTCGAAATTGCTGTCCAAAGCCATACGCTATTGCCGGGAGCGCGGAACAGCCGGCATGGCGGGCACCGTTCTGGCGCAGAACGTTCGAATGCTCGGCCTGGCCAGAAAGTTCGGCTTTTCGCTATCGGCGCCCCATGATGGGGTTATCGATATCCATCTTGCCCTCACATCCTCGCCATTGGCGGGCATGCATGTTTAGTGAAAACGCTCAATCAGATATGTCCGGATCCGGGTGTTCGGCCGCTTGCTGGTGGACATCGGCAGTCACGGCACCCGATCCGCGCGCGGCCTCGGCCGGTTTGACCAGCGCGGAGGCTCGGCAACGTCTGCGGACATATGGACCCAACAGATTCGAGACGTCCGGCCATAAGCGCCCCTTTCTCGAAATTCTCGATCGCTTGCGCAATCCACTGGTCTTGCTGCTGCTGATCGCCGGTGCCGTGTCCGCGGCGGTGGGGGAGATCATGAGCGCGGGCATCATCGCCCTCATGGTCGTGCTCAGTGTGATATTCGACTACCTGCAGGAGCACAGGGCCGAACGGGCGGCTGAAAAATTGAGGAAATCGGTTGCTTTGAAAGCAACCGTGCGGCGTGATGGCGTTTATCGGGAGATAGCCGTCGAGGATCTGGTGCCTGGCGACAGAGTCAGCCTGTCGGCGGGCAGTCTGGTGCCCGCCGATGGCCTGGTGCTCGAGGCCACTGATCTGTTCGTCCAGCAAGCGGCATTGACGGGCGAATCATTCCCGGTCGAAAAGCATGCGGATATCGTACCCACCGATGACGCTCTGGATTGTGCCGTGAATGCCATGTTCATGGGATCGAGCGTCGTCTCGGGGACGGCGTCCATGCTCATCGTCAAGACGGGAAAGCACACCCAGCTCGGCATGGTGGGCGGGGCCATTTCCCGGGATCGTCCTCCCGCATTCCTCGATGACGGGATCCGCCGGTTTGGCTATCTGATTCTGCGTGCGACTTTCCTGCTGGTGTCGTTCGTTCTCCTGGCCAATGGATTGATGAACCGTCCGTGGCTGGAATCGTTTCTTTTTTCTTTGGCGCTGGCCGTGGGGTTGACCCCGGAATTGCTCCCGATGATAGTGACCGTCACATTGTCGCGTGGCGCGCTGCGGCTTTCCAGGCAAGGTGTCATCGTCAAGCGTTTGTCCTCCGTGCAGGACCTTGGCGGGATGGACATATTATGCACAGACAAGACCGGCACGCTCACCGAGGCAAAGATCGATCTGTCCAGCCATGTGGACATTGCCGGCCGGAACAACGATCATGTGCTGGAACTGGCTTACCTCAACAGCAGCTTCGAAACCGGCGTTCATACTCCCCTGGAGGACGCCATTCTCGCCGACGGGCACGTGGACGTCCATGACTGGGTCAAGATCGATGAAGTTCCGTTTGATTTTGAGCGGCGACGCCTGTCTGTATTGCTGCGCCGCCGGGATGAAAGCTTCCTGATAGTCAAAGGCGCCCCCGAAGATGTCTTGAAGCATTGCGATCGTCATGAAGACCGGAACGCGCAAGCAGTGCCATGGACGCAGCAGTCCCGCGCGCTGGCCCGGGGAACATTGGACAATCTCTGTGCGAACGGCTATCGGGTCCTGGGGGTCGCCTGGAAACAAACGCCGATCGACGTCACTCATGCGACGCTCGAAGATGAAAATGGCCTGATCTTCGCGGGCTATGCCGCTTTCCTGGATCCTCCCAAAAAGGATGCGGGCGAGGTAATTTCCTGCCTGGCAGGAAAAGGCATTGCGGTGAAGATTCTGACGGGCGACAGCGAACTTGTCGCGCAGCATCTGTGCAATGCCCTGGATATTCCCGTGATGGGCGTGCTGATGGGGCACCAGATAGCCACGCTGGATGATCATGCCTTGTCCTTGCAGGCCGAATCCGCCAATCTGTTCTGCCGTGTCAACCCCATCCAGAAGAACCGCCTGGTCCTGGCTTTGCGCAGCCGGGGACACATAGTCGGGTTCATGGGGGATGGGATCAATGACGCCCCCGCGCTGCATAGCGCGGATGTGGGCATTTCAGTGGATATGGCGGTCGACGTCGCCAAGGACTCAGCGGATCTGATCATGCTGAAGCACGACCTGAACATGCTGGAAGATGGTGTGTGCGAAGGACGCCGGACTTTCGCGAACATCCGCAAATACATCATGATGGGGATGAGTTCGAATTTTGGCAATATGCTCAGCATGGCCGGGGCCACCCTGTTTTTGCCATTTTTGCCCATGCTCCCGACCCAGGTGCTCCTGAACAACATTCTGTACGATCTATCCGAGACGGCATTGCCGCTGGATGAAGTGGACGAGGCGGATATCGCCCTGCCTCAGCATTGGGACATCGAGTTGCTGCGCAATTTCATGCTGACTCTCGGGCCAGTCAGTTCATTATTCGACTTCCTCACATTTTATCTGATGCTGACGGTTCTGAAGGCGGATGAAACGCTCTTTCAGACGAGCTGGTTCATCGAATCCCTGGCCACCCAGATTCTTGTCATTTTCATCATCCCCACGCGTGGAAATCCATTTTCCAGCCGCCCGCATCCGGCGCTGTGGATGGCGGCGGCCGGCGTTCTGTTCTTTGCCATGGCCATTCTGCTTTCACCCCTGGCCGGAATCTTTGGCTTCGTCGCCCTGCCTTGGCCTTATTTCCTGGTCTTGAGCCTCCTGGTGATGATGTATCTGGCATTGGCGCAATGGGTGAAAGCACGTTTTTATCGCTCGAGTTTCATCCGGACAGGACGTAAAAAATGAAAGCCATCGCAACTCATCAATATGATGCGCATCCGCCGCGATGGGTGCTGGATCTGCGTGAAGCAGACGTGCTGTCGGCGTGGCAGACCGTGGTGGCGCGGCTCGAGACCAATTGTCAACCAGGCGGGCTGACATCATTGCTGCTGAAGGACAGCGATACCGAGCCAGGGCCCGCCGGGACGGAGGCCTTGCGATGCCAGGCGGAGATGCGCCTGCCCATGCTGGTCTCAAGCACGCGTGAGATCAATATTTTCGGGGCAATGGTTGCCGCTTTGCCGCTTGTCTCGGCAGGTCAGGACCTGTCTTCATCCTGGCTGGGTTTCCTGGCGGGATACGCATGCGGACTGGAGACCAGCCCCGCGCTCGATGCCCGGCGCATACGGTTTCTTCGTGAATTTGATAATGCCATCATGGCCACGAGGACGCACAGCGACAGGGCACGCCAGGCCAGGGTAGGAGAGCGCGCGGTCCATGAAGGAATCGGCTCTTCATGGACACGCGTCGTGCTGGAGGCCATCAGTTATGGCGGCGCAACAGTGGCGGCGTTGCTCGCGAAGCGGACCATGAGCGCGGACCACGTTTCAGGCGCGGATACTATGCTCGGGGCCTTGCTGGGCAGCGCGCTCTGGAGAGGCTGCCCCTGCGAATCCGACCTCATAGGTCGATTGTGCGGGTCCAGGGATCGTTTCCCTCGGTCTCATGGGACGATGCACTGACCCGATTGGTCATGAGCGGGTCAGGCTGTCGGCGGCCTGCAGATGAACCAGCCGGATTCATCCGGGCCAGGCTTGACCAGATTTCAGTGATTTCCCCTAGATTCCCATTGGATAAGAATAAAGAACAGAAAATTATCAAAAAATATTTATGATGAGCCCCATTGAACCGCCGTTCCCACCGCGAGGGCCCATCCGCATGCAAGAAGATCACGCCGTCGCCAGAGGCAGCGCCGAGCGGGTCCTGCACGTCCTGGCGACGCTGGCTCGGCTCGGGCGCGGCGCTACGATCGCCGAATTGATGAGTCTGACGGGCCTGGCGCAAAGCACCCTTTACCGCCAGTTGTCCCTGCTTCGACGCTGGGGCTTCGTGATCGGGCGGGACAATGAATTCTCGCCCGGACCGATGTGCGTACCCCTGGCCTGGGGATTCGACCAGTCGTCGTTCCTCACGCTCGAATCGCACGACAAAATGGAAGCCCTGTCGAGCCTCAGCGGAGAATCGGTCGGGCTGCTCGTGGCCGTCAAGCACCAGATCGTCTGCCTCGACATGGTGGAAAGCCGGCATCCGCTGCGCTGCTCCTTCGTCAAGGGGCGGATGCTGCCGCTGTGCAAAGGCGCATCGGCCAAGGCGCTGCTGGCGTTCATGCATGTCGAGCAGCGGCGTTCCGTGCTGGATCAATTACGGCGGGACCAGTTGCTGGACGATGCGGCCCGGGCCGATCTGGAATGCCAACTGGAGTGGATCCGCATCCAGGGGTACGCCGTGTCCGACGGTGAGGTCGATGCCGGCGTCTGGGGGGCGAGCGCGCCTCTGTTCCAGCATGACAGCCACGCCGCCGTGGCCGTCATCACCATGATGGCGCCCTCGCTCAGGGCGCAGGGGCAGGAAGAACGATTCATCGAGATGACCGTGCGCGGGGCGACGCATATTTCATCGCGGCTGCAGAGCCTTTGACCCGAAACACGCCCATACCCAGGAGACTCCCGTGAAATTTCCCCAAACCCTTCGAATCACTCTGCTGGCCCTGGCACTGGGCAGCGCACCGGTCGCCGGCCAGGCGGCTTCCGACACCATCCGCGTGGTCACCGACCCCACGTTCCCGCCCATGGAAATGACCGTGGACGGCAAACGGACGGGCTTCGACATCGAACTGACCGAGGCCCTGGTCCAGGCGATGGGCAAGAAGATCGCCTGGACCGACATCGACTTCAAGGGTCTCATTCCCGCGGTGCTGTCCGGCCGGGCGGACGCCGCCATGTCGGCGATCTACATCACGGACGCGCGCAAGCAGGCCGTGGATTTCACCGATTCGTACTATGCTGGCGGGCTCGTGGTGCTGACCAAGAGCGATGGTCCGATCAAGACGCTGAAAGATCTGGATGGCAAGCGCGTCACGGTTCAGGTTGGCACCAAGTCCGTGAACTACATGCAACAGCATTACCCCAAGGTGCAGCGGGTCGAGGTGGAGAAAAACCAGGAAATGTTCAACCTGGTGGACATCGGCCGAGCGGATGCCGCCGTGACTGGCAAGCCTGCCGCGAAGCTGTTCGCGCAGCAGAATCCCGGCTTCACGGTGCTGGACGAGCAGATCACGACGGAGGAATACGGCATCGCCGTGAGCAAGAACGAGCCTGAGCTGACCCAGGAGCTGAATCAGGCGCTCAAGACCATCCAGGCCAACGGCGTGTACCAGCGCCTGGTCGACAAGTGGTTCGAGGGCAAGAAATGAATCTCGACTTCACGCCCGCGATCGTCGGCTGGGAAGACCTGCTGCGCGGCACCTGGGTGACGGTGGAGGTCACCGTGTGCGCGCTCCTGCTGTCCTGCTGCCTGGGCCTGCTGATCGGCATCGGCCGTTTGAACCCGCAGCGCAGGGTTGCCTACAAGGTATGCAGCGCCTATCTGTCCTGCTTTCGCGGCACGCCCCTGCTGGTGCAGCTCTTCATCTGGTTCTTCGGGCTGCCCCGGTTCGGCATCCTGCTGCCAGCCTTCGTCTGCGGGGTGCTGGGCATGGGCATGTATTCGGCCTCCTACGTCTCGGAGGTCGTGCGCGGCGCGATCCAGTCCGTGGACAGGGGGCAGATGGAGGCGGCCCGGTCCCTGGGGATGTCCTCGACCCAGGCCATGCTCAAGATCATCCTGCCGCAGGCGATCGTGCGCATGATCCCGCCGCTGGGCAATGAATTCATTGCCCTGATCAAGAATTCGGCGCTGGTTTCCCTGGTCACGATCCACGACGTCATGCACGAAGGCCAGAAGATCATCAGCGTGTCCTATCGCTCGCTGGAGGTCTATCTCGTGATCGCGTTGATCTACTGGATCCTCACCAGCGCCACATCGAAAATTCTGCGCCGCGTCGAGCTGCGCCTGCAGGCTGGAGGCATGGTGCAATGAGTACGTCCGACGTCATGATCAGGATCAGCGATCTCCACAAATCGTATGGTGACAATGCGGTCCTGAAAGGAGTCGACCTGGAGGTCGATCGATCCCAGGTCGTGGTCGTCATCGGCCCCAGCGGTTCGGGCAAGAGTACCTTGCTGCGCTGCTGCAACGGTCTGGAGATCGCCCAGCGGGGCACCATCGACATCTGCGGCGAGCGCCTGCTCGACGCGGGCGCGCTGATGCCCGAAAAGGCGCTGAACCACTTGCGCACCCGAGTGGGCATGGTGTTTCAGTCCTTCAATCTGTTCCCGCACCTGACCGTGCTGGAAAACGTCACCATCGGTCCGCGCACCCTGCGCGGCGCCTCGGTCGCCCAGGCCGATGAGAAAGGGCTGGCGCTGCTGACCAAGGTCGGGCTCGAATCCAAGGCGCGGGCCATGCCCAACAGCCTGTCGGGCGGACAGAAGCAGCGGGTGGCGATCGCCCGGGCGCTGGCCATGGAGCCGGAAGTGATGCTGTTCGACGAGCCCACGTCGGCGCTGGATCCGGAACTGGTCGGCGAGGTCCTGCAGGTGATGAAGCTGCTGGCGAAGGAGGGCATGACGATGATGGTCGTCACCCACGAAATGGGCTTCGCCCGGGAAATGGCGGACACCGTGGTCGTCATGGACTATGGCCGGATCATCGAGGCCGACCGGCCGGAAGTCATCTTTCAACAGCCCAGGCACGAGCGCACCCGCTCGTTCCTCCAGGCGGTACTCAGCAAGGGTCCCATGGAGGCGAGCGCATCATGAGCGACACACTCTGGAAGGGACGCGACGACGCGTCCGAAAGAGGGGACACCCGCAGGCTGCACCAGATCGTGCGTGCCGAGACGGCCGGCTACGGGGTGGGGGACGCCGTTCTGCTGGGCTTTGCCAGCGACGCGGGCGTGCGGCGCAATCATGGCCGTCCGGGCGCCGCGAAGGGGCCCGGGGCGATCCGCCGCATGCTGGCGAATCTGCCCGCGCACGACCTGGAGCGCTTCTGGGACGCGGGCGACGTGGCCTGCGAAGGCGACGCGCTGGAGGAGGCTCAGCGGGCCCTGGCGCGCAAGGTCGCCGCCGCGCTGGACGCCGGCGCGCGGCCCGTGACGCTCGGCGGCGGGCACGAGGTCGCCTGGGCCAGCTTCCAGGGCCTGGCCGCCCATCTGGAAGAAGAGGGTGGGGCGCCGCCGCGCATCCTGATCGTCAATCTGGATGCGCATTTCGACCTGCGCACCAGCCGGCCCGGCTCATCGGGGACCCCTTTCGACCAGATCCTGGAATATGGCCGCGATCATGGCCTGCCGATCCGCTATGCGTGTCTTGGCGTGTCGCCCGTGGGCAATACGAGGGGGCTGTACGATCATGCCCGGGCGCTGGGCGTCTTTCACGTCGAGGACATGGACATGCAGGAACGCCACCTGCCTGAGCGCCTGCGGCAGATCGACGACCTGCTGGCCGAGGCCGACCTGGCGTACCTGACGATCGACCTGGACGTGCTGCCCGCCGGCGTGGCGCCGGGCGTATCGGCGCCCGCCGCCCTGGGCGTGCCCCTGGGCGTCGTGGAGGCCTGCGTGCTGGCGGTCAAGCGCAGCGGCAAATTGCGCCTGGCCGACATCGCGGAGATGAACCCGGACCACGACATCGATCAGCACACGGCCCGCACCGCCGCCCGGCTGGCCTGGCATCTGCTCAGGCCGTAACAGATTACGGGGAGCACGTCCGCCATGTCATTCTCTCGTGATGGATCGGCCGCGGCGACCCGGCTGCATTTCATCCGTGCCGCCGAACTGCGCGAGAGTCCCTGGAAAAACGGCGGTGGCATTACGCGGGAAATCACGGTTCATCCCGCCGGGGCGGGCCTGGACGATTTCCTGTGGCGCGTCAGCGCCGCCGATGTCGCCGCGCCCGGGCCGTTCTCGCGCTGGGAAGGCGTCGATCGCGTGCTGCTCGTCACCCGGGGTGGCCCGATCCGTCTGATCCAGGAGGACACGGGACGAGCCGTCGTCCTGCCGGCCGGGCAGGGCTTCCGTTTCGCCGGCGAGGAGTCTTACCGCTGCGAGCTGCCCGCCGGCCCCGTGCGCGATTTCAACCTGATGCTGAGGCGGACGAAGGCGCAGGGTCATGTGACGACATTCAGGGGGGCGGTCGCCCGGCGGCTCGCACCCGGACATTGGCTGTGGCACGGCTGGCACGGAGCCTACGAGATGGATTTGCCTGGCCGGCTGAGCCGCGGTGCGCTGGAGGCCGGCGACACGCTGCATCTTTCCGTGCCCGCGGGCGACTGTCCGGTCCTGAGGATGACGCCGAAGACAGAGGACGCCCGGCTGATCGTCACGCGGATCGAGATGGCCTGAGACGTCCAGTTCAACGGACGTCGCCGGCGAATTACCGGCGCCATGCATGACGGGTCGTGGCAAGCCGTGACCCGAGCAGGCAAAGCACCGTGATCGGCCACAGGAAAATCGTGAGCAGATAGACCAGGGGATAGCCGATAAATCCGTCGGCCCATCGATGGTCGATATCGACGAAGAAGAGGATGTAGGCCAGCATGACCACGGTTCCGACGATGACCCAGCTCAGGATGAACGACATGCCGTCACTCCTTATTTAACTTTACATAATATACATTATGCGAATTAACGGCCTGCCATGGGCTTCGGAAATCCGGGGCCGGAGCCACGCCCCGGAACGAGTCAAACGGCCGGCGACTCCAGTTTATGCCCGTCGACAACGTATCGCCGCGTTCCGGACGCGCCCGTGTGGTTGAAGGCCAGGGATCACGGTAAGATGCCACTGTTTTTCGTCCAACGGCCCCGCGCATGAATCCGTCCACCCTGATCGGCATCGTCGCCAGCATCCTGATGCTGGCCATCGTCCTGTTTCTGTCGGCCGAGGATCCGGGACTGTTCGTCGACTGGCCGGGCCTGGGCATCGTGCTGATCGGGACGGCGGCGGCAACCTTCATCGCCTATCCCCTGCGCGAGGTCATGCGCATCTTCGGCCTGATCCGCAGCGTCGTGCATCACGAGCGCCTGGACGTCGACAAGGATCTGGAAGACCTGGTCGAGATTGCCCGCATCTGGATGCAGAGCGACATCCATGCCGTCGAGCAGGCCCTGGAACGGGTGTCCAGCCCCTTTCTGCGCAATGGTGTGCAGTTCGTGATCGACAACGTACCCGAACAGGACATCCTGGATCTGCTGCAATGGCGCGTCGCCCGCATGAAGGCCAAGGAACACGCCGAGGCCCAGCTGTTCCGCGTCATGGCGGGATTCGCGCCAGCCTTCGGCATGGTGGGCACCCTGGTGGGCCTGGTCAATCTGCTGTTCCTGCTGGGCGATGGCGACATCACCGCCATCGGACGGCAGATGGCCCTGGCCCTGATGACGACCTTCTATGGCGTGCTGCTGGCCAATCTGGTGTTCAAGCCCGTGGCGGTCAAACTGGAGCGCCGCACCGAACAGCGCCTGATCCTGATGCACACTCTGATGCAGGGCATCGCCATGATGAGCCAGAAGCGCAGTCCGGCCCTGATGCGGGAAACACTGAAGGCCTTCATCGCGGAAATCCGCGATGAAATCCGCGATCTGGAGCCGGCCGCCGTGTCCAGGGACAAGGAGCCGGAGCCCTCATGAGGCGCGGACCCGCCGAACTGAATCCGGCCCAGGCCATCGCCCAGCGCATGCGGACGATGGAAGCCGACCTGCATCAGGCCCGGCAGGCCCTGCGGCGCGACCGCAAACGTTCGAGCCTGTCCGATCGCTGGGGCCTGGAACAGGCGACGACGGAATCCCTCCATGAAGAAGGCTGGTTCATCACCTACCTGGACATGATGACCCTGCTGCTGGTCGCCATGATCGTGATGCTGGCGTTTTCGGGGTCCATCGGCAAGCGGATGGCCGTGCCGGATTCCACCACCCGGCCGGATGCGCCGCCGGCCGTGGCGCTGGCGCCGATTCCGGCGCCGGACGAGGCATTCCCCTATTCCGCGGAGGATGCCGCGCGCGCGTTCAACGCTTCGCCCCCGGCCGAGCCCGAGCACTCGCCGTTGTTCGGAACCTTCCCCGACTTCGAGCCCGAAACGCCTCCGGTCCCGGTGACGGCCGTCGCGGCGCCCATGTGGGACGAAGCAGCCGCGCCGCTGGCGGAATCCGTCGCCTCCCCGGCCGTGGCTCCGGCACCGTCCCCGCAGGAGGCAGGCCCGGCCTCGCCGTCCGCCGCGGAATCGGCTATTGCCACCGAACCGGTGTCCATGGCATCGCCGGTGCCGGCTCCCGCCGCGACGGCCGAGCCCAGGTCCGAAACCGGGGATGCCCCGCCCTCCCCCGTGCCCGCTCCTGCGAACGATGATCGGGCGGCCTCCGCCGCCGCGCCGGCTTCCGCCACGGACGAGCCGTCCGAAGGAGCCGTCCTGGCGGCGTCCCTGCCGCTGGGCGAGCTGGGCCACGATGTCGAAGTGATCGTCAACCGGCGCTCCATCAGTTTCCGTATCAACAGCGAGATCCTGTTCGGTACGGGCCAGGCGGATCTCAGCCGGGAAGGCCTGTCAGTGCTGCGGCGCATGGCCAAGGTGCTGTCCGACGCCGGTTACGACATCACGGTCGAGGGCCATACGGATTCCGTGCCGGTGCGCAGCAATGCCCGTTATCCGTCCAATTGGGAACTGTCCGGCGCCCGGGCCGGCAGCGTGGTGCGCTACCTGCAGGCCAACGGCATTGCCAAGGGACACCTGAAGGCGGTGGGCTACGCCGATGCCCGGCCGATCGCCGACAACCGCTCTCCGGACGGCCGCGCGCGCAACCGCCGGGTCGAACTGGTAGTGGAAAAACCGCACGGGGACCTGGACCAGGTCGAAGCCAGGCCCGCCGGGTAATGCCCGCGCGCCCTGGTGTCCTCAGTCGCGCGAGAACGGCTTGCCGTTGAAGTCGAGCGTGACCAGATTGCCGTCCATCGGTCCCATGCCAGGGGCATTCAGGGGCATGCCGGGCGCCGCCGCGCCGCGCGTATTCTTCGAGGCCAGCAGCTTGCGCACGGCCGAGGCCGGCACGTGGCCCTCGACGACCTGGCCGCTCGATTCCAGCCGCGCCGTGTGGCAGGACGCCAGCTCCATCGGCACGCCCAGCCGGGCCTTGACGGCCGCCATGTCGGACGAGGGCGCCTCGCGCACGTCGAAACCTTCGGCGCGCATGTGCTCGGCCCAGCCATGGCAGCAGCCGCAGTTCGGGTCCTGGTAGACGGTGATGGCCTCACCCGCCCGGGCGTGGGCGGACAGGGACGCTCCCAGGGCGATGGCCAGCAGGCCGAGGGTGGAGAATCGTGTCATGCGTACCTCAAGAAGATGGGTCGGGCCAGCCGGAGCCGACGGGCCATGGATTGGAGCGCGAAAAGCCTATTTGGTTCAGTCTTTTGTCCAATCATGCGGGATCAGATCTGTTCGAACCGCTCGTAATGGCGCTCCGTCGGGGCTTCCGTGTGCGATACGCCGGTCACCCGGGCGGCGGGCGGCCCCTGGAGCAGCCAGGACAGCATGCGGTCGACGGCGGCGCGTTCGCCCTGGATCAGGGCTTCCACCCGGCCGTCGGGCAGATTGCGCACCCAGCCGCCGAGCCTGAGCTGGTGCGCCTGGCGGACGGTGGCGGCGCGAAAGCCTACACCTTGCACGCGGCCCTCGACGAGGACGGACAAGGTTTCGAGGTCGTGGTGTTCAGGCAGGGATTTCATACGATCGTGAGCGGGAAAGCAATCGGGGGGTCAGCGAAGGCGCAAGGGATTGCTTGATCATTAAACTGTAACCGAAACGGACCGTAAACAGGTCCCGGAAGGGTGTTTCCGGAAAGGACTCCCGGCCTTTCGCATCCATCCGCCCGGCCCGCCGTACCCCGGCGCCGGTCCCTCACCTGGACTTCGATCACATGGGCATTCGTTCCTTATCCATCCGGGCCAAGCTGGTCCTGGCCTCCGCGGTTACCGTCGCCGTGGCCATGGGCCTGCTCGCCGCCGCCAACCTGTATTCCGCCCAAAACGCCGTCAGGGATCTCGTCTCGGCGCAAACGGAAACCCTGATCAACAGCAATGCACGGGAAATCGAAAGCTGGGCGCGGGACAAAGTCTCGATCCTGACCTCGGTCCGGCCGGTGGCGCTGACGGACGCGCCCGAGCCGTTCCTGCTGCAAGCACAGCGCTCGGGACGCTTCAAGGCCACCTACATCGGTTCCGCCGACAAGAAGATGAAGTTCGGCGAGGCGCTCACGCTGCCGGACGACTACGACCCGACGGCCCGGCCCTGGTATATCCTGGCGGCGCAGGCCGGCCAGCCCGTCCTGACCGAACCCTACCTGGACGCGGCCTCCAACGGTCTGGTGCTCAGCGTCTCGGTCCCCGTGCTGGAAAATGGCAAGACCCGGGCGGTCATCGCGGCCGATATCGGCCTGGACGACATCGTCGCCAGCACACGCGCACTGCGCCCCACCGAGCACAGCTTCGCCTATCTGGTCGCAGGCGACGGCAAGATCATCGCCCACCCGGACGCGCACTTGTCCCTGAAACCGGCCACCCAGGTCTTCGCCGGCTATGACATTCCCCGGCTGCGGCGCCTGGCGGATCAGCCCGGAGAGCTGGCGGACGCCGAAAGCGCCGACGGCCGGTACTGGCTTACCGCGCACCGCATCCAGGGTACAGACTGGACGCTGGCAATCGCCCTGGACCAGGGCGACATCCTCGCGGGGGTGCGCCAGATGCGCTTGCAGGCCATCCTGACCGGCATCGTCATGATCGCACTGGCGGCTTTGGCCCTGGCCCTCCTGACCCGCGCCCTGCTGCGTCGTCTGGGCAAGCTGAAGGATGCGCTGCAGAACATCGCCTCAGGGGAAGGCGACCTGACCCAGCGGCTTGATCAGACGGGTCACGACGAACTGGCCCAGGTCGGGGCCTCGTTCAACCAGTTCGTCGACAAGATCGCCGGCACCCTGCGCAGCATCCGCCAGACCACGGATTCCGTGCACCTGGCATCGGACGAGATCGCCGCCGGCAACACCGACCTGGCCCGCCGCACCGAAGGCGCGGCCGCCAGCCTGCAGGAAACCTCCAGCTCCATGGAAGAACTGTCCAGCACCGTCAAGCAGACTGCCGATTCCGGCAATGCCGCGGTGCAGCTGGCCGACAGCGCCCGCGCCGCCGCCCGGGAAGGCGGCGAACTGATGCACCGCGTGGTCGAGACCATGCAGGGTATGAACGAAAACGCGGCCCGCATCACCGATATCATTGGTGTGATCGACAGCATCGCCTTCCAGACCAACATCCTGGCCCTGAACGCCGCGGTCGAGGCCGCCCGCGCCGGAGAGCACGGCGCCGGATTCGCCGTGGTAGCCTCCGAGGTCCGCTCGCTCGCCCAGCGCAGCGCTCAGTCGGCCCGCGAGATCAAGGCCTTGATCGACACCAATGTGTCACAGGTGGCGCATGGCGGCGAGCAGGTCCGCCAGGCGGGTACCGCCATGGACAAGATCGTGTCCGAGGTCCAGCGCGTGACGGACATCATCAGCGAGATCAAGGTCGCCACCAGCGAACAGAGCCTGGGCATCAGCCAGATCGAGATCGCCGTGCAGCAGCTCGACGGCATGACACAGCAGAACGCCGCGCTGGTCCAGGAATCGGCCGCCGCCGCCGACAGCCTGCGCGACCAGGCGCGGATCCTGGCGCAGGCGGTGGCCGGCTTCAAACTGGATGACGGCCCCGAGTCCGGCCTGGCCGCCCTGTCCGCCCCGCGCGCCTGAAGGTCCGGCGGGAGAGGCCCCCGTTCCGCCCGCCGGATCCCGCCTCCGGCCGGAAGCCTCTTCGAGGCATCCGGTTTTTTTGCCGCCCGGCCGCCTCAGGAAAAAAAGCGCCGCTTCGGGGCGCGGCAAGTCGAAGGCGCGGTCCGGGAGCTTTCCCATTGGAACGGTCATAAAGACATAGCCCATCGGTCGTTCTCCCTCGGGAGTCCGGCTCCTAGAATGATCGCATCGTGCCGCCGGGCCGCCTCAAGGCAAAAAGCGCCCCCTCGGGGGGCAGCAAGCCGAAGGCGCGGCGTGGGGGCCATTTTTGCCGCCGGGCCCTTCGCCCCAGGCTCCATCCGACCCATTCGAGGCCCCCATGAGCAACGCATCCGTCCGCAAACACACCGTGGTGATCGTCGGCGCCGGCACCGGCGGGACCACCGTCGCCGCCCAGCTCCGGCGCCACGAGCCCGGTCTGGACATCGCCGTCATCGACCCGTCCGGTCATCATGATTATCAGCCCGCCTGGACCCTGGTGGGCGGCGGCGCCTACAAGGCCGAGGATACCCGCCGTCCCCTGCACGACTGCCTGCCCGACGGCGTGCGCCATATCGCGCAACGCGTGACCTCCCTGCTGCCCGATGAGCGCCAGGTGGAACTGGGTGACGGCAGCCGCATGGCCTACGACTACCTGGTGGTGGCCGCCGGTATCCAGATCGACTGGAACGCCATCGACGGCCTGGCCGACGCCCTGGGGAAGAACGGCGTGACCAGCAACTATCGTTACGACCTCGCACCCTACACCTGGGAGCTGGTGCGCCAGTTCCAGGGCGGCACCGCGATCTTTACCCAGCCCGCCGGCGCGGTGAAATGCCCGGGCGCCCCGCAGAAGGCCCTGTACCTGGCAGCCGACCATTTCCGCCGCCGGGGCGTCAAGGCCGACAGTCTGCAGTTCCGCACGGCTGGCGCGTCGGTCTTCGGCGTGCCCTTCTACGCCCAGGCGCTGGACAAGGTCATGGCGTCCTACGGTGCCCAGCCGCGCTTTGGCCAGAATCTGGTCCAGGTGCGTGGCGAGGAAAGGATTGCCGTCTTCGAATCGGTGGTGGATGGTGAAAAGGTGCGCGAGGAGGTCGCCTACGACCTGCTGCACGTCGTGCCGCCGCAGGGCGCTCCCGATTTCATCCGCAACAGCCCGTTGGCCGACGCAAACGGCTGGCTGGAAGTGGACAAGAACACATTGCGCCACACACGCTATCCCAGCGTGTTCGGCCTGGGCGACTGCACTTCGACGCCCAACAGCAAGACGGCCGCCGCCATCAAGAGTCAGGCCCCCGTGCTGACGCTCAATCTGCTGAGCGCCCTGCGCGGCGCCGGCAACATCGAAAGCTACGACGGCTACGCCGCCTGCCCGTTGACGACGTCGCGCGGCAAGGTGCTGCTGGCCGAATTCACCTACGGCGGCACGATCACGCCAAGCTTCCCGTTCGATCCGCGTGTTCCGCGCCGCTTCTACTGGTGGCTCAAACGCAGCTTCATGCCCTGGTTCTACTGGAACGTCCTGCTCAAGGGGCGCGGCTTGCCGGTGACGCACCGCATGCGCAGCTTCCCGGCCGGCGTGCCCTCGGTCCAGCCCTGACGCATTCCCGCGACGAGCCCCGGAACGCCGCATGCGGCGTTCCGGGGCTCCATCCATTCGCGGGCCGGACACCCATCCTACCCTCGGACCAGCAGAACGGACAGGGAGGTCGGCTCGATGATGGTGGTGCCCGTGAAGGGCCGGTCGAACGAGGCGATCAGATAAAGGGTGGCGCCGAAGCCCAGCGAAAACAGCGCCAGGGACAGGGCCAGCAGCCGGCGATGGCTCATGTGCAGTTCACTCAGCACGCAGGCGGCGACGAACAGCAGCACCAGCACCGCGGCCCACTTCGTCGGCATCACCCGGCTGTGCGAGACCAGCAGGCGCTGGTTGCGGGCGCTCTCTATGTCCGTCGTGTAGCGTCGCAGCGCCTCGGCGGCGCGCTGCAGTCCGAGCCGGTCGGTCCCGGCCTCGATCCGCACCGAGGTGACCATCAGGGTTTCCAGCTGGTCCTCGGCGATCTGGCTCGACCGGCCATCGCCCATCAGGGGCCATTCGACCTCGATGACCTCGCGAATGTAGTCGTCGAGCACGCCCGTGACCTGCTCGCGCAAGTCGGCAGGCAGGAATTTGGCGACGCGCAGCGTATCGGCCACGGCGATGGCCTCTTGTTCCACGGCGGTCCGGCCCTTGGCATCCTGCTGCCAGATGTCGGATGCCACGAAGGCGATCACGATGCCCGTGGGCAGCAGGATGCCCGAGAGCATGGTGTTGACCATGTTGGGGCCGTGCGCGCCGGGCGACCACAGGCGGCGCAGGGCGCTCATCAAGATCAGGGCGGCGGTCGAGAGGAAGCCCACCAACAGCACGCAGACAGCGAACATGGCCCATTCGGGCAGGTCATACATGAAGTCGAACACGGCGAAGCCCTCGCTGGGTGTCGGCGGGCATCGGTCCGCCGGAGTCATGAGCGGACGCCAGGAATGGGTCAGAGGATTTCCTGGATCGTTTCGAAAGGCCGGCACAGGCGCGTCCCCTTGTCCGTGACGACGAAGGGCCGGTTCAGCAGGACAGGGTGCCGCTCGATGGCGTCGAGCAGCTGTTCGTCCGTCAGCGCGGGGTCCGTCAGGCCCAGGGACTCGTAGGCCGGTTCCTTGGCGCGCAGGGCGTCGCGCACCGTCAGGCCCGCCGACCGGATCAGCTCGCGCAGTTCGTCGCGCGGAGGCAGGGCACGCAGATATTCGACCACCTCGACGGGATCCCCCGTGGCCTGGAGCGCTTCCAGTGCCTTGCGCGACGTGCTGCAGCGCGGGTTGTGGTAGATTCTGATCATGCGGCCTCCCGGGTGGAAAGCCCTCATTATCCACGATCCCGGCCATCCGGAATCCCTCTTCCCGCCTGCGGCCCCGAACACCGTGCATTACCCAGCCCATGATGCCCATGCCGATACCCTCGCCGTCCGAACCCCGCCCGTCGTTCCCCCTGCGCACCGCCCTGCCGGCCGTGACGATGGCCCTGATTCTGGCGCTGGCCGGCTGCGCCAGCGGTCCCAGGGACAATCTCAGTCTGGTTCCCGCCCAACTCGACCAGCAGACCAGCCAGGACGGCCTGTTCACGCAGCCGGTGAAATGGTCGCACAAGCGGCCGGGCTGCCAGGGTGAATGCCCGACGCTGACGGTCGAGTCCCTGGCCTTTCCGGGGCATCCTCGCCTGACGGAACTGGTCGACCACGCCTTGGCGGCCATGACCTGGGTCGATACGCAGAGCGCCGCGCCCTACGATACCCTGGACGGCTTCGAGGCCTATTACTGGAAGACCGCCGGAGTCCGCGACGAGGTCCGGCTGACGGCGCGGACACGCTATCGCAACGAGCGCCTGACCGTGGTCGAGCTGGACGCGGGCCAGTACCGGACTGGCATGGCCCACGGCATGACCGGGTCACAACTGCTGAATTGGGACAATGCGTCGGAAAAGGCTCTGACGATCGACAATCTGCTGGCGCCGGGCGAGCGTCCGGCCTTCGACGCGGCGCTGCGCGCCGAGCACGCCCGCTGGCTGGACCAGCACGCCGACGCCATCGACAATCGGGATAATTTCGATCGCATGTGGCCCTTCACTCCCAGCGACAACGCGGGGCTGACCGACCTGGGCGTGCTGGTCAAGTACCAGCCCTACGAGATCGCGCCCTATGCCTGGGGACAGCCTGAATTGCTGATCCCCTATGACCGGCTGCGAGGCATCCTGCGCCCGCAATTCCTGCCGCCGCGGCCTTGAGGCGCGGCAGGGACAAGGCCCTGGCGGCGTGGATACCCTGCCGCCAGGGCCGCATACGCATATAGCAGGGCCGCATAATGCGCGGCGTTCATATCGTTGGACAAAACGATTCGTTCTGTCCGGGAAGGGAACTCTTTAACCTGATGCCTCGATCTCCCGCATCACGAGGCTCCTTTCCATGCGATTCCGTTTCCTGCTGCCCCTGGCCGCCGCCATCCTGGCCGCCGCCGCGCACGCCGCCGACGTCACGCTGCTGAACGCGTCCTACGACCCCACGCGGGAACTGTACCAAGCCTATAACGCGGCCTTCGCCAAGTACTGGCAGGACAAGACCGGCGACCACGTCACGATCCGCCAGTCGCACGGCGGCTCGGGCAAGCAGGCACGCTCGGTGATCGATGGCCTGCAGGCCGACGTGGCCACCCTGGCGCTGGCGCCGGACATCGACGCCATCGCCGAACGCGGCTCGATCCGCAAGGACTGGCAGCGGCAGTTGCCGCTGAACAGCTCGCCCTACACGTCCACCATCGTCTTCCTGGTGCGCAAGGGCAACCCCAAGAGCATTCATGACTGGAACGACCTGATCAAGCCGGGCGTGCAGGTCATCACTCCCAATCCCAAGACTTCCGGCGGCGCCCGCTGGAACTATCTGGCGGCCTGGGGCTATGCGCTGCGCCAGCCAGGTGGCAACGAAGCCAAGGCGCGCGAATTCGTCGGCAAGCTCTACCGCCAGGTGCCGGTGCTGGACTCGGGCGCACGCGGTTCGACCACGACCTTCGTCGAACGCGGCATCGGCGACGTGCTGCTCGCCTGGGAAAACGAGGCCTTTCTGGCCATCGAGGAACTGGGACCCGACAAGGTGGACATCGTCGTCCCCTCGGTCAGCATCCTGGCCGAACCGCCGGTGGCGGTGGTGGACAAGGTCGTCGACGCGCGCGGCACCCGCGCCGTGGCCCGGGCTTACCTGGATTATCTGTATTCCGAGGCCGGCCAGGAGATCGCGGCGAAGAACCATTACCGCCCCGCCCTGAAGGCGGTCGCCGACCGGCACGCGAAACAGTTCCCCCATCTGTCGCTGTTCACCATCACCGACGTGGCGCCGGGCTGGACCGAGGCACAGAAGACGCACTTCGCGGACGGCGGCGTGTTCGACCAGATCTACCAGCCGAACGCGCAATAAGGCCATGTCGACGACGTTCGCAGCGCGCGCTCCCGCCGCGCACTGGGTCCTGCCGGGCCGCAACCTGACGCTGGGCCTGACGCTGACCTATCTGTGCCTGGTGGTCCTGCTGCCCCTGTCGGCCGCCTTTCTGACGGCCTCGTCCCTGAGCTGGGATGCCTTCTGGAAGACGGTCACCGCGCCCCGGGTGCTGGCCTCGTACCGCCTGAGCTTTGGCGCGGCGCTGCTGGCGGCGGCCGTGAACGCGGTGTTCGGCGGCATCGTGGCCTGGGTCCTGGCGCGCTACGATTTTCCCGGCAAGCGGCTGATCGACGCCCTGGTGGACCTGCCCTTCGCCCTGCCGACGGCCGTGGCCGGGATCACCCTGACCGCGCTGTACGCACCCAACGGCTGGTTGGGCGGACTGCTCGCGCCGCTGGGCATTCAGGTGGCCTTCAAGCCGCTGGGTGTGGTGGTGGCGCTGGTCTTCATCGGCCTGCCCTTCGTGGTGCGCACCGTCCAGCCGGTGCTGGAAGACATGGCCCCCGAATACGAGGAAGCCGCCAGCTGCCTGGGCGCTTCGCGCGCGCAGGTCTTCATCCGCGTGGTCTTTCCCGCCATCCTGCCCGCCCTGCTGACCGGCTTCGCCCTGGCCTTCGCCCGCGCGGCGGGCGAATACGGCTCGGTGATTTTCATCGCCGGCAACATGCCGATGGTCTCGGAAATCGCGCCCCTGCTGATCGTCACCAAGCTGGAGCAATACGACTACGCGGGCGCCACGGCGATCGCCGTGGTGATGCTGGGGATTTCCTTTCTGCTGCTGCTGGCCATCAACCTGCTGCAGGCCTGGGTCCGGCGGCGTTCGACCGGCCAGACCTGACACGAGTTTTCCGAACCCATGACCTCCATCGTTCTCGACTCCCCGCCCCTGCCCGCCACAGCGCGGCCGGCCGCCGAAGGCCGGCTCGTCCAGTGGGCGCTGATGGGGACGGCGTTCGCCTTCCTGTTCCTGTTCCTCTTCATTCCCCTGGCGGCGGTCTTCCACGAGGCCCTGGGCAAGGGCTGGGAAGCCTGCTTGGCCGCGATCACCGAGCCCGACGCGCGGGCGGCCATCCGCCTGACGCTGATCGCGGCCGGGATCGCCGTGCCGCTGAACCTGGTGTTCGGGGTCTGCGCCGCCTGGGCCGTCACCCGCTTCCAGTTCCGGGGCAAGAACCTGCTCATCACCCTGATCGACCTGCCCTTTTCCGTATCCCCCGTGATCGCGGGCCTGATCTACGTGCTGATGTTCGGCGCCCAGGGCTGGTTCGGCCCCTGGCTGCAGGCGCACGATATCCAGATCCTGTTCGCCGTGCCGGGCATCGTGCTGGCCACGGTCTTCGTCACCGTCCCCTTCGTCGCGCGCGAGCTGATCCCGCTGATGCAGTCCCAGGGCTGCGAGGAGGAGGAAGCCGCCATCGTGCTGGGCGCCTCGGGCTGGCGCGTCTTCTGGCACGTCACGCTGCCCAATATCCGCTGGGGACTGTTCTACGGCGTGATCCTGTGCAACGCGCGCGCCATGGGAGAGTTCGGCGCGGTATCGGTGGTGTCGGGCCACATCCGCGGTCTGACCAACACCCTGCCCCTGCACGTGGAAATCCTCTACAACGAATACAACTTCGCGGCCGCCTTTTCGGTGGCGTCGCTGCTGGCGCTGCTGGCCTTGCTGACGCTGGCCCTGAAATCCCTGGCGGAATGGCGCCTGCGCGTCCAGGCCGCCCGAATCGCATCGGAGCAATCCCCATGAGCATCGAAGTCCGCCACATTCACAAGCAGTTCGGCGCGTTCACGGCGCTGGACAACGTATCCCTGGCCTTTCCGGCTGGCCGGCTGACCGCGCTGCTGGGGCCGTCGGGTTGCGGCAAGACCACGCTGTTGCGCGTCATCGCCGGTCTGGAGCATCCCGACGGAGGCCAGGTCCTGCTGGAAGGCCGGGACGCATCTCATACGCACGTGCGCCAGCGGCAGGTCGGCTTCGTGTTCCAGCACTATGCGCTCTTCAAGCACATGACGGTGTTCGAGAACGTCGCCTTCGGCCTGCGCGTCAAGCCGCGCGCGCAGCGGCCTGACGAGCGCCGGATCCGCGAAAAGGTCATGGGGCTGCTGGAACTGGTGCAACTGGACTGGCTGGCCGACCGCCGGCCAGCGGCCCTGTCCGGCGGACAGCGCCAGCGCATCGCTCTGGCCCGCGCCCTGGCGGTGGAGCCGCGCGTGCTGCTGCTCGACGAGCCTTTCGGCGCGCTGGACGCCAAGGTCCGCAAGGAATTGCGGCGCTGGCTGCGCCGCCTGCACGACGAACTGCACATGACCAGCCTGTTCGTCACGCACGATCAGGAGGAAGCCCTGGAAGTCGCCGACGAGGTCGTCATCATGAACAAGGGCCGGGTCGAGCAGCAAGGCGCGCCGCAGGCGGTGTACGACAAGCCGGAGACGGCCTTCGTGTACGGCTTCCTGGGGCACGTGAACCTGTTCCACGGCCGGGTGCGCGACGGGCGGCTGCACACTGGCGGCGCGGCGCTGGACATGCCGGGCCTTGAAGGGACGGCCGACGCGCCGGGGACCGCCTACGTCCGGCCGCACGACATCCAGATCGAGCCGCTGCCGGCGGCGGGACAGGCATCCGCCGACCAGGGCCTGCTGGTGAACCTGCAGCGGGCGCACGCCTTCGGGCCGCTGGCGCAACTGGAGCTGCGGCGCGAGGACACCCGGGAAATCATTGAGGTGGTCATGCCCAGCCTGGAGTTCGACCGGATCCGGGCGCAGGGCCACCGGCGCTTCATCGCCCGGCCCCGCCAGGCGCGGGTGTTCCTGAACTAGTGTGAACAGGACACTAGGCTATTTTCCCTGCGGCGTGTCCTCGAAGCGGCCAAGGTCGAAATAACGCGAGAACGAGGATCCGTCTTCCTCGCCTGATTTGGCCGCCGGCGCGGTCGCCTGCGGCGCCTGGGCCGGCGCGGCTGCCGGGGGCGCGCTTGCGGGGCCGCCCTGGCGGCCCCGCGCCCTGCGGGCGGCGGCCTCGTCCAGGCCGGCGGCCAGGGACTGGTGATTGCGCTTGCGCGCCCAGTCCGCCGCCGTCTCGTGGGCGGCGTTGAACATGGTCGGGTCGGCACCCTTCGACAGCAGCAGACGGACGATGTCCGGCTTGCCGGACAGGGCCGCCATCATCAGCGGCGTGGTGCCGTCCGGGCCGGGCGCGTTGACGATGGCGCCCTGCTCGATCAGCATGCGGGCCGTGTCCGCCTGGGCCTTGGACGCGGCATAGTGCAACGGCGTCCACCCCAGGCGGTTGACCTGGGCGCCCGCGGCGATCAGCGCCCGAGCCCGGTCGGTCTGGCCGAGGATGCACAGATACATCAGCGCCGTCTCGTCCCGGGCGTTGGGCTCGTCGATCCGCACGTCGGGCGCCGTGCGCAGGGTGTCGAACACTTTCCAGGACTGGTCCCGCGCCGCCTGGGTCAGCGCGGGATTCCCCAGGGTGTTGGGCGCGTTCGGGTCGGTGTAGCGCAGCAGCATGCCCTGCACGGCGGACACGTCGTCGCGGCGGATGGCCGACCACCAGTCGGCCGTCGGCGCCTGCTGGGCGAGGACCGCGGTCGGCGCGCCCGCGCCCAGGGCCAGGATCAGCGCCAGGCCGGCCAGCCGGCCGCGCCGGGCGCCGGGTCGAATGAAAGTGGGCAGGGACATGGCGGAAGACCTCCGTCGGCGGGAATGAAGACAGTCGGCCCGGATGGCGGGCCGGGGCTCAGGCGGACACGGCGGCCTTGTCGAACAGCCGCCAGTAGTTATCGGTGCTTGCCCGCTCGATCTCGGCGACGGGCACGCCGCGCAGTTCGGCGATTTTTTCGGCGACGTGGATCACCCGGGACGGATCGTTCATCTTTCCCCGGTACGGCACCGGCGCCAGATAGGGGGAATCGGTCTCGATCAGCAGCCGGTCCAGAGGCACCTTGCGGGCGACATCCTGGATCTGGGCGGCGTTCTTGAAGGTCACGATGCCGGACAGGGAAATATAGAACCCCAGGTCCAGGGCGCCCTGCGCGACTTCCCAGGATTCGGTGAAGCAGTGCATGACCCCGCCCGGAGCGCGTTCCTCGCGCATCAGGCGCAGGGTGTCCTCGGCGGCGGCGCGGGTATGGATGATCAGCGGCAGCCCGGTCTCGTGCGCCGCGTGGATGTGGGTGCGGAAACGTTCGCGCTGCCATTCCAGCGGCTCGCCCTGGCGGTAGTAGTCGAGCCCGGTCTCTCCGATGGCGACGACTCGGGGATGGGCGGCGCGGCTGACCAAATCGTCCAGGGTCGGCTCGATGCCGTCGTCGTCCTCGGGATCGTTGTCGGGGTGCACGCCCACCGAGGCCCGCAGGAAGGGATATTGTTCCACCAGCCCCATCAGGCCGGGCCAGTCGCGCAGATTGACGCTGACCACCAGGGCGTGGCCCACGCCGGCCGTCCGCATGCGCTCCAGCACGTCCGGCAGCCGGGCTCGCAGATCGGGGAAATTCAGGTGGCAATGGGAATCGATGTACATGTCGAAGGAATCTATCGGGGCCGCACCGACTGCAGCAGGTAGCGGGCGGCGTGATCGGCCAGCAATTTGGGATTCAGGGGATGGTGCGCCAGGCGTCGCTGTGCCCGAAGCCAGTCGGCCGCGCGGGCCAGGACCGCCGGGTCCAGACTCCGGGCGATGTCGGCGATCCGCGTCGCCTGTCCGGGATGATAGCGCGGCGGCAGGCCGTGCGCGGCCAGGCTCAGGTCCAGCCACAGGCGCTGGAAACCATCCACCCAGTCGGCCGGCTCGCCGGCCAGCAGCGCATCGGCCAACGCGGCGCCGTCACCCTCGCCTCTCGCCTGGTCCAGGAACAACTCCAGCCAACCGGGCGTCACTGGCCGCCCTTCCCGCGCCTGCTCCAGCGCCAGCAACGGCGCGCCGCCGGCGGCGGCCAGCCGGGCGGAGGCGTCCTCCACGCCTTGCTCCCCCAGCCAAGCCAGAGACTCGGCGGCGGGCGGCGCTGCCAGAGGCAGGCGCCGGCAGCGCGACACCAGCGTCGGCAGCAGACGGTCGGGCGCCTGGGCCGACAGCAGGAACACGGTGTGCTCGGGCGGTTCCTCCAGGATCTTCAGCAGGGCGCTGGCCGCGATGGTGTTCAGGGATTCGGCCGGATACAACAGGGCGACGCGCCAGCCTCCCCTGTGGGTGGCCGTGTTGAACCAAGGCAGCAGGCTGCGGATCTGCTCGATGCGGATCTCGCGCGAGGGCTGTTTCTTGGCGTCTTCGGCGACGTCCATCGCGCCTTCGCGCACAGCCTGGGCGTCGGGCCGGATGCGACGCAGGTCCGGGTGGTTGCCGGCCCGCACCCATCGGCAGGCCTGGCATCCGCCGCAGGCCAGGCCGTCCCGGGGCGATTCGCACAGCAGGCTGGCGGCGCCCGCCAGGGCGAACTCCATTTGGCCGCAGCCTGGCTGGCCATGGATCAGCCAGGCGTGGGCGAAGCGTTCCCGCGAGGCCAGCCAGCGGTGCGCCGGCGCCTGCTGCCAGGGCAGGAAGTCCGTCATGCCGGGTCCGGGCGCATGGGCGCGTAGCCACGCGCGCGCAACAGCCCGTCCAGTATCCCGTCCAGTTCGGCGCGGATGTCCGCGACCCCCCTGCGGGCGTCGATCACCCGGAAGCGGCCCGGATCGGCCGCCGCCCGGGCCTGATAGGCCTGGCGGGTGCGCTCGAAGAATGCCGCGTCTTCACGCTCGAAGCGGTCGGTGTGCTCGCGGCCCCGTGACAGACGTTCGCGGGCAGTTTCCAGGGGCACGTCGAACAGCAGGGTGCAATCAGGCCCCCTGCCCTGCTGCACCCAGTCCTCCAGGATGCGGACCGGTTCCGCGCCCAGGGCGCGGCCGCCACCCTGGTAGGCGAAGGAGGCATCGGTATAGCGGTCGCACAGCACCCACTGGCCGCGCTCCAGCGCCGGCAGGATGCGCGTGCGCCAGTGCTCGTTGCGGGCGGCGAACATCAGCAGGGTTTCAGTGCGCAGGTCCATCGGGCGGTGCAGCAGCAGTTCGCGCAGAACCTCTCCCAGGGGCGTGCCGCCGGGTTCACGGGTGGACAGCAGATCCACGCCGGCCCGGCGCAGCCGATCCTCGATCCAGGGAATATGTGTGCTCTTGCCGGCCCCGTCCAGGCCTTCGAGCGTGATGAAGCAGGCGCTCCGGGTCATTGGGCTATCGCTTGAGGATATATTTGCCGACGGCGCGGTTGTGCGCCGCCAGGTCGGTGGAAAATTCGCTGGTGCCGTCGCCCCGCGATACGAAATACAGGTATTTGTGCCGTTCCGGATGCAGGACCGCCTCCAGCGCGGCCTTGCCCGGACTGGCGATGGGCGTGGGCGGCAGGCCCGCGCGGGTGTAGGTGTTCCAGGGGGTGTCGCGTTCCAGGTCCTTCTTGCGCAGGCGGCCCTGGTAGTCGGCCCCAAGGCCGTAGATGACGGTGGGGTCGGTCTGCAGTGGCATGCCGGCGCGCAGGCGGTTGATGAACACGCCGGCGATGCGCGCCCGGTCGGCGCCGTGCCCGGTCTCCTTTTCCACGATCGACGCCAGGACCAGGGCCTGGTACGGAGTTTCCAGCGGCAGGTCGCGATCGCGTCCGTCCCAGGCACGCTCCAGCGTCTGGCGGCCTGCCTGAGCGGCGCGTCGCAGAATGTCCAGGTCGGAACTGCCGGGCGCGAACACGTAGGTGTCGGGGTGGAACAGGCCTTCGGGCGCGTCGGCTTCCAGCCCCAGGCGCCGCAGCAGGGCCTGATCGTCCATGCCGAGCGTGTCGTGGCGGACCTGGGGATCGGCGTCCAGCGCCGCCCGGATCTGGGCGAAGGTCCAGCCTTCGGGGAAGGTCAGGCGTGTCTGGGTCATGTCCCCATTGGCCATGCGCTCCAGCAGCAACCATGGAGTGTCGCCCTGGCGGGCCTCGTAGGCGCCGGCCTTGAGCCATTTGTCACGGCCGCTCAGGCGGGCCAGCCAGACGAAGGCTTCGGGCCGGATCTCGATGCCCGCGTCCCGCATGGCCAGAGCGATCTGGCGCGGCGTGCTGCCGGCGTCGATGAGATAGTCCACCACGGGCGCTCGCATGGGCACGGGGCGCTTCCAGCCCCACCAGGCCGCCGCCGCGATGGCGACCGCCATGGCCGTCAGGCCGAGGATCAGCAACCAGAGGAATCCGCGCAGGGTTTTTTTCATCTCCCGGCCATCCCAGGATGAAAAGCGCCCTCTTGGGGGATGAGCCCAGGCAGGGGACAGTCCCTGCGGACTGTCCCCTGCCTGGCGAACCCAAGCGGCATGCGGGCCACGCGATGGACAGCAAGCCCGCAGGGCGCAGCGTGGGGGTAATTTTCCATGCTCGCCAGTTTAACTGGAACATCGGGCGGCGGCCTGGAGGGCTTGTGACTTTTCCGTACGGGCGGCGGTTCAAAGGCTGCCCATCAACAACTGCATGCTCAGGCTGCTGAGCGACACGGCCACCCATACGCCCAGGCCGAGCAGCAGCGGACGGGCGCCGGCCAGGGCCATGCGGCGCAGGTCGGAGGACAGTCCGATGGCGGTCAGCGCCATGATGATGAGGAATTGCGAGAGCAGGTGCAGTGGTTCGAGCAGTGCCCCGGGAATCAGGTCCAGGCTGCGCGTCGCCGAGGCCGCCAGGAACCAGAGGATGAACCAGGGGAAGATCGTGGCCAGGGACACCCGGGTTTCCGGATGCTGGTTGCGCCAGGCCGTCCAGAAGGCGATGGCGACGCAGATCGGGATGATCAGCGTCGCGCGGGTGAGTTTGACGATAGTGGCGATATCTCCCGCCGCCGCGCTGTAGCTGTAGCCCGCCGCCACCACGGAGGACGTGTCGTTGATGGCGGTCCCTGCCCACAGGCCGAAGCCGGAGTCGCTCAGCCCCATCCAGTGACCCAGGGGCGGGAACAGCAGCACCGCCACGACATTGAACAGAAAGATCGTCGAAATCGACAGGGCCGTCTCGTGATCGTCGGGCTTGATGATGGGCGCCACCGCAGCGATGGCCGAGCCGCCGCAAATCGCGGTGCCAACGCCGATCAGGGTACTCAAGTGCCCGCCCAGCTTCAGCCAGCGTCCCAGCCACCAGGCGGCCAGGAACGCCACACACAGCGTGACCAGGGTGACGGCCAGGGACGAGGCTCCGGTTTTCATGACCTGGCCGAGGCTCAGGCCGAAGCCCAGGCCGATGATGGACCATTTCAGCACCTGGCGGCTGCTGAAGACCACCCCCGGGATGAAGATCGGGGACAGGCCCAGCACGTTGCGCCAGACCATGCCCAGCAGAATGCCGAACACGGGGCCGCCGATCAGCGGGAACCGGGCGCCCAGCCACCAAGCCGCCAGGCCCAGCCCTCCGGCGAGCAGCAAGCCATGCCATAGTGATGGGGTGCGCGAGCCACCATCCGCATGCGATCGGACGACACCGGGATGGGTGGCGGATGGAAGGGGTTGCGGAATGGCGGAAATGGGAGGCATCGTCTGAACCTGACTCGTCGTGGACACGGCAGCCATTCTAAGTAGAGGTTATAAATAAATAAATTCAAATCATTTTAGTCATCACATAAAAAATATTGAATGATATGGTTTTGAATGATATATCCCTGTACGGAACCCGGCCGCGCGCCGGTTCCGTCCACGCCCGCGCTATCATGGACGCTCATCGATCGTTCGGAACCTTTTTGCCTCCGGGCCGCCCCAGGCAAAAAGCGCCCCTTTGGAAGGGCAGCCAGCGAGCGCAGTCCGCGCAGCGCGGGGGGCCACTTTTTGGGATTCACCATGGAAGGTCTTGTCACCGCCGGATTTCAACCCTTGCATGAATGCGCACTGGTACGCGTCCAGGGATCCGACGCCGCGTCATTCCTGCACGGACAGCTGACGCACGGCGTCACGGGCCTGGGCTGCGGCCTGGCGGTCCCGGCCGCGTACTGCACGGCCCAGGGCCGCCTGCTGGCCAACGGCACGCTGTGGCGGACGGAGGACGACGAGTTCGTCTGGATGATGTCGCGAGACTTGGCGGAGGGCCTGATCAAGCGCCTGCGCATGTTCGTGCTGCGCGCCCGAGTCACGATCGGTATGGACGAGTCCCTGCGGGTCTGGGGCGCTCTGGGGGCCGGAGCCGTACCGGCCGAACTGCATCAGGCGGCGGCCTGGACCCGCGCCTCGCTCGGCAGCGCCGACTGGATCATAGCCCCCATGTCGCAGGCGGCTCGTCCCGCCGCGTGGCGCATTGCGCCGACCGCGCCGGCCTTCGACGTGACGGCGGGCGGCGATCCCTGGACCGCCGCGCGGCTGGCCGGTGGCTGGCCCTGGATCCGGGCGGCGTCCCAGGACCTGTTCCTGCCGGCGTCCCTGGACATGGACCTGAACGGCACCATCGATTTTGCCAAGGGCTGCTATCCCGGCCAGGAAGTCATCGCCCGCAGTCATTACCGGGGCACGGTCAAGCGCCGTATGGTCTGCGGCACCGCACCCTGGGCGCCGGACGCCCCCGCCCTGCCTCCGGGATCCGACCTGTATGCCGCCGGCGACGCGGCGGTCCGACCCGTGGGCCGCGTGATCGAAGCGGCGGTCCACCAGGATCTGCTGTACGTGGCGGCCGAGATCACCCTGTCGGATTGGCCGGTGATGCGCTATGCGGTGGGCTCTCCCGACGGTGCCGTGCTGGACCTGAAGGCCCCCCGGGGCGTGGACTGATCCCCGGCGGACCTGACCGGCTTTCCCGCCGGGAGCTCAAACCGGCGGGCACGCAAGCGCCCCGCCGCGCGCGCTTCAGCGCGGCTGGTGATACAGATTCAGGATGCTGGAGAAGTCCAGCTTGCCGTGCCCCTGGGCGCTGTGCAGTGCATACAGATTGCGTGCCAGTTCACCCAGCGGCGTGGTCGCGCGGGCCTGCATGGACGCTTCCGCCGCCAGTCCCAGATCCTTGAGCATCAGATCCACGCCGAAGCCGCCGGCATAGTCCTTGGAGGCCGGGACGTTCTCCATCACGCCCGGCCAGGGGTTGTACAGTTCCGTCGCCCAGTTGCGCCCGGAACTCTTGGCGATGATATCCGACAGGGTCTTGGGATCCAGGCCGTTGGCCACGCCCAGGGCCAGCGCCTCGGCCGTGCCGGCCATCAGGATGCCCAGGAGCATGTTGTTGCAGATCTTGGCAACCTGGCCCGCGCCGGCGTCCCCCGCATGGAAGATGTTCTTGCCCATTTTTTCCAGATAGGGCCGGGCCGATTCCAGGTCCGCGGCCGCGCCGCCGACGATGAAGGTCAGCGTGCCCGCCACGGCACCGCCCGTGCCACCGGACACCGGCGCGTCGATCATGCGGATGCCGCGCCGCGCGGCGGCGTCCGAGACCTTGCGGGCCGATTCGGGCGCGATGGTGCTGCATTCCAGGACCAGCGTGCCCCTGGCGATCGAGACGAGCAGGCCGTCGTCGCCCAGATACAGGCTTTCGACGTGGCGGCTGGCCGGCAGCATGCTGACGACCAGATCCGTCCCCGCCACGGCCTCGGCCGCCGAGGCCGCCGCCGTGGCGCCCGCCTGAACCAGGGCCTGGACGGCCTGCGGGACCAGGTCGAAGACCTGAAGCCTGTGGCCCGCCTTGACCAGGTTCTGTGCCATCGGGCCGCCCATGTGGCCCAATCCGATGAATCCGATGGTGCTGCTCATGTGTGTCTCCTGTGGTGACGCGTGGAATGCTTGTGGCGATGCGTGTCCGGCTGCCCGGATGCGCGGACGGCCGCGATCAGGTCCCCAGGTCCGCCAGGGGATGGGGCTGGCCTTCGGGCCCCGGAGGGACCAGGAAGCGCCGTGCCCAGTCCGCCGTGGCCTGCTCGTGCGTGGCCGGGTTCCAGCGCGGGGACTTGTCCTTGTCGATCAGCAGTGCGCGGATGCCTTCGCGGAAGTCCGGCTCGGCGCAGCAATGAAGAGAAGCCGTGAACTCCATCCGGAAGGATTCCGCCAGGGACTGGTGCCGGGCGCGCATCAGCAGCGTGTGGCTGAGACGGGCCGAGCCCGGAGATCCCGCCAGGAAGGTGGCCGCCGCCCGCGCCAGCCAGGGATCGGGGTCGTCTTTCCAGGCGGCGATGGCGGCGGCGATTTCCAGGAAATCAGCGCGGCCGCAGGCCTGGCGGATGGTGTCGGCGTGGTGCTGCAGCGGGCCGGGCTCGGGCGCCGGCGTCTGACAGGCGTCCAGCGCGGCGTCCACCTGGGCGGCATGGCGGGTCGGATCGGCCGCCCAGTCCGTGGCCGACAGCGCGGCCAGCAGGGCCTCCGGTTCGCCGGTGTCGCAGATCCTGTCGGCCAGGCCATAGTGCAGGCAGTCGCCGGCGCCCAGCTGCGCGCCGGTGAAGGCCAGGAAAGCACCGATGCCGCGAGGCAGGCGGCTGAGCATCCAGGTGCCGGCCACGTCCGGATACAGACCGATGGTGACTTCCGGCATGGCGAAGCGCGTAGAGCCGGTGACGACGCGGTGGCTGGCACCCAGCATCAGCCCCACTCCGCCGCCCATCACGATACCGTCGGCCCAGCACAGCACGGGCTTGGGATAGCGGTGGATGAGATGGTCCAGCCGGTATTCGGTCTCGAAGAATTCGCGGGCCGGGACGTTGGCCCAGGGATCGCCCGCTGGGCTGTCGAGCATGGCGCGGTACAGGGCGTGCAGGTCGCCTCCGGCGCAGAAGGCCTTGCCGCCCGCACCCTTCAGGACGACGGCGGCGAGCCGGTCGTCGGCCGCCCAGGCCCGCAGGCGGGCGTCCAGCAACCGGCACATGGACAGGGACAGTCCGTTGAGGGTCCGGGGACTGTTCAGGGTGGCTACGCCGATGAGCCGGCCGCCGCGGGCCGGGATTTCCTGGAACAGCACCGGTTCCTGGCCGATGGATTCGGGAATGGCGGACGCGCTCATCGCAGATCGGACTCCTGGGTGAGAATGTGGCGCGCCACGATCAGGCGCATGATTTCGTTGGTGCCTTCCAGGATCTGGTGTACACGGGTATCGCGCACCAGCCGTTCCAGCGGGTAGTCCTTCAGGTAGCCGTAGCCGCCGTGGATCTGCTGCGCGTCCAGGCAGGACTGGAAGCACAGGTCCGTGGCCAGGCGCTTGGCCATTGCGCAATAGGCGGTGGCCTGGGGGTCGCCCTCGTCGAGCTTGCAGGCCGCCAGCCGCACCATCTGGCGCGAGGCGACGATGTTGGCCAGCAAGTCGGCCAGCTTGAACTGCAATGCCTGGAAGTCCGCCAGAGCGCGGCCGAACTGGCGCCGTTCGCCCATGTAGCGGCGCGCTGCCTCGTAGGCGCCCTGGGCGGCCCCGACCGAGCAGGTGGCAATGTTGATGCGCCCGCCGTCCAGGCCCTTCATGGCGAAGCGGAAGCCCTCGCCTTCCTCGCCCAGGCGGTTTTCCACCGGCACCAGGACGTTCTCGAAAGTGATCGGGCGCGTGGACTGGCTGTTCCAGCCCATCTTGTTTTCCTTGCGGCCGTAGGCGATGCCTGCGCTGTCGGCGGGCACCACCAGAGCCGAGATGCCGCGCGCGCCCTCGCCGCCCGTGCGGGCCATGACCACCAGGACGTCGGTGTCGCCCGCGCCGGAGATGAAGGCCTTGGCGCCGTTCAGGACGTAGCGGTCACCCTCGCGGCGGGCACTGGTCGTGAGTGATGCGGCATCCGAGCCCGCACCGGGTTCGGTGAGGCAGTAGGAGGCGAGCTTTTCGCCGCTGGCCAGCAGCGGCCCCCACTGATCGCGCACCTCGGGCCGCGCCCAGGAACCGATCATCCAGGTGGCCATGTTGTGGATGGTGATGAAGGCGGTGGTGGAGGGGTCGACCGCGGCCATTTCCTCGAACACCAGCGTGGCGTCCAGGCGCGGCAGACCCAGCCCGCCGATGGATTCGGGTGCGTACATGGCGCAGAATCCGAGAGCGCCGGCCTTGGCGAAGGCCTCGCGGGGGAAAATATGCTCCTCGTCCCACTGCGCCGCGTAGGGGGCCAGTTCCCCTTGGGCGAATTCGCGGGCGGCCTGTGCGAAGGCCTGTTGCTCCTCGGTGAGGCGAAAATCCATGGTGCGTGTCTCCGGATTTTGTATGGGGCTGTCGCGGCATGCTCGTGGCGCCGCCCGACGCGGCCAGGCCCGGATAAGGGCCGGCCGATGCGCCGCAGGCTTAATGTAGCACTTCGGCGGCTTGCTTCCTTGCGGCCCGCCCACCTTAGCGCAGCTGTCGCGGCGCAGCTGTCGCGCACGCGACAATCGGTGAGCGGCCGGAGGGGGCCGGGAGCCCCGGCATGCCGTTCGGCCAATTCGGATATGCGTGCGCGAACCAGCCAGACAGGACACTAGGCCCGTGGCGCGCCTGCTTTCGCGGGCCGACGTCCAGCCCCCCGCCGATGGGCCGCGCGCCGGCGACGGGATTCCAGAGGATCGAAGACCAGCGGTCGGTACAGTTCGACGCGGTCGTCCTCGCGCAGCACGCGGCGCGCATCGCAGCGTTCGCCGTACACGCCCATCGCGGGAGGATGATCCGTGAACTCCGGGAACTCGCCGGCGAAACCGCTCAGGGCCAGCGCCTGGCCCACGGTCGCGCCCTCCGGCACGTCCAGGGTCCGCCGCCACAGGCGCGTGGGCGCGGCGAAAGCGATGTGTACCCGCATATCAGGGCCTGTTCACACTCATCACCTAGCCCCGTAGACCGCGTGAGCGCGCTGGGTGAAGGAATCGATGAAGCTGGTGGCGATCCGGTTGAAGACCGGCCCGACCACCGCCGAAAGCGCACGGCTGGAAAAGGTATATTCCATGGTGTAGAGCACCTTGCAACCATCCTCACCCAAAGGCTGGAAAGTCCAGTGCCCGGTCAGGCTGGAAAACGGCCCATCCACCAGGTGAAAGACGATCCTGTGCGGATATTCGTGGTCGTTGCGCGTGGTGAAGCTTTGGCGGATGCCGGCGAAATGGATCTGCACCGTGGCCTGCATGCCCTGCTCGTTGCGCCACTGCACCTGGGCTCCGCCGCACCAGGGCATGAATTCGGGATAGCGTCCCACGTCGGCCACCAGATCGAACATCTGTTCGCAACTGAACGGAACAAGAACGGAGCGCTGGATCGAAGGCATCGGCAAGGCGGTCGGTTAAGCTAGAATGAAGGGATTTTACATTTTCAGTTCCAGCCTGGTCCAAGCCCCCATGAGTATTGTCGAGAACCGCAAAGCCACCCACGATTATTTCATCGAGGAACGCTTCGAAGCCGGGCTGGTGCTGGAAGGCTGGGAAGTCAAGGCCATCCGCGCCGGCCATGTCCAGCTGAAAGAGGCCTACGTCATCGTGCGTGACGGCGCCCTGTGGATCCTGGGCATGCACATCAGCCCGCTGCCCACCGCGTCGACGCACATCCACCCCAACGCCACCCGCACGCGCAAGCTGCTGCTGCACGCCCAGGAAATCAGCAAGCTGATCGGCAAGGTCGAGCAGCGCGGCTATGCCCTGGTCCCCCTGAACCTGCACTACAAGGGCGGGCGCATCAAACTGGATTTCGGCCTGGGACGGGGCAAAAAACTGCACGACAAGCGCGACACCCAGCGCGACAAGGATTGGGCGCGCGAGAAAGAACGGCTGATGAAGCACGACACCCGCAACCGCAAGGGGGATTGAACGCCCGCCGGGCACGCGGCCCGGCGGCGAACCGGCTCGCGTCGCACATTCAGGGCCGTCCACGGCGGAAGGCCCGCCGGTAGGCTGTGGGCGTGGTCCGCAGGCGGACGCGGAAGTGCTGCCGCAGCGACAGTGCGGAGCCGAAACCGGCCGCCTGGGCGACCGCATCGATGGGCAAGCGGCCGCCTTCCAGCAGTTCGCGCGCCCGCTCCAGGCGCCTGGCCAGCAGCCATTGCTTCAGCGAAGTCCCCGTGGCCAGCCGGAAATGGCGCGTGAAACTGCGTCGGCTCATCGCGGCCCGGGCCGCCAGCGTATCGACGGTATGCGGCTGTTCCACGCGAGCGGCGGCCCAACCCAGGACGCGGGCCAGCCGGCCTTCGCCGGGGGAGACCGGCATCGGGCGCTCGATGAACTGGGCCTGCCCTCCGTCCCGATGCGGCGCGACGACCAGCGCCCGGGCGGCATGGCTGGCGGCGCCGACGCCCCCCAGCCTGCCCAGCAGGTGCAAGCAGCAGTCCAGCCCGGCCGCAACGCCGGCGGAAGTCAGCACCCTGCCTTCGTCCACGTAGAGTGCCTCGCGCTCGACCCGGATACCCGGATGGCGCTCGGCCAGGCGGCTGGCATAGGCCCAATGGGTCGTTGCGCGCAGGCCGTCGAGCAGTCCCGCCTGGGCGAGCGGAAACGCGCCCAGACACAGGCCCACCAGGCCCGTGCCGCGATCACCGACGCGGCGCAAGGCCCGGATCAGGCCTTCCGGGGCCCGACGACAGTCCTCGTACCAGGAGGGCACGATTACCCAGTCGGCCCGCTCCAGTTCCGACAGGCCATGCCCGGGCATGATCGTGAAGCCCGCCGTCGTCCGTAGCGGCGAGGGATCGGCGGCGCACACGCGCACGTCGAAGCACGTGGCGGCGCCGTCCGGCCTGGCGCCGAAGACCAGCGAGGGGACTGACAGGTGAAACGGGGTGATTCCGTCGAAAGCCACGACGGCGATCCGGAGCGCGGCCGTGCCGGGAGCGCAAGTGACGGAAACCTGGATCTGAGGATCGTTCATGATGGCCTGATTCTATCGAATCATGGTTTTCAGGCCAATACCAGGATGGCGCACCCGGCGCCACAATGGCGCACCGGCCCTGGAAACGGGCCGTTCCATCCAAACGCCATTCCCGGAGTCCCGCATGCCTTCCTCTCCTCGCCGCGCCCTGCTGGTCATCGACGTGCAGAATGAATACTTCACAGGCCGCCTGCCCATCGCCTACCCTCCCGTGGAAGAATCGCTGCGCAATATCGTCCTGGCCATGGAAGCCGCCCGCGGCACAGGCATTCCGATCGTGCTCGTCCTGCACGACAGTCCCGCGGACGCCCCCCTGTTCGCCATGGATTCGGACGGATGGAGGCCGCACCCGGCCCTGGCCGACCAGCCGGCTGACCACACCGTTCACAAGACCCGGGCCAGCGCCTTCATGGGAACGGATCTCGGCGGCTGGCTGGACGCGCGGGGCATCGATACCGTGACGGTCGCCGGCTACATGACACACAACTGCGACGCGGCGACGATCTTCGACGCCCTGCACCGGGGGCTCGACGCTGAATTCCTGTCCGACGCCAGCGGGTCGCCGGCCTACCGGAACGCGGCGGGCCGGGCGAGCGCGGAAGAAATCCACCGCGTGTTCTGCACCGTGTTCCACTCGAACTTCGCCACGGTCGCCACGACCGCCGAATGGATCGAGAGCATTCGCGCGGACCGCGCGCTGGAAAAGGACAACGTCTTCCTGTCGGGCCAGCGGGCGCTGGCCGCCGACGGCGGTCCGGTTCGAGGCTGACGGGGCAAGGCTGACGGGGCAAGACTGACGCTCCTGCGGTGCCCGCCTGCACGAGAGCGAAAGGCCCGATCCACGCCTCAGGCGTGGATCGTGAAACCCTCGATTTCCAGCAGCCGGACCTTGCGGCCCAGGCCGCCGCCGTAGCCGTTCAGGGTGCCGTTGCGGGCCAGGATGCGGTGACAGGGGATGATGATGCTGATGGGATTGCTGCCCACGGCCGTGCCGACCGCGCGGCCGTGGCCGGCGCCCAGGCCCGCCCGTCCGGCCAGTTCGCCGTAGGACAGGGTTTCGCCGCAGGGGACTTCCAGGAGCGCCCGCCAGACTTTCCGCTGGAAGGCCGTGCCCCGGGGAGCCAGCGGCATCTCGAAGACCTTGCGCTCGCCACGCCAATATTCGTCGAGCTCGCGCCGCGTCTGTTCCAGCACCCCAAGGACCTCGGCCGGACTGTCTTCCCGCAGCAGGCGCATGGACGCCGCCGCGCCGGACCCGTCCCCGCCCTCGTCCCGCTGTCGGGTGAGAGTCGCCGCGGAGGCGATGTGCCCCGAGAACAGTTCGCCGCTTTCGCTCGCCGGCCGCACGCCCCGCGTCACTTTGAACGTGCGGATCGCCCGGCCGTCCCGGACGCCCGCCGTGGGATCGGACACCACCGCCACGGCCTCCTCCACGCCCGGCACCCGGGGCAGATCCCGCTGGTCGGTGAAATACAGGCCGATCAGGCCGGTTTCGTCCGCCGCCAGAAGAATCGGCCCCAGGGGAGACGGGATCAGGGCATGGAACGGCATCGCGAACCGATCAGGCGGCGATCTTCGTTTCAGCCAGACGCTGCCAGGTGTCGACCACCGTGTCCGGATTGAGCGATATGGACAGGATGCCCTCATCTCGCAGCCACTGGGCCAGATCGGGGTGATCGCTGGGGCCCTGGCCGCAGATGCCGACGTATTTGCCTGCCTTCAGGCAGGCCTGGATGGCGCGACGCAGCATGAACAGCACGGCGGGGTCGCGCTCGTCGAAGTCGGCGGCGAGCAGCTCCATGCCAGAATCCCGGTCCAGCCCCAGGGTGAGCTGGGTCATGTCGTTCGAGCCGATCGAGAAGCCGTCGAAATACTGCAGGAACTCGTCGGCCAGGATGGCATTGGTCGGGACTTCGCACATCATGATCAGGCGCAGGCCGTTCTCGCCGCGTTTCAGGCCGTGCGCGGCGAGCAGGTCCACCACGCGCCCGGCCTGGCCGAGCGTGCGCACGAAAGGCACCATGATCTCGACGTTGGTCAGACCCATCTCGTCGCGGACCTTCTTCAGGGCCTCGCATTCCATGCGGAAGCACTCGGCGAAATCCTCGGAGATGTAGCGCGACGCCCCGCGGAAGCCCAGCATCGGATTTTCTTCCTCGGGCTCGTAGCGCGAGCCGCCCACCAGCTTGCGGTATTCATTGGACTTGAAGTCCGACAGGCGCACGATGACGGGCTTGGGATAGAAGGCCGCGCCGATGGTGGCGATGCCTTCGGCCAGCTTTTCGACGAAGAAGGCGCGCGGGCTGGCGTAGCCCCGGGCGGCGGATTCGACGGCCTTCTTCAGGTCGCTGTCGACGTTCGGGTAGTCCAGGATCGCCTTTGGGTGGACGTTGATGTTGTTGTTGATGATGAACTCCAGGCGCGCCAGACCGACGCCGCCGTTGGGGATCTGGGAAAAATCGAAGGCCAGCTGCGGGTTGCCGACGTTCATCATGACCTTCAGGCCGATGTCGGGCATCTCGCCCCAGCGGACTTCCTCGATCTCGGTCTCGATCAGGCCGTCATAGATGCGGCCCTCGTCGCCCTCGGCGCAGGACACGGTGACCTCGCGGCCATTGGCCAGCACGTCGGTGGCGTCAGCGCAGCCCACCACGGCCGGAATGCCCAGTTCACGTGCGATGATGGCCGCGTGGCAGGTGCGTCCGCCCCGGTTGGTGACGATGGCCGAGGCCAGCTTCATGACGGGTTCCCAGTTGGGGTCGGTCATGTCGGTGACCAGGATGTCGCCGGAGCGCACCTTGTCCATTTCGGAAGCGTCGGCCACGACGCGCACCGTGCCCGAGCCGATCTTCTGGCCGATGGCGCGGCCGGTGACCAAGACCTCGCCGGTCGCCTTCAGGCGGTAGCGTTCCTGGACGTCGTGATGGCTCTGCTGCGACTTCACGGTTTCGGGCCGGGCCTGGAGAATGTAGAGCTTGCCGTCCACTCCGTCGCGGCCCCACTCGATGTCCATCGGGCGCTGGTAGTGCTTTTCGATGATGGTCGCGTATCGCGCCAGTTCGATGATCTCGTCGTCGCTCAGGGAATAGCGGTTGCGTTCGGACGCGGGGACCTCGACCGTGCGCACGGCATGGCCGGAGACGCGCTGTTCGTCGAATTCCATCTTGATCAGTTTGGAGCCGATGCGCCGGCTGATGACGGGATAGTGGCCGGCGGCCAGCGTGGGCTTGAAGACGTAGAACTCGTCGGGGTTGACGGCGCCCTGGACGACGGTCTCGCCCAGGCCGTAGGACGAGGTGATGAACACCACGTCCTTGAAGCCGGACTCGGTGTCCAGCGTGAACATCACGCCCGCGCTGCCCTTGTCCGAGCGCACCATGCGCTGGATGCCGGCCGACAGGGCGACCTCGGCGTGCGCGTAACCCTTGTGCACGCGATAGGAGATCGCGCGGTCGTTATACAGCGAGGCGAATACGTGGCGGATCTTTTCCAGCACGTCGTCGATGCCGACCACGTTCAGGTAGGTTTCCTGTTGGCCGGCGAATGAGGCGTCGGGCAGGTCCTCGGCGGTGGCCGACGAGCGCACGGCGAAGGAACCCTTGCCGTCGGCGTCCAGCGCGGCGAAGGCGGCGCGGATGGCCTGCTCGAAATCGGCCGGGAACGGGGTGTCGATCACCCACTGGCGGATTTCCGCGCCGGCGGCGGCCAGCTCGCGCACGTCATCGGCGTTCAGCGTGTCCAGGCGCGCGTTGATGCGCGCGTCCAGGCCCGTGGACTTGAGAAAATCGCGAAAGGCCTCGGCCGTGGTCGCGAAGCCGCCCGGCACGCGAACGCCCGCGCCGGCCAGCTGGCTGATCATTTCCCCTAGAGAAGCGTTCTTGCCTCCTACCGAGTCCACATCCGTCATGCGGAGCTGCTCGAACGATACAACATACGACATGGTGTCACCTTTGAGATAGAAAAAGCGTGTTTGCCCGGCGCACGCGGCGCGAGGAACGAGCCCTCGCGTGCGCGGCATGATCGCGTGCGCCCGGCAAACCAGCCTTGCTCCCGATTCGGGTGACTGGTAACCTTCGCGGATTGTACCGTTTCTGACGCTTGGTGGTTCAACAATCCATGACCGACTCCCCTATCGAACGCCCGGTGTTCATCGTCTCGGACAGCACCGGGATCACCGCCGAAACCTTCAGCCACGCGGTACTCTCGCAATTCGAGGAAATCGCCTTCCAGTCGGTGCGCCTTCCCTTCATCGATTCGGTTGAGAAGGCCGAAGCCGCCGCGCGGCGCATCACCCAACAGGCCGACCGGGGCGGGCCGCCGCTGGTGTTCAGCACCCTGGTGGATCCGGAAATCGCCGACTGCATCCGCGCCGCGCCCTGTGTCTTCCTGGACCTGTTCGGCTCCTTCGTCCATCATCTCGAGGGTGTCCTGGGCATGAGCGCCAGCCGCTCGGTGGGCCGCTCGCACACCAACGGCCGCAGCAAGCAGTACAACAACCGCATCGAAGCCATCAACTTCAGCCTCGCCCATGACGATGGCCAGTACGTCCAGGGCCTGGAACAGGCCGACGTGATCCTGGTGGGCGTCTCGCGTTGCGGCAAGACGCCCACCAGCCTCTATCTGGCGATGCAATACGCGGTCAAGGCCGCCAACTATCCGCTGATTCCGGAAGACTTCGACCGAGGCGCCCTGCCCGCGACGCTGCTGCCCTACCGGCGCAAGCTGTTCGGCCTGTCGATCCAGCCCGAGCGACTGGCCGAGGTCCGCAACGAGCGCCGTCCCAACAGCACCTACGCCTCGCTGAGGCAGTGCCGCCAGGAAGTCGCCGACGCCGAGCGGCTGATGCGCATGGAAAACATTCCCTGGCTGTCCACAACCACCCGCTCGATCGAGGAAATCTCGACCAAAATACTGGATGAGGTCGGCCTGGACAGGATGAGCTACTAGTCCATTGAAACAATGAGATCGCACCCCATATGGGATGCATGGGAAAAATGAACCTGAGCAAGGCCGAACGGGATGAACTGACCAGCTTGCAGCGCAAGCGCGCGGCGCCAGTGGCGCAGGTGCGACGCGCGAAGCTGATTCTTCTGCTCGATGACGGGATGTCGCGGGACGCGATCATGAATACGCTGGGCTGCGATTCGCGCTTCATTGCGACGTGGAAAGCGCGCTTTAGCGAAGAGCGGCTGGCGGGTTTGTACGGTCGGCACTCGGGACGTGCGCCGCGCCGCAACTTGCCGCGCTTGGAGGCCCGCGTGCTCGACTACACGCTCAAGCGCAAGCCGAAGGACGGTTCGACTCACTGGAGCAGCCGCAAGTTGGCGGCCGAGTTGGGCATTTCGTTCATGGACGTGCAGCGTATTTGGCGCCGTCATGACCTGAAGCCCCATCGCGTGGATCGGCACATGGTCTCCAACGATCCGGATTTCGAGGCCAAAGCCGCCGATGTGATTGGTCTGTATCTGAACCCGCCGACCCATGCCGCCGTGTTCTGCGTGGATGAGAAGACGGCGATTCAGGCGCTCGACCGCAAGGATCGGATGCTGCCGCTGTCGCCCGGACGTGCCGAGAGCCATGGCTTTGAATACAAGCGCAATGGCACGCTCAGCCTGTTTGCCGCATTGAATACCACCACCGGCGAGGTGGTGGGTCACACCAGCGCGCAATTCGTCGCCTTCCTCATCGACGTGGTCGCCAGCCAGCCCAAAGGGCGCGAGATTCACGTCATCTGCGACAACGTCAGCAGCCACAAGACCGCGGTGGTCGATGCCTTCCTTGTCGATCATCCCAACGTCTCGATGCATTTCACGCCCACCTACAGTTCCTGGTTGAACCAGGTAGAGAACTGGTTCGGCCGCATCCAGCGCGATGTCATCGCTCGCGGCATCTTCACCAGCACCACCGACTTGCACAAGAAGCTCATGCGCTAGTACAACAAGAATGCCAAGCCACTGAAGTGGAAGTACGCAGATCCGTCTCACCGCATCCGGTGCAATTCTTCTGTTTCATCGGACTAGACATAATGGTCGCTCGTTAAGCGGAAGCGGCCCGTCTCCTGTATCGTGGATTGCGCGCTCTCACGAGGGTGCCGAGCCACATGCGGCGTGGCGGACCAGCCGCAAACCGTATGGAGACGAGCCATGGACAACGATATCAGATTCTATGTCGGCCTGGACGTGCATAAGGACAGTACGGCGGTTGCTGTGTGCGAGCCAGGGCGTGAGGCGAGCCGCTTCGTGGGTTCCGTCGGGCCTGATCTGCAGCAGGTGCTCAAGGTGCTGCATCGGTATGGCAACGCGGCGCAGGTAAGCGTGGTCTACGAAGCGGGCCCGACGGGCTACGGACTGCAGCGGGCGCTCGCAGCGCGTGGCTACCGATGCGAGATCATCGCGCCATCGCTCATTCCCCGGCGGGCGGGTGAACGCGTCAAGACCGACCGGCGCGATTGTGCCCGTTTGGCCGAACTGTCTCGCGCCGGTGAACTCAAAGCCATCTGGGTACCCGATGCGGCTCATGAAGCAATCCGCAACCTGTGGCGGGCTCGAGAAGATGCGGTCGATGCCCGTGTGAAGGCGCGCCAGCAACTGAAGGCGTTCCTGCTGCGTGCCGGGCGTCTGTACGAGGGCAAGACGGCCTGGACAAAGATGCACGAACGCTGGATTGCGGACCAACGATTTGATGAACCCGCCGACCAGATTGCGCTGACTGAGTATCAGCTGGCTGTGCAGGCGGCCGATGAGCGGGTGCGGCGGCTGACCAACGCGCTGGAGCAAAGTGCCGCCGACTGGCAGTTTGCGCCTACCGTGGCAGCCTTGCGGGCGCTACGCGGCATCGATACGGTCAGCGCCATCGGGCTGGTGTGCGAGATCGGTGACATCAACCGCTTTGCCACGGCGCGTCAACTTATGGGCTACCTGGGGCTGGTGCCCTCGAAGCATTCCAGCGGCGGCACGGTCAGGCGTGGCTCGATTACCAAGACGGGCAACGCCCACGCCCGGCGGCTGCTCACCGAGGCGGCGTGGAATTACCGTTTCCCGGCGCGCATGAATCACCCCGGGAATCGCGGAGGCTGTTTGGTTAAAGTAAAACCGCCTCAGCAGCGGGTGTTGCAAGCACTTGATAGTACCGTTGTTCGGCCTCGGCGGGGGGGATGTCGCCAATCGATTCCAGCAGCCGCTGATGATTGAACCAGGCCACCCATTCCAAGGTGGCTAATTCCACGGCAGCCTTGGTCTTCCAGGGGCCACGCTGATGAATCAGTTCTGCCTTGTACAGGCCGTTGATGGTCTCGGCCAGGGCGTTGTCATAGGCGTCGCCCGTGGCCCCCACCGAAGGGCTGATACCCGCCTCGCCCAGCCGTTCGGAATAACGGATCGACACGTACTGCGAACCGCGATCCGAATGATGGACAAGGCCTGCGGCCGGATCGGGGTGCCGGTCGTAGAGCGCCTGCTCCAGGGCATCGAGCACGAAGTCTGTGGTCATCCGCGAGCTCGTGCGCCAGCCCACGATGCGCTTGGCATACGCATCGATGACGAAGGCCACGTACATCCATCCCTGCCAAGTGGATACGTAGGTGAAGTCAGCCACCCACAGGCGATTGGGTCGATCAGCATGGAAGGCCCGACGCACCAGATCGCGCGGGCAGGGTTTGGAGGCATCGGGAACCGTCGTGCGTATCCGCTTGCCCCGGCGCACTCCCTCGATCCCCAGGCGGCCCATGAGTCGCTCGACCGTACAGCGGGCAATGGGCATGTTCTCCCGATGCATCTGGCGCCAGATCTTGCGCGCGCCGTAGACTTGGAAGTTCTGATCCCAGACGCGGTAGATGTCGACCATGCGCTGCTCGTCCCGTTTGGCCCGGTGGCTGCGTAGATCTGGATTGCGACACCGGGCGGCATGGCGCCTGTAGGCTGACGGGGCGACCTGCAATACCTTGCAGATCGGCTCGACCCCGTACAAGTCTCGGTGCTGATCGATGTAGGCGTTTATTTCTTCAGGACGCGGTCGAGCTCCGCCTGGGCGAAAAAAGCGCTGGCCGTCTTTAGAATCTCGTTGGCTCGGCGCAGCTCCTTGACCTCGCGCTCCAGCGCCTTGATGCGTTCCTGCTCGGCCTGCGGGATACCGGCACGTACACCCGTCTCCACCTCCTGGGCCCGAACCCATTTGAGCAGCGAATGCGGCGAGCAGCCAATCTTGGGTGCAATCGATGTGACGGCAGCCCACTGCGACGCGTACTCGTCGCGGTGTTCCAGGAGCAGGCGCACGGCCCGTTCACGGCTCAGGTGAAAATTTGGTTTGATTGTTGACCATGGCTCCATTCTCTCAAAGCTTGGAGCCTCCTCAAAACCCGGGGTGATTCACGCATGAGCAATGTCTTGCGCATGCGCAGTCGGGATCTTGCCCCCGAGATTCGCAACCATGCCTGGAAGGCGCAGCTGCGCCTGTGTGCGCGCTTCTCCCAGCTCGCGCACCGAGGCATGCAGCCGAACAAGGTTTGCGTGGCCGTGGCCCGTGAATTGGCTGGTTTTATTTGGGCGATCGCCCGCCAGGGCGCAATCCGTCAGCAGTAACCGGAGAGCAGTGGTACGAGGCGATGCGGTACGAATCACGATAGGAAGAATCCTCGAGAACACAATCAACAGAACCCCACGGGGCAACCTGCGTCACTAGAGCGAGGCAGCTTCCACGACGGATCGATGCACGGTGGTAACCAACCCACGGATATCAGTCTGATCCATCGTCGCAGCAGCAGACTGGTGCCGCATCGCCCCGTACCACTGAGCATCAACAGATAAAATCATTTTTATTTCTATTGACAGAAAGCGACCATATCAGTGTCCTGTCTGGCTAACGATCATGGTGGTAGGCACCACCCCTGAAGATGAAAGAGACTTTGGGGTGGAAGGTGTTGGGTGAAGGTCGTAAAAGTTTTTGGCGGCTCGACCCCGCGGCTAACGTGACCGGCCGGACTGACTCGCACCCCGGATTGCTTCCCTAGAGAGCGCACGCTAAACAGGCCGTTGGCGACATGTCGCCTTCAGGCACGTTCAGTCCCGGCACCCGCCACCTTCCACCCTTAAGTCTAATCGACAGGAGGTGGTATGGAACTGGGAGCGTTATACAAACGGGTGATCGGTCTGGACATTCATCAGGCGCAGATCACGGCCTGTGCGCTGATCGAGGAAGCAGACGGCTGCGCACGCATCGAGCAACGTCAATTCGGCGCGTTCAAGCGAGACCGTCGGGAACTGGCCGACTGGGTGGCGTCACTACGCCCCGACGAAGTCGTGATGGAGAGCACCGGCATTTACTGGAAGAGCCCGTATGCGGCACTGGAAGCGCGTGGCATCTGCGCCAAGGTGGTCAATGCGCGACATGTGAAGAACGTGCCGGGCCGCAAGACCGATGTGGGTGATGCCCACTGGTTAGCGACGCTGGCGCGAGCGGGATTACTGCGCGGCTCGTTTGTACCGCCGGCCAAGCTGCGGGAACTGCGCCTGATCGCCCGCCAACGACAGAAACTTGTCGGGCAACTGGCCAGCGAGAAGAACCGTCTGCACAAGGTGCTCACCGATAGCGGCGTGCGCCTGGGGGTGGTGGTCAGTGATCTGCACGGCCAGTCGGCACGCGCCATGGTCAAGGCGATCATCGCCGGACAAGCGCCGCAGGAGGTGCTCAAGCTTGCCAGTCGCCGCCTGAAGGCCAGCCGCGAGGAAATCTTCGACGCCCTGCAAGGCGACCTGACGGCCAGCCATCACTTCGTCCTGGATGAACTGATGCAGCATGTCGAGGAAATCGAGGCCCGTATCGTTCGCTTCGATACCCGGCTGCTCGCCGAACTGAAATCCGAACACAACGCCTTGGCCCTGCTGCAAACCATTCCCGGCGTCGATCAGATCGGGGCTGCCATGCTGTTGGTCGAAATCGGCTCCGACATGGATGTCTTTGGTAGTGCCGATCGTCTTGCCTCCTGGGTCGGCATCTGCCCCGGCAACAACGAATCAGCCGGCAAGCGTAAATCCGGTCGTGTTCGCAAGGGCAATCTGTATGTCCGGCGCCTGTTGTGCGAGTTCGCTCACGCCGCTAGCCGTACTCAATCCGTCTTCAAATCGAAATTCCAGGCCTTGATGGTGCGCCGTGGCTATAAACGGGCCATCATCGCCATCGGCCACAAAATACTGCGAACGATCTTCTTCATACTCCAGCGTGGCGAACACTACCGGGACAGCGCCACCGACTATGAGGCCCTATCCGTTCAACGCAACGCTCCACGCTGGATCAAGGCTCTGACCAAGTTCGGATTTATCCAACCTGCCAGCGCCTGAGCCGCACCGCCCTAGCCCTTACAGCCTTCGATGGCTGGGGGGGCGCTCGGTCAGAAATGCCTGTCTTTCACGCTAATTCCGATCCTTGCCTTCGGCGCCCGGGCTGGCCATGCTGCGTTGCTTGTCCACCTCACCGCTTGCAAGCGGTTCGGATTCGTCAGGCACGGAGCAGTCCGCAGGGACTGCTCCGTGTCCAGACTCATCCTCGCGATAGCACCGGCCATCGCTGCGGTTTGCGCCTTGCCTGACAAGCCCATGCATCCGAATTCAAGTGACCAAACTCACCAGACAGGACACTAGCCTCACCATTACCCACTCGAACCGTGGCTCGTCAAGCCACACGAGGCATGCAATGAACACCGCCCATATACCAGTACCAGTCGGGAGCGGCAGCCTGCGAGACCCGGCCCCCCGCCCCCAGCCGCTCATCCCACGCTCCCCTTGCAGAATGGCCGCTACAGGAGCATGCCCGGTTCCCGATCTATGCCGCAACTTCAAGAATGGCGGCCACCGGTCGTTTCCGATCAGCAGCATCGACCGCCGCGCCATACATCGGGGCCAGTCTCTTTATCGCGCTGGCGATACCTGTGTCAATCTTTACCAACTGTATGCCGGGTCGATGAAATTGCGCATCACAAACTGCGTCGGCATGGAGCAGATCGCATCATTTCCCATGGCCGGCGCATTGCTGGGTCTGGACGGCATAGAAACCGGAAAATACATGTGCACTGCGATTGCCCTGGAAGACTCCCTGGTATGCGTCCTGCCCTTTTCCGATCTGGTGGCTTATTCCAGAACCGATGCGATGGCGGTACTGCAGTTGAACAGGGCGATCGCGCAAGAAACGAATCACTACAGGCGCCTGCTGATAGTTCTGGCAAGCATGAATAGTGAGGAACGCATCGCCAATTTTCTCTTGGACATTTCGGAGCGGATGGCCGCCAGCGGCTACTCTCCGCGCGAGTTCGTCCTGAAGATGACCCGCGAAGATATTGCCCTTCATCTGGGCATGAAGCTCGAGACGGTCAGCCGCGCGTTCACCCGCCTTCAACTGGCGCATATTCTGGATGTAAACAGACGGCACCTCAGCATACGCGATCCGGAAGCCCTGGGCAGACTGGGCGCCAGTCAGTGACGGCGCGACCTCCCGGACCCGTCGCCGCATCGCCATGGCATCCGACCCTGCCGACAGTCGGAACACATTGTTGACGGTCGTCAATATTCCCTGGGACCGGTGCCGCACAATGATTTGTCGGCATGATGGCTGATGGAACGGCATGAATTGAATGAACTTCGGAGATCATCATGAAAGATACGGAATTACGAGATGCTGTGGAAAGGGCGCTGGATTATGAGCCGAGCATCGACGCGGCCAATATCGGCATTGCCGTGAATAATGGCGTGGTGACGCTGACGGGACATGTGGCGACCTATGCGCAGAAGCTCGTGGCGGAACGGGTGGTTCAGGGCGTCGGCGGAGTCCGTGGCATCGCGCAGGAAATCGAGGTGCGCGATGGCTACGGCAAGCATATGGCGGATGACGAGATCGCCAGCCGCGCGCTCAAGATCATTGCCTGGAACGTGACTGTTCCGAGCGACAAGATCCAGGTGAAAGTCCAAAAGGGCTGGATAACGCTCTCTGGCAAGGTTGATTGGTATTTTCAACGATCGGCCGCCGAACACGCCGTTCGAAAACTCTCCGGCGTGCTCGGTGTCATCAATCAGATAGTCGTTGCGCCGGCGATCGTGGCGGACGACGTGAAGCGTCGTATTGAAGACGCGCTCAAACGAAGCGCCGAGGTCGAGGCCAGCGGTGTCACCGTGTCCGTCAGCAATAGCAAGGTGACCCTTGAAGGCAAAGTCCGCAGCTGGGGAGAACGGAAGGCCATCGAACGCGCGGCATGGGCGGCGCCGGGGGTGGCCAGCGTCGATGACCGGCTGGTGCTGGGATAACTTCGCTCAACCGAGCCGCCACGCCAGTGTAACCAGCGCCGCGGTCAGCACCGGCAACGTCAGCACCAGTCCGATCCGGCAGTACTGTCCCCAGCCGATGCGGATGTCCCGGCCGCGCAGCACGTGCAGCCACAGCAGCGTGGCCAGGCTGCCGATGGGCGTCAACTTGGGGCCCAGGTCGCAGCCGATCACGTGCGCGTAGATCATGGCTTCGCGCACGACGCCCTGCGCCTGGGACGCCTCGATCGACAGTGCGCCGATCAGGACCGTGGGCAGGTTGTTCATCAGGGACGACAGAATCGCGCTCAACAGACCCGTGCCCAGGGTGGCTGTCCAGATCCCCTGCCCCGCCAGCCAGTCCAGCGCCTGAGTCAGGAACCCCGTCAGGCCCGCGTGGCGCAATCCGTAGACCACCAGATACATCCCCAGGGCGAACATGATGATCTGCCAGGGAGCGCCGCGCACCCGGCGCAGGACCGGGATGCGCCCGCCCCGGGCGGCGACGCCGGCCAGGGCCAGAGCGCCGGCCGCCGCCGTCGCGCTGACGGGAATGCCCAGGGGCTCCAGCACGAAGAAGCCCAGCAGCAGCCAGGCCAGTACCCCCCACCCCGCCAGGAACGTCGGCCGGTCGTGGACGACGGTCGCCGGCACGGGCAGCCTTTGCGCGTCGTAGCGCGGCGGGATGGCGCGGCGGAACACCAGGCCCAGGACCGCCAACGAGGCGAGGATGGCGGCGAGATCGACGGGCATCATGACGGCCGCGTAGCGGGCGAAGCCGACACCGAAGTAATCCGCCGTGACGATATTGACGAGGTTGGACACCACCAGCGGCAGGCTGGCGGTATCGGCGATGAAGCCCGCCGCCATGACGAAGGCCAGTGTCGCCCGGGGGGAGAACCGCAGCGCCGCCAGCATGGCGACGACGATCGGAGTCAGGATCAGCGCCGCGCCGTCATTGTTGAACAGCGCGCTGACGCCGGCGCCCAACAGGATCATCAGGACGAACAGGCGCCCGCCCCGGCCGCCGCCCCAGCGCGCCACGTGCAGGGCGGCCCACTCGAAGAAACCCGCGGCTTCCAGCAGCAGGCTGATGATCACGATCGCGACGAAGGTGCCCGTGGCGTTCCAGACGATGCCCCAGACGACCGGAATGTCCTCCGGCCGGATGACGCCGGTCAGCAGCGCCAGTCCGGCTCCCAGGCCGGCGCTCCAGCCGATGCCCAGGCCACGCGGCTGCCAGATGACCAGCGCCAGCGTCAGGACGAACAGGGCCAGGGCGAGCATCAGGCCCCCAGTCCGCCGGCCGCGTGCAGCAGCGTCAGGCCGCCCAGGCTCGCGAATAGCACGGCGGCGATGCCATGAACCAGGCGGGCGGGCAGACGGCCGGCGGCGCGATCGCCGAAATATACGGCAGGGACGTTGGCCAGCATCATGCCCAGGGTACTGCCGCCGACGACCGCGGCGAGACTGTCGTAGCGCGCAGCCAGAGCCACGGTGGCGATCTGGGTCTTGTCTCCCATTTCCGCCAGAAAGAACAGCGAGATAGTGGCAGTCAGCACGCCCAGACCACGCATCGGCTTGGGCACCTCATCGAGCTTGTCGGGGATCAGCAGCCAGCCGGCCATGAACAGAAAGGAAATCCCCAGCAGCCATTGCAGGACGACGGGATCGAGCAGCCGGGCGGCCATCTGGCCGGCCAGGCCCGCCAGAACGTGATTGGCCAGGGTGGCGATCAGCACCCCCAGACAGATCAGGCCTGGCCGGTGGTAGCGAGCCGCCAGCACCATGGCCAGCAACTGGGTCTTGTCGCCGATTTCACCCAGGGCGACCACACCGGTGGAAACGAGGAAAGCATCCATGAGGGGAACATCCGGGGCTGACGCGACTACGCTCCCGCCGGCCCCTTGCGACGAGAAACGCAGTCAGCGGTCTTGCCAGGCCCGGGTATGAAATACCGCGAGCCGCGCGCGCCATGGCCGGATGGCCAAGTGTGTTGACGCGCGCACCGCGCGCGGCGCGCCGTCCTGGACGGACGGGCCTGCGCGCGAGCCGGCTACTCCCCGATGACGGGTGGCGCGAATTATAACGGGGATTTTCTTCTCCGCGGGCCGGCCGTCCCGATCAGCGCGGCGCCGGTTGCCCCGTCGCGAGCAAGGGAGCGCCGACCGCGGCGCGGGCTCCGGTCTGTTTCGGTGTCATTCCCGCTACGCGCGCAAGGGCGCGCCGGGCGATGCGGACGGCTTTGTCGTATGATGGTCTTCTACCCATTTCTCCCCTCTCCGTATCATCATGCCCTCAGGTACCCGAATCGTCGAATTCGACCGCCCGGACATGGCTGTCGGCACCCGCACCGTGGCCGAAGCCTGGGCCCGGGTGAATCCGCCGCTGTCCCCCCAGGAACGCGAACTCCAGAAGGGCCGCGTCCGGCGCCTGCTGAAGTCCCGCAACGCCGTTCTGGTCGCGCACTACTACGTGGACGCCGACATCCAGGACCTGGCCGAGGAAACCGGCGGCTGCGTCTCCGATTCCCTGGAAATGGCGCGCTTCGGGCGCGATCACGCGGCCGACACGCTCGTGGTCTCGGGCGTGCGCTTCATGGGCGAGACGGCCAAGATCCTGTCCCCCGAAAAACGCATCCTGATGCCCGATCTGGACGCCACCTGTTCCCTCGACCTGGGCTGCGATCCGGTGGCCTTCGCCACGTTCCGGGCGCTGCATCCCGACCGCACGGTGGTGGTGTACGCCAACACCAGCGCCGCCGTGAAGGCCCAGGCCGACTGGATGGTGACTTCCTCCATCGGCCTGGACATCGTCTCCGAACTGCACCGCCAGGGCAAGAAGATCCTCTGGGCGCCCGACCGCCACCTGGGCTCCTACATCCAGCGCGAAACCGGCGCGGACATGGTGCTGTGGCAGGGGTCTTGCACCGTGCATGACGAATTCAAGGGTATCGAGCTGGACCTGATGCGCAAGGAACACCCGGATGCCCTGGTGCTGGTGCACCCGGAGTCACCCGCCGCCGTCGTGGCCCAGGCCGATGTCGTGGGTTCGACTTCGCGTCTGCTGGCGGCCGTGACCGAATCCCCGGCCACGACTTTCATCGTCGCCACCGACCAGGGCCTGCTGCACAAGATGCGCCTGGCCGCGCCCGGCAAGACCTTCATCGCCGCGCCGACGGCCGGCGAATCGGCCACCTGCAAGAGCTGTGCCCACTGCCCCTGGATGGCCATGAATTCCCTCAAAGGCGTGGCCGACGCGCTGGAATTCGGCACCAACGAGATCCATTTGGATCCGGCGCTGGGCCGCCAGGCCAAGGTCTGCATCGACCGCATGCTGGACTTCGCCGCCGCGCGCCGCCGCAACACCCGTCCCGGCCCCGACCTGGCGCAGGAACAGGCCCTGTTTTCCGGAGTCGGCCCGGCATGAGCCTGACTTCCTCGACGCTGCGCAATCCGCACGCCCCCTTCCCGCCCGCCCTGCGGTCGTCCTTCGAGGCCGACATCGAGCGCGCCCTGCTCGAGGACGTCGGCGCGGGCGACGTCACTGGCCTGCTGATCCCGGAAGAACAGGTCGAGTCCGCCCGTGTCATCGTGCGCGAACCCGCCGTCCTGTGTGGCGCGCCCTGGTTCGAGGCCGTCATGCACCGGGTGGACGAACGCATCCTGCTCGACTGGGCCTACGCCGAAGGCGACCTGATGGAAGCGGATTCCGTGGTCTGCCGCCTGCATGGTCCGGCGCGCGCCCTGCTGACCGCCGAGCGCACCGCCCTGAACTTCCTACAGCTACTCTCCGGCGTGGCTACGGCCACCCGCCGCTACGTGGACCTGACGGCCGGCACGCGCGCCGCCATTCTGGACACCCGCAAGACACTGCCCGGCCTGCGCCTGGCCGAAAAATACGCCGTGCGCGTGGGTGGCGGCAAGAATCAGCGCCTGGCCTTGTACGATGGCATCCTGATCAAGGAAAACCACATCCTGGCGGCGGGCGGCATCGCCGCCGCCCTGCGGGCCGCGCGGGATGTCTCGGGCGGCGTTCCGATCCAGATCGAGGTCGAATCGCTGGACGAATTGCGACAGGCGCTGGACGCGGGGGCCGAATCCGTGCTGCTGGACAACTTCGGCCTGGACGACCTGGTTGCCGCGGTCGCGCTGAATGCCGGCAGGGCCCTGCTCGAAGCCTCCGGCGGCATCCGTCACGACACTGTGCGCGCGATCGCCCAGACGGGCGTGGACCGGATCTCGATCGGCAGCCTGACCAAGGACGTCCGCGCCGTCGATTATTCTCTGCGGGTCGTCTAGTGTCCTGTCTGGCGAGTTTGGTCACTTGAATTCGGATGCATGGGCTTGTCAGGCAAGGCGCAAACCGCAGCGATAGCCGGTGCTATCGCGAGGATGAGTCTGGACACGGAGCAGTCCCTGCGGACTGCTCCGTGCCTGACGAATCCGAACCGCTTGCAAGCGGTGAGGTGGACAAGCAACGCAGCATGGCCAGCCCAGGCGCCGAAGGCAAGGATCGGAATTAACCAGACAGGACACTAGGGCGGCTGGCCGGGCGCGCGCCGGCTTCGCCGTGCCCGTGTTCCCGGCCGCCTCAGCGGAAACCGTCTTCCGGCGTCATCACCGTGGGCAGGGCCCGAGGCAGCGTCCAGGGGAAATCCTGGCAATAATGCAGGCCGCGGCTTTCCTTGCGCGACTGCGCGGCGGCCACCACCAGGGCCGCGACCTGGATCAGGTTGCGGCATTCCAGCAGATCGCTGGTGACCCGGTGTTCCTGGTAATACGATTCGATTTCCTGGTCCAGCAGGCTGATGCGCTGGCGCGCGCGGCCCAGGCGCTTCTGCGTGCGCACGATGCCGACGTAATTGGACATCAGGCGGCGGACCTCGTCCCAGGCGTGCGTGACCAGCACGGCCTCGGAACTGTCTCGCGCCCGGCTGTCGTCCCAGTCTGGCACCCGGTCCGGCAGTGGATCCGGATCGGGCTGGGCGTCGATGTCGTGCGCCGCATTGCGGCCGATCACCAGGCATTCCAGCAGCGAATTGCTGGCCAGGCGGTTGGCGCCGTGCAGGCCGGTATAGGCGGTTTCGCCCACCGCGTAGAGGCCCGGAATATCGGTGCGGCCGTTCATGTCGACCACCACTCCGCCGCAGGTGAAGTGCATCGCTGGCACCACCGGGATCGGCTCGCGGGTCATGTCGATGCCGAACTCCAGACAGCGGGCGTGGATGGTCGGGAAATGTTCGCGGATGAATTCGGCCGAACGGTGGCTGATGTCCAGGTCCACGTGGGTCAAGCCGCGCTTCTTGATTTCGAAGTCGATGGCGCGGGCCACCACGTCGCGCGGGGCCAGCTCCAGCCGTTCGTCATGCCACTGCATGAAGCGCTCGCCCGCCCGGGCACCGGCCGAGGCCGGCAGGCGCAGCACCCCGCCCTCCCCCCGCACGGCCTCGGAGATCAGGAAGGATTTGGCCTGCGGGTGGTACATGCAGGTCGGGTGGAACTGCATGAATTCCATATTGGCCACGCGGCAGCCCGCCCGCCAGGCCATGGCGATGCCGTCGCCGGTGGAGGTGTCGGGATTGCTGGTGTGCAGATAGACCTTGCCCGCGCCGCCCGTAGCCAGCACGACGCGGGACGCGAGGATGGTGTGCACGCGGTCGGCGCGTTCGTCGTAGACGTAGGCCCCCAGGCAGCGGGCCGGCTGGTCGGCCGGGATCGGTGCCCCGTCGGCCAGGATGCGGCTGGTGATGAGTTCGACTCCGGAATGATATTCCAGCAAGGTGATGTTGCGATGGGCCCGGACCTGCTGTTCCAGGGTGAGCTGAACCAGATGGCCGGTGGCGTCGGCGGCATGGATGATGCGCCGCTGGCTGTGGCCGCCCTCGCGGGTGAGGTGGAAGCCCAGTTCGGCGCCCTGATCCGGTGTGAAGGGTACGCCCAGCTCGATCAGCCAGTCGATGGCTGAACGGCCCTGCTCGATGATGCGGCGCGTGGCGTCTGGATCGCACAGCCCGGCGCCCGCCACCAGTGTGTCGGCGATGTGCTCATCGTGGCTGTCCTGGGAATCCAGGACGGCGGCAATGCCGCCCTGGGCCCAGTTGCTGGCTCCGTCCAGCAGGGCTTTCTTCGACAGCACGGCGACCTTCTTGTCGGCCGCCAGGTGCAGTGCCACCGTCAGGCCGGACAGGCCGCTGCCGATGATCAGGACGTCGTATTGATGATTCATGACACTTCTTGGTTGACTGGTTGCGTGTCGCCGGGCTTCCCGGTCCGGGGGAATCATTCTATATCCGTTTCTTCCACGTCGCGCCTTGCAAGGCGCTCCGATTCGACAGGCGGGACTCTCTCAAAGAGTGGTATCCCTCCACGTCGCGCCTTGCAAGGCGCTCCGATTCGACAGGCGGGACTCTCTCAAAGAGTGGTATCCCTCCACGTCGCGCCTTGCAAGGCGCTCCGATTCGACAGGCGCAGGACAGTCCGCAAGGGACTGTCCTGCGTCCGGTCTCATCCACAAGCGCCCGTATATCCGCAGTGGGTGCAGAACTGGCAGCCGTCCTTCCGGATGACGCTATGCAAGTGGCATTCGGGGCATTCGGTCCCGTTGACGACAGGCGCTGGACGAGCCGCCGGATGGGCGGGCGCCGCGGCGGACTCGGCCTGCACCACACCCATCTGCTCGACAGGCTCGCCCTGCTCGTCCAGGATACCGAGCATCGCGTAGCGGTGGATCAGCAGGCGGGCGATGTAGGCCTCCGTCGAAGGGAAGGAACTGGACTTGTCGGCGCCGGGCACCCGGGCCAGGAAATCCCCCTGAGGCTCGGCATAGTTCATCAGCTTGCGCAATTTCATGGCGATCCATGCCGGATCGACGATACGCATGTCCAGGCTCAGGAGCTTGAACAGGCCCTCGAACGCGCGGGGGAACTTCCCGGCGCCCCATACGGAGTACGGCCGGGTGGAGCCATCGGGCATGCGCAGTTCCTTGACCATCAGCACGAAATCGTCGCCTGTGACCGGGTTGAGGACATCGCAGATCCAGCCCATCGTCCCGTCCGGGCCGGTCTTGGGTTCTCGCGGCGCGATCAGGGCCTCCATCATGGCGGACTTGGAATGGGCCGCGGCGTCGATGCCCAGGGTGCGGTGGCGAAACGCCACCAGGCGCGCCAGGGCGGCCACCGTCGAAGGCACCCAGATCGGTTCGCCGGCCTCCGGGTCCTGGATCTGGAAAGGAGCGCCCCCATTGGTGCCGGCCAAGACCTCCAGCTTGCGGTTGAGCCAGGGAAAGTCGTCCGTGTACATGTCCAGGCTGAGCATCTTGGCCACGGAACCCAGGCCGCGCGGCGGACGGGCGCCGTTGACCCAGACTTCGAAGGGCCGGCTCTGCAGGTCGGACACGAAGACCACGAAACTGCCTTCCGGGGATTCGATGGCGTCCGACGCCCAGCAGGACGCCCCGCGCGGCAGTCGCGGGCGATTGGGCCAGCGCAAGCTGTTGAGCACCGGCTCGATGACGCGCTTGAGCACTAGGCGGCGGTCGGCCTCGGACAAGGAGATGGCCTCGGGCTGGGCGGGCGCGTCGGCCGCGGGCGCGACCGACAGCACGGCACCGCGCTTGCCGCTGGGGCGGTAGGTGGTGATGCCCTTCAGACCGAGCTTCCAGGCCTGCATGTACAGGTCCTTGAAGTCCTCGTAAGGGTAGTCCGCGGCCACATTCACGGTCTTGGAGATCGCGGCGTCGACGTGGTCCTTGACGGCGGCGACCATCAGTGCGTGGTCACGGGCTGAGATCTCCAGCGCGGTGCGGAAATACGGCGGCAGCGCGCCGGACACGTCGCCTCCCATCAGGCGATAGAGGCGGTAGGCGTGGTCCTCGACCACGTAGTCCTGCTTGCCGCCGTCCGCCATGCGCTTGGTGCGCGTATAGGTCCAGGAAAACGGCGGTTCGATGCCGTTGGAGGCGTTGTCGGCGAAGGCCAGGGAAATCGTCCCCGTCGGGGCGATCGAGGTGAGGTGGCTGTTGCGGATGCCGTGTTCCGCGATGGAGGCGCGGATGTCCTCCGGCAGGCGCCGGGCGAAGCCGCTGGCCAGGTAGGGCTTGGCCTGGAAGCCCGGGAATGGGCCGCGTTCGCGGGCCAGTTCCACCGAAGCGCGATAGGCGGCATGGGCCACCTCGCGGGCGAAACGGGCGGCCATCGCGCGCGCGGGCTCGCTGTCATAGGCCAGTTTCAGCATGATCAGGGCATCGCCCAGGCCGGTGACGCCCAGGCCGACGCGACGCTTGCGAGCGGCTTCCGCCGCCTGCTCGGGCAGCGGCCAGACGGTGGCGTCCAGCACATTGTCCAGCATGCGCACGGCCACGGCCACAACCTCGGCCAGTCCGTCCCAGTCCACGGAGGGGTTGCCCTGCAGGCCGAATGGATTGCGCACGAAGCGCGTCAGGTCGATGGAGCCCAGGCAGCAGCAGCCGTAGCCCGGCAGGGGCTGTTCGCCGCAGGGGTTGGTGGCGTCCAGCGTTTCCAGGTAGTGCAGGTTGTTCTCGCCGTTGATCCGGTCGTGGAACAGCACGCCGGGCTCGGCATAATCATACGTGGACCGCATGATCCGGTCCCATAGGTCACGTGCCCGGACCTCGCGATAGACCCACAGGCCGTCCTCGCGGCGATGGGCTCCGGCGGCCTTCAGATCGTCCGAAGGCTCCGCCGTGTGGGTCAGGGGGAACGAGGTGTCGTTCTCGACGGCGCGCATGAATTCGTCGGTGACACTGACCGATACATTGAAATTAGTCAGTTCGCCGGCCGTCTGCTTGGCCTCGATGAAGGTCTCGATGTCGGGATGGCCGACGTCGAGCACCCCCATCTGCGCGCCGCGCCGCGAGCCGGCCGATTCCACGGTTTCGCAGGAGCGATCGAACACGCGCATGTAGGACACGGGCCCGGACGCCTTCGAGGCCGTACCCTTGACGATGGCGCCCGCGGGACGGATATGGCTGAAGTTGTACCCCACTCCGCCGCCGCGCCGCATCGTCTCGGCGGCTTTCTGCAGAGCGTCGTAGATGCCCGGTCGGCCATCCACGGGATCGGACACGGAATCCCCGACCGGCTGGACGAAGCAGTTGATGAGCGTGGCGGCCAGATCCGTGCCCGCGGCCGAATTGATGCGGCCAGCGGGAATGAACCCACGCTGCTGGGCATCCAGGAACAGGGCCCGGTAGCGTGCGCGCTGCCTGGGCTTCTCGACCGAGGCCAGCGCACGCGCCACGCGCCGCTGGATTTCGACGATCGAGGTTTCCGCGCCCTTGGCATATTTCTCCCGCAGGACTTCAACGGAAATGGACTGGGTCTCCAGGCCCGAGAAAACGTCGACTCGGTTCATGTCGGCTCCTGTGATGATGAAGACGGGTCCGCCATCCGGACCCCGAAATTGGGAATGCCCCACGCCGCGCCCCGGGACGGCCTGATGGTAAAAAAACCCTGCGGCGGCCGACCGGGCCACGCGCAGGGTCTCCAGAAACGCTCTGGGGCGGTCCGCCTGGCTACTGGCCGCCAGTCCGGGACGTCCCCGGGCATCGGGAGATCATTGCGGAGCGCCGGCTACCAGCCACTCGACCACCGTCTTGATGTCGGCGTCGGAAATGCCGACGTTGGGCGGCATCGGGATCGGACCGTAGACGCCGGAACTGCCGCCCTTGATATGCTGGGCCAGGACCGTGGCGGCGTCCGCCTGGCCCTTGTGCTTGGCTGCGACTTCCTGGTAAGCGGGTCCGACGACCTTCTTGTCGACCGCGTGGCAAGCCAGACAGGCGTTCTTGGTCAGGATGTCCTTGACCTGGGCGAAATCCGGCGCGGCGTGGGCGGCCTGGCCTATGGCCAGCAGGGAGAGGCTCAGGGCGAGAGAGGACAATTTCATGTGTGAATCTCCGTCAGATAGGGAAGTTTCAGAAGGGCGCCCCACGAGCGCCCGAAATCGTTCCGCCACAATATGTCGTGCGGCGAAGGCGATCATTACACCATGGTCGGCGAGTACGCGTAAGATTACCATTATCAATTGTAGGTTTTCCGACGTCGGTGCCTTCCCTGGATTGTACGTCCGTCCTATCATGAAATCGACCGACCTCACCGCGGAGCCTGATCATGATCAACGGTGCGCTGCCTCCACCCTGGGAGATCGAGACCTGGCTGAACGTCCGCGACACCCCGCCCACGCTGGAGTCGCTGCGCGGCTCCGTCGTGGTCGTGCACGCCTTCCAGATGCTGTGCCCGGGCTGCGTGTCCCACGGCCTGCCTCAGGCCAAGGCGATCCACGAATCCTTTCCGCCGGGACGCGTCCAGGTGATCGGCCTGCACACGGTCTTCGAGCATCATGCCGCCATGGGCGAAATCGCGCTGCGGGCATTCCTGCACGAATACCGGATCCGATTCCCCGTGGGTATCGACCGCCCCGCCCCGTCCGGCAACCCGATTCCCCTGACCATGCAGGCCTGGGGATTGCAAGGCACGCCATCCCTGGTGATCCTGGACGCCCGGGGCGGCGTCCGCCTGCATCATTTCGGCCGGCTGGACGACCTGCGGGCGGGCGCCGTCATCGGTCAGCTCCTGGCCGAGGCGGATGCGACGGCCCCATGAACCCGGCCAGGAGGTCGATCGGAATCGGGAACACCAGGGTGGACGACTTGTCGCCCGCCACCTGGGACAGGGTCTCCAGGTAGCGCAACTGCATCGCCGACGGCTCCTGGGCCAGGGTATTGGCCGCATCGGCCAGCGCCTGGGCCGCCTGGCGCTCGCCCTCGGCGTGGATGACCTTGGCGCGGCGGTCGCGCTCGGCCTCGGCCTGGCGCGCCATGGCCCGCACCATGGTCTCGTTCAGGCCGATGTCCTTGATCTCGACGTTGGTGACCTTGATGCCCCAGCCATCGGTCTGGGCGTCCAGGATGGTCTGGATGTCCAGGTTCAGCTTTTCGCGCTCGGCCAGCATCTCGTCCAGTTCGTGCTTGCCCAGCACCGCCCGCAACGTCGTCTGCGCCAGCTGGCTGGTGGCTTCCAGGTAACGCTCGACCTGGATGATGGCCCTTCCCGGATCCACCACCCGGAAATACAGCACCGCGTTCACCTGCACCGACACGTTGTCGCGGGAAATCACGTCCTGGGGCGGGATGTCCAGCGTCACCACGCGCATGTCCACACGCACCGCCTGCTGCAGGAAGGGAATCACGATGATCAGCCCCGGCCCCTTGGTGCTGGTATAGCGGCCCAGCGTGAAGATCACGGCGCGCTCGTATTCGCGCAGGATGCGGAACAGCTTGAACAACAGGAACACCAGGAAGACGAGCACCAGCAGGCCGAGGCCCGAATCCAGTTCCAGGAACATCATGAGGGTTCTCCCAATGAGACATCCCCTTCGGGGACGGGTTCGACTTCCAGCATCAGGCCGCTCTCGGCCCGGACCCGCACCGCCTGGCCGGGCCGCAGGGGCGTTTCCGCATGCACCTGCCAGATCTCTCCGCGCACCAGGGCGCGGGCGCGGCCCCGCATGTCGGAAGCCTGGGTGACTTCGCCGACCATGCCGGGCAGCTCTTCGTTGCCGCCCCGGGCTCGCAGGCGATGCGCCTGGATGGCGATGATCGCGGCCAGCAGCAGGATCAGCCCGAGCAGCGACAGTGCCCAGACCGACTGCGAACCGAAATAGACCAGCAGCATTTCCTTCCCCGAGGAGATTGCGGAATCGCGGGCCGGCGCGGCGGCGCCGGGGATTCGTTCAGGCGAGGCGATGGCGTCTGGCGTAATCGTTCATCGCGTCCGCCAGGATCAGGGCGTGATTATGTTCCGGATCCTTGGCGCCGAACACCAGGGTGATGCGCCGGCCGCCGGCCGCCGCAAAGACCTCACCCATGCGGGCCTGCGCCTGTTCGTCCCGCAATTCGGCGGCATATTCGCGGCGAAAGCCGTCCCAGTGTTCGAGCTTGTGGCAAAACCAGGTGCGCAGCGCCGGACTGGGCGCCAGGTCCTTGCACCAGAGGTCGTACTGAAGCGCGGCCTTGGACAGGCCGCGCGGCCAAAGCCGGTCGATGAACACGCGCAGGCCGTCGGTGTCCTCGGGCTCTGCGTATACGCGCTTGATCTGTACAGCCGATTTCATGTCATGATGGACGCGTCATATCCAGGGGGACGATCCACTCATCGTACTGCGCATCGGTCAGAAAGCCCAGCGCCAGGGCGGCTTCCCGCAAAGTGCTGTGCTCCTTGTGAGCCTTCTTGGCGATTGCGGCGGCCTTGTCGTAGCCGATGTGGCGATTCAGCGCGGTGACCAGCATCAGGTTCTTTTCCAGGTTTTCCGCGATCTTCGGCCGGTTGGGTTCGATGCCCGCGGCGCAGTGCTCGTCGAAGGACAGGCAGGCGTCGGCCAGCAGGCCGATGCTCTCCAGGACATTGTGCACCATGACGGGTTTGTAGACATTCAACTGGAAGTTGCCCTGGGACCCGGCGAAAGCCACGGTGGCATCATTGCCATAGACCTGGGCGCAGACCATGGTCATGGCCTCGCATTGGGTCGGGTTGACCTTGCCCGGCATGATGGACGAGCCCGGCTCGTTTTCCGGGATCAACAGTTCGCCGATACCACAGCGCGGGCCGCTGGCCAGCCAGCGTACGTCGTTGGCGATCTTCATCAGCGCGCCGGCCAGGGTGCGCAGCGCCGCCGACAGGTTCACCAGCGCATCGTGGGCCGACAGGGCGAAGAACTTGTTTTCCGCACTGCGGAACGGCAGGCCGGTGATGTCTGCAATGCGGGCGGCGGCCAGTTCGCCGAAGCGCGGGTGGGCGTTCAGGCCCGTGCCCACGGCCGTGCCGCCGATCGCCAGGTCGTAGATGCCCGGCAGCGCCGCCTGCACGGCGTCCAGGGCGAAGTCGATCTGCGCCACCCAGGCGCTGATTTCCTGGCCCAGCGTGATCGGCGTGGCGTCCTGCAGGTGGGTCCGTCCGGTCTTGACGACGTCCTGGAAGGACTTGGCCTTGGCGTCCAGCGTGGCGCGCAAGCGCCCGACGGACGGGAAGAAACGGCGCGACAGTTCCTCCGCCACCGCGATATGCATGGCCGTGGGGAAGGTGTCGTTGGACGACTGGCCGCGATTGACATGGTCGTTCGGATGCACCGGGGTCTTGGAGCCCACCTGCCCGCCGGCCAGCGCAATGGCCCGATTGGAGATGACTTCATTGGCGTTCATGTTCGACTGGGTGCCCGAACCGGTCTGGAACACCACCAGCGGGAATTCGCCGTCGAGCTTGCCCTCGATCACTTCATCGGCGGCGCGCACGATCAGATTGCCGATGTCCGCGGGCAGCTCGCCGAGTTCGGCGTTGGCTTGGGCGGCGGCCTTCTTCAGCACGCCCAGGGCGCGGATCACCGGAGGCTGCCAGCGGAACCGGTCCACGCCGATCGGGAAGTTCTGGATGGAACGCTGCGTCTGCGCGCCCCAGTAATGGGCGGCAGGCACCTCGATGGCGCCCATGGAATCGGTTTCGGTCCGAATATCGGCCATGATGTCAAACTCCGGGAGATGAGGAAAAAAAGGGGGCGTTTTTCGCCTCGGGGCGGCCCGGCGGCAAAAAGCGGTCCGCCCAGGTCCACGCCACGTCGAGCATCCGGTTGGCGAAGCCCCATTCGTTGTCGAACCAGATCAGCAGGTTGGCGAAGCGACCCTGGTTGACGCGGGTCTGGCCCAGGTCGATGACGGCCGAATGCGGATCATGGTTGAAGTCCACCGAGGCATGGGGCTGGCCGGTGCAGGCGATCAGGTCGGGACGGGTCCGGGCGGCCTCGGAGAACAGCGTGTTCAGAGCTTCCGGGGACGTGTCCCGACGCAGGTTCACGGCCAGGTCGATGGCCGAGACATTGAGGATGGGCACCCGCACGGCCTTGGCCTGAATGCGGCCGGCGAGGCCGGGCAGCATGCGCTCGATGCCCTGGGCCAGGCCCGTGGCCACCGGCACGATGGACTGCATGGCGGAACGGGTGCGGCGCAGGTCGGCGTGATGATAGCCGTCGATCATGGGCTGATCGTTCATCACCGAATGCAGCGTGGTCAGGAAGGCGCCTTCCACACCCAGGCGGCGCTCCAGCAGGTCCAGGATCGGGACGGCGGCGTTGGTCGTGCACGAGGCCGCCGATACGATGCGCTGGCCGGCCCGCAGCTCGTCGTCGTTGATGCCGTGGACGATGGTGCAATCCACGTCCGCCGCGCTCTTGCCCGGTTGCGAGACCAGCACCCGCGGGCAGCCCGCGTCCAGGAAGGACTGCAGGCGCTCGCGCGTGGAAAAGGCGCCGGAGCATTCCAGCAACAGGTCGAAGTCCAGCCCGCCCCAGGGACCGTCGGCGGGATCCCGCGCGTGGAACACGGGAATCACCTGCCCGTCGACGGCCAGGCCGCCGTCGAGCACCCGGATCTCGCCGGGAAAGATCCCGTGGGTCGAGTCGAAGCGGGTCAGGTAGGCCATGGACTCCAGATCCGCCGGCTCGTTGATCGCCACGATGCGCAGGTCGCGGCGATGCGGGGATTCGGCCAAGGCACGCAGCACGCAGCGTCCGATCCGGCCATAGCCGTTGATGGCGATGCGCAGGGGACGGGACACAGCGGGTTCGGGGCGGTCGGCGGGCATGGGAAGGTTTCGAGGCTCAGCGCGCGGCGCGGTAGCCGGCGATGACGTTGCGCGGGTCATCCCGCAGGAACGCATCGATGTTGTCACGTACCTGACGGATCATCGTCCGGATGGCGGCGTCGCTGGTCCAGGCCACGTGCGGGGTCAGGATGAAATTCGGATGATCCAGCAGGCGCATCAGGGGGTGGTCCTGAGCGGGCGGTTCCTGGGACGAGACATCGAAACCCGCGCCGCTGATCTGTCCGGCGCGCAGCGCATGCTCCAGCGCGTATTCGTCCACCAGCCCGCCGCGCGCGGTGTTCACGAGCAGTGGCTTGCGCTCCATCAGGGCGAATTCCGGGGCTCCGATCATGCCCCGGGTCTGAGCGTTGAGCGGACAATGCAGGCTGATCACGTCGCTGGTGCGCAGGACATGGTTGAAATCGGTGTAGTCGTTGGTCGGTTCGCCCGCGTTCCGCCGCGCGGCGAACTGGACCTTCATGCCGAAGGCGCGGGCGATCTCGGCCACGGCTTCGCCCAGGGCGCCCCGGCCGATGATGCCCAGGGTCGATCCGGCCAGGTCACGCACGGGAAAATCGAAATAGCAGAACTGGCCGCTGGCCTGCCAACGGCCGTCGCGCACCGACTGGCGATAGGCCAGCAGGTTGCGTCGCAGAGCCAGCATCAGGGCGAAGGTGTGCTCCGGGACGGCATGCACGGCGTAATCGCGCACGTTGGAGACAATGATGCCGCGCCGGTCGCAGGCGTCCAGGTCGATGTTGTCGGTGCCCGTCGCGGCGACCGCGATCATGCGCAGGCGCGGCGCCTGGGCGATCGCGTCGGCGGCCAGCACGACCTTGTTCACGATCACGATGTCGGCGTCGCGGATGCGCTCGACGACCTGGCCGGGCGCCGTGCGCGGATACGTGACTAATTCGTGGGGCGCCTGCGGACCGGTGAAATCCTCCGTCGCCGGCAGGGAATCCCGGTCCAGAAAAACAATGCGCAAAGGATTCATGGCACAGGCCTCGTTGAAAGACAGCGTCAACCGGTTAGTCTACTGCATGGCTGGGCGGCGAGTGCGATGTCCCTCTCCGAACCTGCTCAAGAATGGAACTTCTGATCACGCCGGGTTACTTCAAGAAAGTGTCAGCCGTAGACATTTTGAAACCGGCATGAGTCCCAGAAGGTGAACCCCATGAAACTCGGCGTCGATTTTAGCAACGCGTTTTCTCGTATTCGGAATCATGGAACAAGAACCGCGGGCCGGATCAAGGGTTCGAACGTAGCTTCAACAATAGCCGTCACGACGCTCCTCGCAGCATCCATTTCCGTCTCAGCCAATACAGTGAGCGGCGGTAGCGGGGGAAACGGCGGCGCAGGCCAACTCAATTTCTACGGAGCCGGGGGCGGGGGCGGCGGAGGCGGCGGGGGCAATGGCATCAGCGGCACCGGGAGCAATGGAGCCGCCGCCGGCGCCGGCGGCGGCTCCGTCTACATTCCCGATCCCGACAACCCTCTGCCGCCTGAACCCAATGATATCCCCTACCACGGCTTTGGCGGCGGAGGCGGCGGAGGCGGCCCTGGCAGCGACGGCTACGGCCGTAGCGACGGCATAGCCGACCCTCGCGACGGCATCGGCGGCACCGGCGGCTCTGGCGGCGGCGGCAACGGCGGCAACGGCGGCATAGCATTATCTGGCGGCGGTGGCGGCGGTGGCGGCGGTGGCGGCGGTGGCACGGTCGTCAACGGAGACGGGGTTTCCGTTGACGAGAACGATATCGTAAGCGGCGGTAACGGCGGTAACGGCGGTAACGGCGGTAACGGCGGTAACGGCGGTAACGGCGGTAACGGCATCAGCGGCGGTGTCGGCGACATCACCAATTATGGCAAGATTCAAGGTGGCAATGGCGGTGAAGGTGGCGGCAGCATTACAGGTAACAATAGCGGCAACGGCGGCAACGGTGGCAACGGCATCACGGGCAACAATCTCGCGAGCACGATCGTCAATAGCGGCACCGTATCAGGCGGCGACGGCGGCGATGGCCTCTACCGCGGCAATGGCGGCGACGGCATCACAGGCGACAATCTGATTATCATCAACAGCGGCTCCATATCAGGAGGCGATGGCGCGAACAACGGCGCGGGCATCTCGGGCAGCGATCTCACCATCACCGTCACGGGTCATGGCATGATCGAGGGGAATGGCAACGCGCTGTTTTTCCTCGGCGGCACGAACACACTCACCCTGCAGGACGATGCTACACTCATCGGCAATATCGCCATCACGAATAGCAGCCTGATTTTCGATCAGCCAACCGATTTCACTGTCACCAATCAGACCATCGGCAACGGCGCTGTCACCAAGCAGGGCACAGGCACCCTGACTCTGACCGGCACCAACACCTACACCGGCGGCACGACGATCAGCGACGGCACGCTGCAAATCGGCAACGGCGGCACCGCCGGCTCGATCACCGGCGACGTGACGAACAACAGCACCCTCGCCTTCAACCGCAGCGACGCTGTGACCTTCGGCAATGTGATCTCCGGCATCGGCACCGTCGCCCAGAACGGCACGGGCACTCTGACCCTGACCGGCACCAACACCTACGCCGGCGGCACGACGATCAACGACGGCACGCTGCAAATCGGCAATGGCGGCGCCTCCGGCTCGATCACCGGCAACGTGACGAACGACAGCATCCTTGCCTTCAACCGCAGCGATGCCGCGGTCTTCAACGGCGACATCGCCGGCTCCGGCGATGTCATCAAATACGGCGCGGACACCCTGACCCTGACCGGCGCCAACACCTACACCGGCGGCACGACGATCAGCGACGGCACGCTGCAAATCGGCAACGGCGGCACCGCCGGCTCGATCGCTGGCAACGTGACGAACAACGGCACCCTCGCTTTCGACCGCGGCGATGCCGCGGTCTTCAACGGCGACATCGCCGGCTCCGGCGATGTCATCAAATACGGCGCGGACACCCTGACCCTGACCGGCGCCAACACCTACACCGGCGAGACGACGATCAACGCCGGCACACTGCAAATCGGCAACGGCGGCGCAGCCAGCCTCGACACCAGCAAAATCACCTTCGCCGACGCAAGCGGCGCCCTCGCCTTCAACCACAGCAACACGACCACATTCGGCGGCGAGATCGTCGGCGAAGGCTCGCTCACCAAGGCGGGCACGGGCGTTCTGACCCTGACCGGTACCAACACCTACGCCGGCGGCACGACGATCAACGACGGCACGCTGCAAATCGGCAATGGCGGCTCCTCCGGCTCGATCACCGGCAACGTGACGAACGACAGCATCCTTGCCTTCAACCGCGGCGACGCCACGAGCTTTGGTGGCGTAATCTCGGGCTCCGGCACCGTCGCCCAGAACGGCACGGGCACCCTGACCCTGACCGGTACCAACACCTACGCCGGTGGCACGACGATCAGCGACGGCACGCTGCAAATCGGCAATGGCGGCTCCTCCGGCTCGATCGCTGGCAACGTGACGAACAACGGCACCCTCGCTTTCGACCGCGGCGATGCCGCGGTCTTCAACGGCGACATCGCCGGCTCCGGCGATGTCATCAAATACGGCGCGGACACCCTGACCCTGACCGGCGCCAACACCTACACCGGCGGCACGACGATCAGCGACGGCACGCTGCAAATCGGCAACGGCGGCACCGCCGGCTCGATCGCTGGCAACGTGACGAACAACGGCACCCTCGCTTTCGACCGCAGCGATGCCGTGGTCTTCAACGGCGACATCGCCGGCTCCGGCGATGTCATCAAATACGGCGCGGGCACCCTGACCCTGACTGGCGCCAACACCTACACCGGCGGCACGACGATCAGCGACGGCACGCTGCAAATCGGCAATGGCGGCACGGCCGGCAAGATCACCGGCAATGTGACGAACAACGGCACCCTCGCCTTCAACCGCAGCGACGCCGTGATCTTCGGCGGCGACATCTCGGGCGCCGGCATAATCGTCCAGAATGGCACGGGCACCCTGTCCCTGACGGGCAACAACACCGCCTACACCGGCATCACCGAAGTCGGGCACGGCATCCTGACGGTCAACAGCCAGCTCGGCGGCACGCTGCTCGTCCAGGCGGCGGGCCGCCTGCAGGGCAGCGGCACCGTGGGCGACACCATCGTCCACGGCACCGTCGCGCCCGGCAATTCGATCGGCACGCTGCACGTGGCCGGCGACTTCGCCTTCGAGCCAGGCTCGGTCTACGAAGTGGAAGTGGATGCCGCCGGAAACAGCGACCGGATCATCGCCACCGGCACGGCCACCATCGACCACGGCGCCTCGGTGCGCGTCCTGGCCGGCGCGGGCCACTATGCGGCACACACTCAATACACCATCCTGAGCGCCGCAGGCGGGCTCAACGGAACGTTCTCCGGCGCAACCTCCAACCTCGCCTTCCTCGACCCCTCGCTCGGCTACGGCGCCAATCAGGTCCTGCTGACGATGACCCGCAACGACGCCTCCTTCGCCAGCGTCGGCCTCACCCGGAACCAGATCGCCACCGGCGGGGGCGTGGAAAGCCTCGGAACGGGCCCGATATTCGACGCGGTACTGAATCTGTCGGCCGATCAGGCGCGCGCCGCCTTCGATCGGCTGTCGGGTGAAATCCATGCGTCGATGCGCACGGCGCTGCTCGAGGACAGCCACTTCATCCGCGATGCGGCCAATCATCGCCTGCGCGCCGCGCAAGCGGCGCCCGGCTCGGCCTCCGGCGGCGTGCTGCTGGCCGCCCAGGGCGACGTCCCGGGCCTCCTGCCGCCCGTGGCCGCCAACCCCGCCGGCCCGGCCTTCTGGACGCAAGGCTTTGGCTCATGGGGGGCGACACACGGCAACGGCAACGCCGCGCGCCTGGAGCGCGACAGCGACGGCCTGATCGCCGGCGTCGACTGGCCGCTCGGCCGCGGACGCGTGGGCGTGATGGCCGGCTACAGCGACTCGAATGCGAAGGCCGCGGAGCGCGCCTCGTCGGGCTCGAGCCACAACTACCACCTGGGCGTCTACGGCGGCGCCGCCTGGGGCGGGCTCGCCCTGCGCACGGGCGCGGCCTACACCCGGCACTACGTGAAAACCCGACGCGACGCGTCCTTTCCCGGCTTGACCGACCACCTCTCGGGCGCCTACCAGGCCGAAGCCTGGCAGGCGTTCGGCGAACTGGGCTACGACATGGCGGTGGGCGGCTCGCGCATCGAGCCCTTCATCAACCTGGCCCACACGCGCCTGCGCTCCGACCGCTACACCGAACAAGGAGACGCGGCGGCATTGATCATCGGCCAGAAAAAATCGAATGTCTCCTTCGCCACGCTCGGCGTGCGCGCCGCCACGGGCATCACGCTCGGCGGCGCCGAGCTCACCGTCAAGGGCCTGCTCGGCTGGCGTCACGCCTTCGGCGATGTCGAACCGCATTCGACGCAGCGATTCGCCGGCGGCGGCGATGCCTTCCTGATCGGCGGCACACCCATCGCGCGCAACGCGGCGCTGATCGAGGCCGGCCTGGACTATGTCGCGAAGTCCAATACCACGCTGAGCCTCTCCTATGGCGGGCAATTCGGCTCCGGCGTCGCCGATCATGCCATCAAGGCCAGTCTCAACGTAAGATTTTGAACTCATGAAACTCTACTATTTCCCCGGCGCCTGCCCCCTGGCCACCCACATTGCCCTCGAATGGATCGGCAAGCCCTATGAAACCGTCCGCCTGACCCGCGAGCAGACCAAGGAAGCCGACTACCTGGCGCTCAATCCGACGGGAGCCGTCCCCACCCTGGTGGACGGCGACTTCGTCCTGACCCAGAGCACGGCCATCCTGGATTACCTGGCTGAACTCAATCCCGAGGCCGGCCTGCTGGGCGACACTCCCCGTGAACGGGCGGAGACCCGCCGTTGGCTGGGTCTGTGCAATTCCGACCTGCACAAGACCTTTTCCCTGGTCTTCGCCCCAACCTATTACACCGGCGGCGACGAGAGCCTGGACAAGATCGTGGCCGGCAAGGCGGCCGAGAAACTGAAAAGTCTGTTCGCTATCGTCAACGCCCATCTGCGCGGCCGCGACTGGCTGACCGGCGGACGTTCGGCGGCCGATGCCTATCTGTTCGTGCTGCTGATGTGGGCGGACGCGAAGAAGATCCCTCTGACGGGCCTGGACGAGTTGCGCGAATTCCAGGCCCGCATGCGTGCCGACGCCGGCGTGCAGGCCGCGCTGAAAGCGGAAGGATTGGCCTGACCCGGAACATCCCCTGCGGGCCGCCCTGGGTACAGGCCCATCCGAGCGGCATACGAGCCGCGAGTTTGGGGGGATCTCCCAACAGTCACAGTCCCCCCGCCCCAAAAATTGCCCGGCTTTGGCCGGGCAATTTTTGATTCGACAGGGACCGACCCGAACGACGATCAGGCTCCGAGATACGCCTTGCGGACCTCGTCGTTGCTGAGCAGGTTGGCGCCTGTGTCGGCCAGCACGACCTTGCCGGTTTCCAGGACGTATCCCCGGTCCGCCACCTGCAGGGCCTTGTTGGCGTTCTGCTCGACCAGGAACACCGTCACGCCCTCCTCGCGGATGGTGCGGATGATGTCGAAGATCTGCGCGATGATCAGCGGCGCCAGCCCCAGGGTCGGCTCGTCGAGCAGCAGCAGCTTGGGCCGCGTCATCAGCGCCCGGCCGATGGCGAGCATCTGCTGCTCGCCTCCGGACATGGTGCCGGCGCGCTGGTTGGCGCGTTCACGCAGGCGCGGGAACAAGTCGAAGACGTGCTCCATGCCTTCTTCGGTCTGGGCGCGGTTCAGGAAGAACGCCCCCATGTTCAGGTTTTCCGCCACCGTCAGATCAGGGAACACGCGCCGGCCTTCCGGCGAGATGGCGATCCCGCGCTGCATGATGACGTGCGTGGGTTCCTGGGTGATGTCCTGGTCCAGGAAGGTGATCCTGCCCGAACGGGCGCGCGGATTGCCGCAGACCGACATGAGCAATGTGGTCTTGCCGGCGCCGTTGGCGCCGATCAATGTGACGATTTCACCCTGGTTGACTTCCACGGACACTTCGTTCAGGGCCTGGATGGCCCCGTAGAACGTGCTGACGTTTTCGAGCTTGAGCACGGTCACTCCCCCAGATAGGCTTTGATGACGCGGGGATCCGCGCGGACTTCGTCGGGCAGGCCGGTGGTGATAGGCTTGCCGTGTTCCATGACCAGGATGCGGTCGGACACGCCCATCACCAGACTCATATCGTGCTCGATCAGCAGCACGGCTACGCCGAATTCGCGCCGCAACTGGTCGATCAGCGCCTGCAGGTCGCGCTTTTCCTGGGGATTCAGGCCCGCGGCCGGCTCGTCGAGCATCAGCAGGCGCGGCTGGGTGATCATGCAACGGGCGATTTCCAGGCGCCGCTGGTGGCCGTAGGCCAGGTTGCCGGCCTCGCGGTTGGCGTACTGGCGGATGCCCATGAAATCCAGCCACTGGACCGCGCGTTTTTTGGCCTCCGTCTCGGAATGCCGGTACGAGGGCAGCTTGAACAGGCCCTGCAGCAGGCCGGTTTCCATCAGGGTGTGCTGCGCCACCATCAGGTTTTCCAGCACGGTCAGGTTCTTGAACAGGCGCACGTTCTGGAACGTGCGCACCAGGCCGTGGCGGGCGACCTTGTGGCTGGGCATGCCGGTGATGGCCTTGCCGTCCATGAGAATGTCGCCCGTGGTGGGCCTGTAGAAGCCACCCACGCAGTTGAAGACGGTAGTCTTGCCGGCGCCGTTGGGTCCGATGATGGCGAAAACCTCGTCGCGGCGCACGTCGAATTCGACCTGGTCGACGGCCAGCAGGCCGCCGAACCGCATGGTCAGTCCGCTGACCTTCAGCAATGTTTCACTCATGATTCCAATTCCACTTGCGGACGTTTCACCGGCAGCAGGCCCTGCGGGCGCCAGACCATCATGACGACCATGACCAGGCCGAAGATCAGCATGCGGTATTCGGCGAATTCGCGGGCGATCTCGGGAATGACGGTCAGCAGCACGGCGGCCAGGATGACCCCCAGCTGGGACCCCATGCCACCCAGCACGACGATGGCCAGGATCAGCGCCGACTCGATGAAGGTGAAGGATTCCGGATTCACCAGGCCCTGGCGGGCGGCGAAGAACGCGCCGCCGAAGCCGGCGAACATGGCACCCATGGTGAAGGCCGAGAGCTTGATGTTGCGCGGGTTCAGGCCCAGGGAACGGCAGGCGATCTCGTCCTCGCGCAAGGCTTCCCAGGCGCGGCCGATCGGCATGCGGATCAGGCGGCTGGTGAAGTACAGGGTGAACAGCACCAGCACCAGGGCCATCAGGTACAGGTAAATCACCACGTCCTGGCTGTTGAAGGACCACCCCATCAGTTCATGGAAGGTCGGCGTGCCGTCCACCGAGCGGCGCACCATCTGGTAGCCGAAGAAGGACGGCTTGGGAATCCCCGAGATGCCGTCCGGACCGCCGGTGAAACTGGTCAGATTGATGAGCAGCAGGCGGATGATCTCGCCGAAGCCCAGCGTCACGATCGCCAGGTAGTCGCCCCGCAGCCGCAGCACCGGGAAGCCCAGGATGAAGCCGAAGAAGGCCGACATCAGGCCGGCGAACGGCAGCGCCTGCCAGAAGCCCCAGCCCGCCCAGTGGTACAACAGGGCGTAGGTGTAGGCGCCCACGGCGTAGAAGCCCACGAAACCCAGGTCCAGAAGGCCGGCGAAGCCCACCACGATGTTCAGCCCCAGGCCGAGCATCACATAGATCAGCACCAGCGTGGCGATGTCCACCTGGGCGCGGCCGGTGAAGAAGGGCCAGACCAGCGCGAACAGGACCAGCGCCAGGATCGCCCGATGGCGGAACTTGTCGGTGATGGCGGGGATGCGGAACCGCGAGAGTGCCGCGGCCTTTCCGGCCCTGCGCTGGCGCAGCCAGGCGTTGACGAGCTGGATCACGAAGACGGCCAGCATGCCGCCCAGGATCATCTTCCAGTCGGGCTGCAGATAGGTTTCCTGGCCCCGGCGCAGGATCTGCAGGCCATACACGGGGGCGATGATCACCCCCGCCAGCAGCGAGGCGATCGCCGCGTTCTTGAGATTCTGGTTCATTTAGACTTTTTCCACCTCGGGTTTGCCCAACAGCCCCGTGGGACGGAACAGCAGGATGAAGACCAGCAGCAGGAAGGCGACGATGTCCTTGTACTGCGAGGAGATGAAAGCGGCGGCGAAGGTTTCGGCCAGACCCAGCAGCACGCCGCCCAGCATGGCGCCGGGGATGCTGCCGATGCCGCCCAGCACCGCGGCGGTGAAGGCCTTGATGCCGGCGATGAAGCCGATGAAGGGGTTGAGCTTGCCGATGGCCAGGGCGATCAGCACCCCGCCGACGGCGGCCAGCATGGCCCCGATCACGAAAGTGATGGAGATGATCCGGCTGGTGTCGATGCCCAGCAGATTGGCCATGCGCAGATCCTGGGAGCAGGCCCGCGACGCCTGGCCGGTGCGGGAATACTTGATGAATAGCGTCAGGCCGATCATCATCAGCACTGTGACCACGATGATCAGGATTCGGGAATACGGCGTCGTCACGCTGAAATCGCTGGCGCCGATCGTGAAGTTGAACGACCCGCTGATCAGCGCGGGCACGGCCATGTCGCGCGCGCCCTGCCCCGTGGCCACCCAGTTCTGCAGGAAGATCGACATGCCGATGGCGGAAATCAGCGGCACCAGGCGCGGGCTGTCGCGCAGTGGCGCGTAGGCGATCTTTTCGACGGCGAAACCGTAGACCGCCGTCACCAGCACGGCCATGATCAGCATGATCAGTACCATCACGGGCAGCGGCAGGCCGCTGCCCACGCCGATGGCCGAGAGCGTGACCAGGCCCACGTAGGCGCCGATCATGTAGATTTCGCCGTGGGCGAAGTTGATCATGCCGATGATGCCGTAGACCATGGTGTAGCCGATGGCGATCAGGGCATAGATGGCGCCCAGCGACAAGCCGTTGAACAGCTGTTGCGTCAATAGAGGAAGCAGGTCGGACATAATGTCGGGGGGAGTGAGACGAAAAGACGGCCGGGCGACAGGCGCCCGGAAGAACCGCAGCGGCCCCGGCTTGCGCCGGGGCCGGCCGAGCCCGTCAGGGCTGGATCTGGGTCAGGTTGCCGTTGGCATCCCAGCGGAAAACTGCGAACTCGAAGTGCTTCAGGTCGCCCTTCGCATCATAGTCGACCTTGCCGATGGCGGTGTCGAAGCTGTGGCTATGCATGTAGTCGGCGACCTTGGCAGGATCGGCGCCGACCGCGTTGATGCTGTCGGCCAGCACTTGCATCGCCGCGTAGGCGGTCATGGTGAACGCGCCGTCGGGACTGCGCTGGTACTTCTTGAATTGCTCGAGGATCTGTTCGTTGCCTTTGCGTTTGGTGAAGTCGGCGGGCAGCGTCACCAGCAGCTTGTCCACGGCCGGGCCGGCGATGGCGGCAAGATCCTTGTTGGCCACGCCTTCGGGACCCATGAACTGGGTTTCCAGGCCCTGTTCGCGCGCCTGGCGCAGCAACAGGCCCAGTTCGGGGTGGTAGCCGCCAAAATAGATCAGGTCGGGGCCCAGAGCCTTCAATTTGGAGATCACGGCGGAATAGTCGCTGTCGCCGACGTTGATGCCTTCGAACATGGCGACGTTCACGCCGTCCTTTTCCAGGGCCTTCTGGACCTGGGTGGCCACGCCGTTGCCGTAGGTCTGCTTGTCGTGCAGGATGGCGACCTTCTTCGGCTTGAGCTGCTTGGCGATGTAGTCGGCGGCGAAGGGGCCCTGCTGATCGTCGCGGCCGATGGTACGGAAGAAGAAGTGCGGCTTGATCGTGTCGGTGACCAGCGGGGACGTGGCGCCCGGGGTGATGGCGACGATGCCTTCCTGTTCGTAGACGTTGACCGCGGGGACCGTGGTGCCGGAGCAGGCGTGGGCCACGGCGAACTTGGCGCCGGCGTTGACCACGCGGTTGGCGGCCGGCACGGCCTGCTTGGGTTCGCAGCCGTCGTCGATCAGCAGGGGTTCGATCTTCATGCCCTTGATGCCGCCGGCTTCGTTCATGGCATCGATGGCCGTCAGCGCGCCCGCCTGGATCTGATCGCCGTACTGGGTGTTGGGGCCGGTCATCGGCTGAGGAATGCCGATCTTGAGGGTGTCGGCATGGGCGCCGGCAGCCAGAGCCAGAGCCAGAGCCCCGAATGCAAGGATGCAGGGGGTGATGCGCAGTTTGAACTTCATTCGATAGTCTCCGGTAGAGGCGCCGTTGGCAGTTTCAAGGCCCCGGTCGGGGTTGAAGCCAGGAGCGCCAAGCCTTGGTTTTTGCTTCCGCCCTGAGCGGCAGGCGTATTCTGACGGCTCACCCCAGGGGGTGTCACTACGGTTAATCCCTTAGGAAGGAGCGCGGCCGGGCGCGCTCCGCCCTATTCGGGGACGGATCAAGAGGAGAACTCGCGCGCCAGTTCGCCCGCCCGGCGGGCGGCGGCCGCGACCGCCTGGCGCATGATGTCGGGCAGACCGCGATCCTGGAAAACCGCCAGGGCCGCCGCCGTGGTGCCGCCTTTCGAAGTCACCCGCTCACGCAGGACCGCGGGCGGGTCCGGCGACAGCGTCGCCAGCTGGGTGGCGCCATGAAAGGTGCCCAGCGCCAGCCGGCGCGCCTGATCCGGCGCCAGGCCCTGTTCGATCCCGGCCGCGATCAGCGATTCCAGGAACAGGAAGACATAGGCCGGGCCGCTGCCGGATACCGCCGTGACGGCGTCGATGGCGGCGTCGTCATCCACCCAGATGACCTCGCCGACGGCGCGCAGCAGCTCTTCGGCCAGCACGCGGTCGGTTTCATCCACGCCGGACAGGGCCGCCATGCCCGTCATGCCGCTGGCGATCAGCGCGGGCGTGTTGGGCATGCAGCGCACGACCCGGGCATAGGGTTGCGTGTCCGTGCCCAGCCAGCGGGCGATCGCCTCTCCGGGAATGCCGGCGGCGATGCTGATGATCAGGGTGTCGGGACGCAGCCAGGGCCGGCACTGGCGCACGACCTCGGCCATGACCTGGGGCTTGACGGCGAAGAACCAGACGCGGCATTCGGACAGGCGCGCGTCGGGCTCCGCCGCCGTGGTGGTGCCCAGCGCGGCCCAGCGTTCGCGAGTGGCGGCGCCAGGATCGATGACGTGGACGTTGCCGGCAGCGCAGCGCCGGCCGATCAGGCCACTGGCCAGGGCGTTGGCCATATTGCCGCCGCCGATGAGCGCGAGAGAAAGTTCGGTTTTCATGACCCGGCATTGTAAGGACAAGCGCTACCGCGTAGAAGCCCCCCACGCTGCGCGGCCTTCGGGCGCTTGCCGCCCCAGGGGGAGGCTGCCTTGGGGCGGCCCGGCGGCAAAAAGCCCCCTTCCGCGGATTCTGCGGTCCGACAAGGAAATCAGGGATTGCCAAAGCCGTCACGGCTCTATCACAATGGCTCACTATAATTCCCTCCTGCCGCCACCCGGGCAGGATCGGGGGCACAACCACAGGAGACCACCATGTCTTTTTCCTTGTTCCGCGCGACCGCGCTGGCCGCCCTGCTGACCGGCGCGGGCACGACCCAGGCCGCCACCGACGTCACATTCTGGCACTCGATGGAAGGCCCGCTGGGCGAACGCGTCGCCAAGCTCGCCCAGGATTTCAACGCCAGCCAGTCCGACTACGTCGTGCACGCCGTCTACAAGGGTAACTACGGCGAATCCATGAACGCGGGGATCGCCGCCTTTCGCGCGGGCAACGCGCCCGACATCCTCCAGGTCTTCGAGGTCGGCACCGCCACCATGATGTACGCCAAGGGCGCCATCAAGCCCGTCCAAACGCTGTCCGAGTCCGTCGGCGACCCCATCGATCCGTCCGCCTTCCTGGGCGCCGTGGCCGGCTACTATTCGTCCCCCGACGGCAAACTGGTGTCCATGCCCTTCAACAGTTCCACGCCGGTGCTGTACTACAACAAGGACGCCTTCAAGAAGGCCGGCCTGGACCCCGAACATCCTCCCAAGACCTGGCCCGAAGTGGCGGACGCCGCCGGAAAACTGCGCGCGGCCGGCATGGAATGCGGCTATTCCTCCGCCTGGCCGTCCTGGGTCCTGCTGGAGAACTTCGCCGCCTGGCACAATGTGCCCTACGCCAGCCAGGACAACGGCTTCGGCGGCCTGGACGCGCGCCTGCAGCTCGACAGCCCCCTGTTCCGCAAGCACCTGGACTTCCTGGCCGGTATGGCCAAGGCCGGCACCTTCACCTACGGCGGGCGCGGGGATGCGGGCAACGCCCTGTTCACTTCGGGCAAGTGCGGCATATACACGGGCTCCAGCGGCATGCGCGCCTCCATCCTCAAGACCGGCGGCTTCGCCTTCGGCACCAGCACCCTGCCCTATTACCCCGACGTCCAGGGCGCACCCCAGAACTCCATCATCGGCGGCGCGTCGCTGTGGGTGTTCTCCGGCAAGTCCGACGCCGCCTACAAAGGCGTGATCAAGTTCTTCAAGTTCCTGTCCAGCCCCGCGCAGGCCGCCGCCTGGCACCAGGGCACCGGCTATGTGCCCGTCACCAAGGCCGGCTACCAGGCCACCAAGGAATCCGGCTTCTACGACAAGAACCCGGGCACGGAAATCGCAGTCAAGCAGCTCGACGCCACCACCACCGCCAACTCGCGCGGTATCCGGTTGGGCTACCTGCCGCAGATCCGCGACATCGAGGACGGCACCATGGAGCAGATCTTCGCCGGCCAGACCAGCCCCGAGGATGGGCTGAAGAAGATGAGCACCGAGGGCAACGCCCTGCTCGAACGCTTCCAGAAGAGCGTCAAGTAGGCCAATGGAGAAACGCGTCGTCTTCCGCCACCGCAGCCTGCCCTGGCTGCTGCTGGCGCCGCAGTTGGCGATCACGCTGGTGTTTTTCTTCTGGCCGGCGGGCCAGGCCCTGTGGCAGTCCTTCCGCCTGGAAGACCCCTTCGGCCTGTCCTCGCAGTTCGCGGGCCTGGACAACTTCGCCGACCTGTTCGCCAGCGCCGACTACCTGAGTTCGTTTCGCACCACGCTCTGGTTCTCGGCGCTGGTGGCCTGCGGCGGACTGGCGATCTCGCTGCTGCTGGCCGTGATGGCCGACCGCGTAGTGCGCGGCGCGGGCATCTACAAGACCCTGCTGATCTGGCCTTACGCGGTCGCGGCGGCGGTCGCCGGGGTGTTGTGGCTATTCCTGTTCTCGCCCTCGGTCGGCATCCTGGCGGTCTACCTGGCGCAGCTCGGCTTCGACTGGAATCCGCGCCTGGATGGGCACGACGCCATGGCGCTGGTCGTCTTCGCCTCGATCTGGAAACAGGTATCCTACAACTTCCTGTTCTTCCTGGCCGGCCTGCAGTCCATCCCCCGCTCGCTGATCGAGGCCGCCGCCATCGACGGCGCGGGCCCTGTCCGGCGCTTCTGCACCATCGTCTTTCCGCTGCTGTCGCCCACGACCTTCTTCCTGCTGGTGATCAACTTCATCTACGCCTTCTTCGACACCTTCGCGGTGATCGACGTGGTCACTCAGGGCGGGCCGGGGCACGCCACCGACATCCTGGTCTACAAGGTCTACAACGCCGGTTTCAAGGGCCTGGACCTGGGTTCATCCGCCGCCCAGTCGGTGATCCTGATGCTGATCGTCATCGGCCTGACGGCCCTTCAGTTCCGCTACGTCGACCGCAAGGTGAACTACTGATGCCCCCGCCCGATCTTCACGGAGACGCCCGTGGTTGAACGCCGCCCGCTGCTGGACATCGTCTCGCACCTCACGCTGATCCTGGGCGTGGCGGTGATCGCTTTTCCGCTGTACGTCGCCTTCGCGGCCTCCACCCAGACGGCCCAGGAAGTCGCGCGGGCGCCGATGTCCCTGGTCCCCGGCGTCCATTTCCTGGACAATTACTGGACCGTGCTGAAGGGCGGCGCGGTCAACACCCCGCCCGTGGGCAGGATGCTGTGGATCAGCACCTTCATGGCCCTGGCGATCGCCATCGGCAAGATCGCCATTTCCATGCTGTCGGCCTTCGCAGTGGTGTATTTCCGCTTTCCCCTGCGCATGCTGTGCTTCTGGATGATCTTCGTCACCCTGATGCTGCCGGTGGAAGTCCGCATCGCCCCCACCTACGCGGTGGTCGCCGACCTGGGCATGCTCAACAGCTACGCCGGCCTGACCCTGCCGCTGATCGCGTCGGCCACGGCCACCTTCCTGTTTCGACAATTCTTCCTGACCGTGCCCGACGAACTGGTCGAGGCCGCCCGCATCGACGGCGCGGGCCCCATGCGCTTCTTCAAGGACATCCTGCTGCCGCTGTCGCGCACCAGCATCGCCGCCCTGTTCGTGATCCAGTTCATCTACGGCTGGAACCAGTACCTGTGGCCGCTGATCATCACTACGCATGAAAACATGTATCCCGTGGTGGTCGGCATCCGCCGCATGATCGCCGGAGGCGACAGCGTCACCGAATGGAACCTGGTCATGGCCACGGCCATGCTGGCCATGCTGCCGCCCGCCGCCGTCGTCATCCTGATGCAGAAATGGTTCGTCAAGGGCCTGGTCGATTCAGAAAAATAAGGACACCGCATTCCCCATGGCAACCCTCAGCTTTCGCGATGTGCGCAAGACCTATCCAGGCGGCGTGGCCGTCATTCATGGCATCGACATGGAAGTGCGCGACGGCGAATTCGTCGTGATCGTCGGGCCGTCGGGCTGCGGAAAATCGACCCTGATGCGCATGGTGGCGGGCCTGGAGTCCGTCACCGGCGGCGAAATCGCCATTGGCGGCCGGGTCGTCAACGACCTGGAACCCGCCGAACGCGACATCGCCATGGTGTTCCAGAACTACGCGCTCTACCCCCACATGAGCGTGTTCGACAACATGGCCTACGGCCTGAAGATCCGCCGCCTGGGGCGCGACGAGATCCGCCGCCGTGTCGGGGACGCCGCCCGCATCCTGGAACTCGACCAGTTGCTGGAACGGCGCCCGCGCCAGCTGTCCGGCGGCCAGCGCCAACGCGTAGCCATGGGCCGGGCCATCGTGCGCGAGCCTGCCGTGTTCCTGTTCGATGAACCCCTGTCCAACCTGGACGCCAAGCTGCGCGTACAGATGCGCCTGGAAATCCAGAAACTGCACCAGCGCCTGGGCACCACCAGTCTGTACGTCACCCACGACCAGGTCGAGGCCATGACGCTGGCCCACCGCATGGTCGTCATGAACAAGGGCGTGCCCGAGCAGATCGGCACGCCCGCCGAGGTCTTTGAGCACCCCGCCACCGTCTTCGTGGCCGGCTTCATCGGCTCGCCCCCCATGAACCTGCTGCGAGTGGACGTGGACGCGCAGGGCCGGGCCGCTGGTCCGGACGGCGCCGCCCTGCCTCTGGCCGCGCCTGCGGGGTCCGCACGCCCCCTGGTCCTGGGGCTTCGCCCGGAGCATCTGAGGCTCGGCGCGCCGGGCCTGCGGTCTCGAGTCGAGATGATCGAGATCCTGGGTTCCGAGCAGCTGATCCATACCCGCTGGGGCGAACAGCCGCTGGTGCTGCGTTGCGCCGTGTCCGAAACCCGGGAACGGCCACTCACCGCCGGCGACGAGATCACGGCCGGGCCGGACGGGGAGCACCCGGCGCACTGGTTCGACGCCGGCACCGGAAAGCGCGTCGAGGACTGAACCCCGCCAGCGTCCGGGCGCCGACATGATTCATGGAGCAGCCATGAGAAAGCGGCGCCGCCCGGACGGGTTGCGCCGCTTTTCATCGCCGGAGCGCCGCGAGGCGCCCGGGATGGACTGGCTTACTTGAAGACGGACTTGGAGCCGTCGGCGTGCCAGGTGAAGACGTCGAACTTGAAGGACTTGAGGTCGCCCTGCTTGTTCCAGGCGATGTCGCCAATCGGAGTCTTGACCGAATTGCCGTGCAGCCAGGCGGCGACCTTGGCCGGATCGTCCTTGCCCGCGCCCTTGATGCCGGCGGCGATGGCCTCGACGGCGGAATAGGCGGTCAGCTGAAAGGCGCCGCCCGGGTTGCGGTTCTTGTCCTTGAAGGCCTTGACCACGGATGCGTTGGCCGGATCGGTGGTGAAGTCGGCGGGGAGGGTCACCAGCATGCCTTCCACGGCCGGGCCGGCGATGGCGTTGATGTCCGGATTGCCGACGCCTTCCGGGCCCATGAACTTGGCCTGCAGGCCCTGCTCGGCGCCCTGGCGCAGCAGCAGGCCCATTTCGGGGTGATAGCCGCCATAGTAGACGAAGTCGGCGCCCGAGGACTTGAGCTTGGTGATCACGGCGGAGTAGTCGCTGTCGCCGGCGTTGATGCCCTCGAACAGCACGACCTTGATGCCGGCCTTTTCGAGGTCGGCCTTGACGGCCGTGGCGATGCCCTGGCCATACGACTGCTTGTCGTGCAGCACGGCCACGGCCTTGGGCTTGACCTTCTGGGCGATGAACTCCGCGGCGGCTGGACCCTGCTGGTCGTCGCGGCCGATGGTGCGGAAGATCATGTCGTAGTTCTTGCCGTCGGTCACCAGGGGCGAAGTGGCGGACGGGGAAATCATGACCACGCCTTCGTTGTTGTAGACGGGCGTCGCGGCGATCGTCGCGCCCGAGCACACGTGGCCCACGACGTAGTGGATCTTTTCATTGACGACGCGATTGGCCACGACCGGACCCTGCTTGGGTTCGCACCCATCGTCGATCACGACGGCTTCCAGTTTGTTGCCCAGCACGCCGCCGCCGGCGTTGATGGTTTCGATCGCCGTATCCACGCCTTCCTTGACCATGTCGCCATACTGCGTCAACGCCCCGGTAAAGGGCCCCGCGATGGCGATGCGGATGGTATCGGCATGCGCCACGGAAGAAAGCATCATGCCGGCGGCCAGGCCCAGTGCGGCCGCCATCGGCGTAAAGCGTACGTTCATAAGACCTCCTGTGAAAGACCTGGAAAAGAATACACGAAACCCCCGTGCAGCGGTCATTGCGCTGTACGGGGGTTTTCCCGATATCGCGTTGCGCGCCGGGATGAAACGGTGCGCGGATATGAAGTCAGGCCAGCAGGCTGCGCAACATCCAGGCATTCTTTTCGTGCACGTCGAGGCGCTGCGTGAGCAGGTCGGCCGTGGGCTGATCGTTGACGGCGTCGGCGCACTGGAAGGCCCGGCGCGCGGTGCGCGCGACCGCCTCGTTGCCGTTGACCAGCATGCGCAACATGTCCTCGGCCGAAGGCACGGACGCGGGCTCGGCGATGGAGCCGAGGCGCGCGTACTCGGCATAGGTGCCGGGCGCATAATGCCCCAGGGCGCGGATGCGTTCGGCAATGGCGTCCAGCGCCTGCCAGGTTTCCGTGTACTGGGTCATGAACAACTGGTGCAGGGTGCTGAACATGGGACCGGTCACGTTCCAGTGGAAATTGTGGGTCATCAGGTACAGCGTGTAGGTGTCGGCCAGAGTCTTGGACAATTCCGCCACGACGGCAGCGCGATCCTTGGCCGAGATGCCGATGTCGATCGGCAAGCCGCTGGAGGGCGCGGCGGCAGGTTTCTTCGAGCTGGTTTTCTTGGCGGCTTTGGCCATGGTGCACTCCTTCGAAAGGTCAGTCATACGATGCCAGGATAGCATGCGCGAGGCGCGCCGGCATTGGCCCGCCACAGGACCGCGCTCCGGGTTCAGTTCGCCTCCACAGCCACCGGAACGGCGTCCTGGAGTATGGTCGCGCCCGGCATGCCGCAATGGCGCACGGCCTGGATCAGTGCCTCGATGGCAGCCTGGCGCGGGAAGCTCTTGCGCCAGACCAGCACCACGCGGCGATCGGGCGCCGGCGGCTCGAACGGCACGAAACGCAGCAACCGGCTTTCGGCCCCCCGCATCCCCAGGGCGCTGGCCGGCAGGACCGTGATGCCGATGCCCGCGGCCACCATATGGCGGATGGTTTCCAGCGAGGACCCCTCGAAGGTGCGCTGGATGCCCTCGCTGGAGGCCGAGAAGCGCGACAATTCCGGACAGACCTCCAGCACCTGGTCGCGGAAGCAATGGCCGGCCCCCAGCAGCAGCATGGTTTCTTCCTTCAGGCGGCCGGAATTGATCTGCTTTTCCTCCGCCCAGGGATGGTTGTGCGGCAGAGCGACGTAAAAGGGCTCGTCGTACAGTGCGCATTGCGACAGGCCGGTGTCGGGCAGCGGCAGGGCGACGATGGCGCAGTCGATCTCGCCCTGGCGCAGCAGCTCCAGCAGCCTCGCAGTGTAGTTTTCCTGGAGCAGCAGCGGCATCTGGGGCGTGCGGCGGATCTGCTCGGGCACCAGGTAGGGCAGCAGGTACGGCCCGACAGTGTAGATTACCCCGACGCGCAGCGGGCCTTCCAGCGGGTCATGCCCCTGGCGGGCGATCTCGCGCAGGTTGGCGCCCTCTTCCAGGACTTTCTGCGCCTGGGCGACGACGCGCAGGCCGATGGGGGTGATGCCGACCTCGGCGCCGCCGCGCTCGAACAGCACCACGCCCAACTCTTCCTCCAGCTTGCGAATGGCGACCGACAGCGTGGGCTGGCTCACGAAGCAGGCTTCGGCGGCCCGGCCGAAATGGCGCTCCCGCGCCACGGCGACAATGTATTTGAGTTCGGTCAGAGTCATGGTGAAAATCCCCAGGTCGGGTCAGCTGCGCAGATATTGGTCGGCGCCCGCCATCCAGCGCTGCCGGTGGGCTCGGGCATGCTCGGGAAAATCGGCCGACAGCCAGGCGGCGGCCTCGCGGGCCTGTTCGAGCAGGTCCTCGTCGGATTCCAGGTCGGCGAAGCGCAGCAGGGTCTGACCCGACTGTCGCAGGCCCAGCAGTTCGCCCGGCCCGCGCTGGGTCAGGTCGCGCCGCGCGATCTCGAAGCCGTCGGTGGTTTCATACATGGCGCGCAGACGTTCCCGGGCGATGGCCGACAGCGGCGGCTGGTACAGCAGGACGCAGGTGGCCTCGCCACCGCCCCGCCCCACCCGGCCGCGCAACTGGTGCAACTGCGCCAGGCCGAAGCGCTCGGCGTGCTCGATCACCATCAGACCGGCATTGGGCACGTCCACGCCGACTTCGATGACGGTGGTCGCAACCAGCAGGTCGATCTCCCCGGCGCGGAAGGCGTCCATGACTTCGGATTTTTCCCGCGCCGGCAGACGGCCGTGCATCAGGCCGATGCGCAAGTCCGGCAGCGCCGCGCACAGCAGCTCATACGTATCGACGGCCGTCTGCAACTGCAGGGCCTCGCTTTCCTCGACCAGGGGGCAAACCCAATAAGCCTGGCGCCCGGCGCGCACGACCTCGCCCACGCGGGCCAGAACCTCGTCCCGGCGCCGGTCGTCGAACAGGCGGGTGCGCACCGGCACGCGGCCCGGCGGCAGCTCGTCCAGGACCGAAACGTCCATGTCGGCAAAGAAAGCCATCGCCAGGGTGCGCGGAATGGGCGTGGCGCTCATGCTGAGCTGGTGCGGACGGTACCTGGCCTGGTCGCCCTTGCGGTTCAACGCCAGGCGCTGGCCCACGCCGAAGCGATGCTGCTCGTCGCTGATCACCAGCCCCAGCGATTCGAACTCCACCTTGTCCTGAATCAGGGCCTGGGTGCCGACCGCCAGCCGGGCCTCGCCGGAGGCCATGGCGCTCAAGGCCTTGCGGCGCTCGGCAGCCGGCAGGCCGCCCGTCAGCCAGACCGGCGCCACGCCCAGCGGCGTCAGCCACTCGGACAGTTTGCGCCAGAGCTGTTCCGCCAGGATTTCCGTCGGCGCCATCACGGCGACCTGGGCGCCGGCCTCGATCGCCTGGGCGGCCGCGAGGGCGGCCACCAGGGTCTTGCCGCTGCCCACATCGCCCTGCAGCAGACGATGCATGGGATGCGTGCGCGCCAGATCCTCGCCGATCTGCGCCACGGCGCGCGCCTGGGCGCCGGTGGGCTTGAACGGCAGACCGGCCAGCAGGCGGCCCGTCAGACGGCCGTCCCCCCGCAGGCTACGGGCGGCCTGGGCGCGGCGCGCCGCCCTGGCATCGGCCAGGGCCAGCTGCTGCGCCAGCAGTTCGTCGAACTTGATGCGCCGCCATGCGGGATGGCTGTGTTCGGCCAGCGACTCCAGGGAAATGTCCGGCCCCGGGTTGTGCAGCAGGCGCAGGGACGGCTCGAAATCGGCCAGTTCGTAGGCCTCGCGCACGGCGGCCGGCAGAGTATCGCCCAGATCGGCCTCGTCCAGAGCGCGGGCGATGGCCTTGCGCAGGGCGGCCTGCGGCAGGCCCTGGGTCGTGGGATAGACCGGGGTCAGCGTGTCGGGCAACGGCGCACCCGGCTCGGTGATCAGCGGATGTACGATTTCCAGGCCATGGAAACCCGCGCGGACCTCGCCACGCGCGCGCACCCGCCGTCCGGCATGCAGGCGGGCCTGCTGCCCCGGATAGACGTGCAGCCAGCGCAGGCCCAGGTGGCCGGAATCGTCGGCCAGCGTGGCCCGCAGCGTCCGCCGGGGACCGAAACGGATTTCGCTGTCCACGATCTCGCCTTCGAACAGGGCATGGGCACCGGGTCGCGCTTCGCCGATCGGCGTGATGCGGGTTTCGTCCTCGTAGCGCAGCGGCAAGTGCGTGGCGAAGTCGGCGGGAGCGCACAGACCCAGCCGTTCGAACAGGCGGGCCTGCGATGCGCCTGCCGCCTTTCGGACGCCAGGCGCGGCCCGACGCGGCTTTTCAGCCGAATTCACGGCGCATGGTCCGGCGGGCGGCGGAGATCAGAGCGCCAGGACGGCCTCGACCTCGAACTGGGCGCCCTTGGGTAGACTGGCGACACCCAGGGTCGAGCGCGCCGGATAAGGCTGGGGAATGATTTCCGCCATGATTGCATTGGCGCTGGCGAACTTGCTGAGATCCGTCAGGAACAGGGTGAGCTTGACGATGTCGTTCAGCGTGCCGCCGGCCGCCTCGATGACGGCCTGCATGTTGGCGAAGGACTGGCGGACCTGGCCCTCGAAGTTTTCCGACACCAGTTCGCCCGTGCCGGGTTCCAGTCCGATCTGGCCCGACAGGAAGACCAGTCTGCCCGCCGGCACGCTGACCGCCTGCGAATACGGGCCGACGGCGGCCGGTGCGGCATCGGTATGGATGATTGCCTTGCTCATGGTAGGGGCTCGATAATGGTTAAAAGACTATCGGAGTGTACCGACCAATAGCGAAAAATAAAAGCTGATGCAGGCCCCGGCCACGCCTATTTTTCGGCGAAGGCGCGCTCGAAGACGTAGTCGCCGGGTTCGCCGACGCCGGGCGAGGCCACGAAGCCGCGCGCGTCCAGCATGGCGCGGATGTCGGTCAGCATGGCCGGGCTGCCGCAGATCATGGCACGATCGACGGCGGGATCCAGCGGCGGCAGGCCGATGTCGTCGAACAGCTTGCCGGTTTCCACCAGGGTCGTCAACCGGCCCTCGTGCTCGTAGGGCTCCCGCGTCACCGTGGGGTAGTAGATCAGCTTGTCGCGCACCATTTCGCCCAGGTATTCGTCCTGGGGCAGTTCGTGGCGGATGTAGTCGGCGTAGGCCAGTTCGCTGACGAAGCGCACGCCGTGCATCAGGATGACTTTCTCGAAGCGGTCGTAGACTTCGGGATCCTTGATGATGCTGAGAAACGGCGCCAGCCCCGTGCCGGTGGCGAACAGGTACAGGCGGCGGCCGGGGCGCAGGTCGTCGACCACCAGCGTACCGACCGGCTTGCGGCTGACCAGCACGGCGTCGCCCGGCTTCAGATGCTGCAGACGCGAGGTGAGCGGACCGTTGGGGACTTTGATGCTGAAGAATTCCAGGTTGTCTTCGTGGTTGGCGCTGGCGATGCTGTAGGCGCGCATCAGCGGCTTGCCCTCGACTTCCAGGCCCAACATCACGAAATGGCCATTATGGAAGCGCAGGCCGGGATCGCGCGTGGTCTTGAAGGAAAACAGCGTGTCATTCCAGTGTCGTACGCTGAGGACTTGCTCGGAATTGAAAGCGGCCATGACGAAAGACGGGCTCCAGGATTCGGGGGTGGATGTGTATGAATAGATGGTACGGCGATGGCCGGGAAACACAAGGCCGGACCTTGCGCAGCGCAGGGGTTTTCTTGATTTCGCGCAAGATCAGGCGCGAAACCCGATGGATGCCGGAGATCGCGGCACATTTTAATATGTTCAGCAGTCTTTTCCAAACCGTAGATGAGTCTGAACTTGCAGAGAACAGGCTGTTCAGGCGGCCTTGGCGGCGGATCGTCGATGGATGGTTGCAAACAGCGCCGAGCGTGCCTTTTGCAGCTGTTCGGCGGCTTCATTATCACTCATGGCCCGCGCCTGGATGAGCAGGCTCTGTAGGGTGATACCGGGCTTGAGCCCACGGGCAGGCGCCGGCAGACTGTGCAGCTTCTCCAGCGGGGTTCGCACGAGCGCTTGAGGGTAGGTGGTGCGGATCTTGCCTTTGGCATCGATCGTCTGTTCGGGGAACAGGCAAGGGCGGTGCATGTTCAGGTAGGGCACGAGGTGCTGCTCACAGAACGCGTTGATGGGCCGGGCGTGCTTTTGCGGGATGTGGGCGTAGCCGAAGGTGCGCCGGATGACCACGCCGTTCTTGGCCTCGACCAGGGCATTGTCGTTGGTGTGGCGGGGCCTGGACTTGGTGAACTCGGCGTTCAGCTTGTCGAGCAGGGCGGCCACGCGGTGGTTGATGTATTCGCCGCCGTTATCGGCATGAACCCCGCGGATGCGAAACGGGAAGCAGGCGAGCATCTGTTCGAGCACGGGCAGCAGGAACGCCTCGGAGATGCGTTCGCAACAGGCGACGACCTGCCACTGGGTGATGCAATCCACGGCGTCGATGTAGTACACGCCCTTGATGCCGTCGTAGTCGCCCTGGTGCACGCTGTCGATGCGAATGAAGCCTGCGCGGCCTGCGGGCTCGGGGGCCTTCCTGATCGCGATGGAGACGGCTCGGCTGGGTCGGGTCGGCTCCCAGTGGCCGCGCGTCTGCCGGTAGCGCGCCTGGTGGCGTAGGTTGTACAGGTGGGAGACGGAGATCGTGGCCAGGCGCTCATAGCGCGCGTCGCCGTAGACCAGCCAGGCGCGTTGGCACAGGTGGCGAGTGGCCGCCCCGCTCAGGTTCTCGTGCAGGGCATCGAGCCTGGCCAGCGCGGTGATGTCCCCCTCGGTGTAGCGGCGCGTAAAGCCGTGCGCGGGCGCGTGGCGCTGCCCAAGCGGGGTGTGATCGCGGAATCGGGCGATCAATCGGCTCAGGTGCTGGCGTGAGTAGCCACTGGTCGCGAGCAGGTAGCGGATGACCAGTCCCTTCTGGACGCGAGTGAGCGAGGGGTATCGAAAGCGCTGCAGCACCGACAGGACGTGCACCTGGCGCTGCGCTTGGGTGCCAGCGGCGACCTGTGGCTCCAGGCCAGCGGTGCCGGCCAGGAATTGTTCCAGGCTCTCCAGGCTGGTGAGCCGTTCGTCGTGTAAGGTCAAGATCATCTCCCGATGATCGACGACCCGCGGCCAAAGCTCCAGACTCATCTGATGTTGGAATCACCAGGCCCCCTTCAGACTCATCTGATATTGGACAGGGCTTCAGCTTGATTTAAGCTGAACACGATGATAAATTCGCATTCCGTTTTGAGAATTGTTCTCATTTTTCATCCCCTTCTCGTACGAGCCGCCACTATGTCGATCCGCTTTCGCGTCCCGCCCCTCGCCCGACGCCTGTCCCTTCTGGCTGCGGCCCTGCCGCTGGTGGCGGGCACCGCCCTGGCGGCGGAAGTCAATCTTTACACCACCCGCGAGCCCAAGCTCGTCGAGCCGCTGCTCGCCGCCTTCACCCAGGACACCGGCGTCAAGGTCAACACGGTCTTCGTCAAGGATGGCCTGCTGGAACGGGTGCGCGCCGAGGGCGCGCAATCGCCGGCCGACCTGCTGATGACGGTGGACATCGGCAACCTGCTGGACCTGGTGGACGGTGGCGTCACCCAGCCGATCGATTCCGCCGCGCTGAAGGCCGCCGTTCCCGTCAACCTGCGCGCGGACGACGGCCAGTGGTTCGCCCTGTCGCTGCGTGACCGGGTCACCTATATCGCCAAGGATCTGGACCTCCAGACCTTCCACTACGAGGACCTGGCCGACCCGCGCTGGAAAGGCAAAGTCTGCATCCGTTCCGGCCAGCATCCCTACAACACCGCGCTCATCGCGGCCATGATCGCCCATGACGGCGCCGAGGCCGCGGAACAATGGCTGCGCGGTGTGAAGGCCAACCTGGCACGGCCGGCGACCGGCGGGGACCGCGACGTGGCGCGCGACATCCTGGGAGGGATCTGCGATGTCGGCATCGCCAACGCCTACTACGCCGGCCACATGAAGAACGCGGCCGAAGGCAGCGACGCTCGCCGCTGGGGCGACGCCATCCGCATCATCCGGCCCACGTTCAGGAACGCGCCGGGCACGCACGTCAATGTTTCGGGCGCCGCCGTGGCGCGCCACGCGCCGCACCGCGCCGAAGCCGTCCAGTTGCTGGAATACCTGGTCTCGGACAAGGCGCAGGGCCTCTACGCCCAGGCCAACTACGAATACCCCGTGAAAGCGGGCGTGGCGCTGGACCCGACCGTGGCGAGCTTCGGCCCGCTGACGATCGACGCCTTGCCGCTGACCGAGATCGCCCGCCATCGCAAGCAGGCCAGCGAACTGGTCGATCGCGCCGGCCTGAATCAATGACGGGCCGATAGGCGAGAAACGCCATGGCGGCGAGCGGCCGTTTCCAGGCCTGGCCCTGGCACGCCGGCATGGCCCTGGCGGCGCTCGGCGTGCTGGCGCCGATCCTGGCCCTGATCAGCCAGGCGGGCCTGGGCTCGGGTGCCCACTGGGGCCATCTGCTGCGATTCGTATTGCCGGACGCCTTGGCCCAGACCCTGGGCCTGCTCGCCGGGGTCGGCCTGCTGGCCGCCGCCCTGGGCGTGGGCGCCGCCTGGCTGGTCACGGCCTACGAGTTCCCCTGCCGCAGGGCCCTGTCCTGGGCGCTGCTGCTGCCGCTGGCCGTGCCTACGTACATCGTGGCCTACGCCTACCTGGACATCCTGCATCCCCTCGGCCCCGTCCAGGAGGCCATCCGCGCCCTGCTGGGCTATTCCAGCCCGCGCGAATTCCGGCTGCCGGACCCGCGCAGCCTGCCGGGCGCCATCGTGTTGCTGGCCTTCGTGCTCTACCCCTACGTCTACCTGACCACCCGAAGCATGTTCACCAGCCAGGCGGCCCACCTGATGGAAGCCGCCCGGTTGCTCGGCCACGGCCCGTGGAGCGCCTTCCGACGCGTGGCCCTGCCGCTGGCCCGGCCGGCCATCGCCGTCGGCCTGTGCCTGGTGCTGCTGGAAACCCTGAACGACATCGGCGCCTCCGAATTCCTGGGCGTCCAGACCCTGACCGTCGCCATCTACACCACCTGGGTGACCCGCTCCGACCTGGCGGGCGCCGCCCAGATCGCGCTGGTATCCCTGGCGTTGGTAACCTTCCTCATCGCGGTCGAGCGGCATGGCCGGCGGCGCCTGCGCTACACCGGCAACCGTCGGACCGCACCGATCCGGCGGCGCAGGCTGCGCGGCCCGGCAGCCTGGCTCGCCGCCCTCCTGGGCCTGACGCCCGTCCTGATCGGTTTCGCCGCGCCCGCCGCCTACCTGCTGGCGCTCGCCCTCGAACGCCTGGGCACGGGCCAGGGCCCCTCGCCCGCCCTGCTGCGGGCCGCCGGGCAGACACTCACGGTCTCGGCCCTGGCCACGGCCATCGCCCTGACCATCGGCCTGGTCGTCGCCTGGAGCCGCCGCCTCCTGCCCCGGGCGCGCGCCTGGCGCGGCGCCCTGCCCCGGCTGGCGACGCTGGGCTACGCCGTGCCCGGCACCGTCCTGGCGATCGGCCTGCTGTTCCCCCTGATGGCGATTGAACGGGGCCTGTCGGCGCTGCGCGCGGCGACCGGCCTGGACCCGGCCGGCCTGGTGCTGCTGGGCACTCCGGCCGCCCTGGCGCTGGCCTACGTGATCCGCTTCCTGGCCATCCCCGTGGGGACGCTGGAGGCGGGCCTGGACCGGATCCCGCCGTCCCTGGACCAGGCTGCGCGCCTGCTGGGCGAGAACGTCCACGGCATGCTGCGGCGCGTGCATCTGCCCCTGCTGCGCCCGGCGCTGGCCGCCTCGGCGCTGCTGATCTTCGTGGACGCGATGAAGGAACTCCCCGCCACCCTGCTGCTGCGGCCCCTGAATTTCGACACCCTGGCGACCTGGCTGTACGCCGAAGCCGCGCGCGGCACCTATGAGGAAGGCGCCATCGCCGCCCTGGGCATCGTCACCGCCGGCCTGCTGCCCGTGATCCTGCTGGCCCGTTTGATGGACCGCCCTGCTGCCTGAGACCCCGACATGCTGGAACTGAACCGGATTTCCCTGAGCTACGCCGCCGACGGCGGCCGACGTCAAGTGCTGCGCGAACTGAGCCTGACCCTGGAGACCGGCCAGATCGCCTGCCTGCTGGGCGCTTCGGGCTGCGGCAAGACCAGCGTGCTGCGCGCCATCGCCGGCTTCGAACCGCTGGACGACGGCTCGATCCGGCTGGACGGACGGCCACTGTCGGGCGAAGGCGCCCGCGTCGAGCCCGAGCACCGCCGCGTGGGCATGATGTTCCAGGACTACGCGCTGTTTCCCCACCTGGACGTGGCGGCCAACGTCGGCTTCGGCCTGCGCCGCCTGGACGCTGCCGAGCGCGGCCGGCGTGTGCGCGTCCTGCTGGACCTCGTGGGCCTGTCGGGCCAGGAAACGCGCCACCCTCACGAGCTGTCCGGCGGGCAGCAGCAGCGCGTGGCGCTGGCCCGCGCGCTGGCGCCCGAGCCCGACCTGCTGCTGCTCGACGAGCCTTTTTCCAACCTGGACGTGGACGCTCGCGAACGGCTGGCCTTCGAACTGCGCGATCTGCTGAAGGCGGCGGGACGCACCGCCCTGGTGGTCACCCACAACCAGGCGGAGGCCTTCGCCGTGGCGGACCGGATCGGCATCCTGCGGGAAGGCCGGCTGGCCCAGTGGGATACGCCCTATGGCATGCACCACCGTCCCGCCACACCGGAAATCGCGGCCTTCATCCACCGCGAGGCCCTGATGGCCCGGCGGGCCCAGGCCAGCCTGCGCGGCGCGCCCTCAGTCGCCGCCTGAGCCGTCCGGCTTGTTCATTCCCAACTCCCGACACTTGCGGGTCAAGGTATTGCGGCCAATGCCCAGACGCAGCGCGGCCTCTCCCCGGCGGCCGCCGGCCTGATCGAGCGCGGCCCGCAGCAGCGTGCGCTCGAAGTCCCGCCGCAGCGTATCCATCACGCAGGGTTCGCGGCGGGTCAGCCGGTCCCGCGCCTCGGTCTCCAACCCGGCGCGCCAGTCGGGCCGGACCGGTGGCGCGGCCCCTCCCGCGACCGCCGAAGCGGTCGTCAGGTCCGGGACGCGGCGCGACACATCACCCGGACCGGTGCCGACGCCGGATCCGGACGTCCCGGCGGCATCGGCGCCCAGAATCTCGGGCGGCAGATCCTCGACGCCAATTTCCGCGCTGGGCGCCATGACCGTCAGCCACTGGCAGACGTTTTCCAACTGGCGGATGTTGCCTGGGTAGTCGAACCGGCGCAGCGCCTCGAGCGCGGCCTGATCTGGCCGGCGCACCGGCACGCCGAGTTCCGCCGCGCTGCGCGCCAGAAAGTGCCGCGCCAAGGACTCGATGTCCTCGCGACGTTCCCGCAGGGGCGGCAGGCGCAGGCGGATGACATTCAGACGGTGGAACAGGTCGGCGCGGAACAGGCCCGCCCGCACCCGCTCCTCCAGCGGCTGGTGGGTCGCGGCCACGATGCGCACGTCCGCCTGGACGGGCCGCGCGCCGCCCACCCGGTAGAAGGCGCCCTCGGCCAGCACCCGCAACAGACGGGTCTGCAGCTCGGCCGGCATGTCGCCGATCTCGTCCAGGAACAGCGTGCCGCCGTCGGCCTCCTCGAAGCGCCCCCGGCGCGACTGGACCGCTCCGGTGAAAGCGCCGCGCTCGTGGCCGAACAGTTCCGCCTCCAGCAGATCGCGCGGGATCGCGGCCGCGTTCACAGCCACAAAGGGGCCGGCGGCGCGGCGGCTGTGCCGGTGCAAGGCCCGTGCCACGAGCTCCTTGCCGGTCCCGGATTCTCCTGTGATGAGGACAGTCGCACCGGACTGGGACAGGCGACCGATGGCGCGGAACACGTCCTGCATGGCGGGCGATTGCGAAGGCGCCATTTCCGCCTCGCCGAGCACGAACCCGGCCTCCGCGGGAGCCTCCGGGACGGCGCCCGCTCCGGCGCGCGAAGGCGCGGACTGGGCGGCGCGGCCGATCAACTCCACGGCCGACTGGATGTCGAAGGGTTTGGCCAGGTAGTCGAAGGCGCCCTGCTCGAAGGCCGCGACGGTCGTGTCCAGGTCGGTATAGGCCGTCATCATGATGACGGGCAGGCCCGGCAGGCGGGCGCGCACCGCGGCCAACACGGTCAGGCCGTCGGGCCCCGGCATGCGGATGTCGGACACCAGCACGGCCGGCGCGCGCGGATCCGCCGCATCCTCCAGCGCATCGAGCGCCTCCTTCAGCGCCACGCCATCGGCGAAACTGCGCACCGGCCAGCCGGCCTTGTCCAGCGCTTTTTCGAGCACCCAGCGCATGCCAGGCTCATCGTCCAGGATCCAGATCGTGTTCATGCCGCTTCCCGCCTCATGCTCACGCGACTTCCAGCGGCAACAGCAGGCGGAATTCGGTTCGGCCGGGGACGGAATCGAATTCCAGCAGGCCGCCCTGCCGCTGCAGACATTCCTGGGCCAGGCTCAGGCCCAGGCCGGTACCTTGCGCCCGACCGGTCACAAGAGGATGAAAGAGCTTGTCGCGCAAGGCCTCGGGCACGCCCGGGCCATTGTCGACGACTGCGATCCGCAGCCCCATGCGGTGCTGGCCGTCGGCCAGCACGGGCTGGTGCAAAATGCGGGTGCTCAGATGGAGCGCGGGCGCGTCCAGGCCCGGAGTTTCGGCCAATGCCTGCGCGCCATTGCGTGCCACGTTCAGCAGCGCCTGCAGCAACTGATCGCGATCGGCGCGCATGTCCGGCACTGAAGCGTCATAGTCGCGCTCCAGACGGATCCGTTCGCCGAATTCCAGGCGGATCAAAGCCAGGACGCGTTCGCACAGTTCGTGAACGTTGAAGACGCTGGGCATGGCGGCCGGCTGGCCGGACGAGGCCAGGCGGCTCACCAGGCCGGCCAGCCGGTCGGCTTCGGCCACGATCACCCGAGTGTATTCGCGCAGGTCGTCGCGCGGCAGTTCCATTTCCAGCAACTGGGCGGCGGCCCGCAGACCTGCCAGGGGATTGCGGATCTCGTGCGCCAGATTGCGCAGGGTCTCGCGCTGCGCCGCCTGATTGTCCCGGGCCTGCCGAAGATCGTCCAGGTGACCGCCCTGATGAACGGGGATTTCGATCAGCCAGGCCCAGGGCTGGCTTCGCAGCGGAGTCTTCAGGACGCTGTCGCGGCCGTCCAGCCAGGGCTGCGCGGGCTGCCCCGCCAACTGGCGGCGGGACTGGCCCAGCAATTCCTCCGCCGCGCCGTTGGCGTGACGGATGCGGTGGGACTCGTCCAGCAGCAGGACGGCGGTGCGCAGCAGGTCGAGACTGGACGTGTCCACCGCATGACTCGTTTTACCGCCGCCGGGCCGCCCCAAGGTAAAAGGCGCCCCCTCGGGGGATGAGCCTGGACGCGGGGCAGTCCCTGCGGACTGGTCAGCGCCTGGCGAATCCGGGCGGCATGCAGGCCGCGAGGTGGACAGCAAGCCGGAGGCGCTGCGCGGGGACATTTTTCACAAGGTGTAGTACATGTCGAATTCGACCGGGTGCGGGGTCACGCGCAAACGGTCGAGCTCGTTGGCCTTCAGGTCCAGATAGGCGTCCAGCAGGTCGTTGCTGAAGACTCCGCCGCGCGTCAGGAACTCGCGGTCGCGGTCCAGAGCTTCCAACGCCTGATCCAGCGACGAGCACACCGTCGGGATCTTGGCGTCTTCTTCCGGCGGCAGGTCGTACAGGTTCTTGTCGGCCGGGTCGCCCGGGTGGATCTTGTTCTGGACGCCGTCCAGGCCCGCCATCATCAGGGCGGAGAAGGCCAGGTACGGATTGGCCAGCGGATCCGGGAAGCGCGACTCGACGCGGCGCGCCTTGGGATTGCTGACATAGGGAATGCGGATGGAGGCCGAGCGGTTGCGCGCGGAGTACGCGAGTTTGACCGGCGCCTCGTAGTGCGGCACCAGGCGCTTGTAGGAATTCGTGCCCGGATTGGTGATGGCGTTCAGGGCGCGGGCGTGATGGATGATGCCGCCGATGTAGTACAGGGCGAATTCCGACAGCCCGCCGTAGCCGTTGCCGGCGAACAGGTTCTGGCCGTCCTTCCAGATGGACTGATGGACGTGCATGCCCGAGCCGTTGTCGCCCACCACGGGCTTGGGCATGAAGGTCGCGGTCTTGCCGTAGACATGGGCCACGTTGCGGATCACGTACTTCATGATCTGGGTCCAGTCGGCGCGTTGCACCAGCGTGGAAAAGCGGGTGCCGATTTCCAGCTGGCCGCAGTTGCCGACCTCGTGGTGATGGACCTCGACGGGCACGCCCATCTGTTCCATCAACAGGCACATTTCCGAGCGCATGTCGGCGAAAGAATCGATCGGCGGCACGGGCACGTAACCGCCCTTGACGGCCGGGCGGTAGCCCAGGTTGTTGCCGTTGGAATCATGGGCGTTGGACCAGGCGGCCTCGTCGGATACGATCTTGACGAAACTGCCGCTCATGTCCGCGTTCCAGCTCACGCCGTCGAAGACGAAGAATTCGGGTTCCGGGCCGAAGTAGGCGGTGTCGCCCAGGCCGCTGGACTTCAGATAGGCCTCGGCGCGGCGGGCCAGGGAGCGCGGATCGCGGTCGTAGCCCTTCAGGTCCGACGGTTCGACCACGTCGCAGGTCAGGATCAGCGTGGTTTCCTCGCGGAAGGGATCCAGGCGGGCCGTCCCGGCGTCCGGGATCAGGATCATGTCGGACGCCTCGATGCCCTTCCAACCCGGCAGAGACGAACCGTCGAAGGCGACGCCGGATTCCATCCGGTCCTCGTCCATCTGGCTGGCGGGAACGGTCAGGTGGTGTTCCCGGCCCAGGGTGTCGGTAAAACGGCAATCCACGAACGCCACTTCGCGTTCGGCGATCATCTGCACAACGTTTTCAGGGGTGGACATAAAAGCTCCTGCGCCAAATCATGTCGTCAAAGGGAAAAGCCCGAGGCTTCGTCAGATTTTCTAGCAATGATCGTGCCAACTTTTTCAAACCGTGATTCCAGGCTGCGGTGCCCGCCCCACGGGCAGCACGATGGCCGCAATGGTGCATGAATGCACTATTTTAGTGCGCATTTCAGTGCGGACCAATATAAATGCACCATCTGAGTGCATAATTGGGAAACTGATTGAATCGGCAGGCACTGGACATCTCAAACCGTGGCAGCCCTCCACCTCGCCGCTTGCAAGCGGCTCGGATTCGTCAGACACTGAATAGTCCGCAAGGGACTATTCAGTGTCCAGCCTCATCCAGAAACTCCATCTGCAACTCATTCAAGAAGCTCCAGCCCCGGGGCGTGGCGCGGATGCGGTCCAGGCCGGGTTCGAGCAGGCCGCGATCCACCGCGCGGCGCATGGCCGGCAGAATGGCCATCAGCGACAAGCCGGTGCGTTCGATGAACAGCCCGCCCTCGACACCTTCGCGCAAGCGCAGGGCATTGAGCATGAACTCGAAGCCCAGGTCGCCGTGACCCAGCTCGCGGCGCTCGACCACATGCCGGCCAGCACCCTCGATCGCCAGCCGCATCCAGGCGTCCGGCATGCGCGCCCGCGCCTGGCGCGTGATGCGATCCTGGAAGGAAATCTTCGAATGCGCCCCGGGGCCGATCCCCAGGTAATCGCCAAAGCGCCAGTAGTTCAGATTGTGCTGACAGGCCTGATGGGGCCGCGCGTAGGCCGAGACCTCGTAGCGGTCGAAACCCGCGGCCTGAACGAGCTCCGCCACCCGGTCCTGCATGGCCGCGCTCAGTTCGTCGTCCGGCACCCGGGGCGGGTATTTGGCGAAGACCGTGTTGGGTTCCAGGGTCAGATGGTACAGCGACAGGTGCCCCGTGCCGAAGGCCAGAGCCTCGCGCACGTCCTGTTCGCATGCTTCCAGGGTCTGTTCAGGCAGCGCGAACATCAGGTCCAGGTTGACCCGGTCCACGGCGCGCTGGGCCATTTCGATGGCCGCGCGCGCCTGGGCGGCGTCGTGGATGCGCCCCAGGCGGCGCAGCTTGCCGTCATCGAAACTCTGGATGCCCAGCGAAATCCGGTTCACGCCGGCCTGGGCATAGCCCTGGAACCGGGCCGCCTCGGCCGTGCCCGGATTGGCCTCCAGGGTGATCTCCACGCCGGGGGGCAGGTTCAGGTAGGCACGGAACAGGCCGATGATCCGGTCGATCGCCTCGGCCGACAGCAGACTGGGCGTGCCACCGCCGAAGAACACCGTCGAGACCGGCCGTCCCCAGACATCCGGCACGGCCTGTTCCAGGTCGGCCTCCAGGGCCCTCAGGTATGCTTCTTCCGGCAGTTCGCCGGCGCGTTCGTGCGAATTGAAGTCGCAATACGGGCACTTGTGCACGCACCAGGGTACATGCACGTACAACGACAGCGGCGGCAGCGCCGACAGGCCGGGCTTGCCGCGCACGCCAGGACGGCCGTCGCCTTCGCGCCCGGGAGTGGGGATGGGCACCAGACGCTTCATCGGATTCCCTGCTCCCGGTCCCGATCCTGATCCTGATCCTGGCCGAACTCGTTGCGCAGCGCCCGCAGCAGGCCGCGCAGCGCGCGTGCGCGATGGCTGAGGATGTTCTTCTGTTCCAGCGGCAGTTCGGCAGCGGTCATGCCCAGATCGGGCAGATAGAAGTACGGATCGTAGCCGAAGCCGTTGGCGCCCCGGGGGGCGTCCAGGACCTCGCCGTCCCAGGAGCCCTCGACCACGATCGGGCGCGGGTCGTCGGCACTGCGCACGTAGACCAGGACGGCGACGTAGCTGCCGCGCCGATCGGTCCGGCCGGCCATCTCGGCCACCAGCCGGGCATTGTTGGCCGCGTCCGAGCGCGCGCCGTCCGGCGTCTTGGTATAGCGCGCCGAATGGACGCCGGGCGCGCCGTCCAGGGCCTGAACGCACAGGCCTGAATCGTCGGCCAGCGCCGGCAGGCCCGTCGCGCGGCTGGCATGGCGCGCCTTGGCCAGGGCGTTCTCCACGAAGGTGTGGAAGGGCTCGTCGGCCTCGGGCACGCCCAGCGCGCTTTGCGGCACCATTTCGATGCCGGCCGCCGACAGACTGGCGGAAAATTCCCTCAGCTTGCCTGGATTGCCCGAAGCCAGCACGACGCGCTTCGGTTTCATGCGGACTCCAGGGCACTCGCCTGCGCGCGAATCAGTTCCTGGATGCCCGTGGTCGCCAGGTCCAGCAGGCGGTTCAGTTCATCGCGATGGAAGCTGCCGCCCTCCCCCGTACCCTGGACCTCGACGAAATCCCCGGCGCCGGTCATGACCACGTTCATGTCGGTATCGCAGGCGGAATCTTCCGGATAATCCAGGTCCAGGACCGGCCGGCCGTCCACGATGCCGACCGAGACGGCGGCCACCTGGCCGCGCAGCGGATCGGCCGCCAACTGGCCGCCGGCCATCAGGCCGCGCACCGCCAGCGCCGCCGCCACCCAGGCGCCGGTGATGCTGGCGCAGCGGGTGCCCCCGTCGGCCTGCAGCACATCACAATCCAGGTGCAGCGTGCGCTCGCCCAGCGCACGCAGATCGAACACCGCGCGCAGACCGCGGCCGATCAGGCGCTGGATTTCCTGAGTACGGCCGCTCTGCTTGCCACGGGCCGCCTCGCGGTCGCCCCGAGTGTGCGTGGCGCGCGGCAGCATGCCGTATTCCGCCGTCACCCAGCCCTGGCCCCGCCCTTTCAGGAAGGGCGGCACCTTGTCCAGCACGCTGGCGTTGCACAGCACGCGCGTGTCGCCCATGCAGGCCAGCACCGAGCCTTCGGCGTGGCGCGTATAGCCGGTCAGCAGTTCAATGCGGCGCAGCTCGTCCGGCTGGCGGCCGGAAGGCCGCGCGGGGACGGAATCGTGGGCGGTGGGGATCGTCATGAAGAAATTTCCTGCCATATGGCCCGATGGGGCCGGACTACAATAAGGTCCCATTGTAGATAAACGCCGACGAGGCCGCCCCATGATCCGCAGCATGACCGCCTTTGGCTCCGCCCGACTGGACTCCGACGTCGGGGCGATCAGCGTGGAGATCCGCAGCGTCAACAACCGCTACCTGGACTTGAGCCTGCGGGTCCCGGAAGACCTGCGTTTTGCCGAATCCCGCCTACGCGACCTGGTCGGACGCGATGTCCTGCGGGGCAAGGTCGAGCTCAAACTGTCCTACGCCGCGATCGACCGCGAGGCCCTGCGTCCCCTGGACGCCGAGGCCGTGCGCGCGCTGGCCGAACAGCTGCAGTGGGCCCGCCGGTTCATCCCCGACCTGCCCGCGCCGACGCTGGCCGAACTCCCGCGCGAAGGCGCGCTGCGCAGCGGCCTGGACACCGAGACCTGGCTGCCCCTGTGCGAGCAGGCCTGCGCGCGGGCCCTGGAGGAATTCGGTGCCGGGCGCCTTCGCGAGGGCGCCCGGCTGGCTCAGGCCATGCTGACCATGGCCGACGAGATCGACGCCATCATCGCGCGCGTGGACACCGAACTGCCAGCCCTGGTGCAGCAGCACCAGGACCGCGTCGCCCAGCGCCTGCGCGAGGCCCTGGAGGCAGCCAGCCCGGAGGGCTTCGCCGCCATCGGCGGAGCCGAACTGACCGCCCGCATCGCCCAGGAAGCCAGCCTGTTCGGCCTGCGCGTGGACGTGGCCGAGGAGCTCACCCGGCTGCGCTCGCACCTGCAGGAACTGCGCGAGATCCTGTCCGGCAAGCACGCGTCTTCCCCGGCGCGCGGCGGCAGCGGCAAGCGCCTGGACTTCCTGTTCCAGGAAATGAACCGCGAGGCCAACACCCTGGGTTCCAAGGCCGCCGCCCTGTCCGTCACCCAGGCTGCCATCGACCTGAAGCTGCTGATCGAACAGATGCGGGAACAGGCGCAGAACCTGGAGTAGTGTTTCAGGACGGCTCAGGACGTATCACCAAGACAGAAAATTCCCCTCAAAGCTGAACTGCACCCCGGAAGCTGGACACTACTACCACGACGACCTCATGCCGCTGTACCTGCTGACGCTCTTCGCCAAGAGGGACAAAACCAACCTGACCAAGGCCGAGCGCAACGAACCGACCGGCCTGGTGGACAGGCTGGTGAATATCTGGAAAGGACGGACAAAGCCATGAGCACCGCATTTGAAATGCATCAAGCAGGGTCTGCAAGAGGCTATCGTGCGCGCCAAGGGTGACGAGCGCGGTGCGCGTGTACATCGTCCACGCGAAATCGACGTGAAGGCCGTGCGCGCCAAGGTGGGCATGATCCAGGAACAGTTCGCCGCCCGCTTCGGCTTCTCCAAGGCCACCTTGCGTCACTGAGAGCGCGGCGACCGCACCCCGCACGGCCCGGCGCTGATGCCGCTCAACGTGATCGAGCGCAACCCGCAGGCCGTCATCGAGGCGCCAGTGTCCTGCCCAGACAGGACACTAGCCTGAAAAGAAGCTCAATGCACCTATCCAGTCAGATTCCGCTCACCACCGGAGCCGCTTGGCGGCGTGCGTTTCAGCACCATACTCAACATCCAGGTGCAACATCGAGCGAGGTTTCAGGACGGCGCATGCCACCGCCACCATCGATCGGGTGGTGACTCAGGCGACGACCTTCTCCCAACGTGCGGCGGCGTATCCGATCCGCAGAGCCAGGGCCTTCAGGCGCCTGCAGATGAAGCCTCCTCGTCCGGTAGCTCTGGGCGCTCTCCATGCCGGCGCCGCCGCCGTGCCCTGACCCGGCGCCAGGCGCGCAGGTCGATCTGGCGGCGCATACGGGCGCTCTCGCGCAGCCGCCGGGCATGCGCCGAGATCACATCGCCCCGGGTCAGCATGCCCAGCATGCGAGTCGGATCGGCTGGATCGACCACCAGCAGCCGGCCGACGTTTTCCATCGCCATGTGATCGGCCGCCTGGCGCAAGGTGTGCGCCGGCGTCACCACCACGGGGGGGCGGCGGATCAGATCGCCCAGCCGCGCCTGCCCGGACCATTTCGCATCGAAGAACGTCCTGCGTGTCAGCACTCCGAGCACCTGGCCCGCGGCGCCCAGGACAGGATAGCCCTGATGCTGGGATTCCGGAGCGGCGCGCGCGATCCAGGCGCGCACTTCGCCGATGGTCTGGTCGGCGCCCAGCGTCGCCACATCGCGCTCGCAAGCCTCGCCGACCAGAATGCGCTCCAGGTAATCGGCCTTGTACTCCGACGGCACGCGCACGCCCCGGCGGGCGATCTTTTCCGTCATGATGGTATTGCGCATCATCATCGCCGACATCAGATAGGCGGCCGTGCAGGCGCCCAGCAGGGGCAGCAGCCCCGCCGGCTGGCCGGTGGTCTCGAAGGCGAAAATGACGGTCGTGAGCAAGGCCCGCGAGGCGCCGGCGAACAGCGCCGCCATGCCGACCAGGGCTGCGATGCGCGGATCGATTCCCAGCCATGGCGCGGCATGGCCCAGCAGCAGGCCGACCATGGCGCCCAGCGCCCCGCCGATGGTGAACATGGGAGCCAGTGTCCCGCCGGACGTCCCGCTGCCCAGGCAGATCGACCAGGAGATGAATTTCATCAGGCACAGCCAGGCCAGCGCGCCCATGGTCAGACGCCCGTTGAGGATGTTCTCGATGTTCACATAGCCCACGCCCAGCGTCGGCGGCGCCATCCAGCCTACCAGGCCCACCACCACGGCGCCCAGCGCGGGCCACCACATCCAATGAATCGGCAGGCGCTCGAAGCCGTCCTCGATGGCATAGACGACCCGCGTCACCCAGACGCCGAGTACTCCGATGACCGCTCCGATCAGCACATAGGCCGCCAGCGCGCCGCCGCCCGGCGTGGCCGCCGGGGCCATGAGAAAAACAGGCGTGGAACCCATCAACAGATCGCGCACGCCGGTCGCGGTGACGCAGGCCAGCGCAACCGGGATCAAGGAACGGCCGCGCAACTCGAACAGCAGCAGTTCCACCGCCAGCGCCACGGCCGACACCGGCGCGGCGAATACGGCCGCCATGCCGGCCGCCGCCCCGGCCGCCAGCAGCACCTTGCGCTCACTGGCCGTCACTTTCATCAACTGGCCGATCAGCGAACCCAGCGCGCCGCCCGTGGCGATGATCGGCCCCTCGGCGCCAAACGGACCGCCCGTGCCGATCACGACCGCCGAGGAAAGCGGCTTGAGCAGCGTGATGCGGGTGGGGATGCGCGACTGGTTGAGCAGGATCTGTTCCATGGCCTCGGGGATGCCGTGGCCCCGGATCGCCTTCGAGCCCCAGCGCGCCATGCCGCCGGCGATCAGACCGCCGATGACCGGTACGCCGATCACCCAGGCGCCCAGATGCGGCACTGCCTCGGCCGGCGAACTGAACGCGGTGGACCAGATGCCGTAGAAACTGAGGTTGGTGATCAGCCCGATCAGCTTCATCAGCAGCCAGGCCACACAGGCCGCCGCCATCCCCAGCAGGATCGACACACCGATGAGCCGCATCAGGCGCGCATCGAACCGGGTCAGGCCGCGCGGCATGCGCACCCGCGCCAGACTCAGCCCCAGATCGGGCGCCACGGGCAGGCCGCCGGTCCGGGTCTGCTCCAGCGGCGGCAAAGGATGGTCCGGCGAAATCCGGTCCTGGGAAAGTTGTTCTGGCATGGGCAAGGAAATTCCGGCCTTCTGAATCCAAAGGCAACCTTCTATTATGAAGCTTCAAGCTTTAAGGAAGCTGAGAGCCGGACCGATGCGCACAAGCCGCCGCCGGGGCACAAGTCCGGCACTCGCTCAAGGGGAAATCCCTATTTCCGCACAAACTTGATGCAAGTTAAGGCATCCAGCCAAAAAATAAGATTCGCCCGTACCAAGCCCCTTGTGGCCCGTCTTTTATGTTCAAACAAAAAAATCGAGAAAATACATTAAATTCATTATTTAATACATTGATTATAAATAATAATATTCTGCAATTAATCCGCTTTTAACTGGACTATCGAGTCTTCTTCCATCCCGCGCCGCAATAAAAAGAACCATCGTTTGATGCTTTCTTGATCGATTTTGCATCGATCGTATCCCCGGTCCGGGATGATGGCTTCAGGGCGCCAGCCCTCCCCCCGCTCCTAGACTGTCCTCGCCATCCACAACCCGGAGGGGAAACTATCATGGCGCAACGCATCATAGACGGGGTGCTGTCGGCCCTGGCCGGCCTGGTCAGCGTGCTGCTGTCCTGGCCCTACTGGCGGGATTTCGAGTATTGGCCCGAATCCCATGCCATGTGGTGGCTGTATATCGCCATGGGCTACATCCTGGCGGTGTACGTGTTCTACGTCTTCATGGGCAGCCTGCGCACCCTGTTCCTGCATGACGAGCAGGCGCGGACTCCGGCATCCGGGAGTGAAGATCTGGCACAGGAGGAACGGTCATGAGCTGCCTGAACGGTACCGACTGCCGCGAACCGGCCAAACGCCGCGCCGCCCTGGCCGTGCTGGGGCTGATGCTGGCGATCTTCCTGCTGCTGTCGGCCTGGTCATTCCTGCCCTCCCGCGTGCAGGCCATCCCCGATGCGATCCAGTACGGCGGCGTCGACGCGGTGGAAGGCAAGCGCGTCTTCCAGGCCTACAACTGCATGGGCTGTCATACCATCGTCGGCAATGGCGCCTATTTCGGCCCCGACCTGACGCGCATCCACGCCGAGGCCGGACCCGCCTGGCTGGCCGCCTTCCTGCCCTCGGCGGGCGGCTGGCCCACGTCCGCCGCCGTGCGGGTCCAGCTGCAGAATCCGGCGGTCCGGGAAGACGCCGGCACCGCCGACCTGCAGGCCTACCTGCAGCGCTATCCCGGCGCGGCCGAGCGCCTGGAGCGGCGCGGAGGCCAGCATACCCTGATGCCCAACCTGCCATTGGACGCCCACGAGATCACGGCGCTGATCGCCTTCCTCAAGTACACCTCATCCATGCACACCGAGGGCTGGCCACCCAAGCCGCGCGAGGATCGGCGGATTCCCGCGAACCTGACCGGACAAGCCGCGACCGGCCAGGCCACCGCCACGACCGCCTCGGCGGCTCCGGCCCCGTCCGCGGAGGCCGCGCAAGCCCAGGATCCGGTGGCGCGCGGCCGGCAACTGGTCTCCGACCTGGGATGCGTGGCCTGCCACGCCACCGATCAGAAACGCATGGTGGGTCCTGGCTGGGGCGGCCTGTCGGGCCACGAGGTCCAACTGGCCGACGGCACCACCGTCACGGCGGACGAGGCCTACCTGATCCGCTCGATCCGCCAGCCCGACGCCCAGATCGTCGCGGGCTACCCGCCGCACGTCATGCCGTCCTACGACGCGCTGATCGACGAGGCCGACATGAAGGCCATCGTGGCCTACCTGCGCAGCCTGTGAGAAGGAAGCCATCATGATCAAGATCGACTACCAGACGCAGCGCCTGAGCCTGCGCTTTTTCCTCCTGATGCTGGTCCTGTTCGGGTTCCAGGTCCTGTTCGGCCTGCTGATCGCCGTGCAGCACGTGGACCCGCATCTGCTCTCGGGCATCCTCAACTTCAACATTCTGCGCGCCGAGCACACCAACCTCGGCATCCTCTGGATCCTGTCGGGTTTCATCGGCACCATCCTGTTCATCGGCCCTTTGCTGTCGCGCCGCGAACTGGCCGCCCCCGTACTGATCCGCTTCCTGTTCTGGGCCCTGCTGGCCGTCACCCTGTGGAACGTCGCCACCCAGTCCCTGGCGGCACGAGGCATCGCCGGCTGGTGGCTGGGACAGCCCTGGCTGCAGGAAGGCCTGGAATACCTGGAGGCCGGCCGCGCCGCCGACATCGTCATCTTCGTCGGCTTCGCGATCCTGGCCTGGGTGGTGCTGCGCACCTTCCCGGCGCGCCGCGACTGGAACGAAATTCACTGGGGGCTGGCGATCGGAGTGAGCGCCCTGACCCTCGTCTGGCTGTTCGGCGTGTTCTTCGTCGAGCGCCTGGATCTGCAGGAATACTTCCGCTGGTACGTGGTGCACTACTGGGTCGAAGGGGTCTGGGAAGTCATCCACATCAGCCTGGTGGGCTTCCTGCTGGTGCTGATGTTCAAGGCCGACGTCAAGGCCGTGGGCTACGCCGTGTTCTGGGGGGTCGCAATGGTCTGGCTGTCCGGCCTCATCGGCAATGCGCACCACTACTTCTGGATCGGCACGCCGGAATTCTGGCAGTTCTGGGGCTCGCTGTTCAGCGCCCTGGAGCCGCTGCCCCTGGTGTTCTGCTTCTGGCACATCTACCTGGACGCGCACCAGGACCGCCGCCCGCTGGAGAACGCCCCGGCCTTCTATTTCATCCTGGGCTCGGTGGTGCTCGAACAGGTCGGAGCGGGCATCTTGGGGTTCACCATGACTTTCGCGCTGACCAATGTCTGGTCGCACGGCACCTGGGTCACGCCCAGCCACGCCCACCTGGCGCTGTTCGGCACCTTCGGCATGCTGGGGATCGCATCGGCCTATTACGCGATCCCTCTGCTGCGCGGCGTCAAGGACTTCGACCAGCGGCTGGGCCGGGTCGCCTTCTGGCTGGTCTTCACCGGCATGCTGGGCATCGCCTTCGCCTTCGCGATCGGCGGCACGATCCAGGTCTTCCTGTATCGCGCCATGGGGCTGAGCTGGTTCGGCGGCCAGGTCTTCCCCGCCATGCAGTTCTACAAGATCCTGGTGCCGGTGTTCGGACTGGTGTTCCTGACGGGCGCGGGCCTGCTGATCTACGACCTGCTGACGCTGGGGCTGCGCGCCCGCGGCGCTCCCCGGCCGCAAGCAGTCTACCGGGCAGCCGATCCGGGTCGCTGGAGCCGCCCGCTTCAGGGTACGGAAGCCGGTCTGTGGCTGGCGGGCATGTGGATCTTCGGCGCCTTCATCACCCTGGGCCTGCTCAGCTTCAACCTGGACGCCGTAGCCCAGGGCGATCCGACCATCCCCTACGTCCTGGCCGGACTGGGCTACCCGGGCCTGCTCCTGATCACGCTGCTGTTCGTCTGGCGTTTCCTCGCATCGCTGGAGGCCCGGCCGGCCGCCGCGCCGGCGCCTGCCGGCTTCGACCCAGCCATCGATCAGGCCGCCCGGACCTGAGAAGACCTGCGCAGGGCGGCCTGGCGCACCACCCAGGTCGCCAGCAGGAACGGGGCCGTCAGCGGCGGCAGATCCAGCAGCTGGAAGCCTCGCGCCAGGCCCAGGCTCAGCAGTGCGCCCAGGCACGGCCACAGCCAGCGGCCCGGGCGGATCGTCCGCAGCGCCTCGGCCGCCAGTACGGCGTTGAAGCCATACAGGCCCAGTCGGCCCGCCTCGGCCGGAAAGCCCGCCCACACGGCCGCCAGCAGGCACAGGCCGGACGCCAGGCCGGCGGACAGCGCCGCCCGGGGCGTGCCCAGCGCCAGCCCCAGCAGGCACAGGGCGCCGGCCCGGGGATCGTCCAGGAACATCACCTGACCGACCCCGCGCAGCAGGCCCAGCGCCGCGCCGCTCCAGCCAGGATCGGCGGCCGACGGTGCCACGACCCGCGGCAGGTCCAGTCCGGACGCCGCCGCCATCAGCAGCCAAATCGAGAGAACGAATGGCGCCGTATAGGGCGGCACGGCGCACCGGCCACGCCAGACCTGCGCGAACCAAGTGGCCAGGCAGGCCAGAGGCGCCACCAGGGACCAGGCGATCGGACCGGGCGCCAGCACGGTTATGACTCCCAGCCCCGTCAAGGCACCGTTGTAGCCGTCCAGGCCCGCGCGGCTCCCGGCGGCATCGCCGACGGACAAACCCCACACGGTCCCGGCCAGCGCCCCCAGCAGGCAGGCGCCCGCCTGCGTCCAGGACTGCCAGGCCACGGCGCCCAGCAGGACCACGCCGGCCCGGGCGCTGGGCAGCAGATAGATCTGGCCGATCCCGCGCAGCAGCATACGGATGAAGGCGGTGCCGAACGAAGCATGATCCCGCAAAGGCATGGCGGATACCTGGTGGAATGAAGTCCGGGGACGAGGTCCGGGTCCGGGCCCGGCATCCGCGATCGTACAGCGGGAACGATGCGGGCGGATATGGCGCATGGCATGGCGTCCATAACGGTCGGAGCATGTCGCCGACCAGCGTACAATCCTTCGGATGTCCTCGCCCGATCGACCATGAAAAACACCCTCGCCACGGCACCGGCCACCGCCCCCAAATCCGAACCCGGCGTCGCCTTCCCCGTCCTGGGGGCCATCAGCCTGACCCATCTGCTCAACGACATGATGCAGTCGGTGCTGCTGGCGATCTACCCGGTGCTGCAGGGCCGCTTCGATCTCAGCTTCGCCCAGGTCGGCATCATCACCCTGGCCTTCCAGTTCTCGTCCTCGCTGCTGCAACCGGTGGTGGGCCGGGTCACGGACCGCCGCCCGATGCCCTATTCCCTGCCGGTCGGCATGGGCTTCACCTTCTGCGGCCTGCTGCTGCTGTCCCAGGCCTGGAACTTCCCCCTGGTGGTGCTGGCCGCCACGCTGGTGGGAGCCGGGTCCTCGGTGTTCCACCCTGAATCCTCGCGGGTGGCGCGCATGGCCTCGGCCGGTCAACACGGCCTGGCCCAGTCGATCTTCCAGGTGGGCGGCAACATCGGCTCTTCGATCGGGCCCCTGCTGGCCGCTCTGCTGATCGTGCCCCACGGCCAGGGCAGCGTCGCCTGGGTGTCGCTGGCCGCCCTGGCCGGCATCTGCATCCTGTGCGGCGTCAGCCGCTGGTACGCCGCCAACCTGTCCGGCGTGCGCGGGCGCGCATCCCTGCGCAAGACCGACAACGGCCTGTCGGCGCGCCAGGTGCGCGGTGCCGTGTTCATCCTGCTGCTGCTCATCTTCAGCAAATACTTCTATCTGGCGGGGCTGAACAGCTACTTCACCTTCTTCCTGATCGACCGCTTCGGTCTGGACATCCAGCAGGCGCAATACTCCCTGTTCGTGTTCCTGGCCGGTGTGGCCGCCGGCACGCTGGCGGGCGGTCCCCTCGGCGACCGCATCGGCCGCAAGCGCGTCATCTGGGGCTCGATCCTGGGCACGGCGCCATTCTCCCTGGCCCTGCCCTACGCCAACCTGCACTGGACCCTGATCCTGGTGTTCTGCGCCGGATTCATGATCGCCTCGGCCTTTCCGGCCATCATTGTCTACGCGCAGGAACTCATGCCCGGCAAGACGGGCACGGTCTCGGGCCTGTTCTTCGGCCTGGCCTTCGGCATGGGCGGGATCGGCGCCGCCGCGCTCGGCCGGCTGGCCGACGCCACCAGCATCGCCTTCGTCTATCACCTGTGCGCCTTTCTGCCCCTGCTGGGACTGGCGGCCTTCTTCCTGCCGGACACGCGGCGCCGCTCCGCATGAAGCCGCCCGCCACCCACGCGGCCGGCTGGCTGGTCGCGGCCAGCCTGTTGCTGCTGGCCACCAACCTGCGCCCCTTGTTCCCCAGCACGGCCGTCCTGCTGCCCGAGCTGACCCAGGCCCTGAGCCTCACCGGCGCCCAGGCCGGTTACCTGACCACCCTGCCCGTACTGTGCATGGGGCTGTTCGCCCCTTTCGCGCCCCATCTGGCACAGCGCACAGGCATCGAGCGCACCCTGCTGCTGGTGCTGGCCCTGATCACCGTCGGCACGGCCCTGCGGGGCGCCCTGGGCGTCACGGGCCTGTTCCTGGGCACAGGCCTGGCGGGCGCCGGCATCGCGCTGGGCAACGTACTGCTGCCCAGCCTCGTGAAGCGGGATTTCCCCGACCGGGCAGCCTTGATGACCGGCCTGTACACCATGAGCCTCGTGGGCGGCGCCGCCCTGGCCGCCGCCGTCACGCTGCCGCTCACCCAGGCCCTGGGCGATCGCTGGGACCTGGGTCTGGCGCTGTGGGCCGTTCCGGGCGTGGCGGCGATGGCGGCCTGGGCGCCGATCGCCCTGCGCGCCGCCGGCCGGCCGACGGGAGGCCGCCATATCCTCCCGGTCGAAGGCCTGCGGCGCGACGGTCTGGCCTGGGCCGTCACCCTGTTCATGGGCTTGCAGTCGGCGCTGGCCTATTGCGTGCTGGGCTGGATGGCGCCGATGCTGCGCGGCCGCGGGCTGGACGGCACCGAAGCCGGCCTGGCGACCTCGCTGTCGATCCTGGTACAGGTCGCCGCCTGCCTGCTGACGCCCATGGTGGCCTCGCGATGCCGGGACCAGCGCGGCCTGGCCGTCCTGCTGTCCGCTTCGGCTACCCTGGCCCTGATCGGCATGATCCTGGGACCACGCTGGGCCATCTGGCCGCTGGCCGTGGTCCAGGGCATTGGCCAGGGCGGGCTGTTCGCCCTGGCCGTGATGCTGATCGTGCTGCGGTCCGGAGACGCTCACGTAGCCGCCCACCTGTCCAGCATGTCCCAGACCACGGGCTACATCCTGGCCGCCTGCGGCCCCCTGTTGATCGGAGTGCTGCACGACCGGGCGGGCGATTTCCGGACTTCGACGGCGCTGCTGGCGGCGCTCGGCCTGAGCACCGCCCTGGCCGGCTGGCGGGCAGGCCGCAATGCGCTGGTGCGCGCCACTGCCGTCCGGGCCGCGGACGGCGCCGCCGCGGCAAAGGCTTCCTGAGGCTCTCCTCTTCCCCCGGGCCGCGTCCCGAAAAAGACGATCGGACAGAATCGAAACGGCCCGCCGTGTTTTTGCGCGGCGGGCCGTCCAGTCGAGCAGGGCTGAAGCGTACCCCAGGCGAGCGGGATCAGAGCCCCGCGCGCGAGAACACCAAGGTGGCGTTGGTGCCGCCGAAGCCGAAGCTGTTCGACAGCGCGGTCTCGATGCGGGCCTGAGGCAGGGCTTCGCGCAGAATGTTCATGCCCTCGGCCGCCGGGTCCAGGGTATCGATGTTGGCCGAGGCCGCGACAAAGCCATGCTGCATCATCAGCAGGGTATAGACCGCCTCGTTCACGCCCGCCGCGCCCAGCGCGTGGCCGGACAGGGACTTGGTCGAAGCGATCCAGGGCTGGTCGTCGCCGAAAACCTCGCGGATGGCTTCGAGTTCCTTGATGTCGCCCACCGGCGTGCTGGTGCCGTGGGTATTGATGTAATCGACGCGGGTGCTCACATCCGCCAGCGCCTGGCGCATGCAACGCGCCGCACCCTCGCCGGACGGCGCCACCATGTCGTAACCGTCGGACGTGGCCCCGTAGCCGACGATCTCGGCCAGGATCCGGGCGCCGCGGGCCATGGCATGTTCGTATTCCTCGACCACCAGGATGCCGCCACCGCCGGAAATCACGAAACCGTCGCGGTCGGCATCATAGGTGCGCGAAGCGCGATCCGGCGTGTCGTTGTAGCGCGTGGACAGCGCCCCCATGGCGTCGAACATGAAGGACAGGGACCAGTGCTCTTCTTCCGCGCCGCCGGCGAAGACGATGTCCTGCTTGCCCAGCTGGATCTGCTCGACCGCGTTGCCGATGCAATGCGCACTGGTGGAGCAGGCCGAGCTGATGGAATAGTTCACGCCCTTGATCTGGGCGCCGGTGGCCAGGCAGGCCGATACGCCGCTGGCCATGGCCTTGGTGACCATGTAGGGGCCGACGCGGCGCACGCCTTTTTCGTGCAGGGTCTGGATGCCGTCGTTGATCGAGGAATGCGAGGCGCCGCCGGCGCCGACGATCAGACCGGTGCGCGGATTGGACACCAGATCGGGCGTCAGCCCGGCGTCCTGGATGGCTTCCTGCATGGCCAGCCAGGCGTAGGCATGGCCGTTGGCCATGAAGCGGCCGAGCTTGCGGTCGATCCGGTCGAGCGCGTCCAGGCGCACCGAGCCCGCCACGTGCGAGCGCAGGCCCTGTTCGGCGTATTCCGGCTGGAAAGTGATGCCGGAGCGCCCGTGGCGCAAGCTGTCGAGGACCTCGGACTGGTTGTTGCCCAGGCTGGACACGATGCCCATGCCGGTGACGACGACACGACGCATGATCGAACCTCCTAGAAATTGTCCGTGCGGGTGAACAGGCCCACGCGCAGATCGTGGGCCGCGTAGATCTCATGGCCATCGACTTCCATGCGCGCGTCGGCGATCCCCATCACCAGCTTGCGCATCATGACGCGCTTCATGTCGATGGTATAGCGGACCAGCTTGCCGGTGGGCAGTACCTGACCGGTGAACTTGACTTCGCCCACGCCCAGGGCACGGCCCCGGCCCTGGCCACCGCAGCAGCCCAGGAAAAACCCCACCAGTTGCCACATCGCGTCCAGCCCCAGGCAGCCCGGCATGACCGGATCGCCCTGGAAATGGCAGCCGAAGAACCACAGGTCGGGACGAATGTCGAGCTCGGCCACGATCTGGCCCTTGTCGTGCGCGCCGCCCTTGTCATCGATGTGCGTGATCCGGTCGAGCATCAACATGGGCGGCAGCGGCAGTTGGGCATTGCCGGGACCGAAGAGTTCCCCGCGCCCGCATGCCAGCAGTTCATCGTAGCTATAGCTGTTCTTTTGCATGATTTTCCGTCTGAGATCCCCGGCTCGGCGGCCATTCCGGGCGCAAGGCGCCCTATAAGCTAGGTAAGCTGACTAGTATAACCCGATATATTTTCAGCCGATGGCGCACCCGGCGCGCGCGCCGGACGAGACTACCGGCCGTCGAACCACACGGTTACCGTCCCCCGGACGAATACGGGCGGATGATCGTCGCCCCAGCCCTCGACCCGGTGCACCAGCAACAGCGGCCCGCGCGCCGCGCGGCCGTCGAAGGCATGCGTCTCGACGCTGCGGCCCTCCAGCGGCACGCACGGACCCTGTTCGGAGCCCCAGCACAGGCGGGTGGAGATGCGGGCGGAACTGTCGTAGTCCCGGGAAGCATAGACCTGGGTGATGCGGGCGGACGCGGGCACCGCCGGACCCCGGGGGCCGGGTCCGTAGAGGACGACCACCGCCCGGCCTCGCGCCTGCAGGCCCTGGCCGACCCGGTCCCGCGTCCAGGCCTGGTCGTCGCCGGCACGCGCCAGGCCTGCGACCAGGACCATCGCGGCCGCCGCCGCGCCGCGCGGGATCCGGCCGGCGTGTCTCATTCCTGAGGCAAGGCGGGCGCGCCCGGTCCGCTCAGCTGAAAAACGCCGACGGCGTGGTTCAGGCCGTTCATCTGGTCGTTCAGGGACTGGGCGGCCGTACCCGCCTCGACCACCAGCGCCGCATTTTGCTGGGTCACTTGATCCATTTGTCCGATGGCCAGGTTGATCTGTTCGATACCGGAAGCCTGCTCGCGGCTCGCCAGCGTGATTTCCGACATGATGTCGGCCACCCGCCGCACACTGGTGACGACCTCGGTCATGGTCTGGCCCGCCCCGTCGGCCAGTTCCGCGCCGGACTGGATCTTGCGCACAGTATCGTCGATCAGGCCGCGGATTTCCTTGGCGGCGTTCGAGGACCGCTGGGCCAGCGCGCGGACCTCCGAGGCCACGACCGCGAAACCCTTGCCCTGCTCTCCCGCCCGGGCGGCTTCGACCGCGGCGTTCAGGGCCAGGATATTGGTCTGGAAGGCGATGCTGTCGATCACCCCCACGATGTCGGACATCTGGCGCGTTGAAGCATTGACCTCGCCCATGGTCTCGACCACCCGGGACACGGTCTGGCCGCCCCGCGAAGCGATCTCGGAAGCGGTGGCCGCCAGCGTGTTGGCCTGCTGGGCATTGGCCGCGTTGTGGCCCACCGTACTGGTGATCTGCTCCATGCTGGCGGCGGTTTCCTGCAGCGAAGCGGCCTGCTCCTCGGTGCGCGCCGACAGGTCCAGATTGCCATGCACGATCTGACCGACGGACTGGCCGATCCACTCGGTGCCCTGGCGGACCTGGGCCACGGCCCGGGCGATGCCGTCGCGCATGACCCGCATCGCGTGCATCAGACTGGTCTTGTCCCCCGGACGCACCGGAATGTCCACGCGCAGGTCGCCTTGCGACATGCGATCCGCGATCCGGATGACGGCATCGGGCTCGCCCCCCAGTTGCCGCACCAGCTGACGCGACAGGGCCGTGCCCACGATCAGGAGGACGAGCGCCAGGATGGCCGCCGCCAGCGCGAAGCCGCCGGCCTGCCCCCAGACGACGGCGTCGACTGTGTCCAGATACACGCCCGATCCCAGGATCCAGCCCCAGGGCGCGAATTCCCTCACATAGGAGACCTTACCCACGGGCCGATCGACGCCCGGCTTGGGCCACAGGTAGAACACGTAACCGTCATGCGTCGGGCTGGCCTTGACGGTATCGACGAAGGCCACGAACAATTTCAGGCCGTTGGGATCCCGCATGCCCGACAGGTCCTTGCCTTCGAGCTCGGGCTTGATCGGGTGCATCACCATGCGCGGCGCCATGTCGTTGATCCAGAAATATTCCTGGCCGCTGTAACGCATGCCGCGGATGGCGTCCATGGCCTGTTTCTTCGCCTGCTCCTCGGACAAGGCGCCGGTTTCGGCCTGGTGGTGATAGTAGGTGATCACCCCGTAGGCTGTCTCGACAGCCTGGCGCGCGCCGATCTGCCGTTCCTGCAGCAGGGCGCCGCGTTCCATCCATAGCAGGGACGCCGTCAACACGACGATCCCGACAATCGCCGCCAGGGTGAACAAGGCGAATTTGAACGCGGTCGAACGCGTCCAGGCCTGCAATGACCGTGACATGATGTGTTTCCTCTCTTATTATCATCCACAATCCGGATACGCCCGCGATCTTCCTCGGGGCGGCCGCCAGCGGATCACATCGCGGTCGCAAAATCAGTATACGATTGAAGCATTCCGCTCAAGCCGCAGAAAAAAGGCCATATCCCGGGATTCCTGTCCCGCCGGCCCCACGCCCATGTGCATCGCCTACCTGTCCCTCGGAGCCGCCGGCTGGCCCCTGCTGATCGCCGCCAACCGCGACGAATTCCACGGCCGTCCATCCCGGGCGGCCGGCCCCTGGCCCGACGCTCCGCGCCTGGTCGCAGGATGCGACCTGCAAGGCGGCGGCACCTGGATGGGCGCGACTGCCGACGGCCGCTACGCCCTGCTGACCAACTACCGCGAACCCGGGCGCCCCGCGCCGTCCGGCGCCCCTTCGCGCGGCCTGCTGGTGCGCGATTTCCTGCTGGGCGGAGGCGATCCCGGCACCTGGATCGCCGCGATCGCGGCCCGGGCGGACCACTGGGCGGGCTTCAATCTGATCGCGGGCGATGCGAGCCAGGCCTGGTACCTGGGCAATCGGGATCCCGCCCGCGCGCCCCGCCGCCTGGAGCCCGGACGCTACGTGCTGTCGAACCACCTCCTCGACACACCCTGGCCCAAGGCCGCGCGGCTGCGCGCCTCGCTGGACGCCCTGCCGCCCGCTGCCTGGGCATCCGAGCCCGAGCAGGTGTTCGAACGGCTGCGCGACACTACGACGGCCGACGATGCGCGGCTGCCCGACACGGGACTCGCTCTGGAACGCGAGCGCCTGCTGAGCAGCCCCTTCATCATCAGCCCGGACTACGGCACCCGCTGCTCGACAGTGCTGGCGGGGGCCGCCGACGGCCGGATTTTCTTCAGCGAACAGGGCTACGACGCGGTGGGGCGTCCGCGCGAGCGCCACGACTGGCGGCTGCAGGATCTATAGGGCCGGGGACCGGCCGACCGCCGCGGTGCACGCGCTAAAATGCCGTTTTTCACGCCCTACAGGAAATCCCCCATGAGCACCGGGCTCGCCAGCCAGATCACCGACGCCGTCAAGGCCGCCATGCGCGCGCACGACGGCACCCGCCTGGGCACCCTGCGGCTATTGCAGGCCGCCATCAAGCAAAAGGCCGTGGACGAGCGCGTCGAGCCCGACGACGCGGCGATCCTCGCCATCATCGAGAAGCAGGTCAAGCAGCGGCGCGAGTCCATCGCGGCCTTCGAATCCGCCGGCCGCACCGACAGCGCCAACCAGGAACGCGCCGAACTGGACATCCTGAAGGAATTCCTGCCCCAGGGCGCCTCGCCCGAGGAAATCGCAGCCGCCGTCGATGCCGCTCTCGCCCAGGCCGCCGGCCAGGGCCTGCAGGGCGGCGCCGCCATGGGCGCCATCATGGGTCAGTTGAAAAAGGCCCTGGCCGGCCGCGCCGACATGGCCGCCGTGTCGGCGCAGGTCCGCACCCGTCTGAACGGATGAGGCGGGATACGGATCAATCCCTGCGGACTGATCTGTGTCTGCCGAATCGAAACGCCTCGCAAGGCGCGACATGGAGGGGTGCTACGGCGAGAGACCGCCCGAATCCACGGGCGCACGCGGCGCGAAGGCTGGTTCAGACGGTCCCTGAAGCCAGACCGTCCCTGATCTGCCGGACCAGATCGGGATTGCGCACGAACGCCCGGCCGAAGGCGACCGCCTCGCCGCGTTCCGCCTGGACGGCGCGCAGCGCGGAATCGGGATCGTAGCCCTCGCTCAGCACCAGCGCACCGCTGAAGGCATCCCGGATCACCGGGGTCAGCGCGTCCACGCCTTCATGTTCGCGCACGCAGACGAAGGCGGCGCGCCGCTGGCCCAGTTCGCGGGCCACGTGGCGGTACAGCGCCACCGGATCCGAATCCCGCATGTCGTAACGGTCGCCGCGCGGCGACAGATGCACCCCGACGCGCCCGGCTCCCCAGATGCCGATGCAGGCGTCGACGATCTCCAGCAAGAAGCGGCTGCGCTTGCACACCGAGCCGCCGTAATCGTCCTGGCGGCCGTTGGAGCCATCGTGCAGAAACTGGTCGATCAGATAGCCGTCTCCGGCATGCACTTCCACCCCGTCGAATTCCGCCAGCCAGGCATGGCGGGCCGCCTGCTCGAAATCCGCGATCACGCGCCGGATCTCGTCGAGCCGCAGGCTGCGTGGCACGACGAAGCCCCCGGCCTGCGGACACGGCCCCCGGCCGCAGGCGATGGCGCTGGGCGCCACGGGCATCTCGCCCGACAGGTATTCAGGATCCGACACCCGACCGGCGTGCCACAGTTGCAGGACGATGCGCCCGCCGCGCCGATGCACGGCGTCCGTCACCGCCCGCCAACCCTGCGCCTGAGTGGAATTCCAGATGCCTGGTGTATCCGGATGTCCGACGCCCAGCGGCGACACCGAGGCCGCGCCAGCCAGGATCAGGCCCGCGTCGGCGCGCCGAACATAATACGCGCGCATGCCGTCGTCGGGCACGCGGCGCTGCACGGACCACGCGCCCGCCGCGGGTGCCATGACGATGCGGTTGGGCAGCTCGATTTCCCCCAGCCTGACCGGATCGAACAAACTTGTCATATCATGCGGGAAAAAGCGGGGCTGGTTCAGCGCATTCCCTGTCATAATTTGCTGCAATGCACCATCCAGATATCAAATTCACATAAAAATCCATCAGGGTTTTTACCAGATTTTCGTGTCCCTGACCATGGCTGAAACGCCATCCAGGACCAGTATTGAAGGAACGCCATGGGACAATTCGCCGTCATCGGCCTGGGCCGCTTCGGCAGCGCCACCTCTCTGGAACTGATGCGACTGGGCCACTCGGTTCTGGGCGTGGACGCCGACGGCCGCGTCGTCGACCAGATGGCCGACAGGCTGACCCGCGCGGCCATCGCCGACGTCACCGACCGCGACGCCCTGGCCGAACTGGGGCTGCCCGAATACGACGTGGTCCTGGTCGCCATCGGCGAGGACCTGCAGGCCAGCCTGGTCTGCACCGTGCACCTGAAGGCGCTGGGCGTGAAGGTCCTGTGGGTCAAGGCGTCCTCGCGCGCGCACCACCTCATCCTGGCCAAACTGGGCGCCAACCGCATCATCCACCCCGAGGATGAAATGGGCATCCGCATCGCCCAGGTACTCAGCTACCCCATGGTCAACGACTACATCTCTCTGGGCAACGGCGATTTCGTGGTCGAGATCGAGGCCAGCGCGCAACTGGACGGCCGCACCCTGGGCGACGCCCTGACCACCGATCCCCCGGGCGCCATCCACGCCCTGGCCGTCAAGCGCAAGGGCGAGACCTCCCTGCATCCCACCGACCAGTTCGTGGTGCACGCCAAGGACACCCTGATCCTGTTCGGCCCGCTGCACTACCTGAAGAACGCCGCGCCGAAACTGCGCTGACCGCCCCGACCGAGCATGGCCCGTTTTTCCATCCATCCGCTGCTGGCCTACCGCCAGGCGCGCCGCACCGGCCAGCTGCAGGCCAGCCCGCCCGCGGTCCTGGCCGGCAGCTTCCTCATCCTGATCCTGATCGGAACCGTGCTGCTGTCCCTGCCGATCGCGCAACGCAACCTCTTCGGCGTATTCGAAGCGCTGTTCACCGCCACGTCCGCCGTCACCGTCACCGGCCTGATGCTGATCGATCCGGCCACCGACCTGAGCTTCTTCGGCCAGGCCGTCGTGCTGACCCTGGTGCAAGTCGGCGGCATCGGTTTCGTCACCTTCGCCATCATCGCCACCCTGACCCTGGGCAAGCGCGTCAGCCTGAAATACCAGGCCCTGGCGCTGGAGGCCTTCAACCAGACCAGCGTGATCCGCATCCGCCAGACGGCGCTGACGGTGCTGAAATTCTCCCTGGCGATCGAAGGCGCGGCCATCCTGATCCTGACCCTCTGGTGGTGGCGCCACGACAGCCTGGGACATGCTTTCCTGCTGGCCGGATTCCACGCCGTCTCGGCCTTCAACAACGCCGGCCTGTCGCTCTTTCCCGGCAGCCTGGCCGGCTTCGCCGGCGATCCGGTCACTACTTTCGTGATCACCGGCTGCGTCATCCTGGGGGGGCTGGGCTTCAGCGTGCTGGCCGACATCCAGCAAAAGCGCAGCTGGGCCACGCTAGCCTACTACACACGGCTGATGCTGATCGGCACGCTGGTCCTGAATCTGGCCGGCTTCGCGCTGTTCTGGCTGATCGAGGCGCGCAATCCGCACACCCTCGGCGCATTGCCGGCGGCCAGCCAGGGGCTGGCCGCCTGGACCCAGGTCGTCGCGGCGCGCACGGCCGGCTTCGCCAGTGTAGACGTCGACCAGTTATACGACAGTTCGCGTTTCCTGCTCACCTGCCTGATGTTCATCGGCGGCGGCTCGCTGTCCACGGCCAGCGGCATCAAGCTCGCCACTTTCATCGTCCTGCTGGCGGTGGTCCGGGCCTACATCCTGCAGCGCAAGGAAGTCGTGCTGATGCACCGCACCATCGCCCCCGAATCCATCCAGAAGGCCCTGGCCCTGATGATGGTGTCGGGCCTGCTGGTGTGCCTGGGCATCTTCCTGGTGAGCCTGTTCGAGAACCTGCCCTTCATCGCCGTGGTCATGGAGGTCATGTCGGCCTTCAGCACCACCGGCGTCAGCCCCGACCTGACCGGATCCCTGAGCCTGCCCAGCCAGATCGTGCTGATGCTGCTGATGTTCATCGGACGCCTGGGGCCCCTGACCCTGGTCTACAGCCTCGGCACGCAGCGCCGCAGCCGCGTGCGGTATCCGGAGACCATGGTGCAGATCGGGTGAATCTCTTCCCGATATACTAATATTTCCTTTTCCGCAGTTTCCCAGACTCAATCTTTCATTAGGATCCTGTCCATGGTGATTTCCATCGCACGACAGGCGGCGCTGTGCGCCGCCCTCGGCCTCGCAGGCCTGGCCACCACGGCTTCGGCCGCCACCCTGAAAATCGGCACCGAAGGCGGCTACCCACCCTGGAGCATGGTTGACGCCAGCGGCAAGGTCACCGGCTTCGACGCCGACGTCGGCCACGCCCTGTGCAAGAAGCTCGACATGAAGTGCCGCTTCGTGGTCCAGGCCTTCGACAGCCTGATCCCCGCCCTGCAGGCCGAACGCTTCGACCTGGTGATCTCCGGCATGTCCGTCACCGCCGAGCGCGCCAAGGTCATCGCCTTCAGCATCCCCTACGCCACGGAAGACTCCGCCTTCGTGCTGCCCAAGGGTGACGCGCTGCTGAAGGCCGCCGATCCCAAGGCCCTAATGGCCGGACTGGCGGGCAAGGCCGTCGGCGTGCAGAGCGGCACCACCCAGGGCGCCTTCCTGCAGAAATACGCTCCCGACCTCAAGCTCAAGACCTACGAGACCCAGGACCAGATGCAGATGGACCTGTCGGCCGGCCGCCTGGACGCGACCTTCTCCGAAGTCACCCCCCAAAGCCAGTTCCTGGACACCACCGGCAAGGGCAAGTTCGCCCTGGCCGACGCCGTGGTCAAGAGCAGCGCCGACCCGGAAATCCTGGGCCTGGGCATCGGGGCCGGCATCAACCAGAAGAACACCGAGCTCAAAGCCAAGGTGGACAAGGCTCTGTGCGAGCTGATCGCCGACGGCACCATCAAGTCCTCCAGCACCAAGTGGTTCGGCGTCGACCTGTCCAACTACGCCGCCTGCAAGAAGTAATGCCCGGCGACGCGGCCGGCGCCTCCGCGCGCCGGCATCATTCCCCCGGAATCGCCGGCCGCCGCACGCCGGCGACGCTCCGGGGTTTCCCATCGATCCCATGATCCAGACCCTGCACGACATCCTGAGCGCCGGCTGGGGCGCCATGCTGCTGCGCGGCGCGGCCATGACCGTCTTCATCAGCGTGTGCGGCATCGGCCTGGGCATGACCATCGGCATCGCCGGCGCGACCGCCAAGACCAGCGCCAACCGCCCCGCGCGCGCCCTCGTCGGCCTGTACACTCTGGTCGTGCGCAGTGTCCCGGAACTGCTCATCATCTACCTGCTGTTCTTCGGCGCGGTGCAGCCCGCCGCCGACCTGGCCGACTGGCTGGAATGGGACGACCTGATGAGCACCCTCTTCCCCATGCTGATCGGCATCCTGGCCATCGCCCTGATCTCCGGGTCCTACAGCGTGGAAGTCTTCCGCGGCGCCTTCAAGGCCATCGATCCCGGCCAGCTCGAAGCCGCCCGCGCCATCGGCATGGACCGGGGCCAGTGCCTGCGGCGCATCACTCTGCCGCAGCTCTTCTGGTATGCCCTGCCCGGCGCCAACAACGTCTGGCAGGCCGCCCTGAAGGACACCGCGCTGGTGTCCCTGGTGGGCCTGGTCGAACTGATGCGCGCCGCCGTCCTGGGCTCGGCCGCCACGCGCGCGCCCCTGATCCTGTACCTGATGGCCGGTATCCTGTATTTCCTGATCGGTGCCTGCAGCCAGGGCCTGTTCGTCTGGGCCGAGCGCCACTTCGGGCGCGGCATGCGGGGGGCCGGACGATGATCGAACTGTTCGAGCACGCCGTCCCCGTCCTGATCGAGGGCTTCTGGATCACCCTGCGCATCGGCCTGTTCTCCATCCTGCTCGCCTCGCTGCTGGGTCTGGGCGCCGCGCTGATGCGCACCGCGCAAAACCCGTTGGTCTCGGGCACCGCCTTCGCCTACAGCACCGTCTTTCGCGGCACGCCGCTGCTGATCCAGCTGTTCCTGCTGTACTACGGCATCGGCACCCTGGACTTCGTGCGCGAACAGCCCGCCCTGTGGTGGCTGTTCTCCGACGGCGCGCGCTGCGCCATCCTGGCCATCGCCCTGAACAGCGGCGCCTACATGAGCGAGGCCATCCGCGGCGGCCTGCAATCCGTGCCGACGGGCCAACTGGACGCCGCCGCGTCCTGTGGCATGAGCCGCCTGCAGATCTTCCGCCGCATCCGCTTTCCCCTGGCCGTTCGCCAGGCCTTTCCGGCCTACGGCAATGAACTGGTGCTGGCCATCAAAGGCACCAGTCTGGCCTCCACCATCGCGGTCATGGAACTGACCGGCTTCGCCCGGCGCCTGATGAGCCAGAGCTACCTGATCGTCGAAACCTTCGTCATCGCCGGTATGCTGTACCTGGCCATCAACGTCACGCTGCTCGGCTGCGCCTGGCTGGTGGAACGCAGGCTGGGGATCCGGACGGGGGAATAGGTCCGCAGGCTACCCCCCCTTCGAAATCGGCAGAGGGACATACAGCGTGAGAGTTGCCCATAAGTCTACGTCAATACTATATAATTATGGTGTTGACGTAGACTTAATCACATGAACCAGTGCCAAGCCATTCGCATTCTCCGTGCCCTGGACGAGACCGGCCGCTATGTCTTCCGGCGCCAGCATTTGCGCGCCTGCTTCCACGAGGATTCAGAAAAGACCTTTGCCGCCGGACTGGCCCGCCTCGTCAAAGCAGGTGTGCTGACCCGCGCGGCCCGGGGCGTGTACGTCCACGACCGGGCCAGGTGTCGAGACAGCAGAACCATTGAACGAATCGCCGCGGCCTTGCGCCCCGCCGACCTCAGTTACGTCAGTCTGGAATCCGCCCTGTCGGAATACGGCGTCATTTCCCAGATTCCCATGGACCGCATCACCCTCATGACCACCGGGCGCGAAGGCGAAATCCGAACGCCTTACGGCACCATCGAATTCGTGCACACCAAGCGCGATCCAAATGAACTGCGCCAGGCTACCCTCCCCTCCGACCGCCCATTGCGCATGGCCAAGATCGACACGGCCATCCGCGACTTGCGGCGTGTCGGCCGCAATCTGCATTTGATCGACCCGGAAGCCCTCCAGGAGTCCTTGGCCAAACCATGAAAGAAAACTTCGACCATCTGGTGGAACTGGCCATGCGGGACACGGGCCGCGCCCCTATGCGCCCCGTCATCGAGAAAGAGCTTCTACACTATGACATCTTGTTCGCACTGAGTGAAGCCAAGCTGCTCGATACCCTGACTTTCCAGGGGGGAACCTCACTGCGCCTATGCCACGGCGCCCCACGCTTCTCAGAAGACCTGGATTTCGCCGGCGGCCCGGGGCTGGACTTACGCAAGCTGCTGGACATCAAGCAATGCCTGGAAGACTATCTGGGCGGCCCACGGCCCGCGACACCTGCAAGCGCCCGACGCTCAGGCGCTGATGCGCTCGCGCTACAGCGCCTACGTGCTGGACGAACTGGACTACCTGCTGCGGACCTGGCACCCCGACACCCGTCCGGCCGCGCTGGAGCCCAACGAGCCCGGCACCCGCTGGCTGGGACTGGACGTGCGCCGCCACGTCCGGCTGGACGCCGACCACGAGATCGTGGAATTCGTCGCGCGGGTGCGCATCCACGGCCGCGCCACCCGGCTCCATGAGATCAGCCGGTTCACGCGGATGGACGGGATGTGGATGTATGTGGACAGCGCCGCTTGAGTACACTTGGATGATCGTCCCGGCCTGATCGTCCCGGCCATCCTTCTTCAAACCCCACCCCCGTGCCATGATGCTGATCTACGATGCCCAGAGTCCCGCGCCGCGCTGCCTGCGGATGTTCCTGCTCGAAAAGCAATTGCGGCTGCCCGCCGTGACCATCGACGTGATGACGGGGGAAAACCGCCAGCCACCCTACCTCGCCATCAATCCGGCGGGCCAGACGCCCGCCCTGAGGCTGGACGACGGCCCCCCCCTGGCCGAGGCGGTCGCCATCGCGGAATACCTGGAAGAACGCCACCCCGAACCCGCGCTGATCGGCCGCACGCCCGAACAGCGCGCGCAGACCCGGCAGGGGTGGCGCCGGGTCGAACTCAACATCACGGAATTCATCCACAACGCCTACCACTACGCCGAGGGGCTGGCCCGTTTCGAGCCGCGCATCCCGGTCGCGCCCGAGGCGGCCGAGGGTTTGAAGCGGGTGGCCCGGGACCGCCTGCAATGGCTCGACGGCCTGTTCGGCCCCGGCCCCTACCTGTGCGGCGAACGCTTCACCGCCGCCGACATCTGGCTGTACGTCTGGCTGGATTTCGGAGAATCCGTCAACCAGCCCTTCGACCACGGCCTGCCGCGCATCGGCCCATGGTTCGAGCGCGTGGCGGCGCGGCCCAGCGCGGCGCGCAGCCGCGCGCTGCTGTCATCCGTTCAGGGGTAAGCAAACAGCTCCGGCTTACCGCTCAGAACGGCTTGACGGCGATCTTCAGCACGCCATCGCGCTGGTGGGCGAACAGATCGTAGGCCGCGACGATATCGTCCAGCTTGTAGTGGTGGGTGACCAGCACGCCGAGATCCAGGCGTTCGGCGGCGATCACGTTCATCAGGCGACGCATGCGCTCCTTGCCGCCGGGACACAGGGCGGTGTTGATGCGGTGGTCGCCCAGGCCGGCGGCGAAGGCGTCGAGCGGGATCTTCAAGTCCTGCGAATACACGCCCAGGCTGGAAAGCGTGCCGCCGGGCTTGAGGCAGCGCAGGGCCTGCTCGAACGTGGCTTGCGTGCCAAGCGCCTCGATGGCGGAATCGGCGCCACGGCCGCCGGTGAGCTTCATCACCTCGGCGACCACATCGCAATGATGGAAATCGAGGACGACGTCGGCACCGAGCCGCCGTGAAATGCCCAGGCGGTGCTCGTTGCCGTCCACCGCGATGATGGTAGTCGCGCCCAGCAGGCGCGCGCCGGCGGTCGCGCACAGGCCGATGGGGCCCTGCGCGAAAACGACCACCGTATCGCCCAGGCGGATGTTGGCGTTTTCCGCCCCCTTGAAACCGGTGGACATGATGTCCGGGCACATCAGCACCTGTTCATCGGTGAGCCCGTCCGGAATCGGCGCGAGATTGGCCTGCGCGTCCGGCACCAGCACGTATTCGGCCTGGGTGCCGTCGATCATGTTGCCGAAACGCCAGCCGGCGGTGGCCTTGTAGCCATGGCAGCCGCAACGCCCGGAGGGAATCAGGTAGCTGCCGTCCTGCGACGGGACGCCGTCCTGGGCGGCATAGGAACCGAAGTTCGGGCAGATCGCCCCGGCGATCACGCGCTGCCCTTCCTGGTAGCCCGTGACCGCGCTGCCGAGCTTTTCTATGACCCCCACGGGCTCGTGGCCGACCGTGAGACCCTTGGCGACCGGATACTCGCCCTTGAGGATGTGGATGTCGGTGCCGCAGATCGTGGTGGTGGTGATGCGGACCAGCGCATCGTTGGGGCCGACCTCGGGGATGGGCTTCTCGGTCAGTTCGATACGGCCGGGTTCGACGAATACGGCGGCTTTCATTTTGGCGACCATCGGTGTTCTCCTTCGATGAGATCAGCGGGCTCGCAGCCTGCCAGCCCGCAGGCGATGGTTTCATCGTATCGGCTTGCCGCGGCCTGGAGCTTGAGCCAAGTCATGGAAATCCATGTTTGACGTGTGGTCATCCGGGCCGCCAGCTGGTGCGAGCCCGGGCATAGGCAGCTATGCCAACCGGACCTCACTCAACAGCTCTGGATGACGATTCAGCACCTTGAGCAGCTTGATCAGCGCCAACGGCGGCTTTGTCTTGCCATTTTCATAACGCGAAAACGCATTGACACCACCACCAAAAATCTCACCCGCTTCGCGCTGATCCAACTTTAATTTCTTGCGCACCCTGGCAATGAAAGCAGGATCGACAATACCGGCATTGACCTGGCGATTGAATGCCAGCATGGCTGCGCTCACGCGGGCGGACTCGGCGGCATTCAGCACGCTTTCACCACAGGACGGGCAGTAACCACCCACCACGGCCGGGATCACGGTCGTTTCGCCTTTGTAAGTATGCGACAGGTCGCGCGCCTCATGCATCAGATCGGCCGATGCGCAAATCGGGCATCGCATGTTCACAACTCCTTGAAAGACACGACGAGCACCTCATCGACGACCGTCAGTTTCAGATAGATGTCGCCCTCGGGAGTTGTGAGCCGGTATACATCCTGCCAAATACGGTGGCTGGCATGCGTGGTCATGCTCTTGTAGAAATCCCGGGCCGTGAGCGACATCACCACGCGGATCATGCCATCGAAATCCAGGCCTATAGATCAGGCCCATAAATAGATTGAAATTCTGTCGATCTGATGCGATGCTTTGCGGATGGAAAAAGATGATGCAAGAAAGCTCAGTCCGGCCGAGCAGCATGAGAGGCGTCGGCAGGTGATTCGTGCGTACAAACGCGGACGAAGCAAACCTCAGATCGCCGTTGACGTTGGGCTGAGTCACACGGCGGTGAGCAAGGTGATCGCACGCTATGAGGCGGGGGGGATGCTGTCGCTGGCACCCCGTCGGCGTGGCCGTCGCCGTGGCGAGGATCGCGCACTGACCGCCGAGCAGGAACAGACGGTGTGCCGCATCATCTGCGACAAACGCCCCGAGCAGCTGAAGATGGACTTTGCGCTGTGGAGCCGTGCGGCGGTTATGCAGCTGATCGAGCGCGAGTGTGGTGTGACGCTGCATGTGCGCTCGGTGGGCAAGTATCTGGCCCGCTGGGGCTTCACCCCGCAGAAGCCGATCAAGCGTGCTTACGAGCAATCGCCCGCCGCGGTGCAAACCTGGTTGGAGGACACGTATCCGGCCATCGCCGAACGTGCCAAGGCCGAGGGCGGCGAGGTCCACTGGGGTGACGAGACGGCGCTGGTGAACACCGACGTGCGCGGTCGCAGCTATGCGCCCAAGGGCAAGACTCCGGTGGCGATGGCCATTGGCGGGACGCGGCAGAAGCTGTCGATGATCGCCAGCGTCACCAACCAGGGCAAGGCACGCTGGATGATCATTGATGGCGCGTTCAATCACGAAAAGTTGATCGAGTTCTTCGAGTCGCTGGTCCAGGATGCCGGGCGCAAGGTGTTTCTGATCCTGGACAACCTGGGCGTGCATCACTGCAAGCCGGTGAAGGCGTGGTTGGCCGCACACTCCGATCAGATGGAAGTGTTCTATCTGCCCAGTTACAGCCCCGAACTCAATCCCGAAGAACGCTTGAATGCCGATCTCAAACACGTCATCGGGCGCAAGGTTCCGATACGCACGAAGGCCAAACTACGCGCCGCTGCAGAAGAGCACATGCAAGTCGTCGCCAGCGAGCCGGCACGTGTCAAAGCCTACTTCCAAGACTTCCACGTCAAATACGCTGCGTAAAACTGTTTGAGGGCCGGATCAATAATGCGGCGCCACCCGATAGTGCCGAAACGGTCGCGCGAACTCGACCTGCCTGAATATGCGTCTTGATAACCCGCAACCGGCAATGTGGTGTTCCCTTTCCCATGAAAATTAACCTGACAGGTTAATTATGGCAAGCTGCGGCCTCAAGCAGCAATAGGCGGCGTCGGTCTCGTCCATGGCCGGTTTCCATCGTGTTCTGGATGGAGACCATGATGCGGGTCACATGACCGCTGCGAAAGATGACTTGATCGAGAATATCCATGGGGGAAAACATGCAAACCCTTCCAGCCGCGCGCCGGACAAGCCTGATGTCCAGGCAGTCACAAGACTGTCCCCCCTTCTATTCCCCTCGCATTTTCCTGGCCATCCCCCGATACTCGGTCGCCAGCGCTTCCCGCCCGGTATTCTCGTACAGCACGGCCAGGTTCTGCGCGGCCAGATAGCTGCCCCGACCAGCAACGGATTCCGACAGATCCGGGCGTTCGCCGATCTCCAGGCACTTCAGCCAGCTGGATTCCACGACCGGCAGGAACTGGGACTCAGCCTGTGCCGGGTGCTGAATGGCCCAATCCAGGAAAACGTCGGCGACGCAGAAGAAATAATCGGGGGAATCCTGCCAATACGGGAATTCATCCTCGGCCAGCAGGATCGCCTGCTCCAGGCGGCCGGCCCGCTTCAGGCAGTACAACGAGCGCATGATCAGGTCGTACCGGAACGACTGGTCGCGGGCGCACAGCGACACCGCCGGCAGGAAACAATCCGCAGCTTCCGCGTAGCGGTCGTAGAGAGCGAGTTCCTTGCCCAACTGATAGAGCAGATAGGGGTCCTCCGGCGTCTCGGCCAGCGCCACGCGCAGCAGCGCTTCGTTGCGCCCTCGCTTGGCCTCCAGGCCCTCGGGCATATAGCCGTCGTGGCCCACGCGGATATCCAGCCGTTTCCGAGGCAGATTGCCGGGATTGGCCGCCTGTTCATGGATGCGGCCCGCATAGCGCACGCCCCTGGGCAACACACGCGTGCCCCATTCGGTCGCCTGGCGGACCTCGTCACCCTGCATGAAGCGGTTGAGGATGGCGATCTGCCCCAGGAACGGCTCCGCGCCCAAGCGGCGCAGTTGCTCATGCCCCGATTCCAGCCAGTTGTCGGCATCCAGGATCAGGTTCCAATCCGCCGAGGAATGATCCAACGCCGCGTTCCGCGCGGCGGAGAAGTCATCGATCCATTTGAAATGGTGCACCTGGGCGTCGAAGCGCCGGGCGATGGCAACAGTGTCGTCCGTCGATCCGGTGTCCAGCAGGATCGTTTCATCGACATGATCCCGCACGCTGGACAGGCAGCGGGCCAATGTGGCCGCACCGTTCTTGACGATCATGACCAGGGCGATGGTGGGAGGGTTCATCGGATCTCGCAGACTCACAGACACGGGCAACCGTGATCATGCACCAATCGCCGCTCAACCGCCACCAGAGCATGTTGGCCTCAGAAGTGACCCGCACTCAAAAAAATTTTCTAGCCTCCCTAAAGTTCCCTGCCCCCCCTCCGTTAACGTGGCAGAACAGGAGGTCACTCGGTTTGTCATCCTGGGCAAAAAGGGCGAATCCTTCGCCAAATCTCTTAGGAGTTTCTCATGGCCGTTATCAACACTAACTACCTCGCTCTGGTCTCCCAGAACAACCTGAACAAGTCCCAGGGTGCGTTGGGTTCCGCGATCCAGCGCCTGTCCTCGGGCCTGCGCATCAACAGCGCCAAAGACGACGCCGCCGGACAGGCCATCGCCAATCGTTTCACCGCCAACATCAAGGGGCTGACCCAGGCCGCCCGTAACGCCAACGACGGTATCTCGATGGCGCAAACGACGGAAGGCTCCCTGAACGAAATCAATAACAACCTGCAGCGCATTCGCGAACTGACGGTCCAGGCCTACAACGGCACGAACTCCACGGAAGACCTGGCGTCCATCAACGCAGAAGTCAAGGCCCGCCTGGCAGAAATCGACCGCGTCGCCGACCAGACCCAGTTCAACGGCACCAAAGTGCTGGACGGTTCCGCTTCCGGTGGCATCAATATCCAGGTTGGTGCCAACGACAACGAAACAATCAAGATCGAAGGCACCAACGCCAAGACGTCTGTCCTGCTTTCGGGTGCTTCCGGCATCTCGGCTGGCAGCGGCCTCGCCGTCAGCGGGAACACCGTTACCTCCGGCGCGCTGAAGAGCATTGACGATGCCATCAAGAAGGTTGACAGTATGCGTAGCGACCTGGGCGCGATCCAGAACCGCTTCGAATCCACCATCGCCAACCTGAACAACACCATCACCAACCTGTCCGCTTCGCGTTCACGTATCGAAGATGCCGACTACGCGGTGGAAGTGTCCAACATGACGCGTGCCCAGATCCTGCAACAAGCCGGCACCGCTGTACTGGCTCAGGCCAACCAGGTCCCGCAGACCATGCTGTCCCTGCTGCGTTAATTCTCAGCACCACACCGAGGCAGGGTTATACTGCCTCTAGCACTAAAACCGCCGGATTACCTCCGGCGGTTTTTTGAATATCTGTTCTCGGACATTCATCTCATCACCCCCTAGCTCCTCATGGCCCCCAAAATCCTGATTACCCGCCTGGTGGGCCTGGGAGATGTCGCATCCATCCTGATCCCTGCCGTCCGACTGGTTCGTCAACGAGCGCCAGACGCTACGATTGACGTGCTGACTTACGGAGCTGGTATTGAGTTGATGTCCCTATGTCCGGATATCAGCGACGTGCTGGGCATCACAGCCGAACAATGGCCGCGCGACCTAATCCCCGCAACTCAGAGCTTTCTGGGAATTGCCCAGGTCATCGCTGCGCGCAACTACGATCAGGTCATCTGTCTGGACACCTGGTTCATGCCCTGCTTCCTGGCACAGGTCCTGATCGACGTCGGGCTGAATGTGGAAGGCAATCACCTGAATCGCCCGGTGAACGACTTTTTCACCATGCTGCATGCCAGAAAGCTGCCGGCGGATTATTTCGATACCGCTTTCATGGCCAGCACATACCCAAACATGAAGGACTGGTTGCGCCCCTGGTGGCTGGAACCGCAGCCCCATGCCAACTATCCGGAATACTACCTGATTCACTGCTGCAGTCTAGGCGATACGATCGAATCACGCCTGTCCATCGAAGCTGACGCCGCATTCCGCAACACGGCGGCCGGGCGCCCGATCATAGCAGTGTCATTTCGCGGCACCACGGCCATCAAGCACTACAAGCAGGCGGATGCTCTGACCCACCTGCTGGAGCAGACGGGCTACCACGTCTGGGCAGGCTTCGATGGCAGCCTGCCCATGCACACAAGCCTGGCGCGACTGGCCGCCACCGATTTACTGATTACCGTAGCAACCTCCACGCAGTGGCTAGCCAAGCTGGCAGGCTGTCCATCCCTGATGCTGCCAGGCGCCATGCACCCGGCCATTTTGGGGGCGGAATACACCATGGACCAGACCGTGGATTGCCAATACTGCTGTCAACGCGGCTGCCCTGCTGGCCGAAATTACGCCTGCATGGATGTGCCGGCAGAAGCAGTGATGGCGCGGGTCAGGCAGATACTGGTCAAATAGACTGTCAGCCCTTGCCGCTCAAGCGGCGCCCGATGCCACCCCCCAGGCACGGGCCCACTGATCCAGAAAATCCCCCTCCAGCATCCAGTTCTGTCGAACTGCGTCACGCAAGGCGTCGCCCTTCTGGCCTAAGGCCTCAGAATCGGCCAGATGCTCGCGAATGGCTCGCACCCAATCCTGAGTGCGGTTGCGCACCCGCGTCACCGGCAAACCGCACTGGTAGGGATCGATATCCGTACAGATAATCGGCACCCCGCATGCGCCCAGCTCTAGCAGGCGCAGATTGCTCTTGCAGCGATTAAACTGGTTCATTTCTAACGGCACCACGGCCAAATCCAGATTCAAGGCAGCCAGTTGCGCCGGATACTGATCAATGGGAAATCCCGGATGGAACTCACAAACAACATCGTCTGGCTTCATACCCATGAAAACCCATTCAACCTCATCCTGCAAGTCCTTAACCACAGAACGAATTTCTGCCAGATCTCCCGTATGACTGATTCCGCCCGCCCACCCTATCCGCATTTTCTTCTTTGTGCGTCGCTGACCCTGCAGCCCCCCCCACGGCTTCAAGGGTAACCCATTGAGGGCCACTCGAATATCATCGTGGAAATCTGCATATTCCCGCGCCAGTGTCGGTGTAGAAACCACCAACCAATCAACCTGCTCGATCGTACGGCGCATTTTCTTGATCAAACCTTGCGGTAGGTCCGAGCGATGAATATTGCGTGTTGGAAGATTAGGAAGATAGTCGTCGAACTCCAGGACAACCTTGGCACCCGTAATCTCGCGGTAACGACGAATCTGGGTCAAAATACCTTCGTTTCGCCAGGCCCCCTGCAGCACAATCACATCTGGCTGGATGCGGGCCACATCGGTGAAATGGAAATCGCCATACTTCAGCCCGCCGTCCAGACGCAACTCGCCGGCCATGGCTCTGAAGGGATGCAGAATTCGATAATGCCCGCAACCATACCAATCTCCATGCACCGCCAGCACCACCGGCAAAGGACGACCCGGTAAGGGTTCTTGGATTCGAGACGCGTCCCGACTAAGAGTAAAGCCAGGAGAATACTTACCAAAAGCTGGATGATAGTTCGGATCCCGCGCCAACTGCTGCAACCACCGCTGATACAAACGGTCGCGCTGCTCGTCATCCGGATTGGCCTGTAGGCCAAACTTCTCGGTTAACGCCCGGCTCGCACCGCCCATGTGCAACAGACCAGTATCCGGCTCCAGGACCAGCAGATACCCTACCTGTATCGCCTTCATGCACAGGTCTGCGTCCGCATAATAGATAGGAAAGGATTCGGCATCGAAACCTCCCAACTCATCAAAAACCTGGCGCCTCATCATCATGCACGATGCACTGAGCGCGCTGACATTCTGCTGGACGATCAGACGATTCATATAGCCCCGGCGATCCTCCGGCACCCCTCTGAATGCCGCGCCGACGCTATTGTCCATCCCCAACACCTGGCCGCATTGTTCCACTCCACCATCGGGAATATCCAGACGCGAACCGACCATTCCGACCTCTGGCCGCAATGCATGCCGCAGCAATCGCTCCAACCAATCGGATCGTGTACGCTCTCCAAACTGAATGTCATTATTCAGAAACAAAAATACGTCCCCGCGTGCCCGGGTGACAGCAAAATTATTCATGGCCGCAAAGTCAAAGGATTGTGGCCAACGCACGACGTGAATCTGATCCGTCTCCATGGCTTCGAGTCCAGCTAGAAATGCCACGGCATCAGGATCGGCACTACCATTATCCACGACTAGTAACTCATAATGAAGGTATGCCGTACGCTCCATCAGCCCTTCGATGCATGCTCGCAATATCGGCAACTGATCTCGCGTAGGGATGATAATGGAAATCAGTGGCTGCATCGTCAGGGGATATTCGATATGCTGCAGGCCGAGTAATGGTCCCGACTCGACCTTCGCCTCCAGTCCCATACGCACGAAATGCGCCTGCGTCACGGCAGGAAACCAGAGCATTGTGTCTGAATCGCAGACCCAATCCATCAAACTACGCCCACCGAACTGCAGTACCTCTGGAATATGTCCCACGACCGGCGGACCGACCTGCTCCACCAAGCGCCAGAGCAAGTCGACAGGCGCCAGGTCTGCGACTCGTTCATCCAGCCCCCCCGCCGCCTGGACGGCTGCGGTGCTGATCACCAAGTTACGGCCGATATAGGGGTAGCTGCGTAGCAGATCAACATTCAAATCAGGCTTGAACATCGGGTTTACCGGCTGCCCATCCTTCAGGACCGCCTCATCCACGTACCAGATCAGCGGATCCGGCTTGCGCAAGCGGTATTCCCCCATTGTCAACGTTGCGTGAGGTACCAAACGATCACCTGCATGCAAAATCCACAGAAAATCCGGTATCCCGCCCTGGTTAATCCTATCAGAGAGCAACTTGGCCCAATGCGCATCTCCTGACAATAACTCAATCTCGCCCCCTGCAGCCTGAACCGGCACGTTACGGCCGATCAACCAAACACCATCAACAGGTCTGTGCTGAATACCCAGGCTCTCCAACGTATCAATCAGTGCTTGAACATCCGCATCATCCGGCATGATCACTACAGCACCTAGGGATCCAACCCCGGAAGAGGTTTCTAACAATGTTTTGAGAGCAAGTGTTCGGGCAGAGGATGGAGTACGCTCAGACATCCACTGAGGAAAACCCCATGAGTCAGCCTCTGGATCCTTCGCAGAAGTAATCTGAAAACTAATCGAATAAGGACCCGCATCCTGTGACTCCACAGGAGTGATTTCTTGAGTAGCGATAATGAATTTCTTAAGATTAACAATGAATTCTTTATGTATACCCAAGTAAAGATCTTGAAACCCTTTGGTTTCCTTACGAGCATTCTGCAGTGACTCTTCAGAATCATCCAGAGCTCGCCCTGGAAAATCCAAGCGTCCATCTATATTTTCCTTATCATGAAACGTTTCTGGCCGCTTTGTAAACGGAGAGTCCATCATCACAACGGGGCATCCGCATAAAGCAGCTTCTCCTATGATTGCAGAATTGGCGAAACAATAAAGAACTTCAGCGCCTCGCAACAAGGCAGCCAATTCTTCACGAGAAGAAGGCCACTCGGAAGTAATGACGGTACTCGTTTCAAATAATTTCTCATGCTTTTCTCTGGCCGTAAAATAGCGTCCCGGATATACCAAAGCCCCTTTTCTGCAAGCATCCAATGGGTTTTCTTTATTATTGAATAAATTGAAATCAAGAACTGGGGTGGTTAATACAAGACTTCCTGCTTCTGAAAACCCGCGAGACAAGTATTCCTTATCATAAAAAACGAGAAAATCAGACTCGGCAAAATCAGAAGGACCACCCAATAACCCTAAATGGTTCAATATATAACGAACCACACATTTAGCGTGCAAAGGGTTCCCATGAGTCACTTCTGGGTATACAGCGATAGGTTCAATGCCGATCTCTTGATGCTTTTTTACGATATCTTCGGTCAGAACCGGTGTGCGCAATTTTGGAAATACTCCGTCAGTGCAAACGTATGCCTCTTCACCCATCCTGTTCAGGTAATGGCAAAGTAAATGCAATACCTGAACCCCAGAAGAAATTCTACGATAAGGAGGGGCATACACATAATAGGGCCTTCTGCCACTTAGGTAGATATCATCAAGTTCCATAACACAGAAGCTCTACGTTATTAATAAAACCCACATTTTGCGTGTTATCACACGAAATTTCTATCATTTATAAAAAACACCTATAATCATTAAAGCACATAAGAATGCAAGACGCCCTCAATCACATGCCCATTTTCTGATTATGGATTCATGCCGAACTGGATGAAGAAAGACAAAATTGGTCTGCACTGTTTCTTCTGTTACCATGACACAACGCTCGAGCTTTTCATTCTTCTCAGAAAAAATCCAAGCCTCATAACCATACTGTGTCAAAATTTCAAACACATCATTTGGATGATAGCCAAATTCCTTGGACCATTTCCGCAAGAGTTCGATCAGAAGCACCGGAGTATGAGACAGGATGTCCTGTCCACCCTGCACGACTAAGAGCTCAGCCCCCTCGACGTCAATCTTGATTAGGCTTGGAATCAGCTGATAAGCTGCACAAAAAGAATCGAGTGTCATTGTAGAGCAGACAATCTTCTCAAGCTCAGCGTGTCCTCTGGATTGACCAGTCAGCTTCATGGATGTTGCGCCGGCAACGTCTTTGGCAAAGAGAAACTCAACCTCTCCCGGCCGATCAGACATCCCGGCACAAACAGGTTTAATATTTTTAGAATTATTTAAAGCAATGTTTTTTTTCAACGCATCGAACGTGCTGGGAATCGGTTCAAATGCGCGAATAGTAGAATTTGGGAAAGCCCGGGACAAAACAAGGGAATACCAACCACGATTAGCACCAACATCCAAAAAGACACCGCAATCGTCAAAAACGGATTTCATGAAATCCGTTTCCTTTTCCTCATAAATTCCAAAATTCATCAAGGCATACCCCGTCGCATGAAGATCGACAGGATCTATATACATGGAAATCTGATGCATCTTGGATTTAATAACAACCCCACTCGCTAAAAGCCGAACTTCCTCTACATCCGTGCCATTGATGAAGGCCGGATATTCGAATAGAGAGAGGTGCAGATCAAAAGTTTTTTCTGCATATTCATATTTGGAAATTTTGTCCGACAGATAATCCTTCTTGACTTCCATCAGATGATTTTCATTCGAGGAAACATTACCCAAGGCCCAACTCCAAATTTAAATATTTCTGAAATGACTCAATACCCTTCGAAACCCGATCTCAGGTGTCGTTTTTGGGTGCCATCCAAGCTTTTTAATCTTGGCAATATCAAAATGGCCACTGGCACGTATCTCCTTTTTTTTGTCATTATCCTCAGGAAGCAAGACCACAGTCCCTTCTCGCGAAGACATGCCAGCAATCAATCTTGCCAAATCAAGTATTGTTATTTCACTATCCATACCAACATTATATGCATTACCCGAATCTCCTTCTAAAAGCAGTATCAGAAAAGCAAAGGTCGCATCAGCGATATAACAAAATGGACGGCTACTCGTGCCTTGGCTATGCAATCTTATATCTCTCCCGGCCAAGGAATCAGACAAGAGATCAGAAAACACACGACCATCATTAAGATCGATGCCTGGGCCATAAGTATGTGAAATACGTGCAATCACCGCTTGCACGCCATACTGTCTGAAATAGGCAGCGCATAGTGTTTCACACAATCGCTTGCTTTCACTGTAGCAAGCATAAATTTCCAGTGGGTCCTGAGTCCCGAAATCAGTCTCGTCAATAGCGCTTTGACTATCTCCGTGCCCATAGACGGCTCCACTGCTCATAAACAAAAGACGAGCGTCTTTTTTTCTAGCAAGCTCTAGCATATTCAAGGTACCAAGCGTATTGGTTCGAATAGTAGAAGCTGGATGCTGGAGATAATATTTCGGGCTGGAAGGGCTGGCAGCATGAATGATGTAGTCAATCGGTGCCTCTATTAAAAGCGGATCACACACATCCTGAACCACGGGGATAAACCAGACATAAGAAATCAAATGCGGGAAGCGATCTTCCAGTTTCTTTTTATCCCGAACCAACAAAAAAATACAAATCGGATCACAAGACCACGTCTTGTTCAGCCAAGCAAAGAACTCAACCAGATAAGCAGCCAGCAGCCCAGCCGCCCCTGTGATCAGAATGCTTTTACCGGAAAACCGCTGCCAATCATCACGCAGGCTGAAAATATCTTCCATATCCTGCTCTATGACCAGGCTCTTCTTTCCTATATGACCATTCATGGCAGGCATCTAAAAAACCATAATGTTTTCAATTTACCGCGCAAGCTTTGCTAATACCCCAATGATTTCCCCTTGCCTCCACCCAAGATCCACAGGCAAGAAATGTGTGTCTACTACTTCCAAGCCGGTACGGATCATTAATGCGTGAAGTGACATTTTGGTAAAAAAATTGACATGCTCATGCCAATGATGCTTGTGCGATGCAAGATCCATGGCACCAGGATGTTCACGCATCAGTGCCTCATGAGGTACTTCTATATACAGCAAAGATTGATCATCTAAAGCAGAAATCATCAGATTGATCACATCCAAGGGATATGAAACATGCTCTAGAACTTGACTGCATGAGACAAGATCATAATGCTGAATACCAATGGACGCAGGATCAGCGCGACATGCACCTTTCACCACATCGACTGTTGAAATATCATATATTTCGACATGCCCTCCCCCCCCAAGAAACGGCGTATTGATGCCTGTCCCGCCACCCCAGTCAAGAATCATGGGATGTTCTGGCAAGTAGGGCTTAAGCCATTGCTCGACCTTTGTCAGGTAGGCCTCTCTGTGGTGGTAGTAATTCACGACCTCGGCATAGTCAGGCTCATAAGAGATACGCTCCCGATTATATTTTTCATCTCTGTAATTATGATACAGCGCGGCCATCTGATCATCAGTAAATCGATAATCTAGAAAAAGGGCGCCACATTGCTGGCATTGTAATGAATTGCATAGGGTATAAGCCATGCCCGAGCGTAAATCGCGCAGCCCCCACTGTTCTGAAATCTCTACCGGCTCGTGATTAAACACACGCTTTGCCACAAACGGCATCAATACCGCAGGAGAAGATTCGAGCACATCACACCCACAACAGATGCATTGCTTCGCAAAAAAGTCATGCTGCATACTTTTTAGATATCTAAAAATAAATTGATCAACAGTGCGACTTAAGCAACGACTTCATGTAGCACATCACCACACACTTCGTCCGCCATCCACAACGAGATTGGTTCCATTAAGATACGCGGAGGCATCGGAACACAAAAAAGCAACCGCTCCTCGGTATTCATTTTCTGCGGCCATTCTGCCCATGGGAATCAGTTGAGTCAGCTTCTTGACAAAAACATCATCCTGTCCAGCGTAAATACCGCCAGGAGACAACGCATTGCATCGCACACCCTGTTCACACCAATAGGTTGCCAGATATTTTGTCAAGCCAATCAAACCATGCTTTACCACTGAGTAAGTCACTGGTTTGACAGGCTGCTGATCAGGCGCTACCCCATCCACACGATAGATGCGTTGGTCTGGTGCAATCACACCGAGATCAGAAGCGATATTAATAATTACCCCTCCACCCTGCCGGGCCATCTGGCTGCCAAACACTTTTGCGCAATTAAAAGCCCCGCCCAAGCCGACATCCAGATCCAGCTGCCACTGCGTCCACGAAAAGTTTTCTAGGCGTGAGAAATTTTTACGATCTGAGTTTTCCATCTTTGGATTCCTCGCGGCATTATTTATCAAGATATCAACGCGTTGATACTTCTGATTAATTGCCTCAAGAACATCCATCAATGAATCAATATCTGTGATGTCAGACTGAAAGAAAGAAACATCAACCTTATGCTCTTTTAGCAGGCGATCATGATTTTTTCTCAAGGCATCTAAGCTGATATCCAATAAAATGGAGACCCCCCCCAACTCTGTAACAGTTACGGCATGTTGATACCCCAGCAGCCCACCCCCGCCCGTAATGACGGCCACTCTGCCGCTCAGATCAAATAAGTCAGAAAGTGTATTTTTAGCCGACATGTGCGCCGAAGTCCTTCAAGATGATTTCCTGCCCCGATTCCAATGACTCTTTAGCAGCTAACGCAAGGCGCAGACTCTGCAGGCCGCCATATAAATCAACCTCGGGGATGGCACGTCCGACTAAACAATCAAGAAAATGTTTCGTCTGCGACATGAACATATCATTACGAGAAAAGTCTTGAAAATCCGAACTTTCTACTACAGCCCCTTCGCCATCGTAAACGCGCAATTGCGTACGTATCAGGTCGATTTCAACCCCTCCGGCATCTCCGGAAATTTTGAACCTGCGCGTAGGCGGTCTTTGAATAAAATCCTGATGTAAAATAATGGGAAAATCACCAGCCGTGCTTTTATATTGCATTAGCGAAATAGCGGTATCCTCCACGTCTATTTCCAGCTTGCTCAGCCTCCCCCCGCGACACAGAATCGTTTCTGGCAACCCGAAAAACCAATAGATCAGGTCCATCTCATGGATTTGAGAAAGAATTACCCCACCACCTTGATCAGACCGGGCAGCATACATCTGGCGATAGTCCTCGTAGGGATGCCAATTGGGTAGATACTCGCCTATCTCGGCCTGTGCGCTGATGACATTTCCAAACCACTTGTGATCCAGCAATGTTTTTATACGGATTAGACCGGGATGGAAACGAAAATTATAGCCCACATAGAACAGAAGATTTTTATCCCGAGTCAGCTGTAGCAACTCTTCGGCACCATCCAGATTGCTGGCAACCGGTTTTTCCATGAATACCGCCACGCCGGCACGCGCACACTCCAAGGCAATCGCCATGTGTAAAGAATTGGGATTACAAATGAATACAGCATCAGGTGCCGCCGCAAGCCCGCTTGCAAGATCCTGATGAACGGTGATGTTGTAGTCATGCTCAAGATTCGCCCCGGCCTCAATCTTCATTGTTGAGTCCAGCTTGGTGTGGTGTCCCCTTACCCGATACGCATGAACCTCCAAGTCATTACCCAGTAACGCCTTCAAGTTGCGCAGGTGCCGCTGACCAATACCACCAAGACCGCAAAAAAGAATTTTCACACGAGCAACCTGATTCGTTATATTTTAAAGCGTGCTGCCACGCAACCAGTCTGAGGCGATCATTACAACATCTCGCATCCAGTTCAATTCATCGCCTGAAACGCCTCGTGCAACCTGCAGCACGAAATCCCCTCTGTAAGAAGCTTTGATCAATGCCTTTCGCAATGCAGTAAAGTCAGCATCACCCTGTCCTAAGGGCACGGTCTTGCCTCCTAAGACCCTATCTTTGATATGAACACTACCTACCCAGTGTCCATAGGCATCGAACTCAGCCTCGGGCGCATAGCCCAAGGATGAGCTATTGCCAGAGTCATAATTAACCTTCACCAAAGGATGATTAATTGCTTGTAGCAAATCGCGAAATGCAGCGGGTGCAAGATCGGTTTCCAGGTGCAGTTCGATGTTTTTTTGCTCCGCCACCGGCAAAACCTGCTTCAGACACGTCACCACCTGATCTCGCTCCTCACTGGATCGGATAGCAGAGGCATCTACAAAAGGCAAGACGATACGCCGTATCCCGAGCTCCGAGCATATGCCTATCAGCCAAGAAAGGCGCTCTAGCCGAGCCGCCCGCTCTGCGTCTGTACAACGCAGAAATGGATAATCCATAAAATAATCGGCACAAATGGAAACGACACTGACATGGTTGTCGGCTAACAATGTCTTGAGCTCTTCGCGCCCTGAAAGTGTTTCCAGAGGATTTGCCCCTTCGCCATAGGCATCATAAATCCACTCAATGCCGCGTAATCCAACAGAAGCTGTAGACAGGATTTCTTTGCGCCACTGCTCACGCGGAAAGCACTGGAATCGGCCGCTTTCAGGGGCAGTCAACCGCCCCTGCATCATGTAAAACCCCGACTCAGCATAGTCAACCAGGTAGTTATCAGCCATACTCAGTCACTTATCAAGGGAATCAACATATTGGACTTCAGCTCATCTTGATCAAGATAAGGGAACAAGTTTTCAAGAGGATCCGAAACCATACTTCCATTCTCCCCTATCCGCGACTTCACACGCGGGCCAATGGCTTGATCAGGCTTGACCATGACCTCGCAAACAGCCGGCCCAGGCAATGCCAAGGTTTCTTTGATCACTGCCTCCAGTTCATCCGGATTACTGACACGTCGCACCTGCACACCAAACGCAGCAGCGAGCAGACCAATATCTGGCAAAGTCAGACCGGAACTTGAATCACATCCCAGCGTCTCTTTGAAATAACCGGATTGGGACGCTCGAATCGACGCATACCCATTATTGTTAAGAACAAAGTATTTAATGGGCAAATTCAAACGACGAACAACCTCAAGTTCCTGGATGTTCATCACAAACCCGCCATCACCATCCACAGAGATCGTCCGCCTGCTGCCGCTGCCCAGACAACCGCCAATGGTCGCCGGCAAACCATAGCCCATAGCACCTAGACCACCTGTAGCGACAGAACGTTGGCCACGCTTCAGTTTTGCCGACACCCAAAAAGTGTCAATGGCGGCCCCAGAGCTGCCGGGAACGATCACATCATTCTCAGCCAAAGCATCACATAAGACCTCGGTGAAAACATAGGTATTGATAAACTCCCGTTCGTTTTTATAGTCAGACAAAACGACAGGGTACTTGTCCTTCCATTCCTGGCACCGAACGGCCCAACCTGAGAAGGAAAAGGCCTTCTCGCGGGATGCTTCCAATAGGGTGCGCATGAAATCTCCAGCATCGCACAGAAAAGTCTGATCTGGCATGTCACCCAACTTATTCAGTTCAGCCTGATCCACGTCCACAACAACAATTTGTGCGCCACGTGCAAAATGCTGTCGATTGAACCCCGTAATGGAAAAATCCATCCGACACCCAATCGCCAGCACCAGATCAGCATTTTGAACCGTAAAATTGGCGCCACGCGAAGCAACCGTTCCGCAGCGGCCAAAATACAAAGGATGCTCATATTCGAGCAAATCCGCTGCAATCCAGGTGGTCAGGGTTGGAATCTGCAATTTTTCAACCAAACCCCGCACCAAATGGCCCGCACCAGCACCATGCACACCATTGCCCAGTAACAATACTGGCCTTTCAGCATTCGAAATTCGACCGATAAGATCGACGGTTTGGGAAATATCGCACGGATAGCTTTCTTGCGGAGCATCATAGCCTACAAGACTTTCAGGATCGATTTCTGTGGCCTGCACATCGAGGGGCACATCAATCCATACGGGCCCCTTGCGTCCGCCCAGCATGAGCGAAAACGCCTTCTCTAATTCGTACCGAACCTTATCCGGATCAAGCAGACAGACCGAATACTTACAGATAGACTGCGTCACACTGACGATATCAAGCTCCTGCGTGCCAGACTGCCTAAGTCCTGTATCGCCCTTCAAGTCTGCCCTTTTCACTTGACCAGAAATAAAAACCACCGGCGTTGACTCAAACCATGCACCGGCCAACCCTGTCAAGGCATTCGTGGCTCCGGGACCAGAAGTGACCAGACAGATCCCAAATTGCCCCGATGTGCGAGCATATCCTTCAGCAGCAATAGCAGCCCCTTGCTCATGCAGCATGCTGATCGGCTGAAGGGCCTTCTGGCGATATAGTGCATTGTTCAAATGCATCGCACCGCCGCCAGGCAAAAAAAATACATGCCTAGCTTGTTGGCGGACAATGAAATCAAATATATAATCAGCAACACGCATAAAAATCAAACCTTCGGATCGACAGGAAGCCGGTGCTTCGGAACGGCATAAAGAACAAGATCCCAACCATCATTTAGATGCGGACAAAAACTGAATTCATAACCTTTATGCCATTCACTGATCTTGAGCATCAAACTCCACAGATGATCTTGTAGATGATAAACACAAACTGCCAACACAGGCGCATGCTCTGTAATCACCCGCCGTCCGCCCTCTAGGCACTGCGGCTCAAACCCTTCTATATCCATCTTGATGAAAGTAGGCGTCGCCGATTTCTCAACCAAGCGATCCAACGTACTGACAGCCGCAGTTTCCTGACCTTGACCTACTCGCGAAGCCGGCCCCGCATCATTCTCTACCTGTATCGTGCCCTCTGTATCCCCCACTGCCATCTGATGCGGATAGATTTTCTTCAATCCCCTACCCGCAATTTCTGCAACACGCCGCTGCAGCTTGTCAAAGTTCCTTGGCGAGGGTTCAAACGCATGAATTTCCTGAAACCCCCTACCGGATCTTAGAAAATCAACTACAGTATCTCCATCAAATGCCCCGATGTCATACAGAACTTCATTTTTATTTTCATTCATGAATTTCGGGTCGAAATAAATCTCCAGATCCGAAGCCGAGGGGAGCGCATCATAGTCCAGCAGCAATCGCCAGCGGACGTGGCCTACAAACAGTTTCCTTGACTCTTCATCAGAGATCAGTTTGAAGGCACGGCGGATATCATCCGCTTGCAGCAATGCTTTTTCTGGAACATCCAAAGAATAATGCGGCAAAAATACTTCAGGAAAGCGCCATGCCAAATGACCGAACAGAGCAATTTTTTTAAACCCAAGATCCCGCAAAAATCCCAAACGATCACGCATGCGATCAGGGGCCCTGCCGCTCCAAATCGTGGCAATCACACTCGGCAAATTGCCCTGATATTTTTGAGCCAATTGAGCAGGCGCCATCACTTCCACACCATCAATCAAAGTCCCCCAAAGCTGCGGATTATTATCAATAAACGCAATCGGTTCCAGGCCGACCCTCTTGACGAAAGGCAGCACTTGCCGACCCAAAAGACCCGCGCCAAAAAGGACAACAGGTCCGACGTCCTCGCCCAGGATATCCGTCAGCGCACTCTGACGTCTCTTTTGTGCAGAGTCCACCGACTCACTTAGCAATCCCTCAAGCTCCATCTCTAGACTCAGACTCTGCATCTCATACTCCCGCATTTAATTTCTCTAAAAAATTCAGCGCTGACCAAAACCCAGCCCCATGATCCTTGTGTCCTTGCCACACTTCGGGGATGAAACTCACCCCTGGATAGCGCGCGATCTGCGTCCAGGTCGCCGGCCAATCGACATCGCCCGTCCCCATCAGCACCCCTTCCCCGTTATTTCCCTTGGCATCAGCCACATGCAAGTGCGCCGAGTACGGCAACAGTTGTACCAGTGCCGCCTGAAAGTCCAGACCGAAATGGAAGCAGGTCATCTGCAGATGTGAGAGATCCAGACACAGGCGCAGCCCCGATCCCTTGGCCTGTTCAGTCAACTCATCCGGCATCATGAAAATATTCTGATGCCGCTGACCACCGAAGTGCCAGGGGAACGGCGCCATGTTTTGCGGGATCAACTCCGTATCACGGAAATCAATCTGCTTGCAAGATTCCTTGAATCGCTGGTAGAGCACTGCGCGCTGCTCAAACGGCAGAGGCTCATCTGCAGAAAACCCACCGATGTTGGCCACAATCAATCGTGCATCCGCGTTCGGGAAGAACTCACTGATCTGCATGGTTGCATCCACCACGCGCTGCAGATTGTCGATGGACCTTTGGCGGTAATCCATATCATCAGAGACCAGATCCAGCAATTCGCTGTTCTCGAACAATTCAGGCGCATGCACCACCAGCCGTGAACACCCGACCGTTTCAAGGTAAGGCTGGGGCGCTACAGAAAGATCTCGGTAGGACAAGTGAAATTCGAACAGATCCGGGCTAACCCATTGCCGATACTGACGGAAATCATGGTAGCGGACAGGCACTCCCCAGCGCACGGGAAAGCGATACTCGCGCGCCAATGGTTTCTGCTCCTGCAGATCACTGGGGTTCAGAAAATCACCTTGTTCCAGGCTGCGCTGCGCAGTGCGCCCCAAAAGCTCTGGCAAGCGATAAGGCGCCAGCCCCTGCCCAGGGCTGGCAATGCGGAGCATGTCGGCGGTAAAGACTTGGCCCGTCTGGATAGCCCGGGCTGCAATGACGCTTTTCCCCAGGTTTTCACGATTGAGCAGCTCTCCCTGGCTCGCATGACGACCAGGGCCCTGCCAAGACAGGGCTTTTTCGATTTGACGGATCCCTTCGACCAACTGACGAAACTCGGCAGGCTCGAGGCTGGCCAGGTGATCGGGACCTTCCATGCCGCGATCCAGGGTGATGTGCCGTTCAACCACCTGAGCGCCTAAGGCGACCGCCGCTAGAGTAATGGCAATCCCTCGTTCGTGCCCCGAATAGCCGATCAAGGGGTGCAGTTCGCGTAAGCGTTTCAGATAGCCCAGCTGAATATCATGCTCTGGCGCAGGATAGGCGCTATTGCAATGCAGCAGAACAAAAGGCACACCCAGCGTATTCAGGTGTTCAATCGCCCGGATGATCTCGGGCTCGTGTGACATCCCCGTGGAGACAACCAGCGGTTTACCCAAAGAGGCTGCTTTGCTCATCAAATAGGGATTGCAAAGATCCGCCGAGGCAATCTTCAGTGCCGCTACATTGAATCCGGCCAATACATCCACACTGGGCTCGTCCCACGGTGTGCATAAATATATCACCCCTTTTTGGGTGCAGTATTCGCGCAATGCTCGATGCTCATCCAGGGGAAGCTCTACCTTGTCAAGCAGATCTTGAATGTATTCGACCCCCAAGTCCTCTGCCCTGGAACCATCCGCTTTAATTCGATACAACGCCTCACGATTGCGAATCTGAAACTTGACGCAATCGGCCCCTGCAGCCTGCGCCTGATCCACCAGATCCTTAGCCAAGGCCAAAGATCCATTATGATTGTTGCCGATTTCAGCAATCACGAATACTCGGCTGCCGCCAACAGGCATGCCTTCGATTACAAAAGAAGCACAAGAGGATGTCATTAGGCCTTGGTCCGCCATGAGGTCACGCCATTAAATTCAAAACGAAAATGAGAAGAGCTACAGCCCAGATCGGAGACGGCCTGAATCACAGCATTGCGATTTTCAGGTCGAACATAGAACAGAAAGAAACCACCGCCCCCCGCACCCAGCAATTTCCCACCCAAGGCCCCAGCCGATCTTGCCGCCTCGTAAATATCATCGAACTTCTGATTGCTGACTTCATTGGAAAATTGCTTCTTCAACAACCAGGTTTCATGCAGGCAGCGGCCAAATTCGTTCAGCTCGGCACGAATCAAATGCTGATGCATGCGTCGGCATAAGTCGACACTGGCCTTCAGCAGTGATGACTGAGTGGCTGACGCTGTTTGCATCTGCGAGCGCTGTACATCGTGCAAGCGACCGGAATCATGAGAAACGCCCGTGTCGCATAACAACAGACAAGCTTCCAATTCGTTACGCGTGCCCTCTTCCAGGCGGATCGGGTGGACTAGATTACGCTGATTCTTGAATTCGATCAGATTGAAACCACCGAACGCGGAAGCATACTGGTCCTGCCAGCCTCCAGATATCCCAAAACAAAGCCGCTCTACCTGGAAGGCCAGCTCTGCAATCTCATACGCGTTCCATCGGTCCTGGCGCAATTCATTGAATGCAGCAATCACTGCCGTCGTCGCTGCAGACGACCCTCCAAGGCCTGACCCAACGGGAAAATCCGAACGTAGATAGAGATTAAAGCCATAGTTTGGACGAACTACCGATATGACACTGGACAACAAGCTTTTTGTATCGTGATCCAGCAAGGCTTGCAAATGATCGAAATGCTCTTCCTTGACCAGGTCCTCAGCATAAATATGAATTTCACCATCCTTTCGAGGCATCAGAGTGGCATGAGAATACAGTCCTACAGTGCAATTGAGCACAGCGGCAGGATGATCAACAAAAAAATAGGTCAAATCCGATCCGCCGCCGCAAAAACCCATCCGGACAGGCGCTCGAGCCCTGGCCAGAATCGGCACCTCTGGAATGGCGCGCAACTCTCGAGTGTAGATCTCGCGCAGCACCCCTTGGGCATCCACGCCCGGGATCACGTGATACCCCAGATCGAAGATCTTGAGCAGCTCTTCTCGAGACGTATCGATGCGTACAGAAGAAAAATGCTGATTCATACAACGGGAAACCGATGTATCCATTCCGTCTTCTTTCAGCAAATAGCGGCGGATGTCCCCATCGGTCACCACGCCGGTCAAGCAGCCTGCCCCATCCACGACAAAGGCGACCTTTCGCCCGCCGGACTCTACGCATTTCACGGCATCCCGCACCGTACTATCGGCGGGCAGCGTCAGAATGCTCAATAAAGGGTTCATAAGGCCTCACCTGAGACAATCACATGTTTGAACTGATCCAATGCCTCGGGGATACCGATGTCGATGAACGTGCCCTCATGAGTGTGCGCAAACAACTGCTTGCGCCTGATCAATCCCGGTAGCAGATCATGCTCCATGGAACAAGCCTGTACCGCATGATCTGACCAAACCGCGTGGGAAAAACTGTAAGCCCCTGCGCTGACCAGACCCGGACCCACGCGACCCTTTTCGTGCAATGCCAGCACGAGCCCGTCTCCATCCAATTCGAGCCCTCCGTAGCGCCCGCAATCAGCAACCCGGGTGACCAGAACCACGCCTTCCTGACCGTGCGCAACCAGGGCACCATAGGCACGAGCCGGCAGAAAAGTATCCGCATTGAGCACCAGATAACGCCGATCAGGAGAGGTCTTGCTGAGCGCGTACAGCAACGCCCCGCCCGTCCCCATAGGCTGGGGCTCAACAACCAGTTCCAGCGAAACCTCTGAGCTCTTTGCCAACGACGGCAAAGCATCCGCGATCTGATCTGCCCGGTAGTGGGCGCACAAGATCGCATGATCAACGCCCGCCTGATGCAATTGTTCTAGAACCAATGCCAGGAAAGGTCTGCCTTGTACGTCCACCAAGGCTTTCTGCCCCCCTTTCAGGACGCTCTGCAGGCGGGTTCCTGATCCACCACAGAGGATATAGGCTTGCATGCCTGACCTTTTCGATACCACAAAGAAACCAAGTATAGGAGCCTCCTCTCCTAGGCAATTGGGGCAATAGGGCGATAAATAGCCGTCATTCCCCGTTCTTTTCAAGGGTTTGCTCACCCCTAGCGGACAGCATACTGCCAAGGCTTTAACTGTAAACTCTAGCCCTTCGACCGGCCCCCATGACGAGCGCTGTTTGCCCTTGGTCGCGACCGTTGTTCCCCCCATTGAGGCGCATCAAAGGATACCTCCCATGAAAGCAGTCATCCTCGCTGGCGGACTTGGCACTCGCATCAGCGAAGAAACCGCGGCCCGACCCAAACCCATGGTGGAGATCGGCGGCAAGCCTCTGTTGTGGCACATCATGAAGATCTACTCCCACCACGGGATCAACGACTTCATCATCTGCTGCGGCTACAAGGGGTACGTGATTAAGGAGTACTTTGCCAACTACTTCCTGCACATGTCCGATGTCACTTTTGACATGTCGGAAAACACCATGCAGGTCCACGAGCGCCACGCAGAACCCTGGAAAGTCACCCTCGTCGACACCGGCCTGGATACGCAAACAGGCGGACGGCTCCGCCGGGTTGCGCCCTACCTTCAGGGCGAAGCATCCTTCTGCTTTACCTATGGGGATGGCTTGAGCGACGTGGACATTAGCGCTGTGTTGGCATTTCATCGGTCGAATGGACTACTTGCCACCATCACGGCTACCGCCCCACCCGGACGTTTCGGCGCATTGGACATTCAAGACAGCAAGGTTCAACGTTTCCAGGAAAAACCCAAGGGCGACGGGGGTCTGATCAACGGGGGATTCTTCATTTTGTCCCCCGAGGTCATCAAATACATCGACGGCGACAACTGCCTCTGGGAGCAATCCCCCCTCGAAACCCTAGCCCAGGAAGGCCAACTGGGTGCTTATATCCACGAAGGGTTCTGGCAACCCATGGATACGCTCCGCGATAAAACCCAGCTGGAGAATCTGTGGCAATCGGGACACGCCCCCTGGAAAACATGGTAATGAAGGACGGTTTCTGGCACGGCCGCCGTGTCTTTATCACCGGCCACACAGGTTTTAAAGGCAGCTGGCTCAGCCTATGGCTGCGAAAGCTCGGTGCAGAAGTCACCGGGCTTGCCCTCCCTCCCCCTACATCCCCCAGTCTGTTCGATCTGGCACAGGTCGCGCAAGGCATGGACTCCATCCTGGGAGACATCCGGGATCCGGAGACAGTTCGGTCCGCAATGTCCCGCGCCCAGTCCGAAGTGGTGATCCATATGGCCGCCCAGCCCCTGGTCCGCCGCTCGTATCAGGACCCCGCAGAGACTTACGCCGTGAACGTCCTGGGGACAGTGCACGTCCTGGACGCCATCCGACATTGCCCATCCGTCAAAGCAGCGGTCAACGTCACGACGGACAAATGCTATGAAAATCACGAGTGGCCTTGGCCCTACCGCGAAAACGATACTTTGGGTGGGCATGATCCCTATAGCGCCAGTAAAGCCTGTTCCGAACTGGTCACGGCCAGCTATAGACGCGCTTTTTTAGAACAGCCAGAACCAGGTCATCAAAAAGTCGCGCTGGCCAGCGCCCGCGCCGGCAATGTCATTGGCGGTGGCGACTGGGCTCCCGACCGCCTGATCCCCGATCTGGTGCGCGCACGCGATAGCCGCCAACCCCTGCAGATCCGCCGTCCCCAGGCCGTCCGCCCATGGCAGCATGTCCTGGAGCCTTTGCGCGGCTATCTGATGCTGGCGGAACGCCTGCTGGATCCAAACACCCAGTGCGCCCAGGCATTCAACTTCGGCCCCTCCACTCATGACGCCCGAACCGTCGCCTGGGTCATCGAACGCCTATCCCGACAATGGCACGTACCCGTGCATTACAGCGAAGATCACACGGGCCCCCACGAAGCCGGCCTGCTGCAGCTCGACGCATCAAAAGCACGTCACGTGCTGGGCTGGCAACCCCAATTGACCGTAGAGGCCGCACTGGATCTGACAAGAGACTGGTTCGAGCGTTTCTGGAACGGCGCAAATCCCGAGGATCTGGTGTTGAGCCAGATCGAAAGCTACGAATCACTCTGCGCCCCGTAGTCTTATCCTCCCAACTCAGTTTGTTATGAGATCAGCAGCATGATTGACACGCCCGAAACCCGAGCCTTGCGGCAGGACATCGCAAACTTGGTGGAAAAATACGCCGCAATCGCCCTGACCCCCCAGCCTTTTTCCCCTGCAAGTTCAGCCATTCCGCCCTCGGGCAAGCTGATCGATGGCAAAGAGCTGCAACTGATGGTTGAAGCGGTGCTGGATGGCTGGCTGACGACAGGCCGATTCAACACGCAGTTCGAACAAAATCTGGCGAAATTTCTGGGGGTCAACTACGCCATTACGGTCAATTCCGGATCTTCGGCCAATCTGGTTGCCTTCAATGCCTTGACCAGCCCCAAGCTGGGAAAACGAGCTATTCTGCCCGGGGATGAAGTGATCGGCGTCGCTGCCGGCTTCCCGACGACAGTCAATCCCATTATTCAGTTTGGTGCCGTCCCGGTATTCGTTGACATTCATCTGGGCACATACAACATCAACGCCGACCTGATCGAGGCCGCCATCACGCCGAAGACCAAGGCCATCATGTTGGCCCACACCTTGGGCAATCCCTATAACTTGGATCAAATTACGGCCTTGTGCAAAAAATACGGGCTCTGGCTGATTGAAGACTGCTGCGACGCGCTGGGCTCCACCTACCGAGGCAAGATGGTGGGCTCCTTTGGGGATATCGGCACACTGAGCTTCTATCCCGCCCATCACATCACCATGGGAGAAGGCGGCGCCGTCTTTACCAATGACCCAGAACTGAAAACAATCGCAGAAAGCTTCCGCGACTGGGGACGAGACTGCTACTGCGCCCCCGGCTGCGACAACACCTGTGGCAAGCGATTCAATTGGCAATTTGGCACCCTGCCCGCCGGCTATGATCACAAATACACCTACAGCCATCTTGGCTATAACCTGAAGATCACTGACACCCAGGCCGCCTGCGCCCTGGCACAGATTGAAAAGGCGCCCTCTTTCATCGCCCAGAGAAAAGCACATTTTTCCTATATCAAGGAACAATTGTCCGACTGCGAGGATTTCCTGATCCTGCCCGAAGCAACGCCTCATTCAGATCCATCCTGGTTCGGATTTCCCCTGACGCTTCGCGACGACGCACCCGTCACGCGCCTGGACCTGCTGACCTACCTGGATCAGTACCGCATCGGAACGCGACTACTGTTTGCTGGAAATCTGACGCGCCAACCCTATATGCAAGGTCGAAATTATCGTATCAGCGGGACACTGGAGAACACGGACACGATCATGAACCAAACGTTCTGGGTGGGAGTACAGCCCGCGTTGACCCAGGAAATGCTCGATTTCATGATTTTGAAGATCAAGACGTTTTTGGGAGTGGCGTTTGAGTAGGGGGTAGGGGGAGGTCGAACCACTGGCACAACTTGGGTCATCAACGCGACGATAGGTGTATCCTTCCTCTATCGCCGCATCTTTGGTCGGGCCTGGACATCTGTTCATTGCGCAAGCCGGAGTGAATGCCTATGAAGCTCAGTTTTCTCGGCGCGGCCCGCGAGGTCACCGGATCGTGCTTCCTGGTGGAGACCGAAAATACCCGCTTTCTGGTGGATTGCGGCATGATCCAGGGCGGACGCGAGGCCGAGGCCCGCAACCGGAAGCCTTTCGCGTTCGATCCGGCCTCCATCGATTTCGTCTTGCTCACTCATGCCCACATCGACCATAGCGGCCTGCTGCCCAGGCTCGTCCGCTCTGGATTCAGGGGGCCGATCCACACCACGGGGGCCACTTCCGAACTGCTCGAGGTGATGCTGCCCGACAGCGCCCACATCCAGGAAACCGACGCCAGGCGCGAGGCGAGGCATTCCAGGGGAAAACGCCCCATGCCGCCGCTGTACACCCTACGGGATGCGCAGGAATGCCTGAAGCGGGTGCGGAGCATCGGCTACGACCAGGAATTCGCGCCCCACGCCGAGGTGCGCTGCCGGCTCCGCGACGCAGGTCACATCCTCGGCTCGGCCATCATCGAGATTTCGGTCACGGAGCGCGGCCACGTCACCAGGATGGTGTTCAGCGGCGACCTGGGGCAACCGGGACGGCCGATCCTGCGCGATCCCACACCGATCCAGGAGGCCGACATCCTGGTGATGGAATCCACCTACGGCGACCGCCTGCACCAGGACCTGGCGTCCACCGAGGACGAAATGATCGCCATTGTCGAGCAGACCCTGTTCAAGCGCGGCGGCAACGTCATCATGCCGGCGTTCGCGGTCGGCCGTACCCAGGAAGTGCTCTACCACCTGCACCGCTTCGTGTGCGAAGGGCGGCTGCGGCGGCCCCAGGTATTCGTCGATTCGCCGATGGCCACCGAAGTCACCCGCATCACCCGCCGCCACCTGGAGCTTTTCGACGAAGAAGCCCGGCGCCTGTCGGGCTGGCACGAGCGCGGCGCCGACATCCCCTACCTGCACTTCACCGCCAGCGTGGAGGAATCGATGGCCCTCAACCAGATCCGCTCCGGAGCCATCATCATTTCCGCCAGCGGCATGTGCGATGCCGGACGCATCCGCCACCACTTGCGCCACAACCTGCCCCGACACGAATGCAGCGTGCTGATTTCCGGCTTCCAGGCGCAGGGAACGCTCGGCCGGCGCCTGGTCGACGGCGCCAGGCGGGTGCGCCTGTTCGGCGAGGATATTCCCGTGCACGCCGAGATCCACAGCATCGGCGGCCTCTCGGCGCACGCCGATCAGGCCGCCCTGCTGGACTGGGCGGGCCATTTCCGCCGGCCGCCGGCCCGGACCTTCGTGGTGCACGGCGAGCCGGAGGCGGCGCAGGTGCTGGCCGACAGGCTGCATCAAAGACTCGGCTGGCGGGTGACGATCCCCGAGTACGGCCAGGTGGCGCATTGGCCGGACCTTCCACGGGACCGGACATGACCGCCCCGCCCGCGGTCGCCATGCCTCAAACGCTCGACATCGGCGGGACGGAGGGCATGCGATGAACGACTGCGCCCCCAGGAGGGGACTCGACAGCGCCGAGGCGGCTCGCCGCCTTGCGCTCGACGGACCGAACGAGCTGCCACGGCCGCCACGCCGCACCGCTTGGCGCATCCTGCTGGAAGTCGCCCGCGAACCCATGTTCCAGTTGCTTGCCGTGGCCGTGTCCATCTATCTGCTCCTGGGAGACATTTCGGAGGCTGGCGTGCTGCTGGCCTTTCTCGCGGTCATCGTCGCGATCACCCTGGTGCAGGAACGACGGACGGAAAAAGTGCTCGAGGCGCTGCGCGACATGACCAGCCCCCGCGCCCTGGTATGGCGGGACGGGGAACGGCGGCGGGTCGCGGGCAGGGATCTCGTGCGGGGCGACCTGATCGAACTGTCGGAAGGCGACCGCGTGCCCGCGGACGCCCAGTTGCTGGAGGCCAACGACCTGGCCGTGGACGAGTCCCTGCTGAGTGGAGAATCCCTGCCGGTCATCAAGGCCGTGGCCAACGACGAGGCCCAAGTCGCCGCGGCCCGGCCGGTCCTGGTCCATGCCGGCACGATGGTGGTCGGGGGCCAGGCCGTCGCGCAAATCACGGCCACGGGCGCGCAGAGCGAAATCGGGCGTATCGGCGCGGTGCTGGGCGCCATGGAGGAGGAATCGACGCCACTGCACCGGCAGACACGCCAGCTCGTGCGCTGGTTCTCCTGGATCGGCCTGGCGGTGAGCCTGGTCATCGGCCTGCTCTTCGTCTGGACTCGCGGCGACTGGCTGGGAGGAACGCTGGCCGGCATCACGATGGCCATGTCGATGCTGCCTCAGGAGTTCCTGCTGATCCTGACCGTGTTCACGGCCATGGGCGCCTGGCGCTTGTCGCAGCATCGCGTCCTGACGCGGCGCGCGTCCGCCATCGAGGCGCTGGGCTCGGCCACGGTACTGTGCACCGACAAGACCGGCACGCTGACCCGGAACCAGATGGCGATCGAGGCCCTCGTGCGTTTCACCCCCGACGGACCGGTGAGGTGGGCCCGCGGCGACAGTCTGGACGAGGCATTCCAGGCGCTGCTGCGATGCGGCACGCTGGCCAGCGAGCGGGACCCCTTCGATCCGATGGAGCGCGCGTTCCATGCCTTGGCCAGGACCTGCATCGAACCCGTCCCCGCCGGCTGGGACCTGGTGCACGAATACAGCCTGAGCCCGGGCCTGCCCACAATGTCCCACGTCTGGCGGGCCGACGATCGCTCCGACCACATGGTGGCGACCAAGGGCGCCCCGGAAAGCGTGGCCGGCCTGTGCAGGTTGCCCGACGACCTGCGGGAGCAGGTGCTGGCCGAGGCCGGCTCCCATGCCGATCGAGGCATGCGCGTGCTGGCCGTCGCCACGGCGGCCTTCCGCGGGACCGACTGGCCAGCCGACCAGCACGGCTTCGATTTCCGGCTGCTCGGCCTCGTGGCGCTGGCCGATCCGATCCGGGACGGCATTCCCCAGGCAATCGAGGAATGCCGGCGCGCGGGCATCCGCGTGGTGATGGTCACCGGAGACCACCCCGGCACGGCGCGGGCCATCGCACGCCAGGCGGGCCTCGATGCCGAGGCCGGTCTGCTGCGCGGCCAGGAGGTCGCGGCCTCGAGCGACGAGGCCCTGCGCCGCAGCGTCGCCGCGACGACCCTGTTCGCGCGTGTGGCGCCACAACAGAAACTGCGCATCGTCCAGGCATTGAAGGCCAATGGAGAGATAGTCGCCATGACCGGGGACGGCGTCAACGATGCGCCCTCCCTCAGGGCGGCCCACATCGGCATCGCCATGGGAGGGCGCGGCACCGACGTGGCGCGCGAGGCGGCTTCGCTAGTGTTGCTGGACGATGATTTCGGCGCGCTGGTGCAGGCGATCCGGCTGGGCCGGCGCATCTACGACAACCTGCGCAAAGCGATGCGTTTCGTCTTCGCGGTCCACGTCCCCATCGCCGGACTGGCGCTGATTCCTCTGCTGCTCGGCTGGCCGCTGCTGCTTGCACCGATGCACATTGCATTCCTCGAAATCATCATCGACCCGGTCTGCTCGATCGTCTTCGAAGCGGAGGAAGAGGAACGCGACGTCATGGACCGTCCGCCACGCGATCCGGCGGCCCCCTTGTTCTCGCCGGGCATGATCGCGCAAAGCCTGATGCAGGGGGCCGTCGTGCTGCTGATGGTGAGTCTGTTCTACTGGGCCCTGCTCCGGTACGGAGAATCCGAACCCGCGGCACGCGCCGCCGCCTTCATCGCGCTCGTGAGCTCGAACATGGCGCTGGCCCTGGTCAACCGTTCGCTGGGCGCCAGCCTGGAGGCGATCTTTCGCGCACGCAATAAAGCCTTGTGGGGAATGATCCTGATCACGACGGCCCTGCTCGTGGCGGTGATCGGCATTGCGCCGCTGCGCCAGTTGTTCGGATTCGAGGTTCCCGGCCTTTTCACCATCGCCTCGGCAATCGGCGTCGGTGTGATCGGGCTATTCTTGCTGCTGATCCAGAAGACCATCGCATCGGCACCTGCACGGCCCGCGGCGGCCATGCGCCGCCAGGACCTCCGAAACCGCATCCCGGGAAAAAAATGAGCGACTCATCCTCCAGAAAGCACCCGCCGTCTCAGGAAAACACTCACGAACCGCAAGCCGGTTGCCCTGGCGGACCCGCCATGAACCCACCGCTGGACGACGCCGGACGTCTGCGCGCCATCATCAAGTCGCCCACATACCGCCTCGCGTACGAGGACATGGATCTGCTCGCCCAAAAAGACCTGCGCCCCTTGCGCCTGCAGCTCGAACTGCTCAAACCCGAACGCGTATTGAATGAACAGGGCGTGCGCTCGACCGTGGTGGTCTTCGGCAGCGCGCGCCTTCGCGACACCGCCACCGCGCGCAGTCGGCTCGCGGAACTGGAGCGGCAAAAGGATCCCGCAGCGGCGGATCCAACGCAGGAACGGAAACTGGCCCGGGCCCGCCGCCGCGTGGAACAGGCGCAGTATTATGAAGAAGCACGGCGCTTTGCGCGGCTGATCTCGACACGCTTCCAGCAGGAAAAACGGTGCGATTTCGTGGTCGTCACCGGAGGCGGGCCGGGCATCATGGAAGCGGCCAACCGCGGAGCATACGACGCCGGGGCGCGCTCGATCGGGCTGAACATCACCCTGCCCCACGAACAGGCGCCCAATGCCTATATCACGCCGGAACTGGCATTCCGCTTCCACTACTTCGCCCTGCGCAAGATGAATTTCCTGATACGCGCGCGCGGCCTGGTCGCTTTTCCGGGGGGCTATGGCACCCTGGACGAACTGTTCGAGGTGCTGACCCTGATCCAGACCGGCAAGATGACCCCGATTCCCGTGGTTCTCGTCGGACGCGCGTTCTGGCGCCGCGCCATCAATTTCGACTACCTGATCGACGAGGGCTATATCGCGCCGGAGGACACCGCCCTGTTCGAGCACGCCGACGACGCCGAGGAGATCATCGCCGCCCTGGAACGCTTCTATGCGGGCGCAATGGGGAAGAATGTGGCGGAATGACCCCGAGGCATCCACGATCTCGCGCGATCCCGCAAGAAACGCCGTCTCGCGGCGACCGACGGGCCATGCGACCGTCAGGCCGCGAACGGGCGCTTACCGATCCCGGATCCGCACAGTCAGGCTCTGCGCCGCCGTGCCGACGGGCCCTCGGATATCGCTCAAAACCGAAAAAGTCTCGCCCAGACCGGTCGGGCCAAAACTGACGCGTGTATCGAAACCGGCCCAACCGGCCTCGGGCTGGCGCGTGAAATGGATGGTCAAGTCCACGTTTGCGAAGAACACCGCGTTCGGGTCCTCGCGCACCGCCAGTCCGTTGGCGGTGTCGACCAACTTCACGAAACCGGCGACGGGAGGATCGAGCTCCCCGTCGACCAGCGGATAAGACGAGCGAATCCAGCTCCGTCCCCTGCCTGGGCGGCCATCGGCTTCCCGGCGCGCTTCCAGCGATGCGATGAACCCTCCCTCCCAGATCGAAGAAAACGCCAGAGGCGGCATCTCGTCGGGTGGCGGCGGAGGCGACCATTCCGAACCCTGCACCTGCGCCGTATCGGTCGTGGCGAGGCGCCAGATCCGGGCCTGGACGCTGACCTGGTCCCCATGGCGCATGCTGGCCTCGATCAGTTCGATCGAGCGGCCCGGGCGCACCATCCGGACGTCGATGGTAAATGGACCGGAATGGATGACCCCCAGCACATCGAACGACACCCGGGACACCAGTTTGTCGCTGGGCAGACGGCGCTCCGCTTCCGCCAGGACCAGGCCGGAAGCCGCTGCCAGGTGCTGCTCGCCAGGCTGCCAGGCGCCCTGGGCGTGCAAGGTGGACAAGAATTCGGTTTCCCCGCGGCGGACGTAGAAGGCGTCCGGATAGGACTCGCCGGCATGGCCGAGGTGCAGGTTCTGGGTGGTAGACATGGGCAAGAGTATAGACCGGTAACAAGTGGGTTCTTTGAAGGCCCTGACCGAGAACGCCAGGCGTGGCAAAAGCATACACTGGCGGTCGATCCAATCTTTCGCCTACTTGCGAACCCTATCGTGACCGAAACGGCCTTTGCCTCCCTGCCCCTCCTGCCCGTTCTGCTGGACAACCTGCGAAGTCTGGGCTTCGAACAAATGACGCCTATCCAGGCGGAAAGCCTGCCGCTCATCCTCGAAGGCCGCGACCTGATCGCGCAAGCCAGGACGGGCAGCGGCAAGACGGCGGCATTCGGCCTGGGCGTGCTGCAGAAACTTGACGTCAACCATCTGACTCCGCAGGCGCTGGTAGTCTGCCCCACCCGCGAATTGGCGGACCAGGTTGCCCAGGAACTGCGCCGGCTGGCCCGTCTGATCCCCAACGTCAAGGTGTTGACGCTGTGCGGAGGCGCCGCCACGCGTCCCCAGGCCGAATCGCTATTCCGCGGCGCCCATCTCGTGGTGGGCACGCCCGGCCGCATCCAGGATCACCTGGCACGCGGCAGCCTGGTCCTGTCCGGTCTGAACACGCTGGTGCTGGACGAGGCCGATCGCATGGTGGACATGGGCTTTCACGACGACATCGTCACGATCGCCTCGCACTGCCCGGCCAGGCGGCAGACCCTGCTATTCTCGGCGACCTACCCCGACAACATCCGCAAGCTCAGCGCCCGTTTCCTGCGCAGCCCGGTCGAAGTCAAAGCCGAAGCCCCTCATGAAGCCAGCCGCATCGAACAGATATTCTACGAAGTCGGCGAAGACGAAAGGCTGGATGCCGTGGTCACGCTGCTGACCCACTTCCGGCCGGTCTCCACGCTGGCATTCTGCAACACCAAGATCCGCGGCTACGATCTGATCGAACGCCTGCGGGCCGAAGGCATCGGGGCTCAGGCGCTCAACGGCGATCTGGAGCAGCGGGAACGCGATGAAATCCTGATCCAGTTCGCCAACCGGAGCTGCACGGTCCTGGTCGCGACCGACGTGGCCGCCCGCGGCCTGGATATCCGGAATCTGGATGCCGTGATCAACGTGGACGTGACCAGGGACACCGAGGTTCACGTGCACCGGATTGGCCGCAGCGGCCGGGGCGACCGCAAAGGCCTGGCGCTGAGCCTGTGTTCGCCGGAGGAAATGCGCTGGGCCGATCTGGTCGAGCAATACCAGGGCGCCCCGCTGAAATGGGCCGATCTCAAGTCGCTGCGCCCCGGATCCGGCCGCCCCTTGCGCGCGCCCATGATCACCTTGTGCATCCAGGGCGGCAAGAAGGACAAGCTGCGCCCCGGCGACCTGCTGGGCGCCCTGACCGGCGACGGCGGTCTGGCTTTCGAGCAGGTCGGCAAGATCGACATCGCCGAATTCAGCGCTTACGTGGCGCTGGATCGCCGGATAGCCAAGCAGGCATTCTCGCGGCTTTCCGGTAGCAACATCAAGGGACGCCGGTTCCGCATGCGGTTTCTGGAAGAGTTCTGAACCGGCCGGCGCCGGATCGGGATCGCGCCATCGATGCGTGCGAAGATATGAGACAGAAACAGCCGCACATATTGAATGCATGCCGAGCCAACCATTGTCCCTCGCCCAGGCCCGCAATCTGCAACTCGCCACCCAGGGTTTGCTGACGGCGCCGCGCCGCAAGGCCACTGTGCAAGATCTGCGCCAGTGCATCGAGCGCATGCATCTGCTGCAGATCGATACCATCCACGTCGTGGCGCGCAGCCCGTACCTGGTGCTGTTTTCCCGGCTGGGCGCCTATCCGCGAGCATGGCTGGACACAGCCTTGGCGGAGGGCCTGATCTTTGAAACCTGGGCGCACGAGGCCTGTTTCGCTCCCATGGCCGATGTTTTTCTGCATCGCAGTTACAACCAGCAGGCACGCGTTCATTGGGGCTTGAAACATGCGCGGGAAAATACCGCCAGCCACCGCCCCCAATTGGACGCCCTGCTGGCTCGCATCGACGCCGAAGGTCCGGTCAAGTCATCCGACTTCAAGCGCAAAGACGGACACGGCGGCGGCTGGTGGAGCTGGAAAGACGAAAAACGCTGGCTCGAAACCCTATTCGCCACGGGGGCCCTCATGGTGGCACGGCGCGACAAATTTCAGCGTGTCTACGACTTGGCGCATCGGGTCTGCCCCGCGCTGGCCGATGCGCCCTTGCCCGATGCCGCCGGGGTACACATGCAATTCGTCGAAAAAGCCGTCCTCGCCCTGGGTATCACCCAGGCCCGCTGGATCAACGACTACTTCCGTCAGAAGCCCCGTCTGAAAGACACCGACCTGGACACGCTGGTGGCCCGGGACGTACTGCGGCGCGTGGACGTGCGCGGCTGGTCGAACCCGGGTTATGTGCACCGGTTGCACGCCGGCTTGCTGCAAAAAGCCATGAACGGCCGGCTGCGCGCCACTCACACTACGCTGCTGTCTCCTTTCGACCCGCTGGTGTGGGACCGTGAACGCGCCTCGGCGCTGTGGGGATTCGATTACCGCATCGAGTGCTACACACCCGAAGAGAAGCGAGCCTACGGCTACTTCGTTCTGCCTATCCTGCACCGGGGCGCACTGGTGGGACGGCTGGATGCCAAGGCGCACCGGACGCGAGGCGTGTTCGAGGTCAAGGCCCTGTTCGTGGAGAAGGACGGTATGCTGAACGATGCCGCGCTGCGGGCGGTGGCCAAGGCAATCCAGCGGTGCGCGAACTGGCATGGCACGCCCGAGGTGTGGGTGAGGCGTACAGCGCCCGCCGCCTTGCGGCCGCGGCTGCAAGGCGCTTTGCACGATGCGGCGGCGCATCCCCGCGCGCCATGAAAAACCATCGCCGAACGAGGAGATCCCGTCCATGCGTCTTTCCAGGACTCGCTTCCAGGCCATGATGCGGGCGGTGGGTCGGGCACTCTTGCATGGCTGCCACCACACAAGATCCCGAACCGCCGAGGCGCCTGTCCACGCATCCATTCCGGTCGCAACGGATGAAACCAGACTCGCGCAGTCCGTCATGCCGCTGTTCCGGGCGCATGCCGCGAAATCAGGATTCGTTACGCTGTCCGAAGGCCGCGCGGCCTTCGCAGCGCGTGTCGCGCTCGCCGATGCGGCCGAATGCTCCCTGGATGTGCAGTACTACATCTGGCATGACGACATGACCGGCCTGTTGCTCTTTGATGCCCTGTGGCGCGCGGCCAAGCGCGGCGTGCGCGTGCGGCTGCTGCTCGATGACAACAATACGGCGGGGCTGGACACAATCATTGCCGGGCTGAATGCCCATCCGAATATCGAGGTGAGGCTGTTCAATGCCTTCACTGCACGACGCTGGCGGGCATTGGGTTACCTGACCGATTTCTCGCGCCTGAACCGGCGCATGCACAACAAATCGTTCACGGCGGACCGCCAAGTCACCATCGTGGGAGGGCGGAACATTGGCGATGAATACTTCGAGGCCGGGAACAACGCCCTTTTCATTGATCTCGACATCATGGCAATCGGTCCGGTGGTGGGAGCCGTCACGGATGACTTCGAACGTTATTGGACAAGCGGCTCCTCCAGGCCGGCAGAGCAGTTCATACGCAAGCCGCGCGCCGCGGCGGCAATCGCCGCGCTCTCGTCGATCAGCCGCCAGGCGGCCAGCAGACCGCAGGCGCGAGCCTACACAGAGGCCATCGCCCGGCAATCGTTTGTGCGCGATCTGCTGGCCGGCCGATTGCGGTTCGAATGGGCCGCCATCACGCTCATGAGCGACAATCCGGACAAGGGCCTGGGCAAGGCGCCGCGCCACACCTTGCTCTGGCCCCGGCTGCAGGCGATCCTCGGCGACCCCGCCAGAGAGATGGAGCTGGTCTCACCTTATCTCGTGCCGACGAGGGCGGGGGTCGAAGCTTTTGCGGCGCTCGTACAAAAGGGCGTGAAGGTCACGCTGCTGACCAACTCGCTCGAGGCCACCGACGTGGTCGTCGTCCATGCCGGCTACGCCAAGCGGCGCAGGCCGTTGCTCGCGGCGGGCGCCACCCTTTTTGAACTGAAACGCATGGCCTCCATCCCCAAGGTTCGCGACAAAGGGCTGGCGGGGAGATCGGGCTCCAGCCTGCATGCCAAGGTATTCACTATCGACCGCCAGCGCGTATTCATCGGCTCCTTCAACTTCGATCCGCGCTCACAAAAGCTTAATACCGAAATGGGATTCATCATTGAAAGCCCGAACCTGGCGGTCGAGATTGCCGACCGTTTCGACGGGCTTCTTGCGTCCCATGCCTATAAGGTGCAAATCGGCGGGAATGGGAAACTCGAGTGGATCGAGCAGGCCGATTCGGCAACGATCGTGCACCGCCACGAACCCGCCGCAAGCCTCTGGCGCCGGGCTGGCGTCGCGCTGACCGCCCTGCTGCCGATTGATTGGCTCTTATAGGCACCGCCTCAGTCTCTCTTTACGGCATCATCCCGCCCAGCGCTTTCGCGGTCTGCTCAAGCCTCCCGGTATGGCATCGGCAACATGCGAGCGGAGCCTCCCGACTCCCCGCCTCTGGCCTCATTGGAAGTTTGCTTGCACCCTCATCCGGAAGAACGTATGATTCATATATGTTTCATATAAATCAAAACTCATGGGCATTGTGAACATCGATGACGACCTGCACGATCAACTGCGCAAGGCAAGCGTCGTGTCGTGCCGGTCGATCAACGCGCAGGCGGCCTTCTGGATCAGGATCGGCATGCTGTGTGAAATGAACCCGACCTCGAGCTTCAACGAGATCACCACCGGCGAACTGCGGGCCGCGGGCGTTGCGGTCCAGGCCGTCAAGGTGGCCCCGGCATGACCAAACGGCCAGAAGAAATCGCATTGCTGGCAGAGTCAGGCAGGCTGCTGGCACAGGTGTTCGGCCACCTGGATCGCTTGAACCTGATCGGCATGTCCACCATGCAGGTCAACGATCTGGTCGATGACCTGATCGTCAACGAGTTCGACGCGCGCCCGGCAAGCAAAGGGCAATACGGGTATGCCTACGCGCTCAACTCCTCCCGCAACGCCGTGGTCTGCCACGGTGTCCCGTCCACGGTGGACATCCTGCAGGACGGGGACATCGTCAACTTCGACATCACACTGGAGAAGAACGGCTACATCGCCGACTCCAGCAAGACCTATCTGGTGGGCGCGGTGCCGCCATCGGCCAGGCAGCTTGTGCAAACCGCCTACAAAGCGATGTGGAAAGGCATCCAGGCTGTCCGCCCCGGCGCCACGCTCGGCGACGTGGGGCATGCCATCGAGCGGCACGCACGCAGGAACGGCTATTCGATCGTCAGGGAATACTGCGGGCACGGCATCGGGCGCGAAATGCACGAGGAGCCCCAGGTGCTGCATTGGGGCAAGCCGCGAACCGGCGTGGTATTGCGCGAAGGCATGGTGTTCACCATCGAGCCCATGGTGAACCAAGGCAGACGAGCCGTCCGAACGGAAGCCGACGGCTGGACGGTCGTCACACGCGATGGCCGGCTGTCCGCTCAGTTCGAGCACACCGTGGCCGTCACCGACCATGGCGTGCGGGTGCTGACCTTGCGCCCCGACGAAAAGAAGCCGCACTGACCTCTCGATGCCATCCGGGGAGGCAATGCGCGGCTGAATGACCGCAGTCATTCCGATCTGGTCGCCTTGTGCCAGTTTCTGCCGGGGCCGGCCAGCAGCCCCCAGATGGGCATGGCGCTGGGGTGGAGCCGTGCGGTCGGGCCATCCCCAGGCGGCCGGGGCCGCCCCGCGCCAAGCGGGCATCAGTTCAGCATCGTCGAACTGCTCGATGCCGTCCTGTAAAATATCGGTCGGGTGTCAGTTGCATGTTGCAGCGGGACAGGTTCATGCGTCGGTCGGGCCGCCACGCGGAGTTCCGACGACCATGCCTCGCCACACCCTGCAGCAGGATCTGCCACGCGCCCGGTTCCTGGCCGAACGCGCCTTCGCCACCCTCGAACGTTTCCTGCACATCGAAGCCGCCAGCGGCATCGTGCTGCTGATAGCCGCTGCCGTGGCGCTGATCTGGGCCAATTCGCCGTTCGCCCACAGCTATCACACGCTCTGGCATCTACCGGTGACGATCGGTATCGGCAGTTTCACGTTCTCGCAGTCGCTGCACTTCATCATCAACGATGGCTTGATGACCGTGTTCTTCCTGGTCGTGGGCATGGAAATCCGCCGCGAAATCCACGAAGGCGCCTTGAGCAATCTGCGCCAGGCCAGCCTGCCGATCATGGCGGCACTGGGCGGCGTGGCCGTGCCCGCACTGATCTACGCAGCCTTGAACACCGATCCGTCACGCCTTCAGGGCTGGGCCGTACCCACAGCGACCGATATTGCTTTCGCCGTGGGCGTGCTCGCACTCCTGGGCCGGAGCATTCCGGGCAACGTGCGCGTCTTTCTGCTGGCGCTGGCCATCATCGACGACATCATCGCGGTGCTCATCATCGCATTGTTCTACTCGGGCGGTCTGGACCTGTCGGGCTTTCTCGTCGCCGCGACAGGCATCCTCGCTGTACTGGGCTTGCAGCGCATGGGAATCGGCTCCGCCTTCGCCTACGTGCTGCCCGGTGCCATCGTCTGGATCGGCCTGTTGATGACTGGCGCGCACCCGACGCTGGCCGGCGTGGCGCTCGGCATGTTGACGCCCGTGCTGCCGCTGCCCATGCGCGAGCGCCCGCTGGACATGGTGGCACACGCGACGCAAAAGCTGCGCGACCATGGCGATGCCAAGGACACGCACCACCTGGCCGTGCCGCTTAGGCAATTGCGGCTGGCCCAGCGCGAACTGCTGCCGCCCGTGGTGCGCGTGCAGACGGCGCTGCACCCTTGGGTGGCGTTCGGGATCATGCCCCTGTTCGCTCTGGCCAACGCGGGCGTGAGCATGGGCGGCATCGACCTGTCCGCCTCCGACCCGCAAGGGGTGATGAGCGGCGTCGCCCTGGCGCTGATACTCGGCAAGCCGCTGGGTGTGGTCGGCATAAGCTGGCTCATGGTGCGGCTGGGTGCCTGCCGGTTGCCGCCCGGCGTGACCTGGGGCGGCATTGTCCTCGTCGGCCTGCTGGCGGGTGTGGGCTTCACCATGTCCATTTTCATCGCCATGCTCGCATTCGACAGTGAAGCCCTGCTGGGCGCGGCCAAATTGGGAGTGCTGGCGGGATCGCTGATAGCGGCCTTGGCTGGATTGGCCTGGGGCACGGTGTACCGGCGCACCTGCAAAGTCGTCGCTTTGTGAGTGAACTCCAGCGCCAAGCAGTCTGGATCGGCATCCGCCGCAGAGGCGGTCATGCCGCGTCGCGCGGTCGATTTTTCATCGCCGCTATATGCCAAAGAGTAGCTTCGTGTATTTTTTTGAAATAACTCCGCTGCGTTTGCCACCTTCGCCGTAATACCGATTCTCACGGCACAACCGCTCTTTGACGTCGCAGAAAATGCCATTGGCAAAGGTGAACTCGGTCGGATCGAAGTCGCCTTGCGAATACAGCCTGGTCGCGGCTTTCTTGCCGAGATACTTTTCGGTCAGTTCATGCGAAACGCCGTCCGTGCCGTTGGCACATGTATAACGGTCGCACAACACGCCCGGCGCTGGCGAGCGGAGGGAGGTGCGTTGCTTCGCATGCGCGGGCATCACAGACGTCGCCAGCAGCAGGGCCAGGGAAAACGAAAGGCATGATCTGTTCATGGGGTAGGCCTTGTCTTAGGTTTATGGAGCGCGCAACGGACCAGGCTGATGACCAGCCCCAGCCCGCCGAACAGGATGAACGTCCAGCCCAGCGGCAACAGTGCGAAAGGCTCCTGTAGGTGGCCATCGGGCGCGACGGAACTGCCAAGGAGGGCGAACAGCCCAAGGCAGACGACGCCGACAAAAACGCAAAAGGCTGCGATGATCCTGAAACGCATGGAACCCCCTTGCTTAGTTATTTTTTCCGACCGAAGACATATGCCCAACTATCCATCGCGGTGGGGACATAAATCACATTGCAGCGTCGCGCAAGATCTTCAATGAAATACGCTACGTCCGTGGTCGGGATAGCCGAAACGAGATGAACTGGCGAGACTTCACTGAATTTATTCATGCACGGCGCGTCTCACATTACGTTGATGTATTGATGAATCCGAGCCACCAGCGCATCAAAATCTGGCTGCCCCTGGTAATACAGCGCTTGCGTCTTGCGGTACTCCAACGCGAAGTCTTGACTGCGTCCCGTCTTTCCACTCCCGCAGGCGCTTGCGCGTCGCCACATTGCCAAAACTGTCTGCGGCCCGCTGCAGCCGGACTGAGTCGAACGAGGACAGCTTGCTGCGTGCTTGGCGCAAAACGGCATCACGATCCTCGGCCAACTCTTCAAGGTTGTTTAGCAGATCGACATACAGAAACTCGGGGGTCAGCTTCTTCGGGAAGCGCGGCTTCATTCGAAAATCGAACTGCCGGTTGCCAAGTTGGAAAACACCATGGCGCTTGTGGTTGTATACCAGCGTGCGGTTATAGAGCTGAGTGGCACCAAGACCCACGGCGTTGTAGGCCGAGGGTGAAAACACCAAAAAGTCCTTGTCACGAAGAAAGCCCCCCACCACTTGGTCATCAGTTGGTGGCAGCGGGCCAAAGCTGGACTGCTTCGGCGCGTGGTAGAGGCCCTGAGCAAGTTTTTTCAGCTTTCCTGTGGCTACCAGCTCACGGAGATGCCTATCCACTGCGGTGGACAGACGTGCCAGGTCCTCGCGCCGATAGACACGACCGGCTTGCAATTCATCCGCAAGATGAGCCGCGGCCCCTCGGAGGGGTTCAACGGCAGATAGAGCAGCTGCAAGCACGTCTAATTTCTCACTAAAATTTCATGCATTTTATCGCGTTCTGCTGACCGCGTCAGCCCCACTCCATCATCAACGGGACTCGTAAGCCCGCGTGATTAAAGGGATTTGCGGTAATCGTCGTAAGTTTTACCGTCGGCATTTACCGTCAAAAAAGCTCATCTTTTGCTGGCGCGGGAGATGGAGCGATTTGCGCGGCGTCGACACTTTCGGCCTTATCGTCGATCAGGATGCATCCTAGCGCGCTCGAACTTGCCCTGGAACGCCCTGCTCTTCGCCTGCTTACGGCGGCATCCCACCGAGTGTTCTGGCCGCCTGCTCAAGCCCGCCCAGGATGGCATCGCGGACACGCGGTGAGAAGTCCTGTGGCAATTCGGCTTGCACTTCGGCAATGGCCGCTGGTGTACGGGCAAGAAGTTCTTCGATGATCGGCTCGGCGGTCGATGCGTAGCCAACTTTCTGCGCCGTGCTGTTGAAGTGCCTGCGCTGGACACCTTGCATCTCGTAGTGCCGGTTCTTGCCGAGCAAGGCCATCGCCAGCTTAATTTCATACGGCGACCACTGGCTGGGACCTTCGCCCAGCACCGGGTAGACCGACATCACGTCATACAGCGGGGTCAACTGGAAACGACCGCGTGCCAGAAGCTGGATGCTGAAGTTCTTGGCATGGCCGTCGGGCGCTCGCAGCAACCAGAACAGCACCTGCGCCGCCATCAACGTCTTCATGTCGGCCTCGGCGTTCACCGATTGCCGCAGCGTACCGAACAAGGCCTTGAGCCCTGGACCGTCCTCGTTCTCGTACTTGCGCAATGGCGAGCAGCCCTCAACCTGGCAAAAGTCTTCCTGTGGCAGACGCATGAGCCACTGCCCATTGGGTGCGACGCGCCGGTCGAAACGCTCCACCACCAGCACACGCTGCCGGCCGAAGGTCGCGATGCGGGCGTCAGCCACGGGCAATCCATAGGCTTTCAGCAGCCGCAAGCACAGCCATTCGTTGTCGACGGACGTGCTGAAGTCCGCCCGCCGCCCGCCCATCAGGCCGAGCGGAAGCTTGAAGATGTGGCTCGTCGGCGTGGCGCCACGCGGCGCCAGCCATTGCCCGCTCCACCACAGGAAGGCGGTCTTCTCCTGCGCACCGGCCAGCGAGATGCGGAAGTCCGCATCCGGGTCTCGGCCCGCAGCGAAGGCCTGCGGCGACACGGTTTCGATCAGGTGCCGCTCGATATCCTCCTCGGCCAGGGGCACGCCTTCGATTCGATCGAAGTCGGTGGGCACCTCCTCCTCATCCAGGATCTGGACGGCGCCCACGCAATCGCGCCCGATAGCCTTCAGCAAGTCGAACGGCTCGGTCGAACCCGTCCTGAAGCGCTCGGCCACGCGGCGGCGGATCGCGTCGCTGTCCGGCAGCAGGTTGTCGAAATAGTTGGCAACCTTCTCGCCCTTGACCGGCAGGTTCTGCAGATTGAACGGCAGCGACAAGGACAGCGGTCGGCCCATATCGGCAGCAAGCCAATCCGCGTCGTACTGCAGTTCCATCTCGCCGCGGGCGGGAATCGTCCACCGCCCCACGCGGACACCGTTGGTCCAGACGGACAGGCTGCGGCTGTGCGATCGACGTCCCATGTCACCAATCCGTGATCGGTGTTGACGACACCGCGGCGCTGCCCCGGGTCCCAACGGCCAATTCCAGGTCCAACGCTGCGCACCATGCCAGAAGCTGCTCCACGCTCAGTTCGTGGGCATTGAGTTCCAAATGGGAGACCCGCGACTGGCTTAGGCCGATACGGCTGGCCAGCACCGACTGGGTCAGCCCCAGTGCCTTGCGCGAGGCTTGCAGCATCGCCCCGAGCTGGCCGGCAGTGACCAGAGGATGTGACGTCGACGGCATAACATTTACCTGAAATTCAGATAAATGAAATATATCTGGAAAACAGTTATACGTCAAATATCTGAAATTCAGCTAATAAAGGTTTGCGCAGTGCGCTTCGAGGTGCGCTGATGCAACCTGCATGGATACATAGTCATTCACCGGCAACCAAGCCAGATCAATGTCCACCGACAAGCGTGGCAGGTCGTGCTCGAACAGGTTGATTGCCGTGCCGCCCTTGAGCGCGAAGCGCGGCTCCTGTGCCAGCATCGGCAGAATCTCGACCAGCAGCCGTACCCGGTCGGTGTAGCGCCGATCCCAATGGTCAAGCCAAGTGCTCATCAAGGTCTCCCGGCAAAGTGATCTGGTACGTCGGATGCAGGCGGCCACCAGGCACCAGTGCGCGTTTTCCCCTGCCCAGATCGACACCCTCCAGTGACACGTGCGACAGCCACGCATGCCGATGGCGCTCGGCCAGCGCCAAGAACACCCGTTTGGCCTTGATGCTGTGACAGTGGCGCAACAGCAGGCTGACCCGCTGGGGCCGCAGCGTCGTCATGGCCTGCATTAGCGCATCGACCTCGTAGACCAACGTTGCGCCCGCGACACCATCGCACAGTTCCAGCATTGCCCGCTCGGGCGTGGAGCAGACCAAGGCATCGGTGCCCGGCGCAGCCTGATGCCAGGTCAGCCCTTGCTCGGACAGCGTCTTCTCGGGCACCTCCGATGCGAACGACAAGGGGGGCAGATCGAATGCGCCTTTGCCCAGGAACTCGAAACGCTGCTCCAACGGCAGCTTGCCGAGCCAACCCGGTGACCGCCCCGGCCCATACAGGGTGATTGTTCCGGCGTCGCCCAGACGCAAATAGTGCTCGTGCCCCTGCAGGCTGAGTGCGAAGCGGCCGCCGACATGCAGCGGCATCCCCTCCCCAACCTGCAAGCTGCGAACCACGCCTTCCCACTGCAGGTGGCCGCCCTTGCGCATGTAGACGCCGCGTACAGGCGACACCAGCCAACCACTGCTCACGTAGCGTGCGACGAGGCTGTTGGAGTAGCCGTGTGCCCGCAGCCAGCGACTCGATATCAGACGTGTGTCGCCAAGTTCGGCTAGCAGCAGGTTCAGTTTTCCTGTGTTTTGATCACCCATAGTGCTCAAAATACAGCTTTTATAAACTCCTGCCAAGACCTGAAGGTTTGGTGGATGGAATAAATGATCACTAATAGTGATCTTTTTACGACAACAATAAACCGCACGCCGTGCACCGGCGGCTCGCTCAGAGAGAACGATCATGCCGTTCTCCCTTCACAAGGCCGCGCTGAGGACGGGAACCACCACGTTCTCCGAAAGCAGCTTCGGCACATGGGTGCGCCCGTCGATCCAGGCATCCACCATATCCGCCCACTCTTGCAGCATGTGGCGCCGTTGCTCGGCGTACTCGGCTTTGTTGTAGATCGAACGCGAGGAACGGCCGTCCTCGTGGGCGAGGCACTTCCCGATCCAGTCGCCATTGAAACCGACCTCGTTGAGCAGCGTCGAGCCTGTGCGACGCAGGTCATGCACAGTGAAAGGCTCCAACGGCAAACCGGCGGCCTTGGCGCGCTCCGCCACGATCTGGGTCACGCGGTTGAGCGTCGCCTTGGACATGCAGCGGTCAGCGTCGTAACGTGACGGCAGGACGAACTTCGACCCTGCCGCACAAGTGTGCAGCGCGACAAAGATGACGGTACCGGTGGTCGATACCGTTACGTACATGCCATCGCGGTCGGAAGCCTTGTAGGGCTTGGACTTAGGCTTGAGATTGCGTAGTGCAGTGTCGGTAAGCATCGAGGTTTTTCCTCCTGTTCGTGACGGCTTTTACCGTCAGGGGTCAGGAGACCTGCTGATGCCCGGAAAGCTGCATGAAACAAGCTTTCCTTATGAGTGTTTTACCGTCAAAGACCGGTTTGGTCCGAATAGTAAACGGCAGGGTCTTAATCCGGCCCTTGGGATCTACCGTCACCTTTACCGCCAACTTGTTCCGCTTGCTGGCGATAGCTACCGATAGACGTCGTAACGTAATTATTTATAAATCAACACGTTACGACTATTTTTCGATAGCTGGCGATAGTCCCCGAAGGACCCGATTTCACTCCCACTCGATTGTAAACAGGCGCATAAAATCCTTTATTGACAACAACTTGCAGTAACTGTCAGGCTCAGTGCCACGAAAAATACCATGACCGGTTCATGAGGTTGAAGACGGCTTGCGCCGGCGGCGTTCACGCTCTTGGTCGGCGATCTCGCCCGGCTCCAATGCTAGCTCGGCATCGGTCATGCGCTCCAGCACGTCGCGTAGGCGGAGGGTGCAAGGAATGGGCGGCAGCTCGAACTCGTAGCCGCCGGCGATCATTTCGGCCGCAATTTCCTCGGTGATGAAAAACGGCTCGTCGTCTTGGTGCGGCTTCGTCATGCCCTTTCCTCCTGGCGTTCATCCTGGCCGACAGCGGCCAGGGCATCGGCTTCCGTCAATGCGTCCTCCACGAACGCGCCGTGCTGCTTCGCTTCGGCCTGGCTGACCTCGGCCCATATCCGTTTCACCTGGGCCGCACTGCACCCGGCCAGCTCGGCGGTCTTGTTGATGCTGTGGCCGGACTTGCGCAGCGCGACAACCTGGGCGCGGCGCTTCGGATCAGCACGGCGGCCCTTGTAGCGCCCGGCCTGGCGGGCCAACTCAATGCCTTGGCGCTGGCGTTCGCGCCTGTCCTCGTAGTCGTCGCGGGCCATCTGCAAGGCCAGGCGCAAAAGCATGGTCTGCACGGCTTCCAGCACGATCTTGGCGACGCCCTGAGCCTCGGCCGCCAGGTCGGATAGATCGACCACGCCAGGGACGGCCAGGCGTGCGCCTTTGGCCTGTATCGAGGCCACCAGGCGCTCGGCCTCGGGCAAAGGTAGGCGGCTGATGCGGTCGATCTTCTCGGCAATAACCACCTCGCCGGGCTGTAGGTCGCCGATCATGCGCAGCAGCTCGGGCCGGTCGGCGCGTGCGCCGGATGCCTTCTCACGGTAGATGCCGGCGACGTAGTAGCCGGCGGCCTTCGCGGCCGTAATGATCGCCTCTTGGCGTTCCAAGTCCTGCGCGTCGGTGCTGACGCGCAGATAGACCCGCGCCACCATCGGCGCGGCTACTGGCTTCGTCCTGCTCATACTGGCTGGCTCCTTTGGGCATACTCAAATGACCCTATCTTAAGCCGGCTGGCTCATTTGTGAAACTGCGATCTATAAGCGCCTAGCTCAACCATCCAGGTCTAGTGAGCTGATAGAGACACCATTCTTTATTTCGACTATTATTGAAACATGGAAACGTCAAACGCTGTAGCCGCCCTGGCGGCCCTCGCCCAAGAATCGCGCCTCGCGGTGTTCCGGCTGCTCATCCAGGCCGGCCCTGCCGGCATGGCCGCCGGAAAGATCAGCGAAGCGGCCGGCATCCCGCCGTCCTCGCTGTCCTTTCACCTGAAAGAGCTGGCCCACGCCGGCATGGTCACGTCGCGGCAGGAAGGCCGCTTCGTGATCTACGAGGCGAATTTCTCGACCGCCGCCGACCTGGTGGCGTTCCTCACTGAGAACTGCTGCGGGGGTAGCCCCTGCATGCCTATCTGCAACCCGGCCTGTGCCACCACCGAAGAGAGGTCATCATGAAACGCCTGCACGTGCATGTGTCAGTCGAAAACCTGGCGGACAGCATCCGCTTCTACTCGGCCCTGTTCGCGGCCGAGCCGGCCGTCACCAAGACCGATTACGCCAAGTGGATGCTGGACGATCCCCGCGTGAACTTCGCCATTTCTGAACGCGGCCAGGCCAAGGGCCTCGACCATCTTGGCATCCAGGCCGAGAACGCCGACGAGCTGGCCGAGCTGGGCCAACGCCTGAAAGCGGCCGACCTGCCGCACCTGGCGCAGCCGGATAGCAACTGCTGCTATGCCAAGTCGGACAAGCATTGGAGCCTCGATCCCAGCGGCATCGCCTGGGAAGCGTTCCACACCCTCGACACCATCCCGACCTACGGCGAGCACGGCCGCGCCGCTACCGAAGCGACGGCCACGAGCTGCTGTAGCCCTGTTCAACAACTCACTTCCACCGTGGCCCCGAAAGCCTCGACGTGCTGCTGATTGGAGCCACCCATGACCGAAAGAACCTACAACGTCCTCATCCTCTGCACCGGCAATTCAGCGCGCAGCATCATGGCCGAAGCCCTCATCAACACGATGGGGCAGGGCCGCTTCCGCGCCTACAGCGCCGGCAGCCACCCGACCGGCAAGGTCAATCCCTTTGCCATCGAAAAGGCGCAGTCGGTCAAGTACCCGACCGAAAACCTGCGTAGCAAAAGCTGGGACGAGTTCGCCACGCCCGACGCGCCGAAGATGGACTTCATCATCACCGTCTGCGACAACGCCGCCGGTGAAATGTGCCCGGTGTGGCCTGGTCAACCGATCTCGGCGCATTGGGGATTTGAAGACCCGGCCGCAGTGGAAGGCACCGACGACCAGAAGCGCCGGGTGTTCGATCAGACCTTCCGGCACATGATGAACCGCGTCCGCCTGTTCGTGAATCTGCCGCTGACGATGCTCGACCAGACAGCCATCAAGCGCGAGCTGTGGAACATCGGCAAGACCGAGCAAGAAGCATGAGCGCCGGTGCGCAGGCCGTCGCCGCGAAGCCGCGCCAAGCCCCGATGAGCGGCTTCGAGCGTTACCTGACGCTGTGGGTGGCCCTGTGCATCGTCGCCGGCGTTGCGCTCGGCCAGGGCCTTCCTGACGTGTTCCAGGCCATCGGCCGCATGGAAGTGGCCCAGGTCAATTTGCCGGTGGGCCTGCTGATTTGGGTGATGATCGTCCCGATGCTGGTCAAGATCGACTTCGGGGCGCTGCACCAGGTCAAAGAGCATTGGCGCGGTATCGGCGTCACGCTGTTCGTGAATTGGGCCGTCAAACCCTTCTCGATGGCCCTGCTGGGGTGGCTGTTCATCCGGCATGTGTTCGCCCCCTTCCTGCCGCCCGATCAACTGGACAGCTACATCGCGGGCCTGATCTTGCTGGCCGCCGCACCCTGCACGGCAATGGTGTTCGTGTGGAGCCGTCTTACCAATGGCGACCCGCTTTTCACGCTCTCGCAAGTCGCCTTGAACGACGCCATCATGATCGTGGCCTTCGCGCCTGTTGTCGGGCTGCTCTTGGGCATGTCCTCGATCTCGGTGCCCTGGGACACGCTGTTGATTTCGGTCGTGCTCTACATTGTCGTGCCGGTGATTCTGGCGCAGCTCTGGCGGCGGCACCTGCTCAAGCAAGGGCAGGCCGCCTTTGACCGGGCCATGCAAAAAATCGGGCCGTGGTCGATGATCGCGCTGCTGCTGACGCTGGTTCTGCTGTTCGCCTTCCAGGGCGAAGCCATCATCCGGCAGCCGCTGGTGATCGCCATGTTGGCCGTGCCGATCCTGATTCAAGTATTCTTCAATTCCGGGCTGGCTTACTGGCTGAACAAGCGAGTTGGGGAAAAGCACAACATCGCGTGTCCCTCGGCCTTGATCGGCGCTAGCAACTTCTTCGAGCTGGCCGTAGCGGCCGCCATCAGCTTGTTCGGCCTGCACTCCGGCGCGACCCTGGCAACCGTGGTCGGCGTCCTGGTCGAAGTGCCGGTGATGCTCCTGGTCGTGCGTGTGGTGAATCGCTCGAAGGGCTGGTACGAACGAGGTTGAACATGGGCAAGAAAGAAACCGAGGAGGCGATTGCAGACAGCCGCGCCGGCCGCGTTGCCGGGCGGCTCGGCTCGGTCGATGAGCTGCTGGCCGATCTGAAAGCCGACGACGGTGATTGTCAACCTATCTGTCGCATTTTCTGAGTGACTCAAGCCGCCCGCTTGAGGTCTGAATTTCGCTTGGCACAGGACGCGTGACCCTTCTGCGGGTTGAGGAAGACCTCGTCGACTCTTGTCCAGTTGCGGGTCCTGCCGCTCCAGCGCTCCGGGTGCTTTTCGCGGGCCGCCCGATAGAGGGCATGGCGCCGTTCGAGCAGGCCGCGATCGCGCCCACAGTGACGCTGCTCAGGCGTCACGAAGCCGATAGCGCTGTGCCGGTGCTCGGTGTTGTACCAGCGCACGAACTCACCGACCCAGGCCCGGGCAGCCAGCAGACCGGTGAAGGGCTTGCGAGGGTAGCGGGGGCGGTACTTCAGAGTCCTGAACAAGGACTCTGAGTACGGGTTGTCATTGCTCACCGCTGGCCTGCTGAACGATGGCGCCACACCCAGCTCCCGTAGTGTCGCCAGCATGGTGGCGCCCTTCATCGGGGAGCCATTGTCGCTGTGTAACACCACCTGCCCTGGGAGGATGCCCTCGCGGCGGCAGATATCGCGCATCAGCTCACTGGCACGGGCGCTGTCCTCGGTGTCATAGACCTGCCAGCCCACGATGTGACGGCTGAACAGGTCAAGAAACAGGTACAGGTAGTAGTACTGGCCCCGCACGGTGGCGGGCAGATAGGTGATGTCCCAGCTGAAGAGCTGCCCTGGCGCAGTAGCCGTCAGCGCCCGAGGCCGATGCACCGGGCCAGGCGTGCGATCAGGCGTGCGATGCACCAGTTGCCCGGCGGTACGCATCAGCCTGTAGATCGTCGATTCACTGGCCAGATAGACCCCCGTATCCGCCAGGCGTGGCACGATCTGAGAAGCGGGCAGGTGGCCGTACTCGCTGCTGTTGACCACCCGCAGGATGCGATCACGCTCGGCATCGCTCAGGCGGTTGCAGGGCCGCTGTACCCGCGTGGGGCGCCCATCGCCTTGCTCCGGGGCCCGCCGCCAACGTTGCAGTGTGCGTGCGCTCAGATTGATTGCTTCACAGGCGCGTGCCTGTCGAGCACCAGCCGTGACCGCCTCAGTAATCAATGCCATGATCTGTCGGCGCTGTGTCAGTGAGGTCATTTGTCCTCGTCCTCCCACAGCGCCTGGTATTTTTTTTGCAGTACCAGCAGGGCTGCCGCCTCCGATAACGCCTTGTCCTTGCGGGCCAAATCACGGCGCACGCCAACCAGTTCCTCTTTGAGCCGACGCAGCTCCTGGATATCGGCTGCGGGCTTGTTCCCCGACTGTTCGAGCTCATGCTTCCAGGCCGTGAGCTGATGGGCGAAGATGCCCCGTTCCCGGCACCAGGCGTTGCGCGCCTCTTCGGCCAGAGAATGGGTCTCAAGCAGGGCCTGCAGCCGCTGTGCGGATGTCCACCGACTGGCGGGGGCCTCTTCTGAGGATTGCCTGCGCAAATGAGCCATCTTCGGATTGCGAATCCAGTTCTTCAGCGTATGGACCGACATGTTCAACTCCTGGGCCATGTCAGCCACCGTGCGCGTGCCGCGCTGCAGGGTCTTGCGGATCGCCTCCTCTTTGAAGGCCGTGCTGTAGGTCGTCAAATTCATCTAATCGTTCCAAATCCGATGCGACAACTAGTCTGACACAGGGGGACGACACGCCGGATAACCTGGAAAACTGGCTGCATGAGAAAGCCGGCCCGGCCCATGACGCATTGAAGGCCGACCCGGCCCGCGCCGTCTCGCCTGACCGGGTGCGCTACACGCTCGATGAGCTGGTGGCCCAATGCGACCCTTCGGCCGAGCTGACACCGCAGGAACGGGAATGGCTGGATGCGCCGGCCGTGGGCCGCGAGCTGCTGGCGCCCTACGACCCAGCCGAGACGCTGACCACGGCCGAAGCCGTGGCCGCGCTCCTGGTCGACGCCGAAGCTACTGCCGACCCGGCCTATATCGAGCACGCCCGCGAAGTTGCGGCACGTGCGCGGGCCATGCACGGCATCAAATAGCGAAGCTGGCCAGCATCGCTATTTCTGGCGGTGCTGCAGGTGGATCTCATCGCCGGAAATGACGATGCGAGATCCACGCCAAGGGAAAGGTGCAGGGCGGCCGTCATCGCTCGATCTGGCGATGCTCGAGCACGCTGGCGCGCATCGTCGCTTCCGGCGATGCAGGCCCGAAAACGACAAGGGCGGCCATCGGCCGCCCTTGCTGTTCCTGGTGCGAGAGCCTACGCGATGAGTGACTGCCGCACCGCATCCAGAGCCTGGCGAAAATCGTCCCGCGTGGCCTGTCCTGTCTCAGCTTGGTAGTACAGCACCATGAACATATTGGCGACGGCCTCGGCCATTGGCGAGAGTTGCCGCGCCGCCTCTTGGTCGATCCAGTCCAGGGCCGCGAGCTGCGCGGCCGCATGATGAACTGCCTGGGTTGCGATTGCATTGGTAGGATTCAAGGTTGCCATGATTCACCTCTGTAGTAGGTGGGTTGTGGAAGTGTCGGCCGGCCCCACGCCGGCCGGCGCGCTTTACCGCTGGCCGCTGCTGTAGAAGCCGGCAGCTTCTGCCAGCGGCGTGTTCCTGTTGCTGCCGCTGTAGCTGTTGCTCGATGACCTGGCCGCCGGCCTGGTGGCCTCGATGGCAGACGGAGCAGAGCGATCAACAAAGGCCGAAACTTCCGCCGCTGCATCAAGCTCGGTTGATTGATCGCCAGGCCGCTCACACTCCACCGCCTGACGCTGCACCTGGTCGAACGCCAGGCAGTCGAAAAAGCCACTACGCTTCATAGTCACGCCTCCGATTTACCGTGCTCGCGGTTGGCGAACGCGGCCACTTCATCATGCGAATCGGCCCCTGCCAGGTTGTTGTCGCCGAATGTCGGCACCGACTCGGCGGTGGCCTGGTCTTTCTCCGCACTCGCTCTGATAGCCGCCGCGATCCTCCCGCCGGTGGTGTCGGCGATACGTTCGACAGCGGCATCGCGGATGCTGGCAGCCTTGGCCTTCGCAACCTCGCCGACGCCTTGCATCAGGTTCGCGCCGGCGTCGGCCGTCACGCGGCCCGCCGTGCCAAGCGCCGATGCGGCCGAGGCCAACAAGCCGGGGCCGGTGCTGCCTGGTGCGGCCTGCTGGCCGCCTTGCTGGGCTTTCTTGCTGCCGGCTTCATCGCCACCCTTCGAGCTGGAATCTCCACCCGATTTACCGGACTGCTGCCCATTGCCACCACCCGAGCCGCTGGCACCGCTGCCCGAGCTGCTGCCGAAACCGGCGGCCTGTGCAAGTGGTGTAGTGGTGCCCGCACCTGAGCTTGACCCGCCACCAAAGCCAGCAGCTTGTGCAAACGAGCCTGCATCACTGCCCGAGTCGGAGCCACCGCCCCCCTGTGTCAGACTAGTTGTCGCATCGGATTTGGAACGATTAGATGAATTTGACGACCTACAGCACGGCCTTCAAAGAGGAGGCGATCCGCAAGACCCTGCAGCGCGGCACGCGCACGGTGGCTGACATGGCCCAGGAGTTGAACATGTCGGTCCATACGCTGAAGAACTGGATTCGCAATCCGAAGATGGCTCATTTGCGCAGGCAATCCTCAGAAGAGGCCCCCGCCAGTCGGTGGACATCCGCACAGCGGCTGCAGGCCCTGCTTGAGACCCATTCTCTGGCCGAAGAGGCGCGCAACGCCTGGTGCCGGGAACGGGGCATCTTCGCCCATCAGCTCACGGCCTGGAAGCATGAGCTCGAACAGTCGGGGAACAAGCCCGCAGCCGATATCCAGGAGCTGCGTCGGCTCAAAGAGGAACTGGTTGGCGTGCGCCGTGATTTGGCCCGCAAGGACAAGGCGTTATCGGAGGCGGCAGCCCTGCTGGTACTGCAAAAAAAATACCAGGCGCTGTGGGAGGACGAGGACAAATGACCTCACTGACACAGCGCCGACAGATCATGGCATTGATTACTGAGGCGGTCACGGCTGGTGCTCGACAGGCACGCGCCTGTGAAGCAATCAATCTGAGCGCACGCACACTGCAACGTTGGCGGCGGGCCCCGGAGCAAGGCGATGGGCGCCCCACGCGGGTACAGCGGCCCTGCAACCGCCTGAGCGATGCCGAGCGTGATCGCATCCTGCGGGTGGTCAACAGCAGCGAGTACGGCCACCTGCCCGCTTCTCAGATCGTGCCACGCCTGGCGGATACGGGGGTCTATCTGGCCAGTGAATCGACGATCTACAGGCTGATGCGTACCGCCGGGCAACTGGTGCATCGCACGCCTGATCGCACGCCTGGCCCGGTGCATCGGCCTCGGGCGCTGACGGCTACTGCGCCAGGGCAGCTCTTCAGCTGGGACATCACCTATCTGCCCGCCACCGTGCGGGGCCAGTACTACTACCTGTACCTGTTTCTTGACCTGTTCAGCCGTCACATCGTGGGCTGGCAGGTCTATGACACCGAGGACAGCGCCCGTGCCAGTGAGCTGATGCGCGATATCTGCCGCCGCGAGGGCATCCTCCCAGGGCAGGTGGTGTTACACAGCGACAATGGCTCCCCGATGAAGGGCGCCACCATGCTGGCGACACTACGGGAGCTGGGTGTGGCGCCATCGTTCAGCAGGCCAGCGGTGAGCAATGACAACCCGTACTCAGAGTCCTTGTTCAGGACTCTGAAGTACCGCCCCCGCTACCCTCGCAAGCCCTTCACCGGTCTGCTGGCTGCCCGGGCCTGGGTCGGTGAGTTCGTGCGCTGGTACAACACCGAGCACCGGCACAGCGCTATCGGCTTCGTGACGCCTGAGCAGCGTCACTGTGGGCGCGATCGCGGCCTGCTCGAACGGCGCCATGCCCTCTATCGGGCGGCCCGCGAAAAGCACCCGGAGCGCTGGAGCGGCAGGACCCGCAACTGGACAAGAGTCGACGAGGTCTTCCTCAACCCGCAGAAGGGTCACGCGTCCTGTGCCAAGCGAAATTCAGACCTCAAGCGGGCGGCTTGAGTCACTCAGAAAATGCGACAGATAGGTTGACAATCACCGCCGCCGAGCATGGGCATTCCGCCCGATTCACCGCCGGCGCTAGACCCTGCTTTCTCGAACGCTGCTTTGATTGCTGACATGCCGCCGGCGGCCGAGGCTGCACCACCCATCACGGCCGCACCGGCCACGCTTGCCGCACCGGCGGCCATGCTCGCCGCGCCCATAGCCGCACCGATGGCAGCACCCGCGCTGAAGTTGCCGATGCCACCCGCGCCGCCGATACCCGAGCCGGTGATGATGCCGGCGAGAAGAGGGGGCACGCGATTGACCAGCATGAGCAATGCCACGCAGAAAACCAGCATCACGCCCAGCTCTTCAAAGTTCAGCGTGCCGGTGTTCATCCTGGCGTAGAAGCCGGTAAGCAGGTCGTTCCCGATGCCCACCAGGAGCACCATCGTCATGATCTGCACGGCCACGCCCAACACGGTCTTGTAGTAGTTGATCGCCATGTCGGACGTCCAACGCGAGCCGCCGAAGCCGAGGAAGAAGATGCCCGCGTACATCAAAATCCAGCTCGACACGAGCAGCAGCAACATATTCACGGCAACAACGGTCAGCAGGATCAGGATGCCGAGGCTCAAGGCCACGCCAATGACGCTATCGACAGGCGAGAAGGCCGACAGGTTGGCAAACGCCTGTTTCAAGATCAGGAACCCCACATCCACGATGCCCGAGGGTGTCACCGAGGACACGCCGGAAGCCTGTTCCCCGAGCTGGCGCAGTGATTGAATGATCGAGCCGGCATAAGCCGGGCCGTGGCGCAGCAGCCAAAGGAAGAAGCCGAAGAACAGGAACGTGCTGGCCGTTCGCCGCAAGTCATGTGGGCCGAACTTGGCGAGTGACTTCCCTTCCTTCTGCGCCAGCCGATACGTCAGCGTCAGCACCTGGTTGAGCGTGGCGCTGCTCATGGGCAAGTCCGAGTCATACCGCGATGGAAGCACGTAGTCCGATCCACCCGCGAACGTTTTCAGGGCAATGAAGATGTCCAGCGCCTGCCGGGACAGGAACACCAGGTGCGGATTGCGCCGCTTCATCCGCTCCTTCGGGATCGTCCAAAGCGCATCACTGAAATTGATCTCGCTCCAGGTCGCATTGGTCAGCTCGCTCTTACGCACCATCGTCAGCAACAACAGCTTGGCCGCCGCCCGGATGGATGGCGTCGTACCGATGCGCTCCATGTACTGGTACATCAAGCCGATTTCATCCGGAGTCAGCGCACGGTCGCGCGGCTCGAACTTGGCAATGCTCGTCGGGCGCACCAGCTCTGCCGGGTTCTCAACCTTCTGGCCGCGCTCGATGGCCCAACGATAGACCTGCAAAACCACTTCGCGGGCATGCACCGCGGTTGCCGGTGCGCCTCGCTCCACGATGGCATCGGTCAGCGCCCGCAAGTCCTCGTGGGTAATCTCCACCAGCTTCTGATTGCCGAATTTCGGCTTCAGCTCGCGCTCGTAGACTGAGCGGCGCATGTCGCGGGTGGAATCGGCCATCTGGTAGCCGCGCAGCCACTTTTCCGCCCAAGCCCCGAACGTCTCCGCGTCCTTGACACGGGCCTTGTCCCGCGCCTTCTCCTTGGCTGGCGACTTCCCGGCCGCGATCATCTTCTTGGCCTCGCCCAGCCGCTCGCGGGCTTCCGCCAGGCTGATGCCTCCAACGCCGTAACGGCCGAAAGTGATGGTCTCCTGCCGGCCGTGGATTGAGTAGTTGTAGCGGAATGAGATCGCTCCGGCGGGTGTGACGGCCACATAGAGGCCGTCGCGGTCGTTTTCCTTGTAGAGCTTGTCCCTCGGCTTGAGGTTGCGCAGCTTGGTATCGGTCAGCATGGTTCCCGCCCTGGTTCGGCTCGAATACCATGATCTAAAATCAGCCCAATCCTGGCGTAAAAACACAATGAAATCATTGCACTACGTCAGATCAATACCATGATCGCTAGAAGGGTAGCTACATGGTATCGATGGCACCTCATGGCATCGAAGCATTCAATGCCATTCATCATGCCATGAAAAAACGGTGCTTGGCGATACCAAAGATTGCCAGCCAGTGCCGAATGAAATCACAAAAAAGCCCGCAATGACGCGGGCTTAGGTGTGTTCTCGTGCTACCAGGTGCCAGCCGGTGCCAGATGCCCAATCACTCCCACTCGATCGTCGCCGGCGGCTTGCTCGACACGTCGTACGTGACCCGGTTGATCCCGCGCACCTCATTGATGATCCGCGACGACACGCGCTTCAGCAGCGAATAAGGCAGTTCCGCCCAGTCCGCCGTCATGAAGTCGGTGGTCTGCACAGCACGCAGGGCCACGACATAGTCGTAGGTACGGCCGTCGCCCATCACACCCACCGACTTGACCGGCAGGAACACGGTGAAGGCCTGGGACGTCAGGTCGTACCAGGACTTGCCGGACTCGGGTTCGATGGTGTTGCGCAGTTCGGTGATGAAGATGTCGTCGGCGCGACGCAGCAGGTCGGCGTATTCGCGCTTGACCTCGCCCAGGATGCGCACGCCCAGGCCGGGGCCCGGGAACGGGTGGCGGAATACCATTTCGGGCGGCAAGCCCAGGGCCAGGCCCAGGTGGCGGACTTCGTCCTTGAATAGTTCGCGCAGGGGCTCCAGCAGCTTCAGGTTCAGGGTCTCGGGCAGGCCGCCGACGTTGTGGTGGGACTTGATGGCGACGGCCTTGCCGGTCTTGGAGGCCGCTGATTCGATGACATCGGGATAGATGGTGCCCTGGGCCAGCCAACGGGCGGACTTGAGCTTGCCGGCCTCGGCCTGGAAGACTTCGACGAATTCGCGGCCGATGATCTTGCGCTTGGCCTCGGGGTCGGCGACGCCGGCCAGCTTGCTCAGGAACTGTTCGCTGGCGTCGACGTGGATGACGCGGATGCCCAGGTTCCGGGCCATGGTGTCCATGACCTGCCCGGCCTCGTCCAGGCGCAGCAGGCCATGGTCGACGAAGACGCAGGTGAGCTGGTCGCCGATGGCCTTGTGGATCAGGGCGGCGGCGACGGAAGAATCCACGCCGCCGGACAGGCCCAGGATGACTTCGTCGGAGCCGACCTGCTCGCGGATGCGGGCGACGGCCTCGGCCACGTAGTCGGGCATGTTCCAGTCACGCGAGCAGCCGCAGATTTCAGTGACGAAGCGTTCCAGGATGGCCTGGCCCTGGACGGTATGGGTGACTTCGGGGTGGAACTGGACGGCGTAGAAGCCGCGTTCCTCGTCGGCCATGCCCGCGATTTCGCACGAGGGCGTGGAGGCCATGCGCTTGAAGCCCGGCGGCAAGGCCGTGACGCGGTCGCCGTGGCTCATCCAGACCTTGAGCATGCCGTGGCCTTCGGGGGTCTCGAAATCCTGCAGACCGGTCAGCAGACGGGTGTGGCCATGAGCACGGACTTCGGCATAGCCGAATTCTCGATGATCGGAGAATTCGACCTGGCCGCCCAGCTGCAGCGCCATGGACTGCATGCCGTAGCAGATGCCAAGCACTGGCACGCCGGTCTGGAAGACGGCGGCGGGGACTTTCAGAGATTCCTCAGCGTAGGCGGAAGCATGGCTGCCCGACAGGATGATGCCCTTCAGGCCCTGCGCCTGCTGGCCACGGATGAAGTCGTCGTCCACGTCGCCCGGATGGATCTCGCAATAGACGCCAGTGTCGCGCACGCGGCGGGCGATGAGTTGGGTGACCTGGGAGCCGTAGTCCAGGATGAGGATGCGCTGGTGGTGCATGATGGATGGGCGGAGGGAGGGCTATTCAAGGCGTTAATGTAACCCAGTGACGTGTATCGGAGGCTCGATGAGTATAAAAAGATGTCGAAATCGTTGCCAGACCAAGTGCAAACCGCAGCGATAGCCATTGCTATCGCGAGGATTTGCAACGATGCATGGCGGCGATTGTCGGCGTCGTCGTTATGAAACGAACCCCCGATACACGCCACCAAAACGCCCCGGGTGTCCCGGCGCGGCAGCGCCGGTTACAGTAGAGGCTTCAAGGAGACGACCCGACATGGCATCCCGTCCTTCTCGTATTCCCCTGCCCCTGGCGGGACTGTTGGCCTTGGCCGTGGCCATGGGCATCGGCCGCTTCGCGTTCACGCCCGTCCTGCCGATGATGCAGGCCGACCTGGGGATGAGCCTGGCCCAGGGCAGTTGGCTGGCCAGCGCGAACTACCTGGGTTATCTGCTGGGCGCGCTGCTGGTCACGCACATGAACTGGCCGCCCGCGGCCCTGCTGCGGCGCGGCCTGTGGCTGGTGGTGCTGATGACGGCGGCGATGGGGCTGGACGGCTACTGGCTGGGCTGGCTGGCGTGGCGGCTGCTGGCCGGGGTGGCCAGCGCCTGGGTGCTGATCGGCACATCCGCCCTATGCATCGCGCGCCTGAATGCATCGGGACAGACGGAACGCAGCGGAGTCGTGTTCGCGGGCGTGGGCTGCGGCATCGCATTCGCGGGACTGGCCTGCATGGGCCTGACCCTGGCGGGAGCGACAGCCTCGCAAGCCTGGCTCTGGCTGGCGGCGGCGGCGCTGGCCGGTCTGGCGAGCGCGTCGATGCTGTGGCGGACGACGGACGCGGGCGCCGCCGCGCGGACCGCTGAACAAAACGCGGCGGATACGGAATTGGCCCCGGCCGCTCCGGCGGATCCCGCCGGGCAGCAGGTCCGGGCCGCGACGGCCGAAGCCGTCCCGTCCCTGCACTGGGGCCTGATCCTGTGCTACGGGGTCTACGGCTTCGGCTACATCCTGCCGGCCACATTCCTCCCTGCCCAGGCACGGCTGCTGGTGCCGAATCCCTGGCTGTTCAGCCTGGCCTGGCCGGCCTTCGGCCTGGCGGGTGCAGTGTCCACGGTAATGGCCAGCCGCCTGGCGCGCCGCTACACCCGGCCGCAGATCTGGGCCGGCGCCCAGGTGGTGATGGCGGCGGGCGTGCTGGCGCCCGCCGTATGGCATGCGCTGCCGGCGATCCTGCTGGCCGCCTGCTGCGTGGGCAGCACTTTCATGGTGATCACGATGGTCGGCCTGCAGGAAGCACAGGCCGCCGTCGGCCAGGACGGCGCCAAGCGCCAGATGGCGGCGATGACGGCCTCGTTTGCCCTGGGACAGCTGATCGGTCCGATCTTCTTCAGCCTGACGCACGCCTGGTTCGACGCTTCGCTGGAATTCGCCCTGGTGCTGGGTGCGCTGGGCCTGCTGGCGGGCGTCGTTCCCATCCTGCGGTTGCGTGCCCCGGCCGTCCGGCCGGAAGAACGGCGATGAGCGGCTTTCCGCGCGCCCTCAGCCCGCCAGTCGCTGGTAGACCAGGGTGGCGAAGATCGCCGCGCCCCGCTCCAGCAGAGCATCGTCGAAGTCGAATTCGGGATGATGGCAGGTCAGGCCGTCGTGGCCCAGGAAAAAGTACGCGCCCGGGCAACGATCCAGCAGGTAGGCGAAGTCCTCGGACGCCATGAGCGGCGTGACGGGGTCCACGACCCGGTCGGCTCCCAGCACGGCGGTCGCCGCGCGCTTGACGTATTCCACCGGCCCGGCCTGGTTGACTGTGGGCGGGGAGCTGAGCAGGTGGCGGAATTCAACTTCGCAGCCGTAGCCGCGCGCCGCGCCTTCGCAGAGATCGCGCAAGCGGCCCAGCACGCGGGATTGCGCCTCGCGCGACAGGGTGCGCACGGTGCCGCGCAGCACGGCGTGGTCGGCGATGACGTTGATGGCGCTGCCGGCCTGGAACTGGCAGATGCTGAGTACGGCCGTGTCGAAGGGGCTGACGTTGCGACTGACGACGGACTGCAGGGACTGCACCAGCGCCGCGCCGGCCACGATGGGATCGTTGGCCTGGTGCGGCATGGCGGCGTGGCCGCCCACCCCGCGGATGTGGATCTCGAACAGGTCGCAGGCCGACAGGATGGCGCCGGTGCGCACGCCGACCTGTCCCGAACCGATGCAGTTGTTGTTATGCAGGCCGTAGACCTCGTCACAAGGAAAGTCGCTGAACAGACCTGCTTCGACCAGGGCCCGGGCACCCGTCAGGGGTTCCTCGGCAGGCTGGAAGATGAAGACGACGCGGCCGGCGAAATCGGGGTTCGCCGCCAGATGGCTGGCGGCGCCCAGCAGGATGGCGGTGTGGCCGTCGTGGCCGCAGGCATGCGCGACCCCGTCGTGGATCGAACGATGATCGTGCGCACCCGCGTCCGGCATGGGCAGCGCATCCATGTCGGCGCGCAGGCCCAGGGTCGGCCCCGTCCCCTGGCGACCGTCCAGAACCCCGATGACGCCAGTGGTGCCGCCGTAGCCTTCGTGCACGGCGATACCCCGGGCACGCAGCAGTTCGGCGATACGGGCCGCCGTGCGGTGTTCCTGGTGGCCCAGTTCAGGATGTCGGTGGAAGTCCCGGCGCCAGGTCCGCATGGCCTGCGCCAACTCGTCGCCGATGCGTGCGGCAGCCGGGTCCGCCGCACCGAGGATCGGATCGCTGGTCGCCACCCGCTCAGTCCGCCCTGTAGTTGGGGGCTTCCTTGGTGATCTGCACGTCGTGGACGTGCGATTCGCGGACCCCGGCGGCCGTAATTTCCACGAATTCGGCCTGGGCATGCAAGTTCGCGATCGTGGCGCAGCCGCAGTAGCCCATGGAGGCCCGGATACCGCCCACCAGCTGGTAGATGATGGCGATGACACTGCCCTTGTAGGGCACGCGAGCCTCGATGCCCTCGGGCACCAGCTTGTCGACGTTGTTGTTGGGATCCTGGAAGTAGCGGTCGGCGGAGCCGTCCGCCATGGCGCCCAGGCTGCCCATGCCGCGATAGGACTTGTACGAGCGCCCCTGGAACAGCACGACTTCGCCGGGCGCTTCTTCGGTACCCGCGAACATGCCACCCATCATGCAGGTGGACGCGCCCGCGGCCAGGGCCTTGGAAACGTCGCCGGAATAGCGGATGCCACCGTCGGCGATCAGGGGCACGCCGGTGCCTTCCAGGGCCTGTGCCACGTCGGCGATCGCGGTGATCTGCGGTACGCCCACGCCGGCCACGACGCGGGTGGTGCAGATGGAGCCCGGGCCGATACCGACCTTGACCGCGTCGGCGCCGGCCTCGACCAGCGCGCGCGCGGCTGCGGCGGTGGCTATGTTGCCGCCGACGACCTGGATGTTGGGATAGTGCTTCTTGACCCAGCGTACGCGGTCGATCACGCCGGCCGAGTGGCCGTGGGCGGTATCGACCACGATCACGTCCACGCCGGCGGCGGCGAGTTTTTCCACGCGTTCGTCCGTGCCCTCGCCCACGCCGACGGCGGCGCCGACGCGCAACTGGCCCTGGGCGTCCTTGCTGGCCAGGGGATGCTCGGTATTCTTGACGATGTCCTTGACCGTGGCCAGGCCGCGCAGCTGGAACTTGTCATTGACGATCAGCACGCGCTCCAGGCGGTGGCGGTGCATCAGGGCCTGGGCTTCTTCCAGGGTGGCGCCCTCGGTCAGGGTGACCAGGCGCTCCTGCGGCGTCATGACTTCGCGCAGTGACACCTCCAGGCGGTCCTCGAAGCGCAGATCGCGATTGGTGACGATGCCCACCAGCTTGCCGCCCTCGACGACCGGCAGGCCGGAGATGCCGTGCTGGCGCTGCAGCGCGATGGCGTCGCGCACCTTCATCGTGGGAGTGACGGTGACCGGATCGATCACGATGCCGAATTCGTGGCGCTTGACGCGCGCGACTTCGCGCGCCTGCTCGTCGGCGCTGAGGTTCTTGTGTACGATGCCGATGCCGCCTTCCTGAGCCATGGCGATGGCCAGACGCGACTCGGTCACGGTATCCATGGCGGCGGACACGAGCGGGATATTGAGCTGGATGCCCCGGGTCAGCTGCGTGGTGAGGCGCGTATCGCGCGGCAGGACCTGGGAAAAGGCCGGGACCAGGAGGACGTCGTCGAAGGTCAGGGCTTTCTTGATCAGACGCATGGATGAACTCCGCACAAAGATCGATTATAGCGTCCCCGGGACGGGTATTCCCGCCCCTCCCCGGACGCGGCGGCACGACTGCGGCTCGACGGACGCGGCGGCACGCCGGCCGAATCGGACGGACCGTCAGCCCTTCATCCCATGCCCTGCGAGGCGCCCGGATCCGACAGGTACGGAACAGTCCACCAGGACTGTCTACCCTACCTCATCCCATCCACGCCCGCGCATTGCGGAACATGCGCATCCACGGCGTGTAGCCGCCGTGCGCGGCGGCGTCCCCGCCCCGGTCGGCCGCGCCCCAGCGTTCGGGACGCCAGGACATCATGACGTTGCGGGTGACGCGTTCCGGATGCGGCATCATGACGGTGTAGCGGCCGTCGGCCGTGGTCACCGCTGTCAGGCCGGCCGGGCTGCCGTTGGGGTTGGCCGGGTAGGCTTCCGTGCGCCCCCCCCGGTTGTCGACGAAGGCCATGGCTCCGGCCACCCGGGCGGCATCGCCCTGGCGACTGAAATCGGCGAACCCCTCGCCGTGCGCCACGGCGATGGGCGCGCGCGCGCCGGCCATGCCGGCGAAGAAGATGGACGGCGAATCCAGGACTTCGACCAGCGACAGGCGCGCCTCGTATTTCTCGGATACGTTGCGCGTGAAACGCGGCCAGGCGTCCGCGCCCGGGATGAAGTCGGCCAGCGCCGCCATCATCTGGCAGCCGTTGCACACGCCCAACGCGAAGCTGTCCGGGCGGGCGAAGAAGGCGCCGAACTGGTCGGCGAGCGCCGCATTGAAGCGGATGGTGCGGGCCCAGCCCTCGCCCGCGCCCAGCACGTCGCCATAGCTGAAACCGCCCACCGCCACCAGGCCATTCATGCCGTCCAGGCGGATGCGGCCGGCCAGCAGGTCGGTCATGTGCACGTCCACGGCCTCGAAACCGGCCGTGTCGAAGGCCCAGGCCATCTCGACCTGGCTGTTGCAGCCCTGCTCGCGCAGGATGGCCATGCGCGGCCTCGCGCCAGTGGCGATGAAGGGGGCGGCCACGTCGTCCTGGGGATCGAAATTCACCCGCGGCGACAGGCCCGGATCCTCGATATCGAGCCAGGTGTCGTATTCGGCCTGGGCGCAGGCGGGATGGTCGCGCCGCGCCATGATGCGCCGCGTGGTCTCGCTCCAAACCCGGCCGAGTTCGGCCAAAGGACGCTGGTAGATGATGATTCCGTCGCGGAAGACCTGCAGTTCCCGGCGCGCGTTGGGCATGCCCACCACATGGGTGCAATTGGACAGGCCCGCCTGACGCAAGTGGCGCAGCACGTCGTCGCGATGCGCGCGGGGCACCTGCAACAGCCAGCCGGTCTCCTCGTTGAACAGGGCCGCCAGGTTGCGTTCATGATGCTGGACGGCCACCTGGTCGGCGCGGATCTTGTAGTCGCCGGCGTCGGCCGTGTGCGGGTCGATCGTCAGCATGTCCAGGTTCAGAGACACGCCCAGGCGCCCTGCGAAGGCCATTTCGGCCGCCGCCGCCAGCAGACCGCCGTCGGAACGGTCGTGGCACGCCAGGATCCAGCCCTGGGCCGCCAGCTCGCGCAGCGCCAGGAAGGCCGTGCGCAGCAGGGCCGCGTCGTGCAGGTCCGGGGTTTCCGCGCCGATGCCACCATAGGCGTGGGCCAGCACCGAGCCGCCCAGGCGCTGGCGCCCTTCGCCCAGGTCGATCAGCAGCAGCACGGAACCGTCCGCCGCGTCGCGCAGCTGCGGCGTCAGGGTGGCGCGCACGTCGGCCACCGGTGCGAAGGCCGTGACCACCAGCGACACCGGCGACACGACCTGGTGATCGCCCGCCTCGTCGCGCCAGGCGGTGCGCATGGACAGGGAATCCTTGCCCACCGGGATCGACAGCCCCAGGCTCTGGCACCAGTCGCTGACGGCGGACACGGTGTCGTACAAGGCCGCGTCCTGGCCGGGCGCGCCGCAGGCGGCCATCCAGTTGGCGGACAGTTTGACGTCTTCCAGGCGGACGACGCCGGCGGCGGCGAGGTTCGTCAGGGCCTCGGCCACGGCCATGCGGCCCGAGGCGGCTGGATTCAACACCGCGATCGGGCTGCGTTCGCCCAGGGCCATGGCCTCGCCCGCCACGCCCTCGTAATCGCGCAGGGTGACGGCGCAGTCGGCTACTGGAACCTGCCAGGGGCCGACCATCTGGTCGCGGGCCGTCAGGCCGCCCACGGTGCGGTCGCCGATGGTGATGAGGAAGGATTTGTTGGCCACGGTGGGATGGCGCAGTACGCGATCGATCGCGTCGGGCAATTCGATGCCGCTGAGGTCCAGTGCCTCGCCCTCGACCGCCAGGCGATCCGCGTCGCGCTGCATGCGCGGCGGCTTGCCCAGGATCACGTCGACCGGCACGTCCACGGGCCGCAGTCCGGCCGGATCCACCTCGCCCGCAGGGCGGTCCAGGCCGGGCAGGCCTTCGTCCAGGGTGACGCGCAGGCGGCGTTCCTCGGTGGCGATGCCGACCACCGCGTAGGGGCAGCGTTCGCGGTCGGCGATGCGCGCGAAGCGGTCCAGGTCTTCCGGCTGGATGGCCAGCACGTAGCGTTCCTGGGATTCGTTGCTCCAGATTTCGGCGGGCGACAGGCCGGATTCTTCCAGCGGCACGCGCCGCAGTTCGAATTCCGCGCCGCGCCCGGCGTCGTTGACCAGTTCCGGGAAGGCGTTGGACAGGCCACCCGCGCCGACGTCATGGATCGCCAGGACGGGATTGGATGCGCCCTGCTGCCAGCAGCGGTCGATGACTTCCTGGGCGCGGCGCTGCATTTCGGGATTGCCGCGCTGCACGGAATCGAAGTCGAGAGCAGCCTCGTTGCTGCCCGCCCCCATGCTGGAGGCCGCGCCGCCGCCCATGCCGATGCGCATGCCGGGCCCGCCCAGCTGCACCAGCAGCGCGCCCGGCGGCAGCGGATCCTTGTGCGTCAGCCGTGCGTCGATCTGGCCCAGGCCGCCGGCCAGCATGATGGGCTTGTGGTAGCCCCAGCGCATGCCGCCTGCCGTCTGTTCGAAGCTGCGGAAATAGCCGAGCAGGTTCGGGCGGCCGAATTCGTTGTTGAACGCGGCCCCGCCGATGGGGCCTTCGATCATGATGTCCAGCGGCGTGGCGATGCGATCGGGCGCGCCGCCCTCGTCTTCCCAGGGTTCGACGGCGTCGTCCACGCGCAGGTTCGACACGGTGAAACCGGTCAGGCCGGCCTTGGGTTTAGAACCGCGCCCGGTCGCGCCCTCGTCGCGGATCTCGCCGCCCGCGCCAGTCGCCGCGCCCGGGAAGGGCGCGATCGCCGTCGGGTGATTGTGCGTTTCGACCTTCATCAGCGTGTGCGCGACGATGTCGTGGCGCCGGTAGACGGTGTCGGTGGCGTCGCCCGCATGGAAGACCCGCGCCGGCCCGCCGGCCATGATGGCGGCGTTGTCCGAATAGGCCACGATCGTGCCTTCGGGCTGGGCGGCGTGGGTGGCGCGGATCATGTCGAACAGCGTGTGCGGCTGGGCCTGGCCGTCCACCGTCCAGTGGGCGTTGAAGATCTTGTGGCGGCAGTGTTCGCTGTTGGCCTGGGCGAACATCATCAATTCGACGTCGGTGGGGTCGCGCCCCAGGTCGCGATAGGCGCGCAGCAGGTAGTCGATCTCGTCGTCCGACAGGGCCAGGCCCAGGCGCGCATTGCAGGCTTCCAGGGCGGCGCGGCCTTCGGCCAGCACGGGCACGGCCTGGACGGGCTGGCCGTCCAGCTGGGCGAACAGCGCCTGACCGTCGAAATCGTCGTCCACCACGGTTTCGGTCATGCGGTCGTGCACGCAGGCGGCCACGGCGGCCAGTTGGTCCGCATCCAGCGCGCGCATGCCCAGCAGGCGGCGTTCCGGCACGATGGTGTAGCGCACCCCGCGTTCGATGCGGCGCACCTGCGGCAGGCCGCAGTGGCGGGCGATGTCGGTCGCCTTGCTGGCCCAGGGGGAAATCGTGCCCAGGCGCGGAATCACCAGGAAACGCGCCGCGTGCCGTTCGGCGGCCGGGACCTCGGTTGCGCGGCCGTCATCCAGCAGCGCCCGCAGGCGCGCCTGGCCCGCGTCGTCCAGCGTACCGTCGATCCCGACGAAATGGCAGGCTTGCGCACGGACGTCGGCCACCGGCAGATCCCGGGCGGCCAGGACACGCAGCAGGCGTTCCCGGCGGAAGTCGGACAGAACGGAGGAACCGGGGAGGATCAGTACGGTAGTCACGGCGGAACGGCTCGAGGGCATGGGAAACCATCCATTTTAGCCGCGATCAGGCGTCCGGATAGCGGACCCCCAGGATGTCCAGTTCTTCGATCCCCGAGGGCGTGCGCAGGGTCACGGTGTCGCCCTCGCGCGCCTTGATCAGGGCGCGGGCCACGGGCGACACCCAACTGATCTTCCCCGCCAGGGGCTCGGCCTCGTCCACGCCAACGATGGTGATGGTGAAGGCTTCGCCCCGGCTGTCGCAATAATGGACGGTCGCGCCGAAGAACACCTGATCGCGGTTGGGCTGTCGGGCCGGATCCACGACCTCGGCCGACTCCAGGCGGCGCGTCAGGTAGCGGATGCGCCGGTCGATTTCCCGCAGCCGCTTCTTGCCGTACAGGTAGTCGCCGTTCTCCGAACGGTCGCCGTTGGACGCCGCCCACGACACGACGGACACGACCTCGGGACGCTCGACATTCATCAGGTGCATCAGTTCGTCGTTCAGCGCCCGGTAGCCGGTGACCGTCATGTAGTTCTTCGTCCCGGCGGGCAGGGCCCGGGATTCGGGCAGGTCGTCGTCCTCGTCGTTGTCCGACTCTTTGACGAAAGCCTTGTTCATGGCGTGCTCCAGTGTTCTGTCTCAGAAATTCATTGCACTAAATGCTCGATGAGCCTCGGCCGGGCACGCCGCGGCAAATCGGCGACGATCTGATCGAAGCGGTAGTGGCCAAGACGTTGGAAGAAAAACCGGCTGATGCCACGCAGTGGAGCACGCGCAGCATGGCTCGCACTCTGGGTCTGTCGCACGCGACGGTGACGCGCATTTGGCAAGCCTTCGGTTTGCAGCCGCATCGCCAGGAGACCTTCAAGCTCTCGAACGATCCGCTGTTCGTGGAGAAAGTACGCGAGCTGGCCCCGGACATCGCCGAACGGCGCACGCACGACTACATGCGCCATGGCACGACCCCCCTGTTTGCCGCGCTCGATATTGCTACCGGAGAAGTGATCGGTGAACTGCATCGGCGCCATCGCAGTAGAGAGTTCTTGCGGTTTCCGCGCACTATCGAGGCCAACGTGCCGGCCGAGTTGGATGTGCATCTGGTGATGGACAACTACGGCACGCACAAGACGCCCGCGATCAAGTCTTGGTTTGCACGCCATCCACGATTCCAGGTGCACTTCACACCCACTTCGGCCTCGTGGTTGAGCCAAGTCGAGCGATGGTTCGCCGAGATCACGCGCAAACAGATCCGACGCGGTACCCATCGCAGTACGCGAGCCCTTGAGCCGGCCATTCGGCAATACCTCGATCATTACAATCAACATCCCAGACCTTTCATCTGGACCAAGACCGCTGACCAAATCCTCGATTCCATCCGTAGATTCTGTCTACATATTTCTGAGACAGGCCCTAAATCCAGTCCCGCCAGACCGGCGTCAGGTATTCCGGCAATGGCGGCACCCGGCCCAGCTCCGTGCGGGGAATGCCCGGCGCGTGGAAATCCGAACCGCGCGAGGCCTCGAAACCGTAGGCCTGCGCCACGCGGGCGTAGCGGTCGCACTGGGCGGGCGTGTGCCCGCTGGAGACGACTTCCAGGCCGACGCCGCCCTGCGCCTTGAATGCGTCGAACAACGCATCGAACTGCTGCGGCGTATAGCGGTAGCGCCCGGGATGGGCGATCACCGCCTTGCCGCCGGCCCCGCGGATCCAGGCCACCGCCGACTCCAGGCTCGGCCAGCGCATCGGCACGAAGGCCCGCTTGCCCTCGCCCAGGTAGCGGTCGAAGGCCTGCTGCAGGGACTTGCAATGCCCTTGCTCCAGCAGGTGGCGGGCAAAATGCACGCGGCCAATCAGTTCCGGGTTATCCACGTGCCGCAAGGCGCCCTCGTAGGCGCCGGCGATGCCGCAATCGTCCAGGCGCGCGGCGATGTCCCCGGCGCGCTCGAAGCGGCTGCGGCGGATGCCGGCCAGGCCCGCCCGCAGGTCGGGCTGGTCCGGGTCGATGTCCAGGCCCAGCACGTGGACCGTGCGTTCGCAGAACGTCACGGAAATCTCGACCCCGGGGATGAAGCCCAGGCCCAGCGCGCGCGCCGCGGCGGCGGCCTCGGCCAGGCCGGAGGTCTCGTCGTGGTCACTCAACGACCACCAGTCCACGCCCTGCGCATGGGCGCGAGCGGCCACCTGCGCGGGCGGCAGGATACCGTCGGAACGGGATGAATGGCTGTGCAGATCGACGTTCAACGGCATGGTTCCGATACGTGGAGCGGCGGCGGACCGCGCCGGATTCAGGAAGGGGACACGAGCAGGAAATCGCGCACCGCCGCGATCTGCTCATCGGAACGCAGGGTGGGCGCATGTCCTACCCCGTCGAACTCCACCAGACGGGCGCGGGGATTGCGTTCCACCATGCGTCGCGCGGTTTCCGGCGTCAGGATGTCGGACTGCGCGCCGCGCAGGATCAGGGACGGCGCGGGCAGATGATCCCAGGCCCGCCACAGCAGGACCTCGGCGGCGGCCGCGGCTTCGGCGGTCTGCAGGGCGAAGGGCTGAGCCAGGCGCAGGTCGTAATGCTTGACCCACTGCCCATCCCGTTCGAGGAACACGTGCCGGGTGAGCGCATCCCAGCCGGCGTCGTCATGCGGCCCGAAGCCGGCCGACACCGTCCGGACATAGTCCACCGCCTGCTCGTAGCGATCGAAGCGCAATTCCTGGCCGACGTATGCGCCGATCCGCGCCAGGCCGTCTACGTCCAGCACAGGGCCGATGTCGTTGAAGACCATGCGGCCCAGCGGTACGTCGGACGCCGCGCCCAGACCCAACGGCCCCCTGGGAGGGCGCAGGACGGGCGACAGCGCCGCCATCCCCGCCAGCCCCAGTCCGATCAGCCCGCCCATGGACGTGCCGACCCAATCCAGCCGCGCCGGCCGAAGCCGGGCCAGCAGCGTCACCATGTCGGCGACGTACTGGGGAATCACGTAGCCATTGGGATCGATGAGCCAGTCCGAACGCCCCCGCCCGACGACGTCCGGGCAGACCACGCGATATTCACGGCCGAGCGCGCGCGCCAGCGGATCGAAGTCCCGGCCGGTACGGGTCAGCCCATGCACGCAGACCAGGACCCGGTCGTTGTCCGGGTCGCCCCATTCCCAGTACGCCATGCGGTGCAGGCCCGCCGGGCTGGCGCAGGCGACGAAATCCAGACGGGGCTCGTCGGCCGGGCGGGATTGAACGGCGGGGGAAGCGAAAGACATGGGGAGCACCTCGTGTCGGACGAACGCCCCTATTTAAACACGGTGAGGAGAAGCCCCGCCCAATGCTCTCCGGCTAACGGACTGGCCGGCCTTCCCGGGCACGGGCATTGGCCGTGCCCGGGGAGAACGAGGCCGGTCCGCAACGACGCGTCAGACGTGCAGCGCCTGCCCCAGCGCCCGCAGGGCCGCTTCCTGGATCGCCTCGCCCTGGGTCGGGTGGGCGTGGATCGTGTGGCCGACGTCTTCCAGCCGCGCACCCATCTCGATGGACTGGCCGAAGGCCGCGGCGAATTCCGACACGCCCCGCCCCACGGCCTGCCAGCCCAGGATCAGGTGGTTGTCGCGCCGCGCCACGACCCGCACGAAACCGTCGGTCGATTCCAGCGTCATCGCCCGGCCGTTGGCCGCCAGCGGGAAGGAGGCGTCGATGGCGTCGATGCCCGCCTGGGCCGCCTGCTGCGGCGACAGGCCCGCCGTGACCACTTCCGGATCGGTGAAACACACGGCCGGGATCGCCGCCGGCATGAAGCGCCGCGTGTGGCCGGCGATCTGTTCGGCCACACACTCGCCCTGCGCCATGGCGCGATGCGCCAGCATGGGCTCGCCCGTCAGGTCGCCAATAGCCCAGACTCCGGTCATGGATGTGCGGCAACGGTCGTCCACGCGCACCGCCATGCCGTCCATGTCGAGCATCAGGGAACTGAGTCCGAAGCCCCGGCTGCGGGGCCTGCGGCCGACGGCCACCAGCACCTGCTGGGCGGACAGTACGTCCTCGGCCTTGCCCGACTGGATCCGCAGGCCTTTGCCGTCCTCGGTCAGGCCCAGGACCTGGGTCTGCAGGTGCAGGCCGACGCCCAGGGATTTCAGCGCGGCGTGCACCGGCTTGACCAGGTCGGCATCGTAGACGGGCAGGATGTGGTCCTGGGCCTCGATCACATCGACCTTCACGCCGAGCTTGCGGTAGACGATGCCCAGTTCCAGGCCGATATAGCCCGCGCCGACGATAGCCAGGGATTTCGGCAGTTTCCTGGGCGACAGGGCCTCGGTCGAGGAGATCACCGGGCCGCCGAAGGGCATGAAAGGCAGCGCGGCGGGCTCCGAACCCGTGGCGAGCAGCAGGTGCTCGCAGCGGATGCGCTGGGGCGCGCCCGCCTTGCCCTTGGCGACGGGATCGACGTCCACGGTCTTGCCGTCGACGATGCGCGCCCAACCCTGGACGACCGTGATCTTATGCTTCTTCAGCAGCGCGCCGACGCCGGTGGTCAGCTTCTTGACGATGCCGTCCTTCCAGGCGACGCTGCGCGCCAGGTCGAGCTCGGGCGACTGGGCGCGTATGCCCAGCGGCGAATCGCCGGCATAGCCCTGCAGCGCGTGGAACTGTTCGGCCACGTGGATCAGCGCCTTGGAGGGAATGCAGCCGATGTTCAGGCAGGTGCCGCCCAGGGCGGCGCCTTCGACCAGCACGGTGGGGATGCCCAACTGGCCGGCGCGGATGGCCGCCACGTAGCCGCCGGGACCGCCGCCGATGATGAGCAGAGTGGTGTTGATGGGATTGGACATGCTGCTTACTCCACGAACAAGAGCGCCGGGCACTCCAGGTAACGCCGGATGCACTGGATGAACTCGGCGGCGTGCATGCCGTCGACCACGCGATGATCGAAGGACGAGGACAGGTTCATGAGCTTGCGCGCCACGACCCGGCCTTCCTGGAACACGGGGCGTTCGACCACGCGGTTGACGCCGACGATGGCGACTTCCGGATGGTTGATGACCGGCGTGGACACGATGCCCCCGAGCGCTCCCAGGCTGGTCAGGGTGATGGTCGAGCCGGTCAGCTCGTCGCGCGCCGCCTTGCCCTGGCGGGCGGCCTCGGCCAGGCGCGCGACTTCCGCCGCGCAGGACCAGAGGTCCAGGGTTTCCGCGTGATGCAGCACCGGCACCATCAGGCCCGACGGCGTCTGCGCCGCCACGCCCAGGTGCACGGCCCCATACTGGGTCACCACTCCGGCGTCATCGTCGTAGCGGGCGTTGATCTGCGGGAATTCGCGCAAGGCCAGCACCATGGCGCGCGCCAGGAACGGCAGCAGAGTCAGCTTGCCACGCTCGGCGCTGTGCAGGGTGTTCAGGCGCGCGCGCAGCGATTCCAGTTCCGTCACGTCGATTTCCTCGACGTAGGTGAAGTGCGGGATGCGACGCTTGGCTTCCTGCATCTTCTGGGCGATCTTGCGCCGCAGGCCGATGACGGGGACCTCGGTTTCCTGATCCTGGGCGGCGTAGAGCGCCCCGGTGGTGCGGTTCGAAGTCGCGTTGCGATCGCGCGCCAGCCAGGCGTCCAGGTCGCCGTGCGTGATCCGGCCGGCGGGGCCGGTGCCCGGCACGTACTGCAGGGTGATGCCCAGGTCCCAGGCCCGGCGGCGCACAGCCGGCGAGGCCAGCGGGCGCTGGCCCTCGGGACGGGACGGTGCGTGCGAGGCCGCGTGCGGCGCCTGCGGGTCGCGCGCGGCGGACGCCGGTGCGGATTCGCGTTCGGGGGCCGCCGGGACCGCCGCGCGGACAGCGGGACGGGACTCGGCTGATTCAGCCCGGGATTCGGGCTCGAGTTGCGGCGCGGCGGGCGCCGATGCGGCAGCGGCGGCCGTCCGGGACGTCGCCCCGACCGTACCTTCGTTGCCTTCGCCTTCGACTTCCAGGCGGATGAGTTCCGAACCCACCGCCATGACGTCGCCGACCTTGCCGCCCAGCGACACGACGCGCCCATGCACCGGGGAGGGCACCTGGACGGTGGCCTTGTCGGTCATGACGTCGGCCAGGATCTGGTCCTCGACCACGGCATCGCCCGCCCGGACGTGCCATTCCACCAGTTCGACTTCCGCGATGCCTTCGCCGATGTCCGGCATCTTGATGATGTGAATACCCATTATGCCTCCCGGAACGCGCGCTTGAACGCCTCCGCGACCCGCTTGGGGCCGGGGAAATAAGCCCATTCATGCGAATGGGGGTACGGCGTGTCCCACCCCGTGATACGTTCCACGGGGGCCTCGAGATGATAGAAACAATGCTCCTGGACCAGGGCGCACAGTTCGGCGCCGAAGCCGCTGGTGCGGGTGGCCTCGTGCAGTACCACGCAGCGGCCGGTCTTGCGCACCGAAGCCAGGATCGCGTCCATGTCCAGCGGCCAGAGGCTGCGCAGATCGAGGATATCGGCCTCGATGCCGGCCTCGCGAGCGGCGACCTCGGCCACGTACACCATGGTGCCGTAGGTCAGCACGGTCAGATCCCGGCCTTCGCGATAGAGCGAGGCCGAATCCAGCGGCACGGTGTAGTAGCCTTCGGGCACGTTGCCCAGCGGGTGCTTGGACCAGGGCACGACCGGCTGGTCGTGGTGACCGTCGAAGGGGCCGTTGTACAGGCGTTTGGGCTCGAGGAAGATGACCGGGTCGTCGTTCTCGATGGAACTGATCAACAGACCCTTGGCGTCGTAGGGATTGGACGGCATGACGGTGCGCAGGCCGGCCACGTGCGTGAACAGGGCCTCCGGGCTCTGGCTGTGGGTCTGGCCGCCGAAGATCCCGCCGCCGCAGGGCATGCGGATCGTCAGCGGCGCGGTGTAGCCGCCCGCCGAACGGTAGCGCAGGCGCGCGGCCTCGGAGAAGATCTGGTCGGCCGCCGGATAAAAATAGTCGGCGAACTGGATCTCGACCACCGGACGCAGGCCGTAGGCGCCCATGCCGATGGCCGCCGCCACGATGCCGCTTTCGGAAATCGGCGCGTCGAACACGCGCGACTGGCCGTACTTGGCCTGCAGGCCTTCCGTGCAGCGGAACACTCCGCCGAAATAGCCGACGTCCTCGCCGAAGACGACGATGTTCTCGTCCCGTTCCAACATGACGTCCATGGCCGAGCGCAGGGCCTGGATCATCGTCATGGGACGGGTCTTGGTTTTTTCCTGTGCCATGCTCATACCCCCAGTTCCTGGCGCTGCCGGCGCAGGTGTTCCGGCATGTCCTTGTACACGTCCTCGAACATGGTCGCCACGCTGCTGGTGCGTCCCGTGGCCAGCGTGCCGTGGGCCTCGGCCTTTTTCTGGGCGGAGACGACCTCGGCCTCGCAGGCCTTCTGCAGTTCCTGATGCTCCTGTTCGGACCAGATGCCGCGCTTGAGCATGTAGTCCTTCAGCCGCGCGATCGGATCGCCCAGCGGGAATCGCGACCAGTCGTCGGCCGGCCGGTACTTGGACGGATCGTCGGAAGTGGAATGCGGCCCGGCCCGGTAGCTGACCCATTCGATCAACGTGGCGCCATGGTTGTTGCGCGCCCGTTCGGCAGCCCAGCGGGACACGGCGTGGACGGCCAGGAAATCGTTGCCGTCCACCCGCAGCGAGGCCACGTTCGAGCCGATGCCGCGCGCCGCCAGCGTGGTGCCCTCGCCGCCCGCGACGGACTGGAAGGTGGAGATCGCCCACTGATTGTTGATCACGTTGAGGATCACCGGCGCCCGGTACACGTGGGCGAACAGCAGCGCCGTCTGGTAGTCCGATTCGGCCGTCGCACCGTCGCCGATCCAGCCGCAGGCGATGCGGGTGTCGCCCTTGATGGCCGAGGCCATGGCCCAGCCCACCGCCTGGGGCATCTGCGTGCCCAGGTTGCCCGACAGGGTGAAGAAGCCCTTTTCCGGCACCGAATACAGCACCGGCAGCTGGCGGCCTTTCAGCGGATCCTGGTCATTGGAGAAGATCTGGCACATCATGTCGAACAGGGGGTAGTCCTGCGCGATGAGCAGGCCCTGCTGGCGGTAGGACGGGAAATGCATGTCGCCGTCGCGCAGCGCCAGCGACTGGCCGATGGCGATGGCCTCCTCGCCCAGGCATTGCATGTAGAACGAGGTCTTCTTCTGCCGCTGGGCAATGACCATGCGCGCATCGAAGATGCGCGTCTTGACCATGGCGCACAGGCCGCGGCGCAGCAGATCGTCGTCCGGAAGGTCCTCGGCCCAGGGCCCCTGGGCTTCGCCCTGGTCGTCCAGCACGCGGATCAGCCCGATGGCCAGGTCGCGGGTGTCGTAGGGCGCGATGTCGATGGGGGGTTTGCGCGCCGCCCCGGCGGGCTGCAGGCGCAGGTAGGAAAAGTCGGTCGCCTGACCGGGACGCCCCGAGGGCTCGGGCACGTAGAACTTCAGAGGTGTCTGTGTCATGGTCGCAAAAATCTTTTGGATTTTTCACAAGCCCTTTGGAACCCCCGGATGCCGGGTGTTGTCGAAAGGACCACAGTCGTCTTGTGGACGGCTGCCGGATCATCGCCGATCCCGCGATCTCGCGCAAGACCGCGAAAACCACTAGGGAACCACGGAAGATCCCTACGGGCGCCGCCCGTGCCAATAACGACGGGACGACTCCGGGACACTGTACAACGAGAGCCCTTCCCCGCGCGACCGGGCATTTACCCCGCCTTGCAAATCCGTGCGCCAGAGGGTCGAGCCGGATTGACGCCAGCGTTCCAGCACAGCAGGGTCCGGGTGGCCATGGCGGTTCCAGGTGCCCGCCTGAATGATCACGTGGCGCGCCGCCACGGCCTCGACGAAGGCGGCCGACGACGAAGTCCGCGAGCCGTGATGCGCGGCCACGACCACGTCCGCAGGCGTCAATCCGCGTCCGACCAGGGCCGCCTCGGCGCGGATCTCGATGTCGCCCGTCAGCAGCAGACTGTGGTGCGCCCCTCGCACCCGCAGCACGCAACTGCCGGCGTTGGCCTCCACGCCCTTGCGGCGCGCGCGCACGTCCAGCGGCCAGAGAAACTCGAATTCAACCCCGTCCATGCGCCAGCGGTCGCCGAAACGGCACGGGACGTCAGCCTGAGGCAAGGGCGTGGCATCGGCGCCCAGTTTTCGAGTTTCGGCGCGCAGCCAGGCTTCCAGATCGAAGGACGCGAAAGCCTGCGCCACCGGCACCGCCGCCAGCACGCTGCGAACCCCGCCGGCGTGATCCAGATCGGCGTGGGATACGACCAGCGCGTCCAGGCGGTGCACGCCCAACGCCTTCAGAGCCGGAACGACGGTGCGGGTACCCTCGTCCGCATCCCGCGCATGGCGCGCGCCCGCGTCGAACAGCAGTGCGTGCCGCGCCGTGCGGACCAGCAAGGCGCTGCCCTGCCCGACGTCCAGCGCGTGCAGGTCCCACTCGCCCTCGCCGGGCCGGTCCGGCGGCCACAACAGCATCGGCAACAAGGCCAGCCAAGCCCAGGCGCGGGGGCGGACGAGCGAGTCAGCCCAACACCTCGCCGCCCCATCCCCGTCCCGCGTCCGGTCGGCGAGGCCCGACGATCCGGATCCGGCGCCCCCCGGCCAGAGAGCCACCACCACGCCGGCCATCGCCAAGGCATACACCCAGGCCGGCCCGGCGGGCACGGGCCAGGCGGGCAAGGCGGCCAGCCATTCGGTCGGCCACATCATCAGGCTCAACGCCCCATGCGCCAGCCAGGCCAGGCCGGTGGAGACGGGCTCCAGGCCCGGCACGAGCGCCACGGCGGCCAGCAACAGAGACAGGGGGGTGACCAGCAGTTCGATGACCGGGATGGCGTAGGCGTTGGCCAGCGGAGAGATCAGCGAGACTTCGTGAAAGGTCCAGGCCAGCGGCGGCGCCAGGGCCCAGGTGACCGCCCATTGCAGGCGCGCCGCGAGCTTCAAGCCGCGCAGCCAGCGGTCGCGCCGCCGATCGGGCCAGGTGGTCGCATGCGGCAATGCGCGGGGCGAGGTCATGCCCCCCGGGGATTTCCGCGATGAGCCGGCGGGGGCCGCCGCGCCGCCCCCGGCCACCGTCTCCGCCTTCGACCCGACGGCCAGCAGCACGGCCACCGCCAGGAACGAAAGCCAGAACCCGCCCGCCAGCACCGACCAGGGATCCGTAGCGACGACGGCCACGGCCGCCAGGGCCAGCACCCGCGAACCACTGATACGCAGTTGCAAGGCCTGGGCGCCCGCCACCACCGCCAGCATCATGAAGGTGCGCCGCGCGGGCACGCCCCATCCAGCCAGCAGACAATACAGCCAGGCGACCAGCAGCGCCGCGACGGCGCCCGCCCGGCGCGCGGGCCAGCGTTCGGCCAGACAACGGCCGCGCCAGCGCAGGCGGCGCCACAAGGCCGAGACCGCCATCGCGCCGGCGCCGGCCAGCATCGTGATATGCGAGCCGCTGATGGAGACCAGGTGGGTGATGCCGGTGCGGTTGAAGACGGTCCAGTCGGCGTCGTCCACCCCGTCCTGGTCGCCGATGGCCAGTGCCCGCAGCACCGGTCCATAGCGCAGGCCCTCCAGATACGGCGCCATGGCCTCCCGCACCGCATGGCGCGCCCGACCGGCAATGACGGACAGGCCGGCCCAGCCCTCGTCGCGCAGCCATTCCGGCGATCCGCGCACCGTGCCCTGCGCGCGGATGCCGGCGGCAAAGGCATGGGCCTCGTAATCGAAGGCATGGAGGTTCTGCGCGGCGCGCACCGGCCGCAGCACCAGAGCCATGCGCCAGACCTGCCCGGGGCGCACCTCGGGAAACGGCGGATCGGGCGGCAGTGCGGGCGCATAGGGACCGCGCCAGCCACCGGCCGGCCAGCGCACCCGGATGCGCTCCGGCACGCCGTCTGGATGCGCATCCAGCATCACGGCCTCGAAATCCAGCCGGTCCGGCCGCAGCCGGGGCAGACTATCGACGCGCAGCGTGACGCGCGACACCCGGTCCACATTGCCATCGGCCAGCGCCTGATCCAGGCGTGCCTGGGCGCACAATACGGTGAACATGAAACCGGCCCAGGCGCTCAGCAGGCAGAACGCCAGGCTGCGCAACGTCGCGACGGAGCCGAGCCCACACCAACCGGAGAGCACCGATCGGCCGAAACGATGCGATATCCCATCCTCGGTCCCCGCCCGGCCCCGGGCCACGCGCCACACCACCCAGCCCATCAACCCCAGCAAACCGGACACCAGCGCCAGCGTACCGCTTCCCGGCAGATCGGCCAGCCGATGGGCGTCGAGCACGCCGCCCAGTCCCGCCACCACCATCGCGCGCCCGAGCATACCTTCCCCCGAAAACGAATCATCCTTCAGCTTAGGGGGTGAACGGGCCGCCGGAACGCCTCACACGCATTCCGGTCCAGCCGGGAAACTACGCAGCGACCGTTCTGTCCAAGGCGCGCGCCAACCGGGGCAGCACCCGGCAGCCATTGGCGAAGCACTGCCCGACCAAGGTCTCGGTCTCGACACCACGCAATTCGGCCAGAGTACGAGCGATCCCGGCCGTTTCCGCCGGTTCATTACGCGCCGGCCCGAGCCGGCCATCGGGACCGCGCCCCAGCCAGGCGGGCGGGATGTCGGGCGCGTCGGTTTCCAGCACCAGGGCCTCGGCCGGCAATTCGGTCGCCAGGCGGCGGATCCGCAGGGCGCGCTCGAAGGTCATGGCTCCGCCCATGCCCAGCGCGAAGCCCTGCGCGATGAACTGTTCCGCCTGCTGGAAGCTGCCGTTGAAGGCATGGGCGATGCCGCCGATGGGCGGGCGGCGGCGCAGGTGCTTGAGCAGCGTGTCCTGGGACCGGCGCACGTGCAGCAGCACCGGCAGGCCGTGGCGCCGCGCCAGATCCAGCTGGCGGACGTAGAATTTTTCCTGGCGGACGCGGCCTTCCGGTGTGCTCACGGCGGGCACGAAGAAATCCAGCCCGATCTCGCCGATCGCCACCAGCTTGGGATCGTCCCGCGCCGCCGCCAACGCGGCATCCAGCGCGTCCAGGTCTTCCTCGCCGGATCGATCGACGTACAGCGGATGGATGCCCAGGGCGTAGCAGGCGCCCGGGGTGGCACGCGCCAGGTCCTGGACGACCGTGAAATTGGCGCGCATCACGGCCGGGACCACGATGCCTCGGACACCCGCCCGCCGCGCCCGCTCGATCACGACCGGCCGGTCCGCGTCGAACTCGAGGGCGTCCAGATGGCAGTGGGTGTCGATCAGCATGGATTCTCCGTTCGAACAGCCGCCAGGCGGTCAGGCACGGCCCAGAGAGCCGGCCACGACTCGCGCCCTACCCGGCCCCATCCACCTCGCCACTTGCAGGCGGCTCGGATTCGTCGGACATGGCGCAGTCCGAAGGGACTGCGCCATGTCCGGCCTCGTCCTCGGCCAGCAGCCCCGCCTGCATGTGGAAGCGCCGGTGCGCCAGGGCCGCCAGCGCCGGATCGTGGGTGACGATGACGAAGGCCGTGCCCAGTTCCCGGTTGATGCGGGCCAGCAGGTCAAACATGGCAGCGGCCGTATGGCGGTCCAGGTTGCCGGTCGGCTCGTCGGCCAGCACACAGGCCGGCCGGGTCACCAGCGCCCGCGCCAGGGCCACGCGCTGGCGCTCGCCGCCCGACAACTGGCCCGGAAAATGCGCGGCCCGGGCGGACAGGCCGACCTGATCGAGCATCGCGGCCGCCTGCTCCCGGGCCTGGGCGCGCGTGCAGCGACGCACGATCAGGGGCATGGCCACATTGTCCAGCGCGGTGAATTCCGGCAGCAGATGGTGGAACTGGTAGACGAAGCCCAGGGCCTGGTTGCGCAGCCGGCTGCGGCGCCGTTCGTCCAGCCCCGTGGCGGCCTGGCCGGCGATCCACAGCCGCCCTTCGTCCGGTTCGTCCAGCAGGCCCAGCACGTGCAGCAGCGTGCTCTTGCCCGAACCCGAGGCGCCGACGACCGCGACCATTTCATGGGCATGGACCGACAGGCTGACGTCCCGCAGGACCTCGACCCGCCCGGCCCCCTCGTCGTAGGTCTTGGCCAGGTGTTCGGCGCGCAGCACGGCATCGATGGCGACGGGATCAGTCATGGCGCAGCACCTGGGCGGGTTGCAGGCGGGACGCCCGCCAGCTGGGATACAGCGTGGCCAGCAGGGACAGGACCAGGGACGTGCCGCCGATCACGGCGATGTCGCCCAGCTGGGGGTTGGACGGCAGTTCGCTGATGAAATAGATCTGCTGGGGCAGGAACTGGATGCCCAGCATGTGCTCGATCCAAGGGACGATGACATCGATGTTGTAGGCCACCAGCGTGCCCAGCGCGACGCCCCCCAGCGTGCCCACCACGCCGATCAGGGCGCCCTGGATCAGGAAGATGCGCGCGATCTCGGCCGGCGTAGCCCCCAGGGTGCGCAGGATGGCGATGTCCGAGCGCTTGTCCTTGACCGCCATCACCAGCGAGGACAGCAGGTTGAAGGCTGCCACCGCCACGATCAGGGTCAGGATCAGGAACATCATGCGCTTCTCGGTCTGCACGGCGGCGAACCAGGTACGGTTGTTCTGGGTCCAGTCCATGGCCCGCACGCCCGCCGGCATCCGCTCCAGCAGCGCATGAGCCACACGGGGGGCACGCTGCATGTCGGCGATGCGCAGGCGCACGCCGCTCACGCCGCTGTCGCGGAACACCCGGGCGGCGTCCTGGACGTCAACGAACACCAGCGAGGCATCGTACTCGTAATAGCCCGAGGAGAAGATCCCCGACACCGTGAACTGGCGCATGCGCGGCGTGAAGCCCGCCGGCGAAATCGATCCCTGCGGCGCCAGCAGCAGGACCGTGTCGCCCACCATCAGCCCCAGGGACTGGGCGATCTGACTGCCCACCACCATGCGGAACGAACCCGGTTTCAGGCTATCGAGCGTCCCCGAGGCCATCTGGCCCGCCAGGTCGGACACTTCCGTCTCGATGGCAGGATCGATACCGCGCACCTGCACGCCGCTCAGGCCCTGGCCACGCGCCAGCATGCCCTGGGCCGCGACGAACGGAGCCGCGCCCCGGACCGCCGGGTCCCGGCGGGCGGCGTCGGCCAGGTCCCGCCAATGCTCCAGCACCTGCTCGTGGTCCGAGCCCGGCACGTACAGCTCGATATGCGGCAGCACCGACAACATACGGTCGCGTACCTGGGTCTGGAAGCCGTTCATCACCGACAGGACAATGATCAGCGCCGCCACCCCCAGGCCGATGCCCGCCATGGAGCTGGCCGCCACGAAGGACACGAAGCGGTCGCCCCGGCGTCCGCCCCGCCCCGCGCGGGCCAGGCCCGCGTAGCGCGCCCCTATCCACCATTCATACGCCATGCGACTCGCCATCCTCGTCCGATTGATACCCTACAATTCCGCCATGCACATCGTGATTCCCGGGGCATTGCCCGAACCCGAGGTGGCCGCCGAACTGGCGCCTCATCTGGCGCAACGCGCCCCCACCCTGACCCGCTGGCTGGGCTTCGGCACGCCCCGGACGGCGGCCTGTCCGGCCGCGGACACCTGGTGCACGCCGCTGGAACACTGGCTGCTCCAGGCGCGCGGATTCACGCCGGCGCAAGACGAGCATATTAGCGCAGGTCTGGGGCCGCTGCGCCTGCCCGGCGCGGACGACGAGCCCGTCTGGCTGGCGGAACTGATCCACATGGCGCCCTCGCGCGACGGCGCGGCCCTGCTGCCGGCCGACACGCTGGCGATCACAGCCGAACAGTCCGCCGCCCTGATGGAAGCCGCCCGCGAACCGATCGAAGACAGCGGCATCGCTCTGACGCAGGACACCCCCGACACCTGGCGGGTGCGTTGGCCGGAACCCATCCGTCTGGCCTGCGCCAGCCCGGCGCTGGTCGCCGTCAGCGCCGTCAACGACTGGTGGCCTCAGGATCCGGTGGCGCGCCCCTGGCGGCGCCTGGCCAACAGTCTGCAAATGGCCTGGCACGAGCATCCGGTCAATCAGCGGCGCCAACAGGACGGCCTCGCCCCGATCAACAGCCTGTGGCTGTACGGCGGCGCGCGCCGCAGCCAATTGAGCCGACCGCTCCCGGACGATCTGCGCATCGAACCCGCGCTGCAGGCCCATGCCGTCGCCCAGGACTGGGGCGGCTGGATCGAGGCGCTGGCAGGCCTGGAGCGACGCTGCTTCGCCCCCCTGGCCGGCGCCGCGCCCACGCTGGTGCTGACCGGGCGCGAGCGCACCGTGGAACTGGATGCGCGCGCCGGCTGGCTGCGGCGTCTGCGTCCGCTTGACTGGAGGCGCTGGTGGTGCGCCCGCTGATCCTCGCGCGCGGTGCCGACCCGGCCCGCGCGCAGGCGCTGGCGGCGGCCGGCGTCCACCCGCTGCTGGCCCGCCTGTGGGCCGCCCGCGGCCTGGATCAGGCCGGCCCCACCGAATGGGCCGCCCTGATCCCGCCGACCCGGCTCGCGCATGTGGACCGGGCCGGCGAACTGCTGGCCGACGCGATCCAGGCGGGACAGCGGCTGCTGATCGTGGCCGACTACGACTGCGACGGCGCCACGGCCTGCGCCGTGGCCGTGCGCGCCCTGCGCGAGATGGGCGCCCAGGTCGATTTCCTGGTCCCCAACCGCTTCGAGACCGGCTACGGCCTGTCGCCGGCCGTGGTCGAACTGGCCCGGCGCCATCCGGCCGGCAAACCCGATCTGCTGGTGACGGTGGACAACGGCATCGCCAGCCTCGAAGGCGTCGCGGCGGCGCGCGCCGCCGGGATCGAGGTCATCGTCACCGACCATCACCTGCCCGGCCCCGATCTGCCCGACGCCCTGGCCATCGTCAATCCCAATCAGGCCGGCTGCGGCTTCCCTTCCAAGCACCTGGCCGGCGTGGGGGTGATCTTCTACGTCATGCTGGCCCTGCGCGCCGCGCTGCGCGCGCGCGGCGCCCTGCCGGCCAGAGGCGAACCCAAACTCGAGGTCTACGCCGACCTGGTGGCCCTGGGAACGGTGGCCGACGTGGTGCGCCTGGACGCCAACAACCGGCTGCTGGTCGGCCAGGGGCTGCGGCGCATCCGCCAGGGCCGCATGCAGGCCGGGCTGGCGGCTCTGTTCGAAGTCGCCGGCCGCGATCCGGCGCGGGCCGGCACGGACGACCTGGGCTTCGCCCTGGGGCCGCGCATCAACGCCGCCGGCCGCATGGCCGACATGAGCCTGGGCATCCACTGCCTGCTGGAAGACGATCCCGGCCGCGCCCTGGCACTGGCGCAATCGCTGGACGAGATCAACCGCGAACGCCGCGCGCGGGAGACCGTCATGCGCGACGAGGCCCTGGCGCACCTGGACGCTCACGCTCACGAGGCCCGCGCCGCCAGCGTCTGCGTCTGGCAACCCGGCTGGCACCCTGGGGTGATCGGCCTGGTGGCCTCGCGCCTGAAGGAAACCTACTGGCGTCCCGCCCTGGCTTTCGCGCCGGACGACGGCGACACCCTGCGCGGATCGGGCCGCTCGATCCCCGAGGTCCATCTGCGCGACGCGCTGGACCTGGTCAGCAAGCGCCTGCCAGGCGCCATCCTGCAGTTCGGAGGCCACGCCATGGCGGCCGGCCTGACCCTCAGGACCGCTGCCTTCGATGATTTTTCGCGGCAATTCGATGACGCCGTGCGCACCCTGAGTGCGCGCGAATCCTTCGAACCGCGCCTGGACACCGATGGCTCGCTGGAGCCGGACTACCTCACCGTGGAGACCGCCGGCCTGCTGGCCGACCAGATCTGGGGCTCGGGATTTCCGCCGCCGCTGTTCCAGGACCGTTTCCGCGTCCTGCACCAGCGCCTGCTGAAGGACAAGCACCTGAAGCTGTTCCTGGAACGCGACGGTCTGCGCCTGGACGCCATCTGGTTCAATCACGCGGAGCCCCTGCCGGACGCCATCGAGGCCGTCTACCGGCTGGACTGCAACACCTGGGGGGGGCGCAGCACCGTGCAGCTGCTGATCGAGGACGCCCGGAACGCGACCTGAGGATGGCCCGGCAAGCCTTCCGCGCGCGGTCGCACCACCCGACCGCCGGCGGCGTTCAGCCTGGAGTGGCGGCTCCGGACCGTGCCGGCCACGCGGCCAGCAGCAGGCCCGCCAGGGCGAGGCCGAAGGCCAGAGCCTGTGGAATTCCAAAAGGCTCGTCCAGCATCCAGACCCCGACGCAGGCCGACCCGACCGGCAGCATCACGGTGAACACCCCCGCGCGCGAGGCCGGCACCCGGCGCAGGCCCGTCATCCACAGCCAGATGGTCCAGCTCGACGCCAGCCCGTAGAACACCAGCAGCCCCCACACCGGCCAGGACACCGCGGCGAAGTCGAAACCCCGGGCGGTCCAGGCGCCCGCCGGCAGCATCAGCGCGAAGCCCCACAGGTTCATCAGGGCGCTGATGCGCCGCGACGACAGGACGGCCGTCAGGCGCTTGCCGATCACGGCATAGCAAGCTTCGCACAAGACCGCGCCGCCCAGCAGCGCGTAGCCCAGCCAGCGGTCGCCGCCACCGTCCACCGGAACTTCCCCGGGCCCGGGCCGCGCCAGCGCCAGGAGGGCGATGCCGGACACCGCGCAGACGATGGCCGCCAGCACCCGGGGGCGGATCGCCTCGCGCAGCGCGACACGGCTGAGCACCGCGATCGCGGCCGGAATGGCCGACATCACGATCCCGGCTGCCACGGCGCCGCTGTAGCTGACGCCCAACACCATGAAGACCGTGAACAGGAAACTGCCGATGAAGGCTTCCAGGAACACCAGCAGGCGCACGCGCGGGGTGGGCGCGGGCTCCGCGGCCGGCCGGCGCAGCCAGTGCAGCATGCCCGCGCCGCCGATACCGAAGCGCAGCCAACCCAGCAGGAACACGGGAAACACCGCGGCCAGCGACTTGCTCAATGCCACGCAGGCGCCAACGATGAACATGCTGGCCGCCAGGCTGCCGTAGGACAGCAGGGGCGTCCCTTCCCCCTGCGCGTTCATGCCCGCGACTGCCGCGACGACAGCACGATGCCGCCGATGATCAGGGCGAAGGCCAGCGCGTGGAAGAACCGGGGGCTTTCCCCCAGCAGACCCAGCGATAGCAACGCCGCGATCAGCGGCGTCAGGTTGTTGAAAAAGCCCGCGAGCGTCGGTCCGACGCGCTGCACCCCGGCGCCCCAACAACGAAAGGCGACGACCGCCGGCCCCACCGCGACGAAGGCGACGGTCAGCGCCAGGGGCCAGCCCCAGTCGATCCGCCAGTCCGTCAGGCTCCATTCGAGCGCGGCGAACAGGCCCGACCAGGCCACGCCATAGACCACCTGTCCAAGCAGGAAGCCGGCCCAGTGGGCCCGCACTGGCGCGTCGGCCGGCACCCGGGTCAGTTGCCAACTGTAGAAGGCCCAGAGGATGGTGGCCAGCACCATCAGCAGGTCTCCGGCCACGAAGTGGAGCGCCAGGAGCTTGCTCCAATCGCCCTGGGACAGCACCACGGCCACCCCCGCCAGCGACAGCGCCGATCCGGCCACCTGAGCCGGCCGGATCGGCGCGCCATGAAACACCCGCCCCACGATCAGCATCCAGACGGGCATGCTGGCCGCCACCAGCGTCACATTCACCGGCGTCGAAGTATGCAGCGCCAAGTATTGCAGCGAGTTGTAGAGCCCCACCCCCAGCAGGCCCAGCACGGCATAGCGCCGCCATTCCCGCCAGACGGCGCTGCCGGCGCGCAGCACCCCGTAGCCAAGAGGCAGAAGCAGCATCAGGGCCAGCGCCCAGCGCAGGAAATTCAAGGTCAGGGGCGGCACCATCTGGGCCACCGCCCGGCCGACGACAGCGTTGCCCGCCCACATCAGGGGCGGAACCAGCAGCAGGGCCACCGTGCCGGGGCTCAGTCGTTCGTTCATCAGAGATCGGAAAACGGGAGATCAGCGGGAATTCTAACCGCACCGGGCGGACGCCCCGACGGCCGGTGAAATTGTGGCCTCCGGTTCTTGACATAAGATGCTTCAAGCACTATCATATAAGTGCTTGATAATCAGCGGTTTTCAATTCTGGCTGCATTTTTTGCCAGTCTACGCGGTATCCGTCCCGCCGTCCCCTCGGGGGCTTCGCGCCCCTGCCCGGATTTCGATCGTCCCTGCGACCCCACCCGCACGCAGCGCCCCGGAAGCGGCGCATGCCCGCTGATCCTTTGTCCCACTCACCGGAGCGCACCACAATGGCCAAAGAAGAACTGCTCGAAATGCATGGATCCGTGACGGAAGTCCTGCCGGATTCCCGTTTCCGCGTGACCCTGGACAATGGGCATCCTGTCATCGCCTACACCGGCGGCAAGATGCGCAAGCATCACATCCGCATCCTGGCGGGCGACCAGGTCACTCTGGAAATGTCGCCCTACGACCTCACCAAGGGCCGCATCACCTTCCGCCACCTGAACCGCGGCCCCGGCGCCGGCAGCGCCCCGGCGCCCCGTCGCCGGCACTGATCGCCGGCGCCGATCCCGCCCCTTTCCGTCAGGCGCGGCCGATTCAGGCCATGCACTCCCGCCTCCGGCGGCGCTTCGGCGCCCGCCTCCTCTTCCCGAAAAACCTCAGTGACAGTCCGGCACTGTCTGGTCCAGATAGACCTCGAAGGCGATGTCCCGGGCCTGCATCCGCGCGAGCTCGCGCAACCGCTCCGGCGACATGGCCTGGCGCACGGCGGCCTCGCGGGGCGCCGACAGGTCGTCCCGCATCAGGCGCGTCAGCCCCTGCGTCCGATAGGGCGCCAACTGCGCCGAGAACTTCTTCCACTCGGGAAATGCCAGCAGCTGCTTGAGAAGATCCTCGTCCTGCACGGCCGCATCGCACTGGCCGATCCGCAGCGCCAGCAAGGCGTCGGCCGCCGAGGCGTAGATCTGCTCGATCGCCCCGAAACGAGCCGACAGTTCGCCGGACACGCGGCCATCGGCGCTCAGGCAGACGGTACGCCCGCTCAGATCGGACCATGCATGGATATCGGTGTCGGTGCGCATGATCGCCATGGGAGCGGCCGACCAGGCCAGCCGCGCGACGCGCACGCCCTCCGGCGGCGCGGCGCCTTCGCCGGGCCACACACCGACCCAGGCATCCAGTTCACCCTCGCCGACCTGCCGCGCGGCCTGTTCGGCAGCCACGGCCCGCAGGGGAGCGCCTCCCTGTCCCGTCCGCCCCGCCAGGATCTCGATGCGGGCCGTGGTGCGGGCCTTGGCGCCCGGCGCCCGTGGCGTCTGCACCTCCGCCACGCCCAGGACCCAGCCATCGCCCGAGGCGGGCATCGGCGCGGTCCCGGCAAGCGCCGCTGACGCGTCGGCCCGCGGAACGGCCAGCGCCCCGGCCACCAGTCCGGCCAGCAGGCCGACCCGGAGGGACGAATATGAAGATTCCTTCATGGCTTTGCACGCCCCGGCCATGGACCGGACCTCACACGTATTGATAGCGCAGCACCTTGCGCTTGATGTTTTCCAGGAATACCTGATCGATCAGCGTGGCCAGGATGGCGATGGTCAGGATGTTGGCCATCACGCCCACCATGTCCGCGGTCTCGCCCGCATAGGCCAAAGAACGGCCCAGACCCTGGCCGAAGCCGATCAGCATCTCGGCCGAGATCAGCGCCCGCCAGGCATTGCCGAAGGCCAGCTGGGCGCCTGTGATCAGCTCCGGCATGACGGCGGGCAGATAGACGCGCCGCAGCATGTCCCAGGGATTGGCCCCCATGACCCGGGCGGCCGACACATGGGTCTGCAGCACACTCTCGGTCGCGTTCATGACCGACAGGGCCGCCGGGAAGAATGCGGCCAGAGCGATCACCACGATGATGGGCACGTTGCCGAAACCCATCAGGATCAGGAACAGCGGCACCCAGGCGATCGAGGGGATCGACTGCAGGATGATGATGGCGGACTTCAAGACTTCGCGGAAAAAGACCATCAGCCCGCCAGCCAGGCCGAAGCCAATGCCGAACAGCAGCGCGAAACCATAGCCGACCCCCAACCGCCCCATGCTGCCGGCCAGGATGGCGCGGAATTCGGCGGTCTGGATGTCGTGCCATACGCGCTCCAGCACCTTGGGCACGCCGGGCATCAGAAAGTCCGGCAGAGTCCAGGCGGCCATTTGCCAGAACAGCAGAATGGCGGCGATGGCGATCAGCATGGCCAGCTTGCGCGCGGCCGGGGACAGGCGTCGTTTTTTACTCATGGATTCCAGACACGACATGGCCGGGCGCCAGGAAACTTCAGAAGTTCCCTACCCGGCCATCAGGATGTTTCAGACGAGGCGCCATTATCGCACCCGGCCACCTCGCGCATCAAAGCTTGCGGGCCCGCTGCCAGTCCAGATCGACGATGGATTTCACTTCGTAGGGCTTGCCGTCCTGGGTCTTCAGCGCGCCCTGGGCCTGCATGATGTCGGCCACTTCCTGCATGCGCGCCAGGTCCTGCGGCGTCAGCGCGGCGCTGAAGGTCTGGGTCTGGATCGCCTTGCTGATGATTTGCTCGCGCGGCACATCGCCGTGCTTCAGGGTCTTCAAGGCCGGCTCGGCGATGAAGTAGCCGGCGATCAGCCTGGCGGCCTCGTCGGGCTTCTTCTGCAGCAGGTCGATGGCCTCGCGCTGGGCGTCCAGAGACTTCCAGACCAGGTCCTTCCTGTTCTTCAGGGTCTCGCCCGAGGTGATCGTCACCATGCAGGGAAAGGGCCAGACTTCGCCGATCTCGTAGATTTGCTTCACCGGCGCGATCAACTGGGCGATGCTGGCCTGGGGCTCGAACAGAAAGGCCGCGTCCACGCGCTTGCCGACCAGGGATTGCACGGCCACCTGCGGGCTCACGCCCAGGACCGTCACGTCCTCGGGGACCAGGCCGGCGCTCTTCAGCACCACGCCGCGCAGCACCGTATCGGCCGTGCTGCCCTCCTTCTGCGAAGCCAGGGTGTGGCCTTTCAGGCCGGCCACGTCCTCGATGCCAGTGTCCTCGCGCACCACCAGCGCATGAAAGCCGCGTTGCGCGCCGGCCACCACCTTCAGATCCGCGCCACGCGAGGACCAGGAGGCGGCGTTGGTGAAGCCCAGTACACCGGTGTCGAGCTGGCCGCCGACGATGGCCTTGATCAAGTCGGTGCCCGACTTGAACTCGACCAGTTGCACGTCCAGGCCCTGTTTCTCGTAGAACTTGCCCTCGTAAGCGGCAATGGCCTGGGCATCGTCCATGACGCGGATGTAGCCGACCTTGAAAGGCTCGGCGGCCTGCGCCTGGGACGCCAATGTCAACGCGGCGAGAAGGGGGATCAGGAAGCGACCGCCCCCACGCCGACGCCGCGCCTGCGGCTTGCTGTCCACTTCACAGTTTGCATGCCGCTCGGATTCGCCAGGCATGCGACAGTCCACAGGGATTGCCGCATGTCCGGGCTCATCTCCCAGAGGGGTGTTTTTTGCCTTGGGGCGACCCGGCGTCAAAAAGTGGCTGAGCTTCATGCTGCGAGTTCCTCGGGAATGGAAGGGGAATGTTCAGTGTCGTCGACGATGCCCAGCAAGCTCAGGATTTCCCGGCGCATGGCGGAGAAGTCCGACAGGTCGTGCGTTTTGTCGGTGTCCGACAGGTGGAATTCCTTCAGCACGCGCGATGGCCGGGCACTGAAGACCAGGATGCGGTCGGCCAGGAACAGCGCCTCGTCCACATCGTGGGTGACCAGCAGCACTGTGGGCCGGGTTTCGCGGATCAGGGTGCGCAGGGCGTCCTGCAGGGTCATGCGGGTCAACGCGTCCAACGCGCCGAAGGGCTCGTCGAGCAGCAGCACCTCGGGGTGCGTGATGAAGGCACGCGCCAGGGCGCAGCGCTGGCGCATGCCGCCCGAGACCTGATGCGGAAAATAGTCCTCGAAGCCCTTGAGCCGGACCTTGTCCAGCCACAACAGCGCCTGGCGCCGGGCCTCGGCCCGGCCGACTTTCTGCAGCTCCAGGGCCATGGCCACGTTCTGGACCAGGGTCAGCCAGGGATACAGGGCGTTTTCCTGAAACATCAGCATGCGGCTGGGATCGGGCTTGCGCACCGGCCGGCCGTCGACCAGCACTTGGCCGGACGAAGGCTTTTCCAGGCCCGCGGCCATATGCAGCAGGGTGGACTTCCCGCAGCCCGACGGCCCGACCAGCGCCACCAGTTCGCCCGGCGCGATGTCGCGTTCGAAGCATTCGACCACCCGCAGGTCGCCGAAACGCTTTTCAATCTGCCTGAAGGAAAGATTCATATGCGAAAAATGGCCGGAAAGAAATCGGTTCAATGATGTTCGATACTTTAACGATCCCTCTTAATGAGCAACAACGATTTGTTCACCATTTCTTTATTTCTAATGGAAATATAAAGATCGGGATTGGATCGAAGCCGGACCGAAGCGCTACGATAGGATGTCCCCACTCCGGAATCCCCATGCCCAGTTCATCCCCTCCGGATCCGCTCGCCCGTTTGCAGGCCGTCCATGCCGAGACCCGCCGACATCTCCAGGCACTGGCCGCCGGCCGCGTCCCCGCCCCGGCCTCCTTCGCCGCCTGGATCGACGGTCCGGCGCGCATCGCCTACGACATCCTGGAACAACACCTGTTTCCCGCGCTGATCGAATCCATGGCGGGATCCGACGCCGTGTGTCTGAAAGGCATGACCGGCGGCCTGGCCCGAGGCCGCGCCGATCTGGACCGGCGCTGGCGCCGGGCCGTCCGCCCCGCGCTGGACGGTTTCGCCGATCCGGCTGCCCACGACACCCGTGCCGCCTGGACCGGCGACTATCTGGCCTGGCTGGCGCGCGTCGACGAGGAACTGCTGCCCATGGCGACCCGCCTGCTGGACGCCGCCGCCCTGGACGAGCTGGCTGCCGACTGCGCCCGGCTCGACGGCGGCGCCTGAAGGCCGCCTCGGCCCGACTCGCCGCAAGGACTCGTTCAGAGGATCCCAAGGCCATTTCTAGTGGTTTGCCCTTGTCGACGCGCGCGTCGATTCCTGCCTATACTCCGCACGTTCAACTGCCGTTCAGTCAGCAGACTGTCAGCCGGACGTCATGGCTTTCCCCGCATGGCGCGCCTCAACCCCGGAGACCTCCCCAATGAAATTCGCGACCACCCGCATCGCCGCCGCCGTCGGCCTGTCCCTGACCCTGGGGCTCGCCGCCGCCACCGCCCACGCCGCCCCCATCGTCGTCAAGTTCAGTCACGTCGTCGCTGAATCCACTCCCAAGGGCCAGGGCGCGCTGAAGTTCAAGGAACTGGCGGAAGCCGCCCTGCCGGGCAAGGTCGAGGTCCAGGTGTTCTCCAACTCCCAGCTCTTCGGCGACGGCAAGGAAATGGAAGCCCTGCTGCTGGGCGACGTGCAGATCATCGCCCCGTCCCTGGCGAAATTCGACCGCTACACGAAGAAGATCCAGATCTTCGACCTGCCCTTCATGTTCGACGACATGGACGCATTGGACCGCTTCCAGAGCGGCCCCAAGGGCCAGGAACTGCTGGATTCGATGAAGTCCAAGGGCATCAAGGGGCTGGCCTACTGGCACAACGGCCTCAAACAGCTGTCCACCAACAAGGACAAGCTCACCCGCCCGGAAGACGTCAAAGGGCTGAAGTTCCGCATCCAGGCTTCCGACGTGCTCGAGGCCCAGTTCCGCCAGCTGGGCGCCAACCCCCAGAAGCTGGCCTTCTCCGAGGTCTACCAGGCCCTGCAGACCGGCGTGGTCGACGGCGCCGAGAATCCCTGGTCCAACATCTACTCGCAGAAATTCCACGAAGTCCAGAAGACCATCGCGGTCACCAATCATGGCGCCCTGGACTACATGGTGATCACCAACTCCGGCTGGTGGGACGGTCTGCCCGAAGACGTCCGCGCCGGCCTGCAGAAGGCCATGGCAGGCGCCACGGAACACGCCAACAAGCTGGCCGCCGAGATCAACGACCGCGACCAGAAGCGCATCGCCGAGGCCGGCAAGGCGAAGATCCAGACCCTGTCCAAGGAAGACGTCGCCGCATGGCGCACCACCATGCGCCCTGTCTGGGACAAGTTCCAGGATCAGATCGGCAAGGACATCATTGACGCCGCCGTCGCCTCCAACCAGAAATAAGGCGCGGGATTTTCCCATTGCCCGACCACGGCCGCTTCCCAGCGGCCGTTTCATATCCTGAAAAGGAGAACCTGCCATGCTGAAAAACTGGCTGGAACACATCGAGGAAGGCCTGATCGCCTTTCTGCTGGCCGCGATGACCGTGGTGACCTTCGCCCAGGTCGTGGCCCGCTACGTCTTCAACTACAGCTTCGTCTGGGCGCTGGAGTTGACCATGTACTTCTTCGGCGCCCTGATCTTCCTGGGCATCTCCTACGGCGTGCGCGTGGGCGCGCATATCGGGGTGGACGCCTTCGTGCGCATCCTGCCGGCGCGCGCCGCCCACAAGCTGGCCATCGCCAGCACCCTGCTGTGCATCCTGTACGCCGTCATCGTTGTCTACGGCGCCTGGATCTACGTCGACAAGATCCACACCATCGGCATCATGGCCCAGGACCTGCCCATTCCGCAGTGGGTGCCGCGCATCGTGCTGCCCCTGGGCTACGCGCTGCTGATCTGGCGCCTGGGCGAGGTCCTGTGGAATCTGCTGCGCGGCGGCCACGCCTCGCTGCTGGGCGACGAGGTCGCCGACGCCATGAAACTGCTCGACGAGGACGAGTCCAAGGGAGACGCCGCATGACCACCACCGCCCTGTTCATCCTGCTGTTCGTCTTCATGTTCATGGGCATGCCCGTGGCCGTGGCCCTGGGCCTGTCCTCGCTGTTGACCATCATGGCCTTCGGCCACGACTCGCTGGCTTCGCTCTCGCTCAAGCTCTACGAGACCTCCGAGCACTTCACCCTGATGGCCATCCCCTTTTTCGTACTGGCCGGCGCCTTCATGACCACCGGCGGGGTGGCCCGGCGCATGATCCGCTTCGCCATCGCCACGGTCGGCCACCTGCACGGCGGCCTGGCCATCGCCTCGGTGATGGCCTGCGTGCTGTTTGCCGCGGTCTCGGGCTCCTCGCCGGCCACCGTGGTGGCCGTGGGCTCGATCGTGATCGCCGGCATGGTGCGCGCCGGCTACTCGCAGTCCTTCGCCGCGGGGGTGATCTGCAACGCCGGCACCCTGGGCATCCTGATCCCGCCGTCGATCGTCATGGTGGTCTACGGCGCGGTCACGGAGACCTCGGTGGGCGCGCTGTTCATGGCCGGCGTGGTCCCCGGACTGCTGCTGGGCCTGGTGTTGATGGTGGCCATCTACATCGTGGCGCGCGTGCGCGACATGCCGCGCCAGCCGCGCGCCAGCGCCGGCGAGGTCCTGGCGGCCGGACGCGACTCGATCTGGGGACTGCTGCTGATCGTCATCATCCTGGGCGGCATCTACGGCGGGGTCTTCACCCCGACCGAGGCGGCCGCCGTGGCCGCGGTCTACGCGTTTGCCATCGCGGTCTTCGTGTACCGCGACATCGGCATGCGCCAGGTGCCCGAGGTCCTGATCGACGCGGCCAAGGTGACCATCATGCTGATGTTCATCATCGCCAACGCGTTGCTGTTCGCCCACGTCCTGACCACCGAGCGCATCCCGCAGGCCATCGCCGAGCAGATCATCGCCTGGGACATGAGCGGATGGCAGTTCCTGATCGTGGTCAACATCCTGCTGCTGGTGGCCGGCGCCTTCATGGAGCCTACCGGCATCATCCTGATCCTGGCCCCGATCCTGTTTCCCATCGCCACCCAGATGGGCATCGATCCGGTGCACCTGGGCATCATCATGGTGGTCAACCTGGAGATCGGCATGGTGACCCCGCCCGTGGGCCTGAACCTGTTCGTGACCGCGGGCATCACCAAAATGAGCATCGGACAAGTCGTGCGCGCCGCCTTCCCCTGGCTGCTCCTGCTGCTCACCTACCTGGTCTTCATCACCTACGTGCCCGCCGTCAGCCTCTGGCTGCCCGGCCTGCTCGGCTGAGTCTCAGGCCGCCTCGGCGGCCGACACACGGCTGCCATACGAGGCCGCCACAATCCCCCTCCAGCCCGGGCCTGGAGGCCCGGGCGCCCGAGGCCGCCGCACGAAGGCGGCCTCAGGCCAGACCGGCCCGACCCGGCGAGCGCACGACCCGCGCCACCTGGCGGACCATCCCGGCGAACGTCAGCGCCCAGGCGAACAGCGCGACATACAGGAACCCCCGGGGCAGCGCGGCGAGAAAGCCGAACTCCATGGCGCGGTCCATCTGCCAGGTGCAGGCCGCGTACATGCCCAGCGGGAACACCGCGCCCCAATACAGGGGATCGTACTGGAACGGGAAGCGCTGGAAGACGTAGCGCCAGATCCCCAGCAGCAGCAGCATCGGGATCCACCAGGTGCCGGTGGCCCAGTAGAACACCGTGAAGCCCTTCAGGAAGGGCAGCAGCGACACCAGATATGGGGCGTGGGGCGCGTTCAGGATCAGCAGCGAGCCGGCCAGGGTGGAGATCGCCATGGCGCCCATGTTGATCCAGTACGGCGGCGCCAGATCGTCGGGCGAGAAGCGGAAGAACACGTAGCGGTAGAAGATCAGCGACATCATCCAGATGTACAGCATCCCGCCCCACAGCCACATCGACAGCGCCATCAGATTCAATTCCAGGCGGAAAGGCTGGCCGATGCGCGCGGCCAGCAGCGCGCTGGAAACCGCCAGCGACTGGGTCGCCACCACCGCCAGCAGCCAGGCGCCGCTGATCCCGCGGTCCAGCGTGGGCTTGTCCGGTTTCACGGTAAAGGCGGTGAAAATGGTGTAGGTCAGTCCCAGCCACAGCACCACCGCCACGGCCCACAGGACGAAACCGACCCGGACGCTGTCGGTCTGCACGATGAACTGGCTCGCCAGGATGCCGGTGCCGGCCACCGTGGTGAAATAGCCCGGCCCCTTGAGATGATCCACCATGTCGCCGAAAAAGCGGCGGGGGTGATGGAACGCCCGCAACGCATACAACACGCACAACACGGCATATTGCACCACATTCAGCAGGAACAGCAGCCGCGACACCTGCGGCAGGCCCATCATGCCCGCGCCCAGAGAGACGATCCCGGTCGCCATCACCAGGCCGAAATAGGCCGGCGACAGGCCAGCCAGAGCCATACGCCAGCCCGCCGGCGGCGCCCCGCCGCCGGCCCGCAACGCGGTGGCCGCGGCCGACGCCGGCACCCGGCGCCGGTCGTCCGAAGAAGTCCTGTCCATACCTGCCCTCCCCCATGCGGCCCCCCGGACCCATGTCCGTTTATGCGGCCGCGCTAAAATGCTCGATTATCCCCATAATTCGACGCGAATGAACATTGGGGCGAGCCCCGCCGGATGCGGCGGCGCGCGCACCTCGACGCGCCGGACAGACACCGACACAGGAAATCTCCATGGAAGCCGAACGCCAGAACCAGATCATCGCCCGCATCGACGACTACGCCGAGCGCCAGGGACTGCTGCGGAGGTATCTTTGACTACGATGCCAAGGCCGAACGCCTGCTCGTCGTCAACGCCGAACTGGAAAGCCCGGACGTCTGGGACGATCCGCAGCACGCCCAGGAACTGGGCCGCGAAAAAAAATCCCTGGAAACCGTCGTCCACACGCTGGCCGACCTGGAACGCGGCCTGAACGACGCGCGCGACCTGTTCGAACTGGCCAGCGCCGATGACGACGACGCCACCCTGCTCGCCATCGAGCAGGACTGCGCCGCCCTGGGCGAACGCCTGGAAGCGCTCGAATTCCGCCGCATGTTCTCCAACCCGGCCGATCCCCTGAACTGCTTTGTCGACATCCAGGCCGGCGCCGGCGGCACAGAGGCCCAGGACTGGGCTTCCATGCTGCTGCGCCAGTACCTGCACTACGGCGAACGCAAGGACTTCAAGGCCGAGGTCCTGGAAGAGTCCGAAGGCGAAGTCGCCGGCATCAAGTCGGCCACCATCAAGTTCGAGGGCGAATACGCCTACGGCCTGCTGCGCACCGAGACCGGCGTGCACCGCCTGGTGCGCAAGAGTCCCTTCGATTCGTCCAACGGCCGGCACACGTCCTTCGCCAGCGTCTTCGTCTATCCGGAGATCGACGACTCCTTCGAGATCGACGTCAATCCGGCGGACCTGCGCATCGATACTTACCGCGCCAGCGGCGCCGGCGGCCAGCACATCAACAAGACCGACTCGGCCGTGCGCATCACGCACCAGCCCACCGGCATCGTCGTGCAATGCCAGAACGACCGCTCCCAGCACCGCAACCGCGCCGAGGCCATGCAGATGCTGAAATCGCGCCTCTATGAACTGGAAATGCGCAAACGCATGGCCGAGCAGCAGAAGCTGGAAGACGCCAAGAGCGACGTGGGCTGGGGCCACCAGATCCGCTCCTACGTCCTGGACCAGAGCCGCATCAAGGACCTGCGCACGGGCGTCGAAATCTCCAACACCCAGAAGGTCCTGGACGGCGACCTGGACCCCTTCATCACGGCCAGCCTCAAGCAAGGCGTCTGACTCCAATTATCAAGACATGACTTCGACCGAAACCCAAGCCCCCGACGAGAACCGCCTGATCGCCGAGCGCCGCGCCAAGCTGGATGCGCTGCGCCAGGCCGGCCCCGCCTACCCCAACGACTTCCACCCCGACGCCCGCGCCGCCGACCTGCACCGGGACTGCGGCGCACTGGATGAGGATGCCCTGCAGGCCCTGGGCCAGCGCGCCCGCGTCGCGGGGCGCATGATGCTCAAGCGGATCATGGGCAAGGCCAGCTTCGCCACGCTGCAGGACGCCACCGGCCGCCTGCAGCTGTATCTGGACCGGGGCGTGCTGGGCGATGAAGCCTACGCCGCCTTCAAGTCCTGGGACATCGGCGACATCGTCGGCGCCGAAGGCGAAGTCTTCAAGACGCGCAAGGGTGAACTCTCGCTGCGCGTGCAGTCCCTGCGCCTGCTGTCGAAATCCCTGCGCCCCCTGCCCGACAAGTTCCACGGCGTGGCCGACCAGGAACTGCGCTACCGCCAGCGCTACGTGGACCTGATCATGACCGAGGGTACGCGCGACACCTTTCTGTCGCGCAGCCGCATCATCACCGCGATCCGCCAGATCATGTCGGAGGCCGATTTCCTGGAAGTCGAGACCCCGATGCTGCACCCCATCCCCGGCGGGGCGGCGGCCAAGCCCTTCATCACCCACCACAACGCGCTGGACATGCAGATGTACCTGCGCATCGCACCGGAACTGTACCTGAAGCGCCTGATCGTGGGCGGCTTCGAGCGGGTCTTCGAGATCAACCGCAATTTCCGCAACGAGGGCGTCAGCCCGCGCCACAATCCGGAATTCACGATGATGGAATTCTATGCGGCGTACACGGACTACCGCTGGCTGATGGACTACACCGAGTCCCTGATCCGCGAGACTGCGCGGCGCGTGTGCGGCACCGCCACCCTGAACTATCAGGGCCAGCCCCTGGACCTGGAACGCGCCTTCGACCGCCTCACCATCGTCGAGGCCATCCTGAAGCACGCCCCGGGCTACGTCCCCGCTCAACTCCAGGACGAAGCCTGGCTGCGCAGCGAACTGCGCCGCCTGGGCGCGGACATGAATGGCCCGGCCCTGGCCCATGCGGGCCTGGGCGCGCTGCAACTGGCGCTGTTCGAGGAAACCGCCGAGGCCAGGCTCTGGCACCCGACCTTCATCATCGACTATCCGGTAGAGGTTTCGCCGCTGGCGCGGGCCTCCGACGCTCAGCCCGGCATCACGGAACGCTTCGAACTGTTCGCCTGTGGGCGCGAGATCGCCAACGGCTTTTCCGAACTGAACGACCCGGAAGACCAGGCCGCGCGCTTCCACGCCCAGGTGGCCGCCAAGGACGCCGGCGACGAGGAAGCCATGTACTACGACGCGGACTACGTGCGTGCCCTGGAATACGGCATGCCCCCCACCGGCGGCTGCGGCATCGGCATCGACCGGCTGGTGATGATGCTGACCGACAGCCCCAACATCCGCGACGTGATCCTGTTCCCGCACCTGCGGCGCGAAGACTGAGGTTCGTCCGCACCCGCCCCAGCCTCAATCGGAAAGGCCGGTTTCCCCGGCCTTTTCTTCGTCTGCCGCGCGGGGGAATCCGCCGTTCAGACCGTGAACGATTCCCCGCAGCCGCAGGCGGCCTTTTCGTTGGGGTTGCTGAAGCGGAACCCCTCGTTCAGGCCTTCGCGAGCGTAGTCCAGTTCCGTGCCCTGCAGGTACGGCAGGCTGTCGGGCGCCACGTACACGCGCGCGCCGAACTGCTCGAAGACCTGGTCCTCGGCGACGGGATCATCCACGTATTCCAGATGGTAGGACATGCCCGAGCAGCCCGAGGGCTTGACCCCCAGGCGCAGGCCCAGGCCCTTGCCGCGTTTGTCCAGATGCCGCTGGATGTGTTCAGCGGCTCGTTGAGTCAGCGTGATTCCCATGATGTGCCTCAGGAATGGTGTGTTTGTCAGTATAGTCGGCCACGGCCGCGCGGATGGCGTCCTGGGCCAGCAACGCGCAGTGCAATTTGTCGGTGGCCAGGCCCAGGGCCTGGACGAAATCCTGGCTGCCGATGGCCAATGCCTGGTCCAGGTCGCGCCCCCGCAGCCACTCGGTCGCCAGCGACCCGGCCGCGATGGCCTCGCCGCAGCCGAAAGCCCGGAAGCAGGCGGATTCTATGGTAGCGCCATCCAGCCGGATCTGCAGTTTCAGGATCTGACCGAGTTGCGGCGAGCCCACCAGCGCGGTGCCAACCCGGGGGTCTTCCGCATCGAAGGAGCCGACGTTGCGCGGATGCAGGTAGTGCTCCAGGACCTGCGGCCCATACGGCGGACCCGACATCAGCAGTGCTCCGCCCAGGCGCCCAGGGTGCCCTGCCGGCGCATTTCCCACAAAGGGGACAGATCCCGCAGGCGCCCGATCTGGGCGCGCAGCAGCCGCACGGCGCGATCCACTTCGTCCCGCGTGGTGGTGCGCCCCAGAGTCAGGCGCAGCGAACTGTGCGCCAGGGTGTCGCTGCGCCCCAAGGCGCGCAGCACGTGGGACGGCTCCAGGCTGGCCGAGGTGCAGGCCGAGCCCGAGGACACGGCCAGCTCCGGCACGGACATCAGCAGCGCCTCGCCCTCGACGTGGGCCACGCTGATGTTCAGTGTATGCGCCACGCGCCGGTCCGCATCGCCGTTGAGATAGACGTCCGGCAGATCGCGCAGGCCGTCCCACAGGCGGTCGCGCAGCGCACGAATGCGGGGGACCTCGTCGTCCATCAGCTCGGCCGCCAGGGCGAAGGCCGCACCCATGCCGACGATCTGATGGGTGGGCAGCGTACCCGAGCGCAGGCCGCGCTCGTGCCCTCCGCCGTGGATCTGGGCCTCCAGGCGTACGCGCGGCTTGCGGCGCACATACAGCGCCCCGACACCCTTGGGGCCGTAGATCTTGTGCGCCGACAGGGACATCAGGTCCACGCCCAGCGCCTGCACGTCGATCGGCAGCTTGCCGGTGGCCTGGGCGGCGTCGGTATGGAACAGGATGCCGCGTTCGCGGCACAGCGCCGCCAGAGCGGCGACATCCTGGATGACTCCGATTTCGTTGTTGACCAGCATCACCGACACCAGGATCGTGTCGGGACGCAGGACGGCAGCCAGGGCGTCGGGCCCCACCAGGCCGTTGGCGTCCACGTCCAGCCAGGTGACCTCGAAGCCCTGGCGCTCGAGTTCCAGGCAGGGATCCAGCACCGCCTTGTGCTCGGTGCGGACCGTGACGATGTGCCTGCCCCGTCCGGCATGGAAATGGGCCGCGCCCTTGATCGCCAGGTTGTCGGACTCGGTGGCGCCGGAAGTCCAGACGATTTCACGCGGATCGGCGTGAATCAGTCCCGCGACCTGAACCCGGGCCTGTTCCACGGCCTCTTCCGCATCCCAGCCCCAGGCATGGCTGCGCGAGGCGGGATTGCCGAAACGCTCGGCCAGCCAGGGCAGCATGGCCTGGAGAACCCGTTCGTCGACGGGCGTAGTGGCGGAATAGTCCAGGTAGATCGGGGACGGATCCTGTGGCATCGAAACTCCGGTCAATCAGGCCGATACGGGCTCCTGGGCACGGGAATCGGCCGCCACCGGCGTGATCGGGATCGTCGGGCGGCCGTTGTTGCGCATATGGCCGGATTCCTGCCATTCACGCAGGCGCTGCTGGTCGACCAGATCCTGCAGCGAGACCGAGTCCAGGTATTCCAGCATTTTACGACTCAAAGTCGCCCACAGGTCGTGGGTCATGCATTTGCCGCTATGGCCATTGCGGCCGATGTCGCAATTCTCCTTGCCCCCGCAACTGGTGGCGTCCAGCGGCTCGTCCACGGCGAAGATGATGTCGGCTACGGAGACGTCGCGCGCATGCCGGGCCAGCGTGTAGCCACCCCCCGGACCGCGCACGCTATCGACCAGTTCGTGCCGGCGCAGCTTGCCGAACAGCTGTTCCAGGTAAGACAGGGAAATGTTCTGACGCGCGCTGATGGCGGCCAGCGTGACCGGGCCGCTATGGTGGCGCAGGGCCAGATCGATCATTGCCGTGACGGCGAAACGTCCCTTGGTCGTCAAACGCATGGTGAGGTCCTCTGTGGGTGCGGAGAATTCATGGGCATCTCTAATACCCGACTATTTAAGTCAAGTGTACCCTATTACCCGACTAAAACACTCGGTTTTAATCAGGAAAGATTGGGAAAACTTGACGCTTGTCAATTCCCGGCACGCACCAGGGGCATCGCGACCATCTCGCGCCTGGAGTCTGGAGCGCATCCCGCGCCCAAAATGCAAGGGGCGCCCCAGCAGGCGCCCCTCCAGGCCCGGAGAAGGAAGAGGATCAGGCGGCCTGGTATTGCAGCGCGCGCTTGCGCACCAGTTCGAGAACGCCTTGACAGGAGTCTTCGATGTAGTCCAGGATCTTGTTGAAGCCTTCGGGGCCGCCGTAGTAGGGATCGGGCACCGTGGCTTCCTCGAATTCGTTCGAGAAACGCATCAGCAGCATGAGCTTGTGCTGATAGATCTTGGGGCACTGCTGCTGCAACGCGGACAGGTTTTCCCAGTCCATGGCCAAAATCAGGTCGGCGTCACGGAAATCGTCGGTGCGGATCTGCCGGGCCACCAGCGCCGACAGGTCGTAGCCGCGCTTGCGCGCGGCGGCCTGGGCGCGCGCATCCGGAGCCTCGCCCACATGGAAATGGTGGGTTGCTGCGGAATCAACGGCAATGGCGTCGGACAGCCCGACCTCGTCGACGAGATGCTGGAACACGCCCTGGGCGGTGGGGGAGCGGCAGATATTGCCCGTGCAGACAAAAAGTACCTTATGCATGATGGTGAAAGTGTGCGGGAAAACCCGGAAATTGGCAAGCATTTTCTGTGGAAAACCGCAAAAAAACCTGACATCTGAAGCACTTCCGAAGCGGTCCCGCGACAGGCCCAGCACCCTCATTCCATCAGGGCCCGGGCCTTCAGGGCGCGCAGGGCATCGCGCACCGAAGCCGCCTGCTCGAATTCCAGATTGCGGGCATGCTCGTTCATGCGCTGCTCCAGACGGCGGATCTCGCGCGCCAGGGACTTCTCGTCGTGCAGGGCCGACTCGTCATACCCGGCCGCGGCGGACGCCACCGCCGACACGGCCACTCCGTCGATGAGGTCGCGCACCGCCTTGCTGACGCCCCGGGCCGTGATGCCGTGCTCGATATTGAAGGCCTGCTGCTTTTCCCGGCGGCGGGCCGTCTCGCCCATGGCCCGGCGCATGGAGTCGGTCACCTGATCGGCGTAGAGAATGGCACGCCCATTCAGATTGCGCGCCGCCCGGCCGATGGTCTGGATCAGGCTGCGCTCGGAACGCAGGAAGCCTTCTTTGTCGGCATCCAGGATCGCCACGAGAGAGACCTCCGGGATGTCCAGACCCTCGCGCAGCAGGTTGATCCCGACCAGCACGTCGAAGGCGCCCAGGCGCAGGTCGCGGATGATCTCGACCCGCTCGACCGTGTCGATGTCGGAATGCAGGTAGCGGACCTTGAGGCCGCTTTCCCCCAGGTATTCGGTCAGATCCTCGGCCATGCGCTTGGTCAGCGTGGTGACCAGCACCCGCTCGTGGCGCGCGATGCGCAGCTTGGCCTCACCCAGCAGATCGTCGACCTGGGTGGCGGCCGGTCGCAGTTCGACTTCCGGGTCCACCAGGCCGGTCGGGCGCACGACCTGCTCGACCACCTGGTCCGCGTGGGCGGCCTCGTAGGGGCCCGGCGTAGCGGACACGAACACGCATTGCGGCATGCGCGCCTCGAACTCTTCCAGCCGCAAAGGCCGGTTGTCCAGCGCCGAAGGCAGACGGAAGCCGAACTGGACCAGGGTTTCCTTGCGGGACCGGTCGCCCCGGTACATGCCGCCCAGTTGACCGATCGTGACGTGGCTCTCGTCGATGAACATCAGGGCGTTGGCTGGCAGATAGTCGATCAGGGTCGGCGGCGGTTCGCCCGGCAGGGCGCCGGACAGGTGCCGGGAATAGTTCTCGATCCCCTTGCAGAAACCCAGTTCCTGCAGCATTTCCAGGTCGAAGCGGGTGCGCTGCTCCAGTCGCTGGGCTTCGACCAGCTTGCCCGCCGCGATCAGCTCGGCCAGTCGGTCGCGCAGTTCTTCCTTGATGGTCTCGATGGCGCGCAGCACGGTCTCGCGCGGCGTCACGTAATGCGAACCGGGGAAGATGGTGAAGCGCACCAGATCCTGGACCGGCTTGCCCGTCAGGGGGTCGAACAGGCCCAGGGACTCGATCTCGTCGTCGAACAGGGTGATGCGCAGGGCGTGCTCGGCATGTTCGGCCGGGAAGACGTCGATGACCTCGCCGCGCGCCCGGAAGGTCCCGCGGGAAAACTCCATGTCGTTGCGCTCGTACTGCATGGACACCAGCCGCGCCAGGATCTCCTGGCGGCCGATCCTGTCGCCCGTGCGCAGCGTCAGCACCATCGCATGATAATCACCCGGATTGCCGATGCCGTAGATGCAGGACACCGTGCCCACGATGATGGTGTCGGGGCGCTCCAGCAGGCTCTTGGTGGCCGACAGGCGCATCTGCTCGATGTGCTCGTTGATGGACGAGTCCTTCTCGATGAACAGGTCGCGCGAGGGCACGTAGGCCTCGGGCTGGTAGTAATCGTAGTAAGAGACGAAATACTCCACCGCGTTGCGGGGGAAGAATTCGCGCATCTCCGCGTAGAGCTGGGCGGCCAGGGTTTTGTTGGGCGCCAGCACGATGGCCGGCCGGCCGGTGCGGGCGATCAGGTTGGCCATGGTGTAGGTCTTGCCCGAACCCGTCACACCCAGCAGGGTCTGGCACATGAGCCCGTCGCGCACGCCCTCTTCCAGCGCATCGATCGCGGCCGGTTGGTCGCCGGCGGGCGGATAGGGCTGAAAGAGCTGGAACGGACTGTCCGGAAAATGCACGAAACCCGGTGAGTCCTCCACCAGGTCCGGGGTATTTGCGCCGCTCTCCATGGTTCGCCTAGACACTATTCGGGTAAACCCCTTATTATCTCATCGTTGGCCTTCGAGACCAAGGAATCCTTCGAATCAGCCCCCTCGTCCGACGCGCCTCTTGCCGGAATGGCCGGCGGGACGGGCGGACCGGTTCACGGGATCTCCAGCCCCTTTTCCTTGTCCCTACGGTATTCCATGTCCTCCATCTTCGCATCCGTCGAACTCGCTCCGCGCGACCCCATCCTGGGCCTGAACGAACAATTCAAGGCCGACACCCGGTCCACCAAGGTCAATCTCGGCGTCGGCGTCTACTACGATGACGCGGGCCGCATCCCCCTGCTGAAGGCCGTCCGCCAGGCCGAGGCCCGCCTGTTCGAGCAGGCCGAGCCGCGCAACTACCTGCCGATCGACGGCATTCCCGGCTACAACAACGGCGCTCGCACCCTGCTGCTGGGCGCCGGCTCGCCACTGATCGCCGAGCATCGCTCGTTGACGGTCCAGACCCTGGGCGGCACTGGCGCGCTGAAGGTCGGCGCCGACTTCCTCAAACAAATCCTGCCCGGCGCCAAGGTCGCCATCAGCAACCCCAGTTGGGCCAACCACCAGGCCCTGTTCTCCGCCGCCGGCTTCCCTGTCGTCAGCTACGACTACTATGACGCCGCCACGCACGGCCTGGACTTCGACGGCATGCTGGCCTCGCTGCGCGCCCTGCCCGCCGGCACCATCGTGGTACTGCATGCCTGCTGCCACAACCCCACGGGCGTCGATCCCACCCTGGAACAATGGCGGGAAATCGCCCGCGCGCTGCAGGCCGGCCAGTTGGTGCCCTTCCTGGACATCGCCTACCAGGGCTTCGGCGCGGGCATCGAAGAAGACGCCGCCGTGGTGCGCCTGTTCGCGGACCTGGGCATGACCATGTTCATCAGTTCCTCGTTCTCGAAGTCCTTCTCGCTGTACGGCGAGCGCGTCGGCGCCCTGACCCTGGTCACCGGCGGCGACGAGGAAAGCACCCGCGTACTCAGTCAGTTGAAGCGCGTCATCCGCACCAACTACTCCAACCCGCCCACCCATGGCGGCGCCCTGGTCTCGACCGTGCTGAACACGCCCGAACTGTACGCGCAGTGGGCCGAGGAACTGGCCGGCATGCGCGACCGCATCCGCTCCATGCGCCACCAACTGGTCGAGAAGATCCAGGCCCAGGGCGTGGACCAGGACTTCAGCTTCGTCAAGGCCCAGCGCGGCATGTTCTCGTACTCCGGCCTGACCAAGGCCCAGGTGGACCGCCTGCGCGAGGACTTCGGCATCTACGCCGTCGGCAGCGGCCGCATCTGCGTAGCCGCCCTGAACAGCGGCAACATCGACTACGTCGCCGAGGCGATCGCTCGCGTGATCAAGTAGCCGGAACCGGCTGTCGCGGGGGGGGGGGGGGGGGGGGGGGGGGGGGGGGGGGGGGGGGGGGGGGGGGGGGGGGGGGGGGGGGGGGCTCGCCTCCCGCGCCGCGCTTGCGTTTCGGGACCGCTTCGGACACAATACGGGCTGTGTTTTCATCCAGTAGCGCGACATGGCCCTGAAACTCACCGCCCGACAGTCCCAGATCCTGGACATCATCCGGCAGTCCATCCGGCAGGCCGGCCGCCCCCCTACCCGCGCCGAAATCGCCCGCCAGTTGGGATTCCGCTCGGCCAATGCGGCCGAAGACCATCTGCGTGCCCTGGAACGCAAGGGCTACATCCGCCTGTCGGCGGCCACTTCGCGCGGTATCCAGCTCATCGAGCAGGCCGGGGCGCCGGCCCTCGCCCACGCCCCAGCGGGCACCCTCGCGATCACCGACCCATCTCCGGACGACATTCCGGCCGGCTCCGCCCCGGCTCGCGTGCCCGGCCCCCTGCCCGGCGCCCCGGCCTGGATTGCGCCGTCCGGCAACCACCTGGTGCCGCTGGTAGGCCGCGTCGCCGCCGGCAGCCCCATCCTGGCGGCCGAACACGTCGAACGCGAGATCCCCCTGGCTCCACACCTGTTCGAGTCCGCGCCCGATTACCTGCTGCGCGTGCGCGGCAGCAGCATGCGCGACGCCGGCATCCTGGACGGCGACCTGTTAGCCGTGCGCAGCACGCCCCAGGCGCGCCACGGACAGATCGTGGTCGCCCGCCTGGGCGATGACGTCACCGTCAAACGCCTGGACCACCAGGGCCGCCGCATCCGCCTGCTGCCCGAAAACCCGGACTTCCAGCCCATCGACGTGGGCCCGGGCGACGAATTCGCCATCGAGGGCATCGCCGTCGGCCTGATCCGCACCACCGCACTGCACTGACCGGCGAGCACCACGCACCCGCTTGCGCCATCCATCAGCAAACACGCCGAACGCCGGAACGCCAAGGGCTCCCCGAACAGGGAGCCCTTGGCCGTTTTGCCTGACGCACCAGAAGCGATGCCCTCTTGCGGCGTCAGTGCTTCATCACCCCGCCGCTGCCGGCTTCCGCCGGCTTGGCGGCGGCGACCGCCTCGGCCGCCAGGCGGGCGACTTCTTCGTCGGACAGGGGTACGGGCATGCGCTGCAGGGCGACTTCCAGCACCCGATCGATCCAGCGCACCGGAATGATCTCCAGGTGGTTTTTCACGTTGTCCGGGATTTCCGCCAGATCCTTGACGTTTTCCTCCGGGATCATCACGGTCTTGATGCCGCCGCGATGCGCCGCCAGCAGCTTTTCCTTCAGGCCGCCGATTTCCAGGATCTCGCCGCGCAGGGTGATCTCGCCCGTCATGGCGACATCGGCACGCACCGGGATGCCGGTCAGCGCCGACACCATGGCCGTAGTGATGGCGGCTCCGGCCGAAGGACCGTCCTTGGGTGTGGCACCCTCCGGGAAATGAATGTGCAAATCGCGCTTCTCGAAGGCCTGGTCGACGATGCCCCACTTGCGGGCGCGGGCGCGCACCACCGTGCGGGCGGCCTCGACCGATTCCTTCATCACATCGCCCAGCGAGCCCGTGCGCAGGACCACGCCCTTGCCCGGCATGTCCGCCGCCTCGATGGTCAGCAGATCGCCGCCGACTTCGGTCCAGGCAAGGCCGGTGACCTGTCCAACCTTGTCTTCCTTTTCGGCCATGCCGAAACTGAAGCGGCGCACGCCCAGGAAATCGTTCAGATTGGAAGCGTCCACCAAGATCGCGGCCTGGCCGCCAGCCTTCTTCCGGTCCGGATCGCCGACGCTCAGCAGGCGCTTGACGGCCTTGCGGCAGATCTTGGAGATTTCGCGTTCCAGCGCGCGCACCCCGGCCTCGCGCGTGTAGTAGCGCACGATATCGCGGACCGCGTCCTCGGCAATGCTCAGCTCGCCTTCCTTGACGCCGTTGTTCTTCATCAGCTTGGGCAGCAGATGATCGAAGGCGATGTGGACCTTCTCGTCTTCCGTATAGCCCGACAGGCGGATGACTTCCATCCGGTCGAGCAGGGCCGGCGGAATGTTCAGCGTGTTGCTGGTGGCCACGAACATCACGTCCGACAGGTCGAAATCGACTTCGATGTAGTGATCCTGGAAGGTGTGATTCTGTTCCGGATCGAGCACTTCCAGCAGGGCCGAGGACGGGTCGCCGCGGAAATCCGCACCCAGCTTGTCGATCTCGTCGAGCAGGAACAGCGGATTGCGCACGCCGACCTTGGCCATGTTCTGCAGGATCTTGCCCGGCATGGAGCCGATGTAGGTGCGTCGGTGGCCGCGGATCTCGGCCTCGTCGCGCACGCCGCCCAGCGCCATGCGCACGAACTTGCGGTTGGTCGCGCGGGCCACGGACTGGCCCAGCGAGGTCTTGCCCACGCCCGGGGGCCCGACCAGGCACAGGATCGGCGCCTTGAGCTTGTCCACGCGCTGCTGCACCGCCAGATACTCGACGATGCGCTCCTTGACCTTTTCCAGGCCGTAATGGTCCGCGTCGAGGACTTCCTCGGCGTTCTTCAGGGAGTTGTTGACGCGGCTCTTCTTGCGCCACGGCAAGCCCAGCAGCGTATCGATGTAATTGCGCACCACGGTGGCCTCGGCCGACATGGGCGACATCAGCTTGAGCTTCTTCAGTTCGGCGTCGGCCTTCTTGCGGGCTTCCTTGGGCAGGTGCGCCGACGCGATCCGGCGTTCGAGCTCTTCGATGTCGGCGCCTTCCTCGCCCTCGCCCAGTTCCTTCTGGATGGCCTTGACCTGCTCGTTCAGGTAGTAGTCGCGCTGGCTCTTTTCCATCTGCTTCTTCACGCGGCCGCGGATGCGCTTCTCGACCTGCAGGATCTCGATTTCCGATTCCAGCTGGGCCAGCAGGGCTTCCAGGCGGCGCGCGGCGCCGGACATGTCCAGGAGGGACTGCTTCTGCTCGATCTTCAGGGGCAGATGGGCGGCGATGGTGTCGGCCAGGCGGCCGGCGTCCTCGATCCCGGCCAGGGAAGTCAGGATTTCCTGGGGGATCTTTTTGTTCAGCTTGACGTATTGCTCGAACTGGGCCACGACGGCGCGGCGCAGGGCCTCGGCCTCGGCTTGGTCGGACTGGTCCTCGTCGATGCCGGAAACGCGCGCCGAGAAATGCGATTCCGCGTCGGTGACTTCATGGACGCGGGCGCGCTGCAGGCCTTCGACCAGCACCTTGACGGTGCCGTCGGGCAGCTTCAGCATTTGCAGGATGTTGGCCGCGCAACCGATTTCATACAAGTCGTCGGGCGTGGGTTCGTCCTTGCTGGCGGCCTTCTGAGCCACCAGCATCACGCTGCTGCCGGCTTCCATCGCCAGCTCGAGCGCCTTGATGGAACGCGGCCTCCCCACGAACAGGGGGATGACCATGTGGGGAAAGACCACGACGTCGCGCAGCGGCAACAGCGGCAGTTCCACAGGTTCCTGGGTCAGAATCTGGCTAGCAGACATGATTGATTCCTCAAGCGATTGAATCTGAAAGAAAAAGGAAGCACGGGCTTCCTTTTTCGCATAGTGCCTGCTGGTGATATGGTGCCGCACAGGCGCTTTTCAAGAGCCGGAGGCACATCGTCAGTATACGGGAACCGGCCTCGGGACGGAGCCCGAAGCACGCCCGCCCCGGGAGGCGGGCATGGTACCGGCCGCGCCCAGCCCCGGCCCGGAGGGCCGGGATCGAGCTTCGGCATGCGCTCAGGCGGCGGCGGAGCGCAGAGGCTTGTCTTCCGTCTGGCGGTCGGGCCGGGGGCCCTTGACCAGCGTCGGCGCGGCCTGGCCTTCGACCGCGTCTTTTTCCAGGATCACGCGATTGATGTCCTGGCGCGAGGGCAGCTCGTACATCGTGCCCAGCAGCGACTGCTCCATGATGGAGCGCAGGCCCCGTGCGCCGGTGCGGCGCTTGATGGCCCGGCGGGCGATCGCCGTCAGGGCTTCGGGCGTCACATCCAGCTCGACGTCCTCCATCTCGAACAGCTTCTGGAATTGCTTGACCACGGCGTTGCGCGGTTCGGTGAGGATGCGCACCAGCGTGTCCTCGGTCAGCTCCTCCAGGGTGGCGACCACCGGCAAGCGACCGACCAGCTCCGGGATCAGGCCGAACTTGATCAGGTCTTCCGGCTCGACCTCGGCGAACAATTCGCCCACGCCGCGCTCGGAGCGCGCGCGCACCGTGGCGGCAAAGCCGATGCCGGAGCGTTCGCTGCGATCGCGGATGATTTTTTCCAGGCCGTCGAAGGCGCCACCCACGATGAACAGGATGTTGGTGGTATCGACCTGGACAAAATCCTGGTTCGGATGCTTGCGCCCGCCCTGCGGCGGCACCGAGGCGACCGTGCCTTCGATGAGCTTCAGCAGGGCCTGCTGCACACCCTCGCCCGAGACGTCGCGGGTGATGGACGGATTGTCGGACTTGCGCGCGATCTTGTCGATCTCATCGATGTAGACAATGGCGCGCTGGGCCTTCTCGACCTCGTAGTTGCAGTTCTGCAGCAGCTTCTGGATGATGTTCTCGACGTCCTCGCCGACGTAGCCGGCTTCCGTCAACGTGGTGGCGTCGGCCATCACGAAGGGCACGTCCAGCATGCGCGCCAGGGTCTGCGCCAGCAGGGTCTTGCCCGAGCCGGTCGGCCCGATCAGCAGAATGTTGCTCTTGGACAACTCGACGTCGCCGTCCTTGGCGTCCTGGTAGCGGATGCGCTTGTAGTGGTTGTAGACCGCCACCGCCAGATTGCGCTTGGGCGTTTCCTGGCCGATGACATAGCCATCCAGGAAGGACTTGATTTCCTGCGGCGTGGGCAGTTCCTTGCGCACGGCGGCCCGCGCCGCGTCCTGGGACTCCTCGCGGATGATGTCGTTGCACAGGCTGATGCATTCATCACAGATGAAGACGGAAGGCCCGGCGATCAGCTTGTGGACTTCGTGCTGGCTTTTATTGCAGAAGGAGCAATGCAATGCCTTGTCCTCGCTGGAACCCTTTTTTTCGGTCATGGCTATCCAATCACTTGGCTTCGTCGGTGCGCGAAACCAGTACCTTGTCGATCAGTCCGTATTCCCGCGCTTCGTCGGCGGACATGAAATTGTCACGTTCAGTGTCCACGGCGATGCGCTCGATGTCCTGGCCGGTGCGCTCGGCCAGGATGCCGTTCAGACGCTCGCGCAGGCTGAGGATTTCCTTCGCCTGGATCTGGATGTCCGAGGCCTGTCCCTGGGCACCGCCCGAGGGCTGGTGGATCATGATGCGGGAATTGGGCAGCGCGTAGCGCTTGCCCTTGGCGCCGGCGGCCAACAGGAATGCGCCCATGCTGGCGGCCAGTCCGGTGCACAGGGTGGAGACCTCGGGCTTGACGAACTGCATGGTATCGAAGATCGCCATGCCGGCATAGACCGAGCCGCCCGGGGAATTGATGTACAGCGAGATGTCCTTGTCGGGGTTCTCCGATTCCAGGAACAGCAGTTGCGCCACGACCAGATTGGCCGACTGGTCGTTGACCTGCCCCACGAAGAAGATCACCCGCTCGCGCAGCAGGCGCGAGTAGATGTCGTAGGACCGCTCTCCGCGGCCGGACTGCTCGATCACGATGGGCACATAGCCCAGGCCGGTGGGGACGACCGAGTCCCCGCCGTACATCGACGCGTAGAAATCGGTGAACCGGTTCATGTCAGCGGGCACCCATCAAAGAGTCGAAGTCGACGGCCTCGTCAGTGACCTGGGCGGATGCCAGGACGTGCTCGACGAGGTTGTCCTCCAGGACCAGCGACTCGATCTCGGCGCGGCGCTGGCGGTCGGACAGGTAGTACGCCACCACCTGGGCGGGCTGCTCGTAGCTCTTGGCGAATTCCTCGATGCGCGCACGGACCTGTTCCGGCCTGGCCTTGAGATCGGCGGACTTGATGAGCTCGGCTACCAGCAGACCCAGGCGCACACGGCGCTCGGCCTCCGGACGGAAGGTGTCTTCCGGGATGGGAATGCTGTCGGCGTTGGGCAGGCCACGCTGCTTCAGTTCCTCGCGCGCGGCGGCCGTGCGATTGGCAACCTCGTTGTCCACCAGAGCCTTGGGCAGATCGAAGTCGCAGGCGGCCGCCAGGGCGTCCATGACACTGGCCTTGGTGCGGTTCTTGACGCGGGCCTGGGCCTCGCGCTCGACGTTGGTGCGCACGTCGGCCAGCAGCGCGTCCACGTCGCCTTCGGCCTGGCCCAGAGCGCGGGCGAAATCGGCGTCGATCTCGGGCAGATCGGGCTCGGCGACTTCCTTCACGGTGATGGTGAATTCAGCCTGCTTGCCGGCCACGGCGGGACTGCCGTAATCTTCCGGGAAAGCCAGAGGAAAGGTCTTGGTCTCGCCGGCCTTCAGGCCGGTGGCGGCGGCTTCGAATTCGGGCAGCATGCGGCCCTGGCCCAGCACGAAAGGAAAATCCTGGGCGGAACCGCCCTCGAAGGCCACGCCGTCGATGGTGCCGGCGAAGTCCAGGGTGACGCGGTCGCCGCTCTGCGCGGCGCGGTCGGCGGCCGGCTTGAAGACCGTGCGCTGGCGGCGCAGGATGTCGATGGTCTGCTGTACCTCGGCATCACCCACCTGGATGGTATTGCGGGTGATCTTCAGGGACGACAGATCCGGCAGCTGGATCTCGGGATAGACCTCGAAGGTGGCGGAAAACGCCATCACGCCGTCTTCGGCGCCTTCGACCTTGGGTTCCAGGCTGGGGGAGCCTGCCACGCGCAGGTTCGCGTCCTGGATGGCCTTGTCCAGGGACTTGCCGATCTGGGTGTTGATCACGTCGTAGCGGACCGACGGGCCATGACTGCGTTCGATCACCGACAGGGGCGCCTTGCCGGGGCGAAAGCCCTGCACCTTCGCCGTCCTGGCGACGCGCTTGAGCTGTGCCTGGACTTCCTTTTCGATGTCGGCGACCGAGACGGTCAGATCAACACGGCGTTCCAGGCCGGACAATTTTTCAACCACGGGCTGCATTCGGGACCTATTGAATGATGAACAATAAACGGGGTATTTTAGCGGAAAGTGGAGCGACCCGTAGCCCCCTTGAATAAGCCGGGCGGAAAGCGGGCGCCGTGGATTTGGGCCGGATGCAAGACGCGGACCGCAGCGACAGCCGGTGCGATCTCGAGGATGAGTCCGGGCACAGTGCCCCGGCCGCTTGCAAGCGACGGGGTGGGTCTGCGACACGGCAGACGGCCCGAAGCCACAGATACATGCGGCGCGACGGCTTGTTCAGAGGATCCGTAGTCCGGGAAACCTCGTCAAATCACGTTATAATGGTCAGCTTGCCTGGCGAACGTGGCGGAATTGGTAGACGCACCAGATTTAGGTTCTGGCGCCGCAAGGCATGAGAGTTCAAGTCTCTCCGTTCGCACCACGGCGCATCCCGCGCGCGTCGCCCGGCTTCCGTGATCAACGCCGCACCGGACGACCATGAATCCATCGCTTCAAGACACCATCGAAACCGCCTGGGAAGCCCGCGCGTCCCTGACTCCCGTCCAGGCTCCCGGAGCCCTGCGCCATGCCGTGGACCAGGTCATCGCCGGCCTGGACGACGGCACGCTGCGCGTGGCGGAAAAGATCGACGGCCAGTGGCAGGTCCACCAGTGGATCAAGAAAGCCGTGCTGCTATCCTTCCGGCTGGCCGACAACCGCGTCATGGGCCAGGCGCCTCAGTTGTACTACGACAAGGTCCCGCTGAAATTCCAGGACTACGGCCCCGACGATTTCCAGCGCGGTGGCTTCCGCGTCGTGCCGGCCGCCACGGTGCGGCATGGCGCGTACATCGCGCCCGACGCGGTGCTGATGCCCTCCTACGTCAACATCGGCGCGCGCGTGGGCAAAGGCACGATGGTGGACACCTGGGCGACGGTGGGCTCATGCGCACAGATCGGCAACCACGTCCACCTGTCGGGCGGCGTGGGCATCGGCGGGGTGCTGGAGCCCCTGCAGGCCGGCCCCACCATCATCGAAGACAACTGCTTCATCGGTGCGCGCTCCGAAATCGTCGAGGGTGTGATCATCGAGGAAAATTCCGTGCTGGCCATGGGAGTCTTCATTTCCCGGAGCACGCGCATCTATGACCGCGCCACTGGCGAAATCCACTACGGCCGCGTGCCGGCCGGCTCCGTGGTGGTACCGGGTTCGCTGCCTGCAGCCGACGGCAGCCACAGCCTGGCGTGCGCGGTGATCGTCAAGCGGGTGGACGCGAAGACCCGCGCCAAGACCAGCATCAACGACCTGCTGCGGGCCTAGTGTCCTGTCTGGCTAATTCCGATCCTTACCTTCGGCGCCCGGGCTGGCCATGCATCCGAATTTAAGTGACCAAACCAACCAGACAGGACACTAGGCCCCGCGGCCGGTCCACACGATTCAAGGAGCCAAGAAGCATGGCAAACGCCGACGTCCTCGCCCTGGCCCGTGCCCTGATCGCCCGTCCCTCCGTCACACCGGACGACGCCGGCTGCCAGGATCTGATCGCGGATCGCCTGCGGCCGCTGGGCTTCGTCTGCGAATCGCTGCCCAGCGGGCCGGTGAGCAATCTCTGGGCACGGCGCGGCGCGACGGCCCCGCTGCTGGTATTCGCGGGCCACACGGACGTCGTGCCTCCGGGGCCCGAGGCCGAATGGCCCAGCCCGCCCTTCGTCCCCGCGGAAACCGGCGGCATGCTGACGGGCCGGGGCGCCGCCGACATGAAGACCTCGATCGCCGCCTTCGTGGTCGCCGCCGAGGAATTCATCGCCGCCCACCCGGACCACCCGGGCTCGATCGCTCTGCTCCTCACCTCCGACGAGGAAGGTCCGGCGACCGACGGCACGATCCACGTCTGCCGCGCCCTGGAAGCGCGCGGCGAACGGCCCGATTACTGCGTCGTCGGCGAACCGACCTCGGCGCAGGCGCTGGGCGACACGATCAAGAACGGCCGCCGGGGCTCGATGTCGGCCCGGATCACGGTGCGCGGCATCCAGGGCCACGTGGCCTATCCGCACCTGGCCCGCAACCCGATCCACGAACTGGCGCCCGCCCTGGCCGAACTGGCGGCGACCCGCTGGGACGAGGGCAATGAATACTTTCCGCCCACCACCTTCCAGGTCTCGAACCTGCACGCCGGCACCGGCGCGGGCAACGTCATCCCCGGCACCGCGACGATCGACTGCAATTTCCGCTTCTCGACCGCGAGCACGCCGGACGGTCTGCAAACCCGCGTGGCGGCCCTGCTGGATCGCCACGGTCTGGACTACGACATCGCCTGGACGATCGGCGGCCTGCCCTTCCTGACCCCCCGGGGTACACTGTGCGGGGCCCTGCAGGCTGCCATCGCCGAGGAAACCGGCACCCAGGCGGAACTGTCCACGACAGGTGGAACCTCGGACGGACGCTTCATCGCCCGGATCTGTCCACAGGTCGTCGAATTCGGCCCGCTGAACCGGACCATCCATCAGACGGGTGAACACATCCCCCTGGACAGCCTTGCGCCGCTGAAGAACATCTACCGTCGCATGCTGGAGAAGCTGCTGGCCTGACCCTCGTCCCGGCCCGCGCCGGACAGGCGCGACCGATCATATTTCTCACGCACACCATGCCCTCCCCCCACACCGAACTCCTGACCCTGCGCGACCTGCTGCGCTGGTCCATCAGCCGCTTCCACGCCGCCGGCCTGGTCTTCGGCCACGGCAGCGACAACGCCTGGGACGAGGCCGCCTACCTGCTGCTGCACGGCCTGCACCTCCCGCCCGACACGCTCGACCCTTTCCTGGACGCGCGCCTGCTGGAACGCGAGCGGCTGCGCTGCGTCGATCTGATCCACGAACGCATCAACACGCGCAAGCCCGCGGCCTACCTGACGGGCGAGGCCTGGCTGCAGGGCGAACGCTTCCTGGTGGACGAGCGCGTGATCGTGCCACGCTCGCCCATCTCGGAATTGCTGACCGAAGGCCTGGCGCCCTGGATCGACGATCCGGACACGATCGGCCGGGTACTGGATCTGTGCACCGGATCGGGGTGCCTGGCGATCCTGGCGGCCCACGCCTTCCGCGACGCCGCCGTGGACGCGGTGGACGTGTCCGCCGATGCTCTGGCGGTGGCGCAATCGAACATCGAACTGCATGGCCTGCGCGACCGCGTCCAGACACTGCGCAGCGACCTGCTGGCCCAGGTGCCGGCGGACCGCCGTTACGACTTGATCGTCTGCAACCCGCCCTACGTCAACGAACAATCGATGAAGGCGCTGCCACCCGAATACCGGCACGAGCCCCGGCTGGCGCTGGCGGGCGGTGCCGACGGCATGGACCTGGTGCGCCGCATCCTGGCCGACGCGCCCCGCCACATGGTGCCCGAAGGCCTGCTGGTGCTGGAAATCGGCCACGAGCGGATGCACTTCGAGGCCGCCTTCCCCGGGCTGGAACCCGTCTGGCTGGACACCGCCGCCACCACCGGCCAGATCCTGCTGCTGCGCCGCGCGCAGCTGGCCCCGTGATCCGCGCCGCCGGCCTGACCCTGCGGCGCGGCGTCAAGGTTCTGCTGGAAAACGCCGAATTCGTCGTCCACCCCGGCGAGCGCGTCGGCATCGTCGGCAAGAACGGCGCGGGCAAGTCCTCGCTGTTTTCTCTGCTGCAAGGCCATATCGACCCGGACGCCGGCACGCTGGACATCCCCGCGTCCTGGCGGCTGGCCAGCGTCGAGCAGATCCTGCACGACACCGACCGTCCGGCGCGCGAGTTCGTCATCGATGGCGACCGCCCTCTGCGCGACCTGCAGGCGCGCCGCGCCGCCCTGGACCCCGACCAGGGCCAGGCGATCGCCGAACTGGAGGCCGCCCTGATCGAGGCCGAGGCCTGGAGCGCGCCTTCACGCGCCGAGCAGCTGCTGGCCGGCCTGGGCTTCGCCCCCGACGAATGGACCCGCCCGGTCGCCAGTTTTTCCGGTGGCTGGCAGATGCGCATCGCCCTGGCGCGCGCGCTGATGGCGCCCTCCGACCTCCTGCTGCTCGACGAGCCCACCAACCACCTGGACCTGGACGCCATGCTGTGGCTGGAACGCTGGCTGGCCAGCTATCCGGGCACGGTGCTGCTGATTTCCCACGACACCGAATTCCTGGATGCGGTGGCGCGCGTGATCCTGCACTTCGAGCAGGACAAGCTGGTGCGCTACAAGGGCGACTACGAGTCGTTCCTGGAGCAACGCGCCGAGCGGCTGCGCCAGAACCGCCTGGCGATCCAGCGCCAGACGCGCGAGGCGGCCCACCTGCAGTCCTTCATCGACCGCTTCAAGGCCAAGGCCACCAAGGCCAAACAGGCGCAGAGCCGGGTCAAGGCCCTGGCGCGCATGCAGACCCTGGCGCCGCTGGCCGTGGAATCGGGCATCGACATCCGCCTGCCCGAGCCCGCGCAGACGCCCGACGTGCTGCTGACGCTGGAGGACGCGGCCCTGGGCTACCCGGCGGCGGGCGGCGACGGCGCGCCGCGCGCCATCCTGCGGGACGTGGGTCTGATGGTGCGCGGCGGCAGCCGCATCGGCATCCTGGGCGTCAACGGCGCCGGCAAGAGCACCCTGGTCAAGACCCTGGCCCGCGAACTGCAGCCTCTGGCGGGCGGCTACCGTCCGGCCAAGGGCCTGGAGATCGGCTATTTCGCCCAGCAGCAGCTGGACGTGCTGGATCCGGAACTGAGCCCGCTGCAGCACTTCGTCCGCATCGCTCCCGACACGCGCGAGCAGGAACTGCGCAACATGCTGGGCGGTTTCGGCTTCGGCGGCGACATGGTCAGCCAGCCGGTGGCGCCCTTTTCCGGCGGGGAAAAGGCACGCCTGGCCCTGGCCCTGATCGTCTGGCGCAAACCCAACCTGCTGCTGCTCGACGAGCCCAGCAACCACCTGGACGTGGACACCCGCGAGGCACTGGCGCGCGCGCTGGCCGAATTCCCGGGCAGCGTGCTGCTGGTATCCCACGACCGGCACCTGCTGCGCACCACCGTGGACAGCTTCTGGATCGTCGCCGACGGCCGGGTCCAGCCCTTCGACGGCGACCTGGAGGACTACCGCGACTGGCTGCAGCAGCGCCAGGCACAGCGCAGCCAGGTCGCGCGCGCGGCGGCCCCGAACCAGGACCGCAAGGCGCAGCGCCGCGAGCAGGCCCAGGCGCGGCAGGAACTGGCCGCCCGCCGCAAGCCGCTGGAAGCCCGCCTGAAGCGGGTCGAGGACGCGATGGCCAAGGCTCAGGCCCGGCTGGCGGAACTGGACGCGCTGATGGCCGATCCGGACTTCTACACCGACGCCCACAAGGATGCCCGCCCCGGCCTCATGGCCGAACACGGCGAGCTGAACAAGGCGCTGCAGGGTCACGAGGAGGATTGGCTGGACCTGCAGACGGAGATCGAGGCGCTGGGCGAGACCGAGACGTCCTGATCGGTTCCCGGAAAGCCGCGAGCGGTCCTCGTCCGCCCGGCGAGAAGGCGCGCCTCCGGCCGCTGATTTTCCTACATATTCCAAGGCTGAATAATTTAATACTCTTATATTCGTTCGGCATGAGGATAGCGATCCTTAGAATGGGTGGGTCTTATACCTTCCCGTTCACAAGATCCGCGCCATGAGCCGCCTCCCCATCCAATCCGTCGAATCCGCCCCCACCGAAGCTCAGGGCCGCCTGCGCACCGCCGCCCAGGCCAATGGCTTCCTGCCCAACCTGCTGGGCGTCCTGGCCAATGCGCCCACCGCCCTGGAAACCTATCAGGTCGTCGGCGCGATCAACGGCCGCAACAGCCTCACCCCCACCGAGCGCGAAGTCGTGCAGATCACGGCAGCCACCTATAACGGTTGCGGATTCTGCGTCGCCGGCCACACCAAGCTCGCCTACAAGAAGCTGCAGTTGCCCCAGGAACTGGTCGAGGCCCTGCGCGGCACCCAGGCCCTGTCCGATCCCAAGCTCAATACCCTGGCGCAATTCACCCTTCAGGTCCTGGAGCACCGTGGCCAAGTACCCGACGAGGCTCTGGCCGACCTGCGCGCGGCAGGCTACGGCGACGCCCAGGCGCTGGATGTGGTGCTGGGCGTGAGTCTGGCCACGCTGTGCAACTACGCCAACAATCTGGCCCGCACCCCCATCAACCCGGAACTGCAGGCCTACGCCTGATCCTGGAGGCCCGCATGTCCATCGACCTGCTGCCCGCCGTCCATGGCGACGGCATCGACGCCCTGATCCGGGATGCCCTGGCGCCCCAGGCGGACGCCATCGACCAGGGCCGGTATCCGGGCGACTTCATGCGCGCGCTGGGCCGCCTGGGCGGCTTCGGCGCCGCGCTGCCCGTCGAATCGGGCGGCCTGGGCCTGGACCTCGCGGCCCAGATCGACATCATCGCCCGGGTCGGGCGCGTCTGCGGCTCCACGGCCTTCCTGGCCTGGTGCCAGTCGGCCTGCGCCTGGTACCTGCGGCAGACCGACAACGCCGCCGCACGCGAACGCTACCTGGCTCCCATCGTCCGAGGCGAGATCCTGGCCGGCACCGGCATGTCCAATTGCGTCAAGCATCTCGCCGGCATCGAACGCATCAATCTGCGCGCGCGGCGCGACGGCGAAGGCTACCGCGTGAACGGCGCGCTGCCCTGGGTCTCGAATCTGGGATCCGGCCACCTGGTCATTGCCGCCGCGGCCGTGGAAGAAGGCGGCTACATCATGTTCGCCGCGCCGCCGGGGCCGGCTGCGCCGATACTGCGCCCCTGCCCGGCCTTCGCCGGCATGGAAGGCACCGGCACCTACGGCGTGCACCTGAAGAACGTCTGGATTCCCGCGCAAGACGTGCTGGCCGAACCCGCAGTCTTCGAGGATTATATCGGCCGCATCAAGCCCGGCTTCCTGCTGATGCAGATCGGCATGGGCCTGGGACTGGTCCGGGCCAGCCTGGAAACCATTCATGCGACCAATCAGCGCCTGAGCCACGTCAACACCTTCCTGGACGACCAGGAGGACACGCTCGGTCGGGATCTCGAGATTCTGCTGGCGGAAACCGTGCGTCTCGCCCGCCTGGACCCGGACGCGCTGCCCCTGGACATCCTGCGCGCCCGCGCCCGCGCGTCCGAGCTCGGCCTGCGGGCCACGCAATCGGCCGCCCTGCACGCGGGAGCCGCCGGCTATCTGATGAGCCATCCCGCCCAGCGCCGCCTGCGCGAAGCCCTGTTCGTCGCCATCGTGACGCCGGCCCTGAAGCACCTGCGCAAGGAAATCCACGCGCTCGAACAGCGGGCGGCCTGAACGATGAGTCTAGCCACGGCGTTGTCGGGGCCGGCCACCGAGTCCACCGCCCCTCAGGCCGGCGTGCTCGGTGCCAAAAACGTGGCCCTGGGCTATGCGCGGCCAGGCGCTGGCCCCCAACGCATCCTGCAGGATTTTTCCCTGGAACTCCAGGCGGGCGAGATCGTCGCCCTGCTGGGTCCCAGCGGCGTCGGCAAGTCCTCGCTGCTGCGGGTGCTGGCGGGCCTGCAGCGGCCTCTGGCCGGTCAGGTCCGTCTGCACGGCCGGCCTCTGGCCGGTCCCGCGCCCGACGTCGGTTTCGTCTTCCAGGACCCCTGCCTGCTGCCTTGGCTGACGCTGGAGGAGAATGTCGCCTTCGGCCTGGATTTCCGCCACCAGCCCCGGCTGGATGAAGCGCTGCGCCGCCAGCGCGTGCAGCAATCCATCGCCGAAGTCGGCCTGACACACGCCCGGGGGCGCTACCCGGACGAACTGTCGGGTGGCATGGCCCAGCGGGCCGCCCTGGCCCGCAGCCTGGCGCGCGCGCCCGAAATCCTGCTGCTGGACGAGCCCTTCAGCGCCCTGGACGAAGTCACCCGCGGCGAAATGCAGACCCTGCTGCTGGAAGTCAGCGCGCGCCACCGCGCCGCCGCGATCCTGGTGACTCACGACATCGACGAAGCCCTGCTGCTGGCCGACCGCATCCTGCTGCTGGGCGGCCAACCGGGCCGCCTGATCGGCCAATGGCGGCCCGGCTGGCCCCACCCCCGCGACGAAACCGACCCCCGGCTGACCGCGCTGCGTGTCGAAATCCTGCAGTCCCTGCGCGCCGCCCGTCCTTCTAAAAACCTCGCATCATGCCCCTGAAGCTCATCGATTCCTGCTGCGGCACCGCCGCCAGCGCCCAGGCCGGCCGCCGGCAATTCCTGAAACTGTCCTCGCTGTTCACGATGGCCGGCGCCCTGCCGCTGCTGCAGGCCGGCCGGGCCGCGCGCGCCGCCGAACCGGACGCGCCGGTGCGCATCGGCTACCTGCCGATCACCGACGCCACGCCGCTGCTGGTGGCCCACTACAACGGCCTGTTCGAAAAGCGCGGGCTGCAGGTCGAGAAACCGCGCCGCTTCCGCAGCTGGTCGCAGATCGTCGAAGCCTTTCTGAGCGGTCAGGTGAACGCGGTCCACCTGCTCATGCCCATGACCATCTGGTCACGCTATGGCAGCAAGTCCCCCGCCAAGGTCGTCGCCTGGAACCACATGGAAGGCTCCTGCCTGACCGTGCGGCCCGACATCGCCAGCCTCGCCGACCTGGGCGGCACCACGGTCGCCATCCCGTTCTGGTATTCAGTGCACAACATCGTCCTGCAGGCAATGCTCCGCGAGGCCGGGCTGGAATTCATCAGCGACGGCGAGCCGACGAAACAGCAGGTCAAGCTGGTAGTCATGTCGCCCGGCGACATGCTCCCCGCCCTGGGCACGAAACGGATTTCCGGCTACATCGTGGCCGAGCCGTTCAACGCCAAGGCCGAGGAGCTTGGCGTGGGCAAGGTCTGGCGCTTCACCGGCGACGTCTGGCGCAACCATGCCTGCTGCGTGGTCACGATGCACGAGCGCGATCTGCAGGAGCGCCCCGCATGGTCCCAGAAGGTCGTCGACGCCATCGTCGAAGCGCAGGCCTGGACCCGCGGCCACCGCGAGGAAACCGTGAAAATCCTGGAGCGCGGCAACCCCGCCGACTACACCCCGCACGAGCATTCGACCCTGGCGCGGGTGCTGCTGGCCTCGCCCGAGCGCGACGCGGAATACGCCCGCAGCGGCGCGATCCGCCATACTGATTGGAAGGAACAGCGCATCGACTTCCAACCCTATCCCTTCCCAAGCTATACGGAAAAGCTGGTGGAACTGCTGAAGACCACCTACGTGCTGGGCGAAAATGCTTTCCTGAAAGAGCTGGATCCCGCCCACGTCGCCCGCGACCTGGTGGACGATCGCTACGTGCGCAAGGCCATCGAGGCCCAGGGCGGGCCGGCCGCTTTCGGGATCGAGGGCTACACGCGCACGGAAACCTTCTCGGTCACCTAGTGTCCCGTCCATCCATGAAAACGCGCACCTCCCCATTGCCCGCTCCCAGACGCCTGGCCCTGAGCCTGGGCGGACTGCTGGTCCTGCTGCTGCTCTGGGCCGCGGGCATCGGCATGATCGGCGGGGAAGCGGCCATGGCCGGCCTGTTCTCGCCGCTGAAGGCCCTGCCCAGCTTGGTCCACCTGGTCCTGGACAACCAGTTGACGGTGCACACCCTGGTCAGCCTGCGGCGCGTGGCTGTGGGTCTGTTCTGGGCGCTGGTGTTCGGCATCCCCCTGGGACTCGCCATCGGCGCCTCGCAGAAGCTGGAACTGGCCACCAGCGGCGCCTTCCAGTTCCTGCGCATGATCTCGCCCCTGTCCTGGATGCCGGTCGCCGTGATGCTGTTCGGCATCGGCGACGCGCCCATCTATTTCCTGCTCAGCTTCGCCGCCGTCTGGCCCATCATCCTGAACACCAGCGCGGGCGTGCGGCAGCTGGATCCGCGCTGGCTGATGCTGGCGCGCAGCCTGAGCGCCACGCGCTCGGAGATCCTCTGGAAGATCGTGATCCCCGGCTCCCTGGGCCACATGCTGACCGGGCTGCGCCTGGCCATCGGCATCGTCTGGATCATCCTGGTGCCCTGCGAGATGCTGGGCGTCAGTTCCGGCCTGGGCTATTTCATCCTGGACACCCGCGATCGCCTGGCCTATTCCGAGCTGATGGCCGTGATCGTGCTGATCGGCGCGCTGGGTTTCCTGCTGGACGCCACCGCGCAGCGGCTGCACCGGCGCTGGGGACGCGGGCGCTGATCATGGCTTGCCGGCGGACTCGTCGGTCCCGAAGACATGATCCCAGAACGGCGTGGTGACGCCGTACCAGCCTGCGGCGCCCGGTCGATGATGCCGGGCATGGTCGCGCTTGCGGGCCTGCATCCAGGTGTCCGGCCGCGCTTTCCAGTGATGCGTGGCGTGATGGACGACCACATACAGCAGATAGCCGGCGGTCATGCCCAGGGTCGCCGCCGAAGCGATCCATGGCCCCGCGACGGCGGACAGGGGCCAGAACACCAGCACGACGAACGCCGCCATGCTGACCGGCGTGGAAGAGCCGATCAGCGCAAAAGGACGCTCATGATGCGTCTCGTGCCAGCTTTTGAAGGGCCTCAACCCGTGAAGGACGAACCGGTGCAGGACGTACTCGACAAGGCTCCAGGCCAGGAAACCCAGGGCCGCGGCCGCCAGCAACACCCCTGCCGAACCGCGCGCATGTCCGATCAGCACGGCCGTCCCGCCCACGATCACCAGCGGATACAGTACGAAATCCGCAAAATACATGGCTGGATGCTGTTCGAACTTGAAAGACCCCATGGCGAATCCACAGTCAATCCTTGGAACCAGTATAGCCCCCACCTCGGGGATTTCCCCTAGTATTTGATCTCCACCCGCAAGGAAAACTGTCAGCCCGGCGCCGGCCGGCCCCTGACTCAGTCGAGCACTTCCAGCTTCGCCACGCCCAGGGCCAGGGTCTTGGTGCCGGCATCGCGGAATTCTATCCGCGCCTGGGCATCGGCGCCGCTGCCGCTCAGCGCCACCACGGTGCCTTCGCCGAAGCGGCCATGGCGCACGCCCGTGCCGATCCGGAAGCACTGTTCGCCCACCGAGACGCCGGATGACTGCGCGCGGGGCGTGCGCGGCGCGAATGCGCTGCCCGCCTCGCCCTGCCAGCCTCCCAGGCCGCGCCGGAAGGCGCCGCTCCAGGGCGGCTGGTCGGCGGCCAGCCGCTGGCGCGGGGTAATCCATTTCAGGTGTTCTTCCGGGATCTCGTCCAGGAAACGCGAACGCAGGCCGTAGCGCGTCTGGCCGTGCAGCATGCGGCTTTGCGCCAGGGTCAGCGTCAAGCGCTCGCGCGCCCGCGTGATGGCCACGTACATCAGGCGGCGTTCCTCTTCCAGGCCGCCCGGATCCAACAGGCTGTTCTCGTGGGGAAACAGGCCTTCTTCCAGCCCGGTGATGAACACCGCGTCGAATTCCAGGCCCTTGGCCGCATGCACGGTCATGAGCTGCACGGCGTCCTCGCCGGCCTGCGCCTGGTTGTCGCCGGCCTCCAGCGAGGCATGGCTGAGGAAGGCTCCCAGGGGCGACATCACGATGGGCGCAGGCTCCACGCCATCGCCAAACGCCAGATCGGGATCGGAAGCCGCCGAAGCGGCGATGGCCGCGCCCTCGGGAATCCGGCCGGCGGGCAGGCCCTGGAAGCCTTCCTCGGCCACGAAGGCGGCGGCCGCGTTGACCAGTTCCTGCAGGTTTTCCAGGCGGTCCTGGCCTTCGCGGTCGGCCCGGTAATGGGTCTCCAGGCCGCTATGGTGCACCACGTGGCCGATCAGTTCGGGCAGGTCCAGCGTGCGGGCCTCCTCGGCCAGTTCGCGGATCAGGGTGGTGAAGCGGGCCAGGCTGGCGCCCGCCTTGCCCGGCACGAAGGCGACCGCGCCCGCCAGACTGGAGCCCCGCTGCGCGGCCATGTCGGCCTGTTGTTCCAGGGTGCGCGCGCCGATGCCGCGCGTGGGGAAGTTCACCACCCGCATCCAGGACGTGTCGTCGTCCGGATTGTCGATCAGGCGCAGATAGGCCAGGACGTCCTTGACTTCCTTGCGCTCGAAGAACCGCTGGCCGCCATAGACCCGGTACGGCACCCGGGCGGAGAACAAGGCGTGTTCGATCGGGCGCGACTGGGCATTGCTGCGGTACAGGATGGCGATTTCATGGGCCGGACGGCCTTCGCGGATCAGGGCGCGGATCTCGTCCACCAGCCACTGGGCCTCCAGCGCGTCGGACGCCTGCTCGACCACGCGCAGGGGCTCGCCCTCGCCCGCGTCGGTCCACAGGTTCTTGCCCAGGCGATTGTTGTTGTGGGTGATCAGGGCGTTGGCCGAGTCCAGGATGTGGCCGTGCGAACGGTAGTTCTGTTCCAGCCGGATGACGCGGCCCTGGGCGTGGCGCTGCTCGAAGTCGGCCATGTTGCCGACGTTCGCCCCGCGAAAGGCGTAGATGGACTGGTCGTCGTCTCCCACCGCGAACACCGGCGTGTGCGCGCCCGCCAGCAGCATCAGCCAGCGGTACTGCAGGACATTGGTGTCCTGGAATTCGTCGACCAGGATCTGCTGGAAGCGGCGCTGGTAGTGTTCTCGGATCGGCGCCTCGCGCTGCAGCAGTTCGTAGGCGCGCAGCAGCAGTTCGCCGAAGTCGACCACGCCCTCGCGTTCGCACTGGTCCTGGTAGCGCTGGTACAGATCGGCCAGCCGCCGGGCGTGGGCGTCGCGCGCGTCCAGGTCATGGGGCCGCAGGCCGTCTTCCTTGGCGCCGTTGATCATGCGCTGCACGTCACGCGGCGGGAAGCGCTCGTCGTCGATGCCGGCGGCCTTCAGCATGCGCTTGATGGCCGAGAGCTGGTCGGCGCTGTCCAGGATCTGGAACGTCTGCGGCAGCCCGGCTTCGCGGTGATGCGCGCGCAACAGCCGGTTGCACAGGCCGTGAAAGGTCCCGACCCACATGCCCCGGGTATTGATGGGCAGCAGCGCCGACAGCCGCGTCAGCATTTCCCGCGCGGTCTTGTTGGTGAAAGTGACGGCCAGCAGGCCGTGGGGGCCGACCTGCCCGGTCTGGATCAGCCAGGCCATGCGGGTGGTCAGGACGCGGGTCTTGCCGCTGCCCGCGCCGGCCAGCACCAGGGCGTGTTCGGCCGGCAAGGTGACGGCGGCCCGCTGCTGCGGGTTCAGTCCTTCGAGCATCAGATCTGTCATGCTGCGTAGCGGCCAAGTTGGAGGGCGAACTGTTCCAGGCCATCGATGCCGCTGGCCCGGGCGCGCTGGCACCAGGCGCGCAGGTCGGTCAGCAGCTGTTCGCTGCTGGCGCTGGAGGATTCCCACAGGGCCGTCAGTTCGCGGCGCATCTGCACCAGAGTCGACAGCGCGGGCGCCAGCGACAGGGCGCGGTCCACCTGGGCCTGTTCGCGCGGCGCCAGCGCGGCGGCGTCGCGCACCAGCCATTTGCGGCAGCGCCGCAGCAGCAGGCGTTCGCCGCGCCGCTGGCGCAGTTTCAGAGCCTTGAGTTCGTGCGCCACGGCGGCCTTGACCACGCCCGAATAGCGGGCCAGGACTTCGTAGCGGTGGGCGATGATGCCCTGAAGCTGATCCTGACCCAGCGTGTCGGCGGCTTCCGGCGCCCGCAGCCGCAGCCGGGGGGCGACCCGGCGCACCTTGGCCAGACCCAGGGTCTGCAGGACGCGGATGTAGGCCCAGCCCAGGTCGAATTCGTACCAGCGCGAGGAGAATTTCGCCGAAGTCCCGTAGGCGTGGTGATTGTTGTGCAGTTCTTCCCCGCCGATCAGCAGCCCCCAGGGCACGACGTTGGTGCTGTCGTCCGGGCAGGCGAAATTGCGGTAGCCCCAGGCATGGCCCAGGCCGTTGACCACGCCGGCCGCCCAGAACGGGATCCAGGCCATTTGCACCGCCCAGACCGTGAGGCCCACGACGCCGAACAGGGTCAGATCCAGGATCAGCATCAGGCCCACGCCCAGCAGGTTGTGGCGGCTGTACAGCTTGCGTTCGATCCAGTCGTCAGGCGCGCCGTGGCCGTAGCGTGCCAGGGTTTCGGCGTTGCCGGCTTCGTCGCGATACAGTTCCGCGCCGCGGAAGAAAACCTGGGCCAGGCCGAACACGGCGGGAGAGTGCGGGTCGCCTTCCCGTTCGCATTTGGCGTGGTGCTTGCGGTGGATGGCGACCCATTCGCGGGTCACCATGCCGGTGGTCAGCCACAGCCAGAAGCGGAAGAAATGCGCCACGGCGGGATGCAGGTCCAGCCCCCGGTGCGCCTGACTGCGATGCAGGTACAGGGTTACCGCCACGATGGTGACGTGGGTCAGCGCCAGCGTCACGCCGACCAGGGCCCAGGGACCCGGGTCCAGCATGCCGCCCTGAAGAAAGGAAAGCCAGGTATTCATCGCATTCGGGCGCAAACCCGCAGGATTGAAAAGAAAAGACGGGACGCCCGGGAATGCTCCATGACGGCCCGGTATCGCCCCACATAGTGTAGTCCACCCCCGGAAGCGCATGAAGAGCGGTCTTGCGGGATGGTTCAGGGCCGCCCCTTGCGGTATCCTCCGGGCGGCATCCCCGCCCACTGGCGGAAGGCCCGGTTGAAAGCGGCCGGGTCCTCGAATCCCAGTTGCGCCCCGATCGCCGCGATGGACAGGTCCGTGCACAGCAGCCGGACAATGGCCGCGTCCCGGCGCACCGCGCTCTTGATCGCCTGGAAATGCGTTCCTTCCGCCTCCAGCCGGCGGGCCAGCGTGCGCGGCGACAGGTGCAGCGCACGCGCGACTTCCGGGATCGAGGGCGGCTGGTCCAGCCGGGTCTCGAGCAAATCCCTGACCCGATGGGTCACCAGGCGCTCGCCCGCGGGCGGCCGGATCCAGTCCATCGGCGCACGCCGCAGGAAAGCGGAAACGGCGGCCCGGTCCTGCCGGGCCGGCAGGTCCAGCGTCCCGGGATCGAAAACCAGCATCGTCGCCGGCCGCCCGAAAGCGGCCGGACCGGCATACATGTTCAAGTATTCGCTCGCATGGGGCGGCGGCGGATAGGCCAGGTCCACCCGGACGAACCGCAACCGGCGCTCGGCTATCCACGACGCGATGCCCTGGACCAGCAGCAGCATCAATTCCAGGATGAGCACACGCTGCGCACCCAGGTCCCGCCGCTCTTCGATCAGAATGCCTTCGCCTCTCCCGCCCGTCGTCATCCGGAACGCCAGGTCGTCGAGCACCAGGCGGAAAAAGCAACAGAAGCGGTGCAGCGCCACCCGCAGACTGGGAGCTCCCAACAGGCCGAGGCACAGGAATTTCAAGGTCCCGCCACGCAGCGGTCGCGAGAACAGGCCCGGCGTCTCGTCATCCATCTGGACGACGAGTGCCCGGTAGAACAAGGCGAACTGCTCCACCGTCACGCGAGCGAAGGGGCGCGCAAGCAAGGCGGGAGCGATCCCCGCGCGCACGACGGCATCGGAAGCGGCGCTGGGCGGATGCCCCAGCCGGTCGAGCATCTGGGTGATCATGCCGATCGGCACCGTCATCGTCGGAGCGGCCATGGTCCATCATCCTGTCGAGTACGGCCGGGTTTTCCGGGAACATCCCGACGAGCCGCTGGATTGGCATAAATCATCAATAAACCGACTCATTTTGCCATCTACAGGACGGGTTTCGTCCATTAGCATGATTCCTCATGTTCCCGCGCATCAGACGGACCAGCCTGGGCCCCGGCGGCAAGCCCCCGGCCACCGGAGTCCGGGAAACGGACCACGCCCCCTGGCAATTCGAGCATATCTCGAATATGCCACCGGTCCGCCGGCCTCCCTGCGCGCATCCCCGCCCGGCAGCGCCCGCCGAAGGGACGGACAGCGACAGGGCGCAAGGAGACAGACCCGATGGACTTTCAGCTCAATCCCGAGCAGCAGGAGATCCGGACCCTGGCCCGCACGTTCGCGGCCCGGGAAATCGCGCCGCGCGCCGCCGAGGCCGACCGCAGCCGGACGTTTCCCGAAATCGTCCACCAGCGGGCCCAGGCCCTGGGACTGACGAACGTCAGCCTGCCGGAATCAGTGGGCGGCAGCGGCCTGGGGTGCCTGGAACTCGTGCTGGTCACCGAGGCGCTCTGCCACGGATGCCTGGGCATCGGCACCACGCTGTGCGTCAATGCGCTGGCCACGGCCCCCATCCTGCTGGCCGGCACCCAGGTCCAGCGGGACCGTTACCTGGGCGCCGCGGCCCGGGGCGCGCGCGCCAGTTTCGCCCTGACCGAGCCGGGCGCCGGATCGGACGTGGCCGGCATCCGGACCCGGGCGGAGCGGACAGAGGACGGCTACCGGCTTTCGGGCACCAAGATCTGGATCTCCAACGCCAGCCTGGCGGAATTCTTCGTCGTCTTCGCCCGGACCGGCCCCGACGCCGGCCACCGGGGCCTGAGCGCGTTCATCGTGCCCCGCGACAGCCCCGGCCTGACCGTGGGGCCTCCCCTGGACAAGCTGGGACAGCGCTGCGCGCCCACCTGCGAAGTCTTCCTGGACCAGGTCCGCGTGACGCGGGACCAGCGCCTGGGCGAAGAAGGCGAAGGCTTCACGCTGGCCATGCGGGTCTTCGACCATTCCCGCCCCATGGTGGCCGCCTTCGGCGTGGGGCTGATCGAACGCTGCCTGGACGAATCGCTGGCCTACGCCTGCGAGCGCGCCAGCATGGGCAAGCGCCTGATCGAGCACCAGGCCATCGCCCACAAGCTGGCGGAAATGCGCATGAAGCTCGAGGCCGCCCGGCTGCTGACCTATCGGGCGGCCTGGCGCCTGGATCAGGGCCTGTCCGGCACCCTGGAAGCCTCGGTCGCCAAGGCCCACGCCGCCGACGCGGCCATGTGGGCCGCCACGGAGGCCATCCAGATCTTCGGCGGGATGGGCTATTCGACCGAGTATCCGGTGGAAAAGCTCTTCCGCGACGCCAAGGTGCTGCAGATCTACGAAGGCACCAGCGAAATCCAGCGCAACATCATCGCCCGCGAACTGCACCGCGCGCACACCCAAGGACGCCCATGACTACCCCACGCCCCGCCTCCCCCGACGAAGCCGTCATCCTGTCGGCCGTGCGCACGCCATTCGGCCGGCGCAACGGCGCCCTGCGCGACACGCGCCCGGACGACTTGCTGGCCGCGGTCCTGCGGGAAGCCCTGGCCCGGTCCGGACTGTCCGCGGACCGGGTGGGCGACGTGCTGGTCGGCTGCGTCAGCCAGGCCGGCGAACAGGGCGGCAACATCGCCCGGCAGGCCGTGCTGCTGGCCGGCCTGCCGGCCGACGTCCCGGCGGCCACGATCAACCGGATGTGCGGCTCCAGCCAGTATGCCGTCCACGCCGCGGCGCAGGCCGTGGCCTGCGGCGACACGGACTTCGCCATCGGCTGCGGAGTCGAGAGCATGAGCCGGGTGCCGATGTTCCTGGACCTGACCCTGGGCCAGCGGCCCTTCCAGGGCTTCGACGGCCTGCACCCCGATCTGCTGGCGCGCTTTCCCATTCCGCATCAGGTCGAAAGCGCGGAACGCATCGCGCAATCCTGGCAACTCTCGCGGCGCGAGCTGGACGACTACGCCATCGAAAGCCACCGCCGCGCCCATGCGGCACGCACGGCCGGGCGGCACACGGAAATCCTGGCCATGCCCGGCCGCGACGGCGCGGGCGAGCCCCGCACCCTGGCCGCGGATGAGGGCATTCGTGCGCCGGTGGACGAGGACCGGGTGCGCGGCATGGCCCCCGTCTTCCGCGCCCCGGACGACGGCCGGGTGACGGCGGCCAACGCCAGCCAGATGTCCGACGGCGCCGCCGCCATCCTGGTGGGCCGCCGCGCCGCCGCGCGGGCGCTGGGCCTGACGCCGCAGGCGCGGTTCCTGGCCCGCGTCGCGGTCGGCTCCGACCCGGTGATGCAGCTGACCGGCATCGTGCCCGCCACCCGCCTGGCGCTGGAACGGGCGGGCCTGTCGATCCGCGACATCGACTGGATCGAAGTCAACGAGGCCTTCGCCAGCGTCGCCCTGTGCTTCATGCGCGAATTCGAGCCCGATCCGGAGCGCTGCAACCCCTGGGGCGGCGCCATCGCCCACGGCCATCCGCTGGGGGCCACGGGTGCCGGCCTCATGGCCAAGATGCTCGCCGGCCTGCGCCAGCGCGACGGCCGGTTCGGCCTGCAGGTCATGTGCATCGGTCATGGCATGGCCACCGCCACCGTGATCGAGCGGCTCTGACCCGCCTCCGGCACAATCGACGCAATTCCAATAAACGAGGGGCGCCAGGCCCCGCCAGAACCACCCAGGAGACCCGTATGCACCCACATGACAGCCTCGACCGGCCGGCGGACGTCCGGCGCAGCGGCCGCAATCTGATCGGCGACGCCTTCGCGAGATCCGTGCGCCGCAACCCGGACCGCACGGCCCTGACGTTCGAGCCGCGCAGCTGGACCTACGCGGCGCTGGACCGGGGCGCCAACCGCGTCGCCCATCGGCTGCTGGCCCTGGGCCTGCGGGCCGGCGACCGGGTGGCCGCCTACGGGCGCAATTCGGACGCCTACGTCCTGCTGTGGCTGGCCTGCGTCAAGGCGGGACTGATCCACGTGCCGGTCAACTATGCGCTGCGGGACGCCGAACTGCGCTACATCATCGAACAGTCCGGCGCCCGGGCGCTGTTCCACGACGCCGATCTGGGCCAGTCGATCCAGACGCTGGACGACACGCCGGGCTGCGCCTGGCTGGGCTCGCTGACGGGCGGGCGGGATCTGGACGTCCTGGCCTGGGCCCAAGGCGACGGCCCCGAAGCCGCCCCGGACATCGCGCCGGACGAGGAAGCCATCGCCCAGCTGCTGTACACCTCGGGCACGACGGCCGCCCCCAAGGGCGCCATGATGAGCCACCGGGCGCTCCTGGCCGAATACGTCAGCACGCTCCTGGCGACCGACATCCGGGGAGAGGACCGTTCGCTGGCCGCCCTGCCGCTGTACCATTCGGCCCAGATGCACGTCTTCCTGATGCCTCAGCTGCTGATCGGCGCGACGACGCTGCTGATCCAGGCGCCGCAGCCCGACCGCTGCTTCGAGCTGATCGCGCGCGAACGGGTGACGTCGTTCTTCGCGCCGCCCACGGTCTGGATCGCCCTGCTGCGCCACCCCGACTTCGACCCGGCGCGGCTCGCGTCGCTGCGCAAGGGCTACTACGGCGCCTCGATCATGCCGGTGCCGGTGCTCCAGGAGCTGTCCCGGCGGCTGCCGGACCTGCGGCTGTACAACTGCTACGGCCAGAGCGAAATCGCGCCCCTGGCCACGGTCCTGAGCCCCGAGGACCACGCCGAGCGCCCCGCCTCGGCGGGACGGTCCATCTTCAACGTCGAGACCCGCATCGTGGACGCCGACATGCGCGACATGCCGGCCGGCGAAATGGGGGAAATCGTCCACCGCTCGCCCCAACTGATGAGCGGCTACTGGAACAAGCCCGAGGAGACCGCCGCCGCGTTCGCCGGCGGCTGGTTCCATTCCGGAGACGTCGGTCACCTGGACGAGGCCGGCTACCTGTACGTGACCGACCGCATCAAGGACATCATCAACACCGGCGGCGTCGTGGTGGCCAGCCGCGAAGTCGAGGAATGCCTCTACACCCACCCGGCGGTGGCGGAAGTCGCGGTCATCGGCCTGCCCGACGAACGCTGGATCGAGGCTGTCGCCGCGGTCGTGGCCCTGAAGCGGGACCACCGGGCCGACGCGGACGAACTCATCGCCCACGTCCACGCGCGCCTGGCGCCCTTCAAGGTCCCGAAACAGGTCTTCTTCGTCGAGGACATGCCGCGCAACGCATCGGGCAAGCTGCTCAAGCGCGAATTGCGCGACCGCTACGCGGCCAGGCCCTAAACCGCGCGGCGATCCCTCACGCCTCGCCGGCGGCCTCGCCCGGGGCGTCCGGCGCGGGAACCTCGTCCGCACCGGACTTGCCGGCGGCCGCTTGCTCCGCGGCCGGCTTGGCGCGCTGCATCACGGCGGCGAAGAAGCCATCGGTGCCGTGGACGTCGGGGCGCAGCCGCAGATACGGACTGTCCAGGGCGACATCAATGTCGCGGTCGGCCAGGATGGCGCCGGCGTCCAGCAGGGAAAATTCCGGGTGTTCGGCCAGGAAGGCCTCGACCTGCAGTTCATTTTCCTCCGGCAGGATGCTGCAACTGGCGTACACCAGCCGTCCGCCCGGCATCACGCAGGCGGCGGCGTCGCGCAGGATCGCCGCCTGGGTCTCGCGCAGCTGGGCCAGGGATTCGGGGTGCTGGCGCCATTTCAGGTCGGGATTGCGGCGCAGCGTGCCCAGGCCGCTGCACGGCGCGTCCACCAGCACGCGGTGCGCCTTGCCGCGCAGCCGCTTGACGCGCTGGTCGTTGCGTTCCGCGATGGCCACCGGCACGATGTTGGACAGGCCGCTGCGCGCGAAGCGCGGCTTGGCCCGGGCCAGGCGGGCGGCGGACACGTCGAAGGCGTACAGGCGGCCGGTGGAGCGCATCAGCGCGCCCAGCAGCAGGGTCTTGCCCCCCGCCCCCGCGCAGTAGTCGATGACCATCTCGCCGCGCCGGGGCGCCACCAGCGCGGCCAGCAGCTGGCTGCCCTCGTCCTGGACTTCGATCTCGCCGCGCTCGAAGGCGCCCCAGCGGTTGACGGGCGGGCGCCCCTGGATGCGGATGCCCCAGGGGGAATACGGCGTCGGCCGCGCCGCCCAGCGCGCCTCGGGGCCGTCGGCCCAGGCGGCCAGCAGGGCCTCGCGCTCGGCCTTGAGCGGATTGACCCGCAAGTCCAGGGGCGCGGGCGCGTTCAGGGCCTGGAGCAGGGATTCGGCCTCCGGCAAGGCCGCCAGGCGCTCGTCCAGCCAGTCCGGCACGCTGTGGCGCACCGTCCGGGGCAGGCCCGCGGCGGGCAGGGACAGGACGTGGTCCAGCCAGGCGCGTTCCTGCTCGTCCAGGCCGGTGTCCAGGGTTTCGCGCGGCCAGACGGCCGCCAGGCCCAGCACCGCCAGGCGCCGCGTGCCCGAACCCGCGCCGATTTCGGCGAACTGCCGGTAGCGCCGCAGATGGCGCAGCACGTCGAACACCGCCTCGGCGATTTCACCCCGGTCGCGCAGCCCGGCGTTGGCGTGGGCGCGGAACCAGTGCGACAGCACGGCGTCAGCCGGATACTTCCATTGCAGGACTTCGCCCAGCACCTGGCGCACCTGCTCGATGCGCGCCGCCGCCATGACGTAGGGCCGCGCGGGCTGGCCGGCGGCCGGCTTGCCGCGTCCGGCGTCCTTGTGCCGGGGCGGCCGGGAACGGGTCTTGTCCCGCGTGTCATTCCTGCTCATGATGATCCTCCTGGAAAAGCGCCGGACCGGCCCAGGCGCGGTGCGGCGCGCCCTCGACCAGGACCTGGCCGTCCGCCTGCAGCCGGACGCGGCCCTGCGCCAGCCAGCGCAGCACCTGAACGTATATCTGGTGTTCGACCGGCAGCAGCCGGGCCGCCAGCGTGTCGGGCGTGTCGCCGGCCAGCACCGGGATCGCGCCCTGGGCGATGATCGGCCCGTGGTCCAGCACCGGCGTGACGAAATGCACGGTGCAACCGTGCCATTGCACGCCCTGAGCCAGGGCCTGGGCATGGGTATGCAGGCCGGGAAAGGCCGGCAGCAGCGAGGGATGGATGTTGACGATGCGGCCGTCGAAGTGGCGCACGAAATCGGCGCCCAGCACCCGCATGAAGCCGGCCAGCAGGATGTAGTCGGGTGCCAGGGCGTCCAGCCGCGACCGCAGGGCGGCGTCGAAGGCATCGCGGCTGTCGAAGCCGCGATGCGCGAGGACTTCGGCGGACAGGCCGCGCGCGCGCGCCCAGTCCAGCCCCGCCGCGTCGGCGCGGTTGGACAGCACGGTGCAGATGTCGACGGGCAGGCCTTCGGCCGCGACGGTCTCGGCCAGCGCCTGCATGTTCGAGCCCCGGCCCGAAATCAGGATGGCCACCCGGATCGGCCGGTCGGGGGAATGCGGCATGCGCGAAGTCTCCAGCAAAAAACGATGGTTGCGGCCCGGCAGGCGTCCTGGGCACAAACGTAAAATTGTAAACTCTCGCCTGTGAATACCGAACTCCGCCTCTACCGCCACCTGCCCCGGCACGATTCGACGGCTCCCAGCGCCGTGACCATCGGCAACTTCGATGGCGTGCACCGGGGCCATCAGGCCATTCTCGCCCAGGTCCGGGAACAGGCCGGCGCGCTCGGGCTTGTGCCCACCGTGATGACCTTCGCGCCCCATCCGCGCGCCTTCTTCGCCCGCAAGGGACAGCGCCCGGAACTGATTCCCACGCAGATCAGCAGCCTGCGCGACAAAGTCGTCCTGCTGGCCGAACACGGCATGCGGCAGATCGCGATTCAGCGCTTCGATCAGCGCCTGGCCGACATGGAGGCCGAGGACTTCATCCGCCGCCTCCTGGTGCGGGGCCTGAACACCCGCTGGCTGCTGGTCGGCGAGGACTTCCGCTACGGTCACAAGCGCAGCGGCGACATCGACCTGCTGCGCCGCATGGGGCGCGAGCACGGTTTCGAAGTCCGGACTCTGGCCGACGTCGCCGACGACCAGGGCCAGCGCATTTCCAGTTCCGCGCTGCGCACCGCGCTGGCGGTGGGCAACCTGGAACGCAGCGGCGAACTGCTGGGCGCCCCCTACCGCATCGGCGGACACGTCATCCACGGCCGCAAGCTGGGCCGCGATCTGGGCTTTCCGACTCTCAACCTGCGCGTGCCCGAACCTTGCGCGGCCCGCTCCGGCATCTATATAGTGCGCGTACACGGGCTGGACGCGCGTCCCCTGCCGGGCGTGGCCAGCCTGGGCGTGCGCCCCACGGTCTCCCGCGACGGCACGCTGTTGCTGGAGACGCACATCCTGGATCGGCGGGTGGACGCCTACGGTAAACTGGTGTGCGTCGAATTCCTCGAGTTCCTGCGCGACGAGGAATCCTTTCCCGACCTGACCACCCTGACCGCCGCCATCCGCCAGGATGCGCAAGGCGCTCGTGACTATTTTGCCTCCCATGGACTATAGAGACACCCTGAACCTGCCCGAATCCCCTTTTCCCATGCGCGGCGACCTGCCCAAGCGCGAGCCGGGCTGGATCAAGGAATGGGAGGAAAAAGGCATCTACAAGCGGCTGCGCGACGCCCGCCGGGGCGAGCCCCTGTTCATCCTGCACGACGGCCCGCCCTACGCCAACGGCAAGATCCACATCGGCCACGCGGTCAACAAGATCCTCAAGGACATGATCGTCAAGAGCCGCCAGCTCGAAGGGTTCGACGCGGTGTACGTGCCGGGCTGGGACTGCCACGGCCTGCCGATCGAGAACGCCATCGAAAAGCTGCACGGCCGCAACCTGCCGCGCGACGAGATGCAGGCCAAAAGCCGCGCCTTCGCCACCGAGCAGATCGCGCAGCAGATGGTGGATTTCAAGCGCCTGGGGGTGCTGGGCGACTGGGACCACCCCTACAAGACCATGAACCACGCCAACGAGGCGCTGGAACTGCGCGCCCTGAAGAAGGTCATGGAACGCGGCTTCGTCTATCGCGGCCTCAAGCCCGTGTACTGGTGCTTCGACTGCGCCTCGTCGCTGGCCGAGTTCGAAATCGAATACGCCGACAAGAAAAGCCAGACGCTGGACGTGATGTTCCCGGCGGCCGATCCCGGAAAGCTGGCCGCCGCCTTCGGCCTGGACCGGCTCGACAAGGAAGCCTTCATCGTCATCTGGACGACCACGGCCTGGACCATCCCCGCCAACCAGGCGCTCAACGTCAACCCGGCGCTCGAATACAGCCTGGTCGACACCGAACGCGGCCTGCTCGTCGTCGCCTCGGCCCTGGTCGAAAAGTGCCTCGAACGCTGGAAACTGCAGGGCCGGGTCATCGCCACGGCCCAGGGCGAAAAGCTCGACCACATGCCCTTCAGGCATCCGCTGGCGCACGTGGACAAGGGCTATGACCGCCTCTCGCCCGTCTATCTGGCCGACTACGCCACGGCCGAGGACGGCACGGGGATCGTGCACTCGTCGCCCGCCTATGGCATGGACGACTTCAACTCCTGCATGTCCAACGGCCTGGCCTACGAGGACATCCTCAACCCCGTGCAGGGCCACGGCGTGTACGCGGACGATCTGCCGCTGTTCGGCGGCCAGCACATCTGGAAGGCCGTGCCCGCCATCCTCGACGCGCTGAAATCCGCGGACCGCCTGATGGACACCACCACCATCACCCACAGCTACCCGCACTGCTGGCGCCACAAGACGCCGGTGATCTACCGCGCCGCCGCGCAGTGGTTCATCCGCATGGACGAGGGCGAGGGGGTGTTCACCGACCCGGCCCAGAAGCCCGCGAAGACGCTGCGCCAGATCGCGCTCGAAGCCATCGAGCAGACCCGCTTCTACCCCGAAAACGGCAAGATCCGCCTGCGCGACATGATCGCGGGCCGGCCCGACTGGTGCATCTCGCGCCAGCGCAGCTGGGGCGTGCCCATCCCGTTCTTCCTGCACGTGGACACGGGCGAACTGCACCCGCGCACGATGGAAATCATCGATCAGGCGGCCGACATGATCGAACAGGGCGGCGTGGAGGCCTGGAGCCGCGTGACGGCCGAGGACATTCTGGGCGCCGAGGACGCCGGGCGCTACACCAAGAGCACCGACATCCTGGAAGTCTGGTTCGACTCGGGCTCCACCTTCTGGCACGTGATGCGCGGTTCGCATCCGGCCATGCACCACGACAGCGGCCCCGAAGCCGATCTGTACCTAGAAGGCCACGACCAGCACCGGGGCTGGTTCCACAGTTCGCTGCTGCTGGCCTCGGCCATCTTCGGCCGCGCGCCCTACCGCGGGCTGCTGACCCACGGCTTCACCGTGGACGGCCAGGGCAAGAAGATGAGCAAGTCGCTGGGCAACACCGTGGCGCCGCAGGACGTGAGCGGCAAGATGGGCGCCGAGATCATCCGCCTGTGGGTGGCCTCGACCGACTATTCGGGCGACCTGGGCATCGACGACAAGATCCTGGCGCGTGTGGTGGACAGCTACCGCCGCATCCGCAACACGCTGCGTTTCCTGCTGGCCAACACCAGCGACTTCGACGCGGCCCGGGACGCCGTGGCCTACGGGGATCTGCTGGAAATCGACCGCTACGCCCTGGCGCGCGCGGCCCAACTGCAACAGGAAATCCTCGGCCACTATCAGGTCTATGAATTCCACCCCGTGGTCGCCAAGCTGCAGCTGTTCTGCTCCGAGGATCTGGGCGGCTTCTACCTCGACGTGCTGAAAGACCGCCTCTACACCGCGGCTCCCAAGAGCCTGGCGCGCCGCAGCGCCCAGACCGCGCTGTACCAGATCACCCACGCGCTGCTGCGCTGGATGGCCCCGTTCCTGTCGTTCACGGCCGAGGAAGCCTGGAAGGTCTTCGGCGCCGGCGACAGCATCTTCCTGGAAACGTTCACCACCCTGCCCGAGGGCGACGAGGCGCTGCGGGCCAAATGGACGCGCATCCGCGAAATCCGCGATCAGGTCAACAAGGACATCGAAGCCGTGCGCGCCGAAGGCAAGGTCGGCGCCTCGCTGCAAGCCGAAGTGACCGTCGCAGTCCAGGCCGAGGACCTGACCCTGCTGCAATCACTGGAAGACGACCTGAAATTCGTCTTCATCACCTCGGCGGCCCAGGCCGTGGCAAGCGACGGCCCCCTGCGGATCGAAGTGCGGGCCACGACGCATGAGAAGTGCAGCCGCTGCTGGCACCACCGCGCCGACGTCGGCCGGGACCCGGCGCATCCGGAACTCTGCGGCCGCTGCGTGGACAATCTGCACGGCGATGGCGAAGTCCGCACCCATGCCTGATCCGGACCTCGGCCCGGATGCCGGACCGGGCGGGCCGCCGGCCGCGCCGCGCGCGGCGCGCCTGCGGCCGCTCGTCGGCTGGCTGGCCTGGGCGCTGGTCCTGGTGCTGCTGGACCAGGCGAGCAAGGCCTGGATTTCGGGTTCGCTGGGCTATGCGCAGCGCATCCCCGTGCTGCCGCCCATCTTCGACCTGACCCTGCTGCACAACACCGGCGCGGCCTTCAGCTTCCTCGCCGACGGCGGCGGCGCCCAGCGCTGGCTGTTCACCGGCATCGCCGCGGCCGCCGCCGTCCTGATCCTGCGCTGGCTCTATACCCACGCGACGGAGCGCCTGCTGTGCGCGGCACTGGCGAGCATCCTGGGCGGCGCCCTGGGCAACGCCATCGACCGCCTGCAGCACGGCCACGTCGTGGACTTCCTGCTGTTCCACTGGCGCGACTGGTACTTCCCGGCCTTCAACCTGGCCGACGTGGCCATCACCTGCGGGGCCGCGCTCCTGATCCTGGACGAAATCCTGCGCGCCCGCCGCGCGCGCCCTTCCTGAAGGAGGCTCCCATGGACCTGTCGGGCAAACGCATCATCCTGGGGCTGACGGGCGGCATCGCCTGCTACAAATCGGCCGAACTGCTGCGCCGGATGCAGGACGAGGGCGCCACGGTGGACGTGGTGATGACCGAGGCCGCCACCCGCTTCATCACGCCGGCCACGATGCAGGCCCTGTCGGGGCGCCCCGTCTGGGTGGACGCCTGGGATGCCCGCATGGACAACCGCATGGCGCACATCAACCTGACGCGCGGCGCCGACGCGGTCCTGGTGGCGCCGGCCAGCACCGATTTCCTGGCCCGCGCCGCCCACGGCCTGGCCGACGACCTGCTGACCACCCTGTGCGTGGCGCGCGGCGCCGTGCCGCTGCTGGCCGCGCCGGCCATGAACCATGAAATGTGGACCCATCCGGCCACACAACGCAACGCGGCGCAGCTGCGCGACGACGGCGTGACGCTGATCGGCCCCGACGCCGGCCCGCAGGCTTGCGGCGAGACCGGCTCGGGCCGCATGATGGAACCCGACGGGATCCTGCGCGCCCTGATCGCCTTCTTCCAGCCCAAGTCTCTGGCGGGCCGCCGCGTGCTGCTCACGGCCGGCCCCACCAGCGAAACCATCGACCCGGTGCGCGTGCTGACGAACCGCTCGTCCGGCCGCATGGGCTACGCCCTGGCCCGGGCGGCGGCGGAAGCCGGGGCGGACGTGACCCTGGTGTCCGGCCCCGTCGCGCTGCCCTGCCCGGACGGCGTTGAGCGCATCGCCGTGCGCGGCGCCACCGACATGCATGCCGCCGTGATGGCGCGCGCCGGCGAGGCCGATCTGTTCATCGCCGTGGCGGCCGTCGCCGATTGGGGCATCGCCAACCCGTCGGCGGTCAAGCTCAAGAAACAGCCCGGCGGCCAGCCACCGCGACTGGACTTCATCCAGAACCCCGACATCCTGGCCGAGGTCGCCGCCCTGCCCGGCGGTCCCTGGTGCGTGGGATTCGCCGCCGAGACCGACCGCCTGGCCGAGCACGCCCAGGCCAAGCGCGCGCGCAAGGGGATCCCCGCCATCGTCGGCAACCTGGCCCAGGAAGCCATGGACGCGGAGGACACCGAACTGGTGATCTTCGACGACGAGGGCGCCCATCCCCTGGCCCGGCAGCCCAAGCTGCGGGCCGCCCGCCAGCTGATCGCCTGGATCGCGGGGCGTCTGCCTCCCCGCTGAGCCACCGCGAGCCACACACTCCGCGGGGCGTGCGATCCACCGAAGCCGCGTCCCGCCCCTTCTCCACGGACCACACCACCATGCAACGACGACTCATCCAGGCCCGCATCGTCAACCCCCTGCTGGGCACGAACGCGATTCCCCTGCCCGATTACGCCACCGGCGGCTCCGCCGCCCTGGACCTGCGCGCCTGCCTGGAGGCGCCTCGGACACTGGCCCCCGGCGAGCGCCTGCCGGTGCCCACCGGACTGGCCCTGAACATGATGGACCCTGGCCTTGTGGCGATCGTGGCCTCGCGCTCGGGCCTGTCGCTGAAGCACGGCATCCGCGTCGCCCAGGGCATCGGCGTCATCGACGCCGATTACCATGGGGAAATCAAGGTCCTGCTGGCCAACGACAGCGACACGTCCTACGACATCCAGCCCGGCGAGCGCATCGCGCAGCTGCTGTTTCAGCCTGTCGTGCAGGTGGGCCTGCACGTGGTCGAGGCCTTCGACACGGTCACCGAACGCGGCGAAGGCGGCTTCGGCAGTACCGGCCGCCACTGAACCGGACGCCGTCGCCATGCGCCGGTCGTGCGCCGCAATGGTTCGGATAGCTGGCGGGCCTCGCGCACGGAATGTGTGAATCAGGGTTTATACCGATATATTGTCGAAAGAACCCCGGTCGATTCCATCCTCCAAATCGATGTAGGCATCGATCCTCGGTTTCCCGCGCCCCCCGCGCAAGTATCCCCACTCTCTCCAGCTCTACCGGCCAGGAGGAAAATACTTGATATATTTCAACGACTTGAAGTCTGATTCCCCGGATTCTCAAGTCCTGCTCGATCAGGGTTTATCCCAGTTCTTATAAAAAATATTATCAATATATTATGTAGCCAGTCCAAAATGACCGGAACACTCTGGCATCGCGCAGGCATTCATCTAGGCGATATCCCTGGTTGCACTTGCAGATTTCAGATGGTTATACTTCGCCCGTCTTTCAGGTTGCGCCTTTTCCCTCCAACAAGGGTTGCACCTGATCGGCAGGGTTAACCAAAACCCTCGCACGGCCCCGCCGGCGCCATCGACGGCAGGGCCCGAGAGGCCCAGGTCCTCTTTCCATAGAGACAAGGGTATCCCCCGGAAAGAGGCCGATCGCATCGCACGCGCTCTACCCGACCCATCACCGCGATTGGATCCGTCACAAAGGAGAATCCAGACATGAGCAGGCTGACCAAACTTTCCACTCTCACCGCAGCGATCCTGCTGGCGACCGGCGCCGGAACGGCGTTCGCCGCCGACGGCCCCATCAAGATCGGCGTGCAGGCTCCCATCACCGGCGAATACGCCGCCGAAGGCCAGGGCATCGAGAATGGCGTCCAGCTGCTGGTCAAGCAGCAGAACGCGGGGGGCGGCCTCCTGGGCCGCCAGATCCAGGTGATCGTGTGCGACGACGAAGGCAAGGCCTCGCAGGCCGCCATCTGCGGTCGCAAACTGGTGAACGACGGTGTCATCGCTGTAATCGGCACCTACACCAGTGGTGCAGCCCTGGCCGCGGCCCCGATCTATTCCGCCGCCAACGTCATCCAGACCTCCGACGGCACCAGCGACGAACTGACCCAGCGCGGCTGGAAGACATTCTTCCGCAACGCACCGCCCAACAGCGACGAAGCCGTCTTCGCCGCCGACTACATGGTCAACGTCAAGAAGTACCAGCGCATCGCGGTGCTGAGCGACCACTCCAGCTACGCCACCGGCCTGGCCCAGAGCGTCAAGAAGGCGATCCAGGACCAGAAGGGCACCCTCGTGGCCGATGACTTCATCAATGCCGGCACCCAGGACTACAGCGCCGTGCTGACCAAGCTGAAGTCCAAGAACCCGGACGCCCTGTTCTTCTCCGGCTACTACACCGATGGCGGCCTGATCCGCGCCCAGATGAAGCAGCTCGGCATGGACGCGGTCTTCATCGGCGGCGACGCCAACCAGAACGCGGCCTTCGCCAAGATCGCCGGCAACGCGGCCCAGGGTGCCATCATCGTCAACGTGCCCGCCCCGGAAAACCTGCCCTACCCCGAAGCCAAAAAGTTCCTGGCCGACTACACCAAAGCCTTCGGCTCGGCGCCTCCCAGCATCTACACCTTCACCAACGCAGACGGCCTGCGCGCGGTCTTCGCCGCCATCGAGGCCACCAAGAGCACGGACACCGCCAAGCTCATCCCCTGGCTGCACGACATGAAGCAACCCTTCCCGGGCCTGACCGGCCCCTTCACCTGGGATGACAAGGGCGAGCGCATCGGCAGCCCGATGTCCGCCTTCGAAGTCCAGGCCGACGGCAGCTACAAGACCGTCTACCCGACGAACTGAGTTCGCCGACCGACGGCGCCCACGCCCCCCGCGGGCCGGGCGCCGTCCTTTCCGCCGCGCCCGGCTCCGGGCGACGCGCCTGCCGCGACGCGGCTCTCTCTGGAAACCGATCGATGGACTTTATCCTCCAGCAATTCATCAATGGGGTGACGGTCGGCGGCATCTACGCGCTGATCGCGCTGGGCTACACCATGGTCTACGGGGTGCTCAAGCTGATCAACTTCGCCCACGGCGACCTGTGCATCCTGGGCGCCTTCATCGGCCTGACCACCCTGACCTCCGGCGTCTTCGGCGGCCTGTCCACGCCGGTCCTGCTGATCCTGGCGTTCCTGGTCGCCATGATCGTGGTGGCCGTAGCCGGCACCCTGCTCGACCAGTTCGCCTACAAACCCCTGCGCAAGGCGCCGCGCCTGTCGGCCGTGGTGTCCGCCCTGGGCGCCTCGATGCTGATCCAGAACGGCATCATGCTGATCTGGAGCCCGAACGTCCAGGTCTTCCCCAGCAATCTCCTGCCCAACATCAACTGGGAGATCGGCGGGGCCCACATCAGCTTCGTCCAGTTGCTGATCATCGTCGGCGCCTTCGTGCTGATGGCCGCGCTGTACTTCTTCGTGCACCATACCCGCGTGGGCACCGCCATTCGCGCCACCGCCATCGACCAGGACGCCGCGCGCCTGATGGGGGTCAATGTCAACCGCGTGATCGCCATGGTCTTCATCATCGGTCCGGTCCTGGGCGCGGTGGGCGGCCTGTTCATCGGCCTGTACTACCGCCAGACCTACTTCACCATGGGCTGGTCCTACGGCCTGAGCGCCTTCATCGCGGCCATCATCGGCGGCATCGGCAACATCCCCGGGGCCATGCTGGGCGGGCTGGTGCTGGGCCTGTTCAACGCCTTCGCCGCCGGCTACGTCTCCAGTTCCTGGCAGGACGCGATTACCTTCGCCCTGCTCATCGCCATCCTGCTGGTGCGCCCCACCGGCCTGCTGGGCGAACGCGTCGCGGAAAAGGTGTAATCCATGGACAAACACATGAACCAAGCCTCTCCGGCCGCCCCCTCGGGCACGGCCCGCGCGCTGCGCCGCCTGGCCGGCCCCGCGCTGTGGATCCTGGGCCTGCTGATCCCGCAGCTGCTGTCGCCCGCCTGGATCACCATCGGCGGCATCTTCGCCATCTATTCCATCGTCGCCCTGTCCCAGGACATCGTGCTGGGGCGAGCCGGAATGTACGACATGGGCCACGCGGTCTTCTTCGGTATCGGCGCCTACACCTGCGCGATCCTGTCGCTGTCCTTCAACTGGCCCGTCCTCTGGACCATCCCGGTGGCGATCGTGCTGGCCGCGGCCCTGGGCGCCATCCTGTCGGCACCTATCGTCAAGCTGCGCGGCGACTACCTGCTGGTGGTCACGATCGGCTTCAATGCCATTTTCGTGCTGGCCATGCAAAACAACCTGTTCGGCCTGACCGGCGGCGCCGACGGACTGTTCGGCGTCAGCGGCCCGACGCTCTTCGGCCGCATGTTCGGCACGCAAAGCGACCTGTTCTACCTGAACTGGATCGTGCTGGCCGCGGTCCTGTGGCTGATGGGCAACCTGGACCGCTCCTCGCTGGGACGCACCTTCCGCTACATCAAGCACGACGAGCTCGCCGCCGCCACCCTGGGGGTCAACGCCCGCAACTACAAGGTCGCCGCCTTCGCGCTGTCGGCCGGGCTCGCCGGACTCGCCGGTACGCTGTTCGCCATGCAGCTGTCGGCCGTCAGTCCCGGCTCGTTCCGCTTCACCGATTCGGTGGTGCTCTTCGCCATCGTGCTGGTCGGCGGCCAGGCCTCCGTGCCCGGGGTGCTGCTGGGCACCGCCATGATGTTCGTGGTGCCGCAGATCTTCACCGAATTCGCCCAATACCGCTATCTGGCCTTCGGCGTGGCGATGATCCTCGTCATGATCCTGCGTCCGCAAGGCATCTGGCCGGCTCGCAAGGGGGTCATATGAACACAGCCGTTTCCAGCCCGTCCGACGCCGGGTCCGACATCCTGCTCGAACTCGACGGCATCGGCATCAGCTTCGGCGGCCTGCGCGCGGTCGACGACCTCAGCTTCAAGATCCGGCGCGGCGAAATCGTCGGCCTGATCGGCCCCAACGGCGCCGGCAAGACCACGGTGTTCAATATGATCACCGGGGTCTACCGGCCCACCGACGGCCACATCCGCTGGCACGGCCGCGACATCACGGGGCTCGCGCCGCATCGCATCGCCGAGGCCGGCATCCGCCGCACCTTCCAGACCATCCGCCTGTTCCAGGACATGACGGTGCTGGAAAACGTGATCGCCGGCCAGCACCTGCGGATGCGCCAGTCCTGGTGGCAGGGCCTGCTGAACACGCCCGCCCAGCGACGCGAGGAGCACGAACTGGTCGAACGCGCCATGGCGGTGCTGCGCCAACTCGGCCTGGCCGACATGGCCCACGAGATCGCCACTTCCCTGCCCTACGGCGCCCAGCGCCGCGTCGAAATGGCCCGCACGCTGGTGGCCGAACCCGAACTCATCATCCTGGATGAACCGGCCGCCGGCCTGAACGAACAGGAATCGGCCGGCCTGAACGAGACCATCCGCGCCATCCGCGACTCCGGCATCACCGTGATCCTGGTGGAACACGACATGAGCGTGGTGATGAACGTCACCGACAACATCGTCGTGATCAACTTCGGCAAGAAGATCGCCGAGGGCAAGCCCGCCGAAATCCGCAGCAATCCGCTCGTCATCGAGGCCTACCTGGGCCAGGACGACGATGAGGACGATCCGCTGATGAACGCCGTACAAGACCAGGTGAACGCATGACCGCTCCTCTGCTCCAGATCGAAGACCTGCGCGTCAGCTATGGTCACATCCAGGCCCTCAAGGGCATTTCCCTGCATGTCCAGGAAAAGGAAGTCGTGGCCATCCTGGGAGCCAACGGCGCCGGCAAAACGACGCTGATGCGTACCCTCAGCGGCCTGATCACCCCGCAGTCGGGCAAGATCACCTTCGCCGGGCACGATACCACCCGCATGGGCGCAGACCGCATCGTGCGCCTGGGCATCGGCCAGTCCCCCGAGGGCCGCCGCGTGTTCGGCACCCTGTCGGTGGCGGAAAACCTGCGCATGGGCGGCTTCACGCGCCCGGCGGCCGAGACCGAGGAAAGCTGCGAGCACGTCTACAAGATCTTCCCGCGCCTGCATGAACGCCGCGACCAGCTCGCCGGCACGCTGTCGGGCGGCGAACAGCAGATGCTCGCCATCGGCCGCGCCCTGGTGACCAAGCCGCGCCTGCTGCTGCTGGACGAACCCAGCTTGGGCCTGGCTCCGATCATCGTGCGCAATATTTTCCAGGTGCTGCGCGAGGTGCGCGACACCGGCGTCACGATCCTGATCGTGGAACAGAACGCCCGCATGGCGCTCAAGCTGGCCGACCGCGGCTACGTGCTGGAAGTCGGCAAGTTGTCGCACGAGGGCTCCTCGCGCGAACTGCTGTCCTCGCCGGAGATCCAGGCGGCGTACCTGGGACATTGAGGCGCCGCCGCCTTTTCCGATGAAGCATCGCCGGACGGCCCGCGGGGCCGTCCTTTTTTCGTCACGTGCCGTTCGGGTTAATCTATGGGACCCGCTCCTCGAGCCCATCGTTTCAACCACACAGGAACATTCCATGACCCAAGCCTCCGCCCGCCATATCCTGGTCGATACCGAAGAACAGTGCCTGAAGCTGAAGACCGACATCGAAGGCGGCGCCGATTTCGCGGCCGTCGCCCGCGAGCATTCCAGCTGCCCGTCCAGCCGCGACGGCGGCGATCTGGGCACTTTCGGCCGCGGCCAGATGGTGCGCGAATTCGACGAGGTCGTCTTCAGCGCGCCGGTGGGCGTGGTCCAGGGGCCGGTCCGCACGCAGTTCGGCTACCACCTGGTGGAAGTGACCGACCGCCAGGATTGACCGGCGCCGATCGATCCGCACGAGCAAGGGGCCCCGATCGGGGCCCCTGTCTTTTGACCACTGGCCTCTGTTGAATCAACCAACCATCATCAAGCTGGCATTCCCTCCGGCGGCGGCGGTGTTGACGCAGACCGAGACCTCGCGGACCAACATTTCCAGGGGATAGGTCTTGCCAGCGGACAACTCGTCGGCGCGACGGGCCAGGATCGGGACGATCGGGCCGGGACGACCCGCGACCGCGCGGGACAACGTCTGCAGGCCGTCGCTGTCGCCCTCGTAGAGGACCGCCTGGAAGTCGGCCGTGGCGGCGGCATCCGCCGCCACCCAGCGGACGCCGCCGCCCGCCGGACGCGCCGCGTGGAAGGCGCGCACTTCCGGATGGTCCACCCACAACGTATCGTTGCCCGTACGGTGGCAGGCTTCCAGCTGTGCTTGCGCCCCGGCCGCGCTGGCCGCGTGGCACAGCACCGTGCCGCGCGGCTTCAAGTGGTACTGGTTGGTCTCGCCGGTGGGTCCGGGCAGCGTCAGCGGCCGGGCGGCTCCCTTGCCCACCACGCCTTCGACCGGCAGGGAACCGGGCGCGTCGGCCAGCAGGCGGTGCAGGTACAGGGGGCCGCCAGCCTTCGGGCCGGTGCCCGACAGCCCCTCGCCGCCGAATGGCTGCACGCCCACGGTCGCGCCGACGATGTTGCGGTTCACGTAGATGTTGCCCGCATGGATGCGTTCGGTGACATGACGCACGGTCTCGTCCAGGCGGGTATGGACGCCGAAGGTCAGGCCGTAGCCCCGGCCGTTGATGGCGTCGATCACCGCATCGAGATCCTGGCGGCGGTAGCGCAGCACGTGCAGGACGGGGCCGAAGACCTCGCGCTCCAGTTCGGCGATGTCGGAGATTTCGATCAAGGTCGGCGCCACGAAGGTGCCCTGGCGCATCCGCTCCTCGTCCATCGGGTACCGATCGACGGTGTGGCCGGCGGCCCGCATGGTCTGGACGTGGCGCTCGATCACGGTCCGGGCTTCGGCGTCGATCACCGGACCGATGTCGGTGGACAGCAGCTCGGGACGTCCGACGCGCAATTCATTCATGGCGCCGCGCAGCATCGTCAGGGTGCGGTCGGCGCAGTCCTCCTGGACGCACAGCACGCGCAGCGCAGAACAACGCTGGCCCGCCGAGTCGAAGGCCGAATTCAGCACGTCGAAGACGACCTGTTCGGTCAGCGCGGAGGAATCCACGATCAGGGCGTTCTGCCCGCCCGTCTCGGCGATCAGCGGCACGGGGTGGCCGTTGCCGTCCAGGCGGTCCGCCAGGGTGGCGGCAATCAAGCGGGCGACTTCGGTCGAGCCGGTGAACATGACGCCGCGCACCGCCGGGCTGGCGACCAGGGTCGAGCCCACCGTCTCGCCCCGGCCCGGCAGCAACTGGACCGCATCGGCCGGCACGCCGGCGCGATGCAGCACCGACACGCCGTAGGCGGCGATCAGCGCGGTCTGCTCGGCCGGCTTGGCCAGCACGACGTTGCCGGCGGCCAGCGCGGCGGCCACCTGACCGGTGAAGATCGCCAGGGGGAAGTTCCAGGGGCTGATGCACAGCACCGGGCCCAGCGGCCGGTGGCTGTCGTTGGAGAAGGATTCCTCGATCCGGACGGCGTAGTAGCGCAGGAAATCAACCGCCTCGCGCACTTCGGCGATGGCGTTGGGAAAGGACTTCCCCGCCTCGCGCACGATCAGGCCGATGGCCGACTGCATCTCGTCTTCCATCAATTGGGCCGCATGCCGCAGGCACTGCGCCCGCTCGGCGGGCGGCGTGGCCTGCCAGATCGGCGCCGCGTACTCGGCGCGTCCCAGGGCGGTCTGAACATCGGCCTCGTCGGCCTCGATCACCTGGCCGACCACGTCCCGGCGGTCCGCCGGATTGAGGACGGGACGGGCGCGCTCGTCCCGCCATTCTCCGGGCGGCGCGGCGCGCCATCCCTGGGTCGCGCTGCCCAGCAGCGCGGCCGCCAGGGAGCCCAGGCGATGCTCGTTGCTGAGATCCAGGCCGGCCGAGTTGGCGCGGTCCTCGTGCGCCCGATACAGATCGCGCGGCAGGGGGATGCGGTCGTGCGGCGCCCCCAGGGGCTGGACGGCGCGGGCCTTGCGGACCGGATCGGCCACCAGGGCGTCGATGGGCAGGTCGCGGTCGCCGATCTGGTTGACGAAGGAAGTGTTGGCGCCGTTTTCCAGCAGGCGGCGCACCAGATAGGCCAGCAGGGTCTCGTGCGTGCCCACGGGAGCGTAGACGCGGCAGGGTCGGTTCAGGCGGCCCTTGGAGACCGGACCGACGACCTCTTCGTACAGAGGCTCGCCCATGCCGTGCAGACACTGGAACTCGTACTGTCCGGGGTAGTAGTTCTCGCCCGCCATGTAGTAGATGGAAGCCAGTGTCTGGGCGTTGTGCGTGGCGAACTGGGGAAAGATGGCTTCCGGGGCGGACAGCAGCTTGCGCGCGCACGCCAGGTAGGACACGTCGGTGTGGATCTTGCGCGTGTAGACCGGATAGCCTTCCAGGCCGTCGACCTGGGCGCGCTTGATCTCGGAATCCCAGTAAGCGCCCTTGACCAGGCGGACCATCAGGCGATGCTTGCTGCGGCGCGCCAGGTCGATCACGAAATCGATCACGAAGGGCGCGCGCTTCTGGTAGGCCTGAATGACGAAGCCGATGCCGTTCCAGCCCCGCAGGCGCTCATCGAAACACAGGGCCTCCAGCAGGTCCAGGGACAATTCCAGGCGGTCGGCTTCCTCGGCGTCGATGTTCAGGCCGATGTCGTAGCGTCGAGCCAGCGCGGCCAGCTCGACCATGCGCGGCAGCAATTCGTCCATGACCCGGTCGCGCTGGGCGCGCGAATAGCGCGGATGCAGCGCCGACAGCTTGATGGAAATGCCGGGGCCTTCGTAGATCCCGCGCCCCTGGGAAGCCTTGCCGATGGCGTGGATGGCCTGCTCATAGGACTGGTAGTAGCGCTCGGCGTCTTCCGCCGTGGTCGCGGCCTCGCCCAGCATGTCGTAGGAATAGCGGAAGCCGGCGTCCTCGAACTTGCGGCTGTTGGCCAGGGCCGAGGAGATCGTCTGGCCGGTGACGAACTGCTCGCCCATCAGGCGCATGGCCATGTTCACGCCACGCCGGATCAGCGGCTCGCCGCCCTTGGCGATCAGGCGCGTCAGGGCCTGGGACAGGTTCTGTTCACTGTTGACGCTGACCAGCTTGCCGGTGACCAGCAAGCCCCAGGTGGCCGCGTTGACGAACAACGAGCGGGATTCGCCCACATGCGAGCGCCAGTCGCCATGGCTGATCTTGTCGCGGATCAAGGCATCGCGCGTGGCCTGGTCGGGAATGCGCAGCAACGCCTCGGCCAGGCACATCAGGGCGACGCCTTCCTGGCTGGACAGCGAGAATTCCTGGATCAGGCCTTCCACCCCGCCGCCCTTGCGCTTGTCGCGCAGGGTCTGGACCAGCCGGCGGGCCAGGGTCTCGACCTGCCCGGGCTGCGGCGATTCGGCCTGGTCCACCAGCATGGCCACGCATTCCGGTTCCGGACGTCGGTAGGCGGCGGTGATGGCGGCTCGCAACACGGACTGCGGCAGGACCTCCTGGGCGAATTCGTGGAACGGCGCCAACGGTTCGGGCTCCACCGCCGGGACTTCCCCGGATTCGACATCCGCGCGCCGGTCGATCTCGGCGGGCACCTGACCGCGCTCGATGGCCTCGATGTAGCTCAGCAGAGCCTGCTTGTGCAGCCAGTGCGGCGTGCAGCCCAGTGAATCCGCCAAGACCCGAAGGCGCTCGCGCAGCGCCTCATCGACCTTCACACCCAGGGTTACAGTAGCCATGTTCGAGGTATTCCACTTTGGTATCGTCAGCCGGAGAACCCGGCTCGCATCAGGCGCCATGCTAAAAGGTTGCACCTGAATTCGCCATTATGGTTAACCCCAAACAAGATCAGGTACAACCAAATTTTGACACGGTTGATCCTCTCTGTAAATCGACCGATGCGTCGGCAGGCGCTCCGGCGATCAAGGCCCCCAGACGCTCCAGCGCCCGGCGCTGGGCCTCTACCAGCGACGCCACGCCCTCGCCGGCGGGCTGGCGCACCGAGGCCCGGCACAGGCGGGCGCGATCGGCGCCCGGCGGGCGGTCCGTCCAGTCCGCATCCAGTGCCGCGAAACGTCCCCGGACCATGTCGAACCGGTCGATCCGCACCTCGATGCGCCGAACGGGCCGGGACGCCGCGTCCGGCAGGCGCCGCAGATCCGCAGCGCCCAGCCGGCGACCGACCTCCCCGGCCAGCACATCGCGAATCTGGTCTCCCAGCGACGCCGCCCAGAGCGAATCGTTGAGCACCCGCACCGCTGGATCCGTCGCCGGATCGCGCACCACCAATTGGGGCCGCTCGGACTCGGCCGGGATCCGCGACACCGTCAAGTTCAAGCCGTAGCCCGCCGCGGCCGGCACCGCAGCCGTCTCCGGCTGCTTGGCCGCGGGAGCCGTCAGGCTGTAGTACCGCTCGGGAGCGGACGCGCAACCTGCCAGCAGGCCCGCCAGACCGATCAGCAGGCCAGCTCGGGCCAGGTTCGTCCGTTTCATGGTGCGCTTTTCCTCATCAATGCAACTCATCGGGCGCGCGCCCCCGGATCAGGGCGTCGGGGCGAACCTGCAAGGTCTCGGACAGCAGACGCAGGGCGCGCGCGGCGCGATCCAGCTCGCCCAGAGTGTCCCGCAGACTGCCCAGAAGAGGCGCATCGGGCGCCAGCACCGCGCCGATCCGGTCCAACGAGGCGCTGGCCGAGGACAGGGCCCGGGTCGCCTGGGGCGCCACCTGGGTGTCCAGGCGCCTCAGCAGGCGATTCAGGGCCTCCAGGCTGCCGCGCAGGTCGCGGCCGATTTCCTCGATCGGCACCTTGTCCAGCTTGGTGACGATATTGCTGAGCTGTCCCTGCAGCCGGTCGAAATTCCCCCGTACTGTGGGCACCAGGAGCCCCTTGTGGCCGGAGAGGCCGCCGGGAATTTCCGGAGCCGCATGCGCCTCGCCGGGGAAGAAATCCAGGGCCACATACTGCTGGCCGGTCAGCAGGCTGGCGGTGCGCAGCTGGGCTCGCAGACCACGTTCGATCAGGGGCCGCAGCAGAGCCTCGTCCCGGAGGCCGCCCGCCGCGTCGGTCAGCTGCCGGTAGGCATCGCTGAACCGCATCGGATAGAGCTGCGCCCGCACCCGGGAATAGAAACGCCGGCGCTCGCGATCGAACTCCAGATCGATGTCGATCACCTTGCCGATCGACATGCCGCGGAAATCGACGTCGGCACCGACACGCAGGCCCCGGACCGACTGGTCGAAACGCAGTTCGATGGGCACAGGATCGCCGTCCGGATCGGCCAGGGCCTCGTCGCGCGTGCCGAACAGCCGGTAGGTGCTGCCGGCGGCGGCCGGCGCACTGTCCACGGTGCCATCGTAGGAGCTGGACTCGTCCGCCTGGGCAAAGGCGATGCCGCCGTTCAGGATCGCCGACAGGCCGCTGGTACGCACCTGGACGCCATCCGGCGACACCGACATATCCACGCCACTGTCGTTCCAGAAACGCGTGTCCGGCGTCACGTAGCGGTCATAGGGCGCTTCGACGAAAACGTGCAGATTGACCGATCGGCCGTCCGGGGCCATGTCGTAGCTGACGACACGGCCGACCTCGATGCGGCGGTAGTGGATGCGGGACCCCACGCGCAGTGAACCCAGCGAATCCGCCTGCAGCACGAAACGGGTGCCGACCTGGCCGCTGAGCACCTCCGGCGGATTGCCCAGGCCCTTGAAGGTGCGGACCGGATCGCCCTTGGACCGCGTGGTGGGCGCATCCACATCGATATAGACGCCCGACAGCAGCGTGTCCAGCCCCGACACTCCCGCGAGGCTGACCTGGGGACGGACGATCCAGAACTTGGAGTCCTTCTGGGTGATGTATTCCGAGCCCTCGCGCCTGAGCTGCACGTCCACCAGCACGTGCTGGCGATCCCCGGCCACGCGCACGTCCGACACGTCGCCCACCACCACGTCGCGGTAGCGCAGCTTGGTCTGGCCGGCCTCGACGCCGGCCGCCGACAGGAAGCTGATGGTGATCACCGGGCCGTTACGCACCCAGGCCGAGGCCAGCAGAGACAGCCCCACCGCCAGCGCCAGCAGAGGCACCAGCCAGACCCAGGACCAGTGCAAGGAACGGCCGGGCCGGATGACGGGCGCCGCGGCGTCCCCGGCGGGATACGCGCCTTCAGCGGGGAATTCCGTGCCGGCGGGATCGCGCGGTTTCCGGGCAGGTGGGTCCTCAATGTCCATGGTTTTCCTTTGCCGGCCGGGCATCCCGCAGGACGTCCCAGCCTCGACGCGGATCATAGCGCATGGCCGCCCACATGGTGAGCACGACCACGGCGCCGAAGTTCAGGGCGGCGGGTCCGGCGCTGATCTGCGACAGGCCCGGGAAATTGGCCATGGCCGCCATCAGGACGACGACGAAGACGTCCAGCATGGACCACTGCCCGACGAATTCGACCAGGGCGTACAGCCGCGTGCGCTGCCGCTGGACCTCCGCGCCCATGGGACGATCACGCAGCAGCAGGAACGCCAGGGCGAGCAGCTTGGTCACCGGCACCAGCACGCTGGCGACGAAGACGATGACGGCCAGATCCCAGGAGCCGTAGCGCCAGAGTTCGATCACGCCGCCCAGGATGGTGTGGTCGCTGCGGCCCAGCACGGTGCGAACTTCCATGATCGGAAGAACGTTGGCCGGAACGTAGAACACGGCCGCCGCCAGCAGCAGAGCCCAGACCTGCGCCGCGTCGCCGTGACGGGCATGGCCCAGCGCCGCGCCGCAACGCAGGCAGCGCCCGGAGGCCTGCGGAGCCTGGACGCAGCCGCACGCATCGCACACCCGGCCTCGCCCCTGTGCGCCCGACACCGGCACCAGACCGGCATCCTCCGCCTGGCGCCACAGGGCATGTGCATCCCAGCGCCCCAGCCCGCTCAGCAGGAAGCAGAGCGCGAGAAAGCCCAGCATGCCGGGTTCCACCTGCAGGCGCGCCAGGCCGGCGACCTTGACGACGGACACCAGAATGGACAGGATCAGCACCGTCGCCATGGACCACGGCGCCAAACGACCCAGCAGGCGCAGCGTACGCCCCAGGTCGGGCGGCAGGCGCCGCGCAGCGATCGCCTGCATCACCCACAGCGTCAGCGCGATCTGGAGCAGCGGAAACCAGAACCCGGCCAGCCCGGTCAGCACCGAAACCCCGTAATAGCCACGATCCCAGCACAAGCGCAGAGCCTGCCAGTAGGTCAGGCTGACGTCCAGACCCTGGAGCGACAGGCGGGCGATGGGGAACCACTGGGCGATGGCGAACACAGCCAGGCTGGCCCAGGTCAGCGCCACCCATTGGTCCAGGGACAGCCAGCCGCGCCGGTACAGCACCGTGCCGCAACAGCGGCATTCAGCTCTGCCGCGCGCGCCCGGATCGAGCCGGACGTGCAGCGTGTCGCAATGCGGGCAGGCGATCAGGGGCCTCAATCCACGAGCTCGGGCTCGGGCCGGGAGGGCTCCGGCACAACCCCCGCGCCCTCGCCGCCTTCGGGGAAGTTGAGCACGACCTGCTCCCGGGCGTCCAGGTCGACCTCGACCCGCCCGCCATGCACCAAGCGGCCGAACAGAAGTTCATCGGCCAGCGCCCGGCGGATGGTGTCCTGGATCAGACGCTGCATGGGCCGCGCGCCCATGGCCGGGTCGAAGCCGGCCCGCGCGAGATGGTCGCGCAGCGCCTGCGTGAACAGGACTTCGACATGCTTGTCGTGGAGCTGATCTTCGAGCTGCATGAGGAATTTGTCCACAACCTGGAGGATGACCTCGCGCGGCAAAGGCGCGAAGCCGATGATCGCGTCCAGCCGGTTGCGGAACTCGGGCGTGAACAGGCGCTTGATCTCCGCCATCTCGTCGCCTGTGCGCTGCGGCGCGGCGAAGCCGATCGCGTTGCGGTTCAGTGCGTCGGCGCCCGCGTTGGTGGTCATCACCAGGATCACATTGCGGAAATCGGCCTTGCGCCCATTGTTGTCGGTCAGCGCGCCGTGGTCCATGACCTGCAGCAGGATGTTGTAGACGTCCGGATGCGCCTTTTCGATTTCATCGAGCAGCAGCACGCAATGCGGCTGCTTGCTCACGGCTTCGGTCAGCAGGCCGCCCTGGTCGAAGCCGACATAGCCCGGCGGCGCGCCGATCAGGCGCGACACGGTATGCCGCTCCATGTATTCGGACATGTCGAAGCGCAGCAACTCGATCCCCAGGACGAAGGCCAGCTGGCGCGCGACCTCCGTCTTGCCCACGCCCGTCGGGCCGGAAAACAGGAAGCAGCCGATGGGCTTGTCGGGCCGTCCCAGCCCCGAGCGCGCCATCTTGATCGAGGCGGCCAGCGCGGAAATGGCCTGGTCCTGGCCGAACACCACGGCCTTCAGGTCCCGTTCCAGCGTGGCGAGCTTGTTGCGGTCGTCCGTGGACACGTTCTGCGGCGGAATACGGGCGATACGCGCCACGGTGGACTGGATCTCGGCACGGCCGATGAGCTTCTTCTGGCGCGACTTGGGCAGCAGGCGCTGAGCGGCGCCAGCCTCGTCGATCACGTCGATGGCCTTGTCGGGCAGGAAGCGGTCGCTGATGTGGCGCGCGGCCAGTTCCGCCGCCGCCGTGATCGCCGCGCCCGAATAGCGCACCTGGTGGTGGGCCTCGAAACGCGCCTTCAGGCCGCGCAGGATCTGGATGGTCTGGGCCACCGTGGGCTCGGGAATGTCGATCTTCTGGAAGCGCCGCGCGAGCGCATGATCCTTTTCGAAAACGCCGCGGTATTCGGTATAGGTGGTCGCCCCGATGCACTTCAGGTGTCCGGAGGACAGCGCCGGCTTGAGCAGATTGGATGCGTCCAGCGTACCGCCCGAAGCGGAGCCCGCGCCGATCAGCGTATGGATCTCGTCGATGAACAGCACCGCGTGGCGGTTGTCCTTCAGGGCCTTGAGCACCAGCTTCAGGCGCTGCTCGAAGTCGCCCCGATACTTGGTGCCCGCCAGCAGCGCGCCCATGTCCAGCGCATAGACCTGGGTCTCGTGCAAGACTTCCGGCACGTCGCCCTGGGTGATTCGCCAGGCCAGTCCCTCGGCGATGGCCGTCTTGCCGACTCCGGCTTCGCCCACCAGCAGGGGATTGTTCTTGCGCCGGCGGCACAGTACCTGGATGACGCGCTCGACCTCGTCCTCACGACCGATCAGCGGGTCGATGCGGCCCTTGAGGGCCTCGGCATTGAGATCGGTGGCGTAGGTTTCCAGGGGGGACTTCTGCTGTTCGGCCTTCGGGTCGGCGGCGGGCGGCTCCAGGCGCGGATTGTCCGCGGCCGGCGGGTCGTCGGAGACCTTGGTGATGCCATGGGACAGATAGTTGACCACGTCCAGCCGGGACACACCCTGCTGCACGAGGAAGTACACCGCGTGCGAGTCCTTTTCGCCATACATGGCCACCAGCACGTTGGCACCGGTCACGGCGTTCTTGCTGGACCCGTTGGAGGACACGTGCATGATGGCGCGCTGGATCACGCGCTGGAATCCCAGCGTAGGCTGGGTGTCGACCTCGCCCTCGCCCGGGAAGACCGGCGTGTTCTCGACGATGAATTTGCGCAAGTCCTGACGCAGCAGCTCGATATCCGCCGCGCAGGCGCGGAGGACTTCGACGGCCGAGGCATTGTCCAGCAGGGACAGCAGCAGGTGCTCCACGGTGATGAATTCGTGTCGGGCGGCGCGGGCCTCGACGAACGCCATGTGCAGGCTGACTTCGAGCTCTTCGGAAATCACGCTTCCTCCATTGCATATCGGAGCGGATCAAGCAATCCGTTATGCCTATTCTATGACTAAAACAGCCCGCCGTTTGATGCATGGGGGCTCGGGATCGTCCCCGAGGGACCTCTGAACAAGCCATCGCGCCGCATGCATCTGCGACTTCGGGCGGTCCGCGGCGTTGCTCATCCTCGCGATAGCTGCGGCCATCGCCGCGGTTCGCGCCTTGCCTCCAGCCCAAATCCGCAGCGCCTGCTTACCGCCCGACTTACTCGGCGGTCCCTGAAGGCCGCGCAGACACAAGGTCGGGCGGAGGGAAAAACCGGCACCTCAGAAAAACGGCACGGGCTCCATCAGGCACTGCAGCGGATGCTGATCGGCGTGCGCCAGGTGCAGCACGGCGTCGACCCGGGTGGCCGCCACGTCACGCGTGTAGATGCCGCAGACGCCCCGGCCCTCGTGGTGGACCTGCAGCATGATGCGCTCGGCTTCCTCGCCGCCCTTGTGGAAAACCCGCCGCAGCACATGCACCACGAAATCCATCGGCGTGTAATCATCATTCAGCAGCACGACCTGATACATCGGCGGCGGCGCGAGGCGCACCGGCGCGGCTTCACGCACCAGTTGCTGCTGATTTTGAATATCGGTCGGCATGCGAATCAGAACCTAGTGGTTTCCATAGTTGACTGAATGACGCGGAATTCAGCATGATCGTCGTGTCCCGCAGGCCGCCCTCAGGGGTGACCGGGGTCCGTTCAAACCCCACACTATAGTCGAGAGGCAGTTTGCATGTCGGAATCCATCGAAAACGCCGGAGAGTCACAAAAGCTGACAGGCACGGTCAAATGGTTCAATGATGCCAAGGGCTTTGGCTTCATTACCCCCGACAATGGGGGCGAAGACCTTTTCGCACATTTTTCATCCATCCAGATGAACGGCTTCAAGACCCTGAAAGAAGGGCAGAAGGTCGTTTTCGATATCGCGCAGGGTCCGAAAGGCAAACAAGCCCTCAACATCACCGCCGCCTGAACGGGGCCTGGATGTTCATTTCCATTTTAACGCGATGCGGGGCCCCTGGCGGGCCCCGTCTTTTTGCCTCGAGAAGGACGCTGGCCGCCGCCCTGCTGCTGGCGGCCCCGCTGTGCGGCGGCCCCGCGGCGGCGCAGTCGCCGCCGCCGGCCGTGACGCTGCGCGTCGGCGGCCATGCCATCCAGGCCGAATACGCTGCCACGCCGGAAACCCTGCGCGAAGGGCTGATGCGCCGGACCGCGCTGGCGGCCGACGCCGGCATGCTGTTCGAGCTGGGAGAACCTGACATCCATTGCTTCTGGATGAAGGACACCCTCATCCCCCTGTCCATCGCCTTCATCGACCGGAACGGGCGCATCGTCGATATCCAGGACATGCGGCCGGAAAGCCTGGCCCCGCATTGCCCGCCGGCGCCCATCACCCAGGCCCTGGAAATGAACCTGGGCTGGTTCGCCCGCTCCGGCGTGCGGACGGGCGACCGGATCACACGCTGAGCGGGCGTCCCACTCTCCCGCCCCCCGCCAGTCAGGACGCCGCGTTTTCCCGTTCCGAGGAATCCCGGCCCGCGCGCCCCGCCATCGCGGCCAACGCGGCGAAGGCCAGGACGAGCGGCGTGAAGGACACCCACAGCACCGCATCCCAACCATAGGCCGAGAGCAGTCCGCCCGACGAGAATGAGCCGATCGCCATCAGACCGAACACAATGAAATCGTTGAGCGACTGGACGCGCGTCTTTTCTTCGGGCCTGTGACATTCGAGCACCATGGCCGACGCGCCCAGGAAACCGAAATTCCAGCCCAGGCCCAGAAGAATCAGCGTCGCCCAGAAATGCGGCACGTCCACGCCGCCCAGCCCGATCGCCGCGGACAGACCGGTCAGCACGAGGCCGGCCGCCACCACACGGCCCGCACCCCAGCGCGCGATCAGGCCGCCGGTGAAGAAGCTGGGCCCGTACATGGCGATCACATGCCATTGCAGGCCCCAATTGGCCGACGCCTGGGAATGCCCGCACAGGTGCATCGCCAGCGGCGCGGCGGTCATCAGAAAATTCATCAGCAGGTAGGACACCGCCCCGCAGATCGCCGCGGCGACGAAACGCGGCTGGCGCGCGATTTGCCCCAGTGGCCGACCGCCCGCGATTTCCCGCGCCGTGGGCGGAGGCAGCTTCACGCCCAGCAGGAGGAAGGCGGCCAGCACCGCCACGACGGCCTGCATGAGATAGGTCGCCGCGAACCGGTGCGGCGGCCACAGGTCCATCGTGAAGGTCACCAGCTGTGGCCCCACGACACCCGCGGCCACGCCTCCGGCCATGACGAGCGAGAGCGCGCGGGCGCGTCGTCCGGGTGCGACACCGTCGGCGGCCGCGAAGCGGAACGACAGTACCACGGCCGCATAGCCGCCGCCGAAGAAGGTCGCCAGACAGAACAGCCAGAATCCACCCGCCAGCACCGCGAGCATGGCCAGCAGGCCGGCCAGCGCGCCGGCCCCGGTTCCGGCCAGGAAGGCTGCACGCCGGCCATGTCGCCGTGCGATCGCACCCGCGGGCAGGATGCAGGCCGCCATGCCCACGACGAAGACCGAGACGGGCAAGGTCGCCAGCATCGGCGAAGGCGCCAACTGGTCGCCGACGATGGCGCCCGTGGCATAGACCACGACCGCGTTCGCGCCGGCCAGCGCCTGCGCGATCGCCAGCCGCCAGATGTTTTCGCTCTGGACCTTTTCAGGCAGCAGATCGGGGGAATCGTCCGCCGGAGCGGCGTTGTCGTGGGTCATGTCTCTTCCTGCGATCGAAAAACGGCGGGCGCATCGCTGCGTCCGCCGTTTCTGCGGGGGGCTCCTCGCCCGGATCGGACCGGAACGCGACCGGCAGCCGCGCTCCGCGCCGGATCAGGCCAGGTTGGCCGCCGCGAAGTCCCAGTTCACCAGGTTCCAGAAGTTTTCCAGATACTTGGGACGGGCATTGCGGTAGTCGATATAGTAAGCGTGTTCCCACACGTCACAGGTCAGCAGGGCCTTGTCGGCCGTGTTGACGATGGTGCCGGCGTTGCTGGTGTTGACGATGTCCAGGCCGCCGTCGACCTTCTTCACCAGCCAGGTCCAGCCAGAACCGAAGTTGCCGGCGGCGGACTGGGTGAAGGCGGTCTTGAACGCATCGACGCTGCCCCACTTGGCCTCGATGGCCTGGCGCAGAGCGCCGGATGGTTCGCCGCCGCCCTTGGGCGACAGGCTGTTCCAGTAGAAGGTGTGGTTCCAGACCTGGGCGGCGTTGTTGAACACGCCACCGCTGGACTTGCGGATCACGTCTTCCAGGCTCAGGGAGGCCAGCTCGGTGCCCTCGATCGCCTTGTTCAGATTCGTCACGTAGGCCTGGTGATGCTTGCCATAATGGTATTCCAGCGTTTCCTGGGAAATATGGGGAGCCAGTGCGTCCATCGCGTAGGGCAGCGGCGGCAGAGTAAAAGCCATGACAGTTCCTTCAAAGAAAATCGGCCCGGGTGACCTCGGCCTGGGCGCGGCCCTGGCCGAACTCGATCTCGATGGGCTCATGAATCTTCAAGTCTAACGCATTTTTGACGATTGCCCCGTCGGCCCGGCGGACCAGTGCATAGCCGCGCCCCAGCACCCGGTGCGGATCCAGCGCCCCCAGGGCGGCCAGAACCGCATCCAGCCGCCGATGGCGGCGCTGCAGCAGGCCGTCCAGGCCGGCGGACAGCCGATCCAGTGCCGCCGTCGGGCGATGGCGGCGTTCCCGCAGCAGCCGGTCCAGGCCCGCCTCCAACCGCCTGGCGGCGAACTCCAGGCGCTGGCGCCGCAGCTGCAGGCGCTGGGCCGGGGACACGAGCTGGGCGCGGGCCCGGTCCAGCCGGATGGCTGCGTGCTCCAGGCGCCGTCGCTGGCCCCGGACGAGCAGGTCGCGCGCGGCCTGCAGGCGGCCCAGGATCCGGCTACGATCCTCGCAGCACAACTCGGCCGCCGCCGTCGGCGTGGGCGCACGCAAGTCGGCCACGAAATCGGCGATGGTGAAATCCGTCTCGTGCCCCACTCCGCTGACGACCGGCACCGGACTGGCGACGATGCGGCGCGCCAGGGTTTCGTCATTGAAGCACCACAGGTCCTCCAGACTGCCGCCGCCGCGCACCAGCAGCAGTATGTCGACCTCGGCCCGTCCGGCGGCCAGATCCAGCGCGGCGCACAGCTGCGGCGCGGCGTCACGTCCCTGGACCTGGGCCGGATAGACGACGACCCGCACGTGCGGCGCCCGCCGAGCCATGACCGACAGCACATCGCGCAGGGCGGCCGCCGACAGCGAGGTCACGACCCCCACCGCCCGAGGCAGGGCCGGCAACGGGCGCCGCCGGGCCGGATCGATCAGTCCCTCTTCCGTGAGCCGGTCGCGCAGACGCAGGAAGGCCTCGTGCAGATCACCCCGGCCCGCTCGGCGCAGGGACTCGACCTGCACCTGGTAGTCGCCCCGGGGCTCGTACAGAGAAACCTGAACGCAAAATTCGTAGCGGCCGCCGACTTCGGGGATGAATCCCACTGCCTGGGCGCGCCCCCGGAACATGACCGCGCGCACGGCGGCGGCCTCGTCCTTGATGGAAAAATACCAGTGTCCGGACGCGGCCCGGGTGAAATTGGAAACCTCGCCCGCCACCCACAAACGCGGCACGCCGTTCTCCAGCAGTTGCGCCACCCGGCGATTGAGTTGTGACACGGTCAGGACCGCATCGCCTCCCGAAAAGTCGCCCTCGGCGAGCCTTGGAGCAGAAAAATTCATCGAAACCTATCCACAGAAAGCCCTGATTTGTCAAACCCGCCTGTTTTCGGGCGCATCAGAGGGTCTCATCAAGACCTACTTCAAAAAATACACGTAAGCTATTGATTTCAAATAAATTTGAATTCTATCGCCCGGTGTGCAAAAAATAACCAATCCAGTACGAAGGGTCATGAAACATGCGCGTCCGGACTCTTGTGCACAGAATTATCCACAGAAACTGTGGATACCGGCGGGAAAGCCGCGCCCTGATTCACGCTCAGGCTTGAAAAGCCCCCACGCCGCGCCCTTCGGGCTTGCTGCCCCCCAAGGGGGCGCTTTTTACCTTGGGGCGGCCCGACGGTAAAATACGCATTTGCGCCGATTCCCGGCCCCGCACCTTCAAGGATCAGGACTGTGCTGGACATCATTCACGCGGCCGGCTGGCCGATCTGGCTGCTCGTCGCCACCTCGGTCATCACGCTGGCGATCATCATAGAACGATTCCTGGCCCTGCGCGCCCGCCAGGTCATGCCCGCCGGCCTGCCCGAACAGGTGCTCGAACTCGTGCGCCGCCAGCAGGACGAGCCCGATGCCATCCTGCGCCTGGCGCGCGGCAGCCCCATGGGCCGCATCCTCGCCGAGATCGCCGCTCACCGGCATCAGGACGACGCCTGGCGGCTGGCCGCCGTCGAAGCCGTCGGCCGCGATGTCTCCTGGCGCCTGAACCGCTACCTGCCCGCGCTGGCGACGATTTCCGTAATCGCCCCGCTGCTGGGCCTGTTCGGCACAGTGGTCGGCATGATCGAAATCTTCGGCGCCTACGACCCCACTGGCGGGGACCCGGCCCAGCTGGCCCGCGGCATCTCGATCGCCCTGTACAACACCGGCTTCGGCATCCTGATCGCCATCCCCGCGCTGGCCTTCCACCGGTACTTCCGCTCCCGCGTCGAATACTTCCTGCACACCATGGAACGCGAGGCCGGAACCCTGAACCGCCTGATCAGCCGGCGCGTCGCAACATGAACTTCCACCATCATCGCGCCCACGACGAGCCCGAGATCAACCTGATCCCGCTGATCGATGTGCTGCTGGTGATCCTGATCTTCCTGGCGGCCTCGACCTCATTCACCCGCCACCGCCAGCTGCAGGTCGCCCTGCCCCAAGCCCGGGCCGAAGCGCCGGACACCTCGCCCTTTCTGGAACTGGCGATCAGCCGCGACGGCCTGTATGCGCTGGATGGCCACTACATCGACGCGGCCGACGACGACGCCCTGGCCGACAGCCTGCGCCAAGCGGCTTCCAGTCGGCCGGACGCCGCCCTGCGCATCGACGCCGACGGCCAGGCCACCCACGCCGCCGTGGTCCGCGCCCTGGAAGCCGCCCGCCTGGCTCACATCGGCAAGGTCCACTTCCTGACTCAGGCCCGGCCGTGAGCGTGCCGGGCCGCCCCAAGCGCGAACGCCGGAATACGCGACGCAGGGAAGTCCCATGAGCCGAAGGCTCGAAGACATCATGCTGGCGATCTGGAGCCGCCGCGGGGGCCTCAGCACCCTGCTGCTGCCCCTGTCCTGGCTCTACGGCCTGCTGTCGGCCCGGCGCCTGCGCGCCCAGGCCCGAACCGCCTGGAAAGCCCCGGTGCCTGTCGTGGTGATCGGCAACATCCTGGTCGGCGGCACCGGCAAGACCCCCGTCACGATCGCCGTCTGCCAGGCCCTGCGGGTCCGAGGCTGGCATCCCGGCATCGTCAGCCGGGGCTACGGCGCCGCCGTCGGACCGCGGCCTCGCCTGAGCGGCGGCGGCGCCGCCGCCGCCCGCCTGGGCGACGAGCCCGCGCTGATTCACGCCGCGACCGGGGCGCCGGTCGCGGTCCACCCCAGGCGCGCGCTGGCGGCGGCGGCCCTGCTGGCGGCCCATCCGGACACGGATGTGCTGATCGCCGACGACGGCCTGCAGCACACGGCCCTGGCCCGGGACCTGGAAATCATCGTCCAGGACGGGCGCGGCATCGGCAACGGCCGCCTGCTGCCGGCCGGTCCCCTGCGCGAGCCTTCCGGCCGCCTGACGCGGGCCGACTGGCTCGTCACCCATCTGGCGGCCGACGAGCCCACGCCGCCCGCCTCCGCCATTTCCCCAGTGAACACGGAACATCCCCCTCGCGCCATCGTCATGCGTCTGCGACCGGAAGGCGTCACGCACCTGGCCAGCGGACGCGACCTGTCCTGGGACGCCTGGCGGACCGAACAGGGCCCGGCCCTCTGCTCCGCGGCGGCCGGCATCGGCCGGCCCGAGCGCTTCTTCGCCATGCTGCGCGCCGCCGGCGTCGCACTGTCCCACACTCTGCGCGTCCCCGACCATCAGGCGATCCCGGCGGTCACGCTAAGGAGCCTGCCTCCCGGCCCGATCCTGATCACCCCCAAGGACGCCGTGAAATGCGCCGCCCCACATGATCCTCGCCTGTGGGCCGTGCGGGCGGTCCCGGTCTTTTCCGACCCGGGCTGGCTGGACGACCTCGACCATGCGCTGCGGACCGCCGCGCGCGAACGAACCGTCGGCGCATGAGCCGGCGCCGGCAAACGGCCAGCGCGGACAGCCCCTTTCCGCCGCATGGAAACCGGCCGCACAAGCACGGCGGCAGGCATTACACTCTAAGCTTCGCCATCTCTCCCGGATCACGCCCGCCCATGGAAACCCGCCTGCTGCAGATCCTAGTCTGCCCCGTATGCAAGAGCGCGCTGCGCCACGACCGCGAACGCCAGGAACTGGTCTGCGCCGCCGACCGCCTGGCCTATCCCATCCGCGACGGCGTGCCCATCATGCTGCCCTCCGAAGCCCGCTCGCTGGATGCGGCGTCGGCGCCGGCCGCATGAGCTTCACCGTCGTCGTCCCGGCACGCGCAGCGTCCACCCGCCTGCCCGGCAAGCCGCTGCTCGACCTGGGCGGCCTGCCGATGGTGGTGCGCACCGCGCGGCAGGCCGCCCGCTCGGCGGCGAACCGGGTCCTGATCGCCACCGACCACGCCGACATCGTCCGCGCCGCGGCCGAACACGGTATCGAAGTCCTGATGACGCGCCCGGATCATCCCACCGGCACCGACCGCCTGTCCGAAGTCGCCACGAGGCTGGGACTGGACGACGACGCCGTCGTGGTCAACGTCCAGGGCGACGAGCCGCTGATCGACCCCGCCCTGATCGACGCCGTGGCGGCCCTGCTGGCACGGCACCCCGACGCCGCCATCGCCACCTGCGCGGCACCGATCCTCGACGCCGAAACCCTCTTCGACCCGAACGCGGTGAAGGTCGTGCGCGGCGCCGACGATCGCGCCCTGTATTTTTCCCGCGCACCCATTCCCTGGGCACGCGACGCGCTGACCGATGGCCGGCGGCGCCTGGCCCCCGGCCTGCCGGCCTGGCTGCACATCGGCCTGTACGCCTACCGCGCCGGTTTCCTGAGGCAATTTCCGGAACTCCCCCCGGGGCGGCTCGAACGCGTCGAATCCCTGGAACAGCTGCGCGCCCTGGAACAGGGCTTTCCCATCCTGGTCCACGCCGCCGACGCCGTTCCGGCGCGCGGGGTGGACACACCCGAGGACCTGGCCCGGGTGCGCGCCCTGTTCGAAAACGGAGAACCGCCGCTCGCATCGGCCTGAATCCCTGCAGGATCTGCTGCATTGCGGCATAATCGGAAAAATTTCAAAAATAGTGATTGATCGGAGGAAATCATGCGTTTGATTCTGCTAGGCCCCCCGGGAGCGGGCAAGGGCACCCAGGCGGCCTACATCACTGAAGCGTTCGGCATCCCGCAGATTTCGACCGGCGACATGCTGCGCGCGGCGGTCAAGGCACAGACTCCGCTCGGACTGGAAGCCAAGAAGATCATGGACAGCGGCGGCCTGGTCTCCGATGACATCATCATCGGCCTGGTGCAGGACCGCCTGCGGCAGCCCGACTGCCAGGCTGGCTATCTGTTCGACGGCTTCCCGCGCACCATTCCCCAGGCCGACGCCCTGAAAAACGCCCGCGTGCCGCTGGATTATGTGATCGAGATCACCGTCCCCGAGGAAAACATCATCGAACGCATGAGCGGCAGGCGCGTGCACGTGGCCAGCGGCCGCACCTACCATATCAAGTTCAACCCGCCCAAGCGCGAAGGCCTGGACGACGAGACCGGCGAGCCGCTGATCCAGCGCGATGACGACCGCGAGGAAACCGTCCGCCACCGCCTGTCGGTCTACCGCGACCAGACCCGTCCGCTGGTGGACTACTACTCCAGCTGGGCGGCCGCCGGCGCGGCCGAGGCGCCCCGCTACGCCCAGATCTCGGGCGTGGGCTCGGTCGACGAGATCCGCGACCGCATTCTCGACATCCTGCGCGCGCATCACGCCGCCTGACCGCCACCACCGGACATCGCCATGGACATCCGCAATCAAGTCATCCTCATCACCGGCGGAGCCTCGGGCCTGGGGGCGGGCACGGCCCGCGCCCTGACCGCCCAGGGCGCCCGCGTGGTCCTGGCCGATGTCCAGGACGAAGCCGGCCGGACCCTGGCCGCCGAGCTCGGCCAGACCTATGTCCACTGCGACGTCACCGCCGAAGCCGACGCCCAGGCGGCCGTGGACGCCGCCACGGCGCAGGGCACGCTGCGCGGCCTGGTCAATTGCGCCGGCATCGCACCCGCCTCGCGCATCGTCGGCAAGAACGGTCCGCACGAGCTGTCCCTGTTCCGCCGCGTGATCGATATCAACCTGGTCGGCTCCTTCAACATGGCCCGGCTGGCCGCCCAGGCCATGTCGTCCAACGAACCGCAGGCCACCGGCGAGCGCGGCGTGCTCGTCAACACGGCCTCGGTCGCAGCCTACGACGGCCAGATCGGCCAAGCCGCCTACGCCGCCTCCAAGGCCGGCATCGTCGGCATGACCCTGGCCATCGCGCGCGACCTGTCACGCCTGGGCATCCGCTGCATGACCATCGCTCCGGGCATCTTCGGCACTCCCATGATGTTCGGCATGCCCCAGGAAGTCCAGGATTCCCTGGCGGCCAGCGTACCCTTCCCCCCCCGCCTGGGCCGTCCCGAAGACTACGCCAAGCTGGTGCTCTCGATCTTCGAGAACGACATGCTCAATGGCGAGACCATCCGCCTGGACGGCGCCATCCGCATGGCGCCTAAGTAATGCCCCCACGCTGCGCAGCCTACGGCCGCTTGCTGCCCCCCGAGGGGGCGCTTTTTGCCTTGGGGCGGCCCGGCGGCAAAAAGGCCTACACGACGCGCAGCCTGCCTGTGACATGAGCCTTCTTCGTTCGGCCGCGACCATCAGCGGCCTGACCCTGTTTTCCCGTGTCACCGGCATGCTGCGCGACGTGCTCATCGCGTCGATGTACGGCGCCGGGCCGCTCACGGACGCGTTCTGGGTCGCCTTCCGCATCCCCAACCTGCTGCGCCGCCTGTTCGCCGAAGGCGCTTTTTCCCAGGCCTTCGTCCCCATCCTGGGCGAAGCCCGCCAGCGCGGCGACCATGAGTCGCTGCGGCGCCTGCTGGACCGGGTGGCCCTGCTGCTGTTCATCGCCCTGTGCGGCGTGACGCTGGCCGGCATGCTCGGGGCCGCCTGGGTCGTCACCGCCATGGCCAGCGGCATGCGCAACGCCGCCCGCGCCCACGAATTCGGCGAGGCCGTGTGGATGACCCGGATGATGTTCCCCTACATCGTCTGCATGTCGCTGGTGGCCTTCGCCTCGGGCGTGCTCAACACTTTCGGCCGCTTCGCCGTCCCGGCCTTCACCCCGGTCCTGCTGAACCTGTCGATGATCGGCACCAGCCTGCTGCTGTCCGGCCGCATGGCCGAGCCCATCCACGCCCTGGCGGCGGGGGTCATGATCGGCGGGCTGCTGCAGCTGGCCGTGCAATGGGCCGCCCTGGGTCGCCTGAACCTGCTGCCGCGCTGGGGCCAGGGCCTGCGGGCGGCATGGCGGGACCCGACGGTACGCCGCATCCTGCGGCAGATGCTGCCCGCCACCCTGGGGGTCTCGGTCGCCCAGCTGTCCCTCCTGATCAACACCAATATCGCCACATGGCTCGCCCCCGGCAGCGTCACTTGGCTGTCCTTCGCCGACAGGCTGATGGAGTTCCCCACCGCTCTGCTGGGCGTGGCCCTGGGCACGGTGCTGCTGCCCAGCCTGTCGGTCGCCCACGCCCGCCAGGACCACGCCGCCTACAATGCCCTGCTGGACTGGGGCCTGCGCCTCGTGCTGCTGCTGGGCCTGCCGGCCGCGCTGGGCATGGCCCTGCTGTCCGATGGGCTGGTCGCGGTCCTGTTCAACTACGGCGCCTTTTCCCCCGCCGACGTGGCCCAGACCCGGCTGGCCGTCGTGGCTTACTCGGTCGGCCTGCTCGGCCTGCTGGCGATCAAGATTCTGGCTCCCGGCTTCTACGCCAAGCAGGACATCCGCACCCCGGTGCGCATCGCCATCGCCGTGCTGGTGTTCACCCAGTTGATGAATCTGGTCCTGGTGCCCTGGCTGGCCCACGCCGGACTCGCCCTGTCCATCGGGCTGGGCGCCAGCGCCAACGCACTGACCCTGGTGGTCCTGCTGCGCCGCCGGGGCCTGTACACGCCCCTGGCCGGCTGGCCCCGTTTCTGCCTGCGCCTGCTGCCGGCCCTGGCCGCCCTGGGCGGGGTGCTGGTGGCCGCCGACCACCGCCTGAATTGGATCGCCCTGGGCGCCCACCCGGGCACTCGCGCCGCCTGGCTGGCGGCGGTCCTGGCCCTGGCTGTCCTGGCCTATTTCAGCGCCTTGTTTTTATTCGGTTTTCGCCCGAAAGACTTTACACGCCGGCGCGCATAGGCTAGAATCGCTGTCTTTGACGCAACCCCGAATACAGATAATCTTTATGGCCAATTCCGCCCAAGCCCGCAAGCGCGCCCGCCAGGCCGTCGCTCACAACAAACACAACGCCAGCATGCGTTCGATGCTGCGCACCGCCATCAAGCGCGTGCGCCAAGCCATCGAAGCCGGCGATCAGACCGCCGCCAACGAAGTCTTCCGCAAAGCCAGCAGCGTCATCGACCGCGTGGCCGACAAGCAGATCATCCACAAGAATAAGGCCGCTCGCCACAAGAGCCGCCTGTCGGCTGCGATCAAGGCCCTGGCCTGATCCAGGCCCCGAGGGGCTTGCGCCAGGAAAAGGACGCTTCGGCGTCCTTTTCGTTTTTTCTACGCGGATCCGCTCGACACGGAGAGAGCTCTCTTCATCAACCGTGGCATCTCTCCACCTCGCGCCTTGCAAGGCGCTCGGATTCGCCAGGCACGGGCCAGTCCGCAGGGGCTGGCCCGTGCCTGGCTCATCCCAATCGCCCCAGCAGCAGGAACTCCATCAGCGCCTTCTGCACGTGCAGACGGTTTTCCGCTTCGTCCCATACCACGCTCTGCGGGCCGTCGATGACCTCGCCGGTAACTTCCTCGCCCCGGTGCGCCGGCAGGCAATGCATGAACAGCGCGTCGGGGTTGGCGGCCGCCATCATGCGGGCGTCCACGCACCAGTCGGCGAAGGCCAGGCGCCGGGCCTCGTTCTCGGCTTCGTAGCCCATGCTGGTCCAGACATCCGTCGTGACCAGGTCCGCGCCCTGGCAGGCTTCCAGAGGATCATCGAATTCGCGCAGGATGGATGGCGGCTGGCTGCCCACGCGCAGCGAATCCAGGCGGTAACCGGCCGGCGCCGATACATGCAGCGTGAAGCCCAGCAGTTCGGCCGCCTGCAGCCAGGTGTAGGACATGTTGTTGGCGTCGCCGATCCAGGCGACCGTCTTGCCCCGGATCGGGCCGCGATGCTCGATGAAGGTCAGGATATCGGCCAGGATCTGGCAGGGGTGGTATTCGTTGGTCAGGCCGTTGATGACTGGAACCCGCGAATGGGCTGCGAAGCGCTCGATGCGGGTCTGCTCGAAGGTCCGGATCATCACCAGGTCAACCATGCGCGACACCACGCGGGCGGTGTCCTCGATGGGTTCGGCGCGGCCGAGCTGGGAGCCTTCGGTGGTCAGGTAGATCACCGAACCGCCCAGCTGGTACATGCCGGCCTCGAACGATACCCTGGTGCGGGTACTGGCCTTTTCGAACACCATGGCCAGATTGCGGTCGTGCAGCGTGTGATGCGGCAGGTAGCGTTTGAATTTGTCCTTGATGAGGCGCGCCCGGTCGATGACGTAGAGGATCTCGTCCTCGGAAAAATCACGCAATTGCAGAAAATGACGCAAAGGCCCGGTCGGATTGGCGGCAGACATGTCAAACCCTGAGTAAAACGATCATATTACCGTGCGCCCGGAGCGCGCGCAAAACCCTAGCCCTGTCCAATATCAGATGAGTCTGAAGGGGGCCTGGTGATTCCAACATCAGATGAGTCTGGAGCTTTGGCCGCGGGTCGTCGATCATCGGGAGATGATCTTGACCTTACACGACGAACGGCTCACCAGCCTGGAGAGCCTGGAACAATTCCTGGCCGGCACCGCTGGCCTGGAGCCACAGGTCGCCGCTGGCACCCAAGCGCAGCGCCAGGTGCACGTCCTGTCGGTGCTGCAGCGCTTTCGATACCCCTCGCTCACTCGCGTCCAGAAGGGACTGGTCATCCGCTACCTGCTCGCGACCAGTGGCTACTCACGCCAGCACCTGAGCCGATTGATCGCCCGATTCCGCGATCACACCCCGCTTGGGCAGCGCCACGCGCCCGCGCACGGCTTTACGCGCCGCTACACCGAGGGGGACATCACCGCGCTGGCCAGGCTCGATGCCCTGCACGAGAACCTGAGCGGGGCGGCCACTCGCCACCTGTGCCAACGCGCCTGGCTGGTCTACGGCGACGCGCGCTATGAGCGCCTGGCCACGATCTCCGTCTCCCACCTGTACAACCTACGCCACCAGGCGCGCTACCGGCAGACGCGCGGCCACTGGGAGCCGACCCGACCCAGCCGAGCCGTCTCCATCGCGATCAGGAAGGCCCCCGAGCCCGCAGGCCGCGCAGGCTTCATTCGCATCGACAGCGTGCACCAGGGCGACTACGACGGCATCAAGGGCGTGTACTACATCGACGCCGTGGATTGCATCACCCAGTGGCAGGTCGTCGCCTGTTGCGAACGCATCTCCGAGGCGTTCCTGCTGCCCGTGCTCGAACAGATGCTCGCCTGCTTCCCGTTTCGCATCCGCGGGGTTCATGCCGATAACGGCGGCGAATACATCAACCACCGCGTGGCCGCCCTGCTCGACAAGCTGAACGCCGAGTTCACCAAGTCCAGGCCCCGCCACACCAACGACAATGCCCTGGTCGAGGCCAAGAACGGCGTGGTCATCCGGCGCACCTTCGGCTACGCCCACATCCCGCAAAAGCACGCCCGGCCCATCAACGCGTTCTGTGAGCAGCACCTCGTGCCCTACCTGAACATGCACCGCCCTTGCCTGTTCCCCGAACAGACGATCGATGCCAAAGGCAAGATCCGCACCACCTACCCTCAAGCGCTCGTGCGAACCCCGCTGGAGAAGCTGCACAGTCTGCCGGCGCCTGCCCGTGGGCTCAAGCCCGGTATCACCCTACAGAGCCTGCTCATCCAGGCGCGGGCCATGAGTGATAATGAAGCCGCCGAACAGCTGCAAAAGGCACGCTCGGCGCTGTTTGCAACCATCCATCGACGATCCGCCGCCAAGGCCGCCTGAACAGCCTGTTCTCTGCAAGTTCAGACTCATCTACGGTTTGGAAAAGACTACCCTGGCATCCCCGATCGGATACAATGCGCGGCGAAGGGGATGTCGCACAGCCTTTATCGAGGGCCGTGTCCCCTCTTTGGAATCACCACATGAGCGCCCCTGTCCAGCATTTGATCATCCACGGCAAGACCCTGGAGGGCCAGCGGTTTCGACCCAGCGACTGGGCCGAACGCCTGGCGGGAGTCCTGTCCCAGTTCCGGCCGGCCGGTTCCATCGCCAACCCCTTGTCCTATTCCCCCTACGCCATGCCGCGCACCCTGAACGGCCTGCCCTGCGTGATGATCGACCACCGCCTGCGCCAACTGGAGCCGCTGGCCTGGAAGTTCGCCTGCGACTTCGCCGACAGCAACCGGCTGCAGACTACGGACACTGCCGAGCGCATCGACGGCGAGGACATCGCGCCCCCGGCATCATCGGCGGCCTGAAACGCCGGCCCTTCCCCCGCCCTTCCGCACCACAAGACGCCTCACGCCGGCGCCGCGGCACGAGCCCCGCTTCCGCACGGCCTGTGCCAAAATCTCCCCATGAAGACCCCCGACCTGTTCGGCGACCTCGCCCCCGGACGGCGCACGCGTCTGGGACCGGCCGCATGGGTGCTGCGCGGCCTCGCCCTGCCCTATGCCGACGCGCTGCTGCCAGCCCTGGCCAGCGTCGAGGCCGCATCGCCCTTTCGCCATATGCGAACGCCAGGCGGTTTCGCCATGTCGGCCGCCCAGAGCAACTGCGGCGCGCTCGGCTGGACCAGCGACCGGCGGGGCTACCGTTACAGTCCCCTCGACCCCGAAACCGGCCGGGCCTGGCCGCCGATGCCCGAGGTGTTCCTCCTCCTGGCGCGAGAGGCCGCCGCGACGGCCGGATTCGGGGACTTCGCGCCCGACGCCTGCCTGATCAACCGCTACCCGCCCGGCGCCCGGATGTCCCTGCACCAGGACCGGAACGAGCGCGACTTCGAGGCGCCCATCGTCTCCGTCTCGCTGGGCATGAGCGCCACCTTCCTGTTCGGCGGCCACGCGCGCGCCGACAAGGCGGCCCGGGTCCCGCTCCATCATGGCGACGTCGCCGTCTGGGGCGGCGAGGACCGGCTGCGCTACCACGGAATCCTGCCGCTCGACGGACAGCCACATCCGTTGCTGGGCGGCCGGCGCATCAACCTCACCTTCCGCAAGGCGGGCTGAGGGCCGCATCGGCGGCACCGATCCCGCCGCCACAGCAAGAAACGGAGTGTCCGCGGCGCCGATCCCGTCTAAGCTGACAGGCATCATGAAACACCAGGACCATGCCATGAACGTCCTTTCTCTCGCTCCGGACGCATCCGACACCGAGTCCGGCGCCGACGGCACCCGGGCTCCGGCCCGAACGCTCCGCGCCGATGCGCAAGCCCGACACGCCGATCTCGTGGCGCGGGCCTGCCGCGCCATCGAATCGTCCGTGACACCGCTATCGCTGGACGATCTGGCCACGCTGGCGGGCCTGAGCCCCTGGCACTTCCACCGCGTCTTCAAGGCCGCGACGGGCCTGACTCCGAAAGCCTACGCCGACGCGTTTCGCGCGCGCCGCCTGCGCGAGGCGCTGGACACCGCAGGCAACTCGGTCACGGACGCGATCTACGACGCCGGCTTCAACGCCAGCAGCCGCTACTACGAGACCGCCGGACAGGTGCTGGGCATGCGTGCCCGGGACTACCGCGCCGGAGGCGCCGGCGCCGTGATCCGCTTCGCGGTCGGCCAATGCGCGCTGGGCGCCATCCTGGTCGCGCAGAGCCGGCTCGGCCTGTGCGCCATTCTGCTGGGCGACGATCCGGACCGGCTGGTGCGGGATCTGCAGGATCAGTTCCCCCGGGCCGAGCTGATCGGCGGCGACGCCGGCTTCGAACGGCTGGTCGCCCAGGTAGTGGGGTTCGTCGAAGCACCCGCCATCGGGCTGGACCTGCCCCTGGACGTGCGCGGCACCGCCTTCCAGCAGCGGGTCTGGCGGGCGCTGCGCGACATCCCGCCGGGCGCCACCGCCAGCTACGCCGAGGTCGCCGCGCGCATCGGCGCGCCCAAAGCCGCGCGGGCCGTGGCGCGGGCCTGCGGCGCGAACCCCCTGGCCGTCGCCATCCCCTGCCACCGCGTCGTGCGGCGCGACGGCGACGTGTCGGGCTACCGCTGGGGCGTGGCGCGCAAGCGCGAACTGCTGCGGCGCGAAGCAGCCTCGAATAATCCCTGAATATGAACGGGGCTCCCCGCAGGGAGCCCCGTGTCGCGCGGTCGGCGGGGGGGAGGACGCCCCCGGCCCGATCACTTCGCCGGCGTGTCCTGCTTCAGCTGGGGGATGTCCGACTGGCCGGTCTTGGTCAGCAGCCCCGTCTGGGTATAGGTGAACAGCTTGGCGCGCGTGTCCACGATGTCCAGGTTGCGCATCGTCAGCTGGCCGATGCGGTCCAGCGGCGAGAACATGGATTCGCCCTTTTCCATCGTCAGGCGATCGGGATGGTAGGTCAGGTTGGGCGAACGCGTGTCCAGGATGGAATAGTCGTTGCCCCTGCGCAGTTCCAGTGCGACCTCGCCGGTGATGGCGCGCGCCACCCAGCGCTGGGCGGTCTCGCGCAGCATGATGGCCTGGGGATCGAACCAGCGGCCCTGGTACAGCAGGCGGCCCAGGCGCAGGCCGTTGATGCGGTACTGTTCGATCGTGTCCTCGTTATGTATCCCGGTCACCAGGCGTTCGTAGGCGACATGCAGCAGCGCCATGCCCGGGGCCTCGTAGATGCCGCGGCTCTTGGCCTCGATGATGCGGTTCTCGATCTGGTCGCTCATGCCCAGGCCGTGGCGCCCGCCGATGCGGTTGGCCTCCAGCATCAGTTCGACCGGATCGGCGTACTCCACCCCGTTCAGGGCCACCGGCTGGCCCTGCTCGAAGCGCACCGTGACTTCTTCGGCCTCGACCTCGACCTCGGGCTTCCAGAACGCCACGCCCATGATGGGCTGGACGATGCGGATGCCGGAATCCAGATGCTCCAGGTCCTTGGCCTCGTGCGTGGCGCCCAGCATGTTGGAGTCCGTGGAATAGGCCTTTTCCGCCGACATCTTGTAGTCAAAGCCGTTTTCCTGCATGTACCGGGACATCTCGGCGCGGCCGCCCAGCTCGTCGATGAACCGCTGGTCCAGCCAGGGCTTGTAGATCTTCAGGTCCGGATTGGTCAGCAGGCCGTAGCGGTAGAAGCGCTCGATGTCATTGCCCTTGAACGTACTGCCGTCGCCCCAGATATGGACGTCGTCCTCGCGCATGGCCGAGACCAGCATCGTGCCCGTCACCGCGCGACCGATGGGCGTGGTGTTGAAGTACGTCACCCCGCCGGTGGAGATATGGAAGGCGCTGCATTGCAGGGCCGCGATGCCCTCAGCCACCAGTTGCGCGCGGCAGTCCACCAGGCGCGCGCCCTGGGCGCCGTAGCGCAGGGCCTTGCGGGGGATCTCGTCGTAATCCGGCTCGTCGGGCTGCCCCAGGTTCGCCGTATAAGCGAAGGGCAGCGCACCCTTGTTCTTCATCCACAACAACGCGGCGCTGGTGTCCAGCCCGCCCGAAAAGGCGATGCCGACCTTCTGCCCGACCGGCAGGTTCTCAAGAATGGTTGTGCTCATGGGGGTCCGGATAAACCTGAGATTGAAATCGATCCGGCATTATATCGTCCGCGGCGGCGCCCCCCGCCCCAGCCCCGGCATGCGCCGCCCGCACCCTCAGCCCAGGGTCTCGTCGAGCCAATCCATGGCCACCGCCGCCGACAAGGACAGGTTGCTCACCTGGCAATGCGCATCGGCCCCTTCCAGCGCGGTGAACAGCCGGGGCGTACAGGGCCCGCCGACCGCGTCCTGGAATACCCGCCATTGCCGCAGAGGCTCGGCTCCCTCTCCGTCGCCCACCAGCGCCAGCGACGGACAGCGGATCGCAGCCAGTTCGTCCGCGCCCAGCCTGAAATCCAGGATGCGGCGATAAGTCTGGCTAAAGGTCGGCCGGCCGAAGCGCAGCATCAGATTGCGCGCCATCGCGCGCTTCTGGGCATTCATCACGGCATCGGGAATGTGGTCGAGATCGGCTACCCCGAAATCGTCCGACTCTGGCAGCGTCGCCGGATCGATTCCGGCGAAAGATGTCATGTAGGCATACAGGTCGGTGATCGGCGAATTGGGGATCAACGCCCGGATCCGCGGCTCGTGCGCGGCGATGCGGGAGGCGAAATACCCGCCGAAGCTGATGCCCATCAGGGCCAGGCGGCGCGAATCCATGCCCGGCTGCGCCAGGGCGTAGTCCACCGCCTGACGCCCCACCTCCTCGAAATCCGGCGCGAAATGGCTGGTCTCGTTGAAGCGCCAGGTGTCCATCTGGCCCGGCCCTGTGAACAGCAGCAGATCGTAGCCGCGCTCAAGCGCCGGCCGGCCATAGGAAAGGCAGGTTTCCTCGAGCGTACCGTCGAATCCGCTCGTGATCATCAGCATGCGGCCACCGGCGCCGCGGATGTGGTACGCGGGCAAGCGCAGGCCCCCATGCGAGAACCAGAGTTCCACGCAGGAGGCCTCGTCCCATTGCATCGCCTGCAGAAAAGCCCGGCGGCTGGCCAGACCATATACTCGGTGGAGGGGATCGTCCACCGGGCAGTAATATTCCGCCGCGCGATAGCTGTTGCAGGCCACCAGGTACTGGTCCCGGGCGCTGATCGCATGCCCGTTGCGCGCCCTCGCCGCCGCATCATCGGACTGGCGCCGTCCCGCTTCGGAAAAGGCCTCGATCCACGAGGCCGGATCGGCGTCGCGGATCCGCGATGCCGCCGCCAGGCACTCGCCGATCGAGGCGCCGCCGTATCGGACCGAACCCAGCTGGCGCATGAGCTGGTGATCCATTTCAGAGTCCCGGAAGCCCTGCACTCTCGTATGCCCGCGCTCCAGTGCTTCAACCATGTCTCCTCCCAAGGCCATGCCGGCCTGCCGATCATTGGTTCTCACGCCTTATTGCGGCCCATTCCCGTACCGTCCGCCTGTGACGGTATGCTACTTTAATTCGACGCCGCCCTGGCCAATTCCCACAAGGATCCCGCGCATGAGCACGCTCCCCATCAGCCGCTACCCCGTCCCCGACCTGGGCGTCCTGCCCGAGGATATCCGCGCCCGCATTCTCGCCGTCCAGGAAAAGGCCGGCTTCGTCCCCAACGTGTTCCTGGCCCTGGCCCACCGCCCAGCCGAGTTTCGTGCCTTCTTCGCCTACCACGACGCCCTGATGGAAAAGGACGGCGGCCTGAGTGCGGCCGAACGGGAAATGATCGTGGTGGCAACCTCCGGGGCCAACAACTGCCTGTACTGCGTGGTCGCCCATGGCGCGATCCTGCGCATTCGCGCCCGCAACCCCCTGCTCTCCGATCAGGTCGCCATCAACCACCGCAAAGCCGACCTGAACCCTCGCGAAATGGCGATGCTGGACTTCGCCCTGAAGGTCTCGCTGGATGCCCGGGACATCGGCGAATCCGACTGCCAGGCCCTGTATCCCCATGGCTTCGACGACGAGGACATCTGGGACATCGCCGCCATCGCCGCCTTCTTCGGCCTGAGCAACCGGATGGCGAACTTCATGTCCATGCGCCCCAACGACGAATTCCACCTGATGGGGCGACTGCCCAGAGGCTCTCATTAGTCTTTTTCTGTGCTAGAATGCACGTCTTTCGGGGACGTAGCTCAGCTGGGAGAGCGTCGCGTTCGCAATGCGAAGGTCGGGAGTTCGATCCTCCTCGTCTCCACCAAATATTCTGCGGGTTTCCGCGCAATTGGGCCACCTAAACAGGTGGCCCTTTTTGCCATCTTCGGCTCTACCCCATGAACAGGGGATGGGCATTCATCGGACACGGTTGATGACGCCGTTCCAGCCGCACCGGGCCAAGACTCCGCTGCGGTAATTTGATGCGGTAATTCTCAAAGTTCCTGAAGCCATAGGCCCTGCGCGAGAGCATCTCCATTTTCGTATGGAACCCTGGCTCTTCCACTCCTGGATTTTCATTCTATAATTTACATAGATAGACTATGTAATTAACCAGGGAATGAATGACATGCGGGAATGCCCGTCCGCGACTTCTCCGGGAGCCGAGTTGCTGGATCGTATCGTCCGGCTCAACCGCTGGGTGACGCGCCACACGGCCTGGACGCTGCCGCTGGCACAGGCGCGCGTGCTGTCGCAGATCGACGAACTGGAAACCGCCCGCATCGGCGACCTGGCGCGGGCCGAACGGTGCACCCAGCCGACCATGACCACCCAGGTGCATCGCCTGGAGACGCAGGGACTGGTCAGCCGCGCCCCCGATCCGGAAGACGCCCGGGCGGCCCTGATATCCCTGACGGCGCCGGGCCGGCAGGCGCTGGCCGAGATCCGCCGGGCCCGCGCCGGCATCGTCGAATCCCTGGTCGACCGGCTGGACGCCGCGGACCGCGCGCGGCTGCAGGACGCCCTGCGGGCGCTGTCGGCGCTGCTGGACGCCGCCTATCGCCAGGCGCCCGACCGCTGACCGGCCGGACACCGATCGATCGCGTAGCGACCGAAAGCGACCGAACACCCCATCATCATCGAGGAACCGCATTCATCATGAACCTGTTGCGACAACCGAAAGCCGTCCTGGCGGTGGCGTTTGCCTGCGTCATCGCCTTCATGGGCATCGGACTGGTCGATCCGATCCTGAAACCCATCGCCGACTCCCTGGGGGCCACGCCTTCGCAGACCTCGCTGCTGTTCACCAGCTACATGGCCGTCATGGGCCTTGCGATGCTGATCACCAGCGCCGTGTCCAGCCGCCTGGGCGTCAAGCCGACCCTGCTGCTCGGACTGGCGGTCATCATCGTGGGCGCCGGACTGGCCGGCCTGTCCGACTCGATCCGCGCCATTGTCGGCTACCGCGCCATCTGGGGCCTGGGCAATGCCCTGTTTGTCGCCACCGCGCTGACAGCCATCGTCAGCGCCTCCTCGGGTTCGGTGCGCGACGCCATCATCTTCTACGAAGCGGCGCTGGGCGTCGGCATCGCCGCCGGCCCGCTGATCGGCGGGGTGCTGGGCTCGATTTCATGGCGCGGGCCATTCTTCGGGGTTTCCGTGCTGATGGCGCTCGCCTTCCTGGTCACCCTCCTGCTGCTGCCGGACGCGGCCACCCGTCCCAGGCCCAGTTCGCTGCGCGCCCCGTTCCGGGCGCTCAGGCACCCTGGCCTGCTGGGGGTGGCCCTCACCGCTCTCTTCTACAACTTCGGCTTCTTCACCCTGCTCGCCTATACCCCCTTTCCGCTGAACATGACCGCCCGACAGGTCGGGCTGATCTTCTTCGGCTGGGGCGCGATGCTGGCCTTCGCCTCGGTGATCCTCGCCCCCCGGCTGCAGGGCAGCTTCGGCACGATCCGCTCGATCCTCATCGCGCTCACGGGCTTCGCCCTGGTACTGGCCACGATGGCGATCTGGACGGATCACAAGGCGGTCCTCGTGGCGGGCGTGGTCGCGGCCGGCCTGTTCCTCGGGATCAACAACACGTTGGTGACCGAAACCGTGATGAAGGCCGCCCCGGTGGAACGGGGCGTGGCCTCGGCAGCCTACAGTTTCGTGCGGTTCAGCGGCGGCGCAATCGCGCCCTGGCTGGCGGGCTACCTCGGCGAGACCATCGACGATCACGTGCCCTACTGGGTCGGGGCCGCCGCCGTCATGCTGGGGGTCGTGGTGCTGGCCTCGAGCCGGCGACACCTGGGCCATATCGACGAATCGCACACGATCTCCGCGGTCCGCACGGCGGACGGCGAGGCGGAAGCACCCGAAACACCCATGGTCCGCACGGCATAAGGGCCGCCGGCCAGAGGCGGTCTTCTTTCGCCCAGGGACGCAGGCAGGCGAGCGTCGACGCTCCAACCGCTACGGCAAGGACTCGCCCGGCATCCAGTACGTCTCCAGTCCCGTGAAGTTCCAGGCGGACGGATCTTCCGGCCGCAGGATCCGGTCGCCGCACCCCGGATCGCTCAGGTCCAGGCATTCCTCCGGACACACCCTGCGGGTCTCCAGGCAGAAAAAGGCCTTGACCCGTGGCAGCAGCAGCGAATCGGGGTTCGACGCCACCACGACGGCCAGGCGCCGGGACTTCAGGCGCACCAGTGAGCCGATCGGATAGATGCCCACCGTCTTGACGAAGGCTTCGAATACGGGACGATCGAAATGCCCTGCCCAGGCGGCCATCCTGCGCATGGTCTCGGCCGGGTTCCAGGGCGCCTTGTAGACCCGCTCTGAGGTCACGGCGTCGTAGACGTCGCAGACGGCGCCCATGCGGGCCAGCAGCGGGATGCCGCTTCCACTCAGCCCGTCCGGGTAGCCGGAACCGTCGAACTTCTCATGATGATGCAAAGCGACGGACTGGACCGACTCGTCCGCTCCGCCCTCCCGCAGCATCGCCGCCCCCAGGACCGGGTGACGTTTCATGACATCGAATTCCGCATCCGACAGCCGTCCCGGCTTGTTCAGGATCTCCAGCGGGACGGCCGCCTTGCCCAGATCATGCATGAGTCCGCCCAGACCCGCCTGCCAGGTCAGTTCGGCATCCAGCCTCAATTGGCGCGACAGCGCCAGCATCAACGCGCAGACCGCCACCGAATGCAGATAGGTATAGTTGTCGCTCGTCTTGAGCCTGGCCACGCTGAACAGGGCCTGGGGATGGCGGGCGACTGAATCGGCGATCTGGCGCACCAGCGGCAGAGTAGCCTCGGGATCGATCGCACGGCCCATCCGGGCCTCATCGAACATCCCCAGAACCTGATCATGCGCGGCAAGGCACAGACGGCGGGCCTGCTCGATTTCCTCTTCCAGCGAAACCCGTGGCCCCGACGCCTCCGCGGAGACGGGATCGGACATGGCCTCATGCCGCGCCGCGGCGGACCGGGAGCCGGATTCCCGGGCGGCCGGATCTTCCGGTCCCCGGCCCCTGGCCGTATCGATCCAGACCTTCCGGATGCCGGCGGCCTGAATCGCCTCGAGTTCCTGCGGCCGGATCAGCAGGAAGCTGCCGCGCCAGAAAGGATGCCGGAACCAGTCGCCCTCCAGCTTGTGGATGTACATCCCGAGCCGCAGCTCGGACGGGGGAATACGCTCGATCGACATGGCTTGCACACCCAAATCCCGGCCTGATCCCGGACCGCCGATCCGCGATCGGAGCCGGCCAGCCTCATTTTTCTGCATGTAACAGACAAAGTCCATCGGCAGATCCGCTGATTTGTGGCGCCAAAGACTCGAATCACACGCTTCTTGTATTAAAAGCATTGATCCAGATTAACAGCCACTCAATCTCTCCGATCATGCGGACGGGAACAGCATTTCCCCGCAAACCAAACTTTACAATTGCTAAACAATTGAGCCACCGCCGGCGCCCTCCCCGAAGCGCCACACCGACTGGAACGCCCACATGAAACCAAGCGCCCTCGACACAGCTCTCAACCGGCTCCGCCTCTGGCAAAAATTCGCCGTACTGGCGCTCTTCGGCGTGGTACTGGTCGCCGCGCCTTTCTTCCTGTACGTGTACGAATCCGGCAAGACCATCCAGGCCACCCGGCTGGAAGCAAGCGGTCTGCAGCCCATGCGCCTGCTGATGAAAACCTTGCAGCTGGCGCAGCAGCACCGCGGCCTGTCGATGATCACACTCAACGGCGACGCGTCCGCCGAACCCCGGCGCACTACCCTGCAGGGCGATGCCGACCGCGCCTTCGAAGCGCTGGACGACGCGCTGCGCCAGGATGCCCAGACCCCGGCGCTGCTGGCCGCCTGGCAGGAGGTCCTGCAGGGCTGGACCTCTCTGGAAGGACAGGTCGCCCGGAAAAGCCTTGCGCCCGCGGAGAGCTTCCAGGCCCATGTCGAGCTGATCGCCCGGCTGCTCCGGGTGAAATCCCTGCTGCTGCAACGCTACGGACTGAGCTTCGACCCCCAGGCCCGGGGCTACTACCTGATCGACACGGCGCTGAACCAGGTGCCCATGCTGACCGAGCTGTTCGGTCAGACCCGCGCCATGGGCTCGGGCCTGCTGACGCGACACGACGCCACGGACGCCGAGCGGCTGCGGGTCATGGTGCTGATCAACCGCGCCGAGGAACATTACATCAGCCTGAATGACGCGCTCGAAAGCGCAGCCCAGCAATACCCCGAACTCGGCGCCAGCCTGGCCGAACCCGGCCGGGCGGCGCTCCAGGAAGCCCGCGCGGCCATCGAACTGGCCCAGAAAGAAATCATCCAGGCGCAATCCCTGCGGTTCCAGGCCGCCGATTTCTTCACCCGCTATACGCAAGCCATCGACGCTCAGTACCAGTTCAACCAGGCAGCCCTGGCGCAACTGGAGTCCGTGCTGGACGACCGCGCCGAAAGCCTGTCCCGCACCCGCTTCCTGCTCGGCGGCGGCATCGTGCTGCTCAGCCTGCTGGCAGCCTTGGCCAATTTCCTCATCACCCGGGCGCTGCTGCGCCAGTTGGGCGGCGAGCCCGCCTACGCCACCGCCATCCTGAACAGGATCGCCACCGGCGACCTGGCGGTTCCCATCGAACTGAAGCCCCAGGACCGTACCAGCCTGCTGTTCGCCCTGCGGGACATGCGCGACCACTTGGCCGAAATCGTCAGCAAGGTCCGAGGCGGCGCGAATTCCATCGCCTCGGCCTCCAGCCAGATCACCGCCGGCAACCTGGACCTGGCCTCGCGCACCGAGCAGCAGGCCAGTTCCCTGGCCGAGACCGCCGCCACGACGGAGCAGCTTACCGCCACCGTGCGCCAGAACGCCGACAACGCCCAGCAGGCCAACACCCTGGCCGCCTCCGCGGGCCGGACGGCCACCGACGGCGGCGCCATCGTCGCCGAGCTCGTCTCCACCATGAGCGAGATCGACGCCAGGGGACAGCAGGTCGCCGACATCATCGGCGTCATCGATTCCATCGCCTTCCAGACCAACATCCTGGCCCTGAACGCCGCGGTCGAGGCCGCCCGCGCCGGCGAGCAGGGGCGCGGCTTCGCCGTGGTCGCGGCGGAAGTCCGAGCGCTGGCCCAGCGCTCGGCCAGCGCCGCCAAAGAAATCAAGACCCTCATCGACACGTCCGTGGAATCGACCGCCAGGGGCAACGAGCAGGCCTCGCGCGCGGGCGCCACGATGCAGGACATCGTCGACGGCATCAACCGCGTCACCGACATCATGGGCGAGATCAGCGCGGCCAGCCGCGAACAGACCACCGGCATCGAGGAGATCAACGCGGCGGTCACGCAAATGGACGACGTCACCCGACAGAACGCCAGCCTGGTCGAGGAATCGGCTGCCGCGGCAGCCAGCCTGCAGGAACAGGCCGACACCCTGGTCGACCTGGTGGCATTCTTCCGCCTCGATTCGTCCGATCACCAGGATGCGCACAGGCATCCGGACGGCCCGCGCGCCCTGCCCCACCACACCCAGCCGCCCCGGCTGCTGGCCGCCCGCTCCTGATTCCGCGCTCGCCAGGCATGGCCGCCGCCCATGTATCGAACCCGCGACACATGGGCGGCGGCCATGCCCTCCATCCGGTTGATGCCTTAACTTTCTCGCAATGCCCTTGTAAAATTTCTTGTCCGGAATCCAAAGTCCACGGCGGCCCACCGACCCAATGTTTCCGGGGCTGCTGCGCGACTCCGTTCGCTCCTCTCACCGTATTCCATGCTCCATTCGCCGATCCCATGATGCCGGCCCCGCAGCCGGCCGCCCTGCCCCGCCACCTGGCGGTCGGGACGCTGATCCTGATCAGCGCCATCTTCGCCACCAACCACGTCGCGGCCCGCGTCGCCTTCGACGACGGCGCGGGCGTGCTGCTGGGGGTCGCGTGCCGGGCCGGGGCCAGCCTGCTGGCGCTGCTGGGCATCGTGCTGTGGCGCCGCCAGGGCCTGATCCTGCCCGCCCGTCTGGGTGCCTGGCAAGTCCTGCTGGGCCTGCTGATCGCCCTGCAGAGCTTCTGTCTGTACTCCGCCGTCGCCCGCATTCCGGTCGCCCTGGCGCTGCTCATCAACAGCCTGTTCCCCCTGCTGTTCGCCCTGCTGACCTGGGCGTTCGGCGGCCCGCGCCCGACCCGCCGCGCCAGCCTGCTGATGGGACTGATCCTGCTGGGACTGGCGCTAGTCCTGGACCTGCCCGGCCTGCTGCTGGGAGACGGCGCCCCTCTCGGTGCCCGCTGGGCGGCGGGGATCCTGCTGGCCTTCAGCAGCGCCGCCTTCTTCGCCTGCGCGCTGTGGATCACCGAGCACCGGCTCGCCGTTCTGCCGGGACCGGTGCGCAGCCTGTACACCATCCTCATCGTCTTCTGCGCCATGCTGGCGGCGGGAGCCGCCGACTTCATGCCGGGCGGCATGCGGCTGCCCGACGGTCCATCCGGCTGGGCCGCCCTGGCGGCCCTGTCCCTGTGCTACACCACCGGCTTCTGCACCCTGTTCATCCTCATGCCCCGGCTGGACATGGCGCGCAACGCCCCGGTGATGAACGCCGAGCCCGTCGCCAGCCTGGCCCTGGGCTGGCTCATCCTGGACCAGGCCTTCAATGGCCGCCAACTGCTGGGTGGCCTGATCGTGCTGTCCTGCATCGTCATCCTGGCCTATTCGCGGCGGCGCTGACGCCTCCGGCGCGGCGGCGCGGCCTCCCTCCACAACGGCACCCATACACCATGCCTTCCCTGCCATCGGCATCCGGCTCCCCGATCCGCAATCCGATCCGCCGGTCCCGCCTGCCCGCGCGGATCCTGGTCCTGCTGGCCCTCGCCCTTCCTCCGGCCGCCCGGGCCTCCCTGCCGGCAACCGCGCAAGCCGCTCCCAAAGCCACCGTGCACACCGTCCCGCAAGCCGCCACGGACTGCGCGGGCGGCAAAGTGCTGAGCGTCGTCGCCCACCCCGACGACGATCTGCTGTTCATGAATCCCGATCAGGACGACGCGATCCGCCAGGGCCGCTGCGTGCACACGGTCTACCTGACGGCCGGCGACCGGGGCGAAGGCCTGGACTACACCCTGGCGCGCGAGCGCGGCATCATGGCCGCCTATGCCGACATGGCGGGCGCGGCGGATGCCTGGAATACCGACGGCCTGGCGGTCGGCCAGCACACCCTGGTGCGCCATACCCTGCGCGCCAATCCGCGCATCCAGCTCATCATGCTGCGCCTGCCCGACCCCTGGCTGGGCGCCGGCTGGGGCAGCCTCACCCCCCTGAGCCGTCTGGAATCCGTGCCCCACGCCCGCGTGCGATCCTACGCCCCCTATCCCGACATCTACACGCGCGGCGAACTGGTCCGCCTGCTGGCCGACCTGATCCGGCAGGAACGCCCCCAGACCGTCCGCCTGATGGACCCCTCGATCACCATCCCCTACCGGTCGCTGTGCTGGCGCTGCGCCGGGCATGACCACCCCGACCACATCGCCGGCGCCCGGCTGGTCGAGGCCGCCATGGCGCTCGCCCCGGGCCCGTATTCCCGCACGGCCTACCTGAACTACCCCAGCCAGGAACTGCAGGCCAACCTGGACGCGGCCCGGACGGCCCGCAAGACGGCGATCTACCTGCGCTATGCGGAAGACGACCCGCTGTCCTGCCCGCCCGGCAGCAGTTGCTCCGCGCCCACGGGCCCCGAAGCCGCCTGGGTCGCGCGGCAATATTATGTCCGGCCCGCCGCCCGGCCGCTGCAGGCTCGGGCGCCGCAGGCAAAACCCCGGGAATGATGATTGTTCGTTAGGCGCCGGCGTGCTTCGCCGGCCGCGCCGCCTGTTCCAGCGTGCGCTCGTCGCGCGCGTCCAGCTCGCCCGCGGCCCGCGCACGGTCGATCAGGTCGGGCCGGCGCGCCGCCGTCAGCGCCAGGGACTGGTCCCGCCGCCAGGCGGCGATGCGCGCATGGTGACCGGACAGCAGGGGTTCGGGCACGGCGTCGCCGCGCCAGTCCTCGGGCCGGGTGTAGTGCGGGCTGTCCAGCAGGCCGCTCAGGGCGGAATTGAAGGAATCCTGCACGGCGGACTCGGCATCGTGCAAGACTCCCGGCAGCAGGCGGACTACGCTGTCCATCAGGACCATGGCCCCCAGTTCGCCTCCCGACAGCACGAAATCTCCCAGAGAAACTTCCTCGTCTACATAGTGGTCGATGAAGCGCTGGTCGATGCCCTCATAGCGGCCGCAGATCAGGATGGCGCCCGCGCCCTCCGCCCAGCGCCGGGCGCGGGCCTGGTCGTGCGTCCGGCCGGCCGGCGACAGCAGTACGACGGGAACCGGCGCGCCCGGGGCGTCGACTCCCTCCCGCAAGCGGGCGGCGCGGGCCGCCTCGACCGCCAGGGCCAGGGGTTCGGCCAGCATCACCATGCCCGGGCCGCCGCCGTAAGGGCGGTCGTCCACCGTGCGGTGGACATCGGTCGTGAAGTCGCGGGGATTCCACGCCACCAGGGACCAGATCCCCCGGGCATGCGCGCGGCCGCTGACGCCTTGGTCGCGCACGGCGGCGAACATCTCGGGAAACAGCGTGATCAGGTCAAACCGCATGACACGATCCGGCTTCAGAAGTCGGCCGGCCAGTCGCTGTCGATGCGGCGGGCCTGGAGATCGACATGCTGCACGTGCGCCGCCACGAAGGGCACCAGGACGTGACGCGGCCGACCCCGCGCATCGGCGAACGGGTGGAAGACACCGCCGGCGTCGGGCGCGCCCAGCGCCACTTGCAGCACGGCATGGGCGCCATTGTCCAGCACCTGGTCGACGCGCCCCAGCAGCCGGGGACCGTCGTCCCCCATGCCGTGGAAATCGCAACCGATCAGGTCGATCCAATAATATTCATCGTCGTCCGCTTTCGGAAACGATGCCCGGGACACCCATACGGTGCAGCCCCGCAGCGCTTCGGCCGCGTCGCGGTCGGCGATCCCGTCGGCCTGGGCCGCCAGGAACTGCCCGCCCTGACGGCGGCAGGCGCGGATATTCAGACCGCGCGGACGCATTGAAGCGCCCGTTCCCAGAGCGGGATCGGGCGCTTTGAGCCACCAGACCGGCGCACCCGACAGTGCATCCGCCTGAGGCGAATGAGGCTGAATTTTCAGCCAGCCGCGCACACCGTGAGCATTGACCACCCGGCCGACCTCGACCAGATCGTCCGGCGGCGCTGCATCCAGGAACACGGAATCGGCCATCGCCGGCACGACGGACCGCGATCAAGCGGCGGACGCGACCTTGGCGGAATATTCCTTCACCAGGCGGGCGACCGTGTCGGACAGCTGGGCGCCCTTGCCCACCCAATGCTGAACGCGATCCAGGGCCAGGCGCAGGTTTTCCTGACCTTCAGCGGCGACGGGGTTGTAGAAACCCACGCGTTCGATGAAACGGCCATCGCGGCGATTACGCGAATCGGCAGCAACGACATTGTAGAAGGGACGCTTCTTCGAGCCGCCGCGGGCCAGACGAATCACAACCATGGACAATCCTTTGAAAATGCTATGAAAAACGCAAAATTCTAGCATCAATCGAATTGATAATCAACGAATCGATACTACGAGATACCATCTATCCGCTTCCGATACCACAACGAAAGTCGGCATGATCGAACTGTTCGAATCCGATACGATAAAACGTGAATTATCACTGCCTGGCGAAGACGGCGGCGGCGCAACAATCCGGAAAAGCACCAGACTCAACGACGTCGGACGTAGTGCACCTGGACGGCATCGTCACGCGCCTGCTGCGCCAGCAACGCGTTGCCGGTCTGCTGACAGAACGCCTGGAAATCCCGGCCCGCGTGGGGGTCGGTGGTCAGCACAGCCAGCACCTGGCCGCTTTCCATGCGGGCCAGGGCCTTCTTGGTGCGCAGGATCGGCAAGGGGCAGTTCAGCCCCCGGGCGTCGATTTCCTGGTCCGCGCACGGGATGTCTACACTCATATCGATTCCTTGGCACCACACCCTCCACGGCGCTCCGTGCAAGGCGCTCCGACTCGTCAGGCACAGGACAAGCCCGCGGGGACTGCCCTGTGTCCGGACTCATCCCAACCGGTCGGCCACCCAGGCCCGCACCCCGGCCAGTGCGCCGTCCAGCGATGCCACGTCGGAGCCGCCGCCCATGGCCATGTCCGGACGGCCGCCACCCTTGCCACCCACCTGGGCGGCAATGGAACCCACCAGATCGCCAGCCTTGACCCGCGCCGTCAACTCGGGACTGACGCCGGCCACCAGGCTGATCTTGTCGTCCGCCACGGCGGCCAGCAGGATCACCGCGCCGGGCAGTTTCGACTTGAGCTGATCGACCATGCCGCGCAGCGCCTTGGGGTCCACGCCCGCCAGCCGCACCGCCAGCAGCTTCGCCCCGGCGACGTCCACGGCCTGACCGGCCAGGTCGGAACCCGCGGCAGCGGCCAGTTTGTCCTGCAGACGTTCGAGCTCGCGCTCGATCTGGCGCGTCTGCTGCTGCAGAGCCTGGATGCGGTCCGGCACTTCGACGGGCTGGGTCTTGAGCAGCCCGGCCGCCTGGTCCAGCGTCTCGCGGGTCCGCTGCACCCAGGCCAGGGCGTTGCGGCCGGTGATGGCCTCGACCCGGCGGATGCCGGCGGCCACGCCGCCCTCGGACACGATCTTGAACAGGCCGATGTCGCCTGTACGTGCCACGTGGGTGCCGCCGCACAGTTCGCGCGAGAAGCCGATGTCCAGCACCCGCACCACATCGCCGTATTTCTCGCCGAACAAGGCCATCGCCCCGCCGGCCACGGCCTCGTCGTAGGCCATGTGCTGCGTCCGCACCGCCTGGTTGGCCAGGACTTCGTCGTTGACGATGACTTCCACCTGCGCGATCTGTTCGGCCGTCATGGGCGCATCATGCGCGAAGTCGAAGCGGGTCTTGTCCGGATCGACCAGGGAACCGCGCTGCTGCACATGGCCGCCCAGCACCTGGCGCAGGGCCTTGTGCATCAGGTGGGTGGCCGAATGATTGCGCATCGTGTCGGCGCGGCGCCGGGCGTCGACTTGCGCACGCACCGTGTCGCCCACGGCCAGGGCGCCCTGCTCCAGAACACCGTGGTGGCCAAAAACATCGGCCTGGATCTTCTGAGTGTCCGCCACCTGGAATCGGGCCGCCGCGCCGACCAGCAGGCCGGTGTCGCCCACCTGGCCGCCGGATTCGGCATAGAACGGCGTCGAGTCCAGCACCACCACGGCCTGCTGGCCCTGCGCGATCGACCGCACCGAAACGCCGTCCACGTACAACGCCGTGACGGCGGCCTGGCCTTCCAGATGGTCGTAGCCGTCGAAGCGCGTTGCCACGCCATCGTAGCTGAGATCGGCCGACGCCTTGAATTTGCCGGCGGCGCGCGCCTGCTCGCGCTGATGCGCCATCGCCTGTTCGAAACCGTCCAGATCGGCGGGAATGGAGCGCTCGCGGCAGATATCGGCCGTCAGATCGACCGGAAAGCCGTAGGTGTCGTAGAGGGTGAACAGCGTCTGGCCGTCCAGCGCCTGACCGGCCGGCAGGGCCGCCAGGGCGGATTCCAGGATGCGCATGCCGTTTTCCAGGGTCTCGCCGAAGCGTTCCTCTTCCTGGCGCAGCACCTGCTCGACCCGGGCCTGCTGGGCGGCCAGTTCGGGATAGGCATCGCCCATCTGCCCGACCAGGTCGGCCACCAGCCGGTGGAAGAACAGGCCCTTCTGGCCCAGCTTGTGCCCGTGCCGCAGGGCACGCCGGATGATGCGGCGCAGCACGTAGCCGCGCCCCTCGTTGCCGGGAATCACGCCATCGACCACCAGGAAACCGCAGGCACGGATGTGATCGGCGATGACTTTCAGGGAATTGTCGGCCAGATCCGTGCAGCCGGTCTCGCGCGCCGCGGTGCGGATCAGGTTCTGGAACAGGTCGATCTCATAATTGGAGTGGACGTGCTGCAGCACGGCGGAGATGCGCTCCAGACCCATGCCGGTGTCCACGCAGGGCTTGGGCAGCGGGCGCATCGTGCCCTGGGCGTCGCGCTCGAACTGCATGAACACCAGATTCCAGATCTCGATGTAGCGATCGCCGTCCTCTTCGGGCGATCCCGGGGGGCCGCCCCAGATCTCCGGGCCGTGGTCGTAGAAGATCTCGGAACAGGGACCGCAAGGACCTGTGTCGGCCATCTGCCAGAAGTTGTCCGAGGCGTAGCGCGCGCCCTTGTTGTCGCCGATGCGGATGATGCGTTCGCGGGGCACCCCGATTTCCTGCGCCCAGATGTCGTAAGCCTCGTCGTCTTCCTGGTAGACGGTGACCCACAACTTTTCCTTGGGCAGGCCGTAGACCTCGGTCAGAAGGGTCCAGGCGTACGTGATGGCGTCGCGCTTGAAATAGTCCCCGAAGCTGAAGTTGCCCAGCATCTCGAAGAAAGTATGGTGCCGGGCGGTGTAGCCGACATTTTCCAGATCATTGTGCTTGCCCCCCGCGCGCACGCAGCGCTGCGCGGTGGTCGCCCGGTGATAAGGCCGGGTGTCCTTGCCGGTGAAGACGTCCTTGAACTGGACCATGCCGGCGTTGGTGAACAGCAGCGTCGGGTCGTTGCCCGGCACCAGCGGCGAGGAAGGAACGACCTGGTGTCCCTTGGACTCGAAAAAGGACAGGAATTTCTGACGGATCTCGGAGGTTTTCATTCGTTTGGCCGCTGGGGGGAAACTAGCCGGCCATTATATGCGTTTTGATACCGTCAACTACGCGTCCTTGTGCGCGGTCCCTGACCGATCAGGCACTTGCCCGGTCCCTCCGGGGGGGAAGGCCGGCAGGCCACGCCCCCAAAGTCCCAGACCGGATCGACCCGCCTCCGGATACGGGTCTACAGCGCCTCGATAGCCGGGTAGAACTCGCGGTTCTCGCGCAGCATCCGATCGTGCACGTTTTTCAGCACCATGTTGGCCTCGGCGCGGAAGTCTTCCGGACTGCGCGTCAACAGCGTGGCATTGCCCCAACGGCGGGCGAAATTGATGAAGGCGCTGGCAATGCCTTTCATATCGTTCTGGTAGGCCACGCTCATGCGCGCCATGCGGTCGTCGCCGCTTTGTTCCAGTGATGGATACAGAATCCGGTCCTCGATGGCCAGGTGCTGGGTGACGACCTGGGCCAGGGTCTTCAGTTCATGGGCGATGTCCACGGCGTGATCGGCGATCCCCTGGTGGGATAGTCGGCGCAGCAAACTGATGCCGCCGAGGATTTCGACGTGCTGGTGCTTGAAACGATCGATATTCATGATGAGGTTCCCTCGCCATTGTGATCCGGCAGCCTGTGCCGTATAAGATATATGTTAAATGAATCTTTTTACGCGCGCAAGACGCCGAGCAGCCCGGACAGCCCTCTCACAAAAGATGTTCGTAATCGTCGGTATCGGCGTCAGGTTCCCAGGAGTGGCTGGCCAGCCAAGCGCGGATGCGCGCCACGGCCTGGGATCGCAACTGGGACACGCGCCCTTCGGTGATTTCCAGGACGGCGGCGATTTCCTTCTGGTTCAGATCCTGCTCGAACTGCAGCGACAGCAGCAGTTGCTCGCGTTCCGGCAGATTGCGGATCGCCTCGATCAGCACCGACCGCAGGCCCTCGCGCATCAGCCAGTCCAGGGGATTGCCGCCCTGGCCACCCGCAACCGCGTCCAGCACACCCTCGCCGTCGCGATCTTCCCGGTGCAGAGCCAGGTCTTCGTACATCAGCACCTGGACACCATGCGCCTCTTCGAGCAGCGTCTGATAGCTGGCCAGGCTCATGCCCATTTCCTCGGCGATCTCGGTCTCGGTCGCCGGGCGCAGCAGGCGATGGCGCAGCGTCCGGATGGCGTCCTCGATGCCGCGCGCCTTGGCGCGCACGCTGCGCGGCAGCCAGTCTTGACTGCGCAATTCATCCAGCATGGCGCCACGGATGCGGGTGACCGCGTAGGTCTCGAATTGCGCGTCGGCCTGCTGCTGGTAGCGCCGCACCGCATCCAGCAGCCCCATCATGCCGGCCTGCATCAGGTCGTCGAGTTCGACGCTGGCCGGCAATTTGCCGATCAGCGCCAGGGCCTGCCGACGCACGAGCGGCGCATGGCGGGCGATCAACTGGTCCTCGGAAAGAGGCATCGCACAATCCGTGAAACACATTATGAGATGCAAGTATGCATCATGAACGCCCCGGATGTTTTCCCAAGCAACATGGCTTTCCCCCGTGAATTTCCTCCGCAAAGTCCCCTGCCTGGCCTTTGCCGGCCTGGCCCCGGGGCATTGTTTCCGGAGTTCCCGGAACATCGTTCCTAAAGTTTTCCCGGATCCCGCCGTTATGCCAGAGTGAAAATCCAGGATCCGCCCGATCCGGAGGATATGTCCCGGGCGCTTCCTGAACAGAACAAGCACACCCGGACAGGAGCACGCATGATTCACCCCATTGGAAACCAATTGGCATCCTCCAGCCTGGGTCTGGCGGCTCCCGTGTCCGAGCGCTTGCCGGCCCAGTCCGATCCCGCCGCCCAGGTCACGCCCGTCGACGACGCCCAGTCCAGCCGCTTCGGAAAGCATGCCGATTCGCGTGAACTCGGCCTGCGACAGCCGATCGAGCCGCCGAAATCCTCTCTGGAAAAAGCCCTCGAATCCGTCAACGACAGCCTCAAGGCCTGGTCCACCGGCATGCGCTTCGAGATGGACGAGGAAGCCCAGCGACTGGTCGTCTCGATCGTGGACAGCACGACCGGCGAGGTTCTGCGCACGATCCCTTCCGAAGCCGTCCTGCGAGTCGCGAAAATGATTGTCCAGCTCCAGGGCTCCGGCGTGGACACCCAGGCCTGATCCACGAATCTAAAACGAAATCTCACCCCACACATCGTCTTTGCCGCCGCCGAACCGGGGCATAATGGCTAAACGGAGAATCACATCATGGCATCAGTCTCTTCCCTCGGTCTGTCCGGCCTGCCGCTCACGGACCTGCTCGACAAGCTGAAAACCAATGAAAGCCAGGTTCTGAACACCATCAAGAGCCGGCAGACGGCGGCGGAGGCCAAACTCTCCGCCTACAGCAAGCTGAAAGACGCCGTCGCGTCCCTCCAGAAGGCCGCGCAGGCCGTCGGCAAGGCGGACGCCTTCGGGGCGCTCGCCGTGAAATCCGGCTCGGACGCTTTTTCCGCGACGGCCGGCAGCTCGGCCATCCCGGGCCAGTACTCCATCCAGGTCGACAAACTCGCCTCGGCCCAGACACTGGTCTACGCCGGCCGGGCCGACCGCACCACCGGCATCGGCACCGATGGCACCCTGAAGATCACCATCGACGGCACGGAAAAATCCATCGACCTGAGCGGCAAGGGTACGTCCCTGAACGACCTGGTGGCCGCCATCAACGCCGACTCCGACATCGGAGTGAACGCCACCATCGTCAATGACGGCACGCCCGGCAGCCAGTACCGCCTGCTGCTGACCAGTCGCCAGACCGGCGAGCAGAACGCCGTCACCAACATCACGGTCGACGGCAACGCCGACCTGGACGCCTTCCTGGGCTATGCGGGCGGCGGCTCCACGGCGGGCGTCACGGTCCAGGATGCTTCCAACGCCGAACTGACCATCAACGGCATCGCCGTCACCAGCCAGAGCAACACCATCGAAAACGTGATCGACGGCGTCAAGCTGACACTGAACCAGACCACGGCCAGCGCCGCCAACCTGACCCTGACCCGCGACGACAGCGTCGCCCAGAAAGCGGTCCAGGATTTCGTCTCGTCCTACAACAGCCTGCTGGGCACGATCAAGACGCTGACCGCCTACAACACCGATGCCAAGACCTCGTCCGCCCTGACCGGCGACTCGCTCGCCCGTTCGGTGCAGACCCGCATGCGCGACGCGATTTCCGGGGCATTCGATCCCGCCAGCAATACCAATCTGTCGAAGATCGGCATCACGACGGACCCCAAGACCGGCGAACTGAAGATCGACAACGACAAGCTCGCCAAGGCGCTGTCCGAGAACCCCGACGGCGTGAAGTCCCTATTCACCAGCGGCACCGGCATCGGTGGCCGGGTGGATGCCGCCGCCGATGCCTTCACCAAGACCGGCGGGATCTTCAGCACCACCACCGACGGCCTGAACAAGACCATCTCCGACATCAAGAAACAGTACGACGCAACGTCCGACCGCATCGACCAGCGCATGGAGACTTACCGCGCCCAGTTCACCCAGTTGGACGCCATGGTCAGCCAGATGAACTCGCTCAGCAGCTACCTGTCGCAGCAGCTCAGCGCGCTGAGCGGCAGCAAGAGCAGCTAAACCGCCATGACCTACGCCCCCCGTTCCCGCTCCGCCCGCGCCACCGGCTCCTACACCAACATCGGGCTCGAGACCGAAGTACTCGGCGCCTCGCCCGAGCGCCTGATCTCGCTGCTGTTCCGGGGCGCGCTGACAGCCATCGCCCAGGCCCGCCACCATCTGCGCAATGGCAACATCCAGGAACGCGGCAAGGCCCTGTCCAAGGCCATCGACATCGTGGACTCGGGCCTGAAGGCGGGCGTGGACACCGAACGCGGCGGCGAAGTCGCCCGCCTGCTGATCGCATCCTACGAGATCATCATCCGCGACCTGATGCAGGCCAACCTGCACAGCGACGAAGCCAAGCTCGATACGGCCGAAAAAATGCTGATCGACCTGGCCGGCGCCTGGCACACGGCCGTCGACCCCCAGTTCGGCGATCCTCCCCCCAGCCACTGACCGGAATCCCGCCATTGAGCACGCCGCACGCCTCCATCCTCGAGCGCTACCAGGAAATCGCCGACTTGTCCGGCCAGATGCTGACCAAGGCCCAGACTCAGGAATGGGACGAACTGGTGGCACTCGGCGCCCGCTACCAGGAAGCGGTCGAGCGGTTGAAAACGCTGGACCCGCTGGACGACGACCAGAAGAACGCCCGGCGCGAACTGCTCACCCGCATCCTGGATGACGATGCCCGGATCCGCCAGCTGATTTCGCCCGAGCTCGAGCGTCTGAGCCACCTGCTGGGCACGTTCAAGCGCCAGCGCACCGTTCTGCAAGCCTACTACAGCACGGTCCGCCCGCACTAGGGCTCTCCGCCCCCACCCAGGAATCACGCCGCCATGAGCATCGGGGCCCCCTCCAACCTAGGCACGCTGCTGATCCAGCGCCTGGACGCCGTGCTGGGCACCACGCTGGGCCAGCAGGCCAACATCGCCTCCGGGGCGGGACCTCAGGCCGTTCCTCAACCGGCCAACCCCGAAAACCCCAGCGCGCTGCAGAATCCGGCTCAACGCCACCCCCGGGAAGCGGTCGATCAGGCCAGCCAGCAGGGCCGCCAGCAGGCCGCCGTCGGCAAGGCCGTGCGGGACATGCGGCTGGACAACCTGCTGGGCCGTGGCACGACCTTTCACAACTCCACCCAGTCAGCCCCGACCACTCTGGGCTACGCCGCCCGTATCATCCTCGCCCTGCTGAACCAGTTCCCCCACGACGGCCAGGCCATGCGAGGGCAATCGCCGCTGCTGCCCGGCAACGGCGGCGGCCCGGCCGCGGGCGGCAATGCCGCCGGCCTGCCCGGCAGCGCGGGCGCTCCATCACCCGGCACCCCGTCCGCCCAGGCGGGCGGGGTCGCCCAGACCTGGGCCCAGCTCGCCACATCCCTGAGACAACCCGGTGCTCTGGCAGCCCGATTCGCCCAGGCTCTGTCGCAATCCGTGCAGACGAGCGGCCTGTTCTACGAATCCCATCTCGCGCAACTGGCCACGGGTAAGACCACGCCCCAGGATCTGCGGCAGGAACCCCAGGGCCGCATCCCACCCCGGCCCGCCGCCTCCGGGGGCGCGACCCAGAACCCCCAGCAAGCCGCCCCCGCCCCCGCGCCCGGCGCGCCGGCCACGACGGGCGGTGCCGGCCCCGAAACCGCGCAGACCCATGCGGCGGCCGGCCAGACCCATGCCGCATCCGTCCCGGGCATCGATCCGCAGGCCCAGTTGCTGGTCCGCCAGCAGCTCGAAGTCCTGGCCAATCAGGCCTTCATCTGGCAGGGTGAAGCCTGGCCGGGCGCCGACATGCAATGGGAAGTCCGCCGCCGGCCGCAGGACGACGAGGGGGACCGTGACTTCCAGGAAGAACATTGGTCCACCCGTCTGAATCTGCACCTGCCGACCCTGGGAAACGTCCAGGCGCGCCTCAGCCTGTCCGGCGACCAGCTGGTCATGCGGCTGACGGCGCCCCAGTCCGCCGAACGGCTGGGACAGGCCATCGAACCGCTGCGCGCCCGCCTGCTGGCGCAAGGGCTGCAGGCCAGCCAACTGTCCGTCCAGACCCGGGACGACAACCCCGACACCCCTCCGCCGGACTCCCGGGAAAATGAAATCGCCGCATCCTGACCCCCACCGCCCCAGCGCCGTCGCCGTCTCCTACGACCCGACGGACTCCGCGCCCCGGGTCGTGGCCAAGGGCTACGGCACGCTGGCCGATACCATCGTGCGCACCGCGCGCGAGCACGGCCTGTACGTGCATGAATCGCCGGAACTGGTCGGCCTGCTGATGCAGGTGGACCTGGACTCGCACATCCCTCCCAGGCTCTACGTCGCGATCGCCGAACTGCTGGCCTGGCTGTACGCCCTGGACACCGAGGGCGGCGTCGTGCGGCGCGCCTCCGACGAGGAGGCGTCCCCGCCGGCCGTCCCGCCTCCGGCGCCCTGACCCTGATACCACGCATATGAAAAACCCGCCTGGCAAACTTCCGACGGGTATCCGCGATTCGCGTCGTCCGGCCCCCTGCGGGGAAGGGCCGATCCGGAATCGTCAGACCGCCATATTGGCGATTTCCTTGTAGGCGTCCACCAGGTGGTTGCGGACCTGCACCGACGCCTGGAACGCCAGGCCGGCCTTCTGCAGGTCGATCATCACATTGCTCAGGGAAATGTCGGGGTCGCCCATTTCAAAGGCCTGCGCCTGGGTATTGGCGGCATTCTGCGCATGGGACACGCGGTCCAGGGAACGGGCCAGCTCGGCGGCGAAACCGTCGCCGCCCTCGGCTGACACGACCGGCCGCGTCGACAGCCCCTGGGATTCGCGTGCCACGGCACGCATCTGGGCAAGCAGGTTTTCGACGCTGGCGAGGGCCTGGGATGTCATCATGGAGGACGGCTCGGAAAAAAGGCGGGAACACCGGCCGCCGATGACACGGCGGACCGACAACGTACTATACGGCCTGCCCCGAACCGGCAAGCCCCGCAATAGCGGGGATAAGAACGGACACTTCCCCGGTTTGCCGAACTCATGCGCGGGCAAGGCGGATCATCCTAACTAAGCCCCAAAAACGTGGTTTTTCAGGGCTTGCCGGAATGCGAATCACCGCCATAATGGCCGCCAACATCCCATTATTCTGCCGTAACAGCATGCACATCATCCAGACCGTCGGTTTCTGGCCCGGGCGCGCCCTGGCGGCCTCCTCTGCAATTTCCATCCGATGAACCCCATTACCGACTGGATGAACCGCAACCCCGCCCTGGCGCGGCTGACGGCCCTGCCCCGGCCGGTGCTGCTTGGCCTGGGCGCCGCGATCATGGCCCTGCTCGTCGTCGCCACCCTGTGGATCCGCGAGCCGGAATACCGCGCCCTGTTCTCGAACGTGGAAGCGCGCGATGGCGGCGCCATCGTCTCGGTCCTCAACCAGCGCAATGTCCCCTACAAGTTCGCCGACAACGGCGCCACCATTCTGGTGCCCGCCGACCAGGTCTACGCGCTGCGCCTGCAACTGGCCGAGCAGGGCCTGCCGCGCGGGGGCAGCGTAGGCTTCGAACTGCTGGACGAGCCAAAATTCGGCGCCAGCCAGTTCTCCGAGCAGATCACCTACCAGCGTGCCCTAGAAGGCGAACTCGCCCGCTCCATCGAGGCCCTGCAACCGGTCAAGTCCGCCCGCGTGCACCTCGCCATCCCGCGCCAGTCCTTGTTCGTGCGCGAACGCGAGTCTCCCACCGCCTCGGTGCTGCTGACGCTCTATCCTTCCCGCACTCTGAGCGAGTCCCAGGTCTCGGCGATCGCCTGGCTGGTGTCCTCCAGTGTGCCCAAACTCAATGCCGAATCCGTCTCCATCGTCGACCAGGATGGCCACCTGATGTCCTCGCCGGGCGGCGAGGCGGGCATGGACAACACCCGGCGCAACTTCATCAACGATATCGAGCAGCGCACGGCCCAGCGCATCCTGACCCTGCTCAACCCGATCGTCGGCCCCGGCAATGTGCGCGCCCAGGTCAGCGCCGCCGTGGATTTCTCCCAACGCGAGCAAACCTCCGAGGTCTATCGCCCCAACGAAACGCCCGGCACGGCCGCCATCCGCAGCAAGCAGACCAGCGACTCGGCGCAGAACGGCATGCTGCCACCCGCAGGCGTCCCTGGCGCCCTGTCCAACGAACCTCCAGCCAACGCCACCGCCCCGCTCCAGACGGCGCCCGCCACCCCGCCCGCACAGGGCGCGCAGGCTCAGGCGGCCGGCGCCCAGAGCGCCGCGACCCAGGCCGGCGGCCCCGCCACGATCAATGGCGCGCCCGCCACCGGCGCGGCCCGCCAGGGCCAGGGCGCCATGCGCAACGACGCCACCATCAACTACGAAGTCGACCGCACGATCAGCCACGTCAAGCACGAACTGGGCACGCTGCAGCGCCTGTCCGTGGCCGTGGTGGTCAACTATCGCGACAAGGACGGCGAGCCAGCTCCGCTGGAATCGACCGAAATGGACGACATCAACGCCCTGGTCAAACAGGCCATGGGTTATTCGGCCGACCGCGGCGACACCCTCAGCGTGGTCAACAGCGCCTTCACCGATTCCGAACCCAGGTTCAAGCCCTGGGAAAATCCGGAATACCGTGGCCTTGCCCTGCAGGCCCTCAAGGTTCTCCTGATCCTGGCCGTCCTGTTCTTCCTCTGGCGCTCGGTCGTGCGGCCCATCATCCAGGGCTTCGCCAACGCCCAGGTCGAACGCGCCAAGAACGAGGCCCACCTGGAAACCATGCGCGAACAGCGCCGCCAGGATGAACTGCGCGTCTCGGAGATGAACCGCTACGAGGAAAACCTGGACACCGCCCGCCATCTGGCCCAGCGCGATCCGCGCGCCGTCGCCATGGTGCTGCGTTCATGGATGGATCCCAAGAATGCCAAACCCTGACAATGACCTGACCCGCTGCGCCATCCTGATGATGTCCCTCGGAGAGGACTCGGCGGCCGAGGTCTTCAAGTACCTGTCCTCGCGCGAAGTCCAGCAAATCGGCTCGGCCATGGCCAACCTCAAGCAGGTCACGCGCTCCGACGTCGACCAGGTCCTGGAGGATTTCCGCCGCGAAGCCGACCAGTTCATGGCCGTCACCCTGGGATCGGACGACTACATCCGCTCCGTCCTGACCAAAGCGCTGGGCACCGACCGCGCCGCCGGCCTGATCGAGGATATCCTGGAAGCCGGCGAAGGCACGGGCTCGGGCATCGACGCGCTGAACTGGCTGGAACCGGTCAACGTCGCCGAACTGATCGCCGACGAGCATCCGCAGATCATCGCCACCATCCTGGTCCACCTGGAGCGCGACCGCTCCTCCGCCATCCTGGGGCTGCTCAACGAGCGCGTGCGCAACGACGTGATGATGCGCATCGCCACCTTCGGCGGGGTGCAACCGTCCGCGCTGCACGAACTGACCGAAGTGCTCAACGAGGTCCTGTCCGGCCAGGGCGCCAAGCGCTCGAAGATGGGCGGGGTGCGCACCGCCGCCGAGATCCTGAACTTCATGAACACGGCCGAAGAAGAAGCCGTGGTCAGCAGCCTGCGCGAGATCGACGCCGACCTGGCGCAGCGCATCATCGACGAGATGTTCGTGTTCGACAATCTGGTTGACGTCGAGGATGCCGCCATCCAGCTCATCCTGAAGGAAATCGACACCGCTTCGCTGACCATCGCCTTGAAAGGCGCCAGCGAGGAACTCTGCGCCAAGTTCTTCAAGAACATGTCCAATCGCGCGGCCGAGATCCTGCGCGACGACCTGGACGCCCAGGGCCCGGTGCGCATGTCGCGCGTCGAGACCGAGCAGAAGGCCATCCTGATGGTGGCGCGCAAGCTCGCCGACGCCGGCCAGATCAACCTGTCGATGGGCAACGACGAGTATGTCTGACAAGTCCGGGCCTTCCATCGATCTGGCGACGCGAGCCCGCTGGCAGCGCTGGGAAATGGAATCCCTGGACGCGCTCAGGCAACCCTTCGGCCGTCGCGCCAGCGACCGCGATCCACGTCACCTGGCGGAACTCGCGCAGCGTCGCGCCCAGGCGCTCGCCGAGGCGCGCGAGGAAGGACTGGCGCAAGGCCGCGCCGAAGGCTTCGAACAGGGCCGCCGCGGAGGCCACGCCCAGGGCCTGGAACAAGGACTGGTCGAAGGCCATGCCCAGGGCCTGGCGCAAGGACTGGCCGAAGGTCATGCCCAGGGTCGCGCGAAAGGGCTGGCCGAAGGCGCCGACCTGGCCCGCGAGCAGGCCACCCGTCTGAACAGCCTGGCCCAGGCCTGCGGGGCCGCGCTGGAAGGGATCGAGCAGGAGGTCGGCCAGTCCGTCATCCAGCTGGCCGTGCGCATCGCCGAACAGGTGCTGCGCACTCATATCCGCGACTATCCCAATCACATCCTGGATCTGGTCCGCGAAGTCATGCAGGCCCGGCCCGAACAAGGCGCCGCGCTGCGGCTGCGGCTGCACCCCGACGATCTCGATCTGGTACGGACCTTCCTGCAGCAGACTCCGGATCCGGCCCATTATCGCCTGAGCGCCGACGAAAGCATCACGCGCGGCGGTTGCGTCGCCGAAACCGCCTTGGGGTCCGTGGACGCCACGCTGGAAACTCGCTGGCGGCGCATCATCGCCGCGCTGGGCCAGCCGGACGGACAGCCATGAGCCCGGACGAGACCGCGGCGTGCTCTCCCGGCGCGCGCTGGCGCGCGCAGCTCGCCATCTGCGAGCAGCGGGTTTCCGCCCGCCAGCCGACCAGCCGGCAGGGGCGCGTGACCCGCGCCACCGGCCTGGTGCTCGAGGCTACCGGCCTGCAACTGCCGGTCGGCGCCGCCTGCAAGGTCCAGGTTTCTCCCGACCAGGACCGATGGGCCGACGCCGAAGTCGTCGGTTTTCACGCCGATACCCTCTTCCTGATGCCGCAAAGCGACATCACCGGCCTGCCCCCGGGCGCCCGCATCGTGCCCGCCGAGACCCTGTGGCTGGACCCGGTCCCGTTGCCCGACGACCCCGCCGCCCAGACTGAAACCGCCGCGATCATCACGGACCAGGTACGCCACCTGCCGGTCGGCAACGCCCTGCTGGGCCGTGTCCTGGACGGCGCGGGCCGGCCGCTGGACGGCAAGCCCCTGCCTTCCGACCTGGACATGGCGCCCCTGACGGCCCTGCAGATCAATCCGCTCACCCGCGCTCCCGTGGACACCGTGCTGGACGTGGGCGTGCGCGCCATCAACGGCCTGCTGACCGTCGGCCGCGGCCAGCGCATGGGCCTGTTCGCCGGCTCCGGGGTGGGCAAGAGCGTGCTGCTGGGCATGATGGCCCGCTACACCAAGGCCGACGTGATCGTGGTCGGACTGATCGGCGAACGGGGCCGCGAAGTCAAGGAGTTCATCGAACTGAACCTGGGTGCCGACGGCCTGGCCCGGTCCGTGGTGGTCGCCGCCCCGGCCGATGTCTCGCCTCTGCTGCGCCTGCAAGGCGCGGTCTACGCCACCCGGCTGGCGGAGTTCTTCCGCGACCAGGGCAAGCACGTGCTGCTGATCATGGACTCCCTGACGCGCTATGCCATGGCCCAGCGCGAGATCGCCCTGGCCATCGGCGAGCCACCGGCCACTAAGGGCTATCCGCCCTCCGTGTTCGCCAAGCTGCCGACGCTGGTGGAGCGCGCGGGCAACGGCGCGCCCCAGGGCGACCGGTCGGCCGGATCCATCACCGCCTTCTACACCGTGCTGACGGAGGGCGACGACCAGCAGGATCCGATCGCCGACTCGGCCCGCGCCATCCTGGACGGCCACATCGTGCTGTCGCGCAGCCTGGCCGAATCCGGCCATTACCCGGCCATCGACATCGAGGCCTCGATCTCGCGGGTCATGTCCGCCATCGTGCCCGACAGCCAGTTCCGCCACGTGCATCTGTTCAAGCGCATGGTGTCCCGATATCAGCGCAACCGCGACCTGATCGCCGTCGGCGCCTATACCGCGGGCAACGATCCGGAAATCGATCAGGCCATCGAACGCCATCCCTGGCTGGAGGGCTATCTGCAGCAGGGCATCGACGTGCGGGTGGACTATGCCGCCGCCGTGGCCGCGCTGGCCGGCGTGCTGGGGGAGACCGCCCATGAACCATGAAACACCGCTGGACGTACTGATCAGCCTGACCCAGGACAAGCTCGACGAGGCTGGCCGGAACCTGTCCGAGTTGGGCACCCGACGCCGCGAGGCCCAAGGCCAGCTGAACACCCTGGACAGCTACCGGACCGACTACACGAAACGCCTGCAGAACACCACCGAGCAGGGCGTATCGGCCTCGAATTACCACAACTTTAGGCAGTTTATCGCCACATTGGACGAGGCCATTTCCCAGCAAAATACGATCATCGCCCAGATCGACGTGCGCATCGAGGCGGGACGCAAGCAATGGCACGATGAAAAGCGCCGTCTGAACTCCTACGAAACCCTCAAGGCACGCCAGGTCCGCCAGTCGCAATACCGCGAGCAACACCGCGAACAGCGCGCCAGCGACGAGATCTCGGCCGGCCTGTACCGACGCACACGACAGCCGCATTGAATCCGCACACGCCATGAACATGCCCGTCCTTCCTGTCACCAGTCCCAGTCCGCCGCCCGCGGACGTCCCGGTGCGCGGCACGGATGCCGCCACGACGGACACCCCGGCTTTCTCGAACGTGCTGTCGCAGCAGCGGGACGGCGCCACCCGTCCGGCCGACTCCCGCCGGTCCGAAAACGCCAGCGGCCGTGCGGACCCGGACTCCCCCGAGCGGCACGAACCCATCGGACCGGACGAAACCCTGTCGCTGATCCTGAACAGCGCCGCCCTGCCTCTGATGCAGGCCGCCATCCCCACCGCCGAAACCCGCCCGGTCCATGCCGGCTCGGCCGGCCGGACCGGCGCCGCCGATCCGCGCGCGGCGCATCCCCTGATCGACGCCGCGGGGCGGGCGCCTGCCGATGCTCGCGACGGCACTCCGGACACGAAGACGGCCGGCGAGGCCGGCACGAACGACCGCATCCTCACGCCGCGCACCGACGCGGTCGCCGCCACCGCGCCCGCCACCGACCGCGGCCCCCCGCAAGCGGACACGGCGGTTCCGGCCGGCGCGCGGGAATCCGGCCGCGCACGGTTCGCCGCACTCCAGGCCCAGCCGCAGGCCACCGACCATTCTTTCTTGGCGGCACAGGCCGCCGCGGGAACCCAGGCGGCCGCCGGGTCTGCCGCCCGCGCCCGATCCGCCCCCGGCCTGGAAACGCTCCAGGCCGCGACATCCGACGCCACCCTGGCCTCGGCTGCCGCGCCTGCCGGCGCCTCCCTGCTGCCGGCCGCGGCCCCGGCGGTGGCGTCCGTCGCCGTGTCCACCCCGCTGTCCAACCCGCAGTGGCCCCAGGATTTCAGCCGGCAGATCCTGCAGCTGACCCAGAACCTCACCGGCACGGGCCATACCGTGCAGATGCACATCAACCCGCCCGAACTCGGACCGATCCACATCACCCTGCACGTGGGCGATTCCATCGCCCAGGCTTCCTTCGTCTCGCCGCACGCCAATGTGCGCCACGTCCTGGAAAACGCACTGCCCCACCTGGAACAGCAACTGGCCCAGGCCGGCCTGTCGCTGGGCCAGGCGGACGTCGGCGATCAGCAGCCTGGCCAGCAGGCTTATGCCCAGGGCCAGGCGCCATCGGCCCGGGACGGCGGAGCCGTCTTCAGCCTGGACGGCCAGACCGCGGAGGCCGCCTCCCTGCCGGCCACGCCCGCGGCTCCCAGGGCCGCATCCCGTCCGGACGCGCTGGTGGATACCTTCGCGTGAACACTTTCGCTTTCCTGGGCAGGACCCGCATTACAATGCTTCATTTTGCCCTTCAGTCATCGTGACGCATTAATCCGGAACCATGCTCAGGCTACTCAAATTCATCCTTCTGCTCATCATCGTCATAGGCGCCTCGGTCGGTGCAACGATGTGGTTCACGAGCAGGGACAGCACGCCCGGCGCCCCGGCAACCGCCGCGACAGCCGAACAGCCGGCACAGGCGCCCGCGGCGCCGCCGGTGGTCCCGGCGCCGATCTTCGCGGAACTCGATCCCTTCACGGTCACGCTGTACGGTGAAACCCGCAACCGGATCCTCTACACCGCGATCACCCTGCGCCTGGGCGACGACGCCTCGCGCAAGCAGATCACGGACTATATGCCCGAGGTCCGCGACCGTATCCTCAAGGTCCTTTCGGCGCAGCAGTTGCCGCTCATCCAGACGCCCGAGGGCCGTCAGGCGCTGGTCGACGCCCTGAAGGCCGCGCTCACGCGCCCGTTCGCCGCGCAGCTTCCCGGCCCGCAGATCGCCGACGTGCTCTTCACCGCCTTCGTGGTGCAGTAATGGCCTACCAGAGCATGCTCTCCCAGGACGAAGTCGATGCCCTGCTCGCAGGCGTCACCGGCGAGGAATCCTCGGGCCAGCAGGCTGCGGCCGAAGCCCAGGACGGGGTCCGCCCCTACGACCTGGGATCGCCCGACCGCGTCGTGCGGCACCGGATGCAAACCCTGGAGCTGATCAACGAACGCTTCGCCCGCCGCCTGCGCTCGATGTTCTTCGGCTTCATGCGCCGCAACGCCGACATCACCGTCAATGCGATCAAGATCCAGAAATACTCGGATTTCGAACGCAACCTGCCCGTCCCCAGCAACCTGAACATGGTGGCCCTGAAGCCGCTGCGCGGCACGGGCCTGTTCACCTACGATCCGAACCTGGTCTTTCTGGTCATCGACAGCCTGTTCGGCGGCCACGGGCGCTACAACACCCGCATCGAAGGCCGCGACTTCACCAACACCGAGCAGCGCATCATCCGCCGGCTCATGGGCCTGACCCTGGACTGCTACCGCGAGTCCTGGGAATCCGTCTATCCGCTGGAGCTGGAATACCTCCGCTCGGAAATGCATACCAAGTTCGCCAGCATCAGCTCGGGCAACGATATCGTGGTGGTGGCCTCCTTCAACATCGAACTCGGCGCCTCCGGGGGCAAGCTCAACATCTGCCTGCCCTATTCCATGCTCGAACCCATCCGCGACCTGCTCTCGCGTCCGCTTCAGCAGGCCGCCTCCGACGCGATCGACCAGCGCTGGACCCAGCAGCTCTCGCGCGAGGTCCGCAGCGCCGAGGTCGAACTGGCCGTGGAATTCGCCCGGATCGACACGTCCATCGCCGAACTGCTGCATCTCGCCGTGGGCGACGTACTGCCGGTGGACATCCGCCCCGCCGTCACGGCCCGCGTGGGTGGCGTCCCCGTGCTGGAATGCGGCTACGGCACCTTCAACGGCCGTTATGCCCTGCGCGTGCACAAGGTCCTCGCCTCGCCCGACGACTCCGACAAACTGCTAGCCCGCACCAAAAAATGAGCGACATCAAAGACGACACCCAGGACCCGAACCTGCCGGGTCAGGCATCCGGTGGTTCCGTGGAGGACGACTGGGCCGCCGCCATGGCCGAACAGCAGTCCGCGCATGACCAGCCCACTCAGGCCAGCGGCCTGGGCGCGGAGGACGACTGGGCCGCTGCCCTGGCGGAACAGACCGCCGCGACATCCGTGGAGGCCCAACCCGCCGCCGCCCAGGTGTTCCAGCCTCTGTCCGGCCAATCCGCCGAAGGCGACAGCGACATCGACATGATCATGGACATCCCGGTCCAGCTGTCGGTGGAACTGGGCCGCACGCGCCTGACGATCAAGAACATTCTGCAACTGGGCCAGGGCTCGGTGGTGGAACTCGACGGCCTGGCCGGCGAACCCATGGACATCTACGTGAACGGCTACCTGATCGCCCAGGGCGAGGTCGTGGTCGTGGACGAGAAATACGGCATCCGCGTCACCGACATCATCACGCCTTCGGACCGCATCGCGCGGCTGAACAACCGCCGCTGATCCGCCATGGACCAGGACCAGATCCTGCGCGTCGTCCTCGCCCTGCTGTTCATCCTGGGCCTGCTGCTGATGCTGGCCTGGGTGGCCCGCCGGGGCGGCTGGCTGCCGGGCCGCGCGCAAACGGCCCGCCTGCGCGTGCTCGGCACGCTCAGCCTCGGGGCACGCAGTTCGATCGCTCTGGTCCAGGTCGAGGACGCCCGCCTGGTGCTGGGCGTGACCGCCCAGCAGATCACCCTGCTGCATACTCTGCCGGACGCTCCCCGGGCTGGCGATGCCGCATCCGGGGGCTTCGCCGAGACCCTCGGCAAGACTCTCTCGGGATCCTGATGCGCAGCCCCTCCCCCCCGCACGCCGCGCGATCGGCGCCCTGGCTGCTGGCCGGCTTGGCGCTGATCCTGTCCTGGCCCGCCGGCGCCCTGGCGCAGGCCACCCTGCCCGCCCTGACCGCCACGCCGGGCCCCAACGGCTCGGAGACCTGGTCGCTCAGCGTCCAGACGCTGGTCATGCTGACCATGCTGTCGTTCCTGCCGGCGGCGCTGCTGATGATGACGGGTTTCACCCGCATCATCATCGTGCTGGGCCTGATGCGCAACGCCCTGGGAACCGGGGTCTCGCCGCCCAACTCGGTTCTGGTGGGCCTGGCCCTGTTCCTGACCTTCTTCACGATGTCGCCGGTCTTCGACCAGATCTACGCCCAGGCCTACCAGCCGCTGTCGCGCGACGAGATCTCCTTCGAGCAGGCGCTGGACCGGGGCAGCCAGCCGCTCAAGGCCTTCATGCTGCGCCAGACCCGGGAATCGGACCTGGCGATGTTCGCCGAAATGGCCGGCGTCGGTCCGCTGGAAGATCAGAGCGCCGTCCCCCTGCGCATCCTGGTACCCGCCTTCGTGACGAGCGAGCTCAAGACGGCCTTCCAGATCGGCTTCACGATCTTCATTCCCTTCCTGATCATCGACCTGGTGGTCGCCAGCCTGCTGATGGCGCTGGGAATGATGATGGTACCGCCGGTGACGATCTCGCTGCCCTTCAAGCTGATGCTGTTCGTGCTGGCCGACGGCTGGCACCTGCTGCTGGGCTCGCTGGCCCGCAGCTTCTACCAATAGGAGGCCCGCATGACCCCCGAAGCCGTCATGTCCATGACCTACCAGGCGCTGCGCGTGGCCCTGATCATGGCCGGACCGCTGCTGCTGATGACCCTGGCCGTGGGCCTGATCATCAGCATCTTCCAGGCGGCCACGCAGATCAACGAAATGACGCTGTCGTTCATCCCCAAGCTGCTGACCGTGGGCGCCACCCTGGTGCTGCTTGGCCCCTGGCTGCTCAGCACCATGGTGGACTACATCCGCTCCCTGCTCGACTCCATCCCGGGCCTGGCCGCGTAGCGCCGCCGCGGCCATGATTTCCTTCCAGATCGGCCAGCTCTATGACTGGATCAACGGCCTGCTGTGGCCCCTGTTCCGCGTCGCCGGTCTGGTGGCGATCGCGCCCGTGCTGGGCGAGTCCTCCGTTCCCATGCGGGTGAAGATCGGCCTGTCCATCGTCATCACCCTGGTCGCCGCGCCATTGATCGGCACGATGCCGGACGTCACGCCGGCCTCCTGGAGCGGGCTGCTGATCGCCGCGCAGCAGGTGCTGATCGGAATGGCGCTGGGCCTGTGCATGCGGCTGGTCTTCACCGCCACGATGATGGCGGGCGAATTCGTGGGCCTGCAGATGGGCCTGGCCTTCGCCTCGTTCTTCGATCCGGCCACCGGCGCCAACACGGCGGTGCTGTCGCGCCTGATCAACCTGGTGGCGATGCTGATCTTCCTGGCGGTGAACGGTCACCTGCTGATGCTCGACGGGCTGGTGCGCACCTTCGACCTGCTGCCCGTGGGAGCGCCCCTGATGACCGACGGCTGGGGGGCGCTGCTCGACTGGAGCAGCCAACTCTGGATTTCCGGCATTCTGCTGGCACTGCCGCTGGTCATCGTACTGCTGACGATCAACCTGTCGCTGGGAATCCTGAACCGCACGGCACAACAGCTGTCGGTGTTCGCCGTGGGTTTCCCGATTTCTCTGACCACGGGCCTGGTCACGCTGGCCATCGTACTGCCCCAGAGCGGCGACTTCCTGACCGGCCTGTTCGAGGGCGGCTACCAAGCCATGGCCCGCATCGCGCGCAGCCTGGCGGGACTGTAGGCCACGGCCGCCGTGCGCGGAAGGAAGCCCGGGCACGGGTCACCGACCCCGGCATGCCTCAATGATCACTCTTTCGCACCGGATAGGTGACCCCGGGGACGACTCTCGTGCCGGCCGGCAGCAGCGGGTTGGCGACGGATGCGGCGCCCTGGCCCGAAGCGACGGGCGTCTTCGCCCGGACGGATCGGCCGGCCCTGGAGGACTGGCCGGGCCGGGCCGGCTTGGCCTGCACGGCCGGTTTCACAGCTGGCCTGGCGGCCGGCGCGGCGGGTGGCGGGATGGTCAGGGACGCGGGCTGGATGGCCTCGGCGGCCGGCACGGCGACGGGCGTGGCGCCGGCATCCTCCACGACCGCCTCCACGGCTCCGGCCTGGACCGCAGGCCGGGTGGCGGCCGCCCGGCGCGCGATCCGCTCCTGCTCGGCCCTGGCTTCCCGATCGGCCTCCTCCGCCGTCCTGGGATGGCGGTTCAGCGGCAGGTTGACGGAATTTTCCATGCGCTGGAACGTGCCGTCGGGTCCGAAACGCAGCCAGGCCTCCTGGCGGAAATACACGGCATCCGTGGCGACGGTGGCCTTGTAGGCCCAGCGGGCCAGTGTGGTGTCGCCCTGCCGCCAGACGTCCACAGGGTGGGTACCCAGGTAGCTGGACGCCTGCTCCATCGTCGTGCGGCCCACCACGATGCGATCCAGGCCCGCCGACTGAAAGGATTCGCCGGTGGACGCGCACGCGGACAGTAACGCGGCCGAAACCGAGACCGACACTACCAGCGCGACCCGGCGCATCCGCCAGGCTCCCGGAGGCGCCCCGCCTGAAACTCGCCCGGGCGTCCAGCGCGCGAAGAAAGATCCCATGTTCAGAACTCCTCCCATTCTTCCTCGCGCGCCGCCTGACCGGCCGACGCGGCCGTCCTCGCGACGGGCAACCGCGGCGCCGTGGTGCTATCCGGGCGATCCCGGCGGGCGGTCCGGGCAGGCACCGAAACCGGGGCGGGAGCCGGATCGGACTCGGCCGCCACGGCGGGTTCCATCGCCGGCGCAGTCGCGATCGGCGATGGAACCGGCGTTCCGTGATCGCCATCGGCGGGATCGTCCACCTGGAATACCGCCAGCGCCTGGTTGACCTCGGCGGCCAGGGACTCCAGCGACCCGGCCGATTCCGCCGCCTGCTGCACCAGCAGGGCGTTCTGCTGGGTGACGGAGTCCATCTGCGCGACCGCCAGGTTGATCTGGTCGATACCCGAAGACTGCTCGATGGTGGCGGCGGTGATCTCGCTCATGATGTCCGACACGCGGGTGACGGCCTCGACGATTTCCCGCATCGTCTCGCCCGCCCGCCGGACCTGCGACGAACCCGCGCCGACCCGGCTGACGGAATCCTCGATCAGCGTCTTGATTTCCTTGGCGGCGCTCGCCGAGCGCTGGGCCAATGCCCGGACCTCTCCGGCGACCACGGCGAAGCCGCGCCCCTGCTCGCCAGCGCGGGCCGCTTCCACCGCGGCGTTCAGGGCCAGGATGTTGGTCTGGAAGGCGATGCTGTCGATCACGCCCACGATGTCGGCGATCTTCTGCGAACTGCCGGAAATCCCTTCCATGGTGGCGACGACCTCGCCCACCACCTCGCCGCCGCGCGAAGCCACCTGGGACGCGGTACGCGCCAGCTGGTTGGCCTGCTGGGCATTGTCGGCGTTCTGCTTGACCGTACTGGCGAGCTGCTCCATGCTGGCCGCCGTCTGCTGCAGAGCCGCGGCCTGCTCGTCCGTGCGGCTGCTCAGGTCCAGGTTGCCCGTTGCGATGCGCTGGGCGCCGCCGGCCATCCGCCCCATCCGGCCGCGCACCCCGGAGATCATGGTCTCCAGGCTGTCGCGCATCGCCTTCAGGCCACGCAGCAAGGCGCCGATCTCGTCATTGGACCGCGGCACGATGGACACGCGCAGATCGCCGCCCGCGATGCGCTGCAGGTGGCGCCCGACGGCCTGCAAGGGCCGCAGCACCGTGCGGATCAGGGTCCGGTAGGCCAGCAGTGCCAGCACCACGGTCACGGCCAGCAGCGCCAGCAGGCCGATATTGGCCCGATGGAAAAGCTGCGCCAGTTCGTCGCGCGAGGCCGAGCTTCGGTCCTGGATGAATTTGTCGAACTGGCCGAATACCCGGTCCATGCCCCGTGCCGCGCCGCGCAGGCGGCCGCGCTTCAGGGCCTCGAAACCCTTGGCGTCCTGCCTGGCCGCGAAATCGCGCAACTGCTCGACCTGAGTCCAGTAATCGTTGAAAGACGCGTCCAGCATGTGCTGCAGGGACTCGCCATTCGAGCCGGCCAGGGCGCCCGAGGCCTTCAGGGACGCCATGCTGTCGCGAGAACGCTTCAGTAGCTGATCGGCCTGGCCCAGTTCCCAGAGACGCTGCTTTTCATTGGCGATGCCCAGCGCCCCGTCGACCTGGGTGGCCGCCTGCTGGGCATAGATATATGCGTTCTTGACCTCGGAGTTCGCCTGGACCCCGATGGCCGACAGCTGCCCCGCCGTGCGCTGGCTTTCCCGCTGGACGAACCAGGCACTGCCCACCGCCGCGAACGTCAGCAGGGACAGCAGCGCCACGACCAGCGTCAACCGGGCGCGCAAGGACAATGTCACGGAAATCTTCTTCATGTCGCCTCTACCTTATCGGTCTCCCAGCATGCCATGCCGGCGCCGGGATGCTTCCAAAGAAAATAGGGCCTTGTAGGCCCTATTCGTCGGGATTGCTCCACGCCCCCGTTCGGAAGATGGAGCGGTCCGGGATTGCCGAGGCAAGCCCGGAATACCGCATGCCTGGCCGGGTATCCGGCAACCGGATCACTTGTTCCGGTTGAACAGGCTCAGACCCTGGATGGTCTGGAACGCGAGGCCCGCGCCTTCCAGAGCCATCTTGCGCAGACTGAGCTGGGTGGTGGCTTCGTAGTAGTCCAGATCCTCGATACCGGACAGCGCCTTGGTGTAGCCCAGGTTGCGCTGGGTGCCGGTGTTGTCCAGGGCGGTCAGCTCATTCATGCGGGCGCCCACGGAGGCGCGCACGGTCAGCACGTTGTCGTAGCTGGTGGCCGTGCGCTGCATGGCCGTATTCAGGACGTTGCGCAACGACGCGGTCGCCTGGTCGTCCCCCCCGGAAGGCGTGTTCAGGGCCGCGATCACGTCATCGAAAGTCTTGAACAGGTTGACGTCCTCGTGCTGCAGCGGCTTGACGTCGAACTGGTCGCCGTTGGCCGGCGTACCGGAAATCTGCACGGAGGTGCCATAGCCCAGGTCGAGTGTGGTCTGCCCCGCCACGAAGGGGAAGTTGAGGGGCGAGGTCGGCGTGGTCGCGCCCGTCACGTCGGTCACATTGACGGTATAGGTCGTGGCGCTGGTGAAGTTGATGCTGAAGCTGTAATTCGCCGAGGCGTTGCCGCCCGCGTTGTCCGTCACCCCAGGCCGCCCCAGCACGGCCGTGCCGGTATTGCCCGCCGCCGCATAGGACGCATAGGCCCGCGTGCCCGGCTGGGCGCGCTGGAAGACGTCCGAGCCCACGTCGCCGCCCGCGATCCGACGCGTCTGGTCGGCCTGGATCAGACGCTGCAGCGTGTCGCCATCGTAGTTCCCGCTGGCATCGTAGGGAGGCGTGTCCCCCTTGGAGCCGGAAAACAGGTATTGCCCGTTGCCGTCCGTGGTGTTGGCGATGCCCGCCAGGGAATCGCGCGCGTTCTTCAGGACGTTGGACAGGGTTGCGCGGTCGGCGTCCGACAGTGTGCCGTTCGAGACCTCGACCAGCCGGGTGCGCACGTCCTGCAGCAGCAGCGTCAGGCTGTTGAGTGCGTCTTCCTCGGTACCCAGGTTCTGGTTGACGACCGCGCGGTTGTCCGCGTAGCGGGCGTTCTGGGCCTGGGACTGCGACAGGTTGATCGCCTGCGAGGCGCCCAGGGGATCGTCGGCCGGGGTGACCATCTTCTGGCCCGTGCCGATCTGCTGATACAGGTGCATCAGATCGGACTGCTGCGTGTTGATGGTGTTCAGGCCGGTCTGGAAAACAAGGCTGGAGCTGATGCGCATGATGAATTCCTGGTACGGGCGCGGCTTAGCCGCGCAGGGCGAGCAGGGTGTCGAACAGCGTCGAAGCCGTGTCGATCAGGCGCGCGGCGGCGCGGTACTGTTCCTGGTATTGCTGCAGGTTGATGTATTCCTCGTCCAGATTGACGCCGGACACGGCCTGCTGCGCCGAATAGTTCTGGGAGATCAGGGTTTCCTGAGCCTTCTGCGCGGTGGTGTTCTGCTGCGTCTTGACCGCCACGGTGTTGACCAGCTGGGAATAGGCCTCGTTCATGCCCATGGACCCGTTGGCCAGGATCTTCTTGGAACGCAGGGCGGCCAGTTCCAGGGCGTTGTCGCCGTTGGCGGTGCCCGCGCCCACGCCTGGAGACGCCTCGCCGGCCGCGGCGACCTTGGCCGGGTCGGTGATCGTCACCGTCATGGCGGCCGCCGCGTCGCGCGTGGGCTGGATCAGCCAGCTGTCGCCCGCCGCCGGGGTCATGCCCGCCGTATCGATCGCCACGCCGTCGAAGCTCAGAGTCGTGCCCGACACCGCGGGCGTCAGGGCCGTGCCTTCGGGCACTCGCGTGACCGTGTAGTTCGTGCCGTCGAATTCGACCCGGTAGTCCTGGTTGGTGATCTTGGACAGTTCGCCGGGTACGTAATCGGCGGTCGGGGTTCCGGCCCCGGCGCTGTTCTTTTCGTTGCCGATGACCTTGGGCGTACCCACGTTGAAAAACTTTCCCCCCGGTGTGCCGGACAGGTCGAAGCCCTTGGCGTGCTGCTCGTTGAGGGCGATGGAGATCCCCAGGGCGATGCGCCCCAGATCGTTCTGCGTGGCGTCCAGTGCCTCGGAGCGGAAGGTGAGCAAGCCGCCCAGCTTGCCGCCGGTGATTCGCTTGTCGTCCATCTCGATGGGAATGGTGTTGCCCGCCGCGTCCTTCGTGGTGTAGTTGACCGCCAGACGGGACGGATCGGCTTTGGACGGATGGGCTTCCAGATAGTAGACGGAATCCCCGCCCAGCACGGTCTGACCATTACCGATGGTGAGGCTGACGCGGTCGTCCTGCTCGTAGGCCTTGACGTCCACCAACTGACCCAGTTCGCTGACCAACTGGTCGCGCTGGTCCAGCAGATCGTTGGGCGGCTGGCCCGGATTGGTGGCCTTGGCCGTGGTGATCTGGCGATTCAGGTCCTGAATGCGGTCCAGGTAGCTGTTGATCTGGGTGACCGTGGTGTCGATCTGGGTGTTGACATTGACACGCTGGCTGTCCAGGAAGGCGTTGGCGTCGCGGATCTGGGCCGCCAGACTGTTGGCCTGGCCGATGAGTTCCTGGCGGGCGGCCACGTCGGCGGGCGCCGAAGCCACCGCGTCCAGGCTGTCGAAGAACTTCTGGATGCCCGGGGAAATGCCTACGGTGCGGTCGGCCACCAGATTGTTGATCTGGCTGATCTGATCGCCGTAGGTCTTGAGGGCGGCGCCGCGCGTCAGGGAACTGGTCAGCTGGTTCTGCAGGAAGTTGTCATAGGAACGCTGCACGCTGACGGCCTGCACGCCCCGGCCGATCCAGCCGCCCGAAGTCGGCGTGGCCCCCGCCGTCTGCGACAGGACGGTCTGGCGGTTGTAGCCGGCGGTGGCGGCGTTGTTGATGTTGTGCCCCGCCGTCTGCAGACGGTTTTGCGCGACCAGAAGGCCCGCCTTGCCGAGATTCGCCAGATTCATATGCTGCAATCCTATCGGTTGCGGACGCGCCGGATGGACGCGTTCCAGAATTCTTCCCCGACCATAACGGCAGGCGCGCCCGGAAATTTAGGTCCGACGGGCGGAGGAGCGTGCCGTCAGCGGGCGTTGAAATACCCCATGATGGAAATCAGCTTGTCCGCATAACCCGGGTCGGTGGCATAACCGGCTTCCTGGATGCGGCGGGCGGCGGCCTCCGCGGAAGGCGCGGTCACGACCTTGCCGTAGCGGTCGCTGCCACCGATCAGTTCGGCGTAGTCCTGGAAGGATTCGGCATAGGACCCGTAGGCGCGGAACGGCTGCGACATCCGGTGCGCCACGCCGTCCTCGTCGTACTCGGTGGTCATGACGTTGACCACCTCGCCACGCCAGCCGCCCCCGGCCTTGATGCCGAACAGGTTGTGGCTGCCGCGGCCGTCGGGGCGCCGAATCTCGCGCTCGCCCCAGCCGGACTCCAGCGCCGCCTGGCTGAGGATCAGCTTGGCCGGCACGCCGCTGCGCCGGGACGCCAGCTCGGCGGCGGCGCCCATGCGGTCCACGAAGGCCCGGATATGTTCCGGCGCGCCCTGGATGGCGCCGCCGATCCGGGCGCCCACTCCACGCCGCGCCAGCAGGTCGATCAGGGATCCGATGGAATCGGCCATTTCGCGGCGGCCTTCGCCGATGCGCGACTGCAGGCCCGGCAGTCGCGAGCGGGCCGCCTCGGGAGGATTGGCCAGGGGATCGTCCGACTGCTTCAGCACCCCGCCCTTCATCTGCGCCATCAGCGCGTCGGCCAGCCCCAGGCCGGGATCGGCCATGGCCAGTGCGGCCTGTTCGTCGCTCATGCTCTGGGCCATGCGCGTCGCCTGGGAATCGAACAGGGAAGGCATCTGCGCCGACTGCTGACGCGCCTGCTTGAGCATCATCTGGATGAAGATCGCCTCGAACTGGCGCGCGACTTCGCGCTGTTGGTCCTGCGCGGCATTCCCCCCCGCCCGCACCCCCTGCTTCAAGGCATTCAGGCTGCTGAAGTCCAGCGCCGAAGGCGTCGCGTCGGGGCTCGGCAGGGGCGAATGCGACACGAATCCCATGGCGGCCTCAGATCACTTCCAGGTCGGCGCGCAGGGCGCCGGCGCTCTTGAGGTTCTGCAGGATGGACAATAGATCCTGCGGCGTCGCGCCCAGGGCGTTCAGCGCCCGCACCACGTCGGCCAGGTTGGCGCTGGTGGTGACGCGCTGGATGGCGCCGCCCTCGCTGCGCATCTCGATCTGGGTGTTGTTCGTCACCACGGTTTCGCCGCCGCCGAAGGGCGTGGTCGGCTGGCTGACCTGCTGCTGCGGGCTGATGGTGACCGACAGGTTGCCGTAGGCGATGGCGGCCTCGTCGATGGTGACGGTGCGGTTCATCACCACCGAGCCCGTGCGCGCATTGATGACCACCCGGGCGCGGGCGGGCGGCAGGCCGACCTGCAGGTTTTCCACCTGGGACAGGAAGGCGAGCTGCGCCTTGGGATCGGCGGGCGCGCGCAGCTCGATGGTGCGACCGTTCAGCGCGGTCGCCGTCTGCGCGCCGAATTTACGGTTCAACGCCGCCACGACGTTCTGGGCGATGCCGAAGTCGCTGGTGTTCAGTTCCAGGCGCACGACACCGTTCTGGGCGTAGGTCGTGGGCACGCCGCGTTCGACGATGGCGCCGTCCGGGATGATGCCGCCGTTCAACTGGTTGACCTGAACGCTGGCCCCGCCCTGGGACGCGCCGGCGCCGCCGACCAGCAGATTGCCCTGGGCCAGGGCGTAGACCTGGCCGTTGGCGCCCTTGAGCGGCGTCATCAGCAGCGTGCCGCCGCGCAGGCTCTTGGCGTTGCCCATGGACGACACCACCACGTCCAGACTCTGGCCCGGCTGGGCAAAGGCGGGCAGGCGCGCCGTCACCATGACGGCGGCGACGTTCTTGACCTGCATGTTGGTGCCCTGGGGCACGGTCACGCCCAGTTGGGACAACATGTTGGTCAGGCTCTGCTGGGTGAAGGGCGTCTGGCGCACCTGGTCGCCACTGCCGTCCAGGCCGACCACCAGGCCGTAGCCGATCAACTGGTTTTCCCGCACGCCGGTAAAGGATGCCAGGTCCTTGATGCGCTCGGCCCGCGCGGCGCCGAGCGGCGACAGGGCCCCCAGACACAGGGCCAGGGCGCCGGCGGCCAGGCGGCGCGCGAGGAAAGAAGTCGGAATCAGCGATGCGGCCATGGCGTCAGAACGGGGCGATGTTGAGGAAGAAGCGCTGCAGCCAGCCCATGGTCTGGACCTCGTCCATCACGCCCTTGCTGCGGTATTCGATGCGGGCGTCGGCCACCTGGGTGGAGGACACCGTGTTGCTGCCCGTGATCGAGCGCGGATCCACCACCCCGGAAAAACGCACATACTCGCTGCCGCGGTTGATGGCGATCTGCTTTTCGCCGGCGATCTGCAGATTGCCGTTGGGCAGCACGCCGATCACGGTGGTCGTCAGCGTGCCCGTGAAGACGTTGGTCGCGCTGCTGGACCCCTTGCCGTCGGATTTATTGCCGCTGCCGACCTTGAAGTTCTGCTTGGCGCCCAGGTCGGTGGGCAGGATCGCCGGCGCCAGGCCGATGTCCATGCTGGCGCTGCCATTGCGGTCGGTGCTGGTGCCGACGCTCTTGGCGGCGTTGGTCTTTTCCTGGATCACGATCGTGACGATGTCGCCCACATTGCGCGGCCGGCGGTCCTCGAACAGAGGATAGTTGCCGTAGGCGGTGGGCTGGTAGATGGACCCGTTGGCTTCCACGGACGGAGGCGCCGGCGGCGGGGGCGGCGCGGTCAGCGGCCCCGTGACGACGGGTTCGGGCGGCACCAGCGCACACCCGGACAAGACCAGCGTCAGCGTCGCCGCCCACGCTCCCGCCACACAACGCAATCCCTTCATGGACATCCTGTATTACAACTGGGTCAGGCGGGCGAGCATCTGGTCGGACGTCTGCACAGCCTTGCTGTTCATCTCGAAGGCGCGCTGGGTGGTGATCATGTTCACCAATTCTTCGGCCACGTTGACGTTGGACGTTTCCACGTAGTTCTGCAGCAGGACGCCCGCGCCGTCCAGACCGGGCTGCAGCAGATTGGCCGGTCCCGAGGCGTCGGTCTCCGCGTACAGGTTCTCGCCCATGCTCTGCAGTCCGGTCGGGTTGATGAAGGTCGCCAGCTGCAGCTGCCCGACCTCGACGTTGGTGCCGGTCGCGCCCGGCTGGGTCACGGACACCGTGCCATCGCGCGCGATGGTGATGGTGAGCGCGTTGTCGGGAATGTTGATGCCCGGCTGGATGGGGTAGCCGCCCGCCGTCACCAGCATGCCGTTCTGATCGCGCTGGATGCTGCCGTCGCGAGTGTAAGCGAAAGAGCCGTCGGGCATCTCCACCTGCAGGAAGCCGTTGCCCTGGATGGCCACGTCCAGCGTGTTGCCGGTTTCCTTCAGGTTGCCCTGAGTGTGGATGCGTTCGGTGGCCACGGTGCGCGCGCCGGTGCCGACCTGCAGGCCCGAGGGCAGCTGGTTGGCCGCGCCGACGCTGGCGCCGGGCTGGCGCAGGGTCTGGTACATCAGATCCTCGAACACGGCGCGGCTGCGCTTGAAGCCCGTGGTGTTGACGTTGGCCAGGTTGTTGGAAATCACGTCCATGCTGGTCTGCTGGGTTTCCAGACCGGTCTTGGCGATCCACAGGGAACGTATCATGTCTTCGTACCTGTTCAAAGGGGCGCCGGGCTCAACCCGCCGCCGAAAGAATCGAATTGCCGCGCTCTTCGTTGGTGCTGGCGTTCTTGATGACCTGCATCTGCAGCTCGAACTGGCGGGCGTTGGAGATCATGGCCACCATCGCGGCGGCCGGATTGACGTTGCTTTTCTCGACGAAGCCCGGCGCAATCTTGACGGTCTCGTCCGGCTGGACGGGCTGGCCCCCCGCCATGCGGAACAGGCCGTCGTCGCCGCGCACCAGTTGGTCCTTGGGCGGATTGACCAGTTTCAATTGCGCCAGCAGCTGGATGTCGCGCGGATTGTCGCCCGCGCCCAGGGCGCTGATCTGACCGTCCGTGGCGAAGGTCACGCTGCCGCGCTCGGGGATCTCGATGGGGCCGCCGTCGGCCGACAGCACCGGCAAGCCGGTGTGCGTGACCAGCTGGTTCTGCTCGTTGACGGCGAATTCGCCCGCGCGGGTGTAGGCCTCGCCCTGCGGAGTCCGCACGGCGAACCAACCGTCGCCGGCGATGGCCGCGTCCAGGGCGTGGCCGGTCTCGGCCACGATGCCCTGGCGGAAGTGGCTGCCCGGGGTGGACGCCACGGTGCTGACCCGGGTGGGCAGTTCACCCGCCTGGGGCACCACCGGCACGGACCGGTAGATCGCCATCTGCTCGCGGAACCCGGTCGTGGAGACGTTGGCCATGTTGTTGGCGATGACCGTCTGCTGCTCCAGGATGCGGGCCGCGCCGTTGGAGGCGGTATAGAGGATGCGATCCATGCCGGGCGGTCCGCTTAACGCATGGTGATCAGGGTCTGCAGGATCTGGTCCTGCGTCTTGATCGTCTGGGCGTTGGCCTGGTAGGTGCGCTGGGCGATGATCATGTTCACCAGTTCCTGGGACATGTCCACGTTGGACTCCTCGATCGCCTGGCCCTTGAGAGTGGCCAGACCGTTGCTGCCCGGCGTGCCCACGATGGGCTGGCCCGAATTGGCGGTCTCGGCCCAGGCGTTGCCGCCCACGGGCTGCAGGCCCTGCAGGTTGGCGAAGTCGGCCAGGGCGATCGTGCCCATGGTCTTCTTCGCGCCATTGGTGTAGTTGGCGATCAGCTCGCCGTTGGTGCCGATGGACATGCTGGCGTATTCGCCGGTGGCGTAACCGTTCTGGACGAAGTCCTGGGAATAGCTGCCGCCGAACTGGGTGGAGCCGTCGTAGGCCACCTTGATGTTCAAGGGATCGGCAGGAGACGTCCCCCCGCCCGGCGTATAGGTAATCGTGGCGGGCGAACCGGATACGAGACGGCCGGCGCTGTCAAACTCGAGCGTTGCCGTATTGGTTGGGATGACATTGCCATCCACAACATAATTGACTTCCCAGACGCTGTTGCCGCCATTCGGTTCGCGCTTGGTGTAGTACTGCTCAACGCGATGTTCGTTCCCCAACGAGTCATAGACCGTCAGCGGAACCATTTTCGAGAAGGAATCGGGATTGGTGGGATTGAAAGCGACTGCGGTCACTGCAGGAACATAAGCGACATTGCTGCCTGTCGAAGGAATCGTGGCATCCGGCACGCCCGAAGCGATATTGACATTCACTGCCGGAGTTCCTGTTGTATATGCACCATCCGGAGGTGTCGATACTGTGGTGCCAGCGAGATCGCTATACCAGTCATTGGTACCCGGCCGGTAATAGTAAGTCGTAGACGTAGCACCCTGGGTCAATACAACCGTAGCAAGCGTTTCAGGAACGCTCGTCCCCGGCACCACGATCGCATTCGCATCCAGGTTGACCTTGTTGGTGATCGTGCTGGTCGCCTGCGGCGCGATGTTGCCGATCGGCACGGTCATGCCGATCAGGTTGGTGCCGCCCGGGGCGTAGCCCATCAGTTGCTGACCTTGGGCGTTGACGATCTTGTGGTCCTTGTCGGCAATGAACTGGCCGTTGCGGGTGTAGAGCTGGGCGCCGTTGGGCTGGGTCACCACGAACAGGCCCTTGGCCCCGTCGATGGCCATGTCGAACTGGTTGCCCGACGTGGACACGATCCCGGTGGTGAAGCGCTGGTTGATCGAGGCGACCTGCACGCCCAGGCCCACGCGCGAACTGGCGTAGACGTCGGCGAAGGTGGCCGATCCGGACTTGAACCCCACGGTGCCGGAGTTGGCGATGTTGTTGCCGATGACGTCCAGGTTTTGCGAGGCGGCGTTCAATCCGCTGAGACCTTGTCCGAAACCCATGATTGACCCCTTTCAGTGCGTGGTGCGTTGATTCGTGGAAACGGCGGCGCGTTCCGCGCCCGCCGTCTTGATTACATGACCTGCCGAACGTCCAGCAGGGAAATCTTCTGTCCCAGGGCCAGGTTGAGCCTGAGGCCTTCCGAGGTGTAGGCAATGCTGTTGATGTGGCCCGAGGTAAGCGCCTCGGCGGAGACCGCCTGTCCCTTGTCGTCGGACGCGGATACCTGGACGGTGTAGGCCCCGTCCGGCACGGGCGCGCCGGCGCCATCCAGACCATCCCACGTCATCGGGTAGATGCCGGCGTCCTTGGCATCGAGCTCGAATTCGCGCACGACCTTGCCGGCGGAATCCAGGATCGAAACCTTGGTCTTGGCCGCGCCGGACATCAGGTCGATACCGAAGGGCGTGGCGGCCTTGGCGCCCGTATCCGGATCGGTACCCAGAGAGATTTTCTCGCCGGGATACAGGATGTCCTTGCCGATCAGGCCGGCGGCCTGCAGGGACTGGGACATGTCCATCTGACCCGACAGGGCCAGCAGGGTATTGTTCAGGCCCTGGATGCCGTTGACCATGGACAGCTGCGCGATCTGCGAGGTGACCTCGGCGTTGTCCATGGGGTTCAGGGGGTCCTGGTTCTGCAGCTGCGTGACCAGCAAGGTCAGGAAGCGGTCCTGGGTGTCGCCCATCAGGTTGTTGGTCTGGGCATTGGCCAGCGGGGAGACGGTGTTCGAGCCGTAGACATCGTTCACGGTGGACATGGCGGGACTCCTTATTGACCCAGGGTGAGGGTCTTGGCCATCAGCGACTTGGCTGTGTTGATGACTTCCACGTTGGCCTGGTAGGACCGCGAGGCGGAAATCATGTTGACGGTCTCGGCGACGACGTCGACGTTGGGCAGGGTGACGTACCCCCGGGCATCCGCCAGTGGATTGCCGGGATCGTACTGGATGCGCGGGGGCGCGTTGCTTTCGAGGACAGAGGCGACCTTCACGCCGCCGACGGCCTCGGAGCGGGCCGAGGGCGTCATCTGGAACACGACCTGCCGGGCCTTGTAGGGCTGGCCGTCGGGACCGACGGCGCTCTCGGCGTTGGCGATGTTGCTGGCCGACACGTTCATGCGCTGGGACTGGGCCGACAGCGCGGAACCGGCGATCTGAAAGATGCTGAAGGTGGACATGGCGGTCTCCGTGGCGCGGCCGGTTATTGCTGGATCGCGGCCAGCAGGGATTTGATGCGCCCGTTCAGGACCTGCAGGTCGGTCTGGTAGCGCATGGTGTTGTCCGCGAACTGGGTGCGCTCGGCGTCCATTTCGACCGTGTTGCCATCCAGGCTGGGCTGGGACGGCACGCGGTACAGTTCCTGGGCGGGGCCTCTGGTGTGGGCGCTGGCCGGGATGTGACGCGCCGAGGTCAGCGCCAGGGACGTGTCCGGCAGGCGCGGCAGGCCGCCCTCGCCCATGGCCTCGCGCAGTGTGGCGTTGAAATCGATGTCGCGCGCCTTGTAATTGGGCGTGTCGGCATTGGCGATGTTGGACGCCAGGACTTCCTGCCGCTGCTGGCGCAGAGCCAGGGCTTTCTGGTAGAACTCGAGGTCCTTGCCGATACGATCGATCATGGCTTTACACTGAAACGGATGAGCGGAGTGCGCGCCACCGTGCACCAAATGATCCCCCGACCATTCGCGGCTTTTCGCACGCCACCATAGTACGGTCCCCACCGGGGGGATAAACGCCAAAACAAAGCGGGGATTGAAGCCCTATTCGGCCGATGCGGCCAGGCGGCCTGGCGGCCACGGTGAGTCTCCGGCATCCGGCACCCGCCCGGCGGATCCGGACATCCGGGCGAGACACTACAATGAGGCCATGCGCGCATTCCGACTCCTGCGGCTCCTGCCGTTCCTGCTGTTCGCCGCGGCCCCGCCGGGGCCTGCGCGCGCGCAGGCGGCCCGCCCCACCCTGCAGGATCCGGCCGCCGTCATCGCCCAGGTCGAGGTCCTGCTGAAGGACCGGGCGGCCTCCTGGCCGGGCCGGGCCGTCATCAGCGTGGATCCCCCCCGCATCGCGAACCAGCAGTCCTGCGAGCGGATGGAGGCCTTCCTGTCCGGATCCGGCCTGCAGCCGCGCACGCCCGTCGGGGTGCGCTGCCTGGCGCCGCAGCCCTGGACGATCTACGTCCAGGCCAGCGTCCAGATCCTGGGCACCTATTTCGTCGCCAACCGCCTGATCCGGCGCGACGAGATCCTGGGCCTGGACGACCTGGACACCCGGGAAGGCGACCTGCTGCGCAATCGCCGGCTGATCGGCGATCCCGCTCACATCGTCGGCTGGATCGCCACGCGCCGCATCCGCGCCGGGGGTGCTATCGAGTCCGGCGCCCTGCGGGACCCGAACGCCATCCAGCGCGGTCAGCAGGTCCGTACCATCGCGCGCGGCGTCGGCTTCGTCGCCACCAGCGAGGGCCAGGCCCTGGAATCCGGCAGCCCCGGCGCGCAAATCCAGGTCCGCACCCCCAAGGGACAAATCATCACTGGCACAGTGATCGACGCCCACACGGTCCAGGTTATGATGTAGATGTTCCGGGCGCACCTAAAGAATCCGCCCGGGCCGCCGTTACTGGGAATGCACCAATGATCCTTCCCATCCAACCCGGAGACGAGTCTTGAAAATCAATTCCACTTCGTCCAACCCCCCGCTGAACGGGGTGGCCGGGGGAACGCGCGGCGACACGGCCTCCCATGCCGCGTCCGGCTCGGCCGCCAGCAACCGCACGGCGGTCGACCTCAGTCCCGCCGCCCGCCATCTGGCTGCCCTGAACGACGGCGGCGCCGACGTCCAGGCGGAACGCGTCCAGCAGATCCGCGACGCGCTGGCCTCCGGCGAACTGAAGATCGACCCCAGCAAAATCGCCGACGGCCTGCTGGCCAGCGTGCGTGACCTGCTGAAATGAACCTGGGCGACAAACTGCTGCGGTGCGTTCAGGCCCAGTCGGACCTGCTGGATGAATTCATCCAGGCGCTGGAAGCCGAATCCGCCGCCTTGCTGGACGACCCCACGAATCTCGCCCTGGCCGAGCTGACCCAGCGCAAGAACGACTACGCGCAACGCCTGGCGCAGCTGGATCGGGATCGCGTGCGCATTCTGAACGAACTGGACCAGAGCGACGATGCCGCCGGCATCGACGCGGTCTGCGCCGTCTATCCCGAATTGCGCGCGATCTTCGATGCGCTGTTCGAGCGCGCCGACCGCGCCGGCCGGCTGAACCAGGACAACGGTCAGATCCTGCGCACCTTCATGGAACACAACCAGCGGGCACTGGACACCCTGCATTCCCTGATCAATCAGGATCTGTACGACGCGCGCGGGCGACTGCCCCGCCGTTAAAGCCCCCCACTTTTGGCCATGAAGCGGTCCGGCGGCCAGAAAACCGCCATGCAATGAACGTCAGTTCGCCAACAACTCTTTTAATGCATACAGCTTGAGCAGCCCCGCGTGAGCCTGGCGCGGCGCGAGCCGGTCGGCGCCCAGCATGCGGGCCGCGACCCGGGCCGCCGGCGCCAGAGCCGGATCCTGAGCCAGGCGCCAGGCCGCCAGCCCCATCTGGGCTACGAACACAGCCCGATCGACCAGGGGTTCGCGCCCGGCATCGGCCAGCAGCGGCGCGGCCTGGCGCCAGGCCGCATGGCACTCCTGGCGCAGGATCAAGGCGCGAGCGATCCGGACGGGATCGGGCTCCACCGCCATTCCGGCCATGGCATGCCAGACCTTCAACAGACGCCCGTCTCGGGGATCCACCGCCCGCAGGCTGAAGATCCGCACCGGCAGCGCGGATTCACCCCGGGTACGCAATTCGGCCAGGCCCGCCGCCGCCCACCAGGCCGGCCCGGCATCTTCCAGCCCCGCGGCCGACAACAGCGGCCAGAACACCCGCGCGTCCAGCGGCTGATACATCAGCGACTGGACGGCGGCCGACAGGACGCCGGGTTCGTCGTCCAGGAAGACCCGGGCACGGGGGCTGCTGGCGGCCAGCCAGCGGTGGTCGCCCGCGCTCAAGGCGCGCAGCAGGGTCTGGCCGCCGCCGTCGAACACATGCAGGACCGCGACGGGAGTGTCCTCGGTCTCTGTCTCGGCCTCGATCTGCATCAATAACGTGTCGGCCGCCGAGGGCGCGTGGTTCCGGCTTCCACGCGGCACCTCCGGCTGGCCGCCTCCCGAGGGAGTGCTTTTTGCCAGGGAGCGGCCCGGCGGCAGAAATCGGGCCCCCTGCGGCGTATGCCAGCCATCCGCCAGACCGATCTGCTGGGTGGCCGCGGCCAGCGGCCGGCCCTGATCGTCGAACCAGGCGGCCCCCGACCAGGCGCCGCGCCGGCCCTGCCAATCCAGGGACTGGCACGCGTGCACGACCAGGGCCGACCGGGTTTCGTCCAGGCCGCCGCGGGCGACCCGGCGCAGATGCTCGATGGCCTCGGCGGCCGGCGGCAGATCGCCCGCCGCCCGGCTGCGCCACAGGTCGTAGGCTTCGGACAGCACCGGATCCTCGTCCTGCAGGGCCACGGCGGAACGCAACTGATCCATGCCCAGCGCGTCCCCATGCGCCGAACCGGTCAGCAGCTGCGGCAGCAGGATCTGCTGGCGACGCCGCTCGGCGGCGGCGTCCGGACTGTCGGCCGGCTGCGTCATGGACAGCAGCGCCGCCAGGTCGGCCTCGGAAGGCGCGTACAGGGTACGGTTGGCCTGGGCCGGCGCCAGCGCCCGGTCCACGAGTTCCGCGGCCGACAGGAACAGCAGATTTTCCGGAACCTTCTGGCCGTTGGACACGTAATGGATTGGGAGCTTGTAGCGGATCGCCGTGTCCAGCGCGGCGCCCAGGCGCGAGGCCTCGTCGATCTTGGACACGATGCAGCCGCGCAGCGGCGTGCCGCCGTCGCCGGCATAGGATCGGGCGACCTCGTCCAGCGTGTCGCCGTGGCTGACGGCGTTGAGCACCAGCAGGCGCTCGATCTTGCGTCCGGCGCCCGCCAGCAGGGCGGCCTGCTCGTGGATGTAGCGGTCGCGCTGGCTGATGCCGACATTGTCGATCAGCAGAGTCTGGTCCGGATGCACGGTCAGCATGACGCGACGCATCTCATGGACGTCCTGCACGACATGCACAGGCACGCGCAGCATCTGGCCGTAGATCTTGAGCTGCTCGTGCGCGCCGATCCGGTAGGTGTCGGTCGTCACCAGCACCAGGCTGCCCGGGCCGCCGCGGCGCACGCAACGAGTGGCGAGTTTGGCCACCGTGGTGGTCTTGCCCACGCCGGTCGGACCGACCAGGGCCAGCGCCAGGCCGGGCTGCCAGAGTGCGTCCTCGGACTCCAGCACCGGCAGATGGCGGACCAGTTCGTTGCGCGCCCACTGAAGGGTGGCCCGGGCGGCGGCCTGCTCGGGCATGTGCTTGAGCATGGCCCGCAGCAGCGCCGTGCTGAAACCAAAGCGCAGCAGGTTCTGGAACAGGGTGACCGCCTGCGGTGAACGGCGCAGTTGATTGCCCCACAGCAGCTCATCGATGCGGGTTTCCAGGGAGCCCTTGAGCTCGCCGATGGCGCCCATCAGATCCCCGCCCGGCGCGCCGGGCGGATGGTGCCCCGCGGCGGCATGCGGCGCGGGCGCAGAGGACCCGGCGGCGGGACGGGCCGGCATGCGGGACGGCGACGGCCGGGAGGTCGCGGCGGCCGCGCCGCCGTCCGGCAAAGACGTCTGGTCGGTGGCGAGGATTTCCACCCCGCCGTTGACCCGCTTGTTGGAAATGATCAGGGCGTCGGGCCCTAGTGCGAGGCGCACCTGTCGCATGGCCTCGCGGTTGGTGGCACCGAAAAAACGACTGATGTTCACGCAGGACTCCCACCGACGACCGCAGTGACCCGAATGATACGCTCTTCAGGGATTTCGGCGCTGGAGAGCACCGCCATGTGCGGCAGGTGATGGCGCAGGAAGCGCGACAGCGAGGCCCGCAGCACCGAAGGCACGACCAGCACGGGCGCGTCGCCCCGGTCTTCCTGCTCCTGGACGATGCGCTCGACGTCGCCCAGCAGGTTTTCCGCCAGGCCGGGCTCCAGGGCGCCGCTGCTGCCCAGAGCCTGCATCAGCACCCGCTCCAGGCGGGCGTCCAGACCGATGACGCGCAGTTCCGTCTCGCCCGCGAACCAGTGCTGGACGATCGCCCGCCCCAGCACCACCCGGACCTGAGCCAGCAGTTCGTCCGCGTTCGGCCCGGTATTGGCCGGATTGAGGGCGGCCAGGCGAGGCGCGTGCTCCGTGATGGTCTCGAGGATGCTGAGCATATCGCGGATGGGAACGTCCTCGTCGAGCAGGCTGCGCAGCAGGTTCTGCAGCTGCGGCAGGGAGATGGTCTTGGGCACCAGATCCTCGACCAGCTTGGGCACGTCGCGGGCGACATGATCCAGCAGTTGCTGGGTTTCCTGGCGGCCCAGCAGGCGCGATCCGTAGCGGTGCATCAGGTGGTTCAGGTGGGTGGCCACCACCGTGGCGGTATCGACCACGGTATAGCCGGCGATCTGGGCCTGTTCGCGCAGAGCCGGATCGATCCAGAACGCGGGCAGGCCGAAAGCCGGATCCTTGGTCGGCGTGCCCTGGATCGTGCCCGTCACCCCGCCCGGATCGATGGCCAGCCATTGCCCGGTCTGGGCGACGCCGCGGCCGATCTCCACGCCGAACAGCAGGATGCGGTAGTCCGTGGGCTTGATTTCCAGATTGTCGCGGATATGCACGACCGGCGGCAGGAAGCCCATTTCCTGGGCGAATTTCTTGCGCAGGCTGCGGATGCGATGCAGCAGTTCGCCGTTCTGCTGATGATCCACCAGGGAAATCAGGCGGTAGCCGACTTCCAGACCGAGCGGATCGACGGGAGCCACGTCGTCCCAACTGGCCTCGGCGGCGGCGGCCACGGCGGCCGCCTGCTCCTGGCCCGGGTCGGCGGCGGCCGCCTGGAGATCGCGCTGCTGGCGCTGGAGCAGCAGCCAGCCGCCCCCGCCGATGATGGCCGCCAGAAGCAGGAAGGCCACATGCGGCATGTTGGGGATCAGGCCCATCAGCGTCAGGATCCCGGCGGTGATGAACATCACGTTGGGATTGGAGAACAGTTGCCCGATCATCTGCTGGCCGACATCCCGGTCGTCGGCCACGCGCGAGACCACCACGCCGGCCGCGGTGGAAATCACCAGTGCCGGGATCTGCGCCACCAGGCCGTCGCCGATGGTGAGCAATGTGTAGACGGTGCCCGCGTCCGAGGCCGACAGGCCGTGCTGGGCCATGCCGACGATCAGGCCGCCGATGATGTTGATCACCATGATCAGCAGGCCGGCCACGGCGTCCCCGCGCACGAACTTGCTGGCGCCGTCCATGGCGCCGTAGAACTCGGCTTCCTGGGAGACCTCGGCGCGGCGGCGGCGGGCTTCGTCCTCGCCGATCAGGCCGGCGTTCAGGTCGGCGTCGATGGCCATCTGCTTGCCAGGCATGGCATCCAGGGTGAAACGCGCGCCGACTTCGGCGATGCGGCCCGCGCCCTTGGTGATGACAGTGAAATTGATGATCACCAGGATGATGAACACCACGATGCCGACGGCGAAGTTGCCGCCCACCAAAAAATATCCGAAGGCCTCGATGACCTGGCCGGCGGCGTCCGGGCCCTTGTGACCGTTGAGCAGCACCACCCGGGTGGAGGCGACGTTCAGGGAAAGGCGCAGCAGCGTGGCGAACAGGAGCACCGAGGGAAAGGCGGCGAAATCCAGCGGCTTGCGCGTGAACATGGCCACCAGCAGGATCATCACCGACAGGGAGATGTTGAAAGAGAACAGCAGATCCAGGATGAAGGGCGGCAGCGGCAGGATCATCATGGCCAGGACCATGAGGATCAGCACGGGCCCGGCCATCAGGCGGGCATGCCCCGAGCCGTGGGCCTTGAGAAAATCCAGGAAACTGTTCATGAGGCGGGGACCAGGGCCTGTTCAGAGCCTTGTTGCAGGCCGCGTTGCGGGTCGAATTCGGGCGGCACGCGCAGGTCCTGCGGTGCCTGCGGCAGTGTACCCGAGCCCTGCCGCCAGTTGCGCAGCTGGTAGACCCAGGCCAGGACCTCGGCCACGGCGGCGTACAGGGCCACGGGGATTTCCCGGTCGATCTCGACATGATGATAGAGCGCGCGCGCCAGCGGCGGAGCCTCCAGCAGGGCGACGCCGTGCCGGCCGGCCAGCTCGCGGATCTGCGCGGCGATCAGGCGGGTGCCCTTGGCCACAACCACGGGCGCCCCGCCCTGCCCTTCGCGGTAGCGCAGGGCCACGGCGTAATGGGTCGGGTTGGTGACGACCACATCGGCCTCGGGCACGGCGCTCATCATGCGCCGCCGCGCCATGGTGCGCTGCTGCTGGCGGATGCGGCCCTTGACGTAAGGATCGCCATCGCTGTCCTTGTGTTCCTGCTTGACGTCTTCCTTGGACATGCGCAGCTGCTTGGCATGGTTCCAGAGCTGCCAGGGCACGTCGATCAGCACGATGATGACCAGCGACGAAGCGATCAGCAGGCAGCACAACGCGGTCAGGTCCAGCCCGCGCGCCAGGGCCTCGGTGGGCGCCATGCGGGACAGGGCCAGCATGTCGTCCCGGTAGGCCCAGATGACCTTGACGCCGACGAAGCCGACCAGTCCCGCCTTGGCGAGGGTCTTGACCAGCTCGATCAGGGTCTGCGCGGCAAACAGACGCTTGATCCCCGACAGCGGATCGAGCCGCTCGAACTTGGGCTCCAGTGCTTTGGGCGAAAGCAGGAACCCTCCCAGCGCCACCGAGGAAAAGATGCCGATCACCAGCAGCAGACCCATGAACGGCAGCACGATCAGCAGCCCATGCCAGGCGGAATCGCCCGCCACGTCGAGCATGACCAGGGGGTCGCGCGCGATCCGGGTGTCGAACCACAGACCGTTGAGCACGATGCCGCGCAGCGTGCGGAAGATCGTCTCACCCCCGAACCACAGGGCGCCGATGCCGCCGATCAGGGCCATGAAGGTGCCCAGCTCGCGGGAACGCGCGACTTGGCCCTCCTCGCGCGCCTTTTCCAGCCGCCGTGGAGTCGCTGCTTCTGTTTTTTCGAGATCGCTATCCTGGGCCATGCTCAGCCGACGACAATGCAAACAGCCTGGATTGTAGTGTCCGGGCTGTCCGGGCGAAGCCCGGATAAAAGCGCATTAGGCGCGGCAATTCAAGGGCTTGCAAGCCGGGCCGTGATGGCTGGCGCGACGGCGGGGGAAACGGCCTGCTCGAACTGCAGATAGTCCAGGCCGATGCGCACGGCCCCCCAGCGGGTGCCGTCCAGGTCCACGGGCACGGAAACGTCGGTGATGATCTCCCCGGTATCGCGCATATAGGTCTGGCACAGCACCCCGCCCCGATTGCCGATCGCGCCCCGGCTGATCTGGTCATCGAACAGGCGCTTGTCACGCACGTGCAGCGTATCGTGCGCCACATCCCCGGTGGGCGGACGGGAATAGCGGCGATTGTGCGTCGGCGCATAGCCGTTCATGTCCACCAGGATCGCGTAGTAACCATGCGGCACCTGCTCCAGCACCGCGTCGAGGATGCCCTGCAGGGCCTGGTCGATGACCTGGTCGTAGGCCACGTGATAGCGCGGCGGCTGGCTGCCGGGAATCTGGCGGTAGGCCTTGTCGAAAACGTCCAGACCGTCGGCGCGGGCCCGACGCAGCACCCCGGCGCAGCGGTCGCGCAACTGGCCGAGACAAGCCGCCAGATCGTCGAAGGGCGTGGCGCCAGTGCGCCACGCCGCCAGCATTTCCTGCAGGCTTTCGGTCTGGGTGCGCACGCCATGCACCTGCTCGCGCATGGATTGCATGCGCTGGCGCAGGATGGCGCTGTGATCGGCGATGCGGCCGATGGACCGGCTCATGTCCTGGTTGGTCTGGTTGACTTGGGCGACATGATCGGCCATGCCGTCCAGCTGGACGCCGACGCCGCCCAGTTCGCGCACCAGGCCATCGAACTGCCGGGCAAAGTCGTCCACGAGCCGGTCGGACGCGCGCATGTCGGCATGGATGGACTGACTCTGCCGCTCGGTGTCGGACACCAGGCCGAGGATTTCCCCCGTGTGCTGGACGATATCGCCAGTGGCCGCGTTGACACGCTCGGCCAGCTTGCCGACCTCGCTGGCGACCACGGCGAAACCCCGGCCGGCCTCTCCGGCGCGGGCGGCCTCGACCCCCGCGTTCAGGGCCAGCAAATGGGTCTGGAGGGCGATATCCTTGATCAGACGGCTGGTGTCCTCGACCGATCGCGCCCGACGGCTGAGCTGGGCGATGACCTCGGCGAAGGACTGCATTTGTGTCGTAACCCGGGTCACCCGCCGGTGCAGGTCGGCCAACTGCTCCTGGGTGGAGCGCAGGCCCCCGAGCTGCTGGCGGAACACGCCGGCGGCGTCCGCCACGATGTCGTTGGTCCGCTGCGAAAGACTGGCGATCTGGGTGCCCTGGGCCGACAGGCTCTCGGCCTCGCGGGCCTGATCGTCGGCCATGGCCTCGCAGGCCTGGGTGTGCGCCTGCAGGCGGGCGGCATTGATGGCGATGCGGATGCTGGACTGGCGCATGACGACGAAGCGTTCGCGCAGAGCCCCCAGGAAGCGCCCGACCGGCAATGCCAGGGGACTGAGGGTCCAGGCCCGGTCATTCAGAGTGGCCCGGCCGCGGCGCAACTGCCGCATCAGGCGTCCCAGACCCAAGTATCTTCCGCGCATATTGGACATGCTGCCTCCTTTGTGAAGAAGGGGCCGACATCGGCCACGAATCCCCGGATCACCGCCTCCCCGACCGGTTCGTTCATATTGGGTTGCAGACCTTACGCGGGACTTACATGTCATTCCAATGTTGCATTGTCCCGGGAAAACCCCAGGGGTGGAGGAGAGTCCGCAGGGGACTGAATCAAACCGCCGCAGCCCTCCACCTCGCCGCTTGCAAGCGGCTCGGATTCGGCAGGCTTGCATCAGTCCGCAGGGGACTGATGCAAGTCCTGCCTCATCCATCAGAATCCCAGACTCGCCAGCAGGTCGTCGACCTGGTCCTGATTGGTGACCACGTCGCTCTTGCCCGCGGCGTTGACCACCGGGCCGTTGAGCAGCGCCTTGGTCTCCTCACGTTTTTCCTGGGGCACGTTGTCGATCAGCACCTGAACCAGCTCGGTCTCGATGACGCCGATCACGCCCAGCATCTTCATGATCACCTGGCCGGTCAGGTCCTGGAAATCCTGGGCCATGATGATTTCCATCACGTTGTTCTGGGAGGACTGCGTCTTTTCGGGGACATCCTTGAGGAAGGCCCGGGTATCATCCACCAGCGCGCGCGCCTGGTCCAGTTCGACCGGATGGTCGAACCAGTCCTGCCAGCGGGCGTCCAGGGCCTTGGCATCGCGCTGCATCGATTCCTGCCAGGGCTGGATCTGCTCGGCCGCGTTGAGCACCCGGTTGGCCGCCTGTTCGGTCATCTGAGCCACGTAGTGCAGCCGGTCGCGCGCGTCGGGAATGGCGTGAGCGGCGTCCTTGATTGCCTGGTCCAGGCCCAGTTCGCGCATGCTCATGCGCAGGGTGCGGGTGAGCTGCGCGATGCGCTGGATCAGGTCCATGGAAGGTTCCACGAAATCCCGTTGACCGGAAGATTGATCCGTCGTCATGATGCGCCTCCGATCAGAGTTTTTCGAAGATCTTGTTCAGTTTTTCTTCCAGGGTGGCGGCCGTGAAGGGCTTGACCACGTAGCCGTTGGCGCCGGCCTGGGCCGCCGCGATGATATTTTCCTTCTTGGCCTCGGCCGTGACCATCAGCACGGGCAGGCTGGCCAGGTTGGGATCGGCGCGGATGTTCTGCAGCATGGTCAGCCCGTCCATATTGGGCATGTTCCAGTCCGACACCACGAATTCGAAGCCGCCGTTGCGCAATCTCTCCAGCGCCATGGCGCCGTCCTCGGCCTCATCGACGTTTTCAAACCCCAGGTCCTTGAGCAGGTTCTTGACGATCCGGCGCATGGTGGGAAAGTCGTCGACGACCAGGATTTTCATCGTTTTCTGTACCACGGATCACTCTCCAATCAATAAAAAAAGCAGGGTATTCGGGTACCCGATGCCTCTGTTCAAATCCGTCAAACACGGTTTCCGAAGGAGCCGGCGCTTTTCAGGATACGTTCGCTGAGTTCATCCAGCGGGACAGCCTCCTCGGCGGCTCCGATCAGCAGCGCTTCGCGTGGCATGCCGAAGACGACGCAGCTGGCCTCGTCCTGGGCGAAGGTGCGCGCGCCCGCCTGGCGCATCGCCAGCAATCCTTGGGCGCCGTCCTTGCCCATGCCGGTCAGGATGACGCCGATGGCGTTCTTGCCGGCCACCAGGGCGGCCGAGTGGAACAGTACGTCCACGGAAGGCCGATGGCGGTTCACGGGGTCGCTGTATTCCAGCTTGACCACGTAATTGGCCCCGGAGCGGGCGAGCTTCATGTGGGCCACGCCGCCCGGCGCCAGATAGACGTGGCCGGGCAGCACCCGCTGGCCGTCCTCGGCCTCATGGACCTGCACGGCGCACAGACCGTCCAGGCGCTGTACGAAGGACTTGGTGAAGCCGGCCGGCATGTGCTGGGTGATCATGATCGCCGGGCTGTTGACCGGCAGGGGCTCGAGCACATGGCGGATGGCCTCGGTCCCGCCCGTGGACGAACCGATCATGACGAGCTTTTCGGTCGTGGAGAAATTGCCCGACAGGCGCGGTCTCGCGGGCTCGCCCCCAGGCTGGGCCGGGCGCGGGCGCAGACGGGCGTGAGCGGCGGCACGGATCTTGTCGGCGATCATGTCGCCGTAGTCCATCAGGCCGTCGCGCAGACCGAGCTTGGGTTTGGTGACGAAATCGACCGCGCCCAGTTCCAGCGCCCGGATGGTGACTTCCGAATTGCGTTCGGTCAGCGAGGACACCATCACCACCGGCATGGGCCGCAGGCGCATCAGCCGCTCCAGGAAATCCAGGCCGTCCATGCGCGGCATTTCGACATCCAGGGTCAGGACGTCGGGATTGTGCTGCTTGATGAGCTCGCGCGCGATGAGCGGATCAGGCGCGGTGGCCACGACCTCGAGGTCGGGTTGGCTGTTGATGATTTCCGTCATCAGACTGCGCACCAGGGCGGAGTCGTCGACGCACAGTACGCGAATTTTCTTGTTGATGGCCATTTTCAGCAGGATTCCCCGGATCAGGCGACGGAATAGACCGTCTGCCCCTGAAGGCGCAGGGATTTGGTCAGATAAGTGAAGTTTTCCGAATGGCCCGCGAACATCAGGCCGCCCGGTTTGAGCAGAGGCACGAAACGCTCCAGGATCCGGGTCTGGGTCGGCTTGTCGAAATAGATCATGGTATTGCGACAGAAGATCGCATCGAACTTCTGGTTGACCGGCCAGCTGGAGGCCACCAGGTTCAGTTCCTCGAAGGTCACCATGTTGCGGATCACGGGCTTGATCATGGCCATGCCGGCCTGGCGTCCCGCCCCGCGCAGGAAATAGCGCCGCAGGAACTCCGGGGGCACGGGCTTGACACGATCCAGGGTGTAGACGCCCTTGCGCGCCTGGGCCAGGGCCTGGGTGTCGATGTCCGTCGCCAGCACCGACAGGCCGGCTTCGGATTGGCCGCAGGCGTCATGCAGCGTCATGGCCAGGGTGTAAGGTTCTTCGCCGGTGGACGAGGCGCAGCACCAGACCGAGATGGGCTTGCGACGGGCGCGCGCGAAGTCCGCCAGGATGCGGAAATGATGCTGCTCGCGGAAGAAGGCCGTGTGATTGATCGTGAAGGCACTGATGAAGCGGTCCCACTCATCGGCCTGGGGATTCTGTTCCAGGTAATCCAGGTAGCCCCGGACCGTGGACGATCCCGCATGGTGGGCCCGCAGGCCCAGGGTGCGGGCGGCCATGTCCTTCTTATGATCACCCAGGATGATCCCCGCCCGCCGGTGCAGCACCTGCACCGCGCGCGCCAGATCCGCCGCGTCGGCCTTGGGCAGGGCCGGCTGCGAAAAATAGGAGGCGGAAGGCGCGTCGTGGATCATGGCGGTGTCGTGGCGGGGAGTGCTGGATCAGGCCTGTCCCAGCGCCAGGGCCTGCTGGCCGGCGCGCGGCGTATAGCCCAGCTGCCCGCCCTGGACGTCGATCACCCGTCCGCCCTCCTGCAGCCGGAAGGCGGCGACGGCCGTGCCGAGATGTTCAGCCTGGTCCAGCAGCGAACCGGCGGCGCTGGCCGCCTCCTGGACCAGGGCGGCGTTCTGCTGCACGACGTGGTCCATGTCGTTGACGGCCGCGTTGATCTGGCTGATGCCGTCGGCCTGCTCGCGGGAAGCCGAGGAAATCTCGTTCATGATGGCCGTGACGCCCCGCACGGAACGGACAATCTCGCTCATGATCCGACCGGCGTCCTGGACACGTTCCGAACCTTCGCGCACCCGCACCACGGAATCGTCGATCAGCCCCTTGATTTCCTTGGCGGCCTGGGAACTGCGCTGGGCAAGCGACCGGACCTCGCCAGCCACCACGGCGAAGCCCTTGCCCTGTTCGCCGGCGCGGGCGGCTTCCACCGCGGCGTTCAAGGCGAGGATATTGGTCTGGAAGGCGATGCCGTCGATCACACTGACGATCTCGGCGATCTTGCCCGAACTCTGGGTAATGCCGATCATGGTCTCGGCTACGCTGGTGACGGCGGCCCCGCCGCGCTCGGCCACGTCCGCCGCCGTCTTGGCGAGCTGGTCGGCCTGGGCGGCATTGTCGGAATTCTGCCGCACGGTGCCGGCGAGCTGTTCCATGCTGGCGGCGGTCTGCTGCAGGGAAGCCGCCTGCTGCTCGGTACGGCTGCTGAGGTCGGTATTGCCGGTAAATATCTCCTGGGCGCCCAGGCGGATCTCGCCCACGCCGTTGCGCACCGAGGACACCATGCGCACCAGGCTGTCCTGCATGCGCTGCATCGCCAGGTAGAGCACGCCGATCTCGTTGCGCGAGGGCACGTGGATGGCCTCGGTGAGGTCGCCCGCCGCGATCCGGTCGAAATGCTGTCCGGCCACGCGCAATGGCCGCAGTACCACACGCTGCAGGAACAGGTAGGCGGCTACGGCGAACAGCAGCGCCACCCCCATGGACACACCGACGATGAGGATCACCAGGCGCAGGTGCGCGGCCTCGTCCTCCACGGCCCGGGCGGTCTGCGCCTGCTGACTCTGCTTGAGCGCCTGGACGGCCTGCTCGAAACGGCGTTCGGCCGGATCGACGCTTTCGGACTGCAGTTTCTCGTACTGCTCGATCTTCCCGGCCTTGAGCTGCGTCAGAACGGGAGGCAGTTCCCGGTCGAGCAGGCGGGCATAGGACTGGACGATCTGCTCGACCTGGCCGACCTGCTCGCCGCCGGCCATGTGTTCCTGGGCGGACGAGCGGAACCGGTCGAACGTCTCGCGCGCCTGCCCCAGGCGGGCCTCCGCCTGGTCGATCAGTGTCCGCGAACTCTCGCTGAGCACGCCGGCACCGGTCGACGAATCGCCGCCCGAACCCCACTCGGACAGGATGGCGCTGTTGGCCAGATCGCTGTTGATGACGATGCTGCCCAGGGTGCGGCCCAGCAGCACCTGGGCTTCCCGGTAGCGGCCGACGGACTCGTCCAGCAGCCGGACGGTTTCGTCGTCGGCGGCGATTTCCTGCAATGCCTCATTGTTCATCTTCAGGGACAGCACGCCCAGCAGCGCCCCCGAAATGAGCATGAAAAAGAAAAAAACAAGCACCAGGACCAGGCTGGTGCGGACCTTGAGCGCGCCGATGAACGATTTTCCATCTGATTGCATGAGATCAAACCCAGTGAATGAAACCCGCCGGGGGCGTGAGACAAAGGAATCGCCCGATCAGGCGACCGCGTCCTCGACCAGCGCCATTTCCTCGCTGGTCATGAGCTTTTCGATATCGACCAGGATCAGCATGCGCTCGCCCACGGTACCGATGCCCGTCAGGTGCTCGGTGGAGAACGCCGAGCCGAACTGCGGCGCCGCGCTGATCTGCGACGGCTGCAGGATCAGCACGTCGGACACGCCGTCGACCACCACGCCCACGATCCGGGAGCGGACGTTGAGGATCACCACCACGGTCTGCGAGGTGTATTCCACATTGTCCATGTTGAACTTCAGGCGCAGGTCGATGATGGGGACGATCACGCCACGCAGATTGGTGACGCCCTTGACGAAGGACGGCACGTTGGCGATGCGCGTGACAGTCTGGCTGTCGTAGCCCCGGATCTCCTGCACTTTGAGGATGTCGATCCCGTATTCCTGATTGGCCAGGGTGAAGATCAGGAATTCCTTGCCCTGGGTTTCTCCCTGCGTCTGCTTGGGGGTGGCTTGATTCATGATGGCTCCGGATAGGATGTGGGTCAGGCGGCCGCGCCGGCCCGCAACGAGGTGGTACGCCGCAGGGCGAACACGTCGACGATCAGGGCCACGCTGCCGTCGCCCAGGATCGTGGCGGCCGATATGCCCGGCACCTTGCGATAATTGGTTTCGAGATTCTTGACCACGACCTGGTGCTGGCCGATCAGATGATCCACCATCAGGGCGAAGCGCTGGTCCTCGGCCTGGAGGATCACGGCGATGGCCCGGGTCAGGTCGGTTTCTGCCTGGCCCACGTTGAAGACCTCGTGCAATGCGACGATGGGCAGGTATTCCCCGCGCACGTGCAGGACCTGTTCGGTCTCGGAAATGCGGTGGATCTGTTCCTGCGTGGCCTGCATGGATTCGGTAACGTGGGACAGCGGCAGGATGAAGGTTTCCTCGCCGACCTTGACCGACATGCCGTCCAGGATGGCCAGCGTCAGGGGCAGGACGATGCGGGTGGTGGTGCCCTCGCCCTTGCGCGAGGCGAGCTGCACGTGGCCGCCCATGCTCTGGATATTGCGTCGCACCACGTCCATGCCGACCCCGCGTCCCGAAATGTCGGTGATCTTCTCGGCCGTGGAGAAGCCCGGCGCGAAGATCAGCTGCCAGAGTTCGTCGTCGGGGGTCGCCTCGGACACCGGGAAGCCGGAGGCAATCGCTTTTTTCAGGATCCGCTCGCGGTTCAGGCCGGCGCCGTCGTCGATCACATCGATGATGATCTGGCCACCGTTGTGCTGGGCCGACAGAATCAGCGTGCCTTCCGGATCCTTGCCCTGGGCGGCTCGGACTTCGGGCGTTTCCAGGCCATGGTCCAGGCTGTTGCGCACCAGGTGGGTCAGCGGATCGATGATGCGTTCGATCAGGCTCTTGTCGAGTTCGGTCGCCTGTCCCTTGGTGACCAGCCGGATGCGCTTGCCCAGTTTGGTCGCGTTTTCCCGCACCACGCGCGGGAAGCGGCTGAAGACGTAATCCATGGGCATCATGCGGATGGACATCACGGCTTCCTGGAGATCGCGCGCGTTGCGGTCCAGTTGTTCGATGCCGTTGAGCAGACGGTCGTGCAGCACCGGGTCCAGCGTCTGGGACGTCTGCAGCAGCATGGCCTGAGTGATGACGAGTTCGCCCACCAGGTTGATGATCTGGTCGACCTTTTCCACGCCCACGCGGATAGTGCCGCTTTCCTTGGGCTTGGAGGTCTTGGTTCCGCCCGCGCCGCCGGTCTTGTCGGCGGATTCGGCGGCATCCCGGGAGCCGGCCGGCTCCGGGGTCTCTTGCGCGGGCGCGGCGGCGGGAGCCGCATCCGCGGCCGGTGCCAGGGCGGGAGCGGGCTCGGCCGCGGGGGCCGCCGCCACAGGAACGGGCGCGGCGGCGGGAACGGCGCCCGGCACGGCCTCGCGGATGACGGAGACCTGGTCGGCGTTCACGATGAAGCAGCAGACGGCCTCGAGATCGGCGGCCGGGGTGGTGGTCTGCAGCCACAGCGACAGGTCTCCGCCGCTGTGTTCCCTATGCAGGATCTGGCCCATGAGCGCCATCTCGTTGGCCAGCGATTCGACATCCTTGTCCTGGATGCTGCTGATCCGGACGCGGATCGGCAGGTCATCGGCGGCGGCCTGGGGCGCGGCGGCGGCCTGGGGCGCGGCGGCGGACGCCGCCGGAACCGGCGCGGACGCCGGAGCGGCCGACGCCGACGCGCCGCCTTGCTGCTGTTCCAGAGCGAGCTGGCGCAACTGAGCGCAAATGCGCTCATAAACCTGCTGATCGGGCTTTCCCGAGCCGCGGTAGGCGGCGACTTGATCGGTCAACACGTCCTTGGTTTCCAGAAAGAGGTCGATCATATCCTGCCGCAGAGGCATTTCCCCATGACGGATCAGGTCCAGAAGGTTTTCCAGCAAATGGGTGGTCTTGGCCAGCTCCTCGAAGCAGCCGAAGGTGCCCGCCCCGCCCTTGATGGAATGCGCGGCCCGGAAGATGCCATTGAGCACGTCCGGATCGGGCCGCTCCAGGTCGAGGTTCAGCAGCTGCTGCTCCATATTGGTCAGCAGTTCGTCGGCTTCGTCGAAGAACGTATCGAAAAACTCACTCAGGTCCACACCTGCACTCATGATCCATCCTCACCCTTGATTGCCCGGTGCGCCGGCCGGAGAAGCCGCCGGCGCGCCTGTGGATTGCCCCGCTGGGGGGGATACGGTCGCGGCGCCCGGCTCCGGAGCGGAGCCCGCGGCCGGCGCGGAAACTGCAGGCTCCGGCTGGACGGCCGGCGCGGCGGCGGGACCGGCTCCGGGAACCGGTGCGGCCCCCGGAGCCGGCGCGGAGCCGTCCCCTGCCCCGGCTCCCCCCTCGGAAACGGGGGGATGCCGGAGCAGTTCCAGCCGCTCGCGGATTTTCATGCCGTCCTGGCCGGCGGCGTTCTGTTCGTCGATGCGCCGTTCGGCCCGGCGATTCAGCACCAGGATGCTGATCCGGCGGTTGACGGCCGCCATGGGATCGTCCTTGATCAGGTCGACGGTATCGCCCAACCCCAGGATGCGCTTGATCTTGTTCTCGACCAGCCCGCCCGCGACCAGCTCGCGGCGCGCCGCGTTGGCGCGGTCCGCCGACAGTTCCCAGTTGCTGTAGTTGCGGTCCCCGGACGCGTAGCGCAGCGCGTCGGTATGGCCGGAAATCGCGATCGAATTCGGCAGCTGACTGATCAGCGGGGCGAGTTCCCGCAGAATGTCGCGCATGTAGGCCTGCACCACCGCGCTGCCGGTGGCGAACATCGGCCGGTTCTGCTGGTCCAGGATCTGTATCCGCAGGCCGTCGGGCGTCATGTCCAGCAGCAGCTGAGGCCTGAACTGACGCAGCACCGGATTGTGCTCGATCAGGTTATCGAGCTTCTGCTTCAAATTTTCCAGACTCTCCTGATCGGCTTGGTCCTCCAGGGACTCTGAGTCGCTTTCGGGGTTGGCCGAGGGCAAAGGACTCATGTTGGGGATCACGCTGGGATCGCCGCCGGGGATCTTGGACTCGCTGTTGTCCATTTTTTCGCCGCCCGTGATCGCCGTCATCAGCGGCATGCGGAAGTATTCCGCGATGGACTGAAGGTCTTTTTTCGGCACCAGCAGCAGCAGCCACATCACCAGGAAGAAGGCCATCATCGCGGTCATGAAGTCCGCGTAGGCGATCTTCCAGCTGCCCCCGTGATGGGATTCGCCGTACGCCCGCTTGCGGCGAACGACGACGCGGCCGGTATCGTGCTTGGCCATGCCCCCTGCCCCCTTGCGTCAGCGGCCCGCCGCCTGATTCTTCGTCTGCCGCACGTGGGCCTCGAGCTCGGAGAACGAGGGACGGACGGACGAGAACAGGACCTTGCGGCCGAATTCGACGGCCAGCGGCGGCGGGTAGCCGTTCATGCTGGCGAGCAGGGTGACCTTGATGCATTCGAGCACCTTGATCGAGGCGACCGACTGGCGCTCGACCGCCGAGGCGAACGGCGCGCAGAAGCCATAGGACAGCAGGATGCCCAGAAAGGTCCCCACCATGGCCTTGGAAATCAGGTCGGCCAGGACGGCCGGCGGCTGATCGACGGCCGACAGGGCCTTGACCACCCCCAGCACCGCGGCCACGATGCCGAAGGCGGGCAGCCCATCGGCCACGGCGCGCACGGCGTTGACCGGGGTGTGGTGCTCGTTGTGCAGCGCCTCGATTTCCTGGTCCATCAGCGTTTCGATCTCGAAGGAATTCATGTTGCCGCTGATCATGATGCGCAGGTAGTCCGTCAGGAACTCCATCAGCTTGGCGTCCTTCTGAACCTGGGGGTACTGGGTGAAGATGGCGCTGGCCTTGGGATCCTCGATGTCGGACTCGATCGACATCAGCCCGTCGCGCCGGGCCTTGTTCAGCAAGGTGTACAGCAGGGCCAGCAACTCCATGTAGAGCGGCTTGCCATAGGGATTGCGCTTGAGGGCCTTGGGAACGGCCTCGATCAGCAGCTTGATCGAGGCGCCGTTGCTGGAGGCGATGTACGCACCCAGCGCCGCGCCGCCGATCAGCGTGAATTCGAAGGGCTGATACAGGGCGCCCATATGGCCGCCCATGGCGATGAAACTGGCAAAGACCCCCGCCCCTACGATCAGGTATCCCAGGATGATAAACACGTGCGCATGCCTCGAGAGTCAGAATACTGCCATCATCCCTGTTTTCCCGCATTCAAAAGCATGGTTAAACAGGTCTTTTTGTCCACAAATCCCGAATCAGGCCGACAAACGCGCCGCCGACCGGCGACGCGCACGGGTCTTGCCCGCCCGGGGCGGAGGCTTGCAGATGGCGCAGACGAATCCCGATTCCGGATCATGCGCATGGGCGACGAACAGGCCCCGGCACTGCTGGCAGCCGGACAACTGCACCAGCCCGCTTTCGAAGAAGCGCACCAGCATCCAGGCCCGCGTGAAGCTGAGCACCGGCTCATCGCAGTCCTCGCCGGGCTGCAAGCCCACCGAGGACTGCTCCAGGTACAACCGATAGGCCTCCACCAGCGCCTGCGATTTCTTCGCCGGGGTGAAGGTATCCATATATCGGTAGATGTTGTAGAACAGGCTGGAGTGAATGTTCGGCAGCCAGGTCATGAACCAGTCCACCGAAAACGGCAGCATGCCCTTGGGGGGCGAAGCGCCCTTGACCTCGCGGTACAGACGCGCCAGCCGGTCGTAGCTGAGGGATGTTTCCGCCTGCAGCACCTGCAGGCGGGCACCCAGGCGGATCATGTCCGTGGCGAGCAGGATGTCATCGGCTTCGCGGGAAACACTCTTGCTGGACATGGCTCAGGCGGATACGGTTTCCTGCCGGGCCATCAGGATGGTGGAATGTGCCTGCTGCAGCACGCCGCCAAGAACTTCGTGGGTCAGGGAATTGAGCAGCTGGGCGTCGTTCAGGCGGAAGGCGCACAGCACGGAATTGGAGCTGGCCAGCCGGACGATCTGGGCCGGCGACAGATTGAGGATGATTTCCGCGACATCGGCGTCGAAGCCCAGTCGGAACATGCCGGCGGCCAGATTTTCACGCAGCAGGCGCTGGGCCAGCATCAGGTAGGACAGATTGACCTCGCGGATGTCATTCAACAGCGTGGAATCGAGAGTGGACATGGGATCCCCTTTTGGCTATTACCGGATCCCGCGAGCGGAAACCGGCCTCGTCGCAGGCAAGCCGGTGGCGATGCCTGCCCCTGAATCAATTGTCACAAATTGCCAGTCACAATAATTAAATTCAGACATCAAAAATACATTTACATGCACATTTGACATGGACGGTAGGAGTATAGCCTTAACTGTCCAGAATTTTGACGCTACTTAACATTTAACAAAAGAAATTTTTGTTTTTGGATGTAATTTATTCTAGGGAAAACCATGACCGAATAATGGCTTACCCTAATGAATGTTGCCAGGGAGCAACATGGTGTATCCGTGGCGAGGAGTCGCAAGGAGACGGGAAGAAACGCCAGCCGCCGGGCTTCCGCCCCGCCGGCAGGCTGGAAAGCGATCGGCGCCCCCCGGCGGACGCGACGCGTATGCGAGCCGCGCGGGACGCGGTCAGGACGGAACGTGGCGATACTGCTCGGCCAAAGCCAGGAAGGCGTCCGGATCGCCGTTCGAGCCGATTTCCTCCGCCAGAATGCGTGAAACTGCGGGAACTGCCTGGATCGCCCGGTCAGCATGCAGAAACAGCATCCGGTGGCGCCGAGCCAGCACATCCTCGATCGTGCGGGCATATTCGCGCCGCGCGGCATGGCGGACCATGGCCTCGGTCAGACCCAGGCCCAACTCGTTGCCGGCGCCCGGCAGCGCCTGCACGTCGGCGGCTTCGGTACCATAGGCGTGCAGCCCTGGCGGCTCCGTCAGCCGGACGGCGGGCGCGCCGGGCGCCGGCGCCCCCAGCAGCGGAAAACGGGCCGTGCGGCAGGGAGGCAGATCCCGCAGCAGCCCCGCGTCCTGGCAATGACGCAGGACATCCTCGGCCATGGAACGGTAAGTGGTCCACTTGCCCCCGGTCACGGTCACCAGCCCGGAAGGGCTGACCCGGACGGTATGCTCGCGGCTGATGATCTTGGTGCCGCCCCCCTCCTCGCGCGCTGGCCGCGCCAGGGGACGCAGTCCGACCCAGACGCTGAGCACATCCCCGGCCCGGGGGGGGCGCGCCAGTACGTGGGCGGATTCATTCAAGATGAAGGCGATCTCCTCGGGCAGCGCCCGGGGTTCGCGGACCACGGCGTCGCGCGGCGTATCGGTGGTTCCCAGGATCAGGTGCCCCAGCCAGGGCACGGCGAACAGCACCCGGCCGTCGCGGGTGCGCGGAACCAGCAAGGCCTCGGCGGACGGCATGAAGGACCGATCGACCACCAGGTGCACTCCCTGGCTGGGCGCCACCATGGGGGCGGTATCCTGCCCCCGGGCGGCATCGTCCAGACGGCGCAGGTCGTCAACCCAGACACCGGTGGCGTTGATGACGCAGCGGGCGCGGACCGTGCCCGCGCGACGTCCACCCGCATCCAGGGCATCGCGCCAGCGCACGCCACTGACCCGGCCGTTCTCGTGCAGCACGTCGACGACCGGGCAGTAATTCAGCACCAGGGCGCCCTGGGCGGCTGCGGTGCGGGCCAGGACCAGGGCCAGCCGGGCGTCGTCGAACTGGCCGTCCCAGTATTGGACGCCGCCGAACAGTCCGGCCGTGCTGACGCCCGGCAGCCGGGCCGCCGTGCAGGCGCGCCCCAGCCATTCGGTGCGGCCCAGACTGGCGGAACCGGCCAGGGCGTCGTAGATCTTCAGGCCGGTGCCATAGAACGGCACTTCCCAGGGCCGGTAGGCAGGCATGATGAAGGCCAGGGGCTGTGCCAGATGCGGCGCGTTGTTCAGCAGCGCCCGGCGCTCGTGCAGAGCTTCGCGCACCAGGCCGATATTGCCCTGAGCCAGATAGCGGACACCGCCATGCACGAGCTTGGTCGCTCGCGAAGAAGTGCCGCCGGCGAAATCGTGGGACTCCAGCAGCAGGACCGACAGGCCCCGCAGCCTGGCGTCCAGGGCGACGCCCAGACCGCTGGCGCCGCCGCCGACGATGATCAGGTCGACCTCGGACAAAGCCTCGAGATCATGCAGCAATCGATCCCGATCCGTCGTGGCGGGCGGCAGGACAGCAGTCTGGGACATCGTTTCACACTCCCTTCAACGGACGCGGCCTTCCTTCCAGGCCTGCAGCAGCGAATCGTAGGATACGGTTTCCGGTTTCGGATTCTCGTTGGCGAGCTTCTTCCACGGGGCGTGCTCATCGCTGAGCCACTTGGCCGGATCGCTCTTTTCGTTGAGCTTGGGCGCGCAGCGTTTCATGCCGGCGCGCTCCAGGCGCGACATGACCTTGTCCATTTCATTGGCCAGATTGTCCATGGCCTGCTGCGGCGTCTTTTCCCCGGCGATCGCCTGGGACACGTTGCGCCACCACAGTTGCGCCAGTTTCGGATAATCGGGCACGTTGGTGCCGGTCGGGGTCCAGGCCACGCGCGCCGGACTGCGATAGAACTCGATCAGGCCGCCGTACTTGTTGGCGTTCTTCGTGAAGTAGTCGCTATGGATGTCGCTGTCGCGGATGAAGGTCAGCCCCTCGATGGATTTCTTCAGCGAGGTCGTCTTGGCGGTTACGAACTGGGCGTACAGCCAGGCGGCGGCGACCTTGTTCGGATCGTGGTTCTTGAAGAAAGTCCACGAGCCCACGTCCTGGTAGCCGTTCTGCATGCCTTCCTTCCAATAGGGGCCGTGCGGGGCCGGCGCCATGCGCCACTTGGGCGTGCCGTCCTCGTTGACCACCGGCAGGCCCTTCTTGGTCATGTCGGCCGTGAAGGCGGTGTACCAGAAGATCTGCTGGGCGATCTCGCCCTGGGCCGGCACGGGGCCGGCTTCGGAGAAGGTCATGCCCAGCGCGACCTTGGGCGCGTACTGCTTCATCCAGTCGATGTACTTGGTCAGGGCGTAGACGGCGGCCGGCGAATTGGTCGCCCCGCCGCGGGCCACGGACGCGCCCACCGGCGTGCACTTGTCATCGGCCACGCGGATGCCCCATTCATCCACCGGCAGGCCGTTGGGGGTGCCCTTGTCGGCCGAACCCGCCATCGACAGCCAGGCATCGGTGAAGCGCCAGCCCAGGGACGGATCCTTCTTGCCATAGTCCATGTGACCGTAGATGGGCTTGCCATCCAGGGTCTTGATATCCTCGGAGAAGAACTTGGCGATGTCCTCGTAGGCGGTCCAGGTGACCGGCACACCCAGTTCGTAACCGTACTTGGCCTTGAACTTTTCCTTCAAGTCGGGACGGTTGAGCAGATCGTAGCGGAACCAGTACAGGTTGGCGAATTGCTGGTCGGGCAGCTGGTACATCTTGCCGTCCGGCGCGGTGGTGAAGGACGTGCCGATGAAGTCCTTCAGGTCCAGGCCCGGATTGGTGTACTCCTTGCCGGCGCCTTCCATATAGTCGGTGAGCGACAGGACCTCGCCGTAGCGGTAGTGCATGCCGATCAGGTCGGAATCGGAGATCCAGCCGTCGTAGATGGACTTGCCCGAGAGCATGGAGGTCTGCAGCTTCTCGACCACGTCGCCTTCCTGGATCAGGTCATGATTGACCTTGATCCCGGTGATTTCCTCGAAAGCCTTGGCCAGGACCTTGGATTCGTATTCGTGGGTGGTGATGGTCTCGGACACCACGTTGATTTCCTTGACTCCCTTGGCCTTGAGCTTTGCGGCGGCGTCGATGAACCACTGCATTTCGGCCATCTGCTGGTCCTTGCTCAGCGTGGACGGCTGGAATTCGCTGTCGACCCATTTCTGGGCCTCGACGGTGCCGGCCCAGGCGGCCTGGCCTCCCAGGGCGCAGGCGACGGCCAGCGCCAAGGCGGTATGGCTGAATCTCATCATGTTCTCCTCTGTGTGCTCCCCTGCCCTGCAGGCCGGCGCCGCCCGGGGAAATAGTCCGGCGCCGGAAATCTCTCCACGTCGCCGCTTGCAAGCGGCTCCGATTCGCCAGGCTGATGACAGTCCGCAGGGGACTCTCCAGCCGTGGCATCTCTCCACGTCGCCGCTTGCAAGCGGCTCCGATTCGCCAGGCTGATGACAGTCCGCAGGGGACTTCTCCAGCCGTGGCATCTCTCCACGTCGCCGCTTGCAAGCGGCTCCGATTCGCCAGGCTGATGACAGTCCGCAGGGGACTGTCATCAGTCCAGGCTCATCCCTTTTTCATTACCAACGTCAGGACGCCCATGGACAGGACGAAGCTGATCCAGACGGAGGGCTCCTCGTCCAGGGCGAACCAGTCCATGAAGGTCTCGCCCAGGCCGAGGAAGGCCAGGTTGATGTAGGCGGCCACCAGCAGGCCGATGAACAGGCGATCGCCGCGCGTGGTCGCCATGGGCAGGAAGCCCTTGCGCAGCACGGTGGGCGAGCGGATCTCCCAGACCGTCATGCCAGCCAGCATCAGCGCGATGCAGATGAAGAACACGGCAGTGGGGGTGGTCCAGACCATCCAGTCGAACATGGCATATTCCTTTAGTGTGGACGGGTCCTAGACTCGGCCCATCGCGAAGCCCTTCGCGATGTAGTGGCGCACGAACCAGATGACAATGGCGCCCGGGACGATGGTGAGCGTGCCGGCCGCCGCGAGGGTGGCCCAGTCCATGCCAGAGGCCGAGACCGTGCGGGTCATGATGGCCACGATGGGCTTGGCGTCGACGCTGGTCAGCGTACGCGCCAGCAGCAGTTCCACCCAGCTGAACATGAAGCAGAAGAAAGCCGCCACCCCCACCCCCGACTTGATCAGCGGCAGGAAGACCGTCAGGAAGAAGCGCGGAAAACTGTAGCCGTCTATATAGGCGGTCTCGTCGATTTCCCGGGGAATGCCGCTCATGAAGCCTTCCAGGATCCAGACCGCCAACGGCACATTGAACAGCAGATGCGCCAGCGCCACGGCCCAGTGCGTATCCATCAATCCCAGGGTGGTATAGAGCTGGAAGAATGGCAGCAGGAACACGGCGGGCGGCGTCATGCGGTTGGTCAGCAGCCAGAAGAACACGTGCTTGTCGCCCAAGAAGGAATAGCGCGAGAAGGCGTAGGCCGCCGGCAGGGCCACGGCGATCGCCATGACCATGTTCATGCAGACATAGATCAGGCTGTTCACGTAACCCATGTACCAGGAAGGATCAGACAGGATCAGCCGGTAGTTGTCCAGCGTGAACTCGCGGGGAAACAGGGAGAACTCGGCCAGGATGCCCTGGTTGGTCTTGAAGCTCATGACCACCATCCAGTAGATGGGGACCAGGGCGAACAGCAGGTACAGGATCAAGAAGACGGTGCGCTTGCGCGGCAGGAACGAACGGTCAGTCATGGGCGGCTCCCGAGTCCCGGGTGCCGACGCGCAGCATCCAGTTGTACAGCACGAAACAGAACATCAGGATGATGAGGAAGTAGATCAGGGAAAAGGCGGCCGCGGGCCCCATGTCGAACTGGCCGATGGCCTTCTGCGTCAGGTACTGGCTGAGGAAAGTGGTGGAATTGCCCGGACCGCCGCCGGTCAGCACGAAGGGCTCTGTATAGATCATGAAGCTGTCCATGAAGCGCAGCAGCACGGCGATCATCAGCACACCGCGCATCTTGGGCAGCTGGATGTAGCGGAACACGGCCCATTTGCTGGCGCCGTCGATGCTGGCGGCCTGATAATAGGCTTCGGGAATGGACTGCAGGCCGGCGTAGGCGAGCAGCGCCACCAGCGGCGTCCAGTGCCAGACATCCATCAGCAGCACGGTCAGCCAGGCGTGGATCGGGTTGCCGACGTAGCTGTAGTCCAGCCCCAGACGTGCCAGCGTCCAGCCGAACAGGCCGATGTCCGTGCGGCCGAATATCTGCCAGATCGTGCCCACCACGTTCCAGGGAATCAGCAGCGACAGGGAGACGATCACCAGCACGGCCGAGGCCCGCCAGCTGCGCGCCGGCATGGACAGTGCCAGCGCCACTCCGAGGGGGATCTCGATGGCCAGCACGGCGCCGGAGAACAGCAACTGCCGCCACAAGGCGGCATGCAGGTCCTCGTCGCGCATGATGCTGGCGAACCATTCCGTGCCGACGAATACCGCATTGTCCGGCGAGATGATGTCCTGGACGGAATAGTTGACCACGGTCATCAGCGGGATGATCGCCGAGAACGCCACGCACAGGATCACTGGCAGGATCAGCCACCAGGCCTTCTGATTGACGGGTTTGATGGTACTCATATTATTTCCTTGGGCTACGAGCTCTCCACCTCGCGGCCTGCATGCCGCTTGGATTCGTCAGACACGGATCAGTCCGAAGGGACTGATCCGTATCCGGACTCATCCACGAGTTCCTCATCGCGGTAGTAGCGGGTATGGGGGCCGATCAGGACCAGGCGCACGGCCGCGCCCTCGGCGGGCGGGGCGGCCTCGGCCGGCAGATGGGCCTTCGCCTCATGGCTGCCGATCCGGACGCTGAGCAACTGGCTGGTGCCGACGTGGCGCACCTGGGACACCGTGGCCGGCACGGCGTCCGGGTCGCCTTCGGAGGCCAGGCGCAGGTATTCGGGGCGGATTCCCAGGGTCAACGGCCCGGCGGGCAATTCCGGTGATTCCGGACGCCCGAGGCGCAGGCCGTCCAGCCAAAGCCCGCCGTCCGCTCGCGCCTCGACCGGCAGTAAGTTCATGCCGGGCGAGCCGATGAAATGCCCCACGAAAGTATGGCGCGGGCGTTCGAACAGGTCCGCGGGCGTGCCCTGCTGGACCACCCGGCCCCGCGCCATCACCAGGACTTGGTCGGCGAAGGTCATGGCCTCGACCTGGTCGTGGGTGACGTAGATCAGCGTCAGGCCCAGCTCGTGGTGGATCTGTTTGAGCTTGCGGCGCAGTTCCCATTTCAGGTGGGGGTCGATCACCGTCAGCGGCTCGTCGAACAGCACCGCCGACACGTCCGGGCGCACCAGCCCGCGTCCCAGGGAAATCTTCTGCTTGGCGTCGGCTGCCAGATTGGCCGCCCGCTGGTCGAGCTGGGCGGACAGATCGAGCATTTCCGCGATGCGCCCGACACGCTCGCGGATCCGGTCTTCCGGCACCTTGCGATTGCGCAGGGGAAACGCCAGGTTTTCGCCTACCGTCATGGTGTCGTAGATGACGGGGAACTGGAACACCTGGGCGATGTTGCGCTCCTGCGGCGTGGCGTGGGTGCGGTCCACGCCGTCGAAACGAATGGCGCCGTGCGACGGCGTGACCAGGCCCGAGATAATGTTGAGCATGGTGGTCTTGCCGCAGCCCGACGGCCCCAGCAAGGCGTAGGCCCCGCCGTCCTCGAAAGTGATATCCAGCGGCAGCAGCGCATAGTCGGCGTCTGAACGGACGGTTCGCGCGTAGCTGTGCGCCAGCTGGAGTTCGATGCGCGCCATCTCAGGCCTCCCGCGCCAGGGGCGCCCGCAACAGGGATTCGTCCGGGCCGAACACATAGGCCCGGCGGCTGGAGAAATGCAGAGTGACGGCGTCGCCCAAGTCATGATGCCGGACGCCCGGCACCTGGGCCACCAGATTGCCGACGGGCGTATCGGCGTGGACGTAGGTGGCGGAACCCGAAATTTCGGCGAGCTGGACCCGCCCCGGGATCCGGCAGTCGCCGCCCTGATCGGTGAGCGACAGGTCGGCCGCGCGCAGCCCGACGGTCACGTCGCCGTCCGGCACGTCCTGCCCGGCCGGCAGACTCACGCCGGCCAGCGCCCGCAGGCTGACTGCCGCGCGGCCGGCGCGGGCCGCCAGGAAATTCATGGGCGGGTCGCTGAAGGCGCGCGCCACCCGCATCGAGGCGGGTCGCCGGAACACGTCCAGCGTCGGGCCATACTGCAGCAACTCGCCCTGGTCCAGAACGGCCGTATAACCTCCGAGCAGCAACGCTTCGCCGGGTTCCGTCGTGGCGTAGACGACGGTGGATCGGCCCTGGTCGAACAGGGCGCCGAGCTCCTCGCGCAGTTCCTCGCGCAGCTTGTAGTCCAGGTTGACGAGCGGCTCGTCCAGCAACATCAGGGGAGCGTCCTTGGCCAGGGCGCGCGCCAGGGCGACGCGCTGCTGCTGACCGCCGGACAGCTCGGACGGCAGGCGATCCAGGAATTCGTCGATATGCAGAGTACGCGCGATCTCGCGCACCCGGGACATGAAGCCGGCCTCGCCGCGTAACCGCAGGGGCGAGGCGATATTGGCGGCGACCGTCATGGACGGATAGTTGATGAACTGCTGATACACCATGGCGACGTTGCGGCGGCGCACCGGCAACCCGGTGACGTCCACATCGTCGACCAGAACCCGGCCGGTGGTGGGCGCGTCCAGGCCGGCCATCAACCGCATCAAGCTGGTCTTGCCGGCGCGGGTCACACCCAGCAGGACCGTGACGGCGGATTCCCGCGGCGCCAGATCCAGGGGATGAAGCCAGGTTTCGGCACCGACCTTCTTGCCGACGCGAACCAGCTCGAGTTGCATGAGCACTTACTCCGGAAGTTCCTTTTTGTGAATTATTGTTCGTTTTCACTCTTTTTGCTGTCCATATAAACCCTAAGATTCTTTCTTTTCCTTTCGCTGTACAGTGAGCCGGTCATGACGAAGGCCGATTCCATGCATCCCAATCCCCGCCAGATCAAGCTGCTCAACCGCCTGCAGGGCTCGGGTTCCTGCAGCCTGGAAGCCCTGGCCGGCGACCTGGACGTCACGGTCCAGACGGTCCGCCGCGACGTCCAGCGCCTCGCCGAGGCCAATCTGCTGGTCCGTTTCCATGGCGGGGTCCGGCTGCCCAATTCGACCATCGAGAACATCGCCTACCGCCAGCGCGCCCAGTTGCATGCCGCCGAAAAGGAACGCATCGCCCGCGCCGTCGCCCGCGAAATCCCCAACGACTGTTCGCTGCTGATCAATATCGGCACCACCACGGAAGCAATCGCCCGAGCCCTGTCCGGCCACACGGGGTTGCGCGTCATCACCAACAATGTCAACGTGGCCTGCACGCTCGGCCAGCAGCCTGGCTGCGAAGTCATCCTGGCCGGCGGCAGCGTGCGGTCCCGAGACCTGGGCATCGTGGGCGAGGCCACGGTGGAATTCATCCGCCAGTTCCGCGCCGACATCGCCCTGATGGGCATCTCCGGCATCGAGGCCGACGGCACGCTGCGCGACTACGACTTCCGCGAGGTGAAGGTGTCCCAGGCCATCATGCAGTCGGCCCGGGAAGTCTGGATGGCCACCGATACCAGCAAGTTCCATCGGCCGGCCATGGTCCGGCTGGGGGAACTGTCCCAGATCGGCCGCCTGTTCACCAATGCCCGCCCCCCGGACCCCTTCCCCGGCCTGCTCAAGGCCGCCGGCGTGGACTGCGTCATCGCCCCCTGAGGTTTTAGGGCCTGTTCACACTAATCAAGGAATCGCGAAGGCATGACCTACCTGCTCGCCCTGGACCAGGGCACTTCCAGCACCCGCAGCATCGTCTTCGACCGCCAGGGCCGCATCGTGGGCCTGGCGCAGCGGGAATTCACCCAGCACTATCCCCGGCCCGGCTGGGTCGAGCACGACCCGCTGGAAATCTGGCAGACACAGCGCGACACCATGTGCGAGGCCATCCACCGGGCGGGCATCGCCGCGCGCGACATCCGCGCCATCGGCATCACCAATCAGCGCGAGACCACGGTGGTCTGGGACCGCCATACGGGAAAGCCCATCCACCCGGCGATCGTCTGGCAGGATCGCCGGGCCGAGCCGACCTGCGCCGAACTGCGCGCGCAGGGCCTGGAACCCGAGATCCTGAACCGCACCGGGCTGCGCATCGACGCCTATTTTTCGGCCACCAAACTGAAATGGATCCTGGACCACGTGCCCGACGCGCGTCCCCGCGCCCGGTCGGGAGACCTGCTGTTCGGCACCATCGACAGCTGGCTGATCTGGAATCTGACCGGCGGCCGGCGCCACCTGACCGACGTCAGCAACGCGGCACGCACCATGTTGATGGACGTGCACCGCAACGCCTGGGATCCAGACCTGCTGGGCCGGCTGGATGTGCCGGCCCGCATGATGCCGGACATCCTGCCTTCCTCGGCCGACTACGGCGCCGCCGACCCGGACCTCCTGGGCCATGCCGTGCCGATCTGCGGCGTGGCCGGCGACCAGCAGAGCGCCCTGTTCGGCCAGGCGTGCTTCCGCCCGGGCATGGCCAAGAACACCTATGGCACGGGCTGCTTCATGCTGATGCACACGGGCGAGCGCTTCCAGGTTTCCGGCAACGGCCTGGTGACGACCAGCGCGGCGCAGCCCGACGCCCGACCCGTCTACGCCCTGGAAGGCAGCGTGTTCGTGGGTGGCGCCGTGGTCCAGTGGCTGCGCGACGGCCTGCGTGCCTTCGTGCGCAGCAGCGACATCGAGGAGCTGGCCCGCAGCGTGCCGGACTCGGGCGGAGTGATGTTCGTGCCCGCCTTCACCGGCCTGGGCGCGCCCTGGTGGGATCCCGATGCACGCGGCACCATCACCGGCCTGACGCGCGGCACCACCATGGCCCACATCGCCCGGGCCGCTCTGGAAAGCATCGCCTACCAAAGCGCCGCCCTGCTCCAGGCCATGAGCCGCGACGCCCAAGAGGCCGGCGCGGCGCCGCTGCGGGAACTGCGCGTGGACGGCGGCGCCTGCGTCAACGACCTGCTGATGCAGTTCCAGGCGGATCTGCTGGGTATCCCCGTGCTGCGCCCCACCATGGTGGAGACCACGGCGCAGGGTGCGGCCTTCCTCGCCGGCCTGCAAGCGGGCGTCTATGCCGACCTGGGGGAGCTGGAATCGCTGTGGCGCGTCGAGCGCCGCTTCGAGCCGTCCATGCCGCGCGGCGAGGCGGCCCGGCGGCTGGCCGAATGGGACCACGCGATCCGGCAGGCCTGCGCGCGCTGAATTCCCGATAGAATGGGGCTTTGTGCCTGCCTCGACGGGCAGGCGCCCGGCGGCCGTCCGGACCACTCAAGCACAGGACCCCATGCTGAAGAAACTGATCCTGGTCGTGGCGATCTTCCTCGTCATCCTGCTCGCCCTGAGCTTCGGGGAAACCGTCTTCCGCGAAGTCTTCGCCTGGATTTCGTCCCTGACGGGCCTGCTGATCCGCAATTTCGGCGACCTGTATCTCGCCGCGGCGGACTATCTGCGCGCCCATACCGGCAAGGTCCTGCTGGCCATCGCCCTGACCATCCCCGCCAGCCTGTGGATCCTGCATTCGCGCGGCGAGGCCCTGGGCCGTCCGGCCGGCCAGCGCAGGATCGCCATCGTGCTGGCGATCTTCCTGGGCTGGCTGGGAGCGCACCGCTTCTACCTGGGCCAGATCGGCTGGGGCCTGGGCGTGCTGGTCCTCTGCTGGATCTTCATGCCCCTGGCCGTCGTGGTGGGCCTGATCGACGCGATCCGCTACCTGTTCATGGACGACGACACCTTCGCAGCGACCCAGCTGTCCTGAGGCCATGCCGGATTCCCGCCCCGCCGCCTACCGCCTGCTGGACACACCGCCCGACGCCGGCCCTCTGACCGACGAGAGCCTACTGGCTCCCGCCGCCCGGGAACCGGTCGCCTGCCTCTGGCGAGCCGCCCCGGGGCTGGTGGTACCGCGCACCTATGCGGCCCGGCCGGGATTCGCGGCGGTCCAGGCCGATTTCGCCGCCAGAGGCTATCCCGTCCATGTGCGGCAATCGGGCGGCGGCGTGGTGCCTCAGGGGCCCGGCATCCTGAATCTGAGCCTGGCGCAGGCCTTCGCCGGCCGGCCACTCGACCATTCCGAAGCCCTCTACCGGCACCTGTGCGCGCTGATCAGCGATGCGCTGGCCGCCTTCGGTATCGAGACCCGGACGCAGGCGGTCGAGGGCTCGTTCTGCGACGGCCGGTACAATCTGGCCGTGCCGGCGCCCACCCGCAAGATCGCCGGCACCGCGCAGGTCTGGCGGCGCATCCCGGGCCACGCGCCCGACCGCCACGTGGGGCTCGTCCACGCCCTGATCCTGGCGCAATGCGACGCCGCCGAAATGACGGCGCTCGCCAACACGCTGGAAACGGCGCTGGGCTCGGCCCGCCGCTATGACGCCGACCGGATCGCGACGCTGGACCGCCTGTTGCCGCCCACTGAACGCCCGGGCTTCCCGAAGGCCCTGGAAGCACGACTGAAAGAAACCCTGCGGACCCGACCGCCGTTGCCGGCCACCGCACCGGTCCGACACCCGACGCGATCTCTTTGATGAGTGTGAACAGGCCCCTGCCCCGAACCATGAGCCCTGCCCCGCTGGAAAACAAGACCGCCCGTCTGACGGTCCTGATCGATCCGAACAAGAAGAAGGCCTTCGAGCAACTCTGCGCTCGCCAGGATCTGACGCCCTCGCAAGTGGTGCGGCAACTGATCCGCGAATACCTGGCCCGACACGGCGTGGAATGGGCGCCCGGCAAGCCGCCGCGCGCCCGGCCGTAGCGGCTTCCCCGCGCCCCGGCATGCGAACCGGCCTGACGGGGCGGCGTGTCCGCCGGGCTGATCCGGCAGGCGTGCTAGGCGGATTCCGGATTCGCCCGGCCCGCCATTTCCAGCGCCGCCGCCAGATCCGGCTGGAAATCGCCCGCCCCCAGCCGGGACAACGTGCCCATGCGACTCAGCTTGGCCCGGATCGGCGCATCGGCGCCACACAGGATCACGCGCACGCCGCGCCCCCTCGCGGCGACGATCTCGTCGTCCAACGCCTGCAGCGCCGTGGCATCGGCGAACGGCGCCTGGTCCAGGCACAGAATCAGCACGGACGAGTGCTCGTCCCGGAACGCCGCCCGCAAGGATTCGACGGCCGCGAAGAACAGCGGCCCCCGGACCCGCAGCGCGCGCACGCGCGGTCCCCCGCTGCCTGCCGTTCCGTCCGGTATCGCCACCGGCGCCACGTCGACGCTGGAGGCCATGCGATGCAGGAAACGCAGGACGGACAACACGATGCCGATGTTGACCGCCACGACGAGATCGGCGAAGACAGTCAGAAGCAGGGTCAGGCACAGGATGACGGCATCCGCGCGCGGCGCGTGCCGGACCAGGCGCACCACACGGTGCGCCTCGCTCATGTTCCAGGCGACCACGAACAGGATCGCGGCCAGGGTGGCCAGAGGAATGTTGCGCGCCAGCGGCGCGAACGCCAGCAGGACCAGGGCCAGCACCGCGGCATGGACCACCCCGGCCAGCGGCGCGGTCCCGCCGCTGCGGATGCTGGTGGCTGTGCGGGCGATGGCGCCCGTGGCCGCGATCCCGCCGAACAGCGGACTGAGCACGTTGGCCAGGCCCTGGCCGAACAGTTCGGCGTTCGAGTCGTGCCGCGTCCCAGCCATGCTGTCGGCGACGACGGCCGACAGCAGGGACTCGATGGCACCCAGCAAGGCGATGGTGAATGCCGGACCGATCAGCGGCACGATCCGGTCCAGCCCGCCCCCGGGCCAATGCGGCAGCGGCAGCCCGCGCGGCAGTTCGCCGAAGGTGCTGCCGATGGTGGCCAGCTGCGGGAACTGGAAGATCCCCTGCAGGACCGTCGCCGCGACCAAGGCCAGCAGGGGGCCGGGGACCCGCCGCAGGACCTGTACCCGCCGGGGCAGCAGCACCAGCGCCAGCGACCCGAACCCGAACACGGTGGTCACCAGGTCCAGCCGCGGCAGGTTCCGCATCAGGAACCAGAGCTTCTCGTGGAAGAAATGGCCCTGCACCGCCGGCAGTCCGAAAAAGGCCTGCCACTGTCCGACCCAGATGATGATGCCGATGCCGGCCGTGAAGCCCAGGATCACCGGCAGGGGGATATAGCGGATCACGCCGCCCAGGCGGGCCAGGCCGAAGGCGCACAGGATCAGGCCGGCCATCAGGGTGGCCAGCTGCAGGCCCGCGACCCCGTGCTCCGCGACGATGCCCGACAGGATGACGATGAAGGCGCCCGTGGGGCCCGCGATCTGCACCCGGCTGCCGCCGAACAGGGACACCACAACCCCCGCCACGATGGCGGTGTACAGGCCCTGTTCGGGCTTGACCCCGGAGGCGATCGCGAAAGCCATGGCGAGCGGCAGGGCCACGACGCCGACGATCACGCCCGCCGCGATGTTGCCCGCCCAATGCCTGGGTGCCCACAGCCCGGCCTTCCAGGCCTCCCGCGCAGCAAACATAGTGTTCCGTCCGATGATCCGCATGCTCGAACCCGGCGCCCGTGCCACCCATGCGACACGCCGCCTCATTCGATGAACATAACATTATAATGAGACGCACATGTCCGGAGAGGCTTTCCCGCCGGGAACTGATGCTGCGGCGCAACGCGCTAGAATGTCGCCTGCTCAATTCCCTTCTCCGGATTTCCAAGTGAGAAAAATCGTTCGCGCCAAACTGCATGGCATTCGCGTCACCGGGGCCGACCTGGATTACCACGGCTCCATCACCCTGGATCCCGACCACTGCGAGGCCGCAGGCATCCTGCCCATGGAATTCGTGGATATCTGGAACAAGAATTCCGGCGCCCGCATCAGCACCTACGTGATCTATGGCGAACGCGGCTCGCGCTGCTGCATCCTGAACGGCGCGGCCGCGCGCACCTGCCAGCGCGGCGACGAAGTCATCATCGCCAACTCGGAATACATCCAGGAATCCGAGCTGGAACACATCAAGCCGGTGGTGCTGACTTTCCACTCCGACAACAGCGTGCGCGAGCATCTGGGCTATTCGGTCGGCCGCGACGAGCAGGGCCGGCTGAGCTTCGAGATCGTGCGCTTCGGCTGATCCGGAGCCGGTCCGCGCACCAGTCCAGGTTCCGCGGGCGCCGACGAACGCCGCCCGGCAGGGTCTCGCATAAAATGGCCCTATTCGACGAACAGGGAATACGACATGCGCCGTCAGGCCCAGGCCACCGAGACCCCCGCGCGGGCAGCACCCGCCTATCAGCGCATCAAGGACTATGTCCTGAGCCAGATTCGCGGCGGCACCTGGACGGAAGGCGAACTGATCCCCACCGAACTGGCGCTGTGCAAGCAATTCGGCGTATCGCGCATGACGGTGCACCGGGCGCTGCGCGAACTGACGGCGGACCAGGTGCTGCTGCGCTATCAGGGATCGGGCACCTATGTGGCGCCGGCCAAGATCCCGTCCACCCTGATCGAGATCCGCAGCATCGCCCAGGATATCCGCGATCGGGGGCATCAGCATTCCTGCCACGTCCTGCTGCTGGAAAAAAGCAAGGTGTCCACGACGCAGGCACAGCGCTTCCACCTGCCGGTGGGGGCGCCGCTGTTTCATTCGATCATCGTGCATTATGAAAACGCGGAACCGATCCAGCTGGAAGACCGCGTGGTCGACGCCCGGCGCCTGCCGGATTATCTGCAACAGGACTGGTCGCAGACGACCCCCAGCGAATACCTGATGCGCGCCGCCCCGGCGCCGACGGGCCGCTACACGATCGAAGTCAAGCTGCCTCCGCAGAACGTGGCGGAACCTCTGGATATCCCGCCCGAACAGCCCTGCCTGGTGCTGGACCGGACGACATTCTCGGGCGGGGCGTTCGCCTCGCAGGCGGTGATGTGGTATCCCGGCAACCGCTACAAGCTGGCCGGACAAGCCTAGTGTCCTGTCTGGCTAATTCCGATTCTTACCTTCGGCGCCCGGGCTGGCCATGCTGCGTTGCTTGTCCACCTCACCGCTTGCAAGCGGTTCGGATTCGTCAGACACGGAGCAGTCCGCAGGGACTGCTCCGTGTCCAGACTCATCCTCGCGATAGCACCGGCTATCGCTGCAGTTTGCGCCTTGCCTGACAAACCCATGCATCCGAATTCAAGTGACCAAACTCACCAGACAGGACGCTAGCCCTTTTTCATGCCTTCGCCCGACAGGTAATCACGCGCCAGATCCAGGAACACCTGCGCGATGGCGCCCAGCGGCAGATCGGCCGCGCTGGCCAGCACGATTTTCTGGGGTGCCGGCGTATTCCGCAAGGGGCGGCACACCAGCGGACGGCCATCGTAGGCCAGGTCGCCCGCCGGGCGGGTCACCAGGATGGATACTCCATGACCGTTCGCCACCAGGGCGCGGACCATCTCGAAGGAACCGACTTCGGCGACGACGTGCGGCCGCACTCCGGCATGGCTGAACAGGGACAAAAAATATTCGCGGCTATGGGGCGGATTGATCAGGACGAAGGGGTACCGCGCCAGATCTTCCACCGATACGTCGGGCCGCTCGGTCAGCGGATGCCCCGCCGGCAGCACGGCATAAGGCAGGCTGGCGCCGACATCATGCAAACGGATCCGTTCGCCAGCCAGGCCGATATCATAGACCAGGGCCAGTTCCATCTCGCCACTGGACACCCGGTCCAGCAGGTCGGCGATATGTCCTTCGCAGGGCCGTAGCTGCACGTCCGGATGATGCCGCCGGAATGCGTTCATCAGGGCCGGGAATACCAGCGGCCCCAGCGTATCGAAGCAGCCCACCGTCAGGATTCCATGAATGCCCTTTTCCCCCTGTTGTGCCAGGGAATGCGCCTCACGCAGCAGACGCAGCGCTTGACGGACACGCTGCTCGCCATCCGCGGTCAACCGCAGACCGCGTGCATGCCGGCGTACGAACAGCGACACCCCCCCCCAGCCGCCTTCGAGTTCGCGAATGGCGTTGGAGACCGATGGCTGTGACACATTCAGGGCCCGCGCAGCCTGCAACGTGCCCCCATGCCGGGCAACCGCCACGAAATACTCCAATTGCCGGATCGAGAACTGAATCATGAAATGCTATTCCATCAATTACTTTTTAATGTTTTAAATTATACGGATACCCTCTTATCATTTCTCCGGAATGGGACGCGAGAACCCATCGCCCGATGACCTGCGCCGCGATGCGGCCCGGACACGCAGCCCCATCGCGACGGAGACGAAACATGATGCGGAACGCAGGCCCCGGCGCGGGCCCCCTCGACGGCCTGAAGGTACTGGATTTCACCCGGGTACTGTCCGGCCCCTTTTGCACCGCGTTGCTGGGAGACCTGGGCGCGAGCATCATCAAGGTGGAACCTCCCCAGGGCGACGACTACCGTGCGATCGGCCCGATGCGCGACGGCCACAGCGCGCTGTTCAGCGTCGTCAACCGGAACAAACAAAGCCTGGTGCTTGACCTGAAACAGCCCGACGCGGTGGCGCTGGCGCACCGGATGGCGGAGGAAGTCGATGTCGTGGTCGAGAATTTCCGGCCGGGCGTGGCGGACAAGCTGGGGATCGGCTACGGTGCGCTCAGCGCCCTGAACCCGCGCCTGATCTACACCAGCATTTCCGGCTTCGGCCAGGACGGTCCTGCCGCTCACCGGCCCGCCTACGACATCGTGATCCAGGCCATGAGCGGCATCATGGAGTCCACGGGCTTCCCGGACGGTCCACCCACCCTGGTCGGGGAAGCCATCGCCGACGTATTGAGCGGTCTGTTCGCCTCCTGGGGAACGCTGGCGGCGCTGATCGGCCGTGATCGCAGCGGCCTGGGCACCCACGTGGACGCGGCCATGTTCGACGCCACCCTGTCGTTCACCGTCACCGCCGTCGCCCGCTATCTGTTCACCGGCCTGGACACCCGACGGGTGGGCAACCGGCACCCGCTATCCGCCCCGTTCGGCGCCTATCGAGCGAAGGATGGTCATTTCGTCCTGGCGGTCCTGAACAACAAACTGTTCGCGCAATTCGCCCAAACGATCGGTCGCGGCGAACTGGCGCAGGACCCTCGTTTCACCAGCGATGAACAGCGTTCTCAGCATGAACCGCTATTGCGTGAAGCCATCGAATCCTGGGCAGCGGGGCTGACCGTGGCGGAAGCGGTCGAACGGCTCGAGGCGGGCGCCATCCCCGCCGCCCCGATCTGGACGGTGCGCCAGGCGCTGGACAGCGACCAGGCACGATACCGCAAGTTGCTACGCGACACGGACGACCCGCGCCTGCCGGGCCTGCGGCTGCCACGCCAGCCGATCCGGTTCTCCGCGTGGGAAACCCGTCCGATGCGCCCGGCGCCGGACCTGGGCGCCGACACCGACGCGATCCTGCACGGCCTGCTGGGGCTGAGCCTGGACAAAATCTCCACCCTGCGCGACCTGGGCGTCTTCGGACGCTGAATCCATCCATCCCCCACACAGGAGATCCATCATGAATCCACGTCTGGGCGTCAGTGAAGACGATCTGGAAATCGCCGCCGCCATCGGCCGCTACGCAGCGGCCGAAATCGCTCCCCTGGCGGCCGAACTGGACGAGCAAGCCCGGTCGGCGACCTGCCACGTGCCTGGGCTGGCGGCCCTGGGCGTCATGGGCATGAACCTGCCGGAACGCTGGGGCGGCGTCGGAGTCAGTCCCGCGGCGCTGGTGCTGGCCATTGCCGAAATCGCCCGCCACTGCGCGGCCACGTCATCCATGATCGGCGCCCATTACCTGGCCACCGATTCGATCCTGATCGGGGGCGACGATGCCCTGCGCGCACAGTATCTGCCGCGGGCCGCCCGGGGCGACATCCTGGGCGCCTTCGCGCTGACCGAGCCCCGGGCCGGATCCAACCCGGCGGACATGGGCACACAGGCGCACCGCGAGGGCGACCAGTACCACCTGAGCGGGGTCAAGCACTTCATCTCGAATGCGGGCGAGGCCGATTTCATCGTGGTCTACGCCAAAACGGACCCTCTGGCCGGCAGCCGGGGCATCAGCGCTTTCATCGTCGACAGGGGCGCTTCCGGCCTGCAGGTGTCCCGACCCGAAAAGCTGATGGGCATCCGCGGCGGCCATGCCTTCGAAGTGGCGCTGGATTGCCGGGTGCCGGCGACCCATCGGCTGGGCGAGGAAGGCAGCGGCTTTCGCACCGCCATGAAAGTACTGGACAACAGCCGCCTGGACGTGGCCGCCACCAGCCTGGGCGTGTCCGAGGCCGCCCTGGCCGCCGCCACGTCCTGGTCGCGGGAGCGCCTGATCGACGGCCAGCCGCTGGCCGGAAAACAGGGCATCCAATGGATGTTGGCCGATATGAAACTCCGCCTGGAGGCCGCATGGGCGCTGACACTGCAGGCCACCCACAAGCGCGGACAGGGGGAAGGGTTCTCGATGGAATCCGCCATGGCGAAGCTGTATGCATCCGAAGCTGCCGGCTTCATCACCGACCACGCCCTGCAGATCCACGGAGGCTACGGCTACACCCGCGACCTGCCGCTGGAACGCTACGCGCGCGACGCCAGGATCCTGCGCATCTACGAAGGCTCATCCGAAATCCAGCGCACCATCATCGCCCGGCGGCTGCTGGCGGCGTAGCCTGGCCGCCGCCTGGGATTTACCCTTAATTCGAGGTCATCCGCGGGCACGCCGGGCTCCTCACGATTGACACTCGATGTCTAATGTATATACTTTTCAGCAGGCCCCAAGAAGCCTGGACGCACAGCTGATCCACCATCATTTTCGACATCAGGGCACGCCCGCGCGGCCCCGCCAATCGAGGAGCAACACCATGCGCATCACCCCGACATTCAAATGGCTGCTGGCCGGCGGCTTCCTGGCCGCCGCATCGTTTGCCATGCCCGCCCGGGCGGACCAGTTGGCCGACGTTCAAAAGGCCGGCCAACTGGTCATCGGCACCGAAATGCAGTTCGCGCCGTTCGATTTCCTGAAGGACGGCAAGCAGGAAGGCTTCAACAAGGATTTCTTCGCCGAGGTCGGCAAATCCCTGGGCGTGAAGATCCGTTTCATCGACCTGCCCTGGGCCAGCGTGCTGCCGGGTCTGGACGCGAAGAAATTCGACATGGTGGGCGGCCCGCTGAACGTCACCAAGGCGCGCAAGGAGCGCTATCACTTCACCCTGCCCATCGCCGATGGCACAGTGGCTTTCCTGAAGAGCGCCAAGAACAAGGATTTCACCAAGCCTGAACAGGTGGCGGGCAAGATCATCGGCAGCCAGCGCGGTTCATCGCAACTGGCGCAAACCAAGGCCTACGCCGAAACCCTGAAGCCGGTGCCGGAGATCCGCGAATATGTGGACTTCAATCAGGCTTATGCGGACCTGGCCAACGGCCGCATCATGGCGGTGGGCCATTCGATCACCAACATCGCGGTGGCGGCGAAGGAACGCCCCGACACATTCGCCGTGGTCCAGCCCAGCATCGGGAAAAAGGTCTATTTCGCCTTCATGGGCCACAAGGGCGCCGACAGCGATTCGCTGATCGCCGCCATCGACAAGGTCATCCTGGACATGCACAAGGACGGCCGCCTGAAAGCGCTGCAGATGAAGTGGTTCGGCATGGAAATGCCGGTGCCCACCGAAGACTTCGTTCCGAACGTCTGATCGCTTCGCCCGGCGGGTTCGCACCCGGATCCGCCTGCCGCCCGCCCACGATGGCGGGGCCCGCGCCCCGCCTTTCCCTGAAGCGCGACCATGTTCGATGCCAGTACCTTCACGCAAGCCCTGCCCCTGATCCTGAAGGCCTCGCAGATGACGATCTTCGTCTCTGTAATCGGGCTGATGCTGGGGTTCGTCATCGCCGTCCTGGTCGTCACCGCCTGCCTGTCGCCGTCGGCATGGGTCAGGCGCTGCGGCAACTTCTACACTTTCCTGTTCCGCGGGGTGCCGCTGCTGGTGCAGCTGATGCTGGCCTATTATTTCCTGCCCACCCTGGGAATCAACGTATCGCCGCTGACGGCGGCCATCGCCGCCATTTCACTGTGCGAAGGCGCCTACCTGGGCGAAATCCTGCGCGGCGGATTCCTGGGCATTCCGCGCGGCCAGATCGAGGCTGCGCAGATGGTGGGCCTGTCGGCCATGCACACGCTGATCCGCATCGAAATCCCCCAGGCGCTGCAATTGACCACGCCATCGCTGATCAATGAAATGATCCTGCTGATCAAGGCCTCGGCCCTGATTTCAGTAGTGGGAGTGGCGGAAATCACCCGCACTGCGCAGAACATTGCGGCCAGCACCTTCCGGCCGCTGGAAGCCTATCTCATCGCCGGGCTGGCCTACATGCTGATCAACGGCATGCTGTCGGTGCTGGGCCACTACGCCGAACAACGCTTCGGGAGAGCCTGATGCCGGTGGACTTTTCCCTGATTTCACAATACGGCGGCCAGATCCTGGACGGCTTCGGCATCACGATCATCAGCTGGATCGGCGCCGTGGCCCTGGGCATGGCGGTGGGCTTCGTGATCGCCGTGCTGCAACTGTTCACGGGCCGCTGGATCCGGGCGGCGCTACGAGTCTACATCGAGATCCTGCGCACCACGCCTTTCCTGGTGCAGCTGTTCATTCTGTATTACGGCGGGCCGAATTTCGGCGTGTCGCTATCGGCGCTCGATGCGGGCATCGTGTCGCTGGCGCTGTACGGCAGCGCCTATTTCGCCGAGATCTTCCGATCGGGCTTCCTGTCGGTGCCCCACGGCCAGATCGAGGCCGCCGACTGCCTGGGCCTGTCGCGCATCAGCACCATCTGGCGCGTGCAACTGCCGCAGATGCTGGTGATCATCACCCCGGCCCTGATCAACATGATCATCATCCTCAGCAAGGAAACATCCGTGCTGTCGATCATCACGGTGCCTGAACTGACAGCCGTGCTGACGCAGATCGGATCGGAACAATTCATCTACGTCGAAACCACCCTGGTGCTGTGCGCGTGCTACCTGATTCTGGTCGCCATCACGCAGAAACTGGGGGGCTGGGCCGAACTGAAGGCCAGCCGTTACCTGCAGCGCTGATTGACGGAACCCCGCATGACGACACCCCACACAAATCCACCGGCCGCCGACGAACTGCTGATCGAGGCCCGCGACATCACCAAGCGCTATGGTGACAACCGGGTGCTCGACGGCATTTCCCTGGGAGTGAAAAAATCCGAAGTCATCTGCATCATCGGTCCGTCGGGTTCCGGCAAGAGCACGCTGCTGCGCTCGCTGGCTTTCCTGGAGCAGTACGATTCCGGCGATGTCCTGATCGAGGGCAGGCTGCTGGGCTACGTGGACCAGGGCCCAGGACGGCGCAAGGCCACGTCCGCCGAGATCAAGGACGTGCGCCGCCACGTGGGCATGGTGTTCCAGCATTTCAATCTGTGGCCCCACATGACGGCCCTGGGCAACGTGGCCGAAGCCCTGATCCGTGTGAAGAAACTGCCGCGCGACCAGGCGCACGACAAGGCCCGCGCCATGCTGGCCAAGGTCGGCCTGGCGGACAAGGCCGACAGTTACCCGATCCGCCTGTCCGGGGGACAGCAGCAGCGCGTCGCCATCGCCCGCGCCCTGGCGATGGAACCGCACATCATGCTGTTCGACGAACCGACATCGGCCCTGGATCCGGAACTGGTGGGCGAAGTGCTGCAGGTGATGAAAGACCTTGCGCGCGACGGCATGACCATGGTGGTCGTGACCCATGAAATGGGGTTCGCCGCGCAGGTGGCCGACCGGGTGCTGTTCATCGACCAGGGCAAGATCGCCGCCAGCGGGCCGCCGGCGGACCTGTTCCGCCACGTGCAGCACGAGCGGCTGAAACAATTCCTGCAGAATTACCTGGACCGCAATGCGTTCTGGGAACAATAGCCCGCCCCGGCCGCCAGCGCTGCCGATCGACCGCACAGGACATCGATCCCCATGTTCGCCCATATTCCCCCATTCGCCGGCGACCCGATCTTCGAGTTGGGCAATGCCTGCCGCCGCGACCCCAGAGCCGACAAGATCAACCTGACGGTCGGCCTCTATTACGACAAAGACGGCCGCATCCCGGTGCCGCAGTGCGTGCGGCAGGCCGAATCCCTGCTGGCGCAGCAGGTTCGGCCGCGCGTCTATCTGCCCATCGAGGGCCTGGAGTCCTACCGCCTGGCCGTGCAGCGGCTGGTGCTGGGCGCCGACAGCCCCGCCCTGCGCGACCAGCGGGTCGCCATGATCCAGAGCGTCGGCGGCACGGGGGCGCTGAAGGTCGGCGCGGACTTCCTGCACGCCGCCTGCCCCGACAGCGCCGTCTGGATCAGCGACCCGGCCTGGGATAATCATTTCGCCATTTTTTCCGGCGCGGGCCTCGCCACGCACCGTTATCCCTATTACGACCCCGCGACCCGGGGGGTGCGCTTCGACGCGATGATGGACACGCTGGCGGCGCTGCCGCCCCGCGGCATCGTGCTGCTGCATCCCTGCTGTCACAACCCCAGCGGGGCCGACCTGACGGCGGACCAGTGGCGCGCGCTGATCGCCCTGATGCAGCGCCTGAACCTGATCCCCTTCCTGGACCTGGCGTACCAGGGCTTCGGCAATGGTTTGGACGAAGACGCGCTGGCGGTGCGCCTGCTGGCCGAATCGGGCATGACGTACCTGGTGGCGAACTCCTTTTCCAAGAACTTCTCCTTTTACGGCGAACGCTGCGGCGGGCTGGCGGTGGTATGCGAACAGGCGGCCCACGTACCGGCCGTGCTGGGCCAGTTGATCGCCATCGTGCGGCGCATCTACTCCAACCCGCCCGCGCATGGCGCGCAAGTGATCGCCCAGGTGTTGGGCGACCCGGCGCTGGAGCGCCTGTGGCGGGACGAGGTCGCCGCCATGCGCGCCCGCATCCGGTCCATGCGCGCCCTGGTGGTGGAACAACTGGCCCGCAAGGCACCGGACTACCCCGCCCGCTACCTGCTGGAGCACCAGGGCATGTTCAGCCTGACGGGCCTGCGGCCCGAGCAGATCCTGATGCTGCGCGCGCGCCATGCCGTTTACCTGCTGGATTCAGGACGTATCTGCCTGCCGGGATTGAACACCCGAAACGTGGGACTGTTCACCGACGCCCTGGCCGACGTGCTGGCGCGTACCGGGCCGGTAGCCCGCTCACCAGCGCGCCGGGCCGTCCCGGGCGCGAATACCCCCCCCGAGGGGACGGCACGCGATGCCGAGGGGGCGCTATGAGCCGCGCCACGTCCCCCCGCCCCGCCGCGCAGGACACCCTGGATGCGCTCATGCGGACCGTGTCGTGCCTGCGGCCGGGCGCCGACGACATCGCCCGCTACCTGCGGGACGACAGCGGCCTGAAGGCAAGCGCTCCGCCCTATTGCGTCCTGCGCCCGCGCAGCACGGACGAGGTCGCCGCCATCGTGCGCGCCTGCCGGCGCGAGGACCGCGCCTTGACGATCCAGGGCGGACGCACCGGCCTGGCGGGCGGCGCCGTGCCGGATGCGGGCGACGTCGTGCTGTCGCTGGAACTGCTGGACCGGATCGAGCATCTGGATGCCGTCAGCGGCACGGTGACGGTGCAGGCCGGCATGGTGCTGGAAAACCTGTGCGCCGCCGTGGAAGCCCGGGGCTGGTATTTCCCCATGGATTGCGGAGCGCGGGCATCCTGCCAGATCGGCGGCAACATCGCCACCAATGTGGGCGGCAACCGGGTGCTGCGCTACGGCACGATGCGCGAACTGGTGCTGGGGCTGGAAGTCGTGCTGGCCGACGGCACGGTGCTGACCATGATGAACCAGGGCCTGAAAAACAACACCGGACTGGACCTGAAACACCTGTTCATCGGCACGGAAGGCACGCTGGGAATCATCACGAGAGCGGTGCTGCGGCTGTTTCCCAAGCCCGCCCGACGCCACAGCGCGCTGGTGGGGCTGGCCGGCTTCGACCAGCTGACGACGCTGTTGAAAGCCGCGCGCGGGCAACTGGCGACCCTGTCCTCGTTCGAGGTGATGTGGCGCGAATACCTGCGGGCGGCGGCCTCGACGACACATCGGGCGGAACCCTTCGACGGGGCCTGCCCGATCTGCGTGCTGCTGGAAGTGGAATCCTTCGAAGACGACTCCGCGCTCCAGGAAGCGCCCCGGCCCGATGCCGCCAGTGGATCCGGCGGGGACCGCGTTCAAGCCGATCTGCACCGCTTTCTGGAAACCTGCCTGGACAACGGCCTGGTGCGGGACGCGATCCTGCCGCACAGCCAGGAACAGGCCGCGCAGCTGTGGCGGCTGCGCGATGCGATCGGCGAGATCCTGCCGACGATGGCTCCCTACGTGGCTTTCGACATCGGCATCCCGCTGGCCCTGCTGCCGGATTTCATCGCTCGTGCGCAGCAGGCCCTGGCGGCCCGCTGGCCGGCGGCGCGGCAGCTGCTGTTCGGCCATCTGGGCGACGGCAATCTGCACCTGTCCACCGGACCTTACACGCCCGATGACCTGATGGCGGTCGAATCCCTGGTGTATCAGGAAGTCGAACGGGCAGGCGGCAGCATCTCGGCCGAACACGGCATCGGGCGCATCAAGAAACCCTTTCTATCACATAGCCGCAGCGCGCCCGAACGCGACCTGATGGCCGAAATCCGGCGGCTGCTGGATCCCCGGGCGCGGCTGAACCCCGGGCGCATCGTGGACGCCTGACGTCCGCTCCCGGCGGATCGGGGCCGGCTCACCCGGCCCGATCCGCCGCCATGGTGATGACGGGACCCGCCGTGCGCGGCCCCGCTGGCTTCCAGCCGGCATGCCCGGTCAATTTGTATAGACATTTATATAAAACAGATATACATTCCAGCTTGATACTTTCCGCACAGGAGCAGACCGTGTCCCATCCCCAAACAGACGATCCGCGTTACGACGCCAGCCGCGAAATCCACGCCCCCACGGGATCGCAATTGCATTGCCGCAACTGGACGATCGAGGCGGCCTATCGCATGATCCAGAACAACCTGGACCCGGCCGTAGCGGAAAACCCCAAGCACCTGGTGGTATACGGCGGCATCGGCCGCGCGGCGCGCAACTGGGCCTGCTACGACGCCATCCTGGACAGCCTGCGCGCCCTGGACGAAGATGAAACCCTGCTGGTGCAATCGGGCAAGCCGGTGGGAGTCTTCAAGACCCATGCGGACGCGCCGCGCGTACTGCTGGCCAATTCCAATCTGGTGCCCAAATGGGCCACCTGGGAAAAATTCAACGAACTGGACCGGGCAGGCTTGTTCATGTACGGACAGATGACGGCCGGCAGCTGGATCTACATCGGCAGCCAGGGCATCGTCCAGGGCACGTATGAAACCTTTGCCGAAGCGGGCCGCCAGCATTTTGGCGGCTCGTTCGCGGGGCGCTGGATCGTGACGGCGGGCCTGGGCGGCATGGGAGGGGCGCAGCCGCTGGCGGCGACCTTTGCCGGGGCCTGCTCGCTGATCATCGAATGCCAGCAGTCGCACATCGACTTCCGGCTGCGCACACGGTACCTGGACAAGCAGGCCCGCGACCTGGACGAAGCCCTGGTCATGATCGCAGAACACACGAGCCGCGAGGAAGCCGTATCCATCGGCCTGCTGGGCAATGCGGCCGACATCCTGCCGGAACTGGTCCGCCGCGTCCAGGCGGGCGGCCCTCGCCCCGACCTGATCACCGACCAGACATCGGCCCACGACCTGATCCACGGCTACCTGCCGTCCGGCTGGACAGTGGAGCAATGGCAGGCCGCCCAGCGCGACCCGGCCCGGCATACACGCCTGCGAACCGAGGCGGCACGGTCCTGCGCCCGCCACGTGCGGGCCATGCTGGACCTGCACGCCATGGGGATCCCCACTGTGGACTATGGCAACAATATCCGCCAGGTGGCCCATGACGAAGGCGTCACCGACGCCTTCGACTTCCCCGGTTTCGTGCCGGCCTATATCCGGCCGCTGTTCTGCGAGGGCAAGGGGCCTTTCCGCTGGGTGGCCCTGTCGGGAGACCCGGAAGACATCTACGCGACCGACCGCAAGCTGAAGGAACTGTTCCCCGACAACCACCACATGATCCGGTGGCTGGACATGGCCCGCGACCGCATCGCCTTCCAGGGGCTGCCGGCGCGCATCTGCTGGCTGGGTCTGGGCGAACGCCACCGTGCGGGGCTGGCCTTCAACGAGATGGTGCGCACGGGCGAGCTGAAAGCCCCCATCGTGATCGGCCGCGACCACCTGGACACAGGATCGGTGGCCAGCCCCAACCGCGAGACCGAAGCCATGCGCGACGGCACGGACGCCGTATCCGACTGGCCGCTGCTCAACGCCCTGCTGAACACGGCGGGCGGGGCCGGCTGGGTGTCGCTGCACCACGGCGGCGGAGTCGGCATGGGCTACAGCCAGCACGCCGGCATGGTGATCGTGGCCGACGGCACGGACGCCGCCGCCCGCCGTCTGGAGCGTGTGCTGATCAATGACTGCGGCAGCGGTGTGATGCGCCATGCCGACGCCGGCTACGAGCTGGCCATCGAGACTGCCCGGAACTTCGGCCTGAACCTGCCGATGATCCGCGCCACCGAAGGAAACTGAAATGAGCGACACTTTGACATTGACCCCTGGCGCATTGGATCTGGACCAGTTGCGGCGCATCTGGCAGGGTTCGGTGACGCTGGCCCTGCCCACCCAGGCCTACGCCGACATGGATGCCTCGGCAGCGGTCGTGCAGGCCATCATCGACCGGGGCGCCCCGGCCTATGGCATCAACACCGGTTTCGGCAAGCTGGCGCAGACGCGCATCCCAGACGACCAGCTGCAGACCCTGCAACGCAATCTGATCCTGTCACACTCCGTGGGCGTGGGCGATCCGCTGGACGCCCGCATCGTGCGCCTGCTGATGGCGATGAAGGTCGCCAGCCTGGCGCGCGGCTATTCCGGCATCCGGTCCGACGTGGTGCGCACCCTGCTGCAGGTCTTCAATGCCGGCCTGGTCCCGCACATCCCGGAAAAAGGCTCGGTGGGCGCCTCCGGCGACCTGGCGCCCCTGTCGCACATGACCCTGGCGCTGTTCGGCGAGGGCAACATCCTGCACGAAGGCCAGTGGCTGCCGGCCGGGCAGGCCCTGGCCCAGGCGGGCATCGCCCCCATCCACCTGGCCGCCAAGGAAGGGCTGGCCTTGATCAATGGCACGCAGGTGTCCACCGCCCTGGCGCTGCATGGATTGTTCCTGGCGGAGCACCTGTTCGACAGCGCCGTGCTGGCCGGGGCGCTGAGCGTCGACGCCGCCAAAGGCAGCGATGCGCCGTTCGATCCGCGCGTGCATGAAATCCGCGGCCAGCCGGGGCAGATCGAGGTCGCCCGCCGCTACCGAGCCCTGCTGGAGGGCAGCGCGATCCGGGCATCCCACCTGGTGTCGGACAACAAGGTGCAGGATCCCTACAGCCTGCGCTGCCAGCCCCAGGTGATGGGCGCCATCCACGACCTGATGGACCAGGCCTCGCGCACGCTGCTGACCGAAGCCAACGCCGTGACCGACAATCCGCTGGTTTTCCCGGGACGCGACGGGCAGCCGGATCAGGTGATCTCGGGCGGCAATTTCCACGCCGAGCCCGTGGCGTTCGCCGCCGACATCCTGGCGCTGGCGATTGCGGAAATCGGCGGCCTGGCCGAACGCCGCGTGGCGCTGCTGATCGACGCCAGCATTTCCGGCCTGCCACCGTTCCTGGTGCCGGAACCGGGCCTGAATTCCGGTTTCATGATCGCGCACGTGACCGCCGCCGCGCTGGCATCGGAAAACAAGTCGCTGGCGCACCCGGGCAGCGTGGACAGCCTGCCTACATCAGCGAACCAGGAGGACCACGTCAGCATGGCGACATTCTCCGCCCGGCGGCTGGCCGACATGGCCCGCAACACGGCGCACATCGTCGGCATCGAACTGCTGTGCGCGGCCCAGGGCATCGATTTCCACGCTCCTCTGACGACATCCGCCCCGCTGCGGGCGCTGCACCGGCAGATCCGCCGGGACGTGCCGTTCTACGACCGCGACCGCCTGCTGGCCCCCGACCTGGACATCGTCGGGCGCCGGGTACTGGAAGGCGACTACCGGGTGGACTGGAAGACGATCCTGCCCTGACGCACGACTTGACGGCAGCGCGGCAGGCCCATCCAGTAGGCCAGTTCCGCCGGGCTGTCGACGTCCCAGACCGCGAAATCGGCGGGATGGCCGACGGCCAGGCGCCCGCTGACGCCCGCGCACCCCAGGGCGTCGGCGGCATGGCGAGTGACGCCGTCCAGGGCTTCGGCCACCGTCATCCGGAACAGGGTACAAGCCATATTCATCATCAGCAACAGGGATGTGGCCGGCGAAGTGCCGGGATTGCAGTCGGTCGCCAGCGCCATGGGCACCCCTTGGCGGCGCAGCAGTTCGATGGGCGGCTGGTGCGTATCCCGCAGGAAATAGTAGGCGCCCGGGAGCAGCACGGCCACCATGCCGGCCCGCCGCATGGCTTGCGCGCCGGCTTCGTCCAGCCATTCCAGATGGTCGGCCGATAGCGCCCCATACCGGGCGGCCAGGGCCGCGCCTCCCATCGGGGACAGCTGTTCGGCATGCATCTTCACAGGCAGGCCGCGTCGCGTGGCGGCCTGCAGCACACGTTCGGACTGCGCCAGGCTGAAGCCGATGCCTTCGCAAAAGACATCCACGGCATCGACCAGGCCCTCGTCGTCCAGGGCCGGCAGCATGGTGCCGCACACCAGATCGATATAGTCATCGGCCCGGCCCGCGTATTCCGGCGGCAGGGCATGAGCTCCCAGAAAGGTGGTGCGCACGGTGACGGGCCGTGCCCGGCCCAGGCGCCGGGCGACTCGCAACATCTTGCGTTCGGTGTCCAGATCGAGGCCATAGCCGGATTTGATCTCGATGGCAGTCACACCTTCGGCCCGCAGTGCGTCCAGCCGCCCCAGCGCCTGCTGGAACAGGACGTCTTCGCCGGCCGCCCGCGTGGCCCGCACGCTGGACACGATGCCTCCGCCCTGACGGGCGATTTCCTCGTACCCGGCGCCCGCCAGGCGCAGCGCGAATTCATCGGCCCGCTGACCGCCGTGGACCAGGTGGGTGTGGCAGTCGACCAGGCCCGGGGTGACCAGGGCGCCGCCCAGGTCGTGTCGCGGCGCGTCCTGGAAACCGGCTGGCGCCTGGCCCGCCGCGCCCAGCCAGGAGATGCGTGCTCCATCGACCGCCAGGTCGCAGGGCGGCACCGGACCGGACCGCCAGCCGGGCGGTACGATGCGCAGGTTCTTCCACAAGATGCGATCGGACGGAGGGACGACGGTTTCCTGGACGAGCGGCATTCTGGACTCTCCAGATATTTTTGTATAGACAACACGAGGCATTATGCCTGCCGAGGGCCTTCCGGACAAGAGAAGCCCCAGAGAAGCCCCGGTCAGCGAAGCCACCGTCAATGAATGCACTGGCGCAACGCCAGGATGCCCGCGCACCCCGGGCCGGACGCCCGCGCACCGCACCGGCACCAATGTCCTCGTCCGCTTGCCCGGCCGCCGGACCGATCCTACAATCGAACCCGATTCGCCTTTTACCGAGCCTCGCTAGGGGTGCCGCCGCAGCGGCTGAGACAGTCCCTTCGAACCTGATTGAGATCATCCTCGCGCAGGAAAGCAGCTCGCAACGACGGCGGTTTTCCCGTCGCCCGCGTCTGCCTACTGCCTTTTCCGACAGGCATGCCATGCAGACATCCGCTTCCCCGACCTCATCTTCCCCCGAACGGGTGTTCGGCTGGCACAACCACGCAGCCCTGTGGTTCAGCCTGGGCGTGGGCCTGTTGGTGATCCAGGTCGGCGCCTACCTGGTGCCGGCGCTGGGCACACGCGACGCTCTCGTCTCCGTGGCCGCCGGCTCGATCCTGGGCGCCGGCCTGCTGGCCTGGGTGGCCCGCCTGGGCTGCGACAGCGGCCTGTCCAGCGCCGGCCTGATCCATGCCGCCTACGGCCAAGGCTTCGCCCGGCTGCCCGTGCTGCTGAACGTCGTGCAGCTGCTCGGCTGGGCGACCTTCGAACTGGTGGTGATGCGCGACGGCACCGCCGCCATCGCCCGCCAGGCCCTGAGCCTGGACACGGGCCCGGTGCTGCCCACCCTGTTCTGGGGACTGGTCGTCCTGGGCCTGCTGCGCGGCTCCATGATCACCCTGGTGCGACGCATCGTCAGCCGTGTCGGCCTGCCCCTGGTGATCCTGTCGCTGATCTGGCTGACCGTCCAGTTCGCCCTCAAGCTGGACGCCGACGGACTGCGCGCCCTGTGGCTGCGCACTGGCGACGGCAGCATGAACGCCTTCCAGGCGCTGGACCTGGTGATCGCCATGCCGGTGTCCTGGCTGCCGCTGGTCGCGGACTACGCCCGGCACGGCCGCAGCGGCCGGGGAGCCCTGGGCGGCACCTGGCTGGGCTACGCGATCGCCAACATCTGGTGCTATGCGCTGGGCGTGCTGGTGATCGCCGTCACCGGACCGGATCTTGACATGGTCGCCGCCCTGCTCTTGGCGCAGGGCGGCCTGGTGGCCCTGGGCCTGATCCTGATCGACGAACTGGACAACACCTACGGAGACCTGTATTCGGGTTCCGTGTCCGCCCACAGCCTGTGGCGGGGCGCGAGCCTGAAGACCTGGGGTACGCTTCTCGCCGCGGCCTCGATCGGACTGGCGATGGTGCTGCCCATGCACACGCTGGAGCCGTTCCTGCTGACGCTCAGCTCGGTCTTCGTACCGCTGTTCGGCACCATCCTCGGACGCCTGGGCACGCAGCCCGCCCGCCTGGCCGACGCGCCGCGCGCTCTGCACGCCGCCCCGGCCCTGACCTGGGTGCTGGGAGTCGCCGTCTACCACGCCCTGGCGCAATGGGCGCCGGACTACGGCAGCGCCCTGCCGACGCTGCTGCTGACCTTCGCCCTGGGCGCGCTCGGCGCGCGCGCCGGCGCGCGATCCGCGCAAACCGCCTGATCCTCCGTGACGTCCGGCGACGCCTTTCGGGTCATCCCGGCTTCCTCCGGCGGCCTCGCGCCCCTATCATGCAGGCTACGACGACTTTCCGGGAAACGAGGCCATGAGCAGCAACCCCTTCATGCAGGCAGCCATCGAGGAAGCACGCCGTGGACTGGCCGAGGGCGGCATCCCCATCGGATCGGCGATCGAATATCGCGGCGAGATCATCGGCCGGGGCCACAACCAGCGTGTGCAGAAGGGCAGCGCAATCCTGCACGGCGAAATGGACGCACTCGAAAACGCCGGTCGCCGGACGGCCGACGTCTATCGAGAATCGGTGCTCTACACCACCTTGTCACCCTGCGCCATGTGCAGCGGCACGATCCTGCTGTATGGCATCCCCCGGGTGGTCATCGGCGAGAACCGGACGTTCATGGGCGAGGAGAAACTGCTGCGCTCACGAGGCGTCGAGATCGAGGTCCTGCAGGACCCGGAATGCCTGGAACTGATGCGCCGCTTCATCGCCGAAAACCCGCGCCTCTGGAACGAGGACATCGGGGTCTGAACGGCGCATACGGCGGTTCAGTGGATACGCTGGAGGCGAACCACGGTCTCATGGATCGAGACCAGTCCAAACCGCTGGAACCAGGCATTCTGGGAACGCCTGTTGCATATCGCGTTCCACGACACGCTCCATGAGCGCGTCGTCCTACTCTCGGTATCCTCCGTTCGGGCCTTCGCTGTCGGTTTCGGCCTCCCCGGCCCAGTCTCCAGCTACTATGCCCTCTGCTGACTTCTGATCGTCAAGCCAGCGCTTTGCCATCCGGCTTCCTTCAGACTCGCGGCCGCCCGCGAAACCCTTGCCGTAGGCCAACTCTTCCCCTTGTCGGGCGAGTAAGGGACTTGCACCCTCCAGTGGGTGCGCCCTGCCGGGCGCACGAATGAAAAAACCCGCCTCTTCCGAGGCGGGCCGGACCGGGGGCCTGTTTCAGGCGCCCCTTTTGCAAGATGAAGCTTCTTACGTCCGCTGCGCGGCCAGGCCGGCGTCGGCGACCGGCGCGGCCGCCTTGCCGTCGAACAGGGCGGTCACGACCTGCCACATCACGCCCAGGCCGCCGACGATGAACACCACGTCGCCGAAGGTGCGGGTCCAGCGCAGGGTCTGCAGGATATCCTGCTGCATGAAGGCTTCGCTGCGAGCCCACCAAGTGCCCACGCTGACGCTGGCGTGGAACTGCATCAGGCCGATCGGCAGCAGGCTCAAGGTGATCATCATCACCAGGCCGATGTTCATGCACCAGAACGCGGTGTTCATGAGGCTGTCGTTGAACCGCATGTTCGGACGCACGTAGCGCAGCACGAACAGGGTGAAACCCAGGGCCAGGAAGCCGTACACGCCGAACAGGGCCGCGTGCGCGTGCACCGCCGTGGTGTTCAGGCCCTGCACGTAGTAGAGCGAGATCGGCGGGTTGACCATGAAGCCGAACACCCCGGCGCCGAGCATGTTCCAGAAAGCCACGGCGACGAAGAACTTCAGCGGCCAGCGCAGGTTCTCCATCCAGGGCGCGCGGGCCTTCAGGCGCCAGTTCTCCCAGGCCTCGTAGCCCAGCACGACCAGCGGCACGACTTCCAGGGCGCTGAACGAGGCGCCGATGGCCATGATCGGGGTGGTGGTGCCGGAGAAGTACAGGTGGTGCATGGTGCCCGGGGTGCCGCCCAGCATGAACAGCACGGCCGAGCTCAGGCTGGCGATCGTGGCGCCGCGCTTGGACACCAGGCCCATGGTCGAGAAAATGAAGGCCAGCGCCGTGGTGGCGAACACTTCGAAGAAGCCTTCGACCCACAGGTGCACCACCCACCAGCGCCAGTATTCCATGATGGTGATGTTGGTCTTTTCACCATAGGCCAGGCCGGCGCCGTAGAACAGGCCGATGCAGATCACCGAGGCGCTGAACAGGGCCAGCAGGTTCTTGTCGCCCTTCAGCTTGAGCGCCGGCACGATACCGCGCAGCATCAGGACCAGCCAGAACACGATGCCCAGGAACTTGCCGATCTGCCACAGGCGGCCGAGCTCGACGTATTCATAGCCCTGGTGGCCGAGCCAGAAACTCCATTCGGCCGGGATCAGGTGGGCGATGGCGGCGAAGTTGCCGGTGAACGAACCCACGACCACCAGGATCAGCGCCCAGAACAGGATGTCCACGCCGAGCTTCTGGTGCTTGGGGTCCTTGCCGCCGTTGAGGATCGGCACCAGGAACAGGCCCGCGGCCAGGAAGCCGGTGGCGATCCAGAACAGGGCGGCCTGGATATGCCAGGTGCGCACCAGGGAATACGGCAGCCATTTGGACACGTTGATGCCGTAGAAGGTCTGGCCCTCGACCGTGTAGTGCGCGGTGAAGCCGCCGATGAAAATCTGCGCGACGAACAGGGCCACGACCAGGAACAGATACTTGCCCAGGCCGCGCTGCGAGGCGGTCAGCGGAATCTGCAGGATCGGATCGCGCGCCGGCGCGGGGCCGTCGTCATGTTCCTTGTGCGTGAACGCCCAGGCCCAGACCAGCAGGCCCACGCCCGCGATCAGAATGATCACGCTCATGATGGACCAGATCACGTTTTCCGCCGTCGGCACGTTGTCGATCAGCGGCTCATGCGGCCAGTTGTTGGTATAGGTGGCGACGCTGTCGGGCCGGTCGGTCGAGGCGGCCCAGGCGGTCCAGAAGAAAAAGTCCGCCAGTCGGGCGCGGGCTTCCGGCGACGGCAGCGTATCTTCCTTCATGGCGAAGTGCTTGCGCGATTCGTGCAGGGAGGCGTCGTCGCCGAACAGCTTGTCGTAGTACGCGGCCGTCTGGACGATCGCCTGGGCGCGCCGGTCGGATATCGTGACGACGCCCGTGGCGGCGTCGTAGGTGTTCTTGCGATATTCTTCCTTCAGGCGGCGCTGCAGCGAGGCCTGAGCGTCCGCGTCCAGTTGGGCGAACTTCATCCCATACTGTTCCTGCGCGGCCAGGTCGAGCCAGGCCGTCAGTTCACGGTGCAGCCAATCGGCGGTCCAGTCCGGCGCCTGGTAGGCGCCGTGCCCCAGGATCGAACCGACCGTCATCCCGCCCGCCGACTGCCAGGCGCTCTGGCCATCCAGGATCTGAGTCTCGGTCGTCAGGACCTTGCCGCCGGCCGTGACCACCTGCGCCGGAATGGGAGGTGCGTGGTGATAGACTTCCTTGCCCATCCACCCCAGGATGGCAAAGGACACCAAAAGGACGCCGATCAGCGTCCACCATAACTTCTTGTACTCACCCATTCTGCGCTCCTTCTGCAGCCGCGAGAGGTTCCTGATACGGCGCCTGGAAGACGCCACGTGGTTTGCTTCACTTTTCATAAAGCAATAAGCGTGCCAACTACAGCACCTAGGGAAACTACTGACGCAGATCAAATGCGGTATTTTTTACCCTTTTCAACAGGGTAAAAAATACCTTTGAATGGTATAAAATACCCATATGGAAACCACGCTGCTCGATGACCTGTCCGCCGACCTGCCCGACGGCGTGCGCCTGCAGCGCGCCGCCACGGCCATCCGCGAGGCCTTCGCCTGCGACGCCGTCGGCCTGTTGATGCTGGACGCCGCCGACACCCTGCACCTGGTCGCCGCCGCCGGCCTGGCCCATGAAGCCCTGGGGCGACGTTTCGTCGTCGCCCAGCATCCGCGCTTCGCCACCATCCTGTCGCGCCGAGAGCCCACCTGGTTCGACCCCGAAAGCGTGCTGCCAGACCCCTACGACGGCCTGCTGGACGACCGCAAAGGCTCGCCGCTGCCGGTGCACGACTGCATGGGCATGACGCTGTACCGCCAGGATCGCCCCTGGGGCATCATGACCCTGGACGCGCTCACGACCGGTGCCTTCGACGAGGCCGCGCGCGCGCGGCTGCTGCGGCTCGGCCTGATCCTGCAGGCCGCCGTGCGGGTCACCGACCTGGAACGAGAGAACCGCCAACTGCGCCAACTGGGCAGCACACAGCAGGGGCTGGAACGCATCGGCGAGGCCACCGAGATCCTGGGGCACAGCGAAGCCATCCAATCGCTGCTGCATGAGCTGGACCTGGTGGCCGACTCGGACCTGCCCATTCTGCTGCTGGGCGAGACCGGCGTGGGCAAGGACCTGTTCGCCCGCCGCCTGCACCGGCGCTCGCGCCGCAGCCAGCAGCCCATGATCCAGGTGAACTGCGCGGCGCTGCCGGAATCCCTGGCGGAAAGCGAGCTCTTCGGCCACGTGAAGGGCGCCTTTTCCGGGGCGACATCCGACCGCCCCGGGCGCTTCGAGGCCGCCCAGGGCGGCACCCTGTTCCTGGACGAGGTCGGCGAACTCCCGCTCAGCCTGCAGGCCAAACTGCTGCGGGTGCTGCAGAACGGCGAGATCCAGCGGCTGGGCACGGACCAGGTCATCAAGACCGACGTGCGCATCATCGCCGCCACCAATCGCGACTTGAAGGCCAACACCCAGGCGGGGCTGTTCCGCACCGACCTGTACCACCGGCTTTCGGTCTACCCTATTCCGATCCCGCCGCTGCGCGAGCGCGACCGCGACGTCCTGATCCTGGCCGGCCATTTCCTGGAATTCAGCCGCGCGCGCCTGGGGCTGCGCGGCGTGCGCCTGTCTTACGAGGCCGAACGCGCCCTGCGCCAGTACCCCTGGCCCGGCAACGTCCGCGAACTGGAACACGTGATCAGCCGCGCGGCGCTGAAGATGCTCAGCCGCGGCGCCTCGCGCGACCAGGTGCTGACCATCGGCCCGGAGCTACTGGACCTGGACATCGCCCCGCCCGAGCCTCCCGCCGGCGCCCCGGCGCAGGCCCGCTCGGACGGCGAGCCCGCACCGGCGACCGAACCTCCGCCTCCCGAGGCCGTCCCGCCGCTGCGCGACAGCGTCGAGGCCTGCCAGCGCCGCGCCATCGGCGAGGCCCTGGCCGCCACCCACGGCAACTGGGCCCAGGCCGCGCGCGTGCTGGGACTGGACCCCAGCAACCTGCACAAGCTCGCACGCCGCCTGGGCATGAAGCACGAGCCCGGCGCCCTGTCCTGAACCGGCGCCGGCCGGAACTATTCCGCATCCGGGCGCCTCCAACTACAATCCTCAAGCTCGGCCGGTTCGCCGGTTCGGCGGGCGCCTCCGATCACCCATCAAGGAACCGCACTCCCATGCAATGGCAAGACGTCCTGATCGAAAGCGGCCTGTGGCTGGCCAAAGCTTACGCGCTCACTCTGCTGATCGGCGTCGCCGTCGTCTGGGGCCTGACACGCCTCACGCGCTGGGGACGGCAGTTCCGTCGCCTGAGCGCCGGCTACTTCTCCCCGCGCCGCAGCTGGAAACCACTGGCCGGCGTCGCGCTGATCCTGCTGCTGACGCTCGCGGCCGTGCGCCTGGACGTGCTGTTTTCCAATTGGTACAACACCATGTACAGCGCGCTGCAGGCACTGGACGAACCAGGCTTCTGGGCGGCCATGCTGCTGTTCTCGCTGCTGGCGGCCGTCCACGTGATCCGCTCCCTGTTCGATTTCTACGTGCAGCAGGCTTTCGTCGTGCACTGGCGCGAATGGCTCAATGAACAGCTGCTGAGCCGCTGGATGCAGGGCCAGGCCTACTACCGCTCGCAATCGCTCAGCCACCTGGCCGACAACCCGGACCAGCGGATCCAGCAGGACATCACCAACTTCGCCCAGAGCTCCATGACCCTGGCCGTGGGGCTGATCAACGCGCTCGTATCCACCATCGCCTTCACCGTGATCCTGTGGAACCTGTCCGGCCCCATGACCGTACTGGGTCACGAAATCCCCCGTGCCATGGTGTTCCTGGTCTTCATCTACGTATTCCTGGCCACCCTGTTCGCCATCTGGATCGGCAAGCCGCTCATCCGGCTGAACTTCCTGAACGAAAAGCTGAACGCCGACTACCGCTACGCTCTGGTACGCGTGCGCGAATACGCTGAAAGCATCGCCTTCTACCGGGGCGAGCGCGTCGAGGGCCGGACGCTGCGCCACGGCTTCGCCCAGGTGATCGGCAACGCCTGGGACATCATCCACCGGTCCCTGAAATTCCTCGGCTTCAACTTCGTCGTGACCCAGACCGCCGTGGTCTTTCCCTTCATCCTCCAGGCAGCGCGATTCTTCTCCAAGCAGATCAGTCTGGGCGACCTGATCCAGACCGCCCAGGCCTTCGGCCGCCTGCAGGACAATCTGTCCTTCTTCCGCAACATCTACGACAGCTTCGCCACCTACCGCGCCACGCTGGAGCGTCTGGCCGGATTCGACGACACCATCGACGCGGCCCGCGCCATGGAACTGCCGCGCACCCACCAGGACGGCAGCCGCCTGGCGCTGCTGGGCGTGACCGTGAACCGCCCCGACGGCCACTCACTGATCCGCGACCTGAGCCTGGAAGTCGCCCCCGGCCAGCCGCTGCTGGTGCGTGGTCCGTCCGGTTCGGGCAAGACCACGCTGCTGCGCATGATCGCCGGCATCTGGCCGCACGGATCGGGCGAAATCATCCGCCCGGACATCTCCGCCCTGTTCCTGGCCCAGAAGCCCTATCTGCCCCTGGGCACCCTGCGCCAGGCCCTGCACTACCCGCAGCCAGCCGACGCGGTCCCGCCCGGACAGGATGATGCCATCCTGGACCGCGTGCAGCTGGGTCACCTGCGCGACCGGCTCGACGTCGAAGACGACTGGAGCCGCATCCTGTCGCTGGGGGAACAGCAGCGCCTGGCCTTCGGCCGCCTGCTGATCGCCCGGCCGCAGGCCGCGTTCCTGGACGAGGCCACGTCCGCCATGGACGAGGGCCTGGAGGACGCCATGTACCGCCTGCTGCGAGAACAGCTGCCGGAGGCCCGCATCATCAGCGTGGGCCACCGCAGCACCCTGCGCCGGCATCATGGCTTCGAACTGTCTCTGCAGGGCGAAAGCGGTGGCTGGACTCTGAATCCGATCGAGTGAACCCGCGCCGACGACCGGGTCATGGCGGCCCGGCGTTCCCCGGTACGGTACACTCGCCTTGGCCGCATCGGTCCGCCGCACCCGCTTCCCATGCCATGAATTACTACTTCCCCATCAAGCATCTGCACGTCACGGCCGTCAGCCTGAGCATCGTCCTGTTCCTCATCCGGGCCTACTGGTCCGTGACCGGATCGCCCCTGCTGCAGAACCGCCTGGTACGCATCCTGCCGCACGTGATCGACACCGTGCTGCTGACCTGCGGCGTGATCCTGGCGGCCATGATCGGCCCCGAACAGCCCTGGATCCTGACCAAGATCGTGCTGCTGATCGCCTACATCGGCGTGGGCTCGTACGCCATCAAGCGCGGCCGCACGCCCCGGGCACGGCTGGTCGCCGCCGTATTCGCCGTGGCGATCTTCGCCTATATCGTCGGCGTGGCCCTGAGCAAGAGCCCCGCGTCCTGGTTCGCCTGAGGCGGAACCGCGCGAGACGCAAGGCGCGGATACGCAGGGCGGCACGCGCCGTCCATCAGTCATCCCGGATTTTCACCGGCCGTGATATAAATAAAACTGATATTCGCCAAGGGGATCCGACCTCCATGCTCGGCCTCAGCATCCGCCAGATCGAAGTCTTCGTCGCGGTCGCCACGGCCGGGGGCGTGCACCAGGCCGCCGACCAGTTGCACCTGACCCAGCCCGCCGTCAGCATGGCGCTGGGCGAACTAGAACGCCAGTTGGGCGTCGCCCTGTTCGACCGCGAGCGAGGCCGCCTGCGCCTGAACGCCCAGGGCGCGGAACAGCTGCCCCTCGCCCGCGAGATCCTGGAGCGCCTGAACGACATGCAGCGCCGCCATCGGGACGCCCGCGGCGCCCTGGAAGGTGAACTGCGCATCGGCGCCAGCAATACGGTCGGCAACTATCTGGTGGGGGAACTTCTGGGCCCCATCGCTGCCCAACATCCCATGGTCGCCCTGCACCTGACCGTGGACAACACCCGTGACATCACGCGCATGCTGCTCGACCATGCCGTCGACATCGCCTGCGTCGAAGGTCCCGTGCATCATGCCCAGCTCGAAACCCTGCCCTGGCGCGACGACGCGCTGGTCGTCTGCGCCGCTCCGGCGCATCCCCTGGCGCAACGCGCGCGGCTGCAGCCCCGGGATTTCGCGGACGCGCGCTGGGTCCTGCGCGAACGCGGCTCGGCCACCCGCAGCCTGACCGAACAGGCCATGACCGCGCTGCCCCCGGGGCGCATCCTGCTCGAACTGGGCCAGATCGAGGCCATCAAGCAGGCCGTGATCGCCGGCCTGGGCATCGCCTGCCTGCCCTACGCCGCCACCCTGGACGCCGTGGCGACGGGCCGGCTGCGCGTGCTGCGCACACCGTTCCTGCGACTGGACCGGCGCCTGTCCATCGTGCTGCACCGCAGCCGCTATCGCGGCGCCCTGATCGAAGCTTTCCTGCAATCACTGAAGACCATACCTCATGCCCAAGACTGAATCCCGCCCCGCCGTCACGGCCCACGCCTACGAAACCCGCGCCCTGGTGCTGCAAGGCGGCGGCGCCCTGGGCGCCTACCAGGCCGGCGTCTACGAAGGCCTGCACGAGGCGGGCATCGAACTGACCGATCTGGCGGGCATCTCCATCGGCGCGCTAAACGCCGCCATCATTGCCGGCAACCCGGCCGAACGGCGCATCGAACGGCTTCATTCCTTCTGGAACACCATCTGCCAGCCCTACGTCGGCCCGGTGGCCAATCCGCTGCTGGAACACAGCCTGTTCCAGATCAACGACCTGGCGCGCCAGTTCCTGGGCGCCCTGCACGCCGGCAGCGCCCTGATGGTCGGACAGAAAGGCTTCTTCCGCCCGCGCTTCCCGCCCGCGGCCCTGTCCGCCGCCCTGGACCCGGCCTGCGTCGGCCACTACGACACCCGCCCGCTGAAGGAAACGCTGGAGTCCCTGTGCGACTTCGACCGCATCAATGACGGCGGGCTGCGCGTGTCGATCGGCGCCGTCAACGTGCGCACCGGCAACTTCGCCTACTTCGACAATCGCCACGTCCGCCTGCGACCGGAGCACTTCATGGCCTCGGGCGCCCTGCCCCCGGCCTTCCCGGCCATCGAGATCGACGGCGAGTATTACTGGGACGGCGGTCTGGTGTCCAACACTCCCCTGTCCTGGATCCTGGAACAGAACCTGGCCCGCGACACGCTGGTGTTCCAGGTGGACCTGTGGTCGGCGCGCGGCCCGGTGCCGCGCAGCCTGAGCGAAGTCGGCGACCGAGTCCAGGACATCCGCTACTCCAGCCGCACCCGGCTTGTGACCGACCAGATGCAGGCCTACCGCCGGATGCAGCGCCTGCTACGCCAGGTCCTGGACCGCGTGCCGGCCGGGCAGCGCGACGGCGACCCGGCCTGCAGGCTGGCCGCCGATCTGGCCAGCGACAAACGCAGCAACATCATCCACCTGATCTACCGCGACAAGCCCTACGAGCAGCACTTCCGCGACTACCAGTTCGGCCTGGCGACGATGCGGGAGCACTGGGCCACGGGGCTGCAGGACATCCGCAAGACGCTGGCCCATTCCCGGTACCTGGCGATGCCCGAAAACGCGGCCGGGTTCATCACCCACGACGTGCACCGCGACGAGATCGAGGAAGGAATGAAATAATCGTCCCGCCGGGCCGGCCGGCGGGTCCGCGGGACGACCTCGCCCGAACAGGCGGGCTCAGTTCCGCGCTTTCGGCCGGTGTCCCAGCACAATGGCGGAAATCGCCACCAGAATCGTGCCCGCCACCTGAAGCGCCGTGATCGGTTCGCCCAGGAAAAGCCACGCGAGGAACAGGATCGACACCGGCCCCAGCAGACCCAGCTGGGCCGTCAGCGGCGCCCCGATGCGCGCCACCGACCCCATGATCATGAACGTCGGCAGCACTGTGTTCACCGTCGCGTGGATCAGCGACAGACCGTATACCGGCAGGCTCCGGTCCAACCCGGCGAGACCCTTGACCGCGAAGAAATGCACCATCGTCACCCCGGCCGACACCGTCATCGCATAAGCCGTCAATCGGGTGGCCGTGATCCGCTCGACCAGTTCGCCCGAGCCGATCAGGTACATGGAATAGGAAACCGCCGCGCCCAGCACGCAGACCGAGCCCAGGACGACATCGTCGCCCGTGATCGACAGGTCGGCCCAGAACACCAGAGCCACCCCCCCATAGGCCAAGGCCATGGCCAGCCACTGGCGCGGAGCGATGGGCTTGTGCAGGAACCAGGCGGAAAACAGCAGCACGAAGGTCGGCGCAAGAAACAGGATCAGGCGCTCCAGGCCAGCGGAAATGTATTGCAACCCGAGGAAATCCAGAAAACTGGACAAGTAATAGCCGATGAAGCCCAGCACCGCGATGCGCAAGCTGTCGCGCCGGTCCAGCCGCGCCAGCAGCCCGCGGCGCGCGCGGGACATCTGCGCCAGGGCGATGCCGGCGAAGAACGGCAGCGCCAGCAGCATGCGAAAGCCGATCACGTCCAGCGCGTCCACTCCGCGCAGGTACAGCAGCTTGGCCACGATCGCCTTGGCCGAGAACAGCACGGCCCCCAGGCCCGCCAGCAAGAAGCCGGTCCAGAACATGCCGCGGGAGGGGGCCGTCATTTTTATTTGTCTAGTCAGATATTGATCTGATAGAATTTTAACATGCACGATACCAGGCCCGACGGTCACTCCAGTTCTCCGCAGGATGGCGTCTGCCAATATTACGGCAGCGCCGTTGGCGATCTCGGCCCCGAACGCAACGTCGGGCTGCTCGTCAAGCATGTGCATACCCTGCTGCACCGGGTCATCGACCTGCGGGCCTGCCCCATGGGCCTGACGGCCAGCCAGTGGCGCCCCCTGCTGCTGATCCTGCACCGCGGCATCGACACCCCGGCCGAACTGGCGCGCACCCTGGACGTGGACACGGGCGCCACCACGCGCATGCTCGACCGCCTGGAATCCAAGGGCTTCGTGCGGCGCGAACGCGTGCCGGAAGACCGGCGCGTCGTGAAGATCGTGCCGACCGACACGGGCCGCTCGGTGGGCGCCCGGATCCTGCCCGCCATCGCCCAGGCGCTGAACATTCACCTGAGCGGCTTCTCCGAAGACGAAATCCGTATGCTGATCGCCTTGCTCAAGCGCATGATCGCCAATGGCGAACAGCACCTCCAGCAAGCGGCGGATCGTCCCGACAACCCCTGACCCCGGCCAATCACCCGCTCGTCCGCCTGCTTGCGCCTCATCATTGACTAGTCAGATACAGACTCTATCAACAATATTCAGCTTCCTGTCAGCATGAAACCGCTCATTCCCCTGCTGCTCGCCCTGTCGCTTTCCGCCTGCGCCCCCATGGATCCGGGCGCCCCCGCCACCCGGGCGCTCGATGCCCAGACCCTGGGGCTGTCCGGCGATGCCATCGCCTGGCCGGGCGACCGGTGGTGGACCCACTACCAAGACGCTCAACTCGACGACCTGATCGACCAGGCCCTGAGATCGAACCCGTCCCTGGACGCCGCCGCCGCCCGCGTGCGCATCGCCCGGGCCGCCGCGCGCGGCGCGCGCGCCGTGCAGTGGCCGCAAGTCAACGCCAACTATCACCTGACGCGGCAGCGCTACACCGAAAACTACATCTATCCGCCGCCGCTGGGCGGCTCGTACCAGACCGACACCGGCCTGGGACTGCAGCTGGATTTCAATCTGGACCTGTGGGGGCGCCAGCGCGCGCTGGCCGGTGCCGCGGTCCAGCGCGCCGCCGCCGCCGAAGCCAGCCGCCAGCAGGCCCGCGTGCTGCTGGTCTCGGCGATCTCCCAGGCCTACTTCCAGCTGCAGAACGCCCAGGCCCAGGCCGACGCCATCGGCCACATCGCCGGCAAGCTGCAGGAAGCCCTGGACATCACCCGCGACCGCTACAAGAATGGCCTGGGCACCCAGGTGGACGTGGACCAGGCCGACTCGGCAGTCTCCTCCGCCCGGGTGCAGCTCAGCCAGGCGCGCAACAACGTCCAGTTGCTGCATCACCAACTCGCCGCCCTGCTGGGCCAGTCGCCCGAACAGTTGCCGGCCCTGGCCGCGCGTCCGGGCGCCGCGCTGCCGCCCGAAGTGCCCGGCCGCCTGCCCATGGCCCTGCTGGGCCGCCGCGCCGACATCACCGCCGCCCGCCTGCAGGCTGAAGCGGCCGGGGCCGAGGTCTCCGCCGCCAAGGCCGACTTCCTGCCCAACATCGACCTGTCGGCCACCTTCGGCTACCTGTCGCTGGGTCTGGACAAACTGGTGCGCGGCAGCAGCGAGAACTACGGCGCCGGTCCGGTCATCACCCTGCCCATCTTCAACGCCGGCGGCCTGAACGCCCGGCTGGAGGGCCGCCGCGCCGAGCGCGACGAGGCCATCGCCCGCTACAACGAAACCGTCCTGGGCGCCCTGCGCGAGGCGGCCGACGCCCGCGACTCGATCCGGTCCCTGCACGAGCAGATCCGCCACCAGGAGGCCAGCATGAAGGCCATCGCCTCGGCCTACGACGTGGCCCTGAGCCGCTACAAGGCCGGCCTGGGCGATTTCGTCCAGGTGCTGCTGGCGCAGAGCGAAGCCCTGAAGCAGACCGTGCAGACCACCGACCTGCACGCCCGCGCCTACATCCTGGACGTGCAGTTGGCCACCGCCCTGGGCGGCGGCTACGTCCAGGACGACACCGCGCCGCGCGCCGCCCCGAACCCGACCCGACAATGACCATCCCTTCGATCGCATCATGACCGCATCCAGCCCCAGCAACTCCCCCGCCCGCACCCGCCTGATGCTCTGGGCCACCGGCGCATTCGTCCTGGCCGCCCTGCTCTACGGCGCGTGGTGGCTGCTCTTCGCCGCCCATTACGAATCCACGGACGACGCCTACGTCCACGGCAATCTGGTGCAAGTCAGTGCCCAGATCCCCGGCACGGTGGTCGCCATCGGGGCCGAAGAAACCCAGGCCGTCGCCCAGGGCGCACGCCTCGTGACCCTGGACGGCAGCGACACCGACATCGCCCTGGCCCAGGCCGAAGCCGCCCTCGCCCAAACCGTGCGCCATACCCAGACCCTGTTCGTGCAGAATGACGCCCTGGCGGCCGACGTCGCCGTGGGCGAGGCCAACGTCGCGCAGGCCGAAACCCTGCTCAGCAAGACGCGCAACGACCTGCAGCGGCGCAACGCGCTGCGCGGCACCGGCGGCGTCAGCGGCGAGGAACTGCTGCACGCCCAGGTCGCCGTGAAGTCCGCCGAAGCCGGACTGGCCCAGGCCCGCGCCGGACTGGCCGCCTCGCGCGCCAAGCTGGCCACCAACCAGGCCCTGACCCGGGGCAGCACCGTGGCCACCCATCCCGACGTGCTGCAGGCCGCCGACCAGGTGCGCCAAGCCTGGCTCGCCAGCGTGCGCACCCGGGTCCTGGCACCGGTGGGCGGCATGGTCGCCCAGCGCTCCGTCCAGCTGGGGCAGCGCATCCAGCCAGGCACGCCGCTGATGACCATCGTGCCGCTGGGCAGTCTGTGGGTGGAAGCCAACTTCAAGGAAAACCAGCTCGATGCCATGCGGCCCGGCCAGAAGGCCACGCTGACCTCCGACCTGTACGGCAGGAAAGTCGTCTATCACGGCACGGTCATCGGCGTGGCCGCCGGCAGCGGCAGCGCCTTCGCCCTGCTGCCGGCGCAGAACGCCAGCGGCAACTGGATCAAGGTCATCCAGCGGGTACCCGTGCGCATCCGGCTGGACCCGAAGGAGCTTCAGGAGCATCCCTTGCGCGTGGGCCTGTCGATGACGGTCGAGGTCGACCTGTCCCCCGCCCCCGAACGGGGGGAAGAAGACAGGCAAGACCGGGACGGCCCCGCGGCCGAACCCGCCTTGAGCACCCCGGTCTACGATCATGACCCGGCCGAGGTCGACGCCCGCATCCGCCAGATCATCCAGGACAACATCGGCTCATGAGCATTACGACCGCTACTCCGGAAGACGAGGCCGGACGGACGCCGGAGGCGCCCGCCGCCCCGGCCCGGCCGTCCGTCGGAGGCTACCCGCCTCTGGAAGGCAGCGCCCGCGCCTTCGGAACCATCGCCCTGTCGGCCGCCGTGTTCATGAACGTGTTGGATTCGTCGATCGCCAACGTCTCCATCCCCACCATCGCCGGCGACCTGGGGGTCAGCGCCACCCAGGGCACCTGGGTGATCACCTCGTTCGCCGTGGCCAACGCCATCACCGTGCCGCTGACCGGCTGGCTGACGCAGCGCTTCGGCCAGGTGCGCCTGTTCGTGCTGTCGGTCCTGCTGTTCGTCGTCAGTTCCTGGCTGTGCGGCTTCGCCTGGTCGCTGGAATCTCTGGTGTTCTTCCGCGTGCTGCAGGGCGCCGTGGCCGGGCCGATGATCCCCCTGTCGCAATCCCTGATGCTGGCCAGCTACCCCCGGGCCAAGGCCGGCATGGCCCTGGCGCTCTGGTCCATGACGATCCTGGTCGGCCCCATCGCCGGACCGCTGCTGGGCGGCTGGATCTCGGACAACTACGCCTGGTCCTGGATCTTCTACATCAACGTACCGGTCGGACTGATCGCCGGCTGGGCCTCATGGCAGGTCTACAAGACGCGGGACACGCGCCGCGTCCACCTGCCCATCGACCGCATGGGCCTGTTCCTGCTGGTCGCCTGGGTGGGGGCCCTGCAGCTGATGCTGGACAAGGGCAAGGAACTGGAATGGTTCGCCAGCCCGCTGATCTGCGTGCTGGCCGTGGTCACGGCCGTGGCCTTCGTCTATTTCGTGATCTGGGAGCTGACCGCCGCGCACCCGGTGGTGGACCTGACCCTGTTCGCGCAGCGCAATTTCACCTCCGGCACCATCGCCCTGTCGGTCGCCTACGGCGTGTTCTTCGGCACCGTCGTGCTGCTGCCCCTGTGGCTGCAGAACACCATGGGCTACACGGCCACCTGGGCGGGTGTGGCCTCGGCCCCGGTGGGCATCCTGGCGATCATCCTGTCGCCGGTGGTGGGCAAGCTGCTGGCCCGCCACGACCCGCGTCCGATCGCCACCATCGCCTTCCTGATCTTCGCCCTGATCAGCTACATGCGCGCCCAGTTCAACACCAGCGTGGACCTGTACACAGTGATGCTGCCCACTTTCATCCAGGGGGCGGCCATGGCGACGTTCTTCATCCCGCTGACGACGATCTCCCTGTCGGGCCTGAGCCCCGACCGGATCCCCGCCGCCGCCGGCCTGTCGAACTTCTTCCGCCTGGTCTGCGGCGCCTTCGGGACCTCGATCACCACCACGATCTGGGACAACCGCGCCTCGCTGCACCACAGCCGACTGACCGAGGTCGCCCGCCCCGGCGAGCCGGCCTTCGACCACATCATGGGCGGCCTGCAGGGCCTGGGCGTGGACCCGCAGCATGGCGCGGGCATGCTGGACCAGGTCATCAACCAGCAGGCCTACACGATGTCGGCCACCGACATCTTCTACGCCTCGGCGCTGATCTTCCTGGTCCTGATCGGCCTGATCTGGCTGGCCCGGCCGAAGTCGGCGACGCACGGCGGATCAGGGGCCTCGGCGGGCGCGCATTGAGCTTTGCGCATGGGGCAATGCGCTTTGCGCGCCCGCAGAAATTTATGCTATAGTTTCGCTTCTTCGCAGTTCCCCGATAGCTCAGTCGGTAGAGCGACGGACTGTTAATCCGCAGGTCCCAGGTTCGAGCCCTGGTCGGGGAGCCACAGGATACCGAGCAGTATCAAGCACTTACGCCAATCTTTCACAAGGTTGGCGTTTTTGTTTTTGGGCATTCTGTCAACCAAGTGTCAACGCAGAAATTGGGTTCAGTGTCCTGGCTGCTTCTAGGTGGCTCGGTGCGAGGTGTGCGTATCGCATCGTTGTCTTCAGGTCTCTATGCCCGAGTATCCGTTGCAGAGTCAGGATGTTGCCGCCGTTGATCATGAAGTGGCTGGCGAAGGTGTGGCGCAGCACATGGGTTAGCTGGCCTTGCGGCAAGTCAATCCCAGCCCGTTCGATTGCTTCCTTGAACGCACCAGTGCAGTAGTCAAAAAGCACGTTTACACGCTTGTGGATCTTGCGGTGCTGGGAACACATCGACCGGGCGCGAGACAAGCCATGTTGATCAGCTACCAGATATCGGCTTTGCCTATTCGGCCGTTCTGTTCGTGGTCTACACCGTTCGACATGAAGAAACCTTTCTAGAGCGCGGTAAGCCGAACCGTTGAAAAATTCATCTTGATTTGTACGGCAATTTGCCGTATGATTTGCGTCAGAGGACAAAGCCATGACTGTCGCCATCTCTACCGCCCGTCTCGAAGCCCGAATCAGCACCGATCTGCATTCGATGCTCAAGCGTGCCGCCGAGCTTCAAGGCCGCACCATGACAGATTTCGTGGTGTCTGCAGTGCAGGATGCAGCGCAACGCGCCATCGAGCAAGCCGAGGTCGTCCGCCTGTCGCTGGCCGATCAGGAATGCTTTGCGCAAGCTCTGTTGTCGCCACCGAAACCGACCCCTGCCTTGGAACGTGCCTTTGCTCGTCGTAGTAAGCTCCTGCGCACCGAATGAGTGATGCACCGTTCCTACTCGCGCCGCTTGGTGCAACCCATGAGCGCACAGCCTTCCACAGCGATTCGGAGCCGCTGGATCGCTACCTGAGAGAACAAGTCACCCAGGACATTCGTCGCCGCGTAGCGGCCTGTTTCGTGGCTTTGGCAGACCGGCAGCGCATTGCGGGCTACTACACCTTGGCGTCGGCAAGCCTGCTGCTGGCTGACCTTCCGGCCAGCATAGGCAAGAAGCTGCCGCGCTATCCAACCGTGCCCGCTGTTCGCATGGGACGCTTGGCTGTCGATCAGGCATTCAAAGGCCAGGGGCTTGGTGGCGCTCTGCTGGCCGATGCGCTCGACCGGGCCGCTCGCTCGGAGATTGCCGCCTTCGCCTTGATGGTGGACGCCAAGGACGAAGCGGCAGCGGCCTTCTACCGGCACCACGGCTTCATGGCGCTGCCAGATTCGCCGCTTACCCTGTTCTTGCCGCTGGCAACCGTCCGGCGCTCTTGAAACTCGCTGTCCAGAGTCGTTCGAACGGAGGAGTGAATCACCCCGGGAATCGCGGAGGCTGTTTGGTTAAAGTAAAACCGCCTCAGCAGCGGGTGTTGCAAGCACTTGATAGTACCGTTGTTCGGCCTCGGCGGGGGGGATGTCGCCAATCGATTCCAGCAGCCGCTGATGATTGAACCAGGCCACCCATTCCAAGGTGGCTAATTCCACGGCAGCCTTGGTCTTCCAGGGGCCACGCTGATGAATCAGTTCTGCCTTGTACAGGCCGTTGATGGTCTCGGCCAGGGCGTTGTCATAGGCGTCGCCCGTGGCCCCCACCGAAGGGCTGATACCCGCCTCGCCCAGCCGTTCGGAATAACGGATCGACACGTACTGCGAACCGCGATCCGAATGATGGACAAGGCCTGCGGCCGGATCGGGGTGCCGGTCGTAGAGCGCCTGCTCCAGGGCATCGAGCACGAAGTCTGTGGTCATCCGCGAGCTCGTGCGCCAGCCCACGATGCGCTTGGCATACGCATCGATGACGAAGGCCACGTACATCCATCCCTGCCAAGTGGATACGTAGGTGAAGTCAGCCACCCACAGGCGATTGGGTCGATCAGCATGGAAGGCCCGACGCACCAGATCGCGCGGGCAGGGTTTGGAGGCATCGGGAACCGTCGTGCGTATCCGCTTGCCCCGGCGCACTCCCTCGATCCCCAGGCGGCCCATGAGTCGCTCGACCGTACAGCGGGCAATGGGCATGTTCTCCCGATGCATCTGGCGCCAGATCTTGCGCGCGCCGTAGACTTGGAAGTTCTGATCCCAGACGCGGTAGATGTCGACCATGCGCTGCTCGTCCCGTTTGGCCCGGTGGCTGCGTAGATCTGGATTGCGACACCGGGCGGCATGGCGCCTGTAGGCTGACGGGGCGACCTGCAATACCTTGCAGATCGGCTCGACCCCGTACAAGTCTCGGTGCTGATCGATGTAGGCGTTTATTTCTTCAGGACGCGGTCGAGCTCCGCCTGGGCGAAAAAAGCGCTGGCCGTCTTTAGAATCTCGTTGGCTCGGCGCAGCTCCTTGACCTCGCGCTCCAGCGCCTTGATGCGTTCCTGCTCGGCCTGCGGGATACCGGCACGTACACCCGTCTCCACCTCCTGGGCCCGAACCCATTTGAGCAGCGAATGCGGCGAGCAGCCAATCTTGGGTGCAATCGATGTGACGGCAGCCCACTGCGACGCGTACTCGTCGCGGTGTTCCAGGAGCAGGCGCACGGCCCGTTCACGGATCTCAGGTGAAAATTTGGTTTGATTGTTGACCATGGCTCCATTCTCTCAAAGCTTGGAGCCTCCTCAAAACCCGGGGTGATTCAGGTCGAGATCCCGTACAGCACGTGTTTCCTGGCGATCCCCCCTGAGTTCGACAGTTTGACCCCTGCTTTTTGATCGAAACGCAGTAACGACGCGGCTTTCACAGAATTACAACGATAATTTTGTAATGGCACGTTATCATAATTGCGCATTGACTATACTGTGTATATGTGATTATAGTAATGGCATGTTTATCAAAGTCACCAAGTCAGGCCCCCGCCGCTATGTGCAGCTCGTGGAGGCCTACCGCGACGACGCTGGGTGCCCCAAGCAGCGCACTGTGGCGACACTTGGCCGTTTGGACCAGATGGGTGATTCCATCAAGTCCCTGCACGAAGGCCTGGCGCGCATCCTGGGCATAGAGCCTTCACCAGCGCTTGATGATGGCACCGCCCGCTTCGATTCTTCACGAGCCATCGGGGACCTTTGGGCACTGACTCAGATCTGGAAGCAGCTGGGCCTGGATCGCCTGCGTCAGGTGCTGCGCCAGCGCACCCGCCACAAAATCGACCTGGAGGCGCTACTGCGCGTCATGGTCTTTAATCGCCTGAGCGATGCCGATTCAAAGCTTGGGACCCTGCGCTGGCTACAGACCGTCAGCTTTCCCGATACCGATCTGGCATCGGTTGAGCACCAGCAATTGCTGCGCACCATGGACGCGATGGTGGAGCACCAGGCCGTCATCGATCAGGCGCTGGTCGCAGCCGTCAAACCCTTGGTAAGTGAAGAATTGTCGGTGGTCTTCTACGACATGACCACGATTCGTGCCGAAGGGCTCTCTGAGCAAACGGATGACATTCGCCAGTTTGGCAAGTCCAAGGAAGGCATCATTGCCCGTCAGTTCATGCTGGGGCTGGTGCAAACCGCTGAAGGCATCCCGCTCTATCACGAGATCTTTGAAGGCAATACGGCCGAAGTGGGGACGCTGAAGGCCTCGCTGCAAAAGGTCATGGATCGCTTCCCGGTGCGCCGGGTAATCGCCGTCGCCGATCGAGGGCTGCTGTCGATTGACAACCTCGCAGACTTGCAAGCCATGCGCCTGCCCAATGGCCAGCCGTTGGAATTCATTCTGGCGGTCCCCGGCCGACGGTACAACGAGTTTGCCGAGCTGCTCGAACCGATCAACCAAGCGGCTATCGAGAGCGACAGCCCCGAGATCGTGGGCGAACAGGCGTGGCAAGGGCTGCGGTTGGTTGTTGCCCATGATCGGTACCGGGCTGCCGAACAAACGGCCCAGCGCGATCAGAAAATTGCAGCGCTCGAAGCCCAGGCCGCCCAGTGGGTCGGCAAACTGGACGCCCAGGATGCTGGGGTACGCGGCAAAGGCCGCAAGCTCTCCGATGGTGGCGCGCGCGCCCGGTTCTATCACGCGGTCTGCGAAGCGCATCTCGCACGCATCATCCGGGTAGACCTTAAAAGTGAGCTCTTCACCTACCAGGTCAATGAAAAGGCGCTGGCCCTGGCACGCGCCATGGATGGCAAGCTGCTACTGATCACCAACGTCTGCGATCTGGCGCCAGCCGATGTGATTAGCCGCTACAAATCCCTGGCCGACATCGAGCGGGGCTTCAAGGTGCTCAAGTCCGAAATTGAGATCGGACCCGTCTACCACCGACGCCCCGATCGCATCCGGGCACACGCCATGATCTGCTTTATTGCCTTGGTGTTGCAACGGGTCATACGCATGCGGCTGCGCGAACAGCCCGTGGCCGACGTGGTCTCGCCCGAGCGCGCCTTGTCGATTCTGCGTCGCATCCAGACCCACCGGGTCGTGCTGCCGGGCGGCAAATCCATCACGGGCATCTCGACGATCGATGCCGAACAGGCGGCCATCCTGAAGAGCCTGCAGGTTGGAAAGCTCACAGCAACTGAGGCCTTCGTTAATCTGTAATGGAGCGTTTTTAAGGCGCTTCTTTATAAATCAATGAGTTGCGGTTCTAACTGTCGAACTCGGGGGCGCCAGATGCATCGGGAGAACATGCCCATTGCCCGCTGTACGGTCGAGCGACTCATGGGCCGCCTGGGGATCGAGGGAGTGCGCCGGGGCAAGCGGATACGCACGACGGTTCCCGATGCCTCCAAACCCTGCCCGCGCGATCTGGTGCGTCGGGCCTTCCATGCTGATCGACCCAATCGCCTGTGGGTGGCTGACTTCACCTACGTATCCACTTGGCAGGGATGGATGTACGTGGCCTTCGTCATCGATGCGTATGCCAAGCGCATCGTGGGCTGGCGCACGAGCTCGCGGATGACCACAGACTTCGTGCTCGATGCCCTGGAGCAGGCGCTCTACGACCGGCACCCCGATCCGGCCGCAGGCCTTGTCCATCATTCGGATCGCGGTTCGCAGTACGTGTCGATCCGTTATTCCGAACGGCTGGGCGAGGCGGGTATCAGCCCTTCGGTGGGGGCCACGGGCGACGCCTATGACAACGCCCTGGCCGAGACCATCAACGGCCTGTACAAGGCAGAACTGATTCATCAGCGTGGCCCCTGGAAGACCAAGGCTGCCGTGGAATTAGCCACCTTGGAATGGGTGGCCTGGTTCAATCATCAGCGGCTGCTGGAATCGATTGGCGACATCCCCCCCGCCGAGGCCGAACAACGGTACTATCAAGTGCTTGCAACACCCGCTGCTGAGGCGGTTTTACTTTAACCAAACAGCCTCCGCGATTCCCGGGGTGATTCAACCTATCTGGTGATCGGGTCGGTGGCGGTCCTGTTCAGGGACGGCCTGGGCGCCGACATCCAGGGCGATCCGTTCAACGGTTCCATCCTCGAGATCCTGCGCGCCAACTACCGGTCGAACTTCGAGCAGAACACCTATTTTCTCGTCCTCTGGTTCATCGTCTGCTATGCGGTCACATCGTCCGCGCTGTTCCCGCTCATCAAGGCGACGCACGAATGGAAATTCGCATCCGGAGTCTACATCCTGGCGATCCCGGCACTGGGATACCTCGGCATGGAGACCTTCGCCGGCCGCTTCCAGACCGGCCGGGACATCGGCTACAACTACCTGAGCCAATGCTGCGTCGCATCCGCCTTCTACCTGGCCGGCTACGTGGCCAGGCCGTTCCTGTGGAAGCGCCTGAGCCTGTACGGATTCATCGCCGCGTTCTTCATCATGTACGTTTCCTCACGAACGGGCTTCGACCACGCGGTCGTGATGGCCTGGAGCAAATACCCGGACGGATTCCTCATGGCGTTCGTCAGGATCTGCTGCGGCATCTATTCGACGTTCTACCTGTCCTGGGTGCTGTCCAGCGAGAAGATGGACCTGTTCGAGGCGACCGGCAAGGAATCGAAGGCCATCATGAGCTATCACCTGATCGGCTACCTGTTCCTCGACTTGGCCTTCCACGCGCTGGGACTCTACGACATCCGGGACGCCGCGCCGCTGGACCACTTCCACAGCCCGGTGCTCTCTCCGCTCTATATCATCCTGCCCACGCTGATTCCGGTCGCCTGCGCGATCTACTATAGAAAGGCGAAGGCCGGGATTTCCAGGCGCCTCGCGCCGGGCTAGTACAGCATCCTGTAAATAGGTTTAATAATTATCGGGCTGCAAATACGGCTGCAAGAGTGTGGCGACCACCTGTGCCATCTCGTCGAGCGAGCCTGTGCCTGGCAACGGTTCCCAACGCCCACTATGGCTTCGAAAAGCCGCGCCATAATGATTACGGTCCAACTCGGTCAGCCGCGCCACCACGGTCAACTGTTCATCGTCCACACGTTTGATCAGCAGATGATGCCCGTAGGTTTGCGTAGCGATCTGCTCATGGCCGAGCAGATGGCGCAGTTGTCGTTGCAAGTGGGTGGCGTGTTCTTTGGCGGATAAGGCTGGCATGTCGCTCCTCGTTATGATTCGCCGGTTTGTAGCGGATAGCCCCGGAAACTCCATTTGAACGGGCGTGCCGCCTGATTATGCGTGCGGACAAATTGTGCCGTGCGCTCGCGCAGGTGCGCAGTGCTGGTGTGACTGGCATGGCGCAGCACTCGGCGTGTATACCGGGCAAACCAGAGTTCGATCTGATTGACCCAGCTCGCGTGCAATGGCGTGAAGTGAAAGTGAAACCGTCCGGCATGCCGCGCATTGAACGCCTGCCAGACGGCCTGGGCGCGATGCGTGTTCAAATTATCCCAGACGACATGCACCTGCTGGTCAGGGTACGCAGCGGCCAGGCGTTCCATGAAGGCCAGCAAATCGGCCTGGGTGCGCCGATCGCCACAGTCCGCCGTCACCTGCCCGGTATGCACATCCAGCGCGGCGATCAACGACTGGGTGCCATGGCGGACATACTCAAACTCGCGCCGACGCAGCCGCCCCGGCGCGGGATCGCGGCCCCGGTGCTTGCGCTCAATCGCCTGGATGCCGGTCTTCTCGTCGATGCTAAGCACCACCGCATCTCGAGGCGCTCTGCGGTACAACTTGCAAATCTCGTTGACCCTCTCGCGAAAGGCCGGATCCGGACTATGCAGCCATTGCTGGACCCGGTGCGGACGCACATCGCCGGCCTGCAAGATGCGCTGCACGTGGCTGCGGCTGATCTGCTCAACGACACCGCGTTCCAACGCGCGCGCCACGATCTCGTCGAGCGTGGGAGTGACCCGCCCCTCAGGCTCCTGCGCTTCGCACGCCAGTGCGATCAGTTGCAGCCGCTCTTCGTGCGTGATGCGCGCCGGGCGACCGCTGCGTTCGCCTTCACGAATACCCTGGGCGCCTTGCTGAGCAATGCGCTTGCGCCACAGGCAGACTGTTTGCACCGATACTCCCAGTTTGCGCGCAATGACCGTGCTGCTATGGCCCTCATGCGCCTCCAAGGCCCCCTGTGTCAGACTAGTTGTCGCATCGGATTTGGAACGATTAGATGAATTTGACGACCTACAGCACGGCCTTCAAAGAGGAGGCGATCCGCAAGACCCTGCAGCGCGGCACGCGCACGGTGGCTGACATGGCCCAGGAGTTGAACATGTCGGTCCATACGCTGAAGAACTGGATTCGCAATCCGAAGATGGCTCATTTGCGCAGGCAATCCTCAGAAGAGGCCCCCGCCAGTCGGTGGACATCCGCACAGCGGCTGCAGGCCCTGCTTGAGACCCATTCTCTGGCCGAAGAGGCGCGCAACGCCTGGTGCCCCCCTGTGTCAGACTAGTTGTCGCATCGGATTTGGAACGATTAGATGAATTTGACGACCTACAGCACGGCCTTCAAAGAGGAGGCGATCCGCAAGACCCTGCAGCGCGGCACGCGCACGGTGGCTGACATGGCCCAGGAGTTGAACATGTCGGTCCATACGCTGAAGAACTGGATTCGCAATCCGAAGATGGCTCATTTGCGCAGGCAATCCTCAGAAGAGGCCCCCGCCAGTCGGTGGACATCCGCACAGCGGCTGCAGGCCCTGCTTGAGACCCATTCTCTGGCCGAAGAGGCGCGCAACGCCTGGTGCCGGGAACGGGGCATCTTCGCCCATCAGCTCACGGCCTGGAAGCATGAGCTCGAACAGTCGGGGAACAAGCCCGCAGCCGATATCCAGGAGCTGCGTCGGCTCAAAGAGGAACTGGTTGGCGTGCGCCGTGATTTGGCCCGCAAGGACAAGGCGTTATCGGAGGCGGCAGCCCTGCTGGTACTGCAAAAAAAATACCAGGCGCTGTGGGAGGACGAGGACAAATGACCTCACTGACACAGCGCCGACAGATCATGGCATTGATTACTGAGGCGGTCACGGCTGGTGCTCGACAGGCACGCGCCTGTGAAGCAATCAATCTGAGCGCACGCACACTGCAACGTTGGCGGCGGGCCCCGGAGCAAGGCGATGGGCGCCCCACGCGGGTACAGCGGCCCTGCAACCGCCTGAGCGATGCCGAGCGTGATCGCATCCTGCGGGTGGTCAACAGCAGCGAGTACGGCCACCTGCCCGCTTCTCAGATCGTGCCACGCCTGGCGGATACGGGGGTCTATCTGGCCAGTGAATCGACGATCTACAGGCTGATGCGTACCGCCGGGCAACTGGTGCATCGCACGCCTGATCGCACGCCTGGCCCGGTGCATCGGCCTCGGGCGCTGACGGCTACTGCGCCAGGGCAGCTCTTCAGCTGGGACATCACCTATCTGCCCGCCACCGTGCGGGGCCAGTACTACTACCTGTACCTGTTTCTTGACCTGTTCAGCCGTCACATCGTGGGCTGGCAGGTCTATGACACCGAGGACAGCGCCCGTGCCAGTGAGCTGATGCGCGATATCTGCCGCCGCGAGGGCATCCTCCCAGGGCAGGTGGTGTTACACAGCGACAATGGCTCCCCGATGAAGGGCGCCACCATGCTGGCGACACTACGGGAGCTGGGTGTGGCGCCATCGTTCAGCAGGCCAGCGGTGAGCAATGACAACCCGTACTCAGAGTCCTTGTTCAGGACTCTGAAGTACCGCCCCCGCTACCCTCGCAAGCCCTTCACCGGTCTGCTGGCTGCCCGGGCCTGGGTCGGTGAGTTCGTGCGCTGGTACAACACCGAGCACCGGCACAGCGCTATCGGCTTCGTGACGCCTGAGCAGCGTCACTGTGGGCGCGATCGCGGCCTGCTCGAACGGCGCCATGCCCTCTATCGGGCGGCCCGCGAAAAGCACCCGGAGCGCTGGAGCGGCAGGACCCGCAACTGGACAAGAGTCGACGAGGTCTTCCTCAACCCGCAGAAGGGTCACGCGTCCTGTGCCAAGCGAAATTCAGACCTCAAGCGGGCGGCTTGAGTCACTCAGAAAATGCGACAGATAGGTTGACAATCACCGGTGCCGGGAACGGGGCATCTTCGCCCATCAGCTCACGGCCTGGAAGCATGAGCTCGAACAGTCGGGGAACAAGCCCGCAGCCGATATCCAGGAGCTGCGTCGGCTCAAAGAGGAACTGGTTGGCGTGCGCCGTGATTTGGCCCGCAAGGACAAGGCGTTATCGGAGGCGGCAGCCCTGCTGGTACTGCAAAAAAAATACCAGGCGCTGTGGGAGGACGAGGACAAATGACCTCACTGACACAGCGCCGACAGATCATGGCATTGATTACTGAGGCGGTCACGGCTGGTGCTCGACAGGCACGCGCCTGTGAAGCAATCAATCTGAGCGCACGCACACTGCAACGTTGGCGGCGGGCCCCGGAGCAAGGCGATGGGCGCCCCACGCGGGTACAGCGGCCCTGCAACCGCCTGAGCGATGCCGAGCGTGATCGCATCCTGCGGGTGGTCAACAGCAGCGAGTACGGCCACCTGCCCGCTTCTCAGATCGTGCCACGCCTGGCGGATACGGGGGTCTATCTGGCCAGTGAATCGACGATCTACAGGCTGATGCGTACCGCCGGGCAACTGGTGCATCGCACGCCTGATCGCACGCCTGGCCCGGTGCATCGGCCTCGGGCGCTGACGGCTACTGCGCCAGGGCAGCTCTTCAGCTGGGACATCACCTATCTGCCCGCCACCGTGCGGGGCCAGTACTACTACCTGTACCTGTTTCTTGACCTGTTCAGCCGTCACATCGTGGGCTGGCAGGTCTATGACACCGAGGACAGCGCCCGTGCCAGTGAGCTGATGCGCGATATCTGCCGCCGCGAGGGCATCCTCCCAGGGCAGGTGGTGTTACACAGCGACAATGGCTCCCCGATGAAGGGCGCCACCATGCTGGCGACACTACGGGAGCTGGGTGTGGCGCCATCGTTCAGCAGGCCAGCGGTGAGCAATGACAACCCGTACTCAGAGTCCTTGTTCAGGACTCTGAAGTACCGCCCCCGCTACCCTCGCAAGCCCTTCACCGGTCTGCTGGCTGCCCGGGCCTGGGTCGGTGAGTTCGTGCGCTGGTACAACACCGAGCACCGGCACAGCGCTATCGGCTTCGTGACGCCTGAGCAGCGTCACTGTGGGCGCGATCGCGGCCTGCTCGAACGGCGCCATGCCCTCTATCGGGCGGCCCGCGAAAAGCACCCGGAGCGCTGGAGCGGCAGGACCCGCAACTGGACAAGAGTCGACGAGGTCTTCCTCAACCCGCAGAAGGGTCACGCGTCCTGTGCCAAGCGAAATTCAGACCTCAAGCGGGCGGCTTGAGTCACTCAGAAAATGCGACAGATAGGTTGACAATCACCGAAGGCGATTCGTGCACGCATGACATCGCGCTGCGTAGCGGTCTTGCGCGCGATCAGCGACAGCAGTTCCTGTCTGTCCTTCTTTGCCAGCTTCACTGGCGTTGCAGGGCGGCCTCGGTTCATCACGACATGATAGCCGAGGCGATTAATTATTCAAAGTATTTAAGGGATGTTGTACTAGTGTCCTGTCTGGTGAGTTTGGTCACTTGAATTCGGATGCATGGGCTTGTCAGGCAAGGCGCAACCCGCAGCGATAGCCGGTGCTATCGCGAGGATGAGTCTGGACACGGAGCAGTCCCTTGTATCTGCGGACTGCTCCGTGCCTGACGAATCCGAACCGCTTGCAAGCGGTGAGGTGAACAAGCAACGCAGCATGGCCAGCCCGGGCGCCGAAGGTAAGAATCGGAATTAGCCAGACAGAACACTGATATGGTCGCTTTCTGTCAATAGAAATAAAAATGATTTTATCTGTTGATGCTCAGTGGTACGGGGCGATGCGGCACCAGTCTGCTGCTGCGACGATGGATCAGACTGATATCCGTGGGTTGGTTACCACCGTGCATCGATCCGTCGTGGAAGCTGCCTCGCTCTATTGATCCGGCCCTCAAACAGTTTTACGCAGCGTATTTGACGTGGAAGTCTTGGAAGTAGGCTTTGACACGTGCCGGCTCGCTGGCGACGACTTGCATGTGCTCTTCTGCAGCGGCGCGTAGTTTGGCCTTCGTGCGTATCGGAACCTTGCGCCCGATGACGTGTTTGAGATCGGCATTCAAGCGTTCTTCGGGATTGAGTTCGGGGCTGTAACTGGGCAGATAGAACACTTCCATCTGATCGGAGTGTGCGGCCAACCACGCCTTCACCGGCTTGCAGTGATGCACGCCCAGGTTGTCCAGGATCAGAAACACCTTGCGCCCGGCATCCTGGACCAGCGACTCGAAGAACTCGATCAACTTTTCGTGATTGAACGCGCCATCAATGATCATCCAGCGTGCCTTGCCCTGGTTGGTGACGCTGGCGATCATCGACAGCTTCTGCCGCGTCCCGCCAATGGCCATCGCCACCGGAGTCTTGCCCTTGGGCGCATAGCTGCGACCGCGCACGTCGGTGTTCACCAGCGCCGTCTCGTCACCCCAGTGGACCTCGCCGCCCTCGGCCTTGGCACGTTCGGCGATGGCCGGATACGTGTCCTCCAACCAGGTTTGCACCGCGGCGGGCGATTGCTCGTAAGCACGCTTGATCGGCTTCTGCGGGGTGAAGCCCCAGCGGGCCAGATACTTGCCCACCGAGCGCACATGCAGCGTCACACCACACTCGCGCTCGATCAGCTGCATAACCGCCGCACGGCTCCACAGCGCAAAGTCCATCTTCAGCTGCTCGGGGCGCTTGTCGCAGATGATGCGGCACACCGTCTGTTCCTGCTCGGCGGTCAGTGCGCGATCCTCGCCACGGCGACGGCCACGCCGACGGGGTGCCAGCGACAGCATCCCCCCCGCCTCATAGCGTGCGATCACCTTGCTCACCGCCGTGTGACTCAGCCCAACGTCAACGGCGATCTGAGGTTTGCTTCGTCCGCGTTTGTACGCACGAATCACCTGCCGACGCCTCTCATGCTGCTCGGCCGGACTGAGCTTTCTTGCATCATCTTTTTCCATCCGCAAAGCATCGCATCAGATCGACAGAATTTCAATCTATTTATGGGCCTGATCTATAGTGACGCAGGTTGCCCCGTGGGGTTCTGTTGATTGTGTTCTCGAGGATTCTTCCTATCGTGATTCGTACCGCATCGCCTCGTACCACTGCTCTCCGGTTACTGCTGACGGATTGCGCCCTGGCGGGCGATCGCCCAAATAAAACCAGCCAATTCACGGGCCACGGCCACGCAAACCTTGTTCGGCTGCATGCCTCGGTGCGCGAGCTGGGAGAAGCGCGCACACAGGCGCAGCTGCGCCTTCCAGGCATGGTTGCGAATCTCGGGGGCAAGATCCCGACTGCGCATGCGCAAGACATTGCTCATGCGCGCCGGGAAACGGTAATTCCACGCCGCCTCGGTGAGCAGCCGCCGGGCGTGGGCGTTGCCCGTCTTGGTAATCGAGCCACGCCTGACCGTGCCGCCGCTGGAATGCTCCGAGGGCACCAGCCCCAGGTAGCCCATAAGTTGACGCGCCGTGGCAAAGCGGTTGATGTCACCGATCTCGCACACCAGCCCGATGGCGCTGACCGTATCGATGCCGCGTAGCGCCCGCAAGGCTGCCACGGTAGGCGCAAACTGCCAGTCGGCGGCACTTTGCTCCAGCGCGTTGGTCAGCCGCCGCACCCGCTCATCGGCCGCCTGCACAGCCAGCTGATACTCAGTCCCCCTGTGTCAGACTAGTTGTCGCATCGGATTTGGAACGATTAGATGAATTTGACGACCTACAGCACGGCCTTCAAAGAGGAGGCGATCCGCAAGACCCTGCAGCGCGGCACGCGCACGGTGGCTGACATGGCCCAGGAGTTGAACATGTCGGTCCATACGCTGAAGAACTGGATTCGCAATCCGAAGATGGCTCATTTGCGCAGGCAATCCTCAGAAGAGGCCCCCGCCAGTCGGTGGACATCCGCACAGCGGCTGCAGGCCCTGCTTGAGACCCATTCTCTGGCCGAAGAGGCGCGCAACGCCTGGTGCCGGGAACGGGGCATCTTCGCCCATCAGCTCACGGCCTGGAAGCATGAGCTCGAACAGTCGGGGAACAAGCCCGCAGCCGATATCCAGGAGCTGCGTCGGCTCAAAGAGGAACTGGTTGGCGTGCGCCGTGATTTGGCCCGCAAGGACAAGGCGTTATCGGAGGCGGCAGCCCTGCTGGTACTGCAAAAAAAATACCAGGCGCTGTGGGAGGACGAGGACAAATGACCTCACTGACACAGCGCCGACAGATCATGGCATTGATTACTGAGGCGGTCACGGCTGGTGCTCGACAGGCACGCGCCTGTGAAGCAATCAATCTGAGCGCACGCACACTGCAACGTTGGCGGCGGGCCCCGGAGCAAGGCGATGGGCGCCCCACGCGGGTACAGCGGCCCTGCAACCGCCTGAGCGATGCCGAGCGTGATCGCATCCTGCGGGTGGTCAACAGCAGCGAGTACGGCCACCTGCCCGCTTCTCAGATCGTGCCACGCCTGGCGGATACGGGGGTCTATCTGGCCAGTGAATCGACGATCTACAGGCTGATGCGTACCGCCGGGCAACTGGTGCATCGCACGCCTGATCGCACGCCTGGCCCGGTGCATCGGCCTCGGGCGCTGACGGCTACTGCGCCAGGGCAGCTCTTCAGCTGGGACATCACCTATCTGCCCGCCACCGTGCGGGGCCAGTACTACTACCTGTACCTGTTTCTTGACCTGTTCAGCCGTCACATCGTGGGCTGGCAGGTCTATGACACCGAGGACAGCGCCCGTGCCAGTGAGCTGATGCGCGATATCTGCCGCCGCGAGGGCATCCTCCCAGGGCAGGTGGTGTTACACAGCGACAATGGCTCCCCGATGAAGGGCGCCACCATGCTGGCGACACTACGGGAGCTGGGTGTGGCGCCATCGTTCAGCAGGCCAGCGGTGAGCAATGACAACCCGTACTCAGAGTCCTTGTTCAGGACTCTGAAGTACCGCCCCCGCTACCCTCGCAAGCCCTTCACCGGTCTGCTGGCTGCCCGGGCCTGGGTCGGTGAGTTCGTGCGCTGGTACAACACCGAGCACCGGCACAGCGCTATCGGCTTCGTGACGCCTGAGCAGCGTCACTGTGGGCGCGATCGCGGCCTGCTCGAACGGCGCCATGCCCTCTATCGGGCGGCCCGCGAAAAGCACCCGGAGCGCTGGAGCGGCAGGACCCGCAACTGGACAAGAGTCGACGAGGTCTTCCTCAACCCGCAGAAGGGTCACGCGTCCTGTGCCAAGCGAAATTCAGACCTCAAGCGGGCGGCTTGAGTCACTCAGAAAATGCGACAGATAGGTTGACAATCACCGCAGTCAGCGCAATCTGGTCGGCGGGTTCATCAAATCGTTGGTCCGCAATCCAGCGTTCGTGCATCTTTGTCCAGGCCGTCTTGCCCTCGTACAGACGCCCGGCACGCAGCAGGAACGCCTTCAGTTGCTGGCGCGCCTTCACACGGGCATCGACCGCATCTTCTCGAGCCCGCCACAGGTTGCGGATTGCTTCATGAGCCGCATCGGGTACCCAGATGGCTTTGAGTTCACCGGCGCGAGACAGTTCGGCCAAACGGGCACAATCGCGCCGGTCGGTCTTGACGCGTTCACCCGCCCGCCGGGGAATGAGCGATGGCGCGATGATCTCGCATCGGTAGCCACGCGCTGCGAGCGCCCGCTGCAGTCCGTAGCCCGTCGGGCCCGCTTCGTAGACCACGCTTACCTGCGCCGCGTTGCCATACCGATGCAGCACCTTGAGCACCTGCTGCAGATCAGGCCCGACGGAACCCACGAAGCGGCTCGCCTCACGCCCTGGCTCGCACACAGCAACCGCCGTACTGTCCTTATGCACGTCCAGGCCGACATAGAATCTGATATCGTTGTCCATGGCTCGTCTCCATACGGTTTGCGGCTGGTCCGCCACGCCGCATGTGGCTCGGCACCCTCGTGAGAGCGCGCAATCCACGATACAGGAGACGGGCCGCTTCCGCTTAACGAGCGACCATTATGTCTAGCTGCGCCCCCGCCACCAGTCCATCTGCCGCCGGTCGCGCTTGGTGGGACGGCCCTCATCGAAATCCCTGGCCGGTTCGGGCGCCAGGCGGCGCATCTCGGCGGCATGTTCCCGCGCCGCCACGCTGTCGGGGGTTTCCTCGTAAAGCAATGCGGCCCGGGACGCCGGGCCGCGCACCAGACTGAGCGCGCGCACCCGGACCCGTACCGGCGGGTTGCCGGGGCGGCGCACTTCAACCAAGTCGTTCACGGCGATCTCGCGCGCCGGCTTGACCGACTGGCCGCCGACCAGCACCCGCCCGGCGTCGATTTCGTGAGTCGCCAGGCCGCGGGTCTTGAAGAAGCGGGCGGCCCACAGCCATTTGTCCAGTCGCATCCTGTCCATCACGCATCCATTCTGCCTGTTCGCGGCTCTCCGGGCGCCGCCGGTTCGGGAGGACCGCCGGGCATGCCGCCCGGCTTGTCCCCCACCCATGGCAAGGATTATCGTCGATCCATGACGAGTCCTCTCTACACCATCGGCCACTCGAACCACAGCCTGGACGGTTTCATCGCCCTGCTGATCCAGGCTGGCATCGAGAGCCTGGCCGACATCCGTACCGTGCCGCGCTCCCGGTCCAACCCGCAATTCAACCGGGACACCTTGCCCGGGGTGCTGGCGGCCCACGGCATCGCCTACGAGCACATGGCCGACCTGGGCGGCCTGCGCGGCAGATCGAAGACCGTGCCGCCCGGCACCAACGGCTACTGGGAAAACGACAGCTTTCATCACTACGCGGACTATGCCCTGGGCGACGAGTTTCGCCAAGGGCTGGAGGCGCTGATCGCGCGGGGCCGGTCGCAGTCCACCGCCATGATGTGCTCGGAATCGGTCTGGTGGCGCTGCCACCGGCGCATCGTGGCCGATCACCTGATCGCCCGGGGCATTCCCGTGCTTCACATCATGGGCGCTGGCCGCCTCGAACCGGCCAGCCTGACGCCAGGCGCCGAAGTCCGAAACGACGGCGCGGTCGTGTACCCCGGGCCGCGGGTGCCGGAGACCGCGCCGCCCGCGTCCTGACGCAAAGCCGTGGCGCAACGGCCCAGACCCGACTGTCGTTCAACTCGCCGTCAGCCTCGTAATCATCTGCATCCGGCCCGGCCGGACCGCATGGCCGGAACCCGCATCGCGCCTGATCCTGCGTCCCGCCCGTCCCACAGCCGATGAAATACGGGATTACAAACGGCGGAGCGGACCGGACGAACTTCCATCCCCGCCCGCCGCTCTGAGCATCAGGTGGTCCGCCACCGGCTCGGACACAGGGGTGTCCGGGCGTTCTCAGGAGTTGATGTCATGACGACACGTTCCCGCATTGCTTTCCTGGTCGCCTGCTCGGCCGCCGCCCTGGGCCTCACCACGGCATCCGCCTATGCCGCCGATGCGCCCGCCGGCCAGCCCGCCGCGCAATCCGCCCCGCAGCATGCCGGCAAGAAAATGGCCTCTCACCATGCCAAGGCGACGAAAGGCCACCAGAGCACGAAGGCGCACCACGCCAAGGCCCCGAAAACCCCGGCCTGACCAGCAGCACACGACCGGGCGCGCCACCCATCGCGCCCGGCCCCTCCCCGACGCCGCAGGCTCACGCCTGCCGGCGTCTTTCTTTTTCACACGTCCCCGCCGGGACTTCCGATACACTGGGTCCCTTTTCCGTTCCCCATCCCGAGCCGCCGCATGCATCCGCACCGCCACGCCCTGCACAATGAGCTGCACGCCCGCCCCTCGATGTATTTCGACGCGCCAGCCCAGGTCTTTCACTTGGCATTCCTGGACGAACATGAAGCGGCGGAGACCATCGTCCGCTCGCTGTGCGACCGCCACGTCGCGCTGACCGACCCCAACCTGCCCCAGGGTGAATTCCCGGTAGGCGGCGCGCGGCTGAAATGGGAACGGCACACCGAATTCCTGACCCTGACTCTGGTGATGCCCGGCGCCCAGTCCACGCCCTGGGCGGCCTTGCCGCCCGTGCTGGCCGAAGTCGCCGAGGCCCACAGCGCCCTGCTGATCAACGCCGACCAAGTCTGCGTGGAATCCGAGTCCACCTGGCGCGGAACGGTCGACGAATACGGCTTCAAAGATCCGGTCGGCTCCAGCCTGGACGACGGCAAGGCGACCATCTGGAGCGATCTGCGCCTGAACGGCAATGGGCTGAACCGCATGCTGGTGCTCAACCGGCGGTTCGATGGCCGGCGGCTGGGCCGCATGATACGCCGTCTGCTGGAAGTCGAGACCTACCGTCTGATGGCGTCCCTGACCCTGCCCGTCGCCCGCGCCCTGGGCGCCGAACTGCGCCAATACGAACAGGAGCTGGCCACCCTGTCCGACGCCAACGCCCGCGCCGAGTCCCAGGACATCAAGGCCCTGCTGGAACGCATCACCCGCCTGTCGGCGCGGATCTCCCAGACCAGCGCCCGCACGCGGCTGCGCTTCAGCGCCACCGAGGCCTACGCCCAACTGGTCTTCGAACGCATTGCGGAACTGCACGAAAGCCGCACCGGCGACTGCCAGCAACTGGGCACCTTCATCGCCCAGCGCTTCCGGCCCACGGTGCGCTACTGCGCATCCACCGACCAGCGCCTGAGCCGCATCGGCAGCGCCGTATCCCACCTGAGCAGCCTGCTGCAGGCCCGCGTCCAGGTCGAGATGGAAGAGCAGAACGGCCAGATCCTGAAAAACCTGAGCACCCGCGCCGAAACCCAGATCAAGATCCAGAAGGCGGTGGAAGGCCTGTCCATCATCGCCATCAGCTATTATCTGTTCAGCCTGTTCAAGCTGCTGTACCAGGGCGTGCTCACGCTGGGATTCGACCTGCCGCCCCGCACGGCCCTGCTGGCAGGCACGCCGTTGGCGGCGCTGATCATCGGCACGATCGCCTACCGTATCCGCAACGCCCGGCGCCACTGACGCTTACGACAACACCACTCGACCATGCCCACCCTGCACTTCCGCAGCTTCCTGCTGCTGCTGACCGCCGTCTCGATCGCCTTCATCAGCATCCTGCTGCCCTTCTACGCGGCAATCTTCTGGGGCGGCGTGCTGGCGGTGATCTTCAGCCCCCTGCACCGGCGCCTGCTGCGCATCCTGGGCGGGCGAAGCCCCAGCCTGGCGGCTTTCCTGACGTTGCTGTGCATCACCCTGATCGTGATCCTGCCGATGCTGTTCATCACCGCCTCCCTCGCCAACGAGGTCGCGGGGCTGTACACCCGCATCAATTCCGGCCAGTTGAACCTGGGCGGCTACTACGAGCAGATCGTCGGCGCCCTGCCGTCCTCCATGCACGGCTGGCTGGATTCCTTCGGCCTGGGCGATCTGCTCAGCATCCGCGAAAAACTCTCCGCCGGTGCCCTGCAGGCCAGCCAGTTCCTGGCCAAGCAGGCCGTCAATGTCGGCCAGAACACCTTCCAGTTCGTGGTCGGCCTGGGCATCATGCTGTACCTGCTGTTCTTCCTGCTGCGCGACGGGGCCGACATGGTGCCCAAACTGAAGCGCCTGATCCCGCTCGAGGACTCGCACCGCCACGGCCTGTTCCAGAAATTCGCCACGGTGGTGCGCGCCACGGTCAAGGGCAACATCGTCATCGCCGCCACGCAGGGCCTGCTGGGCGGCCTGATGTTCGCCTTCCTGGGCATCCAGGGATCCCTGTTCTGGGGCGTGATGATGGCCTTCCTGTCCCTGCTGCCGGCCGTGGGCGCCTCGCTGATCTGGGTGCCGGTCGCCATCTACTTCCTGGTCACCGGCGCCCTTTGGCAAGGCATCGTTTTGATTCTGTTCGGCGTGCTGGTCATCGGACTGCTGGACAACCTGCTGCGCCCCATCCTGGTGGGCAAGGACACCAAGCTGCCCGACTACGTCGTGCTGATCTCCACCCTGGGGGGCCTGTCGGTGTTCGGCCTGAACGGCTTCGTCATCGGCCCGCTGTTCGCCGCGCTGTGCATGGCCTGCTGGGACCTGTTCCCCGACGCGGTCGCCCAGCACCAGCAAGGGCTTCGACGGGAGATCCGGCGGTCCGAAGACGACCCGGGGCAGGACGCCTGATCAAAGATCCGCACGTCCGGTCGGCGGCATGTCGTCCCCGCACCGCCCGGCGAGCCCCGGCGCGGACCGTCAAGCCCACAGGATCGCCAGGTTCGCCACCAGGGCGGCGCCCCAGATGATCGAGCGCGCCGTACCGCGGCCCAGGATGTAGGCCAGTACGTACAGCACCCGCAGGGCCACCCAGACACCCATCAGGCCCGCCAGCCGGTCCGGTTGCGCCCCGGCGTGCAAGGCATACAACACAGCGGCATAGAAGAACGGCAAGCTCTCGAACAGATTGGCCTGCGCCGCATTGGCGCGCGCCCGCCAGCCCTGCTGGGCGGCCAGCCAGGGGCGCGGATCGTCATTGTCGAACCCGCGGCCTCCGGCCTTGGCCGCCAGCGCCGCCCCGTACGGCAGCACGGCCGCCGCCACCATCAATCCTTGAATCCAGCTCATCCCGACCTCGACCGGATAGACACTCGACATTCGCATTATGACGGCACCTGGCTCCAGCATGGCGCGATCGTGATGCCCGCGCCTAGTCTGGCTGCCGCGTCCCACACCGGCGCTCCAGACCCCAGGAAATTCATGTACAATGGCTGGCTTTGGTGAAGAGCGTACATTTGCGCATCCGCCAGCGCCGGCTTAGCTCAGTTGGTAGAGCAGCTCATTCGTAATGAGAAGGTCGGGGGTTCGACTCCTCTAGCCGGCACCAGCCGAATCGATGGAAACGCCAGCCCGGTGGGCTGGCGTTTCGTTTTTTCCGACCTGTCCCGGCCAGGGTTACATCGCCTCGCGCATGGCGCGCTTGTTCAGCTTGCCCACACTGGTGCGCGGCAGGCTGTCCACGAACCGGACCCGATCCGGCACGGCAAAGCGCGACAGGACTCCGGCATCGACCGCCGCCTGGACATGGGCACGGATGGCCGACTCGTCGGCGGACTGGCCCGGCTTGAGCACGACCAGAGGCAGCGGACGTTCACCCCACCGGGCGTCCGGCATCGCCACCACGGCGACCTCCGTCACGGCCGGATGGCGGGAAATCACGTCCTCCAGCGCCAGCGACGAAACCCATTCCCCTCCCGTCTTGATGACGTCCTTGAGACGATCCGTGACGGTCAGCATGCCGCGCGCGTCCAGCATCCCGATGTCGCCCGTATGCAGCCAGCCGCCTCGCCACAAAACGTCGGACGCTTCCGGCTTGCCCAGGTACCCCTGGGTCAGCCAGGGCGCGCGCACCACGATCTCGCCCGCGCTGGCGCCATCGCTCGGCACGTCCCGCAGGTCGTCATCCACCACGCGCAACTGCACCAGCGGCAGCGCGTAGCCGGTACGCGTGCGGTCGCGCAAGCGCACGTCGGGATCCGCATCCTCGTCCCGGAGCTGCGCCAGCGTCAGGATCGGGCAGGTCTCGGACATGCCATAGCCGGTGAATACATCGATCCCCCGATCCAGCGCGGCCCGGGCCAGGCCCTGCGGCAGAGCCGACCCGCCGATGATGACCTTGCAGGCCGACAGATCCGTCCCGGCGGCGTCGGGGTGATTCAACAGCATATGCAGGATGGTGGGCACGCAATGCGAGAAAGTCACGCCCTCCTCGCGGATCAACCGCAGCAGGACATCCGGCGCATAGCGTCCCGGATAGATCTGCCGCAGGCCCAGCAAGGTCGCCAAATAGGGCAGCCCCCAGGCATGCACATGGAACATGGGGGTCATCGGCATGTAGACGTCGCCGCGATGCAGGCGGCCCTGCGCCACCGGGCTGCCCAGCGCGGCGGAAGCCGCCAGGGTGTGCAGGACCAGTTGGCGATGGCTGAAGTACACGCCCTTGGGCTCGCCGGTCGTGCCGGTCGTATAGAAAGTGGTCGCCCTGGCATCCTCGTCCAGGTCGGGAAAATCGAACGCCGGCCGCGCGCGGGACAGCAGGGCCTCGTATTCGCCATGAGCCCCGGCTCGCCCGCCGCCGGCCGCGTCGGTCAGCGATACGATCCGCCGCACGGTCAGCAGACGATCGCGGATCGTGGTCAGGACAGGCACGAAATCATCATGGATCAGAAGGACGCCGGCCTCGGCGTCGTTCAGGGTATAGGCGATCTGGTCCGGCGACAGGCGCACATTCACCGTCTGCAGCACGGCGCCCATCATGGGCACGGCGAAGAAGGCCTCCAGGTAGCGATGGCTGTCCCAGTCCATGACGGCCACGGTGTCGCCGGGCCGGACTCCCAGCTCGGCCAGCGCCTGCGCCAGCCGCGCCACGCGATCAAAAAAGTCCGGATACCCGAAACGGCGGCCCTGGTAGACAATCTCGCGATCGCTGGCCGTCGCCCGGGACGACAGAAAAATCTGCTTGATCAGCAAAGGATAGCCGTAGGCCGAAGCGGACGCGAGAGGTTCGACTGCCATGACATTGCCTCCTGTTGGATGATGAGCTTTCTTCCTTATACTCCAGCCCGGCGTTTGAAATCCGCTAACATGGGCCGCATCACCCACCCCCGGACCTCCGGTATCCCGCCAGGCTGGTTCTCATATGCTCGGATCCGGACGCATGGACTTGCCGAACAAGGCGCGAACCGCAACGATAGCCACATGCCGACCGAATCCTTCGTCCCCGTGATCGAATCCCTGCTGGACACCGATCTGTACAAGTTCACGATGTGGCAGGCCATGCTGCACCGCCACCCGGCCGCGCAGGCCGAATACCGATTCATCTGCCGCGAACGCCCCGAACATCCCCTGTCGGAACTGGCTCCGGCCATCGAGCGGCAGCTCGACCAGTTGTGCGCGCTGCGCTTTCGCCCGGAAGAACTCGACTACCTGCGCGGGCTGCGCTACATCAAGTCCGATTTCGTCGATTTCCTGTCGCTGTTCCATTTCCAGCGCCACTTCATCCAGGTCTTGGTCCGGGGCGAGACGCTGGAGATCGTGGCGCGCGGACCGCAGGTCCACGTCATGGCCTTCGAGGTCTTCGTCCTGGCCATCGTCAACGAACTGTATTTCCGCCGCCACCAGACCACGGAAGTGCTGGCTGAAGGCCGCCGCCGGCTGCGGAACAAGATCGCCCTGCTGCGGGAATTCGACAACGAGCCGGCGCGGCGCTTTCCCCTGCAGATCTCGGATTTCGGTCTACGCCGGCGGTTTTCCCGCGCCTGGCAGGAAGAAGTCCTGCAACGGCTGCGCCAGGACGTGCCACAGTACGTGACCGGAACCTCGAACGTATGCCTGGCCCGGAAATACGACCTGACGCCGGTGGGCACCATGGCGCACGAATACTTGCAATCCTACCAGGCCTTCGGCAAGGTGCGGCTACGCGACTTCCAGCGCGCCGCGCTGGAAGACTGGGTCCAGGAATACCGAGGCGACCTGGGCATCGCCCTGACCGACGTGGTGGGCATGAACGCCTTCCTGGCGGATTTCGACCTGTATTTCGCCAAGCTCTTCGACGGGCTGCGCCACGACTCCGGCGATCCGGTCGCCTGGGGCGAACGAGCGATCGCCCATTACCGATCGCTGCGCATCGATCCGGCCGGCAAGCGTTTCGTATTTTCAGACGGCCTGGATCTGCCGCGAGCACTGGCCCTGTACCGCCACTTCGCCGACCGGGTGCAGCCGGCCTTCGGCATCGGCACCAACCTGACCAACGACCTGGGCCCCAAGCCGCTGAACATCGTCATGAAGCTGTTCCAGTGCAACGGCATGCCGACCGCCAAGCTGCCCGACAGTCCCGGCAAGGTCCATTGCACCGACGAGACGTTCCTGGCCTACCTGCGCCAGGTATTCGGCCGCGCTGACTGAAGGCCCCCACGCCGCGACTCGCGCCCACCTCGCCGCTTGCAAGCGGCTCGGATTCGCCAGGCGCACGCCAGTCCTCAGGGACTGGCCCGCGTCCGGGCTCATCCCGGCGGCGAAAAAGTCTCTAAGCCGTGCCGCCGACGGTCAGGCCGTCGATGCGCAGGGTCGGCATGCCGACCCCGACGGGCACGCTCTGGCCTTCCTTGCCGCAAGTGCCCACCCCTGAATCCAATGCCAGGTCATCGCCGATCATGCCGATACGGCCCATGGCCTCGGGGCCGCTGCCGATCAGCGTGGCGCCCTTGACGGGATGGGTGACACGTCCGTTCTCGATCAGGTAGGCCTCGGAGGCCGAGAATACGAACTTGCCGCTGGTGATGTCCACCTGGCCGCCGCCGAAATTGACGGCGTACAGGCCGCGGTCCACCGAGGCGATGATGTCCCCGGGATCGTCGCGCCCGGCCAGCATGTAGGTGTTGGTCATGCGCGGCATGGGCAGGTGTGCGTAGGATTCGCGCCGCCCGTTGCCGGTGGGGGCCTGCTTCATCAAGCGTGCATTCATGGAATCCTGCATGTAGCCGCGCAGGATGCCGTCCTCGATCAGGACGTTGCGCTGGGTGGGCTGGCCTTCGTCATCCACGTTCAGCGAGCCGCGCCGGCCGGCCAGCGTACCGTCGTCCACAACCGTGACGCCGCGCGAGGCCACGCGTTCGCCGATGCGACCGGAGAATACACTGGAACCCTTGCGGTTGAAGTCGCCCTCCAGACCATGGCCGACCGCCTCGTGCAGCAGGATGCCGGGCCAGCCGGAGCCCAGCACCACCGTCATCTGGCCCGCGGGCGCAGGCCGGGCCTCGAGATTGACGCGCGCCTCGTGCACCGCGCGCTCCACATAGCCGCGCAGAACCTCGTCGGTGAAATAAGCAAGGCCCGTGCGCCCGCCTCCGCCGCCATGGCCCATTTCCCGCCGCCCCTTGCGCTCCGCGATGACGGTCAAGGACAGGCGCACCAGGGGGCGCACGTCGGCCACCAGCCGGCCGTCGCTGCCGGCCACCAGGATGACGTCGTACTCGGCCGCCAGACCGGCCATGACCTGGATGATTTCCGGATCGGCGGCGCGGGCCATGCGTTCGACCCGCCCCAGCAGGGCCACCTTGTCCGGAGCGGACAGCGAATCCACGGGATTTACCGCCGCGTACAGGTGATGCGGCGATTCGATCCCGCCATCGACGCGGCGCCGGCCCGCGCCCTGGCGCGCGATGGTGCGCACCGCGCGGGCGGAGGACATCAGGGCTTCGGGCGACAAGCTGTCGGAATAGGCAAAGGCGGTTTTCTCGCCGCTGACGGCCCGCACCCCCACCCCTTGGTCGATGGAGAAACTGCCGGTCTTGACGATGCCTTCTTCCAGGCTCCAGCCTTCGGAACAGCTGTATTGGAAATACAGGTCGGCATAATCGACGCGGTGCCCGTGAATATCGGACAGCGCGCGCGCCAAATGGGATTCATCCAGGCCCCACGGTTCCAGCAGCAGCGTCCGGGCGACATTCAGGGCATCCAGGCCCGGTTCAACAAGTTTCATCTGACACCATTCATCAATCAATCTTCACACCGCGCCCGCGAAGCAGCGCGCTTCATCACAGGACCCGATGGCGCAGCGCGGGCAAGGATTCCCGCACCTCCGCCAGGCGGTCCGCGTCCAGCGTTCCGGCGGCGATGCCGGGACCTTCGGGCAGGCAATCCAGGATCTCGCCCCAGGGATCGATCAGCATCGAATGGCCCCAGGTGCGCCGGCCGTTGCCATGCGTGCCGCCCTGGGCGCTGGCCAGCACGTAGCACTGGTTCTCGATGGCCCGCGCGCGCAACAGGACTTCCCAGTGTACCGAACCCGTGGTCCACGTAAAAGCGGCCGGCAGCACCATCAGCCGCACGTCGCCCTGGGCGCGGAAGAACTCGGGAAAACGCAGGTCGTAGCAAATGCCCAGCGCCGTGCGTCCGAACGGCATATCGAATACCTGAGGCGATTCATCGCCCGGACGGATGGCCCGGGATTCGTCATAGGATTCCTGGCCGCGCTGAAAACTGAACAGGTGGATCTTGTCATAGCGGGCGCATACCCGGCCCTGGGGATCGTAAACCAGGCACGCGTTGTAGACGCGATCCGCGTCCGGACTGCGCAAAGGCAGCGTGCCACCCACCAGCCAGATACCATGGCGCCGCGCCTGATCCGCGAGAAATGCCTGGATCGGCCCGTCATCCGGCACCTCGGCGAGGGGCAGCTTATCCGTGTCGCGCCTGCCCATGAAACAAAAATATTCAGGCAACGCCACCAACGCCGCGCCTCCGGAAACCGCGTTTTCGATTCCCCGCTCCGCCTGTTCCAGATTATCTTCCACCACCATTCCGGACACCATCTGCACCGCGGCGACTCGCATCGAATGGTCCTGACCGCTCATGAATGCTCCCGATTATCGAATGAATGTCGCGCCATCGTCACATGTGGAAATGACGGATATTGCGCACGTTTCTCAAAACAAGTTTAAAATCGGCCCCGGGATTCAAACCACCGTCAATACCATCGCATTTGAATCCAGCCAATCGATTGACCTCAAACGGAGCCATGAATGACCCGTACCAGCTATAACACCGAAAAATCCCGCCTCGAAAAAGAAATGGCCAAGCTCCAGAAAAAGATCCAGACGCTACAGGCCAAAGAGCGCAAGCCCAAGATCGCCACGATCGTGCGCTCGATGCGCGAATATGACATCAGCCCCGAGGAAATCGCCGCCGCATTCAACCGCAAGCCGGCCGGCCGTGCACCCGCCGCGCCGCGCAAGGCAGCCACCGCGACCAAGACCAAGCGCGTGATCGCCCCGAAATACCGCCACCCCGAAACCCAGGCCACCTGGACGGGCCGCGGCAAGGCCCCGCGCTGGATCACCGACGCGGAAGCCGCCGGCACTCCGCGCGACACCTTCCTGATCGCCGCCGAATCCGCCTGAGCGGATTCATTCCACAGGATACCGCACCTCGACGACCTGGCCATTGCGGCCGGGGAATCGATCGAACAGGGCGCGCGCCAGATACGGCATGGCCGCGCCCAGTTGATCCTCGCGGCTGGACGCCACCGCCGTGGCGCGATAGACCTCGCGTCCCTGCTGTGTCCGGTCGTCGATCCTCACGGATAGAGTCAGGCGATAGACGTCCACCGCGACGGTCTGGATCGCCGGCCCCATTCCCCAGGCCCAGCGGGGATGGTGAAAACCGACATACGGCCCGTAGAAACCGGGATACATGTAGGGATCGACGAATTCCTGGCGCCATTCGCGTTCGCGCGGGCTGGCATATTCCATATGCACCATGAAGCGCGCTTCTCCGGCCGATTTTGCTTCCACCAGCCCGGTCGGCCCCAATGCTGCGCGCACCGTATCGGCATACGTCTGGAATTGCAGATTATTGCGCTGCGAATCGTCGGCCTCGATCCAGTAGGTCGCCCCCTGGACATTTTCCGGCCATTGCTGATAACGCGTGACCTGGGCGGAAAACACCGATGCGCATCCCCCCAGCATCAGCGCCAGGAATAATCCGGAAAACCACCGGATCCACACCCGCTCCATTTGCATCCTTCCCTGGCCAATGCCCTTCATCACACATCCCATTCCGATTCCAGAAATCCATTAGGTGCGAAACCATCCCCGCGGACTGTTCCATATCCGATCTCATCCGTCATCATAGGCGCTGCCGCATTCCGCGAACAGCCGGCCGTTGCACTCCGATACAGCCCGGCCACAAGGCGGCGGGCCGACTACAATGGGGACGCACGGAACGCTTTTCGGAAACAGACTCATGCGCACGGACACCGCCCCCACCATTTTCCGCCAAGACTACGCCCCCTACCCCTACCGGCTGCCCCGGGTCCGGCTGGAATTCGATCTGGCGGCGGCGTCTACCCGGGTACGCTCCGAACTGCGCTTCGAACCTGCCCCCGACACCGCGCCGGGCACCCCGCTGGTGCTGCAAGGCGAAGACCTGGAACTGGTCGAGGTCCGCCTCGACGGCCGACCGCTGGCCGCCGATGAATACCAGTTGGCCGACGATACCCTCAGCCTGGTCCCGCCGGGACACGGCAAGCCCTTCACGATCGGCATCGTCAACCTGTGCCGCCCGGCGGACAACACCACCTTGATGGGCCTGTATGTCTCGGGCGACAAGCTCTTCACTCAATGCGAAGCGCAGGGTTTCCGCCGCATCACCTGGTTCCCGGACAGGCCCGACGTGATGGCGCGCTTCGAGGTCCTGCTGCGGGCCGACCCGGCCGCCTATCCGCTGCTGCTGTCCAACGGCAACCTGATCGAACAGGCCGGCCTGCCGGACGGCCGCCACCAGGCACTGTGGCGCGACCCCCATCCCAAGCCCTGCTACCTGTTCGCCCTGGTGGCCGGCGATTTCGACTGCATCGAGCGCACCGAGACCACCCGCAGTGGCCGCGAAGTGCTGCTGCAGGTTTACAGCGACAAGGGCTACCGGGAACAGACCCGCTGGGCGCTGGACTGCCTGGCGAACGCCCTGCGCTGGGACGAACGACGCTTCGGCCTGGAACTGGACCTGGACCGCTTCATGGTGGTGGCGGCGCGCGACTTCAATATGGGTGCGATGGAAAACAAGGGTCTGAACATTTTCAACGCAGCCTATGTCCTGGCCGACCCCGCCACCGCCACGGACGCCGCCTACCGCGGCATCGAGGCCGTGATCGGCCACGAATATTTCCACAATTGGACCGGCAACCGCGTCACCTGCCGCGACTGGTTCCAGCTGTCTCTGAAAGAAGGCCTGACGGTCTTCCGCGACCAGGAATTCTCCGCCGACATGCTGGCCGAGGGTCTGCCGCCCGCCGAGGCCGCCAGCGCCCGGGCCGTCAAACGCATCGACGACGTGCACACCCTGCGGCTGGCGCAGTTCCCCGAGGACGCCGGTCCCATGGCCCATCCAATCCGGCCCGACAGCTACCAGGAAATCGGCAATTTCTACACCGCCACAGTCTACGAGAAAGGCGCGGAAGTCATCCGCATGCAGCACACCCTGCTGGGCGAAGACGGGTTCCGCGCCGGCATGGACGAATACTTCCGCCGCCACGACGGCCAGGCGGTGACCTGCGACGCCTTCGTCGACGCCATGGAATCCATTTACGCGCAACGGCACCCGGGCCAGGATTTTTCCGTCTTCCGGCGCTGGTACGAGCAGGCCGGCACCCCGCGCGTGCGGGTGCGTTCGGACTACGATCCCGCCGCCCGCGCCTGCCGCATCACGCTGGAACAGCACTGCGCCCCGGCGGGCCTGGAGGCCCGGCAATCCCCGCCGCCCGAAAAACTCCCCCTGCACATCCCCTTCGCCATCGGCCTGATCGACGCGGACGGCCAGCCCCTGCCCATCCAGTGGGAAGGCGAGCCCCGCGACACCGTCGTCCTGGAACTGCGCGAAGCCAGCCGGACCTGGACCCTGGCGGACATCCCGCGCGCGCCCGTCCTGTCCCTGCTGCGCGGCTTCTCCGCGCCCGTCATCCTGGAAACGGACCGCACGGCGGACGACCTGGCCCTGCTGGCGTGCCGCGACCCGGACCCCTTCGCCCGCTGGGACGCCGTCCAGGAAACCGCCCACCGCCACCTGCGGGACTGCATGCGGGCCGACCGCGACGGCGGCCCACGGCCGGCGCTGGACACACTGCTGGACATCTGGCGCGCCGCGCTGAACGACCAGGGATCCTCTGACCCGGTCGGGCGGAAAGCAGGCGCTGCGGATTTGGGCCGGATGCAAGGCGCGAACCGCAGCGATGGCCGGTGCTATCGCGAGGATGAGTCTGGACACGGAGCTGTCCCTGCGGACTGCTCCGTGCCTGACGAATCCGGACCGCTTGCAAGCGGTGAGGTGGACAAGCAACGCAGCAGACGGCCCGGAGCCACAGATGCATGCGACGCGATGGCTCGGTCAGAGGATCCCCTCCTGTCGCCCGCCTACCGGGCGCGGCTGCTGGCCCTGCCCGCCGTGCGCGAAGTCATCGACCGCGGCGAGCCCATGGATCCCCGGGCGGCGGTGGCGGCCTGGACCCGCACCCGGCAGGCCCTGGGCGCGCAACTGGCCGATGCCTGGCGCACCACCTACGATGCCCTGGCCGACGATGGTGGCCCCTATTCGCCGGACCCGGTCTCGTCCGGCCGCCGCGCCCTGCGCAATCTGGCCCTGGACAATCTGCTGGCCGGGCAGGCGCCGGACGCCGTCGATCTGGCCCTGGCGCAATACCGCCAGGCCCGCAACATGACCGAAAGCCTGGGCGCGCTGACCGCCCTGCTGCAGCACGCCCCGCAAGCCGCCGCCGAGCCGCTGGCCGACTTCCACACGCGCTGGCGCGACGACCCGCTGGTGCTGGACCGCTGGTTCGGCGCCCAGGCCAGCGCGCCGGGCTGCACGGTGGCCGGCGTGCGCGCCCTGATGGCCCTGCCGGATTTCTCGCTGCGCAATCCCAACCGCGCGCGGGCCGTCGTCTTCCGCTTCTGCCTGGACAACCCCGGCAATCTGCACACTCCGGAAGGCTACGATTTCTGGGCCGAACAGGTGCTGGCGCTCGACGCCCTGAACCCGGAAATCGCCGCGCGGCTGTCGCGCGCCTTCGACAACTGGGCGCGCCACGAACCCGTCGCCCGGGCCGGCATGCAGGCCGCCCTGCGGCGCGTGCTGGAGGCGCCGGACCTGTCGCGCAACGTCCGCGAGGTCGTCTCAAAAGCGCTTGGATGAGCCCAGGCATAGGGCAGTCCTGATGGACTGTCCTATGCCTGGCGAATCGGAGCGGCGTGCAGGCCGCGACGTGAGAGCAAGCCGCGAGGTGGACGCAAGCGGGCACAGTCCATGCTGCGCGGGGCGACATTTACTGATTCTATTTCCTTTGGGGAACCACCTTGAAATACAAGACCTTGACCCAGTACCTGGTCGAACAGCAGCGCGAACACAAGGCCGTCTCGGCCGAAGTCCGCCTGCTGATCGAAACCGTGTCGCGCGCCTGCAAGGCGATCAGCCACGCCGTCAGCAAGGGGGCGCTGGGCGGCGTGCTCGGCAGCCTGGGCACGGAAAACGTCCAGGGCGAGGTGCAGAAGAAGCTCGACGTGCTGTCCAACGAAATCCTGCTGGAAGCCAATGAATGGGGCGGCAACCTGGCCGCCATGGCCTCCGAGGAAATGCAGACCATCCACCGCATTCCCAACCACTATCCCAAGGGCCAGAACCTGCTGCTGTTCGATCCCCTGGACGGCTCATCGAACATCGACGTGAACGTGTCGATCGGCACGATCTTCTCCGTGCTGCAGGCGCCTGCCGAAGCCGCCGGACGGGAAATCGCCGAAGAGGACTTCCTGCAGCCCGGCACCCGCCAGGTCGCCGCCGGCTACGCCATCTACGGCCCGCAGACCATGCTGGTGCTGACCGTGGGCGCCGGCGTCATGGGCTTCACGCTGGACCGCGAAATGGGGTCCTGGCTGCTGACGCACGAAAATATCTGCCTGCCCGAGCAGACGGCGGAATTCGCCATCAACATGTCCAACATGCGGCACTGGGAAGCACCCGTGCGCCGCTACATCGACGAATGCCTGCGGGGCGAGGCCGGCCCCCTGGGCAAGAACTACAACATGCGCTGGATCGCGTCCATGGTGGCCGACGTGCACCGCATCCTGACGCGCGGCGGGATCTTCATGTACCCGCGCGACGCCCGCGCGTCCGGAAGCAAGGGCAAGCTGCGCCTGATGTACGAAGCCAACCCCATGAGTTTCCTCGTCGAGCAGGCGGGGGGGCGCGCCATCGACGGTGCCGGCCGCATCCTGGACATCCAGCCCGACGCCCTGCACCAGCGCGTCGGCGTGATCCTGGGCTCGCGCGAGGAAGTCGAGCGCCTGCAGCACTACCACCAGGAAGCCTGACCCGGCGATCCCGTGAGCGGGCCCGGCGGGCCCGCGCCGTGTTCAGCCTGGAGCGGCGGCCCGAAGACCCCGCCTCAATCCAGAGTCAGCACCGTCGCGCCGACCGTGCCGCGCGCATTCAGCGCCTCGTGCGCCCGCGCGGCGTCCGCCAGGGCGAAGCGCTGGCCGATGACGATGTCCAGCTTGCCGGCCGTCACCAGGTCGAAGAGCTCGTCGGCGGCGGCCTGCATGGCCTGAGCGGTGGGCACATGGGTGGCGAGCGTCGGCCGGGTGACGTACAGCGAACCCTTGGCCGCCAGCACGCCCAGGTTCACGCCCTCGACCGGGCCCGACGCGTTGCCGAAGCTGACCATCAAGCCGCGCGGCTGCAAGCAGTCCAGCGAGATTTCCCATGTACTCTTGCCCACACCGTCGTAAACCACCGGAACCTTATGCCCTTCGGTCAGTTCCTTGACCCGGGCGACGATGTCCTCGCGGCTGGAGTCGATCACCTCCCAGGCGCCGTGGCGGCGCGCCAGCGCAGCCTTTTCCGGAGTGGACGCGGTGCCGATCAGGCGCACGCCCAGCGCCCTGGCCCACTGGCAGGCGATCAGGCCGACGCCACCCGCCGCGGCATGGAACAGGATCGTCTCGTTGCCCTGCAGCCGGTAAGTCTGGCGGAACAGGTACTGCACCGTCAGGCCCTTGAGCATCAGCGCGGCGGCCTGCTCGAAGCCGACGCCGTCGGGAATCCGCACGACCCGGTCGGCCGGCACGTTGCGCAGGTCCGCATAGGCGCCGATGGGGCTTTGCCCATAGGCCACCCGATCGCCCGCGCGCAAATGGCGCACCTCGGCCCCCGCCGATTCGACCACGCCGGCGGCCTCGAATCCCAGGCCGTGTGGCAGCGGGTTCGAATACAGCCCCGTGCGACAATAGATGTCGATGAAATTCAGGCCGACCGCCTTCTGGCGGATTCGGACCTCGTGCGGCGCGGGAGGCGGGACATCCGCCTCTTCCAGCCGCATCCGTTCAGGCCCGCCATGCTCATGGACACGGATCACCCGGGCCTTTTCCACTTTTTCCATGATGGACACCTCCGGCCCCGCCGGGCCTCATAAGTTCGGAACCGGACCAGACTAGCATGAATTCCCGCCAGGCTACGATGGCCATCCACGTCACCGCCGTCCTGTTCGGGCTGACCGGCATCTTCGGCGAACTGATCCAGGCCGGCGCCACCCTGATCACGGCGGGCCGCGCCGCCTTCGCCACGGCGACCCTGCTGCTGTTCATGGTCCGAACCGGCCACCGGCCCGTGCGGCACGGCCGCCGCGCCCCGCCCGTGCTGCTGGCGGCCGGCATCCTGCTGGCGGTCCACTGGACGACCTTCTTCGCCGCCGTGAAGATCGGCGGCATCGCCATCGCCACCCTGGGCTTCGCCAGCTTCCCCGCCTTCATCACCCTGTTCGAAGGCTTCCTGTTCAAGGAACGCACCCGGGCCTCGGAATGGGCCGTGGTCGCCCTGGTGACCGCCGGCCTGGCGCTGGTCACACCGTCCCTCGATTTCGGCGACCAGGCCACCGCCGGCCTGGGCTGGGCGGTGGCCTCGGGCCTGTCCTTCGCTCTGTTCACCCTGGCCAACCGCAAAGCCGTCGGCCTGGTGCCCGCCCGCGAGCTGGCCTGCTGGGAAAATGGCGTCGTCGTCCTGCTGACCCTGCCCTGGTGCCTCGCGGAATTCTCCGGGCTGCGGACCCTGGACTGGGTCTGGCTGTTCATGCTGGGCGTGTTCTGCACCGCCCTGCCCCACGCGCTGCTGGTTGCCAGCCTGACGCATCTGAAGGCTCGCACCGCGGGCATCGTGATCGCCCTGGAACCGGTCTACGCCATCCTGTTCGCGGCCATCCTGTTCGCGCAATACCCCTCGGCGCGCGCACTGGCGGGCGGCACCCTCATCATCGGAGCGATCGTCTGGTCGGGTCTGCGGCGCGCCGCCGCAGACTGATTCGGCCCAAGGCGTTAAAATCCAGGGTTCGTTGAACGCACCCCTCTTGAACTCGACACAATCATGGCCGGACACAGCAAATGGGCAAACATCCAGCACCGCAAAGGGCGTCAGGACGCCAAGCGCGGCAAGCTCTGGACGAAGATCATCCGTGAAATCACCGTGGCCGCCCGTGCCGGGGGACCCGATCCCGATGCCAACCCCGCCCTGCGCCTGGCCTGGGACAAAGCCACCTCCGCCAACATGCCCAAGGACAACATCCTGCGCGCCATCCAGCGCGGGGCCGGCACCGAGGACGGCGCCAGCTACGAGGAAATCCGCTACGAGGGCTACGGCATCGGCGGCGCGGCCCTGATCATCGACTGCATGACCGACAACCGCCAGCGCACCGTGTCCGAAGTGCGCCACACGCTGGCCAAGCACGGCGGCAACCTGGGCCAGGACGGCAGCGTGGTATTCATGTTCAAGCACTGCGGCCAGTTCATCTTCGCCCCGGGCACCTCGGAAGAGCGCGTCATGGAAATCGCCCTGGAAAACGGCGCCGACGACGTCCAGGCGGACGAGGAAGGCGTGATCGAGGTCACCTGCGAGCCCGGCGGCTACGCCGTCCTGAAACAGGCCTTCGACGCCGCCGGCCTGCAGGCCGAGATCCACGGCGTGGTCATGAAGGCCCTGTCCAAGGTCCAGCTCGCCGGCGAGGACGCCGAGCGGATGCAGAAAATCATCGATCTCCTGGAAGACCTGGACGACGTCCAGGAGGTCTACACCACCGCCGTCCTGGACGAGGCCGAATGAAACTGCTCGTCATCGGCTCCGGCGGTCGCGAACATGCCCTGGCCTGGCGCCTGGCGCAATCACCCCGGGTGCACAAGGTCTACGTAGCGCCGGGCAACGGCGGCACCGACCGGGCGCCGACCCTGGAGAACCTGCCGCTTCGGGATACCGGCGCCCTGATCGAATTCGCCCGCCGGGAAAAGATCGCCTTCACCGTCGTCGGTCCCGAGGCTCCGCTGGCCGCCGGGATCGTGGACGCCTTCCGTGCCGCCGGGTTGCGCATCTTCGGGCCGACGCGGGCCGCCGCCCAGCTCGAAAGCTCGAAGGACTACGCCAAGGCCTTCATGACGCGCCACGGCATCCCCACCGCGGCATACGGCACCTTCACCGACGCCGACGAGGCCCGGGCCTACATCCGCGCCCAGGGCGCCCCCATCGTCGTCAAGGCCGACGGCCTGGCCGCCGGCAAGGGCGTGGTCGTCGCCCAGAACCTGGACGAGGCCCTGGCTGCCATCGACCACATGCTGGGCGAACACGGCGCCTTCGGCGCGGCGGGCGCCCGCGTGGTGATCGAGGAATACCTCGACGGCGAGGAAGCCAGCTTCATCGTCATGTGCGACGGCCAGCACGTCCTGCCGCTGGCCACCAGCCAGGACCACAAGCGCCTGCTGGACGGCGACGCCGGCCCCAACACCGGCGGCATGGGCGCCTATTCGCCCGCGCCCATCGTCACCCCGGCGCTGCACAACCGCATCATGCGCGAAATCATCCAGCCAGCGATCCAGGGCATGGCGCACGACGGCATCCCCTACACCGGGTTCCTCTATGCCGGTCTGATGATCGGCCCCGGCTCCGATGCCGCCCGCAGCCTGAAAGTCCTGGAATTCAACTGCCGCCTGGGCGACCCGGAAACCCAGCCCATCATGCTGCGCGTGAAGAGCGATTTTTCCGAAACCCTGGAACACGCCCTGGACGGCACATTGGACCGGGCCGAGATCGACTGGGACCGCCGCACCGCCGTGGGCGTGGTGCTGGCCGCGGCCGGCTACCCGGATGCCCCCCGCAAGGGCGATCCGATCACGGCGCTGGCGCCGGACACCGCCGACTGCGTCACCTTCCACGCCGGCACCACGGCGGACGACGGCACGCTGCGCACCAGCGGCGGGCGGGTCCTGTGCATCACGGCGCTGGCCGACTCCATCCGCCGCGCCCAGCAGGCCGCCTACGACGCCGTCAACCAGACCCAGTTCGAAGGCCGCCAGTTCCGCCGCGACATCGGCTGGCGCGCCCTGGCCGCCGGCAAGCGGCACGATTGATCCCCCACGCGCGCAGGCCCGACATGCACGTTCCCGTCCCTCTTGTCCACGACACCTTCTCCGATCTCCAGGAGCGCATCGTCCGGTCCCTGGAGGACCTCGAAGGCGCCGCCTTCGGCCGCGATCCCTGGACGCGCCCGGAGGGCGGCGGCGGCCTGGCCCGGTATCGCGAGGACGGCGCGGTCTTCGAGCGGGCCGGCGTGCTGTTCAGCCACGTGCATGGCGACACCCTGCCCTCCTCGGCCAGCGCTCACCGGCCTGAACTGGCCGGACGCGGCTGGGAAGCCATGGGCGTATCCATGGTGCTGCACCCGCGCAATCCCCACGTGCCGACCACGCATATGAACGTGCGCCTGTTCGTCGCCCACGGCAAGGACGGCGACGCCGACGTCTTCTGGTTCGGCGGCGGTCTGGACCTGACGCCCTACTACCCGGTGGATACCGACGCGCGCCACTTCCACCAGGTGTGCCACGACGCGGTCGCTCCCTTCGGGGACGACAAGTATCCCCGCTACAAGGCCTGGTGCGACGACTATTTCCTGCTGCGCCACCGGGGCGAGACCCGCGGCGTCGGCGGCCTGTTCTTCGACGACCTGAACACACCGGACTTCGACACCTGCTTCGCCCTGACCCGGGCCGTGGGCGACTGCTTCATCCCGGCCTACGCGCCCATCGTCCAGGCCCGGTGCGACACGCCCTACGGCGAACGCGAACGCGCCTTCCAGGCCTACCGGCGCGGACGCTACGTGGAATTCAACCTGGTCTACGACCGGGGCACGCTGTTCGGCCTGCAATCGGGCGGGCGCACCGAATCCATCCTGCTGTCCATGCCGCCCGTCGCCCAATGGCGCTACGACTGGACGCCCGAGCCCGGATCGCCCGAATCGGTCCTGGCCGACTACCTGCGGCCCCGCGCATGGCTGTGATGCCCCGGGTCGGACTGCTGGGCGGCAGCTTCGACCCGGTCCACCGGGTCCACATCGCGCTGGCGCAGGCCGCCCGGGACGCCCTGGGCCTGGAACACGTCGAACTGCTGCCCGCCGCGCGTCCTTGGCAGCGTGGCCGCCTGGGCGCCGCGCCGGAGCACCGGCTGCGCATGCTGGAACTGGCCTGCGCCGACGACTCCAGCCTGCGCGTCAACCCGATCGAACTGCGGCGCGCAGGCGACACCTACACCATCGACACCCTCGCCGCCCTGCCGGCCACGGCCCGCTATACCTGGATCCTGGGCTCCGACCAGCTGGCCAATTTCTGCACCTGGCACCGCTGGCGCGACCTGCTGTCGCACGTCCGGCTGGCGGTGGCCGAACGCCCCGGCTCCTCCATCGCGCCGCCGCCCGAACTGGCGGATGCCCTGGAGCCCGGCGGGCTGGTCCGGATCCCCTTCACCCCGCAGCCGGTTTCCGCCACCGCGATCCGACAGAACCTGGCGGCCGGACGGCCCGTCGACGCGATGCTGGACCCGCGCGTGCTGGACTACATCCGCGCCCATCGGCTCTACCTGGACCCCGAAACCCCATGAATCTGCAAAAACAGCAACGACTCGTCATCGACGCCCTGGAAGACGCCAAGGCCAAGGACATCAAAGTCTTCAACACCACGGGCCTGACCGGCCTGTTCGACCGCGTCATCATCGCCAGCGGCACCTCCAACCGCCAGACCCGCTCCATCGCCAGCCACGTGGCCGAACAGGCCAGGAAACACGGCCTGGAGATCGTCGCCTTCGAAGGCGAGGACACTGGCGAATGGCTGCTGGTCGACCTGGGCGACATCGTGGTGCATTGCATGCAGCCCGACATCCGCGCCTACTACAACCTGGAAGAACTCTGGGGTGCCAGGCCGGTGCGCGTCCGGCTGCTGCCCACCGGTCCCGCCCGGGCCAGCGAACCGGCCGGCTTCGACGAGGACGAATGAAACTCCTGGTCTACGCCGTCGGCACCCGCATGCCGTCCTGGGTCCAGACGGCCTGGCAGGACTTCGCCAAGCGCATGCCACGCGACTGCGCCCTGGAACTGCATGAAATCCGCCCCGAGCCCCGCACCAGCGGCAAGACCGCCCAGCAGCTGATGCACGCCGAGGCCCAGCGCATCGAGGCCGCCCTGCCCGCGCAAGCCTGGCGCGTCATCCTGGACGAACACGGCCGCGACCTGACGACGCAGGACCTGGCGGGCCATCTCGAAACCTGGCGGGCCAGCGGCGGCGATATCGCCTTCGTCATCGGCGGCCCCGACGGGCTGGACCCGGCCCTGAAGCGGACCGCCCGCCAGACCCTGCGCCTGTCCTCGCTGACGCTGCCCCACCCCATGGTCCGCATCCTGCTGGCCGAACAGCTCTACCGCGCCTGGACCATCCTGGCGGGCCACCCCTACCACCGCGCCTGAGGAGCATCCGCCATGACCGCCCGCCGCCGCACCAAGATCGTCGCCACGCTGGGGCCCGCGTCCTCCAGTCCCGAGCGGATCGAAGCCTTGATCCTGGCCGGCCTGGACGTAGCCCGGCTGAATTTCTCCCACGGCAAGCCCGACGACCACCGCGAACGGGTCCGCCTGGTCCGGGAGATCTCCGCCCGGCACGATCGCCACATCGCCCTCATGGGCGATCTCCAGGGGCCGAAGATCCGCATCGGCCGTTTCGCCGCCGGCCCCGTCGAACTGAACCTGGGCGCTTCCTTCACCCTGTCCATCCGGCACCCGCTGGACGCGGGCACCGCCGCGATCGTGGGGATCGAATACCCGCCGCTGGTCCAGGACTGTGCGCCGGGCGACGAACTGCTGCTGGACGACGGCCGGGTGATTCTGCGGGTCGAATCCGTGGATGCGGAAGCCGTCCACACTCGCGTCGAAGTCGGCGGGCCGCTGTCCGACAACAAGGGCATCAACCGGCGCGGCGGCGGCATCTCGGCGCCCAGCCTGACCGACAAGGACCGCCAGGACATCCTGCTGGCCGCCGAACTCGAACTGGACTACGTGGCGGTGTCCTTTCCCCGCGCGGGGGCCGACATCGAACAGGCGCGACGGCTGGTGCGCGAAGCTGGCAGCTCCGCCTGGATCATCGCCAAGATCGAGCGCGCCGAGGCCGTGGCCGACGACGCCGCGCTGGACGACCTGATCCGCGCCAGCGACGGCGTGATGGTGGCCCGGGGCGACCTGGGCGTGGAAATCGGCGACGCCCGTCTCGCCGGCATCCAGAAGCGCATCATCCAGCACGCCCGCACCCTGAACAAGCTGGTGATCACCGCGACCCAGATGATGGAGTCCATGATCGCCAGTCCGATCCCGACCCGGGCCGAGGTCTCGGACGTCGCCAACGCCGTGCTCGACTATACCGACGCGGTCATGCTGTCGGCTGAATCGGCCTCCGGGCGCTATCCCGTCGAAGCCCTCCAGGCCATGGCGCGAATCTGCCTGGGCGCCGAGCAGGAGCCCACCAGCGTACGATCGCACCACCGCCTGGGCGAGACCTTCTCGCGCTGCGACGAGACCATCGCCCTGGCCAGCATGTACGCAGCCAACCACTTCCCCGGGATCAAGGCCATCATCAGCCTGACCGAAAGCGGCCACACCCCGCTCATCATGTCGCGCATCCGCTCCGGCGTGCCCATCTACTGCTACACCCGGCACCCCGCCACCCAGCGACGCGCCGCCCTGTTCCGCGGCGTCTACACCGTGCCCTTCGATGCGGCGTCGCTGCCGCCCGCGGAAGTCAGCGACACTGCCATCGACATCCTGCGCCACCGGGGGCTGCTGCGCTCGGGCGACTGGATCATCCTGACCAAGGGCGATCTCTACAGCGACAGCGGCGGCACCAACGGCATGAAGATCCTGAGGGTGGGCTGAAGATCCCCGACCAGAACCCGCTCCGCAACTCATTCCGCCACCCCATGCCGCCCTTCGTTCTGCTTGCATCCGCCAGTCCCCGCCGCCACGAAATCCTCGACCAACTGGCCATTTCCCACGGCATCCTGCGCGTGCCCGCGCCGGACGGCGAGGACGAGCCCCTGCTGCCGGGCGAGCCGGCCGCCGACTACGTCCGCCGCACCGCGCGGGACAAGGCCGAGCGCGCGGTCGCCTGGCTGGCCTCGGGCGGCCGGCCCGACCCCCTGCCCGGAGACTGGCCCGCCGGCTGGCGCGACGCGCCCATCCTGTGCGCCGACACCACAGTCATTCTGGACGGCGAGGTGCTGGGCAAGCCGCGTGACGCGGCCGACGCCTCCGGCATGCTGCGCCGCCTGTCGGGCCGGGAACACGCGGTCCATACCGCCGTGGTCGTGGCGGGCGGCGGACGTCTTCGCGAGGCGGTCAGCATCAGCACGGTGCGCTTCCAGCCGCTGACGGACACCGACATCGCGGCCTACGTCGCCAGCGGCGAGCCCTACGGCAAGGCGGGCGGCTACGCCATCCAGGGCCGGGCGGCCGCCTTCGTCGCCCATCTGTCGGGCAGCCACAGCGGCGTCATGGGCCTGCCGGCGCACGAGACCGTCCGCCTGCTGGCGCGCCGCCCGGGCTGAGGCGCCCGCGCGCCCAGAGTACTGGTTAACCCTTGTTTAAGCCTCAACGATCTTGACCATCGGCCTTCGGACCCCTAGCATGAACTGACGCCCTGCTGAACGCGGCGGGCGCGCGGTGATGGCCATGGCTGCATCGCATGACCATCAGGGCACACACCCTCACCCCCAGAGAGGTCCTGCATATGGTCGATCCAGCCGTCGGTCCAGCCTCATCCTCCCCTCAAGTCGCCGAAGAAATCCGCAGCCGGAATCTCCCCCCGGCGACGTACCGCGACCTGCCCGAACCCCTGCCCATGAAGAAGGTCATCGGCCCCAGCGTGCTGCTGCTGGCCGGCTCGATCGGCTCGGGCGAGTTCGTGCTGTGGCCCTACATTTCCACCCAGACGGGCCTGGCCCTGGTCTGGCTGGCCACCATCGGCATCCTGACGCAGTATTTCCTGAACATGGAGATCACACGCTACACGCTGGCCACCGGGGAAACGGCGGTCACCGGGTTCACGCGGCTGTGGAAGCCCTGGAGCTGGCTGTTCATCATCATGGCCGTCGTCCCCTGGATGTGGCCCGGCTGGGCCACCGGCAGTTCCACGGCGCTGACCTACGCCTTCGGCCTGTCGGCGGACGCCGTGATCCCGATCACCATCGCCTCGCTGGTGCTGATCGGTATCATCCTGACCATCTCGCCGGTGGTCTACCAGACGGTCGAAAAGATCCAGTTCTTCCTCGTCGCCCTGATCGTGCTGTTCATGGTCTACATCGTCGCGGGCCTGCTCAACGGCCAGACCTGGGTCGCGCTGATCGAGGGGTTCACGACCGAGATCCCGAAGATCCCCGAGTCCATCGGCAAGCTGCCCATCGCCCTGCTGCTGGGTGCCATCGCCTTCGCGGGCGCCGGCGGAGTCATGAACCTGGCCCAGTCCAACTGGGTGCGCGACAAGGGCCTGGGCATGGGCGCGCACCTGCCGAAAATCGTCTCGCCCATCACCGGCCAGGAAACCACCCAGGCCGCGATCGGCTATTTCTTCCGCCAGGACGAGGCCAACATGCGGCGCTGGCGCGGCTGGTGGAAAGTGGCCGACCGCGAGCAGTTCATCACCTTCTACGTGCTGGGCCTGTTCGCCATCCTCCTGTTCATGATGCTGGCCTATCTGTACGTCGGCGTCGGCAGCACCGCGCAGAATTTCGATTTCGTGCGGCTGCTGGGCGAAACCCTGAACGAACGAATTGCGCCCTGGGCCGGACCGGCCTTCTGGTTCACCGGCGTGGTGGTGCTGCTATCGACCAACCTGACCGTGCTGGACATGATCGGCCGGATCGTGGCGGACATCGCCAAGACCAACTGGCTGCGCGACAGCCAGACCTGGACGGAAAGCCGCCTGTATTTCCTGGTGGTCTGGCTGATGGTGGCCTTCGGTTCCACCATCCTGCTCTCGGGCGTCAGCCAGCCGCTGCTCCTGCTGGTGATCGCCTCGGCGCTCAACGGCCTGGTGATGTTCGTGTATTCCGTGCTGCTGATCCAGTTGAACCGCTGCATGCTGCCGCGCGCCATCGGCCTGGGCGGCGCCCGCTACGTCGCGATCCTGTGGGCCGTGCTGTTCTATGGCGGCTTCTCGATCTACCTGCTGATCAACCAGTTCGGCAAGCTGTTCTGATCCGCGGACGCCTCGCGCGTCCGGCATGCAAAGGAGACGGCCGCCCATCGGCGGCCGTCTCCCTTTTCGCGCTGCCGCCGAGGCGGCCTGGGACTCAGCCGAGCAGGCCGGGCAGCCAGAGGCTGACGGCGGGCACGTAGGTGATGAAGACCAGGTAGGTGAGCAGCAGGAGCAGCCAGGGGAAGGCGGCGCGCACGACTTGTCCGATGCTCATTTTGGTGATGCCCGCGGTCACGAACAGGTTCAGGCCCACGGGCGGGGTCACCATGCCGATCTCCAGGTTGACCACCATGATGATGCCCAGGTGCACCGGATCGATGCCCATCTGGGTGGCGATGGGAAACAGGATCGGGGCCAGGATCAGGATGATGCCGGTAGGCTCCATGAAGGCGCCGGCCACCAGCAGCAGGATGTTGACCACGATCAGGAACTGCCATCCGCTCATGTCCCAGGCGATGATCTGCTCGGCGATGGCCTGCGGGATGCGCTCGGTGGTCAGGACGTGGGCGAACAGCAACGCGTTGGCGATGATGAACATCAGCATGATGGTCACCTTGGCCGCGTCGATCAGGACCTCGGGCACCTGGCGCATGCCGATGTCGCGGTACACGAAGACCGCGATGGCAAACGCGTAGACCGCGGCCACGGCGGCCGCCTCGGTCGGGGTGAAGACCCCGCCGTAGATGCCGCCCAGGATGATGACGATCAGCAGCAGTCCCCAGATCGAGTCGCGTCCGGCCGCCAGGACCTCGCCGGCGCTGGCGCGCGGCTGGCGCGGCATGTCGCGCACGCGCGCCACGATGTAGATGGCCACCATCAACACCAGGCCCAGCAGCAGTCCGGGGACCACGCCGGCCATGAACAGCGCGCCCACCGAGGTCTCCGTGACCGCGCCGTAGACCACCATGACGATCGACGGCGGGATCAGGATGCCCAGGGTGCCGGCGTTGCAGATCACCCCCGCGGCGAAGGACTGCGAGTAGCCGGCGCGCACCATGCCGGCGATCACGATCGAGCCCACGGCCACCACGGTGGCCGGCGAGGAGCCCGAGACCGCGGCAAACAGCACGCAGGCCATCACCGAGGCGATGGCCAGGCCGCCGTGCAGGTGGCCGACCGTGGCGATGGCGAAGCGGATCATGCGCCGGGCCACCCCGCCGGTGGTCATGAAGGCGCCGGCCAGTACGAAAAAGGGGATGGCCATCAGGGTGAAGTGCTCGGAGGTCTCGTAGAGCTTGAGCGAGAGCGAGGCCAGCGAGTCGTGGCCGAAGGCCATGATGGTCAACAGCGAGGACAGGCCCAGGGCCACGGCCACGGGCATGCCCATGAACATGAAGACGAACAGCAGGATGAACAGGGCGGTGGTGGTCATGCGGCGTCTCCCTTGGACTCGTCCTCGTCGAGCAGTTTCATGGCGTCGGCGACCTCGTCGCCCAGCAGCGAGGCGTGGCCGCCGCGCAGCAGGTTCCACAGGACCTCGCCCAGGCGCCAGATCAGCAGCGCGTAGCCCAGGGGCAGCACGATGCGCGGCACCCACTGCGGAATGGGCAGGTCCTGGGCCATGATGCCGATGGTGTGGATCTTGTCGACGTAGATCCAGGCGCCGTAGACAACGATGACGGCGTACAGGATGCACAGCAGGGTGCTGGCGATGGCCAGCTTGTGGGCGGCGCGCGCCGGCAGGATGCGCACGAAGGCGTCCACCCCGATATGCGCGCCCACGCGCACGCCGTAGGAGATGCCCAGGAAGATCAGGGCGCCGAAGAAGTACATGGTCAACTCCAGCGCCCAGACGAAGCTGTAGTTGAAGACGTAGCGGGCCACGACCTGGGCGAAGGTCACCACGGTCATTGCGGCCAGCAGAAAGGCGATCAGGCCTTCCTCGATGTGTTCCAGCCAGTTTTTCAGCATGGCAGGTTCTCCTTTTCAGGACACGAAACGGCCGCCCCGCGGCGGCCGCACGATCGATCCGGCGACTCAGTCCGCGTTCGAGGCCCTGGCCTTTGCGATCAGGTCTTCGCCGATCTGGCCGGAGAATTTCGCCCAGACGGGCCGGACGGCCTCACGCCAGGCGGCGATGTCCCGCTTGGACAGGGTCTGGATCTTCGCCTTGCCGGCCTCGGCGATGCGCTTCTGGTCGCGGTCGTTGATCTCGGCGGCCAGCTTGTTGGCGTGTTCCGTGGCGCCTGCCATGGCCTTCTGCAGGCCGGCGCGGACGTCTTCGGGCAGACCGTCCCACCAGCCGGAGTTGGTGATCACCATGTAGTCCAGGGCGCCATGATTGGTGACCGCGATGGTCTTCTGGACTTCGTGGAATTTCTGCGAGTAGATGTTGGACCAGGGATTCTCGGCGCCGTCGACCACGCCGGTCTGCAGGGCCTGGTAGACCTCGGAGAAGGCCAGCTTCTGGGGGTTGGCGCCCAGCTGGCGGAACTGGGCCTCGAGCACGTCGGAAGCCTGGATGCGGAACTTCAGCCCTTTGACGTCTTCCGGGCGGGTGAGCTTGTCCTTGTTGGTGGACAGCTGTTTGAGGCCGTTGTGCCAGTAGGCCAGCCCCTTGATGCCCTTGGACTTCATCGAATCCAGCAGTTCCTGGCCCTTGGGGCCGCTCTGGAAGCGGTCCAATGCGTCCATGTCGTCGAACATGAAGGGCAGGTCGAAGATCTGGATCTTCTTCGTGTAGCGGTCGAATTTCGCCAGGGACGGGGCGATGATCTGCACGTCGCCCAGCAGCAGGGCTTCCATTTCCTTGCCGTCGCCGAAGAGCTGGGAGTTGGAGAACACCTGGACCTCGACCTTGCCCGGCAGGGCGGCTTCCGCCAGTTCCTTGAACTTCAGCGCGCCCTGGCCCTTGGGAGTATTTTCAGCGACGACGTGGCTGAACTTCACGATGACGGGCTGCTCGGCCAGTGCCGCGGAGGAAAAGGCCAGCGCGATGCAGACGCCCAGCGTCTTGACGGCGGGGATACGGATTTTCATGACAAGGTCTCCCTGTTTGTGGTGAATATGGAAATCAAATGCAAAACGAACAGCCGGTCCGGAATTACGGGGCGTCGATCGCGTGCCGGATATCGGCGACCAGCCGCGCGCCGATCAGATCCTCCATCTCGACACTCACGGCGGCCAGGGCGTTTTTCCACGCACCGCGCTCCGCTTCCGTCAGGACACGAACCTGTGTCTTGCCGGACGCGCGGATCGCCTCCAGAGCCCGGTCGTTCTCCTCTTGAGCGATCGAGGTGGCATAGCGCGTCGCCTCCCGCATGGCTTCTTCCAGCGCTTCGCGAATATCGGATGGCAGGCCTTCCCAAAACTTCCGGTTGACGATCACGGCATAGCCCAGGTAGCCATGATTGGACACGGTGAAATACGACTGCACGTCCTGCATGTTCTGCGTATAGAAATTCGAGGGCGGATTCTCGGTACCGTCCACCACGCCCGCCTCCAGCGCGGCATACACTTCGCCGAACCGCATGGTCATCGGCTGGGCGCCCAAGGCCCTCATCTGGGCGTCCAGCACCCGGGACGGCTGGATGCGCATGCGCAGGCCGGACAGGTCCGAGGGTATGCGCAGCGGACGGCTGGCCGAAAAGGACTTGAACCCGTTATCCCAGAAGGCCAGCCCGACGACGCCCTTGAGCCGCAGCCGCTGCAGCATCCCCATGCCGATCGGCCCGTTCGTGATCCGGTGCAATGCCTCCGCGTCGGGGAACATGAACGGGAGATCGAAAACCTCGAACTCGCGCACGCCCAGCGGTCCGAACTTGGACAAGGACGGCGCGATCATTTCGACGGCGCCCAGTTGAAGGGCTTCCAGTTCCTCGCGATCGCGGTAAAGCTCACTGTTGGGATAAATATGCACGCGCACGCGGCCATTCGTGGCTCGCTCGGCCAATTGCTGAAACCGCACCGCCGCTTTGCCTTTGGGCGTGTCCGAGGCCACCACATGGCTGAACCGGATGACGATGGGCTCCTGCTGCGCATGCGCCAGTGAGGGGCATGCGAGCGCGCAGGTGAGCAGAACGGCGAACAATTTCATCGCTGAAGCAATATTCGGGGAACTCGATATTCGCAGGATCGGGAAATGCGCTGCCATTCTGTGCAAGCTGGGCGTCCGCATCAACTGTGGAAATCCACAACCGGACACCCGTGGCGATCCGGTTTCACGGCGCAATGCTCGGATACACTGAGGAAAAATCGTTCGGTATGCGTCTCTCCCCCGCCCACACTCCCCTCATCCATCGGCGCACCTGGCAATGGCTGGTGCCGATCCTGTGCGCGCTGCTGTTCCTGGTCACCGTGATCTGGCTGCCGCACCAGGCGCAGCAAATGGAGTCCACGGAGCGCCAGGAACAACTGATCGCCGACACGCTATGGGTCGAGCAGACCATCCGCTTCCAACTCGGACGCAATGAAGACGACATCCACTCGCTGGCCAATGAAATCGCCGCCGGCCACCTGGCGGGCGAGAAGCTGCAGAACAGGATGCGCTTCCTGCTGCGCACTCACCCGGCACTGACGCGCATCACCTGGATCGACGCGGAAGGCCGGGGGACGGCATCCGATCGGAAAGACCATTTTTCCCTGGAAGAACTGCCCGGGCCGCTGCGCCTGAAACTGGAACGCATCCGCGGCACCCTCGCGCCGGAATACAGCCAGCCGGACCCACCGAAGGACGCGCGGCATCCCGCCCTGATGGACTATCTCTTTCCGATCCACCAGGGCGGGCGCTACATTGGCTGTATGATCGCCACCTACTCCCTGGCCGGCATCCTGGAGCAGATGGTGCCCTGGTGGTTTGCCCAGAAAAACGAAATCCGCCTGACCGACCGCCACGAGCGGACGCTGGGGCAACGCACCGCGGGCGGCATGGGACGCGGCGTGTATACCTACGCGCACGACCTGCACCTGCCCTATGCGGACATCACGCTGCGCACCGACAGCGTCAAGGGCGCTCCCAAGCTGCTGCCCAATCTGCTGGTCGCCGTCATCGTCGCACTGACCCTGGGCCTGTTCTGGAGCCTCGCCGCCCTGTGGCGCGATATCAACCGCCGGATGGCCGTCGAGCGCGCCTTGCGCGAACAGATCGCCTTTCGCACGGCCATGGAGGACTCCCTCGTGACCGGCCTGCGGGTGTACGATCTGAACGGCAGGATCACCTACGTCAATCCAGCGTTCTGCCGGATGATCGGCATGCCGGCCGAGAACCTGATCGGGCGGTCGCCTCCCATGCCCTACTGGGCGCCGGAAACCATGGAAGAATACCGGGAACGCTTCGCCCAGCGCATCGCAGGCAAGATCAATTCCCAAGGCTTCGAGACCGTGTTCCTGCGCAAGGGCCAGGAACGTTTTCCCGTGCTGATCTATGAATCCGCGCTGGTCGACGAGAGCGGCCGTCAGACCGGCTGGATGAGTTCGATCCTGGATATTTCCGACCGCAAGCGGTTCGAGGAACTGAACCGGCGCCAGCAGGAAAAACTCCAGGCCAGCGCCCGGATGGTGACCATGGGCGAACTCGCCTCGACTCTGGCCCATGAACTGAACCAGCCACTGGCCGCGATCACCAGCTATACGACCGGCGCGCTGAACCTGCTGGCCGATCCCGCCGAGCATCAGGGCGAAGCCGGCATGACTCGCATCCGGAACGCGTTGGAAAAAGCCAATGCCCAAGCCCGGCGCGCCGGACACGTCATCCGCAGCGTCCATACGTTCACCAAACGGCGCGAACCGCATCGGGAAACAGTGAACCTGTCCGCGCTGATCGCCGACGTCGTCCAGCTGGCCGAACTGCAGGCCAGCCAGCACTTCATCACGATCAAGGCCGAGATCGCGCCGGGCACGCCGGCGGTGCTGGCCGACCCGATGATGCTGGGACAGGTGCTGCTCAACCTGACCCGCAACGCTATCGAGGCGATGCGGGACATGGAGCCCGAACGCCGGATCCTGCACATCGGTGCCGGCACCGATCCGCTCGCGCCGAGCAGCGTGAGCATCAGCGTGGCCGATCACGGGTGCGGTATTCCGCGGCACGCCCGGGAACGGCTGTTCTCGCCGTTCTTTTCCACGAAGGCCGACGGCATGGGCATGGGCCTCAAGATCTGCCGCACCGTCGTGGAATCGCACGGCGGCACCCTGGTTTACGCGGACAACCCCGGCGGAGGCACCGTCTTCCACTTCTCGCTGCACGCGGCCACGCCCACCAAAACATGAAAAAATAGAAGGGCCGCATATGTGCAGGCCACATACCCCAGGGAGGGGAACGACAAGGTGCTACATATCGTTGACGATGAAGAGGCGATACGGGACTCGCTGATCTGGCTGGCGCAGTCCCGCCGGATCGAGGCTTCGGGCTACGACGGCGTTCAGCCCTTCCTGGACATGCTGGGGGCGGGCTATGTGTTCAGCTCCGAAGGAGACTGCCTGCTGCTCGACATGCGCATGCCCGACATGAGCGGCGCACTGCTGTTCGATACCCTTGCATCGCGAGGGCTCACCCGGCGCATGCCGGTCATCTTCCTGACCGGCCATGGCGACGTGCCGATGGCGGTCGACTGCCTGAAACGAGGGGCTTTCGACTTCTTCGAGAAGCCGTTCAACGACAACACATTGATGGACCGCGTGCAGGAAGCGCTGCAGGCATCTCTGGCAGCGGGCGACCAGGCGCAGACGCAGGCGCGGCTTGCCTCGCTATCTCCACGCGAACGCGAAGTCATGGATCTCATCCTGGAAGGCAAGATGAACAAGGTGATCGCCGACATCATGGGCATCACCATGCGCACGGTGGAGGTCCACCGAGCGCATCTCTTTGCGAAGATGGGCGTGCGCACCGCCGTCGAACTGGCACGCCTGCTCAAATAGCGCATGCAGCGCAAGCGTCCGGCCGACGCGCCTTGAACAAGCTCGCCCGACATCCGACGATACCTGCTCTGGCAGACATTGCCATCGTTACCGGATTCCTCGCCGAAAAACGCCCCGGCCGGATGCGGCAGACCCGATGCGATTAAACTGGCCTGAAACCATTTCCTCCAACCAGATCCTTCAATCCGAACCGCAGATCATGACTCCATCCTTTGCCCCCATGCCCGACGCCGAAGGGTTCTTCGGTCCCTACGGCGGCCAGATCGTCCCGCCCGCCCTCAAGCAAGTCATGGACGACATCGGCCGTGCCTACGCCGAGATCACCCGACGCGAGGATTTCCAGCAGGAGCTGGCCGGCCTGCTGGCCGACTACGTCGGCCGCCCCAGCCCGATCTTCCATGCCCGGCGGCTGTCCGAACAACTCGGCGGCGCCCAGATCCATCTCAAACGCGAAGACCTGAACCATACCGGGGCGCACAAGATCAACCATTGCCTGGGCGAAGCCTTGCTGGCGAAATTCATGGGCAAGAAAAAGGTCATCGCCGAGACCGGCGCGGGCCAGCACGGCGTGGCGCTGGCCACCGCCTGCGCCCTGGTGGGCATCCCCTGCGAAATCCACATGGGCCAGGTCGACATCGAGAAAGAGCACCCCAACGTCACCAAGATGCGCATCCTGGGTTGCAAGCTGGTCGCCGTGACGCGGGGCGCGGCCACCCTGAAAGAAGCGGTGGACAGCGCCTTCGAGGAATACCTCAATGACCCGCAGGATTACTTCTATGCCATCGGATCGGTGGTCGGCCCGCATCCCTTTCCGATGATGGTGCGGGATTTCCAGAGCATCATCGGGCGCGAAGCGCGCCAGCAGTTCCTGGAACGCCACGGACGCCTGCCCGACTACGCCTGCGCCTGCGTCGGCGGCGGTTCGAACGCCATGGGCCTGTTCACCGCCTTCCTGGGCGACACCGAGGTCCGGCTGGTGGGCGTCGAGCCCGCCGGCGAAGGCACCGACCGGCCCGGACGCCATGCCGCCACACTGAGCATGGGCAAACCCGGCCAGATCCACGGCATGAAGTGCTACGTGCTGGAAAATGCCCAAGGCGAGCCCGACGTCGTGCACAGCATCGCCTCCGGCCTGGATTACCCGGGCGTGGGACCGCAGCACAGCTATCTGAAGGACATCGGGCGGGTACGCTACGACACCGTGACCGACCAGGAATGCCTGGATGCCTTCATGACCCTGTCACGTGTGGAAGGCATCATCCCCGCCCTCGAAAGCGCCCATGCGGTCGCCTGGGCGATACGCGTGGCGCCCACACTGCAGCGGGACAAGCACATCCTCGTGAACCTTTCGGGCCGCGGCGACAAGGACGCGGACTACGTCGCGAAAGTGCGCGGACTCTGAGCCCCCCTGAGTTCGACAGTTTGACCCCTGCTTTTTGATCGAAACGCAGTAACGACGCGGCTTTCACAGAATTACAACGATAATTTTGTAATGGCACGTTATCATAATTGCGCATTGACTATACTGTGTATATGTGATTATAGTAATGGCATGTTTATCAAAGTCACCAAGTCAGGCCCCCGCCGCTATGTGCAGCTCGTGGAGGCCTACCGCGACGACGCTGGGTGCCCCAAGCAGCGCACTGTGGCGACACTTGGCCGTTTGGACCAGATGGGTGATTCCATCAAGTCCCTGCACGAAGGCCTGGCGCGCATCCTGGGCATAGAGCCTTCACCAGCGCTTGATGATGGCACCGCCCGCTTCGATTCTTCACGAGCCATCGGGGACCTTTGGGCACTGACTCAGATCTGGAAGCAGCTGGGCCTGGATCGCCTGCGTCAGGTGCTGCGCCAGCGCACCCGCCACAAAATCGACCTGGAGGCGCTACTGCGCGTCATGGTCTTTAATCGCCTGAGCGATGCCGATTCAAAGCTTGGGACCCTGCGCTGGCTACAGACCGTCAGCTTTCCCGATACCGATCTGGCATCGGTTGAGCACCAGCAATTGCTGCGCACCATGGACGCGATGGTGGAGCACCAGGCCGTCATCGATCAGGCGCTGGTCGCAGCCGTCAAACCCTTGGTAAGTGAAGAATTGTCGGTGGTCTTCTACGACATGACCACGATTCGTGCCGAAGGGCTCTCTGAGCAAACGGATGACATTCGCCAGTTTGGCAAGTCCAAGGAAGGCATCATTGCCCGTCAGTTCATGCTGGGGCTGGTGCAAACCGCTGAAGGCATCCCGCTCTATCACGAGATCTTTGAAGGCAATACGGCCGAAGTGGGGACGCTGAAGGCCTCGCTGCAAAAGGTCATGGATCGCTTCCCGGTGCGCCGGGTAATCGCCGTCGCCGATCGAGGGCTGCTGTCGATTGACAACCTCGCAGACTTGCAAGCCATGCGCCTGCCCAATGGCCAGCCGTTGGAATTCATTCTGGCGGTCCCCGGCCGACGGTACAACGAGTTTGCCGAGCTGCTCGAACCGATCAACCAAGCGGCTATCGAGAGCGACAGCCCCGAGATCGTGGGCGAACAGGCGTGGCAAGGGCTGCGGTTGGTTGTTGCCCATGATCGGTACCGGGCTGCCGAACAAACGGCCCAGCGCGATCAGAAAATTGCAGCGCTCGAAGCCCAGGCCGCCCAGTGGGTCGGCAAACTGGACGCCCAGGATGCTGGGGTACGCGGCAAAGGCCGCAAGCTCTCCGATGGTGGCGCGCGCGCCCGGTTCTATCACGCGGTCTGCGAAGCGCATCTCGCACGCATCATCCGGGTAGACCTTAAAAGTGAGCTCTTCACCTACCAGGTCAATGAAAAGGCGCTGGCCCTGGCACGCGCCATGGATGGCAAGCTGCTACTGATCACCAACGTCTGCGATCTGGCGCCAGCCGATGTGATTAGCCGCTACAAATCCCTGGCCGACATCGAGCGGGGCTTCAAGGTGCTCAAGTCCGAAATTGAGATCGGACCCGTCTACCACCGACGCCCCGATCGCATCCGGGCACACGCCATGATCTGCTTTATTGCCTTGGTGTTGCAACGGGTCATACGCATGCGGCTGCGCGAACAGCCCGTGGCCGACGTGGTCTCGCCCGAGCGCGCCTTGTCGATTCTGCGTCGCATCCAGACCCACCGGGTCGTGCTGCCGGGCGGCAAATCCATCACGGGCATCTCGACGATCGATGCCGAACAGGCGGCCATCCTGAAGAGCCTGCAGGTTGGAAAGCTCACAGCAACTGAGGCCTTCGTTAATCTGTAATGGAGCGTTTTTAAGGCGCTTCTTTATAAATCAATGAGTTGCGGTTCTAACTGTCGAACTCGGGAGCCCCGGCTGCCCGCTTGCGTGGTGGCCGGAGCGGTTTTTTCGGGACACCACAAAGACAAAGCCCCCGCAGAGGATTCTGCGGGGGCTTTGCGGTATAAAAGCCTGACGATGACCTACTTTCACAGGTGTCCACCCACTATCATCGGCGCGAAGGCGTTTCACTGTCCTGTTCGGGATGGGAAGGAGTGGGGCCACCTTGCTATGGTCGTCAAGCATAACGGGTTGCGTTCGAGTCTTCGGCCTGGTGGCCTGGGACTGGATCGCCAATCTGGAAGAAGCACCGGGTGCGTGCCGCGACGGGCTGCATTGTAGCAGATCCGTGGCGCGCGCGCCCTGGGTTGCGTTGTTTCGTTCAATTGTGTCGGCCACATACACGATCACTACAGTGTCCGTTGCGGTACTCCGCAAGGTTATAGGATCAAGCCGCACGGGCAATTAGTACTGGTTAGCTGCACGCGTTACCGCGCTTCCACACCCAGCCTATCAACGTCCTGGTCTCGGACGACCCTTCAGGGGGGTCAAGCCCCCGGGATACCTAATCTTCAGACGAGTTTCCCGCTTAGATGCCTTCAGCGGTTATCTCTTCCGTACATAGCTACTCGGCAATGCCATTGGCATGACAACCGATACACCAGTGGTACGTCCACTCCGGTCCTCTCGTACTAGGAGCAGGCTCCGTCAAGTATCCAACGCCCACGGCAGATAGGGACCAAACTGTCTCACGACGTTTTAAACCCAGCTCACGTACCTCTTTAAATGGCGAACAGCCATACCCTTGGGACCGGCTACAGCCCCAGGATGAGATGAGCCGACATCGAGGTGCCAAACACCGCCGTCGATATGAACTCTTGGGCGGTATCAGCCTGTTATCCCCAGAGTACCTTTTATCCGTTGAGCGATGGCCCTTCCATACAGAACCACCGGATCACTATGACCTGCTTTCGCACCTGTTCGACTTGTCAGTCTCACAGTCAAGCACGCTTATGCCATTGCACTATCAGCACGATTTCCGACCGTACCTAGCGTACCTTCGTACTCCTCCGTTACACTTTAGGAGGAGACCGCCCCAGTCAAACTGCCCACCATGCACTGTCCCCAACCCGGATAACGGGCCAAGGTTAGAACCGCAAACAGACCAGGGTGGTATTTCAAGGTTGGCTCCACCGAATCTAGCGACTCGGTTTCAACGCCTCCCACCTATCCTACACAGGCCGGTTCACAATCCAATGCAAAGCTACAGTAAAGGTTCATGGGGTCTTTCCGTCTAGCCGCGGGTAGATTGCATCATCACAAACATTTCAACTTCGCTGAGTCTCAGGAGGAGACAGTGTGGCCATCGTTACGCCATTCGTGCAGGTCGGAACTTACCCGACAAGGAATTTCGCTACCTTAGGACCGTTATAGTTACGGCCGCCGTTTACCGGGGCTTCGATCAAGAGCTTGCACCCCATCACTTAACCTTCCGGCACCGGGCAGGCGTCACACCCTATACGTCGACTTTCGTCTTGGCAGAGTGCTGTGTTTTTAATAAACAGTCGCAGCCACCGATTCTCTGCGGCCCCTTCAAGCTCTGCGCGCAGGCGCATCACCCTACAAGGGCATACCTTCTCCCGAAGTTACGGTATCAATTTGCCGAGTTCCTTCTCCTGAGTTCTCTCAAGCGCCTTGGAATATTCATCCCGTCCACCTGTGTCGGTTTGCGGTACGGTCTCGTGAGACTGAAGCTTAGAGGCTTTTCCTGGGACAACTTCCAATCAGTCCAGGAACCTAAGTTCCTGTCCAGCCACACCCTTGAATTACGCGCCCGGATTTACCTGAGCGCCTTCTACGATGCAGCAACGGGGACATCCAACACCCCGATGATCTTCTGCCATCCGTCCCCCCATCGCATCTCACGACGGTGCTGGAATATTAACCAGCTTCCCATCAGCTACGCATCTCTGCCTCGCCTTAGGGGCCGACTCACCCTGCGCCGATGAACGTTGCGCAGGAAACCTTGGACTTACGGCGAGGGGGCTTTTCACCCCCTTTATCGCTACTCATGTCAGCATTCGCACTTCTGATACCTCCAGCAGCCTTTACAAGCCACCTTCGCAGGCTTACAGAACGCTCTCCTACCGCGTGCGCTTACGCGCACACCCGCAGCTTCGGTAACTGGCTTAGCCCCGTTACATCTTCCGCGCAGGACGACTCGATCAGTGAGCTATTACGCTTTCTTTAAAGGATGGCTGCTTCTAAGCCAACCTCCTGACTGTCTATGCCTTCCCACTTCGTTTCCCACTTAGCCCGTTTTAGGGACCTTAGCTGGCGGTCTGGGTTGTTTCCCTCTTGAGTCCGGACGTTAGCACCCGGTGCTCTGTCTCCCACACTGTACTTGCCGGTATTCGGAGTTTGCCATAGGTTGGTAAGTCGCCATGACCCCCTAGCTATAACAGTGCTCTACCCCCGGCAGTAATCATGTGAGGCACTACCTAAATAGTTTTCGGAGAGAACCAGCTATCTCCAGGCTTGTTTAGCCTTTCACCCCTATCCACAGTTCATCCCCTAACTTTTCAACGTTAGTGGGTTCGGTCCTCCAGCACGTGTTACCGTGCCTTCAACCTGACCATGGATAGATCGCCTGGTTTCGGGTCTACACCCAGCGACTGAATCGCCCTGTTCGGACTCGCTTTCGCTACGCCTTCCCTATCCGGTTAAGCTTGCCACTGAATGTAAGTCGCTGACCCATTATACAAAAGGTACGCAGTCACCCCACAAGGAGGCTCCTACTGTTTGTATGCATACGGTTTCAGGATCTATTTCACTCCCCTTCCGGGGTTCTTTTCGCCTTTCCCTCACGGTACTGGTTCACTATCGGTCGATCACGAGTATTTAGCCTTGGAGGATGGTCCCCCCATCTTCAGACAGGATTTCACGTGTCCCGCCCTACTTATCTGACGCCTAGTCCCACACATTCGATTTTGTCTACAGGGCTATCACCATGCTGCGGCCGGCCTTTCCAGACCGTTCGACTATCGACTGTGCTAACTCGTCAAGGCTGCTCCGGTTTCGCTCGCCGCTACTGCCGGAATCTCGGTTGATTTCTTTTCCTCGAGCTACTGAGATGTTTCAGTTCACCCGGTTCGCCTCGCTACCCTATGTATTCAGATAACGATACTCCATCGCTGGAGTGGGTTTCCCCATTCGGACATCTGCGGATCAAAGCTTGTTTGCCAGCTCCCCGCAGCTTTTCGCAGGCTACAACGTCCTTCTTCGCCTGTGATCGCCAAGGCATCCACCATATGCACTTATTCGCTTGATCCTATAACTTTGCAGATTACAGGAACACTTGAGTTTGCGTGTTTGTGCCGTTCAATTCCATCAAGGCTCATCAGGCATCCTCCCTCGCGGGACTCTCCTGACTGAATCTTAAGAACTTTTGAACAATTGATTTTGCAATCACAACCCGTAAATTACCCATCACGACATTAAAGTCGATCATGATATTTACATTGTTGTGCTTCTTCCAAATTGTTAAAGAACATGGTACTACACCGAAGGGCTCCTTTCGAAACCCGGTTCAGTCAGCAGCATCCTGGTCTCCCAAGACACTCTTGACTGAAGATCCTCCGCCCCCGCGATTCCCAGCTCCGCGCCAGCCCCATCCCAGCAAAATCACTGGTGGAGGATGACGGGATCGAACCGACGACCCCCTGCTTGCAAAGCAGGTGCTCTCCCAGCTGAGCTAATCCCCCAGAACCCATCGCCAGGGCCTGCCCCGACAACGAACCGTGGTGGGTCAAGATGGATTCGAACCATCGACCCCCGCCTTATCAAGACGGTGCTCTAACCGACTGAGCTACTGACCCCTTGAGTCTGCTTTTCATGCAGGCCTGGACTTCAGACCATGTACCAAACAGCCGATAAGCGTGAGCGCTTCAACAACAAGCCTTGCTGTGAGCTCTTAAAGGAGGTGATCCAGCCGCACCTTCCGATACGGCTACCTTGTTACGACTTCACCCCAGTCATGAATCTCACCGTGGTAAGCGCCCTCCTTGCGGTTAGGCTACCTACTTCTGGTGAAACCCACTCCCATGGTGTGACGGGCGGTGTGTACAAGACCCGGGAACGTATTCACCGCGACATGCTGATCCGCGATTACTAGCGATTCCGACTTCACGCAGTCGAGTTGCAGACTGCGATCCGGACTACGATCGGGTTTCTGAGATTGGCTCCACCTCGCGGCTTGGCAACCCTCTGTCCCGACCATTGTATGACGTGTGAAGCCCTACCCATAAGGGCCATGAGGACTTGACGTCATCCCCACCTTCCTCCGGTTTGTCACCGGCAGTCCCATTAGAGTGCCCAACTGAATGTAGCAACTAATGGCAAGGGTTGCGCTCGTTGCGGGACTTAACCCAACATCTCACGACACGAGCTGACGACAGCCATGCAGCACCTGTGTTCCGGTTCTCTTGCGAGCACTCCCAAATCTCTTCGGGATTCCAGACATGTCAAGGGTAGGTAAGGTTTTTCGCGTTGCATCGAATTAATCCACATCATCCACCGCTTGTGCGGGTCCCCGTCAATTCCTTTGAGTTTTAATCTTGCGACCGTACTCCCCAGGCGGTCAACTTCACGCGTTGGCTGCGCTACTAAGGTTAATAAACCCCAACAGCTAGTTGACATCGTTTAGGGCGTGGACTACCAGGGTATCTAATCCTGTTTGCTCCCCACGCTTTCGTGCATGAGCGTCAGTATCATCCCAGGGGGCTGCCTTCGCCATCGGTATTCCTCCACATCTCTACGCATTTCACTGCTACACGTGGAATTCTACCCCCCTCTGACGTACTCTAGCCCGGTAGTTAAAAGTGCAGTTCCAAGGTTAAGCCCTGGGATTTCACACCTTTCTTTCCGAACCGCCTGCGCACGCTTTACGCCCAGTAATTCCGATTAACGCTTGCACCCTACGTATTACCGCGGCTGCTGGCACGTAGTTAGCCGGTGCTTATTCTGCAGGTACCGTCATTAGCCCGGGGTATTATCCCGGACCGTTTCTTCCCTGCCAAAAGTGCTTTACAACCCGAAGGCCTTCATCGCACACGCGGGATGGCTGGATCAGGGTTGCCCCCATTGTCCAAAATTCCCCACTGCTGCCTCCCGTAGGAGTCTGGGCCGTGTCTCAGTCCCAGTGTGGCTGGTCGTCCTCTCAAACCAGCTACGGATCGTCGCCTTGGTAGGCCTTTACCCCACCAACCAGCTAATCCGATATCGGCCGCTCCAATAGTGAGAGGTCTTGCGATCCCCCCCTTTCCCCCGTAGGGCGTATGCGGTATTAGCCACGCTTTCGCGTAGTTATCCCCCGCTACTGGGCACGTTCCGATACATTACTCACCCGTTCGCCACTCGCCACCAAAGAGCAAGCTCTTCGTGCTGCCGTCCGACTTGCATGTGTAAAGCATCCCGCTAGCGTTCAATCTGAGCCAGGATCAAACTCTTCAGTTCAATTCCTGTAATCGTATTTCCTCAACCATATAGGTCGGTTCATACGTCGCTATGCTCAAAGAAAGACGAAGTCTGGTTAAAAAACCCTACTTCTTCATTTCTGTAGTATGAGCACTTGGTTCAATGCTTTGCTTCTCCGGAAACCGACCAGTTCGTGAGAACCCGTCGATCCGGTCAGCGCCGCTTGTCATCAAGCGCCCACACTTATCGGCTGTTAAGTTTTTAAAGAACGATTCCGCGTAAAGCAGAGAAACGAGATTATGAAGAACTTTTTACGTCGTGTCAAGTGACTGCCTTTCGCTGCTTTCTTCGAATCAACCCGGACTTCGTCCAGATCGTACCCGAATCCACAACATCCACCTGACCGACGAGGACTTCACTTCCTCGCTGTCGAGCCCGAAATTAAAACATATCAACGTCTCAATGTCAAGCCCCTCAAGCCCCGGCAACAGATCGAATCCCCTGCCGCTCCCCGCTGCCGGCTCCCGCCCCCGGATCGGGCCAAACGCCTGCAAACCCGGGAACTTCGGCCCGCCTCCGGTACCTGAATACCATCCGGTAAAACCAGATGATCTAGGGGTTAACCCGGGTGCCTGGCGGCGAAGAAACGAGAATATAGCACGGTTCCCCAACCACGTGCAAACGATAGCCCTGTCCAATATCAGATGAGTCTGAAGGGGGCCTGGTGATTCCAACATCAGATGAGTCTGGAGCTTTGGCCGCGGGTCGTCGATCATCGGGAGATGATCTTGACCTTACACGACGAACGGCTCACCAGCCTGGAGAGCCTGGAACAATTCCTGGCCGGCACCGCTGGCCTGGAGCCACAGGTCGCCGCTGGCACCCAAGCGCAGCGCCAGGTGCACGTCCTGTCGGTGCTGCAGCGCTTTCGATACCCCTCGCTCACTCGCGTCCAGAAGGGACTGGTCATCCGCTACCTGCTCGCGACCAGTGGCTACTCACGCCAGCACCTGAGCCGATTGATCGCCCGATTCCGCGATCACACCCCGCTTGGGCAGCGCCACGCGCCCGCGCACGGCTTTACGCGCCGCTACACCGAGGGGGACATCACCGCGCTGGCCAGGCTCGATGCCCTGCACGAGAACCTGAGCGGGGCGGCCACTCGCCACCTGTGCCAACGCGCCTGGCTGGTCTACGGCGACGCGCGCTATGAGCGCCTGGCCACGATCTCCGTCTCCCACCTGTACAACCTACGCCACCAGGCGCGCTACCGGCAGACGCGCGGCCACTGGGAGCCGACCCGACCCAGCCGAGCCGTCTCCATCGCGATCAGGAAGGCCCCCGAGCCCGCAGGCCGCGCAGGCTTCATTCGCATCGACAGCGTGCACCAGGGCGACTACGACGGCATCAAGGGCGTGTACTACATCGACGCCGTGGATTGCATCACCCAGTGGCAGGTCGTCGCCTGTTGCGAACGCATCTCCGAGGCGTTCCTGCTGCCCGTGCTCGAACAGATGCTCGCCTGCTTCCCGTTTCGCATCCGCGGGGTTCATGCCGATAACGGCGGCGAATACATCAACCACCGCGTGGCCGCCCTGCTCGACAAGCTGAACGCCGAGTTCACCAAGTCCAGGCCCCGCCACACCAACGACAATGCCCTGGTCGAGGCCAAGAACGGCGTGGTCATCCGGCGCACCTTCGGCTACGCCCACATCCCGCAAAAGCACGCCCGGCCCATCAACGCGTTCTGTGAGCAGCACCTCGTGCCCTACCTGAACATGCACCGCCCTTGCCTGTTCCCCGAACAGACGATCGATGCCAAAGGCAAGATCCGCACCACCTACCCTCAAGCGCTCGTGCGAACCCCGCTGGAGAAGCTGCACAGTCTGCCGGCGCCTGCCCGTGGGCTCAAGCCCGGTATCACCCTACAGAGCCTGCTCATCCAGGCGCGGGCCATGAGTGATAATGAAGCCGCCGAACAGCTGCAAAAGGCACGCTCGGCGCTGTTTGCAACCATCCATCGACGATCCGCCGCCAAGGCCGCCTGAACAGCCTGTTCTCTGCAAGTTCAGACTCATCTACGGTTTGGAAAAGACTACGATACCGTCCATCTGTTGGCGCAACGTGAGAATGTCCGGTCTTGGACATTTCTATTTAGCGTTGACAACGATACCGTCTATCGTCCGTACATGTCTGTCCATACACGTCGGGCCTGCCTGCGCAGCAGGCTCCTTTGCGGCACGATGGACCTCCCTTGCCGCACGACGGACACGAGGACCATAGATGGACACGAGGACCATATATCGCACGTTGAACAGATAACAGCGTATTTAAGGCCTCCATGTCCTCCTTTTTCCAAGCCCCCCCCTTGACCGGAGGGCGGGCCGCCGCAAGACGACGAAATAGTCCGCTTCCAATCCGCTGGCAAAATGCGCGACAGGCGATGCCGGCCACGGAGGCGGCCCGCGCTTCGAATTCCGGGCGGCATCCGGCGCCCACCCTCCGGATGGTGATAAATTGAATCCATCGGAACCCACAGAGCAGAGCCGCCGCGCCTCATGACAGAAGACATCCTCATCAACGTCACCCCGTTCGAGACCCGCGTGGCCCTGACCACCCAGGGCGTCGTGCAGGAGCTGCACATCGAGCGCAGCATCCAGCGCGGCCACGTCAGCAATCTGTATCTGGGCCGCGTCGCCCGGGTGTTGCCCGGCATGCAGAGCGCCTTCGTGGACATCGGCCAGGAACGCGCGGCCTTCATCCACGTCGCGGACCTGCGACAAAACCGCCATGCCCGCGCCGGCGGAGACCACACGCAGCAGACCCCCATCGAGAAGCTCCTGTTCGAAGGCCAGCCTCTGCTGGTCCAGGTGATCAAGGATCCTTTGGGGACCAAGGGCGCGCGACTGTCCACCCACATCAGCATCGCCGGACGGATGCTGGTCTACCTGCCGCACGAGCCGCACATCGGTATTTCCCAGCGCATCGGCGACGAGGCGGAACGCAACGCCCTGCGCGAACGGCTGCTGGCGCTGAAGCCCGCCGACGAGCCCGGCGGCTTCATCGTGCGCACCCAGGCCGAGGACGCCAGCGACGAAGAGCTGGCGGCCGACATCGCCTATCTGCGCACTTTGTGGGCCAATATCCAGACCCGCGTCCGCCAGGTGCCGGCGCCCTCGCCCGTCTACGTCGAGCCGACCCTGGCGCAACGCGTGCTGCGGGACATGGCGACGCCCGACACGGCCTCCATCACGATCGACTCGCGCACAGTGGCCCAGGAACTGATCGAATGGGCGCAGCGCTACACCCCGTCGGTCGTGGACCGCATCCACCACTACAGCGGCAACCGCCCGCTGTTCGACACGGCGAACGTGGACGAGGAAATCGCCCGGGCGCTATCCCGCCGCGTGGACCTGAAATCGGGCGGCTACCTGATCATCGACCAGACCGAGGCGCTGACGACGGTGGACGTGAACACGGGCGGCTTCGTGGGGGGACGCAATTTCGACGACACGATCTTCAAGACCAACCTGGAGGCGGCGATCGCCATCGCCCGGCAGCTGCGGCTGCGCAACCTGGGCGGAATCATCGTGCTGGACTTCATCGACATGGACGACGCCGGGCACCAGGCGTCCGTGCTGGCCGAGCTGAACAAGGCGCTGGCCCGCGACCGCACCCGCACGACGGTCAGCGGCTTCAGCCAACTGGGGCTGGTGGAAATGACCCGCAAGCGTACCCGCGATTCGCTGGCGCATCAGCTATGCGAGCCCTGCCCCACCTGCGAATCGCGCGGCACGGTGCGCACGCCGCGCACGCTGTGCTACGAAATCCTGCGGGAAATCCTGCGCGAGGCGCGCCAGTTCGATCCCAAGGAATTCCGCATCGTCGCCGCGCAGCCCGTGATCGACCTGTTCCTGGAAGAGGAAAGCCAGCACATGGCGATGCTGGGCGACTTCATCGGCAAGCCGATTTCGCTGGAGGTCGAGGCCGGCTACAGCCAGGAACGATACGACATCGTGCTGCTGTGACCGCTAGGGAGCGAGGCGCCGTCGGACCGCGCGGCAAAATTCCTGGTTTTTGTATCCAGTTGACTGGTTTACAATATTTCCCTCTTGATCGCATCGGAAAGGATCCTGGCGTGGAACAGGCATCGAGTCAACGCAAACCCCTCAAGCGCCAAAACCTGGCCGCCATGCTGGTCGACGACCTGCGCAAGCGCCTGCTCTGCGGCGAGTTTAGCGGCGGCACCCTGCTGCGCCAGGAACAGCTCGCCCAGGAATACGGGGTGTCCCGGATGCCCGTGCGCGAGGCCCTGCGCCAGCTGGATTCGGAAGGCCTGGTGATCATGCAGGCCAATCGCGGCGCCACGGTATCGGAACTCTCACTGGCCGAGATCGACGAGATCTTCGACCTGCGCGCGGTCCTGGAACTGGACCTGCTCGAACGCGCCATTCCGAACATGACCCAGGCATCGATCGACAAATCCCGGCGGATACTCGAGGAACTGGACGAAGCCTACGCCACCCGCGACATCGCCCGATGGGGGGCGCTCAACGGGAAATTCCACATGAGTCTGTACGAGCCCGCCGGGCGGTCGATCTCGCTGTCGCTGGTCAGCCGCATCAGCCTGCAGGTCGATCGCTACCTGCGCCTGCAGATCTCGATGACCGAGGCCATGACCGACGGCGCCGTCGAGCACAAGGCCATGCTGGATCTGTGCGGCCAGGGCAAGACCGCCGAGGCGCTGGAACTGCTCGCCACCCACATCCAGCGCACCAAAGCCCAGTTGATCGGCATCCTCTCCGCCCGCCACGGCGGCTAGTCTTCCCCCCTCGACCGCCGCGCGCGACCGGGGTGAAACCGCCCGGCGCACGCGCACCCCCTCTCCCCTCATCCTTCTCCGTATGCGGGGCCCTCGCGGCCCTCTCCGCGCACGACGCCCCGACGGGCGCGGGTCCCGGGATACGCCCGGCCCGCACCAGGGTTTCTCCTGATCCGAATCGCGTTGACACCCCAATGCCTGGCCTTTACCATGGCCTTTCATTTTGGATACAGGATACTTTCGGCAGGATCCTATGAATACATTCTTGACGTCGCTGATCGACCGGCTCAACTTCATCGTCCGCATCCTGATCGGCCTCGGCCTGCTGTGCATGGTCGCGCTGATCTCGCTGCAGGTGGCGGTGCGCTTCATCCTGCCCAAGCTGGGCATGCCCGCGGGCCTGCCCTGGACGGAAGAAGCCGCGCGCTACCTGATGGTCTGGGTGATCTTCCTGGGCGGCGCCATCGCCGCACGCCATGGACTGCTGATCGCCGTCACCGCCCTCATCGAAGCCCTGCCGGCGGTGCCTTCGCGCCTGCTACGGCGCGCGGCCCTGACCCTGCTGGCGGGAATCTTCGTCGCCATGGCCTGGTACGGCTGGCAATGGACCCTATTCGGAGCCGATGAGATCTCCCCCGCCCTCACGCTGTCCAAGTTCTGGCTCTATCTGGCCATGCCCGTGGGCTGCGCGCTGGCCGCGGTGAACACCCTGGTGCTGATGTTCCAGAACGGTGAGACACAGGAAGCGCTGGCCGCCTGAGACGCGCCCCGGCCCGCACAAGCACAACAATACAGAGACAAACCATATGCTCCTCATGTTCGGCACCCTGCTGTTCTGCCTGGCGATCGGCGTTCCCGTATTCGCCTGCCTGGGCATCGCCGCCGGCCTGGCCATGCTGCAATTCGGCCTGGACCTGCTCAGCGCCCCCCAGACCATCTTCGAATCGCTCGACTCCTTCACCCTGATGGCCATTCCGTTCTACATTCTGGCGGGCAACCTGATGCAGACCGGAGGCATCTCAAAGCGCCTGATCCACCTGGCCAATTCGATCGTGGGCTGGCTGCGCGGCGGCCTGGGCGCCTCCTCGATCCTGACCTGCATGTTCTTCGCCACCATGTCGGGCTCGTCCTCGGCCACCACGGCCGCGATCGGGTCGAGCATGATCCCCGCCATGGAAAAGAAGGGCTACCCCAAGAATTTCGCCGCGGCCTGCGTGGCCGTGGGCGGCGAACTGGGCGCCATCATCCCGCCCTCGCTGACCATGATCGTCTACGGCCTGGTGGCCAACGTGTCGATCGGCAGCATGTTCATCGCCGGCATCCTGCCCGGCCTGCTGGTGGGCGTCTCGCTGATGCTGACCATCGTGCTGGTAGCCACGGCGCGCGGTTTCGACAATGTCGCCCGGGTCAGCCCCCGCGCCTGGCTGGGTAACTTCTACGCCGCGCTCAAGGGATCGATCCTCGCGCTGATGATGCCGGTCATCATCCTGGGCGGCATCTATTCGGGCATCTTCACCGCCACCGAGGCCTCGGTCGTCGCCGTCCTCTACGGCCTGCTGGTAGGCGGCCTGATTTACCGCGAGCTGACCCTGCGCGACCTGGTCCGGACCCTCATCGACTCGGCCGTCATGACGGGCGTGATCATGCTGATCGTGGGCTGCGCCGCCCTGTTCGCCTACATGCTGACCCTGAACCAGGTGCCGCAGACCTTCGGGCGCTTCATCGTCGAGATCGCGGGCGGCCCCATCGGCTTCCTGCTGCTGGCCAACCTGCTGCTGTTCGTGGCCGGCATGTTCATGGAAGCCTTCGCCCTCATCATCATCCTGGTGCCCATCCTCGCGCCGATCGCCGTCCAGTTCGGCATCGACCCGATCCACTTCGGCATGGTCATGATCGTCAACATCTGCATCGGGATGGTGACCCCGCCGGTCGGCGTGAACCTCTTCATCGCCTGCCAGATCGCCAACCTGCCGATCGAAAAACTGCTTCGTCCCCTGGGCATCTTCCTGGCCGTGCTGATCCTCGACGTCTTGCTGATCAGCTACATCCCCTGGCTGTCCATGGCATTCCTCTAGCCTCCCGACCCACCCCCACACCATCACCACGGAGACACACCATGAAGAAAATCCTGCTTTCGGCATGCCTCGCCGCCGTCCTGCCCCTGGGCGCCGCCCAGGCCGCCGACGTCGTGGAGCTAAACCTGGGCCACGTGCTGGCGACCGACAGCCACTACCACATCGTGGCCGAGAAGCTCGCGGAGGTCGCCGCGGCGAAATCCAAGGGCACGCTGAAGATCAACGTCTTTCCCAGCGGCCAGCTGGGCGGCGAGGTCAAGCTGATCCAGTCGGCGCGCACCGGTGCTGTGCCGCTGGTCGTGACCGGCGAGCCGCCCGTCGAGAACACCGTCAAGGAATTCGGGGTCTTCTCGCTGCCGTACCTGTTCCCCGACCTGCAGAAGGCCAACCACGCCATGCAGAGCCAGTTCGGCAAGCGCATGCTGGGCTACCTCGACAAGCACGGCCTGGTCGGCCTGGGCTGGATCTCGTCGCTGGAGCGCAATATCTACGGCGTGCGCAAGGTCGAACACCCCGACGACATGAAGGCCATGAAGATCCGGGTGATCCAGTCGCCGGGCTACGTGAAAGCCTATGAGGCGCTGGGCGCGCAGCCCACGCCCATGGCGTATTCCGAGGTCTACCTGGCCCTGCAGACCGGGGTGATCGACGCCGGCGAGGCCTCGCCGGACACCATGATCCAGGACAAGTTCGCCGAGGTCAGCAAGTACTACAACCTGGTCAAGATCCACTACATGCCCGCCATCCTGCTGATGAGCAAGACGCGCATGGACAAGCTCTCGCCGGAACACCAGAAGATCCTGCGCGAGGCCGCCGACGAGGCGGTCAAGTACGGCATCCAGTACTACACCGACGGCTACGCCAAGAGCCTGGAGCAGATCAAGGCGATGGGCGTCCAGATCGTTTCGCCGGACATCGCCGAATTCCGCGAAAAGACCGCCACCCTGTATCCGTCCCTGCTGGCGGACATTCCCGACGGCGAGGCCAACGTGAAGGCCGCCCGCGCCGCCATCGAATAAGCCCTTTTCCACACCACTTCCCAACCCCAACAGACGGCCCGGGCGCTCCCCGGGCCAGGAGATCGTCATGCCCCAAGAATTGAAAGGCATCTGCGCCGCCGCCTGCACCCCCATGAGCGACGATGGCTCGAAGGTGGATTACGACCGCCTCAAGACTCATCTGGACACCCTGGTCGAGGCCGGTGTCCACATCATCGCCGTGTGCGGCGGCACGGGTGAATTTCCGTTCCTGTCCACCGAGGAAAAACGCCGGATCGCCGAAGTCGCCGCGCGCCACATCGGCGGACGCACCAAGCTCATCGTCCAGTCCTCGGCCATCCGCACCGAGGACGCCATCGAGGCCTCGCGCCATGCCGAGGACCTGGGTGCCGACGCCCTGCTGGTGCTGCCGCCCTATTTCGAAGGTCCCACCCCCGACGGCGTCTACAGCCACTACGAGAAAATCGCCCGGGCGGTCAAGACGCCGATCATGGCCTACAACATCCCCGTGCACTCGGGCTTCGACATCACGCCGGACTTCTTCAAGCGGCTGCAAAAGATCGACAACATCAAGTACATCAAGGACACCAGCGGCAACTTCGTGCGCCTGCAGGAACTGATCGCCGCCGGCCTGCCGGTCTTCAACGGCGCCGACCCCTTCGCCTTCCACGCCCTGGTGGCCGGCGCCCGGGGCTGCTTCTGGGGCGCCGTCAACGCCATGCCGCGCCAGGCCGTCGAACTCTACGACCTGGTCCAGGCCGGCCAGGTCAGCAAGGCCGCCGAGCTCTGGAAGCGCATGCTGCCCGCCAACCTGTTCTTCTGGAATCACCCGTACAACCCGGCGGTGAAGGCCGCCACGAACCTCCTGGTGAACAAGGTGGGCGCCTGCCGGCAACCCGTCCAGCCCCTGTCCGACGCGGACCTGCGCGAACTGGACGCCGCCCTGCAACCCCTGCGCTGACCCGGCGCGCATCGAACCAGGAGACCCCATGTCCGCCATTGAACGAGTCTACGACCAGGCCCGGGCCGGCACCCTGTACGCCGGCCCGGTGATCCCGGGATTCCAGGCCTCGGCCGCCCGCATGCCCGTCGTCAGCCCCATCGACAACACCACGATCGGCACCCTCGTCGCGGGCACCGCGGCCGACGTGGATGCGGCCGTCGCCGCCGCCCGCGCGAGTTTCGAGTCGGGCGAATGGTCGAGCATGGCTCCCGCCGAGCGCAAGCGGGTGCTGCTCGACTGGGTGGCGCTGATCCGCGAGCACGCGGAGGAAATCGCCGCGCTGGACTGCGTCGACGCGGGCAAACCCATCACGGAATGCCTGCACACCGACATGCCGGCGACGCTGGACACCTTCGCCTGGTACGCCGAGGCCGTCGACAAGTGCTTCGGCCGCATCTCGCCCACCGGCGGCGATGCCCTGGGCCTGATCGTCAAGGAACCCATCGGCGTGGTCGGCGCGGTGCTGCCCTGGAACTTCCCGGCCCTGATGTTCGCCTGGAAAGTAGCGCCCGCCCTGGCGGCCGGCAACTCGGTGATCGTAAAGCCGGCCGAACTGACCTCGCTCAGCGCCTACCGCCTGACCCGGCTCGCCCACCAGGCCGGCGTGCCCGCAGGCGCCCTGATCCTGGTCACCGGCACGGGTGAGGACACCGGCGAGCCCCTGGGGCGCCATCCCGACGTGGACATGGTGTCCTTCACCGGTTCCACCGAGGTCGGCCGCCTGTTCCTGAAATATTCCGCCGAAAGCAACCTCAAGGAGGTCGTACTGGAATGCGGCGGCAAGAGTCCGCAAGTCGTGTTCGAGGACGCCGACCTGGACGCGGCGGTCGGCCAGATGCTCTCGGCCGCCTACTGGAACATGAGCGAGAACTGCAGCTGCGGGTCGCGCCTGATCGTGCAGGCGAGCATCAAGGACGCCGTCATCGAGCGCCTCAAGCGCGGCCTGGCCGACTGGAAGGTCGGCCTGCCCACCGATCCGGCCACGCGCATCGGTCCGATGGTCGAAGAACCCCATTTCCACAAGGTGCGGGCCTTCCTCGAGGAAGCGCCGGCCGCGGGCGCGCGTCTCGCGCACGGCGGACGGATCCATGCCGAACTGGGCAGTGGCTGGTATGTCGAGCCGACGATCTTCGACGGCGTGACGCCCGCGATGCGCCTGTTCCAGGAAGAAGTCTTCGGTCCGGTCCTCGCGGTCACCGCCTTCGAGACCGAGGACGAAGCCGTGGCGCTGGCCAACGACACGCAGTACGGGCTCGCCGCTTCGCTCTATACTCGGGACGTGGGCCGCGCGCAGCGCGTGTCCCGGCGTATCAAGGCCGGCACGGTGTCGATCAACGGCTTCTCCGAAGGCGACATCACGGCGCCCTTCGGCGGCTACAAGCTGTCGGGCTTCGGCGGCCGCGACAAAGGCATGGAGGCGTTCGACCAGTACACCCAGACCAAGGTCATCTGGTACATGAACGCCTGAGCGCGCGACAGGACGAAGGAACGATGATAGAGACGAAGGAACGATGATGGATCCGCAAGAGGCCCTGGGCCCCGAAACGCTGCAGGCCCTGCGCGAGAAGCGGGCGCTGCTCTGGCTGTCCCCGGCGCACGACCCGACGGACAATGGTCGGGACCTGCCCTACGACCCTTTGGCGGCGCATGCCCGCTTCGAGCGCTGCGCCGGACTGCTGGCCCGTCTGTTCCCCGAACTGGAGGCGGCCGGCGGGCGGCTGTCCTCGCCGCTGTCGCCCATTCCGCGCCTGCAGCAGGGACTCTCGCCGGTGGGCGGGCCGGGCGCCGGTTCAGAAGGCGCCTGGTTCCTCAAGCGGGACGACATCCTGCCCGTGGCCGGCTCGATCAAGGCGCGCGGGGGGTTCCATGAAGCCCTGGTCCTGGCCGAGCGTCTCGCGTTGCAGGCCGGACTGCTGGAAACGGGCGACGACCGCGCGCGACTGGCCGAGCCCTCGGTCCGCCAGTACCTGGGCCGGCATACCCTGTCGGTCGGCAGCACCGGCAACCTGGGCCTGGCCATCGGCCTGATCGGGGCCGGCCTGGGATTCCACGCGGTCGTCCACATGTCCTCGGACGCCAAGGCCTGGAAAAAGGACCGCCTGCGCAGCCGCGGCATCGCCGTCGTCGAACACGCCGGCGACTATGCCGCCGCCGTCGCCGCCGGCCGCGCGGCGGCCCTGGATGATCCCTCGATCCATTTTGTCGACGACGAGCGCTCCGAGGCGCTGTTCCTGGGCTATGCCGCGGCGGCGCGGGAACTGCTGGACCAGCTCCGGATCGCCCGCCGCCCCGTGGACGCCGCCCATCCCCTGTTCGTCTACCTGCCCTGCGGCGTGGGCGGAGCCCCCGGCGGCATCGCCTACGGCCTGAAGCGCCTGCTCGGCCCGCACGTACATTGCTTCTTCGCCGAACCCGCCGCCTCGCCCTGCATGCTGGTGCAGGTGGCGGCAGGCACTCAGGCCCCAGTGTCGGTGCACGACATCGGCCTGGACAACCGGACCGAGGCCGACGGCCTGGCCGTCGGCCTGGCGTCGCCCCTGGCAGCCCCCATCATGTCGCGGCTGCTGGCGGGCGTCTTCACCGTGGACGACGACACCCTGTTCCACGACGCGCTGGCCCTGGAACGAGCCGAAGGCATCTTCATCGAGCCCTCGGCCGCCGCCGGCCTGCGGGGTCCCCGCTGGCTGCTCGATTCGCCGCACGGGCGCCGCTACCTGCAGCGCCACGACCTGACCCCGGTGATCGCCAACGCCACCCATGTGATCTGGAGCACCGGCGGTGCGCTGGTGCCGGAGGACATCCGCGCCCTGTTCCGGGCGCGGGGCGAGCGCTGACAGTCCGCCCGGCCGGCCAAGCCGGGCGCCGCCCGTCAGTCGCCGACGTCCATCTTGTTCTCCCAACTGGTATTCGCGGTGCAGGAGTCCGGCTTCATCATGGCGGTCAGCATCAGGTGGACCCGGTCCATCCGCCCGGCACGGTAGCTGTAGGCTTTGACATTGATGGTCCGGTTATGGAGCCGCGTCAGGTCGAGCACGACGCTGCTGTCCCAGCCCGCGTCGGGCGCCGGACGGTAGACGACGCGCCCGAAGGCCGATTCGCCGGGCACCATCTCGAAAATATAGGTCTGGTGGCAGACCGCCGCATGCCGGAACAGATTCTGCTGCACCTGGGGAAAATCGATGGGCAGGCGACGGCGCTCGGTCACCAGGTAGCGGTCGGTTTCCAATTGATTGATGGTCAGGCCGGCGGGCGCGGCGCAAGCAGCGAGGACAGCCAGTGATACCAGGGCGAATACGATTTTCATGATGATCTCCGGGAGGCCTCGCCGTCATCGGCGGAGCGGGCGGGACTGGGCGCCTGGGGCGCCGGGAATTGCGGTGATTCGGGGTCCGCCCGCGCGGCGGAAGCATCCGGCGGGGATCCGGCATCGCCCCGGAACTGCAGGCGATACAGGCTGGCATACAGACCGTCGGCCGCCAGCAATTCGACATGGCTGCCTTGTTCGACGATACGGCCCCGGTCCAGGACGATGATGCAATCAGCCTTCTGCACGGTGCTGAGCCGATGGGCGATCACCAGCGTCGTGCGACCCGCCATCAGACGTTCCAGCGAGGCCTGGACCTGGCGTTCGGACTCATTGTCCAGGGCCGAGGTCGCCTCGTCCAGAATCAGGATCGGCGCGTTCTTGATCAGGGCGCGGGCGATGGCCAGGCGCTGGCGCTGGCCGCCGGACAGCGCACTGGCGTTGCTGCCGACCCGGGTGTGGATGCCTTCGGGCAGGCCATCGACGAATTCCAGCAGGCTGGCGGCCTCCAGGGCCGCGCGGACACGGTCTTCCGGCACCTCGCCCAGAATGCCGTAGGCGACGTTCTCGGCGATCGTGCCGTCGAACAGGACGACGTCCTGGCTGACCAGCGACAGTTGCGAGCGCAGGGCGCCGAGTCGCAGTTCGCGCACGTCGATGCCGTCGATCAGCACCCGGCCGCCGGTGGGCTCGACGAAGCGTGGCAGCATGTTCACCAGCGTGGTCTTGCCACTGCCCGAGCGGCCGACCAGCGCCACGGTCTGGCCGGCCCGAACAATGAGCGTCACCTGATCCAGGGTATCCCGGGCGGCGCCGGGAAAACGGTGCGTGACCGCATCGAAGGCGACCTCGCCGCGCAGGCGGCCCTGGATTTCCCGGGTGCCGGTATCGGACTCGACCGGCTCGTCGATCAGGGCGAAGACGCTCTCGGCGGAGATCAGCATGCGCTGAGCCGCCCCGGCGATGTTGGTAAGCCGCTTCAGGGGGTCGAAGATCTGGCCCAGCGCCGCCATGAAGGCCGCGAAGCTGCCCACCGTCAGGCCCTGGTGGTTGGCCTGGTACAGGGCCACGGCGACGACGATGGCCACGGACAGGGCGACGAAGAACTGGGAGATCGGCGACATGGCGGAATCCGCGCTGGCGGCGCGCATGGCGAAACGGCGCAGGCGGGCGTTGATGTAGGCGAAGCGGTCGCGCTCGCGCGCGTAGCCGTCGAACAGCTTGATGACCCGCTGGCCGGCGATGCCCTCGGACACCACGTGGGTCAGTTCCGCGTTCATGTTGATCGTGTCGCGGTTGATGCGCCGCAGGCGGCGGATGAAATAACGCCCCGTCACGACGGACAGCGGCAGCATCACCAGCACGATCAGCGTCAGCTGCCAGGACATGTACAGCAGCACCGCCAGCAGGGCCACGACCGTCAGGGACTCGCGCACGATCACGCGGATGACCTCGGTGGACAAGCCGCTGACGTTGCCGGCGTCGATGGTGAAGCGGTTGAGCAGGCGGCCATGGTCCCGCGCGCGGAAAGTTTCGTCGGACATGCCCAGCAGGCGCTCGAACATGTCGCGGCGCAGGGCCAGCAGCATGTTGTTCGCGACCCAGGACATCAGGTAGGTGCCACCGAAGGTGCACAGGCCGCGCAGCAGCATCAGGCCGACGACGGCCAGGGGAATGGACCAGATGTAGTCGGGCTGCGCGCCAGTGAAGCCTTCGTCGAGCAGGGGCTTCATGATGACCGCCAGCAGCGGCTGGGTCGCCGAGGCGATGCTGAGCAGCGCCAGGGCCAGCAGGCCGATCTTCCAGTCCCTGCCCAGGCGGACGTAGATCTGCCGCCACAGTTCCAGTCGCACGGGGCGGCTGTCCGAGGGATGATCGGTGGAGGTCTTCACCCGGCACGCTCTCTTATATACTTGGGAATCACGCATTTTAGCCCGTTCGCGTCTTCGGACCGCGACGGAAGCAGGAGCCGCCGCGTTGACACCTTCCCCCAGCACCGCCCTGTACGTCCGCCTGCCCAACTGGGTCGGCGATGTCTGCATGAGCCTGCCCAGCCTGGAAGCCCTGCTGGACACCGGCCTGCCCGTCGTGGCCTGCGGCCGGCCCTGGGCGCGGGACCTGCTGGCGGCCTATCCGCTGGCGGGCTTCGTCCCGATGCGGGGCGCCTGGCGCGCCGACCGCGCGGCCGTGCGCAATGCGCGTCGGCAGGCGCAGCTCGGACGCCCCCTGGGCCTGCTGCTGCCCGATTCCCTGTCCAGCGCCCTGGTGTTCCGCTTCGCGGGCATCCCTTGCGCCGGCTACCGCGACGACGGCCGCAGCCTGATCCTGCGCTGGCCCTGCCCCAAGCCGGCCGGGCCCCTGCACGCGGTGCAGTCCTGGTACCACCTGACCCGCTACGCGCTGGCGCAATGGCGCCTGCCGCAGCCTCCCGCCCAGCCTGCAGAAGAACTGCGCTGGCGGACCGCCGTCGCCCACGAGGACGAGGCGGCCCGGGCCCTGGCCCAGGCGGGGCTGGCCAGTGGTGATTTCGTGCTGATCGCCCCCACGGCCACGGGCCTGCACAAGGGCCGCGTCAAGGTCTGGCCGGGGTTCGACAGCCTGACCCGCTCCTTGCAGGCGCACGGCCTGACGGTCGCCATGTCGCCCCCCGAGGCCGAACGCCAGTCCGCCCGCGAAGCCGCGCCCACCGCCCTGCTGCTGCCGCCCCTGGGGCTGGGCGCCTTCGCGGCCCTGACCCGCCGCGCGGCCCTGGTGATCTGCAACGATTCCGGGGTCTCGCACCTGGGCGCCGCCGCCCGGGCCCGGCAGGTCACCCTGTTCGGCGTCACCGACCCCGCCCGTACCGGCCCCTGGTCCAACCGGGCCGTGCGCATGGGCCGCATGGACGCGTGGCCCCCCGCTCCCGAAGTCCTGTCCACCGCGTTGAACCTTCTCGACACGCCGCCCGCCGCATGACGATCACCGCTTTTCTCGGCAACCTGCTGATCCCCCTGAATCTGTCGGTCACCCTGCTGGTGCTGGCCCTGCTCCTGTTCATCCTGCGCTGGCGCAAGACGGCAGGCACCCTGGCGGCCAGCGCCCTGGCCTGGGTGCTGTTCTGGTCCCTGCCGACGTCCTCGCTGTGGGCCGGCGGCCTGCTGGAGCAGCGCTATCCCTACGCGCCGGCGGCCACAATGCCGACCGCCCAGGCCATCGTGGTCCTGGGCGGCAACACCGCCAACGGCCGGCGCAACTGGTTCGAGCCCTACGACCGCGATACGGCGATCCTTCGCACCGATACGGCGGCCCGGCTGTACGCGGCCGGCCGCGCGCCCTTGGTGGTCGTCTCCGGCGCGGCCCTGGACGGCGGGCAGAGCGAAGCGGCCATGATGGCCGCTGCCCTGGAACGCGAAGGAGTGCCAGCCCAGGCCATCGTGAAGGAAAGCCAGAGCGACACCACGCGCGAGAACGCGGTCTACACGGCCCGGCTGCTGCGCGACCGGAACATCGAGCGTTTCCTGCTGGTGACGTCAGCCCTGCACATGCCCCGATCCATGGCCAGCTTCCAGAAGCAGGGCCTGAATCCGATCGCGGCGCCTTCGCCCCCCCAGATCGTGGTCCCGGACGACCCCGACTTCGCTTTCTGGCTGCCCGACCTGCGCGCGCTCAACGCCAGCCGGTCGATCGTCAAGGAATACCTGGGATTGCTGGTCTATTGGGCGCGCGGCTGGGCCTGAGGCCGCCGTTCGGATGGATTCCTCCGGTCCGTCCCCGGACGAAAAACGGGGCTCAGGACGAGGCGCCGCGTTCCCCCAGGATTTCCGCGTACAGGCCCAGGTACCGGCGGGCGACCTCCGGCCAGGCGTGACGAGCCGATACGTCCATCGCGCCGGCCCGCAGCCGCTCGCACAGATCCGCGTCCGAGCGCACCCGCTCGATGGCCCGCGCCAGCTCGTCCGCCCGCTCGGGATGGCTGAGGACCAGTGCCTCGGCATCCGGCTGGACGTACTGGGCAAAACCGCACCAGGGCGCGGGACTGAGGATCACCGGCAGCCCGAAGGACATGGCTTCCAGGGGCGCCATGCCGAAGCTGTCGTTCAGGGTAGGATGCACGTACAGATCTGCAGCCTGGTAATACGGAGCGACCCGCGAGGTCTCCGCCATCAGGTGCGTGCGACGGCGCACGGATTCCGAGGCGCGGGCCACGCAATCGCGCGAGGCCGCATTGGCGCCGACCACCAGCAGCAGCACGTCCTCGGGCAGAACTGCCAGCGCCCGGAGCACGGTGGGCAGGCCCTTGCGCATCGGATTGCGGGCCACCAGCAGACACAGTGTGCCATCGCCCGGCAGGCCCAGTTCCGCCCGTATCAGGCGGCGCCGTTCGGCCGCGACCGGCTCGGCCTGCGCTACGCCCGGGGCGATCACGGGCGCGACCAGGGCCGGACCGTAGGCCTGCGCCAACTGGTGGGCGATCAGTTGCGAGACCGCCACGACCCTGTGGCCGGGACGCGGCGCCACGCGTCGGGCCTCCAGGCCCAGGTAGGTCCGGACCCGGGGACTGAGGCGCGACAGCCAGCGCCGGAATCCCGGCATGGGCTGTACCCGCCAGCGGTAGCGCACCGGCGTGACGTGCACGACTTCCACGTCGCCGCACCAGCCGTTCATATGGGAATGGACGATGTCGTAGCCATCGCGCGTGGCGCGCGCCGCGCGCCGCGCAAACAGCCAGACCCGGATCCAGCTGGGCCAGCGCCGGCCGACCGCGATCGGCCGGAACGGCAACCGCAGACCGCAGGCGGGATCGTACTCGCGGGCGAAGACCGTGATCCGGTGGCCGGCGGCGGCCAGTTCCCGCATCAGCGCCACGCCGTAAGCCTCGGCCCCGCCGTAGCGGTTGCCGAATCGATCGACGACGAAGGCGATGGACAGGGAACCCGGCACCGGGGCCCCATCCGCCGCCGCGCCGCCGGGCGCCGGGCCGGTGCTCATGCGGCCCCCGGCGGCAGGCCGGCCTGGCGGCGCTCGTCGCGCCGACGCTTGCCGTCCTCCAGCCGCGTCAGACATTTCTGCAGGAAACGCAACAGATGGGTCGAGCGCATGACGGCCACGCGCGGCAGCGCGTAGGGATCGTCGTCAGGCCGCGCCAGGCCGCGCGCGGTGGTGGTGGCACTGTCATAGCCGGCCTCGCGCACGACGTCCGCCAGTGTGGGCGTGAACTTGCCGTAGGGATAGCAGAAGGCCCGCACCGGAACGCCCACGATCTGCTCCAGCGCATCGCGCGAATCGCGGATTTCGTTGACAGCCAGTTCCGGCGAGATTCGTGGCAGGACGGGATGGTTCAGGGTATGCGAGCCGACTTCGTGGCCGGCCGCCACCCAGGCACGCACCCCGGCGGCGTCCATGAGCGGCGAAGACGGCACGCCCTCATCGGCGTCCCAGACGTTGCTGCCGCCCAGTTGACGGACGACGAAGTAGTTGGTGGCCTGAAAGCCGCATTCCTCGAGCACCGGCACCGCGTGTTCCAGCACGTTGGCATAGCCGTCGTCGAAGGTGACACCGACGACCTTGCCGTGTTTTTCCCCGCGCAGATAGGGTCCCAGCCGGGCCATCGACAGCCCCCGGTAGCCCAGGCGCCGCAGCCACAGCATCTGGCGCCGGAAATCCCGGGGATGCACGGTCAGGCCCCGGTAGGGCGTGCCACGCGGTCCGGGCTCCCCGATCTGGTGGTACATGAGGATAGGGATCATCAGCGGATTATATCGGGCCGCCAGGGCCTGTTCACGCTCATCGAGGAGATCGCGCCGGGCCGCTAGTGTCCTGTCCGGTGAGTTTGGTCACTTGAATTCGGATGCATGGGCTTGTCAGGCAAGGCGCAAACCGCAGCGATAGCCGGTGCTATCGCGAGGATGAGTCTGGACACGGAGCAGTCCCTGCGGACTGCTCCGTGCCTGACGAATCCGAACCGCTTGCAAGCGGTGAGGTGGACAAGCAACGCAGCATGGCCAGCCCAGGCGCCGAAGGCAAGGATCGGAATTAGCCAGACAGGACACTAGCCCCGCGCGCAGACCTGCAGGTAGAACTCCAGGGTGCACCGCGCGAAGACCGGCATGGAAAAACAGTCCAGCGCGCGGGCGCGGGCGGCGGCCGGCATACCGGCCGGAAGCGGATTCGACAACCGCTCCCGCAGCCAGGATTCCGCCGCGTCCACGTCACCGGCCGGGACGATCCAGCCGTCGACGCCGTCGCGCACCAGTTCGGGGAGGCCGCCCGCGTCCGACACCAGCGTCGGCAGACCCATCGCCAGGGATTCGCAGGCGGCGTAGGAGCCGGCCTCCTGGAACGACACCACGAAACCGATATCGCTGGCGGCCAGGATCCGGCGAGGATCGGCCACCAGGCCGGGAAACACGACCCAGGGCGCCATGCCCAGCGCCTCGACTTCCTGCCTCAGCGTGCCCCTGGGCGGATCGCCGGCCACCATCAGACGAAACCTGTCCCGATCAATCCGCGGCAGGCGGGCCAGAGCCTGCACGAGGGTCAGCCATCCTTTGGCCCGATCCGTTCCGCCCACGCTGCCCAGCACCAGCGTTCCCGCCGGTATTTCGCCCAGCAGCTCCGCCCGGGCCCGGCGCGACTCGTCGGCCGTCGCCGGCCGGAACTCGTCCGTGTCCACACCGAGGCGGACCGTGCGTACCGGGTGCCCCCGGTACGGGGAGTCATGCAGCAGGCCGCTCACATGATCGCACACCCCGATGGCGCCATCGGTACCGAACCGGGCCCGCAGCCAATGGCCGAAACCCCGCACCGGCACGGTGTTGTGCTTGGTCCAGACGATGCGCGGCGGACGGCGCAACCCGAAGCGGGCCAACATGGCTTGGCGATGGTCGGCCGAGCCGTTCACGTGGACCAGGTCGAAACCGCCCTCGCGCAGCAGGCGGCGCAAGCGGGCGACTTCGGCCAGCATCGGCCCCGGGCGCGTGCTGAAAGAGGTTTCCACGCAGCGCACCCCCGGAATCCGGCAGGACTGGGCGAACAGGCGGCTGGCGCGGGGCGTGGCCACGGTCACTTGATGCGCCCCCTGGAAGGACCGCGCCAGATTGAAGACGTAGGTCGCGTGGCCGCCTCCGTTTCGCGGATGGAAGTTGGTGTAGAGGATCCTCATGCCTTCATGAACGCCGGGACTCGCGCCCCAGCCAATACAGTTTCACGTAACGATAAAAGCTGCCTGTGGCCGCCATGCCGGCCAGCACCAGTCCCTGCCAGCCGTCCAGGAAGCCGCACCGCAGGACGTAGTGGCGGATGAAGGTCCAGGCGCCATGGCCGAACGGCCCCAGCGCCGAAGTCCGCCGCCCTCGCTCGAAGGCGCCGCGCGCGGCCTCGGTGGAATAACGGTTGATCTTGTCGATGAAGACTTCCAGACTGGCGTAGGGATAGTGCAGGAAGTGCCCGGGCAGCGTGGCGACGCGTCCCCGGACCTCGACATGCTCGTGCACGGCCGCGTCGGTGAAGCGCCCCGCCTCGCGGCGGAACAGACGCACCACGTAATCCGGCCACCAGCCGCTGTGGCGGATCCAGCGGCCGCAGAAATTCGACAGCCGGGCGATGCGGTAGGCCTCGGCGGCGGGCGCCTCGATGGCCTGCCGGATGGCCCGGGCCAGTTCGGGCGTCACTCGCTCATCGGCATCGATGGACAACACCCAGTCGCCGCCGGCCAGGTCCAGGGCGCGGTTTTTCTGCGGACCGAACCCGGGCCAATCCGGCGAGACCTCGACCCGCGCGCCGCGCGCCCGGGCGATCTCGCGAGTACCATCCATGCTGCCGGAATCCAGCACGATGACCTCGTCGGCGAAAGAGACGGAATCGAGGCAGTCGCCGATGTGCGCGGCCTCGTTCTTGGTGATGACGATGACCGACAGATTCATCCCGTCACCCCGCGTAGCGCTGACCGCGCTTCCACCGTTTCCAGGCGTTGAAGGCCGGTCCGAGCAGCGGATGGGCCGCCACGCGGATGCGCCGGCCGACCGAGGCGCCGGAGGTGTCGCGCACGGCGAAGCGGAAGATCGAGGCCGGATCCGAGCCCGGCCGGTTGCGGCCGAAAGCCCGCGTCGTGTACAGGTGCCGGAAGCCGGCCGTCTGAGCGATGCGGACATAGTCCGGATCGAAATATCCCTGCGGCCAGCACAGGTGGTCGGAAACCTCGCCCAGATGCCGCGCCAGGCAGGCGCGCGATTGCGCCAGCTCGTCGGCCATGCGGGCGTCCTTGTCGCCCACCTGCTTGTCCCAGCGGGTATGCGTATGGGTATGGCTGTGGAATTCGATCACGCCGTCGGCACGCATCCGCTCGATCTCGGACCAGCGCAGGGCGATGCCGGCCGCATCCCCCGCCGCGACGCGGCGCATGCATTCGGCATGATCGGGCGTTTCGGGCAGTGCCGCCCCGCCCTCGTCCGCGCTGGCCCGCGCGGGTCCGTCGCCGATCCAGGACGTGACCAGGAAGATCGCGGCATGGAAGCCGTATTCGCGCAACAACGGCCAGGCATGGACGTAGTTGTCCAGGTAGCCGTCGTCGAATGTGATCAGAACGGAACGCCCGGGCGCGGGTTCGCCCGCCAGGTGCGCGGCGAATTCGTCACACGTCAGCCCGCGATAGCCATGATCCCGCAGCCAGGCCAACTGATCGCGGAAATGCTCGGGCGTGACGTTGATGGCTCCCCCGGCAGGCGTGACGTGGTGATACATCAGCACGGGGACAGTATGATTCCGGCTCATGGGGTGCGTTCCTCCAGCCATTGTCCGTAGCATTGCTCAGTGCGGCGCACCAGGCCTTCCAGGGTGAAGCGCTCGCCTTCACGCACCGCCCGCTTCCCGGCCAGACCCATGGCGCGGCGGCGATCGGGGTCGTCGATCAGCGCCGTCAGCGCCGCGGACAGCGCCGCTCCGTCATGCAGTGGCACGAGCAGGCCTGTCTCGCCATCCCGCAACATCTCCGACACCCCGCCCACATCCGTGCCGATCACCGGCAGGCCGGCGGCGGCGGCTTCGACGAAGACCGTGCCGGAGGCTTCCTGTTCGGTCGCCAGGGCGAACAGGTCGAAACCGGCCAGCACATTGGGAATGTCGGACCGGCGCCCGGTGAACAGGATCTTGTCGTCCAATCCGAGCGTGCGCACGTAGGCCCGCAGGTTTTCCAGTGTGGGAGAACCGTCGCCCACCAGCACCAGGAAGACGTCCGGGCGCCTCAGCAGGCCGGCCATGGCATCGATCAGGGCGCGATGGCCTTTTTTTTCGCGCATCACGGACACGCAGCCGACCACGACGGCGTCATCGGTCAGGCCCAGCTCGGCGCGCAGGGTGGAATGCTCGACCGGATCCGGCAGTGGAATGGGGGAGTAGACCGTGGCCACGCGCTCCGGCGCAGCGCCGCGCTCCAGCAGCAGGCGCCGCACATGCTCGCTGACCGTCGTCACGCGATGCGGCACGCCCGTATAGGACAGCAGCGAGCCGGGCCGGACCGCCAGATGCCGCGTGCGCACGATCAGCGGCGTGCCCGCCAGGCGCGCCGCCACCCCCGCCAGCATCGTGTCGCGGCGGCTGTGCGTGTTCAGCACGTCGAAGCGGCCCGCTTTCAGGATGCGGCGCAGCCGGACCACGCCGCAGGCGTAGTTGCGTGGACCGTCCATCAGCATCGTATGCACCGCGAAGCCGTCGTCGGCCAGGCGCCGCGCCAGCTGGGCGTGCGGCTGGCAGACCGCCTCCATGTGGTGCCCATGGTCGCGCATGGCGCGCATTTCCTTGAAGATGCGGTTTTCCTGGCCGCCAAAGCCGGTCGCCGCCTCGGAATGCAGGATACGCAGCGGCCTCATCCGTAGTTGATCTCCACATTGTCGCGGGACAGCCACTGCCGCGCATCCGCGATCAGGGTCTCGTCCATGCGCACGCGCCAGTCCTCGCCCAGGCGCAGCAGGCAGGAGAAGCGCGCGCCGCGCAGGCGCAGTTCCACCGGCACGCCCGGCTCGGCCGAACGCCAGGGTGCCAGCAGGCCTTCCAGGCGGCCGGGATCCAGGTCATCGGACACGGACAGGCGCAGGCTGCGGGCGCGGCTTTCGCGCACGCGCTGCAGGTCGTACAGTTCGTCGGCCGACACGCGCAGGCCGCCGGAATAGTCGTCGTGGCTGACGCGCCCCTGGATCACCAGGGGGCGGTCTTCCTTCAGGCTCTGGCGGTGCTGCTCATACAGTTCGTTGAAGATCGCGACCTCGATCTGGGCGCTGCCGTCGTCCAGCAGGGCATACAGCATCTTGCCGCGCCGGGTCATGCGCACGCGCACTTCCGCCAGCACGCCGGCCAGCCATTGCTGGCCGCGCGAGGGCGCCAGCCGCGCCAGCAGCGTGGGCGCGACGCGGCGGATCTCGTCGCGCCAGGCGTCGAACAGGTGACCGCTGAAATAGAAGCCCAGGGCAGTCTTTTCTTCCGTCAGGTGGGTTTCCAGGTCCCAGGGCGCGACGCGCGCGACTTCGTCGGCCACCAGTTCGTCCGTGTCGTCGTCGAACAGCGAGACCTGGTTGACGTTGCGCTCGGCCTGCTCGGCGGCCTCGATGGCGCTGCCCAGGGCCTCCAGCAGGGCCGCGCGGTTGGATTCCAGGGCGTCGAAGGCCCCGGCGCGGATCAGGGCCTCGATGGTGCGCCGGTTGACGGCGTGGCGGTCCACCCGGGCGCAGAAGTCGAACAGCCCCGTGAACGGGCCGCCGGCCTCGCGGGCGGCGATGATGGCCTCGACGGCGGCCTGGCCGGTGCCCTTGACCCCGCCCAGGCCATAGCGGATGGTGCGCGGCGGCCGGCCCTGCGCGGTGTGCTCGTCGGCCACCGGCGCGAAACGGTAGCCGGATGCGTTGACGTCGGGCGGCAGGACAGCCACCTTGTTTTCCAGGGCGTCGCGCCAGAAGATCTGGATCTTGTCCGTGTCGTCCATGTCGGACAGCATGGTCGCGGCCAGGAATTCCGCCGGATGGTAGACCTTGAGCCAGGCGGTCTGGTAGGAGATCAGGGCGTAAGCGGCCGAGTGGCTCTTGTTGAAGCCATAGCCCGCGAACTTCTCCATCAGGTCGAACAGATGGGTGGCGAGGTCCGGGTCGTAGCCCTTCTTGAGCGCGCCTTCCTGGAAGATCGCGCGGTGCTTGGCCATTTCCTCGGCTTTTTTCTTGCCCATGGCGCGGCGCAGCAGGTCGGCGCCGCCCAGGGAATAGCCACCGATGATCTGCGAGATCAGCATCACCTGTTCCTGGTAGACGATGACGCCGTAGGTGCTCTTCAGCACCGGCTCCAGGTCGGGGTGGAAATAATCGACCTCGGCGCGGCCGTGCTTGCGATTGACGAAGTCGACCACCATGCCGGACTCCAGCGGCCCCGGACGGAACAGCGCCAGCAGGGCGACCACGTCTTCGAAGGTGTTGGGCCGCATGCTTTTCAGCAGTTCCTTCATGCCGCGCGATTCGAGCTGGAACACCGCCGTGGTGTTGGCCGCCGACAGCAGGTCGTAGGTGGCCTGGTCGTCCAGCGGCAGGGCCATCAGGTCGAAGTCGCGCTTGTCCGGATTGAACTCGCGCACGTAGCGCACGGCCCAGTCCAGAATGGTCAGGTTGCGCAGGCCCAGGAAGTCGAACTTGACCAGGCCGGCGGCCTCGACGTCGTCCTTGTCGAACTGGGAAACGACGCTGGACTCGCTGCCCGGCTGGCAGTACAGGGGGCAGAAGTCGGTCAGCTTGCCCGGCGCGATCAGCACCCCGCCGGCATGCATGCCGATGTTGCGCGTCAGGCCCTCCAGGGGCCGGGCCAGGTCGATGAGGGCGCGGATTTCCTCGTCGGTGTCGTACAGCTCGCGGAAGGCGGGCTCGTGTTCCAGCGTGCGGTCCAGCGACCAGGGATCGGCCGGATTGAAGGGGATCATCTTCGAGAGCCGGTCGCAGACGCTGTAGGGCATCTCCAGCACGCGGCCCACGTCGCGCACCACGGCCTTGGCGCCCAGGGTACCGAAGGTGGCGATCTGGCTGACGGCGTCGCGGCCGTACTTTTCCTTGACGTACTCGATCACCCGCTCGCGGTTGTCCTGGCAGAAGTCCACGTCGAAGTCGGGCATGGACACGCGCTCGGGGTTCAGGAAGCGCTCGAACAGCAAGTCGTAGCGCAGAGGGTCCAGATCGGTAATCCCCAGGCTGAAGGCCACCAGCGAGCCCGCGCCCGAGCCCCGGCCCGGCCCCACCGGCACGCCGTGGCTCTTGCCCCAGTTGATGAAGTCCTGCACGATCAGGAAGTAGCCGGGAAAGCCCATGCCGACGATGGTCCGGCATTCCAGGTCCAGGCGTTCCTGATAGGCGGGCATGCGCCGGGCGCGCTCGTCGGCGTCCGGGTACAACTGGACCATGCGGCGGACCAGACCCTCGTTGGCCAGCTGCGCCAGGTAGTCGTCCAGCGACACGCCGTCAGGCGTCGGGAACAGCGGCAGCTGCGGCTCGCCCAGGGTCAGGGTCAGGTTGCAGCGACGGGCGATCTGCACCGCGTTCGCCAGGGCCGAGGGCACATCCGCGAAGCGGCGCGCCATGTCGGCGCTGTCGGGCATGTACTGTTCGGCGGTGAAGCGCCGGACACGGCGCGGATTGCCCAGCAATTCGCCTTCGGCGATGCAGACGCGGGCCTCGTGGGCACGGAAGTCGGACGGCGCGATGAACTGGATCGGGTGCGTGGCCACCACCGGCAGGCCGCAGTCCACCGCCAGACGCAGCGCCGACTGGACGTAGGCTTCATCGCCGTCGAAACCGGCGCGCTGCAATTCGACGAAATACGCATCCGGGAAATCGGCGGCCCATTGGCGCGCAAGGCGGCGGGCCTCGTCCTCGCGGCCGGCTTCCAGGGTCTGGCCCACGTCGCCCGCGCGCGCGCCCGACAGGACGATCAGACCGTTCCTGCCCGACAGCCATTCGCGGCGCATTTCCGCCCGGCCCCGCTGGCTGTTTTCCGTCCAGGCGCGGGCCAGCAGTTCGCACAGGTCCAGGTAGGCGGCATGGCAAGAGGCCAGAAGCAGGACGCGGTAGGGCTTGTCCTCGTCGTCCGGATTGTGGAGCCAGACGTCGCAGCCGGCGATGGGCTTGATGCCGGCCTTGCGGGCCGCCTTGTAGAACTTGATCCAGCCGAACAGGTTGGCCAGGTCGCTGATCGCCATGGCCGGCTGGCCGAATTCCCGCGCCCGGTCGATCAGGTCGGGGATGCGCGCGATCCCGTCCACCACGGAAAACTCGGAGTGGCTGCGCAGATGGACGAACAGAGGGGTGTCGGAGGACGTGGTCATAGGGGGGATTGTATCGAGTGTCCGGGCCGCTATCGCGGCATGGCGGCCCAGGCCTTCTCCAGGCGCTTGACCGAAACCGGGAAGGGCGTGCGCAGGGTCTGGGCGTAGAGCGCCACGCGCAGTTCCTCCAGCTGCCAGCGGAAGGCGTCCAGGCCGGCGTCGGGCGCGCCCTTGAGTGCCGCCCGCGCCCGCTGCCAGGGCGCGGCCAGCCGGGCGATGTCGGCCATCGCGGCGGCGTCGCGCGCGGGGTCGGCGCGCAGCTTGTCGATGCGCATCTGCGCGGCCTTCAGGTAGCGCGGCAGATGCCCGAGCTGCTCCGGCGGCGTGTCGCGCACGAAGGCCGGACCCACCAGGGCGTCGAGCTGCTGGCGGATGTCCTGCTGCGCCTGGGGCCAGGGGCGGGCCTGGGGCAGTTTTTTGACCAGGGCGGCGCGCTCGGCCAGAATGACGCCAGCCAGACGGGCCCGTTCCTGGGCCAGCAGGCCCAGGCGCGCGCGGCCTTCGCCGCAGCGCTGTTCGAAGGCCGCCGCACCGGCGGGCCAGGGTTCCATCAGGCAGGCCTGGTCCAGCGCCGCGTCGATCAACTGGTCGCGCAGTTCCTGCTGGGTGCCCAGGTCCATGTACAGCATGCCCATGCGGGTCAGGTCCGGCAGGTTCTTTTCCAGATAGCGGACCTGTTCCCGCAAGGCCAGGCGGAACAGCCGGCGCAAGCCGACCGCATGCACGCGCCGGGCCTCCTGCGGATCGTCGAAAACGTCCAGGTCGCAGGATTCACCCCGGTCGCGCAACGCCGGGTAGCCGATCAGGGACCGGCCGCCGCGCTGGATCTCCAGCAGTTCCGGCAGCTCGCCGAAGGTCCAGGCCGTCAGGCCCTCGTGGTCCAGGACCTTGGCGGCCTGCTGATCGCGGGAAGCCAGCTGCTGAAAGGAGGCCTGGGCCTGGCGGCCGTGCTCGGCGCGCAACTGGTCCAGGCTGCGGCCGCCGGACAGCATGCGGCCGTGTTCGTCCACCACCTTGAAGTTCATGAACAGATGCGGCGGCAGGGTCTCCAGCTTGAAGTCGGTGGCCTGGACGCGCACCCGGCATTGTTCCCAGATGTCCTGCGCCAGGGCGTCCAGCAGGCCCATGCCGGGATCGGCGGCGCGCTCGAACCAGCGTTCGTGGAAACCGGCCGCGTAATCGGGCAGCGGCACGCAATGGCGGCGCAGTTTCTGCGGCAGGGATTTCAGCAGCAGGTGGGCCTTTTCCTTGAGCATGCCCGGCACCAGCCATTCGCAGCGCGCGGCGTCGATCTGGTTGAGCGCGAACAGCGGCACGGTCAGTGTCATGCCGTCGCGCGGCGAACCGGGCTCGAAATGGTAGTCCACCGCCAGCTCGGTCCCGGCCCAGGCCAGGCGGCGCGGAAAGACCTCGGTGGTGACGCCGGCGGCGTCGTGGCGCATGAGTTCGTCGCGGCTCAAATTCAGCCGCGCGGCCGCCTCCGGATCCAGGCTCTTGTACCAGGCCTCCAGCGTAGCCGTCTGGCACACGTCGGGGGGGATCTGGCCGTCATAGAAGGCGTGGATCAGCGCATCGTCCACCAGGATGTCCGGGCGGCGGCTCTGGTGTTCCAGCCGCTCGATGGACGCGATCAGCCGCCGGTTGTGGGCGATGAAGGGCAGCTTGCCGTCGATGTCGCCGGGCACCAGGGCGTCGCGGATGAAGATTTCCCGCGCGGCCTTGGGGTCGATGCGGCCGTAGTGCACGCGGCGCCCGGAATACACCGGCAGGCCGTGCACGGTGCCGCGCTCGTTGGCCACGACCTGGCCGGCTTTATTTTCCCAGCGCGGATCGGACCAGGCGCGCTTGAGCAGGTGCGCCCCGGCCCGCTCGACCCAGGTCGGCTCGATCTGCGCCACACAGCGGGCGTACAGGCGGGTGGTCTCGACCAGTTCGGCCGCCAGCACCCAGCGGCCGGCTTTTTTCTGCAGGGGCGAGCCCGGGTGGATGGCGAAGCGGATGTCGTGCGCGCCCTGATACAGCCCGCCGTCCTCCGACTTCATGCCGATATTGCCCAGCAGGCCGGCCAGCAGCGCCATGTGGATCTGCTCGCGCGTGGCCGGGGTCTGGTTCAGCCGCCAGCCCTGTTCCCGCGCCAGGGTCAGCAATTGCGTGTGCGTGTCGTGCCATTCGCGCAAGCGGATGGGCGACAGGAATTTGGCGCGGATCTGGTCCACCAGCTTGCGCTGCGAGGCCTTGTGCGCGACCTGCTCGCCATACCACTGCCAGAGCTTCAGCCAGGCGAGGAATTCCGACTGCTTGTCGTTGAACTGGGCATGGGCGTTGTCGGCGGCCTCGCGCGCCTGCATGGGACGGTCGCGCGGGTCCTGGACGGACAGCGCCGCCGCGATGACGAGGATTTCCGCCAGGCACTGCTGCTCGTGCGCGGCGAAGACCATGCGCGCGATGCGCGGATCGACGGGCAATTTCGCCAGGGCGCGTCCCACCGGGGTCAGGCGGTTGCGCTCGTCCAGCGCACCCAGTTCCTGCAGGAGCTGATAGCCGTCGGCGATGGCCCGGCCCGTGGGCGGCTCGACGAAGGGGAAGGCCTCGATGTCGTCCAGCCGCAGCGACTTCATCCGCAGGATGACGGACGCCAGGGACGAGCGCAGGATTTCCGGATCCGTGAAGGCCGGGCGCTGCTTGAAGTCCTCCTCGGCGTACAGGCGCACGCACACGCCCGGCCCCAGGCGGCCGCAGCGGCCGGCGCGCTGGTTGGCCGAGGCCTGGCTGACGGGCTCGATGCGCAGCTGCTCGACCTTGCTGCGCCAGGAATAGCGCTTGATGCGCGCCAGGCCGCTGTCCACGACATAGCGGATGCCCGGCACCGTGAGCGAAGTCTCGGCCACGTTGGTGGCCAGCACAATGCGCCGGGCGTTGCCGCGCGGATGGAAGATCTGCTCCTGCTCCGCGCGCGACAGCCGGGCGTACAGCGGCAGCACCAGGGCGCCGACGGGATGGCACTTGCGCAGGGCCTCGGCGCATTCGCGGATTTCGCGCTCTCCGGGCAGGAAGACCAGCACATCGCCGGTTCCATGGCGGGCGCATTCGTCCACACCGTCCACCACCGCGTCGACCAGGTCGCGTTCTTCGTCGCCCTGCCCCGGCCTGCGGCCGGCCGGATCCTCGTCCCCTTCCCGCCGCACGGGGCGATAGCGCAATTCCACCGGAAACAGGCGGCCCGAGACCTGGATCACCGGCGCCGGCCGGTCTTCCGTGCCGAAATGCCGGGCGAAACGGTCGGCATCGATAGTGGCCGAGGTAATGATCAGCTTCAGGTCCCGGCGGCGCGCCAGCAGGCGCTTCAGGAAACCCAGCAGGAAATCGATGTTCAGGCTGCGCTCGTGCGCTTCGTCGATGATCAGGGTGTCGTAGCGTCGCAGCAGGGGATCGCGCTGGGTCTCGGCCAGCAGGATACCGTCGGTCATCAGCTTGATGGCCGTCGCCGGGCCGGCGCGCTCGGAAAAGCGGATCTGGTAGCCCACCCAGTCGCCGATCTCCGTGCGCAATTCCTCGGCCACGCGCTGGGCCACCGACGTGGCGGCCAGACGGCGCGGCTGTGTGTGGCCGATCATGCCGGCGCGGCCGCGCCCCAGCTCCAGGCAGATCTTGGGCAGCTGGGTGGTCTTGCCCGAACCGGTCTCGCCACAGACGATGACCACCGGATGGTCGGCGATGGCGCGCGCGATGTCCCGACGGCAGGCGCTGACGGGCAGGTCTTCCGGATACTGGATGAGCGGCAGGGAACGGTCGCCGGCGCCGGCGGGCGGGCGCGGCTGCGTGGGACGGACGGGAGCCCGGTGGGCCGGTTGCGATGGATTTTCTGGCAAAACGTCGGATTTCACGGAGGAATGAAGCCCCATGCCACAGAATGCAGTCGGGAAAAGGGCAATCGCTCATTATAATTTCGCTATCGCCAGAATCCGACGCCTCACCTCCTCGATACCCGCCTCCGAATCCGCCGCCCGCCATGAGTTCCGCCGAAACCGATACCTATTCCGCCCAGGACGCCCCCGAATTCGCCCCCGCGCAGTTCGTGCGATGGTTCCGCGAGGTCGCGCCCTACGTGCACGATTTCCGCGGCAAGACTTTCGTGGTGGCCTTCGGCGGCGAGCTGATCGAGGACGGCGGGCTGGAAGACCTGGTGGCCGACCTGTCGCTGCTGTCCGCCCTGGGGATCAAGCTGGTCCTGGTGCATGGCTCGCGCCCTCAGGTCAACGAACAGCTGCGCCTGAAGGGCCACACCACCCAGTTCGGCCGGGGCACGGAGCCCACCAGCCCCGAGGCCCTGGAATGCGCCAAGGAGGCCGCCGGAGAAATCCGCCTGGACATCGAGGCCGCCTTCAGCCAGGGGCTGCCCAACACCCCCATGTCGCACGCCAAGATCCGCGTGATCTCCGGCAACTTCGTCACCGCGCGGCCGGTGGGCGTGATCGACGGCGTGGACTACCGGCGCGCCGGCACGGTGCGCAAGCTCGACATCGAGGCGATGCGCAACGTCATCAGCCAGGGCGCCATCGTGCTGCTCTCGCCACTGGGCTTTTCCCCCACCGGCGAGGCCTTCAATCTGGCCATGGAAGACCTGGCCACCAACGCCGCCGTGGCGCTGCGCGCGGAAAAGCTGATCTTCCTGACACAGAACCGCACCGTCACCGAGACCGACGGCTCGGTGGACACCGAACTGGCCCGCAAGGACGCGGACGACCTGCTCGCCCAGGGCATCCTGGACGAGGATACGTCCGCCTTCCTGCGCCACGCGTCCCTGGCGGTCAAGCGCGGGGTGGCGCGCGCGCATCTGGTGCCCTACACCATGGACGGCAGCATCCTGCTGGAAATCTTCACCCACGACGGGGTGGGCACCATGGTGGTCGAGGACACCCTGGAAGACCTGCGCCCGGCCATGGCCGACGACGTGGGCGCCATCGTCCAGCTGATCGAACCTCTGGAGGCCGACGGCACCCTGGTGCCGCGCGGCCGTGCCGTGATCGAGCGCGACGTGGAGAAATTCACGGTACTGGAACACGACGGCGTGATCTACGGCTGCGTGGCCCTGATCCCCTACCTGGACGACGGCATGGCCGAAATGGCCTGTCTCATCGTGCACCCCGAATGGCAGGGCACGGGCGACGGCGAAAAACTGCTGCGCCACGCCGAAACCAGCGCCCGCGCCCAGGGCGCACGGCGCCTGTTCGTGCTGACCACACGCACCTCGCACTGGTTCCTGAAGCGCGGCTTCGTCCAGGGCGGCGTCTCCGACCTGCCCCACGAAAAGCGCGCCCACTACAACCATTCGCGCAACAGCCTGGTCTTCATCAAACGGCTATGAAGATCCTCGTCACCGGCGGCGCCGGCTTCATCGGCTCGGCCCTGATCCGGCATCTCATCGGCCATACCGGCCATTCGGTCGTCAACATCGACAAGCTGACCTACGCCGGCAACCTGGAATCCCTGGAGTCCGTCGCGAACGACCCGCGCTACGTCTTCGAGCGCCTCGACATCTGCGACGCGCCGGGTCTGGCGGACACGTTCGCGCGCCACCGGCCGGACGCCGTAATGCACCTGGCGGCGGAATCCCACGTGGACCGCTCCATCGACGGCCCCGCCGCCTTCGTGCGGACCAACCTGGTTGGCACCTACGCGCTGCTGGAAGCCGCCCGCACCCACTGGAACGGGCTGGACGCCGCCGCGCGCGCCGCCTTCCGCTTCCACCACATTTCCACCGACGAAGTCTACGGCGACCTGGCCGGCACCGGGAGCCTGTTCACGGAAACCACACCCTACGCGCCCAGTTCCCCTTATTCCGCCAGCAAGGCGGGATCGGACCACCTGGCGCGAGCCTGGCACCGCACCTACGGTCTGCCGGTGCTGGTGACGAACTGCTCCAACAACTACGGTCCCTGCCACTTTCCGGAAAAGCTGATCCCGCTGATCATCCTGAACGCCCTGGAAGGCAAGCCCCTGCCCGTCTACGGCCAGGGCCTGCAGGTCCGCGACTGGCTCTACGTCGAGGACCACGCGCGCGCCCTGCTGCGCGTGGTCGAATCCGGCATGCCCGGAGAGACCTACAACATCGGCGGCCACAACGAGCAGCGCAACATCGACGTGGTGCGCAACATCTGCGATCTGCTGGAAGAACTGGCTCCCGAGCACCCGCCCGGCGTGGCGCGCTACGCGGACCTGATCACCCACGTGGCCGACCGCCCTGGGCACGACCTGCGCTATGCCATCGACGCCGGCAAGATCGCCCGCGAACTGGGCTGGACACCGCGGGAAACCTTCGCCACCGGCCTGCGCAAGACCGTGCGGTGGTATCTGGAGCACCGCGACTGGTGCCGCCGCGTGCAGGACGGCAGCTACCAGCGTCAGCGGCTGGGTCTGGGCGGCGCGGTGTCCGGACCCGCCCAGGGACCAGCCGCGTGAACGCACCGGGCCGCCGCGCCGATGCGCCGATGCGCATCCTCGTCACCGGCGCCGACGGCCAGCTGGGGCGCTCGCTGCGCGCGCTGGCGGAACAGCGCCCCGGCGAAGCCCGGTATGCATTCCTGAGCCGGCCGCAACTGGATATCACGCGGGCCGAGGCGATCGACGCCCGGCTGGACGCACACCCCGCCGACTGCCTGATCAACGCCGCCGCCTACACGGCCGTGGACCGCGCGGCCGCCGAGCCGGCACTGTCCCGCGCGATCAACGCGGACGCGCCCGGCCTGCTGGCGCGCGCCTGCGCGGCGCGCGGCATCCGGCTGCTGCACGTGTCCACCGACTACGTCTTCGACGGACGGCTGGACCGCCCCTACCGGGAAAGCGACCCGGCCGCCCCCCTGAACACCTACGGACGCGGCAAGCTGGCGGGCGAACAGGCTGTGCTGGACGCCGATCCGCGCGCCCTCGTCGTGCGCACCGGCTGGGTCTTCAGCGCCTGGGGCGGTAATTTCGTGCGCACCATGGTGCGCCTGGGCGCGCAACGCAACGCCCTGCGCGTGATCGACGACCAGATCGGCGGCCCCACCTGGGCCGGTCATCTGGCCGGCGTCCTGCACACCCTGGCCTTGCGGCCCGCCGACGGCACGCCGGGCGGCGTGTACCACTTCGGCGGTCGGCCCTGGATCAGCTGGCACGGCTTCGCGCTGGAGATCCTCGGCCGCGCCCACGCCCGGGGCCTGATCGCCCGCCCGCCCAGCGTGGACGCGATCGCGTCGGCCGACTGGCCCTCGCCCGAGCCCCGGCCGGCCAACACCCGTCTGGACTGCGCCCGGCTGGAGACCCTGCTCGGACCGCTGGAGCGCGACTGGCGCATCGGCCTGGACCGGGTCCTGGATGCCTGGCGCGGTCAGGGGATCTGACCGCGGAGAAAGCCCCCACGCTGCACCCGCGGCTTGCGTACGGACACCGGCGCGGCTTGCGGCCCGCTTGGATTCGCCAGGCACGGAACAGCCCACCGGGACTGTTCCGTGCCTGGACTCAACTACAATGCCGGCTTCCCTGATCGAATATCGAAGAGGCCCCGACATGGCACGCATGATCCAATGCCGAAAACTCAAACGCGAGGCCCAGGGCCTGGACTACCCTCCGTACCCGGGCGAACTGGGCGCGCGCATCTGGCGCGAGATTTCCAGGGACGCCTGGGCCAAGTGGCTGGACATCCAGACGCGGCTGGTCAACGAGAACCACCTGAGCCTGGCCGACCCCGAGGCGCGCAAATTCCTGGCCGAACGGATGCAGGCATTCCTGTTCGACGACCAGGACGTCGAGGCCCAGGGCTATGTGCCGCCCTCGGCCTGAGCATCCATCCCGTCAGTCGCGCGGCGCGTCCTGGGGCGCGTTTCCGCGCGGCTCCAGCGGCTCGCCGCGCGCCAGGCGTTCGGTATTGGTGACGCCCGTGTGGCGCACGTCGTCGCCGCGCACCATGTAGATCACGCGCTCGGCCATGTTCTTCGCATGATCGCCGATGCGCTCCAGCGCGCGGGCGATGAAGATCAGATCGATGGAGTGCGAGATCGTGCGTGGATCCTCGATCATGTAGGTGATGATGTGGCGCAGAGAGGCCTTCCATTCCTTGTCCACGTCCTTGTCGTTGCGCACGACCTGGGCGGCCGCGATGGGGTCTTCCCGGGCGAAGGCGTCCAGCGCCGCCCGGATCATGCTGGCCACCGCGTCGGCCATGTGACGCAGTTCCACCACCGGCTCGTAGGATGTATTGGATTCGTGCAGGCGGCGGGCGACCTTGGCGATCTTCTCGGCCTCGTCGCCGCAGCGTTCCATGTCGGTCAGCATCTTGGACACCGACAGCAGCAGGCGCAGGTCGCCCGCCGTGGGCTGGTTGCGGGCGATCAGCTGGCTGATGCGCTCGTCGATGTCGATCTCGAACTGATTGACCTGCCGCTCGTGCTCGCGGACCCGGTCCACCAGCTGCAGTTCGCCCCGGGACAGGGCCTGGATGCCGTCCAGCACCATGGACTCGACCAGCCCGCCCATCTGCAGGAACATGGACCTCGTCGTTTCGAGTTCGCTGTGAAATTGCTTGTTGGTGTGTTCCAGCATCCGGGACCTCTGTCTGCCTGCCGCCAGGCGCGTTCAACGATCGCAAAGCGTACCATCACGCCTGCCGCTTGGAAAGAATGCCCCAGCATAGCAGTGCCATGTGACAGAAGCATGACGGCGGGACGGCCCGACGGCCGATGCCCCGGGATGCGACGCCGCACCGCGCGACCTCAGTCGCGCAGTTCGAGCCGCGACACGCCCGCCTGCCCCGCCACCAGCGCCACCTGGGCGCCGGAGATCGCGAACAGGCCGCAGCAAACCACGCCCGGGATGTTGTTCAGCAACGCCTCGAATTCGGCGGGATCGCCGTAGCGCAGGCCGGAGACGTCCAGGATCTGGTTGCCGTTGTCCGTGATGAAGCCTTCGCGCAGGCGCGGCTGTCCGCCCAACTGGCGGACCTGGCGGGCGACGGCCTCGCGCGCCAGGGGAATGACCTCGATCGGCAGCGGGAAAGCGCCCAGGCGCTCGACCAGCTTGGATTCGTCGACGATGCAGACGAAGCGGTCCGCCACGGAGGCCACGATCTTCTCGCGCGTCAGCGCTCCGCCTCCGCCCTTGATCATGTTCAACTGGCGGTCGATCTCGTCGGCGCCGTCCACATACAGCGCCAGCGAGGCCACCTCGTTCAAATCCAGTACCTGTATGCCGGCCGCCTCCAGGCGGCGCGTGCTGCGCTCGGAACTGGATACCGCCGCGCGGAAGGCCCCGCGATGAGGCGCCAGCAGGTCGATGAAACGATCCACGGTCGATCCCGTCCCTACCCCCAGGACACTGTCGGGCTGCAGCTGGGGCAGCACGTGATCGAGGGCGGCCAAGGCCGCCCGTTGCTTGAGCTCGTCCTGGATGAGCATGGGAATGTCCGGTCGGGGTCTGGGAGGCCTGTATTGTAATGTCGCCACGGCCCGGAATGCCGGAGCGCCCCGCGCGGCCGCACGGGGCGCATGGGACACACGCCGCCGCGCGCAGGCGCCATAATGGTGCCATTCACGCCAACTCCGCCGTTTCTTCCATGGACGATACGCACTTCGCCCCCGCCGACCTCGACGCCCTGCGCCAGGCCCGTGCCCTGCTGGAAAATCCAGGCCTGGCCGCGCGCATGACCAACCTGATCGGCACACCCATCGAGAAATTCCTGGACCGGCTGCCCGAAGGCTGGAGCGCCCAGATCGGCCAGGCCACCCGATTGGCCCTGAGCAAGGCCGCCGACGCCGCCCTGTTCACGATGGACGACAAGCCCGGAGGCCGCAGCTCGGACTGGTGGCACAAGATCGGCGCGGCCGCTACAGGCGGCGTGGGCGGATTCTTCGGCCTGGCCGGCCTAGCGGTGGAACTGCCGGTCTCCACCACGATCATGATGCGTTCGATCGCCGACATCGCCCGCAGCGAGGGCGAATCGCTGGCCGACCCCGGCACCCGGCTCGCCTGCCTGGAAGTCTTCGCTCTGAGCGGCAGGAGCGCATCCGACGACGGCGCGGAAAGCGGCTATTACATCGTCCGCGCGGCATTGGCGCGCGCCATCAGCCAGGCCGCCGAATACGCCGCCGGCAGCATCGCCGTCGAAAAGGCCGCTCCGCCCGCCCTGATGCGCCTGATCACGATGGTGGCGGAACGCTTCGGCATCCAGATCACCGAAAAGGCCGCCGCCCAGGCGGTCCCCGCCATCGGCGCGGCCGGCGGCGCGCTCATCAATACGCTGTTCATCAACCATTTCCAGGACATGGCCCGGGGGCATTTCATCATCCGCCGCCTGGATCGGCGTTATGGAGAAGATGGGGTACGGACGATGTACGAAGCACTGGACAAGCGGCGCGAAGGCTGATTTCCGCACAGGAAACCGCCCGTCCGACAGAGTCAGGCGCGGCTGGAATGCCCCCGCAGTAGGGGTATTCAAACGGTCCTTCGCAAATTTGCAATAATGCCGGGTCTCCCGAACGCACCCTCATCATGCTCGACCTATTCTCCGGCTTGCCCCTTTCGGTCGGGCTCAGCCTGGTCCTGGCGCTGGCCCTCGTCCTGGTCTTCGAATTCATCAACGGCTTCCACGACACCGCCAATGCCGTCGCCACGGTCATCTACACCAAGGCCATGCCGCCGCACCTGGCGGTACTCTTTTCAGGCATCTGCAACTTCCTGGGCGTGCTGCTCGGCGGCGTGGGGGTGGCCTATGCCATCGTCCATCTGCTGCCCGTGGAGCTGCTGCTCGACCTGGACAGCGGACGCAGCCTGGCCATGGCGTTCTCCATGCTGGCCGCCGCGATCGTCTGGAACCTCGGCACCTGGTATTTCGGCATCCCCGCCTCCAGTTCGCATACGCTGATCGGCGCGATCCTGGGGGTGGGCCTGGCCAATGCCCTGCTGACCGGCCTGCCCGCGGGTGCCGGCGTCAACTGGGGCAAAGCCATCGACATCGGCCTGTCGCTGATCATCTCGCCCGTGGCCGGCTTCATCGTCGCGGCTCTGCTGCTGCTGAGCCTGAAGAGGCTGTTCGCCGGTTCGAAAATGCACAAGACGCCCGAGCAGCGCCGCGCCATCGACAACAAGAAGCACCCGCCCTTCTGGAACCGGCTGGTGCTGGTGCTGTCGGCGATGTGCGTAAGCTTCGTGCACGGTTCCAACGACGGCCAGAAAGGCATCGGCCTGATCATGCTGGTGCTCATCGGCATCGTCCCGGCCAAGTTCGTGCTGGACCCGGCCAGCACGCCCTATCAGGTCCAGCGCACCGTCGATGCCGCCGCCCACCTGGGCGACTTCTACCAGCGCAATGCGGATACGCTGAGCGATTACCTGGCGCTCAAACGCCCGCTGCGCGCTGGCCTGCCCCAGACGTCCCGCTGCGATCCACAGGACACGCTGAGCACCATCCAGGCGGTGCGCCGCACCCTGGACGGCGTGCGCACCTACGGCGACCTGCCGCCCGACACGCGCGTGCGCGTGCGCCGCTATCTGCTCTGCCTGGACGACACCGCCCGCAAAGTGACCAGCCTGGACACGCTGTCCATCAGCGAGAAAACCGACCTGCAGCGCCTGCGCGCCGACCTGACCGCCCCGACGGAATACGCGCCGCTCTGGGTGATCGTCGCCGTCGCGCTGGCCCTGGGCGCCGGCACCATGCTGGGCTGGCGCCGCGTGGTGCTGACCGTGGGCGAAAAGATCGGCAAGCAGGGCATGACCTACGCCCAGGGCATGGCGGCCCAGATCACCGCTGTCGGCGCCATCGGTGTGGCCAACCTGTTCAGCCTGCCGGTCTCGACCACCCAGGTGCTGTCCTCCGGCGTGGCCGGCACCATGGTCGCCAACTGCAGCGGCCTGCACAACGGCACCGTGCGCATCATCCTGCTGGCCTGGGTGCTGACCTTCCCTGCCAGCATGCTGCTGTCGGCGGGGTTGTTCAGCCTGGCGGTGTGGGGGCTGGGGATTTGACTACCCCGCCCGCTTCGCCGCCCGGATCTGCATGCGGTTGACCGCCACCACGACCACGCCCACCGCCACCATGAACAGGGTCGCCAGGGCGTTGATCTCGGGCTTAAGGCCCAGGCGCACGCGGGAAAAGACCTCCAGCGGCAGCGTGGTGTAGCCCGGGCCGGACAGGAAGGACGCCACCACCACGTCGTCCAGCGACAGGGTGAAGGACAGCAGCCACGCGGCCAGCAGGGCCGGGGCGATCAGGGGCAGCGTGATCAGGAAGAACACCCGCAGCGGCGAAGCGCCCAGGTCCAGGGCGGCCTCTTCCAGCGAGCGGTCCAGGTCGCGCACGCGCGACTGGATGATGACGGCGACGTAGGCCGTGCACAAGGTCACGTGGCCCACCCAGATGGTGAACATGCCATTGCCGTCGGGCCAGCCGAACACCTTGGACATTTCCACGAACATCAGCAGCAGCGAAATGCCCAGCACGACCTCGGGCATGACCAGCGGAGCGCTCAGCATGCCGATGTACAGGCCGAAGCCCCAGAACCGCCCCATGCGCGCCAGCACGTAGCCGGCCCAGGTGCCGATGGCCACCGCCGCGGTGGCGGTCAGGGTGGCAATGACGAACGACAGCTTCGCCGCGGACAGCAGCGCCTGATCCTGGAACAGTTCCGCGTACCAGCGCAGCGAGAAGCCCGACCAGGAGGTCATCAGGGTGGAATCGTTAAAAGAGACCACCATCAGGCAGGCGATGGGCACGTACAGGAAACCGTAGCCCACCACCAGCGTCAGGAAGCGGAACCAGCCGCCGCGCATCATGTCCGCCCCCCCAACTGGCGCGCCTGGTTGTACTGGAAGATGGACAGGGGCACGAGCAGCAGCAGGACCATCACGCAGGTCACGGCCGCCGCCATCGGCCAGTCGGCGTTGTTGAAGAATTCGTTCCACATCACGCGACCCATCATCAGGGTGTTGGCCCCGCCCAGCATTTCAGGGATGACGTATTCCCCCACCGAGGGGATGAACACCAGCATGGCGCCGGCCACCACGCCCGGCATGGACAGGGGCAGCGTGATCCTCAGGAAGGCGTTCCAGGGCCGCGCGCCCAGATCGTAGGCGGCCTCCAGCAAGCGCTGGTCCAGCTTCACCAGATTGGCGTACAGCGGCAGAATGAAGAACGGCAGGTAGGCGTAGACCAGGCCGATGTAGACGGCCAGGTCGGTGCGGTAGATCTCCAGCGGCGCGTCGATCAGCCCCAGGCCCGTCAACAGGTGATTCAGCAGTCCGTCGTTGCGCAGGATGCCGACCCAGGCGTACACGCGCAACAGCAGCGAGGTCCAGAACGGCAGGATCACGCCCAGCAGCAGCAAGTTACGGATCTCCGGACGCGCGCGGGCGATGTGATAGGCCATGGGGTAGCCGATCAGCGCGCAGCAGACGGTGGTGACCAGGGCCATCTTGACCGAATTCAGGTAGACCGCCGCATACAGGCTGTCAGTGAACAGCAGCACGTAGCCGCGCAGATGCAGGGCCAGCGACAGGGTCTCGTCCTGCAGGGTGGCGATCGGCATGTAGGGCGGAATGCCGAACTGCAGGTCCGAAAAGCTGATCTTCAGCACCAGCAGGAACGGCACCAGCAGGAACAGCGCCAGCCAGGCGTAGGGCACGCCGATGGCGAACTGTCGGGCGCTGGGGCGATGGCCGGGAAGTTTCAGATGCATCGGCGGCTCCGGATGCTGGGATCGGTGGGGGCGGAGGATCCGCGGCCGTCAGGACGCCAGCACGGTCCCGGCATCGTGGGACCAGGTGACGTAGATTTCCTCGTCCACGCCGGGCGCGTCGGACTGGCTCCAGTCCAGGCTGGGCACGCTGGCCTCGATGGTCTGGCCGGCATCCAGGCGGATCTGGTAGCGGGCATAGCTGCCCATCCAGGCGACGTGCGACACCATGCCGTGGCCCCAGTTGGACTCGGTCTCGGGAACCTGGCGTCCGACGCGGATCTGCTCGGGCCGGATGGAGACGTGGACCTCCATGCCCAGGGGCTCGCTGATGCCGTGGCTGACGTACAGCGGGCGCGACAGCGCGTCGGTCTCGATCAGCACATGGTCGGGCTCGTCCACCACGATGGTGCCGGTGAACAGGTTGGTGGACCCGATGAAGCCGGCGACGAAGCGGGAACTGGGAAAAGTATAGACGTCGTGCGGCGTGCCGCACTGGACGATCTGGCCCTCGGTCATGACGGCCAGGCGGCTGGCCATGGTCATGGCCTCCTCCTGGTCGTGCGTGACCATGATGCAGGTGACGCCGACCTGGCCCAGGATCTTCACCAGTTCGATCTGAGTGGCCTGGCGGATCTGCTTGTCCAGCGCCGACATGGGCTCGTCGAGCAGCAGCAGCTTGGGCCGCTTGACCAGGCTGCGCGCCAGGGCCACGCGCTGCTGCTGGCCGCCGGAGAGCTGGTGCGGGCGGCGGCGCGCGTAACCGGCCATCTGCACCAGGTCCAGGGCCTCGAACACGCGTTCGTGGATCTCGTGGCGCGGCACGCCTTCCTGCTTCAGGCCGAAGGCCACGTTGGCCTCGACCGACATATGCGGAAACAGCGCATAGGACTGGAACATCATGTTGACCGGCCGCCGGTGCGGCGGCAGGGCGGTGATGTCCTCGTCGTCCAGGATGATGCGCCCGGAGGTGGGCTCCTCGAAACCCGCCAGCATGCGCAGCAGGGTGGACTTGCCGCAGCCCGAACTGCCCAGCAGGGCGAAAATCTCGTGCCGCCGCACCGACAGAGAGACGGATTTCACGGCCACCGTGTCGCCGAAGATCTTGACGACGTCCTCCATGCGGACGAAGTCGTCGGCCTCGCCCTGACGAGGCATGCCGCGCGGATCCTGCATCGCCGTCAGCGCCCGGTCTTGAGCTGCGCCCACATCTGCGTCTGCAGGCGCAGGATGTTCAGGGGCTGCGGCTTGATGACGAACAGCGTGCGGGAGACCTCGGGCGAGGGGTAGATCATGGGGTTGCTCGCGACCTCCTCGACCACGTACTTGCGCGCCTCTTTGTTGGCATTGGGGTAGTACATGGTGTTGGTGATCGCCGCGTGCACCTGGGGCGTCTCGATGTAGTTGATGAAGGCGTGCGCCTCGTCCACGTGCTCCGCGCTCTTGGGAATGGCCATGGTGTCGAACCAGACCGGCGCTCCGCCATCGGGAATGTAGTAGTCGATGGCGTAGGATTTCTTGGCTTCCTTCGCGCGCGACGAGGCGATCATCACATCGCCCGAGAAACCGTAGACCATGCACAGGCCGCCCGAGGCCAGTTCGTCGATGTAGCCCGAGGAGCTGAACTGGCGCACGTAGGGCCGGATGGTCTTCAGAAGGGCCAGCGCGGCCTCGTAGTCCTTGGGATCGCTGCTGTTGGGATCCTTGCCCAGGTAGTGCAGCACGGCCGGGAAGACCTGCGCGGCCTCGTCCAGGATGGAGATGCCGCAGGACTGCAGCTTGGCGGCGTTTTCCGGCTTGAACAGCATGTCCCAGGAATTCAGGGGCGCGTCCTGGCCCATGAGCTCGCGCACCTTGGTCACGTTATAGCCCAGGCCGTTGGTGCCGTAACCCCAGGGGACCAGGTACTGGTTGCCGGGATCGACGGTGGCGACCAGGGCCATCAGGTCCGGGTCCAGGTACTGCCAGTTGGGGATCCTGGAGCGGTCCAGCTTCTGGAACAGGCCGCCCTGGATCTGGCGGGCGGCGTAGTGCGTGGAGGGCACGACCACGTCGTAGCCCGACTTGCCCGTCAGCAGCTTGGCCTGGAGCGTGTCGTTGGTGTCATAGACATCGTAGCGGATCTTGATGCCGGTGGTCTTCTCGAAACCGGACAGGGTGTCGGGCGCGGTGTATTCGGCCCAGTTGTAGACGTTGACGACGCGATCCTGGGCGGACGCCGGAACCGCGGCGATCAGCGCGGCGGCGGCCAACAGGGTGTGTACGGTGCCGATTTTCATGGCATGGGCCCCTAGCATGGAGGAAAACAACGGGATAACGCATCCCACCACTGCGCTCCGCGCGCGCCGGCTACCTTAACCAAAGACCGGCGCAGGCGCAACCGGTTTTTTTCCGCCTGTCCCGGGGACACCACACCCAGACGCGCGCGGTCGAAATCGATCAGCCAGACCCGGTCCTCGGCGTCGAACAGGATGTTGTAGGCGTTCAGGTCCGCGTGCCAGACGCCGGCCGCGTGCATCGCGGCGATGGCCCGCGCGACGGCGGCGGGATCGGCCCGGTCCAGGCGGCCCGCCAGGGCCTGCGCGCCCTCGATCCGTGCGATCAGGATGGCGTTGCGATACCATGCCCCGGCCCGCCAGTAAGCCGCGCCCAACGGCTCGGGCACGCGCAGCCCGGCCCGGCGCAAGTGATCCAGCACCCGGGCCTCGGCATAGGCCCGCACCCGGGACTCCCCCAGCCACAGATAGGATTCGCGGCCCAGCCGGGCGCGCAGGCCGCCGCGCCGGTAATGACGCAGGACGGCGGGTCCGTGGCCACCGCCGACGAACCAGGCGGCCTGACGGCCGCCCTCGCTCACCGGCGTGGCGTCGGACCGTCGCGCGTCGAACCAGCCCGCATCCGCCCGGCCGTCAAGACGCGCGGGCACGCAGAAGGCTCCGCCCGGAAAACGGTGCGCGACCCAGCCCGGCGGCATCGCGTTCATGTCGCCCCCCGCATCAGCAGCAATCCCATGATGACCAGCAGCATGCAGGCGAAGATCAGTTTCAGGCGCGCCTCGGGCAGCGCATAGGCCAGGCGCACTCCGTAGGGCACGCACAGCAGACTGCCGGCGGCCAGGGGAATGCCCACCAGGCCGTGCGCCTGGCCGTGCCAGGCGTAGGTCGCCAGGGCCACGCAGGTACCCGGCACGATCATCGCCAGCGCCACCGCCTGGGCCGAAGTCTGGCGCAGGTGGAAGAACGAGGTCAGGAACGGCACCGCCAGCACCGCGCCGCCCACGCCGAAGATGCCGCCGGCCAGTCCGGCGCAGACGCCGACGCAGAAATACCAGAGCTTGCGCACCTGGCCGACCTCGCGGTAGAACGCGGCCGGCCTGGGCCGGGCCCGGCGCCCCAGGCTCTCGCGGAAATAGAACACCGCGATCAGGAACACGAAGCCGGCGTAGATGCGGCGCAGCAGCCAGGGGTCCAGCCCCAGCGCGATCCGGGCGCCGATCCAGGTGCAGACGATGGAACTGACGGCGCCGGCCGCCGCCGAGCGCCAGTCGATGGGCGCGTGCTGGTGGTATTTGCGCAGCGTGAGCAGGATGGCCGGCAGCACCATGATCAGCGCCGTTCCCTGGGCGGCCTGCTGCTCGTAGCCCAGGACCAGCCCCAGCAAGGGAATCGCGAACAGGCCGCCGCCGATACCCAGCACGCCGCCGGAGAATCCGATCAGGCCGCCCGCCGCGAGGCAGGCGGGGATCAGCCAGAGCCCGTCCATCGCGGGCCTCTCAGGACAGCACGCCGAGCACATCCTCGACGCGGTCGACGGCCTGGATGCGCAGGCCCTCGATGGGCTGGCGCGGCAGATTGGCGCGCGGCACGACGGCCTGCTCGAAGCCCAGCTTGGCGGCTTCGCGCAAGCGTTCCTGGCCGCGCGGGGCCGGGCGGATCTCGCCGGCCAGGCCGATCTCGCCGAAGGCCAGCAGGCCGGCCGGCAGGGGACGATCGCGCATGGACGACAGGATCGCCAGGGCCACGGCCAGGTCGGCGGCCGGCTCCATGATGCGCACGCCGCCGACGGCGTTGACGAAGACGTCCTGGTCGTAGGTGGCGACCCCCGCGTGGCGGTGCAGCACGGCCAGCAGCATGGCCAGGCGGCTGCTTTCCAGGCCTACGGACAGGCGGCGCGGATTGGGCACGTGGGCCGTATCCACCAGGGCCTGGACCTCGACCAGCAGCGGCCGGGTGCCCTCCTGGGTGGCCATGACGCAGGAGCCGGCGACATCCCGGGAATGCCCCGCCAGGAACAGAGCGGACGGATTGCTCACCCCGCGCAGGCCCCGGTCGGTCATGGCGAACACGCCCAGTTCGTTGACGGCGCCGAAGCGATTCTTGATGGCCCGCACCAGGCGGAACGAGGAATGGGTGTCGCCCTCGAAATACAGGACGGTGTCGACGATGTGCTCCAGCACGCGCGGGCCGGCCAGCGCGCCGTCCTTGGTGACGTGGCCGATCAGGATCAGCGTGACGCCGGTCTGTTTGGCGATGCGGGTCAACTGGGCAGCGCATTCGCGCACCTGGGACACCGAGCCGGGCGCGGCGGTCAGCTCGCCGGAATACAGGGTCTGGATCGAGTCGACGACGGCCACGCCGGGCTGGCGCTCGACCAGGGCCTGGGTGATCTGTTCCAGGCGGATCTCGGCCAGCAGGTCCACGCCGTCGCCCGACACGCCCAGGCGCTGGGCGCGCAGGGCGACCTGCTCGGCGGACTCCTCGCCCGTGACGTAGAGCACCGGACCGCGTTCGGACAGGCTGGCCAGCGCCTGCAACAGCAGGGTCGATTTGCCGATTCCCGGATCGCCGCCGATCAGCACCACCGCGCCGGCCACCAGGCCGCCGCCCAGGACGCGGTCGAATTCCTCGATACCGGTCGGGTTGCGGGCCTGCTCGCGCGCCTCGATGTCCGACAGGCGGCGCACCGGGGTGGAGGCCGCCAGCGGCGCGTAGCGGTGCCCGGAAGCCGCCGGGGATTCCCGGGTTTCCTGGAGCGTGTTCCAGGCGCCGCAATGCGGGCAGCGGCCCTCCCATTTGGCGGAGGTGCCGCCGCAGTCCGAGCAGAGGAACAGCGTCCGGGCCTTGGCCATCAGCGACCCGCCAGGCTGCCGCCGCCGTCGACGCCGATTTCCTGGCCGGTGATGAAAGCCGCCCCGTCGCCCAGCAGGAACACCACGGCGGCCGCGACCTCGTCGGCCTGGGCCAGGCGCCCCATGGGAATCGTCGCCAGCACGGCTTTTTCGGCATCGCTGCCGACCGGGCATTCGGCGCGGAACAGGCCGGTTTCCACCGGACCGGGCGAGACCGCGTTGACCGTGACGCCGTAGGGGGCCAGTTCCAGGGCCCAGGTGCGGGTACAGCCCAGCAGCGCGCTCTTGGCCGCCGCATAGCTGGTGTGCCCGGTCTGGCCATGCACCACTCGGCCGCACAGATTGACGATGCGCCCGGATTTTCGGGCTTTCATGCCCGGCACGAAGGCCTGCACCGCCTGGACGGCCACGCGCACGTTCAAGTCGAAGGCCTGATAGAGCGAAGCCAGATCGACTTCGCCCAGGGGTTCTGGCATCGCGGGCCCGACGCAGTTCACGACGGCGTCGACCGGGTATTTTTCGCGAATGACGCGCAGCAGTTCCTCGGTCTCGCCGGCATTGGCCAGGTCGCAGGCGTACAGGTAGCCCGGGAAATCGATGTCGGCCACGTGCCGGGCCAGGCCGACGACGTGGCAGCCCTGGTCGGCCAGGCGCTGGCTGACGGCCCAGCCGATGCCCTTGGTCGCACCGGTGACGAGCACACAACTGTTCTTCATGGAGAATTCCTCCGCAGGCCGGGGTTCACAGGACGCGACGCGGCACCCGGGGCGTCACGGCGGTGAGCAGTTCATAGCCGATGGTGCCGCAGGCGGCGGCGACCTCGTCCACCGACGGTCCTCCCTGCCCCCACAGCACGACCTGGGCGCCCACCGCCACATCGGGCACGGGGTCCAGATCCACAGCCAGCATGTCCATGGACACCCGGCCGATCAGGCGGGTGCGTACTCCGCCCACCACGACCGGCGTCCCGGTGGGCGCGTGGCGCGGATAGCCGTCGGCATAGCCGCAGGCGACGATGCCGACCCGCATGTCCCGAGGGGCGCGAAAGGTATGGCCGTAGCCCACCGATTCTCCCGCCGGGACCCGATGCGCGCTGATCAATCGGGCTGACAGGGTCATGGCCGGACGCAGGCCGAAGGCATCGGCCGGCCGGTCGGCAAAGGGCGAAGATCCGTACAGGCAGATGCCGGGGCGCACCCACTGGGGGTCGCCGGCGATCCCCGCCGCCAGTCCGGGCGTCAGGGTGGCCGCTGAATTGCACAGGCTGACCGGGCCGGACAGGCCGTCGGTCATCCGCAGAAAACAGTCGATCTGGTCCCTCGTGACGGCCGGATCATCGTCCGCGCGGGCGAAGTGGGTCATCGCGCCGACCTGTCCCAGCACGCCGTCGGCCTGCAGGGACAGGGCGCGCTCGTGGGCCGCGCGGAATTCGCGCGGCTGGAAGCCCAGCCGGTGCATGCCTGTGTTCAGCTTGACGAAGGCGTCGATCTGCCGGGCGGCGGAGCTGGATTCCAGCATGTCGAGCTGCTCGACGCAATGCAGCGCGGCGCCGATGCGATAATGGACCAGCGCGTCGAGATCGGCGGGCTCGAAGAAGCCTTCGAGGAGCAGCAGCGGGCCGGTCCAGCCCAGTTCGCGGCAGCGCACGGCTTCTTCCAGGTCCAGCATCGCCAGGCCGTCGGCCTCGCCGAAACCCGCCAGGGCAGCCTCGATGCCATGTCCGTAGCCGCGCGCCTTGATCACGGCCCAGATGAAGGGCGTGGCGCCGGGAGCGTCCCGCCGCAGGCGATCAGCCACCGTGTGCAGATTATGGGACAAGGCTTCGGTGTCGATCGTCGCCAGAATCGGACGCGGCATGAAATCCCCCGGAAAGACGGACAAAGGAAGCGGCGGCCCCGGAACCGGGTCTGTGCACAAATCGTTCGGAATCAGGCTGCCGGGCAGGGACTTTCTGAATGAGTCGAGCGGAAAGCGGGCGCTGCGGATTCGGGTTGGATGCAAGGCGCGAACCGCAGCGATAGCCATTGCCATGACGAGGATGAGCAACGCGGCAGACGGCCCGAAGCCACAGATGCGTGCGACACGGGGACTCGTTCAGGAAGGCCCTAAGTATACTGCCTCATCATGGCTGTCGATCACTACGAAAACTTCCCTGTCGCGTCCCTGCTGCTGCCCGCCCGGCTGCGTCCGGCGGTGCGCGACCTGTACGCCTTCGCACGAGGCGCGGACGACATCGCCGACGAGGGCGACGCCTCCCCGCGGGCGAGGCTGGAACGGCTGGAAGCCTGGCGCGTAGCCGTCCGCGACCTGGGAGCCGCACGGCCGATCCAGGCTCCGCTGTCCGACGGCGACCGGGCGCTCTTCGCCCGGCTGGGCGACACCCTCGTGCGCCACCGGCTACCCATCCAGCCCCTGCTGGACCTGCTGTCGGCCTTCATTCAGGACCTGAGCGTCACCCGCTACGCCGACGAGCCGGCCCTGCTGGACTACTGCCGCCGCTCGGCCAACCCGGTCGGGCGGCTGATGCTGCATCTGTTCGGCCGGACCGAACCCATGGACCTGGCCCAGTCCGACGCCATCTGCACTGGATTGCAGCGGGCGAACTTTTGCCAGGACGTGGCCCTGGACCACACCAAGGGCCGCTGCTATATCCCCCTGGATTGCCTGGAACGCCACGGCCTCGATCCGAACGGCCTGAACGCGCTGTGCGCCGATCCGCCCGCGCCGCCCTCCGACGCCTGGCGGGCCGTGGTGCGTGAACAGGCCGGCCTGGCCCGCCGCGCCCTGCTGGCCGGCAGCCCGCTCGCCTGGCGCCTGCCCGGCCGCATCGGCCTGGAACTGCGCCTGGTGGTGCATGGCGGCCTGAGAATCCTGGAAAAGCTGGCGGCGGGCGACTACGACCCTTGGAACAACCGGCCCATCCTGGGCCGCGCCGATGCCTTCCTGCTATGCTGGCGCGCATTCTGTAAGCCGCGCCCGGAATCGCCCAGCCACCATGACGCCTGACGAATACTGCCAGCAGAAAGCCGCCCGGAGCGGCTCGAGCTTCTACTACGCATTCCTGTTCCTGCCGCCGGAACGGCGCCGCGCCATCACGGCGCTGTATGCCTTCTGCCGCGAGGTGGACGACATCGTGGACGAGGTCGGCGAGGCCTCCGTCGCACGGATGAAACTCGCCTGGTGGCGCGACCAGGTCGGCCTGATGTTCGACGGCGTGCCCGATCACCCGGTGGCCATCGCCCTGGCCCGGCATGTCCGCGCCTTCGGACTCCGTCCAGAACCCTTCTACGCCGTGATCGAAGGCATGGAAATGGACCTGGACCAGTTCCGCTACGCCGACTGGACCGCCCTGCAGGAGTACTGCTGGCGGGCCGCCGGCGTGGTCGGCGACCTGTCGGCCGCCATCTTCGGCCACACCGACCCACGCACGCTGGAATACGCCGAAACACTGGGCCTGGCCTTCCAGATGACCAACATCATCCGCGACGTGGGCGACGACGCCCGGCGCGGACGCATCTACCTGCCGGCCGACGACATGGCGCGCCACGGCGTGACGGTGGACGACATCCTCGACGGCCATTACACCGCAAATTTCCAGGCCCTGATGCGCCAGCAGACAGAACGCGCGCGCCAGTTGTACCGCGACGCCATCCGCGCCCTGCCGGAGGCCGACCGCCGCGCGCAACGGCCCGGCCTGATGATGGCCGCCATCTATGCCGCCCTGCTGGACGAGATCGAGCGCGACGGCTGGCACGTGCTGGACCAGCGCATCGCGCTGACGCCGATCCGCAAGTTCTGGCTCGCCTGGAAGACCTGGGTCGGCGGCGGCCGGGGGCTGGTGCGCCGATTGGCGCGATGAGCACCACCGCCGTCATCGGCGCCGGCTGGGCGGGCCTGGCCGCCGCGGCGCGCCTGCGCCGGGCGGGCCGGACGGTCCGGGTCTACGAAGCCGCCGCGGCGCCCGGAGGACGGGCGCGCCGGATCGACCATCCCGGGTTGGGCCTGCGGATCGACAACGGTCAGCACATCCTGCTGGGCGCCTACACCGGCACCCTGGCGCTGATGCGGTCCCTGGACGTGGACCCCGAGCACGTCCTGCTAGCCGGGGACATGGACCTGCGATCGGCCGACGGTGGCCTGCGGCTGCGGTTCTGGCCCCTGCCTCCGCCCCTGCACCGCCTGGGCGTCCTGCTGGGCAGCCGCGGGCTGGACGGCTGGCGGGGCCGCCGCCACCTGGTCCGAACGTTCGGCGCACTGGACCCGGACCGCGTCGATCCATCCGCGACCGTCTCGGACTGGCTGGCCGGCCTGGACTGCCCGCCGGATCTGGCGACGCGCCTGTGGGAACCCTTGTGCCTGGCCGCCATGAACACGCCGGCGCACGCGGCGCAGGCGCGCCTGTTCGCCCGCGTGCTGGCGGACAGTCTGGGAGCGGGGCCGGCCGCCAGCCGCATCCTGATTCCCCGGGACGGCCTGCACGAACTCTGGCCCGCCCGGGTCTGCGTCCTGCTGGGCGACGACCTGCGGCGCCACAGGGTGCGCTCGATCGCTCCCGCCCCCGCGGGCGGCTGGCGGGTGGATGGCGATCTGCACGAAAGCGTCATCCTGGCCGTACCCGCCTCCGAAGCCCGGCGTCTGCTGGCCCCCCTGCCGGGTTCGGCGGATTTCCTGGACGGCTGGACGGAACCGGCGCATTCCGCCATCGGCACCTTGACACTGCGGCTGGGCCGACCCTGGAATTCGGGCCTTTCCATGATGCTGCTGCGTGACGATCCGGCGCGCGACGCCTGGGGTCAATGGCTGTTCGACCGCAGCGCCAGCGCCGGCGCGAACGCCGACCGCCTGCTGGTCCACGTGGTGATCGGCGCGGCCGACCGCTACGCCGGCCGGGATCCCGCGCGCATCGCGGCCGGCGTCATCGACCAGATCCGCATCCAGGCGGCCACGGGATCGCTGCCGCCGCTGCCGGAGATCGGGACCCACGCCCTGGTGACAGAACGGCGGGCGACCTTCGACGCCGTTCCGGGCCTGCGGCGCCCCGGCGCGGCCACCCCCTGGACCGGCCTGCTGCTGGCCGGCGACTGGACCGACACCGGTTACCCGGCCGTGCTGGAGGGTGCGGTGCGCAGCGGGCTGAAGGCCGCCGAAGAGGCCCTGGCCGCCGGCATCGGTGGAATGAAAGACGATTCCCGGCCCGCGCTCACGAAGCCAGCGCCGGCATGTCCTGGAGTTCGTCCTGCAGCCAGCCATACAGGTCGCGCGGATCCGTCTGCCTGGACGTGACATCCACCCAGGTACCCACCTGATGGGCCTCCGCCTGGGCCTGGAGGAAGCGCAGCGCGGAATAGTCTTCCAGCGCGAATCCGACCGAATCGAACAGTGTCACCTGATCCGCCCGTGTCCGCCCCGGGACGTCGCCCGCCAGGACACGCCACAATTCGGTCACGGGGAAATCGGCCGGCATCTGCTGGATCTCGCCTTCCTTGCGGGTCTGGGGCGGGAACTCGACGAAGACATCGGCCCGGCGCAGGATCGCAGGATCCAGTTCGGTCTTGCCGGGGCAGTCGCCGCCCACGGCATTCAGGTGCATGCCCGGTTCGATCAGGTCGCCGTCCAGCACCTGCGCGCGGCCCTGGAAGGCTGTCACGGTGGTGACGATGTCCGCACCCCGCACGGCCTGGGCCGCCGAATCGCAGATCCGCACCGACAGCGGACGCCCTGGCAGATCGGTCGCCTCCAGGTTGCGCGCCAGGCGTTCCGAGGCGCGGCGATCCACGTCGTAGAGACGCAAGTCGCGCACGCCCAGCAGGGTGGCAAAGGCCAGCGCCTGGAAATCGCTCTGCGCCCCATTGCCGATCAGCGCCATCGAATGGCTGTCGCGCCGTGCCAAGTCCTGGGCGGCCAGGGCCGACATCGCCGCCGTGCGCAGCGCCGTGGTCAGGGTCAGCTCGCCCAGCAGACGGATCATGCCCGTGTCGCAGTCCAGCAGCGCTCCCATCGCCATGACGGTGGGCAGACCGTGACGCCCGTTGCCGGGATGGCCGTTGACACACTTGAAACTGTAATGCGTGCCATCGGTGATGGGCATCAGCTCGATAGTGCCCTGCTCGGAATAGGCCGCGATGCGTGCTTCCTTGTCGAACTCGGGCCAGCGCAGGTAATCGGCCCGCAGCGTGCCGGCCAGGCCCCGCAGGCAGGCGGGCAGGCCCAGGACGCCGATCAGCCGGGCCACATCGTGGGTATCCAGGAACAGGGTGCGGGGCCGCACCGGAACATGGGCTTGCATGACGTCTCCTCGGGAAGTGATGTTATGCATCCAGTGTGGCCCAAGGGTCCGACAATGTATATCGCCAATTTTGCCGCTATTCCGCCATTAAACTGACGTAATCACATAAGAAATTGAACAGAGTGATCAGTCCAGCCCGATTCCGTCCATTCTTCTGCCCATTCCGGGCCGCCCGCGCCCGTCGGCGCGACGTGAACGGCTGCGCTACAGCGCGTGGCGATGCACGTAGTCGGCCACCAGGCGGGCGTCGCAGTCCATGACCTCGACGCGCTGGGGCAGCCGGTCCAGGTCGCGCAGCGCGGCCGGGACTTCCGGCGCCTCGCCCGTGGCCTCGACGATGGTCTCGGCGAACTTCGCGGGCAAGGCCGTTTCCAACACCAGCATCGGCACTCCGCCCTCCAGGTGCTCCAGGGCGACTTTCACCCCGTCTGCCGTATGAGGATCGATCAGTACGCCGGTCTCGCGGCGGATGTCGCGAATGGTACGCAGGCGGTCGGCGTGGGTGCTGGCGCCCGCCACGAAACCATAGCGTTCCGTGAACGAGGACCGCAGGGCGGACAGATCGAACTGCCCTGTGGCGCGCAGTTCCTCCATCAGCGCCCGGACCCGGGCCGGATCGCGGCCCACCAGGTCGAAGACGAAGCGCTCGAAGTTCGAGGCCCGCGAAATGTCCATGGACGGGCTGGAAGTGGCGTGCGTCTGGCTGGCCGCGCGGGGCCGGTAGACGCCGGTGCGGAAGAATTCTTCCAGCACGTTGTTTTCGTTGGTGGCCAGAACCAGGCGGCGGATCGGCACGCCCATTTCGCGCGCGATATGGCCGGCCAGGATGTTGCCGAAATTGCCCGAAGGCACAGTGAAGGACACCGGCTGGCCCGGCCCCTGCGTGGCCCGCAGCCAGCCCCAGACGTAGTACACCACCTGGGCGGCGATGCGCGCCCAGTTGATGGAATTGACGGCGCCCAGGCGGTGGGCGCTCTTGAAGTCCAGGTCGCCGGCCAGGGCCTTGACGATGTCCTGGCATTCGTCGAACACGCCGCGCACGGCGATATTGTGGATGTTGGCGTCCCGCAGCGAATACATCTGGGCGCGCTGGAAAGCGCTCATGCGCCCGTGGGGCGACAGCATGAACACGGCCACGCCGCGCTTGCCGCGCAGCGCATATTCCGCCGCCGAACCGGTGTCGCCAGAGGTGGCGCCCAGGATGTTGAGCGTCTGGCCGCGTTGCGCCAGCACATACTCGAAAACCTGGCCGAGGAACTGCATGGCCATGTCCTTGAAGGCCAGCGTCGGCCCCTCGGACAGGCCCAGCAGCGACAGCCCCGGACGCAGCGGCTTGACCGGCGCGATGCGCGGAAACACGGCGGGCGCGTAGGCAGCGCGTGTCATGCGCGACAACTCGTCGGGCGCGATGTCGTCGATGAACAGGCCCAGCACGCGGGCCGCCAGGCCGGCGTAGTCCAGCCCGCGCCAGGATTCCAGGGTGGCGGCATCCAGCCGCGGCAGGGTTTCGGGCAGCGTCAGGCCGCCGTCGGGCGCCAGGCCTTCGAGCAGGATGTCGCAAAAGGGCTGCGGGGCCATGCCGCCCCGGGTGGACAGATACTTCAATTGATGTTCTCCACGCGCAGGCGGGTCACGTCCGAACGCACGAAAGGCAGGCTCTGGATCGCGTTCAGGGCCTGGTCCACGTCGCCCTCGCGCGCTTCGTGGGTGAGGAAGATGATGTCGGCCTGGTGCTCGCCGTGAGGCTGCTGGAACATCGAACCCACGGAGATGCCGGCGCCCGACAGCACACGCGCCAGATCGGCCAGCACGCCGGGCCGGTCGTCCACCCGCAGGCGCAGGTAGAAGCTGGTGCGCACTTCGGCCATGGGCAGCACGGGAATGTCGGCCATGGCGTCGGGCTGGAAGGCCAGGTGCGGCACCCTGTGCTCGGGATCGGCCATCTGCAGGCGGGTCACGTCGACCAGGTCGGCCACCACGGCCGAGGCCGTGGGCAGGGCTCCGGCGCCCTGGCCATAGTAGAGCGAAGGGCCGACCGCGTCGCCGCGCACCAGCACGGCGTTCATCGCGCCTTCCACATTGGCCAGCAGGCAGTGGTCGGGCACCAGGGCGGGATGGACCCGCAGTTCGATGCCTTCCGGACGGCGGCGGGTAATGCCCAGCAGCTTGATGCGGTAGCCCAAGCGCTCCGCGTGGACGATATCCTCGGAAGCCAGGCGGGAAATGCCTTCGATGTAGGCCTTGTCGAACTGCACCGGGATGCCGAAGGCCAGCGAGGCCAGCAGCGTGAGCTTGTGGGCCGCGTCCACGCCTTCGATGTCGAAGGTGGGGTCGGCCTCGGCGTAGCCCAGGCGCTGTGCCTCGGCGAGCACGGCGTCGAACGGCAAGCCACGTTGGCGCATTTCGGACAGGATGAAATTGGTCGTACCGTTGATGATGCCGGCCAGCCACTGGATGCGATTGGCCGTCAGGCCCTCGCGGATCGCCTTGATGATGGGGATGCCGCCGGCCACGGCCGCCTCGAAGGCGACCATCACGCCGCGCGCCTGGGCGGCGGCGAAAATCTCGTTGCCGTGCACGGCCAGCAGGGCCTTGTTGGCCGTGACCACGTGCTTGCCCTGGGCGATGGCTTCCAGGATGCAGTCGCGGGCCACCGTGTCGCCGCCCATCAACTCGACGATGATGTCGATGTCCGGGTCACGCGCCAGGGCCAGGCCGTCGGTGGTGACAGCCACGTCCGGCCCCACCAGCGCGCGCGCCTTGGCCACGTCGCGCACGGCCACGGCGGCGACTTCGATACGCCGCCCGGCGCGCCGGGCGATCTCACCACCATTCTGAGCCAGAACTGTCCAGACCCCGCCGCCGACGACACCCAGGCCGAGCAAACCTACACGGATCGGTTTCATTTGAGCAGCCCGTCCTTGCGGAACATGTCCTTGATGCCGCGCACCGCCTGGCGGGTGCGCTGCTCGTTCTCGATCAGGGCGAAGCGCACGTATTCGTCGCCGTATTCGCCGAAGCCGATGCCGGGAGACACGGCGACCTTGGCCTCGGCCAGCAGGCGCTTGGAGAACTCCAGCGAGCCCTGGGCGCGGTAGGGTTCGGGGATGCGCGCCCAGATGTACATGGACGCCTTGGGCACGTCCACCATCCAGCCGGCCTCGTGCAGCCCGCGCGCCAGCACGTCGCGGCGGCTGCGGTATTGCTCGACGACTTCGGACACGCAGTCCTGGGGGCCTTCCAGGGCGGCGATGGCGGCCACCTGAATCGGGGTGAAGGTACCGTAATCGTGATAGCTCTTGATGCGCGCCAGCGCGTTGACCAGTTCGCGGTTGCCCACCATGAAGCCGATGCGCCAGCCGGCCATGTTGTAGCTCTTGCTCATGGTGAAGAATTCCACCGCCACGTCGCGCGCGCCAGGCACCTCCATGATGGACGGCGCCACGTAGCCGTCGAAGGTGATGTCGGCGTAGGCCAGGTCGTGCACCACCAGAATGCCGTGTTCACGCGCCAGGTCCACGATGCGCTCGAAGAAGGACAATTCCACGCACTGGGCCGTGGGATTGCTGGGAAAGCCCAGAATCATCATCTTGGGCTTGGGAATGGTCTCGCGCACCGCGCGCTCGATCTCCTCGAAGAAGTCCAGGCCGGGCGTCATCGGTACCGAACGGATGTTCGCGCCGGCGATCACCGCGCCGTAGATGTGGATCGGATAGCTGGGGTTGGGCACCAGCACCGTGTCGCCCCGGTCCAGCGTGGCCAGCATCAGGTGGGCCAGGCCTTCCTTGGAGCCGATGGAGACGATCGCTTCCGAATCCGGATCGATGTCCACCCCGTAGCGGCGTTCGTACCAGGCCGAGATCGCCCGGCGCAGGCGCGGGATGCCCTTGGACACCGAATAGCCATGGGTGTCCGGGCGGCGGGCGACTTCCACCAGCTTGTCGACGATGTGCCGCGGCGTGGGGCCGTCCGGATTGCCCATGGACATGTCGATGATGTCCTCGCCTCGCCGGCGCGCGGCCATCTTGAGTTCCCCGGTGATGTTGAACACGTAGGGTGGCAGGCGCTCGATGCGCGGAAAGCTCGTCATGATGATCCTCGGCGGGTGGGCTGGAGTCGTGCGGGTAGATGCGGTGCAGCAAACTCGATAATCTATCGCATGCGTCCGCGACTCGCAAATGACCGGGCCCCATGCCCCGGCTCCGGGCGGCGGGAGCCCCGGCGCGATCGCGCGATCGATTGCGCTATCATCACGGGAACAACGGAGCTTGCCCGTGCTATTGCAAAAAGACCTGAATCCCGCGCTCAATACCGTCACCGCTTACGGCGACGGCTTCCTGGAAATCAATCGGGTCCGATACGACGGCGCCATCTGCTTCGCCCCCGAAGGGCCGGTCCGCGACGTCGCCGTGCGCGCCGCCGCTGACATCGACTCCGCCTTTCTCCAGGAACTGGTCGGCCTGAAGCCGGCCGCGCGCGATCCGCTCGCATTCCTCGACGACGAGGCGCCCGCCGTCGGGTTGCCCGCCGACGCGCCGGAAGTCCTGCTGATCGGCACCGGCCCGCGCCAGGTCTTCCTGCGCCCCGACGTGCTGCGGCCGTTGCTGGCGCTGGGGATCGGCATCGAAACCATGACCACCCAGGCCGCCGCCCGGACCTACAACATCCTCATGTCCGAGGAACGGCGCGTACTGGCCCTGCTGCTACCCGGAGACCTCTCATGACCACCGTCGCCATCGGCCGCCCGCTGCCGCCGCTCACCGCCGAGACCACCCACGGCCCCTTCGATTCCGCCGCGCTGCGGGGCAAGCTCTTCGTCCTGTACTTCTACCCCAAGGACAACACCCCGGGCTGCACCACCGAAGCCCAGGATTTCCGCGACCGCCACGCGCAGTTCCAGGCCCTGGGCTGCGAGATTTTCGGCATTTCCCGCGACACCCTGAAGTCCCACCAGGGCTTCGCCGACAAGCAGTGCCTGTCCTTCCCCCTGATCGCCGATCCCGACGAGGCCCTGTGCGCCCTGTTCGGCGTGATGAAGCAGAAGAACATGTACGGCAAGCAGGTGCGCGGCATCGAGCGCAGCACTTTCCTGATCGACCGCCAGGGCGTCCTGGTCCAGGAATGGCGTGGCGTGCGCATCCCCGGCCATGCGGACGAAGTCCTGCAGGCCGCGCAAAACCTGGCCGCCTAGGGCCTGTCACAGGAGCCTTCATGCCCCTTCCGAAACCGCCGGCCCGCCCGGGCGACATCGTCGAAACCGCCGTCCGCGCCGCCTCGCGCGAGGCGGCCCCGGTCTCCGCCGTACCCGGCCCCGCCCTCGACACGCCCCGTTCCGCGTCCCGCGGGCCTGGAGCGAAGGCCCGCCCGGTCGCCGCCATCCTGTCCAGGCCCGCCGACCGCACGGCGCCGCCTGCGCCTGCGCCCGCGCCCAAGCCCGTCGCCGCCCCCGTTCCGGCAGCGGTTCCGGCAGCGCCCGCCCTGACAGCCCGGGCACCGGCCATGGGCAAGTCCGCTCCGGCACCCGCCAAAACCACGCCCGCGCCGTCCCGGCCCATCGCCGCCCGCACACGGCCGAAGCGCCTGCCAACGGCGCAGCGCAAGCTGTTCGTTCTGGACACCAACGTGCTGCTGCACGATCCCTCGTCCCTGTTCCGCTTCGCCGAGCACGACGTCTTCCTTCCCATGATCGTGCTCGAAGAGCTCGACCACCAGAAGAAAGGCATGTCCGAGGTCGCGCGCAACGCCCGCCAGGTCAGCCGATACCTGGACCAGCTGATCGGCACCGCCGACCTGTCCAAGGGAGTTCCGCTGGATACGCTGGGCAACAGCGACGCCCTGGGCTCGCTGTATTTCCAGACCCGTCCCACCGACACGCGCCTGCCCCTGGAACTGCCCATGGGCAAGGCGGACAATGTGATCCTGGGCATCGTCCACGGGCTGTGCCAGGAAAACCCGAAGCGCGAGATCGTGCTGGTGTCCAAGGACATCAACATGCGCCTGAAGGCCCGGGCGCTGGACCTGCCGGCCGAGGACTACCTGAACGACCACGTCCTGGACGACTCCGACCTGCTTTACGACGGCGTCATGCCGCTGCCGGAAAACTTCTGGAACAAGCACGGCAAGGACATCGAATCCTGGCAGCAGAACGGCCTGACCTGGTACCGCGTGCGCGGGCCGCTGTGCGGCCAGTTCATCGTCAACGAATTCGTCTACTACGAAGGCGAAATGCCGCTGTACGCCCAAGTACGCGAGGCCACGGGGAAAAGTGCCGTGCTGTCCACTCTGCGTGACTTCAGCCACGCCAAGAACAGCGTCTGGGGCGTCACCACGCGCAACCGCGAACAGAACTTCGCCCTGAACCTGCTGATGAACCCGGACATCGATTTCGTGTCGCTGCTGGGCCAGGCGGGCACCGGCAAGACCCTGCTCGCGCTGGCCAGCGGCCTGGCCCAGACCTTCGAGACCAAGCGCTACACGGAAATCATCATCACCCGCGCCACCGTTCCGGTGGGCGACGACATCGGCTTCCTGCCCGGCACGGAAGAAGAAAAAATGCTGCCCTGGATGGGCGCGCTGGAAGACAACCTGGAAGTCCTGCACCAAGGGGCTGCGGGCGCGCTCGGCGCCCCAGGCGGCGGCAACGGCCAGGACTGGAACAAGACGCCCGCCATGGACCTGATCCGCTCCAGAATCAAGGTCAAGTCCATGAATTTCATGCGCGGACGCACCTTCCTCAACAAGTTCCTGATCATCGACGAGGCCCAGAACCTGACACCCAAGCAGATGAAGACCCTGGTCACCCGCGCGGGTCCGGGCACCAAGATCGTCTGCCTGGGCAACATCGCCCAGATCGACACGCCCTACCTGACCGAAGGCAGTTCGGGGCTGACCTACGTGGTGGACCGCTTCAAGGGCTGGCCGCACGCCGGCCACATCACCCTGCAGCGCGGCGAGCGGTCCCGCCTGGCCGACTATGCCAGCGACGCCCTCTGATCCCGGCATCCCGCCGGCGCCCACCGGAATGCCCCTGGCCATCACACTGGGGGACGCCGCCGGAATCGGTCCGGAACTGATCGCGCGCCTGTTCGCCGAAGGCCTGCCCCACCCTGCCGTCGTCTATGGCGACGCCGGCGCCCTGCGACGCGCCTGCCGGGCTGCGGGGCTGGACGGCCGCCTGGAAATCCGCCCGCTGGACGCCCCCGGCGCGGGCACGACGCGGGGCGTGATCGGCGTGCTGAACCGCTGGGGCGAACTGCCGGCCGACCTGCCCTGGGGCCACGAGGATGCCCGCGCCGGACGCGGCGCCTACGAATATCTGTGCCACGCCATCGACGACGCCCTGGCCGGCCGCGTCCGGGCGCTGGTGACGGCGCCCCTGCACAAGGGCGCGCTGCACGCGGCCGGCATCGACTTCCCTGGCCACACGGAAATCCTGGCACGGCGCACCGGCACGGCGGACTACGCCATGATGCTGGCCAACGACGAACTGCGCGTGCTGCTGGTGACCATCCATATCGCCCTGGCCGATGTCCCCGCGGCGCTCAGCCCGGAGGCCGAACTGCGCGCCATCCGCCTGGCGCAGCGGGCCTGCCGCCAGGCGGGCATCGGCCGGCCGCGCATCGCCGTGGCGGGGCTGAACCCGCACGCGGGCGAAGGCGGCGCCTTCGGCGACGAGGAAGCTCGCCACATCGCGCCGGCCATCGCCACCGCCCGGGCCGAGGGCCTGGACGCCAGCGGCCCCTGGCCGGGCGACACCGTCTTCATGCGCGCCCGCAAGGGGGAATTCGACATCGTGGTCGCCCAGTACCACGACCAGGGCCTGATCCCGGTGAAGTACCTGGGTCTGGACGAAGGGGTGAACGTGACCGTGGGCCTGCCCTTCGTGCGCACCAGCGTGGACCACGGCACAGCCTTCGACATCGCCGGGCGCGGCCTCGCCGACCCGGCCTCGCTGCGCGCGGCCATGCGCATGGCATTGAAAATGACCGCGTCCTGACGTGTCCCCTCCCCGACGGAAGAAGACCTCTGTGCGGAGGCCTTTTTTACCGCCGGGATGAGGCGGGACATAGGACAGTCCCCTGCGGACTGTCCTATGCCTGACGAATCGGAGCGGCATGTATGCCGCGCCGCGGGCGCAATCTGCGGGGGCAGCAAGCAGGCGCAGCCCGCGCGGCGTGGGGGCTCTTAAAATCCCGGCGCGGCCGAAAAATTCAGGAAGCGGGTGCTGGAGCCCTGGAAGGTCAGGCGCACCGTGCCGATCGGGCCATTCCGCTGCTTGCCGATGATGATCTCGGCCGTGCCCTTGTCCGGCGAGTCGGGATTGTAGACCTCGTCGCGGTAGATGAAAATGATCACGTCGGCGTCCTGCTCAATGGCCCCGGACTCGCGCAGGTCGCTCATGACGGGCCGTTTGTTGGGACGCTGCTCCAGGCTGCGATTGAGCTGCGACAGGGCGATGACCGGGCAGTTCAGTTCCTTGGCCAGCCCCTTCAGGGACCGGCTGATCTCGGAGATTTCCGTGGCGCGGTTTTCCCCGCCGGAGCCGGACATCAACTGGATATAGTCGATGATGACCAGCCCCAGCTGGCCGCACTGACGAGACAGCCGCCGGGCGCGAGCGCGCAGTTCCATGGCCGTCAGCGCGGGGGTCTCGTCGATATAGATCTGGGCTTCCTCGACCTTCTGCACGGCATGGGTCAGGCGAGGCCAGTCGTCCTGATTCAGTTTGCCAGTGCGCATGCGATGCTGGTCCAGCATGCCGACCGAGCCGATCATGCGCATGGCCAGTTGCACCGCGCCCATTTCCATGGAGAACACGGCCACCGGCAATCCCTGCTCGATGGCGACGTGTTCGCCGATATTCATGGAAAACGAGGTCTTGCCCATGGACGGCCGCCCGGCCACGATGACCAGATCGCCCGCCTGCAGGCCGGAGGTCATGCGGTCCAGGTCGTTGAAGCCGGTCGGCACGCCGGTCACGTCGGAATCGCCCTCGCGATGGTAGAGCTCGTCGATGCGCTCGACCACCTGGGCCAGCAGCGGGCGGATCTCCTGGAACCCGGCCATGCCGCGTGAACCTTCCTGGGCGATCTGGAAGACGCGGGATTCGGCCTCGTCGAGGATCTGCCGGGCTTCCTTGCCCTGGGGGTTGAATGCGGCCGCGGAAATCTCGTCGGCGATCGAGACCAGCTTGCGCAACATGGACCGCTCGCGCACGATCTCCGCGTAGCGGCGGATGTTCGCGGCCGAGGGCGTGTTGTGCGCCAACGCATTCAGGTACGGCAGACCGCCGCATTCGTCGGCCTTGCCGGCCGTGGTCAGGGATTCGTGGACCGTAACGACGTCGGCCGGCCGCGCCAGCGCCACCAGCCGGGCGATATGCTGCCAGATCAGACGGTGGTCGAAGCGGTAGAAGTCGTCCTCGGTCAGAACGTCCGCGACCCGGTCGAAGGCGGCGTTGTCCAGCAGCAGGCCGCCCAGCACCGACTGTTCGGCCTCGATGGAATGCGGCGGCACACGCAGATAATCCAGTTGCGCGTCGGCTTCGATTTCCAAACCCGTTCCTTCCCTAAAATGAAAAAAGCCGGCGATTCGCCGGCCCTTTCAGCGGCGCCGCGCCATTCCTACATTACCACGAGGAAAAGCGCACGACGCGGCGTGGCGGTGCGTCAGGCCATTTCGCCCTGCACGGTGACCGAGATGTCGACCACCACGTCGGCGAGCAGCGCGACCTGCAGCGGGAATTCGCCCACGGCCTTGATGGCGCCGTCCGGCATGCGGACCTGAGCCTTGTGCACGTCGGTGAAGCCGGCGGCCTGCAGCGCGGCGGCCACATCCATGTTGGTGACCGAGCCGAACAGACGGCCGTCGACGCCGGCCTTCTGGCTGATGGTCAGCACATAGCCGGACAGCTTTTCGCCCACGGCCTGGGCCGCGGCCAGCTTTTCGGCCTGGTGCTTCTCGAGTTCGACGCGACGTGCCTCGAATTCCTTCAGGGCGGCGTCGGTCGCGCGGCGGGCGATTTTCTGGGGGATCAGGTAGTTGCGGGCATAGCCGTCGCGCACGCGGACCACATCGCCCAGGTTGCCGAGATTGACGACTTTTTCAAGCAGAATGACTTGCATGACGGGAGACCTCGGATCAGTTGTGGTTGTCGGTGTACGGCAACAGGGCCAGGAAGCGCGCGCGCTTGATGGCGGTGTCCAACTGGCGCTGGTAGTGCGCCTTGGTGCCCGTCAGACGAGCCGGGATGATCTTGCCGTTTTCCTGGATGAAATCGCGCAGGGTGTCCAGATCCTTGTAGTCGATCTCTTCGACCTTGGCGACGGTGAAGCGGCAGAACTTGCGGCGCTTGAACAGCGGATTCTGTTGCCCGAACTTGCGCTTTTCCTTGGTTTTCTTGAAGTAAGCCATGATGATTGCCTTTTTCTGTGGCCGGGCCATGCCCGGCATGTTCATTCAGTGTGCCTGCACGATCCGCTGGATGTGGAACACCAGCCGGTCCGAACCCTGCCGGAGGGGCGCCAGGAATCCAACGGCCTGGACCAGCGCGCCGACCGGCGCCCCGGCCAGTTCCCGGGCCACGTCCCCCAGGGCCACCGCCTGCAATTCCATGCGGACGATGCGGGGGGATCCGGCCTCGAGGACCTCGGATTCGTGTTCCATCCGGAGCCGCAACACCGGCGTGCCCGCCGGCGTGTGGCGCAGCGGCTCGGCCTCGGCCACGCGCGCTGCGATTTCGACCCGGTTCACGGAATGCGCGGGCTCCGGATCAGGAATTCGTGGACTCGGCGGCGGTCGCCTTGCGGGCTTCCTCGCGCTCGACCGACTTCATCATGATCGACGGTTCGGTGTGGGCGTGCCGGGTCTTGACGAACAGGTGGCGCAGGATCGCGTCATTGTAGCGGAACGAGTGTTCCAGCTCGTCCAGGGCGGTCTGACCGCACTCGATGTTGAAGCACACGTAGTGGGCCTTGACGAGCTTCTGGATCGGGTAGGCCAACTGGCGGCGGCCCCAGTCCTCGACGCGGTGGATCTGGCCGCCATTGCTGGTGACCATGGCCTGATAGCGCTCGATCATGGCGGGCACCTGCTCGCTCTGATCGGGATGCACGATGAACACTACTTCGTAGTGGCGCATGTAAGACTCCTTGTGGATATCTGCGGTGTTGACAGACAGCCCGCCGGCACGATGCGGATCCCACCCCGGGAACCACGGACACGCCCAAAAAACGGCATGTCGCAAGCACGGTCGAGCAAGTAACCCGGCATTCTAGCATAAATGACCAGGGCCCTGGTAGGACCTTGGCCGATGCGCCCCTGTTCCGGGGCTGTTCGAAGCCGGCCCCGGAACAGGGGCGCATCGGCCTGACGAAGGGGATACGCCCGCGTTCTAGCCGCTGTGCACCACCGCGTAGGCGGAATGGTTGTGGATGGACTCGAAGTTCTCCGCCGTGACCCGATAGGACGCCACGCCGGGCAGGCGCTGGAGCATCACCGCCACATCGCGCACCAGATCCTCGACGAATTTCGGGTTCACGTAGGCGCGCTCGGTGACGAACTTCTCGTCGGCGCGCTTGAGCAACCCCCACAGCTCGCACGAGGCCTGTGATTCCACGCCGCGGATCAACGCGTCCAGATCCACGGCCCCGGCCGCGTCGTATTCCAGGTCCACGGAAACGTGCGAGCGCTGGTTGTGGGCGCCGTATTCCGAGATCGCCTTCGAGCAGGGGCACAGGCTGGTCACCGGCACCTGGACGGACAGGGAAAACCGCGGCGCCTCGCCCCGGCGGGCGCGCACGGACCAGCGCACCTGGTAGTCCATCAGGCTGCGCACGCCCGACACCGGCGCGGGCTTCTCGATGAAATAGGGAAAGCCCGCCGACACGTCGCCGGCGTCCGCGTGCAGCAGGTCCAGCATGGACTGCGCCAGGGCGCACAGAGCCGCGGGCGTCATGGGCTCGCCGCGCCGCGATTCCAGCAGGGCGATGAAGCGCGACATATGCGTGCCTTTTTCATCGGCCGGCAGGGCCACGGTCATTTCCCAGTCGGCGACAGTCGCCTGGGGCTGGCCGGCGCCGGCCGCCACCAGCAGCGGATGGCGCACCCCGCGCACGCCCACCCGCTGGATGGCGATCCGCCGGGTGTCCGGTCCACTTTGCACGTCCGGCATCGCGATCGCCACCGGATCCAGCAGGGTGTTCATGAGGCATTCCTTTCCAAGCGCTGGCGTATCGACGCCTCGATTCCGTCGGCGTCCAGGCCGAGACCGGCGAGGATGGCCTTCTGGTCCCCGTGATCGATGAATTCATCCGGCAGCCCCAGCTGCAGGATCGGGCGGGCGATCGCTTCCCGATTCAGCCATTCGGCCACGGCGCTGCCGGCGCCGCCCATGACGGCGCCCTCCTCGACCGTGACGAGGAGGCCGTGGGTGTCCGCCAGGCGCCGCAGCAGCGCCTCGTCCAGCGGCTTGACGAAGCGCATGTCCACCAGCGTGGCGTCCAGTGATTCGGCCGCCCGCGCCGCCTCGGGCAGCAGCGTGCCGAACACCAGCAGAGCCACGTCCCGGCCTTCGCGGCGCACCACGGCGCGGCCGATCTCGACCGGATCCAGGCTGTCGCCGGGATCGGCGCCGCAGCCGGCGCCGCGCGGGTAGCGGACCGAGGCCGGCCCGGAATGGAGAAAACAGGTGTTGAGCAGCAACCGCGCCTCGCGCTCGTCCGAAGGCGTGGCGATCACCAGGTTCGGGATGCAGCGCAGGTAGGCGATGTCGTAGTTCCCGGCGTGGGTCGCCCCGTCAGCGCCGACGATGCCGGCCCGGTCCAGGGCGAAGGTCACGTCCAGATTCTGCAGGGCCACGTCGTGGATCAGCTGGTCGTAGCCACGCTGCAGGAAGGTGGAATAGATGGCCACCACGGGCTTGCAGCCCTCGCAGGCCAGGCCGGCGGCAAAGGTCACGGCGTGCTGCTCGGCGATGCCGACGTCGAAATAGCGCCGCGGGAAACGGCGCTCGAACTCGACCAGGCCGCTGCCCTCGCGCATGGCGGGCGTGATGCCCATCAGGCGCGTGTCGGCGGCGGCCATGTCGCACAACCAGGCGCCGAAGACCTGGGTAAAGGACTGGCGCGCGGGCTTGGCGGGTTTCTGGATGCCGACCGAGGGATCGAATTTCCCCGGGCCGTGGTAGAGGACCGGATCGGCCTCGGCCAGCTTGTAGCCCCGGCCCTTGCGCGTCACGACGTGCAGGAACTGCAGGCCGCCAAGCCGGCGCAGATTTTCCAGGGTGGGAATCAGCACGTCCAGGTCGTGACCGTCGATCGGGCCCATGTAGTTGAAGCCCAATTCCTCGAACAGGGTGGCTGGCGACAGTATGCCCTTGGCGTGGCCTTCGAGCTTGCGCGCCAGCGCCAGCACGGGCGGCACGTGCTGCAGCACGGCCCGCCCCATGTTCTTGGCATGGGCGTAGAACTGACCCGACAGCAGGCGGGCGAAGTAGTAATTCAGCGCCCCCACCGGCGGCGAGATCGACATGTCGTTGTCGTTCAACACGACCAGCAGGTTCACGTCGGGCGTGACGCCGGCGTTGTTCAGGGCCTCGAAGGCCATGCCGGCCGTCATGGCTCCGTCGCCGATCACGGCGATGTGCTGGCGGTTGGTACCGGCATTGCGCGAGGCGACCGCCATACCCAGCGCGGCGGAGATCGAGGTCGAGGAATGCGCCGTGCCGAAAGCGTCGTAGGGCGATTCGGCGCGCTTCGGAAAGCCCGAGATCCCGCCCCGCTGGCGCAGACCGGCCATGGCCTCGCGGCGCCCGGTCAGGATCTTGTGCGGATAGGATTGATGGCCCACGTCCCAGACCAGCCGGTCGTCGGGGGTGTCGAATGCGTAATGCAGCGCAAGGGTGAGCTCGACGGTGCCCAGGTTCGAGGACAGGTGGCCCCCGGTGCGCGATACGGAATCCAGCACGAACGCCCGCAACTCGACGGCCAGATCCTTGAGATCCCGGCGGTCCAGCCGGCGCAGATCCGCCGGCGATTGGATGCCTTCCAGTAGTCTAGTCATGATGCCCTGAATCTAATGGGAACGGCCGATGATGTAATCGGCCAGTTCACGCAGGCGGCAGGCCGACGGCCCCAGCGGCAGCAACGCGGCGCAGGCCTGTTCGCGCAGGCCTGCCAGCAATTCGCGCGATCCGTCCAGCCCCATGATGGAGACGTAGGTCGGCTTGCCCTGGGCGGCGTCCTTGCCGGCGGTCTTGCCCAGGGTGGCCGAATCGGCGGTCACATCCAGGATGTCGTCCACCACCTGGAAGGCCAGGCCCATGGCCGAGGCGTAGGACTCCAGGCCGGCGCGCGCCGTGCTGCTGGCCCCGGCCACCACTCCGCCCAGCAACACGCTGGCTTCCAGCAGGGCCCCGGTCTTCATGCGGTGCATGTGCTGCAGCGCCTCGATCGGCAACTCCCGGCCGACACTGGCGCAATCGATGGCCTGACCGCCGACCATGCCTTCGCTGCCCGCCGCTCGGGCCAGCAGCTGGACCGCCTGGACGACCAGGGCGGGCGCGATGGGCATCTGCGCCAGACAGTCGAAGGCCAGCGGCTGCAATGCGTCTCCGGCCAGCATGGCCAGGGCCTCGTCATCGAACTGGCGATGCACGGTCGGCCGGCCGCGCCGCAGGTCGTCGTCGTCCATGCAGGGCAGGTCGTCGTGGATCAGCGAATAGGCGTGGATCAGTTCCACGGCGGCCGCGGCGGCGTCCAGCGCCAGGTCCTGGACGGCCGCCGCCCCGCCCGGCGAACGGCTGGCCTCGCCGGCCGCGTACACCAGGGCGGCCCGCACCCGCTTGCCCGGCCCAAGGACGGCATAGCGCATGGCTTCGTGCAGGCGCGCGGCTTCGTCCTGGGCGGGCGGCAGCAAATCGTCGAGCACCGTGGCGACGTGGTCCACCCGGTCGCGCAGCCACATGTCGAAATTCCCCGTCGCCGCAGTCATGTCGCGTCCCGCGCCGCGGCGTCGTCGAAAGGCTGGAGCAGTTGGCCCTGAAGCACCTGGACCTGCTGCTCGACGGCTTCCAGCCGCCGCTGGCACACCCGGGCCAACGCCACGCCGCGCTGGTACAGAGCGATGGATTCGTCCAGGCCCAGGTTGCCGTCGTTCATGCGGCCGGCCAGATCCTCGAGCTCGGCCAGCGCCGTCTCGAAGTCCTGGGGCAATGGATCGGCGGGCCGGGACGTGCGGACCGGCTGCGGGGTTTGATCGTTGACCATGGGTTTCATCTGAGCATTCCAGACTGGATTGTACGGGAACCCCGCCGGACCATGAAACCGTCCCGTCCCCGACCGGTTACGGGGTGGGGTACAATTTCGTCCCCTGCCCCGGACCGGACATCGCATCGTGCCGGGGCCATGCGGTCCGGCCGCGCACGTGGCCGAACGGCTCGGGGGTTTTTCTTCGCGCCGACCCGGCCGCCGTCCTTTCCTCGTCCCGCCTGCCTGGATCGCCGGCGCCGGGGCGTCCCGGCGGCGCTCCGGGCGGTTCCATTCTTGCGGGGGGAACCAATGACCGACCCTTACATCCCTTCCGGCGCGGATCTGGCCAGCCAGCTTCCGGTCCACCACTATTTCGACCCGGCCGTCCTGGCGCGGGAACGCAGCCGGATCTTCGCACGCAGTGCGCGCTATGTGGGCCACGAAAAGATGGTCCCGAACCCCGGCGACTGGCGCACCCTGGCCCACGAGGGCGGAGGGCGGGTCCTGCTGCGCGACCAGGTCGACGTGCGCTTGCTGTCGAATGTCTGCCGCCACCGCCAGGCCCTGATGCTGGGCGGCCAGACCGGGCGCGACAGCGGCTGCGCCGCCGGAAACCTGTGCAGCACGGGCGGGCGCATCCTGTGCCCCATCCACCAATGGAGCTACGACACCCATGGCCGGCTGCTGAACGCCCCCCTGTTCCCCGAAAAGCCGGATCTGCGGCTGCGGGAATTCCCGCTGCGCAATTGCCGCGGCCTGCTGTTCGAGGGGGAACGCGACCCGCTGGGCGACATCGGCGCCCTGTTCGATCGGCCGGAATTCGATTTCTCCGACTACGTGCTCGACCACGTGGAGGTCCACCCCTGCCATTACAACTGGAAGACCTTCATCGAGGTCTACCTGGAGGACTATCATGTCGGCCCCTTCCACCCGGGCCTGGGGCGCTTCGTCACCTGCGACGACCTGGAATGGGAATTCGGCGAATTCCACAGCATGCAGCGGGTCGGCATCCACCAGGCCCTGGGCCAGCCGGGCACCGAGGTCTACCGCCAGTGGCACGACCGCCTGCTGCGGTACCGATCGGGCACCACACCCGATTTCGGCGCGGTCTGGGTGACGTATTTCCCCACCCACATGATCGAGCTCTATCCCCACGTGCTGGTGCTATCCACGCTGCATCCCGTCAGTCCCCGGGAAACCGTCAACGTGATCGAGTTCTACTACCCCGAGGAAATCGTCGCCTTCGAACGCGAATTCATCGAGGCTCAGCGCGCGGCCTACCTGGAGACGGCGATCGAGGACGACGAGATCGGCGAGCGCATGGACGCCGGCCGCCGCGCCCTGATGGAGCGCGGCGAGAGTGAATGCGGCCCCTACCAGAGTCCCCTGGAGGACGGCATGGCGCACTTCCACGCCTGGTATCGCCGCATGATGGACGAGCCCGGACAGAGGCCGGTCCCCGCGGACTGACCCCTGCCGGACGTCCGGGCACCCGTGGTCAGCTTCCGCGCGCCACCGGCCGGGCGGCATCGGCGCACCATTCGCTCCAGGAACCTGGATACAGGGCCGAGCCGCGCAGGCCGGCCAGTTCCATGGCGAGCAGGTTGTGGCAGGCGGTGATGCCCGAACCGCACTGGTGGACGATGCCGTGGTTCAGCCGATCCCCCAGCAGGGCTTCGAATTCCGCGCGCAGTTCGGCGGCCGGCTTGAACTGTCCGTCCACGTCCAGGTTGCAGGCGAACGGCCGGTTCAGCGCTCCCGGAATATGCCCCCCGACCGGATCGATCGGTTCGACCGCGCCGCTGAACCGCTCGGGCGCGCGCGCATCCAGCACCGTAAAGCGCGGCTCGTCCAGGTTGGACAGGATGGCGCGGGCGTCGACCACGGGCATCGACGGCTTGCCCGAGAGCACGAGGCCCTGGACCGCCTGGGCTTCGCTGAGGGACGGTGCGCGCGGGCCGGTCTCGACGGCACCGCCGACCGCCTGCCAGCCGGCCCACCCCCCGTTAAGGACCGCGACGGATCCGTGCCCCAGCCAGCGCAGCATCCACCACAGGTGCGCCGCGAACATGGCGTTGCCGGCATCGTAGACCACCACGTCGGTACGGGCCGTCAGGCCCTGGGCCCGCATCAGGGCGGCGAAATCGGCGCGGTCCGGCAGGGGGTGGCGGCCGTTGCGCCCGGTCTTGAGGGCGCACAGCTGGGTCTCGTGGTCCAGGTACAGGGCCCCGGGCACGTGGCCCGCTTCGTAGGCCCGCCGGCCCGCGCCGTGGTCCGCCAGATCGTGGCGCACGTCGAAAACCAGACAGCCCGGCCGGGTCAGGCGATCGCGCAGGGTCTCGGACTGAATCAGCAATGCGGTCATGACGGGTTTACCTCCTTCGTGGGAATGCCTGCGCCCTCGGGCCGCCCCGCAGGGCGCGGGCCTCGGTGTACGTGCGCCAGACCGACAGCAGGCCGGAACCAATGATCAGCGCCATGCCCGCCCAGGCCAGCGGCGCCGGCCGGTCGCCCCAGAACAGGACGCCGATCAGGGCGGCAAAGATGATGGTCATGTACTGCAGTGCCGCCGTCAACAGGGTAGACCCCAAACCGAAGGCGCGGGTCATGGCCAGCTGGCCCACCAGCCCCGCCAGGCCCAGCCCGACCAGCGCCAGCAAGGTCAGGGGATCACTGGTGCGCCAGCCCTGCAGGGCGATGCCGGCCAGGCCGCTCAGGCAGACCCCCAGCGAGAACAGCAGCACCGTGCGCCATTCGGGCTCGCCGATCTGGCCCAACTGGCGGATCTGCATCATGGCGATCGCCGCCAGCCCGCCCGCCCCCAGCCCCATCAGGGCCGCGATCCACTGATCATGCTGGATGCTGGGGCGCAGCACGCCCAGCACGCCCAGGAAGCCCGCCAGCACGGCCAGCACGCGCACCGGATCGCGCTGGGCGCCGCCGAAGAACAGCATCCAGCCGGCGATGAACAGCGGCGCCGTGTAGTTCAGGCTGATGGCCGTGGGCAGGGAGAGGTGGGACAGCGCGAAGAACCCCAGCCACATGGACGTGATGCCGCTGAGATTGCGCCAGACGTGCAGGCGCCAGCTGGACGGGCGGACCGTGCGCCGCGTGGAGCGCGCCCAGAAATACAGCAGCAGGACGGAGGGAATGCCGCGGAACAGGACGATTTCCGGCAGCGTGGCGCCGAGATCGGCGGCGACCTTCACGAAGGCCCCCATCGCGGCGAACATGGCGCAAGCCAGCAACATCCACAGAGACTGCATGCGTCACCAAAGACAGGGATACGAACCGGAAGCCGATACTATACACTTCGCACATCGTCGTCCCCTTCTTGCGGAGCCCTGCCCCACATGAAACGCATCATTCTGTTCCTCGTCACCAACATGGCCGTGATGCTGGTGCTCAGCATCACCATGAATCTCCTGGGCGTCGGCCGCTATCTGACGGCCAACGGCATCGACCCGGCCGCGCTGCTGGTGTTCGCGGCGGTACTGGGGTTCACCGGCTCGTTCATCTCGCTGCTGATGAGCAAATGGATGGCCAAGTCCAGCACCGGCGCCCGGGTCATCGATCCCCAGGCGCCGCGCGACCGGCGCGAGGCCTGGCTGGTGGCGACCGTGCACCAACTGGCCGACCGGGCCGGCATCGGCCGCCCGGAAGTCGCCATCTACGAAGGCGCGCCCAATGCCTTCGCCACCGGCGCCTTCCGCAACGACTCCCTGGTGGCGGTATCCACCGGCCTGCTGTCGTCCATGACCGAAGAGGAAGTCACCGCCGTCCTGGGCCACGAAGTCGCCCACATCGCCAACGGCGACATGGTGACCCTCACCCTGATCCAGGGCGTGGTCAACACCTTCGTCATCTTCCTGTCGCGTCTGGTCGGCTACTTCATCGACCGCGCCGTGCTGAAGAACGAACGCGACGTCGGCATCGGCTATTACGCCAGCGTTTTCGTCTGTGAAATCCTTTTCGGCGTGCTCGCCTCGATCATCGTCGCCTGGTTCTCCCGCCAGCGCGAATTCCGCGCCGACGCGGGCTCGGCCCGGCTGCTGGGCGCGCGCGAACCCATGATCCGCGCGCTGGCCCGGCTGGGCGGGGTCGAGGCCGGCGAACTGCCCAAGTCCTTCGCCGCCTCGGGTATCGCGGGCGGAGCCATCGGCGCCCTGTTCGCCTCGCATCCGCCCATCGAACGGCGCATCGAGGCCCTGCGCCGACAGGCAACCTAGGAAAGGCCGGATGTGCGCGAACTCCAGGTCCTGATCGCCTTCGGCGGTTTCGTCGCCCTGCTGCTCTGGGGCGTGCACATGGTGCAGACCGGCGTGCAGCGGGCCTTCGGCAAGGCGCTGGGCCTGTGGATGAGCCGCGCCATGGGTTCGGCCCCGCGCGCCTTCGGCACGGGCCTGATGATCACAGCCGCCATCCAGAGCAGCACGGCCACCGGCCTGATGATCACCGGCTTCGCCCTGGACGGCCTGGTGCCTCTGGTGCCGGGCCTGGCGGCCATGCTGGGCGCCAACGTCGGCACCACCCTGATCGTCCAGGCGCTGTCCTTCGACCCGACCGCCCTCGCGCCCGGCCTGGTGCTCGCCGGCGTCTGGATGTTCCGCCACTACGAGCCGGGCCGCGCGCGCGACCTGGGGCGGGCGCTGATCGGCCTGGGCCTGCTGCTGCTGGCCCTGCACGAGCTGGTGACCCTGTTCGAGCCGCTGCAGAACGCGCCGCTGCTGGGCGGCGCCCTGCTGGCCCTGGCCGGCGCACCGGTGATCGCCCTGGCGGCCAGCGCGGCGCTGACCTGGGCCTCGCATTCCAGCGTCGCCGTGGTCGTGCTGATCATGTCGCTGGCCCATCACGACCTGATCCCCCCGGAACTGGCCTACATGCTGGTGCTGGGCGCCAACCTGGGCACCGCCGTCAACCCGGTCCTGGAAGGCGGCGGCGACGGCAACCCCGCCTCCCGCCGCGTGCCCATGGGCAACCTGGGCACGCGCGTCGCCGGCTGCCTGCTGGGCATGGCCCTGCTGCCCTGGGCCGGCTCGATCATGGCGGCACTGGGCGACGCCGCGCACGCCGTGGCGAATTTCCATCTGCTGTTCAACCTGGTGGTGGCCGCCTGCTTCATGCCCGCGCTGCGGCCCTACGCCCGGCTGCTGCAGCGGCTGCTGCCGCCGCGCGCCGACCCTCACGACCCGGCCCGCCCACAGTACCTGGACGAGTCCGCCCGCGAAGTTCCCGCCGTGGCCCTGGGACAGGCCGCCCGCGAGGCCCTGCGGCTGACGGACATGCTGCGCGAGTCGCTGCGGCTGACCGAGCGCGCCCTGCTGCACGAAGACCCCCGGGCCACCGGACAGGCGCGCTATCTGAACAGCGCCATCGGCCAGCTGGACCGGTCGGTGACCACGTATCTGGCGACCCAGGACCAGGAAGGCCTCAGCGCCGACGACGCGCAATACCTGAAGTCCATCCTGGCTTTTTCCATGAACATCGCCCATGCCGCCGACGTGGCCGGCATGGGCCTGCTGGGCCACGCGAGCCGGCTGCACAAAAAGCACTGGACGCTGGACCCCGGGCAGCGCGCGGAACTGGGCGAGATCCTGGAGCGGCTGCAGCGCAACTTGCGCCAGGCCGCCGCCGTGTTCGTCTCGGGCGACCGCGCGGCGGCTCGCGCCCTGGCCTTCGAAAAGGAACACTTCCGCGCCCTGGAGGCCCGGGCCGCCGAACGCCACCTGGACCGCATCAAGACCGGCCGCATCGACGCGGCCGACGTCGGCGCCTTCTATCTGGAAATCCTGCGCGACGCGGGCGGGGTGAACGCCTGCCTGGTCAACGCGGCGGCCTATCCGATCCTGGACCGCCACGGCGAACTGCGCCCCAACCGGTTGCGCGAAACGGAATGAGCCCGCCACGCCGTGCATGGCACGGCCCCGCAGGCCCGCCAGCCGCCGCCGGTCAGTGAGCGGCGCCCCAGTCGAGGCCGACGCCGACCTCGGCCACCAGCGGCACCGCCAGTTCCGCCACCCCCGACATCAGCACCGGTACCCGCTCGCGCAAGACATCGACCTCATCGTCGACCGCGTCGAACACCAGTTCGTCGTGGACCTGCATCACCATCAGACTGCGCAGGCCCTCGGCATCCAGCCAGTCCTGGACCGCCACCATGGCCATCTTGATGAGGTCGGCCGCCGTGCCCTGCATGGGCGCGTTGATGGCGGCCCGCTCGGCGGCGGCCGCGCGCGGCCCCTTGGCGCCGGACAGTTCCGGGAAATACAGGCGGCGCCCGAATACGGTTTCCACGTAACCCTGTTCCCGGGCCTGGCGGCGGATGCGGTCCATGTAGTCGGCCACGCCGGGATAGCGCATGAAATAGCGGTCGATGTAGGACTTGGCCGCCGCCCGGGTGATGCCCAGGTTGCTCGCCAGGCCGAATTCGCCCATGCCGTAGATCAGGCCGAAGTTGATGGCCTTGGCCGCCCGGCGGTGCTCGGCGTCGACCTGGTCCAGAGGCAGGCCGAAGACCTCGGCCGCCGTGGCGCGGTGAATGTCCAGCCCCTGAGCGAAGGCCTGGCGCAGGTTCGCATCGCCCGATACGTGGGCCATCACGCGCAGTTCGATCTGCGAGTAGTCGGCCGACACGATCTTACCCAGGCTGGACACGAAGGCCGAGCGCACGCGGCGGCCCTCGGCCGTGCGCACGGGGATGTTCTGCAGATTCGGGTCGGACGAGGCCAGCCGCCCCGTCACCACGGCGGCCTGAGCGTAGCGCGTGTGCACCCGGCCTGTGCGCGGGTCGATCATGCGCGGCAGCTTGTCGGTATAGGTGGACTTCAGCTTGGCGATGCCGCGGTAGTCGAGCAGCAGGCGCGGAAGGGGATAGTCTGCCGCCAGGCGGGTCAGGACCTCCTCGTCGGTGGAAGGCGCGCCGCTCGCCGTCTTGCGCAACACCGGCAGCTGCATGCGCTGGAACAGGATCTCGCCCAGCTGCTTGGGCGAATTCAGGTTGAAGGGCTGGCCCGCCAGGACATGGGCCTGGGCCTCGAGATCGATCATCTGCCGGCCCAGTTCATGGCTCTGCGCCGCCAGCACCCCGGCATCGATGGCCACGCCGTTGCGCTCGATGCGCGCGAGGACGTCGGAAGTGCGGATCTCCAGCTCGTAGATACGCTTCAGACCGGCCTCGGCCTCGACCTTCGGCAGGAGGACCTGATGCAGTCGCAGGGTGAAATCGGCATCCTCGGCGGCGTAGTGCGCGGCCTGGTCCAGTGCGACTTCGTCGAAGCCGATCTGGCGCGCACCCTTGCCGCACAAGTCCTCGTAGGTCGTGCCCGTCAGCCCCAGCCACTGGATGCACAGTTCCTGCAGGTTCACGCGCCGGTGCGACTGCAGCACATAGGCCTGCAGCATGGTGTCGTGCCGCACCCCGCGCAGGGCGACCCCCTCGTTGGCGAACACGTGGGAGTCGTACTTGGCATGGTGCAGCAGCTTGGACGCGGCGGGATCCTCCAGCCAGGGGCGCAGGCGTTCCAGCACCAGGGCGAGGTCCAGCTGGTCTGGCGTGCCGGGCGCGCGATGACCCACCGGCACATAGGCCGCGCGGCCAGGCTCGATGGCAAACGACAGCCCTATCAGGCGGGCCGCCATGGGGTCCAGGCTGGTGGTCTCGGTATCCAGCGCGACCAGGGGCGCGGCCCGCAGGCGCGCCAGCCAGCGATCCAGCGCCGCCTCGTCGAGGATGGTTTCGTAATGCACGGCGTCGGGAACCGGCGGCGCCTCGCGCGCCGCGCGGGCGTCCTGGGCCGGAATGCGGCCCGGCTCGCCGGTTTCCTCGCGCAGCCAGGTCCGGAAGCCATAGGCCTCATACAGCCGGACCAGCGCCTCGTGGTCGGGAGCCCGCAGGCCCAGCGCGAGCGGCTCCCACCCGGCCTGCAGTTCGCAATCCAGGCGGACGGTCAGCAGATCCCGCGTCATGGGGAAATCCGGCGCCGCCGTGCGCAGGTTTTCGCCGGCCACGCCACGCAGGTCGCCGGCATGGGCGACCAGCGTGTCGATGTCACCGTATTCGTTCAGCCATTTGGCGGCGGTCTTGGGGCCGACCTTCTCCACCCCGGGCACATTGTCCACGGCGTCGCCGGTCAACATCAGGTAATCGACGATCCGCTCGGGCGGGACGCCGAATTTGCGGATCACGCCCTCGCGGTCCTGGCGCTCGCCCGACATGGTGTTGATCAGTTCGACCCGGTCGTTGACCAACTGGGCCAGATCCTTGTCGCCCGTCGAAATGATGGTATAAAAGCCGTTTTCGCCCGCCTGGCGCGCCAGGGTGCCGATGATGTCGTCGGCCTCCACGCCCGGCGCCGATATCACGGTCCAGCCCAGCGCGGCGGCCGCCTCATGGATCGGTCCGATCTGGGCGCGCAGGTCGTCCGGCATGGACGGACGGTTGGCCTTGTAATCGGGGTAGATCGTTTCCCGGAAGGAACCTCCGGGGGCGTCGAACACACAGGCCCCATGGGTCGCGGCGTCCTTGTAATCCAGCAACAGCCTCCGTAACATGGAGACGACGCCATACAGGGCTCCGGTGGGTTCGCCGCGCGCATTGCGCAGATCGGGCATCGCATGATAGGCGCGGTACAGATAGCTGGACCCATCCACGAGCAACAAGGTTTTTTTCATGACGGACAATAAGACGAAACGCGTTTCAGCCGAACAACAGATTCCCACGATTATTGCAGAGATGCGCGCGGCAGCCGCGGCCTTCCAGAAAATAGGCCTGGGCGTGAGCATCTTCGGCAGCGCCCGGGTCCCCCGGGACCACCCCTTCTACGCCCTGGGCATGGAACTGGGCGCGCGCCTCGCCCAGTTGGGCCTGCCGGTGATCGCAGGCGGCGGCCCCGGCCTGATGGAAGCCGCCAACCGCGGCGCCTTCGAAACGGGCGGGCGCAGCGTCGGCCTGAACATCCGCCTGCCGCGCGAAAAGACCGACAATTCCTACCAGACCGACAGCCTGCACTTCGAATACTTCAACTCGCGCAAGGCGTCGTTCTTCATGCACAGTCTGGCCTATGTGGTGCTGCCAGGCGGCTTCGGCACACTGGATGAACTGTTCGAGGCCATCACGCTGGTGCAGACGATGAAGCAGCCGCCCGCCCCCATCATCCTGGTGGGCACGGCCTTCTGGTCCGGCCTGGTGGAGTGGGTCCGCGACCAGTTGCTGACCCACGGCATGATCGGCCCCTTCGACCTCGACCTGCTGCTGGTCACCGACGACATCGAGGAAATCGTCCGCCTCATCCAGGAAGCCGCCCAGATCGAGCAGCGCCGCGAACCCGCGCTGCCGACCTGAGCCCGCGCGGCGCGAGGACTTGTTCAGGGATTCCCTAGGGGTAATGCTCGATGCGCCCCGGCAAAAACCTGGGTTAACATCACGCCTTGTCACCATCGGCCGGCGCCACCCGCCGCCCGGCTCCCCAGGAGAACATTCGATGAAAACCACCCTGCTTGGCGCCGCGCTGCTGATCGCGGCCGGCCTGATCCCCGCCGTCGGCTCCGCCGCCGACGCCAAGGAACTGAAGATCGCCACCGAGGCCGGCTACCCGCCGTTCGAATACCGCAATCCCAACGGCCAGCTCGAAGGCTTCGACATCGATATCGGCAACGAAGTCTGCAAGCGCCTGAACCGCACCTGCGTGTGGATCGACCAGTCCTTCGACAGCCTGATCCCCGGCCTGCAGGCGCGCAAGTTCGACCTGGCCAACTCCACCATGACCGCCACCGAGGCGCGCAAGAAAGTCATCGACTTCTCCACGCCCATGTACATCGTGCCGGTCAAGCTGATGGTCAAGAAGGGCAGCGGCCTGGAGCCCACCGCCGAATCCCTGAAGGGCAAGCGCGTCGGCGTCCAGCAGGGCACCACGATGGAAACCTACGCCCGCAAGCACTGGGCGCCCAAGGGCGTCGAGGTCGTCGCCTACCCCAGCTACACGAACGCCTACGTGGACGTCACGGCCGGCCGTCTGGACGCCACCTTCCAGGAAGCCCAGAGCGCGGTCGACGGCTTCCTGAACAAGCCCGAAGGCGCCGGCTACGAGCTCGCCTCCATGACGCTCGACGATCCAATCCTGAACGAACCCATCGCCATGGGCATCCGCAAGGGCAACGCGCTCAAGGCCGACGTGGACAAGGTTCTCAAGGCCATGCTGGCCGACGGCACCCTCCAGGGCTACGCGAAGAAATATTTCGCCGAAGGCCTGATCCAGTTCCCCCAGTGATCCCGCACCGGCCGCGCCATGCCGCCTGATCGCGCGTCCGGGCCCGGCCCCCGCTCCGGCGGGGGCTGCCCGGCGGATCCGCTCCGGCGCGGCGCGGTCGGCGGCCTCCAATCCGGGCGCGGCGGCTCCGGCGCGCGCGACGGAACCGTCCAGTCCATCGTCCATTCCCGATTTCCATGTTTCTAGACGGCTACGGCCCCCTGCTGCTCACGGGGACCTGGGTCACCATCAAGCTGGCATTGCTGTCCCTGGCCGTGGCCGTGGGACTGGGGCTGCTGGGCGCCTGGGCCAAGCTGTCGGCCTCGTGGGCCGCCCGCCTGACCGCCACGGCCTACACCACCCTCATCCGCGGCGTCCCGGATCTGGTGCTGATGCTGCTGATTTTCTTCAGCATGCAGATCTACCTGAACGATCTGACCGACCTGCTCGGGCTGGATCCGATCGACATCGACCCCTTCGGCGCCGGCGTGCTGACGCTGGGCTTCATCTACGGCGCCTACTTCGCCGAGACCTTCCGAGGCGCCTTCATGGCTGTGCCTCACGGCCAGATGGAAGCCGCCACGGCCTACGGCATGCGCGAGTTCCAGGTCTTCCGCCGCGTCCTGTTCCCGCAGATGATGCGCCACGCCCTGCCCGGCATCGGCAACAACTGGCAGGTCCTGCTGAAATCCACCGCCCTGGTGTCCCTGATCGGCCTGACCGACCTGGTCAAGGTCGCTCAGGACGCCGGCAATGTCACCTTCCGGGTGTTCCTGTTCATCAGCCTGACCGGCCTGATCTACCTGGCCCTGACCACCCTGTCCAATGGCATCCTGTACTGGCTGGACCGGCGCTACAGCGTGGGCGTGCGCGAGGCGCAACTATGACCGACGTGCTCGAGCAATTCTGGCGCGCCTACCTGTACGCCAGCAACGGCAGCCTGTCGGGCATGGCCATCACCCTGTGGCTGCTGGTGCTGTCGGTGTCGATGGGCTTCTTCATCTCGATCTTCCTGGCCGTGGCCCGGGTGTCCTCGCGCCGCTGGCTGTCGATCCCACTGTGGATCTTCGGGTACGTGTTCCGGGGCACGCCGCTGTACGTGCAGATCCTGTTCATCTACGCCGGCATCTATAGCCTGGACTTCGTCAAGGGCACCCCGCCCCTGGCGGCGTTCTTCCAGAGCGGCTTCAACTGCCTGGTGCTGGCCCTGACGCTGAACACGGTCGCCTACACGACCGAAATCTTCGCCGGCGCCATCCGCGCCACCAGCGCGGGCGAGATCGAGGCCGCGCGCGCCTACGGCATGACGCGCTTCGCGATGTACCGCCGGGTGATCCTGCCCTCGGCCCTGCGCCGCGCGCTGCCGGCCTACAGCAACGAGGTCATCCTGATGCTGCACGCCACGTCCCTGGCCTTCACCGCCACCGTGCCCGATATCCTCAAGATCGCCCGCGACGCCAATTCGGCCACCTACCAGACCTTCGCCTCCTACGGACTCGCCGCCCTGCTCTACCTGTGCCTGTCGTTTACACTGATCTGGCTGTTCCGCAGGTTCGAGCGCCGCACACTGGCCTTCCTGGGCTCCCACCGCTGACCTCCCATGTCCAAACTCGAAGTACTCAACATCCACAAGCGCTACGGCGACAACGAGGTCCTCAAGGGCGTCTCCCTGACGGCCAACGCCGGCGATGTGATCTGCATCCTGGGTTCCAGCGGCTCGGGCAAATCGACCTTTCTGCGCTGCATCAATTTCCTGGAAAAACCCAACCAGGGCTCGGTGGCGCTGAACGGCGAACTGCTGAAGATCGTCCACGACAAGCACGGCGAGCCCCACGCCGCCGACCTGGACCAGTTGCGCCGCCTGCGCTCGAAGCTGGCGATGGTATTCCAGCACTTCAATCTGTGGGCGCACATGAACGTGCTGGGCAACGTGATCGAGGCGCCGATCCAGGTGCTGAAGCTGGGCCGGACCGAAGCCGTCGAGCGCGCCCGTCATTACCTGGCCAAGGTCGGCCTGGATCCAAGACTCGAAACCCAGTACCCATCGTCCCTGTCGGGCGGCCAGCAGCAGCGTGTGGCGATCGCCCGCGCCCTGGCCATGGAACCCGAGGTCATGCTGTTCGACGAGCCCACTTCCGCGCTGGATCCCGAACTGGTGGGCGAAGTGCTGAAGGTCATGCAGAAACTGGCCGAGGAAGGCCGCACCATGCTGGTCGTCACCCACGAAATGGGCTTCGCCCGCAACCTGGCGTCCCAGGTCATGTTCCTGCACCAGGGCGTGGCGGAAGAAGTCGGCCCTCCGGCCGATATCTTCGACAACCCGCAAAGCCCCCGGCTGCGGCAGTTCCTGTCGGGCAACCTGAAGTAAGGCCACCGGCCCCTCATCCTGGCATCCTTGGCCGCCCTCCCCGCCTCCCAGCCAAAAACCGCGCGCGATTCATTCATTTGAATGAATCGCTTTCGCGTACCGCTTGATAGACTACCCTCAAGAATAAAAAGGGAGCGACATGGAAGGCAAAGGCACCGACCTGGCGCTGATCGTCATGGGCATCACGGCCGTCGTGGCGCTGTCGCTGATCCACATCGCCTGGAAACGCACCGACATCCACGATCACATGCTGGGGGCGGTGCTGGGCATCATCCTGCTGGCCGCCGTGCTGGCCATGGTGTTCCTGTTCTTCGCGCTGCCCGAAAACCGGCGGCCCGTCGTCTTTTTCCTGACGTTCTTCGTCCTGCTGACCCTGCCGGGCAACGTCTTTCTACACGCGCGGGCGTATACCAGCTTCAGTCTCAACGCCTACGACCTCGACGCGCCGGGCATGCCCTCGCCCCTGCTGTTCCTGCTGCCCTATATCACGGTGATGGCCCTGGTCTTCATCCGCCTGGCGAGCTGGTCCATGACCTTCGATCCCGCGCCGGGCTCCACCGCGATCAGCGCGCAGGATCTGCGGCAGCGCCTGCTGATCCTCAACGACGGCGCCGAATTCCCCTTCACCGTCACCCCTGGAAAGCGCGCGGATGAAATCATCGTGGACTGGAAATACGCCGACGCCGCCTGGCTGGACCTGCTGCGGGCGCACAAGATCTCGGAACTCACCCGGCTGACGATCCGCCTCGACGAGTCCGACCACACGGCGCGGGTGCGCGAGATGAGCTACCAGTTCAGCGCATCGGGCGGCGCGGGCGGCGCCGGCCTGTCATTCAAGATGCAATGGGGCGCCATCACGTTCTACGAGACCCTCAAGGAAACCGTCTACGGCATCCAGATCGAGAACGGCCGGCCCGTGGCCAAGCTCAGCTACACCTACGGGTTCGACATCCGGGAAATGCGCGATCCCCTGCTGAAACTGATCACCGGGAACGGCTGGACGTTCAGGTGTGTGACGCTGCCTGTCAAGTGGCTGACCGGATAGGCGCGGCGACCCATCCCACACCCCGGTGCCTCCGGCCCGCTCCTCCCGGCCCTGTGCCGGCCCTGACCACCCCGACCTTCACGAGCCCGCCCATGACCCGCTTACGATCCGCCGCCCGCTTCCGGGCCTGCCTGCGCCAGGTGTTTCTGACCGTCCCGCTGATTGCGCTGGCATGGGCGGCATGGCCCGCCGCCGCACAGGACGACGAACGGCCCCGCTGGTACAGCGACGACTACGATCAGAAGACACTCCTCGTCTACGGCATCCCGCACAGCGACTACGTGGCCATGATGTTCGCGTGCGCGCCGGGCACGAACATCGTGACGCTGTATCTCCAGGATGAAAACAGCGGTGCCCGTCCGGGCGAGACGCTGCCGGTCCGCCTGCAGGCCGGCGGCCGACACGTCGAGTTTTCCGCCACCGGCCTGCCCAACGAGGACTCGGGCGGTGCGGATTTCAAAGCCGACCTGCCGCTAAACGACACCCTGCGCCAGATGCTGAGCGCCGCCGGCGATCTGGCCGTCATCATCAAGGGTCACACCGAACGCTATCCGCTGGCCGGGGTGGCCACACCGGCGGCCACGCTGCTGGCCGCCTGCGACGCGGCCAAGCCATCCGGCCAGTCCGGGACCGCTCAGTAGCGCCGCGACGGAGACAACGACCATGCACGGACATGTCCTCTCCAGACTCATCCAGGCGGCCTGCGGCGGCCTGCTTGCCTTTGGCGTGCTCGGGACACTCCCCGCGGCGGCGCAAAGCATCCCGGCCAGCTTCGACTGCGCCAAGGCCGAACGGCCGGTCGACCGCTTCATCTGCGCGCACGCCGTGCTGCGCTGGCAGGATCTGGCCCTGTCGCGCGCCTACGCGGCGGCCAGGAAGGCGGCGGTCTCCGGCCCCGCCCGCGACGAACTCGTGCGCAGCCAGCGCGACTGGGTGCGCGAACGCGACCGCCGCTGCATCGCCGACCGCTCGTTCAAGGAACTCTCCGGCTCGTCCAACCCGCTGGGAACACAGGCCTATGACTGCCTGGACACGGTCTATCTGGACCGCCGCGGCACCTTGCTGGACCGGGGCGCGGCACCGCTGACCCCTACGCGCATCGTCGCCCTCGATCTCACGCCGATCGAAGCGGCGCGTCCGGGAAACCGTACCGATACCGGACTGCGCATTCCCGACATTCTGGTATCGCCCGACGGCGCCTTGCTGGCGATCCTGCTGCCCAGCCAGGAAATCGACTTCCCCGACCAGGTCTGGCTCTACCGGGTCGCCGATGGCAAACTGATCGAAGCCACCCCCCGGCCCGACACGCGGCAGCCTCACCCTGACGGCGCACCGATGGCGATCCAGGCGCTGGCCTGGCAAAAAAGCACCCTGTACGTCCGCATCGCGCTCTGGGGCGCCAGCGGCGACGGCGATCCCGAAAAAAGTCCGACCGTCGTCCTGGCCGCCACCCTGGACGGCAGCCATCCGCTCGGCACAGTGCCTCGCGACATCCAGGCCTTGCTCGACGCGCCCCCGCCCGATACCGTCAGCCCGGACGAAATACCGGAAAGCAGCCAGGATATCCTCGGCACACCGCAGGGCAACCGCGATTTCCTCGCCTGGGCCGAAGACCTGGGTCACGGGACGATCGAACTCAGAATGCGCAAGCGCAGTCCGGAATCGCCGGTCTACCGCGTGGCCTGGGGCTCCTGGGATCTCGGCGCCTATCTGTTCGATGCCCGGCGCGCGCAGCTCATCTATAGCGCCGACACGGGGATCGTGGCCTTCGACATGGCGACGCACGGCGAACGGCGCATCGCGGGCACCTCTCGCGGCGACCACCTTTACGCCCTCTCCGCCGACCAGCGCCTGCTCGTCTGGTCCACACGCAACGCCTGCGGCGACGAATTGCAGACGCAGCAGGACGAGGACGCGCCCGAACACATCTGCCTGGCGCACCTGACGGCCCCCAAGGCGCGCCCATGACTCCGCGGCGACTGGCCGCCGGCTGCGGCATCGCACTGCTGTCGGCCTGCCTCCAGGCCGTGCCCTCGGAGGCGGACACGGCTGACCCCGTCCATGCCGCGATCCGCTCGAACGCCGCCGAAGGCCCGCTCTTCAAGCTGCCCGCCGGCGTGCGCATCACCCGGCAAGATATCGAGATGAACCCGCGCCACGTCACGCTCACCTACGTATTCCAGACCGTGCAGCGTCACACCGTGCCGTTCCGTTTCAACTTGCCCGCAATGCCTGTGGATGCCGCCCCCGACGCCGTCAGCCTGCCTGCCGGCGGCGGCATGGCCGAGGGGCTGGCCGCCGACCGGAATCCGGTCAATTACATGTATCTGTCCGTGCGGGTGAACGGCGCGCCGCTGGCGTTGAGCGGCCAGGGCCGGGCGATCCAGGACGGCAAGGATGTCACGCGGATCTTGCTGGACGCGGGCGTGCCGTTGCTCTACGACCTGGAAGGCGAAGCACCCTGGTCACGCCTGCCGGCGCACACCCAGACCATGCTCAAGGCGCGCGACCTGCTCATCTTGGATGCCGCCAACTGGAACTATCAGGCCCGCTACACCTGGGATCAGGTGTTCGAGCCGGGCGAAACCCGCGTCGAGATCCGCTACAACCCGAACGCGTTCTACTGGAGCGACATCAATCTCGACGATTTCCCGCCCATCGCCGTTGGCGGCTGGGCGAACCGGACCTATTGCCTCGACGAGGCGTGGCGCCGCGCTTTCTTTCGCCTCGCCCACTCCGGCGCCGGATACGAGCTTTACGCCGTCATGCACGTCCTGGCCCCCAAGGGCGCCCCGCTCCCGCCCGCCGCCGCGCAGGTCCGTCTGAAGGTCGACAAGTACGCGCCCGCCAATCTGGTTGCATTCTGTCCGGTCAATTCTAAAAAAACCTCGCCGCACACCTTCGAGTGGCAGGCCCGCGACGTCACGCCCGGCCGCACCCTCGACGCCCTGTTTTTCATGGGCTCCGATGGCTGGCCCGACCACTGAAGGACGCAGAACCCATGAACGACGCGAACGACCATCCGCTGCACGACGGGCGCGCCCCCCGGAGGCCCGGAACCGCCTGCGCCACGGCCCTGCTCATCCCGCTGCTGCTCTGGGGGGCCGGCGCAAGCGCTGCGGCAAACGCAGCTTCAAGCACAGGAACACCGGCCATGGCCATCACCCACATTGCCGCCGGCGGCATGCACAGCATGCTGCTCACCGGAGATCATCAGCTCTGGGCCATGGGCAACGGCAGCGACGGCCAGTTATGCGACGGCGACGCGACGGCCCGGCGCACCCCCATCAAGACCCTGACCGATGTGCGCAGCGTCGCGCTGGGCGGCCAGCACAGCCTGATCCTGAAAACCGACGGCAGCCTGTGGGCCTGCGGCGACAACGAATCCGGACAACTGGGCGACGGCAGCGCCAACGACGCGCACACCCCCGTGCACGTCATGGACAGCGTTGGCGCCATAGCGGCAGGCGGCGCCCACAGCCTGGCGCTGAAAACCGACGGCAGCCTCTGGAGTTTCGGCCTGAACACCTACGGCCAACTGGGCACGGGCGACACCGACCCGCGCCGCGCGCCGGTCAAGATCATGGACGGCGTGCGCACCATCGCCGCCGGCAAGGACCACAGTCTGATCCTCGCGGACGACGGCACCCTGTGGGGCGTCGGCCACAACAGCAACAGCCAGCTCGGCGACGGCGGCACCGCCAATCACACGCAGCCGATCCGCGTCCTGGAATCAGTGCAGGCCATGGCCGCCGGCAACGGCTACAGCATGATGCTCAAGACCGACGGCAGCCTGTGGATGGTCGGCTTCGACGGCGGCGGCCAACTGGGCGACGGCGGCAACACCAATCGCAAGACCCCCTTCATGCTGCGCAACGGCGTTCGCGCCATCGCCGCCGGTAGCGCCCATTCCCTGGCCCTGGACACGGCCGGGGCGCTGTGGGCGTTCGGCTACAACGACAGCGGCCAACTGGGCAGCGGCGGCAACGACACCCTGCGCCTACCGACGCGAGTGCTGGAGGACGTGACGGCCATCGCCGCCGGCGGCTATCACACCCTGGCGCTGCGCACCGACGGTTCCGTCTGGGTCACGGGCAGCAATGGCTCGGGGCAGATCGGCCAGGGTCCGGGCACGCAGAGCATTGCCTCGTTCCAGCTATTGACGCTGCCGGAAACGCCATGACGCTGGACATTCTGTTGCGCTGGATCGCCTGGTTCCTGCTGGGTTCCTGGGCGTTCTTCGCCCTGAGGATCATGCTGCACATCAGCGAACAACCCGCCGGAGAACGCGCCCCGGCGCTGCGCCGCATCCTGCTCGGACTGATCACGGTGGCGCTCGGCTGGTGCTTCATCGGCATCGTGTTCCTGAGCATCGGCATTGGATCCATGTTTCCCACGCTGACGATGATCGGCGCTCCTCTGTCCTGCCCCGCTCCAGGCCGGTTCGACTTGTTTTCCCAGGGCTATTCCTACAAACCCGGGCAGTACGGCGTCGTCCGCGAATACTCCTGTCTGCGGCCCGACGGTCGCAAGGAGATCGTGACCTTTCTGACCCTGCTGTACGCGGGCCTGATCTACAGCGCCCTGCTGATGACCGTGACGATGTGGGCCGGCCGTTTCGGCCTGCGGATTCTGGTCTTGAAGCCAAAGAATCTCAGCCCGAAAGGCATGCCGTCCGGCGCCGCCGCTGCGCAGCCGTCCACGGGCACTCCGCTTTCTGCTCACGCCGCCGGGACTCCATCCCGCCGGACGGACAGCCTGGAATCCCGCCTGCAGGAATTGAAAAGACTGCACGAGTCCGGGGTGATCGACGACAGCGCCTACCAGGCGCGGCAGATGGAGATCCTGAAAGAGTTGTGAGGGAGCTCGAACGGACGGACCACCGAGGCCGGTCAATCCGCTTGCTTCCCTCTCAGAACCGCAAGCGCATCACCCGATGCGGGATCCCCGCGTCCATGAAAGTCTCGCCCTCCTCCACGAAGCCGTGGCGGGCGTAAAAGGGCCGGGCGTGCAGTTGGGCGTCCAGCACGACCTCCGCGTCGCCCCGGCGGCGGGCAGCGTCCATCAGCGCGGTCAGCAGGAACGAACCGACGCCCTGGCCGCGCCAGGGCTTGCGCACGGCCATGCGGCCGATGTGGCCGTCTGGCAGCAGGCGGCCGGTGCCCATGGCCCGCCCGTCGGCGTCATAGGCGATGGCGTGCAGGCACTGCGCGTCGCGGGCATCCAGCTCCTCTTCCAGCGGCACCCGCTGTTCCTCAACGAAGACTTCCAGGCGGATGCGGCTGGCTTCGGCGCCCAGATCGGCCCAACCGCCGGTGACGACACGGCGGTCGCCCTCCAAAGCGAATTCCAGCACCTCGGGCAGCCAGTCGGCGAAATCCGAGATGCCGTGATCGCTGCCTTCGATGATGCGCTGGCGGCTGCCCGCGAAGCGGGCCCGCATCTCGCGCCAGTCCAGGACTTCGTCGCCGGTGGCGGCCAGCAGGAAATACCGCTCCGGACGCGTCAGGACCGGAATGTCGGCCTCGGCCCGCGCCAGTTCGTCCACATATCCAGGCAGGAATTCGAAGGGTTCGTCACCGTGGAAGGTGCGGTGCGAGCCGACCTGGGTCGCCAGGGCGCGCGCCGCATGGACGACGGGATTGAGCAGCACGGCGCGGCAGCCCAGGCGTTCGGCCAGCCAGGTGGCGTAGAAGCCGCCCAGGGACGAGCCGATGACGGTCAGGCGGGCCGCCGCATCGGCGATTCCCGGCACCAGGCCGCCCTGACGCATGCCGGCGGCCTCGATCCCCAGACGGTCCCGCACCCATTCCAGCGACAGGCTCAGCGCCGCGGCGGGGCTGGCGGGCAGTTGCGGACAATGCCAGTCGGCCGCCAGGCCACGCTCGGCCATGGCCCGGGCCATCAGGCGGGCCTTGAGAGAATCGGGGGAAGATCGGAATCCGTGCAGGTAGAGGATCATGGCGGGCAGACCGGACGCGGCGTTCCGGGCGCCCGGCGGCGCGCGTCGGAGCCGGTCCTTCATTTTAAGCAGTAAGATTCTTCAATCCAGTTCCCCCGCATTGCCACCCTTCCCCATGCCGCTCCTCGAACCGGTCAGCACGCTGCGCCACTACGACGGCCAGGCCCACGTTCACGTCCATGATCATGCCCAGATCATGGCGCCGCTGGCCGGGCGCATGGAACTGGACGTCGACGGACATGCCGCGTTCACGGACCCGTCCTGCGGCATGCTGATCCCGGCGGGCGCGCGGCATGCCTATTGCGCGCGGCCCGGCACCCGCATCCTGGTGATCGACGCGCCCGAAGCGGCCGGCCTGGAACGGCTGCGGCGCTTCGCCCTGACCCCCGCCTGCCATGCGCTGGACACTTTGGGCGACGCCGGGCGGCAGCTGTCCCTGCTGCTGGGCCTGCCCACGATCCTGTCCTCGCGCCGGAGCCTGGACCTGGCGCGCCTGGACGCCGCCCTCGCCGGCGCGCTGCACGAATCCTGGCCGACGGCCCGCATGGCGCGGCTGTTCAACCTCAGCCCGCAGCGCTTTCACGCCCGCCTGCTGGAACTGACCGGCCACACGCCGGGCGACCATCTGCGCGCTCTGCGGCTGGAATCCGCCGGCCGGATGCTGGCGCGGGGCGTGACACTGGAGGTCGCCGCCGCCCGGGTCGGCTACCGGTCCGGCAGCGCCCTGGCCTATGCGTTGCGGCGCGACCGGGGCGTCGGCGCCCGCGCGCTGCGCCGGCCCGGCACCTGAACAACCCCGGTCACCGCCCCGACGCGGCCGCCAATCGGCAGGCATCCGGGGCGCCGTCCCATCCGGACAGGACCCTCCCGCCTCGCACCACGAGCGTTTCTCGACAGACGCCCGCCGCCCGCGCTGCCATCATGGCAGCCATGAGCACGATACCGAATCCTTCCGCGACGACCGCCATCCAGCCCCTGCGCGGCATCCTGCTGGTGCTGTGCGCCGGCATGCTGTGGGGCACCACGGGCACAGCCCAGAGCTTTTCCGACGGCGCCCTGTCGCCCTACTGGGTGGGTGCCCTGCGCCTGGGGGTGGCGGCCCTCTTCTTCCTGGTCTACGCCGGCTCGACCAACGGGCTGCCCCATCTGGGCCGCCAGCTCGCCGCCCTGAACTGGCGCCATGCGGTCTGGGCCGGGGCCTGCGTGGCGACCTACAACCTGACGTTCTTCGCGGGCGTGAAGGCCACGGGGGTAGCGGTGGGCACGGCGCTGACCATCGGCAGCGGCCCGATCTGGGCCGGGCTGCTGCAACTGATCGGCGGCGCGCGGCCCGGCGTGGGCTGGTGGGCCGGCACGCTGCTGGCCGTAGGCGGTGGCGTCCTGCTGGTGTTTGGGCGCGGCGACGCGCTGCAGGCCGATCTCCTGGGTATCGCCCTGTGCCTCACCTCGGGCCTGACCTATGCGGTCTATACCCTGCTGAACAAGCAACTGGTGCAGCACTCGGCGCCGGCCGTCGGCACACTGGCCGTGTTCACGGTGGGCGCGCTGCTGGCCCTGCCGGCCGCCGCATTCTGGGCCGGCCCCTTGCAGATCACGACCACAGGCTGGCTGGTGGTGAGCTTTCTGGGAATCGCCTCGACGGGGATCGCCTACTTGCTGTTCAGCACGGGCCTGCGCGGCATCAGCGCCGCCACCGGCGTGTCACTGGCGCTGATGGAACCCGTCACCGCCTTCCTGCTGGCTCTGCTGGTGGTGGGCGAGCGGCCAGGCGTGCTGGCCTACATTGGCCTGGCCGCGCTGCTGGCCGGGCTGGCCATCGTGATCCGGGCCGAGACCCGGTAAACCGAACCTCCCACCTCGCCGCTTGCAAGCGGCTTGGATTCGACAGGCACGGAATAGTCCGCAGATACAAGGGACTTTTCCGCATCCAGTCTCATCCCCGCCACGTGGCGGGGTCTTCGCTGGCTTGATCGCCCTGGAATCAGGCCGATTCGCGCAGGCTGCGGCGACGCTCGTGCTCCTGCAGATAGCGCTTGCGCAGACGGATCGACTTGGGCGTGACCTCGACCAGTTCGTCGTCGGCGATGAATTCGACGGCGTATTCCAGGTTCAAGGCGATGGGCGGCACCAGATCGATGTGCTCGTCCTTGCCGGAGGCGCGCACGTTGGTCAGCTTCTTTTCCTTGATCGGATTGACCACCAGATCGTTGTCGCGTGAATGGATGCCGATGACCATCCCCTCATAAACCGGGTCCTGGGGCGACACGAACATGCGGCCGCGTTCCTGCAGCTTCCACAGGGCGTAGGCGACGGCGGTGCCGTCGTCCTGGCTGATCAGCACGCCATTACGGCGCTCACCCACCCCGCCCTCGCGCACCGGCGCGTAATCGTCGAAAATGTGGCTCATCAGGCCGGTGCCGCGCGTCAGGGTCAGGAATTCGCTCTGGAAGCCGATCAGGCCGCGCGCCGGGATACGGTATTCCAGGCGGGTGCGGCCTCGCCCGTCGGGCTGCATGTCCTGCAGGTCGCCCTTGCGCCGGCCCAGTTCCTCCATCACGCCGCCCTGGTGCGAGTCTTCCACGTCCACGGTCAGCAGCTCGTAGGGTTCGCACTTCACGCCGTCGATGTCCTTGAACATCACGCGCGGACGCGACACCGCCAGCTCGTAGCCTTCGCGGCGCATGTTCTCCAGCAGGATGGTCAGGTGCAGTTCGCCCCGGCCGCAGACCTCGAACACGGTATCGTCGTCGGTATCGTTCACGCGCAGGGCGACATTGGACTTCAGTTCGCGGTCCAGGCGGTCGCGCAACTGGCGGCTGGTGACGAACTTGCCTTCTCGCCCGGCCAGGGGCGAGGTGTTCACCATGAAGTTCATGGTCAGCGTGGGCTCGTCGATGCGCAGCATCGGCAGCGCCTCGGGCACGGCCGGATCCATCAGCGTGCAGCCGATGCCGATGTCCTCGATGCCGTTGATCAGCACGATGTCGCCGGCTTCGGCCTCGCTCACCAGTTCGCGCTCCAGGCCCTTGAACTTGAGCACCTGGTTGACGCGCCCCTTGAAGGATTCGCCGTCGGGACCGAACTTCACCGCCACGTCCTGTCCGGCGCGGATGCGGCCCCGGTTGATGCGGCCCACGCCGATCTTGCCGACGTAGCTGCTGTAATCCAGGGAAATGATCTGCAGTTGCAAAGGGCCTTCGGCATCGTCGTCGCGCTGCGGCACGTATTGCAGGATGGCGTCGAACAGGGGCCGCATGGTGCCGGAACGCACATCGTCGGTCAGTCCGGCGTAGCCCGACAGGCCCGAGGCGTAGATCACCGGGAAATCCAGTTGTTCCTCGGTCGCGCCCAGCTTGTCGAACAGGTCGAAGGTGGCGTTGACCACGAAGTCCGGGCGCGCGCCCGGGCGGTCGACCTTGTTGACCACCACGATGGGCTTCAGACCCAGCGCCAGCGCCTTGCGCGTAACGAAGCGGGTCTGCGGCATCGGGCCTTCGACGGCATCGACCAGCAGCAGCACGCCGTCCACCATGGACAGCACGCGCTCGACCTCGCCGCCAAAGTCGGCGTGGCCCGGGGTGTCGATGATGTTGATGTGCGTGCCTTCGTATTCGACGGCGCAGTTCTTGGCCAGGATCGTGATGCCACGCTCGCGCTCGATGTCGCCCGAATCCATGACCCGCTCGGACACCTGCTGGTTGTCGCGGAAGGTGCCGGACTGCCGCAGCAGCTGATCGACGAGAGTGGTCTTGCCATGGTCCACGTGGGCGATGATGGCCACGTTGCGCAAAGCTCGTTTCATAGAATGTTTTCCTCGGTGGAAGCACTTGCCGGGCGCAGGCCGTCCGGCAAGGCGTGTAAAGGGATCAGCGCCGTCGCCGGCGCTTCCATGGCCTGCAGGGCTTCCAGCCCCACGGCCCGCTCGATCGAGAACGGCCCGGCGGCGGTACGCCGCAGGGCCGACAGATGCGCCAGGCAGCCCAGGCGGCGGCCGATGTCCTGAGCCAGGGTGCGCACGTAGGTGCCCTTGCTGCAATGCACCCGGATCCGGGCGCTGCGGCCGTCGCAGGCCAGCAGGTCCAGCGCGTGGATCACGATCCGGCGCGGCGGACGCTCCAGCTCGATGCCCTGGCGGGCGTATTCGTACAGCGGCTTGCCGTCGCGCTTGAGCGCCGACACCATGGGCGGGATCTGCTCGATCTCGCCCCGGAACGCGGCCAGCGCGGCCTCCAGTTCCGGGGCCCCGACACCGGCGAAATCATCCGGTGCGCACGCCGTGACATGGCCCGTCAGGTCGCCGCTGTCTGTCTCCTCGCCGAAAGCCAGGGTCGCCTCGTAGACTTTGTCGGCCTCCAGCATGGCGGCGGAAATCTTCGTCGCCCGACCGAAGCAGCCGATCAGCAGGCCCGTGGCGAACGGGTCCAGCGTGCCGGTGTGGCCCGCCTTGCGGGCGTCCACCGTGCGTTTGGCGCGCTGCAGCGCATGGTTGCTCGACAGGCCCTCCGGTTTGTCCAGCAACAGGACTCCGTCGAGCATCTGCCCGCGTCGGGAAGCCATCGTTCAATCCGTCCAGATGAGTGACGACCGCCCTGTCAGGGCTGGCCGTCCGGGTCTTCGAGTTCGGGAATGTCCGAAGCGCCCGCCTGGGGACGGTTGGCCCGATCGATCAGTTGCGTGAGTTCGATGCCGCGCGCCAGCTGCACGTCGTGCACGAAGCGCAGGGAGGGCACCGTATGGATGTGCAGCATGCGGAACAACTGCGAATGCAGCCAGCCCGCCTTGTCGTTCAGGGCCTGGGCGGCGGCTTCGGGCTCGGCGCCCAGCACCGTGAAATAGACCTTGGCATGGGCGTAGTCGGCCGACAGATCGACGCCCGTGAGCGTAATCAGACCGGCGCGCGCGACATCGAGCTCACGCTGCACCAGGGCCGCCAGATCCTTCTGGATCTGGTCGGCCAGGCGCATGTTGCGTCCGGGATTCGGCTTGGATTTATGACGACCCATGATTCATGCCGCACGATCAGAGCGTGCGGGCGACTTCCTTGATTTCGAAGACTTCGAGCTGATCGCCGACCTGGATGTCGTTGTTGCCCTTGAGCGTGATCCCGCAATCGAAGCCGGACTTGACTTCCTTGACGTCGTCCTTGAAGCGGCGCAGGGAATCCAGAGAGCCGGTCCAGTGCACCACATGGTTGCGCAGCAGACGGATCTGGGAATCGCGGCGCACCACGCCTTCGAGCACCATGCAGCCGGCGATGTTGCCGACCTTGGACACGGTGAAGATCTCGCGGATCTCGACCAGGCCGATGACTTCCTCGCGCTTCTCCGGCGCCAGCATGCCCGACATGGCGTTGCGCACGTCGTCGATCGCGTCGTAGATGATGTTGTAGTAGCGCAGATCGATGTCGTTGGTCTCGGCCAGCTTCTTGGCCGGAGCGTCGGCCCGCACGTTGAAGCCGATCACCACGGCGCCCGAGGCGATCGCCAGGTTGACGTCGCTCTCGGAGATGCCGCCCACGGCCGCGTGCACGACCTGCACCCGGACTTCGTCGGTGGACAGCTTGAGCAGCGACTGCACCAGGGCTTCCTGGGACCCCTGGACGTCGGTCTTGACGATCAGCGGCAGCGTGCGCACGCCCTCGCCCAGGTTGTCGAACATGGATTCCAGCTTGGCCGCCTGCTGGCGGGCGAGCTTGACGTCGCGGAACTTGCCCTGGCGGAACAGGGCGATCTCGCGGGCCTTGCGCTCGTCGTTCAGGACCAGGACCTCGTCGCCGGCGGCCGGGACTTCGGCCAGGCCCTGGATCTCGACCGGGGTCGAGGGGCCGGCTTCGGCGGTGGGCTTGCCGGTGTCGTTCAGCATGGCGCGCACCTTGCCGAACGCCACGCCCGCCAGCACGGCGTCGCCGCGATGCAGGGTGCCGCTCTGGACCAGGATCGTCGCCACGGGGCCGCGACCCTTGTCCAGCCGGGCCTCGATGACGATACCCTTGGCCGGCGCGTCGACGGGCGCCTTGAGCTCCAGGATCTCGGCCTGCAGCAGAACGTTTTCCAGCAGTTCGTCGATGCCCTGGCCGGTCTTGGCGGACACGGCGATGAAGGGCACGTCGCCGCCGTACTCTTCCGGCACGACTTCCTCGGCCACCAGTTCCTGCTTGACGCGATCGGGATTGGCTTCCGGCTTGTCGATCTTGTTGATCGCCACCACCAGGGGCACGTTGGCCGCGCGGGCGTGGTGGATGGCTTCCTTGGTCTGAGGCATGACGCCGTCGTCGGCCGCCACCACCAGGATGACGATGTCGGTGGCCTGGGCGCCGCGGGCGCGCATGGCCGTGAAGGCCTCGTGGCCCGGGGTGTCCAGGAAGGCCACCACGCCGCGATCGGTCTTGACGCTGTAGGCGCCGATGTGCTGGGTGATCCCGCCGGCCTCGCCCGTGGCGACCTTGGTGCGGCGGATGTAGTCCAGCAGCGAGGTCTTGCCGTGGTCGACGTGGCCCATGACGGTGACGACCGGCGCGCGCGGCAAGGCCTCGGCTTCGTCGGAGGTCTCGGTGTCGGCCAGGAAGGCTTCCGGATCGTCCAGCTTCGCGGCGATGGCGGTGTGGCCCAGCTCCTCGACCACGATCATGGCGGTTTCCTGGTCCAGGATCTGGTTGATGGTGACCATCTGGCCGAGCTTCATCAAGTGTTTGATGACCTCGGCCGCCTTCACGGACATCTTGTGGGCCAGATCGGCGACGGAAATCGTTTCCGGCACGTGGATTTCACGCGCGATGAATTCAGCCTGCATCGGTTCCTGGTGCTCGGCCTGGCGGCGGCCCTTGCCGCGCCCGCCCTTGCCGCCCCGGCCGCCGGCCTTGCCGCCCGCGCGCCAGGCGTCGCGCCCGGCGCCGGGCGACAGGGTCTCGGCCTTGGAAGGCTTCTTGCGACCATCGTTGGACCAGCTCGAGGACACGTCGGCCGTCTTGATGACCTTCTTGCCCTCGGATTCCTTCTTGACGGTCGTCTTGGTGCCGGCGGGCTTGTGCAGCGTGCCGGTGGTGGGGGTTTCCTCGGGTTCGGGCGCGCGCAGGACCTTGCGCGGCTGGCGCATCATTTCGCGCAGAGCGGCGGCTTCGGCCTCGGCGGCGCGGCGGGCGCGTTCGCGGTCGGCATCGGCCGGGGCGCGGCGGGCCTTGCCCGGCGTGGCCTGGGGCGCGGACACCGGCGCGGAGGACGCGGACGCGGGTTCGGCGCGCGGCGCCGGTTCGGCGGCCTGGGCCGGTTCCGAAGCGGCGGGCGCCTCGGTCACGGGCTCGGCGACAGGAGTTTCGCTCACGGTGTCCTGCTTGGTTTCGGCCGAGGCGGCGGCCTCGGCGGGTTCTTTCTGCGCGGGGGCCTCGCCCGCCGCGGCCGCCGCCTCGGCTGCCGGGGACTGGGACGCGGCCGGCGCCGTCTCGGGCGCAGCGGCGTCAGCGCGCGTGGCCGCGGCGGGACGGGTCTCGGCGGCCGGCTCGGCCGCGACCGGGGCCGACGGCGCCTGGACGGGCTCGGGCTGGGGCGCGGGCGGTTCGGCGACCGCCGGAGCGGCCTGGGCGGCGGCTTCGGCGCGGGCGGCCTCGACCAGCTCGGGGCGGTCGCGCTTGACCAGCACGCGCTTCTTGCGCACCTCGACCTGGATCGTGCGCGAACGGCCGGAGCTGTCGGCCTGATGGATTTCCGACGTCTTGCGGCGCGTCAGCACGACCTTCTTGCCCGTGTCGGAGCCGTGCGAACGCCGCAGGGACTCGAGCAAAGCGCTCTTGTCTGCTTCGGTCACGTCGGCGTTCACCGAATCCAGCTCGACGCCGGCCGAGCGGAAATGATCCAGCAGGACGTTGGCGGGCATATTCAGTTCTTCGGCGAATTGGGCGACGGTGTTACTCGGCATTCGACTCTCTCTTTGACTACGTTGAAGGGCTGCGCGGTTCAATGCGACGAAGCGGTCAGGCTTCGTCGTCCTCGAACCAGTGGGCCCGCGCCTGCATGATCATGTCGCTGGCGGTGTCCTCGGGCAGCCCGGTCAGTTCGGCCAGCTCGTCCGCGGCCAGTTCGGCCAGGTCGTCCAGGGTGGTGATGCCGTTTTCGGCCAGCTTCGCCACCAGGGCCGGGTCCATGCCCTTGATTTCCAGCAGGTCGCGGGCGGTCTGCACGCGCTCTTCCTGGGCGATGGCCTCGGTCAGCAAAGCATTGCGCGCACGCGTGCGCAATTCATTGACGGTTTCCTCGTCGAAGGCCTCGATGTCCAGCAGTTCCTGCAGGGGCACATAGGCGATTTCCTCGAGGCCGGTGAAACCCTCGTCGATGAGGATGTCGGCGACTTCCTCGTCCACATCGAGCTTCGTGATGAAGGTGTGACGCAGCGCGGTGCGCTCGGCATCCTGGCGGCTCTGGCTTTCCTCGGGCGTCATGATGTTGATCTGCCAGCCGGTCAGCTCGGACGCCAGGCGGACGTTCTGCCCGCGCGCGCCGATGGCCTTGGGGAGGTTTTCCTCGTCGACCACCACGTCCATCGCATGCTTGTCCTCGTCCACCAGGATGGACTCGACATGCGCCGGCGCCAGCGCGCCGATCACGAATTCCGCCGGATCGTCGGCCCACAGGACGATGTCCACCTGTTCGCCACCGAGCTCGTTGCGCACGGCCGTGACGCGCGAACCGCGCATCCCGACGCAGGTGCCGATCGGATCGATCCGCTTATCGTACGCCACCACGGCGATCTTGGCACGCACGCCCGGGTCGCGGGCCGCCGCCTTGATTTCGAGCAGGCCCTGCTCGATCTCGGGGACTTCGTTCTCGAACAGTTCACGGATGAAGTCGGGCGAGGTGCGCGACAGGATGACCTGCTGGCCGCGCGCGGCGTGATCGACCTTCAGGACATAGGCGCGCACGCGGTCGCCGGCGCGGATGTTTTCCTTGGGGATCATCTCGGTGCGCGGCAGGCGGGCCTCGACCTTGCCGATCTCGATGATGGCGTCGCCCTTGTCCAGGCGCTTGACCGTGCCGGACACGATGGTCTCGCCCCGGTCCAGGAAGTCGTTCAGCACCTGCTCGCGCTCGGCGTCACGGATTTTCTGCAGGATGGCCTGCTTGGCGGCCTGCGCGCCGATGCGACCGAACTCGATGGGTTCGAGGGGTTCCTCGATGTACTCGCCGACCTCGATGCCCGGCACGATGTCCTGGGCGTCCGTATAGAGTTCCTGGGCGTCGGGTTCCTGCAGACCGGCCTCGTCGGGCACGACCAGCCAGCGGCGGAAGCCCTCGTGCTCGCCGGACTGGCGGTCGATGGCCACCCGGATGTCCACGTCTTCCTTGAACCGCTTTTTCATGGCCGAGGCCAGCGCGCTTTCGAGAGCGCCGAACACCACATCGCGTTCGACGTTTTTTTCACGCGCCAGGGCGTCGACCAACAGCAGAATTTCGCGACTCATCGCTTCTTACCCTTGAAATCGAGAACGGGGTCCAGCCGGGCCCGGTCCACATCGTCAAAAGAAAACGGCAGCGTCCGCGGCTGGCCGGACGGGTCTTCCCAATCCAGGCAGAGCACGGGCGGTTCATCCCCGCTGACCCGCAGGATGCCGGTGAAGGTCTTGTGGGATTCGACCGGCTCGTGCAAACGCAATTCGATGCGCTGGCCGGCGAAGCGGACGTAATCCGCCAGGCGGCGCAAAGGCCGGTCCACGCCGGGGGAACTGACCTCCAGGCGCTTGTAGTCGATGTTTTCGACTTCGAACACATGCGACAACTGGCGGGAGACCTGTTCGCAGTCCTCGATGCGTACCCCTTCGGGACGATCGATCACCACACGCAAAAGCCCCAGGGGCGCGCGTTCCACATCGACCAGTTCCACATCGAAACCCAGCAGGGCCTGCTGGGCGACCGTCAAGATATCCGCCATAAATTCCAAAAAAAAGGGGCTGTCCCGCAGCCCTTTGTTCGCCCCGGGTAGAACCCGAAGCCCGTTCAGGAACCGCCGAAGACCCGTCCGCGCCGGCCCGCGGCGCATCGAAGCGCCCGCAAAGCCGGGACCATGGACGGCAAGCCCCCGGTGGACACAGCACAAAGGTGCTGTAAAGCCTTACATTATAACAGCATTTCTTTGCTCGAAGACCATCCTTGTGGAATCCCGTCGCATGGCCGGAATCCTCACAAAGATCAGCGGCCGCGGCCCAGGAATCCCAGGCGCGACTCGTGCGCATGGGCGCCCCGGGGCTGGTGTTCGCCCCCGCCGCCTGCCTGCTTGCGGGGAGCCTTGTTGCCCGGTTTGCGGCCGGACTTCTGCGCGGCCTTGGGCGGACGCGCAGAAGCGGGCGCCTTGTCGACCTGGGACGGCCCCGCCCCCTGGGCGGGTTTTCCGGCGCCGGGCTTGCCGGACCGGACTGGCTTGCCGGCCGGTTTTCCTGCGGGCTTGCCCGGCTTCCCCGGCCGCGCCGGCCGGTTTTCGGATCGAGGCCCCTGGGCCTCGGCGCCATGGGCGCGGGACTTGTTGGCCGGTTTGCGGCCGGACTTCGCGGCCTGGCGCGACTTGTCGCCGTCCGGATGCCCGTTGGCCAGCCCGCCGCTGATGAGCAGGCCGGTCGTGAACGGATCGATGCCGCCCTTGCGGCCGCCCGAGACCCTTCCCCGGCGGTTCAGGCGCGCGCCGTTCTGGCCGTTCTGGCCCGGCGTACCGAATCCCGGCGGCAGGGCGCTAGCGTGCGACAGCGGCTGGCGTTCGGACTGGCTGTCTTCCTCGTCGGCGCCGCGCAGCAGGCCCAGCTGGACCATCAATGCCCCGACCAGGCCGGAATCCAGTTCGTCCCAGCGCCCCCGGCGCAGGTTGGAAGGCAGCATCACATCGCCGAAACGGGTGCGGATCAGGCGGCTGACGGTCACCCCCGCCGCCTCGAACATGCGCCGCACCTCGCGGTTCCGGCCTTCGCTGAGCGTGACGCGATACCAGCGGTTGCTGCCTTCGCCGCCGATGTAATCCAGAGAATTGAACCGGGCTTCCCCGTCTTCCAGCTGGATACCGCCGGTCAGGCGGGCCTGTTCCTGTTCACCCAGTTCGCCCAGGATGCGGACCGCGTATTCGCGCTCCGCCCCGTAGCGCGGATGCGACAGCCGGTTGGCAAGATCGCCCGAAGTCGTCAGGATCAGCAGGCCCTCGGTGTTCAGATCCAGGCGTCCCACCGACAGCCATTTGCCCGTGCGGATGCGCGGCAGGCGGGCGAAGACGGAAGCCCGGCCCTCCGGGTCGTCGTGGCTGACGATCTCGCCGGCCGGCTTGTGGTAGAGAATCACGCGGGGCAGCTTGCCCGCCTTGGGGCGCGTCACCAGGCGGCCGTTGACGCGAACCTTGTCGTCGGGACCGATACGCTGGCCCACATGAGCGGGCTCGCCGTTGACCGAGACGCGCCCGGCGATGATCAGATCCTCCATGTCGCGCCGCGAACCCACGCCCGCGTCGGCCAGGACCTTGTGCAGCTTCGGCATCAGGACATCGCTGTTCAAGTAGCGATCCAGGCGCCGGGCGGTCGGATGGGCGTCCTTCAGATAATTCAGGGCGCGGTCGGCCTCTTCCGCCGAACCCGCGTCGATGGCCCCGATCGCCTCGGCCGCCTCGGTTTCCCGCCCCTCGGCGCCCTGGGTGCCGGCCTGCTGGGCATCCCCCCGGCGGCGGCGAAAAGGTGTGCGCAGCTTGCGCCCCCGAGGCTTGCCGTTTTCCGGCTGGTTCCCGGCCACGGACGGCGTTTCGGGCGTGCCCGTTCCGGCGCTCTGCATCGTATCGATTTCTGCTGTCATGAGGTTCGGTGACTCCTGCACAAAATTCCGTTCTTCATTCTTCCGGGCCACGCGGCCCCGGGACCGGGGGATCGTCCGCGCCAGCGTCCGGGGCGGCTGAATCCAGGGACATCGGCCCCGGCACGGCCGCCCGGACCGGCTCGCCAGCGCCCTCTCCGTCGTCCGCCGCCGCATCGTCCACGTCCCGCACGGCATCCGGTCCGTCCGCGGCATCGAACGCCAGGACGCCCAGAGCTTCCGCGGAGTCCTCCGCATCGAGCGCGGGCAGTTCGTCCAGCGCCCGCAGACCGAGGTCCTCGAGGAAGCGGCGCGTCGTCCCCAGCAAAGCCGGACGCCCCGGCGCGTCGCGATAACCCAGGGTTTCGATCCAGCCCCGGTCTTCGAGGGCGCGGATGATCTGGGCCGAGACCGTGACGCCACGGATGTCCTCGATGTCCCCGCGCGTCACGGGCTGCCGCCACGCGATGATGGCGAGCGTTTCGAGCACGGCGCGAGAGTAGCGAGGCGGTTTTTCGGGGTTCAGGCGCCCCAGGTAACGCTGCATGTCGGGACGGCTCTGGAAGCGCCAGCCACTGGCGAGCTGCACCAGTTCGAGCCCCCGTTCCTGCCAGTCGAGCTGCAGGGCAGCCAGATGGCGGCGGATGTCGTCCCCGGAAATCGTGTCTTCGAAGAGGCTGCGCAGATCGGTGACCGCGAGAGGCGCATCAGCGCACAACAAGGCCGTTTCCAATACGCGCAGGATTTCCGTTTCCGTCATTTTAGCTTGAACTCCGATCGGTTGCTTGCATTATTTTCGCAGACTTGCTATAGTCTTGCTTTCCAGACGCGGGGTGGAGCAGTCTGGCAGCTCGTCGGGCTCATAACCCGAAGGTCACAGGTTCAAATCCTGTCCCCGCAACCAGTTTCAGAGACAGGCCGGATTCCAATGGAATCCGGCCTGTTTTCATTTGATCCCGTCATTTCGGCTCCGGCATCGCGGTTCTCGTCAGCGAGGTGGCCTGCAACGCGGCATGGCGAACCCAGCCGCCGCAGGTGGGTGTGCGAATCGGTCGAACAGGACTCGAACAGGACACTAGGTCTCGGTATCCCGGGCATGCATTCGCGCCGCCCGCGCCCGCACCAGCGCCTCGAACTCCGCCACCGGCAACGGCCGGCTCAACAGGTAGCCCTGCCAGGCATGGCAGTGATGCCGCTCCAGAAAGGCGCGCTGGGCCTCGGTTTCCACGCCTTCGGCGATGACGCGCAGGCCCAGGCTGATCCCCAGGGCGACGATGGTGCGCGCGATCGCCGCGTCGTTGGGGTCGGTCAGCACGTCGCGCACGAAGCTCTGGTCGATCTTCAACTGGTCGAGCGGCAGCCGTTTCAGGTAGGCCAGCGATGAATAGCCGGTGCCGAAATCGTCCAGCGAAAACCCCACGCCATAGCCCTTGAGCTGCACCATCTTGCGGATCGTGTCTTCGATGTCCCGCAGCAGCAGCCCCTCGGTCAGCTCGAGCTCGAGCCGGCCGGCGTCCGCACCGGCACCCGCCAGGGCCGCCAGGGTCTGCTCGACGAAACCGGGCTGGTGGAACTGGCGCGGACTGACGTTGACGGCCAGGCTCAGGTGCGCGAACGCGGGATCCTGCGCCCAGCGGGCCAGCTGTGCGCAGGCGGTCCGCAGCACCCAGTCGCCCAGCGGCAGGATCTGGCCGGTTTCCTCGGCCAGGGGAATGAAGGCGGCCGGCGAGACGAAGCCGTCCTGGGGATGATGCCAGCGCAACAGCGCCTCGCAGCCGATGACGCGGTCCCGGTCCATCTGCGGCTGGTAGAACAGTTCGAACTGGCCCCGTTCCAGGCCGATGCGCATGTCCAGTTCCAGCGCTGCCCGCCGGTGCACCGCGGCCTGCATGAATGGATCGTAGAAGCGCAGGGTGTTGCGGCCCGCCGCCTTGGCCTGGTACATGGCCAGATCGGCCCGCTTCAGGTGTTCATCCACCCCCTGCTCCAGCCCGTGGAACACCGCAGCCCCCATGCTGACCGTTGCATGGTAGTGCTCCGCGCCCAGCAGATAGGGCGCGCTCAGCAGGGCCAGGATGCGCTGGCCGATTTCCTCCGCCCGCGCGGCGGCTTCCTCGGGAGACGCGCCCAGATCCTCGAGGACGACCACGAATTCGTCATCGCCGTGCCGGGCCACGGTCTGCGAGTCGGGCAGGCTGGTCCGCAGGCGTTCCGCCACCTGGCGCAGCATCAGATCCCCGCTGTCGTGGCCCCGGGTTTCATTCAGGGTCTTGAAATGATCCAGGTCCAGCATCAGCAGCGCGCCCCAGCGCTGATGGCGCGCGGCCGACGCCAGGGTCTGCTGCAGCCGGTCCAGCAGCAGACGGCGGTTGGGCAGGCCGGTCAGGGAATCATAGAAGGCCAGATAGTTGATTTCCTCCTCGGCGGCCCGGCGCTGGGTGAGGTCCTCCAGGGTCAGCAGATAATCATCGCCCAGCAGGATTCCGGCGACCTCGACCGTCCGATGACTGCCATCACTGCACAGGATCCGGTATTCGCCCGCCGCGATGACCCCTTCGCCCGACCGCCGGGCCGCGTCGCACAGGCGCGACCAGCGCTGGCGCGCCCGTTCGCGAATTTCGGGATCGGGACAGATGCGCATCCACCAGGAGCGCACATCCGGGACATCCTGTTCGGTATAGCCGAAGATCTGCACGAACTGCCGGTTGCGGAACGTGATGCGCTCATCGCGCCGCACCAGGCACACACCCACCGGCAGATGATCGAGGATGCTGCGCAGGTGCCGTTCCCGATCCCGCAGCGCGTCCTGCATCCTGCGCCGTTCGTCGATGTCCTGAATGACGGCGACGTGATAGTCGGGCGCCTCGCCCGGCTGCCAGATGGGCGACACGGTCAGGTCCACCCAGATCGGCTCGCCGCTCTTGCGCAGGACACGCTTTTCGAGCCGGAATTCGCGGATCTCCCCCGCCTGGACGCGCCGCATCTGCTCCAGGTCCAGCGCCAGGTCGTCCGGATGGGTCAACTGCCGGAAATCGAGCTGCAGCAACTCGTCCCGGGCATAGCCCAGAATGTCGCAATATTTCTGATTGACGCGCACCGGGAGGCCGGTCTTCACGTCGGTCAGGGAAACGCCGACCGCCGCCTGGTTGAAGACGGCGCGGAAGCGCTCCTCGCTGCGCCGCAGGGCCTCGTGGGTGGTGACCGCTTCGGAGAAGGCCCGCGTGCGCTGGCGGGCCAGCAAGCTGGCGAGCGTCACCAGCAGCAAGGTCAGGGCCACGCCCGCCCCGCCGATCCACCAAGGCATCATCCGTTCGGTGGGGGACAGCAGCGCGCGGCCGGACGTGAAATCCAGGCGCCAGGTCCGGCCCATCACGTCCAGCAGCCGGGTGGCCTCCAGGGCCGGAGGCGCGGGCACGGCGGAGTCCGGCGGCGGCGCCAGGGAGCCCAGCGTAGCCGGCACCCCGGGAACACCGCTGGAGCCGACGTCCCGCAGCCGCAGCGACAGGCCGCGCAGGAATCCGGAGGAGCGGATGGCGCTCAGCATGTCGCTGACCCGCACCACGGCGGCGACCGCGCCGATGAAGCGATCGCCCTCGCCGTGATGGAAGACCGGAAAGCGCAGGACGAAGGCCGTACCGGCCTCCTCGTCCTGGAGCAGGGAGAAAGGCGCCGACGCCACCGGGCGGCCAGTCGCCCGCCCTTTCAACAGGGCGGCCAGATTCGCGGGCTGAGAGGCGATGTCCAGCCCCCAGATGCCCGGATTGCCATCCCGGGGCCAGAGATACTCGACGACATAATGGTCCGGCCCGTCAATGCGCGGGTGGATGACCGACACCGCCGGATCCGCGCCCGGAAAGCGGGAGCGCAGCCGCGATTCGTAGGCGGGCAGTTCGGCATCGGGCACACAGCGCACGAAGGACAGATTCACCAGTTCGGGATAGCTCCTGCGCACGTCATGCTGCGCCACCACGCGCTCGAACAGCTTGTCGTCCAGGTCGGGGTTCACCATGAAGAGGTCCCTCAGGCCGGACACGACCTCGGCGTAGGCCACGACGCGCTGGGCGATCGCATCGCTGGAGGAGCGGACTTCCTCGGAAAACCGGAGCTGGGCGATCGACCGCCCGGTATCCCGTTGCTGCAGCACCAGTGCGTAGGTGAGACCAAGTCCGAACACGGCCGCCCCGAGGCCGGGAAACCAAAGGCCAAACGTTCGTCTTGCGGAAAATGCCGCCATGAGACTCCTCGATCTAAAGGGCAGGCAAAGACGCAGGGGGAATTCATCGCGCCCCGCCGGGCGGCGATACTCCCGAAGCAAGAATAGCGGTTTTTCCCCGGTTGTTGTGAAATGTTTCAAATAGCGGCGCCCACGGCCCGGAAACACGCGCCTGCCGGGCCCGGACTCACCAGCGCACGAAGAACAGCACCCAGGCCCAGCAGAATGGCAGCAGCCCGGCCGCCACCAGAATCACGGCACCCAGCCTGCGCAGCGGCTGCGGCGTGCGCAGCCCCGCCAGCCGCCATTCGAAGCGCAGGCTCCAGGCCAGCGCCAGAGCCAGCAGCGTGAAGCGCACGGGATTGGCCCAGCCGGTGGAGACGCCCTCGTGCTGCAGCAAAGTCAGCGTCGTGGCCGACAGCCCCAGGAACACTCCGACACCCGCCGCCGGGATCAGGCCCTGGGCAAGCTTGTGCACGCCCGCCAGGCGGCTGCGCAGCAGCCGGCCATCCGTGTCCCGCACCCCCGGCGCCTTCGAGGCCGGCAGCAGGCGATCCGCCAGCCACAGGCCGCAGAATGCGGTCCCGCCCACGACGACGGCCGCGCCGCCGATGAATAGCAGGATGACGGCGCCATCTAGCCAGCTGAAGCTGTCGTTGACGTCCGGATAGTGGGTCAGGATGAACCAGGGCGCGTCGTCGGCCAGCGGCCAGTAGATATCCCGCGCCACCAGCCAGGTCGCGGCGGACTGCTTGATCGACACGAACCAGGGGCTGGCGCTCCACAGAAAGGCGCCCACCGCCAGCCCCATCAGCCCGAAGACGATCAGCGCAGTCTGCCACCCGCCGCCTTCGGCCACGTGGACGATCTCGGCCTCCGGCGAGCGGGGCGTCAGGGTGATGGCGCCCCGGTAATCGCTGCAGCGTCCGCACATATGGCATTCGGCCGCACCCTGCATGTTGCGCAGGGGCAGCAAGGGCGCGCAGTTGATGGATTCCGTCCGCCGCACGGGCGCGCGCCAGGCGGCGGCGTCCACCCGGTAGTGCCAGGGAGCGAGCTTGGCCAGCAGGTTGAACACCCCGTTGACCGGGCACAGGTACTTGCACCAGACGCGCTTGTCACGCCCGTAGAGCCAGCCGACGATCATGGCGGCCGCGGTGGAGCCGCCCAGCACGGCGGCGACCGCCCAGGGGTACTGATAGACACTGACCAGCTGGCCATAGATCGTGGTCAGGCTGAAAGCCACGAAAGGCCAGCCGCCCCAGCGCATCCAGCGCGGAATGGCCCGGCCGCGCCCATGCCGGCTGGCCCACTCGGTCAGGGCACCCTCTGGACAGAACAGGCCGCACCAGGCGCGCCCGAACAGAGGAATGGACACCAGCACGAACGGCCACCAGATGCCCCAGAAGGCGAACTGGGCGAGGATGGTGAGATTGTTGAAGACGGAAGCCGTGCGATCCGGCAGCGGCATGGCCGCCGGAATCGCCAGCAGGGCGATGTAGACGAAGACGATGGTCCATTGCACCCGCCGGATCGCGCGCTGATGATCGCGCAGGAAATCCCCTGCGCGCGCGACACCGGAACGGAACGAATGCGACAAAATCATGCGGCTATTGCTATTTCACGTCTTGAGACCAAGGCGGTATTCTCCACGCATCCCCTCTTCCAGGCAAACAGGAGTCGCCTCATGAAAGCCATCGGATACCGCGGGGACCTCTCTCCACGTACCGCCCCATCCCGCCGCTAGGCCGCCGCGTTCGCCTTGGCCCGGCCGGATGGCGCCGGCGCGGCGGCGCGCGAGGCGCGGCGCAGCAGCCATCCCACGACGCCCCAGTACGCCAGCCAGATCAGCAGCTGAGACAACGCCGGATAGGCGCGGTAGCCGGCGAAATCAGCCAGGATCTTGCCCAGTCCGCCTTCGGTACCCAGCAGCCAGGAGGTATCCCATACCGGGTCCATCAGAGCCGGCAGCGCGCCCAGGGAAATCAGCCGGTCCGTGGCCGACACCAGCAGCGCGCCGGCCAGCAGCAGCAACAGGATTTCCGTCAGCTTGAAGAAACGCCGCCAGGTGATGATCCGCCCGCCCAGCTGCAGCAGCCAGAAGGTCAGCAGCGCCGCCGCGAACCCGGCCAGCCCGGCCAGCGCCATGGCCCCGGTGCCGCCCGATTCCCGCGAGGACAGGACGGTGCCGTACAGGAAGACCACGGTCTCGCTGCCTTCGCGCGCGACGGCGATCATGACCAGCGCGAGCAGGCCCCACCAGTGATCGCCGCCGACCTGCTGCGAAGCGTCCGATTCGAGCTCGCGCTTCAGGCCGCGCCCGTGGGCGCGCATCCAGACGACCATCTGGACCACCAGCCCGCAGGCGGCCAGCGCCATCAGGGCCTGGAACCATTCCTGGCCCTCGTCGGACAGCCAGGAGGAAATCCCCAGCAGCACCAGCGCCAGCGCGCCCGCCAGCAGCAGCCCGGCGCAAACACCGCCCCACAGCCAAGGCAGGCCGCGCCGGCCTTCCGGCGAGGCGCGCAGCCAGGAATACAGGATGCCTACGACCAGCAGGGCCTCGACACTTTCACGCCAGACGATGAAGGAGACTTGTTCCATGATGGGATGCGAGCATCAGGGCCTGGGCAGCACGACCAGCGTGCCCTTCACCTGGGGATGGAAGTCGTCGAAGAAGGGATATTCGCCCGGCCGCGACAGGGACAGCACCACGAACGAGGTGACCCCCGGCCCCAGCACCTTTTCCTTGCGCAGCGGCAGGCTTTCGAATTCGACCGCCTCGCTGCTTTCGTTGACCAGGACGATCTTGAAGCGGCCCGCCGTCACTTCGAGGCGGGCCGGTTCGAAAGTGCCGTCGGCCTTGAAAGTCAGCGTATAGACCGGCATGTCGGCGGCCCGCGCCGCCGACAGGGGCGCCAGCAGGCCCGCCCACATCAGGGCCGCCAGGGCAATCCAGACACGCATGTCAGTAGCCGCCCTTCTTGCCGGTGCCGGCATAGACGAACTCGTACTTGACTTCGAAGGACTTGAACCACGGCGCGACGCCGGTTTCCTTGTCGACATGGCGGCCGAAGTGGTTGTTGTGCGCGGTTTCGGGCGAGCCGATGACGAAGGTCAGATTGTATTTGCCCGGGCCTTCGAGCTTGACGTTGTCGCCGTAATGCGGGCCGTCGTTCGCCACCATGGGCATCAGGTCGCCCTTCAGGACCTTGTCGCTGCCCTGCTTCTGCAACACGTACTGGATGTTCAGGTACGGCGCCCAGGCGCCTTCGGGCAGACCATTCTTGTTGTCCGCCGTGGCGTGGATGTCCGCCTCGAGGTGGATGTCGGAGTCCTTGGCGGCGCGCATCATGCCTTCCGGCTCCATCTCGACCGGCTGCAGATAGACTGCGGCCACTTCCAGCCCATTGATTTCGCTGGGCTCGCCGATGGGATATTCGGCCGCCAGGGCGGAAGAGGCCAGGCCGACGCCTGCCAGCGCGACGAGCAGTTTTTTCACCATGAACGATCTCCATGTTAGTAAAAAGAATGATTCTCGTTACTATAACATCAGAGAAGTGCTCACGACACGGAAATAGATCAAGAAAATGCGACGCGGGGCCGGACGTTTCGCCCGGCCCGCGGTCATTTCTTCTTTTTTCCGCCTTCGGGCGGCTGCCCGGGGAAAGGAAAGGCCGAGAACATGTTGCGCGTCTGATCCTGCATCTGGTCCTGCATCTGGACGAACAGGCCGCGGCTTTGCTCGATATAGTTGTTCATCATGTTCTGCAGGGCCGGAGTCTGCATGTTCATCAGCTGGGCCCAGGCCTCCGGACCGAAATGCTGCTGGTACAGCCCCTGGGACTGCTCGGCCATGCGGTCCTGGATGTCCATCAGCACCTGGATGTTCTTTTCCAGGAACGTGCCCATCACGCCCTGCATGGCATGGCCGTAGAAGCGGATGATCTGCGCCAGCGCCTCGGCCGAGAACATGGGCACACCGCCGGATTCCTCTTCGAGGATGATCTGGAGCAGAATGCTGCGGGTCAGGTCGTCGCCGGTCTTGGCGTCGACGACCTTGAACACCGCGTTGTCGAGGACGAGCTGCTTGATGTCGGCCAGCGTGATGTAGGCGCTGGACTGGGTGTCGTAGAGGCGGCGGTTGGGGTACTTCTTGATCAGCCGTTCAGCCTGAGGTGAAGAGGTATGCCGAGCCATGATCAACCCATGTGCAAGCCGCCGTTCAGCGAGAAATCCGCCCCGGTGGCAAAGCCTGAATCGTCGGACGCCAGCCAGGCGACGATGGAGCCGATTTCCTCCGGCGTGCCCAGACGCTTGACCGGGATGGTGGCGACGATCTTTTCGAGCACGTCGGGGCGGATGGCGCGCACCATGTCGGTGCCGATATAGCCCGGCGAGATGGTGTTGACGGTCACACCCTTGCTGGCGACTTCCTGGGCCAGGGCCATGGTGAAGCCATGGATGCCGGCCTTGGCGGTGGAGTAGTTGGTCTGGCCGAACTGGCCCTTCTGGCCGTTGACCGAACTGATGTTGATGATCCGCCCCCACTGGCGCTCCACCATGTCGTCGATGACCTGCTTGGTCACGTTGAACAGGCTGTTGAGGTTGGTGTCGATGACGGCGCGCCAGTCTTCACGGCTCATCTTGCGGAAGATGCCGTCGCGGGTGATGCCCGCATTGTTCACCAGCACGTCGACCGGACCGAACTGCTCCTTGATCTTGACGAAGGCCTCGACCGTGGAATCCCAGTCGGACACATTGCCGACCGAGGCGCTGAACTTGTAGCCCAGCGCGGCCTGCTCGTCCAGCCACTTGACATGATCCCGGCTGGGACCGCAACCGGCCACCACCGTGAAGCCTTCCTTTGCGAGACGCTGGCAGATCGACGTTCCGATGCCGCCCATGCCCCCCGTCACGTAAGCCAGTTTGCCACTCATGGTGTTCTCCTTTTCAGACTGCTTTGACTTTGACATAGCGCCCGGGTGCGGGTTCTATGGCGGGATATTTTCGATTGCCGGGGCCGCGGCGGACGGACCGCCAGTCGCCCGAATGCCCGGCCAGCCAATCCAGCCAGTCGGGCCACCAGCTGCCCCGGGCATGTTCCGCCTGGCCCAGCCAGGCATCCGGATCTCCCGGCAGTTCGGCGTCCCGGTTCCCGGACCAATAGCCCCGGCGACCGCGTTCCGGGGGATTGACGACCCCCGCGATATGGCCGGATTCGCCCAGCACGAAGCGCAGCGGCCCGCGCAGCAGCCGCGTCGAGGCATAGGCCGAAGTCCAGGGTACGATGTGGTCTTCGCGCGAAGCGTACAGGTAGGCCGGCATGTCCAGGGCGCGCAGGTCGGCGGCCGTGCCGCAGATGCGCAGCCGGCCGGTCTGGAGGCGGTTTTCCAGGTAGGTATTGCGGAAATACCAGGTGAAGAACGGCCCCGGCAGGTTGGTGCCGTCGGCGTTCCAGGCCAGCAGGTCGAAGGCCCGCGGCGATTCACCCATCAGGTAGTTGGAGCCTACGTAGTTCCACACCAGTTCCGAGGGGCGCAGGAACGAGAAGGTGGTGGACAGCTCGCCCGCCGTCATCAGGCCGCCCGCGCCCAGCTGCTGTTCGCGCGCGCGGGCATGCTGCTCGTCGACGAAGACGTCCAGGACGCCGGTCTCGCGGAAATCCAGGAAAGTGGTCAGCAGGGTCAGCGCGGCCACCGGGTCCTCTCCCCGGGCGCGCGCCACGGCCAGGGCGCTGGAGAGCAGCGTGCCTCCCACGCAGAAGCCCAGGGCATTGACCTGCGGCTGGCGGGTCACGTCACGCACGACCTGGACGGCCCGCAGCACGCCGTCCTCGACGTAGTCGTCCCAGGTCTTGCGCTCGATGCCGTCCTCGTCCCCCGGGAGCGGGTTGCGCCAGGACACCATGAAGACCTCGAAGCCGGCCTGCACGGTGTGCAGCACCAGGGAATTGGCCGGCTGCAGGTCCAGGATGTAGTACTTGTTGATGCAGGGTGGCACCATCAGCAGGGGCAACCGACGGACCTTCGCCGTCTGCGGCCGGTACTGGATGAGCTGCATCAGGGCGTTTTCGTAGATCACCGTCCCCGGGGTCATGGCCAGGTTTTCGCCCGGCACGAAGGCGGACTCGTCGGTCTGGGTGATGCGACCCCGCGTCAGGTCGCGCATCAGGTTCGCCAGTCCCCGCTGCAGGGTTTCGCCCCCGCTGTCGACCAGGGCCTTCAGGGCGTCGGGGTTGGATGCGAGGAAGTTGGACGGCGCGGCGGCCTCGACCCACTGCATGACCGAGAAGCGCAGGCGCTCGCGCGCGGGGTCCTCGAGATCGGCGGCGAGTGCCAGGCGCTGCAGCGCGTCGGCCATGATGAGATAGGCATGAGCCGAGAACAGCGCCTGAGGATTGCCGGCCCAGGCGTCCGACGAGAAACGGCGGTCGGCGGGCGGCGTCAGGGCGCCCTGACGGAATCGATCCAGCAGCGACTGCCAGGCCTGGGTGAAATCGGACTGAATGGACGCCAACTGGGCCGGAGCGACCCCGGGCGGCGTCTGCCTTTGCAAAGAATTCCGATCAGCCATTCCACCATCCCTTGTACCACCAAGATCCCGAAACAACCCGGAACCTTTCGTTCGCCTATTCTGTCATTGTGGCAAATCGCGTCAATTCGGGTAAGTCGCTAGCCCGAATAGGGCCCATGTCGAAGCCGACATGCGCCAAAATAGTGCCCCACGCTATGTCCACCTCGCGGCCTGCATGCTGCTCGGATTCGTCAAGCGCGGGCCAGGTCCGCAGATACCGTCTTGGATTGCGGCATCTCCCCACCTCGCGCCTTGCAAGGCGCTCGGATTCGTCAGGCGCGGGCCAGTCCGCAGGGACTGCCCCGCGTCCAGACTCATCCACGCCAGCGTCGCCTGCCGCCCCGATCCGGGGTCGCGCCGATAGGAAAAGTACCGGTCCGCCCGCGTCCAGGTACATTCCCCGCTGGCCTCCACCCGATCGACGCCGGCCCGCAGCAGCCGCGCGCGCGCCAGCCCCGCGAGGTCGGCCAGCCAACGGTCGCCGCCAGGACGCTCCAGAACGAAGAACTCCGCCAGACCGGCATCCTGATCCAGGAAGGCGGCCCTCACTTCCGGCCCGACCTGGAAAGCCCGCGGCCCGATGCCCGGGCCGATCCAGGCGCGCCATGCGCGCGCGGCCGGCGCCCGTCCGCGCATGGCGTCCAGCGTGTTTTCCAGCACCCCGGCCGCCAGTCCGCGCCAGCCCGCATGGGCCACGCCCAGCACGGTGCCGGCCTCGTCGGCCAGAACGACCGGCAGACAATCGGCGGTCATGATCGCCAAGGGACGGCCGCGCCGGGTCGTCGTGGCGGCGTCGGCGCAGGGGGCGGACGCGGGAAACGCCCGCGCCTCGCCCACGGGCAGCCCGGGCCCGCCGGGCACGGCATCGGCATCGAACACGGCCGTGCCGTGCACCTGTTCGAGCCAGAGGGGTTCGTCCGGCAAGGCTCGTCGCAGCCGACGCCGATTTTCCTCCACGGCCGCCGGATCGTCCCCGACATGAGCGCCCAGGTTCAGGCTGTCCCGGGGCGCCTGGCTGACACCACCGGCGCGCCAGGTCGAAAAATAGCGCACGCCGGCCCAGAGTTCGCCCGTCACGCCCCGCAGGCCGGGGGCTGGTTCAAGTACGGTCGTCGCCATCGCCTTCCCAGAGAATGCCGTCGAGCACGCGGCGGAAGTCGTCCGGCGGCACGGCTGTGAAAGCGCAAGGCCGCCCGGTGACGGGATCGTCGAAGCCCAGGGCGCGCGCATGCAGCATCTGGCGGCCGGCGCCGGCCTCCAGCCGCCCGCCGTACAGAGTGTCGCCCAGCAGGGGGTGCCGCAGGCGGGCCATGTGGACACGGATCTGGTGCGTGCGGCCGGTTTCCAGGCGGCACAGCACGCGGGACACGACGAGCCCGCCGTGACGGCCGATGCCCAGGGACTCGTAGTGCGTGACGGCGGGCTTGGGCGCCACCGGACGGTCGGCGCTCATGCGGACCGGCACCCGGGTGTCGCGGCCGATCGGCGCGTCCACCGTGCCCCGCCCCGACAGCGCGCCATGCACCAGCGCGCAGTATTCACGCTTGACCGTGCGCGCCTGGAGCTGGCGCACGAGCTGCGTCTGGGCGATTCCAGTACGGGCCACGACCAGCAGCCCCGACGTGTCCTTGTCCAGCCGGTGAACGATGCCGGCCCGGGCCACGCGCGCCAATTCCGGATAGCGGAACAACAGGCCATTGAGCAGCGTGCCGTGCCAGTTGCCCGCGCCCGGATGGGTCACCAGGCCGGCGGGTTTGTCCACCACGATCCAGTCCGGGGAATCGTCCACCACGCGGAAAGCCACGTCCTCGGGCACGAAGGCCAGATCCTCGGGCGCCTGCTGGGGCCAGACCCGGATGAGGGCGCCGGGCCCCACCCGGGTACGCACCTTGCCCACGGCGCCGTCGACCTCGACGTGGCCGTCCTCGATCCAGGACTGCAGGCGGCTGCGCGAATGCCGCGGCATCAGGCGGGCGAGGGTTTTGTCCAGCCGATCCGGCAGGACGTCCAGAGGCAGATGGAAAACCTCGGGCGCGTCGGGACCGGTGTCTTCGGTGGCGATATCCGTGTACGGCATGGCGACAAATCATATAATCTGCCGACAATGCTAACACCTTGACCAAGGATGCCCCGTGGCCGCGCATGCCCCTGTTTTCCCGAAAGCCCTGTCAACCCACATCCGGCTGATCCTGGCTTGCCTGTGCATGGCCCTGGCGGCGGGCTGCAGTTCGACCAAGGGCAATGTCGATCCGACCGCCGGCTGGAGCGCGGAACGCCTCTACAGCCAGGCCCGCTCCGACATCAGCTCGGGCAACTGGTCCGACGCCCGCAAGAACCTGGAAGCCCTGGAAGCCCGCTACCCCTTCGGCATCTATGCGCAACAGTCCCTGATCGACCAGGCCTACGTCAACTGGAAGGATGAGGAGCCCGAACAGGCCAAGGCCGCGATCGACCGCTTCATGCAGCAATATCCGAATCATCCCGGCACGGACTACATGCTGTACCTGAAGGGCATGATCACCTTCACGCCGCCCAGCGCCATCCTGTCGAACTTCACGCGCCAGGATCCCAGCGAACGAGACCCCAAGGGCCTGCGCGAATCCTATGAGGCCTTCAACGAGCTGATCAAGCGCTATCCCGACAGCCGCTACACGCCCGACGCCCGCAAGCGCGCCGCCTGGCTGGTCAACACCATCGCCGAGAACGAAGTCCACATCGCCCAGTACTACTACGAACGCGGCGCCTACGTGGCGGCGGCCAACCGCGCCCAGACCGTGGTCACCGACTTCGAAGGCGTGCCTATCGCGGAAAAGGCCCTCTACCTGATGATGCTCAGCTACGACAAACTGAGCATGCCGGAACTGCGCGACGACGCCAAACGCGTACTCGACAAGAACTTCCCTGACAGCAAGTACTACAAGCAGGGCCTGGACGAGCCCGTCAATCACTGGAACCCCATCAACTGGTTCTAGTGTCCTGTCTGGTGAGTTTGGTCACTTGAATTCGGATGCATGGGCTTGTCAGGCAAGGCGCAAACCGCAGCGATAGCCGGTGCTATCGCCGAGGATGAGTCTGGACACGGAGCAGTCCCTGCGGACTGCTCCGTGCCTGACGAATCCGAACCGCTTGCAAGCGGTGAGGTGGACAAGCAACGCAGCATGGCCAGCCCAGGCGCCGAAGGTAAGGATCGGAATTAGCCAGACAGGACTCTAGCATCCATGGCCGGCTCCAGCCGGCCGGGCGGATGCCCCAGAAAGTCCAGGGCCACCCCGGCGTCCCGGGTACGGGCGAAGGGCGGCAGCCCCTGCCACAGCAGCCGTCCGTAGGGCTTGTCCACCAGGCGTCCGTCGCCCACCACCAGCACCCCCCAGTCGGTCTCGGACCGGATCAGGCGCCCCGCGCCCTGCTTGAGCAGCAGCGCTGCCTGCGGCAACTGGTATTCCATGAAGGGATTGCCGCCCTCGGTCCGGCAGGCGTTCAGGCGCGCTTCCAGCACGGGATCGTCGGGAGGGGCGAAAGGCAGCTTGTCGATCGCCACCAGGGTCAGCGCATCGCCCGGCACGTCGATGCCTTCCCAGAAACTGGTGCTGCCCACCAGCACCGCATTGCCTGCCGAGCGGAAGCGCTCGAGCAGCACGCCGCGCGTGGCTTCGCCCTGGCGCATCACCGGCCGGTCCGAGGCCAGCATGTCGCGCAGCAGGACGTCGGCCACGCGATCGACCGCGCGCAGGGTGGTGCACAGCACCAGCACCCCACCCGGGCAGGCGTCCACCAGCGGCAAAAGGGCGCGCGCGAACGCGTCCGTGAAGCCGGGGTCGCTCGGCCACGGCAGCGCCTTGGGCACGTACAGCAGCCCCTGCGCCGGATAATCGAAAGGCGAAGCCCAGCTGCGCGTCCCGGCATCCCCCAACCCCAGCTGGCGCTGGAAATGCTGAAAGTCCCCGCGCACCGACAGAGTGGCCGACGCCAACACCCAGGACTGGCCCGGCCGGCGGAATCCCGAAAAGATCCGCGCCACCGACAAGGGCGCCCGCTGCAGCCGCACGGAGTGCGCGCTGTGCTCGATCCAGCGCACGGCGGCTTCATCACCCACCTCACCGCCTGCACGCGGTTCGGATTCGTCCGGCACAGGGCCGTCCGCAGGGACTGCTCTGCGGACGGCCTCATCCCGGGCGGGATGCGCCCACTGCCACAGCCGGGCGCGCAAGGTGCGCGCCGTGCGGGCGGCGGCCGCCAGGTCCGGGTGGCGTTCTTCCTGGGTGCCCAGGGATTCGGTCAGTCCGTCCAGCGCCTGCGCCAGGCGCTCCAGGGACTGGTCGAAGGCCTCGGCCTCGGGAATCTGCTCGAAAGTCGCCCGGCCGCCCGGCAGCTTCCCCACGGGGGCGCTGACAAGGCGCAGGTCGCGCGCCGCCGCGTCCAGGGTCTGGCACAGTTCGCTCCAGCGAACGGTCTCGCGCGCGTGGGCCAGCCCGGCCGCCTCGGCCTGGCGGGCGCAGTCCAGCACCTGGTGCAGCGACAGGCTCTGCCCCAGGAAGCGGGTGGCGGTGTCGGGCAGTTGGTGCGCCTCGTCGAAGACCACCAGCCGGGTTTCCGGCAGCAGGTCGGTGATGCCTTCTTCCCGCAGCGCCAGGTCCGCCATGAACAGAGCGTGGTTGACCACCACCACATCGGCCTCCTGGGCGTGGCGGCGCGCCTTCAGCAGGAAGCAGTCGCGCACGTGGGGACAGTCCTGGCCCAGGCAATTTTCCCGGGTCGAGGTCACGCGGTTCCAGATGTCGGCGGTTTCCGGCACTTCAGGCAGATCAGCGCGGTCGCCGCTGCCACCTTCGCGCACAAAGCGACGGATGGCGCGCAACTGGGACATTTCATCGCGCGACTTCAGGGCGCGCTCGTCCTGCTCCAGACGTTCCAGGTGATAGTGGCACACGTAGTTGCCGCGCCCCTTGAGCAACGCCACGTCCACCGGCAAGGCCAGGGCGTCGCGCAAGCGCGGGATGTCGCGGCGGAACAGTTGATCCTGCAGGGTCCGGGTGCCGGTGGACACCAGCACCTTGCCGCCCGACAGGAAGGCGGGCGCCAGGTAGGCCCAGGTCTTGCCCGTGCCGGTGCCGGCCTCGGCGATCAGCACGCCGCCGCCTTCCAGAGTGTCGCGGATGGCCTCGGACAGCTCCAGCTGGGCCGCGCGCGGCACATAGCCCGGGAGCTGGCGAGCCAGCGGGCCGTCGGGGCCGAAGAGTTGGGCGAGATCGTCGGAAAACATGATGCGGAGCGCGGCGTGGGTACGGGTCGATCCCCGGATGATACGCCAGGCATTCCGGTGTTGCGGGGCGGGTATGGCAAAATGCGCCGCTTGTACCGGTACTACGCGACACTCATGACCATGATCAACCCAGACTCCCAGACTCATGCCGTCGACTCCGCCCGCATCCTGCGGCTGCTGACGGCGGAACTCGACGCCCGGCCCGCCCAGGTCGCGGCGGCGGTGGACCTGCTGGATTCCGGCGCCACCGTGCCTTTCATCGCCCGCTACCGCAAAGAAGCCACCGGAGGACTGGACGACACGGTGCTGCGCCAGCTGGAAGTGCGCCTGCTCTACATCCGCGAGCTGGAAGGCCGCCGCGTGGCGATCCTGGACTCGATCGCCGGACAGGGCAAGCTCGACGACGCCTTGCGGACGCGGATTCTGGAAGCCGACAGCAAGCAGCGGCTGGAGGACCTGTACGCCCCCTACAAGCCGAAGCGGCGCACGCGCGCCCAAATCGCCCGCGAAGCCGGCCTGGAGCCCCTGGCCGACGCCCTGCTGGCCGACTCCGCCGCCGACCCCGAGGTCCTGGCGGCCGCCTACCTGAACGCCGAAGCCGGCTTCGAGGACGCGCGCGCCGCCCTGAATGGCGCGCGCGACATCCTGGCCGAACGCTTCGCGGAGAACGCCACGCTGCTGGACACGCTGCGCACGGAACTCTGGAACACCGGCCGGATATACGCCCAGGTCGTGGCGGGCAAAGAAACCGAGGGCGCGAACTTCCGCGACTGGTTCGACTTCAGCGAAGCCCTGCGTACCCTGCCCTCGCACCGCATCCTGGCGCTGCTGCGCGGCCGCCAGCAAGGCATTCTGGACCTGCGCCTGGGGCTGGATCCCGAGCGCGAGGCCGAGACTCCGCACCCCTTCGTGGCGCGCGTGGCCGGCATCCTGGACCTGGACGCGCGCTTCGACGCCCGCGCCACCCCCCGCCAGCACTGGCTGGCCGAAGTCTGCCGCTGGACCTGGCGGGTCAAGCTGCTGACCGGCTTCGAGACCGAGCTGATCGGACGGCTGCGCGAAACGGCCGAGGACGAGGCCATCCGCGTGTTCGCCGCCAACCTGAAGGACCTGCTGCTGGCCGCGCCCGCCGGCCCGAAAGCCGTGCTGGGCCTGGATCCCGGCATTCGCACCGGCGTCAAGGTCGCCGCCATCGACGCCACCGGCAAGCTGCTGGAGACCGCCACCATCTACCCCTTCGAGCCGCGCCGCGACGTGGAGGGCAGCCTGCGGACCCTGGCCGCCCTGGTCGCGCGCCACCGGATCGACCTGGTGGCCATCGGCAACGGCACCGCCTCGCGCGAGACCGAGCGCCTGGCCGCCGCGCTGCGCGAGCGCCACCCCGAGCTGGTCTTCGAGCGAGTCGTCGTGTCCGAGGCCGGCGCCTCGGTCTATTCGGCCTCCGAGCTGGCGGCCCTGGAATTCCCCGAACTGGACGTCAGCCTGCGCGGCGCGGTCTCCATCGCCCGCCGCCTGCAGGACCCGCTGGCCGAACTGGTGAAGATCGAGCCCAAGGCCATCGGCGTGGGCCAGTACCAGCACGACGTCAACCAGCGCGAGCTGGCCCGCTCCCTGGACGCTGTGGTCGAGGACTGCGTGAACGCCGTCGGCGTGGACGTGAACACGGCCTCGGCGCCGCTGCTGACGCGCGTGTCCGGACTGAACCAGTCCCTGGCGCGCAATATCGTGCAATGGCGCGAGGCGCACGGCGCCTTCCGCAACCGCAAGGCGCTGCGCGATGTGCCCCGCTTCGGCGACAAGGCCTTCGAGCAGGCGGCCGGTTTCCTGCGCATCCCGGGGTCCGACAACCCCCTGGACGCCTCGGCCGTGCACCCCGAGGCCTATCCCGTGGTCGAACGAATCCTGCTGAAGGCCGGCCAGCCCGCCGCGGCGGTGATGGGCAACGCCCGGTCACTCGAAGGCCTGTCCCCGGCGGACTTCACCGACGAGCGTTTCGGCCTGCCCACGGTGCGCGACATTTTCGCGGAACTGGAAAAACCGGGCCGCGACCCCCGCCCCGAATTCAAGACGGCGAAATTCAAGGAAGGCGTCCAGGACATCAAGGACCTGGCGCCCGGCATGATCCTGGAGGGAGTGGTCAGCAACGTTGCCAACTTCGGCGCCTTCGTGGACATAGGCGTGCATCAGGACGGCCTGGTGCACGTGTCCGCCCTGGCCGACAAGTTCGTCAAGGATCCGCGCGACGTGGTGCGCGTGGGCCAGACGGTGCAGGTGCGCGTGCTGGAAGTGGACGTGGCGCGCAAGCGCATCGCCCTGAGCATGCGCAAGGATGATCCGGAACCCCGCCCCTCGGCCGGCGCGGGCGGCACGGGACGGCCGGGCGGCCGTGCCGGCCTGCGCGGTGGGCGTCCCGACCGGCCCGCCGCCGCGCCCCAGGGCGCCATGGCCGAGGCCTTCGCGCGGCTGCGCAAGGAATGAGTCGGGACATAGGACACATAGGACAGTCCCCTGCGGACTGTCCTGTGCCTGACGAATCCGGGCGGCATGCAGGCCGCGAGGTGGACGGCAAGCCGGCCCGGAACGGCCTCAGGCGGGATCGGGCGGCAGCAACTGCTCCAGCAACAGGCGGCGATGGGCCGCCCGCAACCGGGGCAGGACGACGCGCGCATGCTCATCGTCCTGCAGCATCCTCAGGACGGCCGCCAGCAGAATGGGGGCATGGATCAGATGCACCATGTCGGTCAGCGCGCTGTCTCGCAGCGCGCCCCCCTCGACCGCGCGGCGCATCATGGCCTGCTGGCCCTGCAGCAAGCGGAGATGGTCCTCGCGCCAGCCCTCGATGACCTCCGGCGCCCTCGGCCCCTCGGCGATCAGCAGGCGCAGCGTGCGGATGAAGCGGCCATCCTCCAGCCGCGCATAGGCACGATCCAGGAAGTCGTCCACCAGAGCCGCCAGCGCGGCCCCCGGAGGCCGGGCATCCGCCGGAGGCGGCCGTCCGCCGAACAGCAGATCCGGCAGCAGCATGCGCTGCATCAGCGCCTGGAACACGGCGTCCTTGCTCTCGAAATGCGCGTACAGCCCTCCCTTGGACAGGCCGGCCCGGGCGGCGATGTCATCCATCCGCGCCGCGCCGAATCCGCGTTCCGAGAATTCATGCAGGGCCGCGTCCAGTATCTGGTCCCGGCGCTCGTGGGCGGGCAGGCGACGGTTCCTGGGCTTGCGGCCGGCGGCGGGCTGGATCGGGGACGGCGTTTTCGGCATGACGATTGATTCTGGAAGAAAAGTCCGGCTGGGCCATTGATGTGCATCAGGACTGACGGGTAAATTATCGACTAAAAAGTCGTTAAGGGGGATCGCCATGCCATCATCTTCGAACAGCCGCACCATGGACTCCCGGGTCGCCGCCCGGATCACCGACCAGTATTTCCACGCCAGCCAGGCGCGCGCGTTCGCATCGCTCTCTCCCGCCTCGCTCAGCCTGGCGTGGCTGGACTGGGCCATGCACCTGGCGGCCTCGCCCGGCAAGCGGACCGAGCTGCTGCGCCTGGCCGCCAGCCACCAGAGCGAACTGGCGCACTATCTGTACGACTGCCTGCGAGCGTCCGGGGACCCGTCCAGGGTCTGCGTCACACCGCCCGAAACCGACCGCCGCTTCAGCGACCCGGCCTGGTGCCGCTGGCCCTACAACCTGCTGCACCAGGGATTCCTGCTGACACAGGACTGGTGGGAGGAAGCCACGTCCGGCCTGCACGGCACCGATCCGCACCACATGCGGCAAGTCTCGTTCTGGGCGCGGCAGTGGCTGGACATGATGTCGCCCGGCAACCAGCTCTGGACAAACCCGGTCGCCATCAACCGCACGATCGAGGAAAGCGGGATGAACCTGCTGCGCGGCGGCGGCTACCTGCTGGAGGACATCGTCCGCCACCAGGCCGAGATGCCGGTCGCCGGGGCGGACAAATTCCGCGTCGGGCGCGACGTGGCCGTCACCCCGGGCAAAGTGGTCCTGCGCAACCGGCTGATCGAGCTGATCCAGTATGCCCCCACGACCGCGACCGTGCGGCCGGAACCGATCCTGCTGGTGCCGGCCTGGATCATGAAGTACTACATCCTGGACCTGTCGCCGCACAATTCCCTGGTCCGCTTCCTGCGCGACCAGGGCTACACCGTCTACTGCATCTCCTGGAAGAATCCCGCCGACCAGGATGCCGACCTGGGCATGGACGACTACCTGCGCCATGGGTTCTTCGCCGCCCTGGACGCCATTGGACGCATCCAGCCGGAACGTCGCATCCACGCCACCGGCTACTGCCTGGGCGGCACGCTGTTGTCGATCGCGGCGGCGGCGATGGCACGCGACGGCGATGCGCGGCTCGCCAGCGTCAGCCTGTTCACGGCCCAGGTCGATTTCAGCGAGCCCGGGGAAATCGGTCTGTTCATCGACGAAGCCCAGGTGCACATGCTCGAAGCCCAGATGGGGCGCCGGGGCTACTTCAGCGCCGACCAGATGGCCGGCGCCTTCCAGATGCTGCGTTCCTACGACCTGCTCTGGTCGCGCGTCATCCACGAATACCTGCTGGGCGATCGGCGACCCATGAACGACCTGATGGCCTGGAACGCCGACACCACCCGCATGCCCGCCCGCATGCATTCGCAGTACCTGCGGCGGCTGTACCTGAACAACGACCTGAGCGCCGGACGCTACCCCGTGGGCGGACGGCCCGTATCGATCGGCGACGTCCGCCTGCCGGTCTTCGCCGTGGGCACCATCACCGACCATGTCGCCCCCTGGCGCTCGGTCTACAAGCTGCACCAGTTCCTGCCGGGCGAATTGAGCTTCGTGCTGACCAGCGGCGGGCATAACGCCGGAATCGTCAACGAGCCCGGCCATCCCCGGCGCCAGTACCGCATCCGGACCCGCCAGCCCGGCGACCCCTTCCTGCCGCCTGACGAATGGATGGCCGCCACGCCCGTCAACGACGGGTCCTGGTGGACGGCCTGGTCGCAGTGGCTGGCGGACCGTTCGGGCGCACCCGAAGCCCCGCCTGCCTTGGGAATCCCCGGCCGTCCGGGCCTGGGAGCCGCCCCCGGGCGCTACGTACTGGAGACCTGAGCCATGCACCGGCAGACTCCGCCTCGCCCGCTCCCGCGCGGCGCACGAGGCCCCATGGCCGGCATCGCCGTCGGCCGGCCCCTGCTCCGCGCCCTGGGAGCCGCCGGCCTGCTGGCCCTGTCGGCCTGCGTCAACCTGGCGCCCGAGACGCGTCTGCCGCCCTCGCCGGTCGCCGACACCTGGCCCGCCGACACGGAAGCGGCCACCGTCCGCGCGCTGCACGACCTGGCCTGGTCGCACTACTTCCAGGATTCCGACATGCGCCGGCTGATCGGCCTGGCGCTGGAGCACAACCGCGACCTGCGGCTGGCCGTGCTGCGCGTGCGCGAGGCCGAGGCCGCCTACCGCATCCAGCGGGCCGACCTGGCGCCGTCGATCGGCGTCCAGGGCGGTATCGAGCGCGGCCACGTTCCCGGCGATCTCACCGTCACCGGCCAGCCGCAGATCCAGACGCGGAACCAGGCGAGCATCGGCCTGACCAACTGGGAAATCGACCTCTGGGGCCGGATCCGCAATCTGAATGACGCCGCGCTGGACGAATGGCTGGCGACCGATGCGGCCCGGCAGGCCGTCCAGGTGACGCTGGTGCGCCAGGTGGCCGATTCGGTACTCGCCCTGCGGGAACTGGACCAGCGCGCCTTCCTGGCGGACGAGGCCGTGCGCAACCGCCGCCAGTCCCTGGACATCTTCCTGCAGCGCAAGACGGTCGGATCGTCCTCGGAGCTGGAACTGACCCAGGTGCGCACCCTGCTGATCCAGGCCGAAGCCCTGCGGGCCCAGTTGAAACAGGAACGGGCCGCCGCCGCGCACGCATTGACGCTGCTGGCGGGCACCGACCCCGGCATCGCGCCGACCCGCGGCATCGACCTGGAAGCCACCCGGCTGGCCCGGCTGGAACCCGGCCTGCCCTCCGAGGTTCTGCTGGCGCGCCCGGACATCCGCGCCGCCGAACATCGGCTGCGATCCGCGCACGCCCGCATCGGCGCCGCGCGCGCCGCCTTCCTGCCGCGCATCGCGCTGACTTCGGGCATCGGAACGGCCAGCGCCGAACTCGACGGCCTGTTCGGCGGCGGCAGCAAGACCTGGACCTTCGCGCCCGTCATCGAAGTCCCGATCTTCACGGCCGGCCGCCTGCGGGCCAATCTGGACGTGGCCGAAGTCCGCCGCGACATGGCGGTGGCCACTTACGAGAAAAGCATCCAGACTGCCTTCCGCGAAGTGGCCGACGCCCTGTCGGCCCGCCAGGGCCTGGCCGAGCAGATGGAAATCCTGGCCCGCATGACGTACACCCAGGCCGAACGGGCCGATCTGGCCCAGCTACGCTACGACAGCGGCGCCGCGCCCTACCTGGAAGTCCTGGATGCCAAGCGCGACCTGCTGACGGCCCAGCAGCAACTGGTCCAGACCCACCGCGCGTGGCTGTCGAGCCAGGTGGCCCTGTACACCGCCCTGGGCGGCGGCGCAGGCCAGGCTCCAGGCGCCGCCGCGACGGACGCGGATCACCCCGCCCCCTCCTCTCATACCGATCCCTGAGCGACATGAACCTCACCGATAAAATCAAGAAATCCCTGCCGCTGATCCTGATCGCCGCCGTGGCCGCCGGCGCCTACGGCGTCTGGCGCTGGTCCCAGGATCGCGGCCCCGGCCCCGGCTTCATGCAAGGCAACGGCCGCATCGAGGCCACCGAGATCGACATCGCCACCAAGCTGCCTGGCCGGGTCGATCAGATCCTGGCCGACGAGGGCGATTTCGTCCAGGCCGGCCAGACCCTGGCCCTCATGAACCCGGATTCCCTGCAAGCCCAGATCGAGGAAGCCGAGGCCCGCTGGCGGCAGGCCGGCCATGCCGTCATCGCGGCCCAGGCGCAGGTCGCCCTGCGGGAAAGCGACGTCGCCACGGCGCAGGCCGTCGTCAGGCAGCGCGAAAGCGACCTGTTCGCCGCCCGGCAACGCCTGAACCGCTCCAGTTCGCTGGTCAAGCGCGGCGCCGCCTCGCAGCAGGAACTGGACGACGACCAGGCCCGGCTGCACAGCGCCGAAGCCGGCCTCGCCGCCGCCCGCGCCCAGGTGGTGTCGGCCCAGGCCGGCGTGTCGGCGGCCAAGGCCGACCAGGTGGGCGCCGAATCCGCCGTGGCTGCCGCGGCCGCCACGGTGGCGCGCATCCGGGCCGACCTGGAGGACAGCCGCCTCAAGGCCCCGCGCGACGGCCGCATCCAGCTGCGCGTGGCCCAGCCGGGCGAAGTCCTGGCCGCTGGAGGCCGCGTGCTCAACATGCTGGACCTGTCCGACGTGACCATGACCTTCTTCATGCCCGAGGCCGTCGCCGGCCGGCTGGCCCTGGGCAGCGAAGTCCGCATCGTCCTGGACGCAGCCCCGCAATACGTGATTCCCGCCGAAGTCGCTTTCGTCGCCAGCCAGGCGCAGTTCACGCCCAAGACCGTGGAAACGGCCAGCGAGCGGCAGAAACTCATGTTCCGCATCAAGGCGCGCATCCCCCGGGACCTTCTGCGCAAGCACCTCGAACAGGTCAAGACCGGCCTGCCCGGCGTCGCCTGGGTACGCACCGACGCCTCCCGGCCCTGGCCCGACGCCCTGACCGTCCGCCTGCCCGAGTAGGCCCATGACGCAGGACACTCCCGTCGCCCGGACCCTGGGGCTGAGCCACCGCTACGGCAAGACCCGGGCGCTGGATCGCATCGACCTCGACATCCCGGCCGGCCGCATGGTCGGCCTGATCGGCCCGGACGGCGTGGGCAAGTCCACCCTGCTGTCGATCCTGGCCGGGGCCCGCGTCATCCAGGAAGGCCGGGCCGAGGTTCTGGGCGGCGACATGGCGCGGCGCGCCCACCGCCAGCGTACCTGCCCGCGCATCGCCTACATGCCGCAAGGGCTGGGGAAGAATCTCTACCCGACGCTCTCGGTCGAGGAAAATCTGCAGTTCTTCGCGAGGCTGTTCGGCCACGGAGCCGCCGAACGGCGCCGCCGTATCGACGGCCTGACCCGCAGCACCGGCCTGCACCCCTTCCTGTCGCGTCCCGCCGGCAAGCTCTCGGGCGGCATGAAGCAAAAACTCAGCCTGTGCTGCGCCCTGATCCACGACCCGGACTTCCTGATCCTGGACGAGCCGACGACCGGCGTGGACCCCCTGGCCCGCGCCCAGTTCTGGGAGCTGATCGCCCGCATCCGCGCCGGCCAGCCTGGAATGAGCGTGATCGTCGCCACCGCCTACATGGACGAGGCGCAGCGCTTCGACTGGCTGGTCGCCATGGACGGGGGCCGCATCCTCGCCACCGGCACGCCGGCCGAACTGCTGCGAGCCACAGGCCAGGCGACGCTGGAGTCGGCCTTCATCCACCTGCTGCCGGCCGCCCGGCGCGAGGGCTACGCCCCCGTGGAGATCCCGCCGCTGCCCGGGGACGGCGGGCGGGACGTCGCCATCGAGGCCCACGACCTGACCATGCGCTTCGGCGATTTCGTCGCCGTCGATCACGTCAGCTTCCGCATCCGCCGCGGCGAGATCTTCGGCTTCCTGGGCTCCAACGGCTGCGGCAAATCGACCACCATGAAAATGCTGACCGGGCTGCTGCCCGCCAGCGAAGGCCGCGCCTGGCTGTTCGGCCGCGAGATCGATCCCGACGACCTGGACGTGCGCCGCCGGGTCGGATACATGTCGCAGTCCTTCTCGCTCTACAGCGAGTTGACGGTACGCCAGAACCTGGTCCTGCACGCCCGCCTGTTCCATGTCGCGCCGAAACGCATCGACGAACGCGTCGGGACCATGGTGGCGCGCTTCGGCCTGGGCGAAGCGCTGGACATGCTGCCCGACAGCCTGCCGCTGGGCATCCGCCAGCGCCTGTCGCTGGCCGTCGCCATGGTGCACGAGCCCGAGCTGCTGATCCTGGACGAACCGACCTCGGGCGTGGACCCGGTGGCCCGCGACGAGTTCTGGCGCCTGCTGATCACCCTGTCGCGGCGCGACCGGGTGACGATCTTCATTTCCACCCACTTCATGAACGAGGCCGAACGCTGCGACCGCATGTCCATGATGCATGCAGGCCGGGTGCTCGACAGCGACCGGCCGGCCGAACTGGTGCGCAAGCGCGGCGCCAGAACGCTGGAAGAGGCCTTCATCGGCTATCTGCTGGAAGCCAGCGGCGAATCCGCGCCACCGCCACGGACCGCCGCGCCCGAGGCGTCCGGGGCCGGCGCGCCGGTCATCCCCGCGACCACCGCCGCGGGCGCGGACCACGCGGCCCGCATCCCGTCCTTCAGTCCGGGCCGCCTGTTCAGCACCATGCGGCGCGAATCCATGGAACTGCGCCGCGATCCGGTGCGCGGCACGCTGGCTCTGCTGGGATCCCTGGTGCTGATGTTCGTCATCGGCTTTGGCATCAGCCTGGACGTGGAGAACCTGCGCTTCGCGGTGCTGGACCGGGACAACAGCACGATCAGCCGCGATTATGCGCTGAACCTGTCGGGCTCGCGCTATTTCATCGAGCATCCCCCCATCCTCGACGAAGCCGACATGGACCGCCGCATGCGCAGCGGCGAGCTGTCCCTGGCGATCGAGATCCCTCCCGGCTTCGGGCGCGACCTGCTGCACGGACGCACGGCCGAGATCGGCGCCTGGATCGACGGCGCCATGCCGCAGCGCGCCGAAACCCTCAAAGGCTACGTCCAGGGCATGCACCAGCAATGGCTGGCGCAGCAGGCCCGGGAACGCCTGGGCGTGCCCGTCGCCTCGCCGGCCGGCCTGGAGACGCGCTTCCGCTACAACCCGGACGTGCGCAGCCTGCCGGCCATGGTGCCGGTGGTCATCCCGCTGCTGCTGATGATGCTGCCAGCCATGCTGACGGCCCTGGCCGTGGTGCGCGAAAAGGAAATCGGCTCGATCATCAACCTGTACGTCACCCCGGTGACGCGAACGGAATTCCTGCTGGGCAAGCAGATTCCCTACATCGGCCTGGCGCTGCTGAACCTCGCGGCCATGTGTCTGCTGTCGGTCACAGTCTTCGACGTGCCGATCAAGGGCAGCCTCGCCACCCTGGCGCTGACCGGCGTCGTCTACTGCGTCGCCGCCACAGGCCTGGGCCTGCTGGCCTCGGCCATGACGCGCAGCCAGATCGCCGCCATGTTCTTCACCATGATCGCCACCCTGATCCCGGCCATCCAGTTCTCGGGCCTGCTGGACCCTGTCAGCTCGCTGGAGGGCCTGGGCCGGATCATCGGCCGGACCTACCCGACCGCCTACATGTTCACCATCAGCCGGGGCGTCTTCAACAAGGCGCTCGAATTTCACGACCTCTGGCCTTCGATCTGGCCGATGATGCTGTCCATCCCGGTCATCCTGGGCACGGCCGTCGCCCTTTTGCGCAAACAGGACCGCTGACATGAAGCGGCATGCTTCCCTCGGCACGATCTGGCGACTGGGCGTCAAGGAACTCTGGAGCCTGTGGCGCGATCCCGTCATGCTGGTGCTGATCGCCTTTTCCTTCACGGTCTCGGTCTACACCGCCGCCACGGCCGTGCCCGAGACCCTGCACCACGTCGCCATCGCCATCGTGGACGAGGACCATTCCCCGCTGTCCCAACAGATCACGGCCGCCTTCTATCCACCCCAGTTCATCCCGCCCGCCATGATCGGCCACGAAGAAGTGGATCCCGGCATGGACATCGGCCGCTACTCCTTCGTGCTGAACATCCCGCCGAACTTCCAGCGCAATGTGCTCTCCGGCGGGGCGGCCGAGATCCAGATCAACGTGGACGCCACCCGCATGAGCCAGGCCTTCACCGGCAACGGCAACATCCAGCGGATCATTCTCGACGAGATCGGCACCTTCCTGCGCGGACGCAATCCGTCGATGGCTCCGCCGGTGGACCTGGTGCTGCGCGCGCGCTTCAACCCCGCCCTGGAAAAATCCTGGTTCGGCGGCCTGATGGAAATCATCAATCAGATCACCATGCTGTCGCTGATCCTGACCGGCGCCGCCCTGATCCGCGAGCGGGAGCACGGCACCATCGAACATCTGCTGGTCATGCCCGTCACGCCGGCTCAGATCATGCTCTCCAAGGTCTGGTCCATGAGCCTGGTGGTGCTGGCCGCCGCCGCCCTGTCGCTCAACGGCATCGTGCGCGGCCTGCTGCAGGTGCCGATCGAAGGCTCGCTGCCGCTGTTCTTCGCCGGCGCCACGCTGCACCTGTTCGCCATGACCGCCATGGGCATCTGGCTGGCGACCCTGGCGCGCAACATGCCCCAGTTCGGCATGCTGATGATCCTGATCCTGCTGCCGCTGCAGATGCTCTCGGGCGGCACCACGCCACGTGAAAGCATGCCGCGGTTCGTCCAGGACCTGATGCTGGCCGCGCCGACCACGCACTTCGTCGAACTGGGGCAGGCTATCCTGTACCGGGGCGCCGGATTCGAGGTCGTCTGGCCCTCGTTCGCCGCGCTGCTGGTCATCGGTTCCATCATGTTCCATCTCTCGCTGCGGCGATTCCGTTCGACCATCGGCAGCATGGCCTGATTTCCCACCCCACCAAGGAGCCCATCATGTCCTCTCCCCATACCGCCCTGGTCACCGGTGGCACCGGCGGACTCGGCCAGGCCATCGCCCGCGCCCTGCACGAGCAGGGCCGCACCGTCCTGGTCGCGCACTCCCCCGGCAACGACCACGTCCCGGCCTGGCTGAAGGCGCAGGCCGACGACGGCTACACTTTCCATGCCTACGGCGCCGACGTGGCCGACGAAGCCTCGTGCCTGGCCATGGCCGAACGCATCCGGGCCGACGGCCACCGGGTGGACATCCTGGTGAACAACGCCGGCATCACGCGCGACGGCACCTTCCGCAAGATGCGAAAATCCGCCTGGGACAGCGTGCTGCGCACCAATCTGGATTCCATGTTCAACGTCACCCAGCCCTTCGTCGACGGCATGGTCGAGGCCGGCTGGGGCCGCATCGTGAACATCGCCTCGATCAACGGCAGCAAAGGCCAGTTCGGCCAGACCAACTACGCCGCGGCCAAGGCCGGGATCCACGGCTTCACCAAATCGCTGGCGCTGGAACTGGCGCGCAAGGGCGTCACCGTCAACACGGTCTCCCCGGGCTACATGGACACGGCCATGGTCGCCGCCGTCCCCCACGACGTACTGGAAAGCCAGATCATCTCCCAGATCCCCATCGGCCGCCTGGGACGCCCCGAAGAGATCGGCGCCTTGGTCGCCTTCGTCTGCGGCGACCTGGCGGCGTTCATGACGGGCAGCAACCTGGCCATGAACGGCGGCCAGCACATGTATTGAGACATCCATGACCGACTCCTCGCTGAACGCCCTGCGCAACCGGACCTTCGCGGAACTCGCCGTGGGGGACCACGCCCGCATCGACCGGGTACTGACCTCCCGGGACATCCAGTTGTTCGCCGCCGTCTCGGGCGACGTCAATCCGCAGCACCTGGATCCCGACTTCGCCGCGCACGGCCCCTTCCAGAGCGTGATCGCCCATGGCATGTGGGGGGCCTCGCTGATCTCGGCCGTGCTGGGCACCCAGCTCCCTGGCCCCGGCACCCTCTACCTGAGCCAGAGCCTGTCGTTCCTGGCGCCAGTGCGCGTCGGCGACCGCCTGACCGTCGAAGTCCGGGTAACCGCCCTGGAGCCCGGGCACCGGCGCGTCCGCCTGGCCTGCGCCTGCACCCTGCCCGACGGAACGGTCGCCATCGAGGGCGAGGCCTGCGTCCAGGCGCCCGAACGGTCCATCGAATGCCCCCGCGGCTCCTTGCCCGAGATCCGCATCCAGGACGCCGCGCGGGACGGGCTGCGCACCCTGCTGGGGCACGCGCGCGGACGCGATCCGATCCGGGTGGCGGTGGCGCACCCCTGCGACGAGATCAGTCTGCGGGCGGCCCTGGACGCCCGCAGCGAAGGCTTGATCGATCCGATCCTGGTGGCCCCCCGGACACGCCTGGAACAGGCCGCCCAGGCCCTGGGCGCATCGCTCGATGGCCTGGACGTCCGCGACGTGCCGCACAGCCACGCGGCGGCCGACCTGGCCGTGGCCCTGGCCCGGACGGGCGAGGTCGAGGCCCTGATGAAAGGCAGCCTGCATACCGACGAACTGATGGGCGCGGTGGTACGCGCCGACGGCCTGCGCACCAAGCGGCGCGTCAGCCACTGCTACCTGATGCAGACGCCCCAATACCCGCGCCCCTTCATCATCACCGACGCCGCGATCAACATCGCCCCGACCCTGGAGCAGAAGGCCGACATCATCCGCAACGCCATCGATCTGGCCCATGCGATCGGCGTCGAGCAGCCGCGCGTGGCCATCCTGGCCGCCGTGGAGACGGTCAGCGCCGCAATGCCGGCCACCCTGGACGCGGCCGCCCTGTGCAAGATGGCCGATCGCGGCCAGATCAGCGGGGGCCGGCTCGACGGCCCGCTGGCCTTCGACAACGCCGTCTCCCTGGCGGCGGCCCACATCAAGGGCATCCGCTCGGACGTCGCGGGACGCGCGGACATCCTCGTGGCGCCCGACCTGGAAAGCGGCAACATGCTGGCCAAGCAACTCATGTACCTGGGCGACGCGGCCAGCGCCGGCATCGTCCTGGGCGCCCGCGTGCCCATCATCCTGACCAGCCGGGCCGACACCTACGAATCCCGCATCGCCTCATGCGCCCTGGCCCTGCTGCTGGCGCACCACTACCGGAGCACTCCTCTATGACCATCGGCCAGACTTCCACTTCCGGGCAAGCCCTGATCCTGGTGCTGAACTGCGGTTCGTCGAGCATCAAGTTCGCGCTGTTCGACACCTCGGCCAGCCCGCTGCCACGCCACCCGGCCTGGAACGGCAAGGTCCAGGGCATCGGTGGCGAGCGGCCGGATTTCGGCGAGACCGGCGTGGCGCCGTTCGCCGTCCGGCTGGACCCGCAGGCCCCCTACCGCTGCGCCCTCGACCTGATCCTGCGGCGCGTGCATGCCCGGCTGGGCGACGGGCGCCTGGTGGCCGTCGTCCACCGCGTCGTCCACGGGGGCAGCAAGTATTTCGCGCCGGTGCGCATCGACGCCGACGTCCTGGAGGACCTGCGCGGCTACATCCCCTTGGCGCCGCTGCACCAGCCCTTCGCCCTGGAGGCCATCGACATCCTGCTGCGTGAACGGCCCGGCCTGACCCAGATCGCCTGCTTCGACACCGCCTTCCACCACACCATCCCGCAGATCGAGCAGATGCTGCCGCTGCCCTATGATGCCTGGGAACGCGGCTTGCGCCGCTACGGCTTCCACGGCCTGTCCTACGAATACCTGTCCATCGCCCTGCCCGAGCGCCACGGCGACCAGGCGCGCGGGCGCGTCATCGCCGCCCACCTGGGCAGCGGCGCCAGCCTGTGCGCCATGCTCGACCTGCGCAGCCAGGCCACCACGATGGGCTTCTCCGCACTGGACGGCCTGATGATGGGCACCCGCACCGGCTCGCTGGACCCGGGAGCCGTGATCTACCTGATGGAGATCGAGCGGCTCAGCCTGGAGGAAGTCGGCCGCATCCTGTATCACGAGTCCGGCCTGAAGGGCGTCTCGGGCATTTCGCCCGATCCGCGCGACCTGCTGGCCGTCGAGGCCCGGGAGCCCCGCGCGCGGCTGGCCCTGGACATGTACGTGCGCCGCATCGTGCGCGAGATCGGCGCGCTGACGGCCGTGCTGGGTGGACTGGACATGCTGGTGTTCACGGCCGGAATCGGCGAGCACAGCGTCGAGTTGCGCCGGCGGATCTGCGAAGGACTGGCCTGGCTGGGTGTGGCGCTGGATCCCATGGCCAACGCGGCCCAGGCCACGACGCTGTCGGCGCCCGGCGGCACCGTGCGGGTCGCGATGGAACCCACCAATGAGGAATGGATCGCGGCCCGGCACGCCCTCGACCTGCTGGACTGAAGCGGTCCCTGCTCCGGGACCTGTTCGAAGGCGATCCGGGCCCCCGGCCTCTCGTTTCTCATGATAAGATAGTAATCAGTTACTTTCTTCATGAGAGACGGGATGCCAAAGCCCACCCAGAAACATCTGCCGGCGGAAGAACGGCGGGCGGCCACCGTGCGGGCGGTCATCGAACTGGCCGCCAGCCGCAATCCGGCGGACATCACGACGGCCGCCATCGCCCAGCACATGCAGCTCACCCAGGGCGCCCTGTTCCGACATTTCCCGAACAAGGAAGCCATCTGGGACGCTGTGATGGCCTATACCGGCGAAGAGCTGCTGGCGCGCATCGATGCGGCCACCGCCCGGACAGATGGCCCGCTGGCGGCGCTGGAGGCCATGTTCCAGGCCCATGTGGATTTCATCGCCGGCCACCCGGGGGTGCCGCGCATCCTGTTTGCCGAACTGCAGCACGATCGGGCGACACCGGCGAAGACCCGCGTGCTGACCATGCTGGAACACTATCGCGAACGGCTGCTGGAGCATGCCCGCCTGGGGATCGACCAGGGAGAACTGCGGGACACGCTGGACCTGGACACCCTGCCGGTGCTGTTCGTGGGCATGATCCAGGGCCTGGTGATCCAGTCCATGCTGGCCGGCGACATCCAGCGCATGAAGCGTCAGGCGGCCACCCTGTTCTCCCTGTTCCGCCAGGGCATCGGAACCCGCCCATGAAGGCCCTGCCCTTCGACAGGAAACGCGCGCTGCTGGCCGCGCTGGCCCTGGCCCTGCTGGGGCTGTTCCTGTATGTCGCCCTGCGATCCGGGCCGCTGGCCCGCATCCCGGTCACCACAGCCCGGATCCAGGAGGCCTCCATTCATCCGGTGCGCTTCGGCATCGGCACGGTCGAGGCCCGCCAGGTCCACCGGATCGGCCCGGCCCTGACGGGGCGGCTGCTGCGGCTGGACGTGGAGGTGGGCGATTCCGTGCGGGCCGGCCAGGTCCTGGGCGAAATGGACCCCGTGGACCTCGACGACCGCATCCAGGCCCAGGCGGCAGCATTGTCCCGCGCGCGCGTCCTGGAACAGGAATTCCGCATTCGCCAGGATCGGGCGCAGGTCCAGCTGCGCCGCTACGAAACGCTGCTGAAAGCGTCGGCCATCAGCGAGGAAACCACCAGCGACAAGCGCCATGAACTGAAGCTGGCGCAGTCCGCCCTGGAGGCCTCCACGCGGGACATCGAGCGGCTGCAGGCCGAACTGGCCGCGCTGCGGACCCAACGGCGCAATCTGGCGCTGATCTCGCCCATCGACGGTTTCGTCCTCACGCGCGACGCGGACCCGGGCACGACCCTGATGGCCGGGCAGGCCGTCGTCCAGGTGATCGCGCCCGACACGCTATGGATCGACACGCGCTTCGACCAGGCCGGTCCCGCCGGCCTGGTCAAAGGCCTGGCGGTCCGGATCGTGCTGCGATCCCGCGGGCTGGAGCCGGTCCAAGGCCGGATCGCCCGCATCGAACCGGTTGCCGACGCCATCACCGAGGAACTGCTGGCCAAGGTCGCCTTCAATACCCCGCCCGTGCCGCCGCCCGCCCTGGGCGAGCTGGCCGAAATCACGGTGGAACTGCCGGCCACCCTGCCGGGGCCCGTGGTTTCCAACGCCGCCATCCGCCACCAGGACGGGCGGCCCGGAGTCTGGCGTATCCAGGACGGGCGGCCGGCCTTCGCTCCCATACTCGTCGGGGCCACCGATGCCCGGGGCATGGTCCAGGTACTGGACGGGCTGCGGGCCGGCGACCTCGTCATCATCCATAGCGCCAGTCCGCTGACGGCCCGCAGCCGGGTCCACGAAACCGGCCCGGCGCACCCGGAGCCGGCGGCATGATCAACCTGGCCGGACGCGACATCCTGCATGCCTGGGGGAAATTCCTGTTCACCGGCATCGGCCTGGGGCTGCTGATCGGCGTCACGCTGATCATGGCGGGCGTCTACCGGGGCCTGGTGGCCGATGCGCGGGCCTTGCTGGACAATAGCGGCGCCGACCTGTGGGTCGTGCAGAAAGACACCCAGGGGCCCTACGCCGAGAACTCCAGCCTGCCCGACGACGCCTACCGCGGCATCCTGGGGCTGGAGGGCGTGGACCAGGCGGCCAACGTCACCTACCTGACCATGCAGGCGCACCATCTCGGCCGCGACGTCCGCATCATGGTGGTGGGCGTGGCCCCGGGCGCTCCGGGCGCGACCCCGGGCTGGCCGCCCAGCCTGGTGGCCGGCCGCCAGATCGTCCTGAGCCACTACGAAGCGGTGGCGGACGTGGCGACCGGCTTTGCCCCGGGCGACCGGATCACCATCCGCCGCCACGAATATGCCATCGTCGGCCAGACCCGGCGCACGGTGTCCTCCAGCGGAGATCCGATGGTCTTCATCCCCCTGAAAGACGCGCAGCAGGCGCAATTCCAGAAGGACAACGACGCCATCCGGCAGAGCCGCCGGCGCACCGCCGCCAATCCCGGACTGAACTGGCCCGGCAACGATTCGGCCCTTCAGGCCGTGCTCGACAGCCAGGCGGCCAATCCCTTCGTCAACGCCGTCCTGGTGACGCTGGCCCCTGGCGCGGACGCCGACGAAGTCGCCGCCCGGATCCGGCGCTGGATGCGCCTGTCCGCCTATACACGGGCCCAGATGGAAACCATCCTGGTGGACAAGCTGGTGGCCTCGTCGGCGCGGCAGATCGGCATGTTCCTGATCATTCTCGCCCTGGTCAGCGCAGCCATCGTGGCCTTCATCATCTATACCCTGACCATGGACAAGATCCGCGAGATCGCCGTGCTCAAGCTGATCGGCACGCGCAACCGCACCATCGCCGGACTGATTCTGCAGCAGGCCCTGGCCCTGGGATCGATCGGCTTCATGGTGGGCAAGATCGCGGCGACATTCTCCGCCCCCATCTTTCCCAAGTACGTGCTGCTGACACCCGCGGATTCCATCGCGGGACTGGCCGCCATCCTGCTGATCTGCTCCCTGGCCAGCCTGGTGGCCATCCGCGTCGCCCTGCGGGTCGATCCCGCCAACGCCATCGGTTAGGGCCCGCTCGCACTCAACGCCATGACAGATTCCGGCATCCTGATCGAAGGCCTGAGCAAATGCTACGGCCAGGGCGACACGGCCGTGCAGGCCCTGCGCAACGTCAATATGTCGGTCGCGCCCGGCGAGGTCGTGGGCCTGATCGGCCCGTCGGGTTCGGGCAAGAGCACGCTGCTGAAATGCCTGGGGGCCGTGATCGACCCGACCAGCGGGCGCATGACATTGGGCGGCGAGGTCATCTACGACGACGGCTGGCGGGTGAAGGATCTGCGGGCGCTGCGCCGCGACCGGATCGGCTTCATCTTCCAGGCGCCCTATCTGATCCCGTTCCTGGACGTTACCGACAACGTGGCCCTGCTGCCGATGCTGGCGGGCACCGACAAGCGCGAGGCCCGCGCCCGCGCGCTGGAAGCGCTGGCCTCGCTGGAGGTCGGACACCGGGCGCATGCCATGCCTTCGCAATTGTCCGGCGGCGAACAGCAGCGGGTCGCCATCGCACGTGGACTGATCAACCGGCCGCCGGTCATCCTGGCCGACGAACCGACGGCGCCGCTGGACAGCGAACGCGCCATGGCGGTCGTGCGCATCCTGCACCACATGGCGCGACAATACCGGACGGCCATCATCGTGGTGACGCACGACGAAAAGATCATCCCGACCTTCAAGCGGCTCTACCGCATCCGCGACGGAACCACCCACGAAGAAGCGGGCGAAGGCCGGCCATTCGAATGATCCCGGCCGGGACCGGACCCGCATGAAAACGCGGGCCGGCCTGCGTTCGTGCGCACCGACCGGCATCCGGCGCGGGTCATTGTCCTGCCTCAACACCGGCGCGCCCCGAATTGCCTATGATCTTCCCATCAGCCCCCATCGAGCGCAACGCCATGTTCTTTCACAGCAACCTGCTACTGGTCCTCTTCATCCTGGGAATCATTGCGATGTTCATCGGCTTCGGCTTCCGCGACCGGAACCCAGGCATCATTTTGCTGGGCATCGGCTTCCTGGCCACCCTGTTCGTCGTCATCCGCAAGGCGATCGACGTCTTCGGATGACGAGGCCGGCAACCGGCGCGTCCAGGGTGAATCCATCCCCCAGGCCGCATCGATCGGACCGGCGCCGGCCCCGGGCGCGAAGCGGCCCAGCCCGAACTCGACCAGCCGGCCTTCGCTCCGCAGCAGGAACAAGGCATCCAGCCCCATGCGCCGCGCCAGTGCCGGCCCTTCGCCCGGCCCCGCCACCAGCAGCGCCGTAGCCCAGGCATCGGCATCCATGCAGGCGTCCGCCAGCACCGTGACGGATGCCACCGGATTGCGCACCGGCGATGCCCTGCGGGCATCCATGGTATGCGCCAGGCGTTCGTCGCCGACCCGGATCCAACGGCGATAATTGCCCGAGGTCGCCACTGAAAGATCGGCCAGCTCGATCACTCCGTGCGCCGCGCGTCGCCCTTCCCGGGGGCTTTCCAGTGCCACGGCCCATGGCCGGCCGTCGGCCCGGGCGCCGCAGGCCCGCAACTCGCCATCCAGGCCGACCAGGGCATGGCCGACGCCGTGCCGGGCCATGACCCGGGCCATCCGGTCCACGGCGTAGCCCTTGGCGATTCCGCACAGGTCCAGGGTCAGGGGCGCCCGCTTGCGCGCGCAGTTCTGCTCCCGGTCGAGGTCCAGCCAGAGATGGGCCGGCCGATGGCCGGCGGCGGCAAGCCGGATGGCGGCCGGATCGGGTGTGTCCGCCGTTGCGCCGAACCCCCAGGCGTTGACCAGGTCGCCGACGGCGGCGTCATAGGCGCCGCCGCTCAGGGCGCCGATGTCCAGCGCCCGCGCCAGCACTTCGAAGAGAGCCGCCGGCAGCGCCACCCAACGCTCCGTCTCGGCCCGGTTCAAGCGCATCAGGTCGCTGTCCGGCTTCCAGGGCGACATCTGCGCATCCACCGCATCCACGGCCTGGGCCAGGTCGCGCGACAGCGCCCCATGGTCGAAGTCCGGCGGCGCCTGGTATCGGGCCGACCAGCGCGTGCCCATGGTCGGGCCGCTCAGGGTGGACTCGGCCGGCGCCGCGCCGGTCACAGGAGCGGGACGGACGGCGGGCGCGACGGCCGCCGGATCAGAATACGTCTTCGGCATAGCGCCCCCTTTCCCTCAGCCGATGCACATCCAGGCCGAGCGGGCCCAGGATCTCGTTCAGCGCCTCCGCGACCCCCGTCGCCATGGGCCTGCTGCCGCAGATCCGCAGCACGGCGCCCTTGGCGACCAGCGCCCGCAGGCGGTCCGCGTCGCGGCGCAGGGCGTCCTGCACGTAGCCGCCGCCATCCTTGATCCTGGAAAAGGCCGTGCGCAGCGCGGACAGCCGCCCTTCGTCCAGCCAGCGGCGGATGGCGGCGCCGAAATAGAAATCCTCGTCCGGATTGCGCGCCCCGAAGTACAGGAACATGGGTGTCTTGCGGGCGTTGTCGCGGATGAAGCCCGCCAGGGGGGCGACGCCGGTGCCCGCTCCGATCAGCACGACGGGACGGCGCGAGGCATCCAGGGTGAAGCCCGGATTGGGCTTGATGAAAACCCGGACGTGGTCGCCGGGCTTCAGGCCGTGCAGGAAGCCGGAACAGACCCCGTCGGGCATCCGCCGCACGCAGATCTCCAGGAAGCCGTCGCGAAACCCCGAGGCCAGTGAGTAATAGCGGGGCACCGGGCTGCCAGGCGGCACGATGCCCACCAGGTCGCCCGCCTTGAAACGCGGCATGCCCCGGCCCAGCAGCCGCGCCATAGGACCGCTGTCCTGCCAGCGCAGGCGCAGGATGGCGGTCGGGCCGGCAGCGCCCGCATAATCCTGCCGTTCCACCAGTTCCAGGGGAAAGGTCGGCGGAATGCGCGGTGCATAGTTCAGCGTCAGTTCCTCGCCCAGCGCTCTGGACAGGGCCGCCCCCCAGCGGTCGAACTGCTGCGCCGACTGCTGGTGGATGCATTCCAGCGGCAGGGTCCGCGGCCATCCGGCGGCCCGCAGGGCCCGGTCCAGTGCTTCGGCATAGCCGCAGAAGGCCGGGAACTGGCGGTCGCCGAAGCCCAGCACCGTCACCGGCACGGCACCGGCCGCCAGGCCGGCGATCCGCTCCAGCGCACGGGCGGCATGCGCCGGGGCCTGGCCATCCCCGTAGGAAGCCGCCAGGATGAACACCTGGCGGGCCGATCCGGGCGCCTGAAACTGTTCCAGCGGCGCGGTATGGATCGCGTGGCCGTTGCGCGTCAAGGCGTCGTGCAGCGCCTCGGCGAAACCCCAGGTCGTGCCGCCCTCGCTGGCCACGAAAATCAGCATGTCGGCCCGCCGCGCCGGACTGTTGTCCGCCAAGCGCGGCACCTGGGCCCTGCCCTGCCGCCAGATCAGGAACCCGGAACCCCAGAAGACCGGGATGCACAGGCCGGCCAGGCCCAGGACCAGCGCCCAGGCCCACAGACCCTGGCCGGTGTGCAGGGCGTAGATCCAGTCATAGAGGACGCGGACGGCGGGGGCCGGCCGCCAGGCCAGCACGTGGCCACTGCGCCGGTCGATCCAGCCGTCGCCGGCATCGGTGGAAATGATCCAGACGTCCTCCGGATCGTCCGCCGCCGGGAAATTCAGCTTGCGCAGGCCGTCGGCCGACAGGGCCTGCAGAAGCGGCAGGGCCTCCGCTGTCCGGTCGGGCTGTTCACCGGGCGCGGACACGACGTCCGGGTCCGTATCCGAATCGGCCGGGATCAGGCTGAAGGTCGTCGCACTCATGTAGAGCGCGGTCAGCGAGGACAGGGCCAGGACCAGCACCAGGACCCGGCCGCTGATCCCGTGGATGCGCTGGGCCGGAGTCCCGCGGATGCGGCCGGACACGAGATGTCGCCAGCCGCCCTGACGCCGGACCAGCATCAGGGTCCCGGACAGCGTCAGCAGCAGCATGGCCAGCGCGACCCCGGCCGCGCCCAGGCGGCCCGGATCGTCCAGCATGAAGGAGCGGTGCAGGTTGCGCACCCAGCGTTCGACGGCGGACGCCTTGTAGTCGCCCAGCACCTGGCCGCTGGCCGGATCGATCCGGCTGGCGCGGGCCTGGCCGCCGTCGAAGGAATACGCGACGATCTCCCCGGACGGCAGGCGACGGATTTCCTCGATCCCTGGAACCCGGGCCGCCGCCCGCTGCGCCAGGACCGCCACCGGCAGGCCGGGTTCGACCTGAACGGCCTGCCAGGTGTCGCGTACCGGGAAGAAGGCCAGGATCAGCCCGGTGACCCCGACCAGCAGGGCCAGGCCCCCGGCCCACAGGCCCAGCCAGCGATGGATCTGCCGCCATTGCATGATGATCACTGCGCCCGATAGGTAAAGGACTGGATGAAACGGCGCCCCGCGGTGGACTGGCCGGCACCGGCCGTGGTCAGAGGAACGCGGATTTCGGACGGACTGTCGCGCATGTCCTCGACGGCGGCATCGACGCGGATCTCGTAGCCGGCGTCGAACAGGGCGTCGGCCAGATCGGCGGTCACCTTCAACGTCCGGCCCTCGCCCACGCTGGCGCCTGTCACGCCGTCGAGCCGGGCCGCATCCCCGGCGGACAGCCGGTTCCAGTCGCTCAGGTGCTTGTAGTACTTGGCCTTGCCGCCGGCCACCCACAGGGTGCCCGCGTAGGCGCCCTGGGCATCGGTCAGGTAGACCGCCAGGTAGGCGCCATCGCCGCCGTAGTTCTTCAGAGTCGTGGACACAGTCACCGCGCGGCCCTGCGCCAGGGCGGGAACGGCCAGTGTGGTGGCGGCCAGCAGGGCCGCGATCGAAAAGGTCTTCATGGACAATGCTCCTGTGGAAGTTTCGGCCAGCTCCGCCCGGAAGGACTCGCCCGGCGCACATGAGGGCGGGCGCCGCACGGCGCTTGCCGCCCGGGGTCGGGTCACTCGATCCGGGCGCCGGAGACAGACACGGCCGGGGATGGCCTGCCCGCCGCGGCCGCCGGAGAGGACCCCGGCGCGGCACCCGGCGCGGCGCCGCGGGAATCGCGGTGGTCGCGGTCCCGGTCGCGGCGGCGGTCGCGGTCATGATCGTCGTGATCGCGATACTTGATCTTCACGACTTCCAGCGTCTCGGGATCGAGCGTGGCCTTGAAGGCGCGGCCCTGAGCGTCCTCGCCACGGACCTCGTAGCAACCGTCGTCGATCTTGATGCGCTTCAGGTCCCAGCCCTTCTCGCGGGCCATCCGGGTGACGGCTTCGCGGGTCTGCCAGCGCTCGATGGGTACGTCGCAGTCATCTCCGGCCGCAGCCGGCGCGGCGGCCAGGCCCAGCGACACGGCCAGCAGGCAAGCGCCGAGCGTATTCCAGGATTTCCTCATGATGCCCCCCATTCATCCGGCCACCGGGCGGCGGCCATCCATGCTTCCATCATAGAAACAGAGACATTGACGCCAGATGAATGCGGGAGCGATCCGCTCCCCGATGCGCACGGACCTTGACGCCGATCAAACCCGTCGGCGCGGGCGCCGTGGCGAAGGGGCCACAGGAGGGAAGGACCACGAGTGAAGGGGCCTCGCTCGACCTCGCCCCGGCGGGCGAGGCTTGTGCCTGAAAGCGTGCTCAGACCACGCCGCGCGCGCGCAGAGCCTCGACTTCGGCCGGCGCCAGCCCCAGCACTTCCCCCAGCACGTCGGCCGTGTGCGCCCCCAGGGGCGGCGGCGGCAGGCGGTACCCCACGGGCGTGTCCGACAGGCGGATCGGGCTGGCCACCAGCGGCACCGAGCCGGTCTCCGGATGCGGCATCTCGATGCGCAACCCGCGCGCGCGGACCTGGACGTCGTCGAACACCTGCTCCATGGCGTTGATCGGGCCGCAGGGCACGGCGCGGGATTCCAGCGCCGCGACCCAGGCGGCCGTGGTGCGGGCCGTGGTCAGATGCCGCAGGATGGGAATCAGCGCATCGCGATGCTCCACCCGGGCCCGGTTGGTGGAGAAACGGGCGTCCCGCGCCAAGTCCGGCCGGCCGGCTTCCTCGCAGAACCGGGCGAACTGCCCGTCATTGCCGATGGCCAGGATCATGTGGCCGTCGGCCGTGGGAAAATCCTGGTACGGCACGATGCTGGGATGCGCGTTGCCCAGCCGCACGGGGCTGCGGCCGGTGGCCAGGTAGTTCATGGCCTGATTCGCCAGGCAGGCGACCTGCACGTCCAGCAGCGCCATGTCCACGTGCTGGCCGACGCCCGTGTGCTCGCGCGCCGCCAGCGCGGCCTGGATGGCATTGGCCGCGTACAGGCCGGTCAGGATGTCGGTCAGCGCCACCCCGGCCTTCATCGGCCCGCCGCCCGGCTCGCCATCGGGCCGCCCGGTGACGCTCATCAGGCCGCCCAGGCCCTGAATCAGGAAATCGTAGCCCGCTCGCGCCGCGTAGGGCCCCGTCTGCCCGAAGCCCGTGATGGAGCAATACACCAGGCGCGGGTTGATCGCATGCAGGCTGTCGTAGTCCAGACCGTAGCGCGCCAGACCGCCCGCCTTGAAGTTTTCCACCAGCACGTCGGACTGGCGCACGAGCCGGCGGATCAGATCCTGTCCCTCCGGGGTGGCCATGTCCACCGTCACCGAGCGCTTGTTGCGGTTGGCGCACAGGTAATAGGCCGCGACGCGCGATTCGCCGCCTCGGGCGTCGGGCATCCACGGCGGGCCCCAGCCGCGCGTGTCGTCGCCCTCGCCGGGACGCTCGATCTTGATCACGTCCGCGCCCAGGTCTCCCAGAATCTGCGTGGCCCAGGGTCCGGCGAGGATGCGCGACAGGTCCAGGACACGGATGTGCGACAAGGCGCCCCGGGACGCGGCGCCCTGCCCGGTCTGGCCGGAGGTCTCTTGCGCCATGGCCCGTCCCTCAGTTGGCGAAGGCGGCGATGCCGGTGATGGCCCGCCCCAGGATCAGGGCATGCACGTCGTGCGTACCCTCGTAGGTGTTGACGACCTCCAGGTTGACCAGGTGCCGGGCGATGCAGAATTCGTCGGAAATGCCGTTGCCGCCCAGCATGTCGCGCGCCGTGCGGGCGATGTCCAGCGCCTTGCCGCAGGAATTGCGCTTGATGATGGAGGTGATTTCCACCGGCGCCAGGCCCTCGTCCTTCAGGCGTCCGACGCGCAGCACCGCCTGCAGGCCCAGGGTGATCTCGGTCAGCATGTCGGCCAGCTTCTTCTGGATCAGCTGGTTGGCGGCCAGCGGGCGGCCGAACTGCTTGCGATCCAGCACGTACTGGCGCGCGGTCTCGTAGCAGGCCTCGGCCGCGCCCAGGGCGCCCCAGGCGATGCCGAAGCGCGCCGAATTCAGGCAGGTGAAGGGCCCCTTCAGGCCACGCACCTCGGGGAAGGCATTCTCTTCCGGCACGAAGACCTCGTCCAGCACGATCTCGCCCGTGATCGAGGCGCGCAGGCCGACCTTGCCGTGGATGGCGGGCGCCGACAGGCCCTTCCAGCCTTTTTCCAGGATGAAGCCGCGGATGTCGCCGGCCTCGTCCTTGGCCCAGACGACGAACACGTCGGCGATCGGGCTGTTGGTGATCCAGGTCTTGGCCCCCGTCAGGCTGTAGCCGCCCGGCACTTTCTTCGCCCGCGTGGCCATGGAGCCCGGATCCGAGCCATGGTCGGGCTCGGTCAGGCCGAAGCAGCCGATCCATTCGCCCGAGGCCAGCTTCGGCAGGTATTTTTCTTTTTGCGCGTCGGTGCCGAAGGCATTGATGGGCACCATGACCAGGGAGCTCTGCACGCTCATCATCGAGCGGTAGCCCGAATCCACCCGTTCGACCTCGCGGGCGATCAGCCCGTAGCAGACGTAATTCATGCCCGCGCCGCCGTACTGTTCAGGAATCGTGGCGCCCAGCAGGCCCAGGTCACCCATCTCGCGGAAAATCGCCGGGTCGGTCTTCTCATGGCGAAAGGCTTCCTGCACGCGCGGCAACAGGCTGCCCTGGGCGTAGGCACGGGCGGCATCGCGCACCATGCGCTCGGTGTCGCTCAACTGCCGGTCCAGCAGCAGAGGATCGAGCCATTCGAACTGGGGACGGGAGGCGGACATGGGGGATCTCCGAAAAGAAAGGAACTGGATCAGTGATATTCACGCATCCTAACGGGATATCTCATGGGGCACAAACGATATAAACTGCGTTATCAGTGACTTTCACTCACTCCGTACATGCGCAAACGTCTGCCCAGCACCCAGGCCCTGCAGGCTTTCGAGGCCGCCGCACGACACGAAAGCTTCACCCGCGCCGCCCAGGAACTGTCCTTGACCCAGGGCGCGGTCTGTCGCCAGGTCGCCGGCCTGGAAGCCCTGGTCGGCGTGCCGCTGTTCCAGCGCGCGCGCCGCGGTGTACGTCTGACCGACGCGGGCGAACGCTACAGCCGGCTGGTGCGCCGGCAGCTGGACGCGCTCGAACGCGATACCCAGGCCGTCATGGCCCACCAGGGCGGCGGCGTGCTGGAGCTGGCCGTGGTGCCGACCTTCGCCACCCGCTGGCTGCTGCCGCGCCTGGCGGCGCTGCGCGCCGAGCGGCCGGGCCTGCAGGTCAACATGTCCACCCGCACCCATCCCTTCCTGTTCGAGGACACCGAGTTCGACGCCGCCATCTATTCGGGCGACCCGCGCTGGCCCGGCACCCGGGCCCACTTCCTGATGCGCGAGAATCCCGTCCCGGTCTGCAGCCCGAAACTGGCGCGTGGTCCGCTGGACGCGGCCGGCATCGCCGCCCTGCCCCTGCTGCAGCAAAGCACCCGGCCCACCGCCTGGCGCGAATGGTTCGCCTCGGCCGGCGTCGCGGCGCCCGCCGCCATGGCGGGCATGCGGCTGGAATTGTTTTCCATGCTGTCCCAAGCGGCCAGCGACGGGCTGGGCGTGGCGCTGATCCCGCCCTTCCTGATCCGCCAGGAGCTGGCCGGCGGCGCCCTGGCCGTGCTGAACCCGCACAGCGGCCCCGGGCAGCGGGCCTTTCACCTGATCGTCCCCGAGCGCAAGGCCACCCTGCCCGCCCTGGCGCATTTCCGCGACTGGCTGGCCGGGCAGGCACGCGGCGATGCCAGGCCGGACGATGGCGGCGCGCTCTCGGACGACGGCCCGGCGGCCAGCGCCATCGTCCGGGCGCCGGATCTCACAGCGCCTTCGCCGCCTCTTCCAGCGACCGCGTGAAGCGGTCCGCCAGCGTCCCGACCTGCGCCTCGGTGATGATCAGCGGCGGGCAGAAGGCCACGCTGTCCTGGATGCCGCGCAGGATCAGGCCATTGTCCTGGGCCTGGCGCACCACCCGGGCGCCGGCCTTGCCCGCGGGATCGAAGGGTGCGCGCGACGCCTTGCCGGCCACCAGCTCCACCGCCGCGATCAGCCCCACGCCCCGCACCTCGCCCACCAGCGGATGATCCGCCAGCTCCCGCAGCCGGCGCTGCAGCGCGGCGCCCGCCGCCGCGGCATTGTCCACCAGGCCGCGCTCCTCGATGATGCGGATGTTCTCCAGCGCCACCGCCGCCGCCACCGGGTGGCCGCTGGCCGTGTAGCCATGGCCGAAGGTGCCCAGCTCGCCGCTGTGGCGAGCGATCACCGAGGCCACCCGCTCGTTCATCAGCACCGCGGCCAGCGGCTGGTAGGACGAGGTCAGCTGCTTGGACAGGGTCATGAAATCCGGCTCGATGCCGAACAGCTCCGAGGCGAACATCCGCCCCGTGCGACCAAACCCGGTGATCACCTCGTCGGCGATCACCAGCACGTCGTACTTGCGGCACACCGCCTGCATCTTCGGCCAGTAGGTCTCGGGCGGCACGATCACCCCGCCCGCGCCCATGACGGGCTCGCCGATGAACGCCGCCACCGTCTCCGGGCCTTCCGCCAGGATCAGCGCCTCCAGTTCGGCGGCCAGCCGGTCGGCGAATGCAATCTCGGTCTCGCCCGGCAGGCCCTCGCGGTACCAGTGCGGGCAGCGCGCGTGCAGGATGCGCGGCAGGGGCAGGTCGAAGCCGCGGTGATTGCCCGCCAGGCCCGTCAGGCTGGCCGAGGCCACCGTCACGCCGTGATACCCGCGCTGACGGGCGATGATCTTTTTCTTCTCCGGACGGTCCAGGGCATTGTTGTAATACCAGACCATCTTGACGATGGTGTCGTTGGCCTCCGACCCGGAATTGGTGAAGAAGGCCCGCGCCATGCGCCCGCCCGTCAGCCCGATCAGCTTTTCGGCCAGCTCGATCGAGGGCACGTTCGATTTGTGGCTGAAGGTGTGATAGAAGGGCAGGCGCTGCATCTGCTCGTAGGCCACCCGGGCCAGCCGGGGTTCGCTGAAGCCCACCGCCACGCTCCACAGCCCCGACATCCCCTCGATGTATTCCTTGCCCCCGGTGTCGTACACATGGATCCCGTTGCCGCGATCCATGATGCAAGGGCCGACGCCCTGATGCTGGACCGCATTGGTGTAGGAATGCAATTGGTAGGCGACATCGCTGCGCGCCAGGGTATCGTTCGTCGTCATGTCAGGTGTTTCCTTCGGGTTCCATCCGTAAAAAATCGATTGATCGGGCAATGCATCAGACATAGCGGCGGATCACGCGGGCCAGCGCATCGAAGGCCGGCCGTATCTCGTCGAGGGTCGCTCCTGCGTAGCCCAGCAGCAGGCCGGGCCGGGCATGCGTCCGCTCCATGTAATAGGTGCTCAACGGGCGGGTCACCACGCCTTGTTGCAAGGCATCCCGTTCCACCATGGCGTCGTCCACGCCGTCGGGCAAGGCCAGGATCAGATGGAGGCCCGCGTCGTCGCCCACGATTTCCAGCGTATCGCCGAAATGCCGGCGGACTTCCTCGATCAGACAGGCGCGCCGTTCCGCATATCGACGGCGGACGCGGCGGATATGCGACCCGAGATGGTCTTCGCGGATGAATTCCGCCAGGACCGAGTGCGTCATCATGTTGCCCTCGCGGTAGAGTTCGGCGACCGCATTGGCAAAGGCGCCGGCAAGCGCCTCGGGCACCACGAGAAAGCCGACCCTCAGGCCAGGGCACAGGGTCTTGCTGAAACTGCCGGCATACAGCACACGCCCGTCCTCGTCCATGCCCTGCAGGGACGGCAGGGGCCGGCTGCCATAGCGGAATTCGCTGTCATAGTCATCCTCCAGAATCCAGCAGGCATGCTGGCGCGCATATTCGAGCAGCATGCGCCGGCGCGCCAGGCTCATCACCATGCCCAGGGGATACTGGTGCGAGGGAGCCACCACGATCAGGCGCGGGGGGCGGGAATGCTCGGCTTCGCTCAACCACAGGCCCTCGTCGTCTACACGGACCGGCACGAGTTGCAATCCGGCGGAGGCCAGCAGGTTGCGTACCCCCCAGTAGGACGGTTCCTCGATCCAGACCGTATCGCCCGGATCGCACAGCAACCGGACGGTGACATCGATGGCCTGGTGGATGCCGGTGGTCATGATGACCTGCGCGGCCGTGCTGCGTACGGAGCGCACACTGCCGAGATAGTCGGACAGAGCCTGGCGCAAAGGACCGTAGCCGCCCGCAGGGGCATAGCGCATCAGATCCCAGGGGCCTTCGCGCCACTGCCGGTTCTGGATCCGCGACCAGATTTTCAGAGGGAATTCGCGCACATCCGGAATGCCGGGCATGAAAGCGCCGGACTGGCGATTGGAAAACCCCAAATGCGCCAATAACACACTACCGCGACGAGACAGGTGCCGGCCCCGGTCCGCCCCCGACGGCGCGTGACCGTCGGTCACCTCGCCGTTCAGAGGCGCCTCGATCAGGTCCTGGCTGATGTCCTGTACATAAGTGCCTCGTCCCACACCGGCATGCACGTAGCCTTCTTCGGTCAATTGATCATAGACCTGAAGCACGGTATTGCGCGCAATGCCCAGGTCCGCAGCCAAATCGCGGGTGGAAGGCAGGCGCGCGCCCGCCGCCATGCGGCCTTCGAGAATGGCCCTACTGATCAGGCCATAGAGACGATGATAGGCAGGACTATCTCCCGCGGGATCGAAGTGCTGCTGCAGCCACTCAGAAAGGACAAAGGGCTCCAAATTGGCTCCATTAATATTAATTAAAATGGTTTAATTACAGAACCATATCAATAGTATAGGTGAAACTGATCCGCGGCGAAATAGCCCGGGCCAGCCGTCACACGACTGTTCCCCCAACGGCAATTCATCCTTCTCCATACGCCAATTTTCTCCAGGACCGAATCTTTAACCTATCGGGTACATCAAGCCGCGCACCCGACAACAAGAATCGCACGGCCCGCATGCCAAGGATTTTCCTGGAGACAAGCATGACCAAGCAGCTCGATCCCATCACCCTGGCCGTCGTCCGGGGGGCGCTGGAGACCACCCAGCGCGAAATGACGATGACGCTGGAAAAGACCGCCCGGTCCAGCGTCTTCAACGTCGCCCACGACTACAGCAACGCCCTCTTCAACCATCGGCCTGAAATGATCCTGCAGGGCCAGGACATCCCCATCCATCTGGGCGGCCTGATCCCCGCCATGAAAGCGGTGGCCGCATACATCGGCGGTCCGGTGCCGGCCGGCTACAACCCGGACGCCAAGGAAATCTTCGCCGAAGGTCTGCGCATCCCGCCCGTGAAGCTCTGGGAAAAGGGCAAGCCCAGGGAGGACGTCATCAACTTCATGCTCACCAACATGCGCTCGCGCCGTGACCAGGAAGGCGATCTCAAGGCGCAGTTGGGCGCAGTGAACGTGGGCGCGCGCAACCTCACCGCCCTGCTGGAAAAATACGGCGTCGAAACCGTCCAGGCCTGTGTCGACGAGTTGCTCGACATGGCCGACCGCCACATGCGCGGCATCATCCATTCAGTACCGGACGGCAGCTACAAGGCCGAGGCGGTGCTCGAGGATGCCGGCCACGGCTACGGCAACCTGACCATCGGCGCCCGGATCGACATCCAGGGCGACACCTGCCACATCCGCATTTCCAGCCCGCCCCAGATCCCCTACTTCATCAATTCCTACGCGGGCAACTCGATTTCCGGCGTCTACCTGGGACTGATGATGTTCGCCCAGCTGGATCCGCCTTACAACGAAGGCTTGTACCGCTGCATCCACGTGGATCTGGGTCCCGAGGGCACACTGTGCAACGCCACCGAGCCGGCGCCGCACGTGAACAGCACCACCACGCCCATGGAAACCCTGGCCGACGCCGTGCGTCTCGCCCTGGAGCGGGCGGACTCTTCGCGGGCCGTGGGATCCTGGGGGCATTCGAGCGGCCTGAACATCGCCGGCATGGACAGGCGCAACCAGGAGGAATACGTGACCATGGTGCTCGCCTCATTGATTTCGGGCGCGGGCGCCACGGCGCACATGGACGGCTGGAACGCCTGCGGCCCGCAGTGCTGCTTCGGCGCCCTTTATTCCGGCGACATCGAAATGCTGGAGCATTCCTATCCAATCCAGATCCACCGCTACGGCCTCATCCCCGACAGCGGCGGTGCCGGAAAATACCGCGGCGGCTGCGGCACGGTGTGGGAAGTCGAGCCGCTGGGCCACTCCATGACGGCGGTGAGCTTCGGCGAGGGCCGATTCCAGCCGGCTCTGGGCGCGAGCGGCGCGGCCAGCGCCCGTCCCGAACTCAAGGTGGGCCGCATCGAAATCCACGACAGTGCCGACCTCGTGCGGACGGTGAAGAAGAATGCCATCTTCACTCTGAAGGAGGGCCAGCGAATCGCCAGCTACAACCCCGGCGGCGGCGGCTGGGGACCGGCGCTGGAGCGCGACCCCGCCGCCGTGCTGCACGATGTGCGCAACGGCCTGGTGTCGATCGAAGCCGCGCGCGACGAATACGGCGTAGTCATCGAACCGGCGACCCTGGTCCTGGACGACGAACGCACCCGTGCGCTGCGCACCGAGGTCCTGCGACACGAAGCACTCGCCTCCTGAACCGCCCGATCCCGAAACGACACAGAGGAAGACATCATGACGACATATCGACTGGGCGTGGATGCCGGCGGCACTTTCACGGACTTCATCCTGGCGGACCAGACCGGCAACGTGCGCTTGTTCAAGGCGTCGTCCACCCCCGAAGACGGCACGCGCGCGATCGCGGACGGCCTGGGTCAGATCTCGGAAGCGCTGGGCCGGCCCGTGGCCGCCATCCTGGCCGATACCGAACTGTGCGTGCACGGCACGACGGTGGCCCTGAACGCGCTGATCCAGCACAAGGGCGTCAAGACTGGCCTGATCTGTACCGCGGGCCACGAGGATTCCATCGAAATCCGCCTGGGCCACAAGGAAGAAGGCCACCGCTACGACGGCCAGTACCCTCCGGCGAAGATGCTGGTGGAGCGCTACCTGCGCCGTCCCATCCGCGAACGCACCCTGAGCGACGGATCGGTACGCGTACCGCTGAACGAGGACGACGTGCGCGAGGCATGTGAATTCTTCCGCGGGGAGGGCGTGGAAGCGGTCGCCATCTCGTTCCTGTGGTCAGTGCTGAACGACGGCAACGAACGGCGCGCAGCGGAAATCGTGCGCGCGATGCTGCCCGGCGTCTACGTTTCGGTCGGCACCGAGGTTTACCCGCAGATGCGCGAGTACACACGCACGTCCACGACCGTCACCAATGCCTACCTCGGGCCGGTCCTGCGCCGCTATGTGACGCGCATCGATCAGTATTTCCGGAACCAGGGTGCCGTGACCCCGGTGCGCTACTACCAGTCCAACGGCGGGATGGCCTCGCTCGAAGTCATGGCCTCGCGCGCGGTCAACGCCATCAACTCCGGTCCCGCCTCGGCACCGCAGGCCGCCCTGCACATCGGCAAGCCCTTCGGCTACGATAACCTGATCACCGTCGACATGGGCGGCACTTCGTTCGACATGACGCTCACGCACGGCGGCGTCACGAACGTAAGCAAGGACATCGACTTCCTGCGCTACCGCATCGGCACCCCCATGGTGCAGGTCGAGACCCTGGGCGCCGGCGGCGGCTCCATCGCCTGGATCGACCGCATGGGCGTGCTCAACGTCGGCCCGGGCAGCGCCGGCGCCGACCCCGGGCCGGCAGCCTACGGCCGCGGAGGCACCGAGCCCACGGTCACCGACTCGAACGTGGTGCTGGGCTACCTGAACCCTGAACACCTCCTGGGCGGCCGCCTGAAGATCGACCGGCAGGCCGCGCATGACGCGATCGACAGGGTCATCGCGCAGCCGCTCGGCATTACGCCGGAAAAAGCCGCCTATGGCATCCACAGTATCGTCAACCACAACATGGTGGACGGCATCCGCCGGGTGACCATCGAACGCGGCCACGACCCACGCGATTTCGTGCTGGTGGGCGCGGGCGGGGCCACCAGCCTGCATATCGCCGCGTTGGCGCGCGAGATCGGCATCCGTACAGTGCTGATCCCCAAGCTCGCCTCGGGCTTGTGCGCCTTCGGCCAGATCCTGTCCGACATCAAGTACAACCTCATGGCCGCCTGCCCGATGCGCCTGGACGGGCACGCCGATCTCGAACGCATCGAGCGCCGCTTCAATGAACTGCAGGACCGGGCACTGGCCCTGCTGGAAAAGGAGGAAGGCATCGACGGCGAATGCGTGTCCTTCAGCCGCGTCATCGACATGCGCTACGTGGGCCAGATCCACGAATGCTCGGTCAGCATCGGTTCTCTGCCCGTGAACACCGGTACGATCGGCGAGATCCGCCGCGCCTTCGATGCCATGCACGAGCAGTTGTTCACCTATTCAGAGCCCGAAAGCGAGGTGGAGATCGTCAACATCGAGAGCATCGCGCTCCTGCGCAGCGGCCATGAAGTGCGGCAGAACACCCCGCCGGGCGGCCGGACGGCCGAGGCGCTGCTCACGCGCCGTCCGATGATCTTCAGCGCAGACGGCTCGCGCATCGACACCCCGGTATACGACGGCGACAAGCTGGGCGAGGGCGACGAGCTCTCCGGCCCGGCCGTCATCGAGGAAGCCACCACCACCATCGTCGTCGATCCAGGCTGGAACATCCGCCTGGACGCGAGCGGTACCTACATCATGCGCGACCAGCAGGCCCTATGATCCACCCCCATTGAAACAGCCCTTCCGCACACCATAAAACCAGCGGAACAGGAGGAGACAAAATGACAACGCACGTACAAGGCGGGGCGCAGGCCGCCGCCGCGGAAGAAATCGCCGGAGCGATTCCGGCCCGATCCCGGATGGGCAAGCTGAGCTTGACCATGGCCTGGTGGGGCGTGTGCAGCGCCATGTTCTACATCGTCGTCGCCGCATCGCTGGCACACCAGTTCGGCACTCTGAACGCCATCATCGGCATGGTGCTCTCAGTGCTGACCTATGGCGCGATCAACGCCGCCATCGCCCGCTACGCCATCCGCACCGGACTGTCGGTCGGCCTCTTTTCCCGGGTGCTCTTCGGCGACTTCGGAGCCTCGCTCGCCACCTTGATCTTCTTTGCCACCGCACTGTACTACGGTGTGTTCGAGAGCTCGGTGATGGCCGTGGCCCTGCAGGCCTACTTCCCATCCGTGCCCCTGAATCTGGCCTACCTGATCGTCATCGTCTACGGCATCGTCCTCATCTTCGGCAGCATCCAAACCTGGCTCGACAAACTCAACGGCGTGCTGCTGCCGATCTATCTGGCGGGGCTGGCCGTGGCCGTGCTGCTCGCGATCTCGGATCATGGCTACAGCAACGACTGGCTGTTCCTGGCGCCCGAAAACGGGCCGGTCGAATACGGCTGGTGGCATTGCTATACCTACTACATGGGCGTATGGATATTGATGATGTACACGTTCGACTATGCGCGCTACGGCCGCAGGGAGGACGAGTCCTACCATGCCCATTTCAACTTCGGCATCCCTTTCTACCTGGTCACCTTCCTGCTGAGCGGGATGGCCGGCATCTTTCTGGCATCCACACTCGGCACCACGAGCGAGGCGGGCGTGGTGACCAGCCTCGTGCGGCTCATGGGCTTCGGCGGGCTGGTGTTCGCCTGGGTGACGCAGACGCGGATCAATACCGCCAATTTTCACCTGGCCACCACCAACATGCGCGCCTTCTTCGAGCGCCTGCTGCGCCTGCGGCTGCCGCACTGGGCATGGGCGATTTCGTGGGTGCGCTGGCCTATGTGATCATGCTGGCGGACGTATTCAGCTACATCCTGCAGGCGCTCGCCTACCAGGGAGTGTTCGTGGTCGCATGGGTGGGTGTCGCCCTGGTGCATATCCTGCTGCACCCGGCCGGCGCCGATGCCGCGCAGGCTCTCGCGGCCGGCTCCCCGGCGCGGCAGGCGCTCAATCCGGGAGGCCTGCTTGCCTGGTTCACGGGCACGGCCTGCGGCCTGTTCCTGATGCACGACGCCGGCATGGCTTCGTTCTCGGCTCCCGTCACCTTCCTCGTCTCCTCGGCCGTGTACGCGGTCGCCGCGCGCCGCGTATCCGGATTCCGCCGGTCCAGCCTAGAATGAAGCGGATGGAATCCTTGGGAGATGAGTATGCACAGCCAATACTCCACCCGCGGAATTGCCGATCAGGACAAGTCCCGCTACTGGCAGGCCGCGGTCAACGACACCTACTTCAACCTGAAGCTCACCTTCGAGGAAACCCGCTCGTTCGACGCCACGCTGGACTCCTGGGAGATCGGCCGTCTGTCCCTGTCGCGCCTGTGCTCCCAGGCGCTGCATTATCAGCGCCTGGGCCAGCACTGCGCGAGCGAAAACGACAGCTTCCTGGTCACCGTGCCCGAACTCAGCGAGATCCACTTCGAGCAGATGGGGCGCAGCACTTGGTGCCCGCCGGGCGGATTCATCCTGGAAGACAGCCGCGAACCCTTCCTCTTCCAGCATCCCAAGGCAAACGCCATGTGGGTGCTGAAAGTACCAGGCGACCTGCTGCGCTCGCGGCTGCGCAACCCTAGAAACTATTGCGCCACCCTGTTCGATGCCCGCGACGGCGCGGGCTCGCTGTTCGTCAGCTACCTGAAGCTGCTCATCGAGCACCGCCGGGATCTGCCCGAAACGACGCAGGCGCTGATGGGCGTGCACACGGTCGATCTGCTCGCCTCCACCCTCGAACGCAACCCCAAGGTGCTGCACTCGGAGAATTCGGCGGTCCGCAATGCCCACCTGAAGCGGGTGGAAGCCTACATCCGCACGCACCTCGACAATCCCGGCCTGAAGCCCGAATTGATCGCCCGGTCGTGCAACCTGTCCACGCGCTACCTGCACATGCTGTGCCGCGAAACCGGCTGCAGCGTATCGGACTGGGTCCGCGAACTGCGCCTGCAGGAAGCCCACGCGCGGCTGCGTTACCGTCCCGCCAGCATCCAGATCGGCACGATCGCCTATCAACTGGGTTTCACGGACCAATCCAAGTTCTGCAATCAGTTCAAGGCGCGCTTCGGAATGACGCCCAGCGAAGCGCGCAATCCTTCCCAGACATAATGGCCGCTCGTTAAGCGAAGGTGGCCCGTCTCCCGTATCGTGGATTGCGCCCTCTTGCAAGGTGGGCCGAGCCACATGCGACGGGGCGAGCCAGTCGCAAACCGTATGGAGCGCTTCAATGAACCGGCTGATCAGATTGCGCTCACCGAGTATCAAATTCGCAGCATGGCGAGCCCAGGCGCCGAAGGTAAGGATCGGAATTAGCCAGACAGGACACTAGTCGAACCAGGACACCCACATGCGGCCCTGCCGGGCCGCAACGCGCAAACAGGGTCCGTCATCCGGCTGATTGGCCCCCGCAGACCAAGCGACATCAGGGAAAATACCAGGTCCATAGGTCATGCTGTGGATTTCTCTCCGCCCTTGGGCGATATCGATGTTCTTCGTCGATTGGCTCCATTAATAATAATCAAATGGATCTATTTATCAAACCAAAACCACAGTATATTGACTGAAAAAACAGGGCCATCCCCTACCCAGCGGAGACAATCATGACCGGACTGAACCAGCAATTGCAGGCCCGCAAGAACGCGGCCATCCCCAATGGCATCGGCATCACCTGCGACTTCTACGCCAGCCGCGCCCTGAACGCCGAGCTGTGGGACGTGGAAGGCCGGCGCTACATCGACTTCGCGGCCGGGATCGCCGTGGCCAACACCGGCCACCGCCATCCTCGCCTCGTCCAGGCGATCCGCGAACAGCTGGATGCCTTCACCCATACCGCCTTCCAGGTCGCGCCCTACGGCTCCTACGTGGAACTGGCCGAGCGCATCAACCGCCTGACGCCCGGCGGTCACCCCAAGAAAACCGCCTTCTTCACGACCGGCGCCGAAGCCCTGGAAAATGCCGTCAAGATCGCACGCGCCGCCACTGGACGCACCGGAGTCGTGGCTTTTTCCGGCGCCTTCCACGGCCGCACCTTCATGGGCATGGCCCTGACCGGCAAGGTCGCCCCCTACAAGCAGGATTTCGGCCCGCTGCCGGCCGAGGTCTACCATATCCCCTTCCCTAATCCGCTGGACGGCATCACCACGCAGGACGCCCTCCGGGCTCTGGACCTGCTGTTCAAGGCCGACATCAGTCCGAAACGCGTGGCGGCCATCGTGATCGAGCCGATCCAGGGCGAAGGCGGCTTCAACGTCGCCCCGCCGGAACTCCTGCGGGCGCTGCGCGAGCGCTGCGACACCCATGGCATCCTGCTCATCGCCGACGAGGTCCAGACCGGCTTCGCCCGCACGGGCCGGATGTTCGCCATCGAGCACTCGGGCGTGACGCCCGACCTGATCACCATGGCCAAGAGCCTGGCGGGCGGCATGCCGCTGTCCGGCGTCTGCGGCCGGGCCGAACTGATGGACGCCGCGCCGCGCGGTTCGCTGGGCGGCACCTACGCGGGCAATCCGCTGGCCATCGCCGCCGCCCTGGCCGTGCTGGACGTGATCGACGAGGAACGCCTGATCGCGCGCGCCGATGCCCTGGGCCAAAGACTGCGCCAGGCGCTGGCCGGCTTCGCGCACCCGCGCATGGCTGAAATCCGCGGCCTGGGCGCCATGGTCGCCGCCGAGTTCCGCCATCCCGACGGCCGGCCCGATCCCGACACCGCCGCCCGCATCCAGCGCCGCGCCCTGGAACGCGGACTGGTCCTGCTCACCTGCGGCGCCTACGGCCAGGTCATCCGGTTCCTCTTCCCCCTGACAATCCCCGATGGCCTGCTGGAAGAAGGTCTGGCTATCCTCCAGGAAGCCATGGCCGCCTAGGGTTCGCCCCGGCCGCATCCCGTCCATCCGCATCCGGAGGTTGCCCTCGATGTCCGCAGTCCCCACTCCCGAACCCCTGGTCCGATTCCAGGGCGTCCAGAAATCCTACGATGGCAGTCACCTGGTCGTCCGGGACCTCAATCTCGACATCCGCCCCGGCGAGTTCCTGTCCCTGCTCGGCCCTTCGGGGTCCGGCAAGACCACCTGCCTGATGATGCTCGCCGGCTTCGAGTCTCCGACCCGGGGCGACATCCTCCTGGAAGGACGCCGCCTGAACGATGTCCCGCCCCATCACCGCAACCTGGGCATGGTGTTCCAGAACTACGCGCTGTTCCCCCACATGACGGTCGAGCGCAACCTGGAATACCCCCTGAAAGTCCGCAAGATGCCCGCCGCGCAGCGCGCGGAGCGCATCCACGAGGCCCTGTCCATGGTACAGATGCAGGACTTCGCCAAGCGCTACCCCGCCCAGCTCTCGGGCGGCCAGCAGCAGCGCATCGCCCTGGCGCGCGCCCTGGTCTTCCAGCCCAAGATCGTCCTCATGGACGAGCCGCTGGGGGCGCTGGACAAGCAGTTGCGCGAACACATGCAGCTCGAGCTCAAGGCGCTGCACCGGCAACTGGGCATCACCTTCGTCTACGTCACCCACGACCAGAGCGAAGCCCTGACCATGAGCAATCGCATCGCGGTGTTCAACCAGGGCGTCATCCAGCAGGTCTGCGCCGCCGACACACTGTACGAAACGCCGTGCAACCGCTTCGTGGCCGGCTTCGTGGGCGACAGCAACCAGTTCCACGGCACCGTGCGCGCCGTCGAGGGCGACTTCTGCCTGGTCGACCTGACCGGCGGCACACAGCTGCGCGGACTCAACGTCCAGGGCCTGGCGGCCGGAGCCCCCTGTGTCGTGGCGATGCGTCCGGAGCGCGTCCTGCCGGCCGCCGATGGCGGCGCCAACGCATTCCACGCCGTCGCTGTCGACGAGGTCTACTTCGGCGACCACGTCCGCCTGCGCTGCCGCCTGGACGGCGGCGACACCTTCTTCGTCAAAATGCCCCTGGCCGCGGACGCCGGGGCGCATGCCCCCGGAACCCGTATCCCCTTGCGGATCGATCCCGGACACGTCCGCGTTTTCCTCCCCTGACATCCCCCACCAAAACACAGGAGACATTCCATGAAAAACCAACCCCTGCTCACCGCCCTGGCGCTCGCGGTTCCCCTGGCCCTGGCCCAGGCCCCCTCCCAGGCGCGTGACCTGACGGTCGTGAACTTCGGCGGCGCCAATGGCGACGCCCAGAACGCCGCCTTCATCCAGCCCTTCGAGAAGGAGACCGGCAAGAAGGTCATTTCCGTCGCCTACAACGGCGAACAGGCCAAGGTCAAGGCCATGGTCCAGTCCAAGAACGTCGTCTGGGACGCCGTCGAGGTCGAGACCGGCGACCTGGGCCGGGGCTGCGACGAAGGCCTGTACGAAAACATCGACTGGGGCTCGATCCTGAACAAGGGCGATCTGGTGCGCGGCGCCCTGAAATACTGCGGCGTGGGCACCTTCGTCTGGTCCACCGTCCTGGCCTACAACGCCGACACCCTGAAGACGCCGCCGACCGGCTGGGCGGACTTCTGGGACGTGAAGAAATTCCCCGGCAAGCGCGGCCTGCGCAAGGGCGCGCACTACAACGTCGAATTCGCCCTGATGGCCGACGGCGTGCCGCCGCAGGACGTCTACAAGGTCCTGGCGACTCCCGAAGGCGTGGACCGCGCCTTCAAGAAACTCGACGAGATCAAGCCCTACGTCCAGTGGTGGGAGGCCGGCGCCCAGCCGCCGCAGATGCTGACGGCCGGCGACGTCGTCATGTCCGCCGCCTACAACGGCCGCATCGACGCGGCGCAACGCGAGGGCCGGCCCCTGAAGGTCGTCTGGAGCCAGAGCGTCTACGACTTCGACTACTGGGTCATCCCGGTCGGCTCGCCGAACAAGGATCAGGCGATCGAATTCATCCGCTACGCCAGCTCGCCCAAGGCGCAGGCGGCCTATTCGCAGCATATCGCCTACGGGCCGATCAGCAAGGAAGCCATCGGCATGCTCAAGCCAGACGTCCTGGCCAACGTGCCCAACTCCCCGGCCAACGCCCGCAACGCCCTGTTCAACGACCTGGAGTTCTGGACCGACCACGGTGAAGAACTCGAACAGCGCTTCACGGCCTGGGCCGCCCGCTGATCCGGCCGGGGGCCGGCCGGACGCCGGCCCCCTTCGACCACCCGAGAAAACCCGCCATGGACACGACATTCGACGATCCCGGCGCCATCCGGCGCGCGATGCAAGCCGCGCAGCGGCGCCGGACCTGGCGCGCCCTCCTGCTGGTCGGGCCGCTGGCCCTGTTCCTGCTGGCAGTCTTCGTGATCCCGATCGCCGCCCTGCTGACCCGGGCGGCCGACAATCCCGAAGTCATCGGCACCCTGCCCCGCACCCTGCACGCGCTGGCCGGCTGGGACGGCCGCACCGCGCCGCCCGACGCGGCCTTCCGGGCGCTGGCGCAAGACCTGGAGCAGGCCAAGAATTCCCCCGCCGCGGGCGAACTCGCCCGGCGCCTGAACTACGAAATCGCCGGCTACCGCTCGCTGCTCTTCAAGACCCTGCGACGCGTGCCGATCGAGGCGGCCGACGACGCCGACGCCCGCGCGCAGCTCACCGCCCTGGACAAACGCTGGGCCGAACCCGCCTACTGGGGTGTCATCGCCAGCAATGATCGCTCCTGGACCCCCTACTACCTGCTGGCCTCGCTGGACCTGAAGCTCGATGCCGACGGCCGCGTGGTGGCCGCGCCCCCCGGCACCTCGGCCTTCCAGGAAATCTTCTCGCGCACCTTCGTCATCAGCCTGGTGGTCACCCTGATCACCCTCGCGCTGGGCTACCCACTGGCCTACTGGATCACGCGCCTGCCCAAGCGGCGCGCCAACCTGGTGCTGATCTGCATCCTGATCCCCTTCTGGACTTCCGTGCTGGTGCGCATCGCCGCCTGGGTGGTGCTGCTGCAGCGCGAGGGCCTGATCAACGGCGCCCTGGGGGGCCTGGGCCTGATTTCCGAGCCCCTGCCCCTGCTGTTCAACCGCCTGGGCGTCTATATCGCCATGGTCCACATCCTGCTGCCCTTCATGGTGCTGCCCCTGTACAGCGTCATGCAGTCCGTGCCGCCCAGCTACCAGCGCGCCGCCATTTCCCTGGGCAGCCATCCTTTCGCCGCCTTCTGGCGCGTGTACGTGCCGCAGACCTATCCCGGAGCCGCGGCCGGGTCGCTGCTGGTGTTCATCATCGCCATCGGCTACTACATCACGCCGGCCCTGCTGGGCGGCGCCGGCGACCAGATGATCAGCTACTACGTCGCGTACTTCACCAACCAGACCATCAACTGGGGCATGGCCAGCGCGCTCGGCCTGATCCTGCTGGCGGCCACCCTGCTGCTCTACGCCCTGTACCGCCGGATCTCCGGCAAGGAACTGGCCCTGAACTAGCGAAGACAGGCCCTGAGAGGACGACCATGTTCAAGACCGAATTCCCGCCCTACCTGTCCCTGGGCGAACGCACCTGGCACTACACGCTGCGCATCCTGTGCGCGCTGATCCTGGTGTTCCTGCTGCTGCCGATCCTGGTGATCGTGCCTCTGTCGTTCAACCAGAGCTCCATGCTGCTCTATCCGATCGAATCGTTCTCGCTACGCTGGTACGAGACTCTGTTCCATTCGGACGAATGGGCCCGGGCGACGGCCAACAGCTTCATCGTCGCCCCCGCCGCCACCCTGCTGGCCACTATCCTGGGCACACTGGCCGCGGCGGGCCTGCACCGGGTCGAATTCCACGGCAAAGGGCTGCTGATGGCCGTACTGATCTCGCCGATGATCGTGCCGCTCGTGGTCACGGGCCTGGGCATCTATCTGTTCTTCGCCCCCTACGGCCTGGCCAACAGCTATGCCGGCCTGATCCTGGCCCTGGCCGCGATCGGCGCGCCCTTCGTGGTCACCACCGTGTCGGCGACGCTGCAGGGCTTCGACCCCAACCTGCTGCGCGCCAGCTACAGCCTGGGCGCCGGCCCCGTCCTGACCTTCTTCCGCGTGACCCTGCCCATCATCGCGCCCGGCGTCATCGCGGGCGCCCTGTTCGCCTTCGCCACCGCCTTCGACGAAATCGTCATCACGCTGTTCCTGGCGGGCCCCGAGCAGACCACCCTGCCGCGCCAGATGTTCACCGGCATCCGCGAGAACATCAGCCCGGTCATCGCCGCCGTGGCGACCATCCTGATCCTGTTCTCGACGGCGCTGCTGCTGGCCCTGGAATGGCTGCGCGGGCGCGTCGAGGCCAAGACCGTGCGGCTGGACGGCTGAGCGGCCCGGGTGGCGGCCCACGCCGCCCGCCCCGTCCGGATCCCGGCCGCACGCCCTAGTGTCCTGTCTGGTGAGTTTGGTCACTTGAATTCGGATACATGGGCTTGTCAGGCAAGGCGCAAGCCGCGGTGAGGTGGACAAGCAACGCAGCATGGCCAGCCCGGGCGCCGAAGGTAAGGATCGGAATTAGCCGGACAGGACACTAGAAGCGGGCGCCGGCTCCCACGATGAGGCGCGCGTCACGCGACCCGTCGGCCACGTCGTGGCGGCGGCTGGCTCCCGCGACCGAGCCCGAAAGCGTCAGGTTCTTGCCCAGGGCGTAATCCAGGCCGACGCTGTAGTCGAACTTGTTGCGCAGGCTGAACGCGTCGTAGGGCTGGTATCCCGCGCCCAGCGTCATATCCAGCCTGTCCATCAGCGGATGGGCATAGTTCAACCGGTAATATATGTCGTTCGTGTTGACGTTCTCGCGCACGCCGCGATAGACCTTGAATCCGAGGCGCCGGTATTTCAGGCCCGCATAGACCTCGCCCGAATTGCGCGAACCCTCGCCAGGATAGAAATGTGGAAGCCGCTGTCGAAGTCGTCATCCACCCCGCCCTGAATGGCCGGCCGCACCGATTCGTTGCGCCCGTCCTGGTCGACGCCCCTGTCCTTGTACAGGGAAACCGCGCTCAGACCTGCGCCAGGGCTTTCCGGATCGCCTCCAGGCGGTCGGCCGGGACGCGTGCCCAGCACAGGCCGTCGGCCTCCAGATCAACCAGGCCGTCGACCGCGGCGGCCAGGCCCGACAGGTCGCGGCCGGCGAAGGAACGGCCCAGACCGTTCAGGACCTTGGGATCGCCGAAAGGCTCGGACAACAGCAACTCGGCGCCGTCGGCGCCGAACAGGCGCTGACGGAAATGGCCGTCCTCGTCCCGGAAGGACACGATCCTCGCGCGGCCGGAGCGCGCGACGCCGGCCGCCCCGGCCGCGCGCGACACGCCGGCACCCGTCCCGGCGGCCATGCGCAGGCCCACGGCCTCGCGCAGGCGGGCCATCATGGGGGTGGCGATGCGCCGGGCCTTGACCGCGCCAGCCTGCAGGATGTCTTCGATCCGCTCAGGATGAGCCATCAGATCCGCGTAGCGCTCGCGCATCGGGCCGATCTGGACCTCGATCCGCTCGCACAGCGCCTGCTTGGCCTCGCCCCAGCTCAGGCCGCCTTCCAGGGCGGCGCGGAACTCCGCCGACAGCGAAGGCGTGGCGAAAGCCTGGTACAGCGTATACAGGTGCGAGCCCTCGGCATCCTTGGGCTCGCCGGGCAGCCGAGAATCAGTGACGATCCGCGCCGCGGCCGATTTCAACGCCTTCGCCCCGCCCTCGAACAGAGGGATGGTGTTGTCATAGCTCTTGGACATCTTGCGCCCGTCCAGGCCCGGCAGCGTGGCGACGGCCTCATCGATCTGGACTTCCGGCAGCACGAACAGGTCCTCGCCACGGCCGTACAGGTGGTTGAAGCGCTGGGCGATGTCGCGCGCCATCTCCAGATGCTGGATCTGGTCTCGTCCCACCGGCACACGGTGGGCGTTGAACATCAGGATGTCGGCGGCCATCAGCACCGGATAGGAGAACAACCCCATGGTGACGCCGTCGTCGGGCTCGACACCCTTGGCGACGTTGGCGTCCACCGAGGCCTTGTAGGCATGCGCGCGGTTCATCAGGCCCTTGGCCGTGACGCAATTCAGCATCCAGCACAGTTCCGGGATCTCCGGAATGTCCGACTGGCGGTAAAAGGTCGTGCGGTCGGTGTCCAGGCCGGCCGCGACCCAGGTCGCTGCGATCTCCAGCCGCGAGCGCGCGATGCGCGCGGGATCGTCGCACTTGATCAGCGCATGGTAGTCGGCCAGGAAGAAGAAGGCGTCCACGCCCGGCTCGGCGCTGGCCTGAATCGCCGGGCGGATGGCGCCGGCGTAATTGCCCAGGTGGGGAGTGCCGGACGTGGTAATGCCGGTCAGGACGCGGGTGACGGGTGTGCTCATGGGGTTTCCAGGGGATTTGCCGGACATCGCCGAGGCGGGGGCGCGCAACGCCCCTACAGGACGACCGAGGCCCGGCGCGTTTCGGCCAGGTATTCGCGCGATCGCATTTCCATCAGGCGCGACACGGTACGGGAAAATTCGTTCGACATCGGGCCTTGAGTATAAAGCTCATCGGCCGGGCACTGGGCCGACAGGATCAGCTTGACCTTGTGGTCGTACAACACATCCACCAGCCAGGTGAAGCGGCGCGCCTCGGACGCCTGGCGCGGACTCATGCGCGGCACGTCGGACACGATCACGGTCTGGAAGCGGTCCGCCAGGTCCAGGTAGTCGTTCTGCGAGCGCGGCGTGCCGCACAGGGCGTGGAAATCGAACCAGACCACGGTCCCGGCCAGCGCCACCGCCTGGATCTCGCGGTTCTCGATGTTCAGGACGGGCTTCTGCTCGTCGGTGTCGGCCAGACGGTCGAAGGCCGAACGCAGTTCGTCGTGGGTCGCGGCCACGATCGGCGTGATGTAGGTGCGCAGCTGCGCCAGGGTGCGTCGCCGGTAGTCCACCCCGGCGTCGACGTTCATCACGTCCATCTTTTCCTGGATCAGGGCGATGGCCGGCAGGATGCGGTCGCGGTGCAGGCCGTCCGGATAGAGCGTGGACGGCTCGTAGTTCGAGGTCATGACGAAGGACGTGCCGTGCTCGAACAGGCGCAGCAGCAGCCGGTACAGGATCATGGCGTCGGCCACGTCCGAGACGTGGAACTCGTCGAAGCAGATCAGGCGGTAGCGCGCGGCGATCTTGCGCGCCACGTGGTCCAGCGGGTCGGCCTCGCCGCTGACGGCACGGATTTCCCGGTGGACCCCGCGCATGAACTCATGGAAATGCAGGCGCACCTTGCGCTTGACGGGCACGGTCAGGTAGAACGCGTCCATCAGGAAGCTCTTGCCGCGCCCGACGCCGCCCCACAGGTAGACCCCGCGCGGCACGGCCGGGCGCAGGAACAGCTTTTTCAGGCCGTTCGAGCGCTGGCGCTTGAACTCGATCCAGTCATCATAGTATCGCTGCAGGCGCTCGACCGCCGCGCGCTGGGCCTCGTCGGCGACGAAGCCCCGCTCGCGCAGGGCCTGCGCGTAATACGCGCTGACATCCATCGTCAGCGGCTACAGGTTCAGCGTGCGCTTGTCGACGGCCAGAGCGGCTTCCTTGACGGCTTCGGACAGGGTCGGGTGCGCATGGCAGATGCGCGCGATGTCCTCGGCGGCGCCGCGGAATTCCATGATGGTCACGGCCTCGGCGATCAGTTCCGACGCCATCGGGCCGACGATGTGCACCCCCAGGACCTCGTCGGTCTTGGCGTCGGCCAGGATCTTGACGAAGCCGGTGGTGTCGCCCAGCGCGCGGGCGCGGCCATTGGCCATGAAGGGGAAGCTGCCCGCCTTGTAGTCGCGGCCCTCGGCCTTCAGCGCCTGCTCGGTCTTGCCGACCCAGGCGACCTCGGGCGAGGTGTAGATGACCCAGGGAATGGTGTCGAAGTTGACGTGCCCGTGCTGGCCGGCGATGCGCTCGGCCACCGCCACGCCCTCTTCCTCGGCCTTGTGCGCCAGCATCGGACCACGCACCACGTCGCCCACCGCCCAGACGTTGGTCAGGTTGCTGCGGCAGTCCTCGTCGACGACCACGAAGCCGCGCTCGTCCAGCTTCAGGCCCACCACGTCGGCGCCCAGGCCCTGGGTGTTGGGCACGCGGCCGATGGACACGATCAGGTGATTGACCGACAGCTTCTGCTCGGCGCCGGCCGCGTCCGTGTACTGCACGTTGACGCCCTTGGCCGAAGCCTTGACCTCGCCGATGCGCACGCCGGTCTGAATGTCCAGGCCCTGCTTGACGAGGGCCTTCTGGGCTTCCTTGGCCACGTCGCGGTCCACCGCGCCGAGGAAGTCGGGCATGGCTTCCAGGATGGTGACCTCGGCGCCCAGGCGGTGCCAGACGCTGCCCATTTCCAGGCCGATGACGCCCGCGCCGATGATGCCGAGCTTCTTGGGCACGGCGGGAATCCGCAGGGCGCCGTCATTCGACAGGATCAGTTCCTCGTCGAATGGCACGCCGGGCAGCGCGCGCGCGCTGGAGCCGGTGGCGACGATCACGTGGCGGCCCTCCAGGTCCTCGTCGGTCTTGCCGGAGACCTTGACCGACCAGCCGAAGTCGGTCTTGGCGGCCAGAGAGCCGGTACCGTGGAAGAAGGACACCTTGTTCTTCTTGAACAGGAACAGGATGCCCTCGTTGTTCTGCTTGACCACCGTATCCTTGCGGCCGATCAGCTTGGCCAGGTCCAGGCTGACGCCCTTGGCCGTGATGCCGTGATCGGCGAAATGATGGTTGAGCTGCTCGTAATGCTCGGACGATTGCAGGAGGGCCTTGGACGGGATGCAGCCGACGTTGGTGCAGGTGCCGCCGGGCGCGGGCTTGCCGGCCGGGCCGGTCCAGGCGTCCACGCAGGCCACGGCCAGGCCCAGCTGGGCGGCGCGGATGGCGGCGATATAGCCGCCGGGGCCGGCGCCGATCACGATCACATCGAATTGTTTTGCCATGATGAGTTCTCGAATGAATGAGCGGGCCACGCGCCATGCGCGCGCCCGCCGGGCGCGCCCCGAACGGGCGCGCGCGGGGGTTTTGCCGGGTCCGGGATCAGACGCCCAGCAGCAGGCGCTGCGGATCTTCCAGGGCGTCCTTCATGGCGACCAGGGCCAGGACGGCTTCGCGGCCGTCGATGAGCCGGTGATCGTAGGACAGGGCCAGGTAATTGATCGGCCGGATCACGATCTGGCCGTTCTCGACGACCGGGCGTTCCTTGGTGGCGTGGATGCCGAGGATCGCCGATTGGGGCGGGTTGATGATCGGGGTCGAGAGCATCGAGCCGAACACGCCGCCGTTGGAGATCGAGAAGGTGCCGCCGGTCAGCTCTTCCAGGCCCAGCTTGCCCGCCTGGGCGCGCTGGCCGAAGTCGGCGATCTGCTTTTCGATTTCGGCGATGCTGAGCTGGTCGGCGTTGCGCAGGATCGGCACCACCAGGCCGCGCGGGCTGCCCACGGCGATGCCGATGTCGAAGTAGCCGTGATAGATGATGTCCTTGCCATCCACCGAGGCGTTGACGACCGGGTAGCGCTTGAGCGCGGCCACGGCGGCCTTGACGAAGAAGGACATGAAGCCGAGCTTGACGCCGTGCTCCTTCTCGAAGGAGTCCTTGTACTTCTTGCGCAGATCGATCACCGCCTGCATGTTGACTTCGTTGAAAGTCGTCAGGATGGCGTTTTCGGTCTGTGACTGGATCAGGCGTTCGGCCACGCGGGCGCGCAGGCGGCTCATGGGCACGCGCTGTTCGGGACGGCCGTCCAGGCCGACCGGCACCGGGGCGGCCGGGGTGGACGGTGCCGCCGGAGCCTGCGTGGCGTTCAGGGCGTCGCCCTTGGTCACGCGGCCGGCGCGGCCCGTGCCTTCGACCGTGGCGGGATCGATGCCCTTTTCGGACAGGATCTTGCCGGCGGCCGGGGACACGGCCGAAGACTTGGCCGCCGACTTGGCGACTTCGACGGCGGCGGCCGGCGCGGGCGCGGCGGCGGCCGGAGCCGGAGCGGCGGCCGCCTTGGCGGCGGTGTCGATGCGGGCCAGGACTTCGCCCGAGGTGACGGTACTGCCATCGCCCTTGACGATCTCGGAGAGCACGCCCGAGGCCGGGGCCGGGACTTCCAGCACGACCTTGTCGGTTTCGACCTCGATCAGGATCTCGTCGGCCTGCACGGCTTCGCCGGGCTGCTTCTTCCAGTTGAGCAGGGTGGCTTCCGACACCGATTCGGAAAGCTGCGGAACGAGGACTTCAGTAATGGCCATGATGTTTTTTCCGTTTTGTCTGTATTTGAGGGAGATCGGATTATTTGATCAGCGAGAAGCTCTTGAGCTTGGCCGAGAAGGCCTGCTCGATCAGGGCGCGCTGCTGTTCCTGGTGCTTGGCCAGGTAGCCGACGGCGGGCGAGGCCGAAGCCGGACGGCCGGCGTAGCCGAGCTTCTGGCCGTCGCTCATGTTCTCGTACAGGTGGTGCTGCACGTAGAACCACGGCCCCTGGTTCTGCGGCTCGTCCTGGACCCAGACCAGTTCCCTGGCGTTGGGATATTTCTGCAGTTCGGCCTGGAAGGACTTGTGGGCGAAGGGATAGAGTTGCTCGATGCGCAGGATGGCGACGTCCTTGCGGTCCTGTTCGGCGCGCGCGTGCGTCAGGTCGTAGTAGACCTTGCCGGAGCACAGCAGCACGCGCTTCACGTCGTCCGGCGCAATGTTCGCGTCGACCTCGCCGATCACGGGCTGGAAACTGCCGGTGGCCAGGTCTTCCAGGGGCGAAGTGGCGCTCTTGTTGCGCAACAGCGACTTGGGCGTGAAGATGACCAGCGGCTTGCGGAAGGGACGGATCATCTGGCGACGCAGCACGTGGAAGATCTGCGCGCCGTTGGTCGGCTGCACGACCTGCATGTTGTTGTCCGCGCATAACTGCAGGAAGCGCTCGATGCGCGCCGAGGAGTGTTCCGGCCCCTGTCCTTCGTAGCCGTGCGGCAGCATCAGCGTCAGGCCGCACTGGCGGCCCCACTTGGCCTCGCCGGAGGAGATGAACTGGTCGATCACGACCTGGGCGCCGTTGGCGAAGTCTCCGAACTGGGCTTCCCAGATGGTCAGCACGTTGGGCTCGGCGGTGGCGTAGCCGTATTCGAAGCCCAGCACGGCGGCCTCGGACAGGACGGAGTCGATCACGGTGAACGGCGCCTGGCCCTCGGACACGTTCTGCAGAGGCACATAGGTGCCGTCGTCCCAGCGCTCGCGCTTCTGGTCATGCAGCACGGCGTGGCGGTGGGTGAAAGTGCCGCGGCCGGAGTCCTGGCCGGTGATGCGGATGGCGTAGCCATTGGCCACCAGGGTGGCGAAAGCCAGGTGCTCGCCCATGCCCCAGTCCACGGGGTGCTCGCCACGCGCCATGGCCAGGCGGTCGGCGAGCAGCTTCTTGACCAGCGGATGCACGGTGAAGTTGTCCGGCACCTGAGTGAGCCTTTCGCCGATGCGGGTCAGTTCCGCCAGGGGAACGCCGGTGTCGGCGTGGTCCGTCCATTTGGCGCCCAGGAACGGCGACCAGTCGGTGGAGTACTTGTTCTTGTAATCGGTCAGAACGGGTTCGACCGTGCGCTGGCCGTCCTCCATCAGCTGGCGATAGTCCTTGACCAACAGGTCGGGCTCGTCCGCGGCCAGCACGCCCTGGGCCACCAGGCGGTCGCCGTAGAGCTTGCGCGTGCCGGGATGCGTGCCGATGCTCTTGTACATCAGCGGCTGGGTCAGGGACGGCGTGTCCTGCTCGTTGTGGCCCAGCTTGCGGAAGCAGACGATGTCGACGACCACGTCGTGCTTGAACTGCTGGCGGTAGTCCAGCGCCAGGCGGGTGACGAAGACCACGGCCTCGGGATCGTCGCCGTTGACGTGGAAGACCGGCGCCTCGATCATCTTGACCACGTCCGTGCAATACAGCGTGGAGCGCGTGTCGCGCGGGTCCGAGGTCGTGAAGCCGATCTGGTTGTTGATGACGATGTGCAGCGTGCCACCCGTGCCGTAGCCACGCGTCTGGGCCAGGTTCAGGGTTTCCATCACCACGCCCTGGCCCGCGAAGGCCGCGTCGCCATGCACCAGCACCGGCAGGACCTGGTCGCCCGCCTCGTCGTCGCGACGATCCTGGCGGGCGCGCACGCTGCCTTCGACCACCGGATTGACGATTTCCAGGTGCGAGGGGTTGAACGCCAGCGACAGGTGGACCGGGCCGCCGCGCGTGGACAGATCGCTGGAAAAGCCGTTGTGGTATTTGACGTCGCCGTCGCTGAGCGCCTGGCTGTGCTTGCCTTCGAATTCGGCGAACAGGTCGCCGGGCATCTTGCCCATGATGTTGACCAGCATGTTCAAGCGGCCACGGTGGGCCATGCCCACGACGATTTCCTGGACGCCGTTCTCGCCGGCGTGGTTCACGACCTCGTCCATGGAGGCGATGAAGCTTTCACCGCCTTCCAGTGAAAAGCGCTTCTGGCCGACGTATTTGGTGTGCAGGAAGCGTTCCAGGCCTTCGGCCTCGGTCACCTGGCGCAGGATATTGCGCTTTTCCTCGACAGTGAATTCGGGGATGCCCAGCGTGGATTCGAGGCGCTCCTGGATCCAGCGTTTCACCGTCGGATCCGAGATGTGCATGAACTCGGCGCCGATGTTGTGGCAGTACGTGTCGCGCAGGGCCTTGAGGATGTCCCGCATCGTCATCGTGTCGGCCTTGGTGAAATACGTGTTCGTGGCCGAATAGATCTGATCGAGGTCGGCCTCGGACAGGCCGTAGAAAGCGGGGTCCAGCTCCGGGATTTCCGGGCGGTCGCGGCGCTTCAGGGGATCGAGCTGGGCGATGCGCGAGCCCAGCGAACGGTAGGCGGCGATGATGGACTGGACGTAGACCTGCTTGCTGGCGATGGCCAGGGACTGGTCGGAGGCCTGCGCGGGGCGGATCTGGAAGGCGTTCTCGCGGGCGCGCTGGGCGAAGGAGGCGACGATCGGAGCGTGGGCCTGGTCGCGGGTGGCTTCGCGGCCGTCCGCGGCGGGCTGGTGCTGCAGCTGATCGAAGTAGGAGCGCCACTGGTCCGGAACGGAACCCGGGTTGTCTAGATAGGCTTCGTAGAGGTCTTCTACGTAGGGCGCGTTGGCGCCGAACAAATAGGAATTGGACTGGAGTTCTTGTTCCGTGGACATTGTGCGCTTCACCTGACGGGTGCTTCACCCGAACGATGCAGATTGGGAAACCTTCCGCGACTCGGCCAGACCGATGGGCGGATAGCAGGGGCAGAAGGCAGTGGTACGACGCCTTGCATAAGCCGTATTAAGGGCAAAGTATACCCGTCCGACGGCATGGGTTTAAACTGATCGGCCGAAAACGCCCATTCCAGGCCGGTTTTCGCCCGATTGGCGTTGGGATTAACAAACACTTCAGTGCAAACCCGAACGATATAAAACAACCAGCAGGAGCACAGGCAGCCATGGACCTGAAAGACGACCGCGCCAAGATGGCGCTCGATTACCACGCATTCCCCACCCCCGGGAAGATTTCCGTGGTTCCGACCAAGCCCCTGGCCAACCAGGACGACCTGACCCTGGCCTATTCCCCGGGCGTGGCGACCGCCAGCATGACCATCCACGCCGAGGGCGAATCCGCCGCGGCCAAATACACCTCGCGCGCCAATCTGGTGGGGGTGGTCACCAATGGGACCGCCGTGCTCGGCCTGGGCAACATCGGCCCGCTGGCGGCCAAGCCCGTCATGGAAGGCAAGGGCTGCCTGTTCAAGAAATTCGCCGGCATCGACGTTTTCGACATCGAACTGAACGAGCACGACCCGGACAAGCTGGTCGACATCATCGCCGCGCTGGAGCCGACGCTGGGCGGCATCAACCTGGAAGACATCAAGGCGCCGGAATGCTTCTATATCGAGAAGAAACTGCGCGAGCGCATGAAGATTCCCGTCTTCCACGATGATCAGCACGGCACCGCCATCATCTCCTCGGCCGCCGTCCTGAATGGCCTGAAGGTCGTGGGCAAGGAGATCGGCCAGGTCAGGCTGGTGTGCTCGGGCGCGGGCGCCGCCGCCATCGCCTGCCTGGACCTGATGGTCAAGCTCGGCGTCTCGCGGAAGAACATCTACGTGGTCGATTCGCGCGGCGTGATCTGGGAGGGCCGCGACGAGAAGATGGAGGCCAACAAGGCCCGCTACGCCCAGAAGACCGACGCCCGCACCCTGGCCGACGTCTGCGAGGGCGCTGATGTGTTCCTGGGCTGCTCGGCCCCCGGCGTGCTGACCCGGGACATGGTGCGCTCCATGGCCGACCGTCCGCTGATCCTGGCCCTGGCCAACCCCGACCCCGAGATCCGCCCGGAGGACGCCAGGGCCGCCCGGCCCGACTGCATCATCGCCACCGGCCGTTCGGACTATCCGAACCAGGTCAACAACGTCCTGTGCTTCCCCTTCATCTTCCGCGGCGCGATGGACTGCGGCGCCACCGTCATCAACGAGGAAATGAAGCTCGCCTGCGTCAAGGCCATCGCCGAACTGGCCCAGGCCGAGAGCAGCGCCGAAGTCGCGGGCGCCTACGCCGACCAGGACCTGTCCTTCGGCCCGGAATACATCATCCCCAAGCCCTTCGACCCGCGCCTGATCGTCAAAATCGCCCCGGCCATCGCCCAGGCCGCCGCGGATTCCGGCGTGGCCCGCCGCCCCATCGAGGACATGGACGCCTACCGCCAGTCCCTGATGAGCATCGTCTACCACTCCGGCCAGCTGATGCGCCCGCTGTTCCGCCAGGCCAAATCCGCGCCCAAGCGCGTGATCTACGCCGACGGCGAGGACGAGCGCGTGCTGCGCGCCGCCCAGACGGTGCTGGACGAAGGCTTCGCCCAGCCGATCCTGATCGGCCGTCCCGCCGTGATCGACATGCGCATCCAGAAATTCGGCCTGCGCCTGGAGCCCGGCCAGAACGTGGAAGTCGTCAACCCCGAGGACGACTCGCGCTTCAACGAGACCTGGAACGCCTACTACAAGCTGCGCGGCCGCGACGGCGTCACGCCCGACATCGCCAAGGCCATGGTGCGCAAGCACAACTCCCTGATCGGGGTGATGCTGCTGCAGCGCGGCGACGCCGACGCGATGATCTGCGGGGTGGCCAGCCGCTTCGACAACCAGTTGAAGTACGTCGAGGAGATCATCGGCCTGAAGCCCACGGCCCGCACCTACGCGGCCATGAACGTGCTGATGCTGCCGACCCAGACCCTGTTCATCTGCGACACGCACGTCAACGAGGACCCCACCGCCGAACAGGTCGCCGACATGACGATCCTGGCCGCCGAGGAAGTCCGCCGCTTCGGCATCGTGCCCAAGATCGCCCTGCTCTCGCATTCCAACTTCGGCAGCCGCCCCACGGCGTCCTCCCGCAAGATGGCCGAGGCCCGGCGCCTGATCGCCGAACGCGCCCCCGAACTGGAGGTCGATGGCGAAATGCACGCGGACTCGGCCCTGTCCGAGACCATCCGCGTCAAGGCCTACCCCGACACGGCGCTGAAGGGGCCGGCCAACCTGCTGATCATGCCCAACCTGGACGCCGGCAACATCACCTACAACATGCTGAAGATGACCGGCAGCCACGGCGTGGCCATGGGCCCGGTGCTGCTGGGCGCCGCGCGCCCGGTGCACATCCTGACCACCAGCTCCACGGTGCGGCGGATCGTCAACATGACGGCCCTGGCCGTGGTGGACGCCCAGCAGGAGGCGGGCCAGGCGGTCTGATCCGTTCGCACGGCCCCCGCCGAAAACCCGGCCGTCTTCCAGCGGCCGGGTTTTTTATCGCCAAACCCGGCGATACGCGGTGACCGGGCAATGAAAAACGGGCAGCGAGGCCCGTTTTTCATACCGCGGCGAAACGGAAGGATTACTTCACGTCGCGCACCGCGGCGCCGGTGTACAGCTGGCGCGGACGGCCGATCTTGTAGTCGGGATCGGACAGCATCTCGTTCCATTGGGCGATCCAGCCCACCGTGCGGGCCAGGGCGAAGATCGCCGTGAACAGCGAGGTGGGGATGCCGATGGCGCGCTGCACGATGCCCGAATAGAAGTCCACGTTCGGGTAGAGCCTGCGTTCCACGAAGTACGGGTCTTCCAGGGCGATGCGTTCCAGCTCCATGGCCAGCTTGAACAGCGGATCGCCGTGCAGGCCCAGGGAATCGAGGACTTCGCGGCAGGTTTCCTGCATCAGCTTGGCGCGCGGGTCGTAGTTCTTGTAGACCCGGTGGCCGAAGCCCATCAGGCGCACGCCCGAATTCTTGTCCTTGACCTTTTCCATGAACTCGCCGACCTTGGCCACGCCGCCCTGGGCCTGGATGCTTTCCAGCATGTTCAGGCAGGCCTCGTTGGCGCCGCCGTGCGCCGGGCCCCACAGGCAGGCCACGCCGGCCGCGATGGCGGCGAACGGATTGGTGCCCGAGGAGCCGCACAGGCGCACCGTGGAGGTGGAGGCGTTCTGCTCGTGGTCGGCGTGCAGGATGAAGATGCGGTCCAGCGCGCGTTCCACCACCTCGTTGACCTTGTAGTCGTCGCAGGGTGTGGCGAACATCATGCGCAGGAAGTTGCCCGTGTAGGACAGGTCGTTCTGCGGATAGATGATGGGCTGGCCCAGGGAATGCTTGTACGCCATGGCGACCAGGGTCGGCATCTTGGCGATCAGGCGGATCGCGGAGACTTCGCGGTGGTGCGGGTTGGTGATGTCCGTGGAGTCGTGGTAGAAGGCCGACAGCGCGCCCACCAGGCCCGTCAGCACCGCCATCGGGTGCGCGTCGCGGCGGAAGCCCTGCATGAAGTTGTGCATCTGCTCGTGCACCAGGGTGTGATGCGTGACCAGGCTGTCGAATTCCCGTTTCTGCTGGTCGTCGGGCAGATCGCCGTTCATGATCAGGTAGCAGATCGACAGGAAATCGCAGTTCGTCGCCAGTTGGTCGATCGGGTAGCCGCGGTACAGCAGCTGGCCCTTGTCGCCGTCGATGTAGGTGATGGCGGATTCGCAGGAAGCCGTCGCCATGAAGCCGGGATCGTAGGTGAACATCCCGGTCTGGCCGTAGAGCTTCCGGATGTCGATCACATCCGGGCCCACCGTGCCCTGGTAGACGGGGAACTCGACCGAGGGGCTGCCGTCGGAGAACGACAGCGTGGCTTTTTTATCGGATAGCTGCATGTGAATCTTCCTTTAAGTTACAGCGCTTTCATCTGCTCGACGAGTCGGCGGATATCAGGGTCGTCGTAGGGACCCGACAGGTCCTCGCGTCCCAGCAGGACATCGAGCAATTCGTTGTCGCCCATTTCGAAAAGTTGCGTCAAGGCCCGGACGTCGGTCTCGGTCAGCCGCGCCTCATGAGCGTCCAGGAAGCGCGTGATGATGAGATCGTTCTCGAGCAGGCCGCGCCGCGCCCGCCACCGCAGGCGGGCGCGATCCAGGACGGACAGGTCTCCGGACATGTCCGGACCTCAGACCGTGCGTCGCACGAGCATTTCCTTGATCTTGCCGATCGCGGCCGACGGATTCAGCCCCTTGGGGCAGACATCCGTGCAGTTCATGATCGTGTGGCAGCGGAACAGGCGGTAGGGATCTTCCAGGTTGTCCAGACGCTCGCCGGTGGCCTCGTCGCGCGAATCGGCGATGAAGCGGTAGGCCTGCAGCAGGCCGGCCGGGCCGACGAACTTGTCCGGATTCCACCAGAAGGACGGACAGGCGGTCGAGCAGCAGCCGCACAGGATGCATTCGTACAGGCCGTTCAGTTCCTCGCGCTCTTCGGGCGACTGCAGGCGTTCCTTTTCAGGCGGCGGCGTGTCGTTGATCAGATAGGGCTTGATCGAATGGTACTGGTCGAAGAAGAAGGTCATGTCCACGATCAGGTCGCGCACCACGGGCAGGCCGGGCAGCGGCTTCAGGACGATGGGCTCCTTCAGCGTCAGCAGGTTGGTCGTGCAGGCCAGGCCGTTCTTGCCGTTGATGTTCATGGCATCCGAACCACACACGCCCTCCCGGCAGGACCGGCGCAGGGCCAGACTGTCGTCGAGTTCGTCCTTGATCCGCAGGATCGCATCCAGCAGCATCTTGTCGGTCGGTTGCAGCTCGACCTCGAATTTCTGCATGTACGGCCGTTCATCCTTGTCCGGATCGTAACGGTAGATCTCGAATTTCACGATGCGTTTTTGACTCATGATGATATCCAGATTAGAAGGTGCGCGGCTTGGGCGGGATGCTTTCGGCCGTGAGAGGCTGCATGCGCACCGGCTTGTATTCCAGGCGGTCATTCTCCGCGAACCACAGGGTGTGCCTCAGCCAGTTCTCGTCATCGCGCTCGGGATATTCATCGAGCGCGTGGGCGCCCCGGGACTCGAGCCGGTTGGCCGCGGACTTGACCGTCGCGCGCGCCACCTCGATCATGTTGGCGGCTTCCAGTGCCTCGACGCGCGCCGTGTTGAAGACCTTGGACTTGTCCGCGTAGTAAATATCCTGGAATTGCGGGACCAGGTCGGCGATCATGCGCTCGCCCTCTTGCAGGATGTCCATCTTGCGGAACACGCCGCAATGGCTCTGCATGGTGTTGCGCATGCTGTTGATGACGTCGTGCGTCTTTTCACCGCTGGTGCGGCGCTCGAGGTGATCGACGCGATCCAGGGAGGCCTCGATGTCGGTATCGGGCAAGACCGGGTGCGCATGCTGGCGCTCGGGATGCTGATCGACGATAAAATTGCCCGCCGAGCGACCGAACACGATCAGGTCCAGCAGGGAATTGGTGCCCAGGCGGTTGGCGCCATGCACCGAGGTGGCGGCGCATTCGCCGATGGCATACAGGCCGTTGACGATCTTCTCCTGGCCGTTGACCAGGGTGACGACCTGACCATGGTAGTTGGCCGGGATGCCGCCCATCTGGTAGTGCAGCGTGGGCACGACCGGGATCGGGTCCTTGATCGGGTCGATGTTGGCGAACTTGATGGCGATCTCGCGGATCGAGGGCAGGCGCTTGGTGATGGTTTCCGCGCCCAGGTGATCGAGCTTGAGCAGCACGTGGGAGCCGTCCCCGCAGCCGCGGCCTTCCTTGATTTCCTGGTCCATCGAGCGCGACACGAAATCGCGCGGGGCCAGGTCCTTCAGTTGAGGCGCGTAGCGTTCCATGAAGCGCTCGCCATCCTTGTTCAGCAGAAACCCGCCCTCGCCGCGCACGCCTTCGGTGATCAGCACGCCCGCGCCGGCCACGCCGGTGGGATGGAATTGCCAGAATTCCATGTCCTGCAGCGGGATGCCCGCGCGCGCCGCCATGCCCAGGCCGTCGCCGGTATTGATGAAGGCGTTGGTGGTGGCCGCGAAAATACGGCCGGCGCCGCCCGTGGCCAGCACGGTGTGCTTGGCTTCCAGGACATAGATCTCGCCGGTCTCCATTTCCATCGCGGTCACGCCCAGCACGTCGCCGGCGTTGTTGCGCAGCAGATCGAGCGCCATCCATTCGACGAAGAACTGGGTGCGGGCGGCGACGTTGCGCTGGTAGAGCGTGTGCAGCATCGCGTGGCCGGTGCGGTCGGCCGCGGCACAGGCGCGCTGGACGGGCTTTTCACCGAAATGCGACGTGTGGCCGCCGAACGGACGCTGGTAGATGGTACCGTCCGGATTGCGGTCGAAGGGCATGCCGAAGTGCTCGAGCTCATACACGGCATTGGGCGCCTCGCGGACCATGAATTCGATCGCGTCCTGGTCGCCGAGCCAGTCGGAACCCTTGACGGTATCGTACATGTGCCATTGCCAGTGGTCCTCGCTCATATTGCCCAGCGAGGCGCTGACGCCGCCCTGGGCGGCCACGGTGTGCGAGCGCGTGGGGAAGACCTTGGTGAGCACGGCCACGGACAGGCCGGCCTGGGCCAGCTGCAACGAACAGCGCAAGCCGGCTCCGCCGGCGCCGACGACCACCACATCGAACTGGCGGCGCGGAAGGGATTTCTTGACAGCAGCCACGTTAGAGACTCCAGAGAATTTGACCGAAGAAGACCACCGCGGCCACCAGCCACAGGATGGTCAGGACCTGCAGGAACAGGCGCAGGCCGTCGGAATGAGCGTAATCCATCCAGATGTCGCGCACGCCGACCCAGGCGTGCCAGGCGAGCGACAGGAAGGCCAGCGTGGCCAGCAGCTGCCCGACCGGCAGCGCGCCGACGGTGAAGGCGAAGAAGGCGCGCCAGGATTCGAAATCCAGGCTGGGAACCAGGACGGCGTACAGGACCAGGACCAGGGTATAGACCGCCATGATGACGGCGGTGGCGCGCTGGACGATGAAATCACGAGTGCCGTAGTGCGCGCCCACGACCAGGCGCTTGCGACCGATGCGTTCTTGAGCCATTACCATGCTCCAAAGAGTTTCAGACCGAAGACCACGGTCAGCGCCAGAGCCACGCCGATCACCAGGGCGCCGGAGCGCTGCGAGGGCTCGCGCGCATTGCCGACGTGCAGGTCCAGCGTCAGATAGCGGATGCCCGCGCAGAAATGGTGGAAATAGCCCCACATCAGAACCAGCAGCACGATCTTACAGGCCGGGCTGGCGACCCATTCCTTCATGGCGGCGAAGGTCTCGGGCGACTGGACGCTCTGCGCGAACAGCGGCACGATCACGAGCGGCAGCGCCAGGAACAGCAGCGCGCCGCTGACCCGGTGCAGGATGGATGCTTTGGCCGCCGGAGGCAGCCGGTAACTCATGAGGTCGCTCAACCCCAGGTTACGGAACTGCGGGCGCGGCTTTGTGGCTGATTCAGACATGATGGCCTCGTAGTTGGAAGATGGAAGGAATTCGGGACTCACTCGGCATTTTCGCCCATCCGCGAGTCAATTCAAACTGTTGCGGTAATGGTAGCGTTCCGTGACGTAATGGCCGCGGCGCAATTCCATGGGACGGTCGCCGTAGGTATAGGCGATGCGCTCGACCTGCAGCAGCGGGCTGCCGGGCTGGACCCGCAGCAGTTCGGCCTGGACGCCGGTCGCGGCCACGGCGCGGATCTTTTCCTCGGCGCGCACCATGCTGACGCCGAACTCGGTCTCGAACAGGGCATACACCGGTCCCCGGTAGCGCAGCAGCGACTCCAGGGTCAGGCCCTTGAAGACGCTGCCCGGCAGCCAGATGTCGTCCAGGATGGTGGGCACGTCGTCGAAGGACAGCGCGCGGCGCATGTTCACGACCGCGTCCCCGGCGCGCAAGTCCAGGGCGGCGGCGATTTCAGCCGAAGCCTTGGCGCGGCGGCAGTCCAGGATCTGGCTGCTGGACACGCCGGTGCGGCCGTCGTCGGGCGCCAGGCGCAGGAAGCGGTAGCGCACCTTGGCCTCGTTGTGCGTGGCCACGAAGGTGCCCTTGCCCTGGCGGCGGATCAGGAGATTGTCGGCGGCCAGTTCATCGATGGCCTTGCGCACGGTGCCCTGGCTGACCTGGAACCGGGCGGCCAGTTCGAGTTCGCTGGGGATCGATTCACCGGGCTTCCATTCGCCCCGGTCCAGGCCCTGCAGGATCAGGCCCTTGATCTGCTGGTACAGAGGGCTGAACGCGGCGCTGTGGGGCGTGCGGCTCGGCGTCTGCGGGCGATCGATCGGGGGGGATTCGGACATGTCGGTCAGGGATGCAGCGGTGCGGCCATGCTACGGGATGAAACGCCGCATTTTCGCACTTCCAGGGCCGGATGTCTAATACTCTTCTGTCTTATATAAGATATAAGACTCTTGACGCTGACTGGTGAAATACACTACTCTTTCGGCGGTTTCGCACACCCCGGATACCCTCTCACCCTATCGGAGAATCACCATGTCCAAACCCGCCATGCGCGTCGCGGTCACCGGCGCCGCCGGCCAGATCGGCTATGCCCTGCTATTTCGCATCGCTTCGGGCGAAATGCTCGGCAAGGACCAGCCCGTCATCCTGCAGCTGCTCGAAATTCCGGACGAAAAGGCCCAGAAGGCCCTGCAAGGCGTGATGATGGAACTGGACGACTGCGCCTTCCCGCTGCTGGCCGGCATGAGCGCCCACAGCGACCCGCGCACCGCCTTCAAGGACGCGGACGTCGCCCTGCTGGTCGGCGCCCGCCCGCGTGGCCCCGGCATGGAGCGCAAGGACCTGCTGCATGTCAACGCCCAGATCTTCACCGCTCAGGGCAAAGCCCTGAACGAGGTCGCCAGCCGCGACGTCAAGGTGCTGGTGGTCGGCAACCCGGCCAACACCAACGCCTACATCGCCATGAAGTCCGCCCCGGACCTGCCGGCCAGGAATTTCACCGCCATGCTGCGCCTGGACCACAACCGCGCGCTGTCGCAGATCGCCGCCAAGACCGGCAAGGCCGTGGCCGACATCGAGAAACTCATCGTGTGGGGCAACCACTCGCCCACCATGTATCCGGACACTCGCTTCGCCACTATCGGCGGCCAGTCCGTCCAGGCCCTGGTCAACGACGACGCCTGGATCCGCGACACCTTCATTCCGACCGTCGGCAAGCGCGGCGCGGCCGTCATCGCCGCGCGCGGCCTGTCCTCGGCCGCCTCGGCCGCCAACGCCGCCATCGACCACATCCACGACTGGGTGCTGGGCTCAAACGGCAAGTGGGTCACCATGGGGGTGCCCTCCGACGGCTCCTACGGCATTCCCGAAGGCATCATTTACGGTGTGCCGGTCACCACGGCCAACGGCGAATACACCCGCGTCGCCGGCCTGGAGATCGACGCCTTCTCGCGCGAGCGCATGGACTTCACCCTGAAGGAACTGCTGGAAGAGCGCGACGGCATCGCCGAGCTGCTGAAGTAAGTCTGACGGCGGCGGTCACGCCCGCGAGGCCACCACGCCCGCCGCCGAATGTCCGGCCGATGACAGACAGCCCGGCCCGCCGAGGCCAGAATGCCCTGAACATCGACTGGAATCACGCCCCCCACGGGGCGAATGCTGCCGCGAATCCGGGCACGCCGGACGCCGGCGGCCCATCGGAGCGTCCATCATGACCCGTCCCGCCTCCCCAGGCGCCCTGCTGCGCCAGGCGCTGATCGAAGAATCCCCCCTGCAGATCATCGGGGCCATCAACGCCAATCACGCCTTGCTGGCCCAGCGCGCCGGCTACCGGGCCATCTACCTGTCGGGCGGCGGCGTGGCCGCCGGCTCGCTCGGCCTGCCCGACCTGGGCATCAACACGCTCGACGACGTCCTGACCGACGTGCGCCGCATCACCGACGTCTGCGACCTGCCGCTGCTGGTGGACATCGACACCGGCTTCGGGCCGTCGGCCTTCAACATCGCCCGCACCGTCAAGTCCCTGGTCAAATTCGGCGCCGCCGGCTGCCACATCGAGGACCAGGTCGGCGCCAAACGCTGCGGCCACCGGCCCGGCAAGGAAATCGTCGGCACCGGGGAAATGGCCGACCGCGTGAAGGCCGCCGTGGACGCCCGCACCGACAGCGATTTCTACGTCATCGCGCGCACCGACGCGATCGCCGTCAGCGGCGTGGACGCCGCCCTGGAGCGCGCGCACGCCTGCGTCGAGGCCGGCGCCGACGCGATCTTCGCGGAAGCGTCCTACGACCTGGACACCTACAGGAAATTCTCCGGCAGCCTGAACGTTCCCGTGCTGGCCAACATCACCGAATTCGGCAAGACACCGCTGTTCACGGTCGAAGAGCTCAGAAGCGCGGGCGTGGGCATCGTACTCTACCCCCTGTCGGCCTTCCGCGCCATGAACAAGGCGGCCGAGGCCGTCTACGAGGCCATCCGCCGCGACGGCCACCAGCACGCGGTGCTCGACCTGATGCAGACGCGCGAAGAACTCTACGACCGGATCGGCTACCACCGCTACGAAGAACAACTCGACGCCCTGTTCCAGCAGGGCAAGAACAAGGCGTCCTGACCGGACTCCGCCTCCGAACCGAACCCCCTCTCTTTCAAGGAGACCGCTGATGGCGACCAAGAACACCTCCTCCGCCAAGAAACCCCCCGCCGCCAAGAAGGCTCCGGCCCGCAAGAGCGCCGCGCCCAAGGCGCCCGTCGTCCAGGCCGCCGCGCCCGCGGGCCCGAAACCCAAGAAATCCGTGGCCCTGTCGGGCATCGTCGCGGGCAACACCGCGCTGTGCACGGTGGGCCGCAGCGGCAACGACCTGCACTACCGCGGCTACGACATCCTGGACATCGCCGACACCTGCGAATTCGAGGAAGTCGCCCACCTGCTGATCCACGGCAAGCTGCCGACTCCGGCCGAACTGAAGGCCTACAAGGAAAAGCTGCGCCGCCTGCGCGGCCTGCCCGCCCAGGTCCAGGTCGCCCTGGAGGCCCTGCCCGCCGCCAGCCATCCCATGGACGTGATGCGCACGGCCGCCTCGGTGCTGGGTTGCGTGCTGCCTGAAAAGGACGACCACAACCTGCCCGACGCGCGCGACATCGCCGACCGCCTGATGGCCAGCCTGGGCTCGGCCCTCCTGTACTGGTACCACTACAGCCACAACGGCCGCGTCATCAACGTCGAGACCGACGACGACAGCATCGGCGGCCATTTCCTGCATCTGCTGCACGGCGAGACCCCGTCCGACGAATGGGTCCGCGCCATGCACACCTCGCTGATCCTGTATGCGGAACACGAGTTCAACGCCTCCACCTTCACCGGCCGCGTGATCGCCGGCACGGGCTCGGACATGTATTCGGCCATCACCGGCGCCATCGGCGCGCTGCGCGGCCCGAAGCACGGCGGCGCCAACGAGGTCGCCTTCGAGATCCAGAAGCGCTACGACACCCCGGACGAGGCCGAGGCCGACATCCGCCGCCGCGTCGAGGCCAAGGAAGTCGTGATCGGCTTCGGCCATCCGGTCTACACCGTGTCCGACCCGCGCAACCAGGTCATCAAGGCCGTGGCTCGACGCCTGTCCAAATCGGCCGGCTCGATGAAGATGTTCGACATCGCCGAGCGCCTCGAATCCGTGATGTGGGACGCCAAGAAGATGTTCCCCAACCTGGACTGGTTCTCCGCCGTGTCCTATCACATGATGGGCGTGCCCACCGCCATGTTCACTCCCCTGTTCGTGATCGCCCGCACGGCCGGCTGGTCGGCGCACATCGTCGAACAGCGCATCGACAACAAGATCATCCGCCCGACGGCCAACTACGTCGGTCCGGAAGACCGCAAGTTCGTTCCCCTGGCCAAGCGCAAGTAAGCCGCACTTCTTTCAGGAACCTCCATGTCCGCACCCATTTCCAACGTCCGTCCCCAGCCCGACCAGGTCCTGGTGGACATCGTAGACTATGTCTTCGACTACAGGATCGACAGCGCGCTGGCGCTCGAGACCGCTCGCAACTGCCTGATCGACACCCTGGGCTGCGGCCTGGAAGGCCTGGAATACCCGGCCTGCCGCAAGCTCATGGGCCCCATCGTGCCCGGCACCATCGTTCCCGACGGCGCCAAGGTCCCCGGTACGCAGTTCCAGCTGGACCCGGTGCAGGCCGCGTTCAACATCGGCTGCATGATCCGGTGGCTGGACTTCAACGACACCTGGCTGGCGGCCGAATGGGGCCACCCGTCCGACAACCTGGGCGGCGTCCTGGCCGTGGCCGACTGGCTGTCGCGCAACGCCGTGGCCGCCGGCAAGGCGCCGCTGACCATGCGCGCGGTGCTGGAAGGCATGATCAAGGCGCACGAGATCCAGGGTTGCATCGCACTGGAGAACTCCTTCAACAAGGTCGGCCTGGACCACGTGGTGCTGGTGAAGGTCGCCTCCACCGCCGTGGTCTCGCAGATGCTGGGCCTGTCGCGTGAAGAGGCCATCAACGCCGTTTCCCTGGCCTGGGTGGACGGCCAGAGCCTGCGCACCTACCGCCATGCGCCCAACACCGGCAGCCGCAAGTCCTGGGCCGCGGGCGACGCCACCAGCCGCGCGGTGCGCCTGGCCCTGATGGCCCGTACCGGCGAAATGGGCTATCCGTCGGTGCTGACCGCGCCGGTCTGGGGCTTCTACGACGTGCTGTTCAAGGGCCAGCCCTTCAAGTTCCAGCGCCCCTATGGCACTTACGTGATGGAGAACGTGCTGTTCAAGATCTCCTTCCCGGCCGAATTCCACTCGCAGACAGCGGTGGAATGCGCCATGCAGATCCATGAAAAGCTGAAGTCCGGGGGCAAGACCGCCGACGACATCAAGAAAATCACGATCCGCACGCACGAGGCCTGCATCCGCATCATCGACAAAAAGGGGCCGCTGAACAACCCCGCCGACCGCGACCACTGCATCCAGTACATGGTGGCCGTGCCCATCCTGTTCGGCCGCCTGACCGCCTCGGACTACGAGGACGGCGTGGCCGCCGATCCGCGCATCGACGCGCTGCGCGACAAGATGGTCTGCGTCGAGGATCCGGCCTTCACCGCCGACTACCACGACCCGGACAAGCGCTCCATCGCCAACGCGCTGACGGTCGAATTCACGGACGGCACCCGGCTCGACGAGATCGTCTGCGAATACCCGATCGGCCACAAGCGCCGCCGCAAGGACGGCATCCCGCTGCTGGAAGCCAAGTTCCGCCGCAACCTGGCGCGCCAGTTCCCGGCCCGCCAGCAGCAGCGCATCCTGGATGCGTCGCTGGACCAGGCCACGCTGGAAGCCATGCCGGTGCACGAATACGTGGATCTGTATGTCATCTGAGGCCCCCTACCCCGCCCGGGCCGTCCACCACGACGAAGCCGCCCGCCGTTTCGAATGGACGGAGGACGGCCGCTCCTGCGTACTGGACTACACGCTGGACGGCGCGGTCGCTTCGTTCACGCACACCGGGGTGCCGGCCGCCGTGGGCGGACGCGGCATCGCCGCGGACCTGGTGCGCGCCGGGCTGGACACGGCCCGCGCGCGCGGCTGGCGGGTCCGGCCGCTGTGCTCGTATGTGGCGGCCTTCGTGCGGCGGCATCCGGAATACCGGGATCTGGTGGCCTGACCACGGGCCCAAGCGCAAGCCTCGCCCGTCAGGGCGAGGTCGGCGAGGCCATGTCCCGCGGACGGCGCCGAAGGCACCCCTGTCTGGCGGTGAATAAATACTAATAAAGTAGTAAAAATATGGTTTCCTCGGTTTCCTTGATCGGGATTAAATACCCGGAGACCGCCTTCCGACACAATGGGATCTTCCATAACCACCCTGCAAAAAGGGAGATCCCTCATGGCATTCCGCCTTCGTCACACCGTCCTCGCCTGCGCACTGGCGGCCGGCTCGATCGCCGCCGTCCCCGCGCTGGCCCACGAAGCGGGCGACATCCTGCTGAAAGTCGGCGTCACGCACGTCGAGCCCAAGTCCGACAACGGCACCCTGGCCAACGGCACCGTCAAGCTGGACATCGACGGCAGCACCCGTCCCAGCTTCACCCTGACCTACATGGCCACGCGCAACATCGGCATCGAACTGCTGGGCGCCTATCCCTTCAAGCACACCATCAGCGCCAAAGGCCTGGGCGACATCGGCTCGACCCAGCACCTGCCGCCGACCCTCAGCCTGCAATGGCACTTCCTGCCGGACGCCACCTTCCAGCCCTACGTGGGCGTGGGGCTGAACTACACGACCTTCTTCGACACCAAGACCAAGGGCGCGCTGTCCGGCAGCGACCTCAGCCTGGACGATTCCTGGGGCGTCGCCGCCCAGGTCGGCGTGGACTACAAGCTCAACGACCGCTGGTTCCTGAACGCCGATCTGCGCTACATCGACATCCGCTCCACCGTCCACCTGAACGGCACGGACATCGGCAAGGCCAAGATCAATCCCTGGGTCGCCACCATCGGGGTCGGCTACCGCTTCTGAGCGGCATCCGGCGGGATATCATGACCGGCGCCTCCCGGGCGCCGCCGCGGGCACAGGGCGAGGCTGCTCTCTCACGGGCGGGGCTCGCCCTGTGTGCATCCTGCCTTCGCAGCATTGGAGACGGTTCATGCCTTCGGTCTTATATCTTATATAAGACTATTGCCTCATGGCCGGGCTTGCCGGTAAAATAGCGCCGTTCTCCAACCCTCTCTCCTGGGGCATCACTCCATGCTGGAATCCTACCGCACCGAAGCCGCCGCCCGCGAGGCGATCGGCATCCCGCCGCTTCCCCTGACGGCCAAGCAGACGGCCGACCTGATCGAACTGCTGAAAAACCCGCCCGCCGGCGAAGCCGAATTCCTGCTGGACCTGTTCACGCACCGCGTCCCCGCCGGCGTGGACGACGCCGCCCAGGTCAAGGCCTCCTACCTGGCCGCCGTCGCGCTGGGCAAGGAATCCTGCCCCCTGATCGACGCCCGCCGCGCCACCGAGCTGCTGGGCACCATGCTGGGCGGCTTCAACATCAGCGCCCTGATCGAACTGCTGGACCACGCCGAACTGGCGCCGATCGCCGCCGAAGGCCTGAAGAAGACCCTGCTGGTCTTCGACGCCTTCCACGACATCGAGGAAAAGGCCAAGGCGGGCAACGTCCACGCCCAGGCCGTGCTGCAGAGCTGGGCCGACGCCGAATGGTTCACCAGCCGCCCCGAAGTCCCGCAAAGCCTGACCCTGACCGTGCTCAAGGTCACCGGCGAAACCAACACCGACGACCTGTCGCCCGCGCCCGACGCCTGGAGCCGCCCGGACATCCCGCTGCACGCCCTGGCGATGCTGAAGAACCCGCGCGACGGCATCGTGCCCGACGCCCCCGGCCAGGTCGGCCCGATCAAACTGCTGAACGAACTCAAGGCCAAGGGCCACCTGGTCGCCTACGTCGGCGACGTGGTCGGCACCGGCTCCTCGCGCAAGTCGGCCACCAACTCCGTCATCTGGTACACCGGCGAAGACATCCCCTTCGTGCCCAACAAGCGCTTCGGCGGCGTCTGTCTGGGGGGCAAGATCGCCCCGATCTTCTACAACACCATGGAAGACTCCGGCGCCCTGCCCATCGAGCTGGACGTGTCCGCCATGAACATGGGCGACGTCATCGAACTGCGCCCCTACGAAGGCAAGGCGCTGAAGAACGGCCAGGTCATCTCCGAATTCCAGCTGAAGTCCGACGTGCTGCTCGATGAAGTGCGCGCCGGCGGCCGCATTCCGCTGATCATCGGCCGCGGCCTGACGGCCAAGGCTCGCGCGTCCCTGGGCCTGCCGCCCGCGACGCTGTTCCGCCTGCCGGAATCCCCCGCCGACAGCGGCAAGGGCTTCTCCCTGGCGCAGAAGCTGGTCGGCCGCGCCTGCGGCCTGCCCGAAGGCCAGGGCGTGCGCCCCGGCACCTACTGCGAACCGCGCATGACCTCGGTCGGCAGCCAGGACACCACCGGCCCCATGACCCGCGACGAACTGAAGGACCTGGCTTGCGTGGGCTTCTCGGCCGACCTGGTGATGCAGTCCTTCTGCCACACCGCCGCCTATCCCAAGCCCGTGGACGTCAAGACCCACCACGAACTGCCCGCCTTCATCAGCACGCGCGGCGGCGTGGCCCTGCGTCCGGGCGACGGCATCATCCACTCCTGGCTGAACCGCATGCTGCTGCCCGACACGGTCGGCACCGGCGGCGACTCGCACACCCGCTTCCCGATCGGCATCAGCTTCCCGGCCGGCTCCGGCCTGGTCGCCTTCGCGGCGGCCACCGGCGTCATGCCGCTGGACATGCCCGAATCCGTGCTGGTGCGCTTCAAGGGCGAAATGCAGCCCGGCGTCACGCTGCGCGACCTGGTCAACGCGATCCCGCTGTACGCGATCAAGCAGGGCCTGCTGACCGTCGAAAAGAAGGGCAAGAAGAACATCTTCTCCGGCCGCATCCTCGAAATCGAAGGGCTGCCGAACCTGAAGATCGAACAGGCCTTCGAACTGTCCGACGCCTCGGCCGAACGTTCCGCCGCCGCCTGCACCGTGCGCCTGAACAAGGAACCGATCATCGAATACCTGAACAGCAACATCACGCTGCTGAAGTGGATGATCGCCAACGGCTACCAGGACGCCCGCACCCTGGCGCGCCGCATCAAGAACATGGAAGCCTGGCTGGCGAACCCGCAACTGGTCGAGCCCGACGCCGACGCCGACTACGCGGCGGTCATCGACATCGACCTGGCGGACATCCACGAGCCCATCGTGGCCTGCCCGAACGACCCGGACGACGTCAAGACGCTGTCCGACGTGGCCGGCACCGCCATCGACGAGGTCTTCATCGGCAGCTGCATGACCAACATCGGCCACTTCCGCGCCGCCGCCACGCTGCTCAAGGGCAAGCGCGACCTGCCCTCCAAGCTGTGGGTGGCCCCGCCCACCAAGATGGACGCCGGCGAACTGACCAAGGAAGGCCACTACGGCACCTTCGGCACGGCCGGCGCGCGCATGGAAATGCCGGGCTGCTCGCTGTGCATGGGCAACCAGGCCCAGGTGCGCGAGGGCGCCACGGTGTTCTCGACCAGCACGCGCAACTTTCCCAACCGCCTGGGCAAGAACTCCAACGTGTTCCTGGGCTCGGCCGAAATGGCGGCGATCTGCTCCGGCCTGGGCCGCATCCCCACCCGAGAGGAATACCTCGAGGCCATGGGCCTGCTGGCCAAGGACAGCGAGACCATCTACCGCTACATGAACTTCGACCAGATCGAGGACTTCACGGCGGTCGCCAGCACGGTCGACGCCTGATCCACGCATTCCAGGCATCGCAGGCGCGAACCCGGGACTTCGGTCCCGGGTTTTTTCATCGCAGGGCCGTCCCAAGATGAAAAGGCCCCCTTGGGGGCAGCAAGACGAGGGCGCAGCGGCAGAAGCCACGGAGCCGCCACCCACCCGAGCCAAGAGGCCATCGCATCTGTCAACGCATCTTGAGCCTTCTGCCGGAAACGGCTAGAATCACCTCAACACGGCCCACCCCTCTGCGTCGAAAGATGTACGGGTGGGTTCTCTTTTGTGCCGGCCATGTCCACGTACAACAAGCCCTATCTCACTTTCGAGCAGCAACTGGCTCTTCTGAAGGGCCGGGGCTTGGGCGTCACCGACGAAGCTGCGGCACTGGCGTGCCTTCAGCGCATCGGCTACTACCGGCTCAGTGCCTACTGGTATCCGCTGCGCCAGACCGTGCGGTCGCAAGCGACCGGCTCGCCGCAAATCACCGTGCAGCGTGCCGATGCGTTCCGCCCGGGCAGCACTTTCGAGCAGGTGCTGGCGCTCTACGTCTTCGACAAGCGACTTCGCCTGCTGGCGCTCGATGCCATCGAGCGCATCGAAGTGGCCTTGCGGGTGGATGTGTCCTACCGCCTGGGCCAGCGCGATCCCTTCGCCCACACGAACCCGGCTCTGCTGCACGGGAACTTCACCAAGAAGGTCAATGCAACCGGCCGCACAACCTACCAGCTCTGGTTGGACAAGCACCAGCAGATGGTGGCGCGCTCACGAGAGGATTTCGTGCGGCACTACCAGCAGAAGTACGGTGAGCCTTTCCCGCTCTGGGTGGCGGTCGAACTGTGGGAGTTCGGCATGCTGTCCACCTTCTACCAAGGCATGCAGGTGGCGGACAAGGATGCGATCGCCGCGCGCTACAGCCTGCCCGACGGCCAGCTTCTACAAAGCTGGCTGCGGGCGCTGAATTTCGTGCGCAATGTAGCCGCGCACCACAGCCGCTTGTGGAACAAGAATCTGGTGGATCAACCGAAGCTGCCGCGCGCAGGGGCGGTGCCAGCTTTCGATCCAGTGATCGGCCAGCCCGCCGTCGCGTCACGGCTGTTCGTGATGCTTTGCATCCTGCTGCACATGATGCGCGTGGTCAGCCCGAATTCGAGCTGGCCGACACGGTTGCGCCGACTGCTCGATGGATTTCCGGCGGTGCCAGGCTTGTCGCTAGCCGACATGGGCTTTCCGGCTGGTTGGGAGGGCCAACCGCTTTGGCTATAGCGCGGAGGCATTGATCCGGCTAGCCTTGGCTTGCTCCAGCTACGCTCCCATGTGGTTCCTGATGGACAAACGCCTTCTGCGAGAATTGGCCGCAAACACATCTAACCATTTGTATTAAAAGAATTTTTTTGAACCACCAAATCCTGCCTGAGACTTGACAGCGGACATTTTTCATTTCAGTGCAGGTACACTAGGGTCTACCCTGCTCACCGGTGCACCATGCCTCCCCGCTCCCGTTCCTCCTCGCTGTCGCGCACGTCGCAGACCCTGATTTCCCTGGCCGAGGCGCTGTCGCGCTCGGGCAGCCATCTGGAAGACGTCTATTGGGAAGGCCGCCTCGGCGAAGCCCTGGACAAGGCCCTGGGCGCCCGCCACGGGCGCGCCGTGGAATCCGCCCTGGACGTCCTGCTGGAACAGCGTTCGGCGGCCTATGAGCTCCTGGTGGAACTGGCCGAGGCCCGTTCCGAATCGCTGATGCCCGGGCCGGACGAGCAGGACTGCGACACGCTGCTGATCTCGGCACCGGTCCTGGCCTGGACCCGCTACCGGCTGCCGGCCGGCCAGTTGAGCGCGGCCCAGTCGCAGGCGCTCGAAGCGCTGCTGGCGGACACCGTGCTGGGGTCCGAAGCCCGGGTCGCTCTGCTGCCGTCGCTGATCCGTTTCGACCGCCTGCCGCAGTCGTTCCAGGAGACCCGCGCCTGGACCCAGGCGCTGGCGCAGCGCGCCCTGGGGCTACGCCGCGACGGCCCCGCGCTGCGCGAGGCCGAGGCCCCGGAAGACCTCCTGGCCGACGTGTTCTTCCTGGTCGGCGCGGTGGTGGTGCCGCGCGGCGGGGCCGTGTTCCAATGGCAATCCCCCCTGCCCGCCGAGTCCCCCACCCAGGAAGCCGTCGCCGAGCGATGGGCCGAGGGCTGCGCGCGCATTCTGGAACCCGCCTTCACCGGCTGCCAGTTGAAATACCTGCGCCCGGAGGCCTATTACACCAGCACCCGCCAGGCCGACCAGGGCATCCGCCCTCTGACCCTGAAAGCGGCCGCCACCTGGCTGCAGACCGCGGCCCGCATCCCGGGCACGGACCTGCGGGCCGCGCTGGTCGCCTGCGGCGACCAGACCATCGAGGAATACCGTATCGGCTTCTGCACCCGCCAGAGCAACGACGTGATCTACGGCTGCGTCTGGCCCGCGCTCAGCCGCGAGGAATCCCAGCCCGATCCGGACGCCGAGGGCCAGGTCGACACCTGGGACGCGATCGCCGCCCTGCTGCGCGAATGCGGCGTCCAGGACATCCGCCGCCTGCCCGGCCTGCAGCCCATGGAGTTCTGCGAGGACTGCGGCACGCCGTATTTCCCCAACATGCTGGGCGACATGCAGCACCCCGAACTGCCGGAGGAAATCGATCCGGAGCCCGTCCAGTTCCACTGACATCGGGTCGGGCGTGGCATCCCTCCACCTCGCCGCTTGCAAGCGGTTCGGATTCGACAGGCACAGGTCAGTCCGCAAGGACTGATCCGTGCCCAGTCTCATCCTCGATGAATGTCCTTTCCTTCGATCTGTTCTGCCGCGTCGTCGACAATTTCGGCGATGCGGGCGTATGCTGGCGACTCGCCCGGCGGCTGGCCGCGCTGGGCCAGTCCGTGCGCCTGTGGATCGACCGGCCCGAGATCCTGGCGCGGCTGCTGCCGGCGCTGGACGCGCGGGCGGACGAGCAGACCCTGGAGGGCGTGCGGATCGGGCCCTGGCGCCGGGCGGAACACGCCGCCCCGCCCCCGGGCGGCGTGGTGATCGAGGCTTTCGCCTGCGCCTTGCCGCCGGCCTACGAGGCCGCCATGGCCGGGCGCGATTGCCTGTGGATCAACCTGGAATATCTCAGCGCGGAGCCCTGGGTGGAAGGCTGCCACGGCCTGCCCTCGCCGCAGGCCAACAGCGTGCCGAAATTCTTTTTCTTCCCCGGCTTCACACCGGCCACCGGCGGACTGCTGCGTGAACCGGACCTGCTGGCGAGACGCGACGCCGAACAGGCGCGGGATCGCGGCTCGCGTCTGCGAACCCTGGCCGGGCTGCCGTCCGCGCCGCCCGCCGACGCCCTGTGCGTGCTGCTGTTCTGCTATCCCGACGCCCCGCTGGCCGGCCTGTGCGCGGCCCTGGCCGGCCTGGGCCGGCCCGTCTGGCTGCTCTTCCCCGGCGACCCGCCCCCGGCCGCGCTGCGCGACCAGGATGGCCTGCGCGTCATCCCCATTCCCTTCGTGCCCCAGGCCCGCTTCGACGAACTGCTGTGGTGCTGCGACCTGAATTTCGTGCGCGGCGAGGATTCCCTGGTGCGCGCGCTCTGGGCCGGCGCGCCCATGGTCTGGCAGATCTACCGCCAGGCGCGGGACGCCCACCTCGACAAACTGGATGCCTGGCTGGACCGGGCCCGCTGGCCCACCCCCGCCGCCGAACTGACCCGCGCCTGGAACCGCCAGGACGACGAGGCCGTGGCCCGGGCGCTGCCGGCCGCGCTGCGGGAGCCGGCCTGGTCCGACTGGCGGACGCGCAGCCGCGCCTGGTGCGCCGAATTGGCCGACCAATCAGACCTGGGTCAAGGTTTGCTGGATTTTTGCCTGCGACAACGCCAAACGCGCTAAAATGCACAGTTAACTTTTTTCAGCTTTGCCTCGGAATGCGTTTTAGCACGGGGCACACATCCCCGGAGTTTTTTTCCATGAAAATCGCACAGGAACTGCGCGTTGGCAACGTCGTCATGGTCGGCAGCGATCCCCTCGTCGTCCAGAAGGCGGAATACAACAAGTCCGGCCGCAACGCCGCCGTCGTCAAGCTCAAGTTCAAGAACCTGCTGACCGGCAGCGCCAGCGAATCCGTCTACAAGGCCGACGAAAAGTTCGAGCAGGTGGTGCTCGAGAACAAGGAATGCACCTATTCCTACTTCGCCGACCCGATGTACGTCTTCATGGACGAGGAATACAACCAGCACGAAGTCGAGGCCGACAGCATGGGCGACGCGCTGAACTACCTGGAAGAAGGCATGACGGTCGAAGTCGTGTTCTACGACGGTCGCGCGATCTCGGTGGAACTGCCCACCATCATCGTGCGCGAGATCACCTACACCGAACCCGCCGTCAAGGGCGACACGTCCGGCAAGGTCCTGAAGCCCGCCAAGATCAACACCGGCTACGAGCTGTCCGTGCCGCTGTTCTGCAACATCGGCGACAAGATCGAGATCGACACCCGCACCAATGAATACCGCAGCCGGGTCATGTGATCACCCGCGAAGCGCGCACGAAAAAACCGGGCTCAGGCCCGGTTTTTTCGTTTCCGTCCCGCCCCTCGGGCGCTATGTCATCTCGAGCAGCAACACCCCCGATACGATGGCGGAGATTCCCAGCCAGCCGATACGGCCGAGTCGCTGCTGAAACAACGCCAGGCCGGCGAACGCGGTCAGCAGAATGCCCATGCCGCCCCACAGCGCATAGGCGACGGCAAGGTCGATGCCTTTGATTGCCTGCGACAGCGCTGTGAACGAGGCCAGGATGCAGAAAATCCCCAGGGCGCCGACCGCGCGCCTGCGAAACCCGTCGGAATATTTGACGAAAACGTTGGCGGCGACCTCCAGAACGATGGCGGCGACCATGAACGCATAATGCACGAGCGCGGCGTTCCGCATGATGTCACCCTCCCCGCGCCTGGGATGTGCCGATGCTGACCAGGATGACGCCGGCCAGCAGCACCACCATGCCGAGCGCCCTGGCCGGACCCAGATCTTCGCCGAAATAGCGCAGACCGATGAAGGTGACGCTGGCGAGGCCGAGCGTTTCCCAGGCGGCATAGGCCAGGGCGATGGGCAGGCGCCGGACGGCCAGCGCCAGGAAGCAGAATGACAGCCCGATCATGGCGTACATGAACAGGAGCGGTGCAAGGGCGCCGGAATCGGCCACACGCTTCATGAGGGTCACGCCGGAAACTTCGACCGCGACGGCCGCCAGCAGGTACAGCCAGGAGCGCAATGCCATGATGGTCTTCTTTCAAAGAAGTGTTTTCAGGATCGAACTGGACGGTTTCTCCTATTTTTGACCTATTTCTTGGATTTAAAAAGTTTGATTCCATCTATTTATTTGATAATATCCGGGCATGCAATGGAACCTCGACCAGCTGCGCCAGTTCGTCGCCACCGTGGAATACGGTTCCATCAGCGCCGCCGCCCGCCGGCTGGGCAAGGCGCAATCGGCCGTGAGCACGGCGATCGGCCTGCTGGAAGCCGATCTGGGCATCATGCTTTTCGATCGCACCAGGCATCGCGCCACCCTGTCCGACGCCGGCCGGGCGATGTTGCTGGAAGCCCGTGAATTGTTGCGGCAGGCGCGGGCGCTGGACCAGCGCGCCCGGTCGCTGGCCACGGGAGACGAAGCCAGCCTGGCGCTGGCCCTGGACGAAGCTTTGCCCTATACGGCGATCCGCGTCCTGCTGCGCGAACTCTCCGGCCGTTTCCCCGATCTGGAGCTGACGCTGCTCAACGGCACCGCCACCGAAGTCGCGGACTATGTCAGCCAAGCGCGCGCCGGCGTGGCGTTCCAATTCGACCGGGGACCGCTGCGGGACGGTTTCGATCAGCGCCACATCGGGACGCTCGCCCAGGGGATCTTCGTGGCCAGCGGCCACCCCCTGGCGGAGAAACCGGTTGTCAAGCGAGAGGATCTGGCCCGTTACCGCCAGCTCGTGATGCGCGCCGAGGACGTCGAGGAACCCCTCTACAGCCCCAAGGTCTGGCGCTCGGACAGCTTCTATACCATCGCGGAGATGGTTGCCGACGATCTCGGCTGGGCCTCCCTGCCGATCAACGTCGCCGCGCACGCCGGCTATCCCAAGCCTTTGCGCCAGGTTTCCTGTCCGTCGCTGGCCCTGCCCCTGTTCTCGATCCGCATGATCTGGCCGCAAGGGCGGGAGTTGGGCACGGCTGCGCGCTGGACCGGGCAGCGCTTCGCGGAACTGATGCGGGCATGGGCCTGACGGGTCCATTGCCCGCGTCGCGAACGACCGCGCCCCTACTGCAGCCGATCGTCGTCCAGGATGTCGGGAATCGGCATGATGGAGATGCCCTCGTCAATCAGCTCGCGGCAGTCCTCGGCCGAGGCCGTGCCGCGGATGGGGCGTTCCTCGATCTCGCCGCTGTGCATGCGGCGGGCCTCGTCGGCGAAACGGGCGCCGACGTCGTCGGTCTGGCGCACGATGCGGCGGATCTGGCGCAGGACTTCCGCCTGCAGGCGGGTCATCTGATCGCCGGACGGCGCCGCGACCGCCGCCCGGGCCCGGGGCGCGGGTTCGGCGCGCGGAACCGGCTCGGCGCGCAGGTGACTGACGTTCAGATGCGGCGCCGAGACCCGGCGCGTGATCTGGTCGCTGTGACAGACGGGACAACGCACCAGCCCCCGGGACAACTGGTCCTGGTAGCTGTCCTGGGACGAGAACCAGCCTTCGAAGACGTGGTCATGCTCGCACGAGAGATCGAATACTTTGAGTGCCATGTTCAGCAGATGGAGGTCGATCGGCCGTTTTCAAGCGCGTCCCAGCACTGCCAGCGCCAATCCCAGGGGGCGACGGCCCCGGCCTGGCGCCACAGGCCCAGGCGCTGGTCGCGCGCCCGGCGCTCCAACCCCGCCAGGGACGCGTCCCGCAGATATTTGCCGCCGCCCTGCCGGTTGGCCCAGGCCATGCCGGTCTCGACCATGACGCGGTTGGCGGTCCGGCCGTCTGGCAGCGGCACGTCGCAGACGTCGCGCTCGTAGCGGTCCTGTTCGTAGCAATGCAGCGTCAGCGTCCGGCCTGCCACCAGATCGGCCAGGGCCTTGCGGGCGGCCTGCCCGTAAGGCTGGCCGGGCCGCCGGCGGCCATGGCCCGTTTCCGGGGCGTCGATGCTCGCCAGCCGCACCCGGTGGCGATCCCGTCCCGCCAGCAGCGTCAAGGTGTCGCCATCGGATACGTCCACGACCCGGCCGGACAAGGCATAGGGCCCGGCCGCGCGCGCCGCCGGAGCGGGCAAGGCCAGACACAGCGCCGCGGCCAGCAGCACCGGCAATGCGAACCGGACGAGACCCGGTGATGGAAAAAAGGAAATCGGCATGAAGGGGGCGGGATGGACCGCGCCGGAATGGGCGGCCTCTCCCGGCCATTGTAATGGGGAGCGCGGGGAGCGCCAGCGGCGCCCGCGCGGCCGTAACGTCCGCCCCGGGCCTCCACGCCCCGGTCACCCGGGCCAGGCTCGCCGCAGCAGCGCATCAGAGGCCAGCGTCACCGGCCGGACGCCGAACGCGTCTCCGCCCGCGGCGCCCAGGCGGCTGTCCACGAAAGCCCGCGACAGCCAGTCCGGCGCATGGCGCAGCAGCAGGTCCGCCTGGACCAGCAGCACCAGATCCCGGGCGACCATCCGGGCCATCGCCTGCTGTCCGTCGGCATCGAGCGCCAGGGTCGCCAGCAGGCGGTCCGCCGCGGTCCGCAACGCCGGCTCGCCCGGGTGGATCCGGGCCAGTCCGTCGACCATCCGGGCGGCATGCCGCGGCTCCTGGCGGGCGGCCCGGAGCACGTCCAGGCACATGACGTTGCCCGAGCCTTCCCAGATGGAGTTGACGGGCGCCTCGCGGTACAGGCGGGCCATGGGGCCTTCTTCGACATAGCCGTTGCCGCCCCAGACCTCCATGCATTCGGCCGTGACGTCGATGGCCCGCTTGCAGACCCAGAACTTCGCCGCCGGCGTCAGCAGGCGGCGCAGCGCCTGCTCGGCGGGCTGTTCCGGACGGTCGAAGGCCCCCGCCAGGCGCAGCGCCAGGGCAGTGGCGGCCTCGCTTTCCAGGGCCAGGTCCGCCAGCACCTGCCGCATCAGCGGCTGGTCGATCAGCAGGCGGCCGAAGGCCCGCCGGTGGCGGGCGTGGTGAATCCCCTGGACCAGCGCCTGGCGCATCAGGGCCGCGCTGCCCAGCACACAATCCAGGCGGGTGTAGGACGCCATCTCGACCAATGTCGCGATGCCCCGGCCGGGTTCGCCGAGCCGGCGCGCCACCGCGCCCTCGAACTCGACCTCGGCGCTGGCATTGGAGCGGTTGCCCAGCTTGTCCTTGAGCCGCAGGATGCGCACCGGATTGCGACGGCCGTCGTCCAGCCAGCGGGGCATGTAGAAGCAGGAATGGCCGTCGCCGTCGCGCGCCAGCACCAGGTGGGCGTCCGACATGGGGGAGGAAAAGAACCATTTGTGGCCCGTCAGGCGGAACCAGCCCTCGCCCTGAGACTCGGCGCGGCTCAGATTGGCGCGCAGGTCCGACCCGCCCTGCCGCTCGGTCATGCCCATCCCGACCATCATGGCATGCTTGCCGGCCAAGGGGCCGTCGCACCCGTCGTACTGGCGGCTGGCCAGCAGCGGCCGGATCGAGGCGAACCAGGGTTCGCGCGCCAGCAGCGGAATCGCGGCGCTGGTCATGGTCACCGGACACAAGGAGCCGGCCTCGACCTGGCCGTGCATCAGGTAATGCGCCGCGCGGGCGACCTGAGCGCCCGGCCCCGGCTCGGTCCAGGCGCCGCCGTGCATGCCCTGGGCGAAGGCCAGCGAAAGAAACTCGGACCACCCGGGATGGAATTCCACCACGTCGATGCGCGCCCCCCGGCGGTCGAACGACCGCAGCACCGGCCCCTGGCGGTTGACCTCGGCCGCCAGCCGCGCCAGATCGGCGCGGCCCAGCCGGGCGCCCCAGGTTTCCAGTTCGGCCTCGCGGCCCCCGGCGCCTTCGCGGCGCACGCCTTCGACCAAGGCGTCGTCCGTCAGGTACAGATTGCAATCAGGCAGATCCGGCACCTGGTTGTCGGCTCCGAGCGCCGATTGCGCCATGTCTTCGCGATCCATTTTCGATGTCCTCCGGACACGAGCACGACCCCAGTCTACCCGCGATTTCCGGCGGCGGACAAGCCGCGCGGATACAATCGATCCGTCGTTCATCCCGGAGGCCTGATGTGACTCCCCGTTACCTGATTCTGTGCGGCGCCCTGGTCCTGGCGCTGGGCGTGGCGGCCGGCGCCTTCGGCGCGCACGGGCTGAAACGCCTGGTCGCCCCCGACCTGCTGGAGGTCTGGCGCACGGCCGCCCACTACCAGCTGATCCATGGCGCCGGACTGCTGCTGGTGGCCGCCCTCTGGCCGCGCCTGGCGCCCGCTCCGGCGGCCTGGGCGGGCGGCCTGATGCTGGCCGGGCTGCTCGCCTTCAGCGGCAGCCTGTACGCGCTGGCGCTGACGGGCGTGCGCGCCCTGGGCGCCGTCACGCCGATCGGCGGGTTGCTGATGATCCTGTCCTGGCTGGCGCTCGCCTGGGCGGCCTGGCGCGGCCCGGGGGTCTGAACGAGCCCCCCGCCCTGGCCCGGGGAACCTCCGAACCAGTCGGGCAGCGAGCGGACGCCGCGGCTCGGGACGGGCCGCAAGGCGCGGAGACTTGCTCGGAGGTTCCCTATAATGAAGGCCCGCCTAGCCCCGATTGGAATCCCGATGGCCGCATCCCCCGATCATGAATGGCGCGACTGGCTGCGCGCCCTGCCCAAGGCCGAACTGCACCTGCACATCGAAGGCACGCTCGAGCCGGAACTGATGTTCGATCTGGCCCGGCGCAACGGCGTCGCCCTGCCCTACGCGGACGTCCAGGCCGTCCGCGACGCCTACCGGTTCACCGACCTGCAGTCCTTCCTGGACCTGTACTACGCCGGGGCCGGCGTCCTGGTCACCGAGCAGGACTTCCACGACCTGGCCGCGGCCTATCTGCGCCGCGCCCACGCCGACGGGGTCGTCCACGCCGAAATCATGTTCGACCCTCAGACCCACACCCGGCGCGGCATCGCGCTGGAGACCGTGTTCGCCGGATTGGCGCGCGCCCTGCGCGAGGCCCGCGACACCCTGGGAATCAGCAGCTACCTGTTGCTCAGCTTTCTGCGCCACCTGTCCGAGGATGAGGCCCTCGCCACGCTGGAGGCCGCCCTGCCGCTGCGCGAAGCCTACGCCGACCTGTGGATCGGCATCGGCCTGGATTCGTCCGAGCGCGGCAACCCCCCGGAAAAATTCGCCCGGGTCTACGCCCGCTGCGCCGCGCTGGGCTTCCGCCTGGTGGCCCACGCCGGCGAAGAAGGCCCGCCCGAGTACGTGCGCGGCGCCCTGGACACGCTGAAAGTCGCCCGCATCGACCACGGCGTGCGCAGCGGCGAGGATCCCGCGCTGCTGCAGGACCTGATCCGGCGCCACGTGCCCCTGACGGTCTGTCCCCTGTCGAACCTGAAGCTGGGCGTGGTCCGCGACCTGCGCGACCACAACCTGGCCCGGCTGCTGCGAGCGGGTGCCGTGGTCACCCTGAATTCCGACGATCCAGCCTATTTCGGCGGCTACGTGCTGGACAACTACATCGCCAGCGCCGAGGCCCTGGACCTGTCCCGCGACGAACTGGTCACGCTGGCCGCCAACAGCCTGAAGGCCTCGTTCCTGCCGGCGGCCGAACAGGCCGCGCTGCTGGACCGGCTGTCGGCCGCGGCGGGCCGGAGCTGATCCCATGATGCTCAACCCCGCCCAGCTCGCCCGGCTCATCACGCCCGCCGACCCGATCCAGGGCGACTGCCGGCGGCTCGACCGCGCCTTCTACGACCGCCCCGCCGAGACCGTGGCCCGCGACCTGCTGGGCCGCCTGCTGGTGCACGACACGCCGGATGGCCCGCGCATCGGCCGCATCGTCGAGGTCGAAGCCTACCTGGGCCCCGGCGATCTGGCCGCCCACACCTCGCGCGGGCGCACGGCCCGCACCAAGGCCATGTTCGGGCCGCCGGGCCACGCCTACGTCTACCTGATCTACGGCATGCATCACTGCATGAACGTCGTCACCGGCCCCGAGGGCAGCGGCACGGCCGTGCTGTTGCGGGCACTGGCGCCCGTCCGGGGCCTGGACGCCTCCACCAGCGGTCCCGGCCGGCTGTGCCGCGCCATGGGCGTGACCCGGAGCCATTACGGCATCGACCTGTGCGGCGACACGCTGTGGCTCGCGCGGGACGACGCCCCCGACCCCGCCGACATCGCCGCCAGCCCGCGCATCGGGGTGGACTACGCGGGCGAATGGGCCGCGAAGCCGCTGCGCTTCTTCGTCCCCGGCCATCCGGCCGTCAGCCGGGCGCCGCGCGGCGGGAAATCCGCCTGAGCTGTGGTACAACCCTTCCGTGGCGGCGGTACAACCGTCTCGCGGCACGCAGTTCACCAGGGTTCGCCCGGCGCGACGATCCGCACAGACCGCCCCGCATCCCCGACGGATCCGCGATAGATTCCCGGCGGGTCTCCGACGAATTCCCGACGGCCGCATGATTCAGCCATTTTTAAGGCTTTCTTGATCCGGCGCAAGACCAAGGTTAACCCCTACGGCTAGGATGGCGACATCTTCCAACCACCGATCCCGCCACCTTCATGCGCCGCTTCGCCACACCCCGACAGTCACGATCCAACTGCCTGTTCTGGATCGCTTCCCTGATCTTGCTGTGGTCCTGTCTGATCGCCCCGCCGGCCGGGGCGGCATCCGCGCCCCAGGCGGGCGGTGCGCAGCAAGCCTTCAAGTTCGGCCAGGGCGGCACCCCCCTCGGGGCCGGCCCCCGGCTGGGCGCGTTCCTGAAGAACCTCAAGCCCGGCGACATCTTCCCCGGCGCCGACCGTATCGGGCCGCCGGAAGGCAAGCCCGCGGTCGCCCGCGCCTACACGGGCGACAAGATGGTCGGCTACGTCTACCTGACCACCGACATCGTCAATACCCGGGGCTATTCCAGCAAGCCGATCGACATCGTCGTGGGCCTGTCCCTGGACGGCGAGATCGTCGGCGCCAGGCTGGTCGAGCACCACGAGCCCATCGTGCTGATCGGTATCCCGGAAGCCAAGGTCCAGGCCTTCATCGAAGGCTACGTCGGCAAAAACTACGTCAAGGAGCCTCCGCGCCCCGGCGCGCCGCCGCCCGTGGACATCATCAGCGGCGCCACCGTCACCCTGATGGTCATCGGCGATAGCCTGACCCGTTCGGTGCTGGCCGTGGCCCGCCACTACGGCATCGGCCAGGAAGGCCAGGCCCAGGCCGCCGCCGCCGAGCACCGCGTCATCGACATGGCGCAGACCGGCACGGAGTCCTGGGACGCCCTGCTGAAATCCGGCGCCGTCGGGCACTTGCGCCTGACCGTGGCCGACGTCAACAAGGCTTTCGAGGAAACCGGCCGCAAGGGCGCCATCGACCATCCCGAGCCCGGCGACCCCGAGGATACCTTCATCGACCTCTACGCCGCCCTGGTCAGCGCGCCGGCGATCGGCCGCAGCCTGCTGGGCGAAGCCGAGTACGGCTACCTGCGCGACCGCCTCGCGCCCGGTCAGCAGGCCATCCTGATCGCCGGCAACGGCTATTCCTTCAAGGGATCGGGCTACGTGCGCGGCGGCGTGTTCGACCGCATCGAGGTCATCCAGGACGAGAACAGCTTCCGCTTCACCGATCTGGATCACCAGCGGCTGGCCGACCTGATGGCCGCCGGCGCGCCCGGCTTCCGCGAAGTGGCGCTGTTCACCGTCCCGACGGACGCCGCCTTCGACCCGGTCGAGCCGTGGCGCCTGCAGCTCACCGTACAGCGCGTGGTCAGCGTAAAAGAAAAAGCCTTCACGGCCTTCGTGCTGAACTACGACCTGCCCAAGTCCTACACCAAGGCCGAGGCCCCCGCCGCGCAGGCCGCGCCGCCCGCCGGCGACACGACCGGCGCCCCGGCGGCGGCCATGGACCAGCAGGACGCGGAAGAAGCCGCCCCGGCGCTGTGGAAGCAGATCTGGCTCGCCAAGACCGTCCAAATCGCCATTGTCTCGATCGCGCTGCTGACCCTGATCGCGGTGTTCTTCTTCCAGAACCAGATCGTCAAGCACGAGGTCTTCTACAAGCGTTTCCGCACGGTGTTCCTGATCTTCACGCTGTTCTGGATCGGCTGGTACGCCCAGGCGCAGCTCTCGGTCGTGAACGTGCTCACCTTCACCACATCGCTGCGCACGGACTTCAGCTGGGAATACTTCCTGATGGACCCGATCGTGTTCATCCTGTGGATCGCCACGGCGATGTCCCTGATCTTCTGGAACCGCGGTGCGTTCTGCGGCTGGCTGTGCCCCTTCGGCGCCCTGCAGGAACTGACCAACCAGGCCGCCAAGAAGCTGCATGTGCCCCAGATCAAGGTGCCGCATGGCCTGAACACCCGCCTGGCCGGCCTGAAGTACCTCATTTTCCTGGTCCTGTTCGGCATCTCGTTGTACGAACTGGGCACGGCCGAGAAGTTCGCCGAGGTCGAGCCCTTCAAGACCGCGATCATCCTCAAATTCGTGCGCGACTGGCCCTTCGTGGTCTTCGCCGCCGTGCTGCTGCTGGCGGGGCTGTTCATCGAACGCTTCTACTGCCGCTACCTGTGCCCGCTGGGCGCGGCCCTCGCGATCCCCGCGCGGCTGCGCATCTTCGACTGGCTGCGCCGCTACAAGACCTGCGGCAACCCCTGCCAGTTGTGCGCCGTGGATTGCCCCGTGCAGGCCATCAATCCGGAAGGCGACATCAATCCGAACGAATGTATCCAGTGCCTGAACTGCCAGCAGCTCTACAACAACGAAAAGCGCTGCCCGCACCTGATCCAGAAGAACGCCAAGCTCAAGCGCCACAAGGCGCCGCCGCCCGACGCCGGCATCCCCGGCGAGGTCGTCGCCAGCCGCAAACCGACCGTGCGTCCGCGCGATCCGTCTGCCGAACCGCAACCAGTTTCGTCGAACCCATAGCGCCATACCCCGGCCATCGCGCCTGGACGCTATGCCTACAACCCTAGGGAGAACACCATGTCCGACCACACCAGCGACAAATCCGGCCTCAGCCGGCGGGGATTCCTCGGCACTGCCGCACTAACGGGGGCCGCCGCCGTCGGCGCGACCCACCTGACGGCCAATGCCAAGGATGACAAGAAGAAGGGCCACCAAAGTGTCGAGGTCGCTCCCGGCGATCTGGACGAATACTATGCCTTCAATTCTGGCGGCCAGTCGGGCGAGGTGCGCATCCTGGGCCTGCCGTCCATGCGCGAACTGATGCGCATCCCGGTCTTCAACATGTGCAGCGCCACGGGCTGGGGCCGCACCAATGAAAGCCGCAAAGTACTCAACGAGAGCCTGACGCCCGAGACGCGCAAGTTCCTCGAAGACAACCACATGCCGGTGCTGCCCAACGGCGACGCCCACCACCCCCACATGTCCTTCACGGACAACACCTACGACGGGCGCTACATCTACATCAACGACAAGGCCAACACCCGCGTGGCCCGCATCCGCTGCGACGTGATGAAGACCGACAAGATCGTCGAAATCCCGAACGCCGACGGCATCCACGGCCTGCGCCCGCAGCGCTACCCGAAGACCGGCTATGTGTTCGCCAACGGTGAGCACATCGTGCCGCTGCCCAACGACGGCTCCGTGATGGACGACCCGAAGAAGAACTTCTGGGCCATCTACACCGCGGTGGACGGCGAGACCATGAAGGTGGCCTGGCAAGTGCTGGTGGACGGCAACCTGGACAACGGCGACGCCGACTACCAGGGCAAGTACTCCTTCGCCACCTGCTACAACTCGGAAAAGGGCCTGACCGTCACCGAAATGTCCGCCAACGAGCAGGACTGGGCGGTGGTGTTCAACATCAAGCGCATCGAGGAAGCGGTCAAGAAGGGCGACTACAAGGAAATGAACGGCGTGCCCGTCATCGACGGCCGCAAGGGTTCCAAGTACACGCGCTACATCCCGGTGCCGAACTCCCCGCACGGCTGCAACGCCGCGCCCGACGGCATCCACGTGGTATTCAACGGCAAGCTCTCGCCCACCGTCACGGTGATCGACGTGCGCAAGCTCGACGATCTGTTCGACGACAAGATCAAGGAGCGCGACGTGGTCGTGGCCGAACCGCAGCTGGGCCTGGGCCCCCTGCACACGGCCTTCGACGGCCGCGGCAATGCCTATACCACGCTGTTCATCGACAGCCAGATGTGCAAGTGGAACATCGAGAAGGCCAAGCGCGCCTACAAGGGCGAGAAGGTCGATCCGATCATCCAGAAACTGGACGTGCACTACCAGCCCGGCCACAATCACACCACGATGGGCGAGACCAAGGAAGCCGACGGCAAGTGGCTGGTGTCGCTGAACAAGTTCTCCAAGGACCGCTTCCTGAACGTCGGCCCTCTGAAACCGGAAAACGACCAGTTGATCGACATCTCCGGCGACGAGATGAAGCTGGTGCACGACGGCCCCAGCTTCGCCGAGCCGCACGACATGCTGCTGGTGCACCGCTCCAAGGTCCGCCCGAAGCACATCTGGGACCGCAACGATCCCATGTGGGAAGATGTCCGCCAGATGGCCGCCAAGGACGGTGTCACCCTGGAATCCGCCGCCAACGTCATCCGCGACGGCAACAAGGTGCGCGTCTACATGGTCGCCGTGGCGCCGGTGTTCAGCCTGACGAACTTCGAAGTCAATGAAGGCGACGAAGTCACCGTCGTGGTCACCAACATGGAGCGCATCGAGGACCTGACCCACGGCTTCACGCTGGGCGGCTACGGCCTCGCCATGGAAATCGGACCCCAGGCGACCGCCTCGGTCACCTTCACGGCCTCGCGCCCCGGCGTGCACTGGTACTATTGCCAGTGGTTCTGCCACGCGCTGCACATGGAAATGTCCGGCCAGATGTACGTGAAACCGAAGAAGGCCTGATCGACCATGCGTTCCATCACCGTCCCCGGCCTGCGGGCGGCCCTGGCCGCCATGGTGATCCTGTGCGCCATGCCCGGGGCGGTGGTGGCCGCCGTGATCGACGTCCCCGCGGGCTCCAGCCTGCAGGCCGCGATCACGGCGGCCTCGCCGGGCGACACGCTGCGCCTGGCCCCCGGAGACTATTCCGGCAATGTGATCATCGACAAGCCCCTGATTCTCCAGGGCCCCGCCGACCGCGGTGCCCGCATCCTGGGCGAACGCAAGGGCCGCACGGTCTGGATACAGGCCGAGGACGTCACCCTCAGGCGCCTGACCATCCGCCATTCAGGGCTGAGCCTGGTGGACATGGACGCCGGCATTTTTCTCGACAAGACGGCCACCCGCGCGCACATCGTCGAGAACGACATCATCGACAATTCCGTCGGCGTCTATCTATGGGGCGTAAAGGATGCCCTGGTCGAACACAACCGCATCGTCGGCAACACCGGCCTGCGCGTCAACGAGCGCGGCAACGGCCTGACCGTCTGGAACGCGCCCGGCTCGAAGATCGTCGACAACGACATCTCCGAAGGCCGCGACGGCATCTATTCCAACAACAGCATGCAAAATGTGTTCGCCCGCAACACCTTCCGCGAAGTACGCTATGCAGTGCATTACATGTATACCAACGACAGCGAAGTCAGCGACAATGTGTCGATCGGCAACGAGATCGGCTACGCCATCATGTTCTCGCGCCGCCTCAAGGTTCTGAACAACATCGCCGTGAAAAGCAAGTTCCAGGGCCTGATGCTCAACGCCACCGATTATTCGACCATTTCCGGCAACGTCATGGTCGATGCCGAGAAATGCGTCTTCGTCTACAACTCCAACTTCAACATCCTGTCCGACAACCATTTCCAGGATTGTGAAATCGGGGTCCACTACACCGGTTCCGAAGGCAATGAAATCTTCGGCAACGCCTTCGTCGGCAACCAGAACCAGGTGAAATACGTCGGCACCCGCTACCTGGAATGGTCGCGGGACGGCCGCGGCAACTACTGGTCCGACCTGTCCGCCTTCGACCTGAACGGCGACGGCATCGCCGACACCGCCTACCGCCCCAACGGCCTGATCGACCAGGTCGTCTGGCGCGCGCCCAACGCGCGGCTGCTGCTGAACAGCCCGGCCGTCTCCATCGTCCGCTGGGCCCAGTCCCAGTTCCCCGCGATCCTGCCCGGCGGCGTGATCGACAGCGCCCCCCTCATGGGGATCCCGTCCACGCCGACCCTGAAAAAATTCGAGGCCCTGCAATGACCGTCACAGCGCCCCCGATCGAACTGCGATCGGTCACCAAACGCTACGCCGCGATGCGAGCCGTGGACAACGTCAGCCTGTTCATCGAACCCGGCGAATGCGTGATCCTGGCCGGCCACAATGGCGCCGGCAAGAGCACCCTGATCAAGCTGATCCTGGGCCTGATCCACTCGGAAGCGGGCTCGGTCCGCGTCCTGGGCGAAACCGCCGGCACGCCGGCCGCCGCCCGTGTCCGCCGCCACATCGGCTACCTGCCGGAAACCGTCGCCCTGCACCCGTCGCTGACAGGCACCGAGACCCTGGCCTTCTACGCCCACCTGAAGGGCCTGTCCACGGACGGCAACGCCGCCCTGCTCTCGCGCGTGGGTATCGCCGAGGCCGCACGGCGCCGGGTGGGCGGCTACTCCAAGGGCATGCGCCAGCGCCTGGCCCTCGCCCAGGCCTTGCTCGGCTCGCCCCGGGTGCTGCTGCTGGACGAGCCCACCACCGGCCTGGACCCGGCTTCCCGGCTGCTGTTCTATGACATCGTCCGCGAACTGCGCGACGCCGGGGCCGCCATCCTGCTGTCCACCCACGCCCTGGCCGAGCTCGAAGGCCTGGCCGACCGCGTCATCGTCATGTGCAAGGGCCAGAAGATCGCCGACGGCACCCTGGGCGACCTGCGCCGCGAGGCCGACCTGCCGGTCCGCATCCGCCTGACGCTGGACACGGACCCCATCCAGGTCCCCGAAGGCTGGCGGCGCATCGGCGCCTGCCGCATCGAATTGACCTGCTCCGAGGCCGACAAGCTGCGCCAGTTGCGCGATGCCCAGGCCATGCCCGATATCCGCGACATCGAACTGGAACACCCCGGGCTCGACGAAATGTACGCGCAATTCCTGCGCCGGGAGGACGCATGAATCCGACCCTGATCCTCATCCGCAAGGAAATCCGCGACGGCCTGCGCAACCGCTGGGTACTGGCCATCACCGCGCTGCTGGCCATGCTGGCCCTGTCGCTCGGCTTCCTGGGCAGCGCGCCGACCGGCACCGTCAAGGTCGATCCCCTGACCGTCACGGTCGTCAGCCTGTCCAGCCTGTCGATCTTCCTGATCCCGCTGATCGCCATGCTGCTGTCCTACGACGCCATCGTGGGCGAGATCGACCGCGGCACCATGGCCCTGCTGCTCAGCTACCCCATCGCGCGGCGCCAGGTCATGGCGGGCAAGTTCTTGGGCCATCTGTCCATCCTGGCGATGGCCACGGTGGCGGGCTACGGCATCGCCGGGCTGGCGCTGCAACTGGTGCATGGCGGGCTGGACCTGGAGGCCTGGACGCCCTTCGTCCTGCTGATCGCCGCCAGCATCCTGCTGGGCGCCAGCTTCCTGTCGCTGGGCTACCTGATCAGCGCCCTGGTCCAGGAACGCGCCACGGCCGCCGGTGTCGCCATCGGCGTCTGGCTGTTCCTGGTGGTGATCTACGACATGGTGCTGCTGGGCGTACTGGTGGCCGACCAGGGCCGGATCATCACGGCCCCGCTGCTGAACGGCATCCTGCTGTTCAACCCGACCGACGTCTACCGCCTGCTGAACCTGACCGGCCACGAGAACATCGCCATGTTCGCCGGCATGGCCGGCCTGAGCGACCAGGCGTCGCTGTCCACCGGTGTCCTGCTGCTGGCCCAGATTCTGTGGATCGTCGTCCCCCTCGGCCTGGCGGCCCTGGTCTTCAACCGGAGGTCGCTATGAGCGTTCCTGGACGCCCCGGGCGTCCGGGATGCGCCATGAAGAAGCAGGCTGCGCGCCTGATCGGCGCGGCCCTGCTGGCCACCGTCCTGGCCGGCTGCGGCGACGGCGGCGGCACGTCCTCCCTTCCCCCCTCACCCGTGGCCATGACCGACGAGGCCGTCGGCCACTATTGCGGCATGAACCTCTACGAACATATCGGCCCCAAGGGCCAGATCCTCCTGCGCGACCGGGACGTCCCGGTCTGGTTCTCCACCATCCGCGAAGTCTTCGCCTACACCCTGCTGCCCGAGGAGCCCAAGGCCATCCTCGCCATCTACGTGCAGGATATGGGCCGCGCGGGCCCGGACGGCAACCCGCCGGCCGATGCCTGGATCGACGCCCGCACCGCCCATTACCTGATCGAAAGCAACGCGGTCGGCGGCATGGGCGCGCCCGACGCCCTGCCCTTCGCCCGGCTGGAAGACGCCCGAGCCTACGCCGATCGCTACGGCGGGCGCATCGTCGGCTTCAAGGACATGCCGGAGGACTACGTCCTGCGCGCCCCCGAACTTACCCCCAGCACGGACCGCGAACCCGTCGGAGCACCCTCATGAATACATCCCATCTTCCCCGCCGCCGGCGGTTCCTCGGCATCCTGGCCGCCAGCGCCGCCCTCGTGGGGCCCGGCACCCTGCGCGCCGCCCTGCGCGATCCCGCCTCCCTGCCCGAACCGGTCGTCTGGAACGGCGTCGCCCTGGGCGCCGATGCGCAACTGCAATTGCTGCATCCCGACCGCGCCCACGCCGAACGGCTGGTGCGCATGGCCATCGCCGAAGTCCATCGCCTGGAACAGGTCTTCAGTCTGTACCTCGAGGACAGCGCCCTGACGCGCCTGAACCGCGCGGGCCGACTGGACGCGCCGCCGCCGGACCTGAGCCGTCTGCTGTCGCAGGTCATCGCCTTTGGCGAACGGACCGATGGCTTCTTCGACCCCAGCGTGCAGGTGCTGTGGGATCTGTACGCCGCTCGCGTGCTCGCCGGCCGGCCGCTGCCCCCGGACCCCGCCGAGCTGCGGGCCACGCTCACCAAGGTGGACTACCGAGCCATCCGCGTCGAGGAGGACGCCATCGTGCTGGATCGCCCGGGCATGGCGCTGACCCTGAACGGCATCGCCCAGGGCTACATTACCGACCGGGTGACCGAGCTGCTGCGGGCCAACGGCCTGGAGCACGCCATGATCGACCTGGGAGAAGCCCGCGGCCTGGGCTCGCCCGCGCCCGGTCGCCCCTGGCGCGCCGGCATCGCCGATCCCCGGAACCCCTCCCGCGTCCTGGAGGCCATCGACCTGGGCGACCGGGCGCTGGCCACCTCGGGCGGCTACGGCACGCCGCTGGATCCCGCCGGACGCTTCACGCACCTGTTCGATCCTCATACGGGCGAGGCGACGCCGCGCTGGCGCAGCGTCACCGTGCGCGCGGCCGACGCGACGACCGCCGACGCACTGTCCACGGCCTTCTCCCAGATGCCCGCCGACATGATCCGTGATATGATTTCGCGCTTTCCAGTCCAGGCATGGCTGATGGCGCCGGATGACGGCGGTCTGATCCGCCTGGGGTGACCGGGAAAAGGCGCTTGAAAAAGTGCCATGAAAAGCGATGTGACAAGCCTCAAAAAGCACGTTATAATTTCGCTTCTTTAGCGGCTGTAGCTCAGTTGGATAGAGTACTTGGCTACGAACCAAGGGGTCGTGGGTTCGAATCCTGCCAGCCGCGCCAGAATTGCCCTGTCGTCTCGACGGGTTGGAAACCGCCTAGGGGCCAACGCCTAGGCGGTTTTTCTTTGGCTGCGTGACTTTTGCGTGACTTCTTCCGCGACGGCCCGCATCTGGGCGCGGCGCATGATCGCCAGCAGGTTGATGGTTTCCCCTGCCTGCCCTTCCACCGCGATCGACTCCAGCGCATCGTAGATCTCGCGGATCCGGGCGACGGCATACAGCGCGGTCATGTCGGTCCTGGAATGCCACAGGATCTCGTCCTGGGTGCGCTCCTCGGCCACGCCGACCTGGCCTGGACCTGCATGCACGCGCTGGACCGAAACCTGCTGGACTATGTCCAGGCGCTGGACATGGGAAAGCGGTATTCGCCACCGCTCAGCCTGGACGGTCTGGCGAAGTCCTTCCGCGTCAGCCCTCACCACTCATCCGCCATCTACGTCAAGCGCGACATCCTGGCGGCCACCTTCGTCCCGCGCCCGCTGCAGCAGCGCTTCGCAGAGGTCAATGAGTGGGTTGGCGAGGACGTGGTGCGGTTCCGGCCGTATGTGCTGGAGAGGCAACAGACTGGCTCCACTTAAAATTATAAACAAAAATGTTTGTATTAATAAGCAATTTTGTTTATGATATCTCCATGTTCAATAGTGGAAGGTACGGTGAAGCAAAGCGAGTTCAAGCGATGGCTCGCCGCCCAGGGGGCAACCTTCAAAGAGGATACAAACCACACGAAGATCTACCTCAACGGCGAGCAAACCATCATTCCCAGGCACCCGGCCAAGGAACTGAAACAGCCCCTGGTTGATGGTGTGAAGAAAAAGCTGAAACTCAAATGACAGCCCGGTCCCGCAAGGGGCTGGGCGATCGTACCGCACCAGACATAGGAGTCAGCATGTTCTACCCTGCCCATTTCGAGGAAGCCCCGGAAGGCGGCTTCGTCGTCACCTTCCGGGACATCCCGGAAGCCATCACTCAAGGCGACACCGAAGCCGAAGCCCTGGAAATAGCCGCCGACGCGCTGCTGACCGCAATGGACTTCTACTTCGAGGACCGCCGGCCTGTGCCGCCCGCGTCAGCCCCACGCAAGGGCGAACGCCTGATCGCACTGCCGGCCAGCGCCTCGGCCAAGGTTCTGCTGCTCAATGAAATGCTGGCCCAGGGCGTCACGCCGGCAGAGCTCGCGCGCCGACTCGGCACCCGGCCGCAGGATGTAAACCGTATCGTCAACCTGGCACACACGACGAAGATCGACACCATCGGGCATGCACTGTCCACTCTGGGCCGCGAACTGGAAATCACGATCAGGTAAGCGCCCCACCGATCAGCCGGGATCAGCCGCCAAATTGAATTGGCGGCTTTTTTTCGTCCCAAGCACGCAAGACATCAGACAGACACGCTGCGCTGCGCCTGCGGGCTGCCGGCGCCCCGCAGCGCCCGCCCAAGCCGCTATCGACCTAGTGTCCTGTCTGGTGAGTTTGGTCACTTGAATTCGGATGCATGGGCTTGTCAGGCAAGGCGCAAACCGCGGCGATAGCCGGTGCTATCGCGAGGATGAGTCTGGACACGGAGCAGTCCCTGCGGACTGCTCCGTGCCTGACGAATCCGAACCGCTTGCAAGCGGTGAGGTGGACAAGCAACGCAGCATGGCCAGCCCGGGCGCCGAAGGCAAGGATCGGAATTAGCCAGACAGGACACTAGAGTCCAACGCCCAGGCGGTTTTTTCTTTGGCCTCGCCACCGGGGCATCAGCCTTCGTGATTTCCCACTGAAGCAAGGAATGCCATCAATTCGGAAAAACGCTGCGTATGCATCGTGATATGCGTCCGCATCAGGTGGTCGACCGTCTTTTCATCATGCTCTTGCAGCGCCTTCACAATGGCGCAGTGCTCTTCGAACGACTGGCTGACGCGCGCGCGTAATCGCAACTGAAGCCTGCGGTACGGCCTCAGCCTGCGATGCAGATTCCTGGCTTGTTCGGCCAAGCAGCGGTTCCTGCTGCCGATATACAGCAATTCATGGAATTTTTCGTTGGCATAGTAATACGCATCCTGGTGATCCTCCGACAGCGCCTCGCGACAGTTCTCGTTGGCGAGCGCGAGTTCCTCAAGCTCCTCGGCCGACATGCGTCGGGCGGCGAGCCTTCCGCACATCGCTTCAAGCTCGGCCATCACCTCGAACATCTCGACGAGCAGATGCGGGTCGAATTGCGCCACACGCGCCCGCCGACGCGGGCGTATCTCGACTATGCCCACCGAACCGAGCTGCAATAGCGCCTCGCGGATCGGTGTGCGCGACACCTCGAATCTTTTCGCTAGCTCGCCTTCCTCGAGATATTGACCGGGCTTGAGTTCGCCCGTCGCAACCATTTCCTCGATTGCATCGCGCAGGATTTCGGACTGCTGCTTCTTCATATCCGTTTCTTCATGGCATGGATTTTAATGGATCGCGACATACAGCTCATTCAGTTTCCTCCCAGCCCGGTGATCGGGCTGATCCGCTCGAGCGAAGGCGGCTCGATCTGGACGGCATCGGGATCGACCATGGATGCGCCGCTCTTGTAGACCATGACGATTTCCGGAAAAGCCACGAGGATCGCGATCATCAGTATCTGGATCAGGATGAAGGGAATGGCCCCCCAGTATATTTGCCCCAGGGTAACCTTCGCCGTCCGCTTTCCGCTGACCTTGTCGATATAGTCCTTATCAGGAGCGACGCTCCTCAGGAAGAACAGCGAGAATCCAAACGGCGGATGCAGGAACGAGGCTTGCAAATTGACCGCGATCAGGACCCCGAACCAGACTAGATCGATGCCCAGCGTTTCGGCTGCGGGCGCCAGCAGCGGTATGACGATAAACGCAAGCTCGAAGAAATCCAGGAAGAAGGCCAGCAGGAAGATCAGGACATTGACGACGATCAGGAAGCCGGTTTGTGCGCCCGGCAGTCCGAGCAACAGATTTTCGACCCAGAGGTGCCCCTCTACCGCATAGAACGTCAGGCTGAACACACGGGCGCCCACCAGGATGAACAGGACGAAAGTAGACAGCTTTCCTGTCACATCCATCGCCTGCTTCAGCAAGCTCCAGGACAGCCTCTTGCGGAATATCGCCATGGCCAGGGCGCCTACCGCTCCCATGGCGCCACCTTCGGTGGGAGTGGCCACGCCGAGGAAAATCGTGCCGAGGACCAGGAAAATCAGCACCAGCGGCGGGACCAGCACAAAAATTGCCCGTTCCGCCAGCCTGGAGAGCAGGCCCGGCCGCAACACGCGGCACAGCGCCGCAGCCAGGAAGGAGATGACGGTGATCAAAAGGACCAGGATGACGACCTTCTCGTCCGTGGGAGTGTCATCGGGAAGCTGAGCATGCATCACTCCGACCGAGAGGAGCGTGGCCAGGACGACGAGCACCAGCAGCGACCTGAGGCCGCTCCGTTCCGAAGACTCCCGCAGCATAACGGCGTCTCCGGGCATCGCCGGCGCCCAGGCGGGCTTCAGCACTGCGACGCCGATCGCAAACGCGATATAGAGCACGACCAGCAAAGCCGCCGGCAGGAACGCCCCCGCATACATGTCCCCGACCGACCGGCCGAGCTGATCGGCCATGACGATGAGAACGAGCGAAGGCGGGATGATCTGGGCCAGGGTGCCCGAAGCCGCGATCACGCCGCTGGCGAAACGCCGATCATAGCCGTACCGGAGCATGATCGGCAGGGAAATCAACCCCATCGAAATGACGGAGGCTGCGACAACGCCGGTGGTCGCTCCCAGAAGCGCGCCGACGAAGATGACCGCATAGGCCAATCCGCCTCGTATCGGCCCAAAGAGCTGCCCGATCGTATCCAGCAGATCCTCCGCCATCCCGCTGCGCTCCAGGATGAGGCCCATGAATGTAAAAAAAGGAATGGCCAGCAGGGTGTCGTTGGACATGATCCCCCATATCCGCTGAGGCAGGGCCTGCGCAAGCGAAGGTTCGAGCAAGCCGAGATGAATCCCCAGCGCGCCGAACCCGATCCCCACCGCGGCCAGGGAAAACGCGACCGGATAACCGAGCAGCAGGACGATGACCAGCGCAGCGAACATCAGCGGCGCGATATTTTCAATCAGTAACTGTGTCATTCCGCATCCCCTTCCGGGCGGGCGGCCTGGCCGTCCATACTTTCGGCTGCTCCGTCCGGAACGCGGGCCGCGAGTTCCCGGGGGTCCGGTCCCATGCCCCGCAAATAAGCGACACGCTTGACCAGCTCCGAGAGCGCCTGCAAGCCGAGCAGGAAAAATCCAGTGGGTATCAGCAAACGGGCGGGCCAGACGATCAGGCCCCCGGTGTTCGAGGACACCTCCGCGCGCACGAACGACTCCACGAATTGAGGCCAGGAAAGCCAACAGATCAAAATCACCATGGGCAGAAGGAAGAAAATCGTCCCGAATATGTCAATCCAGGCCTGCGCCCGACCTGTCAAGCGGCCCACCAGCACATCCACCCGGACATGCTCGTTGCGCATCAGGGTGTATCCCGCCCCCAGCAGAAAGACTGCCGCGAACAGGTACCACTGAACCTCCAGCAAACCATTGGAGCTGTATCTGAACGCCTTGCGGATGACCGCATTGAACGCACTGATCAAAACCATGACCAGCACAAGCCGATACACCCATTTCCCGACCCGAGCGGACAAGTTGTCCACGAATTCGGAGAAACACAGTAATGCTCTCATCACAGAACCCCCATGGGCGGCACCGGCGGAATCGCGCGGGACTCGAGAGATGCCCGCACCCGATCCGCTCATGCGCGCGATGCACGTCTTTACACCACGACGTTCCCGGCCAGCAGCGCCTGGATTTCGTCATCCCTGAAACCCCAGCCCTCCAACACCTCGGTCGAATGCTCGCCCAGGCCGGGGGCCTGCGACACGGGAACCCTCGGCGTGTCGGACAGATAGACCGGCACGTCCAGGATACTGAGCGCGCCAGCCTTCGAATGATGGACATCCGCGATCATTTTTCTGCGCCTCACCTGGGGATCGTTGACTGCCTCGTCGTAACGCTTCACCAATCCGCAAGGCACAGACGCCGCGTTCAGGACGGACAGCCATGCCTCGCTCGTTTTCTTGCGAAACAGTGGCTCGAGTTCAGCCTCCAGGACGGTCCGGTGGCGCACGCGTAACGGCGGCGATCCGAAACGCTCATCGGCAAGCAGCGCCGGCACATCCAAAGCCTGACAGAGCTTTTCCCAAAGCGCCTGGCTTGCGGCGCCGACGACCACATGCCGGCCATCGGCGCAAAGGAAGGCTCGGTACGGAGCAACATTGCGATGCGAAGATCCCAGCGGCCCGGGAATCTCCCCCAGGCCAAAATACCGGGAAGCCTCCCAGAGCGACCATGCGATCGGGGTATCCAGCAAGGCGGAATCGACACGCTGCCCACGACCCGTGTGCCGCCGAGCCTCCAGGGCCGCGAGAATGCCTATCACCGCCCACATGCCGCAGCCATAGTCGGCGACGGGCTGAGACACCTTGACAGGCTCGCCGCCCGGCTCGCCGGTGATGCCCATCAGCCCACCCATCGCCTGAGCCACGATATCGACGCCGCCCAACCCGCGGTAAGGTCCATCCTGGCCGAAGCCGGAGATCGAGCAATAGATGAGCCGGGGATTGATTTCATTCAGCCGCTCGTAGGAGACCCCCAGCCGCTCCGCGGTCCCTGGCCGGGAACTCTCCAGAACGATGTCGGCGTCCTTGGCCATACGGTAGACGACTTCCCGCCCGCCGGGTTTCTTCAAATCAATGACGAGGCTCTTTTTATTGTGATTCATCATCTCGAACGGGAGTCCGATCCCAGCCTTCATCGGACCGAAACTGCGCACCACATCCCCGTCCGGGGGCTCGATCTTGACGACGTCCGCGCCCAGGCTCGCCAGCACGCTGCCCGCATACGGCCCCGCGATGAACCTCGTCATTTCCAGAATCTTGATACCTTGCAAGGCGGTGGTCATTTCTTCTCCAAGACTATTCCAAATCACGATATCGAAGCATCAAGGCTTTACTTGCCTGATGGTTTGGCGAGTGTCATGACGTAGTGTTCGGCGGCCGCGTCATTGATGGACGACCACAGGGACTGGCTCGCCCGGAAGTCCTCCCAGTGCTTGTGGACCTTCGCGAACAAGGGATCGGCCCGCGCCTTTTCCCGCAGGAGATCCCCCGTCGCCTCATACATGGCCTTGACTACATCCTCAGGCCAGTAGCGCAGCTTGACGCCATTGGCGAGCAGCCGCCGCAGCGCCGCGATATTCACCGAGTCATACTTTGCGATCATCTTGGAACGGGACTCTGCGCTCGCGGTGGCGATCGCCGCCTGGTAGGACGGCGGAAGGCTGTCCCAGCGACTCTTGTTCACGATGAAACTCAGTTGCGCGTCGAGTTCCAGCACGCCGGGGGAGTAGTAAAACTTGGCGGCCTTCCACAAGCCAAGCTTTTCGTCATCATGCGGACCGATGATTTCGACAGCGTCGAGCGTGCCTTTCTCGAGGGAAGAATAGACGTCGCTATGGGCGATCTGCTGCGGCACGGCGCCGAGCCTCGCATAAACCTCGCTGACGAAACCCGGCGTCCTGATGCGCAATCCCTTGAGATCCCGCGCACTTTTGATTTCCGAGCGGAACCAGCCACCCATCTGCGCCCCCGTCCCGCCGCACGGAAACTGCAGAACGCCAAATTGACCATACAACTCACGCATGAGCTCGAGGCCGCCGCCATAGCTCATCCAGGCGTCCTGCTGGCGAGGGGTCATCCCGAAAGGGAGGCAGGTATCAAACACCAGGGCCGGAAGCTTGCCCAGATAATAGAAACCGCAGGTGACCCCGCACTCGACCGTGCTTTGCTGAACAGCATCGAGCACTTGGTAGCCGGGGACGATTTCTCCTGCGGGGAACACGCTGATTTCAAACTTCCCGTCCGTCAATTCCTTAACCCGCCGCCCAAGCTGCTCGATACCCCCATGTATCACATCAAGCGTCGTCGGGAAGCTGGATACCAGACGCCACTTGATTCGCGGCTCGGAAGCCGCATTTGCGGGCAAAGCCGCGCCCGCCATCGTCGCCATCGCCACTGCCGACCCAGTCCGCATGAATGCACGCCGGGATGTCTCATCCTTTGTCATGACCCTCTCCTTTTAGCTTATTGGATATTTTCTTTCACAATAAAGTGCATACACTTTTAATGAAAGTGTATGCATCATAAGATCGTCACTTCACCATGTCAACATGCCGACACCAGCCGGCGGCGGCACCAGCGCCACGATGGCACGCACGGACCGCCCGATTACCATCCACCGCGGAAGTGGCCTATAGTGAGAACCTCGCGCTATCAGAGACCCCCCGTGCCCCCATCACCCACCAGTCCCGCCGCCCGCCAGACCCTGGCGGGCGTCCTGCTTCTGGTCGTATCCATGTGGGCGCTGTCGGGCCTGGACGCCAGCGGCAAGTACCTGATGGGCACCGACATCGGGGTCACGCTGTCGGTGGTATGCCTGGTGCGCTACGGGGTGCACGTGGCACTGACGATGATCACGATCATCCCCGCTCGGGGATGGAAAACCCTGCGCTGCATCCGGCCACGCGCGCAGGTCGCGCGCGGGCTATCCATGCTGGCCGCCACCATGCTGTTCTTCACCACGGTGCGTTACCTGCCGCTGGGCCAGGCCACCGCGATCAATTTCCTGGCGCCCCTGATCGTGCTGGCGATCGCGCCCTGGGCGCTCAGGGAGCCCCCCTTCATGTCACGCTGGGTCGCGGCGGTGATCGGGCTCCTGGGGGTGCTGGTGGTGGTGCGTCCGGGCTCGGGGCTGGACCCCGTGGGCACACTGTTCGGCCTGATGACGGCCTGCGCACTGGCCTTGCAGTACATCGCATCGCGCCGGGTGGCGGTGGACGATCCCTACACGACCCTGATCTGGAGTGGCGCCGTGGGCAGCGCCGTCATGATGCTGGTCCTGCCCTTCTACTGGCGGGATCTCGCGGCGCTGGCCGGGCGGCTCTCCACGCCGCAATGGCTGGTGCTCCTGGGCACCGGGTTCTGGGGCTGCGTGGGACACTTCCTGCAGATCCAGGCCTACCGGCGGGCGCCCGCCTCACTGCTGGCGCCCTTCGTCTATTTCCAGATCGTCAGTGCCGCCGCGCTGGGCTGGCTGATCTGGGGCCAGTTTCCCGACCCGGTGTCCTGGCTGGGCATCGCCGTCGTGTGCGCCAGCGGCATCACGATCGGCCTCATCGAGTGGCGCCGCAACGGCGCCGCGCGGGCCCGGCCCGGCAAGACCGTCTGACCGGACGCTTCCGGCTCCTCTCCGGGCCGGCTGCCGCTCAGCGCAGCGCCAACTGCGCGGCGGCCAGCTGCTGCGCCTTGTCCAGCTTCATCTCCCGCATCAGGCTGGACAATTTCTGGGTAGCCGAAACCAGCGCGCCGTTCAGCGTGCCCATCTGCGCCTGGATCTGCCGCAGGCGAGCGCGCTTGGCCTCGGGATCCATGTTTTCGTCGGCCTGGACCGCCTGCAGCTCCCGCGCCAATTCGGCCAGCCGTTCCCGCAGATCCCGGATCATCCGCAACAGGCTCTTGACAGCGTCGGGCAGGTCGCTGTCGTCGATGTCCTGGTAGCGATTCGCGGCATTCGACGAGGTTCTGGACGCGACCCCCGACAGCGCCCGCCCCAGATCGGAAATCGACGTCCGGGCCGAGGCCGGCGGGACCAGGAACGCGTCCCCGGCCAGGGCTTTGCCGCCGATGGACGCGGAGCCGGCCGCCGAGGACACGGCGGAAGAAAGCGGATCGAGGGGGTTCATGGCGTCGTCCCGGCCGCGGGCCCCGGCATGCGGAACGGAGCCGGCGAGCCCGCACCGGAATCTACGGCCGGACAGCCGGAGTCTTTACCCCGGCATCGGCGGATGCCCACCGGAGCCCGCGAGCTTTCCCGGCCTGCTATCCGGCCTCGACCCGTCCAAGCTGGCTTCCGGCCTCGACGAACGCACCCTCCGGGACGGCCTGGCGCAGCACGCCGGCCACGGGTGCCAGAACCTGGGTTTCCATCTTCATCGCCTCCATCACGGCCAGCACCTGGCCGGCCTCGACCGCCACGCCATCGCCGGCCTTCCAGGCCAGCAGTGCGCCGCTGATCGGCGCCGGAAGCCCGCCCGGCCCGGCGTCCCGCGGCCCGGCTCCCAACGAACGGCCGGCATCCGGACCGACGCCGGATACACCCGGCGCGGCGCCCCGAAGCGAAGCCGCCTCCATGCCCAGCACCCCCGCCGGCAACCCCAGAGATACGCGCCGGCCGTCGATCTCGACGAAGGTGCGCAGCATCGGCGCCGCGTCCGGCGCTTCGGGCCGGGGCGCATCGGCCAGATCGACGGCGAACTCGGTTTCGATCCAGCGCGTATGCACGCGGAAAGCGTCCGCGCCGATGAAATCGGCCTGATCCACCACGGCGCGATGGAAAGGCAGCACGGAAGCGACGCCCTCGATCTCGAATTCCCGCAGGGCGCGGCGCGCGCGGGCCAGGGCCTGCTCCCGCGTGGCGCCACTGACGATCAGCTTGGCCATCAGCGAATCGAACGCGCCCGGCACCAGAGAGCCGGACTCCACGCCGCTGTCGATCCGCACGCCCGGTCCGGAGGGCGGCGCGAAACGCCTGACGCGGCCCGGCATCGGCAGGTAGCCGCGCCCCGGGTCCTCGGCATTGATGCGGAATTCCAGGCTGTGCCCGCGCGGCGCGGGCGTGGACTCGACGGACAGGGGCAGGCCGTCGGCGATGCGCAACTGTTCGACCACCAGATCCAGGCCGGAAGTCTCCTCGGTCACGGGGTGCTCGACCTGCAGGCGGGTGTTGACCTCGAGGAAGGAAATGCGTCCGTCACGCGCCAGCAGGAATTCCACCGTCCCGGCGCCGGCGTAGCCCGCGCGGGCGCAGATGGCGCGGGCGGCCTCGTGGATGCGGGCACGCTGCCCATCCGACAGGAAGGGCGCGGGCGCTTCCTCGACCAGCTTCTGATTGCGCCGCTGCAGCGAGCAATCGCGGTCGCCCAGCACCACCACCCGCCCATGGGTATCGGCGATCACCTGCGCCTCGATGTGGCGAGGCCGGTCCAGGAACTGCTCGATGAGGCATTCCCCCCGCCCGAAAGCGGCGGTGGCCTCGCGCACGGCGGATTCGTACAGCTCGGCGACCTCGTCCAGCCGCCAGGCCACCTTCAGGCCGCGCCCGCCGCCACCGAACGCCGCCTTGATGGCGATGGGCAGGCCATACGCCTCGGCGAAGGCCAGGGCCTCGGCGGCGCTGGCGACCGGCCCGTCGGTGCCCGCGACCAGTGGCGCGCCCGCGGCCTGGGCGATCCGCCGCGCGGCCACCTTGTCGCCCAGGGCTTCGATGGCTTCGGGCGGCGGTCCGATCCAGACCAGGCCCGCATCGATCACGGCGCGCGCGAACTCCGCGCGCTCGGACAGGAAACCGTAGCCCGGGTGCACGGCGTCGGCCCCTGCCCGGCGCGCGGCGGCCAGCAGCTTGCCGATGTCCAGGTAGGTCTCGGCGGGACGGCGCCCCTCCAGTGCCCAGGCCTCGTCGGCGCGGCGCACATGCAGGGCATCGGCATCATCGTCGGCGTAGACGGCGGCGGAACGCACACCATGGTCGGCGCAGGCGCGCGCGATGCGCACGGCGATTTCGCCCCGGTTGGCGATCAGGACTTTACGGATCATGGCAGGATTTCCTCGAACGGCCCGACGGGCCTGAAACGCAGGCGGGCGCCCACGGGAATCTGGGCGGCGCGATCCAGGTCGCGTCCGACGACCGCGCCGATCACCGGATAGCCGCCGGTCAGCGGATGGTCGGCCAGGAACAGGACCGGCTGGCCGCCGGCGGGCACCTGGATCGCGCCGGCCACGGTACCTTCGCTGGGCAGTTCCCCCTGGCGGCCGCGCGCGAGGGGCTCCGCGCCCGACAGGCGCATGCCGACCCGGTCGGACTGCGGCGTGACCGTCCATTCCTGTCCGGACAGCAGCGCCAGAGCCTCCGGAGTGAACCAGTCCGCGCGCGGTCCCAGGACGATGTCCAGGGTGACGAGGTCGCCGCGCCCGGGCAAGGGCGGAACGGCCTCGCCGCCGGGCTGGACGGCGCCAGGCCGCGTCCCGCCCGGGGCGGCGCCCACCGGCAGCCGGTCGCCCGGGCGCAACGGCGCCGGCCCGATCCCCGCCAGGGTGTCGGTGGCGCGACTGCCCAGTACGGGCGCCACATCCCAACCGCCGCGCACGGCCACATAGCAGCGCACCCCGGCGCTCGGCGCGCCGACACGCAGTTCATCGCCGTCGTCGAGCGCCAGCGGGCGGCCCGGGGCCGCCGGCAGGCGGAGGCCCGCCGCCGTGATCAGGCTCAGTTCCGCCCGGGCGCCCGTGACGGCCACCACGGCGCGCCCCCGGCACGCCAGGCGCAGGCCGCCCAGGGCGTTTTCCAGCACGGCGGCATCGGCCGGATTGCCCACGATCCGGTTGGCCGCGCGCAGCGCGCTCCGGTCGAGCGCGCCGGACAGGGACACCCCCATGCCGGTCAGGCCGGGACGGCCCAGGTCCTGCACCAAAGTCCGCAGGCCGGCGGCCAGGACCTCGAAACACACGGACGGCGCGGCCGGGCCGGACGCGCCGCGCTCCGATGCCCGGGACACGCCGGCGGAAAGATCGCCCGCCCCGCCGGCCGGCCCGGCGGCACGCACGGAAGCGGGCTCCGATAGGCCCGGCAGGCTGTGGACCGCGCCGGCCGCGTCCAGATCGCGGAAGCGCACCCGGAACCCCGGCTGAACCAGCGCCGGTTCGGCCCTGCCCATGTCCCACATGCGCAAGGGCGTGACGCCCAGCAACTGCCAGCCGCCCGGGCTGTCGGACGGATAGACGGCGCTGAAATCCCCTGCGACGGCCACCGAGCCCGCCGGCACGCGCACGCGCGGCGCGGCGCGGCGCGGCACGCCGTGGAAGCGGGGATCGCCGCCCGCGAGGTAGACGAAGCCCGGCGCGAAGCCGGCGAAGGCCGCCAGGTAGTCGCTGCCAGTATGACGCTCGATCAGTTCGGCGCGGCTCAGGCCGAGCAGTCCGGCGACCGCTTCTAGGTCCTCGCCCGTGTAGCGCACGGGAATCTCCACGCGCCGGGCGGCCGCGGCCGGAACCGCGTCCGAACGCGGGCGGGATACGCCGTTCCCGCCACCGGAAACCGCCTCCAGGCCGGCGGCGGCCCGCCGCAGCCAGGCCGCCACGTCCCGCGCGGTCAGGGCGGACGGCCGGAACAGCGCCAGCAGCGTGCGGGCGGCGGGAATCACGTCCTCCACGCCGGCGGGCCGCTCGCCGAGCGCCTGGAACAGCGCCAGGGTCTCGTCCAGCGAGCCAAGTTCAGCCAGCACGGCGCCATCGCCGGCCGGCAGGCAACGGACGGAAATCATGCGGCCCGCGCGTCCGCGAACGGCGCCAGCGCGACGCCGGCCGATTCCAGCCTTTGCCGCACCGCGCGCGCCATGGCCACGGCGCCCGGGCTGTCGCCGTGCACGCAGATGGAATCGGCCCGCAGGTGTACGCGACTGCCGTCGATGGCGGTGATCCCGCCCGTGCGCACCAGATCCAGCATGCGGTCCGCGACCTGGGCGGGATCGTGCAGCACGGCGCCCGCCTCGCGGCGCGAGACCAGCGCTCCGCCGGAGGTGTAGGCCCGGTCGGCGAAAGCTTCGGCCACCACCCGCAGGCCGCTCTCCCGCGCCCAGTCCAGCAGGGGCGAGCCGGCCAGTCCCATCAGGACCAGGCCGGGGTCCAGTTCCAGCAGCGCAGCGATGACGTCTTCCGCCTGGCGCCTGTCGTGCGCGATCGTGTTGTACAGGGCGCCATGCGGCTTGACGTAGGTCACCCGGGTGCCCGCCGCGGCGGCCAGGCCCTGCAGGGCGCCGATCTGGTAGATGACGTCGGCCACCAGTTCGCGGCTGGATGGGTCCATGTTGCGCCGGCCGAAGCCGGCGAGGTCGGGATAGGCCACGTGCGCCCCGATGGCGACGCCGCGCGCCGCCGCGGCGCGCAGGGTGTCCAGGATGCCGGCCGGGTCCCCGGCGTGGAAGCCGCAGGCCACGTTGGCGCTGGTGACGATGTCCAGCATGGCGGCGTCGTCGCCCATGCGCCAGGGGCCGAAGCTTTCGCCGAGATCGCTGTTCAAGTCCATGTGCGTTCCTTATCATTGCAAAAATGATCGGTGGATCGTTGAACGATCCACCGGCCAACATTTCATCCCCGCCCGGGCAGCGGCCCGGCGGCCCGGCGGCGAAAAGATCCTCCACACGCCGCGATTTCCAGGACAGCCATGCACCCCCGCCATTATCCCAGCCCCGCCGTCGCGCCGAGCCTGACCGACACTGTCGCCGAGACCATCCGCCAGCAGCTCATCCATGGCCAGCTGCGGGCGGGACAGCGGCTGTCCGAGGCGGGACTGAGCGAGCAGCTGGAAGTCTCGCGCAACACCCTGCGCGAGGCCTTCCGGATCCTGTCCAAGGAAGGGCTGCTGCGCCACGAGCCGAACCGCGGGGTCTCCGTGGTGGTGCCGTCGATCGCCGACATCATCGACATCTACCGCGTGCGCCGTCTGATCGAATGCCAGGCCCTGGCCCAGGCATGGCCCCGCCACCCAGCGCACAAGCGCATGGAACAGGCCCTGGCGCACGCACGCCGCATGCGCGACGCCGGCGACTGGCTGGAGGTCGGGTCGGCCAACATGCTGTTCCACGCGAGCATCGTGGCCCTGGCCGACAGCGCGCGCCTGTCGGCCATGTTCGCCGACATCTCGGCTGAATTGCGGCTGGCCTTCGGCCTGCTGGACGATCCCGAATATCTGCATGCGCCCTTCGTCGATCTGAACGCCCGCCTGTTGGAACTGTTCGAGCACGGCGACACGGCGGCGGCGGCCCGGAACCTGGAAAACTACCTGACCCAGTCCGAACGCATGGTGCTGTCCGTCTATTCCGCCCACGTCGAATGACCCGTTCCTCGCCTGCGGCATGCCTGGCCGGCCGCTCGTATACGATGCCGGACCAAAATTGTTCAACAATATAAGAGAATAAATCAACGATCAGAGGCTACATCAACTACAAAAACAATCTTATTGTTGATAACCCTGATCGACGGCAGACTGCCGATGGTCTATCTTTGTCGGCAGCCATCGTCGGGGCCGGGTCGCGGTCGCGCGGCGATGCCCTCCCGATCCTTCTCCAGGAGCCCCCCCATGAAGCGCCGCATTTTCCTCGCCACCGCCCTGGTCGCCGGCCTGGGCCTCACCGCCCAGGTCCGGGCCGCCACGCAGTGGGACCTGGCCTCGGCCTATCCCGCCTTCAATTTCCACTCGCAGAACCTGGCCCAGTTCGCCAAAGACGTGGACGCCGCCACCCAGGGCGACCTGAAAATCACCGTCCATTCCGGCGCATCCCTGTTCAAGATGCCGGAAATCAAGCGCGCCGTGCAAGGCAACCAGGCCCAGGCGGGCGAATTCTTCATGGTCAGCTTCCAGAACGAATGGCAACCCTTCGGTCTGGACGGCCTGCCCTTCCTGGCCGGCAACTACGACGAGGCCTGGAAGCTCTACCAGGCCCAAAAGCCCGCCCTGGAAAAGAAACTGGACCAGCAGGGCATGGTGCTGCTGTATGCCGTGGCCTGGCCACCGCAGAGCATCTACAGCAACAAGCCCATCAATTCCGGCACGGACCTGAAGGGCATGAAGTGGCGCGTCTACAGTCCCACCACCGCCCGCATCGGCGAACTGGTCGGCGCCCAGCCCGTCACCATCCAGGAAGCCGAGCTGTCCCAGGCGCTGGCCACCGGCGTCATCGAAGGGCTGATCACGTCCAGCGCCACCGGCGCGGACAACAAGCTCTACGAAAACATGAAGTACTTCACCAACGTCCGGGCCTGGATCCCGAAGAACGCGGTGGTCGCCAACAAGAAGGCCGTCGAGGCCCTGTCCCCCGCCTCGCGCGACGCCCTGCTGAAGGCCGCGGCCGCCGCCGAGAAGCGCGGCTGGGAGGAATCCCGCAAGGTCGACGCCGACTCCATCGCCAAGCTGAAGGCCGGCGGCATGGAAATCGTCGAGCCTTCCGCCCAACTCAAGGCCGACCTGTCCAAGGTCGGGGAAACCGTCATCCAGGAATGGACCGCCAAGGCGGGCGACGAAGGCAAGCAGATCCTGGACGCCTACCGCGCCAGCCGCTGATCCGATCCACGGGCGGCCCACCGGCCGCCGCCGCGCGCCGCCCGGCGCGCGGTTCCCCGACCGCTAGGAACGCGCCATGCGCCGATTTCTCGATGGACTCTATACCGCCAGCGCCTGGCTGGCCGGCCTGGGCATGATCGGCGTCCTGCTGATGGTGTCGCTGATGATCCTGGGCCGCCTGCTGGGCTTCCCGGTCGGCGGCGCCGACGCCTACACGGGCTACGCCATGGCCGGCGCAGGCTTCCTGGCCCTGGCCAGCACGCTGAAACACGGCGAGCACATCCGCGTCACCCTGATCCTGGGCATGCTGCGCGGCAGGGGGCGCCGGGCGCTCGAAATCATCGCCCTGCTCATCGCCGTCGCGCTGTCGGGCTTCCTGGCCCTGTACTCGGCGCGCCTGGTCTGGCAATCCTGGTCCTTCCAGGACATCTCCACCGGCATCGACGCCACGCCGATGTGGATCCCCCAGATCCCCATGGCCGTCGGCACCCTGGTCTTCTTCATCGCTTTCCTGGACGAGTTCTGCCTGGAACTGCTGGGCAGACGCCCGTCCGCCGCCACCGAGGAGCTCCACCATGAATGAGATCTCGGCCAGCATCGCCCTGATCGTCGTCCTCTTCGCGCTGCTGGGCGGCGGCGTCTGGGTCGGCCTGACCCTGGCCGGCGTCGCCTGGTTCGGCATGGAATTCTTCTCCAGCCGCGCGGCGGGCGACGCCATGGCCATGACCATCTGGGGCAGTTCCAGCAGCTGGACCCTGACCGCCCTGCCCCTGTTCATCTGGATGGGCGAGATCCTCTACCGCACCAACCTGTCGGAAAACCTGTTCCGCGGCCTGGCTCCCTGGGTCAACCGCCTGCCCGGGCGCCTGCTGCACACCAACGTGCTGGGCTGCACGATCTTCGCCTCGGTGTGTGGATCCTCGGCCGCCACCTGCGTCACAGTCGGCCGCATGAACCTGCCCGAACTGCGGCGGCGCGGCTACCCCGACGCGCAGATCATCGGCTCGCTGGGCGGTCCCGCCACCCTGGGGCTGCTGATCCCGCCGTCCATCATCCTGATCGTCTACGGCGTCGCGGCGGAAACCTCGATCGCCAAGCTCTTCATCGCCGGGGTGATCCCCGGACTGCTGCTCGCCCTGCTCTTCAGCGGCTGGATCGCCGGCTGGGCGCTGCTGCACCCCGAGCGCGTGCCGGAATCGGCGGGCGGGCTGCCCTTCGCCGAAAAACTGCGCGAATCGCGCCAGCTGATCCCGGTGGTCCTGCTGATCCTGGGCGTGGTCGCCAGCATCTACAGCGGCGTGGCCACGGCCACCGAATCGGCCGCCATCGGTGTCATCGGCGCCTTCCTGCTGTCGGCCTGGCAGAAGACCCTGACCTGGAAATCATTCCGCGATTCCCTGCTGGGGGCCACACGCCTGTACTGCATGATCGCCCTGATCCTGGCGGGCGCGGCCTTCATGACCCTGTCCATGGGCTACATCGGCCTGCCCCGCCAACTGGCTGAATTCGTCGGCGGCCTGAATCTGTCGCCCGGCATGCTGATCGTCACGCTCGCCCTGTTCTACGTTGTACTGGGCTGCTTCCTTGACGGCATCTCCACCATCGTCCTCACCATGGGCGTGGTGCTGCCCATCATCCAGGCGGCCGGCATCGACCCGATCTGGTTCGGCATCTTCCTGGTCATCACCGTGGAAACCGCCCAGATCACGCCGCCGGTGGGCTTCAACCTGTTCGTGCTGCAGAGCATGACCGGCAAGGAGATCACCTACCTGGCCCGAGTCTGCGCGCCCTATTTCGGCCTGATGGCGCTGCTGCTGATGATCCTGTGGTATTTCCCGGGGCTGGCCACCTGGCTGCCCGGACACATGTAGCACGGGGGCTGTAGTATCGTAGTCGCGGGGCCGTCCTCCCATCGGCTCACGCGAGGAACACCATGACCGCTACCCTGCTGATCGACCGCCGCCCGCACGACCTGGGCGGGGGCTTCATCGTCGGCCGTGTCCTGCCCTACCGCAAGCGCCGCATGGTGGGGCCCTTCATCTTCTTCGACCACCTGGGACCGCTGGACGTGGCGCGCGGCGCCCCGCGCGAACTGGACGTCCGGCCGCACCCGCACATCGGCCTGTCCACCGTCACCTACCTGTACAGCGGCGCCATCACCCACCGCGACAGCCTGGGATCGAACCAGGAAATCCGCCCCGGCGAGGTCAACTGGATGACCGCCGGCAGCGGCATCACCCATAGCGAGCGGCTGGAATACGCCCGCGCCCATGGCGCCACCATGCACGGCATCCAGGCCTGGGTCGCCCTGCCGCGCGAGCACGAGGAAACGGCGCCTGAATTCCACCACCATCAGGGCGCCGACGAACTGCCCGAATTCAACGAGGACGGCGTCGCCGGCCGCCTGATCGCCGGCGCCATCGACGGGGCCGCCGCCCGTGTCGGCACGCACTCCCCTCTGTTCTACCTGCACTGGGAGATGACCGACGGCGCGCGCCGATCCCTGGGCACGGACCATGCCGAACGCGCCGTCTACGTCGCCCGGGGGGAAATCGAACTGGACGGCCATCCGCTGCCCGAAGGGCGGATGCTGATCCTGGAACCGGGCCGCGCCGCGCAAATCCAGGCCCGCGGGCCCGCCACCGTCATGCTGCTGGGCGGCGAGCCCGTCGGCGAACGGTTCATCCACTGGAACTTCGTCTCCTCCTCCCGGGACCGGATCGAACAGGCCCGCGAGGACTGGCGCGCCCAGCGCATGGCCCTGCCAGTCGGCGACGACCAGGAATTCATCCCGCTCCCCGAGGGCGCGGGCTGACGATCACCCTCCCCCAAAACACAAGGAAACACACGATGCCGCTCAAGCTTCAAGTCATCATCTGCAGCACCCGCCCGGGTCGCGTCGGCCCCTCCGTCGCGCGCTGGTTTCACGAATTCGCCCGCGGCCACGGCCAGTTCGACGCCGAACTGGTGGACCTGGCCGACTTCCACCTGCCCCTCTATGACGAGCCGGTGCACCCCCGCATGCAGCAATACGCGCACGACCACACCAAGCGCTGGGGCGCCAGCGTGGCTCGCGCGGACGCCTATGTCTTCGTCACGCCCGAATACAACTACAGCGCGCCGCCCTCCCTGGTGAACGCGCTGGACTTCGTCTACAAGGAATGGAACTACAAGCCCTGCGGCTTCGTCGGCTACGGCGGAGTCTCGGGCGGCCTGCGCGCGGTCCAGTCGGCCAAGCCGCAGGTCACCACACTGAAGATGATGCCCATGGTCGAGGGCGTCGCCATCCCCATGGTGGCCAAGCACATCCAGGACAACGGCGAATTCGCCTCCAACGAGTTGATCGACGCTTCGGCCACCTCGCTGCTGGATGAACTGCTGCGCTGGGCGACGGCGCTGAAGACGCTGCGCACCTGATTCCACCAGGAACCGGCGGAGTTCAGCGAGCCGCCACGCCCGCGCGGACCTGCCGCTCGAACACGTCCAGCGCCATCGGGCGCCCGAAGAGGAATCCCTGGAATGCCTGGCAGCCATGCTCGATCAGGAAGCGGCGGTGCGCCTCGGTTTCCACACCCTCGGCCAGCACATCCAGGCCCAGGCTGTCGGCCAATGCGATGATGGAACGCGCGATGGCGGCATCGCTGGGATCCCGCAGCACGCCGCACACGAAACTCTGGTCGATCTTGATCTGGGAAAGCGGCAGACGCTTGAGATAGTTCAGCGAAGAATAGCCCGTGCCGAAATCATCCAGGGAAAAGCCCAACCCATGCGCCCGGAGCGCGCGCATGGTCTCGATGGCGCTATCCACGCTATGCAGCAGCAGGCTCTCGGTCAGTTCGAGCTTGATCCGCGCGGGATCCGCACCGGTGTCGCGCAGCAGCGCAAGCACCTGCTCCACGAAATCATCCTGCCGGAACTGGCGCGGGCTGACATTGACGGCCAGGTCCAGGCGACCGAACACCGGGTCCCCCCGCCAGCGGGCCTGCTGGCGCAGGGCCGTTTCCATGACCCAATGGCCCAGCGGCAGGATCAGTCCCGATTCCTCCGCCAGAGGGATGAATTCGGACGGCTGCACCATTCCATTCGCGGGATGCCGCCAGCGCACCAGCGCCTCGGCGCCCGTCACGTGCCCTTCGCCATCCACCTGGGGCTGGTAGAGCAGCAGGAACTGCCCCTGGCGCAGCCCGTTGCGCAGTTCGGTCTCCAGTGTCGCGCGACGTGTCACGGCCTGCTGCATGTCCGGATCGAAGAAGCGCAGCGTATCGCGCCCGGCGTCCTTGGCGCGATACATCGCCATGTCCGCCTGCTTGAGCGCTTCGTCCACCGATTCCGCGAAACGACCGAGCAGCGCCACCCCGATGCTGGCCGAAAAATGATATTCGTACCCGGCCAGATCGCACGGTTCGCGCAGGCGGGCCAGGAGCAGTTCGCCCAGCGCGCGCGCCTGGCCGGCCGCCTCCGGCGCGTCGGCGCTCAAGTCCGGCGCCACCACCACGAAAGCGTCCCCGCTCAGGCGGGCAACGGTGTCCTGTTCGCGCACGCTGTCGCGCAGGCGGTCGGCCACCTGCCGCAACAACTGGTCGCCCACCTCGTGACCCCGAGTATCGTTCAGAGTCTTGAAATCATCCAGATCCAGGAAGAACACCGCCGTGATCAGGCCCGACCGCGCTCCGCCGACCAGCGCCCGCTGCAGGCGATCCACCAGCAGCAGCCGGTTGGGCAGTTGGGTCAGCGCATCGTAGGATGCCAGATGGCGCGCTTCCTCCTCGGCGGCCTTGCGGTCCGAGATGTCGACGTCGAAGCAGAACATCTCCGGCGGCTGGCCGGGCAGTTCGACGAACGCGTGGCTGGAAAACACATCCACCGGGGAGCCGTCCTTGCGCCGCAGCCGCGTCTCGCGCGCCGCGACCACCTTGCCGGTGGCGAACATGCGGTCGATGTCCTCGCGCATCCGGCCGCGCATGGCGGACGGTTCGACCAGGTCCGGCAGCCGCCTGCCCATGGCCTCTTCGGCCGTATAGCCGTAGAGCCGCTCCGCCGCCCGGTTCCAGTAGCTCAGGACGCCGCCGGCCCGATAGCCCAGCACCGCGATCGAGGGGATGTTGAGCAGCACCGAGCGGAAACGCAGCTCCGATTCGCGCAGTGCGCCCTCGGCCCGCTTGCGTTCGGTGATGTCGCGGGCGAGAAAGACCACGGCCGGCCGGCCGTTCACCAGGACGCCGAGCGCCTGGACGCGCCCCTCGAAATGGCACTGGCCCGACCGCGTCCGCATCTCGTATTCGATGCTTTGCGTGCGACCCGACCGCAGCGTGTCGCGAATCAGGCCCATGAAGTCGTCGGCCTGCGCGGCGGGCAGCACCTCGTGCAACCGCCGGCCGACCAGTTCCGATGCGCGGGCGACCAGCGGACCTTCGTCGCGGGAAAGCACCTCCACGTAGCGCCCCTCGCTGTCGAGCACCAGCAACACATCGGGAATGGCCTGCGAAATGGCGCGCAGCCGGGCCGCCGTGTCCGCCAGGGCGCGCTCGGTGGACAACCGGTCCTCCATGTCCCGCAGCAACAGGCCGAGCACCACCGTGGCAAGGATGAACGTGATCAGGAATGACTGAGCGACCAGCGTGTTGAAATGCCGCGCCACGTCGGCGGGCAAGAACTGGAACAGGCCCAGCACCGCCGCATGCACGAGCAGCCCGAAGCAGGCCAGCGAGACCGGATCCACGTCCAGCCACCCGCGCGCCCGTGCCCGGCGGTAGAGCAGGCCCGATGCGGCGCACAGCAGGATCACCAGCAAACCGACGGCCGCGCCCTCGCCCGCCAGCGACAGCCGCGCCGCGGCGGCCATGGCGGCAGCGACACCGGCCACCAGCGGGCCGCCGAACAGGCCCGCCATGCTGAGCACCACCGAACGCGCATCGAAGATGACGCCCGGCTCCAGCGCCAGGGGCGTCAGCATGCCGACGACGCAGATGCCGCCGAAGATGACGCCGGAGAACACCTGCCCCGCCAGCGGCCGCGAGCGCCACAGCCGGACGTTCACGCCGTTGAGGAAGCACAGCGCCAGCAGCAGGGAAACTCCTTTGACGAGTTCGATGAACATAAGGCTGTCGCGCTTCCGGGGGTGGCAGGCCCGCCATCGCGAGGGCGGCATCCACGCCTGCAAAGCGCCACTATAGCGCAGGAAGGCGCGGCCCCGGCGCGCCTGTGCATCGAACGATCCGGCGGGCACGGGGATCGCCGCGCTCCCCTCGGCGGCGAAACATGCAGCATATGACGGGCGGCGACGTTCGACAGGGAAAAAGAGATCGAAGGCCCCTTCCGGGCCAGGGTAAGATCATGGTCGTACTCCATGGTCGGATATGGCCCGATCGGCACTCTCAAGCTGGCAAATGACAACACCTCGACAACGCGTAACGCTCCGATCCTTGGCAACCGCGCTCGACGTACACGTCTCGACGGTATCGCGTGTACTGAACGGCACCCCGGCCGAAGCCCGCGAAGCCGCCTCGCCCGACATGATTCAACGCATCCGCGAACTCGCGCAGCGTCTGAATTACCGTCCCAACCCTCAAGCAATCGGCCTGAGGACCCGCAAGACACGGACTATCGGCGTGCTCTTGCCGCGGCTGTCCGACCTGGTTGTCGCCACCATCTACGAAGGAATCGACGAGGCAGCCATGCGCCATCGCTACTTCACCTTCGTGAGCAGCACACTCGACGATCCGCAACGCCAGACGCAACTGGGCGAAACAGCCCTGGACCGCAATGTCGAAGGCCTGATCATCGGCGATGCCCGCACCGATACCCGGATGTTCATCGATGAGCTCGCGGCGCGCGGCATCCCCCTGGTACTGGTGAGCCGGCGTGCGCCCGGACACTGTTCGGTCACATGCGACGACCACAAAGGGGGCTGGATCGCAGCCAAGCATCTACTCGACCAGGGCCACCGAGATATCGCCGTCCTGGCTGGCGAACTCTTTGCCTCAACCGGTGTCGACCGCACGGCCGGTTTCCTCGCCTGCTGCGCCGCCCATGGAGTTTCAGTACCCGCCCGATGGATCATCCATGGCCACTTCGACACCCAAAGCGGGCGCCGGGCCGGGGATGCGCTGTTGACCTCCCCGCGTAAACCGACGGCCATCTTCGCGGTGAACGACTTTCTTGCCATCGGCCTGATGGGTGCGCTACGCGACCACGGCATACGCGCTGGAAAAGACATCGCCGTGGTCGGATTCAACGATACCCCGCTCGCCGCCGAACTGCCCATCAGCCTGAGTTCCGTGCGTTCGCCCATGCGGGAAATGTGAGCTTGCCCCTGAATGACGAAGTCCTTAGTTCCAGTTAAATTGGAACTCAAGGAGTAAGAAATGACAGATTTGAGAAGGCGTGCGAAGTACACGCAGGAGTTCAAGCAAGAGAGTGTGCGTCAGGTGCTGGCGGGATCGTCAATCCGTGCCGTGGCCGATTCGCTGGGGATTCCGAAGGCAAGTTTAGGCAACTGGGTACGTCAACACGAGCTCGGGGATCTAGGCCCAGGGCCCACGAAAGCGACAGCGCCAGTCTCGGTGGAACAGATGGAGATTGCCCGTCTGAAAGCTGAGAATGCCCAGCTTCGGATGGAGCGTGACATTGCAAAAAAAGCCGCGGCGTACTTTGCGCTGGACACGCTGCAAAGTACGCCTGGATTCAAAAAATGAAAGGTCGCTGGCCGATTCGTGCGATGTGCAGGGTGTTGTGTGTCAGCGAAAGCGGCTACTACGGCTGGCAGCGTTCTGGACGTGTCTCGGCAGGTACTCGCTTGCCCGATGAACGGGTACTGGCTCACATTTGCGTCATCCACCGTGAGGTGAAGGCAGAGTACGGCTGGCCGAGGATCTATCGGGAGCTTCGGCGACGTGGGCTGAAGGTAGGAAAGGAGCGGGTTCGGTTGCTGATGAAAGCCCACGGAATACGCGCTCGCGTCAAACGCAAATATGTTGTGACGACCGACAGCAGGCATGCCTTGCCAGTAGCCCCAAATCTGGTGAAGCGGCAATTCAATCCGCCGCAACCGGACCGGATCTGGTGCGGCGACATCACGTATTTGCGTACGGACCAAGGGTGGTTGTACTTGGCGGCCGTGATCGACCTGTTCAGCCGTAAGATCGTTGGCTGGAGCCTGAAGCCGCACATGCAGACCAGCTTGGTCAAGGATGCCCTGGAGATGGCCTATTTGCGCCGCCGACCGGCACCGGGACTGATCTTCCACAGCGACAGGGGCGCCCAGTATTGCAGCCATGACTTCCAGCAGGCGCTGCGCACCTGGAAGATCCATCCGTCGATGAGCAGGAAGGGAGACTGTTGGGATAATGCGCCAACAGAGAGCCTCTGGGCGCGTTTGAAGGCCGCTTGCTTTGATGGCCGAAAGTTTGCTTCCCACCGCGCAGCCAGAGTTGCCGTGATGGACTGGATTACGTTCTACAACCACCGGCGACTGCATTCGGCACTGGGCTACACCAGTCCAATGGAATACGAAAAAATCTGGCACGCGAATCACTATAAAATCGCTGCCTGAACCCCGAACTAAGGACTACGAAAAACGGGGGCAATATCATTTTTCGTGGGTCGGCCGTAAAGATGCGGACAGCGAATCGCTGGTCGCCTTCTTCAACGAGCGAATCGCCCTCGCCAATACCAGCGGCAAGATGAAAGAACTGCAAATGAAGTGGTTCGGATTCGAAATGCCTGTGCCGACCCACGTGCCCGAGCCGATCGAAATCCATTAAGCAGGAAAACTGGAGGAACCATGCTCTCAAGGCTGGACGACTATATCGGGCCGATGCTGGCCGGCGCCAGCGTCACGCTGATCATATGCATGGGGGCGATTCTGCTCGGATTCCTGGCCGGGGTCGCCCTCCACAGCCTCCGCGATACAGGCGCGCGCGGAGCCGTCGCATTCACCAACATCTATCTCGGATTCTTCCGGGGCACCCCGCTACTGGTCCAGCTCCTGATGCTGTTCTACATACCCATCGCCCTAGGCGTCGAACTCAATCCCTATGTGGCCGCCGTGATCGCGCTGGGTCTGAATTCAGGCGCCTACCAAGCCGAAATTCTACGGGCGGGATTCCAGGGCATCCCCAAGGGGCAGGTCGAAGCGGCCGATAGCGTCGGCATCCCGCGCTGGAAAACGTTGTGGCACATCCAGATACCGCAAGTACTGCGCCTCACCGTGCCTCAGCTCGTCTCCGAAACAGCCGACATCATCAAAGCCTCGGCCATCGTATCGGTCATTACCGTCACAGACCTCCTGCGAGTCGGGCGCCAGATCGTCGCCTCCAACTACCGCCCCCTGGAGGTCTTCATCACCGTGGCCATTTTGTACTTGGTCCTGATTTCGATCGTCCAGATCTTCGGGCGCTATCTTGAAGCCCGATGGAAGGTGAAAGCATGAAATTCGACTTGATCGTCGGCATCCTGCCCGCCTTCGGCCGAGGAGCAATGTATACGATCGGCATCAGTCTCTCGTCCATCGTTCACTCCTCCAACGCGGCGGATCCAGCCGTCGGGGCTGCAGCTGCCGTCTGCCCATTACGCCCCTTCGCCCTACCTCCTCCTGCAACAGCTGCCGCCTTCGCCTCTCCCGCCTGGCCGTCATCCCGCCCACCCAGCATCTGCATCTGGTCGACGATGATCTCGGTGCTGTAGCGATCGGCTCCGCTCTCCTTATCCTGCCATTTGCGGGTCTTCAGGCGCCCTTCCACAAACACGGTGCGGCCCTTCTTCAGGTATTCGCCTGCGATCTCCGCCAGGCGACCGTAAAACACCACGCGGTGCCATTCGGTTTCTTCGCGGCGTTCGCCGCTGGTCTTGTCGCGCCAGGTGCTGGTCGTGGCAATCGACACATTGCAGACGGCAGCGCCGTCGGGGGTGTAGCGGATTTCCGGATCCTTGCCCAGGTTGCCGATGAGGGTCGCGCGGTTCAGTGATGCCATGGTGATGCTCCAATGATGAAAGTCTGGGGTGATGCCCCAGGCCGGAATCCGGCCCAGGGCAGATAAGTCGGTCAGGCCTGATTCAATGCGTCCAGGTGGCGGATCACGTCCTTGGCGGCCCATTGGGCGTTGCCGGTCAGTTGGCGCACCCAGGCGCTGCGCGTGGGGCTCCAGCGAAAGCCGCAGCGTTTCAGCACGTCGCGGGTATCCTTGGCCGGTTTGCCCTCAAAAAGGAACATGGCGCGGTTTTCCTGCGGATCTTCGCGGTAGGTGTAGCCGTCCCCTGCCTGCTCGGTCTCGGTGCGCTCGGCGGCACGCTGCAATTCCTTGATGCGGGCCATGATGCGGTGGATATTGGCGTTGCTGTTCTGCAGCTGGAACGGGGCAAAGCCGATGCGGTTCATGTAGTCCGGGGTCACGAGTTCGCGGGCGCGTTCCGCATAGGTCAGGCCGGATGCCACCAAGGCGGCCACCTGCACATCAGCCCCAGCCTTGGCATGGCGGCGCAAAATGGCGTTGATCGCCTTCATCGTTTCCTGAATCGCCTGCAGGCTGGCCAGTTTGGCCTGCAGTTTCTCGATAGCGGCCGGGTCGTCGCTGGAAATCCCGCCCTTGCCCACAGATGCGGCCTTATCGGCGTAGTGCTCGGCCTTCTTCTGCAGCTCGAAGGATTTTTCAAAGCCTCGGCTGATTTGTTCCCGGTACCGGCGGTCGGATCTTTCTGAATGGTGCCCCACCAGGATGGGCTGACCCATGGGGATGGCATCGGCCATGCGGCTGGCTTGGGACGCGACCGCATCGGATTGTGCATGCGCCTGCCCTGCACGGGCTTCGTACCGGGCCTTGCGGGCTGCCTGCTTGGCTTCATAGGTGTTCATGATCTGATCTCCAAAACAAGGGTTGAACTGCTTCTCAGCTGACCGGATCCGAAGATTCTTGAGCCGGAACGTATATCCGCCGTGTGGGGTCTACGCTGGTTTTCCGGTCTTGCCGCCGTCTTCCGTGAGTTCCGTCGCCGTGCCGATCTGGACCACGCAGCGCCGAACGGAAAGGGGCAGGCACGCAAGCCGCAGCCCGAAGCCCCAGGCGCAGGGACCGGGTGAGTACCTGGCGCAAGCGCACCCCTTGCAGAGAGAAGCGAAAGTGGTACACGTCGGCGTTTCAGGCGGCGGAACTTACGGAAGACGGGATCACGGCCCGATCCAGGCGATGACCCCACACGGCAGCCGCGCGGCAAGCGCCCCTAGCCCCGTACCCTCGGGGCTCTGACTGGGCCATGGCCCGCATCCAGGCAGTGACCCTTGCCACCGGCACCAGATGACAAGGCCGACCGGGGCACCCTGACCCAGTCGGCCTTGTCGTTCTTGGGATTGCGCTGTTTCCCCGGCCCCTGGCGGGCGACCCCAGGCGCACGGCAGGGGCCGGCTGACTGCCTTTGCCCTCATGATCAAGCGATCATGCCATCTGCCTACTGCCCAGCCAGGCGGCCAGGGCAGGGCGGATCCCCACCCTGCCCCACAGCCCTACAGCTGCCCGCGTTCCGCCAGTGATGTGGTCTGCGTAGCGCTGACGATGACGTGATCCAGAATCCTCACATCAATCAAAGCCAGTGCCTGCTTCAGCTGCCGCGTCAGGCTCAGATCCGCGGGGCTGGGTTCGGCCAGGCCGGACGGATGGTTATGGGCCATAAATAGCGCAGCGGCGTTTAACCGCAGCGACGTCTTCACGATCTCGCGCGGGTAGATGCTGGCGTGGCTCAGCGTCCCCATGCTCTGTTCGATGTAGCGGATGGGCCGCAGCTGCGAATCCAGATACAGAAACGCCGCGCACTCATGCCCCAGCCCGGCCAGCTTGGACTGAAAAAATGACCTCACCCGCTGGGGATTGCCCATGGCGTTCTCCATGGAAATCAGGCTGACGGCGGCTTCGCGGCCTGCCGCCAGAATCTGGCTATCGGTGGCGGGCTTGTAGCGCCCGCTGGGGCTGCGCACATACAAGGGGTGTGCGTCGTTCATGTTGTCATAGCTCAGCGCGGCGGTGCTGTTCGTGTTCATGGGTGCTTTCTCCTTTCGGGGTTGATCGGCTACCGGGGCCGAAGATTCCGAGCCTTCTGTAGGTTTTGCGGTGTCCGCAGACCTACGTCTGGCCCGGAGTGCCACCGTTGCCGTGAGTTCGTCGCCTTGCCGCGCTGGATCA